>NZ_CP186059.1:4800000-6784899 GCF_049315225.1 Micromonospora sp. WMMD729 | reverse complement strand
GACCGGCTGCGGGACGCTGCCGCGCCGCTGGCCGGCTACTCCGCCGACGTGGTCGCCGCCCGCCTGCGCGCCGCCGCCATCAACTTCTCGGTCGAGCCGCCCCGGGACGACATCGCCGTCCTGGTGCTCCGCAACGACGCGGTCTGAACAGCGCGGCGTCACCGACCGGCGCGGCGGCACGGGCGGTTCGACGGCCTCACAGGCCGCCGGGGAGGCGGCCGGGGGCCAGGCGGCGGTCCGGGTCGAGGTGTTCCTTGGCCGCCTCCAGCCGGGCCAGGCCGGCCAGCTCGCCCCACAGGTCGACGGCCTGCCGGACCGCCGCCGGTGCGGAGACGACCAGGCAGCGGCCCTGCCGGGCCAGCAGCACCCCACGGACGGCGGCCAGGATGGACGCCACCCGGTCCGGCGGCACCGTGCCGGGCAGGGCCGCGTGCACCACGCCCAGACCGGCCGAGCCACGCACCGGCACCGGTGCGCCGGCCGCGTCGCGCAGCGCGTACACGGCGGCGTGCAGGTCACTGATCGGCACCTCCAGACGTAGCGCCGTGTCGCCGGGCGCGAAGGGGTAGCGACGCCACCACGTCGGTGCCGAGTGGGCGACGGTCGCCTCGCCGTGCAGCAGGCCGACCAGCCGTTCGGCACGTTCGTTCACCTCGGCCGGGCCGCCTTCGAGCAGCACGACGAGGCTGCCCGCCCGGGACGGCGCCCCGGACCGGCCGGACATCGACGGGTGTCGCTCGCGGGCGGTGGCGGCCGGGTGGCCCGGCGGGTACGCGGTCCGCGGCCGGGGCAGACCACCGGGCAGGTCCAGCTCGATGGCCGCCGGTTCCAGGCGGGCGGCGAGGATCGACCGGATCAGCTCGTGGACCTCCAGCGGGGTCCACACCGGCCGGGACACCCAGAGCCGGCTGGCCGGTACCGGCTGCACCCGCAGGCTCGCCGAGACCAGCACGCCGAGCGCACCCTGTGAACCGCAGAGCAGCCGGGCCAGGTCCAGCCCGGGTGCGCCGCCGCCGGCGCTGACCAGCTCACCGTCGGCGGCCAGATAGCGGACGCCGACGAGCTGGTCGCACGGGCTGCCGTGGCGGTGCCGCAGCGGACCGGTCTCCCCGGCGGCGAGCACCCCGCCGAGGGTCGCGCCGGGCGAGGGGGCGTCCATCGCGAGCCGCTGCCCGGTGCGTTCCAGAGTGGCCTGTACCGCCCGCAGTGGAGTGCCCGCGCCCACCTCGGCCACCGGCGCGCCCACCGGCTCGTGACCGATGCCGGCCAGCCGGCCGGTGTCGAGCAGGATGTCGACCTGCGTCGGGGTGGCACCCCAGTCGATCTTCGTGCCGGCACCCCGGGGCACCACTGCCAGGTCGTGCGCGGCGGCCAGCCGCAGCACCTCGGCCGCAGCGTGCGGACCGCCGGGCACCGCCACCCAGCGGGCCGGCCGGCCGGCCACCTCGTCGGCCGGACCGGCGAGTCGGGCGAACGGCGGACCGCAGATCGCCGTCAATCGCCGGGTGATCTCGAGGGCTCCGGACCGGCCGAGGGAACTCGCTGCTGCCGCCATGCCGGCTATCGTACATGTGTTCGAAAGCCAAGGTGGTGGTGTTCGGGATGCCACTGGTCCGGCACACAGGGTGAGCCGGCCGGTAACGTGGCCGCCGTGACCACCGAGACTGCCCCGCCCGCGGCGAAGCGGGTGCCCACCGAGCGCACCCACCACGGCGACACCGTCGTCGACGAGTACGCCTGGCTCGCCGCCAAGGACGACCCGGAGACGATCGCCTACCTGACCGCCGAGAACGCGTACACCGAGGAGCGCACCGCGCACCTGGCCGCCCTGCGCGCGGAACTGTTCGAGGAGACCCGCCAGCGCACCCGCGAGACCGACCTGTCCGTGCCCACCCGCAAGGGCGGGTACTGGTACTACACCCGGACGATCGAGGGCCAGCAGTACGGCGTGCACTGCCGGCGCGCGGTCCGCGACGGCGAGTCCGACCCGCCGGTCAGCGCGGACGGCGCCCCGCTCGACGGTGAGGAGGTGCTGCTCGACGGCAACCTGCTGGCCGAGGGGCACGACTTCTTCTCACTGGGCGCGTTCGACGTCAGCCCGGACGGACGCTGGCTGGCGTACTCGACGGACTTCTCCGGCGACGAGCGCTTCACCCTGCGCGTCAAGGACCTGAGCACCGGGGAGCTGCTGCCCGACGAGGTGCCGGACACGTTCTACGGCACCGCCTGGTCGGCCGACGCGTCGGTGCTGTTCTACGTCACGGTCGACGACGCCTGGCGACCGAACCGGGTCTGGCGGCACACCATCGGCTCGGCCGCGTCCGAGGACGTGGTGGTGCACCAGGAGGACGACGAGCGGTTCTGGGTGGGCGTCGAGCTGACCCGCTCCGAGAAGTTCATCCTCGTCGACATCCACAGCAAGATCACCAGCGAGGTGCTGGTGATCCCGGCCGGCAACCCCACCGGCGCGCCGGCCGTGATCGCTCCCCGCCGGCAGGGCGTCGAGTACGCGGTGGAGCACCACGGCCACCGCTTCCTGATCCTGCACAACGACGGCGCGGAGGACTTCGCGCTGGCGTTCACCTCGGCGGACACTCCGGGCGACTGGGTGCCGCTGATCGAGCACAGCCCGGGCACCCGGCTGGAGGCGGTGGACGCGTTCGCGAACCACCTGGTGGTGTCCCTGCGCACCGACGGCCTCACCGGCCTGCGGGTGCTTCCGATCGGCAGCGACGACGGGTACGACATCGACTTCCCCGAGCCGCTCTACAGCGTGGGCCTGGACGCCAACCCGGAGTACCGCACCGGTCAGGTCCGGCTGCGCTACTCCTCGCTGGTCACCCCGGACTCGGTGTACGACTACGACCTGGTGACCCGGCAGATGGTGCTGCGCAAGCAGAAGCCGGTGCTGCCCGGACCGGACGGCCGGCCGTACGACCCGGCCGAGTACGAACAGCACCGCGACTGGGCGCTCGCCGACGACGGCACCCGGGTGCCGATCTCGCTGGTCTGCCGGGTCGGCACGCCCCGGGACGGCTCGGCCCCCTGCGAGTTGTACGGCTACGGCTCGTACGAGGCCAGCATGGACCCGTGGTTCTCGGTGGCCCGACTGTCCCTGCTGGACCGGGGCGTGGTCTTCGCCGTGGCGCACACCCGGGGCGGCGGTGAACTGGGCCGGCGCTGGTACGACCAGGGCAAGATGCTGGCCAAGAAGAACACCTTCACCGACTTCGTGGCCTGCGCCCGGCACCTGGTCAAGGCCGGCTGGACGGCCAGCGACCGGCTGGTGGCCCGGGGCGCGTCGGCCGGCGGCCTGCTGATGGGCGCGGTCGCCAACCTCGCCCCGGACGCGTTCACGGGGATCGTGGCGCAGGTGCCGTTCGTGGACGCGCTCACCTCGATCCTCGACCCGTCGCTGCCGCTGACCGTCACCGAGTGGGAGGAGTGGGGCAACCCGCTCGAAGACCCCGAGGTGTACGCGTACATGAAGTCGTACACGCCGTACGAGAACGTCGCGGCGGTGGACTACCCGGCGATCCTCGCGGTGACCAGCCTCAACGACACGCGGGTGCTCTACTCCGAGCCGGCGAAGTGGATCGCTCGGCTGCGGGCCACCGCACCGCAGGGCGACTACCTGCTCAAGACCGAGATGGGCGCCGGGCACGGTGGCCCGAGCGGTCGCTACGACGCCTGGCGCGAGGAGGCGTTCATCAACGCCTGGATCCTGGACCGCCTGGGCCGCGCCTGACGCTCGATCCCGGATGTGGTGGCCGCACGGTCGCCGTCGAGGCCACCACGTCCGGGAACCGCGCGGTCACGCCCGCTCAGGCCGTCCGCAACTCGTCCACCGCCGTGCTCACCCGCAGGAAGAGCAGGCCGACACCGACCGTCACCAGCACCGCCGCCAGGGCGCCGGCGCCGAGCCACGCCAGGTGCTCCAGAGGTACGGCGACAGTCCGCTCCGCCCCAGCGGTCTGCACAAGGTGGGTGTACTGGTCACGGGTGGCCGGGTCGTCGCAGAGCGCCGCCGTCGCGTCGCACACCAGCTCCGACGATCCGCCCACGCTGACGTTGGGGAAGAGTCCCCTGCCCAGCAGCACTCCGACGGTGAGCGCCAGCAGGATCGCCGGCACCGCGGGGGTGAGCGCCTGCCAGGCCACCGATCCGCTGAGCGTGGCCCGGGGCACGCCGGTGGCGACCAGCGCCGCGTACGCCCGTCGACGGGCCACGATCCCCTCGACCAACGCGACGATCAGACCGCCCGCCGCGATCAGCACCGCGACGGCCACCGCGGCGTCGACCAGGTCCATGGTCGACAGGTAGAACGGGTTGGCACCCCCGTCCTCCACCCCGGCGAGGCGGCTCTGCTCCCGTTCCAGCGCGTCCTGGGCGACGAAGTAGGCGCGCTGGGCAGCCGCCCCGGCACCGAAGATCACGGCGGCCAGCAGCGCGGCGAACGTCCGGCTGCCCGCCCACGGGTCGGCCATCAGCCGGCCCGCCGCGAGCAGCGCAGACGGACCCCGCGCGTGCCGGCGCAGCAGTCGCCCGCAGGTGTACGAGATCCAACCGGCGCCGACCACCACCCCGATCATCGCGGTGAGTCCGCTCACCAGGAACACCAGTGGCACCAGCCAGCCCAGCAGCACGGCGTTGCCCTCGACCCGGTAGAGCAACGGGCGGACGGCGATGAAGGACCCCAGACCCAGACCGATCAACAGCCCGGCCCACGGGCGTGGACCCCGCTCGCGGGCTGCCCTGCGACTGACCCCGAGCGGGCTCGTCGTGACGGTACGCAGCATCAGGGCGGTGGCCAGCGCCGCGATCACCGGCAGACCCAGCACCACCGCGACGAGCGCGCCGGTCGGCGGTAGCACGTCGGTGGGCAGCGCCAACCGGCCCTGGTCGTCCGGCCGGTGCAGCAGGTTGCGACCGACCAGGTAGACGCCCAGCCCGGCGAGGGTGCCGAGCAGGCTGGCCAGGCCGGTCTCCAGGATCGCCAGCCTGGTGACCTGGCCGGGGGTCGCGCCGGCCAGCCGGAGCGCGGCGAGTCGCCGGTCCCGGGCGGGCGCGCCGAGCCGGGCGCACTGGCCGGCCAGGGCCAGCACCGGGACGGTCAGCATCAGCAGCGCGAACGCGGTCCCGCCACGCAGCCCCGGCTCACGCAGCAACTCGTTGCGGTACTGCTCGGACTCTGCCCAGGCATCGCCGGCCGGTTTCTGGATCGCGAGCACGGTCAGCGCCGCCAGCCCGGCCAGCGTCGCCAGCAGGGCACTGAGCGCGGTCAGCACGACGCGTGCCGTGTCCGTCCGGTTGCCGGCCAGCGCGAGCCGTACCAGCGTCGCCGGCCTCACCGTGCGCCGCCCGCCAACGGCACGTCGAGCCCCAGGCCGGTGTGGTCCACCAGGCCGTCGCGCAGCACGATCTCCCGATCGGCGTACGCGGCGATCCGCGGTTCGTGGGTGACCAGCACGACGGAGGTGCGCTGCTCCCGGGCGAGCCGGACCAGTTGGGTGAGGACCTGCTCGCCGGTGAGGGTGTCGAGCGCCCCGGTCGGCTCGTCGGCGAAGAGCACCCGCGGCTCGGTGACCAGCGCCCGCGCCGTGGCGCACCGCTGCTGCTGACCGCCGGACATCTCGCCGGGCCGCAGGTCGGCCAGGTCGGCCACCCCGAACCGGTCCAGCCAGGTCAGGGCCGCCGTCCGCGCCTCTCGCCGCCCCGTGCCGGCGAGGAGCAGGGGCAGCGCCACGTTCTCCGCCGCGGTCAGCTCGGCGACCAGTTGCCCGAACTGGAACAACACCCCGAACTCGGTACGCCGTAGCCGGGACCGGGCGGCCTCCGACCAGGTGTCGATCCGGTGGCCGCGCCAGGTGACCTCGCCCGCGTCGGGCCGGAGGATCCCGGCCAGGCAGTGCAGCAGGGTCGACTTGCCGCAGCCACTCGGCCCGGTGACCGCGACGATCTCGCCCTCGGCCACGTCGAGCGTCACACCGCGCAGGGCGGGCGTCGGACCGTACGAACGAACCACGCCGCGAGCCTGGAGTTGCGTCACGCGTGCACCTCCCGGTGCCAGTCGGCGACCCGGCCCAGCGTGGTGTGCAGCCACCGCAGGTCGGCGTCGAGGTGGGCGATCGCGAAGTCCGCCGCGACCACGTCGTTGAGGGTGGCGGCCGGGTCGGTCTTGACCGCCGTCAGCTCCCGTAGCCGCGCGGTGTGCGCGGCGCGCTGGTCCATCAGGTACGAACGCGCCCGGTCGACGTCGGCGACCAGCAGCGCCACCACGACCTTGGCGAAGAGCGTGCTGGCCACGTACGGCATCGGCGACTCCACTTCGGACAGCCACCGGTCCAGGGCGGAGCGGCCCTCGTCGGTCAGCGCGTACGCCGTCCGATCCGGCCCGGACGCCCGATCCTGACCGGCGGTGACCACCAGACCGTCCCGTTCGAGGCGACCCAGGGTGGCGTACACCTGCCCGAACGCCAGCGGCCGAGCCCGGGGCAACCGCTGGTCATGCGCCCGCTTCAGCTCATACCCGTGCCGGCTCCCCCCAGCCAGCAACCCCAGCAGAACATGCGGCGTAGACACCCCTCAACTATTCACCCAGCGAATACCCCAGTCAACACCCCACCCCACCCGGACCCCACCCTTCACCCTCGTGATCAAGAGGTTGGCGTCATCGACAGGGCCAAATTTGACGCGAATCTCTTGATCACCGGGGCAGGGCGGGGAGGTCGCCGGAGGCCGGGGGCGGGGTGGGCCGTAACGGGTCAGTGGCGGCGGAGGACTACTACGGCTACGTCGTCCTGGATTTTGTCGGGGGCCAGTTCGACCAGGAGGCGGGCGCAGAAGTCGTCCAGGTTGTCGTCCACGGTGGCGGACACCGCGGCCAGCGCGGCCAGGCCCTCGTCGATGGTGGCGTCCCTGCGCTCGATCAGCCCGTCGGTGTAGAACACCAGCGTGGCGCCGGTCGGCAGGACGAACTCCAGATCGGCCGGTCGGGGGGCGCGGACGCCGAGCAGGGGCGCCGAGTGCTGGACGAACTCGACCTTGCCGTCGCGGTGCAGCAGCGGCGGCAGGTGACCGGCGCTGGCCAGCCGGACCCGGCCGCTCGGCGGGTGCAGCAGCAGGACGCAGAGCGTGGCCAACTCGTTCGGCAGCAGCGTACGCATCAGCTCGTTGACCCGGTGCAGGATCTCGCCGGGCTGGTGCCCCTCGACGGCGTACGCCCGGACGGCGTGCCGCAGCTCGGCCATCACGGTGGCCGCGTGCAGGGAGTGGCCGGCCACGTCCCCGATCGCCAGCAGGAGGTGCCCGTCGAGCATCACCAGTTCGTAGAAGTCGCCGCCCACCTCGGTCTGCGCGCTGGCCGGCTCGTACCGCACCGCGAGGTCCAGTCCGGCGACCGTGGGCAGGCTGCGCGGGAGCAGGCTGCGCTGGAGGGTGACGGCGATCCGGTGCTCCTCGTCGAAGGAGCGCTGGGCTTCGACGGCCGCCGCCACGGCCTGGGCGAGCTGCACGAGCACCGGCGTCCGGGCGGTCTGGGTGGCGGTGGGGACCACCACGTACAGCGGCGCGCGGTCCTCCCGCAGCCGGGCCGCGGCCACGGTCACGGTGTCGTCCGCAGGCCAGCTGAGCAGCCCCCAGTTCTCCGGCGACTCCACCCGCACGGTGGCGCCGGTGGGCACCCCCGTGTCGTCGACGATCCACGGCACGATGGCGGCGTCCGCGCCGGGGCCCGCGCAGACGCCGGCGATGCAGTCACCGTCGAACGTCTCGGCGATCACGGCGGCGGGGCTCTTGAAGATCTGCGCGGCACCCTCGGCGGCGGCTTCGAGCAGCCGCGCGAAGGTCGCCGCGGCGTGCACCGCGACGGTGGTGTCGGCGAGGCCGAGCAGCCGCTCGGCGAGCAGTTCGGCGCGCTGCCGGGCCTGGTAGTAGCGCAGGACCGCCCGGGAGGTGGCGATCAGCTCCTCCGGCTCGATCGGCTCGGCCAGGTACGCGTCCGCCCCCCGGGTCAACCCCTGGGCGCGGTCGGTGACGTCCACCGCGTGCGCGGAAACGTGGATCACCGGCATCGCCGGGTGCGCCGCCTTGATCCGCTCGCACACCTCGTAGCCGCTCAGGTCGGGCAGCCGGACGTCCAGGACCACCAGGTCGATGCGGTCCGTCTCGACCCGGGCCAGCGCCTCGGTGCCGCTCTCCGCCTCGAGCACGGTGTAGCCGGCCCGGGTGAGCCAACTGACCAGCAGGTACCGCTTGGTACGACTGTCGTCGACCACCAGGACGGTCGTCGGCCCGCCGTCCACCGTCACGCTCCGCCTGTGGGCAGGGAGACGGTGAACGTGCTGCCCCGACCGGGCTCGCTGAACAGGTCCAGCGTGCCACCGAGCAGGGTCACCAGCCGCCGGGCGTACGGCAGGCCGAGGCCGGTGCCGCCGACCCGGGTCGCGCCGGGCACCTGGTAGAACTCCTCGAAGATCCGGTCGTGCAGCTCCGGGGCGATGCCCGGGCCGGTGTCGCTGACCTCGAAGTTCCACCGGTCGTCGTGGCGTCGGGCGCGCAGCCGTACCTCGCCGCGCTCGGTGAACTTGAGACCGTTGTGCAGCAGGTTGCGCAGCACCTGACCGAGCAGCACCTCGTCGGTGCGGAGCACGGCCGGCGCGCTCGGTTCCTCCACCGTCAGCTCCACCTCGGGCCGGGTGGCCAGCGCCCGCATGGTGCCGCGCAGTTGACCGAAGACCGGCCGTAGGTCCACGTCCGCCCAGTCCGGCTCGATCCGACCGGACTCGGCCTTGGCGAGGTCGAGCAGTTCGTTCACCAGGCCGAGCAGATCCTCCGCCGAGGAGCGGATGAGGCCGACCTGGCGGACCTGTTCGGTGGTGAGGGGGTCGGACGAGGAGTCCGCGAGCAGGCGTCCCAGCCCGATGATCGCGGTCACCGGGGCGCGCAGCTCGTGGCTCACGTTGGCCAGGAATCGGCTCTTCGACTCGCTCGCGGCGCGCAACTGGGCCGACTTCTCGTCCAGCTCGGCGTAGAGGGCGACGACGCCCCGGTTCGTCTCCTCCAACTCCTCGGTGAGCTGGTTGTAGAGCGCCAGCACGCCGCGGTTGGTCTCGGCCAGCTCCTCGTTCAGCACGGCCAACTCGTCGCGCTGGCTGCGCACCTCGTCGAGCGCCGCGATGAGCTGGCCGTTCTGCACGGTCAGTTCGTCCAGCGCGCTGCCCGGCGCGGTGCGGCCGAGTTCGGCACGGAACTCGGCCAGCCGCTCCGGAGTCGGCGTCGGCGCGTTCGCCGGGACTCTGCGGGACATCCGTACGACCGTAACCCCCTCGACGGTCATGACGCTCAGGGTGTCGACCAGGCGGGACACCGCGCCGGACTGCGGCTCGTACCGGCCGTCCGGGAGAGGAGTCACCGGCGCCAGGTCGGCGCGGAGGTGGAAGCGGCCGTCGCCGCCTCCGTCGACGTGGAAGGTGACGTCCGCGCCGTCCGTTGTCCGCAACAGGTCCCGGGCCACCTCGCTGAGCGCCGTGGCGATCCGTACCTGGTCCTGGTGTTCGAGGCCCACCACGCCGGCCACCTCGCGGCCACGCTGGCGGATGACGAAGATGTCCTGTTCGACGCGGAGCGCCATCTGCAGCAGCGGCTCGGCGGCCGGCACGCTCGGATCGACGCTCATGCCCGGGACCTCGCCACCAGGACACAGGCGTCGTCCCGCCGCACCCCGGCGTCCCGCAGCAGGGTGGCCGCCAACACCAGCGGAGACCGTTCGACGAGGCCCGGATAGTCGGCCAACCGCCAGCGGTCGACGACGCCGTCGCTGTGCATCACGAGCCGGGCGTCCGGCCCGAACGGGTATTCGTAGCCGCGTACCGTCGGCCGCTGGTGCCCGGCGATGCCGGGCAGCGACACCAGCCCCCGGCGCTGACCGTCGCCATCGACGATCACGCCGGCGATGTTGCCGAGGCCGGCGTAGTGCAGCGCACCGGACGCCAGTTCGGCGACCGCGATCGCGGCCCCCCGGGTGTGCGACATGCTCCGGTGCAGATGACTCACGACCGCTGCGGGCGCGCCGGCCGGAGCGTCCCGGAAGGCGGCGACCGCGGCCTCGGTGGCGGCGGCGGCCAGTGGGCCGTGCCCGAGACCGTCGCTGACCAGCACCTGGTGCCGACCATCGGCGAGCCGGACGGCGTACCCGTCACCGCTGACCGTCTCCCCGGGGATGGGCCGGGTGAGGCCGCCCGCCCAGGACGGTTTCGCCGGTTCACCCGGCCAGACCTGGACGGCGAAGACGGTCCCCCTGCCGGGCAGGGAGTAGCCGTCGAACCAGCTCGCCTGCCGGACGATGGCACCGAGGCCGATGCCGAGCGTGCCGGTGGTGGAGTGTCCGTCCCGGGAGGAAACGGTGAGGTCGGCCATGCCCGGCCCGGAGTCGATGGCGACCATTTCCACGCCGGCCTGCCCGGCACGGCGGACCGGCCGCAGCAGCAGGACGCCGTCGTCGGCGTGCTTGACGAGGTTGCTGGTCAGTTCGGCGGCGACGATGGCCAGATCCGCGATCCGGGCCGCACCCATTTCGACCTGCTCACCGAGGCGTTCGGCTGCCCGTCGTACGGCGCTGGCCGCGCTGCTGGCCTCCACGCGGAACCAGAGCCCACTGTCGGTGACCGCGTCTCCGTTCACCGGGCCCACTTGGTGACGGTGATCCGGGTGCCGGTCTCCGCCGATGTCTCGATCTCGAACTCGTCGACCAGCCGGCGGGACCCGCTCAGGCCGAGACCGAGGCCGCCACCGGTGGTGTACCCGTCGGTCAGCGCCAGGTCGAGATCGGCGATGCCGGGGCCGGAGTCGGCGAAGACGATCCGGAGGCCCTTGCGTCGACCGCTGTCCACGGTCGTCACCTCCACGGTGCCGCCACCGCCGTACACCAGGGTGTTGCGGGCCAGCTCGCTCGCGGCCGTGACCACCTTGGTCTGGTCGACGAGCGACAGCTTGACGGCGACCGCCACCGAGCGGACCAGTTGGCGGACGCGGACCACGTCCTCGTCGCTGCGGACCGACTGCGCCTGCGGGTGGCCCAGTTCGATTCCCGTTGTCACGGCGTGGCCGTCTCGGCGTCCGGATCGTCGTCGAGCTGGTGGTCGAGCTCGTCGGCGTTGGCCGCCGCGATCAGCTCCATGCCGCGCTCGACGTTCAGCGCGGTACGGATGCCGTTCAGCGACAGCCCCAGTTCGACGAGGGTGATGGCGACGGCGGGCCGCATGCCCACCACCACCGTCTCCGCGTCGAGGACCTTGGAGATCGAGGCGATGGTGGAGAGCATCCGGCCGACGAACGAGTCGACGATGTCCAACGCCGTGATGTCGATGATGACGCCGTGGCAGCCGGTGGCCACGATCCGCTCGGCGAGATCCTCCTGGAGCTGGACCGCCGTCTGGTCGGACATGTCGAGCTGGATGGAGACCAGCAGGATGTCACCGATCTTGAGGATCGGTACGCGTTCCATCAGGCGTCCCTGCGTGACTGGCGGCGGGCGGTCTCGACCCCGGTGAGACGCAGCACGTGGCGCAGCGCGTCGGCGAGGCTGGCCTTGGTGGCGATGTCGCCGAACTCGATGCCGAGCGCCACGATGGTCTGCGCGATCTGCGGGCGGATGCCGGAGATGATGCAGTCGGCGCCCATCAGCCGGGCGGCCACCACGGTCTTCAGGATGTGCTGGGCGACCTGGGTGTCCACGGCCGGGACGCCGGTGATGTCGATGATCGCGTACGGGGAGCCGGTGTCGACCAAGGTCTGTAGCAGCCGCTCCATGACCACCTGGGCCCGGGCGGAGTCCAGGGTGCCGACCAGCGGGACGGCGACCACGCCCTCCCACAGCTTGACCACCGGGGTGGAGAGTTCGAGCAACTGCTCGGCCTGGTCGGCGATCAGGCTCTCGCGGGTACGCACGAAGCTCTCGAAGGTGAACAGGCCCAGCTCGTCGACCAGCCTGGAGTAGGCGACGAAGTCGTGCAGCGCGTCGGCGGCGCCGGACTCCTGGAGCAACTCGGCCAGCACGTCCTTGAGCGCGAAGACGCTGATCGACGTCTCGGTGGCGGAGAAGCCCTGCCGGGCCCTGCCCCGGGACAGCTCGGAGAGCGCGGCGCGCAGCTCGCCGGCGTTTTCGGCGGACAGATCGACGCTGCCCTGCTCGGCGGTGCCGACGATGGCCCGCTGCAGGTCCTCGACCTGCCGGCGCAGCTCGGCGTGGCTCAGCCGGCCCCGGAGCGAGCCGGCGACGATGTCGGTCCACCGCTGCGTGATCTGCTCGGCGTGCCCGCCCAGCAGCGCGGCCAGCCGACCACTTTCCTCGGCGTTCAACGCCATCGCGAAAACCCCCCTCGACCTGGACCGGCCGGACTCTATCACCGGGGCCTGCACAACTACTTGCTGCACAGCAATGGAATGACGATGGCCACCGAATGCCGGCTCCCGTTCTGCGTACGACCCCAGCCGTGGGATACCGTTCCCCCGATAACAGGAGGGCTGGCGAATGTCCCTGACGGTGCACACGGAACAACGCGGCGACGTGGTCGTCGTGTCGGTCGCGGGCGAACTGGACATGGCAACCGCACCGCAGTTGCAGGACCAGATCACCGACCTGCTCGACAAGGGCCGCAACCGGCTGGTGTTCGACCTGGCGGACGTCTCGTTCTGCGACTCGACCGGTCTGTCGGTGTTCGTTCGCGCCAAGAACAGCTGTGACGAGGCCGGCGGTGTGGTCCGGTTGGCCGCTCCGCAGCGCGGCGTGCTGCGCATCCTCGAGGTGAGCGGGCTCGTCGAGGTGCTGCACACCTATCCGACGGTGGACGAGGCCGTCGCCGGCGAACCGACCCCGGCGTCCTCCTGATCACTGTTTCGACCTACTCGTCCTCGACGTAGCGGGGACGGGCGATTGCCATGCCCGCCGCCGTCTGCACGGCGAGCGCGGCCAGCAGGAATCCGATGGGTGCCGTCCAGCCGCCGGTGATCTCGTAGAGGATGCCGACCGACAGCGGGCCGAGAGCGGCGATCACGTACCCGGTGCTCTGCGCGAAGGCCGAGAGCGCGACGGTCCCCTCGGCGGTGCGGGCGCGCAGGCCGATCGTGGTGAGGATCAGCGGGAACGCGCCCTGGCCGAGCGCCAGCAGGGTCACCCAGAGCAGCGCGGCGCCGTGCGGTGCCAGCGCCAGCCCCAGGTAGGCCAGCGCCGACGCGCCGGTCAGGCCGAGCACCAGCGGCCGCAGAGTGGCGAGCCGACCGGCGAGGGTGGGCATCAGCAGCGCGATCGGCACGCCGAGCGCGGTCACCCCGGCGAGCAGCAGCCCGGCGGCCTCCGGCCGGTAGCCGGCGTCGCGGAACAGTTGGGCCAGCCAGCCCATGATCGCGTACCCGCTGAGCGACTGCGCCCCGAAGTAGATCGCCATGGCCCAACCCAGCCGCGTCCGCGCCGGCCGGACCCGCGCGGCGACGGCCGCCGTCGGGGTCGCGCGCCGCGCGCCCCGGCGGGTCCGCAGCGCCAGCGGCACCCACGGGAGTACGGCCACCGCGGCCAGC
This sequence comes from Micromonospora sp. WMMD729, assembly GCF_049315225.1. Lineage (NCBI taxonomy): Bacteria > Bacillati > Actinomycetota > Actinomycetes > Micromonosporales > Micromonosporaceae > Micromonospora > Micromonospora sp. WMMD729. Next base: position 6,771,327 of record NZ_CP186059.1, on the reverse strand, counting down.
CCGGCCCAGACCCCCAGCCCGGCCCGCCAGGATCCGAAGGCGTGCGCGATCGGCACGGCGCTGGCGGCGGCCACCGTCGTGCCCAGGGTCAACGCCATGGTGTACGCCCCGGTCACGAGGCCGGTCCGGTGACCGAAGTGCTGCTTGACCAGCATGGGCAGCAGGATGTTGGCGACCGCGATGCCGGCCAGCGCCAGCGCGCTGGTGAGCACGAAGATCCAGGCGGAGTCGGTGGCGGCCCGGAGCACCTGACCGACGGCCAGGGCGATCATGGCGACCACCAGCACCCGGGCCGGGGCCACCCGGCGGACCAGCCACGGGGTGAGCGCGCCGAGGCCGGCGAACGCGATGGTCGGCAGGGTGGTGACCAGCCCGGCCATGGCCCCGGAGAGCCCCAGCCCGTCGCGGATCTCGTCGAGCAGGGCGCCGAGGCTGGTGACCGCCATGCGCAGGTTCAGCGCCACCAGCAGCATCCCGACCAGCACCAGCGCGCCACCGGTCACCGGGTGCGTCCGCCGGGGCGCGGGTTCCCGCGTCGGGAGGGTGTCGACGACGGGTGCGGGCAGGGCCGGAGCGGCGGCGGCTGGCGGGGTCATGACCTCTAACCTACAATCATGGGATGAATTCTGGGCCGGTGATGTAACCAGTGCCACCGTCGGTCGATTCCCCCGCCGCGCAGCCGGCCGTGCCTCCTCGGGGGCACCGCGTCCGGCAGACCATCGAGCAACTCCGGGCCCGGATCCTCGGCGGGGAGTGGCCGGTGGGTGGGCGCATCCCCACCGAGCCACAGTTGGTCGCCGCGCTGGGCGTCGGGCGCAACACGGTCCGCGAGGCCGTCCGCGCCCTCGTGCACGCCGGGGTGCTGGAGTGCCGGCAGGGCTCCGGCACCTACGTGGTGTCCACCGACGAACTGGCCCCGGTGGTGGCCCGTCGACTGGGCGACGACCGGATGACCGAGGTCATCGAGGTACGCCGCGCCTTCGAGGTGGAGGCGGCCCGGCTCGCCGCGCTGCGGCGTACCCCGGAGGATCTGGCGGCGCTCGACGGCGCGCTCGCCGACCGCGAGGCGGCCTGGCGCGGCGGCCGGGTCGACACGTTCGTGGAGGCCGACGCGGCGCTGCACGTCGCGGTGGTCGCCGCCGCGCACAACGCCATGCTCGCCGAGCTGTACGCCTCGGTCGGCGTCGCCCTGCGCAGCACCGTCGCCCAGGCGATGGGTGACGCGCTCACGCCCGAGCGCTACGTCGACCACACCCGGCTGGTCGAGGCGATCCGGGCCGGCGACGCGGGTCGGGCGGCGATCGAGGCCGGTGCTTTTCTGGAGCCGGTCGACGGGGCATAGGTTGTCCGCGACGGAAAACCGGACACCTCGGGAGTACGGATGCTCAAGGGCTTCAAAGACTTCATCATGCGCGGCAACGTCGTCGACCTGGCGGTCGGTGTCGTCATCGGCGCCGCGTTCACGGGCGTGGTCACCCAACTCACCAAGTCGTTCCTCGACCCGCTGATCCGGGTCTTCGTGCTGCTCATCACCGGCAGCGACAAGGGCCTGGCCGGCACCGCCCCGAAGTTCCGCGGCATCGCGTTCGACTGGATCGCCTTCGTCAACGCGGTGATCACCTTCCTGCTCACCGCGGCGGCGCTCTACTTCCTGGTCGTCTACCCGATGAACCGGCTGGCCGAGCGGCGCAAGCGGGGCGAGGAGCCGCCGCCGGCCGCGCCCAGCGAGGAGGTCAAGCTGCTCACCGAGATCCGGGACGCCCTGGTCTCCGCCGGTCACACCACCCCGGGCCAGCAGCGCGGGGCGCTTGACGACGTGCTGGGTCGGCGCACCGAGCCGCCCGCGCCGCGCTGACCGGAGCGGATGCACATCGGCCCCTGCGGGATTCCCGCAGGGGCCGCATCTTCTCGTACGTGTGTTCGATAGAGTCCGGCCATGGAGCAGCGCAAGCACTGGTGGAACGGGAAGTGGGGGCGGCTGGCCCGGCGGGACGTCTTCCTCCGGGTGGACGCCGATCGGTGGCACGTCGAGCAGCGGGCCGGCGGCGCCGAGGGCATCTCCCGGTTCTACGAGTACGGCAGCGCGGACGAGGCCGAGGAGACGGTCCGGGCGCTGCTCGACGGCACGGACACCTGGCGGGAGCTGTCTCCCCGTCCGCCGGGCGGCTGGACCCTCCCGAACGGCTGACCGACGGCCGGACGGTGGCGCCGGACGGCCCGATAGTCATCAGGCGCTCCGGGGTGGTCGCCTCCGGGCCGTCCGGCGATGGCGTTTAGTGACGCGCCACCCCGGGAACCGCTGAGAAATGGACCAGCAGGACGAGCAGCAGGCGACCATCTCGCGGATCACCACCGGGATGCCGGTGATCGACGTCGCCGGCACCGAGATCGGCACCGTGGACCTCGTCCAGCGGGGCGATCCGAACGCGGTGACCGTGCAGACCCCGACCGCCGACCCGGGCAGCAGCCTGGACGAGCTGATCGAGGCGACGGCGGTCGAGGAGCCGGACGTGCCGGCCGACCTGGCGGCACGTCTGCTGCACACCGGCTACCTGAAGGTCTCCACCGAGTCGGCCGACGGCGCCGTGTACGTCCCGGCCGACCGGATCGGCTCGGTGGCCGACGGCCGGGTCCTCCTCGCCGTGGGCATGACCGACCTCCCCCGCGAGGAGTGACCCCGGCGCCCTGATCGACTCGGGTTCACGCGAACCGGGCGTCACCGCGTCCCGGACACCCCGCCTTTCAGGAACCCGAGTGGATCAGACCGGGAGCCGTGAGCTCTCCGGGGCGGGCGGGACGGGCGAGGGCGGGACGGGCGAGGCCGGGCGGCGGCGGAAGAGCAGCAGCATCAGACAGCCGGCGATCAGCCCCCAGAACGCGCCTCCCACGCCGATCAGCGTCACTCCCGAGGCGGTCACCACGAAGGTGACCACGGCGGCCTCCCGGCCCTCGGGTTCGGTCACTGCCGTGGCGAGCGCGGTGGCGAGCGCGCCCAGCAGGGCCAACCCCGCGACGGCCTCGATGAGGATCGGCGGCGCGACCGCGACCAGGGCCGTGGCGACGCCCGCACCCAGCCCGAGCAGGGCGAGCCCGACGCCGGCGGTGACCGAGGCGACCCACCGACGGTCCGGATCCGGATGCGCGTCGGGGCCGGCGGCCAGCGCGGCGGTGATCGCCGCGAGGTTGACGGCGTGTCCGCCGGCCGGGGCGGCCAGCAGGCTGGCGAGCCCGGTGGCGCGGAGTGCGGCACCGAACGGCGGACGGTAGCCGTAGCCGACCAGCACCGCCATGCCGGGCACGTTCTGCGCGGCTATCGTGACCAGGAACAGCGGCAGGGCCAGCCCGACCAGCGCGGAGATGCTCCAGGCCGGCGCGGTCAGGGTGACCGACGGAATCAGCGCGGCACCGCTCAGCCCGGCCGGCGGCGCGGTCAGCGCGAGCGCCGCCACGGCCACCAGTAGCGCCCCGGGCACCGCCCAGCGACGGGCGAACCGGTGCAGCAGCAACCAGCCGGCCACCACCGGACCGGCCACCAGGGGCAGCTCGACCAGCGCCCGGACCGGTGCGGTGCACAGCGGCAGCAGCACCCCGGCGAGCATCGCGCCGGCCACCGGCTTGGGGATGGCGGCCACCGCCCGGCTCAGCGGCGGGAAGAGACCGGCCGCGACGATCAGCGCCCCGGAGACGAGGAAGGCGCCCACCGCGACCGGCCAGCCGCCGGGCGGCGGCCCGGTCGCCACCAGCAGCGCCGCGCCCGGCGTGGACCAGGCGACGCTCATCGGAATCCGGTGCCGCCAGCCCAGCCAGGCGGCGGCGAGCCCGCACGCCACGCAGAGGGCGAGCAGGCCGGAGGCCGCCTGCGCATCCGACGCGCCGACCGCCCGGAGCCCGGCCAGGACGACGGTGAACGAGCTGGCGAAGCCGACCAGCGCGGTGACCACGCCCGCCAGTACCGGTTGCGCGCGCCCGCCCATGCCACCCACCCCCCGCGTGTTCCGTTTACGGAACGACAGTGTGTAGCACCATAGTCGGATGCCGCAGCCACCACCAGCGGGCCGCCCCGGCCTCGACGTGGACCCCGCCGTCGTCGGTCGGCGCGTACGCGCCCTGCGCGAGGAGCGGGGGATCTCGCTGTCCACACTGGCCCGGCTCGCCGGCATCGGGAAGGCGACCCTCTCCGGCCTGGAAAACGGCACCCGTAACCCGACCCTGGAGACGCTCTGGGCGGTCACCGCCCAACTCGGCGTACCGTTCACCGCCCTGCTGGCCGAGCCGACCCCCGGGCCGGTGGTGCACGGCACCGCCGTCACCGCCACCCTGCTGGAGGTGTTCGACGACACCGACGCGACCTACGAGCTGTACCGGATGCGCGTCGCGCCGGGCGTCGTGCAGACGTCCCCCGCCCACCAACCGGGCGTCACCGAACACATCACCGTGTTCGCCGGGGTGCTGCGCGCCGGGCCGGCCGACGCGCCACTGACCGCCCCGGCCGGCGGTCACCTCCGGTGGGTCTCCGACGTCCCGCACACCTACGCGGCGGTGGGCGACGAGGAGGTCGCCGCGAGCCTGCTCCTGCGCTACCCCCGTCGCTGAACCCGGCTCAGTCCACCGGCGCGGGTACCGGCAGCCGCCGCCGTACCGCCCAGAGCGCCACCTCGGTCCGCGAGGCCGAGCCGGTCTTGCGCAGCAGGTTCGACACGTGCACGGTGACCGTGCGCACCGAGATGCCGAGCGCCTTCGCCACCTGCTTGTTCGACATGCCGCTGACCAGGCAGCCCAGCACCTCGACCTCCCGGGCGGTCAGCTCCACCTCGACCACCTCCACCGGGCCGACGGGCGTACGCGGCCCGGGCAGCCGCCGCAGCAGGGCGTCCGGCCCCTGACCGGCGTACGCGGCCAGCAGCTCGGTCAAGGCGTACGGATTGCCGCCGGTGTGTCGCCAGACCGAGGTGACCAGCCGTTCGGAAGGGCTGTTCGCGTACACCTGGGTCAGCACCTCGGCGACCTCGGCCGGACGCAGTGGGCCCAGGTGCTGGCGGACGACGCCGCGTACCCCGCAGAGGCGGGCCAACGCGCGGCGGGTGAGGTCCGGGGCCACCGCGTCGGCGGCCGGCCGGCTGGCGACGACCAGCAGCGCCGGCAACTCGGCCACGGTGGCCAGCTCACCGACCAGGTTGACGCTGGCCGGGTCGAGCGCGTGCAGGTCGTCCACGACCAGTACGGCAGGCCCGGCGCCGACCAGCAACTGGACGGTACGGACGGCGAGGCGCAGCAGGGTGCCCGGGGCGTACCGCTCGCGCGGCGCGGTGGGCTGCTGGGCGAGCCACGCCAGCGCGTCGGGCGGCAGGGCGAGCGAGCCGGTGTCGCGGCCGGTGAGCACCGCCGCCAACCAGTCGTACGGGGCCGGACCGTGCACCCGGGCGGCACCCGAGAGCACCACTGACGGACGCGGTGTGAGGGCGTCCACCGCGGCGGCGACCAGCAGACTCTTGCCCACGCCGGCCGCACCGGTGAGCACCGCGACGGTCGGCGCGCGGCGCTCGGCGGCTGCCACGGCGGACCACGCCCGGTCGAGCTCGGCGAGCTCGCCGGCGCGTCCGACCATGGACACCGGCATCATTTCTCAACCCTACGCAGTAGTGCGTAGAGACGAAGGCGGGGTGTTCTTGGCAAGCTGGCACCATGACGCTGATCCTCCGCTCGGCCATCCTCAACGACATCGGCCTGGTCCGCACCAACAACGAGGACTCGGCCCTCGCCGGTGACCGCCTGATCGCCGTCGCCGACGGCATGGGTGGCCTGCCCGCGGGTGAGGTGGCGAGCGAGATCGTGATCCGGATCCTGGACGAGCTGACCCCACCCACCGAACCGGACGCGGCCGCGGACGCCCTGCGTGCCGTGGTCAGCACCGCCAACCAGCGCATCCACGCCGCGATCACGGTGGACCCGGCGCGCGAGGGGATGGGCACCACGCTCACCGCCGCGCTGCTGGCCGGCGAGACGCTGGTGCTGGCCCAGGTCGGCGACTCCCGCTGCTACCTGCTGCGGGACGGGGAGCTGACCCAGCTCACCCGGGACGACACGTTCGTGCAGGCGCTCGTCGACCAGGGCACCCTCTCCCCCGACCAGGCGCGGCACCACCCGCAGCGCTCCCTGGTGACCCGGGCCGTGCAGGGCGCGGACACCCCGCCGGCGGTCGGTGTGCTCACCGTGGTGCCCGGCGATCGGCTGCTGCTGTGCAGTGACGGGCTCTCCGACTACGTCGAGGACGACGCCATCGCGGCGGCGCTGGGCATGTACGCCGACCGCCAGCAGTGCGGCGAGCAGTTGGTGAAGCTGGCCCACCACGCCGGCGCGCCGGACAACGTGACCGTCGTCGTCTCGGACGTCACCACCCGCTGATCCGGTCCGGCCCGCTCGACGGTCCCACCGGGACCGCCGGTCGGATCCGGCCGGCTCTACTAGATGGTTGTGCCATCTAGGTTGCGGCGCTAGTGTCCCGGCTGTGGATTCCGACCGGCGCGGGCAGTGGCTGCGAGGGGTGCTCGACATCTGCGTCCTGGCCCTGTTGGCCGAACGCGAGTCCTACGGCTACCAACTCGCCCAGGCGCTCGACGCGGCGGGCGTCGGACCGATCCAGGGCGGCACGCTCTACCCCGTCCTGCTGCGCCTGCAGAAGACCGGTCTGGTGACCGCCCAGTGGCGGGAGGGCACCGCCGGGCCCGCTCGCAAGTACTACCGGCTCACCGACGACGGGCAGGTGGCACTGCGCGAGGGCGGCAGCGCCTGGCTCACCTTCGTGCGGCCGGTGAACGACATCGTCACGAAGGGGGTTGCCGGGTGAACGCTGACGACTGGCTCCGGACATTCGCCGCCGAGCTGCACCAGCGCCGGGTCGCGGCGGACGCCGCCCGGCACGTGGTCGCCGAGGCCGCCACACACCTGCGCGACTCCGGCGGCGACCCCTGGATCGTCTTCGGCCCACCCCAGCAGTACGCGGGCGCGATCGTGGAGAGCATCGGCACCGCGCCCGGGCCGCGCCCCGGACCGGTCCGGCTGCACGCGGCGGGCATCACCAAGCGGTACGGCCGGCAGACGGTGCTGCGGGACGTCTCACTGACCGTCCGGGCCGGACAGATCGCGGCGGTGGTCGGCGCGAACGGCTGCGGCAAGAGCACCTTCCTACGGATCTGCGCCGGGCTGATGTCACCCGACGCCGGTGAGGTGACCGTCAGCGGGCGGCTCGGCTTCTGCCCGCAGTCCGGCGGCACCGCCGACTTCCTGCTCGCCGACGAGCACTTCGTGCTGGTCGGCGCCGGCCAGGGCATCGCCCGTGGACCGGCCCGCCGCGCCGGCCGGGCGGCGGCCCGACAGCTGGGCTGGGAGGCGGGCGGCGCCGTGCAGGCCCGGCATCTCTCCGGTGGCACCCGGCAGAAGCTCAACCTGACCATCTCCACCCTCAGCGAGCCGGACGTCCTGCTGCTCGACGAGCCGTACCAGGGCTTCGACCAGGGCACCTACGTCAACTTCTGGGACCAGCTCAGCCGGTTGCGGGACGAGGGCGCCGCGATCGTCGTGGTGACCCACCTGCTCAACCAACTCGACCGGGTGGACACCGTGCTCGACCTGACCCCGGCACACCAGTCCGGGCGGGTCGCGCCCGGTGTTCGAGGAGGCCGCCCGTGAACAGGCTCGTCACCGTCGCCGAGATGACGCTGCGGGAACTGCTGCGGCGTCGGGGCGTACTCCTGCTGCTGTTGTTGATGCCGTTGACCTTCTACGTGATCCGGCGGGACGCGTACCTCGGGCAGTCGGTCCGGTCGCTGCTGCTCGGGGTGTGCTGGGCGGTGAGCACCGCGGCGCTCTTCGCGACCACCGCGGCGCGGGAGTTGGAGCCGAGGCTCCGGCTGGCCGGCTACCGCCCGCACCACCTCTACCTGGGCCGGATGCTCGGCCTGTGGGCGGTGGGGCTCGTCATCTCCGTACCCTTCTTCCTCCTGCCGATGCTCGACGGCGCGGACCTGCGTTACAGCGGCCTGGTCGCGGCGCTGCTGTGCTGCGTCGCGGTGGCGGCGCCGTTCGGGATGCTGATCGGCACGCTGCTGCCCCGCGAGATGGAGGGGACGCTGCTGCTGCTCACGGTGGTGACCGTGCAGATGCTCATCGACCCGGCCGAGTCGGGGGCGAGGTTGACGCCGTTCTGGTCGAGCCGGGAGATCGCGACCTGGGCGGTGGACCACACCGACGGCGGTTACCTGACCCGGGGTGTGCTGCACGGCCTCACCGTCACCGCCCTGCTGGTCGTCGGCGTGGCCGCCGTGGCCAGTGTGCGACTGCGCCGCCGCCGGCACCTGCGCCACCTGCCCGTCGGCTGAGCGGATCCGGCAATCCGGTTGCTGCCGGCTGCCGGGCGGGTTGAGATGAGCGGATGACCATCCGCCGGGTGACCGCCGACGACCGTCTCACCACGAGTTTCCCGCTGGCCGCGTACGCGTTCGAGGCGTCACCGCTGGCTGCCGCGCGGGTCGAGCAGTTCCGTGACTACCTGCCCTACAACGAGGGCAACACGACGCTCACCGTCGAGGAGAACGGCACCACGCTGGCCGCCGTCTCGGCCATTCCGATGCGCCAGAACCTGCGCGGGGTGGTGCTGCCGATGGCCGGTGTCGCCGGGGTGGCCACCCATCCGCTGGCCCGCCGCCAGGGGCACGTACGGACGCTGTTGCAGCAACTGCTCGACGAGATGCGCGACGAGGGGCACCCGCTCAGCGCGCTCTACCCGTTCCGGCCCAGCTTCTACGCCCGGTTCGGCTACCTGGGGCTGCCCAAGCCGCGCACGGTCACCTTCACCCCGGCCGACCTGGGACCGCTGCTTCGCGCCGAACTCCCCGGCGAGGTGGGCTGGGAGCGGATCGGGGCGGGCTACCCGGCGTGGCGCGCGTTCACCGAGCGCTGCCTGCGGGACCGGCACGGGTTCTCGCTCTTCCCGGACTACCGGGCGGTCGGGCTGCGTGACCGCGACGAGTACTGGCTGCTCACCGCCCGCGTGGCCGGCGAGGTCACGGGCGCGGTCACCTACCGGATCGACGAGCACGGCGGCACGCTGCACGGCAACGAACTGCTCGCCACCGACCCGCTCGCCCGGATGCTGCTGTTGCAGTTCTTCGCCCGGCACGTCGACCAGGTCGAGCGGGTCAGCCTCCAGGTACCGCCGGACGAACTGCCCGAGCTGTGGCTCACCGACCTGGACGTGCACGTCGAGGCGCGGGCGGGCCGCCCCGGGTCGTCCGCGCCGATGGCCCGGCTGCTGTCGCTGGACGCGTTGCACGGGCTGCCCGCCGGGCCGGGTCGGGTCCGCGTCGAGCTGACCGGGGACCGGTGGCTGGCCGGCACCCACCTGCTGGACGGCACGAGCGGCACCCTGGAGGTCGCGGACGCCGACAGCGGCCCGGTGCCGACCGCGACGCTCACCGCGGCCGGGCTCTCCGCCCTGGCGTACGGGGTGCTGGATCCGTCCGAGCTGCCGTTGCGCGGGCTGGGCGAGGTGCCGGTCGACGCCGCCGCCGAGCTGCGCGGCATCTTCCCGCGCGCGGTGCCGTACCTCTTCGCCGACTTCTGAGCCCGGTTCGCCGCCCCCACCGCACGGTTCGCGCCCCCGCCGCACGGTTTGCCGCCCCCACCGCGCGGGGTACGGTCCCGGGAATGCCGGAGTGGTTGCAGGCGGGCGGATGGGGACTGCTGGCCGGGTCGGCGCTGCTGATCGGGGCGGCGGTCGGCTGGTTCGCACGGGTACCCCAGCGGCTCATCGCGTCGGTCATGGCGTTCGGCGCGGGCGTGCTGCTCTCCGCCGTCTCGTACGAGCTGATCGAGGTCGCGCACGACCAGGGCGGCATGCTGCCCACCGTGCTCGGCGCGGCCGGCGGCGCGGGCGCGTACACCCTCGCCAACGTGGGCCTCGCCCGGCGCGGCGCGCGGAACCGCAAGCGCTCGGGCGGTCGGCAGCCCTCCGAGGGTGAGCACCCCGGCTCCGGGTCGGCCATCGCCGTCGGAGCGCTGCTGGACGGCGTACCCGAATCGGTGGTGATCGGCGCGAGCCTGCTGGCCGGCGGCGCGGTCAGCCTGGTCACGGTCGTGGCGGTGTTCCTCAGCAACATCCCGGAGGGGCTGTCCAGCGCGGCCGGCATGCGCCAGGCCGGCCGGACCCGCCGGTACGTGTTCCTGCTCTGGGCCGGGATCGCGCTGATCAGCGGACTCGCCGCACTGATCGGCAACACGCTGCTGGGCGGCGCGCCACCGGAGGCGCTGGCCGCCATCACCGCGCTGGCCGCCGGGGCGATCCTCGCCATGATCACCGACACCATGGTCCCGGAGGCGTTCGAGGACGCCCACCTGCTGGTCGGCCTCATCACGGTCGCCGGCTTCCTGACCGCGTTCGCCCTCTCCCACGCCTGAGCGGGCCCGCGCGGCGCGGAAGGGCGCCGCGTTGCTTAGCAGCGGATTAAGCCGGCACGGCGGATTCGGCGGCGTGGCTTCACGGCTCCTAGAGTCACGGGGTGCGCATGACGTCGCTTGCCGCTCTGCTCGTCCTCGGTGTCGCCACCGCGACCCTGCCGGCCTGCGGGTCCACCGATCCTGCGCCGGCCGGCGCGTCGGCCACCCCGGAGGCCACGCCGGACGCTCTCTCGACCGGCGACCAGGGTGTCGCAGCGGCGGGCCGGGACGGTCTCGGTGGCCCCGGGGCCAGCACGAGCCCGAAGCCGACCACCCCGGCCGCCAAGGCACTCGCGGCCGGCAATCCGAACGGCCACGCGAGCGTGCCCGCCGAGGCCCGGGCGGTGGACACCGCGAAGCCGACCCGGACGGTCGGTACCGGCACCCCGGCGAGCTGCACCTCCGCGGCCGTGGTGAAGGCCGTCGCCGCCGGTGGGATCATCACGTTCGACTGTGGACCGGCCCCGGTGACGATCAAGATGGCCGCGACCGCGAAGGTCCGTAACGCCAACGGGCCGAAGGTCGTGCTGGACGGCGGCGGCAAGGTCACGCTCAGCGGCCAGGGGCAGCGCCGCATCCTCTACATGAACACCTGCGACGAAGCCCAGGGCTGGACCACCTCGCACTGCCAGAACCAGGACCACCCGCAGCTCACCGTGCAGATCCTGACCTTCGCCGACGGCAACTCGACCGGCGACAGGGCCGAGGGTGGCGGTGGTGGCGCGATCTTCGTACGCGGCGGGCGGCTCAAGATCGTCAACTCACGCTTCGTCCACAACCGCTGCGACCGTACCGGTCCGGACCTGGGTGGCGCGGCCGTGCGGGTGCTGAGCCAGTACGAGAACAAGCCGGTGTACGTGGTGAGCAGCACCTTCGACGGCGGCTCCTGCTCCAACGGAGGGGCGTTGAGCAGCATCGGTGTGTCGTGGACGGTGCTGAACAGCCTGCTGCGGAACAACGAGGCGATCGGCAACGGCGCCAACCCCGCCAAGTCGGGTACGCCCGGCGGCGGCAGCGGCGGCGCGATCTACTGCGACGGCAACGAGTTCGCCGTCCGCATCGCCGGCACGATCATCGAGAACAACAAGGCCAACGAGGGTGGCGGCGCGATCTTCTTCGTCAGCAACAACCGCACCGGCACCATGAGGATCGAAAGCTCGACCCTGCGCCGCAACCCCAGCGGCAAGTTCGAGACCCCCGGCCACCCCGGCATCTTCTTCCTGGGCGCAAGCCTTTCGGCGCGGTGATCAAGAGGTTCGCGTCAGATCTCGTCCGTCTGGTGACGCCAACCTCTTGATCACCTCAGTAGGGGTTCCCCTGGCCCGGGGGGTTGCCCGCCAGGAGGCCCGACGGGCGGCCGGCTTGGTGGGACGCCGCCGACAGCGGCGGGCTGGGGGTGTGTTCGCCACCGGCCATGCCTGCGAACAGCTCCTTCAGCGCGGTCAACGCGTCGATCCTGGGTGTCCAGCCCAGCTCGGTCTCCGCCCGCTCGCTGGACATCAGCGGCGCGTTCAGGCCCAGCTCGACCCAGCCCGCGTCGACCGGTTGCAGCCGCGCCCGCCACGTCAGCGCCGCCGCCACCCGCAGCACCGGCGCCGCGACCGGCACGGTCCAACCGTGGAAGTGCCGGGCCACCAGCTCCGGGGTCAGCACCGGGTCCGCGGCGACATTGAAAGCGCCGCGCGCCTCACCCAGCACCGCCCTGGCGTACGCGTCAGCCACATCGTCGGCATGCACCGCCTGCATCCGCAGCCGCCGGTTCGTGGGTACGAGCGGAATCCGACCGAAACGTAGCAGTCGTACCGGCGCGAACGGGCCCAGAAAGTACCGGGTGATCTCCACACCGGCGTCCCTCTGGAAGATCAACCCCGGTCGCAGCCGTACCACCCGCAACGCCGGATGTTCCCGCTCCAACCCGTCCAGCAGCGCCTCGACCTCCGCCTTGTGCTCGCTGTACGACGAGCCGGACACTCCGGTGGCGGGCCACCGCTCGCTGATCGGGTGGTCCTTCGGCCCGGGCGCGTACGTGCCGACCGACGACGCGTACACCAGCGCCGGCACCCCGGCCCGCACCACCGCGTCGAACACCGCCCGACTGCCGTCGACGTTGGTCCGCCGTAAGATCCGCTGATCATGGCTGGGCTGGATCTGCCAGGCCAGGTGCACCACCGCGTCCGCCCCCGCGAAGATCTCGGCCAACTGGCCCGGTGCCCCCGGCGCACCGACGTCACAGGAGTGCCACTCCACCTGGTCGTACGGCGTACCGGCGTCCGGGCCGGGCAACCGCCGGGCCACCCCGGCCAGCTCCACCCCGCGCTCCCGGCGCAGCCGCCGCAGCACCGCCGTACCGACGTTGCCACTCGCCCCCACCACCACGATCCGCATGTCCGACCCCGTACCCGCCCAGCAGGCACTCAACCGCCGTCCGACCCGACGTGAGCTGCGTGATCGACTCGCCTTCGCGGAAGTCGGCGTATCCCGGCCGCCCGGATGCCCCGCCTTCCTGGAAGTCGAGTCGATCACGTCGCTGGCGAGGCATCGACGGCCGGCCGGAAGCCGAGAGCCGGCATCGTTGACTGTCAGGTAACCTGAGCGCGCGGGCCGCTAGCTCAATGGCAGAGCTGTGGACTTTTAATCCATAGGTTCAGGGTTCGAGTCCCTGGCGGCCCACTCTCCCACAGGCCAATAGGCCGCTCGCGGTTCTTCCTGGCGAGCGAGTGATGCTGCATGCATAATAAATGCATGGTTGCGCTGCAGATTCGGGACGTGCCGGAGGAAGTACGAGACGCCCTGGCGGCGCAGGCCAAGGCGCGCGGACAGTCACTCCAGGCGTACCTGCTGGATCTGGTGGAGACGCAGGCTCGGCGGCTGCGTAACACGGCTACCCTTGATCGCTTCGCCGGCCGCTCTGACGGTGCTCGTTCCCTGCCAGGGGAGAGCGCAGCCGAGTTGGACGACCAGCGGGAGCAGCGCGGACCATGGGGAAGCGCTGCATGATCGTCGTGGACGCGTCGGTTCTGGCCGATGCCCTGGTCGACGACGGACCGGTCGGCGACGCGGCGCGAACGGAGCTGAGCGCAGATCCACACTGGGCCGCACCAAGCCATCTCCTGGTCGAGGTCATGTCGGTGATCAGGGGCAAGGTCCTCGGCGGGAAGCTGGGCCTTGCCCGGGCTCAGGAGGCGATCGGCACCCTGCCTTCGTTGGTTGTCGATGAGGTTGCCATCGCCATGCTGGTCGACCGGATGTGGCAGTTGCGGGGCAATGTCACGGCGTACGACGCTGCTTACGTCGCGGCGGCGGAACTGTTGGCCTGCCCACTCGTGACCGGTGATGGTCGGCTCGCCAAGGCCAGCGGCGTCCGCTGCGAGTTCCGGCTGCTCGCGGTGTCCTGAGCGCCGGCGACCGAACGGGAATCGATTACGCCGTCAGTCGCGGCGGGCGGCGCCGCGCATCGCGTACGCCACAAGCCCTGTCACCGCCAGGACGGCCGCGACCACGGCCGCCGACCGGCTGGTGTGGGGCTGGCCGGGCCAGGTGGCGAGCGCGCCCCACGTGCTCGTCTGCGGGAACATGGCGGCGGTGATCGCCCAGCCCACGGGGAGGAACCAGGCGCGGGCCGCGCCCACGACCGTCGCGCAGAGCGCGGTGAGGCCGAGCAGGCCGGCGGCGTCGCGGACCACCAGCGCGACGGGGCCGAACCGGGCACCGGTGGGCTGGGTGGCGAACAGCACGACGAGGACGACCGCCAGCGCGCCCAGCAGGTGCAGGAGCCGACGCCACGGCCAGTGCAGTGCGGCGGTGCGTTCCAGCTCTTCGTCGGGGGCGGCCAGTGTGGTCGACAGGACCGCCACCATCAGCGTGACGGCCAGTACGACGAGCAGGAGGATGACGTCGCGCTCGGTGGACAGCGTCAGCCACAGCGCCCAGATCAGGGCGGCGGCACCGACGGAGGCGGCAAGTGCCAGGGGTACGCGTCGTGCGCGCAGGTACAGGATCATCGCGACAGGAGTCCGGTGGGGTTCTGGCAGGCCAGGATCGCGTCCCGTACCGCCGTCACGCGGGCGATCGCCTCCGGCGCGGGCAGCTTCTGGAGGTCCCGCCACAGGGCTACCGCCTCGGCGTTGAGCTGCGGATCCTCCTCGATCATCCCGGGGATGACACCGACGTCGGAGACCGGCTCGCGGCCGAGCAGGTGGTAGGCGGCGGCCCGTTCGACCGCGCCGTCGCGCTCGCAGTCGAGGTTGCCGTACCCGGTGCCCAGGCCGAACACCATCTCGGGGACCACGGCGGCGGGGTGGGCCAGGCCGCCGTGTTCGTCGATCCGGACGGTGATCGTGACGACCGCGGGGTCACGGGCGGGCAGGTCCTCGCTGAGGTAGGCCCGGGTGTCCTCGTGTACCTGCGTGGGGGCGGTCGGCATCTTGGCGAGGGCGGACAGCCCTTGGCGGGCGAGCGGGGTCAGCGCGTCCAGCACGTTGGCGTTGACCCGGGTGACGCAGACCTTCGGCGCGTCGTCGGTGCAGACGAGTTCACGGGCCACGGGGTCGATCGGTGCGACGAGGCTGGCCTCGTCGCGGGGGACGAGCGCCGTCGCGACGCCGAAGCCGAGCAGCACCGGCAGGGCGGCGGCCGTCGCGGTCCGTGGACCCTGCGCGACCAGCAGGAGTACGCCGGTCAGCGCGAGCCCGCCCATGAAGATGGCGAGTACGGCGGTGACCCGCGGGTCGATGGTCTGGAAGGGGTAGAACGGGCTGCTGCCGTACGCGGGTGACAGGATCGCGCCCATCCAGTCGGGCCGCATGACCGCGGTGAAGAAGACCAACAGCACACCGGCCACGGCGAGCACCGGCGCGGTCACCAGAGCGGGTAGCAGCCGCCCGATGCCCAGGCCGAGCCACGCCGCCGCGACCAGGGAGAACGCGCCGACCAGCGTGATGGCGACGACGTCCGGCGGGAAGTACGCGGCCGTGGACGCGATCCGCACGCCGCCCGCACCGACCACCAGCAGGAAGGCGAGCGCGAGCGCCGCGCCCATCGCGACGAGGACCGGCAGCATCCGGCGGGCGCGGGACCGGGGTGTGCTGGCGAACAGTTCCCCGACCTTGGCCCGGTGCTCGCGGCGGCCCTGCCACGCGCCGGCGGCGAGGGCGATCGGCCAGAGCAGGAGCAGGTACTCCTTGATGGTCAGCGTGAGCGACATCCACCCCTCCGACCAGCGGCCCGGGGCGAGGTAGAGGGCGGCGGCGCCGACCGCCACCGCGAGCAGTGCGGCGCCGGCCGCGGCGGAGCGCCGGAATTCGATCCGCAGCGCACTCATCGGCCGGCCTCCTCGTGGCGGCGGAGCAGCGCCGAGTAGCCGCGTTCGGCGGGGCTGTCGCCCGGGTGGTGCTCGTCGCCCTCGGCGGTCAGACCGGCGGGCGTGCCCTGCCACACCAACCGACCCTCGTTGATCAGCACCACCTCGGTGCAGGCGGCGACCACGTCCTCGACGAGGTGGGTGGAGACCAGCACGCAGGCGTCCGTACCCAGGTCGCGCAGCAGCTCACGCAGGTCGAGGCGCTGCTCGGGGTCGAGACCGACGGTCGGCTCGTCCAGCAGCAGCACCCGTGGATCGTTGACGATGGCCTGGGCGACGCCGGCCCGGCGCAGCATCCCGCCGGAGAGGGTCCGGAGCTTGGCGTCGGCCTTGGCGCTGAGCCCGACCCGGTCGATGGCGCGCTGCGTGGCCGCCGGGATGTCGGCCTTCGGCATCTCCTTCAACCAGGCCAGGTACGACACGAACTCCCGCACCGTGAACCGCGGGTAGTAGCCGAAGTGCTGCGGCAGGTAGCCCAACGAACGCCGGACCTGGCGCAGGTCGGCACGGCCGTCCACCGAACTGCCGAGCAGGGTGAGCCGCCCTCCGGCGGGTTTGATCACGGTGGCCAACGCACGCATCAACGTCGTCTTGCCCGCGCCGTTGCGCCCCAACAGGCCGTGCACCCCGGCGGCCAGGCTCAGGTCGAGCCCGTCGACGGCCAGGTGCCGGCCGGCCCGTACCTTCAGCGCCTCGGCCTGAATGGCCCAGGGGTGGATGGTGGTGGCCGTCTCGGCCAGGCTCACCGCTCGCATGATTGTTCCCTTCAGAACGAGGTGAGGCGCCGGAAGCTGTTGGCGCGCAGGAGGGTCAGGGCGGCCAGCACGACCGTGACGACGGCCCACCCGCCGATGGCCGTCGGCTCCAGGAGCACCGGCAACTCGGCGGTGGCGAGGCTGGGCGCGACCACGACGGCGGCCCAGGCCGCCATCAGCCCGACCGCGGCACGGCGTACGCCGACGAGGGAGCCGAGCAGCAGGGTGGCGGCGGTGAAGGCCAGGCACGGCAGCAGCATCAGCGCGGGGTTCACCCGGCTGGCCCCGTACGCGGCGAGCACGGCGAGCAGCGGGATGACGAGAACCAGCACCGCCGTGGTACGCCGCAGCAACATGGTCAGACCGGCCGAGGGGGTACCGACGACCAGTTCCCAGGCCGGGTCGCCGCGTCTGCTCCAGGCCGCCGCGACCCCGGGCAGCGGCGCGAGGGGCGCGAGCAGCAGCACGATCGACGGCAACTCGGACAGGAAGTACGTGAGCAGGGCCGCGCTGCCGAGCACGCCGGCGGTCATGGCCACCCAGGGCAGCAGCGCCGCCACGAACCAACGCTGTCGCATCGGCGTACGAAGGAATGTCCTGGATCGTGGAGCGGGACCGGCGGCGATCGTGCGGTCGACGGCCGCCGCGACCTCGGCGACCAGGGCGCGCGAAGCTGCCGTGGTGCTGCCGGCCAGGCGGGCCCGGCAGTCGGCACAGCTCTCCAGGTGCACCTCGATCGACCAGACGGTCGCCTCGTCGAGACCGGCATCGCCATCGGCGTAGCGGTCGATGTCGTTCAGGGTGGGATGCGTGCTCATGACAGTGCCTCCCGCAGGACGATCCGGGCGCGGCGGATCCGGGACTTGACGGTGTTCTCGGGTACGCCCAGCAGCACGGACGTCTCGCGGACGGTGAAGCCGTCCAGAACGGTGGCGCGCAGCACCGCGCGGACCTCGGGCGGCAGCACGGCGAGGGCCTGTTCGAGTTCCTGCCCGACCCGACCGGCGAGCGCCTCGTCCTCGGCGGCGGGCACGACCGTCTCGACCGGGTGCACCTGCGGCACCCGGGCCTGCCGCGAACGACGCCGGAACGCGTCCACCAGGCGGTGCGCGGCGATGGTCCACAGCCACCCGACGGCGCTGCCGCTCACCTGGTCGCCGGTGAAGCTGCCGGCCGCCCGCCAGACCGCGAGGTAGGTCTCCTGGAGGACGTCGGCGACCACGTCCGGGTCGGCGCACCGCCGTCGCAGGCGCACCTCCAACCAGGGCGCGGTCCGCCGGTACAGCTCGTCGAACGCCCGTCGATCACCACGGGCCACGCGACGGACGAGTTCCTGCTCGTCCGCCGCGTCCAGGCTTCGTCTCACGACAGGTAAGACGACCGCCTCCTCGGGATCGGGTCTCCCGTCACTGTGACCGCCGTCACTAACGTGCGTCGGTCCGGGCCGAGCCTGAGGTTATCGAGCGTCAAGTTGTGCACGGGCGCGCATCAGGGCGAACCCGAGCAGGTTCTGGCCGCGCCACTGGGCCGGGTCGTCGGCGCGTGGGTCCGTTGCCGCCAGTCCGATGCCCCAGACCCGGTCCACGGGACTGGCTTCCACCAGTATCCGGTTGGCCGTGCCGGACAGGTACTGCCCGAGGTCGGGGTGCTGGCTGAACTTCGCCACGTTGGCGGCGACGACCAGACCGAAACTGTGCTCGTCCCAGACGGTTTGATCGAATCCGCGTACCTGCCGGCCCAGGGTCTTGACCGCGCCCGGATGCGACGCCGTCAACATCTGAGCGGCGATCGCGTCGTCACCGAACAGGCGGGCCTTGCCGACCATCATGTAGTGCTCAGCGGTCAGATAACGAGTGCCGTCCACAGTGAATGGTGCCGGCCACCACTGGCTCAGGCACCCCGGTCCGATGCTGCCGTCAGCCTGGGGCCGGTGACCCCAGAAGAACAGGTACTTGGGACGCCCGCCGCCGGCGACATGGGCGCGCAGCTCGGTGAGGTCGCAGGGCAAGGGATCCGTCGTGGTCACGTCCCGCAGGGTGCCAGACCTGTGCGACATCGAGCGTCGGGCGCTCTGGCCTGGCGCGTCCGGCTCACGTGGCTATCCTCTTCAGGTGCTGGGCCGTGTGGAGATCGTTGACACGGGTCCGGCATTTCGAAGGGACTAGCGACATGCCCCGTGTGGTACCGGCAGTTATCCGCGCACTCGACGTCCTCGAACTGTTCCTGGACTGCCCCCAACTGTCGGCCCGCCAGGTGATGGAGCGGCTCGACCTGCCGCGCACCACCGTCCACGAGCTGCTGGTGACGCTCGAGGCTCGCTCGTACCTGATCTCCGTGCCGGGTCAACCGGTGCAGTACCGGCTCGGGATGCCGCTGTTCCAGCTGGGCGCGGCGTTCGCGGGTCGGCTTGATCTGGTACGCGAGGCACAGGGTGTCGCGCGGGACGTGGCCGCCGCGTGCGACGAGGCGGTTCACGTGGCGGTGCTGGACGGCGCCGACGTGGTCTACCTGGTCAAGTTCGACAGCATCCACCCCGTACGGATGGTGTCCGGGGTCGGGTTGCGGCTGCCCGCGCACTGCACGGCGGTGGGCAAGGTGCTGCTGTCCGCCCTCGATCCGGAGGAGCTGGACGCGGTCCTGATGAAGGATCCGCTGCCGGGCATGACGCCGGAGAGCATCACCGACCCGGACCTCCTGCGGGAGCATCTCGACCAGGTTCGGGCCGAGGGTGTCGCGGTCGACGTCGGCGAGTCGGACAGTGCGATGCGCTGTGTCGCGGCGGCGATCCGGGACCACTCCGGCACCGTGATCGCCGCGATGAGCCTGTCCGCGCCGATCATCCGCTGGACGCCGCAGGTGCAGGGGAAGTGGACGGGCCTGGTTCGCGAGGGCGCGGCCGCGCTGTCGGCGCGGATGGGCTTCCGGGCCCAGCCCCGGTAACAAAACTCCCGCTTTCGGTTCGAAACAGCATCGAAACATTGACATCGCTTACCGGGCTGCTCTAGCGTCGCACCACTCGATGCGGTATATCGAACCTAGTTCGAAATCTCGAACGGCGGTGGTCCCGTGACACGACCAAACCGGAACGTCAGCGCCACTGTCTCGGCCCTGTCGCCGATCGCCTCGACCACGTCGCACCGTCCGAGGTGCGGCACCCGACAGATCTCGGGTGGCTCGGACGGACCGCGCGTACCCGGACTCCGCGCGGCGGCCGGCAGGTCCGCTCGCCGTCGCGGCGACCGACGAACGAACTGATCTCGACGGGCGGCCCTGCGTGGTCGCCAGCACAGCAGCCAACTGGAAACACGACGATCGCGGCGTTCGCCGGGTGCGCCTTCGGCGTGCGGCCGTACGCGGCGAGACGAAGGAGGCGGGTGTCCATGGAGGACAAATCGGGTTGGTCCCGGCGCGGCGTGCTGGGAATGGGGGTGGGGGTACTCGGCGCGGCGGGTCTGGCCGCGTGTGGGGGCACCTCCGAGTCGCCGACCAAGGTGCAGCCGGAGGTCCCGCAGGAGCTGCTCGACGCCGCCGCGTCGATGAAGGGCTCCTCGATGGGGATGTTGTCGCAGAAGCTGTACTCGACGGCGGCGAACGACGCCCTCGACAGCTCGATCAAGAAGTTCGCCGACAGCACCGGCACGAAGATCGAGAACAGCCTGGTCCAGGCCGACGCGGGTGACGTGGTCGCCAAGATCGACGCCGAGGTCAAGGGTGGGGTGGCTCGTGACCTGGCGTTCATGACCGACTCCCGGTTCGTCGCCCAGTTCCAGGCGCTGGGCGACCTGGAGGACGTCACCGACGTCGTCCAGGCGCTTACCGCCAAGTACGGCGAGCCGTGCGCGGAGGCCAAGAACTTCTGCGTCTTCGACGGCAAGTGGTTCGCGATTCCGTACCACTTCATCGGGATCGGGTCGTTCCTGCGCAAGGACTGGATGCAGGAGAAGGGCATCACGCCCAAGGACATCTACAGCTGGGAGGAGCTGCGGGACGTCTGCCTGGCGATCTCCGACCCCGGCAAGCGCCGGTTCGGCTGGGGCATGACGATCAACCGCTCCGGTGACGCCAACGGCATGATCGAGGCGCTGATCAACGCGTACGGCGGGTCGATCGCCTCCAACGACGGCAGGAAGGTCACCTTCGAGTCGCCGGAGACGGTGCAGGCGGTGACCTTCCTCGGCGACATCTACACCAATCCGAAGTACAAGCCGATGCTGCCACCGGGGATCGCGAGCTGGACCGACACCAGCAACAACGAGAACTGGCTCGCGGGCATCCTGGGTTACACCCGCAACCAGTTCAGCGTCTACGCGGACTCGCGGACCAAGAAGAACCCGGTGCACGCCAACACCCACGTCTTCTCCGACTGCATCGGGCCGGCCACCAACAACCCGCTGCTGCTCGGCCAGTCGCAGGGCTTCGTCGTCTTCAAGGGCGCCAAGAACCCCGCGCTCGCCAAGCTCCTGGCGCAGTATCTGGTCAGTGCGCCCGCGCTGCTCGGCGTGGCGAAGGAGGCACCCGGTCTGGTGATGCCCGCCTGGGAGAAGGTCTGGGACGCGGACCCGTTCTTCACCAGCGGCGACCCCGCGTTCCCCATGCTGCGCAAGATCACCCAGTTGCAGCTGCCGTTGAACACGAAGAACGGCCTGACCTTCCCGCAGAAGGCCAGCGCCGGCCAGCAGGCCGTCGGCTCGGCGTACGTCCTCACCGACATGATGCAGCAGGTCGTGCAGGGCACCGCGCCCGCGCAGGCCGTGAAGGCGGCCCACACCAAGATGGTGCAGATCTTCAATCAGCAGGGGCTGCCACAGTGAGGACGCTCCGTCCCGCGCGGGTCCCGGCGGCGAGGGTGTCCTCGCCGCCGGGGTCCGGCTCCCTCACCGCGACCCAGCGCCGGCTGGGTCGTGACTGGCGAATGGCGGCGTTGTTCCTGACGCCGATGGCCGTGCTGGTCGGCGGTCTCGTGCTGGTACCGATCGCCCGGTCGATCGTCACCAGCACCACCGAGCGGCACGGGCAGGAGTCCGTGTTCGTCGGCCTGGACAACTACCTGCACCTCGTCGGCGACGACCAGTTCCACACGGGCGTGGTGAACTCGTTCGTCTTCACCGCGTACGCCGAGATCTTCAAGGTCGTGCTCGGGCTGGCCGCGGCCCTGCTGCTGCACCACCGACGCCGCGGGCGGGCGGTGCTGGCGGGGTTGCTCCTGGTGCCGTGGGTGGTGCCGACGGTGGTGACGGCCTTCAGCTGGCGCTCGCTGCTCGACCCCATCTTCGGCAGCGTCAACAACCTGCTCACCACCACCGGGATCGGACCGCTGCTGGTCGACCTGCACCTGGTCGACAGTTGGCCGGCCGGCTGGCTCTCCGACCCGTCGCTGGCGATGCCGTCGGTGATCATGGTGAACGTCTGGAAGGGGGTGCCCTTCTTCACCGTGTGCTTCCTCGCCGGGTTGAAGGCCATCCCGGCCGACCTCTACGAGGCGGCCACCATCGACGGGGCCTCGGCGTGGCAGCGGTTCGCCAACGTGACGCTGCCCGGCCTGCGCCATGTGATCACCGTGACGGTGACCCTGTCGTCGATCTGGACCTTCAACAACTTCGACCTCGTCTGGCTGCTGACCCAGGGTGGTCCGGGCGACGTCACCGCGCCGTACGTGCTCGTCGCGTACTCGAAGGCGATCCTGCAGTTGCAGTACGGCGCGGGTGCGGCGGTCACGCTGGTCATGCTGCCGGTCATCGGCGGACTGGTGTTCTTCCTGGTCCGACTGTTGCGCCAGGATTCCGGGGCGAAGCTGCCCCGGTCCCGAGGCACGACGCTGCGGGTCGGCACGCGCGCGCGCAAGGCCCTGCCGTGGGTGCTCACCGCGGTGGTCACCGGCCTGCTGATCTGGGCGTCGCCGGAGATCTTCTGGAAGGCCGCGGTCATCCTCGGGGTGATCCTGCTGATCGCGGCGGCGGTCGGTCGGGTGGTGTCGACCCTCCAGTCGCGGGGCGGCCGCCGGTCCTCGTCGGCGGTCTCCAGCCTGGGATCCTGGGTCGCGCTCGCCGGGCTGCTCTTCTTCGTGCTCGGCCCGCTGTACTGGATCGGCGTCACGGCCTTCAAGTCCGAGGGCCAGGTCGTCATGCGGACCGACGACCTGTGGCCGACACCCTGGACCACGGAGCAGTTCACCGCGCTCTTCGCCAACCAGCCGTTCGGTCGCTGGTACCTGAACACCCTGCTGGTGTCCGCGGCGTCCACCGCGGTGGCGCTGGTCTGCGCCGCTCTCGCGGGTTACGCGCTGGCCCGGCTGCGGTTCCGGGGAGCACAAGGGTTCACCGTCACCGTCCTGCTCACCTACGTGATGCCGGGCGCGCTGCTGTTCATCCCGCTCTACCAGATGCTCATCGGCGTGCGACTCACCGACTCGTTGTGGTCGCTGGTGGTGACGTACCCGACGTTCACGCTTCCGTTCGCCACCTGGCTGCTGGTCGGCTACTTCTCCTCGATCCCCGTGGAGCTGGAGGAGGCCGCGCTCGTGGACGGCTGCACCCGGCTACAGGCGTTCGGCCGGGTGGTGCTGCCGCTGGCCAAGCCAGGACTGCTGGCGGTCGCGCTCTTCACCCTGACCAACGCCTGGAACGAGTTCCTCTTCGCCTTCGTGTTCATCACCAAGGACGAGTACAAGACGTTGCCGGTGGGGATGCAGTCGATGATCGCCGGAGACGTCGTACCGCAGGGACAGCTCGCCGCGGCCTCGCTGCTCGTCAGCATCCCCGTGGTGATCATGTACGCGCTCGGGCAGCGCTTCCTGACCGAAGGGCTCACCGCGGGCGCGGTCAAGGGCTGATCGGTGGCCGTGGTGGAGCTTCACGCTCCCCCACGGCCGCCTCTCACCAGCGGTGCAGCGACCAAACCCTGAGGAATCAGGTGTACGCGAGCAGGAAGTCGACTGTGCCCGTACCGCCGGGCTGGCCCTGCGGGGTCTGGAGAGCGGGCTCGCTGTTGATGACGTAGAACCCGCCGTTGCCGACCAGGCGAGGGGTGACCGCCATCGCCTGGTCGGCCATGTTCGCCCCGGTGGGGCGTACGACGTAGTCGCGCAGCAGCGTGAACAGGTTGTTGTTCAGGTTCGCCACCTGGAGTACCCGGTAGGAGCGGGGGGCCGGCGCGCCGCCGCTCGTCAGGCCCCAGATCGGGATGATCTGGCTCCGCCAGTTCGCCGGGTTGTTGCTGATCGAGCTGTCGTACGAGTTGAGCTGGGTCTGGATGCCACTGTGGATACCGGCCAGATGGATGTGCAGTTGGTCCTGCTGGCGGGCGCTTGCCGAATTGATGCCGAGCCCGATGTTCGGGTACACGACGTGCGAGGGCTGCCCGGGCTGGGCGTTGATCCACGCGTCCAGCCAGTAGTTCGGCGCGGCGGCGGTGGCGATGAACGGGCACTCGATGCCCTTCACGCGGCAGGTCGGCACGAGCAGATAGTTGTGGGTGTTCGTCGGCGCACCGTTGAGCACCACGTAGGTGGACGTGGTGCGCAGGCAGTTCGTCGGCGGTGAGGTCCGCGTACCCAGGCAGACCTGGACCCGGTCCCAGAGGTCGAACCGGCCGCCGGTGTCGGTGGGATAGCCGCACAGCGCCGACGGCGTCGGGCAGACGGTGCCGCCCGGGTTCGGCGGTGGCGAGGGTTGGGGTGGGCCGTCACCACCGTCGGCCATTCCGCTGTCGGCCCCGGCCAGGGTGAGAAGCCCGCCCGCGCCGGCGGCCCCGGACAGCTTGACGAACTGACGTCGGGCCATCTGATCGATCCGTCTGCTGCCGCTCATCGCCATTCTCCGCCCACGATCCGAGGTCGCCCCCGAGCCGAAGTCCCTGCTCAGAGCTTCGGACGGGAAGGCTGGAACGTGCCGAGATTAGGACGAAATCTCACACCTCAGCCGTTCGCTGGCGGCGGGGTCCCCTGATCGTGTCCGCCGGCCAACCGCACCGCCGGTTCCTGGGCTGGTTTCGGCGATGACGTCTGCTCACCGCGCTAGCGGCTTCTCGAACCAGTGGTGGGCGTAGTGCTCGGTGTTGTACGGCGGGATCTCCCGGTAACCGGCCGAGCGGTACAGGGCGATCGCCTCGGTGAGGTTACGGTTGGTGTCCAGCCGCACGGCTGTCGCGCCGCGCTCGGCGGCGTACCGCTCCAGCTCGCCGAGCAGCCGCCGTCCGACGCCCAGCCCGCGCACGGTGTCGGCCACCCAGACGCGTTTGATCTCGGCGGGCCCGTCGCGGTGGAGTTTGACGGCGCCGCAGCCGACGGGTTCGGTGTTGAGGGTGGCGAGCAGGAGTACGCCGGCCGGCGGTACGAGCGCCTCGTCGGCGAGCGGGTTGCTCAGCGCCGGGTCGAAGCCGTCGTCGAACCGTCGTCCGATCTCCCGGGCGTACGCGCGCAGGCAGGCTCGGGCCCGCCGGTCACTCGGCGGACACGGCTCGATGACCACCATCGACCCGACGAGCAGCCGTTCGACCTCGGCCATGGCGGCGACGAGTCGGTCCCGACGGGGTGCGCTGAGCGGTTCGAGGATCGAGGCCGCCAGTTCGTCGGACCGCCGGTCGAGTTCGGCCCACTGGGTACGGCCGGCATCGGTGAGGGCGGCGGTGCGGACCCGGCCGTCGCCGCCGGCCTGGTCCGCCGGCCCCACGGTGACGAGCCCGTCGTTCTCCAGGGCGCGCAGGAGCCGACTGAGGTATCCCGAGTCGAGGCCCAGCCGGGCTCGCAGCGCCGCGACCTCGGCACCCGCCGGGCCGATCTCCCAGAGCAGCCGAGCCTGCCCGAGCGGGCGGCCCTGGGCCATGTACTCGTCGTCCAGCGCACCCACCCGCTGGGTGACGGTCCGGTTGAACCGGCGCACGGCGGCGATGAGGGCGGCGTCCATACCCCTGACTTTAGTCAGATTTTCCGACCCTGCGGTAGGAGAAGATGCCGGCGCGGTCCAGGACGACCACCACGAGCACCACTGAAGTGGCGACCACGCTGACCGCCAGCAGCGGCAACCGTAGGGCTGCCGCCGCGCCGGACATCGCGAACAGGGCCGCCACCCGGGGCCAGGAGAGCCGCCGGTGGATCGCCAGGGAGAACAGGATCCTCCCGATGAGGAACAGCGTGGGCCCGCCCAGGATGACCACCACCGCGGTCAGGTCACCCTTCTCCGTCGGATGGGCGATGCTCAGCTCGGCGCCGACGGCGGTGACCACCAGGCCGCCGATCATCACGAGGTGCAGATAGCCGGTACGGACGGCGAGCCGAGTGGGATTGGCGTGCTCGATGGCCGGGGCCAACCGCCGGCCGGCGGGCGTCAGATAGAGCAGGCCGATCAGCACGGCGGTGGCGAACACCAGCAGGAACGCGGCGGTCTCCGGCAGGTGCAGGTCGGTGTCGGCGTACGAGAGACCGGCCACCAGGACGAGTTCACCGAGCGCGATGATCATGATTTGTTGGTACCGCTCGGCGAAGTGTCCGCTGGCCAGGCGCAACTCCTCCGGCTTGGCGCGGCCGAGGCGCGGCGTGGGCCAGCCGAATCGTGGTCCGTTGAGGTCGATCGCCAGCGCCAGCAGCCACAGCGGAACCCGCCAGCCCACCAGGAACGCACCGGCCAGCCACGGTACGGCGGAGACGCTGTACCAGATCAGGATCCGCAACGCCCGGCGCTGCCGCGGGTGGCCCCGCAGCGTCATGGCGGTGACCACGCCCCGACCGACGACCAGCCCGACGTACGCGCCGGCGAAGAGCGGACCACGACCGTCCAACGCCTGCGGGATCGCCACCCCGGCCAGCAGACTGCTCAGGGCGGCGGCGAGCAGCAGCAACCGG
Organism: Micromonospora sp. WMMD729; assembly: GCF_049315225.1. NCBI lineage: Bacteria > Bacillati > Actinomycetota > Actinomycetes > Micromonosporales > Micromonosporaceae > Micromonospora > Micromonospora sp. WMMD729. The sequence goes on along the minus strand of NZ_CP186059.1, from coordinate 6,744,887 downwards.
ATCAACGGGCTCTCCGGGTCGTACCAGTCGGCGAACCAGGTGGTGGTCACCCAGATCCACCAGATCGCGGTCAGCAGCAGGCCGGTCCGCAGCACGCCGACCACGGTCAGGTCGTGCAGCAGATGGTCGGCCAACTGGCTGAGGGCGAGGACGAACGCCAGGTCGAAGAACAACTCCAGGAATGAGGCGCTTAGCGGGGTGTCGCTTCCCCGCAGCAACCGTTCGGGCCGGCTCGCCATCGGCGCTCCTCCCGATGGCACGCCCTGACTCCGTTCGTACCATCCGGAGCCGGCCGCCGGAGGTGAATGCGGGTCAGCGGCGGACGCCGACCCCCGCGTACCCGTGCGATTCCACGACCTCGGACTCCCCGTCCGGCCGCCACCGGGTGGTCTCCACCAGACCGGGCTCCACCAGGTCGTACCCGGCGAAGAAGCGCAGCGTCTCGGTGTGCGTGCGGGGCACCAGCGGGGCGCTGCTGTTGCGGTACACGGCCTGACCGCGCTCGGCCAACTCTGGCGGGATGCCGTCCAGCGTCAGGTGCGACAACGCCAGGTGGCTGCCGGGCACGGTCGCGTCGCGCAGCCGGGCCACGGCCGCCCACGGGTCGTCCCCGTCCGGGACGAAGTGCAGCACCGCGAGCAGCAGCACGGCCACCGGGCGGTCCAGGTCGAGCGTGCGCCGCACGCCGGGGTCGGCCAGCAGGTCGTCGGGCCGTCGCAGGTCACCCTGCACGACGGCGGTGCCGGGCACGTCCGTCAACAACCGCTTGGCGTACGCGACAGCCACCTCGTCGTAGTCCACGTAGACCACCCGGGCGTCCGGCGTCACCGCGCGCACCACCTCGTGCACCGTGCCCTGGGTGGGGAGCCCCGCGCCGATGTCCAGGAACTGGTGTACGCCCTGCTCGACGGCGTACCGCACGGCCCGGCGCAGGAACTGCCGGTTCATCTGGGCGGCCGCCCCGGTGTCCGGGAAGATCTCCAGCACCCGCTGGGCGGCGGCCCGGTCGGCGGGGAAGTTGTTGCTGCCACCCAGGAAGTAGTCGTACATCCGGGCGACGTTGGGGCGGGCGGTGACGTCGGTGGTGTCGGGTGCCGGCTGCTCGGTCACGAGGGATCCCTTCGAGGCACGGTCGGATCTCGATGTGTAACAGCTGAGCCGACGACCCGCCGCCCCCTCGTGTCGTTGATCCGGCTGCACCCCTGGTCAGCGCCGACCACGGTGGGGGCACCCGCGCACGAGGAGGGACGCCGATGACCAGTCAACGGGAGACCGTACGGGTCGAGAAGGACCTGTTCCGCGCCGTGTACGACTCGCCCGCGTCGCTGCCCGGCCGACACCGGTGGACCACCCCGGAATCGGACGTCCGGCGGCTGGAGAAGCTGCTCGGCATGCCCACGCGCACCATCGGCGCCCCGCTCTGGGTCAGCGGCGACGAGCCGGACTGCCCGAAGTGCGGCCGCCGGATCACCTGGTACGACATCGTCTCCTCGGCGGTCACCGGGCTGCACGACAAGGGCATGATCGCCGAGGTCATCCTCGGCGACCACAAGTACGTCAACACCGAGGTCCCGGACGCCATCGCGGGAGTGCACTGCGCCGACTGCCACACCCCCATCGCGGGCCTGCGCAGCTTCAAGTGCCACAACTGGGCGTACGCCTTCGAAGCGCTGGAGGCGGTCCGGGAGCGGATGAACGGCGGCCCAGCGCAGCCCTGAGCGTTCGGCCCGCTCGGTTGCCCCACCTTCGCGTTTTCCAAGTTGCCTCCAAGGTGAACGCGGTATGAACGTCTGGTGAGGTGATTCATGGCCGACAACGGCAGCACGGACGTCCCAGAGATCAGCGCCGAGTGGTACCGCGACATCGTCGACACCGCCGCCGGCACCCCGCACCCGGTGCAGTGGTTCGTCGGGCACGCCACCGAGGGGGTGATCCTGCTGCTCGGCGCGCTGCTGGTGACGGCCGCGCTGCGCCGCCTGGCCGGCGGCCCACACAACCGGGCACTCGCCCTGGTCGCGCCGCTGCCGACGCTCCTGGCGTACGCGAGCAGCGAGTGGATCAAGACGGTGGTGGACGAGGACCGGCCGTGCCGGACGATAGGGCGGGCGATCATCGCGGGCGCCTGTCCACCACCGGGCGACTATTCGTTCCCGAGCAACCACGCGACCCTCGCCGGCGCGCTGGCGGTCACCACCCTGCTGCTCTCCCGGCGGCTCGGGCTGGTCGCGCTGCCACTGGCCGTCCTGGCCGCGTTCTCCCGGGTCTTCGTGGGCGTGCACTACCCGCACGACGTGGCCGCGGGCCTGCTGCTCGGCGCACTGGTCGCGCTCGTGGCGACCCCGCTGCTGGCCCGCCCGACCGCCGAGGCGCTGCGTCGCCGCACCGACGCCCGCCGCCCGGTACCCGACCTGGCCGGCCGACCGCGCCCGTAGCCGGTCAGCCGGTCAGGAGGGCACCCGCCGTACCGAGCAGCAGGAACGGACCGAACGGCAGGTGACTGGTCCAGCGTGCCCGTCGGGCGACAAGCAGTACCAGGCTCACCAGCGCGGACAGCCCGAACGTGAGCAGCAGCCCGAACACCAGCACGGGCCAGCCGTACCAGCCGAGCAGCGCGCCCACGCCGAGCGCCAGCTTGGCGTCACCCAGCCCGAAGCCCCGACGACCGAGCAGCAGCGTGCTGGCGGCGAAGAAGAGCGCCAGCCCCGTACCGGCGGCAACGGCTCGCAGCCACGGACCGGCCCCGGCGTCGACGAGTGCCGCCACGCCGAGCAGCAGCCACGTCCCGGCGGCCGCAGGCAGCGTGAGGCGGTCGGGTAGCCGGTGCACGACCAGGTCGACGAAGACCGCGGGCAGCGTCCAACCCAACCACCAGGCCACGGCCGGTAACGCGCCCAGCGGTGGGCCGACGAACACGAGCAGCACCACGGCGGCGAGCACGGCCACCTCCACCGTGCCGGGCGGCGGCCCGACCCGGGCGCGGCACCGGCCGCACCGGCCCGCCGGGCCGAGCGCGGGCCACGGCCCGGCCAGGCTGATCGCGGCCCCGCAGGCGTCGCAGCCGGTCCGGCGACGAGTGCCCGACGGTACGGCGTGGCGCGCGACAGCCAGCCGCAACAGCGGAACGACGAGCAGGGATGCCGCCACCGGGGTGAGCCGGCGGCGGGCGGCACCCGGGACCGGTCCCACCTCGGTGGCCGCAGGGCCGGTGGAGGCGGCCGGTCGGCCGGACGGTTCAGCCGTCAGCGCCATGTCGACCCCGCCGATCGTCGGACGGTCGTCGCAGAAGGTGAACACGGATCGTGACTGAACGTTAACTCGGGTGTGGCGGATGGCGCGGAAAGCGACGTCCACCGCCGGCCACCTCCATCCCGGATCGGACCTGGCGAGGCACGCTGCAGGGAGCGGCGGAGGGCGGGTCGGGTGCCGGGATGCGGACGTGATGTCCCACTTCCGCACGGGGGACAGGGGGCACGGCGGATCGACCCGCGCCGACGGGACCAGACCGCCGGCGGCCCCTCGACCGGTCGCCGCCCGCAGTACGGCTCGGACACCCGCCACCACCACCCGTCATCACGCTGAGTGTTCGCTTGAATTGCCTCTGTTGCATCGGCGATCGTGAGCTTATGCTCGCCCCTTGGGTGTGACGCAAGCCTCACCTCGACGACCGGACAACACGGGACCTTGCATTTGTAGAAGATCCGCAACGGTGAATGCAGAAGCGCAATGAACGGCCGGAGGTATTGATCCGGGCGCGCTTTCGCATGCCCGACACCGGCGCCCCGTCGCCACGTCGGGCTATCACGAGGAGGGTTCGGCAGTGCGCGGACGGCAGCTCGGGCGAGCGGCAACCTGCCTGCTGGCGATCGTGGCGACGATGTCGGTCAACGCGTGTGGCAGCGGGCCGGAGGCGGTCGACCGACCGACGTCGGAGCGGAACGACAGGGCGCGAACGGATTCTGATGCCGAGCACCGGGCGGCGGAAAAGGCCGCGCTCGAGGCGTACTCCGGATATCTCGCGGCCTCGCGGGCGGCGAGTCGGCGCAGCGATCCGCACGCGCCGGAACTGTCCAAGTTTCTCGCTGATCCACTGTTGACCCGGGTGCAATTGTCCATTCGCGACGCTAAGGAGCACGGCGCGATGCGTACCGGGACGTTGAGATCCGACCCCGCCGTGATCGCTGTCGACCTCGAGTCGGACCCGGCAACCGTGGAGATCCAGGACTGCCTGGACGCCACGGGTTACCGGCTGGTCTACACCAAGGATCAGCGGGTGGTGCCGGGCAGCGGTGGCGGCAGACACCTGGCCACCGCCACCGCCACCCGCTATCCGGACGGCCGGTGGCTGATCAGCTCCGGCACCGCGCACCAGGACCAGCCGTGCTGAGCCGCCGGATGGCCGCGGGAGCCGGCCTGGCGGTCCTGTTGCTGCTCGGTACGACCCTGCCGGCCGCCGCCGCCCGACGCGCCGGCCCGGGGGTGGAGTGCCCGCCCGGCCAACCGGACTGCAACGTCTGGGACGACGAGCCCGGCCATCCCGGCGACCCCGGCGGCGGCGGGGACAACGGCGGCGGAGACTCCGGTGGCGGTGGGGGTGGCGGCGTCTGCCAGTGGGGCGGAAAGACGATCCCCTGCTACGACGACCTGCTGGGCTGGTTCAACAACGGCGACGGCTGCTACTACAAACTCGCCGTGCCGCAGAAGCCGGCCGAAGAGGGCCAGCAGTGGTACGTGCAGACCTGCAACGGCGGCGACCTCGGCGCGCAGGACACCGTGCTGCGTGACGGGCCGCCGCCCGGCTTCGGCGCCCCACCGGACCCGGAGGAGTTGGCCCGCCGGGCCCTGGCGTCGATCAAGCTGCTGCCGGCACACCTCCGGGTCGCGCCCCGCAAGGACATCGGCCCCGGCCTCGTGGGCCTTCCGGTGTGGATGTGGGCCACGCCGAGCGCCAGCTACTTCGGGCCGCTGCACGCCTCCGCCTCCGACCGTGGGCTGACCGTCTCCATCGAGGCCAAGGTCGACCGGATCGAGTGGGACATGGGCAACGGCGACAAGGTCCCCTGCACCACCCCCGGCACCCCGTACGACGCCAAGGGCAGGTACGCCGGTAAGCGCTCCCCGGACTGCGGCTACCACAACGGCTATCCGAAGGCCGGCACGTACCGGGTGGGCGCCACCACGTACTGGACGGTCCGGTGGTGGACCGACAACGGCGTCGAGGGCGACCCGATCGCGCAGACCCGGACCAGCGGCACCGTGCCGGTACGGATCAACGAACTCCAAGTGGTGACCAGGTAATGCGAGCACCCCAGGCACGAATGGAGATCGAACGGTGAGTGTGGCGACGCGTGACGCGACCGGCCCGGTGGACGCGCCGGTCACCCCGCCCAAGGTGGTCCGGCAGCGCCGGGTCCGCCCAGGGCTGCTGGGTCTCGCCGTACTCCTGATCGCCCTCGGTGGGCTGGGGGCCGCGTTCGCGGTCACCTCGGTCCGGGCCACCGGCAGCTACCTCGCGGTCGCCCGGCCGGTGGAGGTGGGCCGCGAGGTCACCGCCGCCGACCTGATCACCGTGCAGGTCGCCGGCGGTCAGGGGCTGAACCCGGTACCCGCGGGCCGGCTGGACGAGATCGTCGGCAAGCGGGCCGCCGTGGCGCTGGTGCCGGGCACCCTGCTCACCCGCGGGCAGGTCACCGATGATCCCCTGCTCGGCCCGGGGCAGCAGCAGATCGCGCTCGGCCTGAAGACCGCCCAGGTGCCGGCCCGCGAACTGCACCCCGGTGACAAGGTGCTGCTGGTCAGCACCCCGGACGACAACGCCACCGGGGCGGCCGCCACGGCGGGCACCCGGTTCGCGGCCACCGTCATCGACATGGTCAGCCCGACGGACGACGAGAAGGTGCTGTACCTTGCGCTCCTCATCCGGGACGTACCCGCCGTGGTGGCGTTGGCCGCCCAAGAGCGGGTCGCCGTCGTGCTGACCGAGGCGGCCTGACGATGGCGATCATCGCGTTGGTGTCCGCGAAGGGCTCGCCCGGCGTGACCACCTCGGCGTTGGCCTGCGCCCTGACCTGGCACCGCCGACTGGTGCTCGCCGAGTGCGACCCGGCCGGCGGGTCGATCCTCGCCGGCTACCTGGGCGGCCAGTTGGACGGGCCGCGCGGCATCGGGGAGCTGGCCGTCGGCGAGCTACGCGACGGCAACCTGGAGACCGCGTTCTGGTCCCAGTTGGTTGACCTGGACGCGCCGCGCCGGGAACGGCTGCTGCTGCCCGGGTTGGTCGACCCGGCGCAGGCCGGCAGTGTCACCCCGCTGTGGCAGCGCTTCGCCGACTACTTCAACGCCCTGGACCGGGGCACTCCCGGCTACGACGTGCTCGTCGACTGCGGCCGACTGCACGTCAACGGCCCACCGTGGCCACTGCTGCGGGCCGCCTCGGTGGTGCTGCTGGTGAGCCGGGCAAACCTGCCCGACCTGTCCGGGACGCGGGCGGTGGTCACCGCGATCGAGCGGGACTTCGCCGAACACCGGGTACCGCCGGGCACCCTGCGGCTGCTGCTGGTCGGCGACGGGCACGGGCGCGCGGAGATCAGTCGCGGGCTGAAGCTGCCGGTGATCGCCCGGCTGCCGCACGACCCCCGTACCGCGGGGGTGCTCGCCCTCGGTGGGACGGTGCGGGCCGGACGGCCGCTGCTGCGCGCGGCGACCGCCCTGGAGGTGCCGGTCGGGGCGCTGCTGGAACGCCGACGGGCCCGACTGGCCTGGCCGGTCCAGCAGGGGGTGCCGGATGCGGTTTGAACCCGTCTCCGCCGACCCGCGTCAGCAGCCGCCGGGCGCGACGTCCACCGCGCCGCCGCTGGCCCCGACGAACGGTCGGCACCACCAGGTGACGCCGATGCCGCAGCCGATGCCCACGGCCACGCCGCCGCCCGAGCCCCGACGCCGGATGGACTTCCAGGTCGTCCGGGAGCTGCGGAGGGAACTCACCGAACGACTCACGCTGTGGCAACGCGGCCGGGAGTTCACCGTCGACGAGGAGGACACCGAGCGGGCCCGGCTGGCCGTCCAGGTGGTCGCCGAGTACGCCGACGCGGTCCGCCGGGCCGGCACACCGATGGCCGCCGGGGCGGAACGCCTGCTGCTCGACCAGGTGACCGCCGAGCTGGTCGGTCTCGGTCGACTACAGACCCTGCTGGTCGACGACACCATCGAGGAGGTGCACATCCTCGGCTGCGACCAGGTGCGCATCACCCGGCACGGCGGCGGCGTGGACTGGGGCGAGCCGATCGCCGACAGCGACTCCGAGTTGGTGGAGATCCTCCAGGCGGCGGCCCGGCGGGCGGGCGCGACCGAGCGGTCCCTGTCCACCGTGAAGCCCACCCTCGACCTGCAACTGCCCGACGGCAGCCGGCTCGCCGCGGTGTTCCTGGTCAGCCACCGCCCGTACGCGGTGATCCGCAAGCACAACACCCTGGACGTGAGCCTCGACGACGTGGCCGGTAGCCGGGGCGACCTGGACGAGATGATCGACCCGCTGCTGCGCGACTTCCTGCGCGCGGCGATGCGCGCCGGTTTGAACATCATGGTCGCCGGGCTGGCCGGCGCCGGAAAGACCACCATCATCCGGGCGTTGATGAACGAGATCCCGCCCGACGAGCCGTACGTGCTGCTGGAGGAGAGCCGGGAGTTGCTGCCGGCCCGCCGCCGCGAGCGGCACCGGGCGGTGATGAGCTTCGAGGCCCGGGAGGGGCACGGCGAGCGTGGTTTCGACGGCCGTCCGGCGGGCGAGGTGACGATCGCCGACCTGATCCCGTTGTCGCTGCGGATGGGTGTGCTGCGGATCATCGTGGGTGAGGTGCGGTCCCGCGAGATCGTGCCGATGCTCCAGGCCATGACCACCAGCCGGGGGTCGATGTGCACGATCCACGCCCGGACGGCCGCCGGCGTGGGCGAACGGATCGTCGAGCTGGCGTTGGCGCACGGCCGCGAGATGACCGTCGACCAGGCGCGTCGGATGGCCGGCAACGCCCTCGACCTGATCGTCTACGTCACCGTCGAGGACGAGAGCGCGATCGGCGGGCGTAAGCACCGGTTCGTCTCGCACGTCGAGGAGGTGATCGGGGCCGGCGAGGCCGGACGGATCACCACCACCACGGTCTTCGGCCCCGGTCCGGACGGCCGGGCGGTCCCCCGCCACCTGCCCGAGCGGGTCCGCGACCAGTTGCTCCGCGTGGGGTACGACTCCCGACTGCTGACCCGGTGGATCGAGGCCGGCACGGGCGCGTGGCGGCGACCCCGACAGACCCGACTGGCCCGGCGGTGACCTGATGGGGAACAGCCTGGAGTTGATCGCGGTGGTCTCCGGGGCCGCCTGCGTGGCGGGACTTCTGCTGGCGGTGGTCGCCCTGGTGGGCACCCGCCGACCCGCCGGTCCCGGCCCCGGCGCGGGGCCCGGCCTCAGCCGCCTCTGGCGCGGTTCCGGGGCGACGCCCGCCGAGCGGCGGGCCTACCAGGCGCTGCTGCTCGCCGCGGTGGTCGCCGGGGCGTTGGCGTTCCTGCTGACCGGGCTGCCGGTGGTGGGCCTGCTGGTGGCGGTGGCGGTGCCCGGCACGCCGTGGCTGTTCGCGGTCGGCAAGGCGGAGCAGCGGGCGATCGCGCGGATCGAGGCCGTCGGCGAGTGGACCCGCCGACTCAAGGACGTCTCCGGTACCGGCCAGGGCCTCCAACAGTCGATCATCAGCACGATCGGCAGCGTCCCGCCCGGCATCGAGGACGAGGTACGGCTGCTCGCCGCCCGGTTGCAGGCCGGCTGGCTGGCCCGCTCCGCGCTGCTGGCGTTCGCCGACGAGATCGGCGACCCGGTCTGCGACCAGGTGGTGGCGGCGCTGATCCTGCACCTCACCGACCGGGGTGAGCGGCTCGGCGACGTGCTCGGGTCGATCGCCGGCGCGGCGGCCGCCGAGGTGGCGACCCGGCGGGAGATCGAGGCCAAGCGCACCCAGCCCCGGTTCGCGGTTCGCTTCCTGACCGGGATGACGCTGGCGACGCTGGCGTACGGGCTGATCAACACCGAGTACATCGAGCCGTACGGCACCGCGACGGGTCAGCTGGTGATGGCCGCGCTCGGCGTCGCCTTCATCAGCCTGCTCGCCTGGGTGCGCTCGATGAGCCAGCCGCAGCGGCCGGCCCGGTTCCTGCCGGCGCCCGACCCGCAGGAGGTCGTCGCATGAGCGCGAGCGTCACCAGGCCGGCGGGAGACCCCCGATGATCGTCAACTGGCTCCTGGGCGTGGCCGTGACCGGCGGCGCGGCGATCGGGTTGGGCCTGTTCCTGGTGATCCGGGAACTGGTCCCGGCCACTCCCGCGCTCGGTCCGGCGCTGCGTCGCCTGCACCAACCGCCCGGGACCGGCCGGGTAGCCGCTCCGGCCTCCCGACGACTGGACTGGCTGACCGGGCTGTCCCGCTGGCTGCGACCGCCACACCGGCAACTCGCCCTGATCGGCCAGACCCCCGAGCAGTACGCGCTGTCGGTGCTGCTGTCCGCGCTGATCGGGCTGGCCACGCCGACCCTGCTCGGGGTGGCGCTGTTCGTCCTCGGCATCTCGCTGCCGCTTGTCGTACCGGTGCTCGGCGGCCTCGGCATGGCGCTGATCGCCGGCCTGCTGGCGCACCGGTCGGTGCTGGCCAAGGCGGACGCCGCCCGCGACGAGTTCCGCCAGGCCGTCTGCACCTACCTGGATCTGGTGGCGTTGCAGCTCTCCGCCGCGCACGGGCCGGTGCAGTCGTTGGAGCGGGCCGCCGCGGTCTGCGACGGCTGGGTGTTCGACCGCCTCCAGGAGGCGCTGCGGATCGCCCAGATGCAGATGCACGCGCCCTGGGACGAGCTACGTGACCTCGCCGACAAGATCGGCATCCCGGAGCTGGGCGATGTCGGCGCGATCATGCGCTCCTCCGGCAGCGAGGGCGCGCAGGTGCACGAGACCCTGCGCAGCCGGGCCGACTCGCTGCGCGACCAGATCCGTACCGACAACCTGGCCCGCGCCGAGGGCGTGACCAGCCGACTCGACATCCCGGGCGCGCTGCTCGTCTTCGTGCTGCTCGGCTTCGTCGTCTACCCGTTCATCGCCCGTGTCTGACCCGACCCCCGAGAAGGAGTACGCCATGTCCATCCTCACCTACCTGCACGTCGTGGTGACGACGCGCTTCGCCGAGCTACGCCGGGACAGCGAGCGGGGCGACAGCCCGGTACCGACCGCTGTGATCATCTTCGGCCTGGTCTTCGTGGCGACAATCGTCACCGGCCTGGCCCTCGGCAAGGCCAACGACTGGATGAAGGCCATCCCGAACCACACGAACCCGAAGTAGCCGGCATGCGCCGAGCCACGTACCCGAGGTGGCGCCGGGCGGTTCTCGCCGCCCGGCGTCGTCTCGTGGCCGGCGACCGGGAGCGGGGCGCGAACCCGGTGGAGCTGGCCGTGGTGATGCCGCTGATCCTGGTGCTGCTGTTCGGGTCGCTCCAGGTGGCGGCCGTCTTCCTGGCCCGGTCCACGGCGCTGAACGCCGCCCAGAGCGGGGTGAACGCCCAGCGGCGGTACAACGCGGCCGACGGTGCCGGGGTGGCCAGCGCCACCCGGTTCCTGTCCACCACCGGCGGCTGGCTGCTGGGTTGGAGCAAGGCCGGCGGCCCGAGCTGCGTGACCAGCGACGTCGACGTGACCTGCACGGTGAGCGGCCGGTCCCTGTCGGTCGTACCCGGTGTGGACTTCCCGATCGAGCAGACCGCGCACGGACCGGTGGAGCGGGTGACCGCGCCGTGAACCGGACCGCCGAGCGGGGCTCGGTCTCCATCGAGGTGGCGGTGCTCGCGCCCGCGTTCATCGCGCTGATGGTGCTGGCCGGGGTGGCCGGACGCAGTGCCGTCGCGGCGGAGGCCGTCGACGCCGCCGCGCACGACGCGGCCCGCGCCGCCTCGATCTCCCGTACCGCGGCCGACGGCCAGGAGCAGGCGCGCAAGGCGGCGCAGGAGCAGTTGGACTGGCACGGGCTGAACTGCGACGGCACGCCGACCCTGAGGTTCAGCGGCTCGGTCGGTGGCGACATCACCGGCTTCGACAAGGCGTACAGCAGCGCCCTCGGCCAGGCCGCGACGGTCACCGTCACGGTCGAGTGCCGGGTCTCGTTCCGCGATCTGCGGCTCAACGCCATCCCCGGCATGCCCACCGAGAACCGCGTCGAGGCCAGCTTCACCTCCCCACTGGACCGCTACCGGAGCCGACGATGAACGATCGTGCGCTCGCCGGCGACCAGGGCCGGGTCAGCATCTTCCTGGCCGTGGCGATGATCGGCGTACTCGCCATCGTGGGGCTCTCGTTCGACGGCGCGGGCCAGCTCCGCACGCTGCAACGCGCCGACAACCTGGCCGCGGAGGCGGCCCGCGCGGGCGGGCAGGCCATCGACCGGGCCACCGCGATCGAGGGCGGGCCGACGCGGATCAACCAGCCGCAGGCGCGCGACGCGGTCGCCGACTTTCTCGCCGCCGCCGGCACCACCACCGGCCACACCGTGAGCTTCCCGCAGATCGCCGGGGAGACCGTCGTCCGGGTCCGCCTCACGATCACCTACCGCCGCTCGATGCTCGGGCTGTTCGGCTTCGCCGACCAGGTCACCATCACCGGCGAGGCGACCGCGCGGGCCATCACCGCAGGACCGTAGGAAGGAAGGCAGCCATGTCCGCATCGGGTCGGTCCGTCGTACGGCGGACGGGACGCGTCCTCACCGGCCTCGGCGCGCTCGTCGTGCTCTGCGCCCTGGTGGCGGGCGCGCCGGTCGCGCTGCTCGCCTTCGCCGGCAATCCCCTGCCCGACCATCTGCCCACCCTCGCCGAGGTCGGCACCACCCTGACCAGCCGGGACGACGGGCAACTCTTCCTGCGGGCGCTGGCGCTGGCCGGTTGGTTCGGGTGGGCCACGTTCACCTTCTCCGTCCTCGTCGAGTTGGGCGCGCAGACCCTGCGCCGGCCGGCGCCGAAGCTGCCCGGGATGAGCCGCCAGCAGAAGGCAGCCGCCGCGCTGGTCGGTTCGGTCGCCCTGATCCTCGCCGCCAGCCCGGCCGCCGCCAGCGCCGCCGCGGTCTACGCCGGTCCGGCGTACGCCCAGCCGAGCGCGTCGGCCGCCGCCCGGGTCACGGAGAGTGCGCCACTGGGCCTGACCGGGAGCGGCCCGCTCGGACGTGTCGCGCCCGCGCCCAGCAGGCCGGACGCCGGCGACCAGGCCGCGCCGGTGTACCGCGTCGCCCGGGGCGACTACCTCGGCGAGGTGGCCGAGCGGTACCTGGACGAGTTCGACGACTACCGGCAACTCGCCAAGCTGAACCGGTTGGACGACCCGGACCGGATCCGCCCCGGGCAGCTGCTCCGGCTCCCGGCGGAGGCCACCGACCAGGGCGCACGCCCGCACGCGACCGGCAAACTCGTCGGTCGGCCCGCCGCGCCCAAACCGCCCGCAGCGCGACCGACGCCCGAGCGGTCGGCACCCGAGCGCGCGGAGCAGGCACCACCCAGCGGTACGGAGTCGACGGGCCAGGCCCCCACGATGACCGTCGGGGCGGCCCGGGCCGGCACCACCGACCGGGTGAACCGACCGCTTGCCGTTTCCGCCGTGCTGGCCGTGGCGAGCATCGTCGGCGCTCAGATCGGCGCGGTTCTCGGTCTGCGCCGGCGGCCCGCCACGGGCGGGGCGGCACCTCGGTTGAGCACGGCCGCCCGTACGCCGCGACGCCGTGCAACCGGCGGCAGTTCCATCAGCGAGAGCCGCGCCGCTCGCATCGGCAGCTCCGGTCGAAGCGGTACCGCGGGCCGAGCTGGCAGTGGCGCCGCCTGGGCCGCCAGTCGTGCGGCGGCGGCCACCGAGACGCCCGCACCGCCGACCGGCACGCCGCTGGCCCTGCCCGGTAACAGTGCCGGAGCTGTCGGCGAGTGGGACACCGACGACGGCGTCCAGGGCGGTCGGCACCGGCGCGGTTGAGCCGGCACGCGTAGGTCGCGGCCCGGACGTCGAGGTCGGCGCGCCGACGATGACCGGGAGCTGGGGTCCACGCACGGCCCATGCCGAGCGCGGTGGCCCGAGCGGCGCCGATGCCCGGGTGCGGTGGCCCGCACAGGGCCGACGGTGTGGGAGCGGTGCGGCTACTGCCCGAGCGCGGTGGCCCGAGCAGGGCCGATGCCCGGGCGGGGCCGACGCCCGCAGTCGAGGCCGGCACCCGGCCCGGCGCGCGGGAGCGGACACCCCACAGACGCTGATGCCGCACAGTCAACAAGATGACTGTGCGGCATCAGCACGTTGAGGGTGCGACCGGTCGCTGTCAGGGGAGGCGGGTCTGCAGCACGCCGTCCTGGATGCGGGTGGGCAGGATCTGCTGGTCGTTGCCGGAGGGCCCCTGCACGACCTCGCCGCCGTTGAGCCGGAACGCGCTGCCGTGCCACGGGCAGACCACGCACGCGTGGCCGTCGATCTCCTGGACCTGGCCCTCGCCCAGCGGTCCGCTCTGGTGCGGGCACCGCTCCAGCATCACCGTGACCTCGTCACCGTGCCGGTAGAGGATCACCGAGATGTCGTCGTCCACCTCTCGGGTGATCAGCGTGCGCTGCGGCAGGGTGGCCATGTCGGCCAGCGAGTGCCACCCGTCGCTCATCCGGTGCAGCTCGGACACGCTCTGGTTGACCTGGGCGCCCTGCTTGTACGCGAGGTGCCCGCCGATGTACGCGCCGAGGCTGACGGCGGAGAGGCCGAGGAAGCCGAGCGCCTTGCCGACGCCGCTTCGCCCGGAGAGCCGCGCCGCCAGAGAGCCGGCGTAGAGGCCGACCCCGACGGTGTTCGCGGCGGCGTGCACGAGACCGACCCGGCGCTGGTCCCGGGAGAGCGCCGCCCAGTCGTTCAGCCCGGCTACCGCCGCCGGCAGGGCGCTGACCGTCCCGAGGCCAACCAGCACGGTCGCCGGCCGACGCTGCCCGGGCATCAGGTCCAGCACGGCGGCACTGATCCACGCCCCGACCGGCACCTGCACCATGGCCGGATGCAGCGGATGCCCCAGCGTCACGCCGTGCAGCAGGTCCCGCAGACGCCGCGGGCGCAGCGTCCCCAGGACCGCCTTCTGCAACCGGTCACCCGCGCGGTCCAGCCGGGAGTCCTGCTCAACTTTCGTCAATAGCGCTCGCACAACTACCGACTTCCCACCCCTCCCCCTCCCAAACCGGAAGTCAACGACAAACCCGCCACGCCCCCCTCTCCCGCCGATCTTGCGGTTTCTGCTGCGACAAACCCGACCTAAGAGCACAAATCGACAACCCAAAGTGCAAGATCGACGAGGATTGTGGGGGCGCGGGGCAGGGGGCATGCTGGCGGGGTGGGTGTGCGGGTGGAGCGTCGCGGGGTCGTCAGCACCGTTATTTTGGACCGGCCGGCGGCGCGGAACGCTGTTGACGGGGCTACTGCCCGGGCGCTCGCCGACGCGTTTCGCGCCTTCGACGCCGATCCCGACGCGGCGGTGGCCGTGCTGTGGGGTGCGGGGGGCACGTTCTGCGCCGGAGCCGACCTGAAGGCCATCGGCACGTCGAGGGGCAACCGGGTGGAGCCGGAGGGGGACGGCCCGATGGGTCCCACCCGGATGGTGCTCAGCAAGCCGGTGATCGCGGCCATCTCCGGGTACGCGGTGGCCGGCGGCCTGGAGTTGGCGCTCTGGTGTGACCTGCGGGTCGCCGAATCCGACGCCACGCTCGGGGTGTTCTGCCGGCGCTGGGGGGTACCGCTGATCGACGGCGGCACGGTCCGACTGCCCCGACTGATCGGGGAGAGCCGGGCGATGGACCTGATCCTCACCGGGCGGGCGGTGCCGGCGGACGAGGCGTACGCCATGGGGTTGGTCAACCGGGTGGTGCCGCCGGGCCAGGCCCGGGCGGCGGCCGAGGAACTGGCGGCGGAGATCGCCCGGCATCCGCAGACCTGCCTGCGCAACGACCGGGCGGCCCTGCTGGCCGGCGCCGGGCGACCCGAGGCGGAGGCCCTGGCGACCGAGCTGGCGTACGGGATGGACTCGCTGGCCACCGACGCGACGGCCGGCGCCGCCCGGTTCGCCGCGGGCGAGGGCCGGCACGGCACGACGCCGCCGAGAGGGTGAGACCTCCCGACGGCGTCGGCTACCGGGTGAATCAGTTGCGGTTGATGGTGAAGGTCGTCGTGGTGTTGCGGATGTCCTGGTAGTTGTTGGTCAGCCGCAGGTTGTTGAAGGTGACCGAGCCGACCGCCGGGCCCTGACCGGGTTCCGGCATCTCGTTGGCCCAGACCGCGTAGCCCGACTTCGCGTCGTACGCGTCACCGCTCTTGCGGACGCCGCTGATCGAGATGTTGGTGAAGACCGTGTCGGTGATCGGGTTCTCCGGCTGCGACCCGTTGTACTTGGTCTGGAACATGATCCCGGTGTATGTCGGGTCGACGATGTCCACGTCGGACACCCGGATGCCCCGGAACTCCTTGGACGCCGAGAACACCCAGATCGCGGGGAACGTCTGCGAGCCCCAGAAGTGTCCGCCCGCTCGGACGATCGAGATGTTCTGGAACTGGGTGGGCGGGCTGGATCCGAACCCGATGAACGGGTACCCGAAGTCCAGCGAGCTGATGGTGATGCCGGAGTACGTCAACATGTCCGCGATGTAGAGGTTGCGGAAGATGTTGTTGTAGCCGCCGTACACCGCGAGCCCGGCCGCCCGCCAGGTCAGCGTGGCCGTCAGGTTCTCGAACACGTTGCCGTTGTTGCCGACCGACGCGCCCTGGTCGGTGGCCGAGAAGAGGGCGAACGCGTCGTCCCCGTTCGACCGCCCCTCGGTGTTGGTGACCAGGTTGTTGGTGCTGCCGTTGGTCAGGTTCACCCCGTCGGCGAAGGTGTTGCGGAAGCGGCTGTCGCGGATGGTCAACCCGCTGACGCTCACCCCCCAGTACGCGCACACGGTGTGCTCGACCCAGACGCTGTCAAGCGTCATGTTGTCGACGTCCTTCAGCTCACCCCAGACCTTGCCCGGCCCGTCGATGCGGTTCGTGTAGTTGCCGAAGAACGCCAGGTGGGAGAAGGTCGACCCGCTGGCCGAGGACTCCACCCGGAAACCCGCGTCGGTGTTCTGCTGGCCGGTCGGCGTCTGGAAGCGGGTGTACCACATGCCCGCGCCCGTCACGGTTATCGGCTTGCCGTACACCTGGAACTTCTGCGCGGTCTCGTAGGTGCCGGCCGGCAGGTAGACCCCGACCAGGTTGCCCGTGGTGTCCATCCGGACCGCGTCCAGGGCGTTCTGCACGTCCTGGTGGCTGAAGCCGGACGGCACCCGGTACCGCGAGGGATCCGGGTTGGCGCGCGGCGCGACCAGCTCCAGGTTGATGAAGTCGATCGCGTACGTGGTGGTGTTGGCCGGGTCCTTCTGGAGACGGATCTTGCTGCCGGCCGGGATGGTCGAGTTCAGCATCACGTTCGCCTCGTCGTACAGGTGGCGAGGCGCGCCGGCGCTGGGCGAGTCACTCGGGCCGGCCTCCGCGCCGTACAGCCAGATGTGCTTGGAGGTCAGGTTGATCGGCTTGTGCAGGGTGCCGTTGACGTAGATGTTCAGCGTCGAGTCGATGCCTCCACCGCCCGCCGAGTCGGGGATGGAGAAGCGGGTGACCAGGGTGTTGGTCGCCGCCCGGGTGGTCCACTCGACGTACGCGCCGGTGCTGTTGAGGGTGACCGCCCGCCGCCCGGACGCCTCGCCGCCCAGGTTGCCGATCTCCCGGTTGGGTCCGACCTGCCCGGCGCCGCCACCGATGGTGCCGTCCTCGGCCTCGTACATGTCGTAGCCGAGGTTGGCGCCGCGACCCACGAAGAGCGGCTTGTCGCTGGTGTTGTTGGTCTGCTTGACGGGCAGCTCGTTGCCGTCCACGGCGACCACCACCCGGACGGTGTACTTGCCGTTCGCGGCGGTCCAGGTGCCCAGGTTGATCGGGCCGACCGTCGCGCCCGCGTTGATCACGCCGGAGTACGAGCCGGTCAGGGTCCGTACCACCGTGCCGGACTCGTTGAGCACGGTGAGGGTGATGCCGTGCGCGCCGGACGCGGACGCCTGGTTGCCGGCGTTGCGCAGCGACACCGAGAAGGTGACGGTGCTGCCCGGCGGCGGGTTGCCCGGCGACCAGTCGACGGCGGAGGCGACCAGGTCGGAGCTGGCGACCGCGCTGACCACCAGCGGGCTGGGGTTGGTGTAGCTGTTGTTGGTGTCGTCGATCTCGACGACGGTGTTCGACTCGTCGACCTTCGCGCTGAGCGGGTAGCTGCCCGCGTCGCGGGTGCCGATGCTGGCGCTGACCGTGGTCGACGCGCCGGCCGCGAGACCACCGACCGACGCGGTGCCGACCCGGGTGGAGCCCAGGTAGAAGTTGACGTTGGTCGCGGCGGAGGCCGCCGAGCCGGCGTTCCGGACGGTCGCGGAGAGCGTGATGGTGCTGGTCTCCACGGGCGCGGACGGGCTGAACGACATGCCGGTCACGGTCAGGTCCGGGTTCGGCGCGGGGGTGCCGAAGACCTGGAACTCGGCCACCTGACCGGCCGGTGCGCCGGTGTTCGAGGCGATCGAGAGCCGGACGTCGGCGGCGGACGCGGAGACCGGGATGGTCACCGTGTTGCCGCTGCCCGGGTTGAACGTGTAGTTCGTCGCGCCGACCAGGGTGGTGAAGTTCGACGAGTTCTGGTCCCGGCCGAGGACGGCGATGTTCTGGGTACGGGTGCCCCACGCCGAGTCCGGGTTGAGCTTCAGCACGATCTGGCTGAGGCTGGCGTTCGCGCCGAGCTGCACGGTCAGCGTGCTCGGGTTGCCGTTGCCCTCCCAGTAGGTGGCCACGTTGTTGTCGTTGGCGTTGGTGGCCACGAACGTGTGCACGAACCCGGAGGCGCTGATCGGCCTACCGATCGCCAGGTTGCTGCCGGTCGGCGGGTTGCCGGTGCCGGTACGGGTCACCGTGTTGCTGTTCGACGACTGGTTGCCGGCCGCGTCCTTGGCCCGTACGTAGTAGGAGACCGTGGCGCTGTCCGCCTGGCTGTCGGTGTACGTCAGCGTCGAACCGCCGACGCTGCCGCGCAACGCGCCGTTGGCGTAGACGTCGTACCCGGTGACACCGACGTTGTCGCTCGACGCCGACCAGGTGAGTCGGATCTGGCCGCTGGCCGGCTGGGTGTACGCCAGGCTGGCGGGAGCGCTCGGCGCCTGGGTGTCGGTGCTGCCGCTGGCGGCGTACACCTCCACCTCGGAGAACTGCGCGGCCGGCCAGCCGGTGTTGCCGGTGACCTGCACCCGTACGTAGCGCGTGCTGGCGGCGGTGAAGCTGACGGTGGCGGTGTTGCCGCTGCTCGGGTTGAAGGTGTAGCCGGCGGACGCCTTCAGGGTGCTGAAGGACGAACCGTTGGTGGAGCCGAGCACCGACAGCGTCTGGGTACGGGTCTGCCAGTCCGCGGACGGAGGCAGCTTCAGCACCACCCGGTCCACGTTCAGCGTGGCGCCCAGGTCGGCCTGGATCCACTGCGGAAAGGCGTTGTTGGCGCTCTCCCAGTAGGTCGAGGCGTTGCCGTCGTTCGCGTTGCTCGCCACGTAGTTCTGGTTGTAGCTGCTGGCGCTCATCGTGGCGGAGACCCCGGCGAGCAGGGCCGCGCGGGCGGAGCCCGCCGGTGCGGAGGCGGGCGTCGCCGCCGGTGCCGCGGTCGCGGGGGTGACGGCGGGAACGGCGGCGAGGAGCAGTCCGGCGAGCGCACCGGCGAGCAGCCGTCGGCGGGCCGGCGCTCGGCCGGTCGGGTGGGCGGAACCGGGCGAGCCGGTTCGCGGGGTGCCTCGGGTGGGGCCGTTTCTGGACATCGGTCGCTACACCTCTTTCGGGGGTGGTGTGGGGTGCGTTGCCCGGTGACGGGTGCAGGGGTACGCCCGTCGTGCCGCGACAGGTGGGGGACGGTGCTACGGCCCCCGCCCTGGCTGGGCGGGGGCCACCGGGTCAGCTGGAGTAGACCTCGAACTCGCCGAGCTGACCGGCGGGCCAGCCGGTGTTGCCGGTGACGGTGAGGCGCAGGTACCGCTGGTTGGTCGCGGTGAAGGTCAGCGTGGCGGTGTTGCCGCTGGCCGGGTTGAAGGTGTAGCCCGCCGACCCCTTGACGGTGCTGAACGACGAGCCGTCGGTGGAGCCGAGCAGCGCCAGCGTCTGGGTACGCGTCTGCCAGGCCGATGACGGCGGCAGCTTCAACACGACCCGGGACACCGTTCGGGTCGCGCCCAGGTCGACGGTCAACGACTGCGGGAAGGCGTTGTTGGCGCTCTCCCAGTAGGTGTTCGCGTTGCCGTCCACCGCGTTGGGTCCGGCGTACACGTCGGAGTGGCTGGTCTCGGTGACCGACCGCCCGGCGGCCAGGTTGCCCGTGGGGGCGGGCGTGGTCGGAGGCGGGGTGGTCGTCGGGGGCGCGGTGGTGGGCGGGGGCGTGCTCTGGGTGCCGCCGTACACCTCGACCTCGCTGAGTTGCGCGGCCGGCCAGCCGGTGTTGCCGGTCACGGTGACCCGGATGAAACGGCGGTCACCGGAGGGCAGCCCGATCGACACGGTGTTGCCCGAGCCGGGGGCGAAGACCCGACCGGCGGACGACGCCAGCGTGCCGTACGACGAGCCGTCGGTGGAGCCGAGCACGGACAGCGTCTGGGTGCGCTGCTCCCAGCCGGCGGGCAGCTTGAGCACCACCCGGTCGACCGAGCGGACCGCGCCCAGGTCGATGGTGACCGACTGCGGGAAGGCGTTGTTGGCGCTCTCCCAGTAGGTCGAGGCGTTGCCGTCCACCGCGTTGCCCGCCGTGTAGTTCTGGTTGGTGCTGGTCGCGGTCGTCGACCGGTTCAACGCCAGGTTTCCACCGCTGGGCGGCGGGGTCGTCGGCGGTGCCGTGGTCGGGGGTGCGGTGGTGGGCGGCGCGGTGGTCGGGCCGGTGGTCGGCGGGGTGCTGGGCCCACCACCCCACTGCGGCTCCGGCCACGGGCCGCAGTACGGGGTCGAGGTGTACCAGCCCGAGTTGCCGGCGCCCTGGGTGATCTGGAAACCGCCACCCACGCAGTTGTGCATCGGGATGCTCTGCGCGATGTTGGTGGCCCGTACGTTGGTGAACGACACCTGGCTGGGCGCCTGCACCTGGAGCGCGTACGTGCCGGCGCCGTCGATGCGGACGTTGGTGAGGTTGATGCCGCTGGTCTGACCCTCGATCCAGTGCAGTGCCGCGTACGAGCTGTCCAGGATGTCGGTGTCGGTGATGTTGATGGTGGCCTGCTGGAACGCCTCGTTGAGCGCGGAGAACCAGATCGCCCCGACGCCGAAGTTCCAGTTGTAGTCGGAGTTGCCGTTGCGGATCAACGTGTTCCGGGCAATGGTCCAGGTGCCCCGGACCGCGGTGTCGCCCTGCACGCCGGGGTAGCGGTTGGCGACGTGGATGCCGCCGCCGTTGGTCAGCGAGTCGGCCGTCACGTTGTCGGTGATCTTGATGTCCCGACCGCCGTAGCTGACCAGGTGGTTCGCCAGCAGCGTCACGCCGATGGTGTTGTGCGTGAACGAGTTGTTGACGTTCGGCACGCTCTGCGCCCACATGGCCAGGGCGTCGTCGCCGGTGTTGCGGACGAACGTGTTGGTCACCGTCGAGTTGGTGACGCCGGTGTGGAAGTTCACCCCGTCCGCGGTCTGGTCGAGGATCCGGCTGTTGCGAATGGTGAAGTTGTCCATCGGCCCGTCCATCCACGCGCCGACCTTGGTGTTCTCCAACCAGAGGTTGTCGACCACCGAGTTGGTCATCGCCCCGCCCAGCGCATTGACCTGGTCGTCGTCCACCCGCTCGCGGATGTCGCCGATGATGGCGAAGTCCCGCAGGGTGACGTTGCGGCTCGGCCCGTTCGCCTCGTGCGACCGGATCTCACCGGTGTAGCCGCCGCCGGGGACGTACTTGCCGTAGATGCCGGCGGCCCGCTTGCGGTCGGTGGGGTGCCGACCGCCGAGCACCGAGTACCAGGGGCCGGCACCGCGCAGGGTCACCCCGTCGACCACCACGTGGTCCCAGAGGGTGAAGGTGCCGGTCGGGATCCAGACCGCGCGACCCTGGGCCTTGCCGGCGTCGACCGCCGCCTGGAACTTGGCGGTCGAGTCGGTCGCGCCCGTCGGGTCCGCGCCGAAGTCGGTGACCACGTCGATGACACCGGAGGGCTTGGCGATCGGCGCGACCACCTCGAAGTCGGCCAGGTCGATGGTGAAGGTGGGTGACTGGGCGGTCGAGGAGACCTGCAACCGGATCTTCGTGCCGGCCGGCTGGGTGCTTCCGAACAACGCCCGGGTCTCGTCGTAGAAGTGGTGCGGGTTCGTGTCGCCCGGGTTGTTGTTGAACGGGTAGCCGCCGTAGTACCAGCCGTACTTCGACGTCACCGGGACCGACTTCAGCAGGTTGCCGTTGGCCCGCAGGTCGATGGTGGCGTCCCGGCCCGTGCCGGCGGAGTTGTCCGGCAGGCTGTACCGGAAGGTGACCGCGTTGGCCGGGGCGGTGAGCGTGAACTCGACGTACTCACCGACGGCGTCGAGGGTGACCGCCTCCCGGCCGGACGCCTCCGACGGCAGCGTGCCGTAGCGCCGGTCCGGGCCGATCTTCGTGCCGTTGTGGGCGGCCTTCTCGGCCTCCTGCTCGATGAAGGGGACGGTGGCGCCACGGCCCGAGATGTCGAAGGGGGACAACCCGGCCGCCGAGGCCGGGGTGGCGCCGCCGGTGACCGCCAGGGCGGTCAGTGAGGTCGCGGCGAGCAGGGTGGCGGCGACGGCGGCCAGCCCCGCCCGGGTCGGGCGTCTGAGTTGGTACGACGTGCCGGTGGTGTGGTTGGCCATGAGCTGCGCTCTCCCTTTCGTCAGGCAGGCCAGGTCCCCCGTGTCGGTGCGGCGTGGCGGTCCCTCGTCCTCCTCTCGTGGGCGCGGTGCGCGGGTGGTGTGGGTGCCGGCGGCCGGGACGGGACCGCCGGCACCACGTCGGGTCGGATCAGGTCAGGTCAGGGCGGCGGCGTCCGCGCGTGGCCCGTCCACCTTCTCGGGGGTACGCAGCCAGACGGCGGTGTCCGACGGCAGCAGCCCGTCGTCGAGTGGGCCGCTGGCCAGCAGCACCTCCCCGTCGGCGGGCATCGGCACCGCCGTGTCGGTGAGGTTGACCAGGCAGCGGAAGCCGCCGCCACGGCTGAAGGCCAACACGCCGTCCGGGGCGGGCAGCCAGGTCATGTCGCCGTCGCCGAGCGCCGCCTCGGCCCGCCGGATGCGGATGGCCGCCCGGTACAGCTCCAGCATCGATGCGGCGTCGCCGGTCTGCGCCGAGGCCGTCCGGTCTTTCCAGTCGGCCGGCTGCGGCAGCCACGGCGTCGCCGAGCCCTCCGGGCTGAACCCGAACGGCGGCTCGTCACCGGCCCAGGGCAACGGCACCCGGCATCCGTCCCGACCGGGGTCGACCCGACCGGAGCGTTCCCACATCGGGTCCTGCCGCAGCGCGTACGGGATGTCCTCGACCTCCCAGAGGCCCAGCTCCTCGCCCTGGTAGACGTAGACGGCGCCGGGCAGCGACAGCGACAGCAGGGCGGCGGCCCGTGCCCGGCGGGTGCCCAGCTCCAGGTCGGTGGGGATGCCCTCGCGCTTGGCGGCGAAGCTGAACGTGGTGTCCGCCCGGCCGTAGCGGGTGACGTGCCGGGTCACGTCGTGGTTGGAGAGGACCCAGGTGGCCGGCGCGCCGACCGGGGCGTGGGCGCTCAACGTGCCGTCGATGCTCTCCCGCAGCGCCGACGCGTCCCAGGCGCAGCCGAGGAAGTCGAAGTTGAACGCGGCGTGCAACTCGTCGGGGCGCAGGTAGTTGGCGAACCGTTGCCGGTCCGGCAGCCACACCTCGCCGATCAGGGCGCGGTCCGCGTACGAGTCGGCGACCCGCCGCCAACCCCGGTAGATGTCGTGTACGCCGTCCAGGTCGTGGAACGGGTGCGGCCGGTCGGGCTCGACCTCCGGCAGCGTCCCGTCCTTCACCAGCAGCCCGGCGGAGTCGATCCGGATGCCGTCGACGCCCCGGTCGAACCAGAACCGCAGGATGTCCTCGAACTCGGCGCGTACCCGGGGGTGGTCCCAGTTGAAGTCCGGCTGTTGGGGGGCGAAGAGGTGCAGGTACCAGTCGCCGGGCGTGCCGTCCGGGTTGGTGGTGCGCGTCCAGGTCTCGCCCCCGAACTCGCCGACCCAGTCGGTGGGGCGCTGGTCGCCGTTCGGGCCCCGACCGGGACGGAACCAGAACAGGTCCCGCTCGGGCGCTCCCGGACCGCCGGCCAGCGCGGCCTGGAACCACGGGTGCGCGTCGGAGCAGTGGTTGGGCACCACGTCGACGATGGTCCGGATGCCCAGCTCGTGCGCCTCCGCGATCAGCGCCTCGACCTCGGCGAGGGTGCCGAAGACCGGATCGATGTCGCGGTAGTCCGACACGTCGTACCCGGCGTCGGCCATCGGCGACGGATACCAGGGACTGAACCAGATCGCGTCGATGCCAAGCGCGGACAGGTGGTTCAGGCGGGACCGGATACCTGCGATGTCACCGATGCCGTCGCCGTTGCCGTCGGCGAAGCTGCGTGGGTACACCTGGTAGATAACGGCTCCACGCCACCACGGACTGCTGTCTGCTGTGGACACGAGCACCTGCTTTCTGCGTCGGTACGTCGCCGGGTACGCCGGTGGCGATTGTGTGTCGGACGAACGGCCGTTGTTCGCTCCGCTGCCTGCGAGGGTGGCTATCCCTTGATGCTGCCGGCGGTCAGGCCAGACATGATGTTCCGCTGGAAGATCAAAAAGACGATAACGGTCGGGATGGCGGCGATGACCGATGCGGCGATCACGACGTTCATGGGCGTCCCACCCGCGAAGGAGTAGATACCGACGCTGACCGTCCGGGTCTCCGGCGAGGGCATGACCAGCTTCGGCCAGAGGAAGTCCTTCCAGACCGCCGTCATGGCCAGAATCGCGACGACGCCGAGGATCGGGCGCGACATCGGCAGAATGATCGACCAGAGCGTACGCAGTGACGTCGCGCCATCCACCAGGGCCGCCGCCATCAACTCCTCGGGAATGGAGTCGAAGAACCGTTTCAGCAGAAAGATGTTGAATGCGTTCGCCACCAGCGGCAGCCAGATGGCGAACGGTGAGTCGAGCAGATTGATGTGCAGGATCGGCAGGTCGATCACGGTCACGTACTGGGGGACGATGAGCACCATCGCCGGGATCATCAGCGTGGCGAGCATCAGCCCGAGGATCACGTTGCCGAAGATCGGTCGCAGTTTCGACAGCGAGTACGCGGCGGCGGCGTCCAGGACGAGCTGGAACAGCACCGCGCCGATCGCGTAGTAGAACGTGTTGAACAGCAGCTTGGCGAGTTCCAGATTGTTCCAGGCGTCGATGTAGTTCTGCGGCTGCGGATCTTTCGGGAACAGCGTGGGTGGGGTCTGCGCGATCTCCTGGCCGGACTTGAGCGCGCCGGTGACCATCCAGTAGAGCGGTCCGAGGAAGACGAGCGTGAACGCCGTCACGACGACGACCAGCAGCGTCCAGTAGATGACCCGCCCGCGTCCCCGGCTGATCTGGGCAGGGGAGATGAGGGTCCGGGTGCCGGAATCCTGTGCCATCGCGCGCCGTCCTAGTCCTGTTTCGCAGTCAGCCGCACGTACACGGCGGAGAAGCCGGCCAGCACCACGAGCATCAGCACGCCCAGGGCGGCCGCGCCGTTGAGGTCGTTCTGGAAGAACCCGTGCTGGTAGATGAGGTACGCCACGGTGGTCGCGGAATCCTCCGCGCCCGCGCCGTTGGCGAGGATCAGTGGCTCGATGAAGAGCTGCATGGTGGCGACGATCTGGATCATCGCGAGGAGCGCGAGGATGAGCCGGGTCTGCGGGATCGTCACGTGCCGGATCCGCTTGAGGATCCCGGCGCCGTCGAGTTCGGCGGCCTCGTACAGCTCGCCGGGGATGTTCTGCAACGACGCCAGGTAGATCAGCACGGCGCCACCCATGTTCATCCAGGTGGAGGCGATCACCATGGCCGGCATCGTCATCTCGGGCGACTGCATCCACTGCGACGTCGGCAGGTGCAGCGCCTTGAGGATCGCGTTGAACAGGCCCGCCTCACTCGGGTCGTACGCGTAGAACTTGAACAGGTACAGGGCCGAGGCCGGCGGGAGCATCACCGGCAGGTAGACCAGGATCCGCAGGTACCCCTTGGCGTGCCGGAACTCGTTGAGCAGGATCGCCACGAAGAACGGCACCGCGTACCCGAGCACGAGCGCGAGCAGCGTGAAGTAGAAGGTGTTCTTCCACGCGGGCCAGAAGCTGGGATCGGCGAGAAGACGGGTGTAGTTGTCCCAGCCCACCCAGGTCGTCTCGCCGCGCCTGGTCCGCTGGAAGCTCATCACGACGCCACGGACCATCGGGTACCAGGAGAAGACCACGAAGCAGAGCACGGCGCCGATCAGGAAGGCGTGCCCGGTGAGGTTGTCCCGTACCTTGCGGCCGAGGCTCGTACGCTTCGGCCCTGCCGCGTACGACGGCATCGGGCGGCCCGGTCTCCCGGGGGCCTGGGGGGCGGCGGTGATCGCCACGGCACTCTCCTGCGAAGGTCGGTGAGGCGGACGGTGCGGCGCGGGGTGTGGGGGCCGGCGTGCCGACCCCCACACCCGTGGCTCAGCTCTGTGCGGCCAGGAGCTGGTTGACCTTGTCTTCGGCCGTCTTGAGCAGCGCGTCGATGTTCGCGTTCGGGTTCGTCAGCACCCCGGACATCGCGGCGTCGAGCACCGCGTAGATCGCCTGTGCGTTCCGCGGCTCACCCTTGATCGGCACCGGGGTCGCCTCGAAGAGGGCGAAGTTGGCGGTGTCGACGTTCGCGTTCGCCTTGCGCAGGTCGAGTTCCTGCTTCTGCGCGTCGCTGCCGTTGGCGAACAGCAGCGGCTGGGGCAGACCCACCGGGTAGTTCTGCGGCTTGGACCGGACGTAGTCGAACTGGCCCTTGCCCGGGGTCAGCTTCTGGTACGCGATCCACTTCAGACCGGCCTTGACCTGCTCCGGGGAGAGGCCCTTCTTGAAGAAGTAGCCCTCGCCGCCGCCGAGCGTGCCCTTCGCCGGGCCGTCCTGGCCGGGCAGCGGGGCCATCGCCCAGTCCTGGAACTTGCCCTGGAACTGGCTCACGATGGCCTGGGTGGCGTCGGGTGCGCCGATGAACATGCCGACCTTGCCCGCGCCGGCGTTGGTCAGCAGGTCACCCCACTGGAGCAGCTGGCGGGCGCCCATGCTGTTGTCGCCGTACCGCATGTCCTTGAGGTTCTGCAGGACCTGCTTGCCCTGGGCGTTGTTGAAGTCGGCCTTCTTGCCGTCGGCGGTGAGCACCTGGCCGCCCTGCGAGTAGAGCAGCGAGGTGAAGTGCCAGCCGCCGGTGTTGCCGGCGCTGTACTCCGAGTAGCCGGCGATGCCGTTGCCGAGGGCGGAGATCTTCTTGGCGGCGGCGCGGACGTCCGCCCACGTCTTCGGCGGGTTGTTCACGTCCAGGCCGGCCTGCTGGAACAGCACCTTGTTGTAGATCAGGCCCATCGAGTAGTTCTTCACCGGTACGGCGTAGAGCTTGCCGCCGTCGGTGAAGACCTCCTTGAGCGCCGGGTCGACGCTGTCCCAGGTGGGGATGGTGTCCTTGTTGGCGTACTCGGTGATGTCCATCGCCTGGCCGGAGTCGAGCACCTGCTGGACGTCGGTCATGTAGCCGTAGAACACGTCGGTCACGGTGCCACCGGCCAGCCGGGCGGTGAAGTCCGGCGGGTTGTTGCACTGCTCGCCGACGCTCACGCTCTTGACGACGATGTCCGGGTTCTCCTTCTGGAACGCGGCGACGTCGTCGTTCCAGTTCTGCAACAGCTCTTTCTGGGCGCCGACCGGCTGGCAGTCGACGGTGATGGTGACCTTGCCGCCGGCGGTCGCGTCCTTGTCGTCACTCTTCGTGGAGCAGGCGGTGAGGCTCAGCCCCAGGCCGGCCACGAGCGCCAGGGTGGCAGCCCTTCGGTATTGCGGTACGGACATCTGTCCATCCCTTCGGGAACGGGTGTCTCCGTGAGGTGCGCTGATGCGGTGATACGACCTGACGCCCTGTAGCTGCGCCGGAGCCAGGTGTGAGTGGAGTCACTGTAACGAGCACGACTCATTTCAGCAAGGTGTCGACGATGTTTTGAAAGGACGCGACATCCTGACGGCAGAGGGCGACAGGATGCGGGATTGCACCCGTTATGGGGCTACTTGGGCACCAAAAAGGCCGCCGACCGCGAGTGCGGTCGGCGGCCTTCGAGAAGGTCGATCAGTAGGCTGTGAGCAGGGTCAGCGAGCGGGCGCGGGCGCGGTGGAGCCGCGGACCACCAGTTCCGGCTCGAACAGCAGCTCGTCCTGGAGCACGCCGACCCCCTCGATCTGAGTCACCAACAGGTCCACCGCGGCCTGGCCCATCGTCTCGATCGGCTGCCGGACCGTGGTCAACGGCGGATCGGTGCAGGTCATGAACGCCGAGTCGTCGAAGCCCACCACCGAGATGTCCGTCGGCACCGCCCGGCCCAGCCGTCGGGCGGCCCGGATCGTGCCCAGCGCCAGCACGTCGCTGGCGCAGATGATGCCGGTCACGCCGCGCTCGACGAGCTTCGTCGCGGCGACCCGCGCGCCCTCCATCGAGAAGCTGGACCGCTCGACGCACTCCCGCTCGGCGGCGCCCCAGTCCGCGGCCTGGACCATCGCGTCCAGCTTGCGGCGGGACGGCACGTGCCCCTCCGGGCCGAGCACCATCCCGATCCGCTCGTGGCCGAGCGAGCGCAGATGCCCGTACGCCTGCTCCACCGCCACCGCGTCGTCGGTCGAGACCCGGGGGAAGCCCAACTCGTCCACGCCGGCGTTGACCAGCACCACCGGCAGACCCCGGTCGGTCAGCCGCCGGTAGTGGTCGTGCTTGGCGTCGGCCAGCGCGTACGAGCCGCCGGCGAAGATCACGCCGGACACCTGGTGGTCGAGGAGCATCTCGACGTAGTCCATCTCGGACACGCCACCGATGGTGCGGGCGCAGAGCGCCGGGGTGTAGCCGCGCTGGGCCAGGGTGCCGGTGACCACCTCGGCGAGCGCCGGGAAGATCGGGTTCTGCAACTCGGGCAGCACCAGCCCGACCAGCCGGGCACGCTCGCCGCGCAGCTTGGTGGGCCGCTCGTAGCCGAGCACGTCGAGCGCGGTGAGCACCGCCGTCCGGGTCGCCTCGGAGACACCGTCCCGACCGTTGAGCACCCGGCTGACGGTGGCCTCGCTGACGCCCGCCTTCTTGGCAACTTCAGTCAACCGCTTGGTCACGGCCGCAATCGTACGTCACGGAAATGAAAGAAATGAACCGGAAAACGGTCGGGTTTTGCTGTGCAACTGTCGTAGCTTGCCAGGATTCCGCCGGTTCGTCGTCAGGACAGGTTGCGCAACGCGTCCTCGATGGCCCGGTGGAAGGTCGGGTACGCGTAGATCATGTGCCGCAGTTGGCTCAGCGGCACGGCCGCGTGCACCGCCACCACGAGCGCCGACAGCACCTCGCCACCGGCCGGGCCGACCGACGTCGCGCCGATCAGCACACCCTGGTCGGCGTCCGCGACGAGCTTGATGAAGCCCTCGTCACCGACCTGGTGGATCCAGCCCCGGGTCGAGCTGCTCAGCTTGGTGAACCCGACCTGCACGTTGATGCCGCGTTCGCGGGCCTGCCGCTCGGTCAGTCCGACCGCGCCGACCTCGGGATCGGTGAAGGTCACCCGGGGCAGCGCCCGGTAGTCGGCGCGCGGGACGGTGCCGGCCGATCCGCTCGATCCGCTCGCGGCCAGCGCGCTGGAGGCGCCCATCGCGCCACCGACGACGCTGGCGGTCCCGCTGGCGTCCGGGCCGGCCGTCGCCTGCCGGTAGTGGGCGAGCAGGTCGGACACCACGATGGCCGCCTGGTACATGGCGATGTGGGTGAACGCCCCCTCGCCGGTCAGGTCGCCCACCCCCCAGATGTCCTCGGTGACGTGCATCCGGTCGTCCACCGGCAGGAAACGCTGGTTGGCGTCGACACCGACGGTGTCCAGCCCCAACTCCTCCAGGTGCGCCCGGCGGCCGGTCACCACGAGCAGTCGCTCGGCGGTGAACTCCGCTCCGCCCCCGCCGCGCAGCGTGAAACGGTCGCCGTCGTGCTCGACCCGTTCGGCGCGTACCCCGGTGTGGATCTCGACGCCGTCGGCGCGCAGCGCGGCGGCGGCCACCTCGGACGCCTCCGGTTCCTCCACGGCCAGCACCCGGTCCAACGCCTCCACCACGGTGACCCGGACGCCGAAGCGCGCGAAGACCTGCGCCAACTCCAGCCCGATCGCGCCGCCACCGAGCACCAGCAGCGACCCCGGCAGCTCCTCGACCTCGATCGCCTGATGGTTCGTCCAGTACGGCGTGTCGGCCAGGCCGTCGATCGGCGGCACCGAGGGCCGGGTGCCGGTGCCCAGGACGATGCCGTGCCGGGCCTGGAACACCTGGTCCCCGACCCGGACCCGGCCGGGGCCGTCGAGCCGGCCGCTGCCCCGGACGAACCGGCCGCCCTTGCCGGTGAACCGGTCGACCGCGACCTTGTCGTCCCAGGTGTCGGTGGCCTCCTCGCGGATCCGCCTCGCCACCGGCGCCCAGTCCGGCCGGACCTGCGCGGTGCCCGCCAGCCCGTCGACCCGACGCGCCTCGGCCAGCGCGTTCGCGGCCCTGATCATCATCTTGCTCGGGATGCAGCCCCAGTACGGGCACTCGCCGCCGACGAGGTCCCGTTCGATGCCGACGACGCTCAGGCCGGCGTCGGCGAGTCGCTCGGCCACCTCCTCGCCGCCGACCCCGAGCCCCACCACGACAACGTCAACCAGCTCCGGCTCTGCCACCCCGACAGCATCCCCCAGCGGCCCCGCCCCAGCCACCGGGGTCCGGAAAAGTCGGCGGGCTCACCGTGCCGGAGCGCCTACGGTGATCGGATGCACCCACGCTTCGCCCCCGTCCGGGACTGCTTCCACGACCTGCTGGCCGCCGGCCGGGAGACCGGCGCCGGCCTCACCATCTGGTACGACGGCCAGCCGGTGGTCGACCTGGTGGGCGGAATCCGGGTCGGCGACCGGGCGTCCGGGCAACCGTGGCGGCCGGACACCCTGGTCAACGTCTACTCGGTGGGCAAGCCGGTGGCCGCGCTGTGCCTGCTGCTGCTCGTCGAGCGGGGACGCGTCGACCTGGACTCGCCCGTCGCGCGGTACTGGCCGGAGTTCCGCACCCCGGCCACCGTGCGACACGTCCTGTCGCACACCGCCGGGCTGCCCGCGTTCCCGGTGCCCCGGTCGGCCACCGCGGTCGCGGACTGGGACCTGCTCGCCGGCGACCTGGCCGCCGCCGAGCCCGAATGGCCGCCGGGCACGCTGGCCGGCGAGCACGCCTGGACGTACGGCCACCTGGTGGGCGAGCTGGTCCGCCGGGTCGACGGCCGGAGCGTGGGCCGCTTCCTGGCCGACGAGATCGCCGGCCCGTGGCAGCTCGACCTCGGGTTCGGGCTGGCCGAGGCGGACCAGCGGCGCTGTGCGGACCTGCGCTACGGCGACCCGGAGTGGCCGGTCCGCAAGCTGGGCGACCCCGGCACGCTGCGGGCGAGAGCCCTGGGCAACCCGGCCGGTGGGCTGGACCTCACCGTGCTGAACAGCCCGCTGTGGCGGGGTGCCGAGATGCCGGCGGTGAACCTGCACGCCACCTCCGTCGGCCTGGGCCGGCTCTACACGGGTCTGCTGGCCGGCGGCGTCCTGGACGGCGTACGACTGTTCAGCCACGCCCTCCTCGACGAGGCGACCCGGGTCCAGTACGACGGGCCGGACCTGGTGCTGGACCGCCGGGCCCGATGGACGCTGGGCATGCAGTGGGAGCCGGACGGGAGCTGGGGCATGGGCGGGATCGGCGGCAGCAGCGCGTGGGCCGACCCGGTGCGCGGGTACACGCTCGCGTACGTCACCGCACACCTCGCCGAGCACGACCGGGTCGACGAGGTGGCCGAGGCGCTGCACTCCTGCCTCTGATCACCGCAACCAGACCGGATCGGTGCCCGGAACGGTGAGCGGCGGCGGGTAGTCCAGCGTGCGGCGCACGTCGTCCGGCAGCTTCCACGGCTGGTGGATGGCCTTGCCCGCCACCTGCGCCAACTCCGGCACCCAGCGGCGTACGTAGTCGCCGGCAGGGTCGTACCGCTCGGCCTGCCGGACCGGGTTGAACCCCCGGTACGGCTTGGTGTCGTTGCCGGTGCCGGCGACCCACTGCCAGTTGCCCGAGTTGTTGGCCACGTCGCCGTCCAGGAGCCAGCGGAAGAAGACCCGCACGCCGGCCCGCCAGTCCTGCCCCAGGTGCTTGGTCAGGTAGCCGGCGGTGATCAGCCGGGCCCGGTTGTGCTGCCACCCCTGGGCCCGCATCTGCCGCATGCCGGCGTCCACGATCGGCATGCCCGTCCGGCCCTCGGCCCAGGCCGCGAGGGCGTCGTCGTCGTAGCGCCACTCCTCGGTGGCACCCCGCCGGTAGGCGGCCGTCGAGATGTCCGGGAAGGCGCCGGTGACCTGGTAGTAGAAGTCGCGCCAGCAGATCTGCCGCACGAACGGCCCGGACCGGTCGCCGGCACGGTTGGCCACCGACAACGGCGACACGCACCCGAAGCGCAGGTACGGGCTGAGTCGGGAGGTGTCGTCGCCGGCCATGTCGTCGTGCTGGTCGTCGTACCGACTCAGCTCGGGCAGCCAGTCGGTGAGGCGCTGCCGGGCCACGCGTTCACCGCCGACGGCCGCCTCCGGCGACTCCCCCGCCGGCGGCGCCGGCAACCGGCCCACGCCCACCCCGTCGGGCAGGACGACCCGGCGGGGCGCGGCCAACTCCTCGCGCCACCGCGCGCCGGCCCACGCCCGGTGGTACGGGCT
Source organism: Micromonospora sp. WMMD729 (assembly GCF_049315225.1). NCBI lineage: Bacteria > Bacillati > Actinomycetota > Actinomycetes > Micromonosporales > Micromonosporaceae > Micromonospora > Micromonospora sp. WMMD729. The sequence continues at coordinate 6,712,801 of NZ_CP186059.1, read as the reverse complement.
GAACACCCGGTAGTGGTCGCCACCTCCGCCGGGCCGCAGGTCACCCGGCTCGACGACCGTCAGCCCCGGGAAGAGCCGCAGGTGCAGCCGGTGCCGCTCGCACTCGGCGCGCAGTCGACGCTCCCGGCGACAGGCGTAGTGGCTGACGTCGGCGGAGAGGGCGACGGCGGTGGCACCGACCTTGCCGGCCAGCCGGATCGTCTCGGCCACCGGGTCGCCGCGGCGCACCACCAGGTCGCCGCCGCGCTCACGCAGCGCGTCGCGCAGGTCGGCGAGCGCCTGGTGCAGGAACCGGGTGCGGTTGGCGGACAGCCCGGCCAGGGTCGGGTCGAGCACGTACAGCGGCACCACCCGGTCGAACGCCGCGCAGGTGGTGGCCAGCGCCGGGTGGTCGTGCACCCGCAGGTCGCGGGTGAAGAGCACGACCGCGGTGCCCCCGCTCACCGGGCCGCCGGCTGGACCGTCGGCCCGGGGATGGTGACCGGGGTACCCGTCGACGTGAGCAGAGCGCGCACGGCCACCGCCATCCGTCGACGCTGCGGCACCAGGGCGCGGCGGGTGAAGACGTCGTAGTCCTGCGCGGCCACTTCGTCGAGGATGCCGCCGTAGAGCGCGTACGCCGTGCGCATGCACGCCTGTGAGGCGGGAGCGAGCATGGTGATGCCCGGCGCGGCGGCGGCGTAGTGCGCCTGGGCCCGGGTCACCTCGTACTCGATCAGCTCGCGCGTGCGGGGCGTGCCCCGTCCCCGGTCGCGGGCCTCGATCAGCTCCTCGCGGGTAACGCCGAACTTCGCCAGGTCCTCGTCGGGGAGGTAGGTGCGGCCCCGGTCGAGGTCCTCGGCGACGTCCCGGATGAAGTTGGTGAGCTGGAAGGCGAAGCCGAGTTGCCGGGCCGGCTCGCGGGCCGCCGCCGGGTCGGAACTGCCCAGGATCGGCAGCATCATGGTGCCGATCACCGCCGCCGAACCCTCCATGTAGTCGAGCAGGTGGTCGTACGTCGGGTACGAGGTGACCGTCAGGTCCATCGCCATGCTCTTGAGAAACGACGCGAAGTCGTCCCGGTCGAGATCGAAGATGGCGATCGTGTGCAGCACGGCCGGCAGCAGCGGATCGTCAACCGACGCACCGTGCAGTCCGGCCACGAACCTGCTGGCCCAGTCGTCGAGCAGGGCGGAACGCTCGGCCGGCGGAAGGTCCTCGGTGCTGTCCACGATCTCGTCGGCGTACCTGGTGAATCCGTAGAGAGCGTGCACATGTCGGCGTTTCCACGCGGGAAGCAGCCGGGTGGCGAGATAGTAGGTGCGGCCATGGCGTTTGTGCAGCTCACGGCACCGGTCATAGGCAGCGGTGAGATCGACGTCCACCGGCCCTCCTCAAATATCGACGCACCAATCGACGCAACTCGTACCCTAGGGTACGCTCGCCCACATGGCCAACGACGCAGTTGCGGGCAACGCGGTACGTGTGGCGCCGGTGGAGCCGGGCGAGCGGGACGATCCGGTCCGCGCTGTCCTGGCCGCCTACACCCAGGACCTGATCACGGCGGTCAACGAGACCCTGTCCACCTTCCTCACCGCCGAAGTCGACGCACTCACCGAGATCGACGCAGCCATGGGCGGATTCGCGTCCGCCGCGCGCTCGGCCGTGCTGTCCGGGGGGAAGCGGATCCGGTCCACGTTCGGCTACTGGGGTTGGCGCGGGGCGGTCGGTGGCGACGAACCGCTTCCCGCAGTCCTACCCGCGCTGGCCTCCCTCGAACTGCTGCACACCTTCGCGTTGGTCCACGACGACGTGATGGACGCCTCCACCACCCGTCGCGGCCGGCCCACCGCGCACGTCGCGCTCGCCGCCCAGCACGTCGCCGCCGGCCACCGGGGCGACCCCGACCGGTTCGGTGAGGCCGCCGCCGTGCTCATCGGTGACCTCTGCATGGTCTGGGCCGACAAGCTGCTCGCCCGCGCCACCATCACCCCGGCCCGACTGTTCGAGGTCCGCCGCTGCTACGACCAGATGCGGGTCGAGACGGTCGCCGGGCAGTACCTGGACGTGCTCGGCGAGAACGACCCGGACAGCTGGTCGGTCGACCGGGCGCTGCGGGTGGCCCGGTACAAGACCGCCAGCTACACCGTGCAACGACCACTGCTCTTCGGCGCGTGCCTGGCCGGGGTGACGGCCGACGCCGCGCTGGTCACCGCGTACACCCGCTACGGCCTGGCCGTCGGCGAGGCGTTCCAGCTCCGCGACGACCTGCTCGGCGTCTACGGCGATCCGGCGGCGACCGGCAAGCCGGCCGGCGACGACCTGCGCGTCGGCAAGCCCACCACGCTGCTCATGCTGGCCCGCCAACTCGCCACGCCGGGCCAGCTCCGGGCGCTGGAGCAGATCGACGACGAACCTGTGGAACGGCTCGCCGACGTGGTCGCCGAGACCGGCGCGGTGGCCCGGGTGGAGCGGATGATCGCCGAGCGGGTGGGCGAGGCCCTGGCCGCGCTCGACAGCGCGCCCGTGGACCGGACGGCGCGTACCGCGCTGACCGGGTTGGCCACCGCTGCCACCAGTCGGCGGGCTTGATGATCGAGGATCTCGAGGAGGTGGTCACGTGCGGACGGTGACGGGACGAACGGATCGGGTGGTGGTCGTGGGCGCCGGGCTGGGCGGCCTCGCCTGCGCGCTGCACCTGGCCGGCAGCGGCCGGCAGGTGACGGTGCTGGAGCGCGAGTCGGTCCCCGGCGGGCGGGCCGGGCGGCTCGCGGTCGACGGCTACGAGTTCGACACTGGCCCGACCGTGCTCACCATGCCCGACCTCATCGCCGAGGCGCTCGGAGCGGTCGGCGAGGAGCTGCGCGACTGGCTCGACCTGACTCCCCTGGACCCGGCGTATCGGGCGTACTACCCGGACGGGTCGACCCTCGACGTACGCACCGACACCACCCGGATGGCGGCCGAGATCTCCCGGGTCTGCGGTCCCCGCGAGGCCGACGGCTACCTGCGCTTCGTCGACTACGCGCGGGAGCTGTGGCGGCTGGAGCGGGCCGACTTCATCGAGCGCAACCTGGACGCGCCGACCGACCTGCTCACCGGCAACCTGCTCAAGCTGCTCACCGGTGGGGCCTTCCGCCGCCTCCAGACCAAGATCAATCAATTCTTCCGGGACCCCCGTACCCAGCGGATCTTCTCCTTCCAGGCGATGTACGCCGGGCTCGCCCCGCACGACGCGCTGGCCATCTACGCGGTCATCGCGTACCTCGACTCGGTGGCCGGGGTCTACTTCCCCCGCGGCGGCATCCACGCGGTCTCCCGGGCGATGGCCGGCGCGGCCGAGAAGCACGGCGTGCAGATCCGGTACGACACCACGGTGACCCGGGTGGAGACCGCGAACGGGCGGGCCACCGGCGTGCTGACCGCCGACGGCGAGCTGGTGCCGGCGGACGTGGTGGTGCTCAACCCGGACCTGCCGGTCGCCTACCGGGACCTGCTCCCCGCCGCGCCCGCGCGCCGCCTCACCTACTCGCCGTCCTGCGTCGTCCTGCACGTCGGCTCGCGGCAGGGCTATGCGAAGATCGCCCACCACAACATCCACTTCGGACGCGCGTGGAAGGGCACCTTCGATGAGGTCATCCGCAGGGGCGAGCTGATGACCGATCCGTCGCTGCTGGTCACCAATCCCAGTCGGACCGACCCGTCGGTGGCACCACCGGATCGGCACACCTACTACGTGCTCGCGCCCGTGCCGAACCTCGACCGGGCACCCTTCGAGTGGCGCGGCGACCTGACCCAGCGCTACGGCGACCAGCTCATCGCGACGCTCGAGGAGCGTGGCTACGTCGGGTTCGGCGCCGGGGTGGAGGTGTTGCGGGCGATCACCCCCGCCGAGTGGGCCGAACAGGGGATGGCCGCCGGCACACCGTTCGCCGCCGCGCACACCCTCTTCCAGACCGGGCCGTTCCGCCCGTCGAACCTGCACCGCCACCTGTCGAACGTCGTCTTCGTCGGCTCCGGCACGCAGCCCGGCGTGGGCGTACCGATGGTGTTGATCTCTGGCAAGCTGGCCGCCGGCCGGATCACGGGAGAGGGACGATGAGCAGCCGCGAGGACCATCTCGTCGAGCTGGTCGACGACGCCGGGCGAGCCCACGGCGACACCACCGTCGCCGCCGCTCACCAACCGCCGGGGCAACTGCACCGGGCGTTCTCGGTGCTGCTCGTCGACCCGGACGGCCAGGTGCTGCTGCAACGACGGGCCGCGGTCAAGACCCGGTTCCCGCTGCGCTGGGCGAACTCCTGCTGCGGCCACCCGCGTCCGGGTGAGTCGCTCACCGAGGCGGCCAACCGACGACTGCGCGAGGAACTGGGCACCGGTCCGGTCGAGCTGACCGAGGTGGGCGTCTACGTCTACTACGCCGAGGACCCCGCCACCGGCCGGGTCGAGTTCGAGTACGACCATGTGCTGCGCGGCGAGTTCCTACCCGCCGCGCCACTGCGCCCCGACCCGGACGAGGTGGCCGAGCTGCGCTGGGCCGACCCGGCCGCCCTGGAGACCGAACTCGACCAGGACCCCCGGTCGTACGCCCCCTGGCTGGGCGGGGTGGTGAACCGGCTGCTGCGCCCCTCGGGGTCCTCGTCGGACGCCCCCGGCTTCACCACGACCCCGCCCGGAGCGCCGGCGGACGACGCGGCGGAGCGGTCGGGTGGCCGATGAGGCGTTGAGCGCGGGCGCCGTCGCGCGCCGGCTGGGGGTCGCGGTCACCACCCTGCGCACCTGGCACCAGCGCTACGGGCTCGGGCCCAGCGAGCACGTACCCGGCCATCACCGTCGGTACACGCCGGCCGACCTGGCCCGCCTCGAAACCATGCGGCGGTTGACCGCCGAGGGCGTCAGCCCGGCCGAAGCGGCCCGGTGGGCCCGGCAGACGCCGGACCGTACCCTTCTGGACGCCGCCACCCGGGGCCGGATCCGACCGGCGAGCCGCGACGGGGGCGGCGCCATCGGGGTGGGCCGTGCCGGCCCGGCGGCCCGGGGCCTGGCCCGCGCCGCCATGCGCCTGGACGCGGCGGCGATCAACGAGACGATCGCGCACACGATCGCCGCCAGCGGGATCATCGCCACCTGGGAGACCCTGCTGCGGCCCGTGCTCGCCGGCATCGGTGAGCGGCACGTCGCCACCTCCGGCCTCATCGAGGTGGAACACCTGGTCTCCCGGTGCGTGTCGGAGGCGTTCGCCGCGGCCAGCCGGGCCAACCCGCCCGCCGGGCCGGCCCGGATCCTGCTCTCCTGCGCCGACGAGGAGCAGCACACCCTCCCCCTGGAAGCACTGGCCGCCGCGCTCGCCGAGGCCGGGGTGGGCTACCGGATGCTGGGCGCCCGGGTGCCGGTGGCCGCCCTCGTCGAGGCGGTCAACCGGACCGGACCGGCCGCCGTGGTGCTCTGGTCACACACCCGGGCCACCGCCGACCCGGCCCAGCTCAGCGCGCTGCTCGCCGCACCCCGCCGCCCGCTGCTGATCCTCGCCGCCGGCCCGGGCTGGCGGGCCGACGGGTTACCCGCCGGCGTGGTCCGCCCGGTCGACCTGGCCGAAGCGGTCTCGCTGGCGGTGGCGGTCCGCGACTCGCTGGACCAGTCGCGGGAGGCCTGACCGACCTGTCGGCTCCCTGGTCGCTTCCACTACCGTCGGAGTGGTCCGCCCACCCCGACCCTCCGGGAGCGAACAGATGCAAGCCCGCGCCGCCCTGGCGTCCGTCCTCGCCGTGGTGCTGGTCTTGTCCGGTTGCGCTCAGCCAGACACTGCCATCCACGTCGCCGGGCCACCGCAGCCCGTCGAGTCGTCCGCCGTACCCACGCCGAAGCCCACCCCTTCGCCGAGCGCCACCCACGCCAAGCCCACCAAGCCGCCGCTGCGACCGCTGCCGGCGAAGCTCCCGGCCGGGCTGCGGCGCAACACCGGCGTACGACCCGTGGCGCTGACCTTCGACGACGGTCCCAGCCCGGCCTGGACACCGAAGGTGCTCAACCAACTGAAGGCGGCCCATGTGACGGCCACCTTCTGCGTGGTGGGCCAGGAAGCCCAGCGACACCCGGAGCTGATCCGACGGATCGTCCGGGAGGGCCACCAACTGTGCAACCACAGTTGGCGACACGACCTCGACCTCGCCCGCCGGCCGGTCGCCGACATCAAGGCCGACCTGGCCCGCACCAACAAGGCCATCCAGACGGCCGCCCCGGGCACACCGGTCCCCTTCTACCGCCAGCCCGGTGGCCGGTGGACGCCGGAAGTCCTCACCGTGGCCAAGGAGCTCGGCATGCGTCCGCTGCACTGGGCCGTCGACCCGCAGGACTGGGACAAGCCGACCGCCGCCACGATCGCCAAGCGGGTCCACAACGCGGCACGTCCCGGTTCCATCGTGCTGCTGCACGACGGAGGCGGAAACCGGGCCGCGACGCTCGCCGCCTGCCCCCACCTGATCGCCGACCTGAAGCACCGCTACGGCATCACCCGACTCAAGGCAGATGGGCTCTGACCTGCGGTTATGCGCTCCACGACGGCCCCGGCCATACCGGTTTTGTCGACCGGCCAGGCATCACGTATGCTTTCCAAGCCTCCGGCGGGGCCGGATGGGAGCAAGTCCGCTTGAAGTTGCGAATGTGCAATGATGGCGGGGCCGCCCTCATCGTCTAGCGGCCCAGGACGCCGCCCTTTCAAGGCGGTAGCACGGGTTCGAATCCCGTTGGGGGCACGACCGGCGCAAGTCGGAGCAACACAAGCTAGGTCCTGTGGAGCAGTTGGAGTGCTCGCCGCCCTGTCAAGGCGGAGGTCGCGGGTTCAAGTCCCGTCAGGACCGCAGCGCTGACGCCGCGCATCGCGCGGCGTTCTGCGTATCGGAGCGTGTGATCCTGTGAGCAGTTCAATCTGCTGACGGGTAGCATGAGCCGAGCAACGCGGCCAGGTAGCTCAGTTGGTACGAGCGTCCGACTGAAAATCGGAAGGTCGGCGGTTCGACCCCGCCCCTGGCCACATAGCCTTTCGCCGGGCTACAGAGGTCCCCACCAGCGAATACGCAGGTGGGGATCTTGCTTTTTTGTGCCCTGAGCGCCCTGCCTACCCCTTGATCGACTCGCTTTCGGCGAAGTCGGGGTATCGCAGCGACCGGGATACCGCGATGTCGCCGAAGTCGAGTCGATCAACCGGGTCGGACGCGGTCCGGCCTTCGTTGCTGCGCGTCCTCGCTCATGCTCTCCCGCTCCGCCCGTCGCGCCGACCCGGTCGTTCGGACCGTCCGGCGCGGTTACCCGCTTTCCGGCGGGGCATCCCGTCCGTGACGGCTCGGCAACCCACTGTCTGGAACAGGGCACCGCGCGAAGCTGCACACCCGGGCATCAGCCGGTATGGTCCGGGCCTATGGGACAGGGGATGGCTGATCCGGCCGACATCCGGCAGGACCTGGAGCGGTTCTCCTTACGGTGCAGCCTCCTCGTCCCCGGTTCCGCCGAGCGGGCGTTCGCCGTGTTCACCGATGAGCTGACCGAGTGGTGGGTCACCGAGTACACCTGGTCCGGGCCGGAGGCTCTCGCCGAGCTGGGCATGGAGCCGCAGGCCGGCGGCATGCTCTACGAGATCGGCCCGTACGGCTTCCGTGCCGACTGGGGTCGGGTGCTCACCTGGGATCCGCCGCGACGGCTGGTCTTCGCCTGGCAAATCGGGCCGGACCGGGTACCGGTGCCGGACCCGGCGAAGGCGAGCGAGGTCGAGGTCCTGTTCCTGGCCGACGGGCCGGAGCGGACCCGGGTGGAGCTGGAGCACCGGCACTTCGACCGGCACGGTGAGGCGGCCGAGGGCTATCGCAAGGCGCTCACCGCGGGCTGGCACGAGTTGCTGACCCGCTATCTCGCCGCGGTGTCCCGCGGCCAGCAGACCGCCTGACCAGGGCGCGTGTCAGCGGCCGAGTTGTCGGCCGACCCGGCCGGTGTCGAGGTTCCGGCCGCCCAGGTGCGCGCGACTGCCCGCCTCGGCGCCGGAGCCGAAGCCCGTGCCACCGAGCCGACGGGCCGGGGCGGTACGCAGTCGCGGGTACTCCTCGGTGAGCCGCCGCTGCACCCGATCGGAGCGGTCGGCCAGGACCAACGCCATCGACGGGGCCCCCGACTCGCTGGCCGCCGCCGACTCGGCCGCCCAGAGTCGCCCACCGATCACCTCCGCGAAGCCGGCGAGCCAGGACCGCCGGAAGGCGGCCGGATGGTCGTCCGCCGGCACCGCCGTGGCAGCCAGGCCGTGTGCGGCCTGCACGAGCAGTGAGGTGAAGAGCAGGTCCACGCGTTCGAGGTCGCTGGCGAAGCCGAACAGGTGGGCGACGAACCCGTTGCCCTGCTTGCGCCGGACGCAGCGGCAGCGCAGTGGCTCGGCGACCGCCGCGAGCAGGCCGACCTTGTCCCGCGCGTACGGGGCGACGATGTCGAGCACGCGGTCGCCGACCGGGTCGGTGGCGGGGTCGCGGACCGCGAGCAGCGCCCGGTCGACGCCGTAGCGGGCGATCAGCTCGGTCGCCTTGGCGGTGAACGCCGCCGACTCGGCGGGTGTGCAGGCCGGGTCCTCGGCCTGGGCGAGCAGCTTGCGCACCTTGCTGAGCATGGCCTCGGACATGCCCCAGAGCTATCACACCCGACCGACGATCCGGGATCACGCCGCCATTGATCGATCAGTATCATCGTCACGGTCAGCTCGTCCGTCCAATACGGACAGTCAGTTAACTGTTTCCGGAGGCCGCCTGCATGTCATCCCCGACCGCTCGCCTGCTCGCCGTCGCCACCGCCGCCGCGCTGCTCGCCACCGGCGCGCCCGCCCGGGCCGCCACGGCCACCCCGGGCACCGGCTCCACCGACTTCACCTCGGGGCCGAACCTCTTCGCCCCGCTCGCCACCTGCTACGGCGGCGCGGTCCGCTCGTTCTTTCAGACCGGCGGGTACGGCGGCCAGGCCGGCCCGTACCGCACCACGACCCGGTGCCGTGACATCAACGTCCGCAACGCCAGCGCGTACGCCACCGAAGCCTGCGTGATCTTCATCGACAAGACCAGCAAGTGCAACTACTGGACCTACCTGCCGGCCAACTCCGGCTGGACCGTCGTCGCGACGAACGTCAAGGACGGGGTCAACTTCCGGGTCCGCTTCGAGAACCTGCGCTACGAGTACGAGCCGCTGGTCGCGTACCACGCCTTCTGAACGGCCCCGGGGACGCGGCGCCCGACGCGGGTGCCGCGTTCACTCGGCGCGGCTGCGCAGGGTGGCGATCGTCGAACCGGCCAGCGTGCGCAGGCAGTCGGCGAGCAGCCCGTCGGCCGCCGCCGCGCCGAACAGTGCCTCGCCGGTCGGTACGTCCCGGTTGGCGTAGGCGCTCACGAAGCGGGCCACCCAGCGGGTGTCGTAGTCCGCCTGCTCGATGCCCGGGAAGTCGAGCGCGCATCCGGTGCTCGTCGGCGCGTCACCGACCATCGTCGCGGCGAGGCACCAGGCGACCCCGTACGCCCCGGACAGGCCGTCCCGGTCGACGACGGCGTCGAACGCACCCGTCACGGCGTCGGAGTCCCCGGACAGCGCCGAACGGAGTACGGCGGTCGCGTCGTCGAACGTCTGCTGTGGTAGGTCCGTCACCCAGCGCACAGTAGGAGGAGGGGTCAAGCCCTCACACTTCCGTCACTCTGCGTATTCAACGTGAGCTACCTACGCATTGCGCCACCTCCACGGCACCGCGACCGGCCCCGGCACGCTAATGTGCGCAGCGGACCTTCGCCGGAGGAAGGACGACCATGCTCGTATCACGCCGCTCGCGGGTGGCCACACTGGCCGCCTGCGCGACGATCCTGCTCGCCACGAGCGCTTGCGGGGATGACAAGGCCGAGGAGGGGAGCGCCCAACAGGTGCGCCTCTACGGCACGGACGGCAACATGCTGAACTCCTACCCAGCGGAGTTGAAGGAGCGTGCCGACCTCGTCGACGGAATGAAGGGGACCACGCCGCTCACACCGCTGCCCGATGACTTCAAGAGCCGGCTACGGTCCGTCAATCCGGCGCTGACGGACTACCTCTACTCGGCCGAGACGTACGACGCGGTGGTCATCGGTGTGCTCGCCGCGCAACTGGCCGGCAGCACCGACCCGGCCGCCATCGCCAAGCAGATCGTCGGCGTGACCAACAACGGTCAGCGCTGCGAGGACCCGGCCAGCTGTCTCACGCTGGCCCGGGCCGGGCAGGACATCGAGTACCGCAGCGTCTCGCTGACCCGCGCCGGCTTCACCGACAAGGGCGAGCCGGCCACCGCGAGCTACGCCACGCTGACCTTCGACGGCCAGCAGCTCAACGACGGCAAGACCGAGTTCGTCGGCGCGGGCGCCGAGTCGGCGGCGAGCACCAAGACCCCGCCGAAGGGCAAGAAGCCACGCGCCGGTGACGCCGACGACCAGAAGCCGCTGATCGTGGGCGGTCTGCTGCCGAAGACCGGTGATCTGGCGATCGCGTACCCGCCGATGGCGGCCGGCGCGGCACTGGCCATCCGGGAGATCAACGCCGCTGGCGGCGTGCTGGGCAAGCCGGTGACGTGGAAGGACGGCGACGACGGCACCAGCCCGGCGGTGGCCAAGGCGACAGTCGCCAAGCACGTGGCGGACGGGGTCAGCATCATCATCGGCGCGGGCGCCTCGGGCATCTCCCGGGAGGTGCTGCCGGACGTGGTCAAGGCCGGAAAGATCCTCTTCTCGCCGTCGAACACCGACGCCAGCCTGACCGACGTCGAGGACAAGGGCCTCTACTTCCGTACCGCCCCGCCGGACAGCCTCCAGGGCCGGGCACTGGCCGACGTGGTCCTCCGCGACGGGTCGCAGAAGATCGTCATCGTCGCCCGCAAGGACTCCTACGGTGAGGGTCTGCAGGCCACCGTCCGGGACGAACTGGAGAAGGCCGGCATCCCCGGTGACCGGCTCAAGCTGCTCACGTACGACCCGCCGGCCGACGCCAAGGCGGCGCCGGTGGACTTCTCCGGCGGCGCGAAGGAGATCAAGGAGTTCGGCGCCGACGCCGTGCTGATCATCGGCTTCGGTGAGTCGGCCCAGGTGATCCGGGCGCTCGCCGACTCCGGGGTGCAGATCCGGCACTGAGCGTCATCCGCGGACCTCGACGGCCGCACCGGCTCCGCAGCCGGTGCGGCCGTTTCCGTCGCCGCGTCAGCGGGCCCGGCGGCGGTCCAGGAACTCGGTCATCCGGCGGTGCTTCTCCTCGTCCTCGAAGAGCACCGCCTGACTCACCAGGTCGAGCTGCGGGTGCGCGGCGGCCGGCGCGTCGACGGCCAGCTTGGTGAGCCGCAATGCCAGAGGCGAGGCCTGGGCCATCTCGTCCAACAGCCCGTGCGCCGTCGTCAGCAGCTCGCCGGGCTCGTCCACCACCCGGTTCACCAGGCCGATCCGCAGGGCCTCCGCGGCGTCCACCCGACGGCCGGTGAACAGCAACTCCTTGGCCCGCCCCTCGCCGACGAGGGCCGGCAGCCGGTGGGTCGCGCCGGCGCCGGCCAGGATGCCCAACCGCACCTCCGGCTGACCGAAGACCGCCCGGGCCGTACACACCCGAAGATCGCAGGCGTACGCCAGTTCCGCGCCGCCGCCCAGCGCCGGCCCGTCGACGGCGGCCACGCTCGGCATGGGCAGTGCCCTGATCCGCGCGAAGGCGGCCGAGTTGATCGCGGCCAGGGCGTCCGTGCGGCCCCGCTCGCGGAGCTGACCGATGTCGGCGCCGCCGGCGAAGATGCCCTCCGCGCCGCCGGTCAGGAGCAGCAGCCGGGGGCGGGCCTCCAACTCGGCGCAGACCTCGTGCAGTTCGCCGATCAGGTCGGCGTCGATGGCGTTGCGCTTCTCCGGCCGGGCCAGCGTCACCACGAGCCGGTCCGACCGCTCCTCGATCCGCAGACCACTCATTGCTTGACACCGCCTTCCCAGCGGTAGAAGCCGTGCCCGGACTTCTTGCCCAGCCGCCCGGCGGCCACCATCTCCACCAGCAGCTCCGGTGGCGCGAAGCGGTCCCCGTACGCGGCCTGGAGGGTACGGGCGATGTCGAGGCGCACGTCCAGGCCGACCAGGTCGGTCAGTTCCAGGGGCCCGATGGGGTGCCGGTAGCCGAGCACCATCGCCTTGTCGATGTCGGCCGGGCTGGCCACCTCGTCGGCGACCATCCGGATCGCCTCCAGCCCGAGGGTGACCCCGAGGCGGGAGGTCGCGAAGCCGGGCATGTCGCGTACGACGACGGGGTCCTTGCCCAACCGACCGGCGAGCGCGACGGCCGCGGTGGTGGTCTCCTCGGCGGTGGCCGGGCCGACCACGATCTCCAGCAGGGGCATCGCCCAGACGGGGTTGAAGAAGTGCAGGCCGAGGAAGCGCTCCGGGGCGGCCAGCCCGGCGGCCAGCTCGCCGATGGCGATGCTTGACGTGTTGCTGCCGAGCAGGGCCGGCTCCAGGGCGGCGGCGTCGCGCAGCACCGCCCGCTTCAGGTCCAGCCGCTCCGGCACCGCCTCCACGACCACCTGCGGCGCGGCGGCGACCTCGGCGAGACTCGGCCGCAGGAGCACCCGCTCCCGGTTCGCGGCGGCCTGGTCGGCGGTCAGCTTGCCGCGCTGCACCGCGCGCTCCCACAGGTCGGCGAGCCGGGTCAGCGCGGTCGCGCCCCGGTCCGCGTCCACCTCGACCAGTTCGACGGCGTGGCCGGCGCCGGCCGCCACGTACGCGATGCCGAGCCCCATCGTGCCCGCACCGACGACCACGAAACGATCGTTCATCACGCCTCCCTGTCCGCCCCGGCGACGCGCGGGATCTCCGCCACGCCAGCCACGCTCACTCATGGTGCGACCCTAGACAGCGCCCGAGCCGGCCGATGCGTGGGGGAGCGCGGGATCGGGTACGTACGGCCCGTCAACCAAAGGGAAGGACCGCATCGAGATGAGCCAGGCACCGGAGAGCGTCACCGCCGACTCCGAGACCGTTGAGACCCGGGGCGACGAGCGGGTCGACCTGCTGCGCGCCGACACCAACAACGACGGCAAGACCGACGTGTGGGTGGTGGACACCGACGGCGACGGCAAGGCCGACCTGTTCCAGTTCGACACTGATGGTGACGGCAAGGTGGACATCACCATGGTCGACATCGACGAGGACGGCACCCCCGACGAGGTCGTCGACGGCGACGGCGGCCTCCCGCCCGAGCCGCTGCCCCCGACCGTTCAGGTCTGAGCCGTACGACGGCTCCTGCACCAGACACGGCGCAGGAGCCGTCGCTCAGCCGGCGAGCCGCAGGGTGGCCAGGTAGTAGGGGGCGTCCCGGTCGTCCACATCGGTCAACCGCCACCCGCTGCCGTGTACCAACTCGGCGAACTCGTCCGGCGAGCAGACCAGGTAGTCGAACCATTCGGTGCCCAGTTCCCGGTAGCGCAGCCGGAGCCGGAGCTGGCCACCGAACCGCCCCCGACGCCGGTTGCGCTCGTGGTAGCCGGTGTGCACCGGGTCGCGGGTGCCGTACGGGTTGGTGCCGTGCGCGATGATCTGGGCACCCGGTCGGGCCAGCGCGGCGAGTGCGTCGAGGAACACCGGAGCCCGCTCGCGCCCCTCGAACAGCCCGAGGTTGTTACCGAGCAGCAGGAACGTGTCGTACCGCCGGCCGTCGGCCACGTGCGTGTCCACCGTGCCGTGCACCAGCCGTCGTACGCCCCGACGCCGGCTCACGTCCAACGCGCCCGCCGAGGTGTCGAGCCCGGTGACGGGTACCCCGCGCTCCTGGAGCAGCAGCGCGATCCGGCCCGCCCCGGTACCGACATCCAGGGTCTCGCCCCGGGCCCGGTCGACGGCCCGGTGGTCGTACGGCTGCCAGTCGGCCGGCCCGTCGAGGTAGTGCGCCGCCGGAGCGCCGTTGATCAGGCCGTCGTCCCGTTCGATGATCTCGATGACCGGCCGGGGCAGCCGACCCCCGACCATCGGCCGGGGGCCGACCCCGGTCGCCACGGCGAGCGCGTCCCGCAGCAGCTCGCCGACCACGTCACCGATTGCAGGCTCGCCCGTCACGGCGTTCACGCTATCTGGCCGCTCAGCGGCCCGCAGCGGCCTATCCTGTCGGCGTGACCACCCTGGACCGGCTGTCGGCCGAGAAGTACCTCCTGCTCACGACCTTCCGCAAGGACGGCCGGGCGGTGCCGACCCCGGTGTGGGCGGTCCGCGACGGGGACGCGTTGGCGGTGTGGACCCGGGCCGACTCGGGGAAGGTCAAGCGGATCCGCCACAACGGCGAGGTGACCGTGGCGCCCTGCGACGTACGGGGCCGCCCGCACGGTGCGGAGGTGCCCGCCCACGCGACCCTCTACGGAGGGCGCGACACGGGCCGGGTCCGCGACCTGCTCAAGCACAAGTACCGCCTGATCGGTCGGCTCAGCCTGCTGGGCAGCCGGTTGCGGCGCGGCGAGGGCGGCACGATCGGCATCCGGGTGACCTTGACCGGCCCCGACGACGCGGACTGACGCGCGGAAACCGAGGGCGGCCCGAAGCAGACAGGAAAAGGGGCGGTGGATCGAGATCCACCGCCCCTTTTCGGAAAGCTCTATCGGTCAGTCGCCCTGCCGCTGCTGCGGGATCTGGCCCTGTAGCAGCGCCCTGACCTCCGACTCGCGGTATCGACGGTGGCCACCCAGGGTGCGGATGGCGCTGAGCTTGCCGGCCTTCGCCCACCGGGTCACCGTCTTCGGGTCGACACGGAACATCGACGCCACCTCGGCCGGTGTGAGCAGCGGCTCTGGTTCGTGCGTTCGCGATGCCATCGGTCACTCCTCCACATGTATAGACATCGGCCGGGGTCCCGCCGGCCGACGCGTCTCCCATGGTCCGGCTAGTCCCCGATGTCCGACATGGGCCGAACGGATGAAGGTCCCTAGACGGACGGATGAACCATGCCCGATTTTTACGACTTTTACACGGCAGAAAGTACCTTATTCGGACTCATGATCACGGTTCGTGATGCGTCAACTACGAGACACCCTCGCCTTGGGAGCGCTCCTAGGGGCGATTTGCCTTAGTTGCACCGCTCCAGGAGCTGCACGGCGCGCCAGCGGGCCACCAACTTGTCGTACGCGGCCGACGCCTCGTCCGCCTCCCCCCGGGACAGGCCGGCGAGACCACCGGCGACCAGCTCGGGCGAGTCGTCCGCGGCGAGGGTCTCGTCGGAGAGCAGGTCGACCAGGCCGCCGTAGTCCAGCTCCACCACCGAGCGCGGGTGGAACTCCTCCAGCCAGCGGGCCGCCTCCTGGACCGCCTCGGTGATCGGCGCCTCGCCCACCGACTTGCGCAGCACCGACAACGCCCGGGACGAACGGCGACGGGCCTTGGAGATCTCCGTCCGGTAGCGCAGCGCCCGCCGGCCGGGCTGGGTGACGTGGTCCCGCTCCGCCGGGTCGAAGAGCACGAACCACCGCAGGGGTACGCCCCAGGTGGCGATCTGCTCGTGCACCCGGGGCACCCCGTGCTCCAACACCCGCGCGCCGCTGCGCCAGTCGTCGACGACCGCCCGGGCCTGCCCGGCGAGCACCGGCGGCACGAAGGCGTCGGCGAGCACCGGGGGCACCCCGTCCCGGGCGTTGAGCGCCGCCTCAGCGACCCGGATGCGCAGGTTCCAGGGGCAGACCAGCAGGCTCTCATCCGTCTCCAGGACGTACGCCTCCTCGGGCAGGTCGGGCAGCCGGGTCCAGCCCGCGCCCAGTGCCTCGATCACCGCCGTCCGTTGCCGGCCGGGTCCCTCGACCGGGGCGACCGCCCGTCCCTCCGAGACGTAGCGACGCCAGTAACTCTGCCGGTCCCGGTCGAAGGCGGTCAGCGGCTCGTACACGCGCAGGTAAGAAGCGAAGAGCGACGGCACCGCGCGATCCTCCCACGAACCGCATCCCCGCGCGGCCAGCGGCCGGACCGTGCGCGCCGCACCGTGGGACGGCGGCGGCGCGTCGGGCATCCGCAGGGCGGCCGATACTAGGCTCGATCACACCGGCAGCATCCCCGCCGGGGTCCACCAGGTCCGCGTCCCACAAGGAACGCACACCACCGTAGGAGCCAGTCATGGGCGTATTCGCGAGCACCGACGACCCGGTATCAACCGGCCACGAGCAGGTCGTCTTCTGCCAGGACAAGCAGAGCGGCCTCAAGGCGATCATCGGGATCTACTCCACCGCGCTGGGGCCCGCGCTCGGCGGCACCCGCTTCTACCCGTACGCCAGCGAGGACGACGCCCTCGCCGACGTGCTCGACCTGTCCCGGGGGATGGCGTACAAGAACGCGCTCGCCGGCCTGGACCTGGGCGGCGGCAAGGCCGTCATCTGGGGTGACCCGGAGCAGATCAAGAGCGAGGCGCTGCTGCGCGCGTACGGCCGGTTCGTGGAGTCGCTGGCCGGCCGCTACTACACCGCCTGCGACGTCGGCACCTACGTACCCGACATGGACGTCATCGCCCGGGAGACCCGCTACGTGACCGGCCGCAGCGTGGAGCACGGGGGTGCCGGCGACTCGTCGATCCTGACCGCCTGGGGCGTCTTCCAGGGCATGCGGGCGGCCGCCGAGCACGTCTGGGGCACGCCGAGCCTGAGCGGCCGTCGGGTCGGCGTCGCGGGCCTGGGCAAGGTCGGCAAGTACCTGACCGGGCACCTGCTGGAGGACGGCGCCGAGGTGGTCGCCACCGACGTCAACCCGAAGGCCCTGGCCTGGGTACGCACCAACCACCCGCAGGTCACCCTGGTGGACGACGCCAGCGCGCTGACCGCGGCGGACATCGACGTGTACGCCCCCTGCGCGCTGGGCGGCGCGCTGAACGACGACACCGTTCCGGCACTGCGCGCCAAGGTGGTGGCCGGCGCGGCGAACAACCAGCTCGCGCACCCCGGGATCGAGAAGCTGCTGGCCGACCGGGGCATCCTCTACGCGCCGGACTACGTGGTCAACGCCGGCGGCGTGATCCAGGTGGCCGACGAGATCGAGGGCTTCAACTTCGACCGGGCGAAGCTGCGGGCCACCCGGATCTACGACACCACCCGGGAGATCCTGCGCCTGGCGGACGCCGAGGGCGTGCCGCCCGCGGTCGCCGCGGACCGGCTCGCCGAGCGGCGGATGGCCGAGGTCGGCCGGCTGCGCACGATCCACCTGCGCTGACCCACCCCGGAGGCGGATCGACCGGGATCCGCCTCCGGGCCTCCCGTACCGGCGTGACTCGGTAAGCTGAGCCCCGGGTCACGTTTGGCGTGTTTTGCCCGGTGTCACGGGTGCTCTCCGTTCCGCTCCTTACCAGGTACACTGGGTGACGGCCGGATCGCCGCGACGCGCAGAGCCGGCTGACGGTAACCCGAGGTGCCGAACGATGGCATCCCCATGTACCGTAAGAGCCACGAGAGATGCCTGACGTCATCGGGGCCCGCCTTCGGGCTGCCCCGCATTCTGTGCGAGGGGGTCGAGCCATGGGGCGCGGCCGTGCTAAGGCCAAGCAGACGAAGGTGGCCCGGGAGTTGAAGTACCACTCCCCGAACACCGACCTCACCGCCTTGCAGCGCGAACTGGCGGGTGCTGGTAAGTCTGAGCACCACTTCGACGACGACTCAAAAGAGTTCGTCGACGACGATGATGAGAATCACGCGGACGACGACCCGGATCCCTGGGTCCGTCCGACCCGCTGACCTCTCGACGCAGCTGAGCACGCGGTAACCCCCGCGTGCTCACGCATGTGTCCTTCGGGAGCGAGATCGGTGCCGATCATCAGGGGCCTGCCCTGGCCGGGGACAACTCCGACCGACCGACAGGCCCCTGATCACGGCCGCCCTAGCGCGGCCGGTTGTTCCAGTTGTAGAAGGTCGGGATGTTCTCGAAGTGGTTCCAGGCGCAGACGGCACTGACGCCGTCGCCGCCCGGCACCTCGGCCCGCAGCCGCCGCGCGTCCGCGGCCTCCTGCAACAGCGCGACAAGCCCGGGGGCGGCCTCCCGCACGCGTTCGGTGACGTCGTCCGGGGCATCGTCCGCTTCGCGCTCAGGCCGCCGGTGACTGGTGGTCTCGGGCATGCTCCAACACTCCCTCCAATAGGCGGATCTTGCTGTTGCGGCAGTGCTCGGTCTCCGTACCGTCAAAACGCCCCAGCTCGAAGTAACGGTTGGCGGCGTGGCCGCCACCACAGAAGCCGAAGTACGGGCACGACGCCCGACACGCTTCCACCCCGGTCAGAAACTCGCCGACCCACGGAGTCGACGTGGCACCGGCCAGGATCCGGGCCAGCGGGGTGGTCAGCACGTTCCCGCTGCTGAAGTCGTCGTAGTGCGGATCGGTGAAGCCGGCCAACTCCGGGGAGAGCACCGTCACCGACCCGTCGTGCCCAATGGTCGGTATCGGATCCAACCGGCGGGGCAACACACCGTCCGCCGTGCCGTCGAGGACCGCCGCCGCGTACCGCAACGACCACTCGACCTCCCGGAGATGGATCCGGGGGGCCCGCCGCCAGGCCGTCACCAACTCTGCCCAGAACGTGGTCACCGCCGCCGGGTCGTGGCTGTTGTCCCGGGTGTTGACGCCCTCGGTCTCCTCGATGTTGATGCCCAGCACATCGCAGCCCAGGTCGAGGAAGTAGTCGTACAGCTCCGCGGCGAGCCCCGGCGCCGGCCGGGACACCACGGCCAGCGCGGAGAAGGGCAGGCCGTGCCGACGCAGCGCGGCCACACCGCGCAGGATCCGGTCGTACGCCGGCTGACCGCCCCGGTTGACCCGGTCCCCGTTGCGCTCGCGCGGCCCGTCGACGCTCACGCTCACCCGCATCTCGTGCCGGGCGAAGAACTCGCACCACTCGTCGTCGATCAACGTCGCGTTCGTCTGCACATGGTGTTCGACCTCCGGGCCGAAGGGCGCGATCAGGGCGGCCAGGTGGTCCCGACCGGCCGCCAGCGGCTCGCCGCCGTGCCACACCACGGAGAAGCGCCCGGCGGCCGCCCACGGATTGACCGCCGCCGCCACCGCCTCGGCCACCGGCACCGACATCCGCCGGTCGACGGCCCGGAACGGCAGGTAGCAGTACGCGCAGTCGAGGTTGCACAGGGTGGTGGGCTGCATGACGACGTACGACGGGACCGCGGCCAGTCCGCGCATCCCGCTGAACATCGGTTCCCCAGCAGCCATCACCCTCCTCCGCCCAGCCCGAGCCTTTCAGGCTAGGCGGCGCCGGCCACTCGGGTGAAGCCCTGATCAGGTACCCGTACGGTCACCGGAGCGTGATCATCCCCGGGTGTGCTGACCCACCATCTGCACGTTGCCGGTGCCCTCGATGATCTCGCCCGCCTGCCATGCCTCGACCCCACGGCCGGTGAGCGTGGCCAGGGCGCGGTCGGCGTCCTCGGCGGAGACGATCGCGAACATGCCGACGCCCATGTTGAACGTCGACTCCATGTCCTGGTCGTCGATCCGACCCTTGGACTGGATCAGGTCGAAGATGGGCTGCGGCTTCCAGGTGGACCGGTTGACCACCGCGTCGACGTGCTCGGGAAGGACCCGCACCAGGTTGCCCGGGATGCCGCCGCCGGTGATGTGCGACAGCGCCCGCACCTCGGCCTCCTCGATCAGCTTGAGGCAGTCCTTGGCGTAGATCTTGGTGGGAGTCAGCAGCTCCTCACCGAGGGTCCGCTGCCGGCCGAAGTCGTCGATCACGATGTCCAGTCGCATCCGGGCCGCACCGAGCAGCACGTGCCGGACCAGGGAGTAGCCGTTGGAGTGCAGACCGGAGGAGCGCATGGCGATGACCACGTCACCCACCTCGACGCGCTCCGGGCTGAGGATGTCGGCCTCCTCGACCACACCGACGCCGGTCGCGGAGATGTCGTACTCGTCCGGGCGCAGCACACCGGGGTGCTCGGCGGTCTCCCCGCCCAGCAGCGCGCAGCCGGCGTACCGGCAGCCGTCGGCGATGCCCGCGCCGATCTCGGCCACCTTGTCCGGCACGACCTCGCCGGTGGCGATGTAGTCGAGCAGGAAGAGCGGCTCGGCGCCGCAGGCCACCAGGTCGTCGACGACCATCGCGACCAGGTCGATGCCGACCGTGTCGTGGATGTCCATCTGCTGGGCGATGACCAGCTTGGTGCCCACACCATCGGTCGAGGACGCCAGGATCGGGTTCTTGTACTTCTTCGTGTCCAGCCGGAACAGGCCGGCGAAGCCGCCGAGGTCGCCCAGCACCTCGGGGCGCCGGGTCTCCCGCACCTTCGACTTCAGCAGCTCGACCGCGCGGTCGCCCGCGTCGATGGAGACCCCGGCGTCGGCGTACGAGACGGAGCGCTTGCCCCGCTGGCGGCCGGCACCACCCGTCCACGGCTGGTGGTCGCTACCAGCGCCGTTCGGGCTGCTTCCTGCGCCGCTGCGCTCGGACACGTGCGTCACGGTTCTCCCCTTTTGTGGTTCTCGGTGCCGCGCCGGCGGTGGCCGGGCCGCGCCGGTTGGTGCTACGGGCGGTTTGCGGTCACGCCACCCGGAGTGGCGACGAGCGAGCCGAAGCTCTCCGGAGCCTCCGGCGTCGCGTTGGCGACCCGGCGGCCCATCCCTTCGAGGACGTGCTTGCCGATCAGGTTGCCAGCCGGCAGCTCGATCGGGTACTCCCCATCGAAACACGCCCGACACAGCCGAGTCTTCGGCTGCTCGGTCGCGGCGATCAGGCCGGGAAGTGAGACGTAGCCCAGCGTGTCGGCACCGATGGAGCGCCGGATGCCGTCGTTGTCCAGCCCGTTGGCCAGCAGCTCCGCCCGGGTGGCGAAGTCGATGCCGTAGAAGCACGGCCAACTGACCGGCGGGGAGGAGATCCGGACGTGCACCTCGAGCGCCCCCGCCTCGCGCAACATCCGGACGATGGCCCGCTGCGTGTTGCCGCGCACGATCGAGTCGTCCACGACCACCAGCCGCTTGCCCCGGACGTTCTGCCGCAGAGGATTGAGCTTGAGTCGGATGCCGAGCTGACGCAGGGTCTGCGACGGCTGGATGAAGGTACGCCCCACGTACGGGTTCTTCATGAGGCCCGCGCCGTAGGTGATGCCGGACGCCTCCGCGTAACCGATCGCGGCCGGCGTGCCGGACTCCGGCACCGGGATGACCAGGTCGGCCTCGACCGGGTGCTCCTTGGCCAACTGCCGGCCGATCTGCACCCGCGCGGCGTGCACGTTGCGCCCGGCGATGGTCGCGTCGGGACGGGCGATGTAGACGTACTCGAAGAGGCAGCCCTTCGGCTCGGGCGCGGCGAACCGGGTGGACCGCAACCCCTCCTCGTCGATCGCGATCAGCTCGCCGGGCTCGATCTCGCGCACCACGCTCGCGCCGACGATGTCCAGCGCGGCGGTCTCGCTCGCCACCACCCAGCCCCGTTCCAGCCGGCCGAGCACCAGCGGGCGTACGCCGTGCGGGTCGCGGGCCGCGTACAGCGTCGACTCGTCCATGAAGACGAAGCTGAACGCCCCGCGAAGCTGCGGCAGCACCTCGAGCGCGGCGGCCTCGACCGACAGGTCGGGGCGGCTGGCCAGCAGCATGGTCACCAGGGAGGTGTCGTTGGTCGAGCCGTCCGCGACCAGGCCGCGCTCGGCGACCTCCTTCTCCAACTCGGCGGTGTTGACCAGGTTGCCGTTGTGGGCCAACGCGATGGTCGTGCCGGAATCGGTCGACCGGATGGTCGGCTGGGCATTTTCCCAGTTGGACGCGCCGGTCGTGGAGTACCGGGCGTGCCCGATCGCCAGGTGGCCGCGCAGGCTGGCCAGGGTGGGCTCGTCGAAAACCTGGGCCACCAGGCCGAGATCCTTGTAGACCACCACGCCCGAGCCGTCGCTGACCGCGATGCCCGCCGCCTCCTGGCCGCGGTGCTGTAGGGCGTAGAGACCGAAGTAGGTCAGATTCGCGACCTCTTCGCCGGGGGCCCACACGCCGAAGACGCCGCAGGCATCCTGGGGGCCAGGTCGTTGGGGGTCAAGGTCGTGGCTCAGCCGGCCGTCGCCTCGGGGCACTACCGCTCCCTCATGCTGGTCTGGACCGGCCTGGCGGGGATCACGGGGCGGATCCACACTTCTCGGCCGGGACCACTGTCGTCGCCTGACAGTGTACGCGAGTCGGTGTCAATACAGATAGTCACGATTTCCCTGCCGAGAGTCACCATCACTCGGACATCGGCGCAGCTAGAGGGGCAGATATGCCGAGATGTCCGCCCGGATGCCACTCACCTGAACACGACCATCGGTGACCGCGTCAGCCCACTCGATCCGGCCGGTGGCCAGCTCCAACCAGGTCTGCGGCGACATCTCGACCACGTTCGGCGGGTTTCCTCTGGTGTGTCGAGGACCGGGGACGCACTGGATCGCACCGTATGGTGGGACGCGCACCTCCACCGATCGGCCGGGGGCGCGCTCCGCGAGGACGGCCAACAAGGACCGGACCGCCTCCCGGAGTACCGGCCGTTCGGGCGTACGCCCCTCGTCGAGCGCCGACAGAGCCGCCACGACGGCGGCGGACTTACTGTGCGGAGAGGACACGACGGGACGATACGACCCACAGGTGGAGCACCTGACGCTGGCCCTGGGTCGCGCCGATCCAGTGAGACAAGGCATAGTGGCCGACGGCGTATTCGTACCGTGATGATCCCCGGCCCGGCGCCCCGCCGACCGAGGGACGTCAGCCCGGAAGGCGGTGGACGTGTCAACACACCGACGTGCCTGGAAGCAGCGGGCCGGTGTGGTCGTAGCGCTGGTTGCCGGCGCTCTGCTCGCCGTCCCCGCCACACCGGCCATGGCCGCGGAGGTCGACGTCTCCCCCGGCTCGGTCACGGTGAACGCCGGCAGCGACGCAACGATCACCGTGCGCATCACCGGCGGTGACAACGACGAATCGGCGAAGGTCAGCCTCTCCGGCCTGCCGTCCGGCGTCAGCTGCGCCAGCGGCTGTGGCGATGTCAAACTCTCCGGCGGCGGCCTCGGCGGCCCGAAGGGGTCGGTGCTGGTCCGGATCGCGGCCAACGACAACGCCGGCGACGCGACCACGAACATCACGGTGGCGGTCGAAGCCGCCTCGGGCCCCGACACCGCAAACGTCTCGCTGACCGTCAAGGGCAAGGCCGCACCACCGCCTCCGCCGCAGAACCAGACGGTGAAGTCGGTCTCCGGCAAGGTGGTCGTGAAGGCGAACGGCGAGGCCGTGCCGAACGCGATCGTGATCCTCCAGGACACCGGCGGCCACCGCTACGACACGATCAGCGACGGCAGCGGCAACTTCCGGTTCAGTGGCAGCAGCCAGAACCCGATCACGCCCGGCCGGATCGACGTGGGCGCGTCGGCCAACAACATCAATGCGATCAAGAGCTTCAACGCCAGCGCCGGGCAGACCATCACCGGCCAGCGGATCAGCCTGGAGATCAAGGTCGAGGTGACGCCGAGCGCCACCCCGTCGCCCACCGCCGACGCCACCCCCACCGACGAGGCGACCGAGGAGGGTGCCGAGGAGCAGCCCTCCGAGGAGGCCAGCCCCGGTGCCCCGGCGAACGCCAGCAAGGAGGAGGACGACGGCGGCGGCTTCGGCTCGTACCTGATCATCCTGCTCGGCGGCCTGCTGGTCGCGGCCGGCGTCGGCACCATCGTCCTGCTCTGGATGAAGCGCCGCGAGAGCGGCGACGACGATGACGAGTTGGCGACGGCTGGCGCGGCCGGTGCCGGTGGTGCGGTGCCGGCGGCCCGCGGTGCCTTCCGTGGAGCCGACGACCAGACCCGGGTGGTCAACCGCGCCGGTGCCGGCCCCGACCCGACCATGGTCGGCGGCGCGGCGCTGAGCGAGGCGCCGACGATGATGCACCGCCCGGTCGTCGACGACGTCCCGCCGGACCCGTACGGCGCGCCGGCGCAGCCCTACGGCGCGGCGGACCAGCAAGGGTGGGGTGGCACCGGCTACGACGACGAACCCGGCCAGGGTGGCTACGGCGGCTACGGCAACGCCCCCGCCTCCGGTGGCGGCTACGGCACGGCGGCGACGCCGGACGGCGGCTACGGCGGTGGTGCGGACGGCTACGGCACCGCACCCGGCTCCGGCGCGGGCTACGGCGGCGCCACGGCCCCGGGCGGCGGCTACGGTAGCGCCCCCTCCTCGGGCGGTGGCTACGGCAGCCGGGACTACACCGCGCCGGCCGGCGCGGCCGGCTACCCGCCGGCTCCGGCCGGTGGGGCGGCCGGTGGCTACGGCGAGCGCTTCGACGAGCCGACCGGCCGGTACAACGGCGACAGCACGCAGTACCCGGCACCGGCCGACCCGTACGCCACCGGCGTGTACCAGCCGGAGCAGGGCCAGGGCTACGGCCAGCCCGATCCGACCGCCCCGTACGGCGGCGGTCGGGGGGCGGAACCGACCGGCGGCTACGGCCAGCAGACCAGCGGGTACGACCAAGGCGGCTACGGTCAGGCCGGCGGCGGGTACGAGCAGGGCGGCTACGGCCAGGAACCCCCGCAGCAACGCGGCGGCTACGACGAGCGAGGCTACGACCAGGGCGGCTACGGCCAGGGCGGTGGCGGGTACGAGCAGGGCGGCTACGGCCAGGAACCCCCGCAGCAACGCGGCGGCTACGACGACCGGGGCTACGACCAGGGCGGCTACGGCCAGCAGCAGGGTGGCCGGGCCCGTCCGGACACTCCCCCGCCCACCGAGCGGGGCGGCCGCCGCCTCGACTGGCTGGACGACTGAGCACCAGACATCACCCACACCACAGCCGAACGGCCGCCCGGAAAACCCGGCGGCCGTTCCGCTGTCCCCCCGCACCCCGTCTCACCCCGTCTCACTCCGTTGATCATGAAGTTATTGCCCCGACACGCCGAGCGCGGGGGCAATAACTTCATGATCAACGGGGAGGGACGGGGCCGGTGGGGGGTGGGTCAGGGGGTGGAGAAGACGCCTTGGCGGAGGACCGGCACCACATCGGACACGCCCACCTGGACGGCGATGTCGACGTCGGCCTCGAAACCGCCCTCGGTCAGCTCCCGACCGGAGACGCTGCCGCGTACCGCGGCGGGTACGTCCGGGGTGCTGGCCAGCGCGGCGAGCGCCATGGCCGCCTCCACGGAGAGACCGCCCGGCACACCGGACAGGGCATCCAGCACACTCGCCGCGCCGAGTTGGTCTTCGACCGAGGGGCGCAGCGACCCGTCCGGCCACCGCTCTCCCGAGGCGACCACGCCGATCGGGGCGTCCGTCGTCCCGTACCCCTGGCGGCGCAGCCAACGCCCGACGGCGCGTGCGTTACGCAGGCACGCCGCGACCACCGGCAGTCCGGTGGCGCTGGCGGCGGCGCTGATGGCCGAGCCGTTCGGCGAGGGCAGCACCAGGTCCGCGACCACCGGCGCGGCGCTCAACGCGGCGGGTGAGAGTGACCAGGGGTGATCGGCTGTCACCCGGCGACGTCCGACCGCCGCGACCGCGCCGACCCGCAGCGCGTACTCGGCGGCCTGCTCACCCCACGGGAAGGGGTGCACCCGCATGCCCCGGGCGACCGCCACCTCCACGGCGGTGGTGAACGAGAGCACGTCCACCACCACCAGCGCCGCGCAGACCCGGCCGAGTTCGGCCGCCCCGGTCAGGCCCCAGTCGAACCTGGCGCCTGACCCGGGCTGGCCGTAGACGGCCGCCGCCAACGCCTCAGCGCTCGTCAGGCGACGACTCGGTGGCACCGGACTCAGACTCGGACGGCTGCTCCGACCCGATCGGGTCGACAGCCCCGGTCTGCGGGGACGGGCCGGCCGAGGCGATCGGCTCGGAGAGCACCTCTGCCGGGTCCACCGGCTCGGCCGGGTCGCCCGGCAGCGGCACGGCCTCGACCGCACCCGCCACGCCGGCGGCCGGGGCGGGCACCTCGGCGACGGCGGGCTCCCCGGTCGCGGCAGCGGCCGGCTCGGACGCCTCGACGGCGGCGGTGCCACCGAAGAGGCGCGGCAGCGTCTCGGTGTGCGCGGCGCGCAGCTCGTCCAGGCCGATCCGGAACTGCCCGTGCACCTCGAGCGCCCCGCCGGACGGGTCGGTGACACCGATCAGCTCGAACGGCACGCCCCGCTCGGCGCAGAGCGCCGCGAACGCCTTGTCGTGGCCACGCGGCACCGACACCAGCGCCCGGGTGGCGGACTCGCTGAACAGGTAGACGAAAGGCATCGAGCCCTCGGCAAACTGCTCCGGCACCGCGATCCGGGCACCGACACCACGCCGCAGGCAGGACTCGACCAGGCTCTGGGCGAGACCACCGTCGGACAGGTCGTGCGCCGAGCTGAGGTGGCCCACCCGGGCGGCCTCGGCCAGGAGGTCGGCCAGCGCCTTCTCGCGGAGCAGGTCGACCTGCGGCGGGATGCCGCCGAGGTGCTCGTGCGTCACCCAGGCCCACTCCGAGCCGGACAGCTCCACGTTCGTCTCACCGAGCAGGTAGAGCTGGTCGTGGTCGCCGCCGGGACGCGGGACGAAGCCCATCGGCACCCGGTCGGCCACGTTGTCCAGCACGCCCAGCACGCCGACCACCGGGGTCGGGTGGATGGCCGCCGCGCCGGTCTGGTTGTAGAAGCTGACGTTGCCGCCGGTCACCGGGATGCCCAGCTCCAGGCAGCCGTCCGCGAGGCCGCGCACGGCCTCGGCGAACTGCCACATCACGCCCGGGTCCTCCGGCGAGCCGAAGTTGAGGCAGTTGGTGACGGCGATCGGCTTCGCGCCGGTCACCGCCACGTTCCGGTACGCCTCGGCGAGCGCCAGCTTGGTGCCGTGGTACGGGTCGAGCCGGGCGTACCGGCCGTTGCCGTCGACCGACAGCGCCACACCGAGCCCGGTCTGCTCGTCGATCCGGATCACGCCGCCGTCCTCCGGCTGGGCGAGCACGGTGTTGCCCAGCACGTAGCGGTCGTACTGCTCGGTGACCCAGGTCTTGTCGGCCAGGTTCGGCGACGCGATCATGCGCAGCAGGGTCTCCCGCAGCGCGTCCGGGTCGGCCGGGCGGGGCAGCGTCTCGGCCCGGTCGGCCTGGAGCAGGATCAGGTCGGCCGGCTCACGCATCGGCCGGGCGTAGACGGGGCCGTCGTCGACGAGCGAACCCGGCGGCACGTCCACGACGAGGTGGTCCCGCCAGGTGATCAGCAGGCGACCCGGGCGGCCGTCCGGCTCCGGTGCGGTGACCTCGCCGATCGCGGTGGCGAGCACGCCCCACTTCTCACAGGTCTTCAGCACCGCTTCGAGCTTGTCCGGCTCGACGACCAGCAGCATCCGCTCCTGGGACTCGCTGGCCAGGATCTCGTGCGGGTCCATCGAGGGCTCGCGCAGCGGGACCCGCTCCAGCCAGACCCGCATGCCGGTGCCGGCCGCCGCGGCGGTCTCGGTGAGCGCGCAGGTCAGCCCGGCGCCGCCCAGGTCCTGGATGCCGACGACGAGCTGGCCGTCGTACAGCTCCAGGCACGCCTCGATCAGCAGCTTCTCGGTGAACGGGTCACCGACCTGCACGGCGGGGCGACGCCCCTCGCTGCCCTCGTCGAAGGTGGCGCTGGCCAGCACCGACACGCCGCCGATGCCGTCCCGGCCGGTCTTGGCGCCCATCAGCACGACCACGTTGCCGGGGCCGGCGGCGGCCTTGTTCTGCAGGCGGTCGACCGGCAGCACGCCCAGGCAGAGCGCGTTGAGCAGCGGGTTGCCCTGGTACGACGGGTCGAAGACCAGCTCACCGCCGATGTTGGGCAGACCGAGGCAGTTGCCGTAGCCGCCGACGCCGGCGACCACGCCGGTGAGCACCCGGGCGGTGTCCGGGTGGTCCGCGGCACCGAAGCGCAGCGGGTCCATGACCGCGACCGGGCGGGCACCCATGGCGAGGATGTCCCGGACGATGCCGCCGACGCCGGTCGCGGCGCCCTGGTACGGCTCGACGAAGCTCGGGTGGTTGTGCGACTCGACCTTGAAGGTCACCGCCAGCTTGTCGGAGACCTGCACGACACCGGCGTTCTCACCGATGCCGGCGAGCAGGCGGTCGCTCTGCGGGGCCTTCTCACCGAACTGGCGCAGGTGCACCTTGCTCGACTTGTAGGAGCAGTGCTCGCTCCACATGATCGAGTACATGGCCAGCTCGGACTGGGTGGGTCGACGGCCGAGGATCTGCCGGATCCGGTCGTACTCGTCGTCGCGCAGGCCCAGCTCGGTGTACGGCTGCAACTCGCCCGGGGTGCCGTCGGCACGCGGCACGGTGTCCACGCCGTCGGTCCAGTCGGCAGTCGCCGGCCGCGCGGGAGCGGCCGCCGGGGCGGTGGGCTGCGCCGGCGGCTCGGTCGGTTGCGCCGGGGCGGAGTACGCCTCCGGAGTGTCCCGTACCGGGTCCGGATGGGTGGTCATGACCTCTCCTCGCTGCGCTCGTGCCCGCCGGGCCGGCGGTTGAGCTGACCGATGCTCACGCTGGGGTCCCCACCAGGTGCTTGAGGACCGAGGTGAAGAAGCCGAGGCCGTCCAGCGAGGGGCCGGTGAGCGCCTCCACCGCGTGCTCGGGGTGCGGCATGATGCCGACAACGTTGCCGGCGGGGTTGGTGATCGCGGCGATGTCGCGCTGCGACCCGTTCGGGTTACCGCCGACGTAGCGGGCGACGACCCGACCCTCGGCTTCGAGCTGGTCCAGCGTCGCGGTGTCGGCGACGTAGCAGCCCTCGCCGTTCTTGACCGGGATCAGCACCTCCTGGCCGGCCTGGAACGCGTTGGTCCACGCGGTGCCGGCCGACTCGATGCGCAGGACCTGGTCCCGGTTGCGGAAGTGCAGGTGCTGGTTGCGGGTGAGCGCGCCCGGCAGCAGGTGCGCCTCGCAGAGGATCTGGAAGCCGTTGCAGATGCCGAGCACCGGCAGACCGCCCTGGGCGGCGTCCACGATCGTCTCCATCACCGGGGCGAACCGGGCGATGGCGCCGCAGCGCAGGTAGTCGCCGTAGGAGAAGCCGCCGGGCAGGACGACGGCGTCCACCCCGTGCAGGCTCTCGTCACCGTGCCAGAGCCGGACCGGCTCGGCGCCGGCGATCCGGACGGCGCGGGCCGCGTCCCCGTCGTCGAGCGAGCCGGGGAAGGTGACCACACCGACCCGGGCGGTCACGAGCGGGCGTCCGCGGTCTCGTCGGTCTCGACCAGGCGGACGGTGAAGTCCTCGATGACCGGGTTGGCGAGCAGCTTGTCGGCGATCTCCCGGGCCCGGTCCAGGTCCGGTTCACCGGTGAAGTCGATCTCGATCCGCCTGCCGATCCGGACTGAGGCGACGTCGCTGACGCCGAGCCGGGGCAGCGCGTTTGCGACGGCCTGGCCCTGCGGATCGAGGATCTCGGGCTTGAGCATGACGTCGACGACGACGCGAGGCACTGGGCACTCCTGACTGTGTACGCAGTTGGGTGCCTACCCACAACGGGCGAGCGCAGCCAGCGTACCTGGCAGATTCCGTCGCGGACGCACCGGCCGGGCGCAGTTCAGGCAGTGATCCACATAACCGGCGGCGAGTGCGCTCCGCCACGCGGGACAGGCCACCTCAGCAGGGCATATACGGCGCAGCGGGTGGCCGAATCGTTACATTGAACGATCTCGATCAAGTTCTTGAAAATGATCCTCGTCGGCCCTACAGTACATCGACATGGCTCGATGCCAGCGGCGACGGGGACCTCCCGTCGCCGCCACCGGGCACCCGGCGACCCCGGGCCCCATCCCGCCCCAAGGAGTCCAGCGATGCGCGTTCGTCCCCTGCTCGCCCTGATCAGCACGGCGCTGGTCGGCGCCCTCGCCGCCCCGACCGGCGCGTCCGCCGCCCCGGCCGGCCCGCAACCCATCATCGGCGGCGGCACCGTCTCGTCCGCGCCCTGGGCCGCCGCCGTGTTCAGCAACGGCTCGTTCACCTGCTCCGGCAGCGTGATCGCCGCGCAGTGGGTACTCACCGCCCGGCACTGCATCAGCGGCACGATGTCCGTCCGGGTCGGCAGCGTCTACCGCGCCTCGGGCGGGGTGACCCGTACCGTCAGCGCCACCTACACCCGGAACGACCTGGCCCTCATGCGCCTCTCCAGCACCGTCAGCACCTCGACGGTCTCCCTGGCGAACAGCAACCCGCCGGTCGGCTCGACCAACTCGATCTACGGCTGGGGCATGACCTGCTACAGCGGCTGCTCCGCGTCCAGCCAGCTCAAGACCGCGACCGTCCAGGTGACCAGCACCAACGTCACCGACGCGTACGGCGGTCAGGCCATTCGCAGCACCCGGATCAACGGCAACGCCTGGCGGGGCGACTCCGGCGGCCCGCAGTTCTACAACGGCCAGCAGGTCGGCGTCGCCTCCACGGCCGACGGCTACAACATCCAGAACTACGGCAGCGTCGCGTACAACCGGGCCTGGATCACCTCGGTGGCCGGTGTCTGACGGTTAGCGCCCGTGCGGCGCGGATGGTCGGCTGCGCGCCGGCCGTCCGCGCCGCGCCGTTTTGCAGCATCCGATCAGGTGAACACGCCACCCGATCGGGTCGCGCTACTCCTGACAGCATCGGAAACGTGCTGGTCGTGACGACAGAGCAACTGCCCGGCTACGAGATCCGCCAGATTCTCGGTGAGGTGGTGTCATCGATGGCCAGGACGCGCAACCCGTACCGCGAGGGGGTCAAGAACCTGCGCGGTGGCGCGTACGACCCGATGGCCCCGGACAACCTGACCCGGTGGCGTACCGACTCGGTGACCCGCCTCGGCGAGGAGGCCCTGCGACTCGGCGCGAACGCCGTGATCGGCATGCGCTTCGACAGCCGGGACTGCGGCGAGATGTGGATGGAGATCTGCGCGTACGGCACGGCGGTCGTCGCCGTACCCACGATGCCCGAGACCATGCCGCCCGACCAGCCGGCGGTGGCGGCGGAGACCGCCACCGACCCGGCCTTCGCGGAGTCCCTGGGCGGCATCGCCGAACCCGCGAGCGCCCCGAACCTGAGAACAGCCGCCGAAACCCCCACCGGCGACTAGCTAGGACCCGATCCGATCCGGTTGATCATGAAGTTATTGCCCTGCGCACCGGCGTGTCGCGGCAATAACTTCATGATCACCGGGCCAAACCCCCCGGGTTACAGGATGGGGGGTGGGGTGTAGGTGGCGGCGTGGGGGTGGGTTTCCACGACCTTGGTGATTCTGCGGGTTACCGACTCCACCTGGGATTTGGCCGCTCCTGCGAAGGCGGTGCGGTCGGCCACCAGGGTGTCGATGTCGGCGCGGGACAGGCCGAGGCGGCCGTCGGCGGCCAGGCGGTCGAAGAGATCGTTCTCCGGGGCGCCCTTCTCGCGCATGGCCAGCGCCACCGCCACCGCGTGCTCCTTGATCACCTCGTGGGCGACCTCTCGGCCGACGCCACGCCGGACCGCCGCCACCAGGATCTTGGTGGTCGCCAGGAAGGGCAGGAAGCGCTCCAGCTCCCGGTTGATAACCGCCGGGTACGCGCCGAACTCGTCGAGCACCGTCAGGAAGGTCTGGAACAGCCCGTCGGCGGCGAAGAACGCGTCCGGCAGGGCCACCCGGCGGACCACCGAGCAGGACACGTCCCCCTCGTTCCACTGGTCGCCCGCCAGCTCGCCGACCATCGACAGGTAACCCCGGATGATCACCGCGAAGCCGTTCACCCGCTCGGACGAACGGGTGTTCATCTTGTGCGGCATGGCGCTGGAACCGACCTGACCCGGCTTGAAGCCCTCGGTGACCAGCTCCTGGCCGACCATCAGGCGGATCGTGGTGGCCAGCGACGACGGCGCGGCGGCGGTCTGCGCCAACGCGGCCAGCACGTCGAAGTCCAGCGAACGCGGGTAGACCTGCCCGACGCTGTCCAGCACCCGCGAGAAGCCCAGGTGCTCGGCGACCCGGCGCTCCAGCTCGGCGACCTTGTCGGCGTCGCCGTCGAAGAGGTCGAGCTGGTCGGCGGCCGTGCCCACCGGGCCCTTGATGCCGCGCAGCGGGTAGCGGGCGATCAGCTCCTCCAGCCGCTCGTACGCGATGAGCAGCTCCTCCGCCGCCGACGCGAAGCGCTTGCCCAGCGTGGTGGCCTGCGCCGCCACGTTGTGCGAGCGGCCGGTCATGACCAGCTCGGAGTGCTCGTACGCGAGCCACGCCAGCCGGGCCAGGGTCGCCACCACCCGGTCCCGGATCAGCTCCAGCGAGGCGCGCACCTGAAGCTGCTCGACGTTCTCGGTGAGATCCCGCGAGGTCATCCCCTTGTGCACGTGCTCGTGCCCGGCCAGCGCGCTGAACTCCTCGATGCGGGCCTTCACGTCGTGCCGGGTGACCCGCTCCCGCTCGGCGATCGACGCCAGGTCGACCTGGTCGAGCACCCGCTCGTACGCCTCGACCACCCCGTCCGGGACGGCCACGCCCAGGTCACGCTGCGCGCGGAGCACGGCGAGCCAGAGCCGCCGTTCCATCCGGACCTTCTCCTCGGGCGACCAGAGGGCGACCAACTCGGGCGAGGCGTACCGGTTGGCGAGCACGTTCGGGATCGTCGTCACGTACCTCATTGTCCCGCACCCGTTGAGCAGCCCGGGAAGGAGGGCCGGCAGGGCTCAGCGTTCCAGGATCGCGGTCACGCCCTGGCCACCGGCCGCGCAGATGGAGATCAGCCCACGTCCGCTGCCCTTGGCAGCCAGCAGCTTGGCCAGCGTGGCCACGATCCGTCCGCCGGTCGCGGCGAACGGGTGCCCGGCGGCCAGCGACGAGCCGTTCACGTTGAGCCGGTCGGTGTCGATCGCGCCCAGCGGGGCGTCCAGGCCGAGCCGGTCCTTGCAGAACTCCGGCGACTCCCAGGCGGCGAGGGTCGCCAGCACCTGCGAGGCGAACGCCTCGTGGATCTCGTAGTAGTCGAAGTCCTGCAACGTGAGCCCGGCCCGGGCCAGCATCCGGGGCACCGCGTACGCGGGGGCCATCAGCAGGCCCTCGTCGCCGTGCACGAAGTCGACGGCCGCCGTCTCGGACCAGCTGAACCAGGCCAGCACCGGCAGGTGGTGTGCGGCGGCCCACTCCTCGCTGGCCAGCAGCACGGTGGACGCGCCGTCGGTGAGGGGTGAGGAGTTGCCGGCGGTCATGGTGGCCTGCTCGGCGTCCGGACCCCGGGTGCCGAAGACCGGCTTGAGCGCGCCGAGCTTCTCCAGGCTGGTGTCCGGGCGCAGGTTCTGATCGCGGGTCAGCCCCAGGTACGGCGTCATCAGGTCGTCGAAGAAGCCCTTGTCGTACGCGGCGGCGAGCCGCTGGTGTGAGCGCAACGCCAGCTCGTCCTGGGGGCGCCGGTCGATCTGCCAGCGCAGGGCGGTACGGGCGGCGTGGTCACCCATGGACAGGCCGGTACGCGGTTCGGCGTTGCGGGGGATGTCCGGCTTGAACGGCTGGAGCGGGCGCAGCTTCGCGGCGATCTTCAGCCGCTGGCCTACCGTCCGGGCGGAGTTGAGTTTGAGCAGCGTACGACGCATGTCCTCGTTGACCGCGAGGGGCGCGTCCGAGGTGGTGTCGACACCGCCCGCGATGCCCACGTCGAGCTGACCGAGGGCGATCTTGTTGGCGACGAGGATGGCCGCCTCCAGGCCGGTGCCGCAGGCCTGCTGGATGTCGTACGCCGGGGTGTGCGGGTCGAGCCGGGACCCGAGCACCACCTCGCGGGTCAGGTTGAAGTCGCGGGAGTGCTTGAGCACCGCCCCGGTCACCACCTCGCCGACCCGCTGCCCGGCCAGCCCGTACCGGGCGATCAGACCGTCGAGCGCCGCGCCGAGCAGGTCCGCGTTGGACGCGTCCGCGTAGCGGGAGTTGGAACGGGCGAAGGGGATGCGGTTGCCGCCGATGACCGCGACCCTCCGGATGCTCTGCACGATCCGCCTCCTCGCGAGTGTTGCTCGAACCTTACTCGCCAGTAGGCTACGCCCATGACCGACAGGTACGCGAGCTTCGTCCAATCGGCCGCCGGCCGCACGCTGGTGAAGCGTCTCGGGCTGCCCGATCCGCCGCGACTGCGCCGACACCAGCCCGGCGACCCGCTGCTGCCCGGGCCCGCGCTGCTCGGCGCGGCCGACGGCGGCCGGCTCGCCGAGCCGGTCAGCACGATCCTGACCGCCGCCGGGGTCGAGCTGCGCGACACCGGCGCGGTCGCCGCCGAGGACCGCTTCGGCGCCCTGGTGTACGACGCCACCGGCATCACCGACTCGACCCAGCTCCGCCAGCTCTACGACTTCTTCCACCCGCACGCCCGCACCCTGCTGCCCAGCGGCCGGGTGATCGTGCTCGGCACCCCGCCGCAGGAGTGCCCGACCCCGCGCGAGGCGACCGCCCAGCGGGCCCTGGAAGGGCTGGTCCGGAGCATCGGCAAGGAGTTCGGCCGGGGCACCACCGCCCAGCTCGTCTACGTGGCGCGCGACGGTGACGCCATCAGCCTCGCATCGACCCTCCGGTTCCTCCTTTCCGGGCGGTCCGCGTACGTCTCGGGGCAGGTCGTCCGGGTCGGCACCGGTACGGCGACCGCCCCGGCCGACTGGGACCGTCCGCTGGACGGGCAGGTCGTCCTCGTCACCGGGGCGGCCCGGGGCATCGGCGCGGCCCTGGCCAAGGTGCTCGCCCGCGACGGCGCCCAGGTGGTCGCGCTGGACGTCCCGGCGGCCGGGGACGCCCTCGCCGCCGTGGCGAACGACATCGGCGGTACGGCGGTGCAGCTCGACCTGACCGCCCCGGACGCGCCGACCCGGCTCGCCGATCACCTGACCGGCCGGCACGGACGCGTCGACGCGGTGGTGCACAACGCCGGCATCACCCGGGACAAGACGCTCGGCCGGATGGACGCCGACCGGTGGGACCAGGTCATCGACGTCAACCTGTCCAGCCAGGAGCGGATCAACGACGTGTTGCTGGAACGGGAGTTGATTCCGGCCGGCGGCCGGATCATCGGGGTGTCCTCGATCGCGGGGATCGCCGGCAACCGGGGGCAGACCAACTACGCCACCAGCAAGGCCGGCGTGATCGGGCTGGTCGACTCGCTCGCCCCGAGCCTGCGCGAGCGGGGGATCAGCGTCAACGCGGTGGCCCCGGGCTTCATCGAGACCCGGATGACCGCCCGCATCCCGCTCGTCGTCCGGGAGGCGGGCCGGCGGATGAACAGCCTGGCCCAGGGCGGGCTGCCGGTGGACGTGGCCGAGACGATCGGCTGGCTGGCCTGGCCGGCGAGCGGCGCGATCAGCGGCAACGTGGTCCGCGTCTGCGGCCAGAGTCTGCTGGGGGCGTGATGGCCCGCAGGAGAGAGCCGGACGACGAC
Organism: Micromonospora sp. WMMD729; assembly: GCF_049315225.1. Classification (NCBI taxonomy): domain Bacteria; kingdom Bacillati; phylum Actinomycetota; class Actinomycetes; order Micromonosporales; family Micromonosporaceae; genus Micromonospora; species Micromonospora sp. WMMD729. The sequence continues at coordinate 6,677,467 of NZ_CP186059.1, read as the reverse complement.
CTGTCGGTCCACGAGCTGATCGAGGGCCCGACCGAGATCCTGTCGTCCGAGACGCTGGACGCGATCCGCCGGCCGGGAGCCGCGGACGCCGACCCGGGCGTGGAGCAGACGCACGACCTGAGCGCGGCGGCGGCCGAGGTGACCGCCGACCTGAGCGGCCACGGACCGGCCGCCACGGGTGGCCGGGAGCGCGTCGAGTTGACCCGGGTGCCGGCGGCCGGGGCGCTGTACCGGCGGGCCGTGCTCGGCGCGCTGCCCGGCCTGGGCCGGGGGCGAAAGAGCAACGACCTGCCGGCGGTCGAGTTCGCCGTACGCGGCGTGCAGGTCGACCGGGGCCACCTGGCCGACTACGACCGGGTGTGCGGGTTCCGGCTCACCGACCGGCTGCCCGGGACGTACCCGCACGTCCTGGGCTTTCCGCTGGCTCTGCGGCTGATGACCGCGCCGGGCTTTCCGATCGCGCCGACCGGCGTGGTGCACGTCGGCAACCGGATCACCGTGCACCGGCCGATCAGCGCCGACGAGACCATCGACTTCACGACGTACGCCCAGGACCTGCGCCCGCACGACCGGGGGCGGCAGGTGGACGTGGTGCTGGTCGGCTCGGTCGACGGGGAGGAGGTCTGGCGGGGCGTCTCGACGTACCTGGGTCGGGAGCGCACACCCGGCGGACGCGAGCGCGGCGAACGTCCGACCCCGCCCACGGCCACCGCCCGGTGGCGGGTCGAACCCCGGGTGGGCACCGCGTACGCGCGTGTCTCCGGGGACCACAACCCGATCCACACCTCCCGGCTCGGCGCGCGGCTGTTCGGCTTCCAGCGGCCGATCGCGCACGGCATGTGGAGCAAGGCGCGCTGCCTCGCCGCACTCGAGACGCGGTTGCCGGACGCCTACACCGTCGAGGTCGCCTTCAAGCTGCCCGTACCGCTGCCGAGCACGGTGAACTTCGCCCTCCTGCCCGACGACGGCTTCGCCCTGCACGACTCGCGCGGGCGGCCGCATCTGGTGGGTCTCGTGCGCTGACGCGTCCCTGCCGACCCGGGGGTTGGCAGGGACGCACGTCTACGCTAAGTTGTTCTCACAACGAGATGTTCTCAGAATGAGAGTGACATGGTGGACGAGCGGGAATTCCTGGCCGCGTACGACCCCCGGGACTATCCGGCGGTCGCGGTGACCGTCGACGTGGTGGCGCTGACCATCCGCGACGGCGAGCTGCACCTGCTGCTGATCCGGCGCGGCGAGGCGCCCTTCGCGGGGCACTGGGCGCTGCCCGGCGGCTTCGTCCGCCCCGAGGAGGACCTGAGCGCCGCCGCCCGACGGGAGCTGGCCGAGGAGACCGGGCTCGGCGGCGAAGGGCTGGCCCGCGTACACCTGGAGCAGTTGGGCAGTTACGGCGCTCCCGACCGGGACCCGCGGATGCGGGTCGTCTCGATCGCGCACCTCGCGTTCGCTCCCGACCTGCCGGATGCGGCGGCCGGCACCGACGCCGACGAGGCGAGCTGGCTGCCGGTGACGGCGCTGACCAACCGGCAGCTCGCCTTCGACCACGGCCAGATCATCGACGATGCGCTGGAGCGGGCCCGGTCCAAGCTGGAGTACACCCCACTGGCCACGCGCTTCCTCGCCGCCGAGTTCACGATCAGCGAGCTGCGGGCCGTCTACGAGACGGTCTGGGGTCACCCGCTGCACGCCGGCAACTTCCACCGCAAGGTGCTCTCCGTGCCGGGCTTCGTGGAGAGCACCGGCGCGAGCACCGAACGCGGCGGCGCCCGGGGTGGTCCCCGGGCCCGGCTCTACCGGGCCGGCGACGCCCGACTGCTGCACCCGGCGCTGCTGCGACCGGCCCGCGAGGAGACGGTGCGATGAGGACCGCCGAGGCCATCGACCTGGTCACGGCCGCCCGCACCGACGCCGACCTGTTCGGCACCGACCAGCCGGCCCGCCGCTACCGCGAGCTGGTCGCGGCCCTGCACCCCGACCGGCTGCCGACGGACCCGGGGGTACGCGCCGAAGCCCTCGACGCGTACGTCCACGTCACGACCCGGTGGCAGGCCCGGCGGACCACCGTCCTCGGCGACTACCGGCTCGGCCCGCCGGCCCAATCCGGTGACCTGGCCGACCTCTACGACGTGGGCGACGACCGGCTGCTCAAACTCCCCCGCCGGCCCACCGACAACGACCTGATGGCCCGCGAGGCACACGCCCTGCGCACCATCGCCGAGCGCGGCGACCCGCGCTACCTCCCGTACGTGCCCCGGCTGGTCGACGAGTTCCCGCACCGCGACTCGGCGACCGGCGCCGAACGGCGGATCAACGTGCTGGCCACCGCGCCCGGCCTGCACGACCTCGACGCGGTACGGCGCGCGTACCCCGACGGGTTGGACGCCCGGGACGCGGCCTGGATGTGGCGGCGGCTGCTGGTGGCGCTCGGCCTGGCCCACCGCGCGGGCATCGTGCACGGCGCGGTCCTGCCACGGCACGTGCTGATCGAGCCGGACGCCCACGGCGTGGTGCTCGTCGACTGGTGCTTCGCGGCCCCGACCGACGGCACGATCCCCGCGCTCGTGCCCGGCCACGAGGACTGGTACCCGCCGGAGGTGATCCGGAAGCGGCCCTGCGGACCGGGCACCGACATCGCGCTGGCCAGCCGGTGCATGAGCTGGCTGATGGGGCCCCGTGCCCCTCGTGAGCTGCACGCCTTCGCGCAGGGCTGCCGGCAGGACGCGCTGAACGCCCGACCCGACGACGCCTGGGCCCTGCTGCGCGAACTCGACCAGGTGCTGGACCGGCTCTACGGGCCACGCACCTTCCGACCCTTCACCCTCACCCCCTAAGGAGCTGTCATGGGCAGTGGAACCTGGTCCACCGACGTGTACGACGCCGCCGACCGCTACCGGCGCGCCGCCGGCCGCAGCGCGTTCTCCTACAGCGACAGCGGGGCGCGGACCGTGCACCCCGCGCTCGACCCCCGGGACGCGACCCGGGAGAGCCGCGACTCCGCCGAACACCCCCGCTCGACGCCCGTCGCGGTGCTCTTCGACGTGACCGGCTCGATGCTCAAGGTGCCGCGCGTGCTGCAGACCAAGCTGCCGCAACTGCTCGGGCTGCTGCAACGGCAGGGCTACGCCAGCGACCCGCAGATCATGTTCGGCGCGATCGGCGACGCCACCTGCGACCGGGTGCCGTTGCAGGTCGGCCAGTTCGAGTCGGACAACCGGATGGACGACGACCTCGGCCGGATCGTCCTCGAAGGCGGTGGCGGCGGGCAGATGAGTGAGTCGTACGAGCTGGCTCTGTACTTCATGGCCCGGCACACCGTGACCGACAACTGGGAGAAGCGCGGCCGACGGGGCTACCTGTTCGTCATCGGCGACGAGTTGGCGTACGAGCGGGTGAAGGCCCGGGAGGTGGCCAGCCTGATCGGCGACGGCCTCACCGAGGACGTACCGCTGCGGCAGGTCGTCGACGAGGTGACCCGACGGTGGGACACCTACTACCTGCTCCCCGCCGGCAGCAGCCACGCCGGCAACTCGAAGGTGCTCGACTTCTGGCGGGACCTGCTCGGGCAGAACGCCGTGGTGCTCGACGACCTGGACGCGGTCTGCGAGGCCATCGCCCTCGCCATCGGCCTCGGGGAGCAGGCCATCGACCTGGACGAGGGCCTGCGCCACCTGGACCGCGCCGGCTCGCGCGCCACCGGCACCGTGTCGAAGGCGCTGGCCCGGCTCGGTCGGGGGCGGCGGGCCGAGGTGTCGACGCTGCCGGCGTTCCGCGACACCACGGGCGGGGTGACCCGGCTGTGACGCATGTGGCGGTGGTCGACCTCGGGTACGGCGACGCGGGCAAGGGCACGGTCGTGGACTGGCTCTGCGCCACCCGCCCGGTGCACACGGTGGTCCGCTTCAACGGGGGCGCGCAGGCGGCACACAACGTCGTGCTGCGCGACCGGCGGCACCACACGTTCGCCCAGTTCGGGGCCGGCACGTTCCACCCCGGTGTCCGGACGCACCTGTCCCGGCAGGTGGTGGTGGACCCGCTGGCGCTGGCTGCCGAGGCCGACCATCTCGCCACGGTCGGGGTGCCCGACGCGCTGGACCGGCTGACCGTCGACGCCGAGGCGCTGCTCGCCACGCCGTACCACCGGGCCGCCAATCGGGCCCGCGAGATCGCCCGGGGCGCCGACCGGCACGGCTCCTGCGGGCTGGGGGTGGGCGAGGCCGTCGCGTACGGCCTCGCCCACCCCGACGACGCGCCCCGGGTCGGCGACTGTCTGCGACCAGCGGTGCTGCGCCGCCGGTTGGCAGCGCTGCGGGACCGGCTGACCGCCGAACTCGGCCCGCTGGACGCGCCGCCGGTCGACGACTGCCTGCCCGCGTTCACCGGGTTCGCCGGGCGGGTCGCCGTCGTCGACCGGACCTGGCTCGCCGGAGCGCTGCGCTCGGGGACCTGCGTCTTCGAGGGCGCGCAGGGGGTGCTGCTCGACGAGTGGCACGGCTTCCACCCGTACACCACGTGGAGCACCACCACCTTCACCAACGCCGACCGCCTGCTCGCCGAGGCGGGGCAGGCCGGCGAGGTGACCCGGATCGGCGTGCTGCGGACCGTCACCACCCGGCACGGCCCCGGCCCGCTGGTGACCGAGGACCCGACGCTGCCCCTCGCCGACCCGCACAACCCGACGAACCCGTGGCAGGGCCGGTTCCGGTTCGGCCACTTCGACGCCGTCGCCCACCGGTACGCCCTCGACGTCGCCGGCGGGGTCGACGGCCTGGCGCTGACCCACCTCGACCTCGCCGGCCCCGACCTGCGGATCTGCCGCCGCTACGACACGGGCGACCGGCTCACCCCGGGCCCGCCCGGCGACCTGGACCGGCAGGCCGCGCTCACCGACCGCCTGCTGCGCTCCCACCCGGTGTACGACGACCCGCCGGCCGACTGGGCCGAGGCGGTGGGCGCGGAGTTGGGCACGCCGGTGGTGCTGACGTCGCACGGGCCCACCGCCGACGACAAGATCCCGTGCGGTCCGCTTCTCGCCCCACCGACCCTGGTGCCCGCCGGCTGATTCCTACGGACCTGACGTAGAGGCGTCGGTATCCGCCGGGTGCGGGTCGCTGGGCTGGTCGAGCACGCTCACCGAACGTTCGAAGAATGTCTCCAGTACGACCATGGCCTGGGTACCGGTGACGCCGTCGACGCCAAAGATGCGGCGCAGCGCCGCTTGCAGGTCTTCGGTCGTCGCGGTGCGGATCTTCACCAGCAGTGATGCCGCGCCGGCGATGATGTGCGCTTCCTGGATCTCGGGGATAGCCGCGAGCGCGTCGCGGGTCGGAACGTCACCCATCCAAGAGTCGGCACTGACCATCACGAAAGCCGACACGCCACGGCCGACGAGCGCCGGGGAGACGTCGACGGTGGTCCGGCGGATCACGCCGCGTTCGCGCAACTTGCGTACGCGGTCATGCGCCGCGCCTGCGGACAGTCCCACCGCCTTGGCCAGTGCCGCGTAGGACTGGGTGGCGTCGCGCTGCAGGTGCATCAGCAGTGCGCGGTCGATGTCATCTACCAACGCGGCATCTCCGTTGAACGCAGTTCGGTTGACTGGCTTGTATACCTTACGAGGTATGGAACCTGCATGTCTCTGCCGAATGAAGCTCCGGCGCAAGGGGAGGAACGGCGATGGCCGACACTGTTCCCACTGATTTCCGCCTCCTGGATGAACGCTTCCGTGGCTGCGACGGCGACTTCGTAGTCGAACTCCTACACAGCGGCGCACGCAAGACTGAGGGGCCGGCGTATTTTCCGGCAGGCCGCTACCTGGTGTGGAGCGACATCCCCAACGACCGGATGCTGCGCTGGGATGAGACCACCGGCGGTGTCGGCGTCTACCGCCACGGCTCGGGCTACGCCAACGGCAACACCGTGGACCGCCAGGGTCGGCTTGTCACGTGCGAGCAGGGCAATCGGCGGGTCACCCGCACCGAGCACGACGGCACGATCACCGTGCTGGCCGACGGCTTCCAGGGCAAGCGGCTCAACAGCCCCAACGACGTGGCCGTCCGCGCCGACGGCACGATCTGGTTCACCGACCCGAGTTACGGCATCCACAACGACTACGAGGGCAACAGAGGCGACAGCGAGTTCGACGGCGCCTGTTACGTGTTCCGCCTGGACCCCGCGACGAGCGACATGCGCGTCGTCGCGAATGACTTCAGCCGCCCCAACGGCCTGGCGTTCTCGGCCGACGAACAGCAGCTCTACATCGTGGACACGCGACAGGACCCCAGTCACATCCGCGTCTTCGACGTCACCGCCGATGGCACCCTCAGCGGGGGGAAGATCTTCGCCGAATGTGACTTCGGCCGTTTCGACGGCATTCGTCTCGACGACGGTGGGCGGGTGTGGGCGGCGGCCTGGGACGGTGTGCACTGCTTCGATCCCGACGGGACCCTCATCGGCAAGCTGCTGCTACCCGAACCGGTAGCCAACCTCACCTTCGGGGGGCCGAAACGCAACCACCTGTTCATCACCGCCGGAACCTCGGTGTACTCGCTGCGAGTCACCTTCAACGGCGCCCACTACCCACCGCCCAGCAGCGAGAACCACGGCCCACGAGCGTCGATTTCCAGCGGCCCCGGCAGTGTCGTTTGACGCAACGAGCTGAGGCGGTGCTCGGCTGACCATTCGGCGCAATGTCGGCGAAGCGCCACCGACCGCCGCCGAGCCATCAAACATGGGGGCATGGACGCCCTGCTCGACCTCCTCCGTGGGACGGTCACCTCGCCATGGGTGTACCTGGTGATCTTCGGCCTCACCGCGGTCGACGCGTTCTTTCCTGCGGTGCCCGGCGAGGCGGCGGTGATCACCGCTGGGGTGCTCTCGGCGAGCGGAGGGCACCCCAGCCTGACGCTGGTGATCGTCAGCGCCGCCGTCGGGGCGCTGGTCGGCGACCACGTCTCGTACGCCATCGGGCGCGGCGGCGGCGCGAGCCGGCTGGCCCGGCTCCCCGACGGCAGCCGGCGGCGGGCCAGCTCCGAGTGGGCCCGCCGGGCGGTGGACCGCCGGGGCGGGATGATCCTGACCACCAGCCGGTACGTGCCGGGTGGCCGGACCGCCGTCACCCTCACCATGGGGGCGGTCGGCTATCCCCGCCGCGCGTTCCTGCTGTACGACAGCATCGGGGCGTTCACCTGGGCGGTGTACTGCGGGCTGCTCGGCTACTTCGGTGGCCTGGCCTTCGAACGGGACCCGGTGAAGGGCGTACTCGTCGGTGTGGGTGTCTCCCTGGTCATCACCTTCGGCCTGGAGGGGATCCGGTGGCTCCGCCGGCGGGCGCACCGCCGGGCCGCCTCCCGACGTTGACGGCTGCGCCCGTCACAACAAATCGGCGTCGTGCACCAGGATCGCCAACTGCACCCGGTTGCCCACGTGCAGTTTCGCCAGCGCCCGGCTGACGTGCGCCTTCACGGTGGCCTCGCTCATCGTCAGCCGCCGCGCGATCTCCGCGTTGCCGTCGCCGAGTGCCACCTCACGGACGACGTCCAACTCCCGCCCGGTGAGCGCCGCCAACCGGTCGCGGGCCGCCTCCCGGCGGGCCGGACCCCGCTCGGCGAACGAGCTGATCAGTCGCCGGGTCACCGTGGGGGCCAGCATCGCGTTCCCGGCGGCCACCGTGCGGACGGCGGCGGCCAACTCCCGGGGCGGGGTGTCCTTGAGCAGGAAGCCGACCGCGCCGGCGCGTAGCGCCTGGTGCACGTACTCGTCGAGGTCGAAGGTCGTCAGCATGATGACCTTCGGGCCGGCCGCGACCAGGTCCGGCGCGACGGTCAGCCCGTCGACACCCGGCATTCGTACATCGAGCAGCACCACGTCGGGGCGCAGCCGCTCGGCCTGTTGCCGCGCGGCGGCGCCGTCCGCCGCCTCACCGACGACGGTGATGTCCTCGGACGCCTCCAGGATCAGCCGCAGTCCGGCCCGGACGAGCTGTTCGTCGTCGACCACGAGCACCCGGATCACGCCGCACCCGCCAGCGGGATCAGGGCCCGGACCAGGAAACCGCCGTCGATGGGGGTCGCCTCCAGCCGACCCCCGAGCAGTTCCACCCGCTCGCGTAGCCCGAGCAGACCCTGCCCGGAGCCGGGCAACTCCGGTCCGGCCACGGATGGACCATTGCGCACCACGACCTCCAGCCCGTCGGGAAGGTAGCGCAGGCGGACGATCGTCTCGGCGTCGGCCGCGTGCTTGCGCACGTTCGTCAACGCCTCCCGCACGACCCGGTACGCGGTACGCCCCAACGTCGCCGGCAGTGCGGTCGGCACACCCACGTCCTGCCGGGACACCCGCAGACCGGCGGTACGGGACTCCCCGATCAGCTCGTCCAGCGCGTCGAGCCCGCGCTCCGGCACCACGGCCGCTTCGCCCTGTCGGAGCACACCCAGCACCTCACGCAGATCGGTGAGCGCCTGCCGCCCGGTCGTGCGGATCAGTGCGGCAGCCTCGGTGGTTGCCGGGTCGGTGGTGGTCACCTCGAGCGCGCCTGCGTGCACCACCATCAGCGAGACCCGATGCGCCACCACGTCGTGCATCTCCCGGGCGATCCGGGTCCGCTCCTCGGCCCGGACCCGGTCGGCGTGCGCCTCGCGCTCGCGTTCCAACCGTTCGGTCCGGTCTCGCAGGGCAGCGAGAGTGTCCCGACGCGCACGGATCCAGAGACCGAAGAGCAACGGAAACCCGACGAGGCAGACGGCGAGCAGAAGCACGTTGCCGGTGGTGGCGGTGGTGATCTGGCGTACGCCGCCCACCTGCTGCCCGACCAGCACCCCACCGGCGAGCACCGCGGCGGCACCGGCGAGGTAGCCGGCGAGTGGACGGCCGCGCAGCCGCGCCCCTGCCTGGTACGAGGCGACCACTCCGGCCGCTGCGGCGGCGAGCACCAGCCAACCAACCGCGGCGACCAGGAACAACGGCCAGCGACGGGTCCGGACGGCACCGGTGGCCCAGCCGGAGGCGACAGCGAGGACCACCGTGACGACGCCCGGCAGCGGCGAGCGGACCCCGATGTCGCCGGACGCGCTGGCGTACACCGCTCCCGCGACCGTGACCGCGAGCAGCAGCGAGGCGTACCGCTGGAGGGCTCGCCGGGCGGTGACGGTGGTGGATGCCACGTAGCGAGCGTAGGGCTTGGTGGACGGGCCGACCCGCCTCGCGCCTCAGGACCGGGGTGCGGTGGGGGAACACCCTGAGCCGTCGTCCGGGCCGGTAGCTACCTAAGTAGTGCGGCCCGCCTGACCAGTGGCCGATGGCGAGCGCCGCCGCGCGCACCAGCATCGGGACCATGGATCTGCTCGGCCTGCTGCACGACACGATGTCCTCGCCCTGGGTGTACCTGGCGCTCTTCGCGATCGCGGTGCTCGACGGCTTCTTTCCGGTGGTGCCGAGCGAGACGGCAGTGATAACGGCCGGTGTGTTCGCCGTCTCGGGAACGCCGTACCTGCCGGCCGTGATCCTGGTGGCCGCCGCCGGGGCACTCGTCGGCGACCACGTCTCGTACGCCATCGGGCGGGGCGGCGGAGCACGACTGATCGGCCGGCTACCGCACGGCCGACGCCGGACCGCCATCGAGCGGGCACGTCGAGGAATCGCCACGCGCGGTGGCCTGATCCTCACCGTGGCCCGCTACGTGCCCGGCGGCCGGACCGCGGTCACCCTCACCATGGGTGCGGTGCGATTCCCTCGGCGGCGGTTCCTGGCCTTCGACGCGCTCGCCGCCGGCTCGTGGGGGCTCTACTCGGCGCTTGTCGGCTACGTCGGCGGGTTGGCGTTCGAGCAGGATCCTCTGCGCGGTCTCCTGCTCGGTCTGGGCCTCGCCCTGACGGTGACGGTGGTCGTCGAGCTGGCCCGCTGGCTCGGCAACCGTCGCCGATCCGCGCGGTCGACGGCCGAGATCCCGGTGCGGTGACCCCGGGGCAGTCAGTCGGCCGGCGGACGCCAGACGACGCCGTGCAGGAGCTGGGCCGCGCCGAGCCAGGCCACGTTCATCATCCGGGTGGCCGTCTTCTCCGGGTCGGCCTCCGGGTGGTCCGCGAGCCAGTCGGCCAGCGATTCGGTCGCGCCGACCAGCGCGTACGCGACGACCTCCAGGTCGGTGGGCGCGATCTCGCGGCCCTCCTCGCGCAGCGCGTGGTCGAGCATCCCGGCGACCACCTCGACCAGCCGGGCGCGCATGGTGGCCAACTCGCCGGCGAACGGCTGCTCGCCACGGGCCTGTCGGTAGAGCACCGCCCAGCCGTCGCGGTGTGCGCCCACGAAGCCGAAGAAGGCCTTCAGCCCTCGCCACAGCCGCTCGTCGGCCGGTAGGTCCGGGGCGGCGGCGCCGGCGATGGCCTGCATCATCCGGGTTGCTTCCCGGTGCAGGCAGGCGACGAAGAGCTCCTCCTTGGTGCCGAGGTACGCGTACACCATGGGTTTGGAGATGCCGGCGTCCTCCGCGATCTCGTCCATGCTGGCGGCGTGGAAGCCGCGTCGGGAGAAGACCTTCACGGCCGCGTCGAGCATCTGCTGCTCGCGTACGGCGCGCGGTAGGCGCTTGAACGCGGGAGGCGTGGACACCTTGCGAGCATACCTACTCGTGCGTAGGGTTACGCACGAGTAGCCAAATCTTCCGGAAGGCGCGTCTCATGACTGACTTCGACCCGGCCAACTTCGCCAACGTCGGGCCCAAGGAGTTCGCCCAGCTGGTCAAGTCCACCCCGGACGACAAGATCGCCCAGGTGATGTCCGGTGACCTGCGCGGCAAGATCCTCGGTGAGGTGTTCGGCCGGATGCCGTCGCTGTTCCGCGCGGACCGGGCCGGCTCGACCAACGCGGTCATCCACTGGATCATCACCGGTCGCCCGGACGGCGGCAGCGACACCTACGAGGTGGTCATCGCCGACGGCAAGTGCGAGGTGAACGAGGCCCCGCAGCACGACCCGAAGCTGAGCCTCACCATGGGCCCGGTGGAGTTCCTGAAGATCGTCTCGGGCGGCGCCAACCCGGTCATGATGTTCATGACCGGCAAGCTCAAGGCGAAGGGCGACCTGGGCCTCGCCGCCAACATCGCCAACCTGTTCGACATCCCCAAGGCCTGACATGGCCGAGTTCTCGCTCGACCTGAACGAGGAACAGCGGGATCTACGCGACTGGGTGCACGGCTTCGCCGCCGAGGTCGTGCGCCCGGCCGCCGCCGAGTGGGACGAACGCGAGGACACCCCCTGGCCGGTGATCCAGGAGGCCGCCAAGGTGGGCCTCTACGGCTTCGAGTTCCTCGCCACCTGCTGGGCCGACCCGACCGGGCTGTCCCTGCCCATCGCCAGCGAAGAACTCTTCTGGGGTGACGCCGGCATCGGCCTGAGCATCTTCGGCACCTCGCTCGCGGTCGCCGCCATCTACGGCGCCGGCACTCCCGACCAGATGGTCGAGTGGGTGCCGCAGTGCTTCGGCGACGTCGACTCGCCCGCCGTCGCCGCGTTCTGCACCAGCGAACCCGAGGCCGGCTCCGACGTCGGCGCCATGCGCACCCGGGCCGTCTACCACGAGGCCAGCGACGAGTGGGTGCTCACCGGCCAGAAGGCGTACGCCACCAACGGCGGCATCGCCGGGGTGCACGTGGTCACCGCCTCGGTGGACCCCACGCTCGGCTCGCGCGGCCAGGCGGCGTTCGTCGTACCGCCGGGCACCCCCGGCCTCGCCGCGACCCGCAAGCTGCGCAAACTCGGCCTGCGCGCGTCGCACACCGCCGACGTCTTCCTCGACGAGGTAAGCGTGCCCGGCCGCTGCCTGCTCGGCGGCAAGGACGCCCTGGACGAGCGGCTGGCCCGGGCCCGGTCCGGGCAACGGGCCTCCGGCCAGGCGGCCATGCGCACCTTCGAACTGTCCCGACCCACCGTGGGCGCGCAGGCGCTCGGCGTGGCCCGGGCCGCCTACGAGTACGCCCTCGACTACGCCAAGGACCGGGTCCAGTTCGGACGGCCGATCATCGAGAACCAGGCGGTCGCGTTCACGCTGGCCGACATGCGGATGGAGATCGACGCGGCGCGACTGCTGGTCTGGCGGGCCTCCTGGATGGGCCGCAACAACCGACCGTTCACCGCGGGCGAGGGCTCGATGTCCAAGCTCAAGGCCGGCGAGGTCGCGGTCTCCGTCACCGAGAAGGCGGTGCAGCTGCTCGGTGGCGCCGGCTTCCTGCGCGACCACCCGGTCGAGCGCTGGTACCGCGACGCCAAGATTTACACCATTTTCGAGGGTACGTCCGAGATCCAGCGCTTGGTGATCTCCCGAGCGATCTCCGGCATGCAGATCCGCTGATCGACGCATCGCTGTTCCGCAGGACTGCAGAGCGAGGGCCGCGTATTTCGGCCCTCGCTCTGTCACTTGACCGCGACCATTAGGCGCGCCCGCCATCCAGGCCCGACGCGGTGGGCCTAAAGGCACCACTCCGGCCCCGGCGTGCAACCCTCGCTGACGAACCGGGCGGACGAGGCGGTGTCATTCTTGAGGTCACCGCCGAAATTGGCCCACCCGTAGGGCTTGACCCGCTGCCACCGCCCGCCGTAGGTGGTGTGTTCGTAGACCCCGAGGTACTGGTTGGTGTTGTTGAAGACGGAGGAGGCCTGGTCATTGAGGTTCACACCGTTGTGGAACTTGTGATCAGAGAAGTTGGCGACGCCGCCGCCACCCTGGACCAAACCCGCCAGCGTGGCCGGGCTTCCATGGCCGTCCTTATCCTGGAAGAAGCACACCTGCCTCGACGGGCACGCGTAGTCCGCCGAGGCGGGCGAAGAAATCGCGAAGAGAGAGCCGGTCACGGCTACGACGATTCCTGCCCCCGCGGCAAGAGTACGCTTTTTCAACAGGTTCATCGAACCTCCAAATTCTCGAAAGCGTTAGTTGGGCGATGGAAACGAACACGACAGCGCTCAACGCCGCACATTTTGCTCCATCGCACGTCTTCGTCCACGAACATACGCGGCCGGTCTGTAAGAACTGTTTATATTCACTGGACGACTCGGCTCGGCATAGAGGTATCTGGGTTCTACATTGTTCATTCGCGGCCAGGTGAAAGTCGACTCGTGGTTACACCACCATGGGGCCTCGCGGTGCCCCCGGGGCCGCGGATTCCACGATCCGTGCCGTCTTCGTCACCTCACGCCGACGCCGACTGGGCCCGCCGCCGCACCGGGTGCATGATCAAGGAAGACGCCCCGAGGAGATGGGGCTGTCCGCGTACCACCCCCCAAGGAGGTCTGCGGCATGGACCTGCCGTTCGTCGTCACCACGCTGACCCGTCGCGGTCTGCTCACCCCGGGCCGCCCGATCCGGGTCGCCTCGCAGCTCAACGCGCTGCGTACCTGGGGATGGAGCCTCGCCGGCGAGCTACGCCAGGCCGCCGCCCGCGACCCCGGCCGCCCTGCGGTCATCGACGAGGACGGCGTTGAGCTGACCTACCAGGTGCTTCTCGACCGGGCCGAACGGATGGCCCGGTCGATGCGGTCCGGGCTCGGCGTTCAGCCCGGCGATCGGATCGGCGTGCTCTGCCGCAACCACCACGGACTGATCGAGACGATCGTCGCGGCGACCCTGCTCGGCGTCGACGCGGTCCTGGTCAACACGGGTCTCTCCGCCGCCCAACTGGCGACCGTCGCCGAGGAGCAGCGACTGCGGCTGTTGGTGCACGACGACGAGTTCGCCGACCGGGTGCTCGGCCTCCCCGCCGAACTGCCCCGTCTCGACGAGCGCGCCCGCGAGGAGTTGGTGGCCGGGGCGCTGCCCGGCGAGCTGCACCCGCCGGAGCGCGACGGCCGGATCATCGTGCTGACCTCGGGCACCACCGGCGCCCCCAAGGGCGCCCGCCGTCCCACCCCCAGCGGCTTCGGGCCGCTCGTGTCCATCATCGACCGCATCCCCCTGCACGCGAAGAACCGGGTGCTGATCGCCGCCCCGATCTTCCACACCTGGGGATTCGCCGCGCTCCAGGTGTGCTTCGCGCTGCGGGCCACCATCGTGCTGCACCGCCGCTTCGACCCGGCCGCCACGCTCGCCGCCCTGGTCGCCCACCGGTGTGACGCCCTCTTCGCCGTACCCGTGATGCTCCAGCGGCTGCTGGAGGTGCCCCCGCCGGACCCGCGTCCGTCGCTCAAGGTCGTCGCGGTCAGCGGGTCGGCCCTGCCCGGCGGGCTCGCCCCGAAGTTCATGGACGCGTACGGGGACGTCCTCTACAACCTGTACGGGTCCACCGAGGTCTCCTGGGCGTCCATCGCCAACCCGGCGGATCTGCGCCAGGCGCCCACCACCGCTGGCCGACCACCGCACGGCACCCGACTGGAACTGCTCGACAACGCCGGCCAGCCGGTGCCGCAGGGGCAGGTCGGGCGGATCTTCGTCGGGAACGAGATGCTCTTCGAGGGATACACCTCGGGTGCCAGCCGGGAGACCCGCGACGGGTTGCTCGACACCGGCGACCTCGGCCGGCTCAACGCCGACGGGCTGCTCTTCGTGGACGGCCGGGCCGATGACATGATCGTCTCCGGCGGCGAGAACGTGTTCCCGTCCGAGGTGGAGGACCTGCTCGCCCAGCTACCGCAGGTACGCGAGGCCGCCGTGATCGGCGTACCCGACCCCGAGTACGGCCAGCGACTCGCCGCGTTCCTCGCCCTGCACCCCGGCGAGACGCTCGACCCCGAGGCGGTCCGCGAGTACGTCCGGCACTACCTGGCCCGCTTCTCCGTACCCCGGGACGTGGTCTACGTGAAGTACCTGCCCCGCAACGCCACCGGCAAGGTGCTCGCCCGGGAACTGCGCCGCTACTACGGCTGACCCGTCCTCACGGGTCTGGGACCAGACCCGCCTCCCGCGCCAGTAACGCCGCCTGGGTGCGGTTGGCGCAGTCCAACTTGACCAGGAGGCGCGACACGTAGCCCTTGACGGTGGCCTCGGACAGGTGCAGGCGACGGGCGATCTGCTGGTTCGACCGCCCGGCCCCCAGGCTCTCCAGCACCTCCACCTCGCGCTCGGTGAGCGACCGGACCAGGTCACGGGCTCGCTGGGTACGCCCGGTCTGGGCGACGAGCCGGTCGGCCGCCGCCGTGGAGAGCACGGTGCCCGGCGGCCGCCACCCGGACCAGGGCGAGCAGGTCCTCGGGCGGCGTCGACTTGAGCAGGAAGCCGGTCGCGCCGGCCCGCAGCGCGCCGGTGACGTAGTCGTCCAGGTCGAACGTGGTGAGGGCCAACACCCGGGGCGGCGCGGGCAACGTCATCATCCGTTCGGTGGCCTTGATCCCGTCGACTCCCGGCATCCGCAGGTCCATCAGCACCACATCGGGCCGTAGCCGCACCGCGGCCTCCACGGCGTCCGCACCGTCGTACGCCTCGCCGACGACCTCCAGGTCCGGCGCGGACCCGAGGATCGTGCCCAGGTGGGCGCAGACCATCCGCTCGTCGTCGACGACGAGCACCCTGATCACGACAGTGCCGCCGTCGACACCCGCACCGGCAGCACCGCGTGGACGGCGAAGCCACCCCGCGCCGTGGGTTCGGCGGTCAACGTCCCGCCGAGCACCTCCACCCGGTGCCGCAACCCGGCCAGGCCGGTGCCACCGCCCGCAGCCGCGAGGACGGTGTCGGGTGAACGGGCCGCCGGGGTGTTCGCCACCGTCGCCGACACGGTGTGCCTGCCGTACTCGATCGACACGGTGGCGGCGGCGCCCGGGGCGTGCTTGTGCACGTTGGTCAGCGACTCCTGGACCAGCCGGAACAACGTGCGCCGTACCGTCGGCGCGACCGCCTTCGGATCGCCCACCTCGGTCAGACGCACCGGCAGACCGACCGCACGGGACTCGTCCACCAAGCGGACCAGTTCGGGCGTGTCGTCCGGACGCGGGTCGACCACCGGGGGCCCGCCCTCACCCCGCAACACCCCGACCAGATCGCGCAGTTCAGTCAACGCCTGACAACCGGTCGCCCGCAGTTCCTCGGCCGCCGCCCGGACCGCCGGATCGACCGTGCTGACCCGCAGAGCGCCCGCCTGCAACACCATCAGATTGATCCGGTGGGTCACCACGTCGTGCATCTCGGCGGCGAGCCGCACCCGTTCGTCGGCGCGGGCCTGGTCGGCCAGCAGCGACCGCTCCCGCTCAGCCCGCTCCGCCCGGTCGGTCAGCTCCGCCAGCAGACTGCGCCGGGCCCGGACGTACATGCCCAGCAGCGCCGCGACGAGGATGACCGCCGGCGCGGTGAACGGATCGTCGATCGACCAGGCGCTCGCCCCCACCAGGAACGCCACCGTCAGCAGCCCGATCACCGTCCACTGTCGCCACCGTCGACCGTGGCCGTACGCCGTGACGGCGTACGGGACGAGGACAGCGGCCCAGGCCGGCGCGAAGAGGCTGATCCCGGCGATGGCCAGCGCGGCGGTGTACGGGCGTTGCCGACGGCTCAGCAGCAGCGCCGCGGCGACCACCTGCGCGACCACGTACGCCCAGGTGGGAGCCGTGAGCAGCTTGGTGTCGGCGGACGGATCCGCCAGTTCCAGACCACCGCCGGCCGCCGTCGCCAGGAGCGCCAGCAGCACGTCCACGGCGACCCGGAGCACCCGGCGTCGGCCCATGGCAGCAGGGTAACCGGGCGCCCGAAGAACGGCCCGCCACGCGGGACCGGACCCGACGAACCCACCACCGGCGTACGACGAAAGGAGGTAGCGGTCCCGACTTTCTCCGCTGCCGACGCTCGGCGGCCCCACGGTGGGATCGATCCATGACCGAATCGGTACGGACGACTGACCGGCCACCGGCACCGACCGACGTGTCCACCGTCGGACCGCGGATCGGCGCGCTGGACGTGCTGCGCGGTTTCGCGCTCTGCGGCATCCTGATCATCAACATCTATCAGCAGGTGGTCTTCCGGGGTGCGGCGGCCGGCAGTTCGTCGCAGCTGCCGGAGGCGGTGCAACTGCTCTTCTACGAGCGGTTCTATCCGATCTTCTCGATCCTGTTCGGTGTCGGCTTCGGCATCTTCCTCCGACGGGCCGCCACCCGGACCGGTCGGCCCCGGGTGGTGCTGGCCCGCCGACTCGTCGTCCTCCTGCTGATCGGTGCCGTGCACTTCGTCGTCCACCCCGGCGAGGCGCTGACCGCGTACGCGGTGGCCGGTCTGCTGGTGCTACTGCCGCTCAGTTACCTCGGCGGACGCACCGCCCTCGTCGTCGCCGTCGTGCTGCTGCTCGTCGGCGCGCAACTCGTCGTCGGCTACGGGCCCATCCCGGGCCTGCTCGCCCTCGGTTACGCGCTGGCCGAACTGGGCGTGCCGGCCGCCCTCGAACGACGCGCCAATCGGGTGGCGGTCGCGTTCGTCGTCTGCGCCGCGCTCGCGGTGACCTGGATCGTGCTGACCGTCCGCGCCGTGGACCTGCCGTTCGTCAACGTCTTCGGTGGACCGGGCGGCGGCGTGAGCCTGTTGTCTCCGCTCGCCGGCATCGCCACCGGCCTCGCGTACTGCTGCGGGCTGTTGCTGCTCCTGCGCACGCCGGCCGGACCGGCGCTGTCCGCGATCCTGTCACCGATGGGACGGATGGCCCTGACGAACTACCTGAGCGCCACCGCGCTGTTCCTGCTCGCCGGACCACCGCTGGGCATCGACAGCACCCGCGACCTGCCCCGCATCGTGGGCCTCACGGTCGGCATCATCATCGTCCAGGCGGTGTGGAGCTCGCTCTGGCTCCGCGCGTTCCGGTACGGCCCGGTCGAGTGGGCCTGGCGGTGCCTGACCTGGTGGCGACGCGCGCCGATCCGGCGGCGGGGCGTGGACTCACCCACCCCGGCCTGACCCGCGCCGACCGGCGGCGTCAACCCGTCGCCCTCGCGCCGACCGGCGGCGTCAACCCGTCGCCCTCGCGCCGACCGGCGGCGTCAACCCGTCGCCCCCGCGCCGACGGCGCTGGGCAGGCCGACGGGTGCCGACCCGGACGGCATCCCGTGGGTGAACCGGCGCCGGAGCGCTCCCGGCGTCAGCCGGGAATCGTGATCCGGCCGTCGATCGCGGCGGCAGCGATGTCGGTGCGGTGCTGCGAGCCGGCCAACTCCACCCCGTCCACCAGCGCGTACGCGGCGTCCCGCGCAGCCGCCAGGTCGGGGCCGGTGGCCGTACCGCAGAGGACCCGGCCGCCGGCGGACAGCAACGCGCCGTCGCCGACCCGGCGGGCGGTGCCCGCGTGGATGATGCCCGGCCGGTCCGCACCGGTGATCACGTCACCGGTACGCGGCGCGGCCGGATAGCCCGCGGAGGCGAGCACCACGGTGACGGCAGCGCCGTCGCGCCAGCGCAGCGGCGGGTGCTCGGCCAGCGTGCCGGTGGCCGCCGCGTGCAGCAGGCCGCCCAGCGGAGTCTCCAGCAGCGCGAGCACCACCTGGGTCTCCGGATCACCGAAACGGGCGTTGAACTCGATCACCCGAGGGCCGGCGGCGGTCATCGCGAGACCGACGTACAGCAGGCCCGCGAACGGCGTGCCCCGGCGGCGCAGCTCGGCCAGCGTCGGGTGGACCACGTCCCGCAGCACGTCGTCGACCAGGCTGGTCGGAGCCCACGGCAGCGGCGCGTACGCGCCCATGCCACCGGTGTTCGGGCCGGCGTCACCGTCGCCGAGCCGCTTGAAGTCCTGTGCCGGCAGCAGCGGCAGGGCCGCCTCGCCGTCGGTCACCACGAACAGGCTGACCTCCGGACCGGCGAGGAACTCCTCGACCACGACCCGGCCACACTCGGCGGCGTGCGCCAGCGCGGCGGACCGGTCGTCGGTCACCACCACACCCTTGCCGGCGGCGAGCCCGTCGTCCTTCACCACGTACGGAGCGCCGAACTCGTCGAGCGCCCGCGCGGTGCTCTCCTCGTCCGTGCAGACGTACGCCCGGGCGGTCGGCACACCGGCGGCGGTCATCACGTCCTTGGCGAACGCCTTGGAACCCTCCAACTGGGCGGCCGCGCCGGACGGGCCGAACACGGCGATGCCCTTGGCGCGTACGGCGTCGGCGACACCGGCGACCAGCGGCGCCTCCGGCCCGATCACCACCAGGTCGGCTGCGGTCTCCACCGCCAGCGCCGCGACGGCGGCCGGATCGGTCGCGGTGACGGCCCGCAACTCGGCGACCTCGGCGATCCCCGGATTACCAGGAGCGGCAATCAACGCGGAGACACCCGGATCACGTACCAACCCCAGGGCGAGCGCATGCTCGCGCCCCCCACCACCCACCAAGAGAACCCGCACAACGCGCCATCCTACTGCCCACCCCTCCCCACCCCACCCGCCGCGCCGCCCCCACCCGCCGCGCACGCCCCCACCCGCCGCGCCGCCCGGCCCGGTGATCAAGAGGTTCGCGTCAAGAAGGGGCGCGGATTTGACGCGCAGCTCTTGATCACCGGCGTCGATCCTGGTTTCTCGTGATCGCCTGGCGGACGGTCCACGGGATGTAGTCGGGGTGGAGGGTGTCTTGCCAGGTGAAACGGAGGATCGTCCAGCCGGCGTTGACCAGGCGATTCTGACGGCGGCGGTCAGCGAAGGCCGCCTCCGGGGTGTCATGGACGCCGCGACCATCGGCTTCCGCCAGCACCCTCCACACTCGCCACCCCAGGTCGCCGATGCCGAGCAGATAGCCGTCGTCGTCGCGTACCTCCAACTGCAAGGCGTCCGGCGGCACCCCACCGTCGACACATCGCAGCCGGGTACGCGTCTCCAGGGGCGACTGTGCGCGGCCATCCGCCTCCGCCAGCCAGGGTCGTGCCGCGACCGCACCCCGTCGTCCCCGGATCAGACGAGGGACCACCGCGAGTTCGTCCGGCGTGACGAGGCCCTGGTACAGCGCCGAGTCGAGGACGGAGATCGCCGAATACCGATCAGCACGCAGAATGACGTCCGAAATCGTGCGGAGGGGAGTGGTCGCGCGAACACCCGCGACCGTCGCGATCTCGCCGGTACCGGTGGTCACCTGATGTACGGCCAGCCAGGGTGCCAGCGCGCGCTGCGGGCGGGGACTGTCGACCGGCACCGATACGTGTACCTGTGCGGTCCGGCGCAGCCCGGCGATGCCGTGCAGTTCGAGCGCCGTGTCGAGGACTGCGAAGGCGCCTGACCCGAGGCTCGCGAGCGCTGCTCGGATGCGCGCGCGCCGCAGCGTCGAATCGGATGACTCCGCCTCTGGTACGTAGCACCCACGGAGAAGCCCCTGCCACCTGCCGGACCGACACAACTGTCGGACCTGGTCCTTCGTCAGTCCGGCGCGCAGGGCCTGGGCCAGGGTGACGATGCCGTCCTGCCTGGCCGCTACCTCACGAAGCACCTGGTGTGGTCCCACCCCCACACCCTGCCCACCGCCAACCCCGCGCCGAAGCCCCTGTGGATAACCCCAAACCTCCTGTGGATAACCACATGACCTATCTCCAGTTGATCAAGAGGTTGGCGTCAAATTCACGCCGGATCCTGACGCGAACCTCTTGATCACCGGGACTAATGGGGGCCGGGGTTAGGGGAGGAGGGGGTGTTGGAGGACGTTTTCGTCTCGGCCTGGGCCTACGCCGATGACGCTCACCCTCGTGTTGCAGAGCTCCTCGATACGGGCGATGTAGCGGCGGGCGTTCTCCGGGAGGTCTTCCGGGGTGCGGGCCTTGGTGATGTCCTCCCACCACCCGTCCAGCTCCTCGTACACCGGGGTGGCGTGGTGGAAGTCCGTCTGGGTCATCGGCATGTCGTCGACCCGCTTGCCGTTGATCTCGTAGCCGACGCAGATCGGCACCTTCGGCAGGCCGGTGAGGACGTCCAGCTTGGTGATGACCAGGTCGGTGACGCCGTTCAGGCGGCAGGCGTACCGGGCCACCACCGCGTCGAACCAGCCGCACCGGCGCTCCCGGCCGGTGGTGGTGCCGTACTCCGCGCCGATCTTGCGCAGGTGCGCGCCGTTGGCGTCGAACAGTTCGGTCGGGAACGGCCCGGAGCCGACCCGGGTGGTGTACGCCTTGCTCACCGCGATCACCTGGTTGATCGCGGTGGGCGGGATGCCGGCACCCACGCAGGCGCCACCGGCGGTCGGGTTGGACGAGGTCACGAAGGGGTACGTGCCGTGGTCCATGTCGAGCATGGTGGCCTGGGCGCCTTCCAGCAGCACCGTCTCGCCCCGGTCCAGCGCGTCCCAGAGCATGGCCCGGGTCTCGGCGATGTACGGCTTGAGCCGCTCCGCGTACTCCAGGTACTCCTCGACGGTGGCCTCGAGGTCGATCGCCTTGCGGTTGTAGACCTTGAACAGCATCTGGTTCTTCTCGCGCAGCGCGAGTTCCAGCTTCTTGCGCAGGATGCCCGGGTCGAGCAGGTCCTGGAGTCGAATGCCCATCCGGGCGACCTTGTCGCCGTACGCCGGGCCGATGCCCCGGCCGGTGGTGCCGATCCGGGACGAGCCGAGGTACCGCTCGACCACCCGGTCCAGTGCCCGGTGGTGCGGCATGATGAGGTGCGCGTCGCCGGAGATCCGCAGCCGGGACACGTCCACCCCGCGCTCGGCGAGACCGTCGATCTCGGCGAGCAGCACCTTCGGGTCGACGACCACGCCGTTGCCGATGACGATCATCGCGCTCGGCGAGAGCGCCCCGGAGGGCATCAGGTGCAGCGCGTACTTCTGGCCGTCCGGGGTGATGACCGTGTGCCCGGCGTTGTTGCCGCCGGAGTAGCGCACGACGTAGTCGACCCGCTCACCCAGCAGGTCGGTAACCTTGCCCTTGCCCTCGTCGCCCCACTGAGCGCCGATGAGCACGATCGCTGG
The DNA here is from genome assembly GCF_049315225.1 of Micromonospora sp. WMMD729. Lineage (NCBI taxonomy): Bacteria > Bacillati > Actinomycetota > Actinomycetes > Micromonosporales > Micromonosporaceae > Micromonospora > Micromonospora sp. WMMD729. Next base: position 6,655,643 of record NZ_CP186059.1, on the reverse strand, counting down.
CATCTTTTCCGCCTCCAGAAGGCTCGGGTGCCAGGTGGCGACCGGTTGGCGAGCCCGGGGTGTCAGGTTAACAAGTAGTGACGGCGCGACCGGCAGGGGTCGCGTCGAGAGGCAGGAGGCTCCTTCGGTGTACGACGTGGTGCTGCTCACCCTCGCGTCGGAGCGGGACGCTCCCGGCGCGTGTGGCAGCGGCGGAGCCTGCTGCGGCGGCGCGACCGAGAACGATGGCAGCTCGACCACCACCGAGGGTGATCACTGCGTCACCGACCAACCTCGGGTGCCCGTGCTGGCCTGCGCCGACGCGCTGACCGCCCGGGGGGCGCGGGTGCAGACGGTCACCGCCCGCTCGGACGCGGAGATCGACGCCGTACTCGCCCAGCTCGACGGCCCGGCCCGTCCGGACGGCCTGGTCTGGCCGGACACGGACGGCAAGACCCGGCTGGTCGTCGCCACCGCCAGCGACGGTCAGTTGCGCGCCGTGCTGCGCCGGCTGGTCCGGCGGTACGCGCCAGCGCCGAGTCGCCGTCCGGCGGACCTGCCCGACAACCGGACCCTGCCCTACCTGCCGCCGGTGGCCGTACTGCCGCTCGACCCGGCGCGCGGCGGCGCCCAGCGGGACCTGGCCGCGCAGCTCGGGTTGCCCCGCGACCCGGCGACGGTGGCCGCCGCGGTGCTGGACGGCACGCCCCGCCGGCTGGACCTGCTGCGCAACGACGGCGGCTCGGTGACCCTGGACGGCGCTCTGCTCGGGGCCGCCGACGACGCGGGGCGTCCGCTGCACTGGCGGGCCCGGGTGGAGGTCGACGACACCGTCCTCACCAACGGTGACGAACCGTTGCTGGCCTGCGCGGTCGGGAACGCCGGCGGGTACGCGTCGCTCGACGACGTGACGTTGCTGGCCGCGCCGGACCCGGCGGACGGCCAGGTCGAGGTCGCGGTGGCGGTCCCGGTGGTCGTCCGGTCGGCGTTCGGTCGCAAGCGGGTACGCCTCGAAGTGCGGCGGGCTCGCGGACGGGCGGTGTCGGTGCTGCCCCGCGAGGGAAAGGTGCCCTACCTCGACGACGGTGTCGAGGGTGAGCTGACCCGCAAGCGCTCGTGGTGGGTCGAACCGGGTGCCTGGGCGGTCTGGGTGGTCTGACCCTGGTTGCGCCGACCGGCCCTGGTCGGCCGGTGGGCCTATCCTCGCAGGAGGACTGGGGAGGAACCGTAATGGACAAGAACGCCGACCGGGCTCAGGTGCCCGGCCAGCAGCCGGTGCCGGAGCGGGACATCGAACCACTGTGGCCGCCGGATCCGGCCGAGCAGGGCGCGGGGGAGGTGGTACCGCCGTGGGCGGCGGTCGCCGAGCGGCGGGTCACCCCGTCGCAGTCCTCGCCTCCGACCGTGTCGCCGCCGGTCGCCGCACCGCCGATCAGCGCCCCGTCGGTCGGCCGTCCGCCGGTTCCCGGGCAGCCGGGCGCCGCGGCTCTGCCGCCGCCGTCTCCGTCGGACTATCCGTCGCTGACCGGGGCGGTGCCGCCGCCGACCGGCTGGGGTCCCAACGCCCCGGGCGGGCCGGGCTCGGGTTGGGCACCGGCACAGCCGAGCTGGCCTCCGGCCGAACCACCGGCCACGTCACCCGCGCCGCCGGCTCCTGCCGCGCCGCCGGTACCGCCGACACCACCGCTGCCCCCGGCGGTGGGCGGGCTCGTCGGGTCCCACACTGCGCCCTCCGCCGCCGCGCCGAACCCGGCAGCCACCGTCGCGTCGTCCGGCGGCGCGAACGGAGCAACCGGCACCGGCTCGCCCGGGCCGGCCGGCACCGCACCGGCAGCAGCCGGCACCACCCCCGGAGCGGCTACCACCCCGCCCGGAACGGCCGGTGCAACGCCCGGAACAGCCGGTGCGACGCCCGGAGCCGGCGTCACGCCCGGGACGGGGTCGGCGCAGGAGTCTGGCGCGGGCCCGATCCCCGGCACGGCCGGCGGCGTCGACCTGGACCTGCCGTTCTCCCTGGACCGTCCGCCGGTGGTAGCGGCCGAGGGAGCGGCCAGCGCACGCCCCGGCACGGCCGGGCCAGCCGGAGCGGACGCCGACACGGTGGGCCCGACCGCAGTAGACCCGGCCACAGCAGGGTCGGCGGCGGAACCGGAGTCGCCGGGTGGCGGGGAGACCACGCCTGCCGTCGGGGCGGCTCGACCGACTGCCGAGTCACCCTGGGCGCATCCGCCGCAGCGACCGGCCAACCCGGCCCCGTCGAACGAGCAGCAGGCCAGCATCCCGCCGCCACCGATTCCCGCCCCGCCCGTTCCACCGACGCCCGCCGTCGACAACGGCGGTGCGGCGGGGCAGCCGTACGCCGGGCAGATCTACGGCGGCCAGCCGACGATCCCTGGTCAGGCTGGTCCGGCACCGGTGGAGCAGCCGCAGGACGCCGTACCGACCCCGCCACCGGGGCCGTTCCCGCCGTCGCCGGGCTGGTACCCGCCGCCCTGGCAGCAGGGCTCGGCCGCGGTCCCACCGGCGCCGCCGCAGCAGTACCAGGAGACCGATCCGGTGGCGCGGGTGCCGGCCACGGGTTACCCGGACGCCACCTGGACGCCGGAGACCACGGCCGCGCCGACGGCCGAGGACTTCGCCCGCCGCCGGCAGGTCCGGCCCGCCGAACCGGTGGCCACCATGGGCGTACGGGCGGTGGTCAACAAGATGGGCCTGCTCCGGCTCTCGCCGGGGCGACACGAGCAGGAGCTCAAGCGCGACATCGAGATGGTGCGCCGCAACTTCGGTGGGCTGCGGCAGGTGACCGTGGTCAACCCGAAGGGTGGCGCCGGCAAGACGGTGGCCATCCTGCTGCTCGCCATGACGTTCGGTCAGAAGCGCGGTGGCTACGTGCTGGCCTGGGACAACAACGAGACCCAGGGCACCCTCGGGATGCGCGCCCAGCAGGACTTCCACGCCCGTACGGTGCGCGACATGCTGCGTGACCTCGGGCAGTTCCAGGGGGCGCACGGGCGGGTCGGCGACCTGTCGCAGTACGTGCGTTCGCAGGGCGAGGGCATGTTCGACGTACTCGCCTCGGACGAGTCGGCCACCGGCGGCGAGATGCTGACCGCCGCCGCGTTCGCCGAGATCCGCGAGGTGGTCAGCAGGTTCTACAAGTTGATTTTCGTGGACACCGGCAACAACGTCCGGGCGCAGAACTGGCAGGCGTCGATGGACGCCACCGACCAACTCGTGGTCACCATGTCCGCCCGGAACGACTCGGCGGAGACCGCCGCCCGGATGCTCGACCACCTGGAGCAGAGCGGCCGGCAGCGGCTGGTCCGGCAGGCGGTCACCGTGGTGTCGATGCCGCCGTCCCGCAAGGAGATCGACCTGCCGGCGATCCAGGAGCACTTCGCGGCCCGGACCCGGGCGGTGCTGCTGGCACCGTACGAGCGGCTCATCGACAGCGGCGAGCCGATCCGGTACGGCGGTCTCTCCTCGGCCACCCGGGACGCCTGGCTGAAGATCGCCGCAGCGGTCGCCGAAGGGCTCTGAGCAGCCGACGGCCGGCCCGGCGTCGGGCCGGCCGTCGGAGCGCGATCAGTTGCTGGCCAGCGCGTCCGCGGCTTCCGGGTCGCAGTCGCGCAGGAACTGGGCGCAGCGGGCCGCCTCGTCGGCCTCGCCGATCTCGTCGGCGGCCCGGGAGAGCACGTACAGGCAGCGCAGGAAGCCCTGGTTGGGCTCGTGCGACCACGGCACGGGCCCGTGGCCCTTCCAGCCGTTGCGGCGGAGCTGGTCCAGGCCACGGTGGTAACCGGTACGCGCGTACGCGTACCCCGTCACCACCTGACCGGCCGCGAACGCCCGGGCCGCGAGCGCTCCCCAGGCTGCGCTGAAGGTCGGGAAGCGGGCCGCGACCTCGGTGTACGCCTCGTCGGTGCCGGCCTCCTGGGCGGCGGCCAGGGCGGCGTCGGCCTCGTCGTTCGCGGGCAGGAGGGTGGCCGGTGGCTCCGGCAAAAGGTTCTGCATCGCCCCATTCAACCCGCTGGACAGGGCGACATGCGAGCGGGTCGGCCCGCGCGTTCCGCTGAACGGCTGAGGAGTTCATCACGCCTGCGGCCTATGCCGCCGCCAGGTGTTTTCCATTACAACTAATGGTCCGGAGCCTCCCCAGGACCCGGTTACGCAGGAGCCCGGTGGCCACGACCACCGGGCTCCTGTCGCGTCCAGGGCCGCCCGGGGTGTGGCCGGCGTCGCCGAAGGGGCAATATGGCCCGGTGCCGACCCCACCACCCACCGACGTCATCGAACCGCACCTGCACGCCGACGAGATCCAGACCCGGGGCGAGTTCGACCGGCAACTGGTCACCGGCCGACTGACCGGGCTGACCGTGCAGGGGCTCCGCCTCGACCTCGCCCCGGTGCCCGACCTGACCGATGTCGAGGTCACCGGCACCCTCTTCGTCGGCTGCCGGTTCGCCTCCCGGGAGGTCGGCGCCGACCTCGTCCGGCGGGGCGCGAACGTGGTGCCACCGTTCTCCGGGCTGCCGTACCCGACCCAGCCGGCACACCTCTACACCCCGGACGACCTCGCCGCCGGGTTCGCCGAGGGCGGGTTCGCCGGGATGTACGACACCCGGGTGTACGAGCACTACCGCGCGCACGGCGGCGCGCTGCCGGACGTGAAGGAGGCGCTCGGCCAGCGATTGCACGACCACGGCGTGGACAACGCGCTGGGCGACGCCACCCGGGCCTGGCTGGCCGCGCACGGGCCACAGTCGGTGGTGGGCATCATGGGCGGGCACGCGGTGCGACGCGGCAGTCCCGCGTACCGGATGGCCGCCGTGCTGGGGTGGGAGCTGGCGCGGGCCGACCGGCTGGTGGTGACCGGCGGCGGTCCCGGGGTGATGGAGGCGGCGAACCTCGGCGCGTACCTGGCGGACCGGCCGGCGGCGGACCTGACCGCCGCGATCGACCTGCTGGCCACCGCGCCCGACTTCACCGACCACCACCGGTACACGGCGGTGGCGTTGACGGTCCGGCAGCGGTACGGGGTCGTGCCGCGCCAGCGCACCGGCGACACCGGGTGGGCGCGGGCCGGTGGTCTGGCCATCCCGACCTGGCTGTACGGGCACGAGCCGGCGAACCTGTTCGCGGGACGGATCGCGAAGTACTTCTCGAACGCGATCCGGGAGGACACCATCCTGCGCCTCGCCCGGGGCGGCATCGTGTTCGCGCCCGGGCGGGCGGGCACGGTGCAGGAGGTGTTCCAGGCGGCCACCAAGACCTACTACGGCACCGACGGGGCCAGCGGCGCGTACGTCTTCCTTGACCGCTCCTACTGGACCCGGGAGCTGCCGGTGGAGGCGTTGCTGCGTCCGCTGCTGGCCGCCTCGCCGTTCGGTGACCTGTCGTCGACGATCCACCTCACCGACGACGTGCGCGAGGCCGTCCGCCTGCTGACGACGTGAACGGCGACGGCCGGCCCCCGCCTGGGGAGCCGGCCGTCGACGGACGTCGTGTTACTTGGTCATCGTGGTGCCGGTGGAGCGCAGGTGCTCGCACGCCTCGACCACCCGGGCGGCCAGGCCGGCCTCGGCGGCCTTGCCCCAGGTACGCGGGTCGTACTGCTTCTTGTTGCCGACCTCGCCGTCGATCTTCAGCACGCCGTCGTAGTTGCGCAGCATGTGGTCGGCGACGGGCCGGGTGAAGGCGTACTGCGTGTCGGTGTCGATGTTCATCTTCACCACGCCGTAGTCCAGCGCCTCGCGGATCTCGCTCAGCAGGGAGCCCGAGCCGCCGTGGAAGACCAGGCTCAGCGGCTTGTCCTTGCCGTACTTGGCGCCCACCGCCTCCTGGATCTGGTTCAGGATCTCGGGGCGGAGCTTGACGTTGCCCGGCTTGTAGACGCCGTGCACGTTGCCGAAGGTCAGCGCCGCCATGTAGCGGCCCTTCTCGCCCAGGCCCAGCGCCTCGACCATGGCCAGGCCGTCCTCGACGGTGGTGTAGAGCTTGTCGTTGATGGCGTTCTCGACGCCGTCCTCCTCGCCACCCACGACGCCGACCTCGATCTCCAGGACGATCTTGGCCTTGGCGGCCTCGTCGAGGAGCTGGGCGGCGATCTGCAGGTTCTCGGCGACCGGCACGGCCGAACCGTCCCACATGTGCGACTGGTACAGCGGCTGCTCGCCGCGCTTGACCCGCTCCTGCGAGATGCCCATCAGCGGACGCACGAAGCCGTCCAGCTTGTCCTTCGGGCAGTGGTCGGTGTGCAGGGCGATGTTGACCGAGTACTTCTTGGCGACCTCGTGCGCGTACGCGGCGAACGCCACCGCGCCGGTGACCATGTCCTTGATCGAGGGACCGGACAGGTACTCCGCGCCACCGGTGGAGACCTGGATGATGCCGTCGCTCTCCGCGTCGGCGAAGCCCTTGAGCGCCGCGTTCAGCGTCTGGGAGGAGGTCACGTTGATCGCGGGGTACGCGTACCGGCCAGCCTTGGCGCGGTCCAGCATCTCCGCGTAGGCCTCGGGGGAAGCGATGGGCATGTGATGCGCTCCTTACTTACCACTCTCGGCCGTGCTGGCCGCTGTTGTTCGTCTGTGCGCCGGACCGCGCTGTCCTCCGCCCGGCAGTATCCCGCAGGTGAGGTAGGCAGGACCAACCGAGGGGGTGTCAGGCGTTCACCGGGTGTCCAGACTGTCCGGCACGATGACGCTGATCAGCCAGGTGACCACGGTCATCACGATCGCTCCCCAGAACGCCGCCCAGAAGCCGTCCACCTGGAACGGCAGGTCGAGTCCGCGGGCGATCCGGTCGGTGAGCAGGAAGAGCAGCGCGTTGACCACCAGGGCGAACAGGCCGAGGGTCAGCAGGTAGAACACACAGCCGACCACCCTGATCACGGGCTTGAGCACCGCGTTGATCACACCGAAGATGAGTGCCACCACGATCAGCGTGAGCACGGTGTTGCCACCCGAACGTCCGTGCACGTCGACGCCGGGCACGATCAGCGTGGTCACCCACAACGCGACCGCGGTGATCGCCAGTCGGATGAGGAAGCCCACGGGACCATCCTGGCACCGGGTCACACCGTCCCGGGGTGATTCGGCCGACTCGGCTTGCCGGCGCAGAGCGGACGCAGCCCGTACGGTGGTGGGAGCCGTGCCCCGAGACCCCGGGAGGGACGATGGGTCAGCCCGACGAGGACTTCACCCCCGGCGACCATCTCGCCGCCAACGAACGCGATCCGGAGGCGGAGCCGGCCGACGCGGTCGAGCAGGCCACCTCGGTCGACCCGACCGACGTCGACGTCGAGCCGCATCGCGGCATGGAGGTCGACGACTGGGACGCCATGGAGCAGGCCCGGGTGGTCACCGCGGACGAGGACGACTACCGCTGACCCCGCTGTGAGCATCGGACTGCCCGTTACGGCAGAGGTGCACCGCCGTTCGGATAGTCGGACGCGCATCAATAGAACGGGGCGTGCGCAGGGCGCCGGTTCTCCCTAGGTTGTACGAGCGTCGTCTACTCCCCGGGAGGACCCTCGTGCTCAAGCACTCGATCCGCTGGCTGGTCGGGCTGGGTGCCGTGAGCGCCCTGGTCGCCGCGTCCGCCACCCCCGCCGTCGCCGCGGCCACGATCGAGCCGTACTTCCAGGACGCCACTCTGGCCGTCGGCTCGGAGAAGATGTCCGGCCTGCTCCTGTACGCCGACGAGGCGACGACCCTCGAAGACGTCTCCGTGCGGTACGACTACCGCTCTCTCGCCAACAAGATCAGCATCACGCCCGCCGACCAGCAGGCCTGCACGACTCCGGAACCAGGCGTTCTCGTCTGCGCGGAGGAGTTCGATGTCGTCCTCAGCGAGCTACCGCCGCTCGGCAGCGGTATCTACCGGAGCGGCACCAAGCGGGTGAACATGGCCGCTACCGAGGACGCGCAGCTCGGCGACGCCGGCGACCTCGTGGTCAGCTATGAGGCAGCCGGCGGACGGCGGGGCAGCTACACCTCGCGGGTCCGCGTCGGCGAGGGCGTGGACCTGGCCGGCGGGCCGTTCACCACCTTCACCTCGAAGCCGGGCGGAAAGGTACCGGTGCCGCTGGTCGTGTCCAACGTCGGCGCGAAGACCGTCACCGGCTTCGTCGCGGTCTTCGACCTCCCCTACTCGATGCGGACCAGGGAGCGTTTCAGCAACTGCCGCTACTCCGACGACCACCTGGTGTCCTGCCAGTTCGACGAGGAGATTCCGGCTGGCGGGGCACTGTCCGCGACGCTGAACCTCGAACTCGCCAGGGACACCTACGCCCCGACCAACCAGTCCGGCTATGCGCAGTTCATGACCATTGCTGACTTCGAGGACCTGACCCGGGTACGGGAAGCCGTCGGCGCCCGAGCTGCCGTACCGGGTGCCGGGCCGAAGCTGACCCTGACCGATGCGCCCAACCGGGCGCGGCAGGCCGACCAGACCGACGTCGGACCGGGCTACGACTACACGGGCTGGATCATCAAGGTCACCGGCAGGAACGGCACCGACCTCGCGGCGATCGGCGCCACCCTCAAGGGCGGGGTCGGCACGGTCGTGACGGCAACCGTCGGCTTTCGCAACAACGGGCCGGCGACGCTCGACAACGTGAGCGAGGAATGGGAGGCCGCCACCCACACGCTCGTCGAGCTGCCGCCCGGCACGACGGCCGTCGAGGTTCCCCTCGGCTGTGAACTGCGACCGGGCACCCGGACGTACCAGTGCGCCTCGGACATGCTGTTGGTCGCGGGCAAGACCTACACCGTGGACTTCCGGCTGCGCGTCGACAAGGTCGTTCCCAACGCCAAGGGCACGGTGTGGGTCAACGCGCCGTGCGAGTGTCCCGCCGGCGGGAGCTTCACCGGCGACATCAAGCCGGCCAACGACCGCGCCACGATCCTGGTCAACCCGGGCCAGGGTGGCGGCGACGGTGACGGTGGAGGCGGCGGTGGCGGTGGTTCGCTGCCCATCACCGGCACCCCGACGGGTCTGCTCGCCGGCCTCGGTGTCCTGCTGGTCGCCGCCGGCCTCGGCGCTCACCTGCTGGCCCGACGTCGCAGCACCCACATCGTCGGCTGATCAGCCCCGCCTGACCGGCACCCCGCCGCCGTTCCTGCCCTCGGCGGTGGGGTGCCGTCGCGGTCCACGGAGTCACCGAGGGCGGTCCACCAACGTCGGGTGACGGGCGGCCCACTCCTCGAGGCGGTCCTCCCGCAGCGCCCTGAAGAGCTCCGGCACGAACGTCGGGTCGGCACGAACGGAGCCGTCCCTCGCGGTCGGCTGGGCGACCGGCAGGCCCAGCCCGACCGGCTCGACCGACCGCAGCGTGGGAGCAATCCGCAGCAGGTCCAGGACGGTCGCCCGGTCGGGCGACGCCACGAGGTCCGGGCCGACGGTGACCAACAGTTTGGCGAGGCGTACCGGATCGGTCAGTACGCCCTGGTCGGTGGCCTGGCGGACGAGACCGGCGGCGAAGAGCCGAGCGTTGCGGTCCCGGTCATGGCTGCCTTCGGGCAACCCGTAGCGCTGCCGGAGCAGGTCGACCGACGCAGCGCCGTCGAGGTGTTGGCAGCCCGCCGGGAAGACCCGCCGAGTGTGGACCGAACGCACCCGGTCACTCAGGCAGATCGGCACACCGCCCACGGCGTCGGTCAGTGCCCGCACGGCCCGGTACGTCAGCACCAGGCCGGCGTCGACCCGTACCCCGGTCAGCTCGGCCACCGTGCGCCGGGTCAACTCGTACCCCTTGGTCATGTCCGGCCGGTCCGACCCGGCCCCGGCCGGGAACGCGGAGTTCAACTTGTCGGTGCCGTGGTCCGGGATCAGGACCCCCAGGCCGCGGGGGAGCGACATCAGGTAGGGACGGCTGCGATCGGCCGGGATGTGCACCAGCAGCAGCGCATCGGCCCGCGCGGCCGCCGACCCGTCGCCGTCGATGCCGAGCAGCAGGATGTTCAGCGGGCCGGGCGGCACCGGCCGGGCGGACTCGCCAAGCAGTTCGGTGGCCGGCGGCGAGCCCCCGCGTTCCGGAGTCAGCAGCGGCACGCCGATCCCCAGCACCCCGAGCAGGGCCAACGCCATGCCACCGGCCTGCCAGCGGCGACGCCGACGGCGACGGCGGATGGTCAGCCGGTCGATCGCGGCGCGCAGCGGGCCGGTCGGCGGGGTGAGCGGCTCGTGCCGGGCGAAGGCGGCACGCAGGTCATCCTCGATCATGAGGGAACCTCCACGTACTCGGCCCGGAGCGTGGCCAGGGCCCGGGAGATGGACGAACGAACGGTCCCGACGGCACAGCCGAGGATGTCGGCGATCTCGGCGTCGGGCAGATCCTCGTAGTAGCGCAGGACGAGGGTGGCGCGCTGCCGGCGCGGCAGCCGGGAGAGCCAGGTCCAGATCTGGTCCCGGTCCACGGCGGACTGGGCGTGGTCGGTGGATGCCGGCAGGGACTCGTCGGGTTCACCGCGCAGCAGCACCCGACGCATCCACGAGCCGCGTTTCCAGTCGACGTACTGGTTGGTGAGCATCCGGCGTACGTAACGCTCGGGCGAGTCCGCGCGGGCGACCCGCCGCCAGTTCAGTTGGACCCGGACCATCGTCTCCTGCACCAGATCCTGCGCCTGGTGCGGATCACCGGTGAGCATCACCGCGTACCGCAGCAGCGGGGCAAGCCGCGTGTCCGCGAACTCCTCGTACGTCACTGCACCTCCCGGGTCCCTGCCTCAGTTGACGGGAGCGGACGTGCTGAACGTTGCGGTGGCGGCGATCAACCTTTCGGCTCGTCCTGGTCACCAGGCGGTGATCAGGGACGACGCCGAACCTTAGCGGTTCCTTAAGATCCACGGGCTGCACCTGAATCCCCCTACTGGAGGAATCCCCCTCATGCTCACCCACTCCACCCGGCGCTGGCTCGCCGGACTGGGCGTCGCAGGCGCGTTCGTCGCCGCCTCCGCCAGCCCGGCCCTCGCCGCCGCCAAGGAAGCTCCGCTCGAACTGGGCGTGTACTTCAGCGACACCACCCTTGCCACCGGCTCCGAAGGCAAGATCGACTCTCCTCTTCTGTTCGCCTCCGGGCCGGTGGTCGTCGAGGGCCTCACGGTCACGTACGACTACACCGATCTCGACGGCACGGTGCAGGTCAAGCGCGACAGCGCAGGCACCGAGTGCGAGTCACCGAAGGCCGGCGTCCTGGTCTGCACGGAGCACTTCGAGATCGGCTTGGACGAATGGGCCTTCGGCGGCCTCTTCAGCGTCGTCATGACCCCGACCGCGAAGGCTGCGGACGGCGACACCGGCGTCCTCAAGGTCACGGTCAGCGCGGAGGGACTCACGCCGGCCAGCCACTCTGCCAAGATCCGGATTGGCGAAGGTGTCGACCTCGCCGCCCCGGGCGAGGAGAGCATGCTGTCGGCCACCCCGGGCAGCAAGTTCAGCGCTCCGCTCACGCTGAGCAACGCCGGTGAGACGGCAGCGAAGGGCGCGGTTGCGGTCTTCGATCTCGACTACGCGATCCGCCCGGACAAGCAGTACAGCAACTGCACGTACGAGGACGGCCGCCTGCTGACCTGCTCCTTCTCCGAGGTGACCGCCCCGGGTGAGACCCGCTCGGCGGCAGTGCCCTACGTGCTCGGCAAGGACACGTACGCGCCGGGCAGCGACTACGGCTACTACAACTGGATGACCCCTGCGGAGTTCGAGGACTTCAGCACGTACCTGCAGGCCGGGGGCTACTCGATGGGGCAGCCGGGTAAGGGTTCGGTGCTGACCCTTCCGACCGTCCCGTCCAAGGCTGCGGCGCGCGGCTTCCAGGCCGACACCGACCCGATGAACAACTGGTCCGGCATGACCGTCAAGGTCACCGGCAAGAACGGCGCGGATCTGGTCGCGATCGGCGACAAGCTGACCGGCAAGGCGGGCGACGTGGTCACCGCCAACGTGGGCGTGCGCAACGACGGTCCGGCCGCACTGGACTTTGGCCGCGGGGGCTCGCCGGTCACGAAGATCGACGTTGCGGTGCCGGCGGGTACCACCGCTGTCGAGGTGCCCGAGGTCTGCGCGCCGCTCAACGGCGACCAGCAGGACTGGGAGAACGCCGGCAAGCCGGGCGCGAAGCTGTACCGGTGCTACCCGGACATCTTCATCGGCGTCGGTGAGGAGCAGACGGTCGAGATCGGCCTGCGCATCGACAAGGTGATCCCGAACGCGGAGGGCACCGTCACCATCAACGCCAAGTGCGAGTGCGAGGGCTTCACCGAGGACCTGAAGCCGGCGAACGACGTCGCCAAGATCCTGGTGAACGCCGCCGCCGGTCAGGGCGGCGGGGACGGTGGCGCGCTGCCGATCACCGGTCAGTCGACCGGCCTGCTCGCCGGCCTCGGCGCGCTGCTGCTCGCCGCGGGCGTCGGCGGCTACCTGGTGGCGAAGCGCCGCCGGACCCGCTTCGTCGCCTGACCCGCTCTGAGTAACCTGATCCATCCCAGCAGTACCGGTGCCCCGTCGACCACGCAGGTCGGCGGGGCACCGTCGTATCCGGCCACCGGGTGGTGCGGGCTGGTCCGGCGCGGCCCGGACACCGGGCTTCGGTACCCTTTGTGGCCGTGGACACAGCTGAGAAGACCCGCGCTCTCACGGAGAGCGTCGCCCTGAACCCGCTCGATCCCAAGGACCTGTTGCAGACCTTCGGGCTGGTCGGCGTCTGGGTGATCCTGTTCGCCGAGACCGGCCTGCTGGTGGGCTTCTTCTTCCCCGGTGACTCGCTGCTGTTCCTCGCCGGGGTGGCCGCCTCGCCGGTGGCGGACGCCATCTTCGGCGACGGCACCCGGCTCTCGCTGGCCGGTCTGCTGATCGGGGGGCCGATCTGCGCGATCGTCGGCGCGCAGTTGGGGCACTGGCTCGGCGCGCGGTACGGCCGCCGGATGTTCGAGCGGCCCAACTCGCGGCTCTTCAAGAAGGAGTACGTGGAGAAGGCCGAGTACTACTTCCAGAAGTTCGGCCCGGCCAAGGCCGTGGTGCTGGCGCGGTTCATCCCGATCGTGCGGACGTTCCTCAACCCGGTCGCCGGGGCGCTGGGCATGCCGGCTCGGCAGTTCCTGCTGTGGAACATCGTCGGCGGGGTGCTCTGGGTGGACGGCATCCTGCTGATCGGCTACCTGCTGGCTGACCGGATCTACAAGGCGATCGGCGACAAGATCGACCACTACATCCTGCCGGTGGTCGCGCTGATCATCCTGATCTCGGTGCTGCCGATCTTCTTCGAGTTCCTTCGTGACCGGCGGGCGCGCAAGCGTGGCGAGGCGGTCGCGGTGGTCGCGGCGGCCAGCGCCGCGGGCGCGGTCGACGCGGTGCGCGAGAAGTTCGACCACGAGGAGCACCCGCACGACCGTCGGGGGGACGGGCACGGGTACGGCCAGCAGCGCTGATCCCAGGTACGACGACGGCCGGCCCCCTGGTGCGGGGGTCGGCCGTCGGCATGTCGGACCCGGCCTCCGGCGGTGCGGCCGGGGACGAGCAGGTGTCAGCTACCGGTGGCGCCACCCCTGGTTCGCCACCGGACACCGCCCCGGGTACGAGACGGTGCGCAGCGCCTTACGTCAGCGAGCCTTCTTGGTGGCCCGCTTACGCGGCGGGGTCAGCAGGTCGGCGATCGTCGCGATCGCGCTCGGGACCAGCCGGTAGTACGCCCATACACCGCGCTTCTCCCGCTCCAGCAAGCCGGCCTCGGTGAGGATACGCAGGTGGTGACTGACCGTCGGCTGGGAGAGGCCGAGCGGCGCGGTCAGGTCACAGACGCACGCCTCGCCCTCGGGGGCCGACTGGATCAGGCTGAGCAGCCGCAGCCGGGCGGGATCCGCAAGGGCCTTGAGGACCCCCGCGAGACGCTCGGCATCGGCACGTTCGATCGGCTCACCGGCAAGCGGCGAGATCTGAGGCATAGTCATTTCGGCCAACGCAGTTCCCACGTATTCCATCCTTCCACCAGCAGCATCGATCCGCCTGCATATCAGCAGATACGAATCGGCAGACTTTTACGCCACAAGGCCGAGGTCAGCCAACGTATAGGCCGCCCGGTACGGCAATCCGGCGGCTCGCACCGCGTCGCCGGCGCCTCGATCAACAATAACCGCCACGCCCACGACTTCGGCTCCGGCCTCGCGGAGAGCCTCGACGGCGGTCAACACACTTCCGCCCGTTGTGGACGTGTCTTCTACCGCCAACACACGGCGGCCGGCCACCTCCGGTCCCTCGATCCGTCGCTGTAGACCGTGTGCCTTCCCCGCCTTGCGCACCACGAAGGCGTCCAAGGCGCGGCCGGTTCCAGCGGCGGCGTGCAGCATCGAGAGCGCGACAGGGTCCGCGCCCAGGGTGAGGCCACCGACCGCGTCGTACTCCCAGTCGGCGGTGAGGTCGAGCAGCGCCTTACCGACCAACGGAGCGGCCTGGTGATGGAGCGTGACACGTCGCAGATCGACGTACCAGTCTGCCTCGCGCCCCGATGACAACGTGACCCGTCCGTGGACCACGGCCAGGTCGGTAATGAATTTGCGCAGGTCGTCGTGGTCCCCCATGGCGATAGAGGTTACTGCGCAACTCTGAACGCCGTGTGGACGGGCCGGCCGAATCGGAGCGGTGAGACACCGATGACTGGCTATGTTCGACTACGCTCTGCGACCGGCGTGATCGCGGTGCGCCAACGACCGTCGGCGGCGGTTCCGGCGCGACGACGCGCCGGCGGCTCAGCGCTCCTCGCGGCCGATCCGGCCGCGGGTGTCGCGGGAGACCACCTCGAGCAGCCGGCGCGGCGCGTGTCGCAGACCGGCGACGGCCACCTTGTACTTCCACGCCGGGATGCTCACCAACTTGCCTTTGCGCAGGTCACGCAGTGCCTCGTCGACGACGTCCTCGGCTCGCAGCCACATCCACTCCGGCGTCTTGGACATGTTGATGCCGGCCCGCTGGTGGAATTCGGTACGGGTGTAGCCGGGGCACAGAGCCATCACCCGGACCCCGAAAGGGCGTGCCGACTGGCCCACGGACTCGCTGAAATTGGTGACCCACGCCTTGCTGGCCGAGTAGGTCGATCCCGGCATCACCGCGCCAAAACCAGCAACCGAAGAGACATTTATCACTGCCCCGTCGCGCCGTTCGGTCATCGGGCGTAGCGCCGCCAGGGTCAATCGCATGACGGCGTGCACGTTGAGGCGGAGCAGCCGCGCCTCGTCCTCCGCTGTGGAGCGCAGGAACGGCTTGTTCAGGCTGATGCCGGCATTGTTGACCAGCAGGTGAACGGGACTGTCGGACGCCAGCCGCTGTTCGACGGCGGCGCAGCCGTCATCGGTGGACAGGTCCGCCGGGAGCGTCTGGACGTCGTGACCGTGTCGGGCGCCCAACTCGGCGGCCATCGCGGCCAGTCGGTCCGCGTCCCGGGCGACCAGCACCAGGTGCCAGCCGTCGGCCGCCAGGCGACGGGCGAACGCCGCACCGATGCCGGCGGTGGCACCGGTGATCAGGGCCCGTCGCTCGGCGGTCGGGGATTCGAGCGTCACGGGCGGTTCCTCACCTGGGCGGGTACGGGGGCGTGGCCGGCGCCTGCGGGGGCTGGTACGACGCGGACGCAAACGCGGACGGCGCGGTCGGTGCCGTCCGGCGGTGCCGACCGAACCAGGCGTTCGCCGCCGGCAGGGCCAGCAGCGCGGCTACCACAAGGTAACCGAGGGCCTGCCCGACGGAAAGCCCGGCATTGAGCGGGATCCACCAGGACGGGTACGCATCCGAGATGAGACCCAACAGCTCGGCGGTGGTCCGCTCGTCCGCCCCCAGCCGCAGCGGTGCGGCGCGTTCACCGACGAGTACCGCCACGCTGCAACAGCCGGCGAGCAGGCCGAGCCCGCAGACCACCCAGGTGGCCACACGTACGCCGCGCCGGCCCGTCAACAGGCCGAGGGCCAGGCCGGCGAGCAGGAGTGCGGACAGCGCGGCCACCACCGCGGTCAGCGCCGCCGACGCGCGCAGCAGGGTCACCACGTCGTCGATCTGCTCTGGGCTGGCCGCGGTGTCCCGCGCCGCGGCGCGGAACGCGTCCACCGTCCGGCCCAGCACCGCCAGGTCGACGACGGTGTACGCGAGCGCGCCGACCGCCATCAGCAGCAGCACGGCCGTGGCCGACGGGACCACGGCGGGCCGGCGGGGCAGTGCCGGTTCGGGGTACGACACGACGGATCCCTCCGGTAGGCGTCGGGTTGCAACCTACTCGGAGGGATCGTCGGCGTCGTGCTTATCCGTGGGTCAACTCGTCGACGGTCCGGTGGTGCCGGGGCGGTCCGTCGGCGGCGTGTCGTCCGGACGGTCCGGGCTGGACGGGTTCGCCGGCGGGGTGGTCGGCTGCTCCGGCTCGGACGCCGGGCCGGGAGTCGACGGGTAGGCCGGCTCTCCGCTCGACGGCTGTCCGGGGGTCGACGGGTAACCGGGCTGGCCGGGAACCTGCGGGTAGCCGGGCTGACCGGACGCCTGCGGGTAGGCCGGGTAGCTGGCGCCCGGGGTCGGCGGCTCCCACCCGGCGGCCGGCTTGCGGAAGAACTCGTTGGACTTCGGCAGGGCCAGCAGGACCAGAGCCGCCAGCAGCGCGAGCAGGCTGATCACGCCGAGCAGGAGGCTGACCGGGGTGACCCAGCCAGGCAGCGCCTCGTCGAGGCGACGCCGGATCTCCTCGGCGCTCGGCATG
Source organism: Micromonospora sp. WMMD729 (assembly GCF_049315225.1). Lineage (NCBI taxonomy): Bacteria > Bacillati > Actinomycetota > Actinomycetes > Micromonosporales > Micromonosporaceae > Micromonospora > Micromonospora sp. WMMD729. The sequence goes on along the minus strand of NZ_CP186059.1, from coordinate 6,638,941 downwards.
CCGTCGCCGGTGTTCCCACCGGTGTTGAAGCCGCCGGCCGCACCGCTGAGCAGGCTGCCACCCGTGCAGCAGACCATGATGCCGCCGACGATCCAGGTGGTGATCCGGCCACCGTTCTTGCCCTGGTTGTTGAACATGGCCAGCACGCCCAGCACGACCGCCAGCAGGAGTACGAGGATGGCGCTGCCGAGGCCGAAGGCGTAGAAGAAGTTCGCCACCTGATCGGCACCGTCGGCGCTGCTGCCCGCGTATGCATCGCGGAGCACGTCCCGGGTCTTGCCGATGGTGGAGAGGGTGATGATGAGACTGATCACCTGGCACGCCAGGAAGAGGTAGAGCAGATAGCTGGAAATCGTCACGGTGGAGGGCCGTTGACGGGCCGGCGTGCTCGGGGAGTCGACCACGATTCTCCTTTCCTAGATCGGGCCCACACCGTATCGGCAACCGGCCACTCCGGCATGCCGTGACGAAAGCGGCACGCCCGGCGAGGTCGCTCAGCCCGCGTCGGCGGCGGGTCGGATCGCCAGGTCGGCCGGGTCGAGCAGGTCGCCGCGCGCGACCCGCCAGCCCTCTTCGCCGTACGCCTCGAAGGAGAGCCGGGCACCCCCACCCGACTCGTAGTCGTGGTAGCGCATCGTCCCCGCGGCGGGCAGGCCGGTCTCCCCGGTGGCGGTGTAGCGCGCCTGCCCGGTCTCGGCCCAGGTGTACCGCCGCCCGCCGAGGTCGATCTCCGGGGCGCCGGGGGTGACGGTCGCGCCCGGCTCGGCGGTCCAGAGCACCAACTCCAGTTCGGGACCACCGTCACCTTCGACGGAGAGCCGGTGCGGCGTGCCGGAGGCGTCGTCGAGGAGGTGCTGCACCCAGGTCCAGCCCCCCTCGACCAGGCGGATGGTGCCGCTCACGACGTACTCCGTCTGGCGGATCCGCACGCGATCACCCGGCGCCAGGCGACGGGTCGGCGGGCGGACGGTGGCCCGGGCGGCGGCCCGCCGCCGGGCGCGCACGACGACCACGAGCACGACCGTCATGAGTACGACGACGGCCCCCACCAGGGACGCCAGCAACCCGTCCACCCGACCACCTCCCCAGGTACGTCGGCGCAGACGGTAACAACCTGGCGCACCGGAACGAGTCGCGTCGTGACCGAAAGCTCAGCTACCGACGGCGGACCGCCGGGGTGGCCGTCGATGGCTGCCACTGTGGAGTGGCGGGCGATCGTCAGGCCGCGGCGAGTCGCTGGGTGGCGTAGTCGCCGAGGGTGGAACGGCCCATGACGCAGCCGACGAAGGTGGTGAACTCGGTGGAGTCGTCGCGCAGCGACGTCCAGGCCGTCTGGGCGGCCGCCGGGTCGAGTCGTTCCAGCAGCGTCGCCGCGTACGCCCGGCCGGCGGGCGAGCCTTCGGCCAGCAGCCGATCGAGTTGGCGGCGTACCTCTTCGGGGTGCTTGTCGACCGCGGCCTCGACGCGGTGGTACGCCTCGGTCACCGGCAGCACCTCACCGGCGAACCCGACACCGCCGAAGGCCAACGTGTCGGCGGTCATCAGCTCGTCCGTCGCGGCACGAAGCTCGCGTTCCCACCCACTCATCCCGAACATGTCCTCATCCTTTCCCCGCCGGCCCGTCGCTCACCCTGTTGATCAAGAGGTTTGCGTCATGGGAAGACGTCCCGATGACGCAAACCTCTTGATCGCGGGGCTCAGGCGGGGGTGACCGTCAGGGCGTTTCCAGCGGGGTTCAGGTCGACCTTGACCGTGTTGCCGTCCCGGATGGTGCCGGAGAGCAGGGCCTTGGCCAGCTGGTCGCCGATGGCGGTCTGGACCAGTCGGCGCAGCGGGCGGGCACCGTAGATCGGGTCGTAGCCGTGCTCGGCCAGCCACCCACGGGCGGCGTCGGTGATCTCCAGGCCGAGCCGGCGGTCCGCCAGACGGCGTCGCATCCGGTCGAGCTGGATGTCCACGATGGCGCGCAGATCGTCCCCGCGCAGTGCCGCGAACACCACGATGTCGTCGAGCCGGTTGAGGAACTCCGGCTTGAAGTGCGACCGGACGACGGCGAGGACGCCCTCGCGGCGCTGCTCCTCGGCGAGCGTCAGGTCGCTGATCACCGACGACCCGAGGTTGGAGGTGAGGATCAGGATGGCGTTGCGGAAGTCCACCGTCCGGCCCTGGCCATCGGTGAGCCGACCGTCGTCCAGCACCTGGAGCAGCACGTCGAAGACGTCCGGGTGCGCCTTCTCCACCTCGTCCAGCAGGATCACCGAGTACGGCCGGCGGCGAACGGCCTCGGTGAGCTGGCCGCCCTCCTCGTAGCCGACGTAGCCGGGCGGGGCGCCGACCAGGCGGGCGACGGAGTGCTTCTCGCCATACTCACTCATGTCGATGCGGACCATCGCCCGCTCGTCGTCGAAGAGGAACTCGGCGAGCGCCTTGGCCAGCTCCGTCTTACCCACACCGGTCGGGCCGAGGAAGAGGAAGCTGCCGGTCGGGCGGTCCGGGTCGGCGACACCGGCCCGGGCCCGGCGTACGGCGTCGGAGACCGCGCCGACGGCCTCGGTCTGGCCGACCACCCGGTCGCCGAGCGACTCCTCCATCCGCAGCAGCTTGGCCGTCTCGCCCTCGAGCAGCCGACCCGCCGGGATGCCCGTCCAGGAGGCGACGACCGCGGCGATGTCGTCCGAGCCGACCTCCTCCTTGAGCATCGCGCCGTCGGCCTGGAGTCGGGCCAGCTCCTCCTCGGCCTGCGTCAGCTCGACCTTGAGCGCCGGGATCCGGCCGTACCGCAGCTCGGCGGCGCGTTCCAGCTCGCCGTCGCGCTCGGCCCGCTCGGCCTCGCCGCCCAGGCGCTCCAACTCCTCCTTGGCGGTGGAGAGCTTGGTGATGTGGCTCTTCTCGGTCTGCCAGCGCTCGGAGAGCACGGTGAGCTGCTCGCGCTTGTCGGCCAGCTCCTGGCGCAGCCGCTCCAGCCGCTCGGCGGAGGCGGCGTCGGGCTCCTTGGCCAGCGCCATCTCCTCGATCTCCAACCGGCGCACGGCCCGCTCGATCTCGTCCACCTCGACCGGCCGGGAGTCGATCTCCATCCGGAGCCGGGACGCGGACTCGTCGACCAGGTCGATCGCCTTGTCCGGCAGGAACCGGTCGGTGATGTACCGGTCGGAGAGCGTGGCGGCGGCGACCAGCGCGGCGTCGGTGATCCGTACGCCGTGGTGCACCTCGTAGCGCTCCTTGAGCCCGCGCAGGATGCCGATCGTGTCCTCGATCGTCGGCTCGCCGACCAGCACCGGCTGGAAGCGGCGCTCCAACGCCGGGTCCTTCTCGATGTGCTCGCGGTACTCGTCGAGCGTGGTGGCGCCCACCATCCGCAGCTCACCACGGGCCAGCATCGGCTTGAGCATGTTGCCGGCGTCCATCGAGCCCTCGCCCTTGCCCGCGCCGACGACGGTGTGCAGCTCGTCGAGGAAGGTGATGACCTGCCCGTTGGAGTTCTTGATCTCCTCCAGGACGGACTTCAGCCGCTCCTCGAACTGGCCCCGGTACTGGGCACCGGCGACCATCGCGCCGAGGTCCAGCGAGACCAGCTTCTTGTCGCGCAGCGACTCGGGCACGTCACCGGCCACGATCCGCTGGGCGAGCCCTTCGACGATGGCCGTCTTGCCGACGCCGGGCTCACCGATCAGTACGGGGTTGTTCTTCGTACGCCGGGAGAGCACCTGGATGACCCGGCGGATCTCCGAGTCCCGGCCGATGACCGGGTCGATCTTGCCGTCGCGGGCGCTCGCGGTGAGGTCGACGCCGTACTTGCTGAGCGCCTGGTAGGTCTGCTCCGGGTCAGCGGTGGTGACCCGCCGGTCTCCGCCTCGGACGCTCGGGAAGGCCGCGATCAGGGCCTCCTCGGTGGCGCCGGCCGACTTGAGGGCCGCCGACACCGCGCCACCCACCCGGGCCAGGCCGGCGAGCAGGTGCTCGGTGGAGGTGTACTCGTCACCCAGCGGCCGGGCGATCTGCTCGGCGGCGCCGATGGCGTTGACAAACTCGCGGGCGAGCGTGGGCTCGGCGATGCTGGAGCCCCGCGCGGCCGGCAGGGCGTCGACCGCCCGCTCGGCGGCCCGGCGCAGCTCGGCGGGGTCGGCCCCGACGGCGCGCAGCAGACCGGCGGCGGTCGAGCCTTCGGTGTCGAGCAGGGACAGCAGCAGGTGCCAGGGCTCCACGGTGGCGTGGCCACGCTGGTTGGCCACCGACACGGCACCGGTGATGGTCTCGCGGCTCTTGGTGGTGAGTTTCTCGGTGTTCATGGGCTCCCCCGGATCGGCGTTGTCCACTGTTGTGGACGCAACCAGAGTTGAGCGTATTCCACTCAACCTTACCGTGTGACGCCCGTCACTCCCGGCGTCGCCACCGCCAGTCGAACTCTCCGGCCGCCGGCGCCGGGCCGGGCAGCGCGCCGAGGTCCGGTGCCGTCGACAGGCCGCCCAGCAGCACCGCGAGCTGCCGGCGGCGCAGCTCACGGGTGCGCTCCGCGTCGGGTACGCGCACGGCCGCGCACGCCTCCAACACCAGCCCCAGGTCCTGCACGACCACGTCGGGGCGCAGCCGCCCACTGGCGTGCGCCCGCCCGACGAGGTCCGAGGCCAGTTCGCCGGCGCGGACCGCGTCCCGGCCCATCTCCTCGGTCGGGGTGAACGTGCCGGCCAGGTGGACGGTGAGCGAGTGCACGTCGGCGTCGACCACCCGGGCCAGGAACCCGGCGAAGGCGGCCCAGTCGTCCGGCTCGGCGAGCGCCTCCTCGGCCACGGCGATGTAGCGGCGCAGGCCGTCGTGGCAGAGCTGACGCAGCAGCGCCTCCTTGCCCGCGTACCGCCGGTAGAGCGCACTGATCCCGACGCCGGCGCGGTCCGCCACGGCGGCGATCGGGGCCTTCGGGTCGTCCAGGAAGACGGCGCGGGCGGCTTCGAGGATCACCTCGTCGTTACGGGCGGCCTGGGCGCGGCGGCCGGCCAGAGGTTTCGTCGACATGACCTGAGCCTAACACTGGAACGGATCGTTCCGGTCTGCTACCGTGGTTGCAGAACGAAACATTCCGTTCCGAAGGAGTACCGAGATGACCGGCACCGCGATCCGTCCGTTCCGCGTCGAGATCCCGCAGACCGCCCTCGACGATCTGGCCGCCCGCCTGGGCCGCACGATCTGGCCCGCCGAGCTGCCCGGCGTCGGCGACACGTACGGGATGAGCGGCGATCGGGTCCGCGCGCTCGCCGACCGCTGGCGCGACGGGTTCGACTGGCGAGCCGTCGAGGCCCGGCTCAACACCCACCCGCAGTTCGTCACCGAGATCGACGGCGAGCAGATCCACTTCCTGCACGTCAGGTCGTCCCGACCGGACGCCACCGCCCTGGTGCTCACCCACGGCTGGCCGGGCTCGGTGCTCGAATACCTGGACGTCATCGGCCCGCTCACCGAGCCGAACGACCCGGCCGCGCCGGCCTTCCACGTGGTCATCCCGTCGCTGCCGGGCTTCGGGTTCTCCGGCCCCACCCGCAGCGCCGGCTGGAACCGGCACCGCACGGCCCGCGCCTGGGCCGAGCTGATGAACCGCCTGGGGTACGACAGCTACGGCGCGGTCGGCAACGACGGCGGCTCGTTGATCTCGCCGGAGCTGGGCCGGATCGACCGCAAGCATGTGCTCGGCGTGCACGTCACCCAGATCTTCTCGTTCCCGTCCGGCGACCCGGCCGAGTTCGCCGACCTGTCCGAGGCGGACCAGGCGGCGCTGGCGCACCTCCAGTGGTTCTACGAGAACAAGTTCTCCTTCAACCAGGTGCACAGCCAGCAGCCGCAGACCCTGGCGTACGCGCTGGCCGACTCGCCCGTCGGGCTGCTGGCCTGGAACGCGCAACTCTTCGACGAGAGCCTGGACGCCGAGTTCATCCTGGCGAACGTGGCCCTCTACTGGTTCACCGGCACCGCCGCCTCGGCGATCCGCTTCTACTGGGAGGACGCGCACGCCGGGGAGCAGCCGGCCGAGCCGACCACGGCGCCCACCGCGGTGGCCATGTTCCCCGGCGACTTCCAGTCCATCCGCCGCTTCGCCGAGCGGGACCACGCGAACATCGTCCGCTGGACGGTGTACGGCACGGACGTCGAGGGGCGCGGCGACGTCGGCGGCCACTACGCCGCCCACCAGGCGACCGACGTCCTGGTCGACGACATCCGCGAGTTCTTCGCGACTCTTTGATCGACTCGTGTTCCCGGAAGTCGGGGTGTCATGGGCGTCCGGACACCCCGACTTGCGTGATGTCGAGTCGATCAGGCTCGCCGGGGTAGGCGGGCCGTGCAGGGCGTCTCGTGGTCGGCGCGGAGCACGCAGCGCCGACCACCGTCCAGCCGTCGGTCGCAGAAGACCCGGTGCCGTACGCCCTGGGTGGTCGCGTGATCGAATGGGCGTGCCATCCGGGGAGTGTGTATGCCCAAGCAGCAGTATCAGGTGCTCGCAGACGAGCTACGAGCGAAGATCGAATCGGGAACGTGGCAGCCCGGCACGAAGCTGCCGAGCCGATCGCAGCTCTGCAAGGAATACGGCGTGTCGGACACCGTGGTCGGCAAGGCCATGATGATCCTCCGCGCGACCGGGCTCACCGAGACGCTGGAAGGCGTCGGCGTGTTCGTGGCGGAGAAGCCACCGACCTCCTGACGGGTCGACGGCTCTAGATCGACACGAGATCGCCGATGTCGGGGTGTCCCGCTCGCTGGATACCCCCAGATCGGCGAAGTCGTGTCGATCAAGCCCGCGTCAGCCGATCAACGTCCAAGATCTGCGTTTCGTTAACGTGGCGGTAGCCTTGGCGGGTGCGAGTACGTGTCGAGCAGACCGCCCTACCCGGGATCGGGGTACGCCACGATCTGGTGACGGAGTCCGGACGCCGCCTGGGCGTCGTCTCCCACCGCAACGGCCGCCGTGATCTTGTCCTCTACGACCCAGACGATCCCGACGCCTGCCAGGCCGACATCCCGCTGACGGACGACGAGGCGGAAGCGCTGGCCGACATCCTCGGCGCGTCGCTGATGCTCGGTCAGCTCTCCGGGCTGCGCGAGCAGGCCGCTGGGCTGCTCACCGAGCAGATCGCCATCCCGGCCGGGTCGCGGTACGTCAACCGTCCGCTCGCGGACACCAAGGCGCGTACCCGCACCAGCGCCTCCATCGTGGCGGTGCTGCGTGACGGCGAGGTCATCGTCTCGCCGCTCCCCTCGTTCCGCTTCGCCGCCGGTGACGTGGTGGTCGTCGTCGGGACCCGCAGAGGTCTCGACGGTGTGTCCGCCATCCTCGCCGACAGTGACCCGGACGGCTGAGGCGGATGCACGATTTCACCACGCTGCTCATCGAAGTCGGTGCGCTCCTGCTGCTGCTCGGGCTGCTGAGCCGGCTCAGTCGCCGCTTCGGCCTCTCGCCCATCCCCCTCTACCTGCTCGCCGGGCTCGCGTTCGGGCACGGCGGGCTGCTGCCGCTGGACGCCAGCGAGGAGTTCTTCGCGATCGGCGCCGAGATCGGCGTGATCCTCCTGCTGGTGATGCTCGGCCTGGAGTACTCGGCCAACGAACTCGTCGGCAACCTGCGCTCGGCAGCGCCCGCCGGTCTGATCGACGGGGTGCTCAACGCGTTGCCCGGCGCGGGGTTCGCCCTGCTGCTCGGCTGGGACTGGGTGGCCGCCCTCGTACTCGGCGGAATCACCTGGGTCTCCTCGTCGGGCGTGATCGCCAAGGTCCTCGCCGACCTGGGCCGGCTCGGTAACCGCGAGACCCCCGTGATCCTCTCGGTGCTCGTCATCGAGGACCTGGCGATGGCGCTCTACCTGCCGTTGGTCACCGCCGTACTGGCCGGCACCGGCCTGCTCGGCGGCGGCATCGCGCTCACCGTCGCGGTGGGCACGGTGCTGATCGTGCTGGTGGTCGCCATCCGGTACGGCCACCTGATCTCGTCCGCGCTCTCGGCGAAGGATCCGGAGGCGCTGCTGCTCGGCGTACTCGGTCTGACCCTGCTGGTCGCGGGCATCGCGGCGTCGCTCCAGGTGTCGGCGGCGGTCGGCGCGTTCCTGGTCGGCATCGCCCTCTCCGGCCCGGTGGCCCACCACGCCACCGAACTGCTCTCGCCGCTACGGGACCTGTTCGCGGCCGTGTTCTTCGTGTTCTTCGGCCTGACCACCAGCCCGCAGGACATCCCACCGGTGTTGCTGCCGGCGCTCGCGCTGGCCGTGGTCACCATGGGCACGAAGACGCTCACCGGCTACCTGGCGGCCCGCCGGGTCGGCATCGCCGAACCCGGTCGGTGGCGGGCCGGTCTGGCGCTCGTACCCCGAGGCGAGTTCTCCATCGTCATCGCCGGACTGGCGGTCGCGGCCGGCAGCGTCGAGCCGCGGTTGGCCGCGCTCGCCGCGACGTACGTCCTCATCACCGTGGTGACCGGACCGATCCTGGCCCGGCTGCCCGACTCCCCGTGGTTCAAGCGGTGGTTGCGCAACCGCGCCCTGGCCCAGCGGCGCGAGCCGGTTCCCGTCCACGACTGATGTTCACCGCCGCTGTCCTGCCCGCTGGGGCGGGACAGCGGCGCTGGCCAGGGCAGCCGAACGGCCGTTCGGGCCGGGCCGGCCGACGGATGCCGAATTGCGCCTTGCGGGTACTACCGCAGTAACCGGCGGCAGGTTACCGTTTCGCCCCAGCAGCCAGCGTCCGCAGGCAGCGTTGCCACCCGCGGGCGAGAGCGGAAGGTTGGCCGGTGAGCGTGCAGGAGTCGACGTTCCACGGCTTCGCGAACCCCGTCGATCCGAGCCCGGCGGAGTTGCGAGCTTGGGCGTACCAGCCGGATTCGGTGCCGTTGTCATCCATGCCACCCGACTGGGACCTGCTGGTCTCCGGTGACCGGCTGGTGTTGACGCTCTTCGAGCTGGCCATGGACCCGACGTGCCCGGCCCGGCGCTTCGCGCTGCACTGCCTCTACATCTACGCCGCCGACGGCATCCGGACGAACTTCCGGGCCCACCCCAAGCGCCGCTTCCGCAAGCTCGTGGAGCAGGCCGAGCGCGACGGCGACGAGCTGATGCGCATCTGGGCGCACAACGGCCGCGTACTGCTGGCGAGGCCGGACCTCTTCATCTACCGCGACTGGTGCGAGGGCGGCCTCGTCCGCGAGAACCGCCGCCTCGGCTGAGAGCCCCGTCCCACCCCGTTGCGCCGCCGATCTTGCATCTTCTGCGGCGACAAAAGGCGTGCGGGGGGACATATCGCCAACCGAAAGTGCAAGATCGGCGCGGGATACCGCGCGCCGACACAGCATGGCGAACGGGCCGGGACCCCCCGTGGGTCCCGGCCCGCACGTCGGTCACCGGCTTCAGTCGCGCTTGCGGTCCGTTTCCGGTCGGGCCGGCTCGCCCTGCTCGGCGAAGCGGCCCTCCTTGATCCGGTCGCGGAACGTTCCCTCGGTGACCTTGTCGAACTTCTCGCGGACGGTGTCGGCCAAGCCTTCCAACCGCTCCTCCGTCTGCTGAGCGACTTTCTTCGCCGGCTCCGCCATCGCTCCCCCTCGCCATGCCGGGAGCCCGAATTAAGCCGTTTGGACCCCGTATCGACAGGTTAACGGAAGCGGCCCGGTCCGCGCCGGAAAATCGGAGCGCGGGCCGGGCCGAGAAAGCGGTAGGTGGGTCAGCGGTCGGTGTTGCGGCGCGGACGCCAGACCACCAACGCGGTGGACGTGCGGTTGGTCGGCACCAGATCACGACCCGGGAAGCGGGCCAGCGACTCCAGCTCGGCCACCCGGCGGTACGCGGCGTCCAACTCCGCCTCCAACCGGGCGACCCGCTGCTGCGCCTGCTCCAGCAGCCGTTCCAACCCGATGATCCGCTTGACGCCGGCGAGGTTGATCCCGTCGTCCTGACTGAGCCGCTGCACCTCGCGCAGCAGCACCACGTCCCGGACGCTGTAGCGACGACCACCGCCGGCCGCCCGACCGGGCTGCACCAGCCCCAGCCGGTCGTACTGGCGCAGGGTCTGCGGATGCATCCCCGCCATCCGCGCCGCCACCGAGATCATGAGCACCTTGGCCTCGTAGGCAGGGTCACCCGAACCGAGGAACTCGCCCGACATCCCGCTCACCTCCGCGTCCATCCCACCGGACTATCCGACCCGACGCACGCGCGCGTCGAGATGTTCCCGCGCCGCCGGCGGACTCTGCTCGGCGAACGCCTCCAGCGCGGCCCGCGCCTCGTCCGTCAGCCGGGCGGGCACCACCACGTCCAGGGTGACCAGCAGATCGCCGGCCTGCCCGTCGCGGCGGACCACGCCCTTGCCCCGGGCGCGCAGCACCCGCCCGCTGGGGGTGCCCGGCGGCACCCGCAGCGTCACCGCGCCGTCGAGCGTGGGCACCCGCAGGTCCGTGCCGAGCACGGCCTCCGGGAAGGTCACCGGCACGGTCAACGTCAGGTCGTCTCCGGTACGCCCGAACAACTCGTCCGGTCGGACCTTGACGTGCACGAACAGGTCACCGGCCGGGCCACCGCGCTCACCCGGCTCACCGCGCCCGGCCAGCCGGATGCGCTGGCCGTCGGCCACCCCGGCCGGAAAGCGCACGTTCATCGTGCGGGTCTTGGTGACCCCGCCGCTGCCGTGGCACTCCGGGCACTTCTCCTCCACCACGGTCCCGACGCCCTGGCAGTTGCCGCACGGCTCGGAGAAGCTGAACGACCCCTGGTTCCGGGTCGTCACCCCGGCCCCGTGGCAGACCGGGCAGGTACGCGGCTGGGTGCCGGGCTTGGCGCCGTTGCCGTGACAGGTGTCGCAGACACCGGGGGCGCGCAACGTCAGCGGCAGGGTCACCCCGCGCACCGCGTCGCCGAAGTCGAGGGCCACCTCGGTCTCGACGTCCCGGCCCCGGGCCGGACCCCGCGCCGCGGCCTGCCCACCGGCCTGCCCGCCCGAGAAGATCGAGCTGAACAGGTCCTGGAAACCGGCCCCACCGCCGAAGCGACGTTCACCACCACCCGCGCCACCGCCGAAGAGGTCGGAGACGTCGAACGGCATCCCGCCCGGCTGTCCACCGGCCCGGGCGTTGCGCCGGAACGCGCCCGAACCGAACAGCGAGCGCATTTCGTCGTACTCCCGGCGTCGGCCGGTGTCCGACAGCACGTTGTACGCCTCGGACACGGCCTTGAACCGCTCCTCGGCCTTCGGGTCGCCCGGATTGTGATCCGGGTGCGATTCCCGGGCCAACTTGCGGTACGCCTTCTTGATGTCATCGGCGGAGGCGGCCTTGTCCACGCCGAGCACGGCGTAGAAGTCCTTCTCGAGCCAGTCCTTCGAACTCACCGGTCCACCCCCTTCCGACCGTCGTGGCCCGGCCGTCCCGCCCACCGCCGTGCGGGGGACGGGACGGCCCGGTCACCGTCTCGCACTATTCCGGATCCGCGACCGCGACCAGCGCGGGGCGCAGCAGCCGCTCACCGAGCTGGTAGCCGCGCCGCATGACCTGCACGCAGGTCGGCTCGCTGACCTCGGCCGAGGTCTGGTGCGCGACGGCCTCGTGCCGGGTCGGGTCGAACGGGTCGCCCTGCTCGCCGAAGGCGGTCAGGCCGAACTTGCCCAGCGCGCCGGTGAGCTGGTCCGCCACCGTTCCGAACGGTCCGACCAGGTCGCCGTGTTCCCGTGCCCGGTCCAGGTCGTCGAGGATCGGCAGCAGCGCGGCCAGCACCGAGCCGGTCGCCTGCTCCTGCACCAGGGCGCGGTCGCGGTCGACCCGCTTGCGGTAGTTGGCGTACTCCGCCGACACCCGCTGCAGATCCCTGGTCCGCTCGTCCAGCTCGGACCTCAGAGCGGTCAGCTCGGCGCCGAGCGAGGTGCCCGTGCCGCCGCCGTCCACCGGCTGCGCCGGGGCGTCCACCACCGGCGGACCGGAGGGTTCCGGCCCGTCGGTGGCGTTGACCTCGGCCTCGATCTCGTCGACCACGACCTCGGCGTCCTCGACCAGACCCTCGGCCGGTGCGCCGGTCTCCGCGTCGGCGGCGGTGCCCTCCGGCTCCGTCGCGTCACTGAGCTTGCGGTTGTTGCGGATGACGACCCGCTCCTCGGCGTCGCTGCTCGACTCCGTGGGCGCGGAGCCACCCGGCGTCGACCCGGTGTCGTCCGAGTCGGCGGCTCGTGGCTTCTGCGTCATGCGGCTACCTCATCCCTTCGCCGTGGATACGTGTCGGAGGTGGGCAATCACTTCTTGCCGTCCTCGTCCACGATCTCCGCGTCGACCACGTCGTCGGTCCCGCCGGTCTGGGCACCCGTGGCACCGGTCGCGCCGGTCGCACCCGGGCCGGCCTCGCCGCCGGGCTGACCCTGCTCGGCCTGCTGGGCGTAGAGCAGCGAACCAGCCTGCTGGGAGACCTGCGCCAGCTTCTCGTGCGCCGACTTGATCTTCTCGATGTCCTGGCCGCCCAGGGCACCCCGCAGCTCGCCGAGCGCCTCGTTGAGCTGCTCGCGGTTCTCGCTGGGCAGCTTGTCGCCGCTCTCGGCGAGGAACTTCTCGGTCTGCCACTGCAGCGCCTCGGCCACATTGCGGGTCTCGGCGTCGTCGCGGCGACGCTTGTCCTCCTCCGCGTGCTCCTCGGCGTCCCGGCGCATGCGCTCGATGTCGTCCTTCGGCAGCGAGGAGCCGCCGGTGATCGTCATCTTCTGTTCCTTGCCGGTGCCCAGGTCCTTGGCGTGCACGTTGACGATGCCGTTGGCGTCGATGTCGAACGCGACCTCGATCTGCGGCACGCCACGCGGCGCCGGCGGGAGGCCGGTCAGCTCGAAGGTGCCGAGCTTCTTGTTGTAGGCCGCGATCTCCCGCTCGCCCTGGAACACCTGGATCAGCACCGACGGCTGGTTGTCGTCGGCGGTGGTGAACACCTCGGAGCGCTTGGTCGGGATGGTGGTGTTGCGCTCGATGAGCTTGGTGAAGATGCCGCCCTTGGTCTCGATGCCCAGGCTCAGCGGGGTCACGTCGAGCAGCAGGACGTCCTTGACCTCACCCTTGAGCACACCGGCCTGCAGGGCGGCGCCGACGGCGACGACCTCGTCCGGGTTGACGCCCTTGTTGGGGTCGCGGCCGGTGAGCTGCTTGACCAGGTCGGTCACGGCCGGCATCCGGGTCGAACCACCGACCAGGATGACGTGCTCGACGTCGGAGATCTTGATCCCGGCGTCCTTCACGGCCTGCTCGAACGGGCCCTTGCAGCGGTCCAGCAGATCCTGCGTCATCCGCTGGAACTCGGCGCGGCTGAGCGTCACGTCGAGGTGCAGCGGGCCGGCGGAGCCGGCGGTGATGTACGGCAGGTTGATGTTGGTGGTGGTGGCGGCGGACAGCTCGATCTTGGCCTTCTCGGCGGCCTCACGGAGGCGCTGGAGGGCCATCTTGTCCTGACCGAGGTCGATGCCGTGCTCACCGCGGAACGTCTTGACCAGGTGGTCGATGATGCGCTGGTCCCAGTCGTCGCCGCCGAGGTGGTTGTCACCGCTTGTCGACTTGACCTCGATGACGCCCTCGGCCAGCTCCAGCAGCGACACGTCGAAGGTGCCGCCACCGAGGTCGAAGACCAGGACGGTCTGCTCCTTGGAGCCCTTGTCCAGCCCGTACGCCAGGGCGGCCGCGGTCGGCTCGTTGACGATCCGCAGCACGTTGAAGCCGGCGATCTCACCGGCCTCCTTGGTGGCCTGGCGCTGGCTGTCGTTGAAGTAGGCCGGGACGGTGATCACCGCGTCGGTGATCTGCTCACCCAGGTACGCCTCGGCGTCCCGCTTGAGCTTCATCAGGGTCCGGGCCGAGATCTCCTGCGGAGTGTACTTCTTGCCGTCGATGTCGACGGACCAGTTCGTGCCGACCTCACGCTTGACCGAACGGATCGTCCGGTCCGGGTTGGTCACCGCCTGGCGCTTCGCGACCTCACCGACGAGCACCTCGCCGTTGCGGGCGAACGCGACGATCGACGGGGTCGTCCGCGAGCCCTCAGCGTTGGCGATGACGGTGGGCTCACCGCCCTCGAGAACGCTGACGCAGGAGTTCGTCGTGCCGAGGTCGATACCGACCGCACGTGCCATCTTCGCTTCCTCGCTTCGTAAGGTTGTGCAGGTGACGGGCACCGCCCGCGACTGCTCGGCGGGCCCGCCCGCAGCGGTCCCCACCACAAGTTGAGTGAACTTGACTCAATAGTGCCACGCGTCGGCGAATCGTCAAGTCGGGTTGAGCCGACCCGACGCAACCCAGCCGTTATTACCGTCCGGTTGTCTTCCCTTGCATCGGTCGGGCACGCTTTAGCGGTGACGACGCACGGCGATTCCGCCACCCGTTCCGGCGCGCCCGCCGTCGCCGCCCGCACCGTCCCGCCGGACGCTGCCCAGGAGCCGTCCGTCACCACCGGGGACGACAGCCTCCCCGGCGCGCTGGCGGGCCTGAGGGCCGCGATCGGCGCGACCCGCTATCCGCTCGCGCTGCCCTCCGCCAACCCGGCCCGGCAGGCCGCCGGCGCCCTCACCGACCAGCTCGACGACTACCTGCTGCCCCGGCTGGCCCGGCTGGACGCCCCGCTGCTCGTGGTGGTCGGCGGTTCCACCGGCGCGGGCAAGTCGACCCTGGTCAACAGCCTGGTCAAGGCCCGGGTCAGCGCCGCCGGGGTGCTGCGGCCCACCACCCGCTCCCCGGTGCTGGTGTGCAATCCGGCCGACGCCACCTGGTTCCGGCAGGGCGACCTGCTGCCCGGGCTGACGCGTACCACCGAGCCGAGTGACGACCCACGCTCGCTGCACCTGGTGACCGCGCCGGCCCTCCCCCCGGGCCTCGCGTTCCTCGACGCTCCGGACATCGACTCGGTGGTCGACGCCAACCGCGCGCTCGCGAGCCAACTGCTCGCCGCCGCCGACCTCTGGCTCTTCGTCACCACTGCCGCCCGGTACGCCGACGCGGTGCCGTGGGAACTGCTGCGCAGCGCGCGGGGCCGGGGAGCCGTGATCGCCATGGTGCTCGACCGGGTGCCGGCCGAGGCCAGCGACGAGATCGCCGCGCACCTGACCGAGATGCTCGCCGCCCAGGACCTGGACCGGGCACCGCTGTTCGTCCTGCCGGAGACCTGGGTCGACGGCCAGGGGCTGCTGCCCGAGGGGGTCACCGCGCCGCTGGCCGAGTGGTTCGCCCGACTGGCCGCCGACGCCGACGCCCGCGCCGCGGTGGTCCGGCAGACGCTGGACGGCGCGCTGGCCGCCCTGCACCCCGCCGTCGAGGAGCTGGCCGACGCCGCCGACGAGCAGGTCACCGCCGCCGACGCGCTGGACGAGCGGGTACGGGCTGCCTACCGCGCGGCCGAGCGGACCGTCGAGCAGGGTCTGCGCGACGGTCGGCTGCTCCGCGGCGAGGTGCTGGCCCGCTGGCAGGAGTTCGTCGGCACCGGCGAGTTCTTCCGCACCCTGGAGGCCCGCATCGGGCGGCTCCGGGACCGGGTGGTGGCCGCCGTCACCGGCCGGCCCGCACCCGCCGCCGGGCTGCGCGACGCCATCGAGTCGCAGCTCGTCACCCTGCTGCGCGGGGTGGCGTCCGAGGCCGCCGAATCCGCGTACACCGCGTGGAAGGCGCACCCGGCCGGCGCGGAGCTGCTTGATCCGGGGCTCGCCCACCCGAGCGACGACCTGCCCCAACGCGCCGAACGGATGGTCCGCGACTGGCAACGCGGCGTGCTCGAGCTGGTCCGGGTCGAGGGCGGCGACAAGCGGTTCGTGGCCCGCACCGCCGCGTACGCGGTGAACGCCACCGGGCTGGCCGTGATGATCGCCGTCTTCGCCTCGACCGCGTTCATCCCCACCGGTCTGGAGGTCGCGACCGGGGCCGGCACGACGGTCGCCGCGCAAGCCGTACTCCAGGCGATCTTCGGCGACCAGGCGGTGCGTACCCTCGCCGCCAAGGCCCGGGTCGACCTCCTGGCGCGGGTCCGGACGCTGCTGGACGCGGAGGCCGACCGCTTCCTGACCCGCACCGCCGACGCGCGGCCCGCCGAGGCGGCCGGTGCGGCGCTGCGCGAGGCGGCCGGGCGGGTCGAGCTGGCCCGGCACCGCAGCGGCCTGGCCACCGACGGCGGTACCCTGCCGGCCGGTGACGAGGAGGGTTCGCGATGAACAACATCGCCGGCCGGGTACGCGAGGCCTTCCGCGGCGACCAGCGGATCGACCCGGACGGGTTGATCGCCCGCCTGGACGCGGTACGCCGGCTGCTGACCGCCGTCGACGGCCTGCTGCCCGACGCCGAGCTGGTGCCCGCGCACACCCTGGTCGAACGGGCCGGCACCCGGCTCGCGCTGTCCCGTGACCACACCGTGGTCGCCCTCGCCGGTGCGACCGGGAGCGGCAAGTCCAGCCTGTTCAACGCGCTGGCCCAGCTGGAACTCTCACCGGTCGGTGTCCGCCGACCCACCACCGGCGTGACGCACGCGTGCGTGTGGGGCCCGTTGGAGGACGCCAACCGGCTGCTCGACTGGATCGGCGTGCTGCCCCGGCACCGCTTCGTCCGCGAGAGCGCGCTCGACGGCGACGACGAGACGCCCCTGCACGGCCTGATCCTGCTCGACCTGCCCGACTTCGACTCGGTACAGCGGTCCCACCGCCTCGAGGTGGACCGGCTGCTCGGCCTAGTCGACCAGGTGGTCTGGGTGGTCGACCCGCAGAAGTACGCCGACCGGGTCATCCACGACAGCTACCTGCGCGAGTTCCACCGGCACCGGGACGTCACCCTGGTCGTGCTCAACCAGGCCGACCGGCTGCCGGCCGCCGAGCTGCCCCGCGTCCTGGACGACCTGCGTCGACTGCTCGACTCCGACGGGCTGACCGGCGTGCCCCTGCTCGCCACCACCGCCATCGACCCGGCCGGGATGGTCGGGTTGCGGACCGCGCTGGAGCGTACGGTCGCCGAGCGGCAGGCCGCCCTGCGTCGACTGGCCGGCGACGTCGACACGGTGGTCGCCGGACTGGACGAGATGATCGGCTCGGCCCGACCGGTCGGCGGTCCGGACGACGCGACCGTCGCCGGGCTGAACCGGGCGCTGGCCGGCGCCGCCGGAGTGCCGGCGGTGAGCGAGGCGGTGGAGCGGGCGTACCGGCATCGGGCCGGCGCGGCCACCGGCTGGCCGGTGGTCCGGGGCTGGCGGCGGTTGCGGCCCGATCCGCTACGCCGGTTGCACCTGCCCGGGCCGACCGGCGCGGACGCCGACCCGGCGGAGAGCCTGGTGGCGGCGACCTCGGTGCCCGATCCGACGGCGGCCCAGCGGTCGGCGCTCGGTCTGGCGATCCGGGCGGTGGCCGACCGCACCGGCGGCGACCTGCCCGCCGCCTGGCCGACGGCGGTGACCACCGCGGCCCGGTCCCGCCTCGACGACCTGCCGGACGCGCTGGACCGGGCGATCGCCGGCACAGACCTCGGCCTGGACCATCAGCCGGTGTGGTGGCGGGTCGTCGGTGGCGTGCAGTGGCTGGTCACCCTGGCCGCCGTGGTCGGTCTGGGCTGGCTGGCGCTCGGCTACGCGCTGCGGGCGCTGGGCCTGCCCGCGCTGGACAACCCCATGGTCGGGCAGGTACCGATGCCGACCGTGCTGCTGCTCGGCGGACTGCTGGCCGGGCTGCTGGTGGCGGCGCTGACCCGACCGGTCGTGCGCTGGGCCGCCCAACGGGCGCGGGCCCGCGCCCGGCAGCGGTTGACGGTCCGCGTCGCCGAGGTCGGCCAGGAGTACGTCCTCGCCCCGGTACGGACCGTCCTCACCTCGTACGCGCAGGCGCGCGACGCGCTCCGCGAGGCTGCCCGCCGCTGAAGCCTCTGGGTACGCCCGGAGCGGCGTAGGGTCGAAGCATGGCCACGCCTCAGACCCCCTACGACGCGGTGCTGCACGCCGCACGCGACGTGACCAAGCTGGAGTCCGCCCTCGACGCCGAGATGCTCGGCAGCGCGCTGCTGGGCAGTGTCTACACCATCGCGGAGACCGACCGCGACACCGCCGTGCGGGAATTCGTCACCGGGTTCCTCGCCGCCACCGCCCGCCGCCGGATCGCGGCGGCCACCACCATCCGCCAGGTCTTCGCCGCGCTCGTACCGAGCGCCGAGGGCGTCGAGCGGGTACGCCCCGGCAGCCAGGCGCCCGCCTGGACCGGCCAGCTCGGCCGGGTGCACCTCACCGGCAGTTGGGCGTACGGCGACGTGTACGGCGACCAGACCTCCTACCTCGCCACCTTCGCGTACGACGACGAGGCCGGCGGCCCGGAGCACGCGCTGGTGGCCCTGGTCGACCACAACATCGGGATCGCCAAGGACATCTTCGTGGGCGGGCCCGCCGAGCGGATCCTGGACCAGGTCCGGCAGATGTGCGCGGACGACGAGCTGACCTGGTTCCGTACCGAGGACCCGGCCCGACTGCGCGGCGAGGTGACCCGCCACCTCGCGGTCACCGACGACCTGAGCGAGCTGCCCGGCGAGGGTTCGCTCGCCACCGACCGTGCGTTGGTCGGCGTCCGGCTCGCGATGCTGCCGGTGGCCGCCGCGCCGACCGGTCCGGCCGAGGTCGAGCCGTTGTCGGCCGCCGAACGCACCGACCTGGTACGGCGGTTCCTGGCGTCGCCGGAGGCCGCCCGGTTCGAGCTCGACACCGTCGACGGCCCCGGGCTGGCGTCGCTGCACTTCTGCCTGAGCCTGCTGCTGGACCACTCGGCGTCCTTCCCCGACGCCGACCCGATGCGGTGGAGCCCGGCGGTGTCCGGTCTCTTCCTGCTCGACTGGGTGCACCGCCGAGCCGTGCTGGACATGGACGACGCGGCGATGCTGCCCCGGGTGCTACGCGCCTGGGCCCGGTACGCGTCACAGCAGCGCGGGCTCCCCGAGGCCGCCGCCGAGCGGACCGACGAGGCGATCGAGGAGATGGTGCCGGAGTTCGCCCGGCTCTACTCGACCGGCGAGCGGCGTAGCCCGGCCACCGCGGCCGTCGCGCAGCTCATGGCCGACGGCGTGGACCCGGACGACCCGGCCGCGCTGGACGCCTGGATCGAGGCGAACCGGCACCGACTCGCCGACGACGGCGCCTGACGACCTCCGGGCGGGCGGCACCGAGCCGCCCGCCCGACGCGGCCGCTCAGCGCAGAAGGCCGAAGACGACCGCCGCGATCAGCGCGCCGAGCGCTCCGCCGGCGAGCACCTGCGCGATGGTGTGATCTCGCAGCCGTACCCGGGACCAGCCGACCACTCCCAGCAGGGGCGCGGCGACCAGGAACCCGCGCCCGAAGGTCAGCGCCAGGATGACCAGCGTGCCGGCGGAGACCGCCGAATGGATCGACATCTTCCACCAGTGGCTCACCGACACGGCGACCACCAGTCCGACCAGCCCCGCCGCCGCCAGCGCCAGCAGGGCACGCGGTGCGCCGAGGACGAGAAGCAGGGCGAGCCCGGCGGTGACCGAGCCGAGACCGACCAGCAGGGGGACCCTCCGCTGCTCCCGGCGGCCGATGTGGTGGTCGGTGAGCCGCCCCCGGCGGACGCCACCGACGATGTAGGCGAACGGGATGCCGGTGACGAAGACCGTCGCGAGCAGGCCCCACACCAAGCCCCGGACACTGCCCCGGCTGCTGTGCCAGCTCACCGTGACGATCAGAAGCGACACCAGCACGGCCGGAGCGGTCAGCTCGGTGACGAGTCGGGCGACCCGCAGCCCCGGACCGGGTCGGACGGCGACCGGGCGGGGTTGCGAACCGCCGCCCACGCCACCCCCTGCTGTGCGCTACCGCTGACCAGCGCCGTCTCGGCGACACCTGCCCGTCACCGTACCGCCGACAAGGCCCTCGAATGCACGGGTCCGGCCGCCGACAGACGCCCCCACCCCCGCGGTCGCTCCCGGTGATCAAGAAGTTTGCGTCACCGCGACCACGATTCGTGACGCAAATCTCTTGATCACCGAGTTCCCGTGGGCGACGGCCCGCCCGGGGTCGTCCCTATCCAGGGGACGCCCTTGACGTCGTCGGTCCGCGCGAGGGCTTCCATGATCGCGCCGATCTTGCGGTTTCTGTTGTCGTTATGGGCGTATTACGCCTCTTGTCGCGACAGAAAGTGCAAGATCGCGGCGGTTCTCGGCGCGGCGGCGGTTCTGGGCGCGGCAGCGGGGGTCCCGGGTGCGGTGGCGGTTCTTGGCGCGGCGGGACTGGGGGCGAGCGTGGGTGACGGCGCGGTGGTGGGCTCGGGTGGGGTGGCGGACGGGCGGGGGGTGGCGGAGGGGCGGGAGGTGGCGGACGGGCGGGGGGTGGCGGAGGGGCGGGAGGTGGCGGACGGGCGGGAGGTGGCGGACGGGCGGGGGGTGGGCGACGGTGGGGGTGTGCTGGCCGGGGCGGAGCGGGTGCTGGTGGGGGCGGCCGTTGCGGTGGGCGTGGCCGGGTCGGGCGTGGCCGGATCCGTGGCGGTGGGTGGGGCCGGGTCGGTCGTGGTGGGGGTTCCCGGGTCGGTGGCGGTGGGGGTCGTCGGGTCGGTCGGCGACGGGGTCGGGTCGGACGTTTCGGTCGGGTCCGGGTCTGGTGGCGCGGTCGGTGACGGCACCGGCGGCGGGCTGGACGGTGGCCCGGCCGGCGGGGCGGTGCGGGTGGGTCGGGGCGCCGGCGGCGGCGCGGACACCACCCGGCGCGTGGGCAACCGGTCGTCGACGTTCGGGCCGTACCACGAGTCGTCCGGGACGCGCCGGGGCGCACCGGGCAGCCAGTCGGCGGTCGCGGTCGGGCCGGCGCTGGGCGGGTCGGGGAACGGAAGCGCGGGCGGCGGCGGCTGCGTGGTCACCGGCATCGGGATGACCACCGGCCCGACCGACGGGGTCGGGATGAACGGGGTGCTCGAGTCCGGCAACGCGGAGGTGCCCGGGGTGGCCGAGCCCGCGCTGATCGCCGCGAGCACGGGCATCGACGCGGTGCCGGCCAACAGCGCGACGGTGAGCAGGTATCCCCGGGAGGGGCCACCCACACCGGGTGCCCGGTGCGCTCCGATCACCCGGCGGTAGCCGCCCGGCGAACGGTGGCGGCCCAGTGCGGGTGTGCCGGGCCCGTCGCCTGACTCGTCCACCGCACACCCCTTGTCGTCGCCCCTGCGGTCAGCGCGGGGACCGCGCGGGGTGGAATCCGGCTAATCACCCGATCGGCGCGATCCTGCGGGAATCAGCCTCGCCCAGTTACGGTCCGTCAGCCAACACCCACCGCGTGTCGACACGCGGCACTGGCCGAACGGTGACGAATCAGCACCGGATCGCCCGGTGGACGCGCGACGGCATGATGACGACAAAGAACGACAAACCATAGACGGTCGGAATGCGAGCCGGGCGTACTGTGGGCACGCTCACCTGCTCTGCGAATATGGAGCACGACGGCAACGCAGCCGCGACCTCCGCGCACCCCCGCGGCAGACGCGGCCCGGCGCCGGCGCTCCCGATCCGGGTTCGGCCAGAACCCGGCTCACGCCGCGCGGCAACCCCCACCCGGGCTAGGCGCGGCCGCCAGGAACCGGTCCGGCAGCAGCCGGGCAGGCGCACGAGTTGCGTGGCCGGGTGACCCCCCGGTGCCGACGCAGACACGACAGGGAGAGACCGATGGCAAAGGGCGACCCCGGGGGCACCACCCGCAGCAGGCGGGCAGCTCCCCGCTCCAGAAAGGGCGCGGCCGGCAACCCCGAGCTGGTGCAGCTGCTCACCCCCGAAGGCGAGCGGATCGACAGCGCCACCGGACCGGACGGCACCGAGTACCGCGTCGACTTCTCCGACGAGGAGTACCGCGGGCTGTACCGCGACCTGGTGCTGGTACGCAAGCTTGACGCCGAGGCGACCGCGTTGCAGCGGCAGGGCGAGCTGGGCCTCTGGGCCAGCCTGCTCGGCCAGGAGGCCGCGCAGGTCGGCTCCGGGCGGGCGCTGCGTCCGCAGGACATGGCCTTCCCGACGTACCGGGAGCACGGCGTCCTCTACTGCCGGGGCATCGACCCGATCATGCCGCTCGGCCTGTTCCGCGGCGTCGACCAGGGCGGCTGGGACCCGAACGAGTTCAAGTTCAACATGTACACGATCGTCATCGGGGCGCAGACCCTGCACGCGACCGGATACGCCATGGGCATCACCATGGACGGCAAGGTCGGCACCGACGACGGCGAGGCCGCGATCGCCTACTTCGGCGACGGGGCCACCAGCCAGGGCGACGTCAACGAGGCATTCGTCTGGGCCAGCGTGTTCAACGCGCCGCTGGTCTTCTTCTGCCAGAACAACCAGTACGCGATCTCCGAGCCGCTGGAGCGGCAGACCCGGGTGCCGCTCTACCAGCGGGCCGCCGGATTCGGCTTCCCCGGCGTACGGGTGGACGGCAACGACGTGCTGGCGTCGTACGCGGTCACCCGCACCGCGCTGGACAACGCCCGGCACGGGCAGGGGCCGAGCCTCATCGAGGCGTACACCTACCGGATGGGCGCGCACACCACCTCCGACGATCCGACCCGCTACCGGATCGCCAGCGAGGTGGAGTCGTGGCAGGCGAAGGACCCGATCCTGCGGGTCAAGACCTTCCTGGAGAAGCAGCAGATCGCCGACGCGGCCTTCTTCGCCGAGGTCGACGAGCAGGCCCGCCGCGAGGCGGTGCACCTGCGCGAGCGCGTACTCACCATGCCCAACCCCGAGCCGGTGACGATGTTCGACCACGTCTACCCCAACGGTTCCCCGCTGCTCGACGAGCAGCGTGCGCAGTTCAACCGCTACCTGGAGTCGTTCGAGGGGAGCGCCCACTGATGGCCACGGAGACGCTCACCCTCGGCAAGGCCCTCAATACCGGCCTACGCCGCGCCCTGGAGAACGACCCCAAGGTCGTCGTCATGGGCGAGGACGTCGGCAAGCTCGGCGGCGTCTTCCGGATCACCGACGGGCTGCAGAAGGACTTCGGTGACCAGCGGGTCATCGACACCCCGCTCGCCGAGTCCGGCATCATCGGCACCGCCGTCGGCCTGGCCATCCGCGGCTACCGGCCGGTCTGCGAGATCCAGTTCGACGGCTTCGTCTACCCCGCGTACGACCAGATCGTGTCGCAGGTCGCGAAGATGCACTACCGCTCGGGCGGCAAGCTCAGCATCCCGATGGTGATCCGGATTCCGTTCGGCGGCGGCATCGGCGCGGTCGAGCACCACTCCGAGTCGCCGGAGGCGTACTTCGCGCACACCGCCGGCCTGAAGGTGGTGACCTGCGCCAACCCGCAGGACGCGTACGTGATGATCCAACAGGCCATCGCCTCGGACGACCCGATCGTCTTCCTGGAGCCCAAGCGGCGCTACTGGGAGAAGGGCCAGGTCGACCTGGACGCGCCGCTGTCCGACGCGTACCCCCTGCACTCGGCCCGCGTGGTGCGGCCCGGCACGGACGCAACCCTGCTGGCCTACGGCCCGATGGTGCGCACCTGCCTGGAGGCCGCGACGGCCGCCGCCGAGGACGGCCGGGAGCTGGAGGTCATCGACCTGCGCACGCTGTCCCCGCTGGACCTGGGCGCGGTCTACGAGTCGGTGAAGCGCACCGGTCGCGCGGTCGTGGTGCACGAGGCGCCGTCCAACATCGGACTGGGCGCCGAGCTGGCCGCCCGGATCACCGAGGAGTGCTTCTACTCCCTGGAGTCGCCCGTGCTCCGGGTGACCGGCTTCGACACCCCCTACCCGGCGGCCCGGGTGGAGGAGGAGTACCTGCCCGACCTCGACCGGGTGCTCGACGCCGTCGACCGCACCTTCGGCTGGTGAGCGGGATGTCCCGGATCAAGGAGTTCAACCTGCCCGACCTGGGCGAGGGGCTGACCGAGGGCGAGATCCTGGCCTGGCTGGTCAAGGTGGGCGACACGATCGAGCTGAACCAGCCGATCGTCGAGGTCGAGACGGCCAAGGCGGCGGTGGAGATCCCGGCGAAGTGGGCCGGGCAGGTACGGGCGATCTTCCACCCGGAGGGCACCACGGTCGAGGTCGGTACGCCGATCATCGCGATCGACACCGACCCGGGCGCCGGTCCGCTAAACGATCCGTCGACCACGGCGGCGCCGGCCGGTGACCTGCCCACCCCGTCGGCGGCGTCGCTGGCGGCGGTGGAGGTGGCCCCGGCCGAGGGCATGGTCGAGCCGGGCCTGATCGGCGGCCCCGCCCCGGGCGGCCGCACGGCGGTCCTGGTCGGCTACGGCCCCCGCACGACCACCGCAGGGCGCCGCCCCCGCAAGAACGTCGTCCCCGCCCCCGCGCCGGCCGCCGCGCCGGTCGATCATGGAGCTGTGGTGGGCGACAAAGCCACTGCTACCCCGACGATTCCGGCACCACAAGCCCATGATCGACGCGACGGGGCTAACGGTGGCGGGGCTGGCCGGGCGGTGGCGGGCGGTCTGGTTCTGGCGAAGCCGCCGGTTCGGAAGCTTGCCAAGGATCTTGGGGTTGACCTGCGGGCGCTTTCCGGGTCGGGGCCGCTGGGCTCGATCACCCGGGAGGACGTACAGCAGGCGGCTCGCTGGGCCGTGGCGGTGGCCGAGCCGGTCGCGGCGACCTCGACCGCGACGAGCGCCGCGAGCTTCGGCGCGGACCGTGAGCAGCGCATCCCGGTCAAGGGGGTCCGCAAGCTCACGGCCGAGAACATGTCCCGCTCGGCGTTCACCGCCCCGCACGTCACGGAGTTCCTGACCGTCGACGTGACCCGGGCGATGAAGGCGTTGGAGCGCCTGCGGAGCCGGCGGGAGTGGCGGGACGTACGGGTCTCGCCGTTGCTGCTGGTGGCGAAGGCCGTGCTGCTCGCCGTCAAGCGTCACCCCATGGTCAATTCGACCTGGGCGGGCGACGAGATCGTGGTCAAGGAGTACGTCAACCTCGGTATCGCGGCGGCGACCGAGCGCGGCCTGATCGTGCCGAACGTCAAGGACGCCGGCCGGCTCTCGCTGCGCGAGTTGGCGGACGCGCTGAACGACCTGGTGCAGACGGCGAAGTCCGGCCGTACCTCGCCCGCGGACATGTCCGGCGGCACCCTGACCATCACCAACGTCGGGGTGTTCGGGGTGGACACCGGAACGCCGATCCTGCCGCCGGGTGAGTCGGCGATCCTCGCCTTCGGCGCGGTGCGGGAGATGCCCTGGGTGCACAAGGGCAAGGTCAAGGCCCGCCAGGTGACCACCCTGGGGCTGAGCTTCGATCACCGGATCATCGACGGTGAGCTGGGCTCGAAGTTCCTGCGCGACATCGGCGACTTCCTCGCCGACCCCGAGGCGGCGCTGCTCGCCTGGACCTGACGGGTCGCGACGCCAGCCACGGCCGGTGTGCCACGGGTTAACGCCCGGCACACCGGCCGTGTCCGTTGGGCGACGGAACCGTCGGCGACAGGCCCTGTTGACCTTTGATTGTTAGGCGGGTGTCCCAGCTCACCTAATAATCGATGGAAGTTGGCCGTCTTCTGCGGTTGAATAGACACATCAGGGGCCGACAACCGAATAGCCAGGGGGACCCAGCAATGAGCAGCATGATCGAGCGAATCCGCAACCACCGCGACGCCAACCGCCGCGCCCGTGCCATCGAGCACGCGCTGCGCTCGGCGAACTCGCCGGCCGTTCGCGAGGAGCTTCTCGTCATCGCCCAGCGTCACATGAGCTGACGCTCCACGACATTTCTCACCTCCTCCAGATCGATGGCCCACCCGGCTCACCGGGTGGGCCATCGGCGTTCCGCCCGCCCGTCACACCGGGACGCCCGCACGTGACACCGGGATTCCGCCCTGCCGCAACGCCCGGTACGGTGGGCTTCGGTCGCCGCCCGCCGGCCCGGCCGACGCCGAGCCGATAGAAGCTGCTCGACACCACCCGGCGACGGGCAGTGACGACCGGTGCTCCTTTGGACGCCCCATGGGGCCACCGGATACGGTGCGTGGAGCCGGCACGGCGGTACGCCGGTGACGCCGGCAGCCATGCCGAGGAAGACCGATCGGTACCGGCGGCCGACATGTGATGGAGGAGGCGCACCCATGACGTCCGAGGGCCCGCACCGTCCCGGCCAGGAGCCGGACGAGGTGTCGCCGGGCGCCGGCGGACCGGCGCCGTACGGCGACCGCCCGGCGCAGCCGGACAACGGCAGTAACGCCGCCGGCCCCGACCTGGGCTGGGCACCACCCCCGCCGCCCGCCCGACCGAACCCGTCCTGGGCGACTCAGGTGGAGCCGCAGCCGAACCCCGCGTGGGGTGCTGCCGCCGCACCGCAGCCCGGCGATCCGGCACAGCCCGCCTGGGCCGCCGGTGGCCCTCCGGAGCCGACCCCCACCGCCCAGTGGACTCCTCCCCAGCAGGGCTGGACGCCGCCCGAGCAGCCGGCCCCCGCGTGGCCCGCCGCCCCGGCCGCCCCCGCCGAGCAGCAGCCCGACTGGGCGCAGGCCCAGCCGGCCGCGCGAGGCGCCGCCCAGGTGCCCCCGGCCACCGCCGCCTGGCCCGCCCAGGACGACCCGTCCCGCTCCGGCGGATGGGCAGGCGGGGCGGCCCCGGTCAGCCCGCCGGCCCCGGAGTGGCACGGCGAGCCGGCGCAGCCCGCCGGCCGCGCCGCCGTACCCGCCCCGCAGGACGACTCGTCGGGGTCCGGCGGCTGGCCCGTCGGAGCAGCCGCCGCACGCGACGACCAGCCCGTGTGGACGCCGGCCGAGCAGGCGCCCCAGACCTGGGGCCAGCCGACCGAGCAGGCGTCGCCCGGCTGGGCACCCGCCGAATCGGCCGGAGCGCGCGGTGCGGCCCAGGTGCCGGCCGGTACCTGGCCCGCACCGGACGACGCCCCGCAGCCCGCGGCCTGGGGTGGCGCAGAGGCCCGTCCGCAGCAGCCGGACTGGGTGCTTCCCGCCCAGGACCAGCCCGTCGAGCGTCCGGAACCGACCGCGTGGCCCCAGGCCGAGCAGGCCGGCCCCGCGTCCGCCCGGGCCAGCGTGAGCGTGCCCGGCAGCGACGCGACGCCCGGTTGGGCCGCCGCCGGCCCGGACAACCCGGCGCCGGCCGCTGCCGGGGCCGCCGAGGTCCAGCCGTGGGCAGCGGGCGAGGTGTGGGGCCGCGCTGAGGCGGAGGCATCCGCACAGGCTCGCGGCGGCTGGGACGCCGACCGGGGCGACGAGCAGCCGGTCTACCAGCCCGCGCCCGCACCCGGCATCTCACCCGCCAACGCCGTGCCGCTGCCCCCGCAGGAGCAGCGCGTACCGGGTGCCAGCCTCGCCGCCGCCCCGCCGGCCGACTACGTGCCCTCGACGCCGTTCACCCCCATCCCCGAGCAGCCGGCGTACCCCGAACGGGACACCCCGGACGCCGCCGTGCAGCACGACGCCGAGCCGGCCGGCTGGGCCCGGGGCGAGGAGGCGTCCGCGGGTGCCGCCGTGGTGCCCGCTCCGCGTACCTCGCCGGAGTCGGGGTCCGGCCGCGCCGTCGTACCGGCGTCGGACGCCGAAGCGGCCGCGGGCGGGGCCCGTGCCTCGGCGAGCGCCTCGGTGCCGCTGGCCAGCCGGGTGATGCCCCCGGCCGACCAGGCGATGCGGCCGGCCAGCACGGCCGCACCCCAACCAAGGGTGTACGGCCGTCCGGCGCGGCCCGAGGAGGACGAGCCGGAGCAGGCGGGTCCGGAGGCGTTCCAGGCCAACCCGAGCCCCGAGCACCCGGGCGCGCCCGACTGGCAGCACGACGCCGGTCGGCCCAACGCGCCGGACTGGCAGCAGGAGGGTCGGCCCAGCGCCCCGGACTGGCAGCAGGCACCCGAGCGCCCGGCCGCCCCGGACTGGCAGCAGGACGCCGGGCGTCCCGCTCTGCCCGACTGGCAGCAGGCACCCGAGCGCCAGAGCCCGCCGGACTGGCAGAACGGGCCGGAGCGGCAGGGCTTCCCCGGTTGGGGCGAGGAACCACCGTCCGCGCCGAACGGTTTCGGTGAGCCGCCCGCAGCGGCCGCCGCCGCGCCGCCGGCGTTCCCGCCCGGTGTGCCGTCCTTCGTCGACGCGCCCGGCAACAACCGACCGGTGAACGGAGTTCGGCCGCAGTCCGGCGGTGAGCGCCCGGACGACCGGTTCGGACCGGGTACGCCGGCCGCCGGCGCCGCCGCCGGGAACGGCGTTCCGGGCTTCGGTGGGCCGGGCGTCGAGCAGGCGCCGGGGGCGCAGTTCCCGGCGTTCCCGCCGCCGCAGCCCACGCCCTCCTGGGGCCAGGAGGCCGGCGAATCGGACCAGGGTCGGTTCGACGCGTTCAAGCCGGACGCGGACGAGCCCAAGGTGGAGCCGCCCGCGCCGAAGGTGCGCAACGGCCGCGTCCTGGCTGCGGTGCTGATCGCCGCCGTGCTCATCCTCGCGGTGCCGCTCGGCCTGCTGATGCTGCTCGGCAAGTTCGGTGGCGGGGACGACGCACCGGCCTTCAACCCGGCGGTCGGCACCTGCGTCAAGCAGGTCGGCCAGGGTGCCTCGGCGGTGGACTGCACTGAGGCGGGCGCGTTCACGATCGTCTCCAAGGTGGACGCGAAGGACAAGTGCGCCGACCCGGCGCAGCCCCACGTCGTGCTGCCCGGCGAGGGCACCAACCGGGTGCTCTGCCTCAAGCCGGCCACCAAGTAGGACCGACGACGGCGGGGTCACGGGCGACCGTGACCCCGCCGCTTCGCATCCCGCGCGTGATCCACCCCCACTTCAGCGACGTGGGGGCGTCCCGCCGACGGGATACCGCCACCTCGGCGATGTGGAGTGGATCAACCCTGTCGCCCGGGTCACGGCGGCCGGAGCTGCGCGACGTGGCAGGCTGGCAGGCATGGGAACGACAGCGCGCGTACGGGCACCTGAGCTTCGGGGCCGGCAGTGGCTCAACACCGGCGGCAAGGACCTGACCCTCCAGGATCTCCGTGGCAAGATCGTTCTTGCCGATTTTTGGACCTTCTGCTGCATCAACTGCCTCCACGTGCTCGACGAGCTGCGGCCGCTGGAGGAGAAGTACGGCGACGTGCTCGTCGTGATCGGCGTGCACTCGCCGAAGTTCGAGCACGAGAAGGACGCCGACGCGCTGGTCGCCGCCGTCGAGCGGTACGGGGTGCACCACCCCGTACTCGACGATCCCGAGCTGGACATGTGGCAGCAGTACGCGGCCCGCGCCTGGCCGACCCTGTCGGTGATCGACCCCGAGGGGTACGTGGTGGCCACCATGGCCGGCGAGGGGCACGCCGAAGGGCTGGCCCGGCTGATCGACGAGCTGATCGCCACCCACGAGGCGAAGGGCACCCTGCACCGGGGCGACGGACCGTACGTCCCGCCGCCGGCACCGGAGACAGCGCTGCGCTTCCCGGGCAAGGCGGTGCTGCTGCCGGACGGCAACCTGCTGGTCTCCGACTCGGCGCGGCACTCGCTGGTCGAGGTGGCCCCGGACGGCGAGACGGTGGTGCGACGGATCGGCTCGGGCGAGCGGGGTCGGGCGGACGGGCCGGCCGGCTCGGCGACCTTCTCCGAGCCGCAGGGCCTGTGCCTGCTGCCCATGCACGTCGCCGAGGTGGCCGGTTACGACCTGGTGGTCGCCGACACGGTCAACCACCTCCTGCGTGGCGTACGGCTGGAGTCCGGCGAGGTGGTCACCGTCGCCGGCAGCGGACGGCAGTGGCGTGCCGCGGTCGACGACCACGCGCACGACGCACTCTCGGTGGACCTCTCCTCGCCGTGGGACCTGGCCTGGTACGACGACAAGCTGATCATCGCGATGGCGGGTATCCACCAGCTCTGGTGGTTCGACCCGATCAAGCGGACCGCCGGCATGTACGCGGGCACCACCGTCGAGGCGCTACGGGATGGGCCGCTGGACGAGGCCTGGATGGCGCAGCCGTCGGGCCTGTCCGTCTCCGCCGACGGCGCGCGGCTCTGGGTGGCCGACAGCGAGACCAGCGCCGTCCGGTACGTCGAGAACGGGGTGCTGGGCACCGCCGTCGGCCAGGGTCTGTTCGACTTCGGGCACGTGGACGGGCCGGCTGAGTCGGCGCTGCTGCAACACCCGCTGGGCGTGTGCGCGCTGCCGGACGGCTCGGTGCTGATCGCGGACACGTACAACGGCGCGGTGCGCCGCTTCGACCCCGACAGCAACCAGGTCTCCACCGTCGCCGACGGGCTGGCCGAGCCGAGTGACCTGGTACTCACCCCGGCCGGCGAGGTGCTGGTGGTGGAGTCCGCCGCGCACCGGCTGACCCGGCTCGCCCCGGGCGCCCTGTCGGCGGCGGGCGCGAGCACCGTGGACGGCCCTCGGCACCGCACCGAGCGCAAACCGACCGACGTGGCGGCCGGCGAGGTCACCCTGGACATCGTCTTCACCCCGGCCCCGGGTCAGAAGCTGGACGAGACGTACGGGCCGTCCACCCGCCTGGTCGTCTCGGCGTCCCCGCCGGAGCTGCTGCTCGACGGCGGCGGCACGAGCACCGAACTGTCCCGCCGGCTGGTGCTCAACGGCGAGATCACCGCCGGGGTGCTCCAGGTGACCGCGCAGGCGGCGACCTGCGACGCGGACGTCGAGCACGCGGCCTGCCACCTGACCCGGCAGGACTGGGGGGTACCGGTTCGGGTGGTCGACGGCGCCGCGACCCGGCTCCCCCTGGTGCTGCGCGGGCTCGACGCGTAGCGCAGCGGTCCCGACGCCCTGCACGACGGCCCACACCGCCAGCGCGGCCCGCACGCCGGCGCTCAGGCGAACGGGGCCACCGTGACGCCGGCGTCGATCAGGCTGGCCCGCACCAGCTCGGCGGCGGACACCGCGCCCGGGGTGTCGCCGTGGACGCAGATCGACTCGACCGGACAGGGGATCACGGTGCCGTCCACGGCCACGACGGTCCGTTCGGTGGCCATCCGTACCGCTCGGGTGGCCACCTCCTCCGGGTCGCTGATCACCGCGCCGGGCGTACCGCGCGGCACCAGCGACCCGTTGGGCAGGTAGCCGCGGTCGGCGAAGGCCTCGGCGACCACCGGGAGGCCCGCGCCGACGGCGAGCTGGGCGAGTGTGGAGCCGGGCAGGCAGAGCACCGGCAGGTCGGGGTTGTGGTCGCTGACGGCGGCGACCACGGCCGCCGCCTGGGACTCGTCGGTGGCGGCGGCGTGGTACAGCGCGCCGTGCGGCTTGAGGTAGCGCACCCGGGTACGGAAGATCCGGCAGAACGCGTCCAGGGCACCCAACTGGTAGGTGATCTCGTCGCGCAGCTCGGCGAAGTCGTACGCGATCCGCCGCCGGCCGAAGCCGGCCAGGTCCCGATAGCCGACCTGCGCGCCCACCGCGACCCCGTGCCGTACCGCGCCCTCGCAGACCCGGCGCATCGTGGACGGGTCACCGCCGTGGAAGCCGCAGGCCACGTTGGCGCTGGTCACCAGGGCCAGCAGCGCGTCGTCGTCGCCGAGGCGCCAGATGCCGAATCCTTCGCCCAGATCAGCGTTGAGGTCCATGAAACCTGACGGTAGTGCCTGGTCGGGCCTGCGCGAGCGGGGTCACGTCGGTGACCACCCCGATGACCGGGTAACCGCCGGTGGTCGGGTGGTCGGCGAGGAAGATCAGCGGTTGGCCGTCCGCCGGCACCTGCACCGCGCCGAGCACGATGCCCTCGCTGGGTAGTTCGCCGGCCACCGCGCGGGGCAGCGGCGCGCCGGCGAGCCGCGCGCCGACCCGGTTGCTGACCGGGCTCACGGTGTACGCGCTGCCGAACAGCAGGTCGAGCGCGGCCGGGGTGAACCAGTCGTCACGGGGGCCGAGGTGGACGCCCAGGCGCAGTTCCGGTGCGGGGGTCACTCCGACGGTCACGTCCACCGGTGCGGGTTGCCCGGTCGGTACGCCGAGCGGCAGCCGGTCACCGTCGCGCAGCGGGGCCGGGCCGAGTCCGGCGAGGGTGTCGGTGGCGCGGCTGCCCAGCACCGCGGGTACGTCGATGCCCCCAGCGACGGCCAGCCAACTCCGTACGCCCTGCCGGGCCGGACCGACGCGCAGCACCGTGCCGGCGGGCAGGCTGAGCGGACGTCCGGTGTCCCCCGCCCGGTCGCCGGCCCGCACGGTCACCGGGGCGCCGGTGATGGCCACGGTGGTGGCGCGGGTCAGCCGCAGCACGCAGCCGGTCAGGGTGATCTCCAGGCCGGCCGCCTGCTCGGGGTTGCCGACCAGCCGGTTGGCGAGCCGGAGGGCGGCCGGGTCGAGCGCGCCGGACCGGGGCACGCCGAGGTGCGCCCAGCCGGGCCGGCCGAGGTCCTGCACGGTGGTGAGCGCCCCGGCGCGCAGCACCTCGATCTCGGCGGAACCCGTCACGCCGCCACCATCCGCACGCGGGTGCCGGGGCTGAGCCGGGCGGGCGGGTCGCTGTCGACGTCGAAGAGGGTCAGCTCGGTCCGGCCGACCAGCAGCCATCCGCCGGGGGACGCGCTGGGATAGATCCCGGCGTACGGGCCGGCCAGGGCGACCGATCCGGCCGGTACCCGGGGGCGGGGGGTGGGTAGCCGGGGCAACGCCAGTTCGGCGGGGAGCCCGGTCAGGTAGGGAAACCCAGGCGCGAAGCCGCAGAACGCGACCCGAAAAGCTGTGCCGGTCAGCCGACGCAAAACCCCCGCCACGTCCAAGCTCCACCGCTCAGCAACGACCAACAGATCCGGCCCGTCAAACACAACCTCCACAACAACCTCCGCGCCCACCCCACGCGCCGATCTTGCGCTTTCTGTCGTCGATATGCCCCGATCAGACGGTTCTGTCGGCACAGGAAGTGCAAGATCGACGGGGTGGGAGGGGGAGGGGGTGCTCGCTGCGGTGATGACCTTGGGGGTCCAGTGGGACAGCAGGGTGGCGGTTGCGGCGGGGTTCGGTAGGCCGTCGAGCAGGACGGTGCTGGCCGCTGGAACGATCTCCAGCGCGGTCAGGTCTCCGCGTTCGCGGCGCCGCCACAACTCGGCCCGCCAGGCCTCGACCAGGTCGGACGCGGCCAGGCCGGCGGAGCCACCGCACTCGATCAGAAGGGCGTGCGCCCCGACGGGCCGAATCCGCATCGCCCCATCTTCACCGACGGACGCCCCCTCCATCCCTCGCGATCTTGCACTTTCTGTGGCGACAAATGGAGCCATCCACTCATCTCCACCACCGAAACTGCAAGATCGGCGCGTGCCATGCGTCACCGGTCGGACTACTTGAAAGTAACCTACGGTGCCGTAACCTGAGGGCGTGACCACCTCCGCCCCGCTTCGCCTGAAGCCGGTCGACATCGGCAAGCCCCGGATGCGCGGCTGGCTGCACACGTACGCCTTCTTCGTCGCCCTGGTCGCGGGCATCGTGCTCTGCTCGATAGCCGCCAGCCGCCCCGGCTGGACGCCCCTGGTGAGCTGCGCGATTTACAGCCTGACGGTCTGCGGGTTGTTCGGCACCAGCGCCCTCTACCACCGTCGGGTGTGGTCGGAGCGCGGCTACCAGGTGATGCGTCGGCTGGACCATTGCATGATCTTCGTGTTCATCGCCGGCACGTACACCCCGCTCTGCGCCATGCTGCTCTCGACCCGGCAGGCCACCGTCATGCTGGCCCTGGTCTGGGGTGGGGCCCTGGGCGGCGTGGTGCTGAAGCTCGTCTGGCCGCACGCGCCGCGCTGGGTCTCGGCGCCGCTCTACCTGGCGCTCGGCTGGGTCGCGGTCGCCATGCTGCCGGACATCCTGCACGGCGGCGGCGTGACGGCGTTGGTGCTGCTGATCGTCGGCGGCGCGATCTACAGCGTCGGCGCGGTCTTCTACGCCCTGCGCCGGCCCAACCCGTGGCCGACGGTCTTCGGCCACCACGAGTTCTTCCACGCGTGCACGCTGGTGGCGGCGCTGTGTCACCACGTCGCGATCTACTTCGCGCTGTTCGCCTGAGCCGTCATCCACAAGCAGCGAGCCGGGACCCCGCCACGCTGCGGGACCCCGGCTCACACGATTGCGGATCAGACCGGACGGCCCGGCCGACGCACCTCGCGGTACTCCCGCATGACCTGGTTGTCCTGGACCGGCACCACCCGGTCGACCACCACCGGCTCCTCGCGGACCGGGGCGGCGACCACGGTACGACGGCGGCTGTTCCAGAAGTAGAGGGTGACCAGCAGGCCGGCGACGCCGGCGAGCATCAGCACCCAGCCGACCACGGCGAGGTTCAGCCACCCCAGGTCGGCCTCCACGGCGAATGCGAAGATCGCGCCCAGCGCGATCAGGAAGATGCTGCCACCAATGCCCATGTCTCGCTCCTCGGCTCTAACCTGGCGTACGACCCGCCGCGGGCCGTTGGTAGGGGGTGCGGCATCCCTGGACTTACCCCGGCAGGGAGATCGCCAATCGGGCAAGCTGAGGGCATGACGGACACCCCCTCCGAGGTACGGACACTGGTGTTGCTGCGGCACGCGAAGGCCGAGCCGGGCAGCGAGGGTACGGACGACGCGCAGCGTCCGCTGAGTGCCCGTGGGGAGGCCGACGCGGCGGCGACCGGCGCCTGGTTGGCCCACCACGGACTGCTGCCCGACGTGGTGCTCTGCTCGACCGCGCGGCGGACCCGGCAGACCTGGCACGGCGTGGCGATGGGGATGGCGGGCACGCCACCGGAGGGCGGGCCGACCGGTCCCCGCCCCAGCGTGCGGTACGAGCCCGGCGCGTACGACGCCCTCCCCGAGGAGTTGTTGGCGCTGGTCCGGACGGCCGATCCGGCAGCTAGGGTGGTGCTGTTGATCGCCCACAATCCGGGCGTATCGCTGCTGTCCGCGCTTCTCGACCCGGAGACGGCGGACGAGGAGGGGCTGCGGACCGCCGAGTTGGCGGTGCACACCAGCGCGGCCACCTGGACGGAATGGGGCCGGGGCGGAGCGCCGGTCGCCCGGCGGCACACGGCACGCGGCTGAGCCACCCGCCGGACGGTGGGTGGCTCAGGCGTACGCGCTCAGGAGGTCAGGACGGTGGCGCGGTCGGCGGCGGAGGGTCCGGCGGCGGGGGCATCATCGCGGTGGGATGGGACAGCCGGTTCTCCTCCACGATGAGGGTCCGGGCCCGCTTGCGCCGGTCCTGCCAGAACCAGAGGGTGGTCAGCAGCACGGCGAGTCCGGCCAGGATGAACACCCAGCCGACCGCGCGCAGGTCGATCCACCAGACGTTGGCCCGGATCGCAAAGGTCATGATCGCGCCGAGCGCGATGAGAAAGATGCCGCTTCCTACACCCATGTGCGCTGCACTCCCCCGTGCGGTGGCTCTGGGCGTTCCCGTGGTCGAGGCGGGTTACCCGCCACGGCCACGGCATACCCGACCGCGCCCGGCCAACACGCGCGCAGGTCGCGCCGCTCGGGTGGTGCCCCGGAGACGGCGACGGCCGGCGGGGCTGATGCCCCGCCGGCCGTCGAGAGGGTGCCGGGCGGTGCGACCCGAAACCGCTCAAGCGTGCCGTGGCACGGTCAGAAGGCCTCCTCCGGGAGGTCCATGATGTCGAGGTCGGTGCCCTCGATGATCCGCCGGTCGGCGCCGATACGCGGCAGCACCTCACGGGCGAAGAACCGGGCGGCGGCCACCTTGCCGGTGTAGAACGCCTTGTCGGTGGCGGAGACCTCGCCGGCGAGGGCCTTGAGCGCCACGTCGGCCTGCTTCTGCAACAGCCAGCCGACGACCAGGTCACCGATCGCCAGCAGGAACCGCCGGCTGCTCAGGCCCACCTTGTAGAGCGCACGGGGGTCGCCGGCCTGCGCCTCGCCCAGCCAGCCGGTCAGCACGCCGAGGATGTTCTGGATCTCGGCCAGTGCCTTGCCGAGCGCCTGCCGCTCCTCCTTGAGCTGGCCGTTGCCCGCCTCGGTGGAGATGAACTCCTGGATCTCGCCGGACACCGCCAGCAGCGCCTTGCCGTTGTCCCGGACGATCTTGCGGAAGATCAGGTCCAGGCTCTGGATGGCGGTGGTGCCCTCGTACAAGGTGTCGATCTTGGCGTCCCGGACGTACTGCTCCAGCGGGTAGTCCTGGAGGAAGCCGGAGCCGCCGAAGGTCTGCAGGGCCTCGTGCCCGAGCAGCTCGTACGCCCGCTCCGAACCGACGCCCTTGACCAGCGGCAGCAGCAGGTCGTTGACCCGCTTGGCCAGCTTGGTGGCCTTCTCGTCGCCGGCCGCCTCGGCGATGGCGACCTTGTCCTGCCAGCTCGCGGTGTAGCAGACGAGCGCCCGCAGGCCCTCGGCGTACGACTTCTGCAGCAGCAGCGAGCGCCGCACGTCCGGGTGGTGGGTGATGGTGACCCGCGGGGCCGTCTTGTCGGCCTGCTGGACCAGGTCGGCGCCCTGCACGCGGTTCTTCGCGTACTCCAGGGCGTTCAGGTAGCCGGTGGAGAGCGTGGCGATCGCCTTGGTGCCGACCATCATCCGGGCGTACTCGATGATCATGAACATCTGCCGGATGCCGTCGTGCTTGTCGCC
Organism: Micromonospora sp. WMMD729; assembly: GCF_049315225.1. Classification (NCBI taxonomy): domain Bacteria; kingdom Bacillati; phylum Actinomycetota; class Actinomycetes; order Micromonosporales; family Micromonosporaceae; genus Micromonospora; species Micromonospora sp. WMMD729. The sequence goes on along the minus strand of NZ_CP186059.1, from coordinate 6,602,495 downwards.
CAGCAGCCAGCCCTTGGCCGGTACGCCGTGCTCGCCGAAGGTCACCTCGCAGGTGTTGGAGACCTTCAGGCCCATCTTGTGCTCGACGTTCGTGGCGTAGACGCCGTTGCGCTCGCCCAGCTCGCCGGTGGTCTCGTCGAAGTGGAACTTCGGCACCACGAAGAGGGACAGGCCTTTGGTGCCGGGGCCGCCGACGCCCTCCACGCCTACCGGGCGGGCCAGCACGTAGTGCACGATGTTGTCGCTCAGGTCGTGCTCGCCCGAGGTGATGAAGCGCTTCACGCCCTCGATGTGCCAGCTGCCGTCGGGCTGCGGGACGGCCCGGGTACGGCCGGCGCCCACGTCCGAGCCGGCGTCCGGCTCGGTGAGCACCATCGTGGAGCCCCACTGCTTGTCGATGAAGAGCTTGGCCCAGCCCTGCTGCCGCTCGGTGCCCTCGACGTGCAGGACGTGCGCGAAGGAGGGGCCGGAGGCGTACATCCAGACCGGTGCGTTCGCGCCGAGCACCAGCTCGGCGAGGGACCACCAGAGGGCGCGCGGGGCGTTGGTGCCGCCGAGGGCCGGCGGCAGGTCCAGCCGCCAGAACTCCGAGTCCATGAACGCCTGGTACGACTTCTTGAACGACTCCGGCAGCGGCGCGGTGTGCGTGGCCGGGTCGAAGACCGGTGGGTTGCGGTCGCTGTCCGTGTAGCTGGCGGCCAGGTCCTCGCGGGCGAGGCGGTCCACCTCGGCGAGGAAGCTCCGAGCCGTGTCGATGTCGAGGTCCGAGTACGGCTCCTGGCCGAACGCCCGGTCCGCCCCGAAGACCTCGAACAGGTTGAACTCGAGGTCCCGAAGGTTGCTCTTGTAGTGGGTCATGCTCACTGGCCCCGCTTCCGGACAGGTGTTACCGATCAGTAACCACGACTGTATTACTCACGGGTAGGCAGCGACAACCCGATCACCGGAGTGACGGCGATTACACAGGTTCCGTCCGGTGGGCCCGCTCAGCTCTCGGCGGCGCCGACTTCCCAGCTCGGCACGGCCGACGTCACCCCGGTACGGGAACCGACGTACTCCATCAGGACCAGCGCGATGTCGTCGTCAAGACGGCCGTGCACCCATTCGACGAGGGCGGTTTCGAGCGAGGCGAGCCCGTCGGCGACCGTGCCGTGTCCGAGCAGCCGCCACGCCCGGTCGGCGGTCGGGAAGAACTCGCCGTCCCGCCGGGCCTCACCGAGGCCGTCGGTGAACAGCAGCAGCCGGTCGCCCGGCTCCAGGCGTTCCACCCGGGGACGGACCGCCGGCATGAACCCGAGCGGCGGGGCCGGCGCCGGCGGCTCCAACGGGATCACCGCGCCCCGGCGCAGCAGCAGCGGCGACGGGTGGCCGCAGTTGACGATCGTGAGGGTGCCGCCCCGCTCCTCGACCAGCGCGGCGGTCACGAAGTCCTCGTCGCCGACGTTGCGGGCCACCGCGCGGTCCAGGTCGGCGACGACGGCACGCAGGTCGGCCCGCTCGTAGGCGACGTGCCGGTACGAGCCCAGGACGATGCTGGCCAGGCGAACCGCGTCCAGCCCCTTGCCGCGTACGTCACCAATGATCATGCGGACGCCGTACGGGGTGTCGATCGCCTCGTACAGGTCACCGCCGATCTCGGCAGTGGCGGTGGAGGAGATGTAGCGACCGGCCACCGAGAGCATGCCGATCTGCGGTCCGAGCGGACGCAGCACCGCTTGCTGGGCCACCGACGCGAGCTTGGTCAGCTCGGCGATCTGCTCAGCCTGCCGCTGTCGTACCCAGGCCACCGCCACGGCCAGCCCGCTCGCGAGCCCGACGGCGACCATGTTGACCGAGTTCACCAACATCATCTTCGGATCGGTCACCGCGAAGGCGATCCCGATCACGGTCGCCACGGCGCCCACGCCCAGCACCACCCGCCAGGCCGCCAGCGCGGCGGCCAGGATCGGGGCGGCGGCCAGGAGCGCGACGTAGTGGGCCCGACGGCCGTCGGCAAGCTCCAGCATCGAGACGATCGCGAGCAGGGCGACGGCCGCGCCGAGGCCGGCGCGGGATCCGGGGCTCAGCGGGCTACGGCCCGACTGGAGGAGTCGCGTGGGTACGAGGGACAGCATGCCTGATCGACGTGAACCGGTGAATGAACCTGGCCCGTCGTCCGAGGATGTTCTGTCCGGCCGGCCCACACCTGCCACCAGATCGGCGTTCTCAAATACGCTCAGCCGAGTACCTCGTAGCGAACGGTGAGCGCGCCGACGTCGACCGAGGCGATGGTGGCGAAGGCGGCCCGGGACAGATCGAGGCAGCGGCCGTCAATGAACGGACCACGGTCGTTGATCCGCACGACGACCGACTTGCCGTTGCTCGGGTTGGTCACCCGGACCTTGGTGTTGAACGGCAGGGTCTTGTGCGCGGCGGTCAACTCGTTCGGGTTGAACGACTCGCCGTTGGCCGTGAGCTGCCCGTCGGAGTAGAAGGAGGCGCCACACGAGCCGCTGTCGAGGACCTTCGCCGCCGCCGTGGTCTTCTTGACCTTGGGGCTCGGCTTCGGCGACGCGGTGCGTGCCTTACCCCGGGAGGCGGCCTGCGGGGACCGGCTGGCGGACGGGCTGGCCGTCACACTCGGCGTCGCGGTGGCACTGGCGCTCGCGGAGGGGGTCGGGGAGCCGGGGGTGAGGCTGCCGGCGGTGGTGGGGGTGAATTCCAGCGCCGCCTGCCCCGACTGGCCGGAATCGGACGCGAGTTGGACGGCACCGACCGTGCCACCGACGGCCAGGGCGACGCCGACCGCCGCGGTGGCCGCGATGCCCGCCGGAGAGGAGAAGATGCGGCTACGGGAGTGCCTACCTGCCACCGGCCCGGTCCTTTCGTCGATTGAACAAACCGGGTCGGACCGTAACGAGAGAAGCACTTCCGAAGTCAACGTGATCATGGTGGTATGCCAGGATTTGCCCTGTAGCTATAGCCGATCATCCGAGGCGCGGGTGGGTCGAGCGGCCCAGGTGCGGACGCACCGAGCACCCGTGCCGCACGATGGACCGATGCCCACCGAGCTGACCGGACGCCTGGCCGCCCTGTTCCGCTGGATCGACCCGGGCCCGGGCGCCACCCACCTGGTCAGCGACATCTCCGGCTGGTGGCGCGACCCGACGGTGCTGGCCGAGCTGGGTCCGGCCCTGGCGGCCCCTTACCGGGCGGCCCGGCCGACCGTGGTGCTCGCCCCGGCGGTCACCGGCCTGCTGCTCGGACCGCTGGCCGCGACCGCCCTCGGCGTCGGCTTCGTGGCCGCGCACAAGCCCGGCGACGGCAGGTTGCCGGCCGGCCCGCTCACCTGGGCACAGAGCCCGCCGGACTACCGGGGCCGGCAGGTCGACCTGGCCGTACGGGAACGGCACCTCGGCCCCGACGACCGGGTGCTCGTGGTGGACGACTGGGTACGCACCGGCGCACAGATCCGCGCCCTCTACGACATCTGCGCCGCGCGCGGCGCGCAGGTGCTCGGCGCGGCCGTGGTGACCGTCGACTGCCCACCGGAGACCGCCGCCGCGCTGCGGATCACCGGTCTGATCACGGGCGCGGAACTGCCGGGTTGACTTGAAGCGCGCTTCACCTTCGACGATCGACGCATGAGCGACGGGATTCTCGACGAGGCGTACGAACGGCTGCACCGCACCGGCCCCGAATACGCGGGGTGGCTCTCCAACCACGGCCCAATGGCCGTCGAGGCGCTGGCCCGGCACGGACACGAGCGACAGGTGCACCGCTGGCTGGACGACTACCTCACCCGGCTGGACGAGTTACCCCGCGGGCTGCACCCGATCGACGACTGGCGGGCGGCGCTGGGTGACGCGAAGCGGGCCGGCGACTGGCTGGCCCACTTCGACCGGCAGCTGCGCGAACAGCCGTGGCGGGACGTGCTCGGCACCTGGTGGCCCCGACTGCTGCCCGGCATCGCGGCGGGCGCCACCCACGGGGTGATCCGGGTCGGACACGCGGTACGCGCCCTGCACCTGCACGGGGCGAACCCGCCCCGGCTCACCGAACTGGGCCAGGCCCTCGGCTACTGGGCGGCCCGTTGGCAGCCGGTGCCCGGCGCCGACCGGCTGCTCGCGCCGATCTCGTCGGGCCACCCCGGCACCGTCGGGCCGGACGTGGTCGCCGCGCTGGCCGGGGTGCCCCGGATCGACGACCAGAGCGGTGGCATCCGGGAGCGGCTGGGCCGGCTGGTGGGCGTACCCCGATGGGAACCGGCGCTCGCGGCGCTGCGCCCCGCGCGGACGCCGGGTGAGGCGGAACGCGGGCTCGGTACGCTCGTGCACCGCGCCGGCCTCGACTACCTGCGCTTCGGGCACGCCGAGCCGGTCATGCTGGTGCACGCGGTGACGGCGCCGACCGCCGTGCTGCGTACCCTGCCGGCACTCGACCGGGCGCTCTGGGCACCGAGCCTCGCCGCAGCCTGGGCCGCGACGGCGGCCGTTACCTCGGTGTACGCCCCGAGCGACGCGGTCGCGCCGCCGTCGGTGGCCGCCGCGACCCCGGCGGAGGTGTTCGCCCGGGCGGCCCGGCACGGCGACGCGCACGTGGTCAAGCTGGCCGACGCAGTCCTCGACGCCCACGCGACCACCGGTGACCAGCGGTTGCTCGACGCGGCCGGCTACGCCGTGCAGTTGATCTGAGCCGCGTCGGACGAATTACGGCGGCGGGTACGGCCACGCTGGCCTAGCCTCGGCAGGATGTGGCCTCGGATCGGTGACCTGCGCACGCTCGCCCTCGGCACGCCGGGTGAGCTGCGGACGACCCTGAACACGCTGGTGCTGTCCGGCGTGAAGACGGCGACCGCCGGCCGGCTGGCCGAGTACGCCGAGGAGAACGAGGAACTGGAGCAGGTCGGCGAACGGCTGGCGCTCGTCGACGACGACGACGCGTTGACCGGCGTCGTCGAGATCACTGGCGTCGAGGTGGTCCGCTTCGGCGACGTGCCCTGGGATTTCGCCCGGGCCGAGGGCGAGGGTGACCGCTCGATCGAGGAGTGGCGGACCGGGCACGCCGCCTACTGGGCGCGGCTCGGCACACCCGTCGACGAGGACACCCCGATCGTCTGCCTACGCCTGCGACTGGTCTCCGGCGGCGAGGGCGGCGTGGCCACCGGGGACCTGGGCACCTGAGCCGGGTCTAGCCGCGCAGCTGCGGCAGGAGCCGGGTCGCCACGTCGGCCAGGACGGCCTCGTCGCCGGCGTACCAACTGCTCGCACGCGGCCAGTGCGTCACCACGTCGGTGAAGCCCAGCTCCGCGGCCCGCCCGACCTGGTCGGCGAAGAACTGCGCGCTGCTCAGCGAGAACACCGGCGCGGAATCCAGCAGGAGGTAACGGTCCAGGGTCGCCGGGTCGCGGTCGGCCTCGGCCAGCGTCCGGTCCATCCGCGCGGACAGCGTCGACACGCTGTCCCACCAGCTCGCCAGGTCGTTGTCGTCGCCGGTGCCGGTGGTCACCCAGCCCTGCCCGAAGCGGGCCACCAGCCGCATCGAGCGCGGCCCGTTGGCGGCCACCACGAACGGCACCCGGGGCTGCTGCACACAGCCGGGGTTGTTGCGGGCATCCACCGTGGCGAACCAGTCACCCCGCCAGGTGGTGCCGTCCTGGCGCAGGATCAGGTCCAGCAATTCGGTGAACTCGGCGAAGCGGTCGACCCGCTGGCGCGGCGGCAGCGTCTCGCCACCCAGCACCGCAGAGTCGAAGCCGATGCCGCCCGCGCCGAGACCGAGCAGCAGTCGACCGTCCGACACGTCGTCCACCGTGGTGATCTGGCGGACGAACGCGGCGGGGTGGCGGAAGTTCGGCGACGCCACGAGCGTACCCAGCCGAATCCGGGACGTCACGGTGGCGGCGGCGGTCAGGGTGCTCATGGAGTCGAACCACGGGCCGTCGACCAGATCCCGCCAGCCCAGGTGGTCGTACGTCCACGCGTGGTCGAAGCCCCACTCGTCGGCCTGCCGCCAGCGGTGCTGCGCCTGGCCCCAGCGCTGGTCCGGCAGGATCACGATGCCAATCCGCATGATCGCCAGCCTACCGGGGGCGTGGAGTGACCCAGGTCACATCTCATCCCGGTAGGGGTGTCCTGTTCGACTCCGACCTCGTTGCGAGCAGGCACCCCACGGGTGCCACCCGAGCAGAGGATCGAGCGAGATGACGAAAGTGACCGCGCAACTGTCGGTGTCCCTGGACGGGTTCTACGCCGGCCCACAGTTCGACGGCGACGGCGACTGGATCGACTCGACCGAGGCCGCCGGCTTCTTCCGGGTCACCCGCTGGGCCACCGAGGCGGCAGCCTGGCGCGAGCGGCAGGGCTTCGCCGGCGGCGAGCGCGACGCCAACTCCGACGTGATGGCCGAGACGTTCGAGGCGGCCGGCGCGTACGTCATGGGCCGGCGGATGGCCGACGGCGGCGAGGTGCCGTGGGGCGACGAGCCGCCGTTCCGCGGACCGGTCTTCGTCGTCACGCACCGGCCCCGCGAGACCCTGCGGCGCGGTGGTGGCACCAGCTTCACCTACGTCACCGACGGCGTGGCGAGCGCGGTCGAACAGGCGCGCGCCGTGGCCGGCGGCAAGAACGTGGCCGTGGCCGGTGGCGGCAGCCTCGTGCGACAGGTACTCAAGGCCGGTCTGCTCGACGAGTTGGAGCTGCATTTCGTACCGGTCGTGCTCGGCACCGGCCTGCGCCTCCTCGACGCCGACCTCGACCTCGCCGACAAGGAGGCGATCGAGCTGACGCCCACCCGGGTCATCCACACGCCGCAGGTCACCCACATCCGGTACGTGGTGGACGGTCGCGCCGCGCTCGTACTCGACGACCGGGGTCGGGGCGGCGGCCCGACGGCGACCGTCAACTGACGTCCGCCGATCTCACGAGGAGTCTTCATGCCACAGCTACTGCGGGTGCAGTGCTTCAACGTCTCACGCGACGGGTTCGGGACCGGGGAGGGACAGAGCCTGGAGCGGCCCTTCGGCCACGCCGACCCCACCCCGCTGTTCTCCTGGCGGGCCGCCACCGCCAGCTTCGTCTACCGCACCGAGCCCGGCGGAAGCCGCGGACTGGATGACTACCTGACCCGCGACGCCGAACACAACATCGGCGCGGAGATCATGGGGCGCAACAAGTTCGGCCCCCAGCGTGGGCCCTGGGAGAACCACGAGTGGCAGGGGTGGTGGGGTGACAATCCACCGTTCCACACGCCGGTCTTCGTGCTCACCCACCACGTACGGCCGTCCTTCACCCTGGCCGACACCACGTTCCACTTCCTCGACGCCACCCCCGCCGAGGCGCTGGCCCGGGCAAAGGAGGCGGCCGACGGACGGGACGTACGCCTCGGCGGCGGGGTGGCGACCATCCGCGCGTTCCTCGACGCCGACCTGGTCGACACGATGCACATCGCCGTCGCCCCCGTCGACCTGCACCGGGGCGAGCGGCTGTGGGACAGCCACACCGACCTGCTCGACCGCTTCCACCTGGATGAGGTGCCCAGTTCCAGCGGCGTCACCCACCTGCTGTTCTGGAGGCGGTGACGATGGTCGGCCCGCAAATCTTGGACACTTTCCGCTTGACACCAACGAAATGTCCAGGATCTGTGCTTGCACTCAGTGAGAACGGACCAGCACGGCTGACTAACCGGTCAGCAGCCAGTAATGGGGCAGCCTGAACGGTGACTCACTGATAAGAACTCACCATGTCTCTCACTCTCGCGCGCCGATTGGTCCACGGCGCGTTGACGATTGCCGTCGCGGTTTCCGCGACCGTGCTCGGTGGCACCGCAGCCCACGCCGCCACGCCACGTCTGGCACTGACCGCCCTCGCCTTCGAACAACCCGTTGTCGACGTGACCGAGCAGTACGCCTCCAACAAGCTCACCTGGACCGTGACCAACACGGACCCCGACGCGACCTACATCCACGGCACCGTGACGATGCGCATGCGCAGCTCGGTGACCGGCGCACTGGTCGGCCACGAGTGGACCGCGGGTTACGGGTTCGAGGAGACCTGTTGCACCGACGCCACCTACGAGTCCGGCACCCCGCAGGAGTCCACCTACTCGTACCACCTGCCGGTGCGCAGGTACTCCGATGCGACCACCGCAACCTGGGAGGTCATCAAGGTCACCATCAGTGCTGGTGACCGCACCGCGAACATCTCCGCCGCTGCGTTGCAGTCGTTCGGCTACCGGTTCACCGCGCGAACGCTCATCGACACGTCCGGCCCCTCGGTCGAGTCGATCGGCCTGGGCGGGCAGTTGCGGAAGCCCTACTTCTACGTCGGGAACGGCCCGGCCACTGTCACGTACGACTTCATGGTGCAGGACAACGAGTCCGGTTTCTGGAAGGGCACCATCCGGCTGGCCGGGCCTGGCGGAGCGGGAGTCACCATGCCGTTCACCTGGGAACGCGACCCGTACGGCAGCGGTGTCCGGTGCGGCAGGGTCTACGGCGGCGATCGGGACGGCACCTACATGTCGTGTTCGATCGAGGTCACCCTGCCGGCGAGCGCGGATGCCGGCAACTGGCGGGTAGCCGCGCTGGTTCTGCACAACAACGCGGGCGGCACCACCACCTACAAGAATCCGGCCGCGCCGTCGATCACCACGACGTTCAACTCGACGGTCCAGGCGAGCGGTTTCGCGATCAGCCCGAACCCGGTCAACAACTGGCGCAGTGAGGTGATGACGGAACTCACCATGTCGATCACCGGCGCGACCAAGGGCATTTCGGCGGTCAACGTCGATCTCGGTTTCGGTGGCTGCACCCAGTGGGGTGCCCCGACCGTCAAGTCGGACGGTCGGATCGCCGTTCCGGTGATGGTCTACCGGCAGACCGAAAAATGCGATGTCCAGGGTATTTCGGTCGTCGACGGCGCCGGCAAGGTCGCGCTGTACGGCACGGCGTTCGGAGCACCCGACCCGGGGCTCAAGATCACGCGAGTTCCGAGCCCCAACCCGCCGGTGGTCCTGGGCGCCACCCTGGATCCGTCGTCGCTGCCCGCGAGTGAGGTGGGCCAGGGCTCCCCGAAGCTGACCATCACGACCCAGGTGCAGGTAGCACCCATCGACGGGCTGGACGTATACCTGTACGACACCGACGGCAACGTGCTGTCGAGTTCAGGAGGCGGCGCGAGCCAGGCCGAAGACGGCACCGTGACGAGCTGGCTGTACCTGCCCTGGCAGGGCCTGGCACCGGGTGAGTACACGGTGGGCTTCAGGGTGAGCGATGCCGCCCAGAAGAGCAGCGCATGGAACATGCCGGACCGCTCGGACAGCCAAACCCTGCCGGGTGGCCCGGTGGTTCTCACCATCACTGAGGGCTGAGCACGAACGAGGCCCCAGCCAGGGAACATCCCTTGGCTGGGGCCTTCGTCCGGGTCGACGACCCGGACGGACCGCTCACGAACCGGACCGGTCCAGAAACACGAACGTCGCCACGACCCCGGCGACCGCGACCAGGAGGGTGAACAGAGCCGCAAACGGCGAGTTGCGCCGGCGCAGCTCCCACGCCGCGATCAGCTGCAACAGCAGTGCGAGCATCTCGAACCCGACGAGCCAGAGGAAGGCGATGAGGGTCACCGTCCCCTCGGGCAGGTCGCGGGCGTCGACCATCATCGCAGCGCTCAGCGCGGCGAAGGCCCAACAGAGCGCGGCCAGGCCAGCGAGTACGTACACCATCCGGTAGGAACCGGGGGCGGAACGGTTGGGGAGGACGGCGGGCTGGTGGGGTTGCTGCGGCGGGGGCATGCTCGGACGCTAATCACGTAGCTCGGTGCGGGGAATCGGCTGACAGGGCCGGGACGCGCGTCGATGCGCCTGGTTCAGCACAGGCGGCAAGACAAGCGCATCCCGGGCCAACGGTCACCGCAAACGAAGAGGCTTACGAGCTGAGCTGCCTCGACGAGCGACCGACCGTCGATCAGCTGGCCGCGACGGTGCTTTCGTTCCCGCGCCGGTAGGAGCCACCGGCCCGCTCGACCTCGCGCAGCATCAGGGCAAGGCTCTGCGATCGGCGTTCGGCTGGGAGGGCTTCCCACGCCTGGCGGGCGTAGGCGACGCCGCCGGCCCGATCGCCAGCTTTTGCCATCGTCAGGCCACGGTGCAGCTCGATGTGCGTCGCGAATCGGGGTAGGCCCGCCGGCCGCGTCCGGTCGGCCTCCTGCTGTGCCTCGCTGCCCGGTCCGAGCATGCCGAGGCGGGCGTACAACATGCTGCGGAAGGTCGCCATGCGCCATGGCGGCACGGCGGTATCCGAGACTTCGCCGTCGGGCGACGCAACGTGGTCGAAAACCCTTCGAGCCTCGGTGTCGTGCAAAATCGCCCCAGCCTCGTCGCCGCGCCCGGCTGAGACGTGCGCCTGTGCCATGAGCGCCTGTACGCGTCCAAGTGACGGCCGGTCGGAAAGTGCAATGGCCTGTTCGGCATAGCGCCGGGCGGTGGGCAATGCTGCCCCTTCGTAGGCGAGGGCGATGGCTGCCCTTCCGCGTACCCACACGCGCACACCGAGGTCATCGGACCGGTCAGCGGCTGTTGCCGCGAGGTCATACCAGCGGATTGCCTCGGCGGGGTTGGGCGTGGTCTTGCCGTAGGTCACAAGCGCTCGCGCTGCGTGGGTCCACATGCGCGGCGTGTCGAGGTGCTGCTGAAGGATCACGAGGTCGCTCGCGAGGCGCGCCTGAAGGACCGCCGCGCCTACGGCCATATAGTCCCGCCCGTATTGGTCGACTCGCTCGCGCCAGTCCTCCTCGGCCCCTCGTCCGTCAAGAGCTGCGCTGAAACCGGCCCGGATCAGCTCACCGGCTACTACGGGGCCGACGGCACCCGCCGCGAGCCCGAGCACCTGTCGACGGTTCACGTCACCCTCCCCGAATGCCCGCGCGTAGGCAAGCACGATGTCAGGGGTAGCGGTCCGTCGTCCTGCCTCGACGTTGCTCAGATGCGAAGCCGAGTAGCACGACCGCGCCGCCACCGAGGCAAGCGAAACGCCGGCCTCGATGCGAGCTTGACGCAACTGCCCGCCTAGATCTTCCACGGGTCCCCCTGCTGAAAGCCGCTGAAAGCATCGACCTACTTCCCAGCGTAGTCCTGTCATCGCAGGGTGGAACCAGACGGCGCGGCCGGCAGGGACCCGAACCCGGCGGACGTGTTCGTACCGGGGCCGCCCTGTCCGGCGAGCACTTACGGGGCGGCCCCTTCCCAAGATGACAGTGCGAAGGAGGCACCGTGCGTTTCTCGTTCTGGCGCAGAAACCCTGTCCCAAAGGTGCCTGCACCTCGTCCTGCCCCGCGACCTCCGGCCTGGGTCACGGCGCATACCGAGGCGTTCCGGGTTGACGAGGTCGGCAGTGTGGGTCGCCTGACCCGGGCTCAGACGTTCCGGGCAAACGGGGGTCAGGAATGATCTCCGGGCAGGTCTCCGTCCCCGAGCGAGGACCGGCAGCGGACCGCCCTCGCCAGCACGGCCAGGCCCCGCCGCACACGCCGCTACGTCCCCACTGGGCCTGCCGCGCCGACGGTCAGCCGTGGCCGTGCCCGACGGCGCGACTCATGCTCAAGGCCGAGTACGAGAGCAAGATGCCGAGCCTGTCGATCTACCTGGCCGGACTGTTCTACGAGGCGATGCGCGACCTGTACCACCTGAACCCGCACGACGGGCCAAGCCCGCGAGCCCTCTTCGACCGATTCGTGGGATGGGGACCGTTCCGCAAGCCGATCGTCGAACCCGCCACGTCGAACAGCGGCGTCTAGGTTCCCGCTGGCCGCCGTCCTGGCCAACCGGCGGCCACCCGGGCGCACCGAGCACAACCGGCGCGGGGAACGCATCTCCGCACAGCGAGAGCAACGGAAGGGACCGTACATGACCGTCACCACAAGCACGCCGAAGACGACCGCCGCCGACCCGCGCACACTGGTCGACGCCGAGACGTTCGGCAAACTGGTCGCCTATTTCGCCGCCGACGTCCACGTCACCCGGTCCTACGCGGAGCGAGCCGTCGAACAGTTCCTGATCTTCCTCAAGGCGCACGCCGACAACGTGACGAACGAAGACTTCGGGATGCCTCTGCCGGACGGGTCGATCGGTCGCGTCGTGCCGACACTTCCGGTCGACGCGGTGTGGCATTCGGTGTTGCAGCACACCGAGCCGTACGCCGCCGCCTGCGAGCAGATCGCCGGAGGCTTCGTGCACCACATCCCCATCTTGACCGAGGGGATGATGGACGGAACCGCCGTGACCTTCACGCTCGCGGCGCTGCACCGGACCGGCTACCGGGTCGACCTGGAATTCTGGTACGGCGAGGCCGAATCCTGCTGCCCGCCAAACCCGCCGCAGCCCGGCGGCAAGTGACCAAGAGGTAGCCATGCGCCGCGAATGGGCCGCCCTGCCCGAGACAGTCGTGACGGAGATTGCCGAGCGCGTCGGCGAAATCATCGATGTACGCCCGGCTCCGACCGGCAACCACGCGGAGATCGCGTCGACCGTCGTCGGCACGTCCGGCACGGTCTTCGTCAAGGCCGCCTCGACCGGGCTGAGCGTCCAGACGCTGCGCTACGAGCTGAGAGCAACCAGGGCTGTCGGTTGGTTTCCGCCGGCCGTCCTGTGGCACTTCAAGCGTGATGGCTGGTTGGTGGTGGGGGCCGAGCTGCTTGACGGCCCTCATCCCGACCTGTCTCCCGGCAGTCCAGATCTGGACCTGCTCCGGGTGGTCCTGAAAGCACTTCAGGACACGCCGGCCCCGCCCGGGACCTGGTTCACCCCGGCCGGACGACTCGGGTTCGCGCTACCCGAGATGCAGGGCCGGACCCTCGTTCACTCCGACATCAACCCGACCAACCTCATCCTCACCCCGACGGGAATGCGCGTCGTTGACTGGGCGTGGACCACCCAGGCCGCCGCGTGGGTTGAGCTGGCTCTGCTCGTGCAGTGGCTGATCGGCAGTGGTCACAGCCCGTCGGAGGCCGAGGAGTGGCTGGCACAGTTCCCCGCCTGGGCCTCGGTCGGTCACGAAACTCTCGACGCCTTCGCAGCGATGAACGCCGCGAAGTGGAAGGTCAAGGCCGAGCAGAGCGAGGACGTATGGGTGCACGATCTCGCGGCCTGGACCGGCGAGTGGGCGCAGCACCGGAGCTTCCAGACCCGCAAGTCGTAACGTAGGTCAAGGCTGAAGGCTGTCGTACGCGGTTCAGCGGCATTACCGAGCGGCCTGGAGTGGTCCGTGATGGACCCTCGGCTGCTGGCCCGCCGATCCTCGCGAATCCGGTTGCCGGGTGACCGATGATGGCCGTGATGACGACGAGACGAGGCGAACGGGATCAGGCCAGCCTTCAACGGCGGCTGGAGGTATTGCAGTTGCCGGTTGTGCCACTGGAACGCCACGGATTTCTGACGCCGGCAGACCGCGCGGACATGGAACGTGAGCCCGAGGCCGTCGGTGTCGGGCCCGACGGCACGGCGTTCGCCGTCTGGTCACACCGGACCGCCTCTCGGCGCAAGCAGGTGACCGCGCATCTCGGTGGCAACGGAGTCCGGATTGTCAGCGCCATCGATGTGGATACAGACTTCCGGGTGTCGTTCGTGCAACCGCTGCCGGAGGGGCGGGTCCTGCTGGCGGCAGGTCGCACCGAGGGTGGCGCGATCAACGGTGAGGTATGGACGCGGGGCTTCCGTACATTTCTGACTGCTACACACTCAACCTGCAGGGCGAAACTGCCCACTTCTGCCCTTACACGGACTTCCATATCCAGTCGGTGTCGGGTGACAAGGTTATGGATTGGGGGGCGTCCCCCTATCAGTCCGCGCACAGCATGCTGGTCAATGGCGCGGACCGAGCTCTTCTAGGGGGTTGGGGCCCCGAGTACGACATGGCGACACTGCTGCGCATTGGCCGAGACGGCGTGCGCCGCATCGGCGGGCAGTGCCGCCTCGTGCTCCCCGACGGCGTCGAAGCACAGTTTCTCCGCTACACCTGCCGGGGCGGCGACCTGCATGCCTTCACCCGAGGCACTTGGTACCGCAGCACGCTGGACGAGCTTCAGGCTGTCGCGCTCGGCGCATAGCGGAAACGGAGCGCGACGATCCACTCATCGGCCCATCGGTGTTCCGGCAACAAGTAGTAGCGCGGGTCCTCGGGGGTCTACTCAGGGTGCCGATCGTGCGCCACGCGTACGGCCGCCCCGTGAGCCGCCTCTTACTCCCTCTGGTTCAGACCGAAGGTCCCCGGCGCCCCGCAGCACCTGTTGTCGGGACGCCGCCCATCATGGGAGCCCGACACCGACAAGGCTGCCCCTCTTCGCTGGAGGTGATGGCACGAGCTGCCGATCCGCCCGAGGTCAGCAAGGCCCGAGCGCGGACGACGTATGACCTGGAACGACGGAAGCCCTGGCGGACATTTGTCCTGACCAGGGCTTCCGTGCGTGGAGCGGGTGACGGGAATCGAACCCGCACTGTCAGCTTGGGAAGCTGATGTTCTGCCATTGAACTACACCCGCGGGCGGCACCACTGTACCCGAGTCGTCGCGGCCGTGCACCCAGCCACCCCCGCGCGCCGGCCGGTCGCGCCCAGCGCCGAAGAAGTTTCCCGACGGCAACATATGGCCGTTCTCAAATGCGTCGATGGGTTGTAACGTCTGCCACACGTTCTCAGCCACGGCGTGACACACCCCCTGTCGCGCCGCCAGAAAGAGGTGGGCCCATGGGACTCCGTCCCAACCTGCTGACCCGGCGTGCCGCCGGTGTCGCGTCGACGACCCTCGCGCTGCTGCTCAGCACCGCCGCGGTGGGGGTCGTCCCGGCCGCTTCGGCCTTCTCCGCGGCGCCCGGCGGCGCCTGTTCGGAGCCGGCCGGCAGCCAGGCCAACGCCCGGGCGAAGCCCGGCGCGGGGGCCAAGCACGAGCCGAACGAACTGACCGCCAAGCAGGTTCGCGAGCGGGACGCCGACCTGGCGGCAGCGCTGCGCGAGCGGGCCAACTACCGGGCCGGCGCCGGCGCCACGGCGCTGGCAGCCACCGTCACCATCCCGGTGGTGGTGCACGTGATCCAGGAGAACAGCACCCGGGCCGGCGGCAACATCCCCGACTCGATGATCACCTCGCAGATCAGCGTGCTGAACCAGGCCTACGCCGGGTCGACCGGCGGCGCGGCCACCGCGTTCGCCTTCCGGCTCGACAAGATCAACCGGGTGACGAACCCGTCCTGGTACCCGATCGTCGAGGGCTCGTCCGCCGAGCGGTCGATGAAGTCGTCGCTGCGGGTGGGCGGCAAGAACACGCTCAACATCTACCTCGGCGAGTTGAGTGACGACCTGCTGGGCTGGGCGACCTTCCCGCAGCGAAACCTGAGCAGCATGGACGGCGTGGTCGTGCTGAGCGAGTCGCTGCCGGGTGGCACGGCCACCAACTACAACCAGGGCGACACCGGCACCCACGAGGTGGGCCACTGGCTGAACCTGTACCACACCTTCCAGGGTGGTTGCGGCGGCTCCGGCGACCAGGTCAGCGACACCCCGGCCGAGGCGTCCCCGGCGTACCAGTGCCCGACCGGGCGGAACACCTGCTCGGCGACCGGCCTGGACCCGATCACCAACTTCATGGACTACACCTACGACTCGTGCATGTACCAGTTCACCGCGGGTCAGGCGAGCCGCATGCTGACCGCGTGGAACGCGTACCGCGCGGCGTAGCTCTCCTCGCGTACACCAGGTGCCGGCTCCGTCACGACGGAGCCGGCACCGGCGTTTTTCTCCCCAGGGCCGTGGTCAGGCGGCCGTGCACTGGACGTCGCGGCTGCGACGGGTCGGGCGAGTCTGCGGTACGGCCGGAGGCGCGGTCGCCGCGGGCGGGGTGTGCGGATCGAGCCAGACCTGGACGGCCGGACGCCCCACGGCGGTGCCCAGGCCGTGCTGGTCGCGACGGGTCAGCATCGCCACGTCGACGGTGAACTCGAACAGCCGCCAGTCGACCCGCGGCTCCGCCCGGGCACTCTGCGCCAGCCGGGCCACCCGGACCGGATCGGTGACCGGCCAGGCGTGGCCCGCCACGTACGCCTCGTCGTCGCTCTCCTCCGGCGGGAACGAGTGCAGCGCGTAACGGCCGTCCCGTTCGAGGTCGCGGCGCTTCGGCGAGTCGATGATGAAGCAGAACAGACCCTCGTCGGTGATGACCGGGGAGACCGGATGGACCCGGGGCCCACCGTCGGCGCGGACCGTGGCCAGATAGCCGAAGCCCGGCCCGTACTGCTGCAGGAGAACGCGGATGCCGTCGGCGAGGCGGGGCTCGTCGGCGGCGAAATCGGACCAGGAAGCCATGCGGGCATTCTATCGAACAAATGTACGAGGAGCGACCTCGACACGCTGGTCACCGCCCACCTCGCTATGGTGGTCCGATGCTGCTCTCCGACCGTGACCTGGTCTCCGAGATCAAGGCCGGCACGCTGGGCCTGGAGCCGTTCGAGCCCACCCTGGTACAACCCTCCAGCATCGACGTACGACTCGACCGGCTGTTCCGGGTCTTCAACAACCACCTCTACACCCACATCGACCCGGCCATGCAGCAGGACGACCTGACCTCGGTGGTGGAGGTGCCCGACGGCGAGCCGTTCGTGCTGCACCCGGGGGAGTTCGTGCTCGCCTCGACGCTGGAGGTGATCTCGCTCGGCGACCAGCTCGCCGGCCGACTGGAGGGCAAGAGCTCGCTGGGCCGCCTCGGCCTGCTCACCCACTCCACCGCCGGGTTCATCGACCCGGGCTTCTCCGGGCACGTCACGCTGGAGCTGTCCAACGTGGCGAACCTGCCGATCACCCTCTGGCCAGGCATGAAGATCGGCCAGCTCTGCATCTTCCGGCTCTCGTCGCCGGCCGAGCACCCGTACGGCTCGGTGGTGTACGGGTCGCGTTACCAGGGTCAGCGGGGGCCGACGCCGAGTCGCTCCTGGCAGAACTGGCGCGCCTGGCCGACGCGCTAGGGACGACGAGGGCCCGCCGCGAGCGGATCGCGACGGGCCCGAACCTGTCCCGCGTCGGTCAGCCGGGACGGCCGTAGCTGTGGATGGGCCCGTCGTCGACCTTCTTCATCTTGACGGGCACCCCGGCCTGGGAGGCGTGCACCACCCAGCCGTTGCCGACGTACATCCCGACGTGGTGGATGTCGCTGTAGTAGAAGACCAGGTCGCCAGGGCGCAGGTCGCTCTTGCTGACGTTCTTGGTGACCCGGCTCTGCGCGGCGGCGTTGTGCGGCAGCGACACACCGGCCTTCGCCCAGGCGGCCAGCATCAGCCCGGAGCAGTCGTACGAGTTCGGTCCCTCGGCGCCCCACACGTACGGCTTGCCGATCTGGGCGCAGGCGAACTTGACCGCGATACCGGCACCGCCACCCGGGTAGCTGGCCGGGCAGGGCGCCGGGCGCAGCGGACCGCCGCCGCCGTTGCCGTACACCTTGAGGCGGAGCTTCTGCAGCCGGTCGATCTCCTCGTTGATCTGCTTCTTCTTCGCCGCCAACTGGGCCTCGGTGCGGGTCAGCTGGGCCACCATCTCGTCCAGCGGCGCCTTCTGCCGGGCCAGCTCGTTGCGCAGGTCGGCGACCTGACGGACGTCCTCCTGCTGGTTGTGGGCGAACCGGTCGAGCATCTCGAGCTGCCCGACGACCTCGCTGGGCGACCGGCTGCCGAGCATCGTGTTCACGGTCGACAGGTTCTCGCCCATGTAGGCGCGCACGGCCAGCGCGCTGACCTTGTTCATGGCGGCGTCGACCTGACGCTCCAGCGGCGCGATCCGGGCGGCCAGGGCGTCGGCCTGCTTGCGCTTGAGGGCCAGGTCGGTACGGGTGGCGTTGTGCCGCTCGATGATCGGTTCGAGCTTGTTCCAGTCGTCGTCGATCTGCTTCTCGATCTCGGCGACGGACGGGTCGGCGTGGGCCGCCGTGGCGCTGCCGGTCAGGACGACGGCGACGCCGACCAGGGCGGCGAGGGCGGTGGTGAAGCGGGACCAGCGTGGACGCGGCACGGTCGACGTCGGGTCGGCCGGAGCCGACCGTCCGGACGACGGCCGCGGGGCATGGGAGGCCACCGGGTTCCGTACTCCTTCTTCCTGACCGCCTACCGGGTTAGCTGACGGGTTCGGGCGGGAAGTGGGCGCCCTACCGCAGGAACTGCGGATTCACCCCGGGGATCGTGGGTCCCCGGCTCGCTCGCGAGCGACTCGGCGGTGTCGGTCCGTTACCGCCCGGGGTGGGCAGACCTGCTACCGGGCCGACGAATGACCAGAGTAGAGACGGCCGTTACCGATCCGCAACCCGTGCGGCCGTGACACTCCGTACCGAATCGCGCGTTCCATCGCGGTGATGTGAAGGTTTCTTTCCGCTGATTTTGATACATGGAAAGGTATTGACGCGGACTCCCCCGTAGCGCGAAGGTGACCGCAACCGACACCAGTTCATATGTAGGGGGTTCGATGAAACGTCCGACCCTGCTCGCCGTCGCGCTGCTCACCGCCACGGCGACCGTACCGCTACCCGCCGGACCGGCCGCCGCGGCACCCGTGGCCGACCGCCAGCAGCAGTACGCCGCTGCCGCGACCGAGTACGGCGTGCCGCTCGACGTGCTGCTCGGCGTCTCCTACCTGGAATCCCGGTGGGACAGCAACGCCGGCACCCCGAGCACCAGCGGCGGCTACGGCCCGATGCACCTGACCGACGCCCGTCACGTGGCCGCCCTACCCCGGCGCGGCCACCACGACGCTCCGGGAGAGGACCCGCGCGGCGACGACTCCCGTCGCGCTCTGACGCCCGCGCCCGCCACCGACGACGCGCCGCCCACCGCCGCGCTACAGACGCTGGACGCCGCCGCCGCGTTGACCGGCGCCACCGTCGAGGCGCTGCGCACCGACCCGACCACGAACATCCGGGGTGGGGCGGCGCTGCTGGCCGCGTACCAACGGGAGGTCGGCGCCCCGGTCGGCGTCGGCACCGACCCGGCCACCTGGTACGGCGCGGTGGCCCGCTACGCCGGCGCGGACAGCGCCGATGCCGCGGCGGCCTTCGCCGACGAGGTCTTCACCACGATCGGCGCCGGCGAGACGCGGGTGACCGACGACGGCCAGCGGGTCACCCTGCCGGCCCGGACGGTCCGCCCCGAGCGGTCCTGGCTGGACCGGCTCGGGCTGCGGCGACTCGCCCGTCCGGACGGGCTGGAATGCCCCCGCACGGTGTCCTGTGAGTGGATCCCCGCCCCCTACGCGGCGTTCGGCGACGGCGACTACGGCAACCACGACCTCTCCGACCGACCCGGCCGGCAGAAGATCGAGTACATCGTCATCCACGACACCGAGGCGAGTTGGGCGACCACCCTGCAACTCGTGCAGGATCCGACCTACGTGAGCTGGCACTACTCGCTGCGCTCGGTGGACGGACAGATCGCCCAGCACGTCAGGACCAAGGACGTCGCCTGGCACGCCGGCAACTGGTACGTCAACGCCAAGTCGATCGGGCTTGAACACGAGGGCTTCGCCGCGCAGGGCACCTGGTACACGGAGGCGATGTACCGGACCTCGGCGAAGCTCGTCCGGCATCTCGCGCTGCGGCTGGGCATCCCGCTGGACCGCCAGCACATCATCGGCCACGACAACGTGCCCGGCACCACCGCGGCGACGGTGCGCGGGATGCACTGGGACCCGGGGCCCTACTGGGACTGGACGCACTACTTCGACCTGCTGCACGCGCCCCGACTCGACACCGGCACCCCGGCCACCGGGCTGGTCCGGATCGACCCCGACTACGCGACCAACCGGCCGGCGTTCACCGGGTGCGTCACCCCGGGAACACCGTGCGCGCCCCGCGGCTCCTCGTCGGTGGTGTTGCGTACCGCGCCGGCCCCGGACGCACCATTGGTCAACGACATCGCACTGCGTCCCGACGGCACTCCCGACACGATGGACGTGTCGGACCACGGCGCGCGGGCCTCCGCCGGCCAGACGTACGCGCTGGCCGGCCGGCAGGGCGACTGGACGGCCATCTGGTACCTCGGGCAGCGGGCCTGGTTCCACAACCCGGCGTCCGCCCCGACCGCGACCTGGACCGTCGGGATGGTGGTCACCCCGAAGCCCGGCCGGACCACGATCCCGGTGTACGGGCGGGCGTACCCGGAGCAGGCCGCCTACCCGGCCGGCGTGCCCTACCAGGCGATCTCACCGTTGCAGTACACCCTCGCCGCCGGCCAGCGGTACGCGGTCGGCGCGGTGCTGCCCGGCGAGTACTACCGGGCCAGCACCTTCGACGGCTCCTCGCCCGGCGACTGGACGGTGATCCGGGGCCAGAACCGGTACGCGCAGATCCAGTTCGGCCACCGCGTCATGTACGTCGACCTCGCCGACGTACAGCTCCTGCCGTCCCCGGTGGGCGCACCGCGCTGAGGGAACCGGTCGGCGCACCACGCTGAGGAACCGGTCGGCGCACCGCGCTGAGGAGACACGACGGCCCCCGGTCGAGGTGACCGGGGGCCGTCGTCGTGCCTGGTGGAGGTCAGCCGGGTCGGCGGAACCCGGCGACCGGCATGGTGTTGATGCTGGACACCTGCACCGGTTTGCCGGCGCGTGGCGCGTGCACCATCTGGTTGTTGCCCAGATACAGCCCGACGTGACTCAGGCCGGAGTAGAAGAAGACCAGGTCACCGGCGCGGGCGTCGGCGCGCGAGACGGCCTTGCCCTCGTTCCACTGGTCACCCGTGTGGTGGGTGAGGTAGATCCCGGCCGACTTGTAGGCGTACTGGGTCAGACCCGAGCAGTCGAACGAGTTCGGGCCGGTGGCACCCCAGACGTACGGGTCGCCGACCTGCTGGCAGGCGGTCTTGATCGCCTTCTGCGCCGCTACGGAGACCACACCGTTGATTGTCGGGCAACCGGCGGTCTTGACCGTCGTCTTCGGCATCGACGCCTCGAGCTTCTTGATTTCGGCGTCGATCTGCTTCTTCTTGGCCGCCAGATCGCTCTGCTGCTTGGTCTGGGTGGCGATCAGCGCGTCCAGCTTCTGCTTCTCGCCGTCGTACTTCGCCCGCACGGCGAGTACGCCCTCGACCTGCTTGCGCTCCTGGGCGGCGAGCCGGTCGAGGAGGGTGAGCTGCTCGGTGAGGGTGTCCGGCTTGGCGCTGACCAGCAGCGCGCCGATCTCCTGCGAGGGGCCCGACATGTAGTAGCGGGACGCGAGGTCACCGACCCGGTTGAGCGCCAGCTCGCTCTGCAGGGCCAGCGGCTCGATCTTCTTCTGCAGCGCGGCGGACTTGCTCTTGTTGACCTTCAGCTGCGCCCGCACCTTGTTGTACTGCTCGATCGTGGGCTCCAACTCCTCCCACTTCTTGTCGATCTGCGCCTCGATCTCGTCCACCGTCGGCTCGGCGTACGCCGGCACGGCGATCACCCCGGCACCGACCGCGGCGGCGGCGACCAGCACGAGCAGGCGACGGGCGACCCTGCGCAGACCGCGCGGTCGAACGGGCGACCCTGGTGCGTGACGATGAGGGGGCATGGTTGCCACCGGCACCGACTCCTTTGCAACCGACCGCCGGGCGCCTCGCGTGAGGGAAGGGCCGAGGCAGACGACCCACAGCGGTCGGTGCACCACATTAGGGAAGCGTCGGACCGGAATCAAGGCGAGCCGAGCCATCGTCACTGTCGCGCAACCGCCCGCACACCAAGGGTGTTGGTCAATTAACCAACGATTGCGGTCAATACGTCATCGAGTGTGACCACACCGAGAGGTCGGCGACCGTCACTGACCAGCACCATGTGCCGCCGTTCGCGCCGCATGGCCAGCAGCAGATCGGCCAGCGTACGGTCCGGCGGCACCACCGCCAACGGCCGGTACACCGCCGCCGGCACCGGCGCGCGACGACCCCGCCCGGCGTACCCGAGGACGTCCTTGACGTGGACGAAGCCGAGCACCCGTCGGGTGGACCGCTGCACCACCGGGAACCGGGACCGGCCGGTACGCGTCGCCAGCACCTCCAACGAGGCCGGTGAGACGTCCTCGGCCACCGTCGTCACCGTCGACCACGGTTGCAGGGCGTCCGCCGCGGTCCGGGTGTGCAGGGCCAGCGCGGCGGTGATGCGGGCGTGCTCCTCGGCGTCGAGCAGCCCCTCCGTCCGCGCCTGCGACACCAGCCCCGCCAACTCCTCGGCGGTGAACACCGTCTTCACGGCCTCGGTCGCCTCGATCCGCCAGAGGGCCAGCACCCGGCGGGCGGCCCACTTCATCGCCAGCAGCAGCGGCTTGGTGGCCACGCAGAACGCCAGCATGGCCGGCCCCAGCCAGAGCGCGGAGACCTCCGGACCGGCCAGCGTGATGTTCTTGGGCACCATCTCGCCGACCACCGTGTGCAGGAAGACGACGACGCCGAGCGCGAGCACGAACGCCACCGGGTGCACCGCCCGCTCGGGCAGGCCGACGGCGTGGAACGGCGATTCGAGCAGATGGGCCAACGCCGGCTCGGCGATCGCGCCGAGGCCCAGCGAACACACCGTGATGCCGAGCTGCGCACCGGCGATCATCAGCGGGATCTGGTTCATCGCCGACAACGCCCAGCGGGCCCGCTTCGAACCGGCCGCCAACGGCTCGATCACCGTACGACGGGACGCGATCAACGCGAACTCACTGCCCACGAAGAAGCCGTTGCCGAGCAGCAGCAGCACGGCCACCAACAGCTCAGTCATCGGCGTCCGGATCCGCGGGGCGCAGCACCCGGACCTGCTCGATCCGGTGCCGCTCGACCTCCACCACGGTGAACTCCCAGCCGTCGGCGTCGACCGTCTCGCCGGGCAGCGGGATGTGTCCGAGCCGGGCCAGCAGGAACCCGGCCAACGTCTCGTACGGCCCCTCGGGCAGCCGGAAGCCCGTCTGCTCGACCAACTCGTCGGAGCGCAGCACCCCGTCGACAAGCACCGTGCGCTCGCCGCCCGGGACGGTCAGCTCGAAGGGCTCGGCGTCGTCCACGCTGGCCGGGTCGAACTCGTCGGCGATCTCGCCCACCAGCTCCTCGACCAGGTCCTCGATCGTGACCACACCGTCGGTGCCGCCGTACTCGTCGACGACGATGGCCAGGTCCGCGCCGGCCGCCTTCAACGCCGCCAGCACGCCGTCCAGGTCCAGACTCTCCGGCACGTACACCGGCTCGCGGGCCACCGCGCCGACCACTGTCGACGCCCGCGCGGCCAGCGGCACGCCCAGCGCGTCCGGCACGCCCGCCACTCCGGTGACGAGGTCGAGCGTCTCCTCGTACACCGGGAAACGGGTCCGTCCCGTCCGCCGGGACTCCTCGAGCAACTCGGCCACGGTGGCGGTGGCCCGCAGCGCGACCACGTCGACCCGCGGGGTCATGGCCTCGGCCGCCCGCTTGTCGCCGAACCGGATGGTGCGCCGCAGCAACATCGCCGTGTCCGGCGGCAGCGCGCCCGCGCGGGCCGAGATGGCGGCCAGCAGGCCCAACTCCTCCGGCGACCGGGCGCTGGCCAACTCCTCCTGCGGCTCCACGCCGAGCGCCCGGACCAACCGGTTCGCCGAGCCGTTCAGGCCCCGGATCAGCCAGCCGAACGCCCGGGAGAAGGCGTGCATCGGCCCGGCGGTGGCCAGTGCGGCGGGCATCGGCCGGGCCAGCGCCGCGTTCTTGGGCACCAGCTCGCCGAAGAGCATGGAGATGAGCGTCGCCAGGGCCAACGCCAGGAACGGGGTGAACCGCTCGGTGCTCTCCCCGGCCACCGGACGCAGCAGCGGGGTGAAGATCCGGGCCAGCGCCGGTTCGGCCAGGTAGCCGGTGAGCAGCGCGGTGATGGTGATCCCGAGCTGTGCCCCGGAGAGCTGGAAGGACAGCTCGCGCAGCGCGGCGCGTACCGTGCGGGCGGCGTCGTCACCGGCGGCGGCCCGCCTGTCGATCTCCGCGCGGTCGACCGTGACCAGGGCGAACTCGGCCGCGACGAAGAACGCGTTGCCGGCGGTCAGCGCAACGAAGCCGACCAGCGGCAGCACCGTCATCAAGAGCAGGCCGTCGATGTCTCCTCACCTCGGCGAGATTCTTGCACGGCGGCGGCGACCCCTGAGGGCCGCCGCCGCCGATGAGCAAGAACTCCAGGTGTACGCGTCAGCCCGCGACCGGGGTGGACTCCTTGTCGCCCCGCGGCTGCTCGGGCTTGACCGAGCGCAGCAGGACGCTCGCCACGTCGACGACCTCGACCTGCTCGCCGGCACCCTTGCCGTTGACGCCGTCGTTGAGCATCGTCGAGCAGAACGGGCAGCCGACGGCGACCGTCTTCGCCCCGGTGGCCATGGCCTCCTCGACCCGGTCCACGTTGATCCGCTTGCCGATCTTCTCCTCCATCCACATCCGGGCGCCACCGGCACCGCAGCAGAAGGAGCGCTCACTGTTGCGCGGCATCTCGATCAGGCCGCTGTCGCGGCCCGCACCGGACCGGATCGCTGCGTCGCCCTGGCCATCTCCGGCTCCGCCTCCGATGGCGGTGCCGAGGACCTCACGGGGAGCGGCGAAGACGCGGTTGTGCCGGCCCAGGTAGCAGGGGTCGTGGTAGGTCACGCCACCGTCGACGGGCTGGACCGGGGTGAGCTTGCCGGTGGAGACCAGGTGGGCCAGGAGTTGGGTGTGGTGGACCACCTCGAACTCGCCGCCGAGCTGGCCGTACTCGTTGCCCAGGGTGTTGAAGCAGTGCGGACAGGTGGCGACGATCTTGCGCTTGGCCTTCTCCCGGCCCTCGAACGCCTCGTTCAGCGTCTCGACGTTCTGCTGGGCGAGCATCTGGAAGACGAACTCGTTGCCGATCCGGCGGGCCGGATCGCCGGAGCAGGTCTCGCCCTCGCCGAGGATGGCGAAACTGACGCCGGCCTCGTTGAGCAGGGTGGCGACCGCGCGGGTGGTCTTCTTGGCCCGGTCCTCGAACGCGCCGGCGCAGCCGACCCAGAAGAGGTACTCGAAGTCGTCCACCTCGCCGACCCGCGGCACCTCGAAGTCCAGACCCTTGGTCCAGTCCTCGCGGGTGTTCTGCGGCGCGCCCCACGGGTTGCCCTTGTTCTCCAGGTTGCGCAGCATCACGCCGGCCTCCGAGGGGAAGCTCGACTCGATCAGCACCTGGTAGCGGCGCATGTCGACGATGTGGTCCACGTGCTCGATGTCCACCGGGCACTGCTCGACGCAGGCGCCGCAGGTGGTGCACGACCAGAGCACGTCCGGGTCGATGACCCCGCCCTCCTCGGCCGTGCCGATCAACGGCTTGTCACCCTCGGCGAGCGACAGCACGTCCAGGTGCGCGAGCTGCGCCTGGGTGGCCTTCTCCTCGCCGGTGAGGTCCTTGCCGCCGCCGGCCAGCAGGTAGGGCGCCTTCGCGTACGCGTGGTCGCGCAGGCTGAGCACGAGCAGCTTCGGCGACAGCGGCTTGCCGGTGTTCCAGGCGGGGCACTGCGACTGGCAGCGACCGCACTCGGTGCAGGTGCTGAAGTCCAGCAGGCCCTTCCAGGTGAACTGCTCGACCTGGGCGACGCCGAACTGGTCCTTCTCCGGGTCGGCCTCCTCGAAGTCGAGTGGCTTGCCCTCGCTGGTCATCGGACGCAGCGGGCCCAGGCCGGAGCCGGCCGGCTTCTCCGGGTCGCGCTTGAAGAAGATGTTGGGGAAGGCCAGGAACCGGTGCCAGGCGACGCCCATGGTGACGTTCAGCGAGATGACGATCAGCCAGGTCATCGAAATGACGATCTTGATGAGCGCGGCGACACTCGCCCCGTCCGACCAGTCCGGGAGGATCGCGCCGACCGCGTGGCTGACCGGGGTCGCCCAGACCGGGTACTCGAAGTGGTCGGTCGCGACCTTGAAGCCCCGGATCACCAGGCCGAAGATCAGGACCAGCAGCACGATCCACTCGACGAAGTAGCCCTGCCACATGGTGGAGCCGGTGAAGCGGGAGCGACCGCCGGGCCGGTTGGGCCGATTTTGCAGCCGGATCGCCATCAACACCAGGATGCCGACCAGGCCCAGCACCGTGATGATCTCGGTGGCCAGCCCGAAGACGGTCCAGTGCCCGATGATCGGCAGGCCGCCGGTCGGCGTGACCACCTCGAAGTACGCCTCGAGCACCAGCAGCGACAGCACGATGAAGCCGACCATCACGAACCAGTGGGCGGCGCCCACCACACCCCACTTGAGCATCCGGGTGTGGCCGGCGGTCTCCACCAGCATCTTCCTGGTGCGGGCGCCCTTGTCGGCGAACCGCTCCGGAGCGGGTTGCCCCAGCCGGATCACGGCCGTCATCTTCATGACCGCGCGCACCGCCAGCCACACCGCCACGGCGGTGATGCCAGCCGCGAGGATCGTGGTGACGATCTGGACGCTGCCCATCGAGTTGGCCTCCCCGGTCTGCTGCTCGTCGAGCGGTTCAGCAACCGGGGCCGGGGCAGGAGCAGGGCAACGTCGCGCCGCTGCCGCACCTGCGACCGGACCGGTCGATGACCTCGCTCCGCTCGGTCATGCAGTGCAGCCTACGCGCAAGGTTACCCAGCAGTAACGTGAGTCATCTCGCAGTAGGCCACGCCGCCTGCGGACACCATAGGGTGCCCGGCCCGGTCGTGCCGGGCAGGGGGACGGCGGGTGACCGAGATCCTGCGGTCCGGTGGTCGCTCCTGCGCTGCGGCAGCGGCCCGAGCGGGCTCAGCGCCAGCGGGAGAGCAGCACCAGCGACGCGACCATCGCACCGAAGCCGACCGCCAGGTTCCAGTACTGCCACGAGGCGACCGGGTACTCCTGCTCGGAGAGGTAGTAGACGACGAGCCAGCCGATGCCGGCGACGATCAGCGCGACCGCGGTGATCGGCAGCCACACCGGGCTAGGCTTGCGCGACGCCGCCGTCGTCGTCGGACGCACGTCCGTCGGCGGGGTGTACACCTTCTTCTTGCGGACCTGAGACTTGGGCACGGCGCTCTCCAGAGGGGGTGACAACCTCGTCCGGCCTGACAACCGGACGCGGAGGCGACGGTTCATGGCCAATAATGTTCGACAGCTAGCGTAGTCCCGAACGGCCGCCTGGACCACGAATGGGGTCAGGCAGGTACATGGAGTGACCGAAAAGGGCGGGACTGTTCGCATCGCGGCCCAGTCGTCGCGAACCGATCCCCCGACACTCGGAAGGAACGCTCGGTGGAGTACACATCCGGCGCCGCCTCCTGGCAGAAGGTCCTCCGACGGGCCGTCGCCGGACTGCTGCCCCGGCGGCCACGCCAACGGCGGCCGGGCTGGTCGATCGGGGTCCCCCTGATCGCCGCGGCGGCGGGACTGCTCTTCACCACCACCGCGACCACAGCCGGCGGCACCGCCCTGCGCGAGGACCGGCGGCCCCAGCTCAACCAGCTCATCGAGGAACGGCAGCAGCAGGTCACGGCGAGCGAGCGCCGCGCCGCCACCCTGCGCGACGAGGTCGAGCAACGCACCGACACGCTGGCCGACTCGGACGCCCCGATCAAGGCCCAGCAGACCCGCGCCCAGCGCAGTCTCGCGGCGGCCGGGTTCACCCCCGTCACCGGTACGGCCGTGACGGTCGAGCTGAACGACGCGCCCCAGCACAACGACGAGGCCCACTCCGACGCCACCAACGACGACCTGGTCGTACACCAGGGCGACGTGCAGGCGGTGGTCAACGCGCTCTGGGCGGGTGGAGCGGAGGCCATGTCAATCATGAACGTCCGCGTGCTCGCAACCAGCGCGGTACGCTGCGTCGGTAACACCCTGCTGCTCCACGGCCGGGTGTACTCCCCACCGTTCAAGATCGTAGCGATCGGCGATCCCGCTGCCCTCCAGCAGGCCCTCGCCAGCTCTGAGGGAGTCCGGTTGTTCAAGGACGCAGTCGACGACTACCAACTCGGCTACAAGGAGTCCGTCTCCACGGTGACCGTGCCGGCCTTCGAGGATTCGACCGCCCTGCGCTCGGCGACGGTGCCCAGGTGAGCGGCCCCGACGAGCGCCGCGACGGCCGGCACCGGGACCAGGCCGACGAGCCGACGGCCTTCCTGCCCAAGGTCAGCCGACCCGAGCCGGGCCGCGCAGAGCCTCCTGCGGCCCGGGTGGAGTCGTCCCCGGGCAAGGCTGAGCCCACCGGCGACCGGCCCGGGTCGTCGCCGGCCCGACCCGAGCCGACGCCGGGCCGGCCACCGACCGGTAACTGGCCCGAGCCGGTGCTGCCCGCTCGCACCCGGCCGACGAGCCCACCCGCCGCAGGCCCAGCGCAGGGCGCCGGATGGTCGGACCCGCAGGGCACCTCCGGCCCGACCGCGCCACCGCGCTGGCCGGGCAGCGCGGCACCGCCCGCCGAATCCGGTCCTCCGCCCGCCGCTCCGAGCCGGCCCACCACACCTTCCGCACCGCTGCCGGTCCGGCAGGCCGCCCCGGGCATCGATACCACCCGCTCCCCGGCCGGCGGTGGCACCGCGAGCCGTCCGCCGGCCGTCGGTCCGGTCGGGGTACCGACCACGCCCGGCAACGCTCCGGGCACCCCGACCGCCGCCGGCGACTCCGGCCGCTCGACGCCCGGCGTGGCCGCGACTCCGACCTGGGCCTCGGCATCCCCCGGCGGCTCGACGCCGCCGAGCGCCGCCACACCGCCGAGCACGCCGACGCCACCGAGCGCCGACCCGAATGCCACCGCGGTCATCCCGAAGGTCGCCCCCGGGTCCACGCGTCCCACCAGCGCCTCGGGCACTCCCGTCTCCCCGGCCGGGCCCGGCCGGGGAGACGATCCGAACGCCACCGCGGTCATCCCCACCGTGACCAGCAGGCCGACGCCCCGGCCCCCGTCCATCGACACGACGGCGCTGATGGGCGCGGTTCCCCGTACGCCTGCCCCGGGGGAGGCCACCGACGAGGGCGACGGCGTCGCCGAGCCGCCCCAACCGCGTCGGGGGGAGCGGGTCGTCCAACTCCGGCCGCACCAGACCGGCGAGGGCTACAAGAGCGTCTACTCGGAGCTGACCCGCCCGTCCCTGGGCTCCCGAATCCGGACCGGCATCCGGGCCACCGGTGAAGTCCTGATCACCTTCGGCCTGGTGGTGCTCCTCTTCGCCGGGTACGAGGTGTGGGGCAAGTCCGCCGTCGTGGACGCCCACCAGAACGACCTCAGCAGCCAACTCGCCCAGGAGTGGGGCCCGACCGACGACCCGACGGTCGTCCCGTCGAAGGCACCGAGCGCCAAGCCGTCCCCGCCGGTGCGCGGCAAGCCGATCGCCGGCCTCTACATCCCCAAACTGGACAAGAACTGGGTGGTGGTCGAGGGCGTGACCCAGGACGACATCCGGTACGCGCCGGGCCACTACCCGACGAGTGCGCTGCCCGGCCAGGTCGGCAACTTCTCGGTCGCCGGCCACCGGAACCGGGCCACCTTCTGGCGGCTGGACGAGCTGCACGACGGCGACGCGATCGTGGTCGAGAGCAAGACCGACTGGTACGTCTACCGGGTGGCGCAGACCCGCATCGTCAAACCGACGCAGGTCGAAGTGGTGGCACCCGTACCCGGCGAGCCGAACAAGAAGCCGACCAAGCGGATGCTCACCCTGACCACCTGCAACCCGAAGTGGGACAACTACCAGCGGCTGATCATCCACGCCGAGCTGGACCGGACCCAACCCAAGTCGGCGGGCCGCCCCACCGAGTTGGGAGGCTGACGAGATGTACGCGTTCATCTGGCGCAAGCTCCCGTTCGGCCTCGCCGGCAAGCTCGTCGGTTCGGTGCTGCTCGCGGCCGCCACGGTGGCCCTGCTCTGGTACGTGGCCTTCCCGTGGGCCGAGCCTCTGCTGCCCTTCGACGACGTCCAGGTCACCCAGGACAACGGCGTTCCGGGCGAGCCGAGCGGCGGCGATGCGGTGACCGACGACGCTCCGGCCGGCGACGAGCACGACCTGCCGTACGACACGGAACGGAACAACCCCGAGCCGTCCTCCACGAGCAGGTGACCATGCGCGTCCTGGTGATCGACAACTACGACTCGTTCGTCTTCAACCTGGTGCAGTACCTCGGCCAGCTCGGCGTGGACTGCGACGTACGCCGCAACGACGAGATCGACGTCGCCGAGGTCGGCCGGTCGGGCGCGTCCGGCGTCCTGCTCTCACCCGGCCCGGGCAGCCCGGACCGCGCGGGCATCTGCCTGGACGTCATCCGCCAGTACGCGGGCGAGCTGCCGATCTTCGGCGTCTGCCTCGGCCACCAGGCGATCGGGGAGGCCTTCGGGGCGACCGTCACCCGGGCCGCCGAGCTGCTGCACGGCAAGACCTCCGAGGTACGGCACCACTCCGTCGGCGTGCTCGCCGGCCTGCCCGACCCGTTCACCGCCACCCGCTACCACTCGCTGGCCGTCCTGCCCGAGACGCTGCCGGACGAGCTGGAGGTCACCGGCTGGACCGGCTCCGGAGTGGTGATGGCCATGCGGCACCGCACGCTGCCCATCGAGGGCGTGCAGTTCCACCCGGAGTCGGTGCTCACCGAGGGCGGCCACCTGATGCTCGCCAACTGGCTGGCGAGCTGCGGCCACACCGAGGCGCTGGAGCGTGCCCCGGCGCTGGCCGCCGAGGTGGACGCCCGGCGGCTCGCCGCCTTCGCCACCTCCTGAAGGTACGGTCAGCTCGTGAGCGCGTCCCGCACGGCCGAATTCGCGGGTGACCGGACCGCAGGTGGCCGGTCCCGGAACGCGTCCCAGGCGGCCTTGCCGCTGGCCAGGTAGTCCCGGACCGCCTTCCCGGCGAGCATGACGGAACCGCATCCGTCGCAGCGGGCGGCGACCCCGTCGACGTCCAGGCCGAGATGCCGGCAGAGCGTCACCGCCCGGGACAGGTGGTAGGACTGCGTGACGATCAGCGCACGCTCGACGCCGTACACGTCCCGGGCGCGGACGCAACTGTCGTACGTGTCCAGGCCGTACGGGTCCGCCGCCACCCGTCGCGGGTCGACGCCGAGCCGCTCGGTCAGATACCCGGTCATCACCGTCGGCTCGTCGCCGGACGCGCCACCCCCGTCACCGGACACCAACACCGCCCGCGCCCGTCCGGTGCGCACCAGCTCGGCGGCGGTCTCCAACCGGCCGGCGAGCCGCTCGCTCGGTTGCTTCCCGTCAGCCGCGACGGCGGTGCCCAGGACGATCACGACGTCGGCGGTGGGTGCCTCGGCCGCGTCGTGGGTGTGCCCGCGCGCACCGATGGTCGTCCACAGCCACGGGACGCTGCTCAGCGCCACCGCGACCACGCCCAGGACCGCCCCGCGTCGCAGCCACCGTCGCCAGCCGCCCACCGGAGGGCGGTCGTCGACGGGCACCGGGATGCGGACGGCTACTCCCCGTCCACCCGGAACGGCGGGATGATCGGCTGACCGGTGCCACCACCGTTGCCGGGCGTGGTCGAGCCGCTCGGCGTCGGCGTCGGTGTCGCCGGCGGGCTGGGCGTCTCCACGACCTCCTCCGGCTGGCTCACCTTGATGGTCACCCTGGTGCCGCTCGGCTTCTTCTCCCTGCCGTTCGGGCTCTGGTCGGTGACCTTGCCGGCCTGGTCCGCCGGCACCTCCGGGCCATTCTGGACGTTCACCACGAAGCCGGCGTTGCGCAGGGTACGGGTGGCCTCGTCCTCGCTCAGCCCGACGACGTCCGGCACCTCGCGGACGTTGCCCTTCGACACCTCGATTGTCACCTTCGTGCCCTCGGGCACCTTCTGACCCTCGGGTGGGCTGACCTTGACGACGATTCCTTCGCTCTCCGTGCTGTCGACCGGCCTGACGACGGAGTCGAGCTTCGCCTCCTCAAGGCGGGCGACGGCGCTCTCCTCCTTGCTGCCCTTGAGCCCGGTCGGAACGGCCACGTCTGGCTTGCCGCCGCAGAGCTGGATGGTGACGGTGCTGGCCTGCTTCAGGCGAGTGTTCGGCTGCGGGTTCTGGCCGACCACCGTGCCCTCGGCGCAGGTGCTGTTCAGGACCGGATCGCCGACAACCGGATTGAGGCCGGCCTTGTTGATCTCGGCGAACGCGGCGTCCCGTGTCTTCCCGGCGAGGGTCGGCACGGACTTCAGGTCCTTGTCCTGCTGCTGACTCCAGAGCAGCGCGGCGACCAGGGCGATCACCGCCAGCACACCGACCGCGCTGAACAGGGCGATCAACCAGGAGGACGCCTTGCGCTGGCGCGGGTCGCCGACCCGGGCCGGGATCTGCCGGGTCTGCGGCCCGGTGGCGGCCGGCGGGTAACCGGCAGCGCCGCCGCCGGCCGGGGCCATCGCCACCGTCTCCGCCTCGCGCAGCACCGGAGTGGCCAGCACCGGCCGGCCGGCGGCGGCGCGCAGCAGGTCGGCGCGCATCTCGCCGGCACTCTGGTAGCGGTTCAGCGGGTTCTTCGACAGCGCCTTGAGCACGATCGCGTCGACCGCCGGGTTGACGTCCGGGTTGATGTCGCTCGGCGTCGGCGGAGTCTCCCGGACGTGCTGGTACGCGACGCTGACCGGGCTGTCGCCGACGAACGGCGGATGCCCGCAGACCAGTTCGAACAGGACACAGCCGGCCGCGTACACGTCGGAGCGGGCGTCCACGGCCTCACCGCGCGCCTGCTCCGGGGAGAGGTACTGGGCGGTGCCGATGACCGCGCTGGTCTGCGTCATGGTGGTCGCGCCGCTGGCCAGCGCCCGGGCGATACCGAAGTCCATCACCTTGACCTGGCCGGTCTGGGTGAGCATGACGTTGCCCGGCTTGATGTCCCGGTGGATGATCCCGTGCCGGTGGCTGAACTCCAACGCCGCGCACATGTCGGCGCAGATCTCCAACGCGCGGCGGGGCTGCAACCGGCCCTCGACGCCGAGGACCTCCTTCAACGTCCGCCCGTTGACGAACTCCATGACGATGAAGGGCAACGTCTCGCCGGTTGGGGCGGTCTCCTCGCCGGTGTCGTAGACCGCGACGATGGCCGGGTGGTTGAGCGACGCGGCGTTCTGCGCCTCCCGGCGGAAGCGCATCTGGAACGTCGCGTCCCGGGCGAGGTCGGTGCGGAGCATCTTGATCGCGACGTCCCGACCGAGCCGGAGGTCGCGACCGCGGTGCACCTCGGCCATGCCGCCGTAGCCGAGCAGCTCGCCGACCTGGTACCTGCCACCGAGCAGGCGGGCCTGCGCTGTCATCGCGTCTGTCGTCCTTCGCTCGTCGTCGTCCCGCCGTCACCCGGCCGGAGTCGTACCTCACGACGGTACGACGTCCGGGTCGCATCGTCGCGTCCGTCGAGCCGCAGCGCGCCGGACGTCACGGTCTGTGAAGTCGTCGCCCCGGACGCACCGGTCTGCGACGCCTTCCGCAGCTTGTAGGAAATCACGCCGGAGCAGAGCAGGACCAGTAAGGCCAGCAGGATGGCGACGAGCACCATCCCGGGCCGGGACCGGCTGGGCTCGGACGCCGGGCCGGGCTGCCGGACGTACGCCGGTGGGTGTTCCTGCCGGGTCTGTGCCGGCGGCACCGCCGCGGCGCCGCGCGGGTAGCCGGCCTGGGCGACCGGCGGCCGGGCGTGCGGTACGGCCGGCGCGACCGCGGTGGGGCGAGGTGGTGAGGCCGGCGCGATCGTGGTCGGTCGCTGCCCGACGGGCGGCTGCCGGTGTGGCGCGTTCGGCGGGCGGAACTGCTGCCCCTGCGGCACCTGCGCCCGGCCGGGTGCGGCGGGCGAGGACGGTGCCCCGGAGATCGGCGCGGAGTGGCCGCCGGCCCGGGCCTGCTGGGACAGCGCGGCCTTGAGCTGCCGGGCGACCGAGGCGAGGGCGGCGGCGCTCGGCCAGCGGGCGGCCGGGTCCTTGGCCAGCGCCCGCTCGACGACCGCCCGGACCTGCGGCGGGATGTCGTTGGGCAGCGGTCGGGGCGTCTCCCGGACGTGGCGCATGGCGATGTCGAGCGGGTTGTCCCCCTCGAACGGTCGCCGGCCGGCGAGGCACTGGTAGGCGACCACGCCGAGCGCATACACGTCGGACGCCGGGGTGGCCACCTGCCCGGTGGCCTGCTCCGGCGAGATGTACGAGGCGGTACCGAGAACCGAGCCGGCAGCGGTGAGCTGGCCGACGATATCGGAGCGGGCGATACCGAAGTCGGTCAGCACGAGCGTGCCGTTCGGCCGGACGAGCAGGTTGCCCGGCTTCACGTCGCGGTGCACGATGCCCTTCTCGTGCGCGGCGTGCAGGGCGTCCGCAGCCTGCGCGACGAGCGCCATCGTCCGGGCCGGAGTGAGTCGGCCGACCCGGCTCAGCGTCGACGACAGCGCGTCGCCCTCGACGTACTCCATGACCAGGAAGGCGATCTGCTGGTCGTTGCCGAAGTCGTAGACGTCGACCACGCCGGGGTGGTTGATGGTCGCCATCGTCCGGGCCTCGCCGCGGAACCGCTCGGCGAAGTCCGGGTCGTCGAGCAGCGCGGGGAGCAGGCTCTTCACCGCGACCGTCCGGCCGAGCACCTGGTCGGTGCCGCGCCAGACGTCACCCATGCCGCCGCTGGCGATCCGCTCGTCGAGACGGTAGCGGTTGCCGAGCTGAACACCGGGGCTGAGCATGTCAGCGGCCCCCGGGGTCGGCGATGGCGGCCCGCATGATCTGGCCACCGATCCGGGCCGCCTCGGAGCTGCCGCCGGGGCCGGCCTGTTCCAGGACGACACACACGGCCGAGACCGGGTTGCCGTTCTTGTCCAGCGCGAAGCCGATGAACCAGCCGTGGTCGGGGCGGTCCGGCGCGGACTGCGCCGTACCCGTCTTGCCGCCGACCGTGTAGCCGCTGATCGCCGCCTTCTGGCCGGTGCCCTTCTGGACCACGCTGACCATCATGTCGCGCAGGTCAGCGGCGACCTGCGGTTGGACGGGCTGGCGCAGCTCCCGCGCCTTCGCCGTGTAGTAGCTGGTGGTCCGGTCCGGGGCGAGGAGCTGCCGGACCAGGTACGGCCGCATCTGGCTGCCGTTGTTGGCGACCGCTCCGGCGATCATGGCGCCCTGTAACGGGGTCATCCGGACGTTGTTCTGGCCGATCGAGGACTGGGCCAGCGCGGCCGGGTCGGTGCTGCCGTCCGGGTTCTGCATGTCGCCGGTGCGGCTGGCCGCCGTCCGCAGGCCGCCCTCGCCGAGCTGACCGACGGTGAGGTCCTCCTGCTCGAAGCCGAACTGGCGGGCCTTCTCCTTGATCTTGTCCGCGCCGAGGCGTACGCCGAGCTGCGCGAAGCCGGTGTTGCAGGACTCGGTGACCGCCTCCTGAAGGGTGACCTGCGCCTCGGGGCAGATCGACTGGGCGGCGTTGCGGATCGGGCTGCCCGAGGTCGGCGGGGTGTAGCTGGAACCGGCCGGGATCGGGGTCGACTTGGTGACGCCGTTCTCCAGGCCGGCCGCGGCTACCACGATCTTGAAGGTGGAGCCCGGGGGCAGCGTCTCGGAGAGGGCGCGGTTCTTCAACGGGCCGTCCGGATCCTGCTCCAGCTTGTTGATCTCCGCCGCCGCCGCAGCCGTGTCGTGGCTCGCGAGCGGATTCGGATCGAAGCTGGGCATCGACACCAGGGCCTGCACCGCACCGGTACGCGGGTCGATGGCGATCGCCGCGCCCCTCTTCGCATCCACCTGGTTGTTGCGCATCTGGTCGTACGCCACGTCCTGCGCCCGCTTCGAGAGCGTGAGCAGCACGTTGCCACCGGCCGTCTCGTCACCGGTGAACAGGTCCTTGAACCGGTCGCCGATCAACTGGTCGCTGGTGCCGGCCAGGAAGTCGTTCTCCACCTGCTCGATGCCGGTGTCGGCCAGGTTGACCGGCTTGTAGCCGAGCACGTGGGCGTACTTGGCGCCGCCCGGGTAGGTGCGCTGGAACTTCAGCTTGCCGGTGGTCTCCTTGCTGGTGGCCAACGCGGTGCCACCAGCCTCGATGTTGCCGCGTTTGCGCTTGTAGTCGGCGACCTGGACCCGGCCGTTGTAGTCACTGGTGCGGTATTCATCTGCCTTGTACGCCTGGATCCAGTTCAGATTCGCGAAGAGCAGACCGAACAGGACCATGACGACGACACCGACACGACGCAGGGGTGCGTTCACGGCTTGATCACCTCCGTGGGAGCACCGTGCAACTGCTCGGGCGGACCGCCCGACGGCCGGGCCGCCTTGGCGGCGCCACCGCTCACCGGTCGACGGGCCCCGTCGGAGACCCGCAGCAGGACCGCGATGAGCAGCCAGTTCGCCATCAGCGACGAGCCACCGGCGGACAGGAACGGCGTGGTCTGGCCGGTCAGCGGGATCAGCTTGCTGATGCCGCCGACGATCACGAAGACCTGGAGGCCCAGGGTGAAGGCGAGACCGCCGGCGAGCAGCTTGCCGAACGAGTCACGGACCGCGAGCGCGGCGCGCAGACCCCGCTCCACGATCAGCAGGTAGACCACCAGCAGCGCGGAGAGGCCGAACAGACCGATCTCCTCACCGATGCCGGCGAAGATGAAGTCGTTCTGCACCTCGGGCAGGATGTCCGGCTGACCGCCACCCGGCCCCGCGCCGAAGAGCCCGCCCGTGCCGAGGGCGAGTAGGCCCTGGACGAGTTGGTAGCCCTTGTCGGTCGGGTCGGCGAACGGGTCCAGCCAGATCTCGGCCCGCAGGTAGAAGTTGGCGAACGGCCCGCCGACGGTCGACCCGAGCACGTACGCGAGGTAGGCGCCGCCGAAGAAGAGGAGCAGACCGATCAGCAGCCAACTGACCCGTTCGGTGGCGATGTAGAGCGTCACCACGAACATGCCGAAGTACAACAGCGAGGTGCCGAGGTCCTTCTCGAAGACCAGCACCAGGAGGCTGATCAACCAGACCACGACCACCGGGCCGAGGTCCCGGCCGCGCGGGAAGTCGATACCGAGGAACCGCCGGCTGGCCAGCGAGAGCACCTCACGCTTGCGCACCAGGTAGTACGCGAAGAAGACCAGCAGCGCCAGCTTGGCGAACTCACCCGGCTGGATCGAGAACCCGCCCAGCCGGATCCACAGCTTGGCGCCGTTGATCTCGGACATGCTGCGCGGCAGCACCGCCGGGAGCATCACCAGCACGATGCCGGCCAGCCCCAGGGTGTACGCGTACCGGGACACCGAACGGTGGTCGCGCATGATCGCGAGCAGGCCCGCGGCGAGGATCACCGAGGCGAGCGTCCACGCGAGCTGCCGGCCACCGATGCCGGCGAAGGTGGCCAGGTCCTCCCGGTCCACCGGGGCGGCCTCGCCCAGGTCGATCCGGCGCAGGAAGCCCACCCCGAGACCGTTGAGCAGGGCCACCGCCGGCAGCAGGGCCGGATCGGCGAACGGGGCGAGGAACCGGATGACCAGGTGCAGGCCGAGGAAGACCGCGCCGAGCGCGGCGGCCGGCAACCAGAAGTCCGGGGTGACCGTGTCCAGGAGGTTCGCCTCGACGGTCGCCATGTACGCGGCCACCAGCACCATGGCCAGCAGCAGCAGGGACAGCTCGGCGTTCCGCCGGGACCGGGCCAGGCGTACGCCGGAGTCCCCGCCCGTGGTGGCGGGCGAGGATGCCGGTGTGGCCGCTACGGTCACGGGTGGAGTCCTTGGGATCTCAGTCGACGCTCACTCGGGAGACCGGCAGCCGGCCGGGTCGAGCGCCGGCGGTGCCGAGTCGGAGGGCGTGGCGTCGGGTGCGGTGGTCGGATCGGTCCCGCCCGTGGTGGCCGCCGTGGTCGGGCTCGCGCTGACGACCCCGTTGACCGACGCGCTCGGGCTGGTGGCCGGCGTCGGAGTGGTCGCGGGCGGGCTCGCGGGTGGAGTCGGCGTGCCGGTCAGCGTCGCCGTGTCGGGCGGGCAGAGCGGCTTCAGGTTGGGGTTGGTCGGGGTGTCGCTGGTCAGCTCCGCGAGCTGCCGCTCGGCGTCCGGCTCGCTCTTGGCCCGGATGCCCACCTTGACCGTGTCCTGTGCGGCGACGGTGAGGTCGTCCAACCGGGTGCCGCTGGTGCGGTGCACGGTGGACAGGTCCATCCCGGCGATCTGCCCCTGGATGCCGCGGAAGACGGCGACCTGACCCTCCTCGGTGGCACCCACGTAGTACTGGCGCTGGGTGTACGTCCAGCCGGCGAAGAGTCCACCGCCGAGGATCACCAGCAGGGCCACGGCCATGGCTGTGGCGCGTACCGGCCGGTGCTTGCGCTGCTCCGGCTCGTCGTCGGCGGAGGCGGGCTCCTCCGGCGCGGCGGGGCGCGGCGCGGAGAGCGCCGAGGCCCGGGCGGCCGGGGTCGAGTCGTCGGCGGAGGTCGCCATGCCCCGGTCCCGGGCGGCGGCGCCACCGACGATCGGGGTCGCCTCGACGATGTCGTGATCGGTCGCATCGGCGATGATCACCGTGATGTTGTCCGGACCGCCGCCGCGCAGCGCGAGCTGCACCAGCCGCTCGACGCACTGCTGCGGGTCGGTGTACTCGCGCAGCGTCTCGCCGATGGTCTCGGCGCTCACCACACCCGAGAGGCCGTCGCTACAGATCAGGTAGCGGTCACCGGGCAGCACCTGGCGCACCGAGTACTCCGGGTCGATGTCCCGGCCGTCCAGGGCGCGGGTCAGCAGCGACCGCTGCGGGTGGCTGCTGGCCTCCTCGG
Source organism: Micromonospora sp. WMMD729 (assembly GCF_049315225.1). Taxonomy (NCBI): domain Bacteria; kingdom Bacillati; phylum Actinomycetota; class Actinomycetes; order Micromonosporales; family Micromonosporaceae; genus Micromonospora; species Micromonospora sp. WMMD729. The sequence continues at coordinate 6,563,881 of NZ_CP186059.1, read as the reverse complement.
CGCTGATCCGGCCTTCGTCGACGAGCATCTGGACGTAGGTGTCGTCCTTGGTGATCTGCGCGAACTCGCCGTTGCGCAGCAGATAGGCCCGCGAGTCACCGATGTGGACCATCCCCAGCTTGCTGCCGGAGAAGAGGGTCGCCGTCAGTGTGGTGCCCATCCCCTCCAACTGCGGGTTGGCGTCCACCGTGTCGCGGAGCTGTTGGTTGGCGGTGCCCACGGCCGAACGCAACGCGTCGACGAGGGCGTCCCCGGGGACGTCCTCGTCGAGCGGCGCCATGGCACCGATGACGATGTTGCTGGCGACGTCACCGGCGGCCATACCGCCCATGCCGTCGGCAACGGCGAGTAGCCGCGGCCCGGCGTAGACGGAGTCTTGATTGCCGTCACGGATCAGACCGCGGTCGCTGTGGGCCGCATAGCGCAGGGTCAGAGTCATGGCCGTAATTCGAGGGAAGTGCGGCCGATCCGGATCGGCACGCCGAGGGGTACGGGGGTTGGTCCGGTGACCTTAGCGCGATCCAGGTACGTGCCGTTAGTCGAGCCGAGATCCTCGACGAACCACTGACCCTCGCGCGGTACGAGTCTCGCGTGCCGCGCGGAGGCGTAGTCGTCGGTGATGACCAGGGTGGAGTCCTCGGCCCGACCGATGGTGATCTGCGCTTCGCCGAGGGTGATCCGGGTGCCGGCCAGTTGACCGGCGGTGACCACCAGCTGGTGGGCCGCCCTGCCCCGCTTCACCTTCGCCGGTTTGGCCGTCGCCTGCCCCGTCGAGGCGCCGACCGCGCGTGGTGCCGCCACCAGGCGACCGGACCGGGCTCCCGCGAAGAGATCTCGGCGGATCACGCCGACCACGGTGAACACGAAGATCCACAGCAGGATCAGGAACCCGAACCGGGCAACGGTGATGACCAGTGCCGGCAAGGCGGCTCAGCCGTCCACGCGGAAGGTCAGCGTCGTGGTGCCGAGCTGGACCATGTCACCGGGGTTCAGCGCGACGGCGGAGACCCGCTGCCCGTTGACCATGGTGCCGTTGGTGGAACCCAGATCGGTCAGCACAACCTGGCCGCCGTCGAAATCCAGTCGGGCGTGTCGCCGGGAGATGCCGACGTCGGGCAGGCGCAGGTTCGCCTGGTCGCCGCGACCGATCACCGTCGACCCCATCTGGAGCGGGTAGGTGCGTCCGTCGCCGGACACCAGCCGCACGTTGCGACCGCCACCGTGCCCGGGCGGCGGGCCGTAGCCGCCACCCTGGTCGTACGCGGGGTAGGCGGGCGGACCGGCGTCGTAGCCGGGCGCCGACACCGGGGCGACCTCGCCACCGGTGTAGACCTCGGCCGTGACGCGGAACATCCCCGTGTCCAGGCCCTCGCCCCGCTCGATCTCCACGATCACATCGCCGTAGACCGTCCAGGCCTGCTCGCCGATGAACTCCGCCTGCGACTGGGCCAGCTCCTGGGCCAGCGCGGCGGCGTACGGCGCCAGACGACTGTGGTCGAACGGCGAGAGATCGATCACGTAGCGGTTGGGCACCAACGTGCGCCCACCGGCCAGGATCGCCTTGTGCGCCTCGGCCTCCCGCTGCATGGCGTTGAGGATCTCCACGGGGTGGACCACCCCTTTGAAGACCTTGGCGAAGGCCCCTTCGACCAGGCCTTCCAGACGCTTCTCGAAGCGTTGCAGCACGCTCACCGGCTCCTCCTCGGGTCCCGAGGACATGATGGTATCCGGCCGGCGCGCGCGCAGCTCACACGCCGCTCGGCCGCCTGCTCCCGGCCCGTTCGGAAGGACCGGGACCGCCGTGCTAATCTTTCGTCCGCCACGAACGGTAACCGCTCGTGGCGAGCGTCTGGGACAGCGTAGTATTCCCGGGGCCTGTTGGAGACAGCGGGTTCGGGGCGGCTACAGTGTCCCGGGTCGTGCCACGGGGATGTGGCGGAATGGCAGACGCGCACGGTTCAGGTCCGTGTGCCCGAAAGGGCGTGGGGGTTCAACTCCCCCCATCCCCACCAAAAGGCGAGGGCTCCGCTTGATGCGGGGCCCTTCCGTCATATCGGGGCGTGCCGGGCGTCACGCTATGCTCCGATGGTTTCTGCCTCCGATGGACCAGGAGTGGCGTGTGAGTGTCGCGTTGGTGACCGGGTCGGGCGGTCTGATCGGCTCCGAGGCGGTCCGGCACTTCGCCGGCCTCGGTCTGGACGTCGTCGGCATCGACAACGACATGCGCCGGTACTTCTTCGGCGAGGACGGCTCCACCTCGTGGAGCCAGGAACGGCTCGGCCGTGACCTCGGTAACTCCTACACCCACTACCCGGTGGACATCCGGGACCGGGATGGCCTGGAGCAGGTGTTCAAGAAGTACGGCTCGGACATCGCCGTGGTGATCCACAGCGCCGCGCAGCCCAGCCACGACTGGGCGGCCAAGGAGCCGTACACGGACTTCGACGTGAACGCCGGCGGCACGCTCAACATGCTGGAGAACACCCGCCAGCACGCGATCGACGCGGCGTTCATCCACTGCTCGACCAACAAGGTCTACGGCGACCGGCCCAACAGCCTGCCGCTGGTCGAGCTGGAGACCCGGTACGAGCTGCCCGAGGACCACCGCTGGTACGAGGGCATCACCGAGGAGATGTCGATCGACCACTCGCTGCACTCGGTCTTCGGCGCCTCCAAGGTGGCCGCGGACGTGATGGTGCAGGAGTACGGCCGCTACTTCGACATGAAGACCGCGTGTTTCCGGGGCGGGACGCTGACCGGCCCGGCCCACTCGGCCGCCGAGTTGCACGGGTTCCTGGCGTACCTGATGCGCTGCGTGATGGAGGGCCGGACGTACAACCTGTTCGGCTACAAGGGCAAGATGGTCCGCGACGCGATCCACTCGCACGACGTGCTGACCGCGTTCGAGGCGTTCTTCCGGGCACCGCGCTCGGCCGAGGTCTACAACCTCGGCGGCGGCCGGCACTCCAACACCTCCCACATCGAGGCGTTCGCGATCGCGCAGGAGATCACCGGCCGCGAGGCGCAGATCAACTACGTCGAGCAGGCCCGCACCGGCGACCACCAGTGGTACGTGAGCAGCATGGCCCGGTTCGAGGCGCAGTACCCGGACTGGAAGATCACATACGACGTGCCGATGATCCTGCGGGAGATCTACGAGGCGAACGTGGACAAGTGGGTGCCGCAGCCATGACTCCGCAGACCAAGCGCAACGTGCTCGGCGTCCTCGTCGACGCCACCGACTACGCCTCGGCGACCGACGCGGTGGTGACCGCGGCGCACGAGCGACGGCCGCTCGCGCTCACCGCGCTGGCCGTGCACGGCGTGATGACCGGGGTGCTCGATCCGGCGCACAACGCCCGGCTGAACTCCTTCGACGTGGTCACCCCGGACGGGCAGCCGGTGCGCTGGGCGCTCAACCTGCTGCACCACGCCGGGCTCACCGACCGGGTCTACGGGCCGACGCTGACCCTGCACGTGCTCTCCCGCTTCGCCGACGAGGGGTTGCCCGTCTACCTGTACGGCTCGACCGAGGAGACTCTCGCCAAGCTGATCCCGGCGTTGGAGCGGATGTTCCCGGCCCTGAAGATCGCCGGGGTGGAGCCGTCGAAGTTCCGCGCGGTCCAGCCGGGCGAGGACGCCGAAATCGCCGACCGGATCCGGTCCAGCGGCGCCCGGCTCGTCCTGGTCGGGCTCGGCTGCCCGCGCCAGGAGGTCTTCACGTACGCCATGCGCCCACTGCTGGACATGCCGATGATGGCGGTCGGCGCCGCGTTCGACTACCACGCCGGGCTGCTGCGCCAGCCGCCGCCGTGGATGCAGCGCGCCGGCCTGGAGTGGTTCTGGCGGCTCGGGCTGGAGCCGAAGCGGCTGTGGCGTCGGTACGTGATCCTCAACCCGGCGTACCTGGCCCGGCTCGCCGGACAGAAGACCGGCCTGTGGAAGGCCCGCCCGCCGGCCCCGGCCACCGAGCGGCCGGCCACCTTCGCGGTCTGACCGAAAACGCTCGGGTACGACACGAGGCCCCACCGGGATCGTCCGGATGGGGCCTCGTCCCTGGGGAACAGGTCAGACGGTCAGGGTCCAACTGCTGATGTAGCCGGTGTCCGCCGAGTAGACGTCGCGCACCTGGAGCCGCCAGGTGCCGTCCGCCGCCTCGCCGGACAGGTTCACCGAGTACGTGGTGTTCACGTTGTCGGCGCTGTCCGAGCTGCTGCTGTTCTTCAGCCGGTACGAGCTGCCGTCCGGGGCGAGCAGGTCGATCACCAGGTCACCGCGGTAGGTGTGCACGATGTTCACCGCGACGGTGGAGGCCGACGAGGCGTTGCGGCCACAGCCGGAGATGCTGATCGAACTGGTCACCGCCGCGCCGGCGTCCGGGATCGTCAGGGCGGCGCCGTTGGTGCCGGTGCAGCCGGTGGGCGGCGGGGTGGTGCCGCCGCTGCCCACGTAGAGCAACTGGTTCGGGGTGCCGGTGCCGACGTTTGTCACCACGTTCGGGGTGGAGTTGCTGACCAGGTTGTCCCGCACCTGCTGGGGGGTCCAGGACGGGTTCGTTGACAGCGCCAGCGCCGCCGCGCCGGCGACGTGCGGCGAGGCCATCGAGGTGCCGCTGATCGTGTTGGTCGCGGTGTTGCTGTTGTACCAGGCCGAGGTGATGTTGACGCCCGGTGCCAGGATGTCGACGCAGGTGCCGAAGTTGGAGAAGCTCGCGGCCGCGTCGTTGTTCTGCGTCGCACCCACGGTGATCGCGGAGGCCACCCGCGCCGGGGAGTAGTTGCAGGCGTTCTGCCGGACGCCGAGGGTGTTGCCGTTGCCGGCCGCGACCGCGTACGTGACGCCGGAGTTGATCGAGTTGCTGATGGCCGTGTCGAGGGAGCTGTTGGCGCTACCCCCGAGGCTCATGTTCGCCACCGCCGGCTTGATCGCGTTCTGGGTGACCCAGTCGACACCGGCGATCACACCGGCGTTGGTGCCGCTGCCGGAGCAGTTCAGCACCCGTACGCCGACGAGCTGCACGCCCTTCGCGACCCCGTACGACGACCCGCCGACGGTGCCGGCGACGTGCGTGCCGTGCCCGTTGCAGTCGTCGGCCGAGCCGCCGTCCACGGCGTCGTAGCCGGAGGTGGCCCGGCCGCCGAAGTCGTTGTGGGAGAAGCGGATGCCGGTGTCGATGATGTAGGCGTGCACGTTGCTCGCCGTGTTCGGGTACGTGTAGGAGTTGTCCAGCGGCAGGTTTCGCTGGTCGATGCGGTCGAGGCCCCAGGACGGCGGGTTGGCCTGCGTTCCGGAGATGGACACGGTGTGGTTCTGCTCGACGTACGCGACGGCCGGGTCGGCGGCGATCCGTGCCGCCGCTGCCGCGCTGACGGTTACCTCGAAGCCGCGCAGCGCCGTGCCGTAGGTGCGGGCGACCTTCCCGCCGTGCCGGCCGGTCAGCCTCTGGGCGGTGTCACCGACCCGGTTGGGCGCCACGGTGCTGTCCTTGAGGACGACGATGTAGCTGTCCGGCACGGCGGTGGCCCCGCCAGCCTCCCGTACGACGCCCACGGGCTCGGCGGCCAGAGCCGGGGCACCGACGGCCAGCACGGTCGCGGTGGCCACCCCGACCAGTGCGGACCTGCGTGGAAGACCCATTCCCTACCTCCCTCCGACCGGCGGCGAAGCGCGACCACCGGTACGACTGATCGACGCTTGCCGATTCAGCTGAGAGTAGGTCGGCGAGTTCGACAGATAAACATGTCGAAACGTCCATCACCCGGATGGGATGCCCCCTACGGGCCGGGCTTCCGGGGCCAGCGGGGGTCCGACCCGGATTCGCCGGATCGAAGAACGGGAAAGACTCTCCGACATGGAGAGTCAGCTCACCATCCTGTTGCCGGTCGCCGCCGTCTGGCTGGCCGCCGGGGTCCTGGCCGACCGACTGCCCCGGCTGCGCGAGGCGCGTGCGCTTCGTCGGCGTACCGGATGGTTGCTGGCGCTCTCGCTGGCCGGCGTCGCGCTGATCGCGGCGGTGTCCATCGGCGGCCTGACGAGCGCCGGCACCGCGCCGATCGACCGTGCGGCCGCCGGACTCACCCTCGCCACCGGCCCGGCGCTCGTGGTGGCCGTCTGCTCGATACGCCGGATCCGCCGGCTGCGGGCCGGGGCCGGGGCGTTCGACACCGCACCCGGCACACCCGCACCGCACGGCCTGCGGGCCGCTGCGGCACACCCGCTCGTGGGCGTGCCGTTGCAGGTCACCGGCCTGGCGACACTGCCGGCTCTGATCGCGGCGGCCGGTACGGACCTCGGTGCCGAGCCCGGGGTCACCGGCCCGGCGATCACCGTCGGCGCACTCGCGGTGGCGGTCATCGGCGTCCGGCACGCGCTGCGGCACAGCCGGCTCGTCGAGCGGACGCAGCCCGTCAGCGCGCGGTCAGCGCGAGCGGCTGGCCCCCTGCACGTATAGGAGTTCCAGGATCGCCCGGGTCGCCTCGAACCAGCGGTCCAGCCAGCCGGGCGGCGGCACGCTGCCCTTCGGCGGCAACTCCATCAGCAGGCCACGCAGCAGTGGGTGATCGGCCAACGAACCGGCGGGCTCCATCGGCCAGCCGTCCGGCGGGAACGACGGCTCGACCAGCGGGTTGGGGTCCAGTGACGGCAACGAGAGCGGCGGATCCATCGGCTCCGGGTCCGACACCTCCCGCCCGTCCAACTTCTGGTCGGTCGAGACCACCTCGGTCAGTACGGTGTCCCGACGCGCCCCGCGGTACTTGCCACCGAAGCGCTCCGGCTTGGCCGGACCGTTGGTGAGGTTCTCTGAACCGATCGTCGTCATCCGTCTCGCCTGTCTCGCTCGGTTGCGGATCGGTGCGGCGGGTCGTCGACCAGGCCGTCCCGACGGGTTCAACGACGCGGGCCGACTGTGGCGACGGGAATCCCGGCGGAACCTCGCGGCGACAGGTCGCCGGAGCGCGGACACGGAACGTCCCCGCCCGGTCGAGGACCGGACGGGGACGTTCGTCGACCACTCGGTCAGACCGAGCCCAACACACCACCCCTGGCTCCGGCAACGAAGGCACGCCAGTCGCCGGGCGCGAAGACCAGGGCTGGACCGGCCTTGTCCTTCGAATCCCGGACGCCGACCGCGCCGGTCACGTACGCCACCTCCACGCAGTTGTCACAGTTCGGCCCGCTCTTCGAGCTCTTGAACCACGTCGCCTGCGTCAGGTCCACGGGGAACCTCTTGGTCGCCATTTCGGCTCCTCTGCCAGTTTTGCGATGTGTGCGACGGACTCCTCCGGACGAATGGCCGCAGCGCGGATGTGATCGAAGATGAAGCTGTACTTCTGCAGTTCGTCGCTCTTCTCGAGGAAAAGCCCACCCGTGGCGTTCTCCGCGTACACAACATCCGGATCACCGGGCTCAGGGAAGCTGAGGATCGTGAAGGTGCCGTCCATGCCGGCGTGCGCACCCACCTCGAACGGGAGGATCTGGAGCGTCACGTTCGGCAACTCGGCCACCTCGACCAACCGCCTGAGTTGGCCGCGCATCACCTCGTCCCCGCCCACCGGCCGACTTACCACCGCCTCATCGAGCACCACCCACAGATCGACCGGATCGTCCTGGGTCAACAACGACTGACGGCCCAGACGGACACGCACCCTTTGATGTACCTGATCGGCGGTGAAGTCCGGACGGGCGGCGCGGATCATCGCCCCGGCGTACTCCTCGGTCTCCAACAGTCCGGGGACGACCTGCTGTTCGTACGCCCGGATGGAGCTGGCTGCCGCCTCCAGGCCGACGTACGCCCCGACCAGCACCGTGCTGTACGGGTGCCACCAGCCCTTCTGCCGCGCCTCCCGGGCGATCTGCACGAGTTCGTCGCTCTCGGCACCCACGACGCCGTAGATCCGCAGCATGTCCCGCACGTCGCGCGGGGTGGCCGTGGTGTGCCCCGTCTCGATCCGGGAGACCTTGGACGCCGAGCACTCCAACTGCTCGGCCACCACCTCTATGGTGATCCCCGCCGACTCCCGCTGCCGGCGCAGCTCGGCGCCGAGTCGTCGCCGTCGGATCGTCGGGCTGCGCCGTTCACTCATCGCGCGGCCTCGGCACTTCTGGTCCTTGCCGCTGGTTGCTCGACCCCACTCTCGGGCTACCTCCGGTCGCCGCGCCACTGGTTGTCGCCTGCCGGGGGCGCGACCGTCGGCCGGCTGGCGTTCGCGACGAGGGGTGGTGCCGGTCATCGGCCGGCCGCGACGGGCGAAACCGGCCCTCAGTGTGCCGTCCGTACGCGGATGGCTTCAAGCGCCGCTTTGCGTGGCGAACTCACGTATCGGCAAAAGTCGACGTGCAACTTGCATGAAGCACGTCGCTGATGCACTCTGTCCGTATGGCACGGATCACTCAGCGTTCCGGTCCGCTCTCCGGGAGTGGTGAACCCACCGACCCCGGGCCGCCGGACAGGACGCGGGCCCGGCCGGCGACACCCGGACCTGCGCCGGGGTAATGACCTCACCGCTGCAAGCCAGCTGACTGCGGCGGTGGGCGCGGTTCCCGGCAGCAGTCAGGTGATGGTCGGGTGGCGGCACGCCACCAGCGGGTACGGCCCGACCACCACCAGCACCAGACGGTCCACGAGGCGCGATCCCGCAACCGGGCCGAGACATCCCAGACCAGTCACCCGCCGGCACGTCGCCGGCTTACCCTCCCCAGGAGCCCATGTGCTTCCCCGCTCCGGTGACGTTCTGCACGTGACTCGCGCGGCGAGTGTCCAGTTCCTCAGGCCGATCATGTTCCGGGTGATCCGGGTGCTCGACTGGCCGACCTACGACGGTTGGCTCTGGCTCGACGGCTACGAGCTCAACGCCGCCGGCGACGCCGTCAACCGCCGGTCGATCTTCGTACAGCGGGAAGGGCTGCAACAGGTGCAGGCCGCGCCCGTGCCCCGCCCGCACACCGTACGGACCCGGCGACCGGTTGCCCGTACGCCGGTCAGAGTCGGCTGACCAGCGCGATCCGCCGCGGGTAGGCGTGCCGTCGCCATAGAATCGGTACGCCCACCCCGGCACCGTTCCACCCGCACGTCCAGGACCCTGAGCCTGGGATGGTCATGGTCAATCAGCCCGCCGTGCGGCGGCACCACCGCTGGAGTATCACCTACGCTCTCGGACTGCTCGCCCTTCTCGGGGCCCTGACCACCGTCGTGGTCCTGGTCCGCGATCCGGCGTCGTCGTCCACCCGGCTGGCCGTTCCGGTACCGGCGCCGGAGATCACCGTGGCCGGCACCGACCCACCCGTGGACGAGTACGGCTGGATCGGTGCCGACACCCCCGACGGGTACGCCGACACGACCGGCCCAGCCACCGGTTCCGGTGCGGGCGGTCCGGCCGACGGCCGCCAGGAACTCGCCGGGACGACGTCGACCGGGCACGACGCGATCGACGTACGCCGGTCGCTCTTCTGGTCCGGCATCTTCGGCCTCACCATCTCGCTCGCCGGCCTCGGCCTCGTCGGCACCCGCCGCCGGATGTGGTGAGCACCGGTCACGGTGTGGCCGTCACCGTCGGGCTCACGCCGGCCGAACTGCCGCCCGGCGACGGCCGGGCCTGGGAGATCACCACCAGCACCTCCTGGTCGGTCGGCACCAGGGTGCCGGCCTCCGGATCGGTCCGCACCACCGTGCCCGGTGGCAGCTCCGACGGCCGGTACACCACCCGGTAGCTCAGGCCCAGACGGTCCAGCAGCCCTTCGGCGGTCGACTGGGAGAGACCGGTCAGCGGCGGCACCGGTATCTGCGCCCCCTCGGTGGTGGCCGCCGGGCTGCTCGGCGTCGCGCTGGTGGGCGCCGCCGACGTGGGCGCGCTGCTGCTCGGCGCCGCGGTGACGCTGGTCGGCGGGACGGATGGCGTGGCCGGGTTGTCGGGGTCGTCCTCCCGGGCGCTCAGCACCACCCACAGGGCCGCGCCGAGCAGGGCGGCGAACACCAACGCGAGTACGCCCCAGAGGATCGGCAGCCACCACCGCCGGCCGCCCTGCTCCTCCATGTACCAGTCCGCTGACGGTTCGGCCGGTCGAGGTGCCCGTACCTCGGCCCGCCCCGACCACGACGGTGGCGTCGCCCGCGCCGCCGGCATCGGGGCCGTCCGGTCGGCCGGAGACGCGGACGCGGCCCGGTCGATCGGCATCGTCTCGTCCGACGCGGCAGCACCACCCGATGCCGCCCGGTCGATCGGCATCGTCTCGTCCGACGCGGCGGTGGGGTGCGCGGGCTGTGGGCGGTCGCCGCCGGCCGGTGGCAGTGGGCGCGTCCGGTCGTCGTCGGGTGTTCCGGCGGGCGGCTCCTGGCGGTCGTCGCTCATCGCACGTCCTTTCCCGAACCGGGCGGGCGCCCTGGCCCTCGACGTCAACCTAACCGCCCAGGTCGACATCGGCCGGTATCGGTGGCACGCACCGCGCGCCGCCGGCGGGTCGAGGGCGGCACGGCTGCGCCGCCCCACCGCGCGTCATCCGTGGTCGGGCAGGCCGGGTCAGGCCGGGTCAGGTGGAGGGCTTGGTGGTCGGCTGGCTGGGTGGGGCCGCCGCTCCGCACCAGATGCTGACCTCGTCGTTCCAGCGGGCAGGGCCGTCCTCGGTCGGGTTCTGCTGAGTGACCTTTCCGCTGCGCCCGCTCTGGTACCGCGGGTAGAGCCCCTCCTCCACCAGCTCGTCCGCCGCCTTGGCGCAGTCGTCGCCGATCACGTCCGGCACCTCGGCGGCCGGCGGCGGCCCGGCGATCTGGAGCTGAACCGTGGTGCCCCGGGCCACCGGCGCGCCCACGGGCGGGGACGAGCTCTCCACCGTGCGTCCGATGCCGGTGCCGAAGACCAGACGCCAACCCAGCCGCTGTTTGCGCAGCATCTCGCGCGCCTGCTCGAAGTCGGTGCCGACCACCGGGGGTACGGTCAGCCCGGCCCCCTTCGTCGCGGAGGCGCTCGTCCGGGGAGCGGACGGGGTGGTCCGGCCGGTGCTCGGCCGAGCGGAGGTGGCCTCCCCGGTCGGCGTACCCGCCGTGGTGGCGACCGCCTGCGGGGTCGCCGGAGATTCGTCGTCGTCGCCGGCCAGCAGCCAACCGCCGGTCGCGCCGACCACGGCGAGGAGCACCGCGACCAGTCCGCCACCGAGCAGCACACCGGCCCGGTTCCCACCGCCGCCGTCCCGGCCGCCGGAGGAATCCTGCCGACCCGTGTTCGCGTCCGTCATACCGTCCACCGCCTCATCACCGGCGACCGTACCGTTCGCCGCCCATCACGTTGTGCCGACGGTCCGTACCGGCGGGTCACTGCGACTCGCCGCACCGACGACGGGACGTTACGCTGCCCGGCATGGCCAGACGGGGCTGGGGAGTATCGATCGCGACGGCGGTCGGGGTCGCTGCCGGCGCAGGCGCCGCGCAACTGGGCTTCGGCTACGGGCTCGGCGTCATCACCTGGACGCCCACCGAGGCCGGTGCCAACGGCACGGCCTGGGCCGACGGGCTCGCGTGGGCCACCTGGCTGGCCGCCAGCTCCACTGTGCTGGGTGCGGTCTGCGCGCAGCGACTGCACCAGCGGGGCGTACCCGCGTCGACGACCGGGGACCCGACGGCCGCCGTCGTGGCGGACGAGGCTGACCTGCCGCAGTCACCGGCGCTCACGCCCGGCCAACCGGGCGGCACCGAGGCGACGCCGGACCGGCCGGCAGTCGATCCGATCGAGCGCCCCGGTCTGCTCCGCCGGCTGTCCCTGGCGCTCGGTGCCGGGCTCGGTGGACTGGTCACCGTACTGCTGGTCGCCGTACCGGCCCGGGTCGCCGCCGGCGCCGACACCGGCGCGCCGCAGCGGGTCGCGGCCCTGCACGCGGCGCTCGGCATCCTGATCGGCGTCGTCGTCGCGCTCTGGGCGCTGCGCTCCCGCCCGGTCGCGGTGAACATCACCGCGACGGCCGCCTGGCTGTGGCTGCTCGCGGTGGTCTCGGTCGTCGACGGGGTACGCGTCGGGCGCGGCCTGACCGGTGCCCAACTCGGCACCTGGCAGCTCGACCCGGACCACGCGCGGTACTGGATCGGCGGCCAGATCTACTGGCCCGGCGCGCTGCTGGCGCTCGTACCCGCGCTTCTGATCGGCGCCCTCGCCGCCCGCGGCGCGGTACGTCCGGGCGGACACCGGGTGGGCGCGGCGGCCTCCGGCGCGGCCGGCCCGTTGCTCGTCGCGCTCGCCTACCTGACCACCGTGCCCCGGTGGGCGGCACCCGGCCCGGCACAGTTCTCGACCCAGCTCATCGCCCCGTACGCGGTGATCGCCGGTGTCGGCGGCTCGATTCTCGTCGCCCGACTCGCCGAGCGGGCCGGCCGCCGACGTGCCGCCGACCGACCGCCGGCCACCGGTCCGGACCTGGCCTCGGCCGGCCCGGATGCGGCCTCGGCCGGCCCGGACGCGGCCTCGGCGGGTGCGCCGGCCCGACGGCGGCTGACGTCGAGCGATCAGGCCGACCGGTCCGACGCGGCGTCGCGCGACCCGTCCGGGGAACGCGGATCGGCGTCGACACCGGGCGACGGCTCACCCGACCCGGCGTCGACCGCTCCGGCCGATTCGACCCGACCCGAAGGGTCCGACCCGACGTCGGGCGCGACCCGCACGCCGACAGGTGCAGCGGACGGCACCCGACCCGGACGTCGCGCCCGCGCGGTGACCGACACGGCAACCCGGCGAGGCAGGACCACCGCGGCACCGCCGCCCCCGGAGACCAGCCCGGTCGACGCGCCCACCACCCCACCCCGCGTCCCGACCCAACGCCCCGACCCGGATGCCGAGTCGCCAACCGAGGCTCCAACCTCCCACCGAGCCCGCCCACCCCGCCGCCCCACCACCTAACCAACCCCACCCACCCACCGCGCCCACCCCACCCACCGCTGCGTCGATCATGAAGTTATTGCCGCAACACGCCGAGGCGGCTGGCGATAACTTCATGATCGACAGGGTGCGGGGGCCGCGCGGGAGGGGTCCGGGTGGGGGGTTAGTTGAGGGGCCAGGTGTGGACTGGTTCGTTGGTGCGTTGGAGTTCCGCGTAACGCTTGACCATGTGGTGCAGGGCTGCCGGGCGGTCCATGCCGTGGTGGCGCTCCGCCGCCCAGACCGCCTCGGTCTGCCAGACGGAGCCGTTGCGGCCGGTACGGCAGCGCTGCTCGATGATGCCCAGCAGCCGGTCCCGCTGCGCCGCCGCGACGCCGAAGCCGTCCAGCCCGGTCGCGGCGACGGGCAGCAGGTGGTCCAGGACGAGCTTGGTGACCGGCACGTCACCGGCCCGGGGCCAGTGCAGTACGGCGTCCAGGCCGCGGCGGGCCGCCGCGTGAAAGTTCTCCTCGGCCGAGGAGAAGGTGAGCTGACTCCAGATCGGTCGGTCGGCCTCGGCCAGGCCACGGACCAGCCCGAAGTAGAAGGCCGCGTTGGCCAGCATGTCCACCACGGTGGGGCCGGCGGGCAGCACCCGGTTCTCCACCCGTAGGTGCGGACGGCCGTTCATGATGTCGTAGACCGGGCGGTTCCAGCGGTAGACCGTGCCGTTGTGCAGCCGCAGCTCGCTCAGTTGCGGCACTCCACCGGCGTGCAGCACCTCCACCGGGTCCTCGTCCTCGCAGATCGGCAGCAGCGGTGGGAAGTACCGGACGTTCTCCTCGAACAGGTCGAAGATCGAGGTGATCCACCGCTCGCCGAACCAGACCCGGGGGCGTACGCCCTGGGCCTTGAGTTCTTCCGGACGGGTGTCGGTGGCCTGCTTGAACAGCGCGATCCGGGTCTCCGCCCAGAGTTGACGACCGTAGAGGAAGGGCGAGTTCGCCCCGACCGCCACCTGGACTCCGGCGATGGCCTGGGACGCGTTCCAGTAGTCGGCGAAGCTGTCCGGCGCGACCTGGAGGTGGAACTGCAGGCTCGTGCAGGCCGCCTCGGGGGCGATCGAGTCGGTGTGCGTCCGCAACTGCTCGACGCCACGGATGTCGAGCTCGATGGCCTCACCCCGGGCGCCGACGATCTGGTCGTTGAGGACCCGGTAGCGCTCGTTGGTGGAGAGGTTGTCCTCGACCAGGTGCCCCTCGGTGAGCGTGGGCAGGATGCCGACCAGGACGATCTTCGCGTCGGACCTGGCGGCGCGCTCGTCGGCCCGGGAGAGGCTGCTACGCAGGTCGTGTTCGTAGTCGGCGAAACCGGCGCCCTCGATCAGCCGGGGCTCGGCGTTCAACTCCAGGTTGAACTGCCCCAGCTCGGTCTGGAACAGCGGATCGGCGATCTCGGCGAGAATCTCCTCGTTGCGCATCGCCGGCTCGGCCGCCGAGTCGACCAGGTTCAACTCGATCTCGAGACCGGTCATCGGCCGGTCGGCGTCGAACCCGAAGTCGTCGAGCATCAGGGCGAAGACGTCGAGGCAACGCCGGACCTTCTGCCGGTAGCGGACGCGGTCCTCCCGGGTGAAGGCGCCCTGCGAGACGTCCCTGCCCATGTGTCCTCCCGACAACCGGCGCGGTCGGGATTCTGCCGTCCCGGAAGCGCATTGTGAACCATCAACGGTAAGAGCGCCCGCCTGGCCGGGGCCAGAGGCCGACGACGGTGTTCCGACGCCGGCCGGAGCGGATTCGCTCGTGGCGCCATCTCTACCCCGTCACCGTCGCGCCGGATCACGCCGGGGTGAGAACAAGTCGTGACAATTCACACGCGCTCGGCACCGACGACGCCGGGCCCGCGCCGACGTGCGGCGCGGGCCCGGCGTACGGGTGATCCGGGGGATCAGGCCTGGCGGATGGCCTCGCCCTCGATCTCGATCTTGATCTTCTTGCCGACCAGCACGCCGCCGGTCTCCAGGGCGACGTTCCAGGTCAGGCCGAACTCCTCGCGGTCGATCTCGGTGCTCGCGGAGAAGCCGAAGATGTCCTGGCCGAACGGGCTGCGACCGACGCCCTCGAACTCGACCTCCAGCTCGACCGGGCGGGTGACGCCCTTGACGGTCAGCTCACCGTCGAGCACGAACTCGTTGCCGCTGCGGGACTTCACGCCGGTGCTGCGGAACTCCAGGGTCGGGAACTTCTCCGCGTCGAGGAACTCGGGGCTGCGCAGGTGCGCGTCGCGGTCGCCCTGGGTGGTGTCGATGCTGGCGGCCTGGATGGTCGCGACGACCGACGACTGCAGCGGGTCCTCGGCGACGGTGATGGTGGCGGTCGCCTCGTTGAACTCACCACGGACCTTGCTGACCATCATGTGCCGGGCGACGAAGCCGACCCGCTTGTGCGCCGTGTCCAGCACGTAGGTGCCGGCCGCCGGGATGGTGAGACCGTCCCAGTCGCGGGTAACCGCATCGATGCTGCTGGTCATGGCTGGTGTCCTCCAGAGGATTGTTTAGTAATCCAACGACTGCTTGGGCAAATATAACCTCAACAACATTCCCCGTGTCAAGTACTGATAGGATGACCGAGTGACCAACGTGTTCGACGACCCCCGGATCACCGCGGTTGGCCTCCTGTACGAGGCCCACGCCGGGCTATCGGCCCGGTTCGCCGCCCAACTCGAGGAGCACGGCCTCTCCCAGGTCGAGTTCGAGGTGATCACCCGACTGGCCCGCTCGCCGGGCAACCAACTACGGATGACCGACCTCGCCGCGCAGACCTCACTCTCCACGAGCGGGGTGACCCGCGTCGTGGACCGGATGGAGCGCGACGGACTGCTCACCCGTCGAGCATGCCCGAACGACCGCCGCAGCTCGTACGCGGTGGTGACCGCGTCCGGGATGCAGCGGCTCGACGAGACGCTGCCCGGGCACCTGCGGATCATCGAGCAGTGGTTCACCGGCCAGCTCGAACCCGAGGCCCTGGCGGCCCTGCTGGACGGCCTGCGGCGGGTGCGGGACGCGGTCCATCCCGGCGCGACCGCCGGCAGCACCGAGGAGATGGCCGACGACTGCGACCCGACCTGACCGTCGCGAGGGGCGTCCGGGCGGTACCGGCAGAAAGACCGGCAGAACTGTCCCTACAGATCGGACAAACCTCTTGAAAACCCTCTTCTTCCCGGGCAACGGTGGCAGGCTTTCGCCCACCGGGGAATCACCGGGGGGTGACGGCGCGGGCGAACAGCGAGGGGTAGCACCAAGGGGGCTCTTCGCCCGCGCCACTCTCCATCCGGCGGTCCGCCGGGCCCCCGCTCACCGTTCGGTGGCTCCGCCCCGCGTGGCGATCAACGCGTAGAGCAGCCCGGACTCCTGCGGCAGCAGTCGGATC
Source organism: Micromonospora sp. WMMD729 (assembly GCF_049315225.1). Taxonomy (NCBI): domain Bacteria; kingdom Bacillati; phylum Actinomycetota; class Actinomycetes; order Micromonosporales; family Micromonosporaceae; genus Micromonospora; species Micromonospora sp. WMMD729. The sequence continues at coordinate 6,547,620 of NZ_CP186059.1, read as the reverse complement.
CCGGTCTGGGCACAGACCTGGTCGAGACGGTCGAGGACCGCCGGGTCCGCAGTGCTCGCGGCGAGACCCACCAGCGCCTCCACGACGTCCCGACGATCGTGGCCGGCCTCGACGGCGGCCGTGAACCACTCGGCCGCCAACTCCCGATCACCCCGGTGCAGCGCCAGGTTGCCCTCGATCAGCGCGCAGATCCCCGCCTCCGGTCCGCGCCACGACAACACCGTGTCGTCCGAGCGCGGTCGCGGCAGTCCGACCCGCTCCATCCACTGCCGTCCCGGCACAGCGACGGTGGTCTCGGCACCGCCCGCACGCAGTTCGGCGAGCACCTCGGTCGCCTCCGTGGCCCGACCGTCCTGAGCGAACGCCAGACCGACCGTGCCGAGCACCCGACGACGATGCCCCGGGTCGCCCAGTTCGAGCAGCGCCGCCACCGCCCGCCGCCCCTGGTCGACGGCGTCCGCGTACCGGCCTTCGAGGCGGGACACCTCGGCCCGGTTGGCCCAGGCCAGCACGCGCAACCGCTGCTCGCCACCCTCGGCCGCGAGCCGGTCCACGGCGGCCAGACGCCGGCGGGCCGCCGCCAGGTCGCCGACGCGGATCTCGTGCCAGGCGAGGCTGTTCTGCGCCACCGCCAGATCACGGGTACGGCCGTTGCGGGCCGCGAGCCGGAGCATCACCTCGGCCTGCTCGCGTGCCTCGTCGTGGTTGCCGACGGTGGTCAGCAGAGCGCCGAGCACACCCCGCGCCTCCAACTCGCCGGTCACGTCGCCGGACCGTCGGAAGATCTCCAACGCGGCCCGTGCCGTGGGTAACTCCTCGGCCGCCGCGCCGTGTTCGGCGGCGAGCCGGGCCACCCCGAGGCTGGCCCAACCGCGCAGGATCGGGTCCGCGTCGGCGGTTCGCGGGTCGGCCAGCAGGCGCCGCAGCCATTGCCGCCCGGCGACGTCCCGACCCCGGAAGCGCCACCAGCGGGGAAGACAGGCGGCGAGCCGGAGCGCGGTCAGCGGGTCGTCGGTGGCCGCGTGGGCGAGCGCGGAGCTGATGTCGCTGCTCACCTCGTCGAGCCGGTGCACAGCCTCGATCATCCGGGGACCGGCCAGCTCGGTTGCGGTCCGCGCCACGAGTCGGGCGGTCACCTCCGCGTGCCGACGCCGTACGCAGGTCAGCTCACCGCCGCCGACCGCCTGCTCCACGGCGAAGTCCCGGACCGCGTCGAGCAGGCGGAACCGGAACGGCCCGGTGCCGCGAACGCTCAGCAGGCCCAGCTCGACCAGGCGGTCCAGCAGTGGGACCGGATCGATGGCGACGGTGCCGTCCCGGTCGGCCTCGTCGGCGAGCATCTCCTCGGCCATCTCCACCGACCACCGGTTGCCGAACATGGCCAGCCGTCGCAACGCGTCGCGCTCGTCCGGCGCGAGCAGGCGGTAGCTGGTCGCCACCGCGTCCCGCAGGGTCACCGCCACCGCCGCCCGGGTGGTGTCGGTGGCGTACGGGCGACGGGCGGCGGTCTCCGGCCCGTCCCACCGGGCACGGGCCGGATCGGCCGAGGTGGTCAGGTCGAGCACGCGGTCGCCGTACCGGTCGAGCAGTTCGGTGAGGTCGAGCAGCCGCCCCCGGGCGGCCATCAGCTCGATGGCCAGCGGCAGCCCGCCCAGCCGGCGGACCAGAGCGGCCAGTGCCGGTAGCTCCTCGGGGCTGGGCGGTTCCCGACGGACCTGGGCGAGCCGTGCGGTGAACAGCGCGACCGCGGGCCACGAGACGAGCGTGGCCGGGCCGGCGTGTTCGCCGTCCGGCGGCGGAACCTCGAGCGGGGCGACCGGCCAGACCCGTTCGCCGGGCAGCCCGACCGGGTGCCGGCCGGTGACCAGCACCCGCAGCGACGGCAGTACGGTGCCCAACCGGTGCAGCGTCTCGGCCACCGGGCCGGGAGCCCGCTCGACGGCGTCCATCACCAGCAGCGCCCGCCGACCGGCGAGGCGGGCGACGAGTTCCGGTAACCGGGCGGCGCCGAGGACGGTCATCGAGGCGGCGAGCACGTCCGGCCCGTCCGAGCCCTCGCCGACCAGCACGCCGGCCACACCACCCGGATGCGCGCGTGCCGCCGCGTGGGCCACCGCGAGCGCGAGCGCGGTCTTGCCGACCCCGGCCAGGCCGACGAGGCTGACCAGCCGGGGTCCGTGCTCCGCGGTCAGCATCGCGGCCAGCTCGGTGACGTCCCGGTCGCGTCCGATCAGGGCGACCGGGGGCGGGAGGGCGATCGGGACGTCGGGCCGGGTCACCTGCGTCGACCCGACGCCGACCGTGCCCGAGCCGACCTCCGACGGTGACTCCCCGCCGACGGTGCCGCGGGCCGTGGCCAGGAACGCCGCCCGGACGGCACCGGTCAACCCCAACGCCGTGGCGAGCAGATCGACGGTGGTGCGCTGCGGCCGGACCGACCGGCCCCGCTCCAGGTCCCGCACCGTCCGCACGCCGACCCGGGCACGGGACGCCAGCTCCGCCTGGGTCAGACCGGCGGCACGGCGGTGCGCACGGAGCAGCTCCGGCAGCCCGGTGCGATCGGCCGGGCTCCGTGACCGCCCATGATCCGGAGTCATGGGCACGAAGAGTACGGTTCGCCTCCGACCATCGGCAGTCGAACGTCGTCCTGCCGACGTCCGCTCGCCGATAATCCGACAGCGGCCGGTTGATCGACGAGGCTCGGTCGCCGGTGCCCGGCGGTGGGGTCAGAGACCCAGATCGCGGGCGATGATCATGCGTTGCACCTCGCTGGTGCCCTCGCCGATCTCCAGAATCTTGGAGTCCCGCCAGAACCGGGCGACCGGGTACTCGTTCATGAATCCGTAGCCGCCGTGGATCTGGGTGGCCTCCCGGGCGTTGTCCACCGCGATCGTGCTCGCGTGCAGCTTCGCGATGGCGGCCTGCCGCTTGAACGGCTCGCCGGCAAGCATCCGCGCGGCGGCGTCGTAGTAGGCCAGCCGGGCGGTGTGCGCCTTCAGCTCCATGTCGGCGATCTTGAACTGGATGGCCTGGTTGTCACCGATCGGCCGGCCGAAGGCGTGCCGCTCCTTGGCGTACCTGATGGACTCGTCGACGCAGCCCTGGGCGAGGCCGACGGCGAGCGCGGCGATGGCGATCCGGCCCTCGTCGAGGATCCGCAGGAACTGTGCGAAACCCCGGCCCCGCTCGCCGAGCAGGTTGGCCGCCGGCACCCGGCAGTCGTCGAAGGTCAACTCGTGGGTGTCCGAGGCGGTCCACCCGACCTTGGAGTACCCGGGCGCCACCGTGAATCCGGGGGTGCCGGTGGGCACGATGATTGTCGACAGCTCCTTGGAGCCGTCCGGGTTGGTGCCGGTCACCGCCGTGACGGTCACCATGGCGGTGATGTCGGTGCCCGAGTTGGTGATGAACGCCTTCGCCCCGTTGATCACCCACTCGTCGCCGTCCAGCACGGCCCGCGTCTGGGTGCCGCCGGCGTCGGAACCGGTACCCGGCTCGGTCAGCCCGAAGCCGGCCAGGGCCTCCCCGCTGAGCAGCCGGGGCAGCCAGGTGGCCTTCTGCTCGTCGGTGCCGAACCGGTAGATCGGCATCGCGCCGAGTGAGACGGCCGCCTCCAACGTGATGGCCACGCTGGAGTCGACCCGGGCCAACTCCTCCAGGGCCAGGCAGAGCGCGAAGTAGTCGCCGCCCATCCCGCCGTACTCCTCGGCGAAGGGCAGGCCGAACAGGCCCATCTTGCCCATCTGCCGGATCACCTCGTACGGGAAGGTGTGCCGCTCGTAGTGCTCGGCGATGACCGGGGCGACCACCTCGCGGGCGAAGTCCCGCACGCTCTCCCGCAGCGCCGCTTGTTCGTCGGTGAGCCGGAAGTCCATCTCATCCTCCTGGTGGGGACGGGTGCCCTCGACGCTCGTGACGCCGAGACGGGTGGCGGTGCGGATCAGACCGGGGTGACGCCGTGCCGACGCCGGGAGAAGATGCGGTCCTTGGTGCGTGCCGCCGTGAACCGGCGGACCAACTCGTCGCGCAGGTCGTGCGGCTCGACGATGGCGTCCACCACCAGCTCGCTGGCGAGCCGGACGACGTCGATGTCCTGCTCGTACTCGGCCCGCTTGGCGGCCACGAAGGCGGCCCGCTCGGCCTCGTCCTCGATGGCCGCGATCTTGTTGGCGTAGACGGCGTTCACGGCGGCCTCGGCGCCCATCACCGCGATCTTGGCGGTGGGCAGCGCGATCGTCGCGTCCGGCTCGAAACCGGGGCCGGCCATCGCGTACAGGCCCGCGCCGTACGCCTTGCGAACGACCACGCAGATCTTCGGCACCGTCGCCTCGGAGATCGCGGTGATCATCTTGGCGCCGTGCCGGATGATGCCCTGCTTCTCCACCGCGCTGCCGACCATGAAACCGGGCACGTCACTGAGGAAGAGCAGCGGCACGTTGAACGCGTCGCAGAGCTGCACGAACCGGGTGGCCTTGTCGGCCGAGTCGACGAAGAGGACACCGCCCTTGAACATCGAGTTGTTGCCGACCACGCCGACGACCTGGCCGTCGAGGCGACCGAAGCCGATGGTCAGCTCCTTGGCCCACAGTGCCTGGATCTCGAAGAAGGAACCCTCGTCGAGCAGGCCCTTGACGTACCGTCGCATGTCGAACGCCTGCCGCTCGCTGGCCGGCACCAGCGCGGCCAGGTCTGCCTTCGCGGGCGCGGCGACCGCCGGCGCGGCCGGCGGCGGCTGGGTCCAGTTCGCCGGCAGGTACGACAGGTAGGTCTTCACCACGTCGAGCGCGTCGGCCTCGGTCTTGCAGAGGAAGTGCCCGACGCCGGACTCGGCGGTGTGCACCTTGGCCCCGCCCATCGCCTCCAGGGTGGTCTTCTCCCCGGTGACCATCTCGACCATCCGGTCGGAGCCGAGATACATGCTGGCGTTGCCGTCGACCATCGCCACCACGTCGCAGAACGCCGGGATGTACGCCCCACCGGCGGCGCTCGGGCCGAAGAGCGCGCAGACCTGCGGGATCGAGCCGGAGGCGCGGACCTGGTTCCAGAAGATCTTGCCGGCCCCCCGACGCCCGGGGAAGAGGTCGACCTGGTCGGTGATCCGCGCGCCGGCCGAGTCGACCAGGTAGACCATCGGCACGCTGGTGGCGTACGCGCGCTCGATGATCCGGATGATCTTCTCGACGGTACGGGCGCCCCAACTGCCGGCCTTCACGGTGGAGTCGTTGGCCATCAGGCAGACCTGCCGGCCGTCGATGGTGGCGGTGCCGGTGACCACACCGTCGGCGGGCAGTCCGTCGGCGAGCGCGTTGGCGTAGAGGCCGTCCTCGACGAAGGAACCCTCGTCGACCAGGAGCGCGACACGTTCGCGGGCGAAGAGCTTGCCCTTGGCCTCGCTGGCCGCGTGGTACTTGTCCGCGCCGCCGGACCGGGCCCGCTTGCGCAGTTGTTCCAGCGCCTCACCGTCGAGCGTCACGCCGACTCCCTCGCCCGTGCTGACCTGAACGATCGTTAGGCTATCGCATTCGCGCAGCCTCCGGCGAGCCGACGCCTCCCAGACGTGACACCCGAGATCCCCAAACAGTCAAGCATTGAAATGTATTGATGGCTGTGGATAGGCTCCTGGCACCCCTCTCGGATAGGAGTCAGCGATGACCTCACGGCTCAGTCGGCTCGCTGTCGCGTTGGTCGCGACGGCAGGTGCCACGCTCGGCGTCACGGTCGCCAACCCCGCGCCCGCGTCCGCCGCGATGACCATCTGCTACAACACCAGCCAGGCAGGCGCCTACGCCGGCACCGCCAACCAGGCCGCCTCGATCTGGAACAACGCCACCGTCAACCTGACGCTCTCCGCGAACTGCGGCTCGAACCTGAGGATCTACCAGATCACCGGCGGCGGCTCGTACGCCGTGCGGACCAGTCTCGGCAACGGCCGGGTCTACATCGACACCCAGCAGGCGGCCCAGTACAGCCCGCTGCGGATCATGACCCACGAGATCGGGCACATCCTCGGCCTGCCGGACAACTACAACGGCAACTGCGCGATCCTGATGTCCGGCGGCAGCGCCGGCACCAGCTGCACCAACCCGTACCCGAGCACCGCCGAGGCGAACCGGGTGAGCAGCCTCTTCGCCGGCACGTTCAGCGCCACCGAGCGCAGCACCGACCGCAGCGCGGACATCTTCCGCGACAGCTGGCCGGCGGCGCTCACCACGGTGGGCTGACCGAACCCCGCACGCCACGCCAGGGGCCGGCGAAACCGCCGGCCCCTGGCGCGTGTCCTCAGCTCGGCATCGGCGTCAGCCGGGTACGCGGTCCCGCCCGCAGCACGCCCGACGGCAGTTTCTTGCCGAGCAATCCCTCGGCCAGTTCGGCCGCCTCGATCAGGGCCTCCAGGTCGATGCCGGTGTCGATGCCCATGTCGTGCAGCATGTGCACCGCCTCCTCGGTGGCCAGGTTGCCACTCGCCCCCGGCGCGTACGGGCAGCCGCCCAGACCGCCCACGCTCGCGTCGAACTCGGTCACCCCCAGCTCCAGCGCGGTCAACAGGTTGGCCAACGCCGTACCCCGGGTGTTGTGGAAGTGCAGCAGCACCGGCACGTGCGCGTTGCGGTCGCGTACCGCGGTCACCAGCTCCCGGACCCGGCGCGGCGTGCCCATGCCGGTCGTGTCGCCGAAGGCGACCCGGTCCGCGCCGTCGCGGACCACCCGGTCGACGATGCCGGCGACCCGACGTGGGTCGACGTCCCCCTCGTACGGGCAGCCGAAGCTGGTCGCCACGATCACCTCGACCCGCGCGGACGCGCCGTGCAGCAGGTCGATCAGCTCGGCGATGTCGTCAAGCGACTCGTCGGTCGAGCGGTTGACGTTGCGGCGGTTGTGCGTGTCGCTCGCCGACACCACCACCTCGATCTCGGTGAAGCCGGCGGCCAGTGCCCGCTGCGCGCCCCGGGTGTTCGGCACCAGCGCCGAGTACCGCACCCCGTCGGCCCTCGCCGCCCGCCGCCACACCTCGTCGGCGTCGGCCATCTGCGGAATCGCCTTCGGATGCACGAAGGACACCGCCTCGATCCGGCGCACGCCGGTGGCGGAGAGCGCGTCGAGCAGCCGCACCTTCGCGTCGGTCGGGATCGGGTCCTCGTTCTGCAACCCGTCCCGTGGCCCGACCTCGCGGATCGAGACGGAGTCTGGCAGTTGGCTCATCGGTCACCTCGCTGTGACGTCGGATCGGTACGCAGGGTCGGGGTGCCACACGCGCCCTTTGCACTGCTTCAACTGACGCAACACCGATCGTCCGGTATCCGGACATCCGCTGTTGCGTCCAGGTAAGCAGAGCAAAGGGCGCGGATGCCAATGCCGCCGCGCCGCCGGAGGACGACAGCGCGACGGCCGGCGAGGGCTCAGCGCATACGGGAGACGATCGCCGTGTCGTAGGCGCCGGAGAGAAATTCGTCGTTCTCCAGCAACTCGGCGAAGAAGGGCAGGTTGTTCTTCGGGCCGACGATCTGGAACCCGGCGACAGCGTCCCGCGCGCGGGCGATCACCTCGTCACGACTGTCACCGGTGACGATCAGCTTGGCCAGCAGGCTGTCGTAGAACGGGGTGACCGTGTTGCCCCCGGTGTAGCCGGAGTCCACCCGGACCCCCTCGCCGGTCGGCTCCACCCACGTCCTGATCACGCCGGGGCCGGGCAGGAACCGCTTCGGGTCCTCCGCGTTGATCCGCATCTCGATGGCGTGCCCGCTCGGCGTGAGCGCGTCCGGGTCGAACGTCGGCGCCAGCCCGGACGCCACCCGCAACTGCTCCTCGACCAGGTCGATCCCGTAGACGTACTCGGTCACCGGGTGCTCCACCTGAAGGCGGGTGTTCATCTCCAGGAAGAAGAACTCACCGGAGGTGGGGTCGAGCAGACACTCGACCGTACCCGCGTTGCGGTAACCCACGGCCTCGCCGGCGCGTACCGCCGCCGCCAGGAGGCGCGACCGCAGTTCCGGCGAGACCGCCGGCGACGGGGATTCCTCCACGAGCTTCTGGTTGCGTCGCTGCACCGAGCACTCCCGCTCGCCCAGCGCCACCACCCGACCGTCGGCCAGGCCGAGGATCTGCACCTCGACGTGCCGTACCCGGGGGAAGTACCGCTCGATCAGCACCGAGCCGTCACCGAACATCCGCTCGGCGAAGGCGCGCACCTTGTCGTACTCGGTGCGCAGCGCGGCCTCGTCGACGGCCACGCCCATCCCCATGCCGCCGCCACCGGCGGCGGCCTTGACCATCACCGGGTAGCCGATCTCGGCGGCGGCCGCCACGGCCGCGGCCAGGTCGGCGGCCGGGTCGGTGGTGCCGGGCGCGACCGGCACGCCGGCCGCCGCCATCAGGTTCCGGGCATTGATCTTGTCGCCCATCGCGCTGATCGCGTCCGCGCCCGGTCCGACCCAGATCAGCCCGCTCGCCTCGACGGTACGGGCGAACTCCGCGTTCTCCGACAGGAAGCCGTAGCCGGGGTGGATCGCCTGCGCGCCGGTCGACTTCGCGGCGGCGAGGATCGCCTCGACGTTGCGGTAGCTCTGCGCCGGGTTCGGCGGGCCGATCAGCACCGCCTCGTCCGCCTCGGTGACGAACGGCAGGTCGGCGTCCGCCTCGGAGTACACCGCGATCGCGCGAACCCCGAGCCGCTTGGCGGTCCGGATGACCCGGCGGGCGATCTCGCCCCGATTGGCGACCAAAAGTGACTCGATCATGTTTCCTCCCGGCGTCCGGATGTTGGGACGATGTCAGGGAATCATGACCGGCGCACTTCTGACGAGTCGGCTCAGGCGAGCAGTGCGGCCAGGGTCGCGCCGCGCAACAGCTCGGCACGACGTCGCCGGTCCACCTCACCGCCGAGGAACGGGGTCGAGTTCATCAGGCCGAAAGCGGCGTGCGCGAGCACCCGCGCCTCGCCGTCCGGCATGCCCGGGTGCAGCGCCGTGAGCACCGTCACCCACTCCTCTACGTACATCCGTTGCAGCCGGCGGATCCGTCGCCGCGGCTCCTCCGGCAGGCGGTCCAGCTCGTGCAGGTGCAGCGCGATCACCGCCGGATTGGCCAGCGCGAACTCGACATGGAAGTCGATCAGGGACTCCAGCACACCGCGCGGGTCGTCCGGGTGCCCGGCGGCGCGTTCCCGCCCGCCGGCCAGCAGCCCCTCGCTGACCGGGATCAACGCGGCGGCCAGCATCGCCTCCTTACCGGCGAAGTGGTGATAGAGCGCCGGGCCGGTCACCCCGGCTGCCGCACCGATGTCGTCCATCGACACACCGTGGTAGCCACGGGCGGCGAACAGACCGACCGCGATCTCCAGGATCTCGTCCTTGCGGGACCGACGCCGGCCCGTACCCGCCGCCCCCCGTGCCTGCTGTTCCACCGTCACGGGGCAAGCGTAGACCGCGAGCTGAACCCGGTGGGGCGACGGTTACGGTCGGTCGGTCGCGGCGATCAGTCGTCCGGGTCGAGGTCGTGCTCCTGCCGCAGGGCGGCCGCCTCGGCGTTCCGGTCGAGCAGGTCCAGCGCACGGGCCAGCAACCACGCCGTCTGGCGGACCGGCCGCGAGCCGGCCGGCAACCCACCGAGTACGCGACGCAGCAGCGGCGCCGCCTCGCCCGGCCGGTTCAGTCGGAGCAGCAGCTCACCGACGAGGACCTCCACCTGGGCCGCCTCACCGAACGCCTCGATCGACCGCAGCCGGTCGGGCACCCCGGCGAGCCGTTCCAGCGCCTCGTCCGTCCGGCCCTCCCCGGTCAGCACCCGCGCGCCGGTCTCGGCCGTCATCGCCAGCTCGTACGTCACCGGTGGCGTCGGCTCCGCCTGCCCGGCCAACGCCGACGCCAGCCCGTCCGCCAGTTCGACGACGCGTACCGCCTCAGGCAGGTTGTCGGACCAGAACCAGGCGTACGCCTCCCGGCGACGGGCACGCAGCTCGTCCAGCGGCAGTTCGGCGAGCCGGTACGCCGTGGCGGCGGCGGCGAACCGTTCGGCGGCCACGGCGTCCCGGTCGGCGTCGTACAGGATCCCGCCGGCCTCCTCCAGCACCTGCGCCCGGTTGGGCAGGTTGTCCGGGCCGTCCAGGTTGACCGCCAACTGCTCCAACAGGGCCAGCGCGGGGTCGATCTCGCCGAGCCCGCTGTAGACGCCGGCCAGCAGATGCCGGCAGCGGTCGGCCTCCGCCTGCGCGCCCAGGCGGTCCAGGCCGAGCACTGCTTCCTCGGCGACCTCGGCCGCCTCGGCGAGCCGGCCCACCACCCGGTACGCGTTCGCCAGCTCCCAGCGCAGGAACGCGTCCCCCTCGGCGCCACGTTCCACGCAGAGCGTCACCGCCTCGACGAAGTCGTCCACCGCGTCGGCGGCCCGGCCGGCGGAGAGCAGTGCCCGCGCGCGGGCCACCCGTACGGGCAGCTCCGCGTCCGCCGACGCCACCCGCAGCGCCTCGTCGCAGGCGGCCACCGCCTCGGCCGGATCGTCGACCGTCCGGGCGCAGGTCAGGCAGGCCGCCACGACCAGCTCGTCGATGCCCAGCTCACGGGCGATCCGGCGGGCGTTCTCGGCGGCGGCGCGGGCCTCGTCGACGCGGTCGGACTGCTCCAGCAGATGGGCCCGGTGCAGCGCTACCCGGGCCGCCAGGTGCGTGTCGCCGCCCGCGTCGGCGGGTACCCGGTCCAGGGCCGCCAGGGCGTCCGCCCAGCGTTGCCGGTGCAGCAGCGCCAACGCCAGCCGGTCGTACCCGGCGGCGCGTTGCCGGGCGTCGCCGAGCCGATCCAGCGTCTCGGCCGCCTCCCGGACCAGCGTCAGCCCTTCCTCGGCGTGCTCGTCGGCGCGGGTCAGCAGCACCCCGAGCCGCCCCGCGACGACCTGGGCGGGCAGCTCCTCGCCGGCCGAGCGGTACAGCTCCAGCGCCGCCCGGTTCAGCTCGACCGCGCCCTCGACGTCGTCCTCGTCGCCCCGCTCGGCGGCCCGCATCGCCAGCCGGTGCGCCACCGTCCGCGCCGGTAGGGCGGCGGCGTCGAACCGGTCGTCGTACGCGGCCAGCGCCGCCCGGAAGGTGGCCCGGTCGTGTCGGCCCCAGCTCTCCTCGGCGAGGGTCAACAGGTCGTCGGCGTCGGTGGGCAGAGCCACGGTGGACACCTCGACGGGTGCCCGGCCGGGGCGTTCGGACGACGCCGCCGCACCGGCCGGCGCGCCCCCACCCGGCCGGACGGGAAGGCGCCGGACGCTCGCGGAGAGCGGCAGGTGCTCGCCGTCGGGCCGGACGGCGAGCCGCCGCTCGATCCACTGCGACTGGTGGCTGGTCCCGTTGCGGGCGTCGAAGCGGGCGGCCAACTCGGTCGCCGTTCGGGCCAACTCGTCGGCCAGCGCCGACGCCGGCACCTCGGCCGCCGGCCGGCCCTCGGCGGCACGGCGGTACACGGTCGCCCCGCCGGCCTGCCGCAGCGCGGCGGCGGCGGTGGCCGCGAAGTGCATGGCGGCGGCCGGCGACGGCGGCCGGTCCAGCCAGTCCAGGTGCCGCTCGACCAGCTCGACCGCCCGCGCCTCGTTGCCGGTGAGGGTGCAGAACTCCACGTGGTCGCCGATGTCCCACAGGTCGGCGAGGCTGCCGCGCAGCTTGCGGTACGCCTCTCGGTGCGCGTCGCGCGCCGACTCGCCCCGACCGGTCCGCAGGTACGGCAGCAGGAGCGCGGTGAGGATCGCCTGCGGCTGCTCGGTGCAGGTGAGCCGGCCGGCGAGCACTGGCTCGGCGAGGGCCACCGCCTCGGCGTCCCGCCCGGTGTCGGCCAGGTAACCCACCTGGCTGGTCGGATCACAACCCGCGCAGTCGGACAGGTCGTCGCGGGGCGTCGTCTGCCACAGCCGGTACCAGTGCGCGGCGGCCTCGGCGTCACCGACGTGGTCGGCGACCCGGAAACGGTGCTTGTGGACGGTCTGCAGGCTGTGCCCGCCGGCCCGGTAGCGCCGCTCCATGTCGTCGAGCACGGCGTACGTGCGGTCCAGGGGCACCTCGGGGAACTTCAGCAGTCCCGAGACCATGTACTTGAAGTGCCACAGCAACTGGTGCAGGTGGCGCTGGTGGTAGGGCTGCGGGTCCCGGTCGAACTCGGACAGGCACCAGGAGAACGTCACGAACGATTTCGCCGGCTCGCCACCGTAGACGTACCCGGTCGTCGCCTGCATCCGGGTGACGAAGGCGAGGTGCCGGTCGTCGGCGGCGTCCACCCGGCGCAGCAACTGCTCCAACGCGGCGATCTGGCCCGCCCCGTACGGCATGTCGGCGATGCCGCGCAGCACCCGCCACAGGTCCTCGTCGCTCATTCCTGCTCCCGTCCCGGCACCGCCCGGCCGAGCAGGCCGAGGAAGGAATCGTTCAACAGCGCGGCGTCGGCCGCGCGGATCGGATGGTGCCCGAGCAGCAGCGCCTGCCCGTACAGCGCCTCGACGGCGAGCCCGACCAGCTCCGGGTCGCCCAGCATGGTGACCCGCCGCACCAGCGGGTTGCGGTGGTTGAGCACCAGTTGCGGGCGGTCCGGCGGCGCGGTGGCGGCGAGCGCGTCGAGCACCCCGCCCCACAGCTCGTCGGCCCGGTCGCGGCTGGCGGCAAGCTGGTCGTTGAACGCCGCCGACCGGCTGACCAGGTAGAGCGCCGGCAGCGAGACCGGGTCGTACGCCCGGATGACCACCTCGCAGCCGGACCGCTCGACGGCCCGCTGCGCGGCGGTGAGGAACGGCCGCAGCGCCAGTTCCACGGACGGGTCGAGGGCGTCGAACCGGGTGGTGAGATCGCTCGGCTCGAGCCGTTCGATGAGCACCGATCGGTCCACCGCCGGCAGCCGCTCGATCAGCTCGGTGTCGTACGTGTAGCCGGCGTTGACCACTGCCAGGTCCTGTGCGGCGGCCACCGCGGCGAGCTGGCGGAACTCGTCGAGGCTGGCCGCGTAGCGGACCACCCCGTAGCGTTCCCGGAACTCGGCCAGGGTGAGCGTGCCGACGTTGGTGTCCATCGGCCACCACCTGTCGACCAGCCGGAGCATGTCGTCGTCGTGCAACGCCAACGCCTTCACGCCGAGGTGGTGCACCTGGAGGAACTCGGCCAGCCGGTGCGGGTCGTGCCGCGCCAGCCGGACCAGCCAGCCGCGTACCTGGTCACCGAGCGCCTCCCGGGTCGCGGTCAGCAGGGTGTCCTCGTACAGGGCCTCCCGGCTGGCCGTCGGACGCAACTCGGTCGCGTCGACGACGCAGTGCGCGAAGAACGCCCAGTCCGGCAGCAGCCCGTCGGCGTTCTCGGTGAGCAGCATCCGCTTGAGGTAGACGCGGTGCCCGGCGCGGGCCGCCGGGTTCACCGGGGTGGGCAGGATGACGGCGACACCGGTCAGCCCGGCCTCGGGAACGCTGAGCGGCAGCACGTCGAACGGGTCCACGCCGAGCGTCTCGCGGGCGTACGCGATCAGGGCCGCCCGGTCGACCGGCGCTCCCGGCGTCGTCGGCCAGGGCGGTTCACCGACGGTGGTGACCACGTCGCCGACCCGGACGGTGACCGGCAGCAGCGCGCCGAAGAGCCGCGCCAGGTCGACGACGGTCGGGGTGCCGAACCACTGGTCGGCGTCCCGGCGGGGCACCAGCGTCACGGTGGTGCCCACTTCCGCGCGGGCCTCCTCCGGCGGCGCCACGGTCACCGCGTACCGGCCGTCGGCGTACCCGGTCCACCGGACGGTGGGGTCGTCGCCGTGCCGGGTGAGCACCTGGATCTCGTCGGCCACCAGGAAGCAGGAGAGCAGGCCGATGCCGAACTGGCCGAGGAACTCGTGCCGGGAGAAGCCCAGCTCGTCCCGCTTGGAGCTGCGGCCGATCGTCGCCAGCAGCTCGTGTACCTGCGCCTCGGTCAGGCCGACGCCGGTGTCGTGCACGCGCAGGGTGCCGTCCCCGGTCAGCTCCGGAGGCTCGATCCGGACCAACGCCGGCGCGTCCGGCTCGGTCGTCCGCCGGGCGGTGATCGCGTCCACGGCGTTCTGGAGCAGCTCCCGGACGTAGACCCGAGGGCTCCCGTAGAGGTGGTGGCTGAGCAGGTCGACCACGCCACGCAGGTCGACCTGGAAGGTGTGGTCCACGCTGTGCTCTCCCCGGTCCCGATGCCGGCGCTCACCGTACCCAAGATCACCGACCGCCCGCGTCCCCCTTTCGCCCGGCGGCTTGACCCTCGACCCGGTCGAACCGGCACGGTCGGCGGCATGACCTCCTCCGCTCTGGGCCGGGACTTCCGGCTGCTCTGGTCCGCCGCCGTGGCGTCCCGCTTCGGAGACGCGCTGCGGACGCCGGCGCTGGCGCTGCTGGCGGCCACGCTGACCCGCGACCCCCGGGTCATCGCCGCGGTCACCGTGGCCGCGCAGCTGCCACCGCTGCTCTTCGGCCTGCTCGGCGGGGTGTACGCGGACCGCTGGGACCGCCGCCGGACGATGGCCGGCATCGACGGGGTACGCGCCGCGGTGGTGGCGGCGCTGGCCGTGGCGGTGGCCGTGGACCGGGCCGGCATCGGGCTGCTGCTGGTGGCCGCGTTCCTGCTCGCCGCGCTCGGTACGCTCTTCGACTCCGCCTCGTTCGCGCTGCTCCCGGCCCTGGTGCCGCCGGCCGCGTTGCCCCGGGCGAACGGCCGCCTCCAGGCGGGTGCGGCGGTGGCGGGCGGTTTCCTCGGCGCTCCCGCCGCCGGTGTCCTGTTCGCCGCCGCTCCGGCCCTGCCGTTCGCCCTCGACGCCGTCACCTTCGCGGCGGCCGCCCTGCTCGTGCTGGCCCTCGCCCCGCCCGCCGCGGTACCCGCCCGGCCGGCCACCGGGCATGGGTCGGTGTGGGGCGACATCGTCGAGGGGGTGCGGTGGCTGCGCGGGCACCGGACCATGTGGCGGGTCACCCTGCTCGCCGCGGCGAGCAACCTGGCGATCTCCGGCATCATGGCGGTGCTGGTGCTCTACGCGCTGGACGTACTGCGGGTGCCGCCGGCCGGGTACGGGCTGTTCGCCGCGGTGGCGATCCTCGGCGGGGTGGCCGGGGCACTGGGATCGGACCGGCTCGCCGCCCGGCTCGGCACGGTGCCCGCGCTGGGCGCGGTTCTCGCCGCCGAGACCGTGGCGCTGACCGGGTTCGCGCTGGCCCGGCATCCGGTGCCGGGCGGGTTCGCGCTGGCCGTCTTCGCCGCCGGGACGGTGGTGTGGAACAGCCTGTGGGCGTCGTACGGTCAACGGCAGGTGCCGTCGCGGCTGCTCGGTCGGGTCGGTGCGGCCCAACGGATGATCGGTCTGGTCACCGCCCCGGTCGGCGCGGGGCTCGCCGGGCTGGTCGCCGCCGCGCACGGGACTCCTCCGGTGGTGGGCGCGGCGGCGGGTGTCTTCGCCCTGGTGACGGTGGTGGCGTGGCGGATACTGCGACCGGCCGGAAAATCGGTCCAACCTTTTCCGCCCTCCCGTGCGTCTGTCGGTTGACGCGCACCACGGGCGGCCGGAAGGGGTGCGGATGGGATCGACGGCGGACGACGGCCGCGACGGCTACCTCGCCTTCGTGGAGAGCAACCAGCATCGGCTCCTGCGCGCGGCCTTCCTGATCTGTGGCAACCGGCACCAGGCCGAGGACCTTCTCCAGGACGCCCTGCTGAAGCTGGCGTTGCGCTGGACCTCGGTCCGTGACGGGGACCCCGCCGCGTACGTGCGGGCCATCCTCTACCGCGACGCGGTGTCCTGGTGGCGTCGTCGTCGCCGGGAGTGGCTCAGCGCCGCGCCGCCGGAGCGGGCCGCGCCGGACCGGGACGGCGCGTTGCGGCTGACCCTGCACGACGCCCTGGGCACGCTGCCGCCGCGCCAACGGGCCGTGCTGGTGCTGCGGTACTACGAGGACCTGACCGAGGTCGCCACGGCCGAGGCGCTCGGGGTGACCGTCGGCACCGTGAAGAGCCAGTGCCACCTGGCGCTGCGGCGTCTCCGGGAGGTGGCGCCCAACCTCGCCGGCGACGACCGACCGGGCCGGGGCGCCAACGGTGTGGAGGTGCACCAGTGAACGAGCAGGACCTGCGCGACCTGTTCACCGTCAGCGTGCAGGACGTGCTGCCCAGCGCACCGGCGTCGGCCGGCTGGGACCGGGCGCGGCGGACCCGGCGTACCCGACGGGCCCTCGGCGCGGTCGTCGTGGCCGTGGCGTTGGCCGGCGGTGCGGCGGTCGCCCTGCGACCGTCGCCTGATCCACGCCCGGCCCATCCGGTGGCACCGACCGTCGAGCCCACCCACGCCGGTCCCGTGCAGCACCCGCCCGCCAAGCTGACGTTCCGGTCTGATCCGCTGAGCCGGATCAGCGGCCCGCCGACCGTGACGCTGTCCGCGCGACCGGTCCAGCGGGCGCTGGCGCTGTTCCAGCCGCTGAACGAGGAGGGCCAACCGGACGGCCCGATCCGCATTCTCGGCGACGACGGCGTGGTCCGCAGTCTCGACGTGGTGACGCCGGCACCCACCTGGGACGAGAGCGGCAACGAGGCGACGGCGGTCAAGCCGGGAGTCCTGTCGCCGGACGGCCGGTGGGTGGCGTTCGCGCAGACCAACGAGCTGATCATGGTCGACCTCACCACGGCGGGCGTACGACGCATCCCCCTCGACGGTTACCTGGAGTTGGTGGTGTGGGCGCACGACCGGGTGCTGGTCGGCGGCGACAACCGGACGTACGTGGTGGAGCGGGACACCGAGGCGGCCAGCACCACCGACGTGTCGGCCTGGAACGTGGTCGCACCCGACCCGGAGGCCGGTCGAGGGGCGGCTCCGCTCGAGCTGGTCGGCGAGCGGGCAGACCTGAAGCTGCGGAGCCGGACCTCCTTCGACAGCCCGGTCCGCTCCGAATCGCGAATCACCGTCGACACGCTGCCGCCGCCCTATCAGCTGAACGAGTTCTACGGTCGGGGCTGGCTGCACGGGGGCCGGTTGGCCAGCGCCGCGTGGATCGTCAACAACCTGATCAGCGGCGCCGAGGCGGTGGCCGTGCTGGACTCCCGCACCGGCTCGGTGACCCACCTGCTCGACCTCGGGCGGTACCGCGCCAAAGGCTGCTGCCCGGTGTTGGGCTGGGACAACAAGGGTGCGGTGCTGCTGCGCCTGGAACCCGCCGCCCTGGCGCGCTGGGACCCGGAGACCGGCGAGATCACCGGGATCATCCCCGACCTGCGCGGCGTGCTGGCGCTGGCCGGCTGAGGCAGGACGTGCTCGCGCCGGCCGACTGAGGCGCGGTGCACTGGAGCTGGCCGGCTGGGCCTCGGGGGTGCCCAGCCGGCCGAGCCCGCGTCTCAGGCGGCGATGCCGCCGGGCTGGTCGCCCTTCACCACGGGCGCCCGGACCAGGTTGCCCCACTCCGTCCACGAGCCGTCGTAGTTGCGCACCTGCGGGTAGCCCAGCAGGTGCCGCAGCACGAACCAGGTGTGGCTGGACCGCTCGCCGATCCGGCAGTACGCGATCACGTCGTCGTCCGGGCTGAGGCCGAGCTGGTCGGCATAGATCGCCTTCAGCTCGTCGGCGGATTTGAACGTGCCGTCCTCGTTCGCGGCGGACTTCCACGGCTTGTTGACCGCGCCCGGGATGTGCCCGCCCCGCAGCGCGCCCTCCTGCGGGTAGTCCGGCATGTGCAGCATCTCGCCGGTGTACTCACCAGGGGACCGCACGTCGACAAGCGGCCGGCCCACGGCGATGTGGGCCATCACCTGCTCGCGGAACGCGCGCAGCGGCGCATCGTCGCGCAGCGGCACCGGGTAGTCGGCGCGCGGCCGGGACGGCTTGTCGCGGGTCAGCTCGCGTCCCTCGGCGACCCACTTCTGCCGGCCGCCGTCGAGCAGCCGCACGTCGGCGTGGCCGAAGAGCGAGAAGACCCAGAGGGCGTACGCGGCCCACCAGTTGAAGTTGTCGCCGTAGAAGACGACGGTGTCGCCCCGGCCGATGCCCTTCGCGGCGCACATCTCGGCGAAGCTCGTCGCGTCGAGGTAGTCCCGGGTGACCTGGTCGTTCAGGTCGAGGTGCCAGTCGACCTTGACGGCGCCGGGGATATGACCGGATTCATAGAGCAGCACGTCCTCGTCGGACTCGACCACGACGAGGCCCTCGTCGCCCAGGTGCTCGGCCAACCAGTCGGTGGTGACCAGCCGCTGCGGGTCGGCGTACGACTGGAGGCGGGGATCAGGATCGTTCGGCACAGACATGATCCCCAAGGTACGCCGCGACACCGCCCTCGACCGCCGTAACAGGTCCGGCCCACCACCGGCATGCGATGGTGGGCCGGACCTTGTGACAGGCGTCTCGTACGAGGCCGATTACTCTGCCGGGCCGTCGGCGACCAGGAAGGAGTACGTCCGCTCCTGGGACACCGTTCCGTCCGCGAACACACTTCGCACCGTCAGGGTGTGCGTGCCACTCTGCTCCGGCGTCCAGGTGACGATCGCGCTGCCGTTGACGTCGGCACCGACCCCCTGCTCAGGGCCATCGTCGAAGCGGTACCGGAACTCGGTGGTGCCGGGTACTTCGGAGCTGATCAGAAAGTCGCCAGCCTGACCCGGACCGCCGGCAGGGTAACCGGGGTCGTAGAGGAATCCCTGGATGACCGGCAGCAGATCACGCACGAAGAAGGCGAAACTCGTCGAGTCCGACTGGACGCCGTTGACGTCGACGCTCCAGACCGTGAGCGAGGTGAAGCCGGCCTTCGTCGGCGCCCAGGTCACCGACGCGGACCCGTCGGCCGTCGCGGTGACGGTGCTGGTCTGGGTGCCGAAGCGGTAGCGGTAGCTGACCACGTCGGGCTGACGCGGGGTAAAGGTGAAGACTCCCGGTACGCCCTGGCCACCGCTGGTGGCCCCCTGCTGGTAGACCGTTGCGGCCACCTTGGGCGCGGTGCTCAGCCGGAAGGTGCGGGTCGCCGTCGCGGTCACGCCGTCGGCGGTCACGCTGGTCACCGAGAGGGTGCGGCTACCACCCCGGGCCGAGGTGACGGTCAGCGAGGCCGTGCCGTCGGTCGCCGCCTCCACCGTCTGCTCCGGGTCGCCGTCCAGGCTGAAGCGGTAGCGGACCACCCCAGGCATCCCCGGCTGTACGGAGAACGTGGCCGGGGCCCCGATCTCCGTCAGGTTGCCGGTGACGACCGGTGCGACGTCGCTGGCCCGGAACTCGTACCGCGTTTCGGGCGACCGGTTTCCGGCCGCATCCACGCTCACCACCGTGAGGCTGCGGGGCCCGGCGTTCGGGGTGATGGTGACCGTGGCCGTGCCGCCGGGCCGGTCCGCCGACACCGTCGCCTCGAGTCCGCCGTCGAGCCGGTATCGGAAGCCAACCGCGTCCGCTGCCGCACCAGCGTCGAAGGTGAACTGGCCGGGAAACGCCGGATGCCAGCTCCCGTCGGCGGGGAAGTCGGTGGAGGAGACGATCGGCGCGGTCGCCGGGCCCTGGAAGTCGGTCCGGAAGTAGCAGAGGTGGCTCCAACCGCCGGTGGCCCGGCTGTCCGCCGCTCGCACCTGCCAGGCGTACACGCGGTCGTGCGTGAGGGTGTCGCGGCTGAAGATGACGCTGTCCCACTCGCCGTCCCGACCGTTTCCGGTCCGCTCGATCCGGGCGGACGGTTCGTCGACCGGCCAGAGTGCGAAGGTGGTGGTCAACATGTCCGTGCCACCGGCGGTGTTCTTGTCCTGATCGTGCAGGATCGCAGAGAGCGCCAGGTCACTGCTTCGCTGGAACTGGTACGGCTCGGCCGTCGTGCACGGCGTGCCGGAGGTTTGCAGGTCGGTCGGCAAGCCTGGTGGGTAGTTGAAGTCGATGGAGATGCCAACCGTACTGGCGTAGCGGCGGCCCAGCCTGGGATCGGCCTCGGCGCCGGCCGGCAGCCGGAGCGCAAGGGTGAGTGTCGAGGCGCCCTCGGCCAACGCCTGCCGCAGTCCGTCGGCCGCATCCCACTCCACGTACGGCGCGGGACAGCCGGCGACGTCCGGCAGAGTGGCCGTGTGCAACTTCGCCAGCTCGGCCGGCGGCTTCGCCCAACTCGACGCGGCGGTGTACGCCGCGGTACGCCACAGCTCCACCCCCGGCCGCTTCGTGCAGTCGACAACCGAGGTCTCCTTGGCGGAGAAGACGGCCGACTCGATCTCTGCTCCCCGGTAGCGGGAGATGTCGAACGTGAAGTAGGCGCGGGCCGTGTGCTTGCGCCCACGGTCGTCCTTCCAGGACCCGACCGGCACGTCACCGGCCTGGTCAATGTTGATCTGCCTGGGCCGGTGCGCGTCCGCGTAGGCCCATGAGTTGTTCTTCTCGTACCGCACGTCGTAGGCCGCGGCCGGCGTGGCCGTGAGCGTGAGCAGGCCACCGGCGACCGTCATTGACAGCACCGCGGCCAGCAGGGCTCGGGCCGGTCTTCCGGATGTCGTCCTGCCAGGCATGAGGGTCATCCCCCATCCACCTCTCCCCGATGTCCCCGTCTTCGAATAAGCGGGGGCAGCGGATGCTATCGGGGATGGCGGACATCGGACGACCCCGATTCCGCTCCGCATTCCACATGAGACCGACGAGCCTCGGGCACCGACCTGATCAGGCGCGGCGGTGGGCGATCCGACCGGCCACGACGGTCACCAGGCAGGTTCCGTCGGTGTCCTGGACCGTCAGGTCGGCGCGCTCGCCCCGCTCCAGTTCCTGGCGCGCGACGGCGGTATGCACCAGAAGATCACTCCTGTCGACGGCGGCCCGTAGCGTCGGGTCGGCCAGATGCTCGGCGAGCACCGCCGTCACCCCGGTACGCAGCAGCGCGTGCACCCGCTCACGCGGGGTGGGCGCTGCGGGCAGCGGACCGTCGTGCAGCAGGCCCGGCCCCAACGTGCCGGGCCAGCGACGGACCCGCACCTCCGGGTGGGCCCCGGCCAACTCGGCGAGCGGGCCGACCGCCTCGACGCGGTCACCGCTGACCAGCACGGCCTGCCCCGGCACCGGCTCGCCGTCCCGCTCGCGGCGCAGCAGCGGCGCGGCGTGCAACGTGCGCACGGTCAGTCGACGATCGGCCCGAGCAGCGGACGCTTCGCGGTCACCGTGTCGCCGGAGGACCGGCCGGTGAGGCGACGCTTGATCCACGGGGCCAGGTACTGCCCGGCCCAGCGCAGGTCGGCCGCGCGGGCGGCGAGCCACGGCGACGGCGCAGGGTGCGGCGGGACCAGCAGCCACTCCTCGTCGCATCCCACGCCGAGCGCGTTCAGCACCTGCCCGGCCACCCGTCGGTGCCCGGCCGGGGAGAGGTGCAGCCGGTCGGTGCTCCAGAGCATCGGGTTGAGGAACGTGTCGTCGGCGTACAGGTCGACCAGGATCGCGCCGTGCCGCTCGGCGGTCTCGCCGACCGCCTGGTTGAGCAGCTGCACCCGGGGCGCGACGAGACGCTGACCGGGCAGGCGGGCCATCACGTCCGCGAATCGGAAGAGCAGCACGTCCGCGCCGCCCGAGCGGAGTTGCCGGACGACATCGTCGAAGCGGGAGACCAGCGTCTCCGGGTCGAAGGTGCGGCGCAGCACGTCGTTGCCGCCGGCCGCGAAGCTGATCAGGTCGGGCTTCATCGCCACCGCGGAGGGCACCTGCTCGGCTACCACGCTGGGGAAGAGCCGGCCCCGGATGGCCAGGTTCGCGTACCGGAAGTCGGGTCCCGCCTCGGCGGCGAGTCGGGTCGCCACCAGGTCCGCCCACCCCCGGAAGGTGCCATCCGGGTACGCGTCGTCCATACCCTCGGTGAAGCTGTCCCCGACCGCGACAAAACTGCGCCAGCGCACCCCGCGCCTCCTCACGCCACCCGTTGCCTGCGGCGACCAGTCTTGCACCGCAGGCGGGTCGGCCGGTGCCCCGACCGGCCGACGTGGCGGAGGTCATGCGGCCCCTTGATCGAGGGCCTTGATCGACACGAGTTCACCGATATCGCGGTATCGGAGTCGAGTTGACACCGCAACTTCGGCGAACTCGTGTCGATCACCCGCAGCGCCGGGCCGCAACCTCATTCGCCTGGCGCACTCTCCTTGACGTACACGCCGGCACCGGGCAGGGATTCCGTGAGGCCTTGCATCTTCAGGATGAGGAAGACCCGGTCCGCGACGAAGCTGGAGACCTCGTACTGCTCACACAACTCGGCGCGGCTGGGCAGTCGCGAGCCGGGTGGGAACTCCCCGGACTGGATTCGCTTGATCACATCTTCGGCTACGCGCTGGTAGGCGTACTGCGGCGGCACTGGCGGTTCCCCTATCGATCGGCATCTCCCACTTAATCACCCATGGCGAGTGCTTGACTAGCAATGGTTAGCCATGGCAGGTTTCTGGTAGCGCCCCTATCGGTCGGCAACTGGCGGGGTGCTCGGATAGCGGTCCGGTCACTTGATCAGGGATCGGTGGCCGGACCTGCTCCTTGCGGGAGGTGCAGTGATCGAGCGTGAACTACCCCGGTCAGAGTGGGTGCCGATGCTGGCCAGACGGATCATTCGACGGCACTGGATCTTGGGATCCTGCGAACGGTGTCACGGTCGGGCCGGAACGTGCGGAGCACTGACCTGGGCTCGGAAGCGCGTCATGGCATATCGCCAAGTCGACGATCGGCCGACCAGCTAGGCCTGCCGGAACGGTGTCGCAAATCCGGCGGATGTCGGGCTCCCCTCGCTCGCCAGCAGGGCCCACAATGGAGGGCCGGTCACCGGGCCGCGCAGCGGGGAGGGCCTAGTTGAGTCAGGCAAGCGAGCCGAGCCCCGCCGGGCCGGCACCGGCGGCGGCCACACCGTCGCGCACCGCACGTACCCGTCAGATCCGACTCGTGGGGCTCGTCGTCGCGCTGGCCGTGCTGGCCGCCGCCCTGGTCCCGATCGTCCTCGCCATGGGCCCGCCGACCCGGGACGAGTTGCTGGAGGACGCCGGGCTCAAGGGCAAGCAGCAGCTCGTGATCGGGGTGAAGGACGACCAGCCGGGCATCTCGCAGCGCCTGCCGAACAACGTCTGGAAGGGCTTCGACGTCGACATCGCGTACATGATCGCGAGCTACCTCGGGTTCGATCACTCCCAGGTGCGATTCGTGCCGATCGAGAGTGAGGACCGGGCCCGTCGACAGGCCCAGGACGGCGAGGGGTTCGTCATCGTCGACCTGGTCATCGCCTCGTACAGCATCAACGACAAGCGCCGGGAGGAGGGCGCGGTCTTCTCGGCCGCGTACCTGCACACCGAGCAGTCGGTGGTGACGTTGAAGGACTTCAAGGGCCAGGTGAGCAGCCTGGAGGACCTGCGCGGGCTGACGGTCTGCTCGCTGACCACCTCGACGTCCATCCAGCGTCTCGGCGAGGCCGGCGCCACCCCGGTGGGCCGGAACCGGATCAGCGAGTGCGTCCAGGAGCTGTACGACGGCAAGGTGCAGGCCGTCACCACCGACGCGGCGATCCTCGCCGGCTTCGTCACCGGCGACCAGCCGGGCGACGACGGCCAGCGATTCCCGCAGACCCTCAAGAACGTCAAACCGCTGCGGCACTGGGACATCGGCTCGTCACCCCAGGAGCGGTGGGGCGTCAACACCGGACCCAACAAGGCCCTGCTCGACCTGGTCGACCTCGCTCTCTACGAGTCGGCCAAGGACGAGAAGAACTCGGCCTGGGAGAACGCGTTCAACGCCAACCTCCGATGGCAGCAGGGATACAACCTCCCGCAGCCGGTCGCGGAACAGCAGCAACCCGATCCGAGGAAGGTGGAGGTGCGACAGTGGCCGTGGGAGAGGATCGCACTGCCGCCCCCGGCGTACCCCGGATCGTCACCGGTTCGTACTGGGCCGTTCGCCCGCGTCGCATGGCGGGGGCGCGGCAGGCGCAACAGTGGCTGCTGACCCTCCTACCCGCCTTCCCCGTCCTCCTGCTGGTACTGCGGCTCTGGCAGCTCAGCCAGCAGGACATGTCCACGATGCTGCTGCTGGTCCAGTACGTCAGCCCGCTCGGCCTGCTCAGCGCCCTCCTGATCGCCCTGGTGTGGGCGTTCCCCGTCGTCGTGCTCACCTTCGGCGTCCTCGGTCGACTGCTCCGGCTCAGCGCTCCTGACCGGTTCGACCCGGAACGTTCACTGCTGGCCTCGGGTACGGCGCGTACCCCCGGATGGGTGATCAGCGCGGCGGTCGCGCTGGGGGCGCTCACCTGGCAGCTCCGCTTCCTGCCGTCACTGCTGATGCTCGGCCTCTGGCTGCTGGCGCTGCGTACCCGCTACCTGCACCCGGATCAGCCGACCCGCATCCTGTTCGTCAGCGTGGCCCTGCCGCTGGCGGCGGCGGTCCTGTCGTACAGCGTCCTCGGCCCGGCGATCTGGACGGCGTGCCGGGAGGGCGAGCTGGCCACCGCCGCCCTGCTGGCGGTGCCGCCCGCCGCCACCCTGCTGCTCACCGGCCCGATTCCCGGCTGGATCGCCCCGACGCTGACCCACGGCCTGGCGTTCACGGTCGCCGCCGTGCTGCCCGTGGTGATGGGCGCGGTGTTCCTCCGGGTGCCGCTGCTGCCCACCGCCGCGATCGAGGTGCTCCCGAAGAAGGCGGCCGAGAGCGACCCCGCAGCCCCGACGGCCGCGCCGGGGAGCGCTGGTACGGCCCAGGACGGCCGGGAGGTGGTGCTCGGTGCGCTCATCACGGTCACCGACACGTCGACGATCGTGCTGGACCGGACTGCCACCGTGCGGTTCCTGCCCAACGGCTGGGTCGAGTCGCAGGTCCTCTGCCCGCAGGCGGCGGCGGTGCCGTACAGCCTGGTGTCGGTGGGCGGTTGGCCGGTGGAGGAGACCGCGCTGGACTGGATGATGCCCCGGCGACCGGTGGCCGATCCGGACATCCGTTGTGAAGGCCGCCTCCCCGGCACCTCCTGACCCGGCCCGAATTGGCTCGCCGCGCCCGCATCGCGGTCTTAGGCTGCGCGAATGCTGCTACGCATGTCGACCCTGTTGCTGCGGACCCTGCGCGAGGATCCGGCCGACGCGGAGGTGCCGAGCCATCGGCTGCTGCTGCGCGCCGGTTACATCCGTCGCGCCGCGCCGGGCGGCTACACGTGGCTGCCGCTGGGCAAGCTGGTGCTGGACCGGATCACCGAGGTGGTACGCGCCGAACTGAACGCGATCGGCGACCAGGAGGTGCACTTCCCGGCGCTGCTGCCCGCCGAGCCGTACCGCACCAGCGGGCGGTGGACGGAGTACGGCGACGACATCTTCACCCTCGCCGACCGGCGCGGCGCCGAGCACCTGTTGGCGCCCACCCACGAGGAGATGGCGGCGCTGCTGGTCAAGGACCTGTTCACGTCGTACCGGGATTTCCCGGTGACGCTCTACCAGGTGCAGACCAAGTTCCGCGACGAGGCACGGCCCCGGGCGGGTCTGCTGCGCGGTCGGGAGTTCCTGATGAAGGACGCGTACTCCTTCGACCTGGACGAGGCGGGCCTGCGGGAGGCGTACGCCCGGCACCGGGCGGCGTACCAGCGGATCTTCGAGCGGCTGGGCCTGGACCACACGGTGGTGCACGCCATGTCCGGCGCGATGGGCGGGTCGGCGTCCGAGGAGTTCCTGGCCGCGACGCCGGTCGGCGAGGACACCTTCGTCGGTTGCACGGCCTGCGACTACGCGGCCAACACCGAGGCGGTCGTCACCCGGGCGCCCGCCGCCGGCGACCCCGCCACCCGGCCCGCGGCGCAGGTGCACGACACCCCGGAGACCGCGACCATCGCCAGCCTCGTCGAGCTGGCGAACAACCGGCGGCTCGGTGACCGCGACGACTGGACCGCCGCCGACACCCTGAAGAACGTCGTCCTGACGGTCCGCCAGCCCGGCGCCGACCGCGCCGAGCCCCTGGTGGTCGGGCTGCCTGGTGACCGGGAGGTCGACCTGAAGCGGCTCGCCGCCGCGCTGGAGCCGGCGCAGGTGGCGGTCTTCGACGAGTGGGCCGAGCATCCGGAGCTGGTACGCGGCTACCTCGGCCCGCAGGTGCTCGCCAAGCTGGGCATCCGCTATCTGGTCGATCCCCGGGTGGTGGCCGGCTCGGCGTGGCTGACCGGGGCGAACGAGCCGGGTCGGCACGCCACCGACGTGATCTGCGGGCGGGACTTCACACCGGACGGCACGATCGAGGCGGCCGAGGTGCGCGCCGGAGACCCCTGCCCCGACTGTGCCGACGGTCAGCTGACCATCCGGCGCGGGATCGAGATCGGGCACATCTTCCAGCTCGGTCGCCGGTACACCGACGCGTTCGCCGTCGACGTGCTCGGAGCGACCGGCAAGCCGGTCCGGCCCACCATGGGCTGCTACGGCATCGGGATCTCCCGGGCGGTTGCGGCCGTCGCCGAACAGCACCACGACGAGCGGGGACTCCGCTGGCCGGCGGCGGTCGCACCCTGTGACGTACACCTGGTGGTGGCGGGCAAGGGCCCGCAGCTCGACGCGGCGCTCGACCTCGGCGGACGGTTGGCCGCCGCCGGCCTGCGCGTGCTGGTCGACGACCGCACGCACGTCTCGGCCGGGGTGAAGTTCACCGACGCCGAGCTGATCGGCATCCCGCGCGCCGTCGTGGTCGGCCGCCGCCTGGCCGACGGGTACGTAGAGCTGCGCGAGCGGGCCGGTGACCGGCGGGTGGAACTGCCGGTGGACGCCGTGCTGACACAGATCGTCGACGAGGTAGGCCGGGAACGTGCGAACCTGGTGTAGCCGCCGCGTCACGGGGTAGTGCAGTCGGATCGGGTGGAGCGTTCTCGGAGGAACTCATGACCGGTTACCGGGTCAGCGATGTGATGACCAAGCAGGTCGTGTACCTGTCGGCGGAGACCACCCTGGACGAGGCGGCCAGGGTGATGAAGGAGGCGGACATCGGCGACGTGGTCGTCACCGACGGCGCCACCCTCGCCGGCATGCTCACCGACCGGGACATCGTGGTCCGGGCGGTCGCCGAGAACCTGTCGCCGGCGTCCACCACCATCGGCTCGATCGTCACCCGCGAGGTGGTCATGATCGAGCAGCACTGCTCGGCGGGCGAGGCCGCGGCGCTGATGCGGGACCGGGGCATCCGGCGGGTGCTGGTCTGCGACAGCGACCGCAGGCTGGTGGGCATCGTCTCCCTCGGTGACCTGGCCATGCAGCTCGACCCGACCAGCGCGTTGAGTGAGATCAGCGAACAGTCGCCGACCACGTGAGCCGTCGGCACCGGCGGTAGCCTCGACTCATGGCTGACATGCCGGCCCGACTGGCCGAGATCGTCGACGAGTTCGCCGCCGCGCCGCGCGACCTGGTGCTGGAGATGCTGTTGGAGTACGCCGACGTCATCCCCGTACTGGCGGACGACGACACCGCGCGCGAGGGCATGGAACAGGTGCCCGAGTGCCAGACCGCGTTCTTCCTGCGCGCCACGGTGACGCCGGACGGGGTGGTCGAGACGCTGTTCGACTGCCCACCGGAGGCGCCCACCACCCGGGCGTTCGCCGGGATCCTCGCCGAAGGGCTGGCCGGCGCGAGCGCAGAGGAGGTGCTGGCGGTTCCGGACGATCTCTACCAGCGGATGGGGCTGGCCCAGGCGATCAGCCCGCTGCGGGTACGCGGGGGCACCGCCATCCTGGGCCGGCTCAAGCGGCAGGTCCGGGAACAACTCGACTGACCGGGCAGTTGCCACCGATCATGGAGATCGAGATCTACGCGGACGTCGTCTGCCCGTGGTGCTACCTGGGCAAGCGTCGCCTGGACGAGGCAATCGCCCGCTACGACGGCGAGGTGACCGTCCGCTACCGGCCGTTCCAGCTCGACCCGTCGCCGGTGCCCGGGCCGGTCCCGGTGGTCGACGCGCTGGCCGACAAGTTCGGCGGCCACGAGCGGGCGCGGCAGATGATCGCACGGGTGGTCCAGATCGCGGCGGGCGACGGGCTCCGACTGGACTACGACCACGCGGTGGCCGCGAACACCTTCGACGCGCACCGGCTGGTCGGCTACGCCGCCGACCGCGACCGGGCGGCCGAACTGGTGGAAGCCCTGTACCAGGCGCACTTCACGCAGGGTCTCGACGTCGGCTCCCGGGAGGTGCTGGCGACCATCGCCGGCTCGATCGGCCTGGACGCCGCCGACGCCCGCCGGTTCCTCGACTCCGACGAGCGGACCGCCGAACTCGCCGCCGACCTGGCCGCCGCCCGCGACCTGGGTATCACCAGCGTGCCGATGTTCGTGCTGGCCGGGAAGTACGCGGTCAGCGGCGCCCAGGAGACGGACACGCTGCTCGCCGCGCTGGCCGAGGTCGAGCAGCGGGAGGCCGCCGCACGTCAGGCGTGATGTTTCACGTGCAACGGTATCGACGGAGATGACTGGTCAGGCTGGCCTGGCCAGGCCCTCCACCACCTGCGCGCCGGGCAGCGCGCCCAGCGCCGGCCCGGGCAGCGCGATCTTGCTGTGCCGTACGCCGGACCCGATGATCACATGCGGGGTGGCGATCACCCGTGCGTCCACCAGGATCGGCCACTGCGCCGGCAGTCCGATCGGGGTGATCCCGCCGTACTCCATGCCGGTCAACTCGACCGCGTCGGCCATCGGGGCGAAGCTCGCCTTGCGGACGTCCAGCGCCCGGCGGGCCACCCCGTTCACGTCGGCCCGGGTGGTCGCCAGCACGATGCAGGCCGCGTAGCGGACCACGCCTTCGCGCTTGCCGGCCACCACGACACAGTTGGCCGACACGTCCAGCCCCACCTCGTACGCGGCGCAGAACTCCGCCGTGTCGGCGAGGTCGGCGTCGATCGGCGTGACCAGCACGTCGTCGACGTCCACCGGCGCTTCGGCGGGCCACTGGGCGATGGCCTCCGCGACCGGTGGGGCCAGCAGGTCGAGGCGGGCACGGGCCGGTTCGGTCTTCAGCGTTCCCATCACGGGTGCGATCCTCGCACCCGTGCCGCCGGATCGCCCGCCGACTCCTGCGGCGTCCCGTGACACCACGTCCACGTCCCGGCTCAACTGCCCGCGAGGAACGCGTTGTCGCGCATGAACGAGCGGTCGCGGGCGGCCGCCAGTTCCTCTTCGCGGCGGGCCCGGGCCCGCTGGAGCTCCAGGTCCTCCAGCGCGTGCCGGACGCCCAACCGGATCACGCCGTAGAGGAACACGAAACCGAAGACGTAGAGGATCACCGTGGTGACGACAACGAACATGGCGTCACCGTAAGACGAACGTGAACCGTCACTTCTCTCATCTCCACCCGGTTCCCCCGTACGTGTCCGGGCCTCATCTCGACTTGAGCAGGTCCAGCACGGTGAGCAGCGCGAAGAACGCGATCACGATCTCGTTGACGATCCAGGCGTGCCCCTCGGCCCACCTCCGCATCCGTGCGAGCACCCGCGCGGCCTTCGACCCGAGCAGCACCAGCGCCAGCAGCGGCACGGCGAGCAGCAGCACGGTGAGCAGCACGAACGGCACGAGGTGCCACCACGGCAGGTCGTGCCGGGCCACGGTCGCACCCACCGTCGCCATGGTGATGTCGTCGGTCGGCGTCGCCACGAAGAGCAGCGCGCCGGTACGCGCCGCCCAGCGCGGATCGGCGTGACCGACGCTGCCCAGCCAGCGGGGTGGCCCGGAGCGGTCGCGGCGCACCCAGATCACCACGGCCAGGATCACCAGCAGCGCGAGCACCACCAGGTCGATGGCCGGACCGCTGTCGACCTTGCGGGCGGCCGTGCTGGCGTCGGTCGCCAGGCCGCCCAGCACCCGGGTCAGCAACCAGCTCAGCGTCGTTCCGGCGACCACCACCAGCCCGGCGCCGGCGAGGAAGCCGGACGACGCGGCCCGGGGCCGGTCGGACGAGGCGAGGAAGATCGCCACGACCAGTTGGGTCCCGGCGACCATCACCACGGCCAGCGGCAGGACGGTCAGGAAGCTCATCGCTCGCCAGCCTGACGGCCGAACGGCAGTGACGTGCCGGATCGTCGACGGATCACCCGCCCGGCCGGGTGCTTCCCGGCACCACCACCCGGCCGGCCAGCGACGCGCCGAACAGCGCCAGACCGGCCGCCACCACAAGCGTCACCAGGTAGCTCGACGGGCCGGGCGCGCTGCCCGCAGCCAGCACCGCACCGGTGAGCGCCAGCACGGTCGCCGCGAAGAGGGAGTCGCCCAGTTGCAGCGACGAACTGTTACGGCCCTGCTCACCGGGGGCGGACAGCTCCAACGTGAGCACCGACAACGACGGATAGAGCAGCCCCATGCCGAGCCCGGCGACCGCCCAGCCGAACACGGCGACGGTCACCGGCACCTCGGGTCGGACGGCCAACGCCACCGTCGCCGTACCGACGGTGATCGCGCACAGGCCGACGCGCGGCAGGGTGGCCCGGGAGGCCGGTACCGGAATCCGGCCCTGGATTGCGGAGCCCACCGACCAGGCCAACGCACCCACGGTGAGAACCAGCCCGGCGGCGGTCGGCGACAGTCCCCGCTCCCGGGAGAGCATCAGCGGGATGACCACCTCGGCACCGACGAACGCCGCCGACGCCAGACCCCGCAGACCGACGACGGTGGGCAGTCCCCGGCCCGCCCGCAGGAACCCGGGTGGCAGCAGACGCGGCGCGCAGACCACCAGACCGGCCAGAGCGAGCGCGATCACCGTCACGGCGGCCACGCCACGCTGCTGCCCCCCGATGTGCAGCAGTGCGGCGCTCGCGCCCGCCCCACAGGCCCAACCGATGCGGGCGACCGCGCCGTTCGGCGGCCGGCTCGGCACGGTCGCGTCGAGCGACCGCAGGCCCGGCTGGATCAGCAACACCGCCGGGACGGCCACCGCCGGCACCAGGAGGAAGACCCACCGCCAGCCCAGGTGTTCGACGATCAGCCCGGCCAGCGCCGGTCCGACCAGCGAGGGTACGACCCAGGCCGCCGCGAACGCGGCGAAGATCCGTCGGTGCAACTCCTCCGGGTACGCCTGCCCGACGATGACGTAGAGCGCCACCGAGAGCAGCCCGGAGCCGAAGCCCTGCACCACCCGGCCGACCACCAGCGCCGTCATCGCCTGTGCCGTGCCGGCGACCAGCAGCCCCACCACGAACCAGGCGACGCCGTGCCACATCGGCCCGCTCGGCCCCCGCGCGTCGCACCAGATCCCGGAGACGACCATGGCCAGCACACCGGCGGCGAACGCGCCACCGAACGCGATCCCGTACAACGCCAGACCGTCCAGGCTGCGCGCGACGGTCGGCATGGCCGTACCCACCGCCAACGCCTCGAAGGCGAGCAGCGACACCAGCGCCACGCTGCCCACCGTCATCGCCCGCAGCCGGGACGCGAACAGCCCTGCGGGCGTTGGGGCGAGGGTGACGGTTCGGCTCGACATGCACCGAGCCTGCGACCTCAACCTGGATTCAGGTCAACCGGGAGGTGACCCGGCTCTCGTCAGGCGTCCTGGAGCGCCTCCCCGACGCCGCGTACCAGTCCCGAGAAGTGCTGGTCCGCCAGGAGATGCCCGGCGGTGATCACCAGGGCGAGCGGCCACTCGATCACCTGCAACGCGGCCAGGACCCCGAGCCCGGCGTAGTAGGCGACCTTGTCCGGCGGCGGTACGGCCACCTCGCCCAGCATGGGCAACTCGACCCGCCGGCTGTACATCTGGACGTTCTCGCGTGAACCGTTGAGGTGTCGCGTCAGCGTGCTCATTCCGGCCTCCCCGTGTCCGGTGCTGGTCGTCGGATTCCACCCCCCACCCCGTCCATGCGCCTCCGGCCGCCCAAAGTTCCGGTGCTCGAAGGGGCATAACGGACGTCAGGTCGGGAAGCCAGGCCGCCGGACACCAGGGCGGCGGGAGGACGAGATGACCGACGGCACGAGAAGCGGCAACGGGGAGTCGGGTCGGGGTCCGTCCGGCCGTACGCCTCGATGACGGCGGCGGGTCGCGCCGCCGGCCGCCTCCTGCCGTCCATCGGCGTACCGCACCTGGTCGGTGAGGCGTCCCGGACCGTCGGGTCGGCCGCGACCCGGTTGGCCCGAACGGCCGGCCTGAGCCGACGCCGGGTCTGGTCACGCCCCGGCCGCCACCACATCGAGGTACACGGCGTCTGCCAGGACGGTGGCGACCGGCTGGCCCGGCAGGTCGAGGCGGCGTTGGAACGACTGCCGGGAGTCGCCTGGGCCCGGGTGAACGCGCCGTCGGGTCGGGTCGTGGTGGCCGTGCAGGCCCCCGAGCCGAGGCTGCGCGACCTCATCGCCGCGATCGGACGGGTCGAGCGGACCTGTGACCACGAACCGGATCCGGAGATCCCACCCCCGCACCCGCCCGAGGAGGGGCCGCGTACGCCCCGCACCCTCGGCGCGCTCGCCTCGGACGCGCTGGGCCTGACCATCTCGGCGGCCACCCGCATCCTGCCGTTCACGCCGTTGCCGGGCGAGGTCGCCGGCCTGCTGGCCGCCGCGGACCTGCAACCGAAGCTGCACGCCTTCGTCGGCAGACGGCTGCGCTCCGACCCCCGCGCCGACGTCATCTTCCCGCTGGCCGAGGCGGTCGTGCAGGGTCTGACCGGCAGGTGGACCGGGATAGTCCTCGACGGCGCCCAACGGATGGTGCAGTGGGGCGAGGCGCGAGCCCAGCTCACCGCCTGGGAGAAGGCCGAGCCGCGGCTGACCGGTGACCCGGAACGCGCCACCGCCCGCTGGCCGGCGGTCGAACGCCCCTGCCCGAAGCCCGACGGCCCGGTCGAGCGCTACATCAACCGGGCGTTGGCCGCCGGCGCGGCGGCGGCAGCGGCGGCGACGCCGTTCGCCGGACCCAAGCGGGCCGCCGCGCTGGGGCTGTCGGCGCTACCCAAGGCCCCGGGCAGCGGCCGGGAGGGGTACGCGGCGCAGCTCGGCCGGGTCCTCGCCCGGCGCGGGGTGATCGCCATGGACCGCAGCGTGCTGCGCGAGCTGGACCGGATCGACACGCTGGTGCTGGACGCCGCGGTGCTCGGCTCGGAGCGGGGCGTACTCGCCGATCTGGCCCCGGCGGCCGACACCGACGTCGACGAGGTGGCGGAGCGGGCGTTCGAGCTGTTCGACCCCGCCGACCCGACCGCCGCACGGGCGTCCGACGGTTGGCGACTCGGACCCCTCGACCGGCTGCCCGACGGCGCCTCGCCCGGCGACGTACCCGACGGCGAACGGCTGCGTACGGCGGGCGGGCAGCTGCTCGGGCTGACCAACGGGGGACGGCTGACGGCGCTGCTGCGGGTCGAACCGGAGCCCGCACCCGGAGTCGACGGTCTACCCGCCGCCGCGCGGCACGCCGGGCTGAGGCTGGTCGTGGCCGGAGGCGACGACCAGCGGTACGACTTCGCCGACGCGCTGCTGCCCGGCGGGAACCAGCTGGCCGACTCGGTACGCACGCTCCAGCGCGAGGGTGCGGTGGTGATGCTGGTCTCCGGCGACCGGGCAGCGCTCGGCGCGTCCGACTGCGGCCTGGGGATGTCGGCTCCCGAGGAGCTGCCGCCGTGGGGTGCGCACCTGCTGGTCGGCACCGACCTGCGGGTGGTGGCCCTGATGATCGAGGCGACCGGTGCAGCCCGGCGGATGACCCAGCAGAACATCCGGCTCGCCATGGCGGGCAGCGGGCTCGGTGCGCTGGGCGCGTTCACCGCACCGCCGACCCAGCTCCCGCACCGGGCGCTCGTGGCGGTCAACGGCGCGGCCGGACTGGCGTTCGCGAACGGGGTCTGGCGGGCCCACCGGCTACCCGACCGGTCGGACACGCCCGCGCCGGTGGCGACGGCCTGGCACCTGATGCCGGTACGGACCGTCCTGGACCGCCTGAACACCACACCGGACGGGTTGACCAGCGCGGAGGCGGACCGCCGGCACGACGGCCACGGAACGGACGGCGGCACGCCGGCCGGTGGCGGGCTGCTGCGGGCGTTCCTGGACGAGCTGTCCAACCCGCTCACCCCCGTACTGGCGGCCGGGGCGGTGCTGTCCGCGTCGTTCGGTTCGCTCGTCGACGCCGCCCTGGTCGGCAGCGTCGTCGGCGGGTCGGCACTGGTCGGGGCGGTGCACGAACGCAACACCGAACGTTCGCTGGCGGAACTGCTGTCGCGTTCGGCGGTGACCGCCCGGGTCCGCCGGGACGGCACGGAGCAGGTCGTCGCCGCCGAGGACCTGGTGCTCGGCGACGTCATCGCCCTCGAACCGGGCGACGCGGTGCCCGCCGACTGCCGGGTGCTCGAATCGGTGGGTTTGGAGGCGGACGAGTCGTCGCTGACCGGCGAGTCGCTACCGGTCGCCAAGAGCAACCGGGCGGTGGTCGCCGCGGCCATCGCCGACCGGCACTCGATGCTGTACGAGGGCACCACCGTCGCCGCCGGCCACGGCACCGCCGTCGTGGTGGCGACCGGAGCCGACACCGAGTCCGGCCGCAGTCTGGCGCTGGTCCGTCAGGCGCCCCCGACCAGCGGGGTGGAGGCGCGACTCGGTTCGTTGACCAGCGCTGCCATCCCGTTGGCCGCCGGCTCGGCGATCGCGGTGGCCGGGGCGGGGCTGCTCCGGGGCGTACCCCTGGCGCAAACGGCCGCGACCGCCGCGAACCTGGCCGTCGCGTCGGTGCCGGAGGGGCTGCCGTTCCTGGTCAGCGCCGCGCAACTGGCGGCGGCCCGGCGCCTGGCCGAGCACGGCGCGTTGGTCCGCAACCCGCGCACCATCGAGGCGCTGGGTCGGGTGGACGTGCTCTGCTTCGACAAGACGGGCACCCTCACCGAGGGCAAGTTGCTGCTCGCGGGGGTCGGCGACGGTGTCGGTGACCGGTACGCGTCGGTGGACCGGCTCGACGACCGTTTGCGGTCGACCCTCGCCACCGCGCTGCGGGCCACCCCGGCGGCGGCCGATCCGGAGGAGTTGGCGTTGCAGACCGACCGGGCGGTCCGGCGGGGCGCTGCCACGGCCCAGGTGGTGGAGCAGACCGGCGCGCCCGGCTGGCGGGCGGCCGGCGGGCTGCCGTTCGAGCCGTCCCGGGGCTACCACGCCAGCGTCGGCGAGACCGACGGTCGCCTGTTGTTGAGCGTCAAGGGCGCCCCCGAGACGGTGTTGCCGCGCTGCGCGAACCGGCGTACCGACGGTCGACGGGAGCCGCTGGACGATGCCGGCCGGGCGGAACTCCAACGCGTGCTGGCGGACCGGGCGGGAGCGGGGCACCGGATCCTCGCCGTCGCCGAGTGCCAGGTGGACGCCGCGCAGATCACCGACGCGGACGTCCGGGGGCTGACCTTCGTGGGGTTCCTGGCACTCGCCGACGGGGTGCGGGAGAGCGCCGCCCCGGCGGTACGCCGCATCCGGCAGGCGGGCGTGCACACCATCATGATCACGGGTGACCACCCGGCCACCGCCGAGGCGATCGCGGCCACCATCAGCGAGCACGACGAGCAGCGGGTGGTCACCGCCACCGAACTCGACCAACTGGACGACGAGGCGCTCGCCGAACGACTCGCCCGCACCGACGTGGTGGCCCGCTGCACTCCGACGCACAAGGTACGGATCATCCAGGCGTTGCAGAAGTGCGGGCGGACCGTGGCGATGACCGGCGACGGCGCCAACGACGCCCCGGCGATCCGACTCGCCGACGTCGGCATCGCCCTCGGCCAACGCGGCACGCCGGCGGCCCGGGCGGCCGCCGACCTGGTGGTCACCGACGACCGGTTGGAGACCATCATCGCCACCCTGGTCGAGGGTCGCGCCATGTGGTCGTCGGTCCGGCACGCGCTGAGCATCCTCGTCGGCGGCAACCTCGGCGAGATCGCGTTCAGCGTGCTCAGCGCCGCGGCGACCGGTCGTTCCGCCCTCACCGGCCGGCAACTGCTGCTGGTCAACCTGCTCACCGACCTCGCGCCGGCACTGGCCATCGCGGTCCGGCCGCCCGCCTCCGACCGCACCGACGGGCTGCTCCGCGAAGGCCCGGACGTCTCGCTCGGGGAGACCCTGAGCAGGGAGATCGGCCTGCGCGCGGCGTCCACCACGCTGGGCGCGACGGTCGGCTGGACGCTGGCCCGGTACACCGGCAGCCAGCGCCGGGCCGGCACGGTGGCCCTCGTCTCGCTCGTCGGCACCCAACTCGGCCAGACGATCCTGGCCGGCGGCACCAGCCCGGCCGTGCTGGCGTCCACGGCGGCGTCGCTGGGGGCGTTGGCCGTCGTGGTGCAGACGCCGGGGGTGAGCCAGTTCTTCGGTTGCACGCCGCTCGGCCCGGTGGGCTGGACCATCAGCGCCGGATCGGCGCTCGGCGCCACCGTCGCCAACGGCGCGCTCACCCGACTGGTGGCGCGTCTCCCGGCGGCCCGACCCGACCTCGCGCAGCCCAACGACGACGACTGACCGCCACCTCGCCCGCACGCAAGCTGCGACGTTTCCCGCTGACTACCCTCAGCGCCATGCCGTCGTTCCTGGCCAACGGGACCCGTCCGAAGGTCTGGCCGTCCCTTCCGCTGGCGCTGCTGCTCCCCTGCGGCCTGCTGATACTCATGGGTGTCACCGACGACCGCGATCCACCCCCACCCTTCGGCGTCCTGACGCCGGCAACGGTGATCGCGGTGGAACCGGCCCGGACCACCGACGGCCCCTACGTGCTGGTACGCACCGACACCGCCGACGGACCGACGATCTGCGGCATCTACGAGCGGTCGTTCGCCGACCGGCGACTACCGCCCCTGCACCAGCAGCTCACCATCGACTACAGCGCGGACCGCTGCCTGCCGGAGCCGGTCAACACGGAACTGCCCCGGTGGGTCATCGTCGCCATGGGGGCCGTCGGACTGACGGTGTCACTGCTGTGGCTCTGGGCCGGTCCGCGCCTGCAACGATTGAATCGTCGGTGACGCTTTCGTCAGTGTCGGTCGGGGCGGAACGGGTCCCGGGCCGGACCCTGCTCGGCCCAGCACAGACCACCCCGGAACTCCACCCCCGGCACCCCGTCGCCGAGCCGGCCGATGTCCACCACGGCAGCCAACGAGGTGACGAGGTCGGACCGTAGGTCCTCGACGGCCGTCTCAAGATCGTCGTCCTCTGCGGACCAGTCGATGTCGGCCGCCCGCAGGTCGGCGATCGCGCGACCGGTGACCGCCGCGGGGTCGGTGACGACCACCTCGACCCGACAGTAGAGCTGCACGGTCACCGGGGCCGGCTGTTCGTCCATACACGGATCATGACAAGGGCGACCCACAACCCGACACGTCATTACCGGAGCGGCCCGGGGATCGGCACCTCACCCCGGATCGCCCGTCGGGCCAACTCGACACGCTCCGGGTGCAGCCTGTCGTCGCCAAGGGGGTGACCAGGTGAGTTGATGCAGCGTTGCCCCGACGCGGCGCTGCACACCGGGCAGGAGAGGAAGAACCCGCAGGACGGCACGAGTTCCACGCCCTGGGCCAGCGCGGATCTGCCGATCTTGATAAGTGCCTTGAACAGGTCGTCATCCTGGTGCCGCGTGGCGGCAGCGGCTACCTCCCGCATCCCCTCCCAGAACTTCTCCGCCGAATCTGGTTCGTTCACGTCGATGCGCACGAGCGTGGATCCCCGCGTCCCGTGCCGGTAAACGCGGGCTCATGCGGTACGCCCGTCGGCGGTAGTATCCCCAGGCTTTGATCTACAACGGGGAGGACCATCCACATGCGAGGGAAGATTCCGGCCGGCATTGCGATAGCGCTGGCCTTCATGGTTCCGGCGGCGCCGGCGATGGCGCAGAGCGCATCGCCCGGCCTCGACCAGAACTGCCAGACGATCGAGCGCAAGTCGTTCAAGGACATCCGCGAGCTGTTCACCATCGACCTGGACACCGCCACCACCACCCAGCTTCGGGTGCTGACGGCCCAGATCCTGCACTACGCGGACACCGAGGGCCTGCCGACCCTGCCCGACGTCATCCAGGAGCCGCTGAACGGCACCTCGGATGACCTGCGCGCCTGGCTCAAGACCGACGCCCAGAAGGTCTGGGCTGTTGACCTGCGAATCTCGGTGGTCCGGACGCTCACCGCCGCTGGCCCCAAGGTGAAGGAGGCCACGCAGAAGACGCTCGACGAGGCATCCGTCGACGGCTACCTGGCCTACCTGAACGACGGCCTGTACGCCGCCCGAGCACTCGACTGCGCGTCGGAGCCCA
This sequence comes from Micromonospora sp. WMMD729, assembly GCF_049315225.1. Taxonomy (NCBI): domain Bacteria; kingdom Bacillati; phylum Actinomycetota; class Actinomycetes; order Micromonosporales; family Micromonosporaceae; genus Micromonospora; species Micromonospora sp. WMMD729. The sequence continues at coordinate 6,509,503 of NZ_CP186059.1, read as the reverse complement.
CCCCGACGGCGACGGCGACGCCGACGTCGCAGCCCACCCCGACGGCGAGCGCCACGTCAACTGTCGCCCCGACCGCGGCCACCTCCACCAGCCCGGTCGCCGGCGGCGGTGGTGGACTCCCCGTCACCGGTGCCGACACCGCGACCGTGGCCGGCATCGGCGGTGCGCTCCTGCTCGTCGGCGGCGCGAGCTTCGTCATCGCACGTCGACGCCGCGCCCGCTTCGTGGCGTAGCTCGTCCCGGAAGCGCCCGGCCCGACACGGCGTCGGGCCGGGCGCTTCTCGTCGATCTTGCACTTTCGGTTGCCGACACACCCCTTGTGTGGGGATATGTCAGCGCAGAAAGTGCAAGATCGATGCGGTAGGAGGCCGGGAACCGGCGCGTCGTCGTCGTGAGCCAGCCGCCGAACGTCTACTCGGCCCTCGCCTGGGAGAAACCCGGTGACCTGCACCGGGGCTTGGTGGAGCCCAGGGGACTCGAACCCCTAACCCCTGCCTTGCAAAGGCAGTGCTCTGCCAGTTGAGCTAGGGCCCCGTGGACGACGGCGACCGGATCGCCGCCAGCGGTGACGTCAGCGCAGGTCGGGCGCGGTGGTCGCCTCGTGCCAGAGGGCACGCTCGTCGTTGGCGGCCTTGACCTTGTTGAAGACGACGGCAGCCACACCGACGACGCCGGCCAGGATCAGCAGCTTCTTGAACATGGTGCAACCCCTCGTGCTCGACGACCGTCGGACGATGTGCGGTGGGGCTAGCTGGAATCGAACCAGCGACCTCAGAGTTATCAGCTCTGCGCTCTAACCGACTGAGCTATAGCCCCGCGTTGCGACGAGCAAGATTAACCCATCCGCTACGCCGGCCCCAAATCGGGGTCCGACCGGCGGGCCGGGCCGTCGACGCCCGCAAAATCTACCCGAGTACGAGACGTCGGGGCGACCGCATTCCGCAGTGCCCCGACGCCCCGTGCACACTCAGTCCCGCTCGGCGAGCGTCAGCTCGATCCCGCCGACCAGGTCGGCGCAGACGTTGTAGACGAACGCCCCCAGCGTGGCCAGCGCGGTGAACAGCACCACGTTGACCAGGCCGATCAGCGCCGAGCTGAGGATCACGCCCTTGGCGGTGATCTGGAACCCGCTGGTGCTCTGCCCACCGCCGGCGTTCACCAGGTCGCTGAGGCTGTCGTTCACGCTCTGGAACACGCCCATCGCGTCCAACGCCAGGTAGAGCACCGACGTGGCGACCACCACGACGATGAACAGCACCACCGACACCGCGAACGCGAACTTCATCACGGACCAGGGGTCGATCCGCTTGAGGTTCAGCCGGGCCCGGCGCGGCCCGCGGGACGCCGCCGAGCTGACCGACGTACGCGCGGCACGGACCGCCTCGCCGACGCGGGCAGCCCCGACGGCGGACGGGTTGCCGATCCCCGGCGGCAGACCGCCACCGCTCGCGGGGCGACCACCTGGGGTCGTACGCCCCGAATCCGGCGGGGTCATGCCCGGTGTGATCCGGGGCTGCGTGCCGGTGGCACCGGTCGATGTCGCCTGACCGGGCCGGGTGCTGATCGGCTGCGTGGTGGTCGGACGCGCCGGGTTCGGGGCGGCCGCGGTGGGGGCCGCCGCAGTGGAGGTCGACGTCTCGCCGGCCGACTTCTCGGCCTTGGCGTCACCCGATCCCGCGTCCTCGCCGGGCTGCTCCGGCGGGGGTGTCATGCCGGGAGCCCGGGTGAATTTCGGGGCAGGCGCGTCGGCGGGAACCGTGGCCCGGCCCACGGCCGCGCGGCCGGTCGCTGGTGTGCCGCCCTTGGCGGCCTCCTCGTCGACCGGGTTGGCCGAGGTCCCCGTGTTCCCCGACTTCGCCTGTGTCTCCGTCATTCAACTAGTCCTGTTCGTCAGGCTCGTCGGCATTGCGAGCAATCGCCACGATAGTCACGCCGTCCGGGAGGTCCATCAGCTTGACCCCCATTGTGTTCCGGTCACGCGTACGGCGTACAGGCTTCACCGGAGTCCGGATGACACCACCGTTGCTGGTGATCGCGAACAGCTCGTCGTCCGGGTCGATCACCACCGCACCGACCAGACCACCGCGCCGTTCGGTGATCTTCGCAGTCAGCACGCCCTTACCTCCCCGGCCCTGCACCGGGTATTCCTCGATCGGGGTACGTTTCGCGTATCCCCCGTTCGTGGCCACCAGGACGTCCAGACCCTCCCGAACGACCTCCATGGCGAGCAGGACGTCGTCGTCCGTGAAGCGCATGCCGATCACGCCCGAAGTGGCCCGACCCATCGGCCGCAACGCCTCGTCCGAGGCATTGAACCGGATCGCCTGCGCCTTCTTCGAGACCAGCAGCAGGTCGTTCTCCGGCGCCACCAGAGCAGCACCGACCAGCTCGTCCTCATCGCGCAGGTTGATCGCGATGATGCCGCCGGAACGGTTGGAGTCGAACTCCTCGAGCCGCGTCTTCTTCACCAGGCCGTTCTTCGTGGCCAGTACCAGATAGGGCGCTACCTGGTAGTCCGGGATTTCGATGATCTGCGCGATCTGCTCATCCGGTTGGAAGGCGAGCAGATTGGCCACGTGTTGGCCCTTGGCTACCCTACTGGCTTCCGGCAACTCGTACGCCTTGGCCCGGTACACCCGGCCCTTGTTCGTGAAGAACAGGATCCAGTCGTGGGTCGAGCACACGAAGAAGTGGCTGACGATGTCGTCCTGCCGCAGCGTGGCGCCACTGACGCCCTTACCGCCGCGCCGCTGCGAGCGGTACAGGTCGACCTTGGTCCGCTTGGCGTACCCGGTCCGGGTGATCGTGACGACCACGTCCTCCCGGGCGATGAGGTCCTCCATCGAGACCTCGCCGTCGAACGGGATGATCTGCGTACGCCGATCGTCGCCCCACTTCGCGATGATCTCGCCCAGCTCCTCCGAGACGATCTTCCGCTGCCGCTCCGGCTTCGCGAGGATGTCCTTCAGGTCGGCGATCTCGATCTCGAGCTTGGCCAGGTCGTCGAGGATCCGCTGCCGCTCAAGGGCGGCGAGGCGACGCAACTGCATGTCCAGGATCGCGGTCGCCTGGATCTCGTCGATCTCCAGCAGCCGGATCAGGCCCTGCCGGGCGTCGTCCACCGTCGGCGACCGCCGGATCAGCGCGATCACCTCGTCCAGCGCGTCCAGCGCCTTGGACAGACCGCGCAGGATGTGCGCCCGCTCCTCGGCCTTGCGCAGCCGGAACGCGGTCCGCCGGCGGATCACGTCGATCTGGTGCTCGACGTAGTACCGGATGAACTGCGCCAGGTTGAGCGTGCGCGGCACCCCGTCCACGAGCGCCAGCATGTTGGCGCCGAACGTCTCCTGAAGCTGCGTGTGCTTGTAGAGGTTGTTCAGCACCACCTTGGCGACCGCGTCGCGCTTGAGCACCAGCACGAGCCGCATACCGGTACGACCGGAGGACTCGTCGCGGATGTCGGCGATCCCGGCGAGCTTGCCCTCCTTGATCAGCTCGGCGATCCGCTCGGCAAGATTGTCCGGGTTGACCTGGTAGGGCAGCTCGCTGACGACCAGGCAGGGCCGACCCCGCTTGTCCTCCTCGACCTCCACCACGGCCCGCATCCGGATCGAACCGCGACCCGTGCGGTAGGCGTCCTGGATCGCGGTCGTACCGACGATCAGACCGTACGTCGGGAAGTCCGGACCCTTGACGATGCCCAGCAGGGCTTCGAGGGTCGTCGCCTCGTCCTCCTCCGGGTGCTCCAGGCACCACTGCACGGCCGCGCCGATCTCCCGCAGGTTGTGCGGCGGGATCTTGGTGGCCATGCCGACCGCGATGCCCTCGGAGCCGTTGACCAGCAGGTTCGGAATCCGCGACGGCAGGATCGTGGGCTCCTTGGCCCGGCCGTCGTAGTTGTCCTGCATATCGACGGTGTCCTCGTCGATATCCCGCATCATCTCCATGGCCAGCGGGTCGAGCTTGCACTCGGTGTTGTGGCTGACGAACCCGTCCGAGACGAACGAGTGGTCGTCGGTGTCCACCCGGACGCTGTAGACCGGCTGCACGCCGGCGTCCGTGATCTGCGCCACCTCGGCGTAGTAGAAACGCCCGTCGACCAACGGCTCGACCACGTCGAGCACCTCGGAGTTGGTGATCCGGGCCGCGATCTCGGCCCGGTCCCGCTCCCACCGCTCGATGCGGTCCACGTTGTGCCGGCGCAGCCAGTCCCGCTCGGTCCAACGCGTCGCGCCGTGCTCGCGGATGAAGTCGCCGACCAGCGGCACATGGTCGCTGGAGAGCGCGGTGCTGCTCGCCGGCACCTGGGCCAGCTCGGCCTCCAGCTTGGCCTGCTTACGGCCGAGGAAGCCGACGTGCGCGGCGAAGATCCGGGCGTCCCGCCGGTTGGTCACCACGACCTTGATCTCGCCGTTGTCGTACCGGGTCTGCCGGCTGACCACACCGAACTCCAGCAGCAACTGCTGGACCTCGGCCGCCAGGCGCTCGCTCCGCGTCGAGTACGAGATCTGGATGGTGTTGCGCGGCAGCAGCGACGACGAGCCGTCACCCTCGAACAGCGCCTGGAGGAACGCCCGCTTGACCGCGGCCGGCCCCTGCCAGACGAACTCCGGAACGAACTTCGCGGCACTGCGCGCGCCCACCAGTTCGCCGAGGAAGCTCGCACGCAGCGCGGTGAGATCCTGCACGTCGAGTTCGTTCAGGGTGCTGCCAGAAGCGATGACCCGCTCGCTGACGTAGCGGGGTCCGCCGACGGCGAGGTCGTAGGCCGCGAGGACGCGGACAAAGAAATCCCGGTCGACGTTGTTGAACCCGGCCCGATTCGGAGAGACCCACCCCTCGCTGACGAAGGCGCCGGCGAGGACTGCCGCCTCGACGTGCTCCAGCATCGGGTAGCCGATCTCGTCCGGCACGCTGCGCTGCAGGACCACCCGGTCGCCGGGGGAGATCTCGGCGAGCAGCTTCCACAGCAGGGTCGGCACGCCGGCCAGGTCCACCAGGCACAGCACCGGGTGGTTGTGGGTGCCGGTCAGCTCGTACCCCTCGCGGGTGCGCAGCCGCAGCGTCGGGTGCTCACCGGAGTGGAAGAACTTGCTGGCGCGGACCAGGTCGCCGTTGCGGTCGCGGACCTTGAGGTCGATGTCGGTCTCGCTGGACGGCGCGGCGTCCGCCATCACGTCCGCGATCCGCACGCTGCCCTCAGCGGTACGAATCCGAACATCTGCGGTAACGCAGTAACGCATGGCGGCGGCCGGATCGTTACCGGGCGAGCCGAAGTTGCCATTGCCGTCGACCAGCGGGTAGCGCAGCGACCAGGGCTGCGCCATCCGGACCAGCGCGTCGTAGATCGGCGAGTCGCCGTGCGGGTGGAACTGGCCCATCACGTCGCCGACGACCCGGGAGCACTTCACGTAGCCGCGGTCCGGCCGGTAGCCGGAGTCGAACATGGCGTAGAGGATCTTGCGGTGGACCGGCTTGAGCCCGTCCCGGACGTCCGGCAGCGCGCGCCCGACGATGACGCTCATCGCGTAGTCGAGGTAGGAGCGCTGCATCTCCACCTCGAGCCCGACCGGTTCGATCCGGTCGTGCGCGACCACCGCGGCGATGGCCTCGGCAGGTACCTCAGGCTCGTTCGGTGTGGACTCGGGAGAATCGGTCACTGTATACCCTTATCAGACTCAGAGTCGTTTTCGTGCTGTGGATAACGGCTGTGGATAGCCGCCAAGCTGTGGATAACTCTGTGGACCGGCGGGCCAGCCGGGTTCTGCCCGGCTGGCCCGCCGACGTCCGTCAGATGTCCAGGAACCGCACATCCTTGGCGTTGCGCTGGATGAACGACCGCCGGGCTTCGACGTCCTCACCCATCAGGACGCTGAACAACTCGTCTGCGGTTGCAGCGTCGTCGAGCGTGACCTGACGCAGGGTGCGGGTGGCCGGGTTCATCGTGGTCTCCCACAGCTCGGGATAGTTCATCTCGCCGAGGCCCTTGAACCGCTGGATGTCGTCCGGCTTGGCGTTCGGCTTCTTCTGCTGGCGCAGCGCCACCAGCCCGTCGCGTTCCCGGTCCGAGTACGCGTACTGGGCGTCGTCGCCCTTCTTGTTCCACTTGATCTTGTAGAGCGGCGGGGCGGCCAGGTAGACGTGCCCCAACTCGACCAGCGGACGCATGAAGCGGAACAGCAGGGTGAGCAGCAGCGTCTGGATGTGCTGGCCGTCGACGTCGGCGTCGGCCATCAACACGATCTTGTGGTAGCGCAGCTTCTCGATGTCGAAGTCGTCGTGGATGCCGGTGCCGAGCGCGGTGATCAGCGCCTGCACCTCATTGTTCTTGAGCACCCGGTCGATCCGGGCCTTCTCCACGTTGAGGATCTTGCCGCGGATGGGCAGGATCGCTTGGACGCGCGGGTCACGACCCTGCTTGGCCGAGCCGCCCGCCGAGTCACCTTCGACGATGAAGACCTCGGACTCGCGCGGGTCGGTCGACTGGCAGTCGGCGAGCTTGCCGGGCATCGAGCCGGACTCCAGCAGCGACTTGCGCCGGGCCAGCTTGCGGGCCTGCTGCGCGGCGATGCGGGCGCGGGCGGCCTGGGACGCCTTCTGGATGATCATCTTGGCTTCGGCCGGGTTGCGGTCGAACCAGTCGACCAGCCGGTCGTTGCAGACCCGCTGCACGAAGCTCTTCACCGGGGTGTTGCCGAGCTTGGTCTTGGTCTGTCCCTCGAACTGCGGGTTGGTGAGCTTGACCGAGATGATCGCCGCGAGCCCTTCGCGGATGTCCTCACCGGAGAGCTTCTCGTCGCTCTTGAGCAGCTTCTTGTCGGCGCCGTAGCGGTTGACGACGCTGGTCAGCGCGGAGCGGAAGCCCTCCTCGTGGGTGCCGCCCTCGTGGGTGTTGATGTTGTTGGCGAAGGTGTAGACCGACTCGCCGTACGACTCGTTCCACTGCATGGCGATCTCGAGGGACATGCCCTCCTCCTCGGCGCCGAACTCCACCACCGTCTTGTGGATGGGGTTCTTCGAGGCGTTGAGGTGTCGGACGAAGTCGGCGATGCCGCCGTCGTACCGGAAGGTGACCTCGCGGGGCTTGCCGTCCTCGCCCTCGGCGACCCGCTCGTCGAGCAGGTGGATGGTGAGGCCACGGGTGAGGAAGGCCATCTCCTGGAGGCGCCGGTAGATGGTCTGGAAGTCGAAGTCGACGGTCTCGAAGACGTCCGCGTCCGGCCAGAAGGAGACCGCCGAGCCGGTACGGTCGGTGCTCTCGCCCTTCTCCAGCGGAGTGGGCTTGGAGTTGTGGTACTGCTGCCGCCACACGAAACCGGACTTGTGGATCTCCACGGCCATCTTGGTGGAGAGCGCGTTCACCACGGAGACGCCGACGCCGTGCAGACCACCGGAGACGGCGTACGCCTTGCCGTCGAACTTGCCGCCCGCGTGCAGCACGGTCAACGCGACCTCGACACCCGGCTTCTTGAGCTTGGGGTGCAGGTCGACGGGGAAACCCCGGCCGTTGTCGGTGACCCGGACGCCGCCGTCGGCGAGCAGCACCACGTCGATGGTGTCGCAGTACCCGGCCAGCGCCTCGTCGACCGCGTTGTCCACGACCTCCCAGACGAGGTGGTGCAGACCGCGTTCGCCGGTGGACCCGATGTACATACCGGGCCGCTTGCGGACCGCCTCCAGACCTTCGAGAACGGTGATCGACTCTGCGCCGTACTCCTGCTTGTCCTGCGCTGCCACCCTCGGCCACTTTCTCGCGTCGTCGGCGCCGGTGGGGCGCGTCGGGCGCGGGTTCGGCGGGACAGGACGCGACGTCGGCGCGCGGACCGGTGCCGGAGACCTCCGGACAACGGGTCGAACGCGCCGGTCGCCGCGGTCGCCCGCGGATCGCGATCGGCTCGACCCGGAGTGGAGAATGACCTGGGGCCACCGGCCCCGTTCCCGCGCTCCGCACCGGGTCTTCGTCTCGCTGTCAATCCTACTGTGCGTGGGGGACAGAACCACCACTCGGCACCCTCAACGAGGCGGCTGAGATGTCCGTAGCCGGCAGAACCCCGTTACCCTCGACTCCCCCCACACGCCAGGCTCTGTTCGGACGCGCCGCCCCCGAACGGGTTGACCCGCGCTCGGGCGGGTCGGGGGTCGCGGCCGGATCGTCCGTGCCGTACGTTTGCGGCGCCCCGGATAGCGGCCTTGATCTTTACCGGCCGGAACCGGGACGATCGACCCGATCGACCCGACACGTGCTCTTTAAGAGGTGACAGATGGGGCTGGACAACGTCGCGGTGCACTGGCCGCGGACCGGCCGCTTCTATGATCCGGTGGCGCCGGCCGAGTTCGTCGACTTCGGCGAGATCGTCGACATCCCACGGATCTCCGCGCCGACGGCGGCGCTGGCCGAGCTGATCGCGAAGACCGGCACCGTCCGGGCGACCGCGTACACCGAGCTGGTGGATCTCCTGCTCGGCCTCGAAGGTGTGTTGTACGCCACAGACGCCGCGGCCGAGGACGAGGACCCGGTGATCGACCCGGACGGCTGCGCCTGGATCGCCGGCGGCATCGAACGGTTCGTGGCCGGCCACCGGGAGTACGGCGAGACGGTCACCTTCGACTCGGTGAGCACCGTGCTGCGGGCGCTGCTCGGCGACGGCCGACTGGCGGAGCAGCAGTTGCGCTGGCTGGACACCCGACTCGACGCGTTGCGCGACGAGAGCGGTGATCCGCCGCAGTGGAACTTCACCTGCGCGGAGTTGGGCGTGCTGGCGGCGTTCTACCGGCGCTGCGCCGAGCGCGGCTTCGCCGTCTACGCGGACGCCTGAACCGCCGGCCCGGCGGGCCGGTTGGCGGCGGCGATCACCTGGGTGAGCGCCGCGTGCAGGTGTTGCAGGTCCTCCACGGGCAGTCCGAGACGCTGCACGATCGCAGCCGGGATCCGCTCGGCCTGGGCGCGCAGCGCCAACCCGCTGGCGGTGAGCGTGACGGCGAGGCTGCGCTCGTCGGCGGCGTCCCGTTCCCGGCGCAGGTAGCCGGCCGCTTCGAGCCGCTTGAGCAGGGGTGACAGGGTGCCCGGGTCGAGCTGCAACAGGCGGCTGAGGTCGCGGCCGGACAGCGGCGCGTGTTGCCAGAGCGCCAACATCACCAGGTACTGCGGGTGGGTCAGCCCCATCGGCTCCAGCAGGGGCCGGTAGACGGCCACCACGCTGCGCGCCGCGACCGACAGGGCGAAGCAGACCTGTTGCTCCAGCGCCAGCGGGTCGAGGCCGGGCGGCTTCTTGCTCTCCTCATCCACGGCAACTACCCTACCGATAATTGGTACACCAACTGTTGGTGTGGCAACTCTAGGGTTCTGGCACGCGGAGGGACGGCGGATGAGCGAGGACGGCGCGACCAGCAGGGCACCGGGCGAGGGCGGTCGTCTCCTGAGCTGGGCCTTCCGGCACTTCGCCGGGCCCGCCGACGGCGTGCAGGGCGCGGTGCAGGGTGGTTCGACGGCCGCCCGCGAGGCGTGGAAGCGTGACCTGGCCGAGCGCAAGCGCTTCACCCGGGAACAGCGCGAGCGCAAGCGGGCGGCGCGGGAGGCCGGCAAGCAGCGCTGAGTGCCGGCTCAGCCGTAGGTGTCGCGCGGCCCCCGGCCGCGGACCCGGCGCGGGCCCTTCTGCCAGGACGGCGCGGCCGGGCCGTGGATGTGCAGCTTGCGCACCACGTTGTGACCGACCTCCTGGGCGATCTGCTTGAGCAACGAGCCGGCCAGCAGCCGGAGTTGGGTGGCCCAGGCCGTCGAGCGGGCCTCCACGGTCAACTCGCCGTCCTCCAGCTTGACCGGCCGGCTGTGCTGGGCGACCTCCGCGCCGACCACCTTCTCCCAGGCCCCGAACACGGTGGCCTCGGCCGCCGGCTGCTGCCAGCCGCGCGCCTTCACCAACCGGTTCAGTACCGCGCCCAGGGGCTGCGGGTCACGCGGGTCGGGCCCGGGGCCCGAGTAGCCACGCAGCCGCCGTCCCGAGCCGCCAGCGCCGTCGGTACCACCGGCGGGGGTACGCCGGGTGCGCGCCGCCGCCTGCCGGCGGGACAGCGCGGCGTCCAGCACCGCCCGTGCCAACTCCGGGCCGCTGGGCCCGTCCGGCTGCCCGTCGGTCGCCCCGGCCTCGGGGGTACGCCCGCCCGGAGCGTTCCCGGCCTGCCGGCCGCTGCCGGTGGAGGTGGCGCGCGCCGGGCGGGCCGCTGGCTCATCCGACATGGCGTACCGTCCCCTCGCCAACCTGGTAGCGGGTGCCCCGCAACGCGGCCGGAACGTCGTCGTCCACCGCACAGGTGACCAACAGTTGGCTCGCACCGCCGACCAGTTCCGCCAGCCGTTCCCGACGCCCGGCGTCCAACTCCGCGAAGACGTCGTCGAGCACCAGGACCGGTTCGATGCCGTCGGCGCGCAGCAGGTCGTACCCGGCGAGCCGCAGCGCGAGCGCGAACGACCAGGATTCGCCGTGGCTCGCGTACCCCTTGGCGGGCAGCGGGCCGAGCGACAGGGCCAACTCGTCACGGTGCGGGCCGACGAGCGTGGTGCCACGTTCGATCTCGGCGGTGCGGGAGGCGGCGAGCGCGGTGGTCAGCGCCTCGGCCAGGGTGGCCCGGTCGGTGGTCGGCTCGGCCAGTTCGACCGAGGGCCGGTAGGCGATACCGGCCGCGCCCCGGCCGGCGGCCACCGCGTCGTACGCCTTCGCGACGTGCGGGGTGAGCGCGGCGACCAGCTCCAGTCGGCCGGCGAGCAGTTCCGCGCCGTGTTGGGCCAGGTGGGTGTCCCACACGGCGAGGGTGCCGAGGTCACCGCCCCGGGTGCCGCCGGTCTTGCGGGCGAGGTACGCGGTGCGCAGCAGGGCGTTGCGCTGCTTGACCACGCGTTCGTAGTCGGCGCGTACGCCCGCGTAGCGCGGTTGCCGGTTGACCAGCAGGTCGTCGAGGTAGCGGCGACGCTCGGACGGGTCGCCCCGGACCAGCTCCAGGTCCTCCGGGGCGAACAGCACCAGCCGCAGCGCGCCGAGCACGTCGCGTGCCCGGCGGGCGGGGGACCGGCCCAGCCGGGCGCGGTTGGCCCGACCCGGCACGATCTCCAGCTCGATCAGGAGTTCCCGCCCGTCGTGCACGACCGCGCAGCGGATCACCGCAGCCGAGGCGCCCATCCGGACCAGCGGCGCGTCCGTGGCGACCCGGTGCGAGTCCAGGGTCGCCACGTAACCGAGCGCCTCGACGAGGTTGGTCTTGCCGACGCCGTTGGCGCCGATCAGGACGTTCGCCCCCGGCTGGAGGTCGACGGCGACCCGCTCGTACGAGCGGAAGTCGACAAGTTCCAGCCGGCGGACGTACACAGGTTGTGGATACCGCTCAGCGCTTGTGGACGGCGTGACCGCCGAACTGCTGGCGCAGCGCGGCGACGGCCTTCATGGCGGGCGAGTCGTCCTGGCGCGACTGGAAGCGGGCGAACAGGGAGGCGGTGATGACGTTCAGCGGTACGGCGAGCCGGACCGCCTCGTCGACCGTCCAGCGCCCCTCACCGGTGTCCTCGGTGTAGCCGCTCAGGTCGGCCAGCTCCGGGTCCTCGTCCAGCGCCCGGTCCAGCAGGTCGAGCAGCCAGGAGCGGACGACGGTGCCCTCGCGCCAGGACTTGAACACGCCGGGGACGTTGGTCACCAGCTCGGAGGCGGTCAGCAGCTCGTAGCCCTCGGCGTAGGCGTGCATGAGGCCGTACTCGATGCCGTTGTGCACCATCTTCGAGTAGTGCCCGGCGCCCACCGGGCCGGCGTGCACGAAGCCGAACTCGCCCTCCGGCTTCAGCGCTTCGAAGATCGGCATGAGCCGGTCGACGTGCTCCTGGGCGCCGCCGACCATCAGCCCGTAGCCGTTCTGCCGGCCCCAGACGCCCCCGGAGACGCCGACGTCGACGTAGCCGATGCCGCGCTCGTTCAGCCGCTCGGCGCGGGGCGCGTCGTCGCTGAAGCGGGAGTTCCCGCCGTCGATGATGATGTCGCCGTCCCCGAGCACCTCGGCGAGCTCGTCGATGGTGGCGTCGGTGACGCCGGCCGGCACCATGACCCACACCGCACGCGGTGCTTCGAGCTTCTGCGCCAGCTCGGCGAGGTCAGCCGCGTCGCTCAGCTGCGGGTTGTGATCGAATCCGACCACTTCGTGGCCGGCAGCCCGCAACCGCTCGCGCATGTTGCCGCCCATCCGGCCGAGTCCTACCAGGCCGAGCTGCATGTGTTCCTACCTCCGTGGATCTGGTGTTGCTGGGCCGATCAGCGAGAGACGCGGATCGGCATGATGAGGTACCGATACCCCGGAATGACCTCACCATCCTCGCCAGCGGGTGAGATCACCGCTGGCTTGAAAGCGTCGACGAACGAGAGTACGGCGGTCTGCGCGCCGAGGTTTGCCAGGCCGTCGATGAGGTACTGGGGGTTGAAGCCGATGGTGAGCGGGTCACCGGTGAAGGTGGCCTCCATCGCCTCGCTCGCCCGTGCCTCCTCGGAGCCGCCGGCCTCGACCACCAGGCCGTCGGCGCTGAAGCTGAGCAGCACCGGCGTGGTGCGCTCGGCCACCAGGGCGACCCGCTTGACCACCTCGATCAGTGTGCTCACCGGCACCCGCGCCTCGGCGTTGTGGCTGGCCGGGAAGAGCGAGCGCACCGGCGGGTAGTTGGCGCCGTCGAGCAACCGGCTCGTGGTGCGACGGGTGCCACCGGCGAGGCCGACCATGCCCTCGCCCGCCGCGCCCTGGGCGAGGGCGAGGGTGACCTCGCCGCCCAGCGGGCCGAGCGCCTTGGCCGTGTCGTTCAGGGTGCGGGCCGGGACCAGGGCGTTGATGCTGACCTCGGGGTCGTCCGGTCGCCACTGGATCTCGCGCAGCGCCAGCCGGTACCGGTCGGTGGCGAGCATCGACAGCGTGCTGCCGGAGAGCTCGACGCGGACCCCGGTCATCATCGGCAGCGTCTCGTCACGACCGGCGGCGATGGCCACCTGGGCGACCGCCGTGGCGAAGGCCGCGGCGTCGACGGTGCCGGCGCTCTGCGGCATCTCGGGCAGCGCCGGATAGTCCTCCACCGGCATGGTGGGCAGGGTGAACCGCGCGCTGCCGCAGACCAACTCGAGGTGGGCGCCGACCGCGGCGATGTCGACCGGCTTGGCCGGCAGCGCCTTGGTGATCTCGGCGAGCAGGCGGCCGGAGACCAGCGCGGCGCCGTCGGCGTCGCCCTGCACCTCGACGGTCACCTGACTGGAGACCTCGTAGTCGAACCCGGAGACCCGCAGGTTGCCGTCGGTGACGCGGAGCATCACCCCGGCGAGCACCGGTACGGACGGCCGGTTGGGCAGGCTCTTCGCGGTCCACGCCACGGCCTCGGCGAGCGCGTCGCGCTCCACTCGGAACTTCATCAATGCCTCCGCGTCGACGTCAGCGACAACTCTCTCATGCCGACCGCTGCCTACCGTCCCGCCCGACCGTGCGGGTACCCATCGCACCTTAGGGCGCGGGGACATCGGCTGTGCGCCCGACCCCATGGATCGTGTCGATGCTGACCGGCCTGTCCGGCAGCGTTCGGCACGATCCACAGAAAGCCCAACGGTGATGATTGGTTTTTGTTCTCTTAGAAGAGATAACCCATCGTCTTCATCGCACCTGTGCAAACTGTGGAGAACTCGGGTCTGCGCAGCTCAGACAGGTTATCCACCGGTGAGTTGGCTGTGGAGAACCGGGTGTGAAACCGCGTCGGTTGTCCACACCCCGGCGACGAGGGCCGGTTGTCCACCGTTGTCCACCGGTTGTCCACCGGTAATCCACCGACTTTCTCCCCAGGGTTGTGGACGGTCGAGAAGATCACCATTGCCGTTGTCCCCAGAACCTTCAACAGGCCGTACACACCTTGACGATCGTCGGTGGATAACTTCGTCGTCGTCCCCAGGCGTCCACAGCGTCGTACACAGGGTTTCTCCACAGCCTGTGGGTAACCGATGCGAGACCGACCGTAGTTATCCACCGACGGTGGATAACAAGGTGTGGACAACGAGTGAGCTTCGTGGGGGACACGGCACCGATCCTGTGGCCTACACCATGTCGAGGGTCAAGCGGAAAGCTCGTCCGGCGGCGCGACGAGCGCCGTCGAAGGCGATCGAGGCACCGCCACGCCCCATAGAAGAACGCCCGGCCGGAGATCCGGCCGGGCGTGTCCCGGGGCGCGTGGTGGCGTACCCCTCAGGTGTTCTGCTTGATCCGGTTGGTCAGCTCGGCGATCTGGTTGTAGAGCGAGCGCCGTTCGGCCATCTGCTGGCGGATCTTGCGGTCCGCGTGCATGACGGTGGTGTGGTCCCGCCCGCCGAATGCCTGCCCGATCCTCGGCAACGACAGCTCGGTCAGCTCCCGGCACAGGTACATGGCCACCTGGCGGGCGTTGACGAGCACCCGGGAGCGGGACTGGCCGCGCAGATCCTCCAGGCTCACACCGAAGTAGTCGGCCGTGGAGACCATGATCTGGTCCGCCGTGATCTCCGGACCGGCGCCGTCCGGGATGAAGTCCCGCAGCACCTCCTCGGCGAGCGACAGCTCCACGGTCGACCGGGTGAGGCTGGCGAACGCGGTCACCCGGATCAGCGCGCCCTCCAGCTCCCGGATCGAGTTCGACACCCGGGAGGCGATGAACTCCAGCACGTCCGGCGGGGCGTAGAGCCGCTCCTGCGCCGCCTTCTTCTGCAGGATCGCGATCCGCGTCTCCAGGTCCGGCGGCTGGATGTCGGCCAGCAGACCCCACTCGAAGCGGGTCCGCAGCCGGTCCTCGAGCGTCGCCAACTGCTTCGGCGACCGGTCCGAGGTGATCACGATCTGCTTGTTGGCGTTGTGCAGGGTGTTGAAGGTGTGGAAGAACTCCTCCTGCGTGCGCTCGCGGTTCTCCAGGAACTGGATGTCGTCGATCAGCAGGATGTCGACGTCGCGGTAGCGCCGCTGGAACGCACTGGTCTTGTCGTCCCGGAGCGAGTTGATGAAGTCGTTGGTGAACTCCTCGGTCGAGACGTACCGCACCGACCGGGCGTTGCCGAGCGTCGTGGCGTAGTGCCCGATGGCGTGCAGCAGGTGCGTCTTGCCCAACCCGGAGCTGCCGTAGATGAACAGCGGGTTGTACGCCTTCGCCGGTGACTCGGCCACCGCCACGCTCGCCGCGTGGGCGAACCGGTTGGACGAGCCGATGACGAACGTCTCGAACATGTACTTCGGGTTCAACCGGTTGCCGCCGGTGTCGGCGCCGGGCAGTCGGCGTTCGTCCCGCCCGCCGGGGCGGTGCTCCATGCCGCTGCGACCCGGGCCGCTGTCCGTCGCGCCCTCCCGGGGCAGCGGACGGATCACATGCTGGTCCCGGGGCGAGGTGGCGTCCTCGCGGTAGCGGGGCTCGTACGGCCGGGTGTCGGGGCCGGGCGGGTCGAGGCGGGCCGCCTGCTCGTCGTACCCGCGCCGCTCGGTCGCCGGTCGAGGCGACCGCATCGGCTCGACGAAGGCCGCGCTGAACAGCGCCTCCTGCCCGTCCCGGCTGGTCGGGATCAGCCCGGGCCGATGCCCGTCCACGGTCGTCGCGGGGGGTGGGCCCGCCGGTGCCGGCGGTACGGCGTTCTCCGGCAGCCGCGGCTGCTCAGCGAGGGCGTCGTCGGCCATGGCTCGTCCGGCGTACTCGTCCGCGCGCGGACCCGCGGGCGGCTCGTCGACGTCGAGTGGCCCGGGCTCCGGGGCGCTGCGGTAGACGGTGCCGGCCGGGCGGCCGGTGGCGTCCTCGGCCACCCGCACGGTCACGGCGACCTGGATCGGCCGGCCGAGCCGGCGGGTCAGCGCCTCGGTGATCGCCGGGCGGAGCCGCGACTCGATCACGTCCCGGGTGAAGGCGTCCGGCACCGAGAGCAGCGCGGTGTCCTCGACGATCGCCCGCAGCCGGGTCAACCGGAGGTAGGCGCGCTGCTGGGCAGAGATGATCTCGTCGGCGAGCTCGTCGGTCGCCGCCAACCACACCGCGGCAAGGTCGGTCGTACCGGCCACCGTCGTGCCACCCCCTCGCCTCTGCTCCCGGCCGCCGCTGTCTGCCAGCCGCCCGTCCCGGGCCCGCCGCGTGCACGGGTGGAACATCACCCACCCGGACAACTGACCAGCGCTCGTCCACAGGTTATCCACAGCCTGTGCACCGACCGATTGTGGCCGCCCGCCGGGCGCGGGACCTGCCCCTGCCTGGACGGCCGCTGAAGCGGGTTCACCGTGCCGAACGATTCACCAGCGTGTCCGGTCTTGCCTGCGCGCGACGACCGGAGCATCCGACGCTCACCGCAATCGGGCACGGTAACAGCGTTGTCCCTGCGCCATCAACCGGCGACGCCCGAGCGACCTTGTCGGCATCAGCGAAAACCGCCCCTTCGGTCCCGGGCGCGTCCCGACCCCCCTCCTGCGAGTGTTTGACGGCCATTGCACCCCTGCGTAGGCTGGAGCGGCTGCTCTCTCGCCCTCTGCTAGGGTGATGGGTGCTTGCTGCCCGCGGTCGCTTCCCCGCATCGCCGGTCCCGCTCCGCAGGGCAGCACCGAACGGTGGCCACCGTCGAGGTGGCCTGGACCACCCCACGACCCCGGCGATCCCGTCGCGCGGGGCGCGTACGAAAACGGAGAGCCTGACGTGAGCAAGCGCACCTACCAGCCGAACAACCGCCGGCGCGCGAAGACCCACGGCTTCCGGCTGCGCATGCGCACCCGTGCCGGCCGTGCCATCCTCTCGAGCCGCCGCGCCAAGGGTCGCACCACCCTGTCGGCCTGAGCCGACCGGGCCGGTCCGGGGGACGTGGGCAGTCGTGCTGGCCGCCGCACAGCGACTGCGGCGCAGCACTGACTTCGCCGCAGCGGTTCGTGGTGGCCGACGCGTCGGCCGAGGTGCCGTCGTGGTCCACCTGACCATGCCGCCGGCCACCGACCCCAGCGCAACGACCTCGCCGAAGCCGGCGCGGGTGTCGGGCGCGGAGCAATCCTCCGCCCCGGCCCGCGCCGGTTTCGTCGTATCCAAGGCGGTCGGCAACGCGGTGGTCCGCAACAAGGTGCGGCGTCGCCTCCGAGCGCTGGCCCGGGAACGGCTGGGCGCGCTGCCCGACGGCAGCACCCTGGTCGTCCGGGCGCTGCCCGCCGCGGCCGAGGCGTCGTACGCCCGGCTCACCACCGACCTGGACGCCGCCATCGCGGTTGCCCGGTCACCTCGGGAGAGGCGGCCCCGGTGAGCGCCGACCCGACCGCCACCCGCCCGACGTCAACCGGTGCCAAGGTGCTGATCGCGCCCATCATCGCGTACCGTCGGTGGATAAGTCCGGCACTGCCGGCACGCTGCCGGTTCTACCCGTCGTGCAGTGCGTACGCCCAAGAGGCGCTCGTGCGGCACGGCGCGCTCCGGGGAGCCGTGCTGGCGGTCCGGCGGTTGCTGCGCTGCCACCCCTTTCACCCTGGTGGACATGACCCGGTTCCGGAGCCGGGCGGTCGCCGCCGTGTCGATGTGACTGGAGCCCCGAATTGAGTCTCGACTGGATCTACTTCGCGATTTCGTGGATCCTGCTGACCTGGCACTCTGCCTGGGACGCCATCGGGGTGCCCGTCGACGCGGTGATCGGCACCAACTTCGCCTGGATCCTGGCCATCGTCTTCCTGGTGGTCACCGTCCGGGTCATCCTGTTCCCGGTCTTCGTCAAGCAGATCAAGTCCCAGCGGGCGATGCAGGCGCTGCAGCCCAAGGTCAAGGAGCTGCAGGAGAAGCACAAGGGTGACCGGGAGACGCTCCAGAAGGAGATGATGGAGCTCTATCGGAAGGAAAAGGCCAACCCCCTGATGGGCTGCCTTCCGATGTTCCTCCAGATTCCGGTCTTCCTGGGCCTCTTCCACGTGCTGCGTCGCCTCGACCCGGCCAAGCAGAGCAAGACGCTCTACGGCTGGACGGTCGAGCAGTTCGACAGCGCGTCGAACGCCAAGCTCTTCACCGCCCCGATCGCCGGCAAGTTCGGCTCGACCGCCGACGAACTGGCCCGCCTCGGCGCGAACGGCACCACTGTCAAGATCATCGCTGGTGTTCTGGTGCTGGTCATGATCGCGACCACCTACCTGACCAGCCGGCAGATGATCCTCAAGACCGGCTGGGCCGAGGACCCGCAACAGCGGATGATCCAGCGCCTGATGCTCTACGGCATCCCGGCCTCGCTGCTGATCTCCGGCGCGATCTTCCCGATCGGTGTGATCATCTACTGGGTCACGAACAACCTCTTCACCCTCGGCCAGCAGCAGTGGGTGCTGCGGAAGTTCCCGCCGCCGGTGACCGCGAAGAAGGCCACCGCCCCCGCAGCCAGCCGCAACCCGGTGCAGCCCGCCAAGTCGGGTGGGCTCTTCGGGCGGGGCAAGGCCGCCCCGGCCGCGCCCGTCAAGGCCGCCGCGCCGAAGGTGGCCGGCCCGAAGCCGGGCGCCAAGCCCGCCAACCCGAAGAAGAGCCGCCCCGCCAAGCGGCAGGGCTGACGAACGCCGTGCGCCGTCGCCGGGCAACCGGCGACGGCCCGGACCCCGCACCGCGCAGCCGCCGTACGGCCGGCGCCGGGCGGAACCGGCCGCGCACGGCGCGGTCACGGGCGACACTGCCCGTACAGACGTGCCCGTGGGCACCGGCGACCTCCCGCCGGCCCCGGGAAACCAGCGGACCCGACGGTCCGGCCGAGCGAGTACGGAGATGAGACCGTGACCGAGACCAGCATCCCCCGCGCCGAGCAGTCCCTGGACGAGGAGGAGACCGCGACGCTCGAGGTGGACGGCGACGACACCGAGGCCGATGACGACACCGAAACCCCCGCCGGTGGTCGTGAGAAGAAGAGCACGGGCGAAAGCGACCTGTTCCGGCAGAGCGAGATCGCGGCCGACTACGTCGAGGGACTGCTCGACATCCTCGACTACGACGGCGACATCGACGAGCTGGTGGCCGGTGGCCGTCCCGTCGTCGAGGTGGTCGGCTCCCGACTGCAGAACCTGGTCGGCCAGCGCGGCGCGACCCTGGAGGCGCTCCAGGAGCTGACCCGGCTCGCCGTCTTCCGGCAGACCGGCTCGCCGAGCCGCCTGCTGCTCGACGTCGGTGGCTACCGGGCGAACCGCCGCAAGGAACTCGCCGCCGTCGCCAAGAACGCCGTCGAGAAGGTGAAGGAGTACGGCGAGCCCGTGCGCCTGGAGGCGATGAACGCGTTCGAGCGCAAGTGTGTCCACGACGTGGTCAACGCCATGGCCGGTGTGGCGAGCGAGTCGGAGGGCGTCGAGCCGAACCGTCGCATCGTCGTACGGCCGGCGGACTGACTCCGTTGACCCACGACGACACCACGGCTGATGTCGTGACCGGCCCGGGCGGTACGCCGTCCGGGCCGTCCCCTGTCCGGCGTGACGACAGGGCCGGCGACGAAAGCCCGCCGCCGGCCGACGTCGCTCTCCCGCCCGAACTGGCCCCGGCCGCGCTGACCCTCTTCGGTGATCGGCTCGACCTGGCCGCCGCGTACGCCGAACTGCTCGCCACCGACGGCGTGGTCCGCGGTCTGATCGGCCCCCGCGAGGCGCCCCGGATCTGGGACCGGCACCTGCTCAACTGCGCCGCCGTGGTCGAGCGCATTCCGAGCGACGCGAACGTGCTCGACGTGGGCTCCGGCGCCGGTCTGCCCGGTCTGGTGCTGGCCATCGCCCGGCCCGACCTGACGGTCACGCTGATCGAGCCGCTCGCCCGGCGGACGTCGTTCCTCATCGAGGCCGTGGAACGGCTCGGCCTGACCCGATCGGTGCGGGTGTTCCGTGGCCGAGCCGACGAGGCCGCCAGCGGATCGAGCGGCCGGGACCCGATCAGCGGTGACGTGGTGACCGCCCGCGCGGTTGCGCCACTGGACCGGTTGGCTACCTGGTGTCTGCCGCTCGCCGTACGCGGTGGCCGACTGCTGGCTCTCAAGGGGTCGTCCGCCGCTGCCGAGATCGAGGAGCACGCCGACGTCGTGGAGCGGCTCGGCGGCGGTGCGGGGGCCGTGCACCTCTGCGGTGTCGGCGTGATCGACCCGCCCACCACCGTGGTGGAGATCGTCCGGGAGCGGATGGTCGGCCCGGCCCGGCCGGCGGCGAGCAAGCGCTCCCGTGGCGGGCGGGCTCGCCGCCGCTGACCAGCGCGCCATCGGGCGTCCGGTCGACGGGTTGGCTCGTTGTACCGGTACGGATGGACGAGGGAATGAGAACCCGACGTGGACCGGCCACGCCCGTCCGCCGTAGGCTGGCCGCGCGTCGATAATGTGGAGCGGCCGACGGACGTCGCGGACTCCGACCGCTCCCGAGGGGCCGTACGCTCCGGGGTGCGAGCGCGGGTGTGGCCAAGTTGACCGGGGCGCGGACCGACCATCCGAAGCGGGCAGGGATGACAGGTGCATGACGACGGCAGGTACGACGATCCACGCGTGACCGGGTCAACCAGCGACCCTGTTTCACGTGAAACCGACTACCCGAGCTGGTCCCCGGCCGGAGCGTCCATTCCGGCGGACGACGATCCGTTCACCTCGCGGGACGAGGCGGCTGTTCCGAGCGTCGGGCCGGACCCGACGACCGGTCGACGGGCGGCCGACGGGCCGAGTCGACCCGCCAACGCGGCCGACGTACGGCAGACGCCCGGCCGGCGGAACCGAACCGCCGCGGTGCGCTTCGAGGCCGCAGTGCCCCACCAGCCGACCGCCGCAGCGGCGCGCGACGCCGCGCCGGTGGTTCCCGACGTACCGGTCGCGTCGGCCGAGTCGTTGGCGGCGGTCGCGGCCGACCCCACCTACGTTTCACGTGAAACCCCGACGCGCGAAGAGGATGACCCACCGTTGGCTATGGAGGCGATGCGCGCCGTGCAGATCCTGAATCCCAGTGGCGAGGTGACCATGCCTCGACCGGACCGGACCCGGGTCATGTGCGTCGCCAACCAGAAGGGCGGCGTGGGTAAGACCACGACCACGGTCAACCTCGCGGTGGCACTCGCCCTGCACGGCAACCGCGTGCTCGTGGTCGATCTGGACCCGCAGGGCAACGCCTCGACCGGGTTGAACGTGCCCCACCACACCGGCATCCCCGACGTCTACGACTGCCTGATCAACAGCGTCCCGCTGGCCGAGGTGGCGCAGGCGGTCGAGGGTATCCCCAACCTGTGGTGCGTACCCGCCACGATCGACCTCGCCGGCGCGGAGATCGAGCTGGTGTCGGTGGTGGCCCGCGAGTCGCGCCTCGACCGCGCCATCGCCGCGTACCCGGGCCAGTTCGACTACGTCTTCATCGACTGCCCGCCCTCGCTCGGTCTGCTGACGGTCAACGCCCTGGTCGCCGCGCAGGAGGTGTTGATTCCGATCCAGTGCGAGTACTACGCGCTGGAGGGCCTCAACCAGCTGATCAACAACATCAACCTGGTGCGGCAACACCTCAACCCGAAGCTCGACGTCTCCACCATCCTGCTCACCATGTACGACCGCCGGACCCGCCTCGCGGACGCGGTCGAGCAGGACGTCCGGAACCACTTCGGCGACAAGGTTCTCCAGGCCGTCATCCCCCGGAACGTGCGGGTGTCCGAGGCACCCAGCTACGGCCAGTCGGTGATGACCTACGATCCCGGTTCGCGGGGCGCCACGAGTTACTTCGAGGCCGCCCAGGAGATCGCCGAGCGCGGCGTCAAGGAGCCGGTGGGCCGGAATGCGTAGTGCGGACAAGTCGCTGGGAGGCGTGGCATGAAGAACCGTCCTCGGGGCGGTCTGGGGCGGGGCCTCGGGGCCCTCATCCCGACCGGGCCCGTGCCAGGTGCCGCCGGCACCGTGACGGCCGAGCCGGAGAACGGGAGCGTCGACACTGACGAGGGCGTGCCCTCCGCCGCCGTCCGTACGGCCCCGGTGAGCGTCGCCGCCCACCAGCCGGAGCCCGTGCTCAGCCCCGTGCCGGGTGCTCGGTTCGCGGAGATCCCGGTCGACGCGATCGTGCCCAACCCGAAGCAGCCCCGCCAGGTCTTCGACGAGGAGGCGTTGGAGGAGCTGAAGACCTCCATCCGCGAGGTCGGGTTCCTCCAGCCGATCGTCGTACGCCAGCTCGACGACGAGAAGTACGAACTGGTGATGGGTGAGCGCCGGTGGCGGGCCGCCCAGGCGGTGGGGCGGGACAACATCCCGGCCATCGTCCGGGACACCCGCGACGACGCCATGCTCCGTGACGCGCTGCTGGAGAACATCCACCGGGCCAATCTGAACCCGCTGGAAGAGGCCGCCGCGTACCAGCAGCTGCTGGAGGAGTTCGGTGCCACCCACGAGGAGCTGGCCCGCCGGATCGGCCGCAGTCGACCGCAGATCTCCAACACCATTCGACTCCTCAACCTGCCGGCCCAGGTGCAGCGGCGAGTCGCCGCCGGCATCCTCTCCGCGGGCCATGCGCGCGCATTGCTCAGCCTCGACGACTCGGAGGCACAGGAGCAGCTGGCCTTGCGGATCGTCGCCGAAGGGCTGTCGGTGCGCGCGACCGAGGAGATCGTGGCCCTGGCGCTGAACGACGGACCGACGAAGGGCCAGGCGGCCAAACGGCGACCGAAGCCCCACGCGCCGGCCCTGTCGGATCTCGCCGACCGCCTGTCGGACCGCTTCGACACCCGGGTGAAGGTCGACATCGGCCGAAGCAAGGGCAAGATCACCATCGAGTTCGCCACCGTTGACGATCTCGAACGGATCGTGGGCATCATCGGCGTGCAGGAGGAGGGGGCGCAGGACTGACGTCCGCCACCGCCGTCCGAGGGCCGCGTCTCCCCAGGGAGGCGCGGCCCTCGCGCGTACGCCCCCGTTTCACGTGAAACGGCCCCGTAAGCCGTACGCGTCCGCTGCCGACGGCACACCGTCCGAGCGATGGCGGACCCGGTCGTCCGTCACGACCCGCCCGCCACGGCCCGCGAGAGCGCCTGAGGGTGTCGGCCCGTCCGCGGCTGCCCCTCCCTGCCGCGCGGGCGGCAGCGGCCCGCTCAGGCCACGCACGGGGCTACTGCTCGGTGAGCTTGAGCAACTTCGGACGGCCAGTCATTCGGTCGGCGCGTTTCACGTGAAACACGCTCCCCGGCCCGGTGGACGGACCGCCGAAGAGTGCGCCCGCCGCCGCCCCCGAAAACGCCGGCCGAACCTCGCTCGGCACGACCCGGGCGCAACGATCGAGGGAGCGAAAAGTTATCCACACCGGTTTTCCACAGGCACCCCTCGTTTCACGTGAAACGCCGCGTGGGAGCGGGTGTCAGCCTGTGGATGACTGCGGGTATCAGCGTCCTCGGCAGCCTGTGGATATCGCTTCGGCCACTCGCGGTGACGGGCCACAGCGATCGACGGCGAACGCTGATCGGGGCGGTCGGAACCGGTCGAACAGGTAGGGACAGCGGTGCCAGACTCGGTTAGGGTCAGCGTCGTGCACGACACCCCTCCCTCAGTCCCGGACTTCACCCAGTGGCCCTCGTTTCCCTTTGAGGGCGACCTGCGGGTGAAGCAGCTCGACGACCCGGTCCCGGTCGAACCGCCTCGCAAGGGTGAGGGCCTCCGGGAATGCACCGCCTGCAACGCACCCGACGACGCCTACATCTGGGTGGGAGAGCGGTGGCGGGTCCGTGCCATGGACCGGCCGACCGGTCTGCCGATGGTGCTCATCCTCGAATCTCGAAGCCACCTCGACCTGGGTGACCTGCCGAACCTGCTCGCGGCCGAGCTGGGGGTGATGACGGTACGTCTCGAACGGGCCATCCGGTCGCTGGACGGCGTGGCACGGGTGCACGTGAACCGGTGGGGCGACGGCTCTGCCCACCTGCACATGTGGTTCCTCGCCCGGCCGTACGGGCGGCTCCAACTGCGTGGAACCTTCCTGTCCCTGTGGGACTCCATCCTGCCGCCGATCTCTGAGGAGCAGTGGCGGGAGAATCTGGCGCTCGTCGCCGCCTGGCTCGCCGAGTTCGGCGGCCGACCGTTGGCCGAGCCGCCCCGCATCCAGTGGCAGGCCCCGTCGAGCCTGCTCGCACAGTCGGCCGCGGCGGACGCCGCCGCAGCCGCGCAGGAAGACCCGGTCTCGGTGATCGAAGCGGCGGAGGAGATCCCGGAGCCGGGCGTCGAAACCGGGTACGACGACGTGCCGAGCGACGCCGACAGCCAGGCGGACGCCGCCAGCGCGGCGAGTGGCGCCGACGACCGGGCGGGCGCCGACGGCGCGACGAGCGACGCCCGCAACCCCGCGAGCGCCGACGACAGCCGGGCGGACGCCGCCGATGTGCCGAGCGGCACCGACGACCGGGCGGACGTCGCCGGCGCGCCGAGCGGCGCCGGCAACCCCGCGAGCGACGCCGACGCGACGAGCGCCGACGACAACCGGGCGGACGCCGCCGACGCGACGAGCGACACCGATGACCGCGCCCTGCGGGGTCGGGTCATCCCGACGCCGCGGAGCAGCCCCACAGACACCGTCGATGGGCAGGGGGCAGACCGCCCGGCCTAGGCGCTACGAGCTGATCGTCACGCCACGCGGTTGGCGCGCGAGTGATCGACTCGGGTTCGGCGAACTCGGGGTGTCCGACGGCATCTGACACCCCGGAATCAAGGAACCCGAGTCGATCAAGCCGAGATGCCCCGAGCGGCGGCCCGGGTGACCAGCGAGCCGATCAGGCGGCCGAAGTCCAGGCCGGCCGCCTGAACGGCCAGCGGCAGCAGTGACGTCTCCGTCATGCCGGGTGAGACGTTGACCTCCAGCACGTGCGGACGACCCTCGGCGTCCACGATCACGTCGACCCGGGACAGGTCCCGCAGACCGAGCGCGCTGTGCGCGGCGAGCGCCACGTCGGCCACCGAGGCGGCCACCTCCGGCTCCAGCCGAGCGGGTGCGTGCCACGTAGTGCGGCCGGCGGTGTAGCGGGCGGCGTAGTCGTACACGCCGTTGCGCGGCACGATCTCCACCGGCGGCAGCGCCTGCGGACCGTCCCCCAGGTCGATCACGGAGACCGCCACGTCGATTCCGGGCACGTACCGCTCGACGAGAGCCGTCGAGTCGTACGCGAAGCAACCGACCATCGCGGCCGGGAGGGACGCGGCGTCCCGGACCACGGCGGCGCCCAGACCGGAGCCGCCCTGCGCCGGCTTGACCATCAGCGGCAGGCCCAGCCGGTCGGCGATGCGGTCCAGCACGGCGACCGCGCCGAGCTCGGAGAAGCGGTCGTGCGGCAGAGCCACCCAGTCGGGGGTGGGGATGCCGGCCTCCCGCAGCACCGCCTTGGCGGAGGGCTTGTCCCAGGCGAGCCGGGAGGACCGGGCGTCACAGCCGACGTACGGGATGCCGCACAGGTCCAGCACCCCGCGCAGTGAGCCGTCCTCGCCGGTCGCGCCGTGCAGGGCGATCACGACGGCGTCCGGCGGGTCGGCCGCCAGGGACGGCAGGAGAGCCACGTCGGCGTCCCGCAGTTCGGCGTCGACGCCGACGGCACGCAGGGCGTCGAGCACGCGCCGACCGGAGCGCAGCGACACGTCCCGTTCGTAGGAGAGCCCGCCGGCGAGGACCAGCACTCGCAGGTCGGCCGCGACGGCGGAATCGGTCACGGAGAAGCGCTCGGCAGCGGTCGTACCCATGCCGGCATCATGCCAAGTCGGGACCTGGCACGTCGGAGCCGGGCCGGCCACGGCGGCCGGCGGCACCGCCCACGGCGCCGAAGACGCGGCGGGTGGCCATCTCCTGCTCCATGACGCCCGCGAGCCGCCGGACGCCCTCACGGATCCGCTCGGGGGGCGGGAAGCTGAAGTTCAGCCGCATCGCGCCGGTGCCGGTGCCGTCGGCGTAGAAGCCGGTGCCGGGCACGTAGGCGACCCGGGCGGCGATGGCACGCGGCACCATCGCCTTGGCGTCCAGCCCTTCCGGCAGGGTGGCCCAGACGAAGAGCCCGCCGGCCGGGGTGGTCCAGCTGGTGCCCTCGGGCATCAGATCGGCCATCGCGTCGAGCAGGGCGTCCCGGCGCTCCCGGTAGACCTCGCGGTACACCTTGAGCTGCTGCCGCCACGGCATGGTGCCCAGGTAGGTGGAGACGGCGGACTGGGCGTAGACGCTGGGGCAGAGGATCTGCGCCTCGCTGGCGATGACCAACTTGTCGCGGACCGCGTGCGGCGCCAGGATCCAGCCCACCCGCAGGCCGGGGGCGAACGTCTTGGAGAAGGTGCTCAGGTAGAAGACGCCGTCGCGGCGCCGGGCCCGCAGCGGCGCCGGGGCCTCACCCTCGAAACCCAGTTGGCCGTACGGGTCGTCCTCGACCACGAGCAGGCCGGCGCGTTCGCAGATGTCGAGGACGCGCTCGCGGCGCTCCTCGCTGAGCGTCACGCCGGCCGGGTTCTGGTAGGTCGGGATGGTGTACAGGAACTTGACGCGTCGGCCGGCCCGGGCGAGGTCGGCGATGGCCGTCTCCAACGCCTCGGGGATCAGTCCGTCCGCGTCCATCGGGACGTGCGTCACCTGCGCCTGGGCGGCCTGGAAGACCCCCAGCGCGCCCACGTACGTCGGGCCCTCGGCGAGCACCACGTCACCGGGATCGAGGAAGAGCCGGGCTACCAGGTCGAGCGCCTGTTGCCCGCCCACCGTGACCACCACGTCCTCGGGCGACGCGCCGCACGAGGCGTCGATGCCGGAGAGCGACATCACCTCGCAGATGCGCTCGCGCAGTTCGAGGGTGCCCTGGCCGATGCCGTACTGGAGGGTGGTGCTGCCGTGCTCGGAGCCGAGCCGGCCCAGCATCTCGCCGACCGCGTCGAGCGGCAGCGCGGCGATGTACGGGGCCCCACCGGCGAGCGAGACGACCTCCGGTCGACTGGCGACCGCGAAGAGTGCTCGGATCTCGGAGGCGGTCATCCCGCGCACGCGCCGGGCGTACCGGTCGGTGTAGTCGTCGAGTGTCGTGCCGGTCATGACCTCACCTCGATCGCTGCTCGGGTGGCTCCCGCCCCGGGTACCCCGCCCGCTCGTGACCATGGCGACGGGACACCGATTGTCGATCCTAGTCGGCCCTGGCCTGGTTGCCGCCCTGGCGGAACGGATCGACCACATGGCGGACCCTGCCCGGCACCGGCGGGGATCTGCGCGTCCCCTCCCGTACGGTCGATCGGCGGCGTACGATCGCTCGTCGGGGGCAGGAAGGCGGCGCTGTCGTTCCGTGCCGGTCTCACCACCGAGCCTAACTGTGGGGATGCGCCATATGTCGCGACGTCTGGTCAGCCTGACCCTCGACACGCTGGAGGATCTTCCGCGCCCCTGCCGTCAGTGCGTCTACTGGGAGCTCGATCCGGTCTCCGCCGATCGGGCGTGCGCCGCCGGTGACCCGGGCCTGGAGAAGGAGGCATGGGTCTCCCAGACCCTGCTGGAGTGGGGCTCCTGCGGCAAGCTCGCGTACGTCGACGGCATGCCGGCGGGCTTCGTGATGTACGCGCCACCCGCCTACGTTCCCCGCTCGATGGCGTTCCCGACGTCGCCCGTCTCGGCCGACGCCGCGCTGTTGATGACCGCCAACGTGGTCGCCGCGTTCGCCGGGGGCGGGCTGGGCCGAATGTTGGTGCAGGGCGTCGCGCGGGACCTCACCAAGCGGGGGATCAAGGCGATCGAGGCGTTCGGCGACGCCAAGTTCGGTGACGCGGACGATCCGGCCGGCGGGTGCGTGGCACCGGCCGACTTCTTCCTCTCCGTCGGCTTCAAGACGGTACGTCCGCATCCCCGCTTCCCCCGGCTGCGCCTCGAACTGCGGACCGCGCTGAGCTGGAAGTCCGACGTCGAGTACGCGCTGGAGAAGCTGCTCGGCTCGATGAGCCCGGAGACGCTGCTGCGGCCGGTACGACCCGCCCCGGCCACCCGCTCCACGGGCGGCTGAGCGGGTCAGTCGACCACGGTGCCGGCGGCCACGACCGCACGCAGTTCACTGACGTCGAGCGAGCCGGTCGGCACGTCCCGCTCGATCGGGTAGTACATCCGCTGCACCGCCGCCACGATCGCCTCCACCACCCGGTCGCGGAACCGGGGGTCGACGAGCCGGGCGCGGTCCACCGGCGAGGTGAGGTAGCCGACCTCCACCCGGACCGCCGGCATCCTGGTCAGCCGCAGCAGGTCCCACGCCTTGGCGTGGGTACGGCAGTCCCGCAGCCCGGTCCGCGCCACGATCTCCCGCTGCACCAGCCCCGCCAGCCGTTCACCGGTCGCCGAGGTCACCCCGTTGTCGGTGCCGTAGTGGTAGGTCGCCACCCCCTCGGCGTCCGGGTTGGCGTGTCCGTCGAGGTGCAGCGAGATGAACACGTCGGCGCCGAGCGAATTCGCCAGCAGCGCCCGGTCGGTGTCCGGCAGACAGGCGTCGGGCGCGGGACCCCGGGTGAGCTGGACCCGCACCCCGGACGCGGCGAGTCGTCCCTCCAGCCGGCTCGCCAGGTCGTGCACGAGGTCGGCCTCCGTCCAACGCAGCGGACCGTCCGGCACCACCATGCCGGGATCGGTGCCACCGTGGCCGGGGTCGATCACCACCGTCTTGCCGACCAGCGCCGGTCCCGACTGGCGGATCGCGTCGGACTCGCGCAGCCACTGCGGGCGACCTCCGACGACCTTGCGACCGATCCGGCGCAGCGCGTCCATGGTGTGCGGGCCGCAGGAGCCGTCGGGCGTGAGCCCCACCTCGCGCTGGAACTGGGCCACCGCGCGGGACGTGCGGATGCCGTAGATGGCGTCGGCGCGGCCCACGTCGTACCCCATCTCCAGCAGTCGTTCCTGCAGCGACCGGACATCCTCGCCGGTGAGCGGCTCGGGGACCGCGTGGTAGAGGGTGCGGGCGCCGAGCCTCCAGCGTGCGGCCTCCAGCGCGCCCCACGTCTCCGAGCCGACCCGGCCGTCCACGCTCAGCCCGCGGGACTGCTGGAACGCGCGCACCGCGCGTTCGGTGTCCCGGTCGAACTCGTCACTGTGCGGGCCGGCGGCGAGCAGGTCGAGGCCGGTGAGGATGGTACGGATCTCCGTGACCGCGGGTCCCCGGTCTCCGGGTCGGATCGGACGCACGCACGACCCCCTCTGCACGAGTCTGGCTGGTGGGCGGCGGCGGCCCTGGCTTGAGGCTATGCGTTCCGGACCGGTGACGGGCTCGGGCCGGGAA
Source organism: Micromonospora sp. WMMD729 (assembly GCF_049315225.1). NCBI lineage: Bacteria > Bacillati > Actinomycetota > Actinomycetes > Micromonosporales > Micromonosporaceae > Micromonospora > Micromonospora sp. WMMD729. The sequence continues at coordinate 6,480,300 of NZ_CP186059.1, read as the reverse complement.
AAACACCGAACCCCGGACCCGACGAGCGGATCCGGGGTTCGGTGGTGTGTCTGCGCAGCTCAGAGGGCCGACTCGATGAGCCGGACCAGCTCGCCCTTCGGCTTGGCGCCGGCGATCGACTGCACGGGCTGGCCGTTCTTGAAGACCGTGAGGGTCGGCACCGACATGACCCGGTAGGCCCGGGCGGTCTCCGGGTTCTCGTCGATGTTGAGCTTCACGATGGTGACCTGGTCGCCCATCTCGCCCGCGATCTCCTCGAGCAGCGGCGACACCTTGCGGCACGGCCCGCACCACTCGGCCCAGAAGTCCACCAGCACCGGCTTGTCGGCCTGCAGCACGTCAGCGACGAAGCTCGCGTCCGTGACCGCCTTCGTATTTCCCACTATTGCCCTCCTCCGGGATGTGTTTCCTGTTTCAGCTGAGCGTCGCGATGAACCGCTCGGCGTCGAGCGCGGCGGCACAACCGGTGCCGGCCGCGGTGATCGCCTGGCGGTAGGTGTGGTCGACCACGTCGCCGGCGGCGAAGACGCCGGGCACGCTCGTCCGGGTGCTGGGGGCCTGAACCTTCACGTAGCCCTCGTCGTCCAGCTCGACCTGGCCCTGGAAGAGCTCGCTGCGGGGGTCGTGGCCGATGGCCACGAACACGCCGGTCACGTCCAGCACCTTGGTCTCGCCGGTGTGCACGTTGCGTACCCGTACCCCGGTGACCTTGCCGTCAGCGCCGAGGACCTCTTCGACGGTGCTGTTCCACTCGACCTTGATCTTCTCGTTGCTCAGCGCCCGGTCGGCCATGATCTTGCTGGCCCGGAACGAGTCGCGCCGGTGGATGATGGTCACCGAGTCGGCGAAGCGGGTGAGGAAGCTGGCCTCCTCCATCGCCGAGTCGCCACCGCCAACGACGACGATGTGCTGGTTACGGAAGAAGAAGCCGTCACAGGTGGCGCAGGAGGAGACACCGTGGCCCAGGTATTCCTGCTCGCCGGGGACGCCCAGCGGACGCCAGGCCGAACCGGTGGAGAGGATCACGGCGCGGGCCCGGTAGGCGGTCTCGCCGACCCACACGGTGCTCGTCGCGCCCGACCCGGCGTCGCCGGTGTCGACAAGCTCGACCCGCGTCACGTCGTCGGTCAGGAACTCGGCGCCGAACCGCTCGGCCTGCTTGCGCATGTTGTCCATCAGCTCGGGGCCGAGGATGCCATCGGCGAAGCCGGGGAAGTTCTCCACCTCGGTGGTGGTCATCAGCGCGCCGCCGGACTGGACACCCTCGATGATCAGCGGCTTCAGGTTGGCGCGCGCCGCGTAGACCGCCGCCGTGTAACCGGCCGGGCCGGAGCCGATGATGATCAGGTTGCGGACCTCGTCCACTGCCGTCTCCCGAGTTGTGTGTGTTCGGCGTCGGCGCGCGCACCGATGCCGATCCGAGTGCCGACGCCTGGAGGGTGCCGGCAGCTGACTTCCAGAACGTCATCGTACGAAGCGGGGATTCCCGAACCGGGCAACCGGTGGGTCAGGTCACGTGGACGCTCATCGTGCTGCGGATTCACCCTACCCGCGCCGAATAGCGGCTGTCCGAGCCGGACCCGGGTACGCCGCACTCGGCCCCGCTCACCCACGTCCAGCGCGCCCCGGTCGCGTCGGTGAACCGGATGACCAGCGCCTGCTCGCCCTGGAACCGCGCGTAGTCGACGAGGTCGACGACCAGCGGACCCGAACCGTGTTCCGTCGCCACGGACGCCAGACAGATGTTCAACGCGGTCTCATCGGCGAGCCGGGCGAGCTGGTTCGACCCGTTGTGTGCGGGCCGACGGTCGCCTTCGGCGTCCACCCCGGGCTGGTGACCCGGGCCGCCGCTGCTCGCCCCCAGCATCGGCGACGCTGGGCTCGGCGTGCCGCCGAGGCTCTGCGGGGTGTAGTCGACGCCGCTGTGCAGGGTCGGACCGGACGTGCGGACCGCCCCACCGGCAGCGGCGGCTCCGGGCGCGTTGGCCGGACGTTCCGCGGCACCGGTGTCCGCGGTGTTGGTCGACAGCTGGTTGAGCCCCAGGCCGACGGCGACGACGGCAGCCGCCGCGATGGCCACCGGAGCGGTGGCCCGGACCCAGCGACGCTGTCGGCGGCCGGGGCCGGTCGGACCGCGCCCCGACTCGGCGGGCGACGAGCTGGTCGGCCGACGTCCACCCTGCGCCGGCACGGTCACCGGCGTGGCCGGGGCCGGCGTCTCGGGTGCCAGGCCGGCGTCGGCCGGCGGGCTGTCCGCTGCCGCCAGCGCGGCGGCGATTCGTTCGGCGACGGCGGACGGCAGCTCCGGGGCGGGCTCGGCCCACCGGGCCAGGTCCGCACTGACCTGCGTCACCGCGGGCGCCAACAGCGCGTACGCCTCCGCCCAGGCCGGGTCCGCGGCCACCAGCCGGGCGACCCGGGCCTGCTGCGGGGTGCCGTCCAACGCGCCGCCGAGGTAGTCAGCGAGCAGGTCGGCGTCGACCTCCCTGAACTCCTCGGTCGTCACGTGTCCTCCTGATTGGCGTCCTGCCGGATGCGAGCCGACCCCGATCCGACGCCCTCGGCCGGGCGTGGGTTCCCCGTCGTGACGCCGGGCACGTCCGGGTCCGGGTCGAGCCGTCCGGGGTGCGCCGACGAGGTCGGGCGGAGATGCCCGAGCAGCACCGCCAACCGGGCCCGGCCCCGGGCACACCGGCTCTTCACCGTCCCCTCGGCGACGCCGAGGATGCGGGCCACCTCGGCCACCGGGTAGCCCTGCACGTCCACCAGCACGAGGGCGGCGCGCTGCTCGGCCGGGAGCGCGGCGAGCGCCGCGCGGACGACGAGTGCCGTGTCGTGGTCCTGCGCGGGTGCGGCCGGTTCGACACCGCCGGTGCCCGACCCGTCGGCCCGGTTGCCGTCCGGCAGCGGCACGGTGGGGTGCGCCTGCCGTCGTCGGATGCGGTCCAGGCAGGCGTTCACCACGATCCGGTGCAGCCAGGTGGTGACGGCGGAGTCACCACGGAAGCGGGCCGCCGCGCGGTGTGCCGACAGCAGGGCGTCCTGGAGTGCGTCGGCGGCCTCCTCGCGGTCGCCGAGCGTCCGCAGGGCCACCGCCCAGAGCCGGTCACGGTGCCGGTGGAACAGGGCCGCGAAGGCGTCCCGGTCGCCGGCGACGTGGGCGCGCAGCAGCTCCAGGTCCGTTGCCGCGTCGCGCCCGTCCATCACCACGTCCGGTGGCTGCGATGCCCGGGTCGTACCGCGCGGTTCACGAACCCTGGACCGTGATCTCCTGCACGCCGAGCTTGAAGCCGCCGTCGTCGCCGTTGGGCGGCAACTCGGTGAACCAGAGCAGCAGGTAGCGGTACTTCTCGTCGGCGTTGAACCCGTTGAAGGTCATCGTGGTGCCGTCGTGCTCCTTCAGGACACCGATCTCGGTCTTGTAGTTCGCCACCATCGACTTGTCGCCGTTCGAGGTCGACGGGTAGGTGGTCGTGCCGGCGAGCAGCTTCGCGGTGGCGCCTCGACCGGAGAGCACCGCCTGCACCGACTTCACCGTGTGGGGGGAGCCCAGGTCGAACCAGACACCCATGCCGGACTTGAGATTCCCGTACGTGGCGTTCGGGTAGCGGTCGGTCTCCCAGCCCTTGTCGTTGTCACCGTCGATCATCTTCTTGGCGCCGTCGAGCTCGTCCCGCGGGACGCTGTCCGGGTCGATGACCTTGATGTCCTGCACCTTGAGGTTGCGAACCGTGGCGGCGGCCGGGGTGGCCTCACCGGCCGGAGCGCTCGCGCTCGGCGTCGCCCCGGCGGTGTTCTGCGGCTTCTCGTCGTCGCCGCCGAGCGCGCTGATGCCGATGAGCAGACCGACCAGGGCCACCGCCAGCAGACCGGCGATGCCGATGGCGACCTTGCGGCCACCGGCGGCGGCCAGCGGGGACGGCTCTTCCCCGGTCTCGGCGGTGAACCGCAGCGGCCCGCCGTTGTCGAGGTAGTGCTCCTCCTCGGCCGGCACGTCCAGCCGGGCCAGCTCGGCCGCCAGCACGTCCGAGGACGGCGGCGCGATGTCGGCGTCGAGCAGGTCCATGGTCAGGTCGTCCAGGTAGGCGGGCACACCGGCCCGGACCTGGCGGGGCGCCGCGAGGGCACCCGAGGCGTCCCGGACCGCGTCCGCGATGGCGGCCCGCCCGTGACCGGCGGTGGCCCCGCGCAGCGGTGCCTCGGTGTGCGGCCAGTGGCCGGTCAGCGCGAAGTAGAGGACGCCGCCGACCGCCCGGATGTCGCTCTCCTGGCTGTCGTCGCCGTCGGTGCGGGCGTCGGCCAGGACCACGCGGCCATCGTCGCTGATCATCACGGTGCCGGGATGCACGTTGCCGTGCACCATGCCGGTGGCGTGCACCGCGGCCAGCGCACTGGCGACGGCGTTGCCGATCGCGGTGGCGCGCGCCGGGTCCAGCGGGCCATCGGCGGCCAGGTCACGCAGCGACTGCCCGTCGACCCACTCGCGGACCACGTACGCCCGCTCGGCCTCGTCGATGGCGTCGTACACGCCGACCAGGTTGGGGTGGATGACCCGGCTGGCCGCGACGGCCGCCTGAAGCATCTCGGTGGCGGAGTCGCCACCCGGATAGCGCAGTACCACCGCGACCGGGCGGCGCAGGATGACGTCGACCCCGCGCCAGACCAGCCGACCCGCGCTGTCGTTGTTGATGTGCTCGACCAGCTCGTAACGCTCGGCGAGGATCTCACCGGCCGTGGGAGCACCGAAGGTCATGACCGGAGGAGCGCTCTCGTCCGCCTCCTGACCCTCGCCGACCTGGGTCACCCGTCCTCCCTCGGTGATCGTGTCGATCGATGGACCCGTACTGCTGGGCATGTGGCTTCCCGCTCTGCCGTTGAAGGAACCGGCCAACCGGTGTCGACGCGCAGCGTCGGCGCCTGCCGTACCCGTCGAGAGCGACCTTACCCGGGTTGCCCGTCTCCCCGACATGTCATCTTCTTGCCGTACCCGGCGGGGTGCCGGGGATCGGGGAACTCGTCCGGTTACGACCGTTGTCAGCCACGTTGCTGGCACATGTACTAGCCAATCTACGGCTTCACCGCAAGTGACCGACGTCGGGGCCGGTCCGGGCGTGCTGCCCTTGTCCACCAGCCAGTTCCCCGCCGATCGGACGCTCAGGCTCAGCCGTACGGTTGGTTATCCACAGGCCGATCCGGTGGCTGACCGGTGAATCGCGGAGTTATCCACAGGTGCATCCCCAGGCTGGTGATCCATGGTCACGTTCCGTGTGGGCCCCGACTGTGGGTGCGGCGGTTCAGCGGCCGAGCCGGCGACGGACCATCCCGACCACCTCGGTGATCTCCCCGATCCGCAGCGCCATGGCGAGCCCGAGGTAGCTCCCGCCGATCACGGCGCCACCGATCACGAGCTGGACGATCGCCTCCAGGCGGCTCGGCGTGTCGTCGCCGGGCAACAGCTTGATCACCAGCAGACCGACGAGCGCCGAGCCGAGCGCCGCCGCCGCGACCCGCCCACCGGTCCGCATGATCTCGCCGAGGCCGATCCGGCCGACGCGCGGCCGGAGCAGCCACGCGGAGCCGATCGCGGCAGCCAGGTAGGAGACCGCGTTGCCGATCATCATGCCGGCCCCGGCGAAGCTCGCCGAGAAGGCCACGAAGAGCACGACCTGTACGCCGATCCGGAGAGCCACCACCGGAATGTTGATCAATGCTGGGGTGCGGGTGTCGGGCAGGGCGTAGAAGGCGAAGGTGAAGAGCTGGCTCACCGCGAACGGAACCAGCGCCAGCGCGGCGGCGAGCAGGACGACGGAGGTGGCGGTGGCGTTGTCCTCGTTGAACGCGCCGAACCGGAACAGCGTGAACGCGATGGGCGTGGCGAGGACGGCGTAGCAGACCGCGATCGGCGCGAGCACCGCCGTGACCGTGCGGGTACCCCGCGACAGGTCGGCGGCGACGTCGGCGTACCGCCCGTCGGCGGCGGCGGCGCTCATCCGGGGCATCAGCGCGGTGATGATCGAGACGGCGATGATGCCATGCGCGGTCATCAGCAGCAGAAAGACGTTGTTGTAGATCAGCGGACCGGCTGCGTTCTCCTTGCCGGCCCGGTTCAGCAGGTTGAACAGCACGATGAGGCCGACCTGGCTCACCGCGACGTAGCAGATCATCCACGCCCCGAGCCGGCCCAGCTCGCGCAGACCGAGCGCGCGGAAGTCGAAACGCGGCTTCCAGCGGAAGCCGACCTTGCGCAACGCCGGCAGCAGGCCCGCCGCCTGGACGGCGACACCGAGCAGGGTGCCACCACCGATCAGCAGGATCCGCCCGGTGGTCATCTCCTCGGGTTGGACGATCTCCGCCCCGAAGATCGCAATGTAGAGACCGGCCGTGGCGATCACCACGAGGTTGTTCAGGATCGGCGCCCACATCGGGGCGGCGAAGTGCCCCCGCGTGTTGAGCACCGCGCTGATCAACGCGCTCAGCCCGGAGAAGAAGATCATCGGCAGCATGAGGCGGGCCAGCCCGGTGACCAGCTGCGAGTAGTCGCCATTCGACGGGCCGCTGCCGTAGAGCCAGGTGAGCGTCGAGGCGAAGGCGACCGCCAGCAGCGCCGCGACGCCGAGGGCGAGCACCGCCAGGGTGAGCAGTCGCTGGGCGTACGCCTGGCCGCCGTCGACGTCGACCTTGCGACGGCGTACCAGCACCGGGATCAGCACGCTGGTGAGCACACCGCCGAGCAGGAACTCGTAGACCATGCCGGGCAGGATCTGCGCGGTCGTGTACGCGTCACCGACCAGCGCGCCACCGAGCGCCGCCGCGATGACGAGGTTGCGCAGGAAGCCCGTACCCCGGCTGACCAGGCTGCCGATCGCCATCACCGCGCTGTTGGTCGCCGCGCTCGCCTCGCCCACCTGTTCCTGCGGCGGGGCGGTCGACTCCATGGCCGGCTGGTTCAGCGGCTCGGCGGAGATGAAGGTGGCACCGTCGGAGGGGCGGATGTTGGCTCCCGCACCGCCGTCCCGCGCGGCGTTCGCGCTGCGGTAGAGCCCGCCGCTCATCTCCAGCCTCCCAGGGGTACGTCGAGCCGGGCACCGACCCGCACGTCACAGACCTTAGTCAACCCGTACCCGTTACCCGCGCCCGGCGGACGCGATGCCGGTCGGGACCGATAGGCTGGCGATCCCATGTCCGAAGCCTCCGCACCCCACGCCGCCGACCGCCGCGACCTCACCGCCGCGCAGCGCAACGCCGTCGCCGAACTGCTCCGGGTCTCCCCGGTCGCCGACGAGCTGGGCCGCCGTTTCGTCCGTGCCGGTCACGAGCTGCACCTGGTGGGTGGTTCGGTACGCGACGCGCTGCTCGGCCGACTCGGCGACGACCTCGACTTCTGCACCGACGCCCATCCCGACGAGACGGTGCGGATCATCAAGGGCTGGGCCGAGTCGATCTGGGAGACCGGCCGTGAGTTCGGGACCATCGGCGCCCAGCGCGACGGCCTCCGGCTGGAGATCACCACCTTCCGCGCCGAGTCGTACGACCAGGTCAGCCGTAACCCGGTGGTGGTGTACGGCACCAGCCTCGACGAGGACCTGAAGCGGCGCGACTTCACCATCAACGCGATGGCGGTCAGCCTGCCGGACCATCGTTTCACCGATCCGCACGGCGGGCTGGACGACCTCGCGGCCAAGGTCATCCGTACGCCCAGCACCCCTCGGGAGTCGTTCGGCGACGACCCGCTGCGCATGCTGCGGGCCGCCCGGTTCGCCGCCCAACTGCGCTTCGCCGTTCACCCGGACGTGCACGTCGCGATGGCCGGGATGGCCGCCGACCTGGACCGGATCACCGCCGAGCGGATCCGTGACGAGTTCACCAAGCTGCTCTGCGGCGCCGACCCGATCACCGGGCTGCGGTTGCTGGTCGACACCGGCCTGGCCGAGCGGTTCCTGCCGGAACTGACCGGGCTGAAGTTGGAGATCGACGAGCACGCCCAGCACAAGGACGTCTACGAGCACACGCTGACGGTGGTCGGGAACGCGGTGTCCTACGAGGAGGAGGGCTGCGACTTCGTCCTGCGGATGGCCGCCCTGATGCACGACGTGGGCAAGCCGGCGACGAAGGCCGTCGGGTCCGACGGCCGGGTCAGCTTCCACCACCACGAGGTGGTCGGCGCGCGGCTGACCAAGGCCCGGATGAAGGCGATGCGGTACCCGAAGGAGATCACCGCGAAGGTGACCGCGCTGGTCGCGCTGCACCTGCGCTTCTACGGGTACGGCCGGGGCGAGTGGACCGACTCGGCGGTACGCCGTTACGTCGCCGACGCCGGTGACCTGCTGCCCCGGCTGCACAAGCTGACCCGTTCGGACTGCACGACCCGCAACCGTCGAAAGGCTGCCCAGCTCGCCGCCGACTACGACGCGCTGGAGGAGCGGATCGCCCGGATCGCCGCCGAGGAGGATCTGGCCCGGGTCCGCCCCGACCTGGACGGCAACGCGATCATGGAGTTGCTCGGCGTACCTCCGGGGCCGATCGTCGGGCGGGCCTGGAAGCACCTCAAGGAACAGCGCCTCGAGCACGGCCCCCTGGACCGCGACGCCGCCGAGGCGGAGTTGCTGCGCTGGGCCCGCGCCGAAGGCCTGATCCCCTAACCCGCCCCGCCCCCGCGCCCCAACCCCCGCGCTCCCCGCCCCAAGCCCCGCCGATCTTGCACTTTCTGTGGTCGATATGAGGGGACTGTCCTCTTTCGTCGCGACAGAAAGTGCAAGATCGACGGCGCGGGGGGCGCGACAGGGCGGGGCGGGGGCAGCGGGGGCTAGCGGGTTTCTACGGCTGTTCCGTCTACTGCCGCGCCCTTGCCGGTCGAGCTGCCGTTGCCGGGCGTCGAGGCTGAGCCGAGGCGGGCCAGCAGGCCGGCCAGGTCGATGCCGGTGAGGTCGCTGCCGAGTTGCAAGCCCTGCGCCACGTTGCCGGCCACCGACTTGGTCAGCGACGACGCGCCTTCGGTGGAGATGACCGTCATCTTGTCGATCGCCCCGATCGGAGCGCTGGCTGCCTCGACGACCTGCGGCAGGACCTTGACCAGCAGGTCCAGCACCGCGGCCTCGCCGTACGCGGCGAACGCCTCGGCCTTGCGGGCCATCGCGTCGGCCTCGGCCTCACCCTTGGCCAGGATGGCCGCCGCCTCGGCCTGCCCCTCGCGCTCGACCGCCTCGGCGATGGCGGAGCGCCGCCGCTGCTCGGCCTCACCCTCCTTGGCGCCCTCGATCGCGTTCGCCTCGGCCAGTGCCGCACGGCGGGCCCGCTCGCCCTCACCGGTGAGCCGCGCCTGCTCGGCGGACGCCTGGGCGGCGGCGATGACCGCCTGGCGCTGTGCGTCCGCGCTGAGCACCGCCGCGTTGCGGGCCGCCTCGGCCTCCTGCTCCACCTTGTACCGGGCGGCGTCGGCCGGCTTGCGCACCTCGGTGTCCAGTTGGCGCTGCTTCAGCTCGGCGTTGCGCTCGGCCACCTTCTGCTGCTCGGAGAGGATCGCCTGGTCCCGTTCCGCCTGGGCGAGCGGCCCGGCCGCGGCCGACTTGGCCTTCGCCGCGTCGATCTCCGCCTGGATGCCGGCCTGCTTGAGGGCCAGGTTGCGGTTCGCCTCGGCGATGGCCTCCTCGGCGAGCAGCCGCTCCTGCTCGGCCTGCTGCCGGGCCCGCGCCTCGGCGATGGCCGCGTCCTTGAGTACCCGGGCTGCCTCGGGCCGGCCCAGGTCCTGCAGGTAGGAGCCCTCGGCGAGGATGTCCTGGAGCTGGAACGTGTCGAGCACCAGACCCTGGTTGGTCATCGAGTGCTCGGCCTCCTCGGCCACGGCGCTGGCGAACGCCGCCCGGTCCCGGATGACCTCCTCGACGGTGAGCCGACCGACGATCGACCGCAGCGCGCCCGCCAGCACCTCCCGGGTGAAGTTGTCGATCTCGTCCTGCTGGTGCAGGAACCGCTGGGCCGCCGCCCGGATCGCGTCCTCGGTGCCGCCGACCTTGACGATCGCCACACCGTGCAGGTCGGCACGGATGCCCTGCTTGCTGACCGCGCCCCGGATGCCCACGTCGATCCGCCGGCTGGACAGGTCGAGCGACTGGAGCTTCTGCACCACCGGGAGCACGAAGACCGAGGCGCCGAGCACCACCTTCTGCCCGGAGGTGTCGGTCGACCGGCCGCCGTCGGCGGTGTGCGTGGTGCGGCCCTTGCGACCCGTGACGATGAACGCCTCGTTCGGCCCGGCCACCTTGATCCGGGACAGCACGAACAACACCAGGACGAGCGCGAGGACGACCGCGCCCACGACAGCTATCAACAGGGGCATGGAGGGGGTCCTGTCTACGAGAAGGAATCAGTAGGTCTCGACGTGCACGCTGGTCTCACTCAGCGCCTGCACGACGAAGACCTGCGCGCCGATCGGGATCGGCCGGTCGGCGCGGGCGTTGAGCTTGACCGGCTGGCCGGCGACGCGTACCCGCACCTCGCCGTACCCGTCGAGGGGCACCGGCGTGACGACCAGGCCGAGCGCGCCGACCAGGTCGTCGCGGGTGGGGGTGGGGTCGGTGCGCATGTTGCGCGCCGCCCGGCTGAAGCGGGACGCCAGCCACGCCGTGGGCACGGCCGCGAGCAGGCCGCCGGCCGCCGCGCCGGCGATCATTCCGGGGGTACGCGCGCCGAGCAGCTCGTTGACGATGGCCCCGCCGAAGCCGAACGCTCCGGCGAAGCCGGCGACCGCCTCGGTGGAGATCGGCCCGTCCACGTCGGGGTGCCCGAAGTGGAGCAGTTCGCTGCCGAGCAGGGCGAGTGCCAGCACCGTGACACCGGCCCCGCCGATGATCAGAAAGATGAGCGTCCCCGTGGCCACGACCTGCACGGTATCGACGCCGCGCAACATCCAAACTGACGAGCCGAGCCCGCCCCCGCCCCGCCGATCTTGCACTTTGTGTTGCTGTTACGTGGTGGTTCGTACCTTTGGTGACGACAGAAAGTGCAAGACGCTTCTATGTCGGTGGTGATCGGTTCGGCTGGTTGCCGTTAGGTTCGGCGTCGATGATCGCTTGGGTGACTCATTGCCGATCCGGCCGCTCGGAGTGCGGGCGTGCCTTGTGCAAGACCTGTCCCCAGGTGGTCGTCGGCGCCGGCCCGGCCCACCTTGCTGGCCTGATCAGAAGCCTGCCCGTGCGAGCACACGTGGCCCATCACAGATTTGCCGCCGAGGTGACTGCATCCCGAGCCGACGCCGACTGTCCCAGTCGTGTCTGGCAAAGGGAGCAACAACTGAGATGGCACAGATCGTAGAGCGGGTCACGGATCGCTATGACGTGGTGGTGGGGGTGGATACCCACACCGACACGCACACCGCGGCGGTGCTCGACCGGTTCGGAGCGGTGCTGGCGCAGGTCACCGTGTCCACCGACCCGGACGGGTTGAGCCAGCTGCTGGCCTTCGCCGCCACGCACACCCCATCGCACGGGCGCCGGTTATGGGCGGTGGAGGGCACCCGGGCGCACGGTCAGGGGCTGTGCCGACTGTTGAGCGCTGCCGGTGAACCGGTCTGCGAGGCACCCAAACCCGTCGCGGCGACCCGCCGCCGGGGCGGCAAGTCCGACCAACTGGACGCGGTCGCCGCCGCCCACGCCGTGCTGGCACTGTCCACCGACCGCATCACGGCACCCCGCAGCGACGGACCACGCGAGGCGCTGCGTCTGCTGCTGGTCTGCCGCCGCCACCACAGCGACACGCGCACCGCCACGGTCAACCTGGTCAAAGCGCTGATCCTGACCGCCGACGACGCCCTACGCCACGCCATACAAGGGCTCAGCACCACCCACCAGATCGCCCGTCTGGCCGCCCTCGACCTGCCCGACAACACCCACCCGCCCACCGAGGAACACACCCGCCGCCGCGAACTGGCCACCCTCGCCCGTCACATCCACACCCTCGACGCCGCACTGACCGACAACCACCGACGCCTACGCACCCTCGTCACCGAACTCTGCCCACCCCTGCTCGACCAACCCGGAATCGGACCCGTCACCGCCGCCATCGCCCTCACCACCTGGTCACACCCCGGCCGCGTCCGATCAGAAGCCGCCTACGCCACCCTCGCCGGCGCCGCCCCCATACCCGTGGCCAGCGGCCGCACCGACCGACACCGCCTCAACCGCGGCGGCGACAGAACCCTCAACAGCGCCCTGCACACCATCGCCCTGACCCGCCGCCGCATCCACCCCGAAACCCGCGACTACATCAACCGCCGCCGCGCCCAAGGCCGCACCACCAAAGAAATCAACCGCTGCCTCAAGCGCTACATCGCCCGACAGCTCTACCGCATCATCACCACCCACCACCGCACCGCCACTTGACAACCCCACTCACAGATCGGCGAGGGTGGGGCGGCGGCTTCGTGTCGGGGACAATGGGTTCGTGCGCTGGACTGTGCTTGACTCACCGATCGGCGAGTTCTCCGTGGCCACCGACGGCACGAGCGTCTGCGGAGCCCACTTCGGCCGGGTGGACGGGGCCACCGACGAGCCGGCCGATCCGCTGTCCCGGCAGGTCGTGGCCGAGCTGCGGGCGTACTTCGCCGGCGAGCTGACCGCGTTCACGGTTCCCGTGTCGGCCCCGCGCGGCTCCGAGTTCGAGCGGGCGGTGTGGCGGGAGATGACCCGCATCCCGTACGGCCGGACGCTGACGTACGGCGAGGTGGCTCGGCTGGTCGGCGATCCTGGCGGGGCCCGGGCGGTGGGGGTGGCCTGCAACCGCAACCCCATTCCCGTGCTCGTGCCGTGTCACCGGATCGTCGGCGCGGGCGGCAAGCTGGTCGGCTTCGGTGGCGGCCTGCCTCGCAAGGTCACGCTGCTGGAACTGGAGGCTGGGGTCGCGCTGCGACACGCCTGGTCCTGAACCCTCCTGCGGAGGTCCCGTGGGCGGTGGTGAGGATCACGGGACGCGTACCCGGGAATGAAGCCCGAAGGGCCGGGTCCACACGGACCCGGCCCTTCGACGGTGCTGGTGATCAGCGCGTCAGCGCTCGACCTCGCCGGCGATGAACTCCTCCACGGCCTGGTGGGCGTCGTGGTCGGCGTACTGCACCGGCGGGGACTTCATGAAGTACGACGAGGCCGACAGGATCGGGCCGCCGATCTTGCGGTCCAGCGCGATCTTCGCGGCCCGGACGGCGTCGATGATGACGCCGGCGGAGTTCGGCGAGTCCCACACCTCGAGCTTGAGCTCGGCGTTGAGCGGGGTGTCGCCGAAGGAGCGACCCTCCAGGCGGATGTACGCCCACTTGCGGTCGTCCAGCCACGGCACGTGGTCCGACGGGCCGATGTGCACGTCGCTCTTGCTCATCTCGTGCGGGATCTGCGAGGTGACCGACTGGGTCTTCGAGATCTTCTTCGAGACCAGACGGTTGCGCTCCAGCATGTTCATGAAGTCCATGTTGCCGCCGAAGTTGAGCTGGTACGTGCGCAGCAGCTCGACACCGCGGTCCTCGAAGAGCTTCGCGAGCGCGCGGTGCACGATGGTGGCACCGACCTGGCTCTTGATGTCGTCGCCGACGATCGGCAGACCCGCGTCGGTGAACTTCTGCGCCCACTCGGGGTCGGAGGCGATGAAGACCGGCAGGGCGTTGACGAACGCGCAACCGGCGTCGATCGCGGCCTGGGCGTAGAACTTGTCGGCCTGCTCGGAGCCGACCGGCAGGTACGAGACGACGACGTCGACCTGCGCGTCGCGCAGCGCCTGGGCCACGTCGACCGGGGTGGCGTCGGACTCCTCGACGATCTCGCGGTAGTACTGGCCCAGACCGTCGAAGGTCGGGCCGCGCTGCACGGTGACGCCGGTCGGCGGCACGTCGCAGAGCTTGATGGTGTTGTTCTCGCTGGCGACGATCGCCTCCGCGAGGTCCATGCCCACCTTCTTGGCGTCGACGTCGAACGCCGCGACGAACTGAACGTCAGAGACGTGGTAGTCGCCGAAGGTGACGTGCATGAGACCCGGGACGCGGTCGTTCGGGTCGGCGTTGCGGTAGTACTCGACGCCCTGAACCAGGGACGAGGCGCAGTTACCCACACCGACGATGGCGACGCGGACGGAGCCCATAGCGTCTGCCTCCTTCTTTTCTGTCACGGCCGCTCTTTCCTGGTCTCTCCAGGTGGAGGCGGGCTGTTGTCTTCTCGTCGGCCACCGGCTGTCCCCGGATGGGGGACCGTCGGGGCTCGGCCGGAGCGCTCGTTGGCGATGAGCTCCTCCAGCCAGCGGACCTCACGCTCACAGGCGTCCAGGCCGTGGCGCTGCAGTTCCAAGGTGTAAGCGTCGAGGCGCTCGGCCGCCCGGCCCAGCACGTCGCGAAGGCCTTCACGACGTTCCTCGATCTTGCGGCGGCGACCCTCCAGAATGCGCAGGCGGGTCGCCTGGTCGGTCCGGGCGAAGAACGCGAAGTGCACGCCGAAACCCGTGTCGTCGTACGTCTCGGGGCCGGCCTGTGCGATGAGCTGGGCGAAGCGTTCCTTGCCCTCCGCGGTGATTTTGTAGACCACCCGACCTCGTCGGCTGGTCAGCGCGGGAACCTCCTCGGCGGTGGCGGGTGTCTCGGCGGCTTCGGTGATCCATCCCGCCGCCTGCAACCTGCGCAGGGTCGGGTAGAGCGAGCCGTAGCTGATCGCCGCCCGGATCGCACCGAGTTTGGCGGTCAGCTCCTTGCGCAGCTCATAGCCGTGCATCGGAGACTCCTGCAGGAGGCCGAGGATGGCGAATTCGAGCACTGGCCACCCTCTCTTTACCCTCCGGCGCGGAGCGATAACCGCCACGATGTATCGGACCGATACATCGCACGTTAGCCGTTGCCGCCGGCCAGCACAAACCCCCGTTCCGGGATGCTGTCATCACGCATCGTGACCGTGGTCGCCTCGCCGGGCCGGACCGCGTACCCTTCTCCGCATGCGTACGCAGCGCCAGATCGTCGACTACTCGCTTCAGAAGCGAGCAGTGCTGCGTGAGCTGATGGCCGGCCGCATCGGCACGTACGACGTGTGTGACGCGTCGCCGTACCTGAAGAACGCTGCACGGTTCCACGGCGAGCCCACCGAGCTGCGCTGTCCCATCTGTCGCAGCGAGAATCTGACGTTGGTCCACTACATTTACGGGGACGAACTCAAGCAGTCCGCCGGACAGGCTCGGACACTCGCCGAGCTGCCCGTGCTGGCGATGACGCTACGTGAGTTCCAGGTCTTCGTGGTGGAGGTGTGCCTCGGCTGTGACTGGAACCATCTCGTCGAGCAGTACCTGCTCGGTCGGGAGGGTCTCACCGGCGACGGCGACGGTGTTGGCGCTGACGAGCAGGACGCCGCAGCCGCCGAGGGTGTGGGTCGGCGGAGGCGAGAGGCGCAACGGTGATCTCAGTGGGTTCGACCGGCTCCGGTGCTGTGAACATGAACCGGGACGGCCGACCACTCGTTGGTCCGATTGGCCCGATTGATTCGGCAATGACCCTGGCGAACCGGCACCCCCGTGCCGGTGCTCCGGGTGAAGCAACTCACGGCAACCCGGTGGCGGCGCTGTCGCGCCCCACCGCGACCGGCAGGGTGTGAAGAATGAACTCGTACGGCGATCCCAGCTCCGCGCGCGGTCGGGCCCAGTACCCGGGCCCGGACGGTGACCCCGGACCGGGCGCGGACGACGCGTACCGCAGACCCGGCGGTGACTCCCGCGCGGGCGGCTGGTCTTCCGCGGAGCCCGCAGCGCCCCCCGGCCGAGCCTCGGTGACACCGAGAGCCGCCGGCGGTCGTGCGTCGGTCGGCGGCTCGGCCTCCGTGCCTCGGCCCGGCGGTGCCGCCGCCGGATCCGCGGCGGTGGGCTCGGCCACTCCCGGCCGCAGCGGTCGGGCCTCGGTGCCCGTGTCACCGGCGCCGGGTGCGGCCACCGGTCGCGCCGGCGCCGGGCGGGCGTCCGTTCCGGTGTCCCCGGCGCCGGGAGCGCCCGCCGGTCGGGCCCGGGTCGGCACTGCCGCCGTCGGCGCCGCCTCGGCGGGCCGGGCCAGCGTCGGCTCCGCGTCGGTGGGCGGCCGTGCCGCGGTCGCCCGGGCGAGTGTCTCGCCGGTCTCCGGCGGGCCCGGTGGGCCCGGCGGTCCGAACGGTCCGGGTGGGCCGAACGGACCCGGACGCGGTGGCCAAGGTGGTCGCGGCGCGGGTGACCCGGCCGCGGCGGCGCGGGCCAAGAAGCGCAAGCGGATGAACCTGCTGATCGCCGGGTTCGCCGTCTTCATCATGCTCGCCGGCGTCGGTGTGGTCGGGTTCACCTACTACTCGACGAACGTCGTCATGCCCGAGGAACTGCCGCTGCCGCTGTCCACGACCGTGTACGCCAAGGACGGCAAGACCACGCTCGCCAAGCTGGGCAGCGAGAACCGCACCTTCGTCACCATCAACCAGATCCCCGAGCACGTGCAGCACGCGGTGGCGGCAGCCGAGGACCGGAACTTCTACCGGCACTCGGGCGTCGACTACAAGGGCATCGTCCGGGCCGCGTGGAACAACGTCTCCAACGGTGACAAGCAGGGCGCCTCGACGATCACCCAGCAGTACGCCCGCAACGCGTTCGAGAATCTCCAGGACGACACGTACGGCCGCAAGGTGAAGGAGGCCATCCTCGCCTCCAAGCTGAACGACGCGTACAGCAAGCCGGAGATCATGCAGCACTACCTCAACGTCATCTACTTCGGACGCGGTGCGTACGGCATCGAGGCGGCGGCACAGACGTACTTCGGCAAGTCGGCGATCAAGCTGACCCCCGCCGAGGGCGCGGTCCTGGCCGCGCTGATCAAGCAGCCGCAGGCGACCGACACCCACAAGGGTTACGACCCGGCGGTCAACCCGACCGACGCCAAGACCCGGTGGGACTACGTGATCGACGGGATGAAGAAGGAGAAGTGGCTGGACCCGGCCGCCCCGATCGAATACCCGAAGGTGCTGCCACCGAAGAAGGGCGGCAACGGCTTCGGCGTCGACACCCCCCGGGGCAACGTCATCAACTACGTCCGTCAGGAGATGGACGCGATGGGCCTCTGCTCCGACACCGGCGCGGAGGGCAAGACGAGCTGCGTCGACGCGCTGCGGGACGGTGGCTACCGGATCACGACGACCATCGACCCGAAGCTCCAGGCGGCCGCCGAGAACACGGCGATGCAGTCGAAGAAGGGCTCGGAGCTCAACGACCAGCCCAAGAACCTGATGGCGGCGGTGGTTTCGATCGACCCGAAGAAGGGCCGCGTGCTCGCCTACTACGGCGGTGACAGCGGTGCCGACTTCGACTACGCCGGCAAGAACATCGACAAGAACGGCGACCTGACCGGTGGTCACCCGCCGGGCTCCTCGATGAAGGTCTACACCCTGGCCGCCGCGATCGAGGCCGGCATCTCCGTCAAGTCGCACTGGGACCCGACGCCGTACAAGCCCGAGGGTTCCAAGGACCCGATCGGTAACGCCGGCCGGACCAACCTCAAGTGCGGCAAGTACTGCACCCTCGAAGAGTCCACGATCCAGTCGTACAACGTGCCCTTCTACTGGGTCGCCGACACCATCGGCGCCGACAAGGTCGTCGACATGGCCCGGAAGGCCGGCGTGACCACCATGTGGGGCGTCGACCCACCGCAGGCCTACGACCTGTCGAAGAAGGGGAAGAACCCCTTCGACAACTACACCGGTTTCGGCAAGTACCCGCTCACCGTGTTCGACCACGCGAACGCGATGGCCACCTTCGCCAACGACGGCAAGTACATCAAGGCGCACTTCGTCATCAAGGTGGAGCAGCAGGACAAGGACACCGGTAAGTGGAAGGTCGTCGGCAGCGAGCGGATCAAGCCTGAGCAGCGGATCGACAAGAAGATCACCGATGAGGTGACCGGCGTCCTCAAACAGATTCCCGCCCCCAACCATCTCTCGCTCGAAGACGGCCGTCAGGCCGCCGCGAAGACGGGCACCTGGGAGTGGAACGACAAGGACAACGCGCACGCGTGGACGGTCGGGTACACCCCGCAGAACGCCACGGCCGTCTGGGTGGGCAGTCGGGATATCAAGAAGCCGCAGATCCGCCTCGCAAGTGGCAAGCCCGTCGGCGGTTCGACGCTGCCCGGTCCTATCTGGGAGAAGTTCATGAACGCCGCGCTCAAGGGCCAGGAGGAGATCCCCCTGCCCAGCGTCACCGGCGAGGGCGACGTCACCAAGGGCAACGGCAAGGAGCCCGCGGCACCACCGCCGCCGCCGGGGGGTCAGCCGGGGCAGCCGGGGGGCCAGCCCTGTGACCCACTGACCAACCCGTTCTGCCCCCGTAACGACGGCAACCCCGGAGGTAACAACCCGGGCGGTCCCGGTGGGCCCGGTGGTCCGAACCGTTAACCGCCCCGCCCCGCTCGCCGGCCACCCAACACTGACGCGTCCCTCGACAGCCGCAGCCGGCCAGGCGCCTCGTCTAGGCCGTGTTTCGTAGGGCGTCGATGTTGGCGTGGCGGTGGTCGCTAATTGAAGAGGTCTCCGGTAGTTGGTTCAGCGACCAAGCTAGAACTTCACACCGGAGACCTCGTGCCGAGCGTAACGGCAGTGAGGCGACATGACCTGACCGACGTGCAGTGGGCGGCGTTGGAGCCGTTGCTGCCTGCGGGAACGGGTCATGCTCGGCCGCGCAGATGGACCATGAGACTGATCATCGACGGGATCCGGTGGCGGGTCCGAACCGGATCGCCGTGGCGTGACGTGCCCGCGGAGTACCCGCCGTGGCAGACCTTGTATCGATGGTTTCGGCGGTGGCAGCGTGACGGTGTCTGGGCGCGGATCCTCACCTCGTTGCAGGCCCGCGCGGACGCCGCCGGGTTGGTCGACTGGACGGTGAGCGTGGACTCGACCATCAGCCGCGCCCACCAGCACGCGGCGGGAGCCCGCCGCGACGGCCAGGCGCAGAAGGAGCCTGCTGGTGGTGTGCAGGCCGAGCCGGCGGATCACGGGCTTGGCCGATCGAGGGGCGGCTGGACCACCAAGACCCATCTGGCCTGCGAGCAGGGCCGCAAGCTGATGGCTCTGGTGGTGACCGCTGGGCAGCGCGGCGACAGCCCCCAGTTCATCCCCGTCTTGGCCAAGATCCGCGTTCCTCGAGCCGGTGGTGGCCGGCCACGGACCCGCCCCGACACGGTGTTGGCCGACAAGGCGTACACGTCGAAGGCCAACCGTGCCCACCTGCGATCCCGGGGCATCCGCGCGTGCATCTTGAGCAAGGCCGACCAGGACGCGCACCGCAAAGCCAAGGGCTCCCAAGGCGGACGCCCGCCCGCCTTCGACCCCGACGTCTACCGCCTGCGCCACGCCGTCGAGTGCGGCATCAACCAACTCAAACAACACCGCGCCATGGCCACCAGATACGACAAACTCGCCGTGCGCTACGAAGCCACCCTCACCATCGCCGCCATCAACTAAGTGGTCAGCTTTTGAACGGCGCTGACGGCGGCAGTTCGCTGGAAGGCGGGCGGGGCACCTTCCGTATGCGCTCTATCAGTGATTTTTCAAAAATATATGGAGCCGTTCCCCAGCGATTTCTAAGCTGGTCAGCCATGCCTTCCGGTAGTTCTTGCACGCGTGGATTTCGGGTTGAAAAATGTCGGTGAAGGGCTGGTGGTGGGACGGAATTCGGCAGCTTGAAGGATACCTGCCACTATGCTGCCGAATACCATAGGAGCCATTATTTAGGTGCAATTTGCGTTCGAGGGCGAGGGATCGCAGAGGCATGCCCTTCGCCCATTCCAAGTGGGCCGACTTTAAATTTTGCCCGTCGGGCATCCATTATGTGGGCGAATACCAGGCGATGGTGGGTTCCTAAGATATTTCGCCGGGTGCGATGGCTTAGAGTGGAGGAAATTCCGCGCCTAGCAATCGCCCTAGTTCGGGCCGATCTAAGAGCCGAACCGATCAAACCATTGCGGTGAAACTCCCGTTAGAAGGCTCGGTGATCCGGCCGCTGTTCGCAGCCTCGGGCATGATGAGGCTGTACGGTCGGCAGAGTAGCTGAGAGGGCGGCATGCTGGATTTGAATGCCGGCGATATAAGCTTTACTGGGGATGGTTACCGATACTTCGAACTTCTTTACGTCGCGCTCTACCCTAGACATCGCCAAACTTGGATGTTGACTTTGAGCCATGGCTTGCGTTAGCGTCAATGCGCTGGGTGAGGCGCAATCGGCGAGTCAGGTCGTCGATTGAGTGCTTCCCATCTGGCGGGGAAGGCCGACCACGGGAGGATTGGGCCATGCGCAGGAAATTAGTGCGAGCGTTCCAGGTGACTCTGGCAACTGGAGCAATGATTCTTGCACCGGGAACTGCCGCGTTAGCTAGTCCGGCAGTTGAAGCCAGCTTCGCCCGGAGTGTGGGGGCGAACAATATTTCGATCATGGCGAATGAGTGTAGTCTTCCAACTTCGGCGCAGCCGAACAGTCGATTTTTGCGAAGTTACACCGCAGGGCAGTGTGGTATTTGCCAGGATGACGCCAAGTGGCTTAACAGGAACAGTTCTACTCTTTACTACTACTGCACTTACAACCCTAGCAACAACAAGGTTGACCAGCATTACCGACCGAAGTAGTCCGGGCCGATAAATTAGAACAGCGCGTTGTGATGGCCGTCGAAAGACGGCTGCGGGAAGAGTCTTCGTGACTTCGCTACCCTTGTCCGAAACGCCCCTGGCCCAGCCTCCGAGCCGGTCCAGGGGCGCTTTCGTCATGAAAGCGTAAGTTGCAAATGTCCTGTTTGCACTCGTTCTGAGGCGCTGTGGCCCTTCGGTAACCAGCCAGATGTCAAAGCTGAAAGTCCCCGATGGTCGCCCTTGTTCGCGGCTCATCGCCGACCGGCAGCATTACGGTAAGTTACCGCCGCCTGCCGATTCACTGATCGGAGCGATCCCGGCGGGCAGACGAGTACATGACTCATCGCTGCGAGTACGGCAGGATGCCTTTCTATGAGCACCCAGTCGACGCCCGGCATCGACGACGCCGGAACCACCGACCACCCGTCCCGCTCCGACGGGTTCGTCCGCGGCCTCTCCGGCGCCATCGGCGGTCCGCTGGGCGACCACGCGACGGCCCTGGATCGGCCGGCCGGGCAGGAACGCCGGTTCTGGACCGCCGTCCGGATCGTCCTGGCGCTTGCCTGCCTCACGCTCGCGCTGCACTGGGTGCAGAAATCCCCGTGCCAGGACGGCGCCTGGCAGAACAACGTCCAGTACACCCGGTTCTGCTACACGGACGTGCTCGCCCTCTACTACGCCGAGGGCCTCAACGAGGGCAAGGTGCCCTACCGGGACCACCCGGTGGAGTACCCGGTGCTGACCGGCTACTTCATGGGCGCCCTCGGTCTGCCGGTGCACGCGATCGGCGACGGCGACCCGAGCATCAACCAGGGCCAGTGGTTCTACAACCTCAACGCGCTCGTGCTGGGCGCGCTCGCCGTGGCCACCGTCGCGGTGATCCTCGCGCTGCGCCGCCGACGACCCTGGGACGCCGCGTTGTTCGCGCTCGCCCCGGCGCTGCTGCTCACCGCCACCGTCAACTGGGACCTGCTCGCCATCGGACTGGCGGCGTTCGGTCTGCTGGCCTGGGCCCGGCGACAACCGGTGGTCGCCGGCGTGCTGCTCGGGTTGGCCGGTGCGGCGAAACTCTGGCCGCTGTTCGTGCTGGGGCCGATCCTCGTCCTGGCGCTGCGGGCCAACCGGCTCCGCGCCGCGCTCACCTCGCTCGGCGCGGCGGCGGTGGCCGTGGTGCTGGTGAACCTGCCCGCCTACCGGGCCAACCCGGACAACTGGGGTCGGTTCTTCGAGCTGAACACCACTCGGCCGATCGACTGGGGCACGCTCTGGTACATCGGGCGCTACCTGGACGGCAAGGTCGGCAACGACCCTGGCCAGCAGGGTCCGTTCGAATGGTTGAACACCAACATTCCGGCCCTGAACACCATTTCGTACGCCCTCTTCGGGCTGGCCTGCCTCGGCGTGGCCGTGCTGGCGCTGCGGGCCCCGCGCCGGCCGCGGCTTGCCCAGCTCGCCTTCCTGGTGGTCGCCGCGTTCCTCATCTTCAGCAAGGTCTGGTCCCAGCAGTTCGTGCTCTGGATGCTGCCGCTGGTCGTGCTGGCCCGCCCGAAGTGGGGTGCCTTCCTGGCCTGGCAGTTCGCCGAGGTCTGCTACTTCGTGGCCTTCTACGGTGAGCTGCTCGGTGCGGCCACCAGCCGGCCGGTCTTCCCGGAGGGCGTGTTCGTGCTGGCCTCGACGCTGCGGCTGGCGACCGTGGTGACCCTCTGCGTCCTGGTCATCCGGGAGATCCTGCACCCCGAGCAGGACGCGGTACGGGCCACCTATGCCGACGATCCGGACGGCGGCGTGCTCGACGGCGCACCTGACGTCGGCTGGATCGACCGCTTCCGCCTACGCTCCGACACCCCGACGACGGTCACCGAGGAGGACGTGCGGGTCTGACGCCGTGGCGTGTGCGTGCCGTACCGTGCTGCTCGCCGGACCGGAGCCGCACCGATCACTGCCGTAGGCCCACGGTGGTGTCCGCCTGAGCGAGTTTCCGGTCGAGGCCGGTGTCGCAAGCGGTGTCCGACATCGTCACCTGGGGCTGTGCACTGCGGGTGCCGCTGAACCGTACACAGAGCCGCACCGTCACCTCGGCGGGCGCGAGCCCTCCGGCGTTGCCGGTGCCGTCGAACGCCACGTCCAGCCAGATCCGATCACCCGGTTCGGACCGGCGACCGAAGACGAACCCGTTGCGCTCCCCGCTCTCCACCAACTCGGCGACCACACCGAGCAGCGCCTCCTGGCGCGGGGCGGACGGGTCGGCCAGCGCGTTCGACATCGCCTGCCGCGACCGTTCCGCCTTCTCGCGGACCACCGCCGTGGCCTTGTCCGTGGCGTCCTGCTCCTGGTCAAGGGCGCCGCAGCCGAGACTCGCCGCGGCCAGGGCCGTGCCCGCGAGAAGGCCGAGCAGCCTTCTCGCGGGCACTGATGACGAAGCCCTGGTCAAAGCCCCACCTTTCCCCGCGTGACGTCGTTCATCGCCTCAACGTAGAACCGGGCGTCAACGATGTACCGCCGCCGTGATACCGACGCCATCGGCGGGCTGCTGGGTGACCACGCCGTGGCACTGGTCCGGCGGGCGGGCAAACCGCAGGCAGCGAGAGGCGTCAGAGTCGATAGACGACCGCGTCGCCGACGTCCTGACGGGTGACGCCGAGCGATTCGACCGGCGCGTCGATGGTGATCTCCCAGGGCGTACCGGGCACCTCGTCGCGGAGCAGCACCACCGTGCGTACGCCGAGGGTGCGCAGGTAGTCGACGCTCATCTGGTCGGGGAACGACTGGCTGACCCGGCGTACGTCGTCGAGCTGCCGGGGCGTGAAGCCGCTGCCGCCGTTCGCCACGTCCGGGAATCCGTCCGTCGACCAGAGCATCACATGCTGGTCGAGGCCCTGGTCGCTGGGGAGCACGAGCAGCGGTCCCTGTGCCGAGCGCATCGCGGCGGGCTGCGCCGGCACCACCGGATGCGGGGTGGAGTTCAGTCCTTCGACGGTGACCAGCAGCAGCGGCAGCAGCGTGGCGATCCGCAGCCACGGCCCGGGCCAGGACGGGATCCGCTGCGCGGCCAGCTCCCGGACCCGGTCGGTGAGGGCGGTGACCGCGCCCGCCGCGAGCAGCGCGAGCAGCAACGTCGTCCAGAGCATCAACCGACCGGGGGTACGCAGGGCGTTCCAGCCCGGCGCGTGCTCGAACAACGGCACGTAGGTGAAGGTGCCGTCGAAGAAGCGGGTACCCATCGCGAACACCATCGTGACCAGCACCCCGACGAGCAGGAACAGCCGGTGCCGCAGCCGCCAGACGGAGAAGAACAGCCCGCCGAAGGCCAACGCGTAGAGCACGAACCCCGGCAGCAGTGTCATCTCCGCGTGGAACGGCAGCGCGTCCCGGGCGCCCTCGTGCAACGCACCCCAGATCCGCGACTCGGCGGGCGCGGTCACGAACCCGGACGCCGGCGGCGAGAAGAGGGAGATGTCGCGGACGGTCCGCTCGGCGTACGGGTGCAGCTCGGTCACCTGGAAGTACGGGAGCGCCATCAGCGCGCCCACCCCGGCGAAGAACACCCCACCGACCATGTCGGCCACGAGCAGCCGGCGGCCGAACGGCAGGGTACGGCCGGACCGCAGCCACTTCACCCCGAACAGCACGGTGGCGACCAGCACCGCGACGGCCAGGAAGTAGGCGAACGGCAGACCGATGCCGAAGCCGAGGCTGATCTGCCAGGCGGCCACCAGCCAACCGGCGTACACCCAGCCGTCGTGCCGTCGTTCGGGCCGGTAGCCGTGCCGCAACGACCAGCCGTGCCCCCGCGCGAGCATCGCGAGAGCCAGCGGGATGCCGCCGTTGGACAGCACGTGCAGGTGCCCGGCCTGGGCGAGCAGCCACGGCGCGTAGGCGTAGCCCACCCCGGCGACGGCGGCGCCGATCCGACCGGCGCCGAGCTGCCGAGCCAGGGCGTACGCCCCGAACGTGGCGAGCGCGTGCGCCAGCACGAACATGATGTTGTAGCGCAGCACCGCGTCCTCGGGGCCGCTGCCGAGCATCCCGGCCGGGGCGTAGCCGAGCAGGGTGTCGGAGAACGCGAAGCTCCACAGCTCCGGGAAGAACGTGTTCGACTGCCACAGGCGGGTCGGGTCGGCCAGCAGGATGTGACCGGACCAGGCCATCTGCCACGCCTGGAGGCTCGGGTCCCAGGTGTCCTGCGGCAGGGTGTAGCGCGGGTAGCGAAGCGTCGGCCAGGTCATCAGCACGGCCAGCGCCAGCGCGGCAAGGGCCGCCAGGCTCCACTCGTGGACCAGGGACCGGCCCACCGCGCGGGCCGCCCGGTAGAGCCGGCTGGGCCGGGGCTCCGGCGCCGAGACGAACGCCTCCCAACGGTCGGGCTCGACCGACCTGGCCTCGCCGTCGGCCTCGACACCCTCGGTGGCGTCGCCATCCTTCGTACCCGTTGCGTCGGCCTTCTTCGCGCCGGCGCTGGTCGTACCGATGTCGCCCTTGACCGCGTCGCCCACGACCGCGTCGCCCTTGACCGCGTCGCCCTTGACCGCGTCGCCCTTGGGCGTGTCCGCCTTGTCGCCGTCGCCGTCGCCGTCGCCGTCGTTCTTCGTGGTGCCGTTCTTCGCGGCGTCGCTCTTCGCGGCGGAGTTCGTTGCCGCGCTGGAGCTCTTCGGAGCCCTGTTTCTCCCCCAGCCCCTGCGGGTCGTGCCGTTCGTGGTGGACCCGGCCGAGGTGGCGGCGGTGTCACCGGTGGACGGCGCGGCCGGTCGGATCGGGTCGTCGCCGGTAGACGTGGGCTGCGCCTTTCCCGGCTTGGACTGTCCGGTCGTCATGCTGCCGGGCGCTCCGTCGGGAGCTGCTGGCGCAGGAAATCGATGTCGGCGGCCTGGCCCTCGACGCCGCCCGGAGTCTCGACGACCACCGGCGCCCCGGCGGCGCGGATCACCGCCACCACCAGCTCGGGATCGATCGTCCCGCCGTCGAGGTTGTCGTGCCGGTCCTGGCCGGAGTTGAACCCGCCCTTGGAGTTGTTGGCGTGCACCAGGTCGATCCGGCCGGTGATCGCCTTGACCCGGTCGACGAGGCCGAGCAGTTCCTCGCCCCCGGCGTACGCGTGGCAGGTGTCCAGGCAGAAGCCGACCTCGTAGTCGCCGATCGCGTCCCAGAGCCGGGCCAGCGCGTCCAGCCGGCGGGCGCACGCGTTGTCTCCGCCGGCCGTGTTCTCGATGAGGACCGGCACGCCGAACCCGCCGGAGTCGGCCGCGTACGCGAAGGTCTTGCGCCAGTTGTCGAAGCCGACCGCCAGGTCGTCGCCGGCGTTGACGTGCCCACCGTGGACGATCAGGCCCTTGGCACCGATCTCGGCCGCCGCGGTCGCGTGCCCGACCAGCAGTTTGCGGCTGGGGATCCGGATGCGGTTGTTGAGGGTTGCCACGTTGATGACGTACGGCGCGTGCACGTAGAGGTCGACCTCGGCGGCGCGCAGCCGCTCGGCGTCCTCGCGCGGCTTGGGTGCCTTCCATCCCTGCGGGTCGGAGAGGAAGAACTGCACGGTGTCGGCGGACCGTGCGGCCGCCTCCGCCAGCGGGTCGGTCGAATCGACGTGGGCTCCGATACGCATGGCAGCGAGCCTACGTCGCGACCACGACAGGCGCGGTGACGGCCGGCGATGTCGTCACTCCGGCCGCCGGACGCTCGTTGAGGGGATGGGACCCGACGAGCGGGGCCCGGGGCCGGGCGCGACGAGGCGCCCGGGTACGGCACCGGGTCGTTCGTCGGCCCGACAGCGAGGTCACCCCCGTGGCGCGGCCCGGCGTCGCGGGGGAGACCCCGTCGCACCAGGTGGGACCGGTCGCAGAATCTCGGAAATTTCTGCCTTTTGCCCCGACACGGGACGAGAGCCGTTGTATCGTCAGATAACAACACGATAAAGCTCCGCGGGGCGTCTCCGGTCCAACCTCATCGGTGTGGTCGTTCCTCCCCAGGTCCCACCCAAGGAATGCGGACGGGACGCTCCGCGGCCTCGTTGACGGGGGCTCGCCACCGACCAGTGACGGTCGGCTGGCGGGCCCCCGTCGGCCTGCCCGGAACGCCGGCCCGACCGCCCCGGGCATGATCGTCCGGACCGGGTATCCTGGTCAGGTTGTCCGCGTCCGGCCGGGTTCCCCCGGCACGTGCGGGCAACGACGCACGACCTCCTGCCACGGAAGGACCGTGGCCGCTTAGCCCACAGGAGGTGAGCACGTCTTGCGTCATTACGAGATCATGGTGATCCTCGACCCCAGCCTCGAGGAGCGCACCGTCGCCCCGTCGCTCGACACGTACCTGAACGTGATTCGGACCGCGGGTGGCTCGGTTGAGAAGACGGACGTGTGGGGCCGCCGGCGCCTCGCGTTCGAGATCAACAAAAAGGCCGAGGGCATCTACGCCGTCGTCGACCTGCAGGCCACGCCTGCTGCCGTGGCCGAGCTGGACCGTCAGCTCCGGCTGAACGAGTCCGTGCTGCGCACCAAGGTCATCCGGCCGGAGATGCGCTAAGCATTCAGTCCGGTATTCAACCCGGTTCGCCCGGATCAGCCTCCGCGACTCTGTCGTACGGCTTTGAGAGCCTGTACGACGAGACGCTGAGTGCGCGAGGAGATGGTCATGGCAGGAGACACCACCATCACGGTCATCGGCAATCTGACCGATGACCCCGAGTTGCGGTTCACCCCCTCCGGGGCTGCGGTCGCCAAGTTCCGTGTCGCCTCGACGCCCCGATTCATGGACAAGGCGTCGGGCGAGTGGAAGGACGGCGAGCCGCTGTTCCTCGCCTGCACCGTGTGGCGGCAGGCCGCCGAGCACGTCGCCGAGTCGCTGCAGCGCGGCGCTCGCGTGATCGTCTCGGGCCGGCTGCGTCAGCGGTCCTACGAGACCCGCGAGGGTGAGAAGCGCACCGTCATCGAGCTTGAGGTCGACGAGATCGGCCCATCGCTGCGCTACGCCACGGCGAAGGTGCAGAAGATGTCCCGCTCCGGTGGCGGTGGCGGCGGCTTCGGTGGCGGCGGCGGTGGTGGTGGTGGCCAGGGTGGCGGCGGAGGCAACTTCGACGACCCCTGGGCTTCGGCCGCACCCTCTCCCGCGCGTGCCGGTTCGGGCGGCAACTTCGACGAGGAGCCTCCGTTCTAATGGCGCCGAGCGCCCGCGATCGCAAACCAGGAGCAAGGTCAATGGCCAAGGCTGCGGCACTTCGCAAGCCGAAGAAGAAGGTGAACCCGCTCGACAAGGACGGGATCACCTACATCGATTACAAGGACACGGCGCTGCTGCGCAAGTTCATCTCCGACCGCGGCAAGATCCGCGCTCGGCGGGTCACCGGCGTGACCTCGCAGCAGCAGCGGCAGATCGCCCGCGCGGTCAAGAACGCCCGCGAGATGGCGCTCCTGCCGTACACCGCAACGGCCCGCTGAGAGGAGGCACCGATATGAAGATCATCCTGACTCAGGAAGTGTCCGGCCTCGGTGCCCCGGGCGACATCGTCGAGGTCAAGGACGGCTTCGGCCGTAACTACCTGCTGCCGCAGGGCTTCGCGATCGCCTGGACCAAGGGCGCGGAAAAGCAGGTCACGGTCATCAAGCGGGCCCGCTCGGCCCGCGAGATCCGCGACCTCGACCACGCCAACGAGGTCAAGGGCCAGCTCGAGGGTCTCAAGGTCAACCTGAAGGCCCGCGCCGGCGACGGCGGTCGGCTCTTCGGCTCGGTCACCTCGGCCGAGATCGTCGACGCCGTCAAGGGCGCCGGCGGTCCGGTCCTCGACCGTCGCCGGCTGGAGGTGCCCGGTCACATCAAGTCGACCGGCACCTACCCGGTGAAGATCAAGCTGCACCCCGAGGTCACCGCGTCGTTCAACCTGAACGTCGTTCAGGGCTGACGACCCGCACCACACGACGAGGGCCCGCACCGAGCAATCGGTGCGGGCCCTCGCGCATCCGCCAAGCGTGGCCCGGCGGCCCGCCTCACCCGATCGGTTGGCCCGTCACCGCACTGATCAGCACCGTCGAAAGACCACCGCCGACCACGGCCGCCGCGAGCGCGATCGTCGCCGACCGCCACGTCGTGCCGACCCGGCGCAGCAGCGCCGCCACCACCAGGCTGCTCACCAGCGCCAACCCGAACCGCGGCGAGCCGGCGAGCAGCGACTCCAGCGCGCGTGACCGCGCCGAGTCACAGCCACCTCCACTGATGTCGGTGACACACCCGGCGGGCGCCTGCGCGTCGAGCGTCAGCAACCACAGGAAGATCAGCATCGCCGGCACCAGGTAGCAGGCAGTGGTGTAGAGCAACGGCCGGACCGACCCGCCGGGGTCCGGGTCGAGCAGGTCGTCCTCCAGACGACGCGCCCAACCACCCGTCGCCACCGACTCGACCCGCCTGCGCACCGACGCCGTACCGACCGGCGGCCGGTCCGCCCGACGCCGGGCGCCAGCAGGGGGTACGGGGGCACTGCGCGGCCGTGGAGCCGTGTAACCCACCACCGGCGACCGGGGCGCCGACGTCGTCGTGTCCATCCAGCGCGGATCGTCACCCGACAACCGGGTGCCGGGCCAGAACCCGCTGTCCCGACTCGGCCATCCCTCCGTCAGCCGATCCGAGCGGGGCGGCAGCGTCCGGTCCCACTGGTCGTCCTCGACCGCGGACCGCTCCCACTGGCCGGTGCGGTCCGACCGCTCCCAACCACCGACGCTCTCCCCCGAAGACCACTGCTCGCTCAGGTCCGTGCCGTCCGAGCCCGGCGTCGGCCACGCGTGCACACCCGACGCGTCCCACGGGTCCACCGCGGGCGCGTACGACGGATCGGGCTCGGCCGCCTGCTCCGCTCCGCGCTCCCACGGGTCGGCCGCCGGACGCGTCCACGACTCCTCCGTCGCGCGCCGGCTGCGCCGCGTCGGTCGGCTCACCTCCGGACGGGACACCGTCTCGGCCGAGTCGGCCGTCAGGTCCCCACCGGACCAGATCACCTGCGGACGACCGGCCGGTGCGCGACGGGGACGACGGTCGGAGGCCGCCCCGGACACCGGCTCCTCCGCCGCCGAGTCGGCGCGCCGACGGCCCGCGTACCCCTGCTCCTGGGGACGGTCGAGCGTCCACTCCCGGGTGTGGTCCGAATCAGGACCCGCGCCGATCGCCGGTTGCTCACGCCGACCACCCGCGCCGATCGCCGGTTGCTCGCGCCAACCACTCGCGCCGATCGCCGGCTGCTCACGCCGACCACCCGCGTCGGCTCGGCGTCGGCCGGTCGCCTCGGCACCGCGCCAACCGGCACCCGAACTCGGGCGCTCGACCTCGATCTCGACCTCGTCTTCGTCGGGCGCGGCGTGCCGGCCACCGCCGTCGGCCCGCTGAACCCCCGACTCCAGCGCCCACCGCGGCAGGTAGGCGTCGACCGGTTCGTCCTGCCCACGGTCGCGCGCCCGCCGCCGACTGGAGGTGCGGTAGGGCACGTCCTCGTCGTACGGGTCGACCGGAGCGGGCAGCGCAGGTTGACCCCACGAGGCGGTCGGCGGACGCTCCCGCGGGGTGCCCTCCCCGCGTCCCCAGTCCCGGTAACTCACGGCCGGAGTGTGACCCTTCTGAACCCAAAGCGTGATCCGCTGTCCAGGTGTAGCCGTTCGCTGGAGATAGTACGGGAAGATCGTGTAAAAGAACCGACCGAAATATTCTCCTCCACAGGGTGGGGACCGCATTTTGCCAGGTCAAGGGCCTGCGCCCGAGAATTCCCCAGCGGTTGTCCACAGGCTGTGCACACGCTGCGCACATGCTCGTCCACCGGCATCCACAGGTTGTCCCGAGGCTCGTCCACCGTGCTTGTTGAGTCGCTGACCTCGGGGTCCGTATGGTTGGCCCTCGACCGCCGGCGCGATGGCCCCCGATCGACCGGCTCGGTCGGGAGAACTGTCGTACCTCGGCGGTAGAGCTGGGACAGATCCGACGCAGTGGAGGGGGGACCGGTGTCGGTCACCGACGACATGCGGGCGGAGGCACGGTCCGGCAACGGACAGCCACCCGTGCAGCGGGACGGCGGGTTCGACAAGACGCCACCCCAGGATGTCGCCGCCGAGCAGTGCGTCCTCGGTGGCATGTTGCTCTCCAAGGACGCGATCGCCGACGTCGTCGAGATCCTCAAGACCAACGACTTCTACCGGCCGGTGCACGCCACCATCTTCGACACCATCCTCGACATCTACGGCCGGGGTGAGCCGGCGGACTCGATCACCGTGGCGGCGGCGCTCGCCGACTCCGGGGACCTCGTCCGCATCGGCGGCGCACCGTACCTGCACACCCTCATCGCCAGCGTGCCCACCGCGGCGAACGCCGCGTACTACGCGCGGATCGTCAGCGAGCGCGCCGTGCTGCGCAGGCTCGTCGAGGCCGGCACCAAGATCGTGCAACTGGGTTACGGCACCGCCAGCGGCGGCAGCCGGGACGTCGACGACATCGTCGACCTCGCCCAGCAGGCCGTCTACGACGTCACCGAACGCCGGGTCAGCGAGGACTTCGCGGTCCTGGCCGACATGCTCCAGCCGACGCTGGACGAGATCGAGGCGGTGGGCGCGCAGGGCGGCGTGATGACCGGCGTGCCGACCGGCTTCAGCGACCTGGACCGGCTGCTCAACGGCCTCCACGCTGGGCAGCTGATCATTGTGGCGGGCCGGCCCGGCTTGGGTAAGGCACTTGCGCTCGACACCCCCCTGCCGACCCCGGACGGCTGGACCACGATGGGTGAGGTCAAGGCAGGCGACCAACTACTGGCGGCGGACGGCTCCCCTACCACCGTCACAACCGCCTTCGACGTGATGCACGACCGTCCCTGCTACGAGGTGGAGTTCTCCGACGGCACCGTCATCGTGGCGGACGCGGAGCACCTGTGGAAGACGACCACCCGAGCGAGCCGGCGGCCGGGCCCGGCGCGGCAGAAGCGGCACTGGCCCGAATCGTCGCTGACCAACCTACGTGCGGCCCGCGAAACTCTCGGCGCCGCGGGAAACCAGCCGATCACCCTCTTCGACACACTCGAGAAGGTCGGACCGGAGTTCCGGCATGTCCTGCACAAGGTCGCGCGTGATGTCGGGTCGACCGGCCGGATCAGCCGCCCCGTCGTCCGCAACGGCAAGACGAGAAACTGGACGGCGCCGGGTTACCCGGCTGCCCCCCTGGTGACAGCGCTTCTTGAACGAGCCGAGCGGCAGGTCAACTCAGGCAGCCGGGTCGACCATGATGGCGTCGTCACCACTGCTGAGATCGCGGCCACGCTGCGTACCGAAACCGCCGACCGACGGTTGAACCATGCCGTACGGAACTGCGCCCCTCTCCAACTCCCGGACCGCGAACTGCTGGTTCCGCCCTACACCTTGGGGGCATGGCTCGGGGACGGGCACACCGGCGCCAGCCGCTTCACCACCGCCGATCCGGACATGCTCACGCACGTCGAGGCCGACGGCTTCGCCGTGCGTCCCAGTGGGCCGATGGTCTACACCATCCTGCTACGGCCCACACCGGTTGCTCAGGGGAACGGCACCTGCGTGGACTGCGGCGTTTCCACCAGGGCGCTGCGGGAGAATCCGGCGACCAGGAAGTGCGCAGGCTGCCGGCACCGCAACGGTTCGTTTCTCGGGTTGTTGCGTCAGGTCGGGGTAGCGGCGGACAAGCACATCCCTGATGTCTACCTACGCGCCTCCGAGCCGCAGCGCCGGGCGCTGTTGGCTGGCCTGATGGACACCGACGGCACCGTCGCCCCCACCGGTAACCTGCAGTACACATCGACCTCGAAGCGACTGGCAGAGGACGTACGCGAACTCATCGTCAGCCTCGGCTACCGCTGCACGGTCAACGCCAAGCCGGTACGCGGCCGCACAAGCGAGTCGTCCGTCGCGTACACGTTGAACTTCTCCACCCCCGACGTCATCTTCCGGCTCAAGCGCAAGCAGGACGCGCACGTCGAACGCCGCCGGAGCACCTCCGACGTCCGGACGACCTCGCGGTACATCGTTGACGTTCGTCCGGTCCCGAGTGTGCCGGTCCGGTGTGTCACGGTCGACAACCCCGAGCATCTCTACCTGGCCAGCCGGGCGATGATTCCCACCCACAACAGCACGGCCAGCATGGACTTTGCCCGAAACGCGGCCATCCGGGCCAATCAGGCCGCCGCCATCTTCTCGCTGGAAATGAGCAAGGTCGAGATCGTCATGCGACTGCTCTCGGCCGAGGCGCGGGTGCCGCTGCACGTCCTGCGCAGCGGGCAGCTCTCCGACGACGACTGGACCAAACTGGCCCGCTGCATGGGTGAGATCAGCGAGGCGCCGTTGTTCGTCGACGACACGCCGAGCATGAACCTGATGGAGATCCGCGCGAAGGCCCGCCGACTCAAGCAGCGGCACGACCTCAAGATGATCGTGGTCGACTACCTCCAGCTGATGACCTCGCCGAAGCGTACGGAGAGCCGCCAGCAGGAGGTCGCCGACCTGTCTCGTGGCCTCAAGCTGCTGGCCAAGGAGGTCGAGTGCCCGGTCATCGCGGTGAGTCAGCTGAACCGTGGCCCCGAGCAGCGAACCGACAAGCGCCCACAGTTGTCCGACTTGCGTGAATCGGGTTGTCTCACTGCGGACACCCGGGTCGTTCGAGCGGACAACAACGCGGAGATCACGCTCGGCGAATTGTTGTCGAACCGGACGAAGGACATTCCCGTCTGGGCACTGGACGAGAGCCTTCGCTACACCCCCCGCACCATGACCCACGTCTTCCCGAGCGGCACGCGCGAGGTGTTCCGGTTGACGCTGGCGTCAGGAAAGCAGATCGACGCCACGGCGAATCATCCCTTCCTCGCCTTCACCGGCTGGGTACCGCTCGGTGAACTGGCACCGGGAGACCGGATCGCAACGCCACGACACCTGCCACCCCCGATGGCGATCCGCCCGTGGGCCGATCCGGAGGTCGTCATGCTGGCGCACCTGCTGGGCGACGGCTCCTTCGTGCGACGTCAGCCGATTCGCTACGCAAGCCGGGACGAGCTGAACCTGCAGGCGGTGACGGAGGCGGCGAAACACTTCGGCATTACCGCGCTGCGTGACGACTATGCGTCGGCGAGGGTGACCACGCTGCGGCTGCCTGCACCCTTCCGGCTGGCCCGAGGTCGACGTAACCCGATAGCGGAATGGTTGGACGGCTTGGGCCTCTTCGGTCTGCGCTCGCACGAGAAGTTCGTCCCGTCCTCAGTCTTCGGACTTCCCAAAGAGCAGGTGACGACCTTCCTGCGGCATATATGGGCCACTGACGGATCAGTCACCGTGAACAGTTCAGGCCGCGGCGGACGGGTCTACTTCTCGTCCACCAGTCGGCGAATGCTGGAGGACATCTCCAGACTGCTGCTGAGGTACGGCATCACCGCCCGCCTCCGTGCCGTGCCGGTGGTAGGCCACCGTCCTCAGTACACGCTCGACATCTCCGGCCGGGATGACCAGTTGAGGTTCCTGCGCGAGATCGGCGTTCACGGACAGCGGTCGGAGGGCTGTGCTGCTCTCCTTGGCGTGTTGGAGTCGACGGAGAGCAACACCAACGTCGACACGGTTCCCCGCGAGGTCTGGTCCAGGGTCAAGGAGATCCTGGCCGAGCAGGGGATGTCCCACCGGGAGTTCGCGAAGGCCATCGGCACTCAGTTCTGCGGCAGTGCCCTCTGGAAGCGCGCGCCCAGCCGCTCTCGGCTCGCAGCGATTGCCGCGGTGCTCGACTCCGCCGACCTCGATCTGCACGCGACCAACGACATCTTCTGGGACTCGATCGTGTCCATCGAGCCGATCGGTGAGCAGGAGGTGTTCGACGCGACAGTGCTCGGTAAGCACAACTTCGTGGCGAACGGCATTGCCACCCACAACTCGATTGAGCAGGACGCCGACGTCGTTATTCTTCTGCACCGCGACGACTACTACGACAAGGAGTCACCGCGGGCCGGGGAAGCGGATTTTATTGTTGCTAAGCACCGAAATGGACCAACCGACACGGTGACGGTCGCGGCCCAGCTGCATCTGTCCCGCTTCGTCGACATGGCGATCGGCTGACCTGATCGGGACCGGTCACCCCAGCAGGGGGAACCAGCCTGCCGCCTCGCCCAACTCCAGCCGGTCCCGATCGGTGAGGGAGAGGCGGCCGGTCGCCTTCAAGAGGAACTCCCGGTCGTCCCAGCCGGCCGGGCGGACCGCGTCGTCGCTCATCAGCCCATCCATCGTGGACACCGCCACGCTCGTCGCCCTGGGTCCGGGTGGCGGCGCGTCCGGCAGTTCCGGGATGAGGTCCAGGTGGTGCACCACGGCCTCGGTGGTCAGGGTGGACAGGAAATCGGGTACCCGCAGCACATGACCCTGCGTGGTCACGTACCCGTCGGGGTCCGCGAATCCGGCGGCGCGAACCGCCGCCGGGGCGGTGTCCCGCCACAGCTGGACGATGGCGGTCGGTCGGTCGAAGGCGGACGCCGATCGCCGGATCCACCAGGCGTGCCGGGCGGCCTGCTCGTCGCCGCCCGGGAAACCGCGCCAGTAGGAGAGGTCGTCCACGTCGGCGGGACCATCGACCGGGCTGGCCAGAGCCACCAGGGCCCGCTGGGCGTCACCGAGCACGTGCAGGAGCAGGTCGGCGACCAGCCAGCCCTGGCATCGGGTGGCCCGTTGCAGGTCAGCGTCGTCGAGAGCGTCCACCACCGCGGTGATGCCGTCGTACGCCTCGGCGAGGGCCTCGTCGTGCCGGGTGACGGTCATGCGGTGCAGCCTCGCACGGACCGCCGCGCCGGCCAATCGCGGGCAGCGACGTCGCCCGGGTCGACACCGGATCGACCCGGGCGGGAGTCTCGGCCAGGTTCAGCCGAACATCTCGTCGAGGAAGCTCTTGCGCTTCTTGTGCCGGTAGTGACCGTGGTAGCCGTGGTGCTGCTGCTGGTAGCCGTAGGCGGGCGCCGGCGGGTAGCCGTGCGCGGGCGGTGGAGGCGGCGGTGGCGGGACAGCGCCGTAACCGGGCTGGTGCTGGGCGGGCGGCGGGGGCGGAGGCGGCGCGTAACCGCCCGGCTGCGGTGCCGGCGCGGTCGGCCCGGCCTGCTGGCGACTCCAGTTGGCCTCTGCCTCGAACAGCTTCTCGAGCTCGCCACGGTCGAGGAAGATTCCCCGGCACTCGCCACACTGGTCGATGACGACGCCGCTGCGCTCGTACTGGCGCATCTCACCGCGACACTTGGGACAGATGAGGTCACTCATCACCCGACGGTACCTGGTCGACCTAAGCGATTGCTGTGAGCGCCTCGATGACTTCGTCGTCGGAGACCTCGTGGAAGTCGTCGTAGTAGACGCTGACCGAGCCGAAATCGGGCGGGCGTTGGGCGCAGATGACCTGGTCGGCCTCGGCGGCCAGCAGCTCGTACGCCTCCTGCGCGCCGACCGGCACGGCCACCACCACCCGGCGGGCGCCGAGCCGGCGGGCGACCTCGACGGCCGCTCGGGCGGTCGCGCCGGTGGCCAGACCGTCGTCGACGATCACCGCGACCCGGTCGGTGAGGTCAAGCGGTGGGCGACCGCCCCGGTAGAGCCGTTCGCGGCGCTCCAGCTCGGTCTGCTCGCGCCGGCTGACCTCGGCGATGTCGTCGCTGCTGAGCCGGCTGGCGATCGCGTCGTTGAGCACCTGCACGCCGCCGGGACCGAGCGCGCCGAAGGCGACCTCGCGCGCCCAGGGCATGCCGAGCTTGCGGACGACCAGCACGTCGAGGGGGACGCCGAGCCGTTCGGCGACGACCCGGGCCACCGGTACGCCGCCGCGGACCAGGCCGAGGACGACGGCGTCCGGGTCGCCGACCAGGGCGGTGAGCCGGTCGGCGAGCACCCGGCCCGCCTCGGCGCGGTCGCGGTAGGTGGTCATGTCTTCAGGTGTACGCCGTGTGGCGTCGTTGTGCCCGCCGGTTAGGCCGATGTGGCCCGACCGGGCAGGTGCTCGGGCGTCGGGGCGGCCGGTGTGGTCTCCGGGCGGTGCAGGGCGGGGGCCCAGACGAGCAGGGCCACCGGATAGAGCAGGTAACCGAAGCGGGTGGAGGGCATGAGGGCGATGGCGGCGAGTAGGCCGTACCCACAGATCGCGGCGGTGGTCGCGGCGGTGCCGGGCGGGCGGCGGGCGAGCCGGACGGCGATGGCCGCACCGGCCGCGACCAGCAGCGCGGCGGCGATCAGCCGGCCTCCGGGCAGGGCGGCGGCGATCAGTTGGCCGGGGAACGGGGACTGTGCCGGGCTGGTGACCAGGCCGTGCCCGAGCGGGAAGCGCAGCACGTTCTCGGTGAGGGCGGCGCGGTCGACGAGCAGTGCCGGGAGCAGTGCGAGGACGGGTAGCCCGATCGCGCCGGCCGCGACCCGCGCGCCGGCTCGCCGGGTCAGACCCCAGACGATCAGGACCAGGGCGATCGGCCAGGCGAACAGTTTCAGCGCGCCGGCCAGCCCGACCGCGAGGCCGGCCCCACCCGGCCGGCCGGCGGCGGCGAGGGCGAGGGCCAGCAGGCAGAGCGCGAGTACGGGTAGGTCGTCGCCGCCGGTCGCCAGGGTCAGCGCGCAGACGGGGAGGACGGTGGCGGCCTGTACGCCTCGCAGCAGCGCGGCGTCGCGGCGGTGCGTGGCGTCGAGGGTGGCGGGTGCGGCGCGCAGGGCGGCCACGGCCAGGGCGAGCGCCAGTGCGGTGCCCAGCGTGAACCAGACGCGGGCGTCGGTCCACCATCCGTCGACGAGAGCCCGGGGCAGGCCGAACATCGCCATGCCCGGCTGGTACGGCGTGTAGCCGAGCAGTTGTTCACCGGGCGGCAGGGCGGCGATCGCGTCCCGACCGAGGTACGGCGTGCCGTGGTCGAGCAGGCGGCTGCCGGCCTGCTCGACGACCAGGACTTCTTCCTGCGCCCGGTCGGTGCGTCCGGTGGCCCGTTCGATGCTCTGCCAGAGCACGGGGACGAGGGCGGTGGTCACCCAGGCGAAGCCGGTCACCACCCAGCGGGCGGCGAGTCCGGCCAGCCGTGGGCTGCGTCGGCGGACCAGGAGTTGGACGACCACCGCCAGCGTCGCGACCAGGTACCCGGTGGCGGCGACGGCACCCCAGGCCCGGTGCGGCAGGAGGGTCGAGGTGGCCGCGGTGATCGTCGCGAAGACTGCCGACACGGCGTAGAGACCCAGGTCGAGGGCGAGTCCGCCGGCGGCGGTGTCGAGTGTCCGCCAGCGCTGGGGGCGGGCGGTCGGGGCGTCGGCGGTCACGGGCGTCAGTCTGGCAGATCTCGCTGCTCACCCGGTTGGCCGTCCGGCTGCGGCCCTGGTCGGGGCGCCGGTGCCCGGTCAGGCCGGGAGGTGGCGGTCGGGGCGGGAGCGGCCGGCCTGGCGGCGGCTCTGGTTGAGGCGGATCACCGCGCCCGTGTCGTGCAGTGGCCGCGCCAGGGTTCCGGGCTGGCCGCCCGAGCCGCGTTGCAACGCGGCGAGCAGTGTCCCGGCCGGCATCGGTCGGGCGAACAGGTGGCCCTGACCGGCCGAGCAGCCCAGCTCCCAGAGGGCGCGTCGCTGCGGTTCGCTCTCCACCCCTTCGGCGACCACCGCCAGGTTGAGGCTGCGGCCCAGGTCGAGGGTGGAACGGATGACGGCGGCGGCCTCGGCCGAACTCTCCATGGTCGTGACGAAGCTGCGGTCGATCTTCAGCTCGTGCACGGGTATCCGGGAGAGCAGCGAGAGAGACGAGTAGCCGGTGCCGAAGTCGTCGAGCGCCAACCGGACGCCCTCGTCGCGGAGCCGGCTGAGCACCCGGTCGACCACGTCGAGTTGGCTGAGCGTCAACGTCTCGGTCAGCTCCAGCACCAACCGCTCGGGCGGGAGGTCGTGGGCCCGTAGCCGGGCCAGCACCGAGCCGGGGAAGCGTGCGTCGAGCAGGCTGCGCGGCGAGACGTTGACCGCGACCGGTACGTCGAAGCCGGCGTCGCGCCAGTCGGCGGCGGCGATCAGTGCCTGGTCGAGGATCGCCTCGGCGAAGGCCGGCAGCATGCCCGAGCGCTCCACCGCCTCCAGGAAGCGCAGCGGGTCGATCAGCCCGTGGGTGGGGTGGTGCCAGCGGGCCAGGGCCTCGGCGCTGGTCACCTCGCCGGTGCCCAGGTCGACGATGGGTTGGAAGTTGACGATGAACTCGTGGTCGGCGACCGCGCGCGGCAGGTCACCGCCGAGGGTGAGGCGGTTCAGGTCGGCGGTGTCCCGGGTCGGGGCGTACGTGGAGATCCGCTGCCCGGCCCGCTTCGCCTGGTACATCGCCACGTCCGCGCGGCGCAGCAGTTCGGGCATGCCGCCGCTGGCGGGGGCCACGGAGATCCCGCCGCTGGCCTCGACGCTGATCCGCATCCCGTCCAGCTCGAACGGCTCGTGCAGGGCGGCCAGCAGCGTCTCGGCGCGGTGGGCGGCCACCGCCGGGGCCGGTAGCCCGCGCAGGAGTACGGCGAACTCGTCGCCGCCGAGGCGGGCCACCAGGTCACTCGACTGGGCGACGCCGCGCAGCCGGTCGGCGACCTGGACCAGAACCTGATCACCGGCGGCGTGGCCGAGGGTGTCGTTCACTTCCTTGAAGTGGTTGAGGTCGATCAACACCAGCGCGGTCACCCCGTCGGCGTGCCGGGCGCTGAGCTGCTCGGTGCCCTGATCGAGCAGGTGCCGCCGGTTCGCGAGGCCGGTGAGCGCGTCGTGCGCGGCGGCGTACGCGTGCTCGTCGGCCACCCGGGCCAGCTCGGCGTACGCCTGTGCGTTGCGGACCGCCGTGCAGAGCGCGGAGGCGAAGGTACGCAGCGTGTACTGCTCCCGCTCGGACAGCTGCACCGGGCCACGGAAGCGCAGGCGCAGGACGCCGACGTCGACGGAGCGGTCGTGGCCCTCCAGCGGGGTGGGCACGACGGTGCCGTCCACCTCGGTGGGCGTGTCGGTGGGCCCGTCGAAGGTGATGCCGCCGGTGGCGCCCCGGACGGTACGGCCACCGTCGTGCAGCTCGATCTCGACCTCGTCGGCGGAGAAGAGTTCGGCGGCCTGGGTGACGGCGGTGGTCAGCACCTTGTCCAGGTCCACGACGTTGAGCGCGTCGGTGGTGCGGGCGAGTCGCTGCCACGCCTGCTGCTCGGTGCGGGTTCGAATCCTCGTCGAGTAGGCGAGGTGCAGGCTGAGCACGAGCGGCGGGACGGCCAGCAGGAGTTTGAGGTTGGCGTCGAGGATCAGCAGTGTGCAGACCGCCACGATGAACCGGACGGCGAAGCCGGCGAGCCGGAGGTCGAGGTTGCTCCGGAACTGTCGGGAGATTCTCGTCCCCGAGGCCAGCGCGATCACCGGTATGGCCAGTACGTCGTCGACGAGGGCGGCGACGAGGTAGGCCAGGGCCAGGGGCGCGATCAGCGCGATGGTTCCCTCGGGAGGCCAGGTCCAGCCCGTCATCGCCAGAGCGATGCCGGCCCCCCAGGCCACCAGGACGTTCTTTCCGACGCTGAACGCGAGCTTGATCGGCAAGGCACGGCGAGGGGTGAGCGCGATGCCCGCAGCGGTGCAGAGCACCACCACCGGTGCTGGGACGATCGCGAGGCCGACGACGATCGCGGTCTCGGTCCAGCTGATCGAATGGGTGGTGGATCGGATCCGTACCCGCGCCTTGACCAGGTTGCCCAGCGTGATCGTCGCGGTGAGCACCACGATCAGGGCGATGTCGTTCGAGGTGGCGGTCGTTCCGTAGCGTACGGCGGACGGAAGCGACGTGGCCATGATGACCGCCGCCGCGACGACGACGAGACCGACGAGCAGCCGTAGCCGCTGATCGGTCTCAATCTCTCGTCGCTGAGGAAGGGTCACATCACCCCCGGAGGACTGACTCCGTCGCAGCCTACCGCCCGGAATCGACGACGTCCTCCGTCAAACCGTTCAGTCCCACTCGCTGCCGCGCATCGCGCTGCTCCTCTCGACTGCCGGGTCGATCTACCCGAGGACCGGGGATCTTCCTACGAAAGGCAGCCTAAGAGGCGGATGGGCAATTAAGTTAGAATAAATGTCGCTATGCGCAATATTAGTCAAGCTGGCATGCTTTTGTCACGGTCTGTCCACCTGTCTTGGACGGAGTGCGGTCACCGCTTGCAGATATGACCCCCCGTGTCGGTTCCCCAGCTAACGGTATTGCTCGAAGATTGTGTTCACGCTATTCCCACCAGGATGAAGCCTCTCCCCGGGATGCCTCATCCGAAGTTTGGTCAGGAGCGAAGACGGGTCAGTCGGAGTTCATCAGGAGGGCGCTCGACGGGTGAATTGTCGATCGGGCTTTCGGTCTCATCCAACGGGCCCCGAGCGTCCACCTTCAAGGGTTTGCCGGGGTGCAACTTGCTGGTCACACGCTGCGACGTGCCGCCGCCCGGGAACCGTCCGCGAGCGACGGTCCCTCACGGCCCACCCCGCCGCCGAGCGTGCCGGATCGTAGGCTTCGTTGCGTGACTGATTGAATACCCGGTGACGGCTGGAGTAGGGGACGGTGGAGATTCGGCTTCTGGGCGGCCTTTCGGCGCAACTTCCAAGCGGCACCCTGCGCACGGGCACTCCCAAACAGCAGGCAATCTTCGCAATGCTCGCGGTGCAACCCGGCCAACTGGTGAGCGTGGACGAACTCGTCGACGAGCTATGGGCCGACCGTCCGCCGCGATCCGCGGTGGCGAATGTGCGGACGTACGCCGCTAATCTGCGCCGAGGCTTTGACGCGTTGCAGCCCGGGTGCGGAGCTATCGTGCGGCAGCGGAACGGCTACCGACTCGACGCGCAGCCACACATGATTGACGTTTTCTGCTTCGAGTCGGAGTCGAGTTCGGGTCGACAGGCGCTGGTGGCGGGCGACCTGGAGCAGGCCGGTCAGCTGCTGAGCCGTGCCCTGGCCAGGTGGTCGGGCCCCATGCTCGCCGGTGTTCCGCTCGGCCCGGTCCTGAAAGCCCGTACGGTCGCGGTCGAGGAAGAGCGACTGTTGTCGGTGGAACTGCTCGCCGACGTCCACCTGCGTTCCGGTCGAGGTGATCTGGCGATCCCGTCGCTGCGGGAGGTGGTCGCGCGCCATCCGCTCCGTGAGCCGACGTACCTGCTCCTCATGCGTGCCCTGCACGAGCGCGGGGACAACGCCGAAGCGCTCGTCGCGTACGACGAGATCCGCAAGCACCTGATCACGGAGTTGGGGGTGAGTCCGGGCGCCAACCTCGAAGAGCTGCGGCGCAGGATCGCCGCAGCGCCAAACCGCGTGGATGTTCCAGGTCGGCGCGAGAGCACGGTGCGACGGGCGACCACCACCGCACCCGTGCCGACGGGCGACCCGACGACCGGTCGGTCGCCCGCAGTCGACCCGGTGGACCATCTGCCCCGGTCGGTCGTCGACTTCGTCGGTCGCGAGGCGGTGGTGTCGCGGCTGCTCGCGGAGACGCGTCGTGTCGAGGACCGCGTTCCGGCCGTGCACGTCATCGACGGGATGGCCG
Source organism: Micromonospora sp. WMMD729 (assembly GCF_049315225.1). Classification (NCBI taxonomy): domain Bacteria; kingdom Bacillati; phylum Actinomycetota; class Actinomycetes; order Micromonosporales; family Micromonosporaceae; genus Micromonospora; species Micromonospora sp. WMMD729. Next base: position 6,438,159 of record NZ_CP186059.1, on the reverse strand, counting down.
GCAGCGGCAAGACGACGCTTGCCGTGCATCTGGCCCGTCGACTGAGTGACAGGTATCCGGACGCCCGGCTCTACGTCGACCTGCGCGGGCATGGTGCCAAGGACGCGATGGAGCCGGCGTCAGCCCTGGTTGTCCTGCTTCGCCAGCTCGGGGTGCCGCCCGAGCGGGTGCCGGTCGACCTGGAGGACAGGGCCGAACTCTGGCGACGCGAGCTGGCCCGGCGGAGGTCGGTGATCATTCTGGACAACGCGGCCAGCAGCGACCAGATCCTCCCCCTTCTGCCGATCGAGCCGACCGCCGTCGTGCTGGTGACGTCGCGACGTCGGCTCGCCCATCCTGATCTCGGGGCGTCGCAGTCCCTGCCGGTCATGTCCTCCGACGAGGGCGTAGAGCTGTTGGCCCTGAGCGTCGGCCGGGAACGGGTCGACGCCGAGCCGGAAGCGGCGGTCGAGGTGGTCCGGCGCTGTGGCCGTCTCCCGCTGGCGATCCGGCTGGCCAGCGCCCGGTTGGCCCACCGCCGCGGTTGGCGGTTGGCGGACCTGGCCGCACAGATGGCCGGCACCCCCTCGGTTCTCCTCCGGCTGGGCGGGGAGAACAGCACGGTCGCCAGCGCGTTCGCTGCCTCCTACGGGCCTCTTCCCGAGTCGATCAAGCGCGTCTTCCGCTTCCTGGGCCTGTACCCGGGCAGTCGGTTGAGCCCGCCCGTGGTCGCCGCGCTGACCGGCCTGACGGTGGCGGAAGCGCAGGTGGCGCTCGACGACCTCACCGATCGGCACCTGGTGGAGGATCTGGACTCGACCCACTATCGCCTGCATGACCTCGTGCGCCAGTACGCCGTCGAACTGTGCTCGCACATCGACCCCGCCGTCGATCGGCAGGCCGCTCTGCGACAGCTCTTCGATTTCGTGCTGGCAGCGACGCTGCGGGTCGCCGAGACGCTCGAACCGGGCGTGATCGGCTCCCAGTTCACGCGCCTCCCGTTCGGCCGCCCGGAGTTACTCGAGTCCGTCGGAGAGCCGGGCGTCGAGTGGTTGGAGACGGAACGGACCGACCTGGTGACGATGGTGTCGGCAGCACAGGATTCCGGCTTCCCCGAACACGCCTGGCGGCTCGCGCGTTCCCTCTGGCGTTTCTGCTACATCCGCGGGTACTTCGAGGACATCATCCGAGCCCATCGGTACGGACTGGCCGCCGCAGAGGCGACCGGAGACGCCGACGCCATGGGGTTGATGAACAACTACCTGGCCTCAGCATACGTTCGTACCGGTGACAAGCAGAACACTCTCGACTACCTGTCCCGCGCGGTCGAACACTTCCACCGGTCAGGGAACGTGCTGGGTGCTGCGCGATGCCGTGCCAACCTCGCCGCCGTCTATCTCTGGAGCGGCCACCTCAACGAGGCGGTGACACTTGGCTTCGAATGCCTGCGCGACACGGTGTACGGGAACGCCGGAGCGCCGATACTGCTGCCCAACCTCGGTCTGGCACTCATGGCTCTGGGACGCCACGAGGAAGCGTTACGGTTGCATCGTCTACACCTGGCGTGGGCACGGACCAACTCCGACGAGTTCCACATGCTCAACGCGCTCAGTCACATCGGCTCGGCGCGCACTCGGATGGGGGATCACTCCCAGGCGATCCGGATCCTCATGGGCTCGTTGGCGATGCGTGACCGCACCGGTCACCGATACGCCGAGGCTGAGGTTCGCATCGATCTCGGCATCGCCTATCGCGGTCTCGGGCGGCTGGTCGAGGCGCAGCAGCAACATGAGTCGGCCCGGATTCTGGCTGCCGAGGTCGGCGAACGGCACATTGAGGCCGTGGCGTTGAACGAGTTGGCCGAAACACTGCGAGCCCGTGGGCGGGACCATGAGGCAGCCGAGATGCACCGCGAGGCCCTGCGTCTGGCGACCCGGATCGCGCACCCGCACGAGCAGGGGCGGGCACTGGCCGGGCTGGCCGAGCACTTCGCCCCCGTCGATCCGGCCGAGGCCCGGCGGCACTGGGAGCGGGCCCTCGCGATCTTCCGTCGGATGGGCGTGCCGGAACGCCTCGACGTCGAGCGAAAGCTCGCCGAACTGGACGCCGAAGCAGGTCGCTGACCTGCTCGAACATCGCTTATCGATTTCTTATCGCCGGGCTCGGTAGCTTCTCACACGTATCGACGAACGGGGGAGGTTCTGCCCCTGGGCAGAACCAGGTCGTCGAGACACGCCCGCCACCGGGTCACCCCCCAGCGACGCCGGTGGCGGGTCCGGCCAGGAAGGGGTGATGGCCCGGTGGACGCGCCGTCGCACCCGGCGCGCTGCTGGGCCGTCGCCCCTTCCGCGCGCCCACGCGTCGTACCGCACCGATAGGCTCACGGCCGTGACCGAACCCGCGCAGCTCAGCCACGTCGACCGGACCGGCGCGGCCCGCATGGTCGATGTCTCCGCCAAGTCGGTGACCGGTCGGCTGGCCGTCGCCGCGGGCCGTCTGCGCACCACGGCAGAGGTCATCGACCTGCTACACCGTGACGGGTTGCCCAAGGGTGACGCGCTGGCGGTGGGCCGGCTCGCCGGCATCATGGGGGCCAAGCGCACTCCGGAGCTGATCCCGCTCTGCCACCCGATCGCCCTGCACGGCGTCACCGTCGACCTGCGACTGACGACCGACACCGTGGAGATCACCGCTACCGCCCGCACGGCCGACCGGACCGGAGTCGAGATGGAGGCGCTGACCGCCGTGGCGGTCGCCGGCCTCGCGCTCATCGACATGGTCAAGGCGGTCGACCCGGCGGCCTCGGTGGAGGCGGTCCGGGTGCTCCGCAAGGAGGGCGGCAAGACCGGCGAGTGGGTCCGACCGGAGGACCGGCCGTGATCCGGGCCCGGGTGATCGTGGCGTCCAATCGGGCGGCGGCCGGCGTGTACGCCGACACCAGCGGGCCGCTGCTCGTCGCGGGTCTGCGCGAGTTGGGCTGTCAGGTGGACGATCCGGTGGTGGTGCCCGACGGCGAGCCCGTCGGCGACGCGCTGCGGGACGCCCACGCCGACGGTGTCGACGTGGTGGTGACCAGCGGTGGCACCGGCGTCACGCCGTCCGACCGCACGCCGGACGTGACCCGGGCGCTGCTGGACTACGAGATTCCCGGCATCGCCGAGGCGATCCGGTCACACAGTCGAGAGCGGGTGCCCACCTCGGTGCTGTCCCGGGGGCTGGCCGGGGTGGCCGGCCGGATGCTGGTGGTCAACCTGCCCGGCTCGACGGGCGGCGCCCGCGACGGGCTGGCCGTGCTCGGGCCGATCCTCAACCACACTGTCGACCAGTTGCGTGGCGGTGACCACTGAGCCGGTCGTCCCAGGCCCCGCCACGCGTCGGTCGGTGCCGATAGGCTCGGTCGGTGCGAACGGAAACCACACCAACGGCGGACCAGGTGGCCGCGCCCCCGCCGGCCGGGTGGGAGGAGGCGCGGTCCCGGGTGTACGCGGTGGGCCTTGCCGCCGCACTGCCCGCCGTAGCCCGGCCACTTGTCGACACCGATGGGCTGACCCTGGCCGAGCCCCTGACCACCCGCACCGACCTGCCCGCGTTCCCGACCTCCAGCGTGGACGGCTGGGCCGTCCGGGGCGACGGGCCGTGGCGGATCGTCGGCCGGGTGCTGGCCGGTAACACTCCCGCACCGCTCACCGACGACGGCACGACCGTCGAGATCGCGACCGGGGCCATGGTTCCGGCGGGCGCCAGCGCCGTGCTGCGCGTCGAGGAGTCCACCGTCGCCGACGGCCTGGTCAGCGGCACGCCCCGGCGGACGCCGGAGTGGCGGCAGCCGGGCGAGGAGGCGTACGCCGATGAGGAGCTCCTGCCCGTCGGCACGCCGGTCGACCCGGCGGTGATCGGCCTGGCCGCGTCCTGCGGGCACGACACGCTGCGGGTCCGGCGCGCGCCGCGCGCCGCGCTGCTGGTCTTCGGTGACGAGCTGCTGACCGCTGGTCCGCCCGGGGCGGGCCGGGTGCGGGACGCGTTGGGCCCGGCGGTGCCGGCGTGGCTGCGGCGGTACGGCTGCCAGGTCCGGCCCTCGGACGTGGTGGGACCGGTGGCCGACACGCTGCCCGCGCACGTGGCGGCGTTGCGGGCGGCGCTGACCAACGCCGACCTGGTCTGCACCACCGGCGGCACGATGCACGGTCCGGTCGACCATCTGCACCCGACCCTGGAGGCGCTCGGCGCCGACTACGTGGTCAACACGGTGGCGGTCCGGCCGGGCTTCCCGATGTTGCTGGCCCGGCTGGTCGATCCGGACGGACGGGTCCGGTTCGTCGCCGGTCTGCCGGGCAATCCGCAGTCCGCCATCGTCGCGCTGGTGTCCCTGGTCGCGCCGCTGCTGGCCGGCCTTACGGGTCGTTCGATGCCGGTGTTGCCGCAGGCGACCCTGGCCGAGGCGGTGCCCGGTCGCGGCGACCACACCCATCTGGCGCTGGTTCGGCTGGACCGGGCCGCCGGCACGGCGTACCCGGTGCGGCATGTCGGCTCGGCGATGCTGCGCGGCCTCGCGGGCGCCGACGGGTTCGCCGTCATCCGGCCCGGCACCAGCGGCGCGCCGGGCGACCGGGTGCCGATCGTGCCGCTGCCGCTGCTGCCCGGGGAGCGGGCGTCGTGACCGCGCCGGCGATCACCGTCGTCGAGGTCACCGACCGGCCCCTGGACCTCGCCGCCCACGAGGCGGCGGTCTCCGACCGGCGGGCCGGTGCCGTCGTCTCCTTCCAGGGCGTCGTCCGCGACCACGACCACGGGCGTGCGGTGGTGAGCCTGGACTACGAGGGGCACCCGAGCGCCGTGCAGGTGCTGCGCGAGGTCGCCGCCGAGATCGCGGCCGACCCCGACGTGTACGCGGTGGCGGTCTCGCACCGGGTCGGCCCGTTGGCCATCGGTGACGTGGCGCTGGTCGCCGCGGTGAGCACGGCGCACCGCGCCGCGGCCTTCGCCGCGTGTGCCCGGCTGGTCGACGAGGCCAAGGCCCGGTTGCCGATCTGGAAGCGGCAGGTCTTCGCCGACGGTACCGAGGAGTGGGTCAACTGCCCCTGACCATGCCCTAGCGACGGCCGTTGACCACGACCGCCCGGGCGAGTCGTTCGCCGTAGAAGGCCGGCTCGGCACCGGGCCGCCAGGGCAGGGCGGCGACCAGCACGATCAGGGCCAGCGCCAGCGAGTTCTCCATCAGCGCCCCGAACAGGCCGTCCTGGTAGTGCGACACCTCCGGCAACTGGTGCTCGTACGGCCAGATCGGGGAGACCAGGAACAGCAGGTAGAGCCCGATCGCGGCGACGCCGTGCCGGAGCCCGGTCAGCGTCGGATACCAGATCGGGGGGCGCAGGGCGTTGAGGCCGCTCAGGCCACCGAACGCCGACCCTTGGCCGGTGCGCTGCGCGAGGCCCCTGCTCGCCTCGCGGCGGCGTACGGCGGCGTCGGCCAGCACGATGATCGCCGGGATCACCCAGACGAGGTGGTGCGTCCAGGAGATCGGGCTGATCACGTTGGCGGTCAGGCCGACGAGCGTGAACGCGGTCAACTCGTCGCCGTCGGCACGCGAACTGGCCGCCCGGGACAGGCCGAGCGCCAGGATCAGCACCGAGAAGGCGAGCCAGAGCAGGCCGGGGGTCTCGATCGAGTCGTACAGGCGGGCCAGCAGGCCGGCGAGCGACTGGTTCGGCGTCATGTCGGCCGCGCCGACCCGCTCGGTCTGCCAGAGCACGCTGCCGAAGTAGGTGCGTGACTCGTCGCCGACGATGGCGAACGTTCCGATGGTCACGCCGATCGCGGTGCCGGTCGCGGTGGCCGCCGCCCGCCACTGCCGGGTGATCAGCAGGTAGCCGATGAACAGCGCCGGGGTGAGCTTGACGGCGGTGGCCAGGCCGATGCCGGTGCCCGCCCAGGCGCCACCGTAGACGAAGCGCAGCAGCGGGCCGTCGGTCGCGGCGTAGTGGGTGCCCCGGCGGGAGCGCCAGCGCAGCCCGATGAGGTCCGCCATGATGAGCGCGAACAGCAGGAGGTTGACCTGGCCGTAGCCCAGGGTCTCGCGGCTGGGCTCGATGGCGACGGCGAGCGGAACGGCCAGGGCCACGGTGAACCACAGTGGCCACGCCAAGCGGTCCACGATGGGCCGCAGCAGCCCGGCCAGCACCAGTGCCAGCGCGGCGATGCTGGCGACGGCGTTGACCATTCCGGCCGCGCCGATCGGGAGCTGCGCCATCGGCAACATGACGAGCCCGGCGAACGGCGGGTAGGTGAAGCCGAGCGTGGTGCCGGGCGCGATGAACTCGTAGAGCTCGTGACCGCTCGCCCACCACACCACCGCACCGTGGTAGATCTTCATGTCGAAGAAGTTGTACGGTCGCCCGAACTCCCCGATGGCGAGCCATGCGGCGTAGGCGACGGCGACCACGAGGGCGCCCCGTACGACATTCCTGCGATCGATCCCCCGGGTCATGCGCTGAACTGGGGCGAGGCGGTCCGCCCGTCTACCGACAGTCGTCGGCATGGCGTGGCCACCCCCGTACCAAGGTCGTCCTAGCCTTCCAGGTCCTGCACGGAGCCTAGAACGGCGCCTCACGTCAGTGCCTCCCGCGTTATGCGACCGTGTCCGATCCCACACATGTTTTTGACATTTCCACCGCGTTAACGCCTACCGGGTGGTTCAGGTAATTCGCGGCCTTAGCGGGGGGTGGGGGTGCGAACGAGAGGCATCGAGGCAGGTCAGCCTGGTAGCCGGCGTGCGGTCGCCGCCGAGCGGACGGCGATCCGTGCCTCGCGGCGGGCGGTGCGTACGGCGCGCTGCACGGAACGTCGAGAGTGGCCGATGCGGTGACCCGTACGCCATCGCATGCCGGGCTTGCCGCCGGTGTCGACGGCCGCGAGGAGGAGACCGCCGAGGAGCCCGAGATTCTTGAGGGTGTGGATCTGGTTGTTGTTCTTGGCGATCGGGTCGTCGTTCTTCCAGAACGGATGCCCGGCGATGGTCACCGGCACCAGGGTGCCGGCCAGGACCAGTGCGGCGGGCCGACTGAACCGCCCGGTGGCGAGCATCAGGCCCGCCCCGACCTGCGTCGCCGCGTTGAGCCGGATCAACGACTCCGTGTCGGTGGGGAAGTTCGGGTGCGCCTTGCGCAACAGCGGCGCGACCTTGTCGGTCACCGGCTTGGCGGTCTCCGCCAGCCGGTGCGGGTTGCGGAGGTTGCGGTAGCCCTGGATCACGAAGATGCCGCTCAACATGGCGCGGGCGAGGGAACGTACGGGCGTCATGGATCAGTCATACCCCGTCGCGGCGTTTGCTACCCGGGCAACCGTCGGATCCGGATCGGTCGGCGTGCCCGCGCGCCACGCCGAATCGAGCGACCATCGCTGATGGACGGGGCGTGACGGGTAACGTCGCGCGGGTGACGACGCTACGGCTCCGCCCCGAGGACCCGGCCGACGCCGGTCCGGTGCGTCGGGTGCTGGCCTCGGCGTTCGCCCGCCCGGAGGTGCAGACGCCGCCGGAGGTGGGACTTGTCGACGACCTGCGGGGCACCGACGCCTGGCTGCCCGAGCTGGCCATGGTCGCCGAGTACGGCGGCGAGGTCGTCGGGTACGCGCTGCTCACCCGGGTGCGGGTACGCCCCGAACGAGGTGCCGTGGCGCCGGCCCTGGCACTCGGGCCGGTGGCGGTGGCGCCGCACCGACAGCGGGTCGGGCACGGCAGCGCGGTGGTGCAGGCCGCCCTGGACGCCGCCACCGAGTTGGGTGAGCGGCTGGTCGTGGTGCTCGGCGACCCGGCCTTCTACCGTCGCTTCGGCTTCGGACCGGCCGCCGAGCTGGGTCTGAGCAGCCCGTGGGCCGGTCTCGGCGAGCCGTGGCAGGCGTTGGTGCTGCCGCCGTCCACCAGCGAGGAGGGCGCCCCGCCGCGCGGCGAGGTGGTCTTTCCCGCGCCCTGGTCCCAGGTCTGACGCGCCGGCGCGGCCGGCGGTAGCGCGGTCAGGCCGGCTGGGTGCGCAGGTAGCGGCCGAAGTGTGGGACGGTGAAGGCCACCGTGCCCCGCTCGCCCGAGTAGATGAGCCCCTTCTTGATCAGCGCGTCCCGGGCCGGGGAGAGGCTGGCCGGCTTGCGGCCGAGGGCGCGGGCGATCTCGGCGGTGGGCACGGCGGCGTCCATGTCGTCGCGGACCGCGTCGCCGGCCTCGCCCTCCACCAGGGACAGCGTGGCCATCGCCCGCATGTACTCCCGTTCGGCCGGGGTGGCCCGCTCGAACCGGGAGCCGAAGAACCCGACCGCCAGTTCGGCCTCGGCCTCCGGCGCGGCGACCCGGACGTCCGCCGCGGTGACCGGCGACCGTGGCGCATGGTCCCAGGTCGCCTTCCCGTACGCCTGGACGAAGTACGGGTAGCCGCCGGACTTCTCGTAGAGCAGGTCGAGCGCCTTCTGCTCGTACTCCACCTCCTCGCGCTCGGCCGGTGCGCAGAGCGCCTGGTCGGCGGCGATCCGGTCGAGCCGGTCGATGCGCTGGTAGCGGAACAGCCGTTCCGAGTACGACTTGGCGGCGCTGAGCACCGCCGGTAGGTGCGGGAGCCCGGCGCCGACGACGATCAGTGGGGCGCCGAGCTGGGACAGTTCGTGGCAGGCGGCGCAGAGTGCCGAGACGTCCTCCGGCCCGACGTCCTGCATCTCGTCGATGAAGAGCGCGATGCCGGTGCCCACGTCGCTGGCCACGGCGGCGGCGTCGGTGAACAGTTCGACCAGGTCGATCTCGATGTCGCCGGAGTCGGCCCGACCGCTGGCGGCCGGTACGTCGATGCCGGGTTGCCACCGGTCACGCAGCTTCGGCGCGGCACCGCGACCGGCCGGCGCGGATCGCTGGGCGAACGCCTTGAGCACCCCGAGGAAGGCGTCGATCCGGTCGGGGGCGCGGTGGCGTGGTGCGAGTTCGCGGACCGCCATGTGCAGCGCGGCGGCGACCGGGCGGCGCAGTGACTGGTCCGGCCGCGCCTCGATCTTGCCGGTGCCCCACAGCCGGTTGATCGCCTGGGATCGCAGGGTGTTGAGCAGGACGGTCTTGCCGACGCCGCGCAGCCCGGTGAGCATGAGGCTGCGCTCGGGCCGGCCGCGGGCGATGCGTTCCAGCACGATGTCGAACACGTCCAGCTCGCGCCCCCGCCCGGCGAGTTCGGGTGGGCGCTGGCCGGCGCCCGGGGCGTACGGGTTGCGGACCGGATCCACGCATCGCAGAGTATCGGGCCCTCTAGCTGCGAAGCTAGATATGGATAGATGAGGCTACCGGCGTGTCGAGGTCGTCGATACAAAACTAGGGCTGTCTAGCGTCCACGCTAGACAGCCCTAGTTTCGGGAATCGACTACCGCTTCTTCAGGCAGAGCACGTAGTCGAACAGGTCGATTGAGTTGTCGTGCACGTAGTTCGCGGTCGCCTGCGGCGCGAGCGTCTGGCAGCGGTCGCCGTCGGTGGTCGCCGGGATCCGCAGCAGCACCTGGTAGGTGTTCGGGCCGCACGGCACCTTGCGCAGCTCCGCGTCCGCCTCGGTGCCGTCGTTGACCACGCAGTCGCCCTTGGCGAACTCCTCCTCCTCGTCCGGCGACGGCAGCACCGGGCTCGGCGCATCGCTGGGCAGGCCGGGAGGGACGACGGGGGCGGTCGCGGACGGCGCGGGCGTGGTGTCGTTGTCGGCGTCGGCGATGCGCCAGGCCGCCCAGCCGGCGAGGCCGAGGCAGGGACAGAGCAGAAGCAGCACGACCAGACCCACGATCAGGGCCACCTTCCGGCCGCTCCGGCCCGCGGGAGCGGCCGGCGGCATCGGGTACGCGCCGGGCGGCGGCCCCCACGGCGGCGCCGGCTGGCCGGGGGCGGGCGGGAACGGCCCCGGCGGCACGTCCGACTGCGTCGGCTGCTGCGGCGGAGCGTTCCACTGCGCCGGTTGCGGCGGGGCGTTCCACTGCGTCGGCTGCGGCGGGGCGTTCCACTGCGTCGGCTGCTCCGGGCCACCCCACTGTGCGGGCTGCTCCGGGGGCGCCCACTGCGAGGGCTGCTCCGGGGGCGCCCACTGCCCGGGCTGGGGTGGTGGTGGTCCCCACTGCGGGAGCGTCGGATCGACCGGTGGCGGGCCGCCGGGACCGGTCGGCGGACGCTGGTACGGGTCGTCCGGCTGCCCGGAACCCGGTGGTCCGTAGGTCGTCATGTCATCCCCAGGGGTGGGTGGTCAGCGCTGCTTCAGGCAGAGCACGAAGTCGAGGGTGTCCAGCTCGCTGTCGAAGAAGTACCAGTTCGTGTAGCCCTCCACCTTGGCGCACTTGGCCTCGGCGTCGCGCTCACCGCTGGTCGCGCCGTCGATCCGGCGCAGCACCTCGTACGACTTCGGGGCGCAGCCGCTGATCAGAAGCTTGGGCTTGCCCCCGGCCACGCCGTCGTTGCGGACACACTGTCCGACCTTGACGAACCGCGGGTCGGCCGACGACTCGGGCGCGGCGGCGCTCGGTACCGGCTCGTCCGGCTCGTTCGCGGCGGCGCTGGGCTCTGCCGCACCGGCGGAACCGGTCGGCGCGGCCGTCGTCGGCGCCGGATCGTCCGACCCCCGCAGGAACCAGTACGCGCCGCCGCCGGCCACCAGCAGCAGCACCACGACGGCCAGTACCGCGACCAGCGGTCCCCGCCCCCGCTTCGGAGGCGCGGGTACGGGATCGTCATCGTCGGGCCGGTAGGACGCCGGGCCGTAGCCCGGGTTGCGGTCGGCCGGGTACCCGCCGCCGTACGGCCCCGAGGCCGCACCGCCGTACTGTCCGCCCGCGTCGCCGCCGTACTGCCCGCCTGCTCCACCGCCGTACTGCCCGCCGGTGCCGCCGCCGTACTGTCCGCCTGCTCCGCCGCCGTACTGGCCGCCGCCGTGGGGCGCCGCTGGTGCGCCGCCGTACGGGCCGTCGCCGTAGGGGCCGGGTCGCTGCGACGCCACCGGGTAGGGCTGGACCGTCGGCGGGTAGGGCTCCGCAGCCGGCGGATAGGGCTGCTGCGGCGGCCGGTTGGGCGTCTCGTCGGGCCGCTGCCCACGCCACGGGCGTCCGTAGCCCTCACCCGGTGGTCCGTAGTTCGTCATGCCGCCCTCCTGCGCAAGTGGTGAGAGGCCGGCCACCAATGCGCGACGCCGACTCCGAGGTCACCGTAGCGTGGTCCACCGATGAGCTCATCTCCACCGAGCGCCGCCGCCGCATCCGGCCGCCGCGCCGACACCGCCCCGAGCCTGGTCTGGACCGCGTTGATCGTGGTCTACCTGCTGTGGGGCTCCACCTACCTGGCCATCCGGATCACGGTGGAGACGGTGCCGCCGCTGCTGTCCGCCGCCCTGCGGTTCGCAGTGGCGGGCCTGGTGCTCGCGGTGGTGCTGCGGCTGCGCCGAGGGCCGGGCGCCCTCCGCGTGGGGCGTCGACAGCTCGGCTCTGCCGCGCTGGTCGGTGTGCTCCTGCTCGCCGGCGGCAACGGCCTGGTCGTGCTCGCCGAGTCCGGACCGCCCGGCGTGGCGCTGCCCTCCGGCGTCGCCGCCCTGCTGGTGGCGACCGTGCCGCTGCTCGTGGTGCTGCTGCGGTCGGCCACCGGCGACCGGCCGCCGCTCTGGACGTTCGCCGGGGTCACCGTGGGCTTCGCCGGTCTGGTGCTGCTGGTGTTGCCCGCCGGCAGCGCGAAGGCGGTGCCGCTTGTCGGCGCGCTGACGGTGGTGGCGGGGGCCGCCGCCTGGTCGGTCGGGTCGTTCCTGTCGGGACGGATCCGGATGCCCGCCGACCCGTTCGTGGCGACCGTGTACGAGATGGCGGCCGGCGCGCTGGCGCTGGCCGTGGTCGCCGCCGGCCGGGGCGAGCTGCGGGACTTCCACCCGTCGACGGTCAGCGCCCGGTCCTGGCTGGCGCTGGGCTACCTCATGGTGGCCGGTTCGCTGGTGGCCTTCACCGCGTACGTCTGGCTGCTGCAGAACGCGCCGATCTCGCTGGTGTCGACGTACGCGTACGTGAACCCGGCGGTCGCGGTGGCGCTCGGCGCGCTGCTCGTGGCCGAGCCGATCACGCCGCAGGTGCTGCTCGGCGGGGCGGTCATCGTCGCCGGGGTGGCCCTGGTGGTGAGCACCGAACGTCCTCGACGGCCGGGCGCGGGATCCCGTTCGGGGGCCACGCCGCCCGAGGGCCGCCGGTAACGTCCGGTCCATGTCGGCGGCTGCGCTGGTGGGGGTGGCGTTGCTCGGCGGGCTGGTCGGTCTCGTCGTACCCTCGCTGGCCCGGCGGTTCGTCGACCCGCCGGCCCGGCGGATCGGGTCGGCCTGGCTCTGTCCGCCACTGGCGGTCGTGGTGTTCGTGGGGCTCGCCACCGTGCGGCGCGACGACCCGGCGCTGCCGGTCCTCGTCGCGGTGGCGGTGGTGGGGTTGGTGCTCGCCCTCGTCGACCTGGCGTGCCTGCGGCTGCCCGACGCGCTGGTCGTCGCCGCCGGCACGTTGGCACTCGGCGGGCTGACCGGGGCGGCGTTGCTGGCCGGCACTCCGGGGCGGCTGGTCGGTGCTGTGGTCGGTGCGGTTCTCGCCGGCGCGGCGCACGTGCTGCTCGCCCTGCTGCCGAGATCCCGGCTCGGCTTCGGGGACGTCAAGCTCGCCGCGGTCCTCGGACTGCCGCTCGGCTGGCTGGGTCAGGACGCCCTGCTCACCGGGCTTCTGCTGGCGCACCTGCTCCAGGGTGGGCTGGTGCTCGGGCTGCTCGCCACGCGACGGGTACGCCGCGACACCCTGCTCCCGCTCGGTCCGGCCCTGCTCACCGGCGCGTGGCTCGGCGTGCTCCTCGGTTGAGGTCGGGGCCCGCCCGTGCCGTGCGCCGGCCGCCCGTGCTGGGACCTGGCCCGGCCGCCTGTCGAAAGAGCGTGATGCCTCTGAGTCATCTTGATGCCTCTGAGTCATCACGCTCAACGTGCCAGCTGGCCCCCGCGCTCCCCAGCGGGATCAGATCAGGCGGAGTTGGCGGTCCTTGGGGCGGCGGGGTTCGGTCTCGCCGAACCGCTCGAACAGGCCCGGGTCGATCGCGGCGAGGAACGGCGAGGGCGGACAGTCCCGTTCCACGCCGTGCCGCGTCCGCCGCGCGGCGTGGCTGACGTACAGCCGGTCCTGGGCCCGGGTCAGGCCGACGAAGAAGAGTCGGCGCTCCTCGGCGACCGCGTCCTCGTCGGGCGTCGCGCCGGGCCAGCGCAGCGGCAGCAGCCCGTCCTCGGCACCGACCAGGAAGACCACCGGGAACTCGAGACCCTTCGCGGCGTGCAGGGTCAGCAGGGTGACCGCCTCCGCGCGTGGGTCGAGCGCGTCCACCTCGGCCCCGGTGGCCAACTGCGACAGGAACGCCTCCACGTCGTCGCCGCACCGATGGGCCAGCGGGGTCAGCAGGTCCACCGCGGCGCGGACGTCCTCGGGGCGGACCCCGCTGCCCCCGCCGTCCAGCGTGGGCACCGCGAACCGCTCGGCGACCACCTGACCGGCCAGCCGCACCCGGGCCGCCAGGGACCCGGCCAGCCCGTCGGCGTGCCGCAGCTCGCGGGCGATGGCCGCCACTCCGGGCCGGTCCCGCAGGCGGTCGTGCGAGCGCTTCTGCACCGGAATGTTGGCCCGGGTCAGCGCGTCCACGATCGGAGCGGCCTGCGCGTCGGTGCGGTACAGCACGGCGATGTCGGAGAACGACAACGTCGTGGAGCGGCCGTCGATCCGGCCCGAGTCCAGCGACCGGTGCGACAGCCCGCCGACCAGTTCGTCGACCGTCCGGACCACGAAGTCGGCCTCGTCGGCCACGGACGACGCCGGATACCGACCGACCAGCGGGGCTTCCGGGTCGAGCCGGGCCGGATCCAGTCGCCGTCCCTGGACCAGCGAGGATGGCGCGATGGCCTGCACGGCGGCGGCCAGGATCGGCGCCGACGAGCGGTAGTTGCGGTTCAGTCGGACCAACCGGGCGTCCGTGAAGTCCTGCGAGAAACGCAGGAAGTAGCCGACGTCGGCGCCCCGGAAGGAGTAGATCGCCTGGTCCGGGTCACCGATCGCGCACAGGTTGCCGTCGGCGGGGCTGAGCAGCCGCAGCAGCTCGTACTGCACCGCGTCGACGTCCTGGTACTCGTCGACGAAGATCCACCGCCAGCGGTCCCGGTACCGCTCGACCAGCTTCCGGTCCGCCCGCAGCAGCTCCACCGGCAGGGTCACCAACTCGTCCAGGTCCACCAGGTCCTGCTTGCGCAGCAATGCCGTGTAAGCGGCGGCATCGTCGCCGGCCTCCGACCGGGCCGCCGCCCGCTCGGCGTCGTCGGCGATCCGGAAGCCGGCGGGCAGGCCCGCCGCGTCGGCGTTCTCCCGCAGGATGGTCAACCCCAGCGCGTGGAAGGTACCCACGGTGACGTCCTCGGCGACCGGACCGAGCAGCCCGTCGAGGCGGTGCCGCAGCTCCTCGGCCGCGCGACGGGTGAACGTGATCGCCAGGCAGTGCTCCGGAAAGACGTTCAGCTCCGCGCAGAGGTACGCGATCCGGTGGGTCAGCGTCCGGGTCTTGCCGGTGCCCGGTCCGGCCACGATGAGCAGCGGCCCGCCGGGGGCGGACGCCGCCACCCGCTGCATCGCGTCCAGGCGGTCCAGCAGGCCGGTGCCGACCTCCTCCATGCCGGAGAGCATCGGCTCGAACGGTTCGTGCGGTGACGGCGGCGGCGCGATCGGTGGTGCGGGAGGCGGGGTCGACTTGCGCTTCGGCTCGGCCTTGGCCGCCGCCGGGCGCTTGGCCGTCGCGCGAGCCGCCGGCTCCGCCGGCCGTCGCTGCGCCGGCACCGACACGGGTACGTCGAACAGCGTCTCCTGTGCCGTGCCCGCGCCCCTGCCCAGCTCCGTCGGATCGAACAGCGTGATCACCCCGTACTCGCCGTCGTAACCCGGTACCCGGCGTACGTCGCCTCGCCGCAGCCGCCCGATCCCCTCGGCGAGCAGCTCACCACCGGCCTGCGCGATGTCTGCCAACGGCGTGGTCGTCAGGATCTCCAGCTCGGGGCCGAGCGCGGCGAGCAGTTCGTTGAGTCGCCCCTCGACCTTCTTCGACCGGGGGCCCACCTTGTTGATCTCGCCAAGGATCTCGGCGAGCGGCACCAGATGGGTGACGTCCCGGGCGTGTGCCGGCCGGTGCCCCTCGGGACGGTCGGCCAGTTCCTCCACGCGGCTGAGGACACCCACGGTGAGCGGCTTGCCGCACTCGGGGCAGCGGCCCTCGGCCGCCCGGGTCCGCTCCGGGGACCAGTTGACCCCGCACAGCCGGTGCCCGTCCGCGTGGTACTTGCCCTCCTCGGGAAAGAACTCGATGGTGCCGGCCAGGCCGACACCGGTACGCAGGGCCTCCCGGACGGCGAAGTAGTCCCGCTCGGCGGTCAGCACCGTCGCCTCCCGCCCGAGCGCCGGCGGCGAGTGCGCGTCCGAGTTGGAGACCAGTTGGTAGCCGTCCAGGCTGCCGACCCGCCAGTTCATCGCCGGGTCGGAGGAGAGGCCGGTCTCCACGGCGAAGATGTGCTCGGCCAGGTCGGCGTAGCAGTCGGCGATCGCGTCGAAGCCGGACTTCGAGCCCAGCGCGGAGAACCACGGCGTCCAGATGTGCGCCGGCACGAGATAGCCGTCCGGGCTGGCTTCGAGGGTGATCTCCAACAGGTCCCGCGAGTCCAGGCCGAGGATCGGTCGGCCGTCGGAGCCGAGGTTGCCGATCCGCCCGAGAGCGGTGTTGAAACGGGCCACCGCCGCCAGGTCGGGCAGGTAGATCAGGTGGTGCACCTTGCGGGTGCGGTCGTCCCGCTTGTAGATCGTGGAGATCTCCACACTCAGCATGAACCGGACCGCGTCCGCGTCGGTCGTACCGGCGAGCCGTGGCGGCAACCGGCGGGCGATGTCGCGCTCCGCCTCCGGGCTGAGCCGGTAGAGCCCCGGCTCGGCCGGGCGCAGCGAATCCACCAGGTGGTCGTACCAGGCGGGGTGGGTGAAGTCGCCGGTGCCGAGCAGGGCGATGCCCTTGCGCCGCGCCCACCATCCGAGGGTCGGCAGGGTCAGGTCGCGGCTGCACGCGCGCGAGTACTTCGAGTGGATGTGCAGGTCCGCGACGAAGGGAGGGAGGCCACCGGGGGGTACGGCGCTGAACGGGGGCACGCCGCATCCTGTCACGCCCGCCGCGCGGGCCGCCCTGCGCCACGCGCGGACGTGACGTCCGCTATGCCGAGCGCAACTCCACGAGACTGATCTGCGGCTCGGCGCCCACCCGCACCGGCGGGCCCCAGAAACCGGCGCCGTTGGTCACGTAGACCTTGGTGCCGTCCACCTCGCCGAGCCCGCTGACCACCGGCTGCTGGAGGCGTACGGCCAGGTTGAACGGCATCAACTGCCCACCGTGCGTGTGCCCGGAGAGTTGCAGGTCGACGCCGTAGCGGGCGGCCTGCCTGGCGGCGAGCGGCTGATGTGCGAGCAGGACGACGGGGCGGCTCGGGTCGCGGTCGCCGAGGGCGGCGTCGAAGTCCGGGCCGGCGGCCAGGCCGGTGCCCGCCGGATCCGCGTCCAGGTCGTTGACGCCGGCCAGGTCGAGCACACCGCCCCGGGCCTGGATCTCCTGCCGACGGTTCTGCAGCACCCGCAGGCCGAGCCGGTCCACCTCCTGGACCCACTCCTCGACCCCCGAGTAGTACTCGTGGTTGCCGGTGACGAAGAAGTTGCCATACCGGGAGCGCAGGTTCCGCAGCGGCGCGGCGGCCGGGCCCAACTCGGCGACCGAGCCGTCGACCAGGTCGCCGACGACCGCGACCAGGTCCGCGTCGAGCCGGTTGATCGCCGCGACGATCCGTTCGGTGTGCGCCCGGCCGCGCAGCGGGCCCAGGTGGATGTCGGAGACGGTGGCGATGCGCAGACCGTCCATGCTGCGCGGGAGCTTGCTGAGCGGGATCTGCACCCGGTCCAGGTGCGGCGGGCCGAGTGCCGTGCGGACGCCGTACCCCGTGATGCCGGTGGCGGTGAGGCCGGCGAAGATGGCCGCCCCACGGGCCAGCAGCAGGCGGCGGCCGGGGTCGTGGTCGGGTGCCGCGACCGCCTCGGCGGCCGGCGGATCGGCGGACCCGGCGGCCCCGACCAGTACCGGCTCGGGGGCGGCGGCGGTCGGTTCGGCGGCGGTCACCCGGCGGCGCAGCACCAGTCGCGTGACCAGCATCGGCACTTCCAGCACGACCAGCGTGACCAGCAGGTAGAACATCACGGCCAGCCACAGGTAGCCCGGCCACGCGAGCCAGTAGAGGCCGGCCTGGGTGCCGATCAGGGTGGCCGGTACGAGCAACGCCAGCACGAGGGCGGCGATCCCGCCGATCCGACGCCAGCGGCCCGGCGTCGTGGTGTCCCGGACGAGTCGCTTCCACAGGTAGAGGTGGATCAGGCCGGTGACCAGCGCCAGGACACCCAGGAACCCGAGAACCGCCAACATGTGTTCGCCCCCCTCAGCCGCCCGCGAACGGGGGCAGGACATCGATCGTGGCCCCGCCCGGCAGGGGTGCCCGACGATCATGGCAGGTGACGCCGTCCACGAGAAAACTGGCCACCCGCAGCACGGCGGCCAGCCGGTCGCCGTGTCGCTGGGCCAGTTCGGCGGTCAGGTCGTCGAGAGACCGACCGGCGGGCGTGACCTCCTCGGCGCGGCCCGCGGCGGCCCGCGCCCCGGCGAAGTAGCGGACGGTCAGCGGCCTCGGCTCCACGACTCAACCTCCGATCGCGGACATCGGCCGGGTCGGCTGGAGGAAGGTGGGGTCGTCGATGCCGTGCCCGGCGCGCTTGCCCCACATCGCGGTACGCCACCGCCGCGCCAACTCGTTGTCGGTCGCGCCGTCGCGCAGCGCCGACCGCAGGTCGGACTCCTCGGTGGCGAACAGGCAGGCACGGACCTGGCCGTCGGCGGTCAGCCGGGTGCGGTCGCAGTCGCCGCAGAAGGGCCGGGTGACGCTGGCGATCACGCCGACCCGGGCCGGGCCGCCGTCGACCAGCCAGGTCTCGGCCGGCGCCGCGCCGCGCTCGGCCGGGTCGGGGCTGAGGTCGAAGTGGGTACGCAGGGAGGCGAGGATCTCCTCGGCGGTGACCATCGTGCTGCGGTCCCAGCCGTGCTGGGCGTCCAACGGCATCTGCTCGATGATCCGCAGGTGGTAGCCGTGGTCGAGCGCGAAGCGGAGGAGCGCCGGCGCCTCGTCCTCGTTGACGCCGCGCATCAGCACCGCGTTGATTTTCACGGGGTCGAGACCCGCGGCCGCCGCACCGGCCAGCCCCGCCAGCACCGCGTCGAGGCGGGGACGGCGGGTGAGCTGCGTGAACCGGGCCGCGTCCAGGGTGTCCAGCGAGACGTTCACCCGGTCCAGACCAGCCGTACGCAGCGCGGGCGCCAGCCGGTCCAGGCCGATGCCGTTCGTGGTGAGCGAGATCCGTGGGCGGGGATCGAGCGCGGCGACCGCGCCCACGATGCCGACCAGCCCGGGCCGGATCAGCGGTTCCCCGCCGGTGAACCGCACCTCGGTCACACCGAGCTGTTCGACGGCCACCCGGACCAGCCGGACGATCTCGTCGTCGGTGAGCAGCTGCGGGCCGGCCAACCAGGGCAGCCCCTCGGCCGGCATGCAGTACGTGCACCGCAGGTTGCACTTGTCGGTGAGGGACACGCGCAGATCCCGCGCGACACGGCCGTACCGGTCGACGAGGACGCCGTCGGTACGTCGGTCGACACTCACCGGTCGACCGTAGCGCGCTCGACGCCACCCAGGGCGGCTCGGGCGAGCTGGACAACCGCATCGCGGTAGCCGGCACCGAACAGTGCGGTGTGCACCAGCAGCAGATGCAGCTGATGCAGCGGCACCCGGTCGCGCCAACCGTCGGCCAGCGGCCAGCTCTCCCGGTACGCGGCCAGCACCCGGTCGAGGTGCGCCACCCCGCCGAAGAGCGCCAGTTGGGCGAGGTCGGTCTCGCGGTGGCCGCCGTGCGCAGCCGGGTCGACCAGCCAGGCCCGCTCGTCGGTGCCCCACAGCACGTTGCCCGGCCACAGGTCGCCGTGGACGCGGGCCGCCGGCTCGTCCCCGCCGAACTCGTCGATCCCCGCGATCACCCGCTCGACGAGCGCGGCGTCGCTGCTGGTGAGCGCGCCGCCGTCGACGGACAGGCGCAGGTAGGGGACGAGTCGACGCCGCGCGAACCACGTCGACCAGGGACCGTCGTCGAGGGTGTTGTCCTGGGCGAGCGCACCGATGAAGCCCGCCCAGGGTGCGCCGAAGGCGGGCGCGCCGGCCCGGTGCAGGGCGGCCAACTCCCGACCGAAGCGGTCGGCGGCCTGCGGCGTGGGCTCGCCGGGCTCGACCCAGTCGAGCGCCAGCAGGTCGGGTAGCTCCACGATCACCTCGGGTACGCCGATCGCGTCGGCCTCGCGCAGCCAACGCAGCCCGGCGGCCTCGGCGGCGAAGAAGCCCTCGGGCGCTGGCCGGTCGGCCCCCTCCGGCCAGGACTTCGCGAAGACCGAGTGGCCGTCGTCCAGGGTCAGCCGGGCGGCGGCGCAGATGTCGCCCCCGGCGACCGGCGTCTCCCGGAGCCGCTGATGGGTCCGGAACGTCGGCAGGTGTGCCGGGTGCGCGCGTAGGTACGCCAGGTCCATCAGCGCACGGTAGCCGCTGCCCATGACAGCGTGGTGTCGTGTGAGCACATCGAATGACGTCTACCAGCATGAATACTTTCCGTAGTTGTGGATAAGCCGCGTGTCATCCACAGGGTCTGGAAGGTGCCGCAGCTCGGGCGCAGCCTCCCTGCATGACCTCGACCGAACGTGCGAAGCTCTCCGTCCGCTCGCCCGCCGACCTGATCGCCGCCGTGCCGTACCTGCTCGGCTTCCACCCCGCCGACAGTGTGGTCGCGGTGGCGCTGCGCGGCCGGCAGATCATCTTCGCCGCCCGCGCCGACCTGCCCGATCCCTCCACGGACCTGGTCGACCGCGCCCGGCATCTGGCCGGCGTGATCCACCGGCAGGGCGCCCAGGCCGCCACCGTGGTGGGCTACGGCCCGCCCGACCGGGTGACCCCGAGCGTGGACGCGGTACGCGCCGCCCTCACGGCAGCCGGCCTGGAAGTGCTCGACGCGCTGCGGGTGACCGACGGGCGGTGGTGGTCCTACCTGTGTACCGAGGCGGACTGCTGCCCACCCGAGGGTCGGCGCTACGACCCGCAGGCCAATGCGGTGACCGCGTCGGCCGTGTTCGCCGGTCAGGTCGCACTCCCCGACCGGGCGGCTCTCGTGGCGCAGGTGTCGCCGGTGACCGGCCCGGCCCGCGAGGCACTGCACGCCGCCACCGCCCGGGCCGAACGACGACTGGTCGAGCTGATCGAGCAGGCGCCCGCCAGCGACGTCCTCGGCGGGCGGGCCGTGCGCTCCGCCGGCGTCGCCGCGGTTCGGGACGCGCAACGCCGGCAGCGGCGCGGCGAGCGGCTCGACGATGACGAGGTGGCCTGGCTCAGCCTGCTGCTCGGTCACCTGCCGGTCCGCGACCATGCCTGGGAACGCACCGACGGCCGCGACCGGGACATCGACCTCTGGACCGACGTGCTGCGCCGGGCCGAGCCGGAGTTGACCGCCGCGCCCGGCGCGCTGCTGGCGTTCGCGGCATGGCGGGCGGGGCAGGGTGCGCTGGCGGCGGTCGCGTTGGAACGCACGCTGAGCCTGCACCCCGACTACTCGCTCGCCCTGCTCCTGGACGACCTGCTCCGGCGCGGCGTACCCCCCTCCGAGCTGGACGGCTGGCCCGCGGTCGGTATGCCCGGCGTGGTCCGCCCTCGCAAGCGACGCCGCCGTGGCCGCCGTTGACCCCAGGAGCCGCAGCTCATCGACACCCAGATCGGCGATGTGGGGGTGTCCGGGCGTCGGGATGGCCCGACATCGGCGATGTGGTGTCGATCAGCGGTCCTGCCGGGCCGGCTGCTCGACCGTGATCCGCTGCGGGCCGGCGTACACGTTCATGGTCTGGCCGCGCAGGAAGCCGACGAGCGTCATGCCCGCCTCCTCGGCCAGCTCGACGGCGAGGGTGCTCGGCGCGGAGACGGCGGCCAGCAGCGGCAGTCCCGCCATCCACGCCTTCTGGGTCAGCTCGAAACTGGCCCGTCCGGACACCAGCAGCAGGTGCCCGGCCAACGGCAGTCGGCGTTCCCGCACCGCCCAACCGATGACCTTGTCCACGGCGTTGTGCCGGCCCACGTCCTCGCGGAGCACCACCAGCTCACCGGCCGGGGTGAACAGCCCCGCCGCGTGCAGCCCGCCGGTGCGGTCGAAGGCGCGCTGGGCCGCCCGCAACCGGTCGGGTAGCTCGGCGAGGAGCGCGGCCGGTACGGCGATCGGGTCCGCCGTGACGTCGAACAGCGAGCGTGTTCGGATCGCGTCGATGCTGGCCTTGCCACAGACTCCGCAGGAGCTGGTGGTGTAGAAGTTCCGGGACGGGTCGGTGGTCGGTTCCGGCACCCCGGGGGTGAGCACCACGTCCACCACGTTGTACGTGTTCGGAGTCTCGACACCGGAGCAGAGCTGGGCGGTCAGCACGTCGTCGGTCGACCGGATCAGGCCCTCGGTCAGCAGGAAGCCGATCGCCAGGTCCAGGTCGTCGCCGGGGGTACGCATGGTGACGGCGAGCGGTTTGCGCGGCCCCGGACCGGCCGCGCCGACCCGGATCTCCAGCGGCTCCTCCACGGCGAGCGTGTCCGGCCGGCGGACCGCCGCGCGTCCGTCGACCGCCGCGTTCAGGTCGATCCGCAGTACGCCCCGTCGGTCAGTCGCCCGTCCCATCCCGTCATCCTGCACCTCGCCCCGGCCGCTCCGCACGGCCGCCGGTCATCAGGCGTCCCGCCGCGCCCGGCGGGTCGAGTCCCGGAAATCGGGCGCGCCACCCTGCCGCCGGTCATCAGGCGTCCCGCCGCGCCCGGCGGTCGAGCGCCGACACGGCTACCGTGGCCGGGTGGGGACGTACGCCGCCGTGGTGCTCGCGGGTGGGGCCGCCCGCCGGATGGGTGGGGTGGACAAGCCCGCGCTCCCGGTCGGTGGCCGTTCGATGCGCGACCGGGTCCTGGCGGCGGTGGGTGATGCCGCGCCCCGGGTGCTGGTCGGTCCCGGTGACGGCCTGCCGGACGACGTGCGGGTGACCCGGGAGGATCCGCCCGGCGGTGGGCCGGTCGCCGCGACCGCGGCCGGGTCGGCGTTGCTCGACCCCGACACGACGGTCGTCGCGCTGCTCGCCGCCGACCTGCCGCTGCTCACCCGCGCGGCGATCGGCGACCTGCTGACCCACCTCGCCGCCGCTGAGAGTCCAGCGCTCGCCGCCCCAGCCGACGGCCCGTCCGGCCCGCGAGCCGGCGCTGTCCGCGCCCCGGAACCTGTCGACGGGGTGTGCTTCGTCGACGCGGACGGCCGCCGGCAGTCGCTGTGCGGGGTGTGGCGGGTCGACGCGCTACGGACCGCGCTGGCCGGGCTGGCGGCCGAGCGGGACGGCGGCCTGGCCGGCGCTGCGGTACGGGCGCTGACGGCCCGGCTCGTGGTCCGGGAGGTGCCGTGGGCCGGCGCGGGTCCACCGCCCTGGTTCGACTGCGACACTGACGAGGACGTACGCCGGGCTAGGGAGTTGCTGCGATGACGGTGTTGGACGACTGGATCACGGCGGCCTGCGCGGAGGTGGGCCTCGATCCGGCCGAGGTGCCGGTGCCGGCGGTGCTGGACCTCGCCCGCGACGTCGCCCACCAGGTGGTGCGACCGGGGGCACCGGTCACCGCGTACCTGCTGGGGCTGGCCGTCGGTCGCGGTGCCGATCCGGCGGACGCCGCGGCCCGGCTCAGCGCCCTCGCGGCCGACTGGCCGGTCGGACTCGACGCCGAACTCGCCGACCCCACCTCCTGACCGCCGCGCCGCGTGCGGGGCGTCACGACGCATGGACGACGGCGGGTGTCCGATCCCGGTCCGGGCTGATTCGGCGTCCGTGGACCGTGGGTAGGGTGATCGGAACGGACGGAGGCGATCATGACGGCTGACCACCCCTCGGCGTCGGATGCGGAGCCCGGCGGTACATCCGAGCCGGCGGAGTCGATCCTGCTCGACGGCCCCAGCACCACGGACCTGCGGGCCAAGGTGACGGAGGCGTGGCAGGAGTTCGCCCGGATGCTCGCCCTACGGCTGCGGGAGTTGCCGGCCGGCGCGCACCTCGAACTGACCCTCGACCCCACCGCCTCCGGTACGGGCGACGCCGTCTACTCGATCAGCGTGGACGCGACCGAGGACGGCGGGCTCTCCGCGCGGGCGGTCGGCAACGCGGCGCTGCCGCAGGGCTACCGGCTGGACCGCGCCGCCGTGGCGGACATGGTGGCGCTCGGCTGGTCCCCGCCCGGCGTGGTGGCCGGCTCCGGCGGCGCGTTCGGGTTGGACGCGACGGTGGCGGACGCCAACCGGATCGCCCCGCTGCTGTCCCGGACGCTGCGCGACGTGTACGGCGCACCGCACCCGGCCTTCCTCGTCTACCTGGTGCACGACGCCGAGGGGGAGCCGTTGGCCGTCGGGCCGTTGGGGACCGCGCGCAGCGAGTTCGGGCCGGACGCCGACGTGGAGGGGGACCTTCAGGAGGCGCTGGCCGAGGCGGCCGCCGACCGGGACGACGTGCTGGACCTGCCGGAACGCGTCCGTACCGTGGTGTCGACGATGTTGAAGTCCGACGCCGAGCGGTTGCAGATCGACTCGGACGGCGACATCACCATCCGGGCCGGCTCGGCGATGGTCTTCGTCCGGGTGCGCGACAACCCGCCGCTGGTGGACGTCTTCTCGCCGGTCCTCACCGAGGTCGAGCCGACCGAACGGCTCTACGTCAAGCTGTCGGAGCTGACCAACCGGATGCCGATCGGTCGCCTCTACTGTGCCGACGACACGGTCTGGGCCTCCATCCCGGTCTTCGGCCGCAACTTCCAGGCCACCCATCTCATGCTGGCGGTGCAGGTGATGACCGGTCTCGCCGACGAGTTGGACGATCGTCTGCACGGTGAGTTCGGCGGCAAGCGTTTCTTCGGCGAGGGCGACAAGTCGGTCCGCGATGACGACTCCCAGCACCGCACCGGCATGTATCTCTAGCTGACGGCCACGTCCAACAGGGTCTTGCCGACGGTGGCGCGCGCCTCGATGGCGGCGTGCGCGTCGGCGGCGCATTCCAGCGGGAAGCGCTGGCCGATCAGCGGCCGGAGCTGCCCGGCCGTCGCGGCCGCCAGCGCCCCGATGGTGTACGCCCGCAGCCGCGCGGGCGTCACGTCCGGCCGGACCAGCGTGATCCGGCGTTCGGCGGCCGTCTCCGGTGTCACGGGGGACCACTCGCCGCTCGCCAACCCGTAACTGATCATCCGGCCGCCCGGGGTCAGCAGCTCGAACGCCGCCTCGGCCACCGCACCGCCGACGCCGTCGAAGACCACGTCGACCCCGCCCACCGCGTCGCGGACGCGATCGACCCAGTCCGGCTGTAGGTAGTCGACCGCCACCTCGGCACCCAGTTCGGGCAGCAGGGCGACCTTGCGCGGTCCACCGGCCACGCCGATCACGCGCGCGCCGGCCCGCGTCGCGATCTGGACGAGCATGCTCCCCACCCCGCCCGCCGCCGCTTCGACCAGCACGCGGTCACCGGGACGGACGCCGACCGCCTCGACGAGCATGGTGGCGGTACGACCGTCGGCGAGCAGCGCCACGGCCGCGTCCAGCGCCAACCCGGCCGGCACCTCGACGGGTGCGGACGCGTCCACCACGACCCGTTCGGCGTACCCGCCGGCGCCGCCGGTGGCGGTGACCACCCGTTGCCCGACGCGGACCGGGTCGACGTCCGGCCCGACGGCGGTGATCACTCCGCCGACCCCGTTGCCGGGGATCAGCGGAGGGACGTACCGGTTCGGCCCGGGACGCCCCGCGCGTTGCTGCGTCTCGACGAAGGTGACGTTCGCGTGCGCGACGTCGATCAGCACCTGGCCGGGGCCGGGTGTCGGGTCGGGTGCCGGGCCGGGCGTCAGTACCCCGGGACCGCCGAACTCACGTAACCAGATCGCCCGCATGCGGTCCCCCTCGTGTCGTGCCAGGCCGCCACGAGTCCAACACCTGAACCAGACTTGAGGTCAAGCCCTGGTGGACGGGCCGACGCCCGGGGACTCGACCAGCCGGGACAGCACGATGGTGCTGCGGGTGGACGTCACGAACGACTCGGCGCGCAGCCGTTCGAGGGCCGCCTCGAGGTGGGCGATGTCGGCGGCGCGTAGGTGCACCAGCGCGTCCGCCTCGCCGGAGACGGTGTACGCGCCGACCACCTCCGGGTGTCGGCGGGCGGCCACGCCGATCTGCGCCGGGGTAGTCCGGCCGGCACAGAACAGCTCGACGAACGCCTCGGTGGTCCAGCCGACGGCCGCCGGGTCGACGACGGCGGTGAATCCCCGGATGACGCCGGTTGCGCGCAGCCTGTCGACCCGGCGCTTGACCGCCGGGGCGGAGAGTGACACCCGGGTGCCGATGTCGGCGTACGACGCTCGGGCGTCGGCGACGAGCAACGCAATGATCCGCTGGTCAACGGCGTCTATCTGCAACGTTCCGCCTCTGGGAAGCAACGGTTGTGGCTGTTACCAAAGTTCAACGGTACCTACTCTTGGTGACCGTGAACCAGCAGCGAGTCCCGCGAAAGCGGACATATCTCATGTGCTCGCCCGAGCATTTCGCGGTCGAGTACGCGATCAATCCGTGGATGGACGTGACCACCCCGGTGGACCGGGACCTGGCCGTCAAGCAGTGGGACCGACTGCGCGAGACGCTCGTCGGTCTCGGCCACGAGGTGCACCTGCTCACGCCGGAGCCGGGGCTGCCGGACATGGTGTTCGCGGCCAACGGTGCCTTCGTGGTCGACGGCAGCGTCTACGGCGCGCGGTTCAAGCACGAGCAGCGGACCGCCGAGGCGGCCGCGCACCACGCGTTCTACGAGCAGCAGGGCTGGCGGTTCGTCGCGCCGAGCGAGACCAACGAGGGCGAGGGTGACTTCGCGTACCTGCCGGAGGCGCACGGCGGACT
Source organism: Micromonospora sp. WMMD729 (assembly GCF_049315225.1). Taxonomy (NCBI): domain Bacteria; kingdom Bacillati; phylum Actinomycetota; class Actinomycetes; order Micromonosporales; family Micromonosporaceae; genus Micromonospora; species Micromonospora sp. WMMD729. The sequence goes on along the minus strand of NZ_CP186059.1, from coordinate 6,412,029 downwards.
CATCCTGGCCGGGCACGGCTTCCGGACCGAGATCCCGGCGCACGCCGAGGCGCAGGAGGCGCTGGGTCGGCCGGTGGTGTCGTTGCGGCTGATCGACCCGCGGTTCTACCACCTGGACGTGGCGCTCGCCGCCCTCGATGACACGAACGTCGTCTACTTCCCGGGCGCGTTCTCCGCGGCCAGTCAGCGGGTCCTCACGCAGCTCTTCCCGGACGCGGTGATCGCCGACGACGAGGACGCCATGGCGTTCGGACTCAACCTGGTCAGCGACGGCGCGAACGTGGTGCTCAACAGCGAGGCCACCCGCCTGGCGGGCAAGCTCAAGGCCGCCGGTTACACCCCGGTCCCGGTCGAGTTGGCCGAGCTGAAGAAGGGCGGCGGCAGCGTGAAGTGCTGCATCGCCGAACTGCGGCACTGACCCGAACACTGCCGCGTACGGCAGGGGCCGGCCTCCCGCTCGGGAGACCGGCCCCTGTTGCGTCCGGTGGGGCGGTCAGCCCAGCGTGGCCAGCTCGTTGGTCAGCACGTTCGACATGATCTGACCGTCGCGCTGGACCTCCCGCAGGTACCACTTCTGCTGCGGCGTACGTGGCTGGTTGAACTGCCAGATGCCGCGCGGGCTGTCGATCTGGCCGAGCTTGCCCAGCGCCAGGTTGACCTGCTGCGGGGAGGGCGTTCCGCCGGTCAGCTGGATCGCCTGGTCGAGCACCTGCGCCGCGTCGTACGACGCCATCGCGTAGGTCGTCGGCGTGCTCTGGTGCTTCTTGCGGTACGCCGAGGCGAAGACCCGGTTCGACGTGTTGTTGAGGTCGGCCGAGTAGTTCAGGGCGGTCTGGATGCCCAACGCGTCCCGGTCCAGGCTCTCCAGCACGGTGCCCTCGGTGAGGAAGCCGGGGGCGTAGACAGGCCCGGAGAACTGGTCGCGCAGCTGCTTGATGAACTCCACGCCGGCCGCGCCGGCGAAGAAGCAGAAGACGGCGGTCGGCTTCTTGCGCAGTGCCTTCTCGATGTCCGCCACGTAGGTGGTCTTGCCGGGGTTCGGGGTGGGGTTGGTGTTGGTCACCGGGTCGGAGATCCGCGGGTCGGTGACGCCGAAGCCCTGCTTGAACCCCCGTACGACGTCCGGACTGCCCACGTTCTCCGGCACGATGATCGCGATCCGGCCGTTCGCCGGTAGCTGGTCGCGCAGGTAGAGGCCGAGTGCCCGGCCGGCCTCGTCCAGCACGTAGGACGTACGCCAGATGTAGACGACGCTCTGCAGGCTGCTCGGCGAGGCGTTCGACCCGATCAGCGGGACCCGGGCCTCCTCGACGGTGTCGCGGATGCCCACCATCACCGACGAGTTGACCACGCCGGTGAGCGCCAGCACGTTCTGCTTGAGGAGCTGGTCGACGGCGGCCTTGCCGGTCTTGGCGGTCTCGCCCTCGTCGGCGGTGAGCAGCTCGACCGGGTGCCCGCCCAACTGCTGGTTGTGCAGGTCGAGGAAGAGCTGGAAGCCGTTGGTGATGTCGTCACCGATGGACTTGAAGCCGCCGGCCTTCGGTGCGATCAAACCGATCTTGATCGGGCTCTTGGGGGCGGTCGGCTGGTCGGCGGTGTCGGAGCCACACGCGGTGGCGAATCCGGTCGTACCGAGCGCGGCCAACAGTTGGAGCGCCCGCCTGCGGTTCATCTGCGACACCGAGTTCCTTCCCAAAAGCGTTGCAGGGCGGAACAGCGCCCCTCCGGCGTTCTACCTGGTCGGCGACGCTGCGTCAATGGCTATTGATCATCGTGCAGGGACCGCAACACATCCCGCACCCGGGGCCAGGCCGACGACTCCGGATCGATCAGCCCGAAATGTTCGCATCCGGGCAGCTCAACAAGGGAGATATCGGATCCCGCGCTACGAGCCGTCGCCACGAAATCCCGGCTCATCGACACCGGCACCTGCTCGTCGAGTGAGCCATGCATCACTACTGTCCGTGTCGGTACCGGTACCAATGATCGTGGATCGACCATCGCGTACCGGTCCGGCACGTCCCCCGGACCACCGCCGAGCAGCGCGGCCACCGCGCCGGAGTCCAGGTCCCGCCGGTACGCCTCGGCGAGGTCGGCCACCGGTGCCAGGGCCAGCACTCCCGCGACCGTCGACGGTGCGGTGGCCGCCGCGTACAGGGCCAGGTGGCCACCGGCGGAATGACCGACCAGGATCGGCGCGGCCCGGCGCACCCGGTCGGGCAGCGCCCGCGCGGCCAGCTCCGGCAGTGCCGCGATCCCGGCCAGGGTGTCGGTCAACGTGCCCGGCCAGCCGCCGCCCGGTTGCCCGGTACGTCGGTACTCCAACTGCGCCACCGGATACCCGTCGGCCGCCAGCGCGGCGGCCAGCGGCCCGGTGTGCCGCCGGTCGTACTCGGCCCGCCAGAAGCCCCCGTGCACCACGACGACCAACGGTCGGGCCGGCCCGGAACCGGCCGGGCGGCGTAGGTCGGCGACCTGGTCGGGATGGTCGCCGTACGCCACCGTGCGGTCCGGCGCGGGCGCGGGCCGGGTCAGCACGGCGCGGGGGTCGGCAGGCATGGCGCGACGGTAGCGCGCCCACCCGGGTGGTTCGGCACAGGGAGTTGGTCCCGGGCGGCATGGGCCACGGCTCCTGGGTAAAGATGGACCCCATGACCGAAGCGCGCTCCGCTGAGCAGAACGACCAGCCCGGCCCCGATGACTCCGGCCACTCCGGCACCGTGGTGGTGGTCGGTCCGGACGGCCGGCCGATCGGCACCGTGCAGACCGAGGAGGGCCACGGCGAGGACCCGACCCGCCTGGTCGAGCAGCCGGCCAAGGTGATGCGGATCGGCAGCATGATCAAGCAACTGCTGGAGGAGGTCAAGGCCGCTCCGCTGGACGACGCCAGCCGGCACCGGATGCGGGAGATCCACGAGCGCTCGATCGTCGAGCTGAAGGAAGGACTCGCACCCGAGCTGCGCGACGAGTTGGAGCGGATCTCGCTGCCCTTCACCGAGGACAAGGCACCCAGCGAGAGTGAGCTGCGCATCGCGCACGCCCAGCTCGTCGGCTGGCTGGAGGGCCTGTTCCACGGCATCCAGGCCGCCCTGGTCGCGCAGCAGATGGCCGCCCGGGTCCAGTTGGAGCAGATGCGCGGCGGCCGGCAGGCACTGCCCAGCGGCCCCGGCGGGGTCGTCCCGGGCATGCCGGGTCTCGGCCAGCCCGGCGGCGGTGAGGGTCACAACACCGGCCAGTACCTCTGACCGGTCACTCCACCCCGAAGACCTTCTCCAGGTACGCGGCCACGCCGTCCTCGGAGTTCGTACCGGTCACCTCGTCGGCGACCGCGAGGACGGCGGGGTGCGCGTTGGCCACCGCCACCCCGCGTCCGGCCCAGCTCAGCATCGGTACGTCGTTCGGCATGTCACCGAAGGCGAGCACATCCGCCGCGGCCACGCCGAGCCGGTCGCAGTACCAGTCGAGTCCGGCAGCCTTGGTCACCCCGGCCGCGGAGATCTCCACCAGGCCGGAGGACGACGAGTGGGTCGCCTCGGCCAGCCCTCGCAGCGCGTTGGAGATCAGCGCCGCGAACACGTCCGGATCCTGCTCGCCGGCCCGGGCGAGGAGCTTCACCGCCGGGACGGAAAGCAGTTCCTCCGGCGTCTCGATCGGCCGGATGCCGTCGGCGTCGGCGTCCCAGCGCAGCGGGTAGTGCGCCTCGTGGCGCATCTCCCGGCTGTCCAGGATCTCCACGGCGAAGCTGATGTCGGGCACCTCGGCGCGCAACCGCCGGGCCACCTCCGCCAGGTGCTGCGGCGCGAGCGGGTCGGCCCGGAGCACCTCGTCGTTGAACGGGTCGTAGACCACGGCGCCGTTGGCGCAGACCGCCGGCAGCGGCTCGGCCAGCTGGTCGTACACCATCTTGAGCCAGCGGACCGGGCGGCCGGTGACCAGCACGACCGGCGTGCCTCGCGCGGAGATCCGCGCGAGCACGTCGGCGGTGTGCGGGCTGACCGTGTGGTCGTCGCGGATCAGCGTGCCGTCGATGTCCGTGGCGATGAGCCGGGGCGTCTCTCCCATCACCGGGACAGTAGTCGGTCCAGGTACACGGCCACCCCGTCGTCGTCATTACGCAGGGTCACCTCGTCGGCGACCGCGCGGACCTCCGGGTGCGCGTTGGCGACCGCCACCCGCGACCAGCCGGCCCACTCGAACATCGGCAGGTCGTTGGGCATGTCGCCGAAGACCAGCACGTCGGCCGGGTCGACACCGAGGGTCTGCGCCACGACGGTCAGCCCGGTCGCCTTGTCCACCCCCGGCGGGCAGATCTCGATGAACCCGAGCCCAGCCTGGGTGAGCGTGGCGACCTGCGGGTCGACGATCCGCCGGGCCACCGCCAGCAGTTCGTCCACGTGGTGGTCTGCGGTCCTGGCGAACGCCTTGAGCACGTCGCAGGAGAGGCACTCGGCGCGGCTGCGCGCCTCGAACCGGTCCTGGTAGGGCCAACTGGGGTGGTAGTCACCCCAGAGCGGGGCGTCGTGCTCGTCGGACGCCTCGACCATCACGGTCAGCGGGCCGACCTCGGCCTCCAGGTCGGCGAGCAACCGGGCCAGCACCTCGGCGGGCAGGCGCTCGTCCCGGAGCACCACCGGGCCCGCCGGGTCGCTCTGGTCGACCACCCGCCCGCCGCCGGCCATCACCAGGAAATCGGCGGCGCGGATGTCGTTGCGGGTCAACTCGGTCAGGCGGGGGCCGCGTCCGGTGGCGCCGACCACCGGGATTCCGGCGGCCCGCACCCGGTCGAGCACCCCGTGGGTGTACGCGGAGACGGTGTCGTCGCTGCGGACGAGCGTTCCGTCGAGGTCGGTCGCGATCAGCTTGGGCAGTCCCGGGCGGGTCATCGTTCCTCCTTCGCCCACCGCCGTCGCAGCCAGCCGTGCGGTCCTTGCCGAGACCCGGCGTGACGGCGGGCAGCAACCGTACCTCGCGGAATGGGTCGCAACCATGGCTTCCCGGCGAATCGGGCACCAACCCCCAGCGCCCTGAAGGTGTCCAACCCGCGCCCCACCCCCGCTGGCGTCGATCTTGCACTTTCGGTTGCTGATTCGAGGGCTTTTGCGCCTTATGTGACGACAGAAACCGCAAGATCGGCGCGGTGGTGGGGCGGGCGCGGGGCGCGGTCGGGGTGGGGCGGGGGGCTTAGGTGGGGTTTTCGGGGCGGGCGAAGGGGGTGGTGGGCTGGACCGTCAGGTCGGCTGGGGCGGGTGGGCCGTCGTCGAGGGGGCCCGGCTCCGCACGGCGGCGCCAGGAACGCATCGCGGGTACGTCGGCGCGGGTGCCGTCGTCAGCCGGCTCCGTGGGCGCACCGGTCGGTACGGCCCACGCCAGTCGCAGTGCGGCGGCGAAGAGGACGCAGGTGACGAACGCCAGCACGAGACCGCGGCCGTACTCGACCCGGAACTCGTCCTCGGTCGCGTAGAAGAGCTGCCGTTCCCCGGCGTTGTCGAGCGTCGCGGTGGCGGCCACCAGTAACGCCAGCAGCGCGCCGGACAGCGTGAGCCCGGCCAGTCGCGCGTTCGCCCGGACCGCCGCCGTGCCCCCCAGCGCCAGGGCCACGGCGCAGGCCAGGGCGAGCAGGCCGGCGAGGTAGGCGACCCCGTACCCGCCGATCTCGGACACGCTGGCGCGCACCTCGATCGTGGTGGGCCCGTCGGGACCGCCACTGGGCATGGTGGTCAGCACCCACTCACCGATCATCGACGCGACTCCGGCGACCGCGCCGAGGCCGGCCAGCAGCAGTGGCAGGCGAGGATCCCGGGTCAGACCGACCAGCGGGTTACCGAAACGGCGGGGCCGGGTGGGCTCGTCGGCGCCCCACTCGATCACGGCCGGCGCGTCGGGTGGGTCGCCCTGGCGCGGAACGGGCAGATCCTCGGGCATCGGCAATCCCTCCGCCGGTCACGGGCCTGCGTCGCATCATGGCACAGCCCGTGGTGGTGGCGCTGCCGTCGACACCGCCCACGGCCACCGCCGATCGTGGTGACGGGAATCGCAGGGCGGTCGTCGGTGCCGGTCGGTCGCTCGGGGGTCAGGTATCCGCTAGCGTTCTGGACATGCCTATCCGTACCGCTTCCGCACAATGGCAGGGCAATCTCACCGAGGGTTCCGGCACCGTCCGTACCGGTAAGGGCGGCCTGTCCGGCAACTACTCCTTCAAGTCGCGCTTCGAGGAGGGCGAGGGCACCAACCCGGAGGAGTTGATCGCCGCCGCCCACGCGGGCTGCTTCTCGATGGCGTTCTCGAAGGCCCTCGCCGACGCCGGCACCACGCCGACCTCGGTCGAGACCACCGCCAAGGTCCACCTGGACAAGACCGACGCCGGGTTCAGCGTGACCCGGATCGACCTCGAGACCGTCGGCCAGGTGCCCGGCGTCGACGAGGCGGACTTCCAGAAGCTCGCCGAGGCCGCCAAGGCCAACTGCCCGATCTCCCGCCTGCTCTCGCCGGGCGCCGAGATCACCCTCACCGCCCGCCTGGCCGCCTAGGGCGATTGTCAAAGCCCCTGGCCGGCCTTCGACGGGCCCAGACGACGACCGGCCGCGTCGGAGATTGGCCCGGATACGACACCGGTATCCGAGCCAATCTCCGCCTTGCCGGATCGCCGCCTGGACTCCGCCTCGGCTCGACCGATGACGTTGACACACGCCCTGACCGGCGACCCGCACCCGTGGACCCCGGCCCGGGTCGCCGTGCGCGACCCGGCCGATCGGTCCCGCGTCGGGCAGAATGAACGTCGTGCCGGTGGAGATGACCCGCGAGCGCTTCGAGGAACTGGTCGCTGACGCCCTCGACGAGGTGCCCGAAGAACTTCTCGGCCTGATGAACAACGTGGTGATCCTCGTCGAGGACGACCCGCCACCGGGCGAGTCCGATCTGCTCGGCCTCTACGAGGGGCACGCGCTCACCAACCGGGGCTGGGACTACTCCGGCGTACTGCCGGACCGGATCTTCATCTACCGCCACCCGATCCTGCGCATCTGCGACAACGACGAGGACGTCGTCGACGAGGTGGCGGTGACCGTGGTGCACGAGATCGCCCACCACTTCGGCATCGACGACGACCGGCTGCACGACCTGGGCTGGGGCTGACGCGCGAGCCGCGTGCGCGAGCACCGTTGAACCGATCGCCCCTGGTTGCCGTGGTCACCTACCGTCGGTGCAGCGACCGCGACCATTTCAGGAGGCACCTTTCATGCGCAGCGAGCTGTTCTCGTCGGAGAATCTGGAGAAGGAGTCGGCGCAGGCGGGCATGCGTCTGCAGAACTCCAAGATGTTGAAGATCGAGCTCAACGGCGAGGCGATGGCCCGGGTCGGCTCGATGGTCGCCTACCAGGGCAACGTGCAGTTCCAGGCCCTGGGTTCGGGCGGCCTCGGCAAGTTCCTCAAGCAGAAGCTGACCGGCGAGGGCGTCCCGCTGATGAAGGTCACCGGCCAGGGGGACGTCTTCCTCGCCGAGTTGGCCAAGGACGTGCACATCATCGACCTGGAGCCGGGCGACGCGCTCTCCATCAACGGGTCCAGCGTGCTCGCCTTCGACTCGACCCTGCAGTACGACATCAGGATGGTCGGCGGCGCCGGCATGGCGTCCTCGTCCGGGCTGTTCAACTGCGTGTTCAGCGGGTACGGCCGGATCGCCATCACCACCAAGGGCACCCCGGTGGTGCTCAACGTGGACGCCCCGACGTACGTCGACCCGCAGGCCGCCGTCTGCTGGTCGGCCAACCTCCAGACCGGTTACCACCGCGCCGAACAGCTCGGCCTCGGCACGCTGCTGGGTCGGCGCACCGGCGAGTCGTTCACCATGAGCTTCGCCGGTCAGGGCTTCGTCGTGGTGCAGCCGTCCGAGGAGCCGCCCGTCATGGGCAGTGGTCAGCAGCAGCAGGAGGGTGGCCTGCTCGGCGGTCTGCTGAGCTGAGCGTCGACGCGGCCGGGGCGCGCGTCGATCGCCCCGGTCAGCTCATCTCGCCGGCACGCAGCCGGGCCAGCCAGGCCGCCGCGTCGGCGTAGTCGACGTCGGAGAGACCGGCCGGCGCGGACCCCCGCCGCTCGGCGGCCTCGACCCAGCGGTGCCGGGGATAGGACCCGAGGAAACGGACCTCCGCGCACACCCGGCGCAGCCCCTGCAACGCCTCACCCAGGCGTACGTCGGCCACGTGCCCGGTGCAGTCGAGGAAGAAGACGTACCGGCCCAGCGCCTCCCCGGTCGGTCGGGACTCGATCCGGGTCAGGTTCACCCCCCGTACGGCCAGCTCGACCAACACCGAGAGCAGCGCGCCCACCCGGTCGTGGGCGATGTAGACGGCCAGCGAGGTGAGGTCGTCGCCGCTCGGCGGTGGGGGTGGCCCGGGACGGGAGACCAGCACGAAACGGGTCACCGCGTCCGGGTGATCGGCGATCTTGTCGGCGAGCAGCGCGAGCCGGTGCCGGGCCGCCCCGATGGGCGCGCAGATCGCCGCGTCGTACTCCCCGGATCCCGCCCCCGCCGCCGCCGCGCCGTTGGAGAGGACGTCGATGACCACCGCGTCGGGCAGGTGGTCCCGCAGCCAGCCTCGGCACTGGGTGGACGCCTGCGGGTGGGCCGCGATCGACCGGACCGTCGACAGCGTGGTGCCGGTCCGCGCGGCGAGCACGAACTCCACCGGCAGGATCACCTCCCGGGTGATCACCAGCGGCTCGCCCTCGACGATCTCGTCGAGCGTGACGCCGACCGCCCCGCCGATCGAGTTCTCCAGCGGTACGAGCGCCGCGTCGGCCTCCCCGGCCCGGATGCTGTCCAGCGCCTCTCCGACGCTGCGCGCGGGCGTACGGGAGCCGTGTTCGGCGGCGGGGATGGTGCGCAGGGCCTGCTCGGCAAAGGTGCCTTCGGGGCCGAGATAGACGAAGCGCGTAGGCGGTGTTCCGGGCATGCCGCCCAGACTACGCACCCGGCCCGACCGCCGGAGAAGGATCGCAGGCGAGCGTACGGATGCCGGCCGGCCCGGTGGCCCGGACCTCGGCGGTGCACACGTCCGTGCCGGCGGTGACCAGCTCCAGGGCGGTGGGCCGGCCGCGGGTGACGACCTGAAGCTCCTCGTGCCCGGTCACCTCCAGCACGGTGTACTGCCAGTCCCCGGCGCACAGCGGTCCGGTGCGGACCCGGACCCGGACGTTGTCCGGGAGCACCGAGGCCCGCCCGCGTAGCAACTGCACCACCCGCTGCCCGGTCGGCCCGTTCCGGCAGGCTGTCGCGACGAGACCGGGGTCCGGGGTGGCCGAGCGGGTGGCGGGTGGCGGCGCGGTCGGCGCGGTCGAGGGGGTACCCGTCGGGACGCCGGTCGGGCCGGACGGCCGCGGGCTGCCGGCCGCGGTGGGCAGACCGGCCGGCTTGTGCAGCTCGGGAGGCGCCCCGCAGCCGGTCAGCGATCCGATGGCGAGGAGCGCCAGCAGCGCGGCCCACGCGGGCGCGGCGGCGCTTCGGGCGAACGGGTGGCGGGGTGGGGTGAACGGCACGGGCCGATCCTCGGGACATCGGGACACGTCGCGGCCGGGGTGGCCGAGCCCATCGTAGGGCGAGCGGTCGGCCGGGTGAAGCTCAGCCGAGGAGGCGGTGTCCGGCGCGCTCCAACGCGGTCGTGCCCTCGGTCAGCCGGACGGCCGGTACCAGCACGTAGTCGGTGTCGAAGGTGGAGAACGTGACCACGCTGACCCGGGCGGCGGCGAGCGGGTCCACGAGCGCCGCGAGGGTTCCGGTGCCGTTGGCGTCCGTCGGCCCGGCGACCCGCAGGCAGCGCCAGGTGGTCTCCACGACGGCCTCGGCGGGCAGCCGATCGGCCGGGCAGATCACCGAGATTCCCTCGGTCGTCCAGCTCACGGTGACCACGTCGGCGCGACCCAGCCCGCTCGACAACGCGTCCGGCAGGGCGGTGCCGGCACCCAGCCGGCACACGGCGTACTCCCCGGGCAGCAGGGTGATATCGAGCATGAGGGCACCTTACGGCGTGGATCCGGGCCGGTCCGGGCATCGCCGCGTGCGGCGAACACCACACCCGCCGCAGGTCAGACCTCGGAGAAGAAGGTGAGCGAACCCGCGACCGCGCCGTCGGAGAGCAGCGGGGTGGAGATCGCGTCGACCGTCGCGTCGGGGCAGCCGGGGGCGGCGGCCTGCACCCGCAGCAGTCCACGGGCGAGCCGGCCGGAGGAGAGCGCCAGCAGGGGCGGGATCTTGTCGACCTCGGCCTCGGTCAGCTCACCCCGGTTGGCGGTGAAGTCGAGCAGGCGCAGGCCACCGTCGAGCAGCGGTCGCCCGATCAGGCCGGCGGGCTCGCCCAGGCAGAGCAGCTCGCAGCCGGCGGTGGAGATGGCCACCACGCGGGTGTCGGCGTCGATCAGCAGGCAGGGCTCGTCGGCCCGACCGACGGTCGAGGACCACTGGCCGACATTGTCGAACTCCGGCTCTGTCGTGGCTCGGGCCGACGGCACGAACACTTCCGAGAGCGAGAGTTCGACGTGGGCCACCGCGCCTCCTATGTACAACGACGGACTGTCCACGCTAGCCGGTCGACGACGGAATCACCGAGCGAGCCGGGTCACCGCGCCGCGGCGGAGAACCCCCGGGCGGCCGGCGACGGCGCGGGAGCCGGTGGGTAGGTGGGGGACCGGGGCCGCGTGGCGTCGCCGGTGACGTTACCGGCGGTGGGCCGCCTTGTCAGCGGCCGTTCGGCCCTCCTCGTACCACCGGTAGTCGGCCGATGGACGGTACGTGCCGTTCAGCCAGGTGCTCGGGTGCTGTGCCACCCGGGCCAGCTTCTCGGCCGTGGTCGGGCTGATCCGGTTGCCACCGGCCACGAGGAGCCGGTCCAGCTCCCGGTGGGTGGCCATGAGGCAGTCCTTCGGGAGGCCGTAGACGCTGATCACGCCGGAGCCCACGAAGGTCAGCACGGGTGTCACCGGGATGGTCAGCCCCACCGCGTCGGAGAGGGCCTTGCTGGCTCGCTTGGCGTCCCGTCGGGCCTCGGTGACGTACGGGGGCCGCTTACCGTTGATCTGCACGACGTCCCCGGCGACGAGCACCCGGGCCCGGCCGTGGTCGGCGATGGTCACCGCGAACAGCCCGCTCGGCCCGATGGCGAGGAAACCGGCTCGGTCGTCCTGAGCGCGGTCGAGCAGGACGTCCGCCACGTCGGTGCGGGGCCACTCGATCACGTGCCAGGACGGCCCGAGGTGGTCGAGTTGGCCGAGCGCCCGCGCACCGGCCGCCTCCAGCCGACGGGCACCGCGCTCGGCGCGGCGGCGTCGGGCCCACTCGAGCGGTGTGGGGCGGACCGGTTCGAGAGCCCCGGTCGCCTCGACGCGGGGGTGGGGCACCGCGATGGGCGGCAGTGCCCGGGCGGTCGGTACGGCTCGTCGTGCGGGAAAGACAGTCATCGCGACCTCCGGCAAAAGGTCCCTCGAAGTTATGTCCTCACTACCCTACGTTGCCACTGTGGGTGTTCGGCAAGCCGGAGCGCCGGAGTGACTGTGGATGAATGCCATATTCATCCACAGTTCTTTTCTCGGATGCCGCCAAACCCTGCCCTACGCTGCGGGGGTGACCCACTACGTCGACAGTGAAGTCGGCCGGCTCGGCACCGTCCTGCTGCACCGGCCCGGCCCGGAACTGGCCCGGCTCACCCCGCGCAACAACGACTCGCTTCTGTTCGACGCGATCCCCTGGGTGGGCCGCGCCCAGGAGGAGCACGACGCCTTCGCGGCCGCGCTGCGCGAGCGCGGGGTCGAGGTGCTCTACCTGGCCACCCTGCTGGCCGAGACCCTGGCCGTCGAGGACGCCCGCGTCGAACTGACCGAGCAGGTGCTGCGCTCGCGCCGGCTCGGCGACACGCTCCGCGCCCGGGTCGCCGACCACCTCGCCTACCTGGACCCGGTCGCGCTGGCCGACGTGCTCACCGCCGGACTGGCCCACGAGGAACTGCGGATCAGCTCGGAGCGCCCGGGCGGGCTCGTCTACACCCTGATGGACCGGCACGACTTCGTCATCGACCCGCTGCCGAACCTGCTCTTCACCCGGGACTCGTCGCTCTGGATCGGCGACCGGGTCGGCGTCACCAGTCTCGCCATGCCGGCCCGCCGCCGGGAGACCACGCTGACCGACGCCATCTACCGGCACCACCCACGGTTCGCCGGGACCGAGTTCGTCTACCGCCCCGACCTGGAACACCTGGAGGGCGGGGACGTGCTGCTGCTCGCACCCGGGGTGCTGGCGGTCGGCGTGGGTGAACGGACCACCCCGGCGGGCGCGGAACGCCTCGGCCGGCAGGTCTTCGCCGCCGGTCTGGCCCACACCATCCTGGTGGTGCCGATCGCCCAGAAACGCGCCACCATGCACCTGGACACCGTCTGCACGATGGTCGACGTCGACGCCGTCCTGATGTACCCGAACATCGCCAGCACGCTCTCGGCGTACACCGTCATCGCCGGCGCGGACGGCGAGGACCCGCGGGTGGACGGCCCGGCGCCCTTCCTGCGGGCCGCCGCCGACGCGATGGACCTGGACCAGCTCCGGGTCATCGACACCGGTCTGGACCCGGTGACCGCGGAACGCGAGCAGTGGGACGACGGCAACAACACCCTCGCCCTCGCGCCCCGACTGTGCGTCGGCTACGAGCGCAACACCGAGACCAACGCGCAGTTGGAGCGGGCCGGCATCGAGGTCATCCCGATCGCCGGCTCGGAGCTGGGCTCCGGCCGGGGCGGCCCGCGCTGCATGTCCTGCCCGATCGTCCGCGAGCCGTTGCCCGCCCGACGCTGAGCCGGACCACCCGCTGCCCGTACCCGCTGAACGGGCAGCGGGCCCGGATCAGCGCAGGGTGAGCTGGCGGCCGAGCAGCCCTTGCCGGGCCCGCCGGCCGGCGGCGTCCAACGGATCGGTGCTGGCCAGGGCCTCCGCGTAGCGCTTGGCGAACTGCGCGACCGGGTCCTCCCACTCGCTCGCCGGCGTCTCCTCGGGCAGGTCCCAGACGGGGACCAGCCGGCCGTGGGCGCGGAACATCCCGGCGAACTTGGTCTGGTCGCCGAGCGTCAGCGTGCCGGCCGCGCCGAGCCGGGCCAGCGCGTCGAGGGCGGCGTCCTCGTCGTCCGGCAGCACCCAGCGCACGTGCGCCTTCTCGGGGACCTGACACCAGTACGCGGCCTTCGCGGAGGTCATCCGCACGGTCGGGTAGATGGCGGCGTTCGCCCGTTCCAGGGACGCCTGGACGCTCGGGTCGTCGGCCGCGCCGGGGTCGAGCCAGAACTCGAACCCGTCGTGCATGCTGATCTCCAGCGGACCGTCCACCAGGATGTCCTGGAGTCGCGGCCCGGGGCCGGGCAGCGGCGGTACGGACACCTGGCCGCCCGGCTCGGTGCGCAGCGCGCAGAGGAGCGCCTCGGCCAGGTCCCGGGAGACGTCGCCGGACTGCTGGTGACGTTGCAGACCGATGAGCACCTGGCCGTCCGGCTTGCTCACCGCCGGCGCGGCCATCGGCAGCACCGTGGCCAGGGTCGCCGACCGGTCGCCGAACTCCTCGACCAGGGCGGGCGCCAGCCGCAGCGGGGCGGACGCGGCGGGCACCAGCTCGCGCAGCGCGATCCACTCGGGCTCGTCGGTCAGGCCCTCGAAGGGGCGCGGCACGAAGACGTCCCGCACCTTGTCCCGGCGGGGAGTGGTGTCGGTGGCTGCTCGCTGGCTCTTTCGACGCTTGCTCACGGCGTCACAGCCTAGAGCCCTCGACCGCGCACCGTGGCCCGGACCCTAATTCGCCGCGACCAGCCGGGGGGTGGGGTCGAACTCCGCCCAGACGCGCTGGCCCATGCCGTCCCGCTCGACGCCCCAGCGGGTCGCCAGGCCGGCCACGATGTGCAGACCCCGCCCGTCCGCCGCGTCCTGGCCGGCGGTGCGGATCCGTGGACCGGTGGCCGCGCCGCCGTCGGTCACCCGCAACTGGATCCGGGGGCCGTCGGCGGACGGCCGCAGCCGCCAGGCCACCCGGACCACGCCGCCGGGCAGCGGGCGGGCGTGCCGGACCGAGTTGCCCACCAGCTCGGCGAGCACCGCGATCAGATCCGCGAGAAGCGTCGGGGGTACGAGGCCAGCCAGGTCGTCGGCGAGCCGATGCCGGGCCAGTCGTGCGCCGGCGGGGTGGTGGGGAACCACCACGCACCACGCCCGATCCCTCGTCGCCGTCGCCACCGTCGCCTCCACGTCGCGCCCCGCTGGTCAACCGCGCGGTAGCCGCACCTCTGCGACCGTACCGCCGTCGGTCCTCGGACGTAGGGATACCCATCCATTCTGTTGTTCAACGATCCGGCGGACGAGATAGAGGCCGAGCCCCGCTCCCGGGTAGCCGCGCCGGTCCCCGGACTCGCCCTGCCAGAACCGGTCGAACGCCCGCTCCACGTGCTCCGGCCGGATGCTGATGCCGCGGTCACTCACCCGGAACGCGACCAACTGACCGTCGACCCCGGCGGTGATCTCGATGGGGGAGCCCGGCGGCGAGTACTTGCCGGCGTTGGTCACCAGCTCGGTCAGGACAGTGGCCAGGCTGGGCCGGTGGCCGAGCGCCTTGGGCAGGTCGACGGGGAGGTGCAGCGTCAGCCTGTGCCGCAGCTCCGCCGGCAGGTCCACCACCGCGGCGCGCAGCGCCGCACCGAGGTCGAACGGAGTGGGTGGTTCGTCGGCGGGCCCCGTCTCGGCCGCCGAGGAGAGCAGCCGGTCGACCAACCGGGCCAACTCGTTGGCGCGCTGCCCGATAACCCGGGCGGCCTGCCGTCGGTCGCCGTCGGTCAGCGACTCCCAGTGGTCGGTGAGGGTGTCCGCGTACCCCTTGATGACCGTGACCGGCGTGCGCAGCTCGTGGCTGGTCACCGCGACGAACAGTTCCCGGTCGTGGTCGCGGCGCTGCTGGTCGGTGATGTCGCGGAAGGTCACCACCCGCAGCGCGCCCGGGCCGGGCAGGTCGCCGGAGGTGATGCGCAGCCAGCGCCCGTCCGGCAGCCGGTGGTCGCGGACCTGGCCCGCAGGCGGCAGCGGGAACGGCAACGGCCGGTTCAGGGCCTGGTCCGTCGCGCAGCCGGTGACCTGGACGGCGGCCGGGTTCCAGAGCCGGACGTGTCCGTCCCGGTCGACCACCGCCAGCCCGTCGGCGAGCGCCGCCACCACCGGCCCGTCGCCGTGCACCGGCAGTCCGCTCTGGTCGCCGTACATGTGCGCGACGCACGAGGCGAGGTACGCGATGACGCCCTGGTGCTCGGCGTCCGGCCCGTCGTCACCCGGATAGAGGGCGTGCAGGCTGCCGACGGTGTGGCCGCCGATCTCGGCCCGGGACACCACCATCCGGCGTAGTCCGCTGCCGGCCAGTTCGGCGGCTAGCTTGCCGCTCAGGTCGGTCACCCGGACCTGGCTCACCCGGGGGCCGGAGAGCAGCCGGACGGTGTCCGGGTCGTCCACCGCGAGCGGACGGCCGACCGCCCACTCCGCCGCGCCGGTGGCCGCGATCACCCGGCCGCCGGTCGGGCCGAACTCGACGAAGGCCATCCCGCTCGCGCCGAGCGCCGGTTGGGTCAACCGGAGGAGCTGGGTGAGGACCGGTAGGCCCGCGTCCCCTGCATTGATCATCTCGATCACGACGGTGTGGCCGGCGAGAAGAGCGGGAAAATCGATACGCTCCGGCATGTGCCGAGTCTGCCCCGCCGGCCCGGCTTTCGGCACCCCCGGACGTCGGGTAGGCATCGGCTCGTTCGCCCCGACCGGCCCGTTCAGCGGTCCCGCCGGGCCAGGACGTGCGCCGGTCGGTCCGTGATGATCCCGTCCACCTCCCCGGCCAGCACCAGCTCCACGTCGGCCGGGTCGTTGACCGTCCAGACGTACACCTGGTTGCCGGCGGCGCGAAGCGCGGGCAGCAGGTGGGGGCGGGCCCGGAGCAGTCCGATACCCGGGCCGGCGATGCGCGCGCCGAACGGCAACCGGCCGAGGCGCAGCCAGGGTGGAAGCACCTCCAGCAGCAGCACCGTGGGCAGTGCCGGCGCCAGCTCCCGGACCCGCCGTACGGCCAGCGGGGAGAACGACATGACGGTCACCTGGACCGGGTCGTCAGGTGCCGGGTCGGCCAGCCCGTACTGCCGGAGCAGGTCGACCAACCGCCGCTCCACCTGTGCGCCGAAGCGGGACGGATGCTTCGTCTCCACCAGCAGCCGGACCGGCCGCCCGGCGGCGAGCACCGCGTCGAGCAGCCGGGCCAGGGTCAACAGCCGGGTGTGCGACTCGTCCGGCGGCAGGTCACCGCTCGGCGCGCCGCCCGGATGCCAGGAGCCGAAGTCCAGCGCGTCCAGTTCGGCGAGGGTCCGCGCGCTGACCAGCCCGCGGCCGTTGCTCGTCCGGTCCAGCCGCCGGTCGTGCACACAGACCAGATGACCGTCCCGGGTCAGCCGGACGTCGCACTCCAGCCCGTCGGCGCCCTCGTCGAGGGCGCGCAGGTACGCGGCGAGGGTGTGCTCCGGGAGGTCGTACGAGGCGCCGCGGTGCGCGAAGACCAGTGGCCCGCCCATCCCGTCCGCCTCAGATGACCTGGCCGGGCTGCCCGTTCGCGTCGACCACCGCTCGGCCGACCGCGGCCCACTGGCGCATCCCGCCGTCGGCGTTGCGCACCTGTCCCCAGCCGTTGTTGACCAGGTATGCGACGACCTGGGCGGATCGTCCGCCGGAGCGGCAGATGACGGCAACGTCCCGGTCGGTCGGCACCTCGGCCAGCCGCGCCGGCAACTCCATCATCGGCAGGTGGTGGGCGGTGGGGGCGTGGCCGGCCGCCCATTCGTCGGCCTCCCGCACGTCGAGCAGGTAGGTGTCGTCGTCGATCTCGGTCACGGGCACGGTGGGAACCTGGGGTCCGAACACAGGAAGCAACACTAGATCCTCGCGGGCCGGATCGGCACCGACCCGGCCGTCGCCACGGTCACAACCGGGTCACCCAGCGCGGGTTGACCTGCGCCCAGGCCGGTACCCGGCTGCCCCGGACCGCCTCGAACAGCCCGTTGCCGCCGTTGTCCAGCACCACGTACGAGACCTGGTCGATGGTCTGCGGCGACGAGGGCACCTGGACGCCCCGCATCCCGTCGGGCGGCAGCGCGCGGAGCGCGACGAGCAGGTCCTCAAGGGGTACGCCGTTGGTGTCGACGGTCAACGAGCCGCCGACCGCGCGGAGCACCTGGTCCAGCTTGACCGGGTTGTTGCGCAGGTCGGCGTCGCCGGCGCTGTCCAGCATCGCCCGCAGGAGTTGCTGTTGGTGGCGCTGCCGGTCGTAGTCGCCGCCGGGCAGGTCGTAGCGCTGCCGTACGTAGTCCAGCGCCTGCGCCCCGTCCATCCGCTGGCAGCCGGTGGGGAAGACCCGGTTGGTGTGGATCGAGCGCACCTCGGTGTCGACGCACATCTGCACCCCGCCCAGCAGGTCGATCACCTTCCGGAAGCCGGAGAAGTCGACCAGGGCGGCGCCGTCGAACCGGATGCCGGTGAGCCGGTTCAGGGTGCTCGAGAGCAGCCGGGTGCCGCCCGGCCCGCCGCCACCGTGCTCGTACGCGGCATTGATCTTGTCCGGGCCGCCGCCGAAGCCGTTCGCCGGTGGGATCGCCACCAGCAGGTCACGCGGGATGGAGATCAGGTACGCCGCACGCCGCCCGGCGGGCACGTGCACGATGAGGATGGTGTCCGAGCGCTGGTCCGGCTCGCTGCTGCCGGCGCGTCGGTCGGTGCCGATCAGCAGGTAGTTGAGCGGCCCGTCCAGGTCGGTCCGGTCGGTACGGGCGTCGGCGTCGAGCAACTGTTCCTTGGTCACCGTACGGTCGTACCGGTGGCTCAGCGTCTTCAGACCGACCACGGCGAGCCCCGCCAGCAGGACGAGGGCCAGGCCGAGGCCGAGCAGGAGGCGTGGCCAGCGGTCGCGGCGTGGCCCGGCCGGGCGTGCCCGGCCGGCCGCGTTCCGTCCCCACCTGGACGTGACCGCCTCCCCGCAGCCGATACGTGAACAGTGCTCACGTCAGGCTACGGTCCGTGACGGGACGGTCGCCGGGCTTTCCGCGACTTGATGCCCGCTCACTTGCGGCCGGAGATCACCTCGGGGTGGTTGAAGACGAACTCGGCGAGCTTGTCCTGCTTGACCGCCTCGAACATCTGCATCGTCTCCGCGTTCAATGCCTCGCGGTTGTTGCCGTTGCCGTTGAAGTTGCCGTTGTTGGTCTTCAACATCGTCAACTCGTTCGCGGTGACACCACGCATGGTGAAGATGAAGTTCTCGATCGGCACACCGCCGGTGTCCAGGACGAAGGCCTTGCCGGCCGCCTTGATCAACGAGTTCATCTTGGCCGGGTTGGTCAGCATGCCGCCGTCGGTGGCCTTGCGGGCCATCGCCTTGATCAGCTGCTGCTGGTTCTGCTGCCGGTCGTAGTCGCCGCCAGGGAGGCCGTAGCGCTGCCGGGCGTAGTCGAGGGCCGCCCAGCCCTCCATCTCCTGGCAGCCCTTCTTGTGCACCACCGGCGTCATCGACTTGCCGGTCTTCTTGGCGTCGGCGTTCCACATCGGCTTGCCGTCGACGAACGACATGTGCTTCGACTTGACCTCGTGGCTGACACAGATCTTGACCGTGCCCAGCGTGTCGATGACGTTCTTGAAGCCGCCGAAGTTGATGATCGCCGCGCCGTCGAAGCTGACGCCGGTGAGGCGCTTGATCGTCTGGGCCATCAGCTGGGCGCCACCCTCCCAGCCGCCGCCGTTGCGGGCGCCGGCCTGGAAAGCGGCGTTGATCTTGTCCGTGCCGCCGGGGAAGCCGCTCTTCTTGAAGGGCGGGATCTGCGCCTCGGTGTCCCGGGGGATCGAGATCAGGTACGCCTGGTCGTGCGAGGCCGGGATGTGCAGGATGATGATGCTGTCCGACCGGACGTCGTCGGCGGCCCACCGCTCCCGCGCGTCCACACCGAGCAGCAGCATGTCGATCGGGCCGTCCAGGCTCGCGCCGCCCTCGGCGTCGGTCTTGCCGGCCTCACCGAGCAGGTTGCGCTGGGCGATGTCGCCGGTGGCCTGACCGATCAGCACCTTCGAGCCGACGATGGCAACCCCGCTGCTGAGCATCAGCACGGCACCGAAAACCACGGTGAGGCGGGCCCAGAGCGGATCCTTGCGCCGGGGCCGCTTCTTCGCCGGCCCCTTGCCGCCCGTCCGATTGTCGCCGCCACCGGGCGGACGACCGCCCGGGCCGCCGCCCGACGGGCCGGGCTGCATCGGGATCGACGCGGCGATCCGGCCGCTCGCTGCGGCGGATTTCGTGGACGGAGGGCGACGGCTGGCCTGAACCGGCATTCGTGCTCCAGCTCGTGATCAGGAGGGGGCGGCACCACTGTACGTACATCAATTCGACTTTGCGAGTTCATCTGGACTCAATTGGGACGACAGGTACCGTCAACCGTGCGATCGGTCGTACTCGATCACCGAAACGGTGAGCCCGACTCGCGTTGGGTAGACCGCCGTGTTACTCCGCGTTCATCCGCCGTCGGAGTTCTTCGGCGGGTTGGCCTTCACCCAGTCCGCCATGGTGTCCGCCGACATGGCCTTGTACATCGCCAGCGCCTTCTCCCGGTCCGAGACCACCACCGACTCGCCGTTGATCGTGTCGCTGCCCGAGTTCGGGCTGGTCAGGAACGTGAGGTTCTCACCGCGCAGGTTGCGGAACTGCACTGCCATATCGGTCAACGAGAAACCCTGGTCGACGGTCACCGCCGCGGTCAGCGACTTGAGGAAGTCGTTGAGCTTCTTCGGGTTCGCCAGGGTGCCGGTGCTGGCCGCCTTGTCCATCAGTGCCCGCAGGAACTCCTGCTGATGCCGCATCCGGGCGAAGTCGCCGTCCGGGAACTGCTTGCGCTGCCGGATCCAGTCCAGGGCCTCCGCGCCGTCCATGTGGTTGGTGCCCTTGGTGAACGTCCGGTACGGCTTGTGGATCGAGGTGATGGTCCGCTCCACCTTCAGGTCCACCCCGCCGAGGGCGTCGGTGACCTCCTTGAACCCACCGAAGTCGATCGCCATGACGTGGTCGATCCGGACGTCGCTGAAGCACTCGACGGTACGGACCGCGAGCGGCAGGCCACCGAAGGCGAACGCCGCGTTGATCTTCGCGCGCCGGCCGGAGCCGCAGTCCGCGCCGGCGCTCTCCGGGATCGGCACGTACAGGTCACGCGGGATGGAGACCAGGTACGCCTCCTGATGGTCGGCCGGGATGTGCATCACGATGATCGTGTCGGCCCGCCACTGGCTCTTCGAGTCGACCGGCGCGTCCGGGTCCCGCGAGTCGCTGCCGACCAGCAGGATGTTCAGCGCGCCGTCGACGGGCTTCGCCGGCCGACCGCCGGTGATCTCGGCGAACGGGTCGGTGCGGGCCAGGTCGTTGTTGAGGTTGCGCGCGTACAGCCACGCGCCCAGGCCACCGAGGAGTGCCAGCACCAGCACCGTGATGCCGGCCACCAGACCGATCCGCCCCCACCTCGGCCGTGGCCCACGTCGTCCCGACCCGCCGGCGCCACCCGGCCCACCAGGTCCGGTCGGTCCCACCGGGCCGCCCGGGCCGGTCCGCCGGTCGTCGTGCGACGGGTACCAGTGCGCCTCGGGCGGACGCGCGCGTCCGGAGGCGCCCCGGTCGGGGCCGGGCACCGAGGCGCGCCCGGCGCTGCGGTGCAGGTGCGGGTGGGGAACGCCGGCAGGGGTCGCTGACATGCAAATCAGAGTACGTAGCGAGGGCCACTACCGCCCTCAGGCGACACTCAGCGATCGGCGGTCCGCGCCGAGCCGGTTACCCTAGCCGCGCCCGGAAGTACTCGATCGTGCGTCGGAGGCCGTCTTCGGGCGTCACGGTCGGCTCGTATCCGAGCAGTTCACGAGCGAGGGTCAGGTCGGGGCGGCGCATCTCCGGGTCGTCCGAACTGCGCGTGATGTACGTCACCTGCGAGCTGCTGTCGGAGAGCGACACGATCAACTCGGCGAGTTGACGCATGGACATCTCGTGTTCGGTGCCGCAGTTGATCGGGCCGGTCTCGGTCGAGTCGAGCAGCAGCAGGATGCCCCGCACCAGGTCCTCGACGAAGCAGATCGACCGGGTCTGGTTGCCGGTGCCGTGCACGGTGATCGGCTCGCCGCGCAGCGCCTGGGAGATGAAGGTGGGGATGGCGCGACCGTCGTCCGGGCGCATCCGCGGGCCGTACGTGTTGAAGATCCGCACGATCGCGGCGTCCAGCCCCCGGTACCGGTGGTACGCCATGGTGGCCGCCTCGGAGAAGCGCTTCGCCTCGTCGTAGACGCTACGGACGCCGATCGGGTTGACGTTGCCCCAGTAGGTCTCGCGCTGCGGGTGCTCCTTCGGGTCCCCGTACGCCTCACTGGTGGAGGCCATCAGGAACCGGGCGCCGTCGGCGACCGCGCGCTCCAGCAGGTGCAGGGTGCCCACCGAGCCGACCCGGAGGATCTCCACCGGTAGCTGGGCGAAGTCGGTGGGGCTGGCCGGCGAGGCCATGTGCAGGATCGCGTCGAAGCGCTCGGCCAGCGCGGGGTGGTGCGTCGGCAGACCGTCGGAGATGTCCGCCTCGACCAGGGTGAAGGTTGGCCGGTCCAGCAGGTGGGCGACGTTCTCCTTGGAACCGGTGACGAAGTTGTCCAGCGCCACCACCGTGCAGCCCCGGGCGATCAGGGAGTCGACCAGGTGCGACGGGACGAAACCGGCGCCGCCGGTGACGAGAACGCGGTGACCGGAACCGAATCGCTCAGCAACCTTCATGCCGGCCAGCCTACCGACCGAAGGAAGGGCCCCCTGCCAACGCCTGGCGCGTTGTGCAGGGGGCCCTGACAACTGGCGCGTCAGTGCGCGCCCGCGCCGGTGAGGGAGCGGACTTCCAGTTCGGCGTACTTGTCCTCGTCGTGCTCCTTCGAGATGAGGGTGCCGACGAACCCGCACAGGAACCCGAACGGGATGGACAGGATGCCCGGGTTGGAGAGCGGGAACCACTGCCAGTCGTGGTCCGGGAACATCGACGTCGCCGCACCCGAGACCACCGGTGAGAAGAACACCAGCACCACGGCCGAGAGCAGACCGCCGTAGATCGCCCACACCGCGCCGGAGGTGTTGAACCGCTTCCAGAACAGGCTGTAGAGGATCGCCGGCAGGTTGCCCGAGGCGGCGACCGCGAAGGCCAGCGCCACGAGGAACGCCACGTTGAGGTTCTGCGCGTAGATCGACAGGAGGATGGAGATCGCGCCGATCACCAGCGCGGAGATCCGGGCGACCCGTACCTCCTGGCGCTCGGACGTCTCCCCCTTCTTCAGCACGTTGGCGTAGAAGTCGTGCGCCAGGCTGGACGAGGAGGCCAGGGTCAACCCGGCGACCACGGCCAGGATGGTGGCGAAGGCGACCGCCGCGATGATCGCCAGCAGGGCCGCGCCACCCAGTTCACCGCCGAAGAACTCCAGACCGAGCGCCTCGGCCAACTGTGGCGCGGCGGTGTTGCCGGCCTTGTCCTGTGCGGTGATCGCCTCACCACCCACCATCGCCGCCGCGCCGAAGCCCAGGGCCAGGGTGAGCAGGTAGAAGGTGCCGATGATGCCGATGGCCCAGAGCACGCTCTTACGGGCGGCCTTGGCGGTCGGCACCGTGTAGAAGCGGATCAGGATGTGCGGCAGACCGGCCGTGCCGAGCACCAGCGCGATGCCGAGCGAGAGCAGGTCCATCTTGTTGTAGAACGTCTGCGTGGCGTTCCCGGCCACCTCGACGCCGTACCGGAGTCCCGGTTCCAGGAGTTTGTCGCCCTTGCCGGACGCGGACGCGGCGGCGCCGAGCAGCTCGGACAGGTTGAAGTGGTACTTCGCCAGCACCAGCACGGTCATCAGCAGCGCGCCGCTCATCAGCAGGAACGCCTTGACGATCTGCACGTACGTGGTGCCCTTCATGCCACCCACGGTCACGTAGATGATCATCAGGGCGCCGACCATGATGATGGTCGCCACCTTGGCGGTGGCCGCGTCCATGCCGAGGAAGGTGGTGCCCGGCTTGATGCCGAGCAGCAGCGCGACCAGCGCACCGGCACCCACCATCTGGGCGAGCAGGTAGAAGATCGACACGGTGATGGTGGAGACGGCAGCCGCCGTCCGCACCGGACGCTGCCGCATCCGGAACGCCAGCACGTCGGCCATCGTGTACCGGCCGGAGTTGCGCAGCAGTTCGGCGACCAGCAGAAGGGCGACGAGCCAGGCGACCAGGAAACCGATCGAGTAGAGGAAGCCGTCGTAGCCGTACAGCGCGATGATGCCGGCGATGCCCAGGAACGAGGCGGCCGACATGTAGTCGCCACCGATCGCCATGCCGTTCTGGAACCCGGAGAAGGAGCGGCCGCCCGCGTAGAAGTCGGTGGCCGTCTTGGTCTGCCGGCTGGCCCAGATGGTGATGCCCAGGGTCACCGCCACGAACACCAGGAACAGCGTGATGGTCAGGTTGCGGGCCGTGTGGTTCGTCGCGTCGGCCGCGAGGAGCAGGTCAGCCGCGTGGACCGTTGTCATGGGTCACCTCCCCGATCTCGGCGCGGATCCGGTCGGCGACCGGGTCGATCTTCCGGTCCGCGTACCGCGAGTAGAGCCAGGCGATCAGGAACGTCGAGACGAACTGGAGCAGGCCGAAGATCAGCGCAACGTTGATGTTGCTGCCGAACAGCTTCGTGCCCATGAAGTCCCGGGCGTACGCGGAGAGAATGACGTAGAGCGCGTACCACAGGAAGAACGCGACGGTCATCGGGAAGACGAAGCCGCGCAACGCGCGCCGCAACCCGGCGAACTCGTCTGACTGTTGTACGGCCAGGTACTTGTCCGGCTGGGAAGCGGTCGGCGCGGGTGTGTCCGTGGACATCTGTGGATCACCACCTTCACAGGCGTCGGGGGTAGTTGCGCGCACCGTAGGAGGCACGCTCCCCGACGGGGAAGGTCGAGATCGACGCCGGTCGTCGACTGCGCCGAGCGGTTGGCTGGGTGCGCCGAGTGACCCAGGTCACCCCGGTGACCGGTCGCGCGTCCGGGGCGCCTGGTCAGCCCGGCAGCTCGTGGTACCGCCCCCGGTAGTGCAGCAGCGGCGTGGTGTCCTCGACCAGGTCGACGGCCTCGATCGTGGCCTCCACCAGCAGGCCCCAGCCGTACTCCCGGGCGGTGTCCAGCCGGCACCCCGCCCAGCCGCCGGCGTCGGACGGCACCGGCCCGTAGGGCGTCTCGGTCCACGACCCGGTGGCGAAGAGCCCGCCCGGCGCGGGAAAGAGGCCGGCGAAGCGGTCGGCGAGCTGCCGGTGTGGCGGGCCGAGCGGCGCGACGGCGAAGCGGCCCGCCTCCTCGACGGACGCCCAGAGGTCGGACTCCGGGTCAATCAGCCCGAGCAACCGGTCCGGCTCCCCCTCGGCGACCAGTGTCGACGACACCGTCAGACCCGCCGGGCCGGGCGCGGTCCAGAGGGTCACCGGCGCGGCGAGCCGACCCCGCAGCCGACGGGCCGGTGACCGCTGTCCGGTCGGCACCGCGAACGGGTCGGTGTGGTGGATCTCGGCACCCGGCTCATGATTCACGTGAAACATTGTGCCGCCCCGGTCCCGCACCCAACCCAGGAAGCGCGCGTGCAGGTCGGCGGGTCGCCCGTTCAGCCGGGCGAGCTGGTCGCCCGCCTCCGCCATCAGCGTGCCCAGGTAGAACAGCAGGGCCGTGTGGTCGTCCCGGTACTCGGCCAGCAGCGCGAGCCGCGCCGGCTGGCAGGGCCAGGGCGCGCCGCAGCCCCGACACCGCCACAGCGGCCGCATCGGCAGGTGCGGCCGGCTCACCCCACACCTCCGGCGGCCGGCAGGAGGCAACACCTCAGTGAGCGTGATGCCGGTGCGTCATCTTGATGCCTGACAGGCATCACGCTCGTCGGGATGTCAGGTCCCCGATCGCGCCGCGCCGCGCCGCCGCGTGCCGGCTCGATCGCGCCCGGCACAGCCGTCGCCGCCACGTTCCTCATCGAGTACGACCACCGCGTCCCGCCCCGACCAGGAATGAATTCGGGCACGGCTGACCTCCTCCCGGTCGATCAAGGGGCCGCCCCGACCGGGGGAATGACCGGGACGGCCCCGACGCAGGACCAGCCGCCGGGTCATCGCCTCCACCGGCCGGGCCGCGTGCTCTCCACCCTGGACGGCGCGGCGCGGACACGGGAGGATTCCAGGGCTTACTACGCACCGCAGTCACGTACTTACTTAAGAGGTAAGGATGAACATCGAGATGTGGGTACGGGCGTTGAAGGCCGCCCGGGCCGGTGCCGACGTTTCCCAGGAGGCCCTGGCGACCCTGATCAGGTGGAGTCCGTCCACGGTGGCCGCCATCGAGACTGGCCGCCGCCGACCGACGATGGAATTCGCGGTGGCCGCCGACGAAGCCCTGGCCACCGGTGGCCTCCTCGCCGAACTCCTGAAGGCTGCGGACCACGAGCACGGCCCATCGTGGTTCGTTCCGTGGCGCGGCTACGAGCAGCGGGCGACGCGCCTGCGTGCCTTCGAGGCATGTCTTGTGCCCGGCCTGTTGCAGACCGAGGAATACGCCCGCGCCGTCATCTCGGCGGGTGGATTGCAGCCGCCGGCCGTGGTCGACGAACTTGTCGCGGTTCGCTTGGAACGTCAACGGCTCTTGTCTCAGGAGGTGCCGCCGCACTGTGTCTTCCTGGTGGATGAGATGGGCCTGCATCGCCCTGTGGGCGGCCACACCGTGCTCAATGCCCAACTCGGTCGACTGCTTGAGGTGGCAGACCTTCCGTTCGTGCGGCTGCACGTCATTCCATTGAGCGTCGGCGAGCACGTCGGGTTCGGTGGCGGCTTCGTATTCGCCGACCTGCCCGACGGAGACAGGGTGCTTTACCTGGAGAATGCTGCTCGCGGACACGTAATGGACGACCCGCAGATGCTCCGATTGATTGATCGCAAATGGGATAGTCTGCTCGGCGAAGCACTGTCCACAGGTGCGTCGATGGACCTGATTCGGAAGCTGAAGGTGACACCATGACGATGATTGAGCCGCGCTGGCGCACCTCCACCCGGTCGACCGACTCCGGTGGCAACTGCGTGGAGGTGGCGGACAATCTGCCCGGTGTCGTGCTGGTGCGGGACAGCAAGGACCGGTCCGGCCCGGTGCTCACGTTCAGCCCGTCGGCCTGGACCGATTTCCTCACCGCCCACGCGTCTCGCGGCCCGGCCGCCTAGCGGCGTGGCGTGACGGTGGCCAGCAGTTCCGGCTGACGCCGGTCCAGTACGTCACCGGCCAGGTACGCGCCGAGCAGCGCCGCGCCCAGCCCGTACCCCGTGCCGAGCGGCAGGGCCAGCCAGAGCCAGGCGTCGCCGAGCAGCGCGGCGGCCACCACCATCGGCACCGCGGCGACCGCCGTGGCGAGCATGGTCACCAGGGTGAGCAGGCCCTTCGCCACGCCCGCGCCGCTGTTCATCGCGAACGGGTTGCTCGTCTCCGGCAGCGAGTACGCCCCGAGCACCGAGACGAAACTGTTCACCGCCAACCCGACGCCGTAGGTGGCGGCCAGGCTGCCGGCGGTCAACGGGATCCAGCCCGGGCGGCCGAGCACCGTCGACAGCACCACCGCGACGACCGCGAGCATCGGTAGGACGTACAGCGAGAAGGCCGTCATCCGCGCACGCAGCTCGACCCGCCCGGGAACGCCGGCCACGACGTTCGCCGCGTATGCGCTGCCGTCGAAGCCGAACTGGTTGGCCAGCGTGGTCGACGCGAGTACGCCGACGAAGATCATGGAGAGGGTGACCAGCACGGGTGAGCTGTCCGAGGCCCCGGTCGAGCCGGCGTCGGACTCGAACGCGAAGCCCGCCCCACCCAGGTTGATCATCACGGGGACGAAGATGCCGACCACCGCGATGGTGATCAGGTTGGCGCGGCGGCGGGCGTCCCGCCACCAGTAGCGGGCCTCCCGGGCGACGAGCGCGCCGAACCGGTCCCGCCGGGCCCAGCCGGCGGCGCGGGGGAAGAGTTGGGCGACCGCCCCGCCCTCGACGCCGCCTCGGGCCGGGGCCCGGCCGGCGGTCGCCGAACCGACCATGGCCGACTCCAGCGACCGCGACCACCAGGCCAGCAGGGCGCCGATCGCGGCCACCGTGATCAGCAGCTTGAGCGGGGCGGCCCAGACCCGTCCCTGCGCCACGTCGATGCCGGCGGTCCACGGCGCCCCGAACGGCGTCCACCCGAGCACCGAGGCGGGCCCGGTCAGTCGGGTCCAGTCTGTCTGGCGCAGTGCCGCCAGGCCGAAGACCTGCAACGGGCCGAGTAGCGCGGCGGTCACCGCCAGCAGCACGGCAGCCAGGTCGCGGACCCGACGGGACCGCAGCATGCTGGCGAAGGCGCTGGTCACCGCGCGGCTGGCGGCCACACAGAGCAGCAACCCGGCGAGTACGCCGAGCACCGCCACCACGCCGGCGGACCAGCCGCCCAGCGCCCAGGCGGTCAGCACCAGGCCCAGCGAGGCGACCGCCGCCGCCAGCACCGGCACGCTGACCAGCGCGGCGGCGAACAGGCCGACGACCAGGGTGCGGCGCGGCAGCGGTAGCAGCGCGAACCGGGCCGGGTCGAGGGTCTCGTCCACGCCGAAGAAGACCAGCGGCAGCAGCAGCCAACCGAGCACCAGCAGGCCCCCGCCGGCGGCCGCGACGAGCACCGCGTACTGCGCGTTGTCCGTCATGCCCGGCGCGGCGAACAGGAAGAAGCCACCGGCCGCGAACCAGAGGCCGACCAGCGCTCCGCCGACGAACATGGCGATCCGCCAGCCCTGGCCCCGGAAGTTGTTGCCCATCACCCGCAGCTTGAGGCGTACGAAGTGCCGCGCGGAGACCGTGCGCGCCGGGGTGGCGGGTGCGGTGGCCGCGGTGGCCGGGTTCACCGAGACAGCCATGACAACTCGTCACCGGTCGCGGTACGCCCGCCGACCACCTCGACGAAGACCTGTTCCAGTGACCGGTCGCCGCGGACGTCCGCGATCGTGCCGACCCGCTTGATGGTGCCCTGGGCCAGGATCGCCACATGCGAGCACAACCGCTCGACGACCTCCATCACATGACTGGAGAAGACCACCGTGCCGCCCCCGGCCGCGTACCGGGTGAGGATGTCGCGGATCAGCGCCGCCGACACCGGGTCGACCGCCTCGAACGGTTCGTCCAGCACCAGCACCCGGGGGCCGTGCAGCAGGGCGCAGGCCAGGCCGATCTTCTTCTTCATGCCCGCCGAGTAGTCCACCACCAGCGTCCGGCCGGCGTCGCCGAGCGCCAGGACGTCCAGCAACTCCGCGGCCCGCTGGTCGACCACCGCCGGGTCCATCCCCCGCAGCAGCCCGTGGTACGCCAGCAGTTCGGCGCCGCTGAGCCGGTCGAACAGCCGTACCCCGTCGGGCATCACGCCGAGCAACTGCTTGGCCGTGACCGGATCACGCCACACGTCCTGGCCGAGCACCCACGCCGCGCCGGCGTCCGGCCGTAACAGGCCGACCGCCATCGACAGCGTGGTGGTCTTGCCGGCGCCGTTCGGACCGAGCAGCCCGTAGAAGGACCCGGCCGGTACGTCCAGGTCGACACCGGCGACCGCCACCGTGCCGTCGAACCGCTTAGCCAGACCACGCAGCACGAGCGCGGGATGCTCACCAGTCATGGCCCGACGTTATCCGCCGATTGCCAGTTCCGCCGTCCGGCACAGGTCGGACGCGCGATCATCCCCGAGACGTAGCCTCCCGGTTTGATCCGCCCATCGCCGATCTGTACTCGATCGAACAGTGTGTAGGTCGTGCGATCTCCAGACTTCTGAAGTAGTGTTGATGTCGTGTCGATACCCTTGGAGTCCGTGCCGTTCTCGGAGTTGCTCCGGCAGCCCGCTGAGACAGCAGAGAGGCTGTCCCACGCGCGTGCGGTGCGGCTGCGCCGCCGTGACGCGGCTGACCTGGTGTTGATGTCGGCCGACCGGGCAACGGCCGAAGGTGAGGTCGTGGACCTGACCGCCCGGCTGCTGGCCAGCGTGGTGCGGCGGGATCCGACTCTGGTGCGTGAGGCACTGCCGACCGTGCTGCCCTGGGTGCGGTTCCTGCCACCTGAGGACCGCGAGCAGATGGCCACCGAGTTCCTCGAGGTGGCAGAGGCTGCAGCGGCGGTCGGGAACACCGCAGCCATTTCGCAGCTGCTCACCGAGTGGCGGCACAGCGCCGAAGTCCATGCCGATCCCGACCTGCACCGCGTTCTGGCCGCGCCCGGCTCTGACGATTTCGGGGCGGTGCCCCGACCGGCCGCAGAGTGAGCGCCAAGCGCGGCGACCGGGCGGCGCCGCCGCCCCGCCTTGGCGGCTACGCCCTGCGGTTCGCCACCAATGACGCGGCCAAGGGCTGGGAGGAGCTGTGCCGCCAGGCGGCAGCCAACACCCGGGCAGCTTTCGACGCCATCGAATCCGACCCCTGCCCGTCACCAGCGACCAGCAGGCAGCACCCTCTCAAGGGCTCGCTCGCCACCGCCATTCACAACGGCACGACGCTGCCTCAGTGGCAGTACGAGGTCACCGCTGGCGGCCGCATCTGGTATCTCCCCGACCATGACACCCGCACCTGCTGGGTCAAACACGCGGGCACGGGCCACCCCAGAGCCACCGACTGAACAGAGCCGTCGACCGTCACAGTCCCGGGTACGGGTGCGCCCGACCGTTCTCGCTCTCCCACTCGACGACCGCCCGGGTGCGGTCCGGGTCCTCGGCGAGCAGTCGCCAGTACTGCGCCACGACCCGCCGGGTCTCCGCCAGCGGATAGTGGGCGTGCAGGACATCCCGCCAGAGATTCTGCAGGTCGACGCCCTCGGCGCTCAGCTCGGCCGCCCAGGCGTTGCCCTCCCAGCTCTCCTTCTCCTTCCGCCCGGCCGCAATGTCCTCAAGATCGGCCAACAGGTCGAGGCAGAGTTCGTGCACGCTCTGGATGTCGTCGGTCAACCACATCCCCAGGCACGCGAGCCGCTGGTCTGTCGACTGGTACTCGGCGATGCGCTCCTTGGACCAGTGGAACTCGATAGTGCTCAAGGAGTGCCTCCAGGCAGAGTTGGGAAGCCGTGGCTCAGAGTGTCGGTTTCTGGATCGTAGAAGCCTTTCAGATGGACACCGTCGAACTTGCTCGACCACCGTCCAGTCTGCGGATCCTTGACGACGTCCGGTGAGTTGAACCCGCGGGTGATCGCGTTGTCGACGTCCTGCGGTGTCCAGTGGTCCGGGAAGAAGGTGCTACCGCCGCGCTTCTCCTGCCACTCACCGGTGCGACGGTTCTGGAAGGCGACCCGGCCGTTGTAGACGCCAGTTCGGTTGTCCCGTTTCGTCACCTTGATCAGTTTCGCGCCCGGTGGGTCGATGCCGCCCGGTCGGTGGTGCCAGCCCGAAGCTCTGCCGTCGCGTTCGCCGAGCAGAGTGTGCCGGAGTCGTTCCGGCGTCATGCCGTCCGTCCGTTGACCGCGCCGCGCTCGTGCCTTCTGTTTGCGCAGGTGGGACAGGGCAGCTCGGATGAATGTTCCCCGCCCGCGCTTACCCATCGAGGAGCGCGCCGATCACCTGGTCGATCAGCAGGCCGACGATCTCGCGGGTGATCATCTGGAAGATGGGGATCTCCGCCAGCGAGGCGCCGAACGTGGCCACCGCCGTCGCCACCGCCTGGGCGATCTCCACCGACAGGATCACCAACTGCACGATGACCTGGATCTTCAGGGCGAGGACGATGGCACCGATGATGATCAGACCGGTGCCGGCCAGGGTGGCAGCGAGCGCGCCATCCTGCAGCACCTGCACCGGCCCGTCCTGCTCGGTCCAGTACGCCTGGAAGGCGTCGATGTCGGCACCCGCGTTGACGGCTACGACCGGCTGGGCCGCCTGTCCCGCCTCCGTCGTCAGGGTTTGCAGGGTCCCGCTGAAGGCGAGCCACCGTTGGCCCATCTCGACCAGCGCGGTCTCGTCCGCCTGCGGCCAGTCGTACCCGATCATGCTGAGGAAGGTGGTCAGCTCACCTGGTAGTTGCAGTCCCACGTCGCCTCACCCGAGTTCCTGGCCGAGACCGCTCAGGTGGGCCGTGATGGCCCGCTCGTCCTCGTCGACCAGGTGTGCCATCCGGTTGAGGTCGACGCCGACCACGCCAAGCTCCTCGATTGCCGACTCGAAGCACTCCGCGGCGTACGCGGTCACCTCCTCGCAGGCGGCGCCGATCAGGCTGCCGATGTCGTCGTTGCCCCAGGGTGCGCCGAACCCCTGCAGGTCGGCCAGGAAGGTGCGCAGTTCGGTGAGGAAACGATCCGAGATGTCCTGGAGGTTGGTGCCTGCCCCGCGCAGGCTGTCCGGGTCCATTATTCGGGCCATGTCAGGCCTTTCCGCCGGAGGCGAGCCGGTCCTGGACGCTGCCGAGCGTGTCGATGAGCCCCTGCAACTGCGGCACCGCGCCGCGTTGCAGCTCACGCAGTTGCTCCAGCATGCCCGAGGTGTCCGTCGCGGCGGTGCCGTCGGCCAGCGCTTTCCGCAGGTCCGCCAGGGCTGCGTTGGTGGCCGTACGGATCTCCTCGGCCAGGCTCTCTGACGCCGAGCGCATCATCCTCGGGTCGATCCACACCGACTCGATGTGTCCACCCGGGAGGGCGACCACGCGTACCAGGCCGTCGGATGCCTCGCCGACGCCTTGGAGGGGAGGCGCCACCTCGCTCGGCGCCTCTGGATCGCCTCCGGTGTGACCGCGGTCGAGCGTAGACAGCAGCTCCGAAATGGACCTGCTCAAATCCGAGGGGTTCGTCACGATCCGCAGTGTAGTAATCCCGCGACCGTCACCTCAGCCCCGGAACCGGCGCCACGCTCGCGCCGATCTTGCGCTTTCGGTTGCCCGAATGCAAAGAATGCCCGTTTTGCCGCGACAGAAAGTGCAAGATCGCGGGGGCTGCGGGGGTCTTAGGGCTACAGGCGCAGGGCTTCGGGGGTGTGTAGGCGGAGCATGGTGGCGGCTACGTCGGCCGGTGCTCTGCGGCGGGTCGCCATGGAGACCGCGACCATCACGGTGAACGCCAGCGGCACCGTCCAGGCGGCCGGCTGCGCGGTGAGGGTGGCGGGCCAGCCGGACAGTGGCGGCCCGAGAACGGTCACCAGCACCGCGCCGATCGCAGCCCCACCGCCGACCAGCACCCCGGCCGCCGCGCCCAGGTCGGTGAGCCCGCGCCACCAGATGCCCAGTACCAGCAGCGGGCAGAAGCTCGACGCGGCGACGGCGAAGGCCAACCCGACCACCTGGGAGACGTCCAGGCCGGAGACGTGCAGGGCGAGTACCGCCGGCACGCCCCCGGCGATGACGGTCGCCAGGCGGAAGCCGCGTACCGAGCCCCGGCCGAGCACGTCCGTCGAGATGACCCCGGCGACGCTGGTCAGCAGGCCCGACGAGGTGGAGAGGAAGGCGGCGAACGCACCCGCCGAGACCAGCGCGGCGAGCAGCCGCCCGGCCAGCCCGTCGCCGAGGACCGCGCCGGGCAGCAGGACCACCACCGCGTCGGTCTGCCCGCTGACCAGCAGTTGCGGGGTGTAGATCCGGCCCAGCACCCCGTACAGGGTGGGCAGCAGGTAGAAGACGCCGACCAGGGCCAGCACCACGAGCGTCGTCCGACGGGCCGCCGCGCCGTCCGGGTTGGTGTAGAAGCGCACCAGTACGTGCGGCAGGCCCATGGTGCCGAGGAAGGTGGCCAGGATCAGCGAGTACGTGCCGAACAGGCCCCGGTCGTCGGCGCCCGCGGCGCTGGGCAGCAACCAGTCCGCCGCGTCGGTCGCCATCCCGGACACCTGCGGCACCGGGTCGCCGGCCGCGAAGGTCAGTTCGTCGCCGGGGCGTACCTCCCGGATGTCGCCGTCGGCCAGGGTGAGGGTCGCGCGATGCTCGACCACGACGGTGGTCGCGGTCCGGAACGTCGGCCCGTCGGGCGGCGTCACCGCCGGGCGGCCGTCGGCCTGCCACTGCAGCGCCAGGAAGATCACGGGTACGGCGAGAGCCGTCAACTTGAGCCAGTACTGGAACGCCTGGACGAAGGTGATGGCCCTCATCCCGCCGAGCGCCACGTTCGCGGTCACCACGGCCGCGACCAGCAGAGCACCCACCGGGTACGGGGAGCCGGCCACCGTGGCCAGCGTGAGGCCGGCGCCCTGCAACTGCGGCACCAGGTAGAGCCAGCCGATGAAGATCACGAAGGCGGTGGCGAGGATGCGCAGGCGGCGGGACCCGAGCCGCAGCTCGCAGAAGTCGGGCAGCGTGAACGCGCCGGAGCGGCGCAGCGGCGCGGCCACGAACAGCAGCAGGGCCAGGTAGCCGGCCGCGAAGCCGACCGGATACCAGAGCACGTCCACGCCGTACTTGAGGACCAGGCCGGCGATGCCGAGGAAGCTCGCGGCCGACAGGTACTCCCCGCCGATCGCGGCGGCGTTCCAGGTCGGACTGATCGCCCGCGAGGCGACCAGGAAGTCGGACGTGGTCCGGGCCAGCCGCAGCCCGTAGAAGCCGATGCCGACGGTGACCAGGGTGACCGCGACGATCGCCGGGACCACGTAGCCGTTGCCCACGTCAGCGCTCCGGCCGCTGCACCAGATCGGTGAAGTCCTGCTCGTTGCGTTCGGCCAGCCGCACGTACGCCCAGCCCACCGCGATCAGGAACGGGAACGAGGCCACCCCGAGCAGCAGCCAGGGCAGGTTCACGCCGACCACGGTGGTCCGGCCGAGCGACGGCGCGATGGCGAACAGCCACGGCAACCCGCCCAGCCCGATGACGACCACCAGCGACAACCGCAACGCCAGCGCGAGCTGGGCCCGGACCAGGCCACGGACCAGCGCCTCGCCGACCTGGGTCTGCTGGGCCAGCTCCACGCGGGTCCGCTCGGCGCGCGTGTCGCGCCGGGTGATGTCGGCCAACACGATCCGTTCCCGCCGGGGCGGCGGGACCGCACCGCCCGACCCCACGTCAGGGAGTTGCTTGGCCACCCCGGCAGTCTTGCCCGCCTCGCGCGATTGTCAAGCGCCGACGCTCATCAGTACCGCAGACCGAGGCAGTACGTCGAGGTGGTGTGCACCGGAATCCTCGCCAGTTCCGGGCGAGCGCGCTCCCGGCCGACGTTCGTCGCCCAGAGACCGTCCCGGGGCAGGTCGGCGGCGAGCCGGGACAGTGCGCACACCCGCATCGGCTCGGGCAGCCGGGCCAGGGCCGGTACGGCGTCCGCCGACAGGCCGGACACGTAGTCGACGTCCAACCGGCCGGTCTGCAGGTACCTGTCGACGTTCCGGTCGGCGATCAGCCGATCGGGGTTGACCAGGGCCAGCCCGAGCAGCGCCAGCACCGCCGTGCCGATCACCAGCCGGGGCAGCCAGGTGGCCCGCAGCCGTACCACGGCCACGCCGACCAGCACGAACAGCAGCCCGAGCCACAGTTCGACGGTCGCCACGACGAGCCGCAGCCGGGTGGCCCCGTACGCGTCGGCGTAGACCTGCATCCGGTAGAGCGCCGAGGCGACGATCACCAGGCTGAGCGCGGTGAGCGCGCCGAGCAGAACGCGGACCAGCAGCCGGTCGGTCCGGGTGGCCTTCGGTGCCCGGCGGGCGGCGACGGCGATCACCAGCAGGGTGAGCCCGGTGACGGCGAGCAGTTGCCAGAAGCCGCTGCGCGCGTACTGCGCGTAGGTGAGTCCCGACGTGCGCAGCACATGCCCCGAGCCACCGAACAGCACCGTCAACTGGACCAGTACGAACGCCGCGAACAGGGCGTCGAGCAGCACCAGCGGAAGCGTCCACTCGAGCCGGTGCGCCGGCCGCGACGGCCCAGGCCGCAGGTCGTCGAGGTTGGGCGGTCGACTGACCAGGTACGCGGCACCCAGCAGGCCGCCACCGATCAGCAGCAGCCGGAACGTCCACCCGATCGTGCCGGGTACCGAGATGTCGGGCAACAGGCCGCTGACCAGGTCGGCGAAGACCGCGTCGGCGGAGGAGAAGAGCAGACCGAACAGCGTCAGCAGACCGGCGGAGATCGCCACGCTGGTCAGCACCCGTCCGACGGCGATCCCCGAGCTGGCCGCTCGGTTGTCGCGCAGCCCGCGTACCGCCCAGGGGAGCGCCCGTACCGTCGCGGCCGGCGGCAGGGTCACGGCCAGCAGCATCCCGAGCGGGCTCCGCCCGCCGGTCACCGCGAGCGTCCCGGTCACCACGGCGGCGAGCAGGCAGAGGGCGAAGAGCCAGCCGGCTGCCCGGAGGGTACCCACGCCCACCAACGCGACGGTCGCGGCCGCCCAGACGACCTGCGCCGCCCGCCCCGATGCCCCCGTGGCATCGGGACGGGCGGTGGCCGCCGGCGTGGCCTGGGCCGCCGGCGGGGTCTGAGCTGCCGGCGTGGCCGTGGCCGCCGGCGTGGCCTGGGCCGCCGGCGTGGCCGGGGGCGTCGGGGCGACCTGGCTGGGCGGCGTGGTGGTCGGGGTGATCTGTGCTGCCGGCGTGGTCGTGGCGGCCTGACCGGCGGACGTGGTCGAGGTGACCTGCGCTGTCCGGGTGGCCGGGCCGGCGGACGTGGCCGGCGCGGTCGAGGTGATCTGGGCCGTCGGGGCGGCCTGGCCGCCGGACATGGTCGACGTGGTCGTGGTGGCCTGGGCCGTCGGCGTGGCCGGGCTCGGCTGGCCGGTTGCGATGGGCTGGGTCCCCGGAGACGTCGGAGACGCCGGAGCCGGCGGGGCGGGCGACGACGTCGGCGTCACCGACGCGGGTGGGGCGCCCGACGGTCTGGCCCGAACGACGGCGGCGACGGCGAGCGCGGCGCTGCCGGCCACCACGGCCACCAGCCAACCGAGTCCGGGACGGACCATCGTGATCGTCGACGCGCCGAGGATGGCAGCCGCCGCCAGCGCCGCCAGGACGAGCGGACGCGAGGCACCCGATGGCCCTGGCCAGCGCCGCTCGATGAGCGACGGTGGCCGGGGCGCGAGGAGCGGCGCAGCCATCGGCTGAGGCCAGGCCGGTACCGGCCGTCCCGCAGGGCCCATGGCCGGTGCCGCTGGGCCACCGGCCGGCGGTGTGGCTGGACCTCTGGTCGGCGCGGCCGCTGGCCCACCGGCAGCCACGGGACCATTGGTCGGCGCGGCCACGGCGCCACCGGTCGGCCCGGCCACGGCGCCACCGGTCGGCACTGCCAAGGGGCCACCGGACGGCAGTGCCGACGTGCTGGCCGGCGGTTGCGCCGGTGCGTCGGCGGCCGGCGTCGCCGGGACGCTGGTCGGAGGCGGAGTGCTGCCAGGGGTGGTCATGCGACCTCTCCTCGGTGTGGTCCGTTGTTCGGGATGGTGACCTGGATGCGGCACCCGGGACGGGTGCCCTTGGCGACGCCGACCGGGTCGAGGACCGCGATCCGGCCGCCGTGGAGTTCGACGACCCAGCGGGCGATGGCCAGACCGAGGCCGGTGCCACCCCCGGCGGCGCGGTCACCGCGGGTGAACCGTTCGAACACCCGGGACCGCTCGGCCGTCGGGATGCCCGGCCCCTCGTCGCTCACCTCGAAGTGGAG
The DNA here is from genome assembly GCF_049315225.1 of Micromonospora sp. WMMD729. NCBI lineage: Bacteria > Bacillati > Actinomycetota > Actinomycetes > Micromonosporales > Micromonosporaceae > Micromonospora > Micromonospora sp. WMMD729. The sequence continues at coordinate 6,375,339 of NZ_CP186059.1, read as the reverse complement.
CTGGCCGGCGTGCTCCTCGGCGCGCACCTGCACGGTGCCGCCCGGTGGGCTGTGCCGGGCCGCGTTGTCGAGCAGGTTCGTGAACACCTGGTGCAGCCGCCACGGGTCCGCGTGCACCGTCAACGGCCCGGCCAACTCGTGCAGCCGGAAGTCCACGTCCAGCCCCGCGCCGGCTGCGCTGGCCGTGGCGTGCTCCACCGCCTCGTCGAGGAAGTCCCCCACGTCCAGGTGGACCCGGCGCAGCGGCACCACCCCGGCGTCGAGACGGGACAGGTCGAGCAGGTCGGCAACGAGATGCCCGAGCCGTTCGGTCTGGGACAGCGCCGCGCGCAGGGCCGCCGGCTCCGGTTCGGCCACCCCGTCCACCATGTTCTCCAGTACGCCCTGCAATGCCGTGATCGGCGTCCGCAGCTCGTGGGAGACATTGGCGATCAGCTCACGCCGCCGTTGGTCCGCCGCGTGCAGGTCCCCGGCCATCTTGTTGAACGCCTGGGCCAGCTCACCCACCTCGTCCCGGGAGCTGGCGCGTACCCGACGGGTGTAGTCGCCGCGGGCCATCGCCCCGGCGGCGGCCGTCATTTCGCGCAGCGGTGAGGTCATCCCGTGGGCGAGCACCTGCGAGATGACCAGCGCGATGCCGATGGAGGTGATCGCCGTGCCCGGTGGGAGCCAGCCGACGCCGTACCAGAAGTAGCCGATGGCCACCGCCCAGGAGGCGACCAACAGCACGCCGAGCTTCATCTTTATCGAGCGGACCGGGTCGAGGGGGCGGGGAAGCACCCGGTTCAGCCAGTTCACCAGCCGGCCGGTCACGCGGGGACCTCCAGGGCGTACCCGACGCCGTGGACGGTCCGGATCAGGTCGGCGCCGAGCTTGCGGCGCAGGGCCTTGACGTGGCTGTCCACCGTGCGGGTGCCGGTGCCGTCCGCCCAACCCCACACGTCGGCGAGCAGTCGCTCCCGGGGAAGCACCGTGCGGGGTCGCCCGGCGAGGTGCAGCAGGAGGTCGAACTCGGTGGGCGTGAGGTGCACCTCCGCGCCGGCCCGGCGGACCCGCCGCTCGGTCTCGTTGATCTCGATGTCGCCGAGCCGGATGGCGGGTGGCGCGGGGGTCGCGGCCCGTTCCATGCGGCGCAGCAGCACGTGGACGCGGGCGGCCAGCTCGCGCATCGAGAACGGCTTGGTGAGGTAGTCGTCCGCGCCGACGGCGAGCCCGACCAGCAGGTCCGTCTCGTCGTCGCGGGCGGTGAGCATCAGTACCGGAACCGGCCGGACCGCCTGGATACGCCGGCACACCTCCAGACCGTCGAAGCCGGGCAGCATCACGTCGAGGACGACGAGATCCGGCTGCCCGGTCCGGAACCGCTCGACCGCGCTGGGGCCGTCCGTGGCGATCTCCACGGCGAAACCCTCGGCGCGGAGTCGGGCGGCGACCGACTCGGCGATGGTGCGTTCGTCCTCGACGACCAGGACGCGGCGTTCCTTCATGGGGTCTGACTGTAGGGAGCCGCCGTGGAGATCAGTGGGTGGCGTTGTGAACAACCTGTGGAGAACCGGTCAGCCCTGTGGATAACTCGGCGGTAATGGCAGCCGGCCTCCCGGAACGTCCGAGGTTCGTTGTGGACGACCAACCGAGCTGTCAGGGTGGACCGGTAGAGAGGAGGTGTGACGGTGACCAATCCTGCCCGGCCCGGCCGGGGTGACGCCTGGACGGTGGACGACATCCAGGGCCTCCCCGAGGACAACCAGGTCTACGAGATCTTCGACGGGAGCCTGCTCGTGTCCCCCCATGCGGACGTCTTCCACGGCGCGGTCGCCAACCGCCTCCGCCGGATGCTCGATCGGCAGGCACCGGCAGGTCTGCTCGTCGGCCAGGCCATCGGCGTCAGTGCCAAACGCTCGTCGTACTTCGTTCCGGACCTGTTCGTCGCGCACGAGAGCGCGATGGATCGGGGTGGTGCGGCGCTCCACGGCCCTGGTGGATACCGCGAGCAGGTCGTCGTTCCGATCGGCGAGGTCTATCGCAGCGAGCAGCCGTTCCCTCTCACGCTCGCGCTCGCCGACATCTTCTGATGGTCAACCGGGCACGCAGCGGGGCCGGTGGCGCTGCCACCGGCCCCGCTGACGCCACTGTCAGGCTGCCGGTACGACCAGGTCCGCCGACATGCTGCCGTTGCTCGGCACGTTGAAGAGCGCGAGCTTGCGGGTGCCGTCGGGCTGGGTCACCAGGTAGCGGCCGCTGACCTGCTGACCCTCACCGATGGAGGCGTCGTAGGTGAAGTAGACACGCTGCGGGCCCTTGAGTCGCATGGTGAAGCGGCCGTCTTCGATCCCACCGCTGCCGGCGATGTCGCCGGTGTCGGCGCTGCGGGCCACGACCCAACCGCTGGTGTAGGCGGTGCCGTCAGGCGTGCGGAAGGTGCCGGCGAGCGTCACCCCGCTGTCGAGCTGCGCATCCTGCCTGGCCGCCGCGCCGGCGGTGACGGTCACCGGGGTCGCGGTGAACCGGCTGGGCTTGTCACCCGACCACTCGCTGGCGTACTGGCCGTCGCTGAACACGACCGGCCAGGCGTACGGCCCGAGGTTGCGCAACGTGTAGACGCCGTTCGCGTTGGTGGTGGCGTCGTTCACGCCGACGCCCGGGTGCGCGGTCAGCACGGAGACGTCGATGCCCTGGATCGGCTTGCTGGCGGAGTCGGTGACCGTGCCGGTGATGGTGCCCGCCCGGTCCATCCGGACCTGTGGGCCGGTCGCCACCTGACCGACAGTGGCCGTGACGGTGGCGGCCTGCCGCTCGTCGCCGGTCCCGCCGTCGACGCCCACCCACTGCCGACCGTAGGTGGAGCCGAGCGGTGCGGCGAAGAGCTTGTAGGTGCCCGCGGCCAGTGGTCCCACCTGGATCCGGCCGTTGCGGTCGCTGCACTCGCCGTAGCCGTCGCTGAGCGCGGCCTGCTTGGGCAGGAACGCGTCGAGGCAGACGTCCGACAGCGGCGTGCCGGTCTGCCGGTCGACGATGGTGGTGGCGATGACCGCGCCCGGCCGGAGCTTCACGGTCAGCTTGGTGGTGTTGTTGGCCTTGACGCGTACGCCGGTGAGCTGGCGGGAGAAGTAGTGGCCGTCCGGCGCGTACAGGAAGAGGTCGTGCTGACCCTGGGGCAGGTCGCTGACGGTCACCGTGCCGCTGCCGTTGCTGCACACGGAGTTGGCGCAGAAGTTCGCGACCGGAGCGCCGGTCACCGAGTCGACGGCCGAGACGGCGACCGATCCGGTGCCGAGCAGGCTGTCCGCGATGGTCGTCTGCTGCCCGCCACGGATCTCGACGACGTCGGCGGCCTCGGCCGTCAGCTTGCCGCGGTAGTACTGCTGCCGGTCGTCCTTGGAGAACCCGACCTTGTAGGACCCCTGGAGCACCTCGACGGTGAACCGACCGTCGGAGTCGGTCTGCGTCCATGCTCCGCCGTACGAGTTCGCGGTGGTGATGTCGACCTGGGCGTTGGCCAGGGCGGCGCCGGTCGCCGTGGTGAACCGGCCGGTCAGGCCACCCACCGGCAGCACCGTCTCGTTGACCTCGGTGACCGCGTCCAGCTTGACCTCGAAGACGCTGGCGCCCTCCTCGTCGAGCTTCCCCGGTACGTACTGGGTCTGGTAAGAGCCCTCGATCGGGTTGAAGCTCACCCGGTAGCGGCCGGGTAGCGCGTTGATGGCGAATCGGCCGTCGTCGTCGGTGGAGCCACCGGCCCAGCCGTACGTGTCGACCTCGTTGGCGCTGATGCTCACGTTCGGCACGGGGCTGCCGGCGGCGTCGACGAGCCGGCCGCTGAGGGTCCCGGTGCCGAAGAGTTGCTCGTCGACGGTGGTGGTGCCTCCGGCGGTGACGGTCACCGGATCGGCGTCGAACATCTGCGACTTCTGGTGGTGGTACTGCTCGGGGCGCAACCAGGGGAAGTACCCCACCCGGTAGGAGCCGGCCGGCAGGTTGGCCACGGTGTAGTTGCCGTCGGCGTCGGTGCTGGTGTAGCCGGCGCTCTCGTAGTCGTCGGCGGGGTAGACCTGGACTACAACGTCTGCGGCGGGTGCGCCGTTACTAGTGGTCAGTCGTCCGCTGACCGCGCCCGTCGCCGCGGCCTGGGCCGGGGTGGCGCCGGGCAGCACGAGTGCTGCGACGACGGCACCGGCCAGCAGGGCGCGGCGGGCTGGGGATTGCTGCATCGATGTCCCAACGTGAGGGTGGTGGGGCGGCCTGAGCAGGCTCCGCCCGCACCGACCCTGCGCCCCGTACGGGACCGGCACACGGACGATAGGTCACCGACGATGGCTACGTAACCGGCCGATCGGCGCTTCCGTCCTCAATGGAATCAGTCGAGACCGATGCGCTCCGGTCGGGCCGAGGCGGAGCCGAGCCAGGTGTGCGGGTTGCCGCACCAGCACCAGCCCAGCTTCGGCGCGCCCTGGCTGATCCACAGCGCCGGTACCCGCTTGTCGCCGCACCGCGAGCCGACCAGCGAGAAGCACCTGTTGCTGGCCAGCGACCCGGGGTACAGCGTGATGAGGGCGAGCCCCTCGTCGATGGTGAGCGGCAGCCGGTTCTGAGCGGTCATGCCCTCCATGGCCGCCGCCGGGGCGAGGTTGCGGAACTCCTCACCACGGTCGACGTCGAAGAGGAGGTACGCCGGTCCGGCAGGCACCTCCAGCTCCTTGATGGGGTCGAAGCGCGGCAGGTCGTCCTCGGCGTAGTGCCGGTCGAGGAAGCCGGGCTTGCGCTTGCCGGCCAGGGTGGTGAGTTCGAGTCGGGGCTCCACGCCGATCAGGTCCCGCGTCACGACCAGCAGGAAGGGCACCCGCGCGTCGGTGGGCGCGGGCAGGCCGACGGCCCCGTCGACCGCTCGGGCGCGCAGCGGCGCGACCAGGTCGCGGAAGGTGTTCTCCGGCATTCCGGCGAGGGCCGGGTAGCCCAATCGCACCAGGCGGTCGAGTTGGCTGTCGAACTCGGTCTCGGCGTCGAAGGGGGTTTCGGTCACGGCGGCCCTCCCGGTTGTCGTACGACGTAGCGTACAACGTACGGGACGGTCGCGGGCATTCCCGTTCAGCGACTCCAATCCTGCTTCGCGGCCCTGACCAGCTTGTCCTTCAGCTCGCGGGTGTGCCGCCTGCTCACCGGCAACTCGGTGGAGTCGACCACCACCACGTAGCCGGAGTTCACCAGGCGCAGCTCCGCGATCAACTTCAACTGCACCAGGTACGACCGGTGCACCCGGACGAAACCCGCATCCGCCCAGCGTTCGGCGAGCGTCGCCAGCGACACCCGGACCAGGTGCGACCCCTCGGCGGTGTGCAGCCGGGCGTAGTCGCCCTGCGCCTCCACCCACCGCACCGCCGAGCGCGGCAACATGCGGGTCGTACCGGCCAGCTCGATCGGGATGGTCGGATCCTCCTCGGCCCGGGCCAGCGCCGCCGGGTGCGACGGCACCACCCGCGACCCGATCACCCGCCGCAGCGACTCGGCCAGCCGCTCGGCGCGTACCGGTTTGCGGACGTAGTCCGTGGCGCCCAGGTCGAAGGCGTCCACCGCGCCGTCGTCGTACGCGGTGACGAAGACGATCGCCGGTGGCCGGGCGAACCGGCGCAGCACCCGGGCCAGCTCCATGCCGTCCAGGCCGGGCATCCGGATGTCCAGGAAGACCACGTCCACGTCGCCGTCGCGGAGCAGCCGCAGCGCCTCGGTGGCGTCCCCGGCCGTGTGCAGGCGGGCCACCCGGGGATCGGCCCGCAGGTGGTACGCCAACTCGTCCAGCGCGGGCGGCTCGTCGTCCACCGCCAGCACCCGCAGGAAACCGGAGGCGTTCACCGGGCTGCCCGCATTCGCTCGCTGCGCTCGCTCACGAACCGGCCCGTACGCCCGGGTGGAACTTCGGCACCCGCACGCTCACCCGGGTGCCCGAGCCCAGCCCGGTCTCGACGACCAGACCGAAGCGGTCACCGAAGACCGAGCGCAGCCGTTCGTCGACGTTCGAGAGGCCGACGTGCCGGCCCGTGTCGTCGCCCGGGTCGCCGGTGCTGCGGGCCAGCTCGGCGATACCGGCGGTCAGCGTGGTCGGATCCATACCCACCCCGTCGTCCTCCACCGTGATGTGGCATTCGGCGCCCGCGTCCCGGGCCTCGATGCTCACCATGCCCGTGCCCGGCTTGCGGGACAACCCGTGGCGCACGGCGTTCTCCACCAGCGGCTGGAGACAGAGGAACGGCAGTGTCACCGGCAGCACCTCCGGCGCGATCTGCAACCGCACCTGCAACCGGTCGCCGAAGCGGGCCCGTTCGATCGTCAGGTACCTGTCAATCGACCGCAGCTCCTCGGCGAGGGTGGTGAACTCCCCGTGCGCCCGGAACGAGTACCTCGTGAACTCCGCGAACTCCAGGATCAACTCCCGGGCGCGTTCCGGGTCGGTGCGGACGAACGAACCGATCGCGGTCAACGCGTTGTAGATGAAGTGCGGGCTGATCTGCGCCCGCAGCGCCCGGATCTCGGCCCGCGCCAGCCGCTCGCGGGACGAGTCCAGCTCGGCCAGGGCGAGCTGGTTGCCGGCCCAGTGCGCGGTCTCCAGGGTGGCCTGCACCAGCCCCGGCGCCGGCGCGTTGTCGGCGATCGCCACCAGCGCCCCGACCACCCGGGCGTCGGCGCCGTGCAGCGGCGCGATCACCGCACCCCGGATCGGGCAGTCCACCCGGTCACAGCGCAGGTCGGACTCGCCGAGCACGGTCGACCGCCCCGAGTTGATCGACCGCTGGGCCGCCGCGAGCAGTTGCTCGCCGTGGTGCGTGCCGCGTCCGTCGAGGGCGAGCACCGCGTCGGCGTCCGTGAGCGCCAGTCCGACCGCGCCCACCAGGGCCCGCAGATGGCGTACGGCCTTCGCCGCGCCCGCCGCACTCAGCCCCGCCCGCAGCGGCTCGGCGGCCAGCCCGGCGGTGTGCAGCACCTCGTAGGTGGCCCGCTGGGTGGCGGTGGCGATGCCGCGCCGGGCGCGCAGTCGCAGCACCGCCAGCAGAGCCGCGGTCAGCGCGGTGACCAGCGAGACGACGCCGACGACGGCGGAGAGGTTGCCACCCACGCAGCGATCCTGACGGGTCGCCGGCTCCGGCGCTAGTACGCGCCCTTGCGGGCGAGCACCACCCCGACGGTCCGCCACAGGATGCTCAGGTCGTACGCCAGTGACCAGTTGTCGACGTAGTAGAGGTCGAGCCGGACGGCCTCGTCCCACGACAGGTCGGAGCGGCCGGAGACCTGCCACAGCCCGGTCATGCCCGGGCGTACCAGCAGACGGCGTCGCACATCGCCCAGGAAGTCGCCGTCGTCGGCGGGCAGCGGTCGCGGCCCGACCAGCGACATCTCACCCCAGAGTACGTTGATCAACTGCGGCAGTTCGTCCAGCGACGAGGCGCGCAGGAAGCGGCCCACCGGGAAGACCCGGGGGTCCTGCTTCATCTTGAACAGCATGCCGTCGGTCTCGTTCTGGTCGGTGAGGCTGGCCAGCCGGTCCTCAGCGTCGACGTACATCGTCCGGAACTTCCACACCCGGAACGTGCGTCCCTCGTGTCCCACCCGCGGCTGGCGGAAGAAGACCGGCCCGGGGTCGGAGATCCGGATCGCGATCGCGATCGAGATGAAGAGCGGGATCAGCAGCAGCAGGCCGAGGCCGGCGGCGACCCGGTCCATCAGGTTCTTGGCCAGCAGCGCCGGCCCGGAGAGCGTCGGCTCCTCGACGTGCAGCAGGGGCAGACCCTCGATCGGCCGGATGTGCACCCGCGGGCCGGCGATGTCGGTCAACTGCGGGGCGACCACGAGATCGACCCCGGAACCTTCGAGCTGCCAGGCCAGCCGGCGCAGCTCACCCGGCTCGGCGCTGGCCGACCCGCACACGGCGATGGTGTCCCCGCCGACCTCGCGGACCAGGGCGAGGACGTCGCGGCCGGAGTGCACCGGGACCGGCGTCGGCACTCCACGGGCCGCCGCGTAGCCGTCGGTGATGTGGATGGCGACCGGCATCAGGCCGGCGGCCGGGCTGCGGGTGACCGCCGCGTAGACCTCCAGGCACTCCGGCAGGGTGCCGACCAGCACCATCCGGTGTGCGGCCTGACCGGCCCGCCGACGGATGTAGTGCAGCGCCCAGCGGGCCACGAAACGGCCCCACAGGATCAGCAGCAGCGCCCCGAGCAGCGCGGTGCCCACCGTCCACCGCGACAGCGCGGTCTTGGTGGCGAAGGCGAGGAAGGAGACGCTGGCCGCGACCGTGACCGCGGCCCTGATCACCCGCTTGAACTCGTCCGGACCCAGCCCGAGATACCGCCGGTCGTACGCCCGGTTGCTCCAGAGGATGACCACCCAGCCCAGCGGGAGCAGCAGGTAGGAGATGGTGTGGAACCAGGTCGGGTCCTGGTTGGTGCCGGAGAAACCCGAGGCGGCCTGGTCGAAGAGTTGGATCGCGATCCAACTGGCGAACGCCGCCGCCCCGAAGTCGAGCAGCAGCAGGATCGCGGTGTAGGGGCGGTGCCACCGGGAGACACGGCGTCGCGCCCTGGCCCATGCCGACCGAGGCACGCCGTTGTGTGACGGCGGCGTCGGCGGCTGGATCTCGAAGCTGTCGACGTGCCGCACGAGTCTGCTCCGGCCTTCGTTGGATACCGGGCGCTGGAGGCTTGCCGTCACCTCACCCATGTCCTCCCGCATGACACGTGCCGCTCACTCGCCGTGAGGGCCCGGGTCGCCCACCGTCCCAGTCTCCCACGCGGGCTCCGGCCGGTCGCCGCCCCGCAGGAGATTGGCGACCGATGGTGTCGGCGGGATCTGGCCGGCTCCGCACCATTTCAGAAGCCGGGGACCGGGCCACTATACCGATGGATGCCCGTGTGGCGAGAACGGTGGACCGGAGGTTCGGCTCACTCGGGCTGATTCCGCTCTGTAGTCGCCCCGTGGGATTACTCACCGTACGAGGCGGGACAACCGTCGGTCAGCGAGCGGCTTGCCGCCGGTCTGACAGGTGGCGCAGTACTGCAGGCTCGAGTCGGCGAACGAGACCTCCCGCACGGTGTCCCCGCAGACCGGACAGGGCAGGCCGGTACGGGCGTGCACCTTCAGCCCGGACCGCTTCTCGCCCTTCAGCTCGGCGGCACGCTGACCGAGGGACCGCTCGACGGCGTCGCCGAGCACCTGCCGGGTCGCCGCGTGCAGGGTGGCGAGCTGGGCGTCCGTGAGCCGATCGGTGATCGCGAACGGCGACAGCTTCGCCGCGTGCAGGATCTCGTCGGAGTACGCGTTGCCCACCCCGGACAGCACCGACTGGTCGGTCAACACCCCCTTGACCTGCCCGCGTCGGCTGCGTAGCCGCTCGGCGAAGGTGGGGAGGTCGGCGGCGAGCGCGTCCGGGCCCAGCTTGGCCACCCCGGGCACCGCCGTCGGGTCGGTGACCAGGTACGCGGCCAGCTTCTTCTGCGTACCGGCCTCGGTGAGGTCGAATCCGGAGCCGTCGTCGAGCCGGACCCGCACGGCGATCGGGCCCTTGCCCGGCCGCAGCGGGGTGGCGGACGGGAACGCCTCCCGGTAGTGCAGCCAGCCCGCCCGGGCCAGGTGCACCACGAGATGCAGGTCACCCTCGATGACGACGTCGAGGAACTTGCCGTGCCGACGGGCGTCGACCACCGTTTTGCCGGCGACGGCGGTGGGTGCCGGGTCGTACGTCTTCAGGGCGCTGATCGCGGCGATCTCCAGCCGGTCGACACGCCGCCCCACCGCGCGCTGCCGCAGATAACCCGCGAGCGCTTCAACCTCCGGTAGTTCGGGCACCAGCCAACGGTAGCCTTCTTTCCCGTGAGAATCGTGGTGGCGCACAACCGGTACCGGGAAGCTCAGCCCTCCGGCGAGAACACCATCGTCGACGCGGAGATCGCTCAGCTCACCGCCGCCGGTGTCGAGGTGCTGCCGTTCATCCGCAGCTCGGACGAGATCCCCTCGATGTCGAAGGCCGCCAAGGCGCTGCTGCCGATCTCACCCATCTGGGCGCCGCGCGCCCAGCAGGACCTGAGCCGGCTGCTCACCGAGCGCCGGCCGGACGTCCTGCACCTGCACAACCCGTACCCCCTGATTTCGCCCTGGGTGGTGCGGACCGCGCACCGGCACGGCGTGCCGGTGGTGCAGACGGTGCACAACTACCGGCAGGTCTGCTCCTCGGGGATCTACTTCCGCGACGGCGTGATCTGCCAGGACTGCAAGGGCCGGGCGCTGGGCGTGCCGGCGATCAAGCACCGGTGCTACCGCGACTCGGCGGCGCAGAGCGCGCTGATGGCGACCACCCTGGCCGTGCACCGGGGCACCTGGCGGTCGGTCGACCGGTTCGTCGCGCTCACCACGGCCATCGCCGACCACCTGCGCGACTACGGCATCCCGGACGACCGCATCGTGGTGAAGCCGAACGCCGTCCCCGACCCGGGCCGACCGGCGCCGCTCGGGGACGGCTTCCTCTACATGGCCCGACTCTCCCCCGAGAAGGGCGTTGACCTGCTGCTCGACGCCTGGCGACGACACCCGGCGGGCACCCTGGGCACGCTGCGGATCGCCGGCGACGGCGAACTGCGCCCGCTGGTCGAGGCCGCCGCCGCCGAACGCCCCGATGTGGTCTACCTCGGGCAGCTCGACCGCGCCGGGGTGCGGGCCGCGGTCGAGGCCAGCGCCGTGGTGATCGCGGCGTCGATGTGGCACGACGTGCTGCCGACCGTGATCATCGAGGCGCTGGCGAGCGGTCGCCCGGTCCTCGGCACCGCGTTGGGCGGCATCCCGTACCTCGTGGGAGCGGACGCCCCGCACGAGCCCGCCGGCACCGGACCCGCCGAGATCGCCTCGGCGGTCGCCGGAGGCGGTGGCCCGGCCATGCCGGCCGGGATCGGTCTGGGCGATGCCGGCTGGGTGGTCGCCCCGGAGCCGGCCGCGTTAGCCGCCGCCCTGCCGGTCGCCCGAGCCGGCGCGCCCGGGCTGACCCTGGCGGCCCGCACCCGCTACGAGCGCACCTTCCACCCCGACGTGGTGACGAAGCAACTAATCGACATCTACGCGGGCGTCGCCCGCACCCCCAACCCCGCCTGACCTCAGACCCTGCCGCCCCCGCCCTCAACCCCGCGATCTTGCACTTTCTGTCGGGGCAATACTGGGCATGATGCCCAAAACGTCAACCGAAACTGCAAGATCGGCGCAGGTTCCGGGGGGGGCATTACAGGGAGGCTCGGGCGGAGAAGGCGATGCTGGCCAGGAGGAAGCCGCCGTTGACGATGGTGAACGCGACAAGCACCCAGAGGACCAGCGCGGGCGCGACGGCGAGCACCAGGGCGGCCACGAAGATGACCGCGCCGTAGTCGCGGACCAGCTTCACCAGGCGTACCGGCAGCGAGGTCGAGGTGACCATGCTGGCGGCGTTCGGGCCGGACTGCATCACCGAGGTGACCAGGTTGACCATCCAGGTGCCCGCGAAGGTGGCCACCAGCCAGGTCGGGGTGGACGGCTCCTGCGCGACGGCGGTGGCGGCCAGCGCGGCCACCAGGGCGATCTGCGCGGCCACGTCGCAGAGGATGTCGATCCGGGCACCGGCCGGGCTGCCCTGGCCGGTGACCCGGGCGAGCTGCCCGTCCGCGCAGTCCAGGGAGTACGCCACCTGCCAGCCGACCAGGGCGACCAGACCGACCACCCAGGCCGGTACGTCCCCGTCGGCGACCGGGCCGGCGAGCGCGACCACGGTCACGGAGGTGGCCAGGCCGAGCACCAGGTTGGTGAGGGTCAGCGCGGTCGGGCGTAGCCCGAGGCGCTGCGCGACCAGCGCGAAGACCGCGCCGAGCCACTGGCTGATCGACTCGCTGAACAGGCCGCCGCCCCGGTTGACCCGGTGGAAGTCGGCGACGGTGGGACGGGGGTCAGCCAAGCTGGTCGCGGATTGCACCGGCGTAGTCTGCCAGCCGCTCCCGCGTCTCGGTAGGCGACAGGGCCAGGTGTTCCAGGATGGTGTACCGGTCCGGGCGGGTACGCGGCGCGAACTGCACCGCCTCGACGAACTGGTCGTCGGTGAGCGCCACCTCGGCGGGCAGCCGGGGCAGGCCGTGCCGGGCCAGGCAGGCCGACATCTCCTCGAAGCGGCGCAGGTCACCGCGGAGCCAGGTGCAGAACAGCGCCCCCAGCCCGGCCAGCTCGCCGTGCGAGGCGGTGCCGGGGTAGAGCGAGTCGATCGCGTGCATGATCTCGTGGCAGCCGCCGCTGGACGGTCGGCTGGTGCCGCAGACCGCCATCGCCAGGCCGCTGGAGATCAGCGCCTCGGCCAGCACGGTGACGAAGGAGTCGTCGGTCATGTCGCCGGGGTGGTGGAGCACCGCCTCGGCGCCCGCCCGGGAGAGCGAGGCGGCCAGCCCGTCCACCGGCTCGCCGCGTACCTGGCGGGACAGCTCCCAGTCGGCCAGCGCGCTGATGTTGCTGATCACGTCGCCGATGCCGGCCCGGTTGTGCCGGTCCGGGCCACTCTCCACGAAGTCCAGGTCGACGATCACCGCGATCGGGATGTGCACCCCGTAGGAGCCCTTGATCCCGTCGGTGATGAGGCTGGCCACCGGGGAGCCGATCCCGTCGTTGGCGAGGCTGGTCGCCACCGACACCATCGGCAGCCCTCGGCGGGTGGCGGCGTACTTGGCGACGTCTATCGTCTTGCCGCCGCCGATGCCGACGACCGCGTCGTACGAGCGGGCGCGGAGCTTGCCGCCCAGGTCGTCGGCGGCCTCGAGGGTCCCGCCGGAGACGGTGAACACGTCCGCCGAGCGCAGCGACGGTTGGATCAGCTCGGCGATCTGGGCGCCCTGACCGGGTCCGACCACCACCGCGACGTCGCCGCCGGCGGAGATCCGTCCGTCGACCAGGATGGCGGCCAGGTCGGCGACCGCCCCGCGTCGCACGTCGATGTGCAGCGGTGTGAGGACGCTCCGGGCTAGTAGCGGCACGCGATCTCCCGCGCGCGGGCCAGGTCGGCGTGGTTGTCGACCTCGACCCACGGGACGTCACCGATGGGCGCGGCCCGGACCTCGCCACCACGGTCGGCGAACTCCTGGTAGCCGTCCTCGTAGTAGAGGTTCGGGTCCCGCCGCCAGGTCGCCTCCAGCGCGTCGGCGAGGGCGTCGGCGACCTGCGGCTCGATCAGCGTCGCGCCGATGTACTCCCCGTACGCCTCGCCCGGGTCCATCAGCTTGGTGATCCGGGTGAGCTGGCCGGCGGCGTCGAAGGTGGTCTTCATCTCCTCCTCGGCCAGCGGCTTCAGGGTGTCCACCGCGAGCAGGATGCCCGGCCCGCGCTCGGCCAGCAGCGTCTTCTCCACGCTCACCGGGTGCACGGTGTCGCCGTTGACCAGCAGCACGCCGCGCGCGAAGTGCTCCCGGGCCAGCCAGAGGGAGTACGCGTTGTTCCACTCCTCGGCCTTGTCGTTGTGCACCAGGGTGAGCGTGACCCCGTACTTCTTCTCCAGCTCCGCCTGACGGGAGACGACCGCGTCCGCCGCGTAGCCGACCACGATCACGATGTCGGTGAGCCCGACCTCGGCGAGGTTGCCCAGCGCGATGTCCAGGATCGTGATCTCGCCGTCCACCGGCACCAGCGCCTTCGGCAGCGTGTCGGTGTACGGGCGCAGCCGACGCCCCGCCCCGGCCGCGAGCACCAAACCGATCATCGCGAGATCCTCCCTCGTCCTGCTCCCGTCACCGGTGGAGGATAGCCCCGGGCGGGCGGGCGACTCCGGCCAACCGGTCAGCCGGGCAACGCCGCCAGGTCGGCCAACATGGTCAGGCGCTCCTCGGCGCTCAGCACGGCGTACGGCCCTGCGGCCCGGCGGTCGGTCTCCAGGTCGATGGCGAGCCGCTCGGGGCCGGGTGGCAGGGCGGTGACGCTGGACGCGGTGTGCCCGGCGGCGGTCCAGGCGGCGGCGTGCGCGTCGGCCCGGTGGTAGCGCAGCGTGCCGAGTCGGTTGAGCAGCAGCACACCGGGCGGGGTGCCGTCGGGTTCGTGCGGGGGTGCCATCGCGGCGAACGCCGGCCACTCGCGGTCACCGTCCTGGTCGACGAGTACCAGGGCGTACGCCAGCAGCCGGCCGAGAGCCGCGGCGAGCCGCGCGACCCGCTCGTCGTGCCCGGCCCACAGCTCCTCGGTGACCTCGACGTGCACCTGGTGCAGCTCGCCCAGGAAGGCGGCACCGCGCTCGGTGGCGGACAGCGCGCCGTCCGGGCGGCGGTGGAGCATGCCGTACGCCACCTGCTTGTCCACGGCCCGGCGCACGCTGATCGGGTCGGCGTAGCGGGTGATCGCCGCGAATCCCGGCCCGTCGACCGTGCCACCCGGTGCGGCGAGCCGGGTGCGCAGGTCCACGAGGTAGCCGTTCGCGGTCGGTCCGCCGTATCGCTGACTCAGCTCGGCACCACCCCAGTCGTGGCCGGCGAGCATGCCGGCGCGGAAGACCCGGTCCACGGCCGGGGCGAGCAGCCCGGCGATCCGGTGCGGCGGCAGCTCGACGGCGCTCACCGACCGATCGACCGCAGCAGCGCGAAGCCCTCCTCCGCGATCCGCCGGATCAGGCCGTCGTTGACGTCGCGGTTCTCGTCCAGCACGGTCACCTCGTGCTCGGCCAGCCAGCGGTGTTCGGTGTGCTTGCCCGCCTCCAACCTCGGGTGGCCGAGGTCGCCGTTTACCCGGACCAGGAAGTCGTACTCGACGCGGGCCAGGCCGTCGTCGCCGACATAGTGGTACTCGCCCACCTGGCCGAGGACGTCCGAGACGAACCAACCGGTCTCCTCGGTGACCTCGCGGCGCAGCGCCTCGTCGATCTCCTCGCCCGGTTCCAGATGGCCGCCGACGATGTCCCAACAGTCGGGAAACAGGCGCCGGTGTGGTGAGCGGCGCTGAAAGAAGATGCGGCCGTCACGGTCGACGATCAACGCGCCGGCGCAGCGTAAGGGCTCGGTGGACACGCGTCGACAGTAGCCAGCGACGTCGCATCCCGACGATGTCCGGTCTTGTCCTGGAAACATCCACGGACGACCATGTCCGTACCGGATGCCACGGTCCCAAAGGGGTGATGCGTGATGCAGGTACGGGAAGCGATGTCCAGCCAGGTTCTCGTCGTCGGTCCGGAGCACACGCTCCGCCAGGCGGCCCGGATGATGTCGGCCCGCGGAGTCGGGTCGGCGGTCGTGATCGATCCCGAGTCCGAGGGGGTCGGCATCATGACCGAACGTGACGTGTTGAAGGCCATCGGCGCGGGTCTCGACTGCGATACCGAACGCACCGGCGCCCACCTCACCTGGGACGTCGTCTACGCGGGGCCGGAGTGGACGGTCTCCGAGGCGGCCGCCGCGATGGCCCGGGGTGGCTTTCGGCACCTGGTGGTGCTCGACGGCCGGGAGGTGGCCGGGGTGATCTCGGTGCGGGACATCATGCGGGTCTGGGCGGAGAGTCAGGTGGCCGCCACGACCTGATCCGCGCAGGTGTGCCGGGTCGGATCGACGGGTAGGTATCCCTCGCGGGCGCGGAGACGCCGTGGCCCGTGGGGGAGGGCCCGATGCGTGACGCGGAGCGCCTGGTCGAGCAGCAGTACGCGATGCTCCTGCGGCGGGACGTGGCCCGCCTGCCGGACCTGTACGCCCCGGAGGCGTTCTACGCCATGCCGGGGGTCACGGTCCGGCCGATCGAGCTGCCCGCGCTGCTGCGTACCTGGACGGGTGCCTTTCCGGACCTGCGGGTCGACCCGCTGGGCTCGGTGCGTACGTCCGGCGGCGCGGCCGTGGAGCTGCGCCTCAGCGGCACCCACACCGGCACCCTGCACTCGCCGTACGGCACCGTCGCGCCGACCGGCCGGTCGGTGAGTTGGGAGGTCGCCGACGTGGTACGGGTGCGCCGGGGACGGATCGTGGCGTGGCGCTCCTACTTCGACTGGAGTCAGCTCCTCGACTCGCTCGGCGTGCAGTTTGACGGTCTCTCCCGGGCGGCGCAGCACGACTCGCTGGCACTTCCGGTCTGATCTGTCGCCGACCGGTCCCGCCACGTCACCCGTCCCGGTGGCTCAGGATGCGGACATCGCCGTGCCGTCGGCGCGTCCCCGGCCGCCGCCCGTACGCTCAATATCCATGACCGCCGAGCAGCTGATCTCCTTTGCCCGTGGGGCCCCCTCGCTGGACATCGTCGATGTCGAAGGGCTCAAGGCCGCCGCCGTACGCGCCTTCGACGCCGATCCCGCGGGGGTCACGGCGTACGGCACCTCCGTCGGCTACGTTCCGCTGCGCAAGTGGATCGCCGAGAAGCACGGCGTCGCGGCCGACCAGGTGCTGGTCACCAACGGGTCGTTGCAGGCCGACGCGTTCCTCTTCGACCACCTGATCCGTCCCGGGGACGCGGTGGTCGTCGAGCGTCCGACGTACGACCGCACCCTGCTCAACCTTCAGCGGATGGGCAGCGAGTTGCACGGCGTCACGGTCCAGCCGGACGGTCTGGACACCGCCGAGCTGCGCAAGCTGCTGGAGTCCGGGGTGCGCCCCCGGCTGGCGCACGTCATCCCGAACTACCAGAACCCGGCCGGCGTGACGCTGTCGCTGGAGAAGCGCCGTGAGCTGCTCGACCTGGCCGCCGAGTACCACTTCACGATCTTCGAGGACGACCCGTACGCGGACATCCGCTTCCGGGGCGAGGCGCTGCCGTCGATGCTCTCGCTGGACACCCGCAACGTCGTCGTGCACGCGTCGAGCTTCACCAAGACGGTCTGCCCGGGCGTACGCGTCGGCTACCTGGTCGGCCCGGCGGATCTGATCGCCGACATCGCCAAGAACGCGACGAGCCTCTACATCTCGCCCGGCATGGTGTCGCAGGCGATCGTGCACCAGTTCTGCGTCTCCGGCGACATCGACCGCTCGATCGAGACGGTCCGGGCGGCGCTGGGCGAGCGCGCCCGGGTGCTGGCCGAGTCGCTGCGTCGGCACCTGCCGCAGGCCCGGTTCGTCGAGCCCGACGGCGGCTACTTCCTGTGGGTGGAGTTCCCCGAGGACGTGCTGGTGGACCGGCTCGCCCCGGCGGCGGCCGAGCGTGGGGTCGCCGTCGTCAAGGGCAGCGACTTCGTCCTCGACGGCGGGCGGCACGCCCTCCGGCTGGCCTTCTCGGCGGTGACCGCCGACCGGATCGACGAGGGCGTACGTCGGCTCGCGGAGGCCGTCGAGGCCAGCCGAAGCTGATAATCTGTCGGGTTTCCGACAAAATGGCGATGCCGGCCGTCCCAGGTCTCCCCAGCGGGCGGCCGGCGGCCCACAATGCTGCGAGCGTCATCCGACGGGTGTAGTGGGGATCACCCCCGGCCGCCCCGGGTCACGCGTGCAGCACAACCCCCGCCCCCACGGGCGCCGGGTGGGCCGTGTCGTCCCTTCACCCCCCGATGCGGCCCGGCCCGCCCGGCGCCGCACCCGCGACCGCCGTCACACCTGCCGATGTCCACCATCGGCGTAGCCTGCAAGCCGCAGGCGAGCGCGGGGAGGTGTCGTGATGACGGATCGGGCAGAGCGGGGCCGGACGGTGCCGTCGAACACATCCCGGGTGCTGCGACCCCGAGCGTGGCCGTCCCCGGTCCGGGCGATGACCCGGATGCTCAACGCCGACGGTTCACCACCCACCCCGGCATCCACCGGCACCGGGCGCAGCGGAGTGGTCGACTGCGCGCTCTACGTCGACGGCAAGCGGCAGCCCGGCGACTGGACGTACGCCGAGGCCCTGGCGGCCGCCCGCCGCGAGGAGCACGGCTTCGTCTGGATCGGGCTGCACCAGCCCGAGCTGGCCGAGATGACCGCCATCGCGGAGACGTACGGCCTGCACGAGCTGGCCGTCGAGGACGCCGTGAAGGCCGAGCAGCGGCCCAAGCTGGAGCGCTTCGGCGACGTCAGCTTCCTGGTGCTGCGTACCGCCCGCTACTGCGAGCACACCGAGCTGACCGAGACCTCCGAGGTCGTCGAGACCGGTCAGGTGATGCTCTTCATCGGCCCGAACTTCCTGATCAGTGTCCGGCACGGGGACGCCTGCCGGCTCTCCCCGGTCCGCGCCGACCTGGAGACCAAGCAGGAGTTGCTGCTCCAGGGCCCGTGGGCGGTGGCGTACGGGGTGACCGACCGGGTGGTCGACCTCTACCTGGAGGTGGCCGAGCAGCTCGAGGACGACCTGGACCAGTTGGAGGCCGAGGTCTTCGACCGCAACAGCCACGGGCGCATCCAGCGGATCTACCAGATGAAGCGGGAGCTGGTGGAGTTCAAGCGCGCGGTGATTCCGTTGCAGCGTCCGCTGATGAACGTGACCTCGCAGGTCAACCGGGACGTGCCCAAGGAGATCCGCAAGTACTTCCGGGACGTGCAGGACCACCTGAGCCGCACCGTCGAGCAGGTGAACTCGTACGACGACCTGCTGAACTCGATCCTCCAGGCGCGGCTGGCGCAGGTCACCGTCGACCAGAACAACGACATGCGCAAGATCGCCGCGTGGGCGGCCATCGCCGCGGTCTGGACGTCAATCGCCGGTGTGGAGGGCATGAACTTCGAGAACATGCCCGAGCTGAAGATGACGTACGGCTATCCGGTGGCTCTGGCCCTCATGCTCGCCGTCTCGCTGGCCCTCTACCGCTGGTTCCGCCGCAACGGCTGGCTCTGACCGGCCCGCGCGGCGGACGTCGACGCGCGGAGCGCCGGCGCGCGGGGGCAAGCCCGCGTGCCGGCGCTCGTCGCGCTGATGTCGGGGGTCAGCGGCGACCGTTGGTACGGGCGGTGTCCTTGCCCAGCGCCTTGGTGAGGTCGTCGGTCGGGCGTCCCGACACGTCCTTGGCGCCCTCGGCGACCGACGGCACCTTGTCGGTCGGGCGGACAGCGGTCGGCTTGGCCGCAGCGGTGGTGCTGGCGCTGTCGCCGCCGGCCACCGCCGAGCTGCCCGCGCCGGTCATCCCGGAGATGGCCGACCCGTCGGACCCCTTGGTCGCGGCCGGGGTGCGCACCTCGATCGAGTCGACCTCGTTGCGCATCGGCTCCAGGGTGCGGGTCGGGTCGTACTCCGCCCACTCCTGCTGCTCGCGCCGGCGGCGCAGGGCGACCGCGCCGACCAGGCCGGCGATGGCGCCCGCGGCCAGCAGGCCGGTCATCTTCGAACCGCGACGGCGCGGCTGCTTCTTCTTCCCCGTGATCCGCATGGTCTTCGACTTGGCCTTCCTGGTCAGCGGCCCTGCCTGCGCGGCGCCGTCACGGGCCGCCGCGGCCAGCGGTGCCAGCGTGGTGAGTGTCGTCCCCCAACCGGTCGACGCGCGGTCGCGCACCTTCACCGCGGCCGGCCCGACGTAGCCCCGGGCCGCCTGGACCCGCGGGCCGACCGAAGCGCCGGCGCCCTTGGCGGCGTGGTTGGCTGCCTGCATCAGGTGGCTGATGCTCTGGTTCAGCTCTGCCTTGGCGAGCTGGCCCTGGGACTGACGCCGCCCGATTCCAAACACGGTCCTACCTCCTGGGAGTTGTTCCTTCGTCATCCTCCACCTTCGGATGCCTCCGCGATGCCAGATCGGGCACATGGGAGGATCCGCATGGAACTGACCAACGAGTGAGGAGTACCCGTGGCCGAGGCTGTCTACGCCACCCTGCACACCAACGCTGGCCCGATCCGGCTGGAGCTCTTCCCGAACCACGCGCCGAAGACCGTCCGCAACTTCGTCGACCTGGCCGAGGGCAACCGTGAGTACACCGACCCGCGCACCGGCCAGCCGGGCAACGGGCCGTACTACGACGGCACCATTTCGCACCGTGTGATCAGCGGTTTCATGGTCCAGATGGGCGACCCGACCGGCACCGGTCGGGGCGGGCCGGGCTACAAGTTCGCCGACGAGTTCCACCCGGACCTGCGGTTCGACCGTCCGTACCTGCTGGCGATGGCGAACGCCGGACCGGGCACCAACGGTTCGCAGTTCTTCATCACCGTGTCCCCGACGCCGCACCTCAACAACCGGCACACCATCTTCGGCCAGGTCGCCGACGAGGAGTCGGTGAAGGTCGTCGACTCGATCGCGAACACCCCGACCGGTCCGAGCGACCGTCCGCTGCAGGACGTCGTCATCGAGCGGGTCGAGATCGAGCGGTCTGCTGCCTGACGAAACCGCGAGGTACCTTTGCTCGCATGATTGAGCGCTCCGGAGCACCGCGCCGGCCGGCGTCGGTGGGTCGCGCGGTGGCGGATGGAGGGTCGACCCGGTGAGCGAGTCCCCGCCGACCACCCCGGTCTGCTACCGGCACCCCGGTCGGGAGACCTACATCCGGTGCACCCGCTGTGACCGGCCGATCTGTCCGGAGTGCATGCGAGAGGCGTCCGTCGGGCACCAGTGCCCGGAGTGCGTCAACGAGGGTCGTCGTAGTGTCCGGCCGGCGCGTACCGCCTTCGGTGGCGGTGCCGCCGGCCGGCACGGCTACGTCACCAAGGCGCTCATCGCCCTGAACGTGCTGTTCTTCCTGCTCTCCGTCGCCTCCGCCCGCACGGGTGACGCGTTGGTGGGCGGTTCCGGCCTCGGCGGGCTGATGGGCAGCGGCACCCCGCTCACCAACTGGGGTTCGGTGATCGGGCTGGCGGTCCTGCCGGACGGCACGCTCGGCGGTGTCGCCGAGGGCCAGTGGTACCGCCTGGTCACCGCGATGTTCCTGCACTACGGCGTGATCCACCTGCTGCTCAACATGTGGGCGCTGTGGATTCTCGGCCGTTCGTTGGAGGTCAACCTCGGGCCGCTGCGCTTCGGCGCGCTGTATCTGATCGCCGGCCTCGGCGGCAACGTGGCGGCCTACCTGTTCAGCGCCCAGAACGCGGCCACCGCTGGTGCCTCCACCGCCGTCTTCGGCCTGTTCGCCGCGCTGATCATCGTCGGCCGCAAGCTCGGCCGGGACGTCTCCCAGGTGCTGCCCGTCCTGGTGATCAACCTGGTGTTCACGCTGACCGTGCCGGGCATCTCGATCCCCGGGCACCTCGGCGGTCTGGTGTTCGGCGCGGCGATCGCGCTGGTGCTGGCGTACGCGCCACCCGCCCGGCGCACGCCGGTGCAGGTCGCCGGCACCGCGATCATCCTGCTGATCCTGCTCGCCCTGGTGATCTTCCGTACCGCGCAACTGCTCAGCTGACCGGGCGGGCCGCCCGCAGCGCCCCGGCCACCTCCTCCGGGGTGGCGCCCAGATCGAACCGGCCGAAGAGGTGCAGCGAGTCGCCGGCGTCGATCTCCAGGACCTCGGACGTCAGCCCCAACCGCGGTCGTCGGTCCACGGTGATCGCCTCGACAGCCGTCCAGGGCAGCAGCCGGTGGCCGGCGAACCCGTGGATGACGCGGAGCCCGGTCGGATCAACAGCCAGCCGAACCGGCGCGATCAGGTCACGTACCGCCCAGGCGGCCAGCGCGGCGGCGGCCACCCCGGCCACGACCACCCGCACCGGGTCGCCGTCGGCGAAGAGCAGGCCGAGGGCGATCAGCAGAACGGCACCGGCCAATTTCGCCGCCGGCAGGCTCGACGGCACCCGCCACTGCCGGGATCCGGTGATGTCATCCACCCGCCCAGCATGCCCGGGGACGAACGACCGGTCCACCGACGACGTAGGATCGGGACGAGCCAAGTTACCGGGGAGTAAAGATGAGTGACGCGGTCATCGTCGGCGCGGTACGCACCCCGGTCGGGCGGCGCAAGGGCAGCCTCTCCGGGGTCCACCCGGTCGACCTGTCGGCGCACGTGCTGCGCGCCCTCGCCGAGCGCACCGGCCTGGACCCGGCGCAGGTCGACGACGTCTTCTGGGGCTGCGTGTCCCAGGTCGGCGAGCAGTCGTGGAACATCGCCCGCAACGCCGTCCTCGCCGCCGGTTGGCCGGAGGCGGTACCGGGCACCACGTTGGACCGGCAGTGCGGCTCCAGCCAGCAGGCTCTGCACTTCGCCGCCGCGACCGTGCTCTCCGGCCAGGCCGACCTGGTGGTCGCCGGCGGCGTCGAGTCGATGACCCGGGTGCCGATGGGTTCCAGCGTGGCGGACGGCATGCCGTTCAGCGACCAGCTCCGCGCCCGCTACCGGGGCGTGGAGGGCTTCGCCGACGACGCGCCGCTCCCCTTCAACCAGGGCGTCGGCGCCGAGTTGATCGCGCGACGCTGGCGCTTCTCCCGTACCCAGCTCGACGAGTTCGCCCTCGCCAGCCACGAGAAGGCCGCCGCCGTGCAGGACGCCGGGGCGTTCGACCCGGAGCTGGCCGCGGTACCCCTCGACGACGGCGGCACGTTCGCGGCCGACGAGGGCATCCGCCGGGACACCTCGCTGGACCGGCTCGCCGAACTGCCCACCCCGTTCCGCACCGACGGCGTGGTCACCGCCGGGTCCGCGTCGCAGATCTCCGACGGCGCCGCCGCGCTCGCCGTGACCACGTCCGACTGGGCCAGCCGACACGGCCTGCGCCCGCTGGCCCGCATCCACACCGCCGTGGTCGCCGCCGACGATCCGGTCACCATGCTCACCGCGCCCATCCCGGCCACCGCGAAGGCGCTGCGCCGCGCGGGGCTGGGCATCGAGGAGATCGGGGTGTACGAGGTGAACGAGGCGTTCGCCCCCGTACCGCTCGCCTGGCTGGCGGAGACCGAGGCGGACCCGGAGCGGCTGAACCCGCGCGGTGGGGCGATCGCCCTCGGGCACCCGCTCGGTGGCTCCGGCGCGCGGATCATGACGACGATGCTGGCGCACATGCGGGACAACGGAATCCGCTACGGCCTGCAGACCATGTGTGAGGGCGGCGGCATGGCCAACGCGACGATCGTCGAGTTGGTCTGACCGTCGACGCGGCGGCCGCTCGGCCCGCGAGCGCCGGGCGGAAAATGGTCTCGCCCCGGGCCGGGCACGCCGCCTAGGGTGCCCATCGTGACGACGATCGCCGGTGCGCCCACCTCCGACTGGTCCAGCGAAGCGTGGCAGCGGCAGGCCCGGTCCTGGATCGACGAGCAGCTCGCCGGCACCGGCCGACGGGTCACCGGGCCGGTCGAGTCCCGGGTCCGGCCGTGGTCGCTGGTCTGGCGGGTGCCGACCGACGACGGGCCGGTCTGGTTCAAGGCCAACAACTCCGGCACCACACACGAGGCGGTCCTGCTCGCGACGCTGGCCACGCTGACGCCCGAGCGGGTGCTGACCCCGATCGGGGTGGACCGGGAGCGGGGCTGGTCGCTGCTTCCCGACGGCGGGGAGTCGCTGCGCGACGTGCTGGGCCGCGATCCCGACCTGACGCACTGGGAGCGGGCCCTGCCCGGGTACGCGGCACTGCAACTCGCCACCGCGCCGCACGTCGACGAACTTGTCGCCCTCGGCGTGCCGGACCACCGTCCGGAGGTGTTGGCCGGGCTGCTCGCCGACCTGCTCGACGATGCCGGGTCGCTGCGCGTCGGTGCGGAGGGCGGGCTGACCGTCGAGACGCACGAGCGGTTGCGGGCCGAGCTTCCGGCGTACGCGCAGCGGTGCCGTCGGCTCGCGGACCTCGGTATCGAGGCCACCGTGCAGCATGACGACCTGCACGACGGCAATGTCTTCGCCGGTCCGACCGGGTACCGCTACTTCGACTGGGGGGACGCCTCGGTGGCGCACCCGTTCGGCACGCTGCTGGTGACGCTGCGTTCCATCCGGTACGCCACCGCGTTGTCGGCGGACGACGCCGGCCTGGCCCGGTTGCGCGACGCGTATCTGGAGGCGTGGACCGACCGGTACGACCGCCGCGTCCTCGTCGAGGCCGCCGATCTGGCGATGAACCTGGGCGCGGTGAGCCGGTCGCTCTCCTGGCGGCGGGCCCTGGACACGACCGACCCGGCCCGCGCGGAGTACGCCGAGGCGGTGCCCGGGTGGCTGGCCGAGCTGTTCGCCGCCAGCCCACTTCAGCCGGAAAGCTGACCGGCATCCGTCCGGGTCGGAAATCGGACACGCAGTGCGACGGGCCGGCGTGGAACTTCCAAAATTCCGCCGTGACCCACGTCACCCCGCCGGGGGCGTCGTTGGGCAGGTCATGGACGTCTTCTCCCGAACGTTCCTCCCGGCCGCCACCGAGGCCGGCCTCGCCGTGCAGACCGTGAGCCGGCACATGCCGGTGTTCCGCCGCTGCGTCGGCTCCGGTGACGCGACCATCCTGGTCACCCGTTGCAGCCGCCCCGACCGCCCGGTCACCGGCGACTACCTGTTGCTGCTCACCCACCGCCGACTGGTGGTCACCCAGCAGACCCGACTCCTGCACCGGCTCCGCCTGCACCTCAACACCGAACTGCGCGAGCTGAGCAACGTCACCTGGAGCCCCGACCCGCGGCTGCACTCGGTCGAGCTGGCCGCGACCGCGATCGACGGGATCCGCGAGCGGTTCCTCATCCGTACCGCCCACCCGAAGCAGGTGTGGCAGCTCGACGCGCTGCTCAACCACGCCTTCCGGACCCGCCTGCGGGCACCCCGCGAACGGGTCCTGGCCACCATCGGCGACCAGCCCGCCGCCGTACGGCCCAGCGTGTTCCGCCCCGCCGTCGCACGCTGACGACTGCCTTTACCGAACTCGAACACGCAGCGATCGCGCCGGGCCACCGGGTCGGCAATCATGGGCCGGTGACTCTGGAACCGCCGCACCGCGGGCTCGTCCTCGTGGTCGAGGATGAGCCGGCTATCGCCGACCTGGTCCGGCTCTACCTGGGCCGCGACGGGTTCGGCGTCCACCTGGAACGCGACGGTGAGGCCGGCCTGAACGCCGCCCGCCGGCTGCGCCCGGTGGCCTGCGTCCTGGACATCGCCCTGCCCGGCCTGCCGGGCACCGAGATCTGCCGACGGTTGCGCGAGGCCGGCGACTGGACGCCGGTCATCTTCCTCACCGCCCGCGACGACGAGGTCGACCGGATCGTCGGGCTGGAACTGGGCGCCGACGACTACGTGACGAAACCGTTCAGCCCACGCGAGCTGGTCGCCCGGGTACGCGCCGTGCTGCGCCGCACCGCTGGTGGCCCGGAGGGCGCGGAACGTCCGCGCGTCGTCGGCCCGGTGACCCTCGACCCGGCCCGCCGGACGGTCACCGCCGGCGGCGTACCGGTGCAGCTCACCTCGACCGAGTTCGACCTGCTGGCCCATCTCATGGCCCGGCCGGGACGGGTCTTCACCCGCGAGGAGCTGCTGGCCGGAGTCTGGGGGTACGCGGCACACGCCGGCACCCGGACGGTGGACGTGCACGTCGCCCAGGTACGCGCGAAGCTCGGCCCGGCCAGCGTCATCCGTACTCACCGCGGCGTGGGGTACGCGGTCGATGCCTGAGCAGCCGGCGCGCGTCGAGTCGCCGACCATGGCGCTGCCGGTGCTCGGCGACCGACCGCCGACCACCCCCCGGCGTCGCCGGCTCGGCCGGACCCTGACCGCCCGCGCGGTGCTGGTCACCTGCGCGGTGGCACTGGTGTCGGTGCTCGTCACGGCGATCGTCGCCGTGCCGCTGGCGATCCGGGGCGCGGAGCGACGCGACCAGGACGCCCTCGCCGCCCAGGCGCGACTCGCCGCCGAGGTGCTGCGGACCCGGCTGGACCGGGGACGCGCCGCCGACGAGGAGAAGCTCATCCAGCAGCTCCGTGCCCAGGGCATCGACGCGTACCTGATCCGGCGCGGGACCGTCGACCGGCCGGGTCTGCCGCCGCGCGTGGTGCAGCGGATCGGGCAGGGCCGCAACGTGTCGGCCCGTCGGCCGGTCAACGGCCACCGCGCGCTGGTGGAGGGCCGCGCGCTGCCTGGTGGCAACGGGGTGGTGCTCTCCCGCGCCACGTCGAACGGGCTGTGGGCGCAGGTGCTGCTCAGCCTCTGGCTGCCGCTGCTCGCCGGGCTGGCCGCCGGCGTGGTGGCCGGTCTCCTGCTGGCCCGCCGGTTGGCCCGGCCGATCCGCGTCGCGGCCACCGCCGCAGCCCGACTGCGCGCCGGGGATCGCGCGGTACGGGTGCCGGTCGAGCCGCCGGACGAGGTCGCCGACCTGGCCGAGGCGTTGAACGGCCTGGCCGCCGCGCTGACCACCAGCGAGGGTCGGCAGCGCGAGTTCCTCCTGTCCGTGTCGCACGAGCTGCGCACCCCGCTGACCGCGATCCGGGGGTACGCCGAGGCGTTGGCCGACGGGGTGATCGACGGGGACGGCAGTGCCGACACCGGTCGGACCATGCTGGCCGAGGCCCAACACCTCGACCGGCTGATCGGCGACCTGTTGGCGTTGGCCCGGTTGGAGGCAGCCGACTTCCCGCTGGAACCGGTACCCGTCGACCTGACCCGGCTGGCCGCCGACGCCGAACCGACCTGGTCCGGCCGGTGCGCCGCGGTGGGTGTGCCGTTCCGCCTCCAGGCGCCCGGTCAGCCGGTGTCCGCGTACACCGATCCGGGTCGGATCCGGCAGGTGCTGGACGGGCTGCTGGAGAACGCGCTGCGGGTCGTACCCCCGGGTGCGCCCATCGTGCTCGCGGTCCGGCCGGTCGGCGCGGACCCGGCGGCCGGCGGGGTGCTGGAGGTCCGCGACGGCGGGCCCGGCTTCACCGACGACGACCTGGCGGTGGCGTTCGAGCGCGGGGCGCTGCACGAGCGGTACCGGGGGGTGCGCAAGGTGGGCAGCGGGCTCGGGTTGGCGCTGGCCGCCGGGCTGGTCCGCCGGCTCGGCGGGGAGATCGTCGCGGGTCACGCGCCCGAGGGTGGGGCCGCCTTCACGGTCCGGCTGCCCGGGGATCCTTACCGGACCCGAACATCGGTCTGACGGTCCGCTCGTCCTTGGCGGGAAGGCTGAGGGCTCCACGGACGAGAGGGAGAGTCATGCCACGTTGGGGATTCGTCACCGGCACCACGGCACTGTTCGCGGCGGTGGCGCTCGGCGTCAGCGGGTGCGGCGCGGCCGAGGTGGCCAGCCAGCCCGCGCGGGACGCGGCGGTCGAGGTCGCGGCCGCGATGGGTGTGGAGGGTCAGGCGTTGACCGCGATGGGCTTCGACGCCGCCGACCTGGACGTGCAGACCGTCGCCGCCCCGGCGACGCCCGAGCCCTCCCCCACGGCCGCCGAGAAGGGTAAGCAGAAGCGCGGCGAGGAGTGGCGCAAGCGCCGTCAGGCCCGCGTGCTGCTGCGTAAGAACACCCTGCACGGCGAGGCGGTGGTGCAGACCAAGGAGAACGGCACGCAGACCGTCGCCGTCCAGCGCGGTGAGGTGACCGCCGTCGACGGCGACTCGATGACCGTCAAGTCCACCGACGGTTTCACGATGACGTGGACCTTCGGCGACGACCTGCGTGTCGTCGAGAAGCGGACGACGGTGCAGCCCAGTGCGGTCAAGGTCGGCACGAAGCTTGGCGTCGCCGGGGTCAAGGACGGCGACAAGGGTGCCGCCCGGCTGATTCTCATCCCGCGCGACAAGTGACCGGAAGGGCCCCGCACGTCGTACGTGCGGGGCCCTCGCGTGCCGTCGTTTCAGCGGCCCGGCGGTAGGGCGTAGCCGACGTAGTCGCGGAACTCCAACCGCCACCCGGCCGGGACCAGCTTGGCGCAGGTCGGTCGGCTACCGGTGCAGACGATCGCGTCCACCGAGGCCGGGTCGGCGGGCGGGCGCTCCGGCAGGACCGACTGCAACGACACCAGCTCCGGTGAGCGGCCGTCCGGCTGGCGCAGCAGCAGCCACCACGGGTACTCCCAGTCGTCGTTCCGCTCGACGAGGCCGATCCGCCGCGCGCCGCTGTCGCGGACCGCCGCCGCGGCCCAACGGAACTCGTCGGCCCACTCGGGTCGGCGCAGGAACCGGGTGTCCCAGTCCGAGGTGGTGAAGACCGACCCGGTGCCGACCAGCCGGCGCGGAAAGCCGTACGACAGCGCGAGCACCCCGGCCAGCGCCGAGGTGGCCAGCACGACGGCGGTCGCCACGGCGGCCACCGACCGCCGCCCCCGACCCGGCTCGGCGGGCTCGGGCGTCTGATCGGCGTGACGACGCAGGACCGCGTCCAGCCACACGCCGGCGAGCGGGACGGCGAGCACCAGGGCGTAGAGGATCAGCCGGTTGCCCCACGGCTGCCACTTGATCATCGAGGTGTGCAGCAGCACGGCGGCCAGCACCACCACGGCGTACGCGCGCAGTGGCCCGACCTGTGCGGGATCGATCCGGCGCGGACGGACGAGGGCGACCAGCGCGCCGATCAGCGCCAGCGACCCGGCGATCGGGAACGCCACCCGGTCCTCGTCCGGGTACCAGGCCGGCACCGGGAACACCTCCCGGCCGAAGGTGATCGCCCGGTCCTGCGGGTCGACGCCGATCGCCTCCGCCCCGCCGATGATCGCGTCCGCACCGGCGGCCCGCAGCGGCGCGAGCGGCGTGTCGAACGCCGTGTGCCCGATGCGCAGCGCGTTGACCAGGATCGAGGCCGGGTCGTGCCGTTCCATCGGGATCGACTCGCGCAGCCGGGGCGGCCCCAACGGGTGCCCGAACTCGGCCGTCACCCGGGCCAGGAACGGCCCGACGACAAGCGCCGCCACCGCCAGGATCAGCACCGAACCGGTGACCACCCGGGCCACCGGCCGCACCCGACCGGCCGACGCCTCGGCGGTCGCCGCCCGACCCGCCGGTTCGACGCGCGCCGCCCGCCCCGCGGCCTCGGCGGCGGAGGCCCGGTCGGCCAGGGCCAGCCGGAGCTGGGCCAGGCCCCAGAGCACCAGCAGCGGACCCACCGCGATCAGGCCACTCGTCTTGGTCACCGCGGTCAACCCGGTGGCCGCCCCCAGACCGAGTACGGTTCCCCAGCCGGTCCGGCGGCGCAGACCGTCCAGCGCGAGGGTCGCCGCGCAGGCCACCCACGCCGCGCACACCAGGTCGGTCTGCGTGCTGGTCGCCTGAAGTGCGACCATCGGGGTGCTGGCCAGCACGAACACGGTGATCAACTGGGCTCGCCGGCCGCCGCCGAGCTGGGCGGTGATGCGGGCAGCCACCAGCAGGCAGAGCACTCCGGCGGCCCACTGCACCAGGTTGTGGAGCGCGTCACCGCCGGTCAGCAGGCGCAGGTGCAGCAGCAGGTACTCGGCGCCGGGCGGGATGGTCACCTGCCGGTGGATGGCGGTGGGCCAGAAGTCGAGGTCGCCCTGAGCCACCCAGTGCTCGACCTTCGGCAGGTGGTACGTCTGCGAGTCGAAGTTGTTCGGCTCCGCCAGCAACGCGATCAGCAACTCCACCAGCACCAGGCCGCCGATGCCGCCGGCGAGCAGCCGTTCGGCCCGACCCGCCGTGCGCCACCTCTCGGCCGCCGGGGCGAGCAGTCTGGCGCGTACTCCCTGGGTCCGGGTCGGTGCGGCGTCGCGCCCGCCCACCAGGTCGTGGTCGGCGGCCGGGGCGGGCGTGTCCGGTCCGGCGGCGGCGGTCACCGCCGCGCCGACCGGCACCGGGCGCGGCGTCGCGGCGGCCGGGCCGGCGGCCGGGACCTCCCGACGTCGGCGCAGCGCCACCGCCGTCGCGGCGGTAAGGAGGAAGAGCAGCCAGGAGGCGACGAACGCCGGCCGGGTCAGCGCGTGCAGCGCGCCGAGCACCTCAACCACGAGCACCGCGTACGCCCCGGTGAGCAGGGCGGCGCGCACCGCGGCGAGCCGTGTCGGGGCCACCGCGGCCGTCCCACGCGGCGTCGACGCGATCGTGAGCAGGAGCACCGAGGCGGCGGGGAGCACCGCGAACAGGGAGCCGGCAGCCGACATGGCGGGAAGTAAACACCATCGGGCTGAAATCGCCACGCCGGCTGTCCGGCGGTGGCGGCCGCCGTTGGGCTGACCAGCCAGGCTAGGCTATGCCCGACGTGTTGTCGCCACCGTGGAGATTCCCGTGAAGCTCTCGATCCTCATGCCGGTCTACAACGAGGAAGAACGCATCGCGGATGCCCTCAAGCAGGCATTGGCGGTGGACTACCCCTGCGAGATCGAGTTGGTCGTGGTCGACGACGGCAGCCGCGACGGCACCGGCGAGGTCCTCGGTCGCGCCGACGACGCGCGCCTGCGGGTGATCACGCACCAGCGCAATGCCGGCAAGGGCGCGGCCATCAAGACGGCGGTGGACAGCGCCGAGGGCGAATACATGGTCATCCTCGACGCCGATCTGGAGTACGACCCGCAGGACATCCCCAAGCTGCTCGCCCCGGTGCTCGACGGGCGGGCCACGGTCGTCTACGGCAATCGCACGTTCGGCAGCCACAGCGCCTACAGCTTCTGGTACGTGATGGGCAACAAGGGCGTCACGATGGCGGCGAACGTCCTGTTCAACTCGTACATCGGTGACCTGGAGACCTGCTTCAAGCTGATGCCGGTGGAGCTCTACCGGTCGCTGGAGGTGCGCTCGCGGGGCTTCGGCATGGAGGCCGAGGTGACCGGCAAGCTGCTGCGCCGCCGGATCCGCCCGTACGAGGTGCCGATCAGCTACCGGGCCCGGGGCCGCGAAGAGGGCAAGAAGATCACCTGGAAGGACGGCGTCGAGGCGATCTGGATCCTCGGCCGTGAGCGCGCCCGCCGCCGTCCCGTCGCGTCACCCGCGCGCTGATCCCAGGAACCCGCTGATCGACCGCCGCAGGCCGGCGGCGTCCAGCCCGTGCCACCGGATGTGGTCGGCCGCGTCGCCGTACCGGCGCAGGTCCGCCCGGCCCACGCCGAGGGCGAGCAGCCGATGGGGTACGTCCGCCAGTGCGCGGTCGACGACGGCGCTCGACGTCCCGGCCAGGTACGGCTCGACGAGCACCACCTCGGTCCCGGCCAGCGCCCGCAGGCCGTCCGTGTCGAACGGCCGGGGAGTGTGGGTGTACGCGACCGTCACGTCCATCCCCTCCGTCGCCGCCAGTGTCGCGTCCAGCATCGGCCCTACCGCCACCACGAGCGGCGCGTCCGGCGTCCCTCGCCGCAGTACCCGGAGCCGGTCGGCCTCCGGGTACGCCCGGTCGTTGCGCGGTTCACTGAGCCGTAGGTAGACGGCGTCGTCGGTGCTCGCAGCGTGCCGTAGCAGCGGGGCGACCTCGTCCGGGTGACCGGGCACCCGCACGGTCCAGCCGTCGCCGAGCGTGTCGAACAGCGCCACGTCACCCGGTGACTGGTGGGTCCGGCCCTCCTCCGCGGCGTCGTACGAGCCGCCGATGCTGACCAGGACGGCACCCACGCCCTGGTGGTCCAGGTCCAACTTGATCTGCTCGTACGCCCGGTCCACCAGGAACGTCGCGTACGAGTGCACGATGGGCCGCAGCCCGGTCAGGGCGAGCCCGCCGGCCACGCCGATCATCAGTTGCTCCCGGATGCCGACGTTGAGCACCCGGTCGGGGTGCCGCCGCCCGGCCGGGGCGAACTGGCTGACCGAGATGTCGGCCAGCACCAGTGCGGTGCGCGGATCCTCGTCGAGCAGGTCGGTGGTCGTGTCGATGAAGGCGGTACGCATCGTGGTCATCCCTTGCTCTCGACGCGGGCGACCACCAGGTGCGGCCGTCCCGGCCGGTGCCCGGTGAGCGCCGCGTACAGGGCGGTGTGGTCCCGGCCGTCGACCGTGTCGGCGGTCCAGCCGTTGACGGTGAACCGGCTGGCGATGCCGCCCGCCCACCCGTGCGTGGCGGACGAGTTGTCGACCACGATCGCGGTCAGGCTGTCCAGGCCGGTCGCCCCCGCGTACGCGATCGCCTCGTGGTTGGACCCCTCGTCCAGCTCGGCGTCGCCGAGCAGCACGTACACCCGGGGGGTGAGCAGGCCCTGCGCGCGCAGGCCGAGGGCGGTGCCGACGCCCAGCCCGAGGCCGTGGCCGAGCGAGCCGGAGCCGATCTCCACACCCGGCACCAGCACCCGGTCCGGGTGGTGGCCGAGGCGGCTCTGCGGCCCGCCCAGGTCGTCGAGCCAGTCCTCCGGAATGAAGCCGTGGGCGGCGAGCACCGCGTAGTACGCGGCCGGCCCGTGCCCCTTGGAGAGCAGGAACCGGTCCCGATCCGGGGCGTCGACGGTGTCGGGGGTGATCCGTAGGACCCGGTCGTAGAGGACCTGAAGGACGTCGATCGTGGAGTGCGCGCTCGGCGCGTGCTTCTCGTCGCCGGTCAGCCGCCGGATCAGTCCGGGGAGCCGGGCACCGGTGTCGGTGGTGAGTGCGGTGGTCATGCCACTACTGTGTGACTTGAAGTGCGCTTCAACTCAAGGACCGGGTGATGCAGGACTCATTGACGATCGGGGATCTGTCCGCCCGGTCCGGGGTGGCGCCGTCGGCGCTGCGCTACTACGAGCGGCTCGGCCTGATCCGCGCCGACCGCACCGGCGGCAACCAGCGCCGCTACGCCCGGGCCGAGCTGCGGCGGGTCGCCTTCATCCGGATCTCCCAGCAGGTCGGCGTCTCGCTCGACGAGATCCGCGAGGCGTTGGAATCGCTGCCCGAAGGGCGTACGCCCAGCCCGGCCGACTGGGCGCGGCTCTCCGCGAGCTGGCGCGGCCGGCTGGACGAGAAGATCCGGCTGCTCACCAAGCTCCGCGACGACCTGGACGGCTGCATCGGCTGCGGCTGCCTGTCCCTGCAACGCTGCATGCTCAACAACCCCGGCGACAACCTCGCCAAGGAAGGCCCGGGTGCCCGCCTCCTGCTGCCGCCCGCCTCACCCGAGGGTGAGTAGCACCTTCCCGACGTGGTCGCTCGACTCCACCAGCCGGTGCGCCTCGGCCGCCTCGGCCATCGGCAGCCGCCGGTCCACCACCGGGCGGACCGCGCCGGCCGCGACCAACGGCCACACCTCATCGCGTACGCCCCGGACGATCGCCGCCTTCTCCGCCAGCGGCCGGGAGCGCAGCGCGGTCGCCGACACGCTGCCGCGCTTGGCCAGCAACGCGCCGAGATCCAGCTCGCCCTTGCGGCCACCCTGCATCCCGATCACCACGAGCCGGCCGCCGGTCGCCAGCGCGGCGACGTTCCGCCCCAGGTACGACGCGCCCAAGATGTCGAGGATGACGTCCGCGCCGTGGCCGTCGGTGGCCTTGCGGACCTCCTCGACGAAGTCCTGCTCCCGGTAGTCGATCGTGTGCGTCGCGCCCAGCTCGCGCAGCCGGGCGTGCTTCGCCGTGCGGGCGGTCGCCAGCACCGTGGCACCGAGCGCCGCCCCCAACTGGATCGCGAACGTGCCGATCCCGCTGCCCCCGCCGTGCACCAGCAGCGTGTCGCCGGCCCCGAGTCGACCCACCCCCACCACGTTCGACCAGACCGTGCAGGCCACCTCCGGCAGCGCCGCCGCGTCGACCAGGTCCACGCCGGCCGGCACCGGCAGCAGTTGGCCGGCGGGCACCGCGACCCGCTCGGCGTACCCGCCACCGGCCAGCAGCGCGCAGACCTCCTGGCCGACCGCCCACCCGTTCACCTCCGGGCCGATCGCGTCGATCACCCCGGAACACTCCAGACCGAGGTACGC
This sequence comes from Micromonospora sp. WMMD729, assembly GCF_049315225.1. Lineage (NCBI taxonomy): Bacteria > Bacillati > Actinomycetota > Actinomycetes > Micromonosporales > Micromonosporaceae > Micromonospora > Micromonospora sp. WMMD729. Next base: position 6,341,856 of record NZ_CP186059.1, on the reverse strand, counting down.
GGGGGCGCCCGGCGGCGGCGGATAGTGCCCCTGCCGTTGCAGCAGGTCGGCACGGTTGACCCCGCTGGCCCGGACGCTGACGATCACCTCGCCGGGACCGGGCTCGGGATCGGGGACCTCGGCCCAGACCAGCGCGTCGGGTCCACCGGGCTGCGGAACGGTGATGGCTCGCATGGACCCAGTCTCACCCGCCGCGCTTCCCGCCGCAGGCGCACCCGCCGTGATCGACTCGGGTTTCAGAAAACCGGGCGGTCCCCGGGCTTGATCGACTCGGCTTCCGGGAAACCGGGGCATCCCGACGCGCCGGACGCCCCGGTTTCAGGGAAGCCGAGTCGATCAGCGCCACAGTGGACGCTGGAGCTGCCGCCTGGCCGGCGCTTTCGGGGAGGGACGGCGAGCCGGCCGCCGGGTGCCGTGGCAGACTGTTCACGGCCGCGCACCCTCGGGTGGCGGTCCGGGAGGGTTCGCCTAGTGGCCGATGGCGCTGGTCTTGAAAACCGGTAAGGCAGCGATGTCTTCGTGGGTTCGAATCCCACACCCTCCGCACAACGCAGCCGTCAGGTCGCGGGCAGGTAGCTGGCGATCCACTCCCTCAGTCGTTTCCGCGCCAGTGGATGCACGTCGACCATCTCGATCCGCTCCGCGATCACTGCTGGGTCGACGAGCCCGGCCCGGATCAGCGCATCGGCGAAGGCGTGGTCCTTTTCCCTGCCGGCTACGAGCTTGGACACGACGCAGTCGTGAGGTTCGAGCGTGTAGCCCCGCCCCGGGTGGGTGCTCTGCGACTCCACCAGGACCAGCCGATCCCGCCAGCCGTCGGGCAGCTTCGCCGTCGACACGCTCACGCCCTGGGCGTAGTAGCCGTTCGTTTCGTGGAACAGCGAAAGCTCGCCGATGGCACCGTCGACCTGGTCGGCCTTCCGGTCGTCGGGGTCGTCGAAGAACGCCACGTCGACCTCCATCGAGGCGGTGGCCTCAAGTGGAAGTCTGCTCTCCGGGATCGCCCCCAGCACCGACTGGCTGCCGATGACGAGGACGTCCGGGTCTCCGACGATCTGACACGCGGACCGCAGGACATGCTCCAGTTGCTCGCGCCTCACGCCACTCGCCCCCAGCCGCTGCGCGTGAAGGAATCGAGAACCTTCGTGCGCTGTGGCTGCGACAGGACCCCGGCGAAGGGCGAATTCTGTCGCAGCTCCACAGCTTCCGGGTCGTCGGAGGTCAGCGTCTTGAGGACGGCACCCACACCCTCGTCGATCTTGTCCTGCCAGCGCTTGAGCCAGACTTCGGTCATGGTCCCTCGGTGTTGCCGCAGGAGTCGATCGAGGTTCTCCCTGGCCTTGTTCAACACCGCGTCCGGGTCGGTGACCAAACTCCCCGCTATCGCCTGGTGCAGCCACAGTGACTTGAGCTGATCGCGAGTAAGTTCCGGCTTGGGGCGCAACAGCGCCTCAACCTGCCCTCGCCGGATCCTCCGATGCGCGCCGACCTTCACGAACGGCAGTTCTCCCCGTTCGCACAGGTTGACCACCTGCTGGCGCGACGTCCCCAGCAGCTTGGCCACCTGGCCGGTGGTCAGAAGGTCGTCACCTGTCGTCGCCATGCTTGGAGCATGCGCCGCAAACGCTAAAAACACAACTCACTTGATCGCATTCCTGCTGGTCCTGCCGCTCGCTCGCCTGGTCCACGCCTCGTAGCCGAGTAGAGCGGCGAGGAACGCGGTCAGCAGACCGAGGGCGGCCAGGGCGGGCAGGTGCCGGCCCACGGGGAGCAACAGCACCGCTACCACCGGCGCGACGAACTGCTCGGGTCGTACGCACCGGACGCTGAGGACGAGGAAGGTCGCCCGGCCCGCGAGGTACAGAGAAGTCCCGCCGAACAGCGCGATGGCCGAGATACAGCCGAGGGCACCGTGCGCCAACGGTCCCGCGCCCGGCTCCCGGTCACTCCGGCGGGTCCGCGGCTACGTACCCTCGGGCTCGTCCCGTCGGGCCTCGCGGATGGTCGTGTCGGCGAGCCGTTCGACGGCGCGTCGACGCTCCTCGGCGAGCGCCTGCTCGTCCGGTTTGCGTAGCACGCCGACGACGGCGACCAGAAAGTCCCGCCAGATGCTGAGCAAGAAATTCCCCCCGTGCAACGGTGCAGGGGCATCACCCTAGCCCGCGCTCCGTGATCCGGCACACCCCGACCAATCGGTCGTTCCACGCCGTGGAAAGGGGTATGAAGAGGCAGGTATCTGCCCACTCCGGAAGGACGCGTCCCGATGACCCTGGAACGACCGATCGCCCCGGACCCGTACGAGCTGCTGCCGACCGTTCCGTCGTTCACGCTGACCAGCGACGACGTGCAGAACGGCGAGCCGATGGACGTCCGGCACGCGCACGGCAGCACCGGCGGTGAGAACGTCTCGCCGCAGCTGACCTGGTCGGACTTCCCCGCCGAGACCAAGAGCTTCACCGTCACCTGCTACGACCCGGACGCGCCGACCGGCAGCGGCTTCTGGCACTGGGTGCTGGTGAACGTGCCGGTCGACGTCACCCAGTTGCCCACCGGCGCCGGCGGCGCGGCGGGCACGGACCTCGGCGGGGCGTTCTCCGTCCGCAACGACTACGGCGAGCAGGGTTACGGAGGCGCGGCGCCGCCGCCCGGTGACCGCCCCCACCGGTACGTCTTCGCGGTGCACGCCCTGGACGTCGATCGCTTGGACCTGACCCCCGACGCGAGCCCCGCCTACGTCGGCTTCAACCTGACCTTCCACACCCTGGCAAGGGCGGTAATCCGCCCCACGTACCAGATCAAGCAGTAACGCCACCCCTGGCCGCGTCGATCTTGCACTTTCTGCGCCGAAAAACCCCTACACAAGGGGCTTAACGGCAGCAGAAAGTGCAAGATCGGCGCAAAAATCAGGCGGGGACCCGGGCTACCGCGAAGACGGACTGGCCGAACGGGGGGCGCACGAGCTGTTCGGCGGCCTTCGTCGCCGGGAGGACCAGGGTGTCGTACACCTTGACCATCGGTCCCTCCTTCGGCATGAGCCGGAAGACCTTGGTGGCCATGAAGTAGCCGATCAACCCGAGCGCGTTCGCGTAGTGGATCTTCTCGACGGTCAGGCCGGCCTCGGTCATTGCCGTACCGAGCGTCTTCTTGGTGTACCGGCGGACGTGGCCGGTGGCGATGTCCGCCGGGCTCATGGCGAACTGGAACGCCGGCACGATGATGATCACCGCGCCGCCGGGCCGGACCAGGTCGCGCATGCTCCGCAGCGCGCCCACGTGGTCCTCGATGTGCTCCAGGACGTTGTACGAGACCGCGGCGCTGTAGTTTCCCCGGTCGTTGTGCGGCAGCAGCATCTGCCGGACGTCGACCCCCGGCTGCTCGGCGAGTCGCTCCTTGAGCTGTACGAGCCGGTCGGGGTCGGCCTCCGTGGCGGTGAACCGGGGCAGCCGCTCCGACCATTCCAGCGCGTAGTCGCCGAGGCCGCTGCCGATCTCGATCGGGTCGTCACCGAGGTACGGCACCGCCAGTTCGACGAACCAGCGACGGTGGTTGACGGCCATCGCCAGGCCCTCAAGCACCTCGGACTGGACGCGCTGGTCCCCAGTGATTTCTGCCATGCGTCGATTCCTCACGATATGAACTCGACCCGTGCCTGGACCGACAGAGTGAATCATCCGCTTGGATGGCAGCGGAATCGGGGGAGCTGTTGGCCGAATTGCGGGTCGGGGGGTGGGCACGTGATCGGCGGTCGGCGAACCCGGCACATAGTACGGCAGTACCCCGAAACATGTCACGGCACCGTCATACGCTGACTACCCTATGAATTGTCATGACTACTCCCGAATCGGACGCTCCCGGCGAGGGCCCGGCCACCGCGTCGCGGGTGGAGGAGCCCGGCTTCGGCGATCGGTTGCGCCGCAACGGGAAGTGGACCGATCTGGCGGCCGTGCTGAGCTTCGTGGTGCTCGGCTTCTGGGTCACCGGCCGGCTCTGGTGGGACGCGGGCAGTGGGGTGCGGGACAACCGCTCGGACCAGTCGCAGTTCGAATGGATGATGGCGCACGGTGCGCGGGTGGTCACGCAATTCGCGTACCCGTTCCATTCGGACCAGATGAACGTGCCGGACGGCGTCAACCTCATGGCAAATACGTCCGTATTATCCATTTCATTGCCAATGACGCCGATCACCCTGCTCTTCGGGCCGCGCGCCGCATTTCTGCTCTTTCTCACTCTCGGCATGATCGCCACCGCCACGGCCTGGTACTTCCTGCTCTCCCGCGTCCTGGTCGGAAGCCGGGGGCCGGCCTGGCTCGGTGCCGGCTTCTGCGCGTTCGCGCCGGCCATGGTGTCGCACGCCAACGGGCACCCGAACATCGTGTCGCAGTTCGTCGTCCCACTGGTCATCTGGCGTACGCTGCGGCTCGCCGACCCCGGCCGGTGGCTGCGTAACGGGGTGCTGCTCGGGTTGGTGATCGTCTGGCAGTCGTTCCTGAACCTGGAGATCCTGCTGATGACCGCGATCGGGCTCGGCGTGATCGTCGGCGCGCTGGCCCTCGGTCGCCCCGCCCTGCGGTCCCGGACCCGAGGATTCCTCGCCGGGCTGGCGGTCGCCGCCGTGGTCGCCGGGATACTGCTCGCGTACCCGCTCTACGTGCAGTTCTTCGGACCGGGCGCGTACTCCGGGCTGTCCAGCCTGATCCGGGGGTACTCAAGTGACCTGGCCTCGTTCGTGGCGTACTCCCGGGAGTCGCTGGCCGGCAGCCCGCGTACCGCCGCCGGCCTGGCCAAGAACCCGACCGAGGAGAACAGCTTCTTCGGCTGGTCGCTGCTCGTGCTGGTGGTCGCCCTCGTCTGGTGGCTGCGGCGCTCGGCGGTGGTGCTCGCGCTGGCCGGGCTCGGGCTGCTCTTCGCGGTGCTCTCGCTCGGCCGGGAGGTCCGCTTCGACGGTCGCGGCACCGGCGTGCCGGGACCCTGGGCGGCGCTGGAGAACCTGCCGATCCTGCACTCGGTGGTGCCGACCCGCTGGGCGCTGGCGATCACCCCGATCATCGGGGTGCTGCTCGCCTACGGCGCCGAGCGCGTCCGCGAGGTGGCCCGCGCCCGCCCAACCGACCGGCCGCAGCTCCACTTCGCGACCGCGACCGTGCTGACGATGGCCCTGCTGCCGATCCTGCCCACCCCGCTGCCGGTGGTCCAACTGGACCCGGTGCCCGAATTCGTGACCAGTGGGGCCTGGCGGCCGTACGTGGCCGGTGGGCGCAGTGTGGTGACCCTGCCCCTGCCGGACACCACCTACGCGGAGCCGCTGCGCTGGTCCGCCGCGACCCGGCTCGAGATGCCGCTGGCCCGGGGCTACTTCCTCGGCCCGGACACCCGACCGAGCGCCCGGCCACCCAAGGTCGCGCTGTTCACCGCGCCGCCCCGCCCGACCAGCAGTTTCTTCGCCACCATCCGCCGTACCGGGGCGGTGCCGCCGATCACCCCGCAGAGCCGGGTCAAGGCCGTCGACGACCTGCGCTACTGGCGGGCCGGTGTGGTGATCCTCGGGCCGCACGAGCACGAGATGGAACTGCGCCGTGGGATGACCGAGCTGACCGGTGTCCAGCCGACTTTCACCGGGGGTGTCTGGGTGTGGGACGTCCGACCGCTGACCGACTGAGCAGCCCTGCCGCCGCCCACGGGCCCGGACGCGCGGCGACCGGCCCCGGACCGAACGAAGGCGGATCAGCCCTGTCGGACGCAGCAGCCCTGGCAGACCTTGGGGCTGGGCAGCGTGAAGGCCAGGCAGCAGGTGCGGCGCTGGACGCTCGGCTCGCCTGTCGGGCCGGGTACCAGCTCGACCAGGTCGGCCAGGTCGAGCGCGCCCAGCAGGGTGTCGATGCTCTCCACCGTCGGGCCGGGCAGCGCGTCCGCGGCGCGCAGGACGCCGTGCGCGATGCCGGAGGCGACCGAGCCGAGCAGCGTCCGGGTGCCGACCCGCACCTCTGCCTGGATCGCCGTGATCAGCGGGGCCAGGTGGGCGTCGAGCAGGGATGCCCGCAGCTCGGCGAGCAGCTCCGCCTCACCCGCGACGACGCGTACCTCCGGCAGGCCGGACAGCGCCAGCGGGTCGCTCGGCAGCACCGCCACGGTGGTGCCCCGGCGCAGACCCAGCGTGATCAGCGGCCGGTGGTCCTCGAAGTGGATCAGCACGTCGGACGGGTCGAGCAGCGGAACCCGGCGGGCCGAGGCCCAGCCGAGCACGACCGGCAGCGCGGTCCAGTAGCTGTACGACTTCCAGGCCAGCGCGGCGCAGGCGTGCGGGGTGCCGCCCCAGCGGACGCTCGCCGCGCGCAGCAGCTCCGGCAGGCGGCTGCCGTCGATCAGGGTGCTGGCGGGCGCCCAGCCGAACTCGTCGTCGACCAGCAGGCCCCGGGCCAGCCCGGGCAGGTCGTCGGTGCCGAACATGGTCCGCAGGGCGGTGGTGACCGGGGCGAGCGGCGTGGCGGTCACGTCCCGCCTCGGCAGCACCGCAGTCACCTGAGCCGTCCCCCGTCTGAGTGGCCGAGGAACGTGCCCCCGGGCGGACGACCAGGTGCCGTCCTGAGCTAAGGCTAGCCTAACCAAGCTCGCCGGGATACGCGAGCGTCTGTAATCCGAGCGACACCGGGACACCTGGTGAGGCCCCGGACCGCGTACCGCGATCCGGGGCCTCGTAAACGCGACTCAGTCGTTCAAGCCGCAGTCCTTGCCCGGCGTGGGCGTGCACGGCAGTTTCCGGTAGTCGGCCGGTGGCGACACGGTCACCTTCGCCAGGTTGTCCTGGGTGCGGGGCAGCCACTCGTAGTCGCTGGTCGTGGTGCCGGTGAACAGCTTGTTGACCACCCGGACCGGCCGGTACGACTGCGCGTCGACCCAGATCTGCATGGACTCCTCGGCGGTCTTCGCCGCGTCCAGGGCGCTGTCCGGGCCGCCCAGCCACTGGAGGTGCACGGTCTGCGTGCCGTTCAGCTGTTCCTTCCCGACGAGCGTCACCTTTCCGCTGTCGACCGCACGCTTGAGGTCCTTCGGGTTGAGCGACGGCGGGAGGTGTTGGACCTGACCGGTGTCGGTGGGCTTGAGCGAGGCGACCTGGAAGGTCCACCACTTCTTCTTGTCGTGGTTCAGCTCGACGGCGGTGGAGCCGTCCAGCGCAAGGGTGTACGAGCGGACGTCGCCGTAGAAGAGCGTGTTGTCCTGCCGTTCGCGCTTGGTGGTGCGGTCGGCCCAGAGCTCGATCAGGCTCGCCTGCTTGCCGTCCCGACCCTGGTGCCTGGCGGTCTCGTGCTGGACGTACCCGGGAAGTCCGCTCAGGGCGGTGGCCGTCTGCTCGGCGACGTAGCCGACGGTGAGCATCTCCGGCGTCTCCGCCGTGGCGCCGCCGCCTCCGGTGCCTCCGGGAGTGAGGGCCAGCGAAGCGCCCAGGGCCAGTGCGGCGAGCACCGGCGTGGCGGCGGCCACGCCCAACGCCCGGGTACGACGGCGGTTCTTACGATGCAGGGTCTCGGTCAGATCCGATGGCGCGGTCATGGTGTGCGTCTCCTCGTGGAGCCGGTCGCCCAGCAGGCGGCCCAGCTGTTCGTCGTCGAAAGCGGTCATCGCAGGGTCCTTGCCTCTTCTGTTTCGTGAAGGTCGCCGAGTAGTTCGCGCAGCCGCGCCAGCGCGCGGGAGGTGTACGACTTGACCGTTCCGATCGAGCAGCCGATCAGCTCCGCCGTCTGCTCGATGGTGAGGTCCTCGAAGTACCGGAGCACGATCACCTGTCGCTGCCGCACGGGAAGGCGGGCAAGTGCGGCGGCGACCGTCTGCCGTTCCCCGACGCCGTCGAATCCGGGATCCGCGGACCGGAAGGCGTCGGGGTTGTCCGGCAGCGCGGTCTCGCGAGGGCGTCGCAGCAGGTCCCTGATCCGGTCCCGGGACAGGTTGACCATGACCTGCCGGACGTACGGCTCAGGCGCCTCGCGGGCCTTCGACCAGCGACGCATCGTGCGCAGCAGGGCCGTCTGCAACAGATCCTCGGCATGACCCCGGTCCCCGGTGAGGAGGTACGCGAGCCGCAGGAGCGCCGCCGACCGCTGCTCGACGAAGCTGTCGAAACTCGGATCAACTCTCACGGGGATAAGGACTCCGACCACCCGCCGAGGGTTGCCATCACCGGCCGTTGTCACAGGGCACGAGACATGAGCTGTCAAGCGGTGTGTCGGGAACATGCCAGATGAGTGTGTGCTCCGCCACGGAACGTGAAACTGATACTCCCGGCCGCGAGGAAGCCGATGACGACCTCACCCCTCGAACGGGCTGCCGAGTCCTTTGCGGCCGAGCTTGCCCGCCAGCGCGCCGGGCGGGGCCTCTCCAAGAAGCAACTGGCCGTGCTGATGGGTTTCGACCCGTCCTACGTGAGCCACGTCGAAGGGCGCCGACACCGCCCGACCGAGGACTTCGCCCGCCGCGCCGAGGCCGTCCTGGAGGCCAGCGGCGCGATCTGGCAGCGTTTCCGGGAGTACGACGACCTCCGGCACGCCCGCTCCGGCCAGCCGCAGCGCGAACCCCCGCTGTCCGGTCAGTGGCTGCCCCCGGGCACCGGCCTCGTGGTCGAACGGGAACTGGCCACCCTCACCCACACCGACGACGGCTACCGGTGCGTCATCCACCGCGAGCTCTACAACGCCGGCACCGAGCCGGTCACCCGCTACCTCGTCCGCGTCGCGGTGGACCGCTACCCGAACGACCCCGGTCGCTCCAACCGGCACCACCGGGAACACCCGCTCACCTTCGCCGAGCTGCAACTCCAGGCCCGGCGCGACGACGGCGCCGGCGACCCGGAGCCGATGCACTGGCGGGCGAAGCACGACCGGGACGCGTTCAAGGAGATCTGGCTGCTCTTCGAGAACGGCGACCGCCGCTTCCCGCTCTACCCCGGTGACCGGACCAGCATCGAGTACGCGTACAGCGTCGGGCCCGAGAAGTGGGGCCCCTGGTTCCAGCGGGCCGTCCGGCTGCCCACCCGGCACCTCGCCGTACGCCTGGACCTGCCGGCGGCGCTCGACCCGCAGGTCTGGGGCGTGGAGACCTCGCTCTCGGCGGAGGAGGGCCCGCTGCGGACGGCCCCGCAGCGGCGCGACGAGGGGGACCGGGCGATCTTCGACTGGCAGACCGACGAACCGCCGCTGAACGCCCGGTACCGGATGCAGTGGCGCTTCCGTGCCCGGCCGGACATCGAACCGGATCTCGGCCCCGGCAGCGCCCGGGTCCGTCCCAGCGACCGGATGCGCGGCATCGGCATCGTGCAGCGCGGCGACGACCTGCTACGACAGCCGGTCCGGCAGTTCGACCTGCCCGGCGAGGAGCAGGTCGCCCGCGACATCGTGGACCGCCTCACCATGGTGCTGTCCCGACTCGACGAGCTGCACCCGTTCAGCAAGGGGGTGGGCATCGCCGCCCCGCAGCTCGGCATCGGCCGGGCCGCCGCCGTGGTCCGACCCCCCGACCGCTCGGCGGAACCGGTCGTCCTGCTCAACCCCCGGGTGGTCGACGCCGACCCGGAGACCGACGAGCAGTACGAGGGGTGCCTCTCCTTCTTCGACCACCGAGGTCTGGTGCCCCGGCCACTGCGACTCGACGTCGAACACGCCCAGTGGGACGGCAGCCGGATCATCACGTCGTTCGAGTTCGGCATGGCCCGGCTCGTCGCACACGAGATCGACCATCTACAGGGCCGGCTCTACGTGGACCGGATGGCGCCCGGGGTGCCGCTGGTGCCGGTCGAGGAGTACCGGGAGACCGGGCGACCCTGGCGCTACTGACACGAGGAGGGACCGGGGCGCGCGCCCCAGGGGGCAGGGGCACGCGCCCCGGTGTGGGGGGAGGAACGTCTAGAGATCGCCGAACGTGTCGTAGCGGATGTTCGGCGGTGGCACCTCGTCGGCGGCCAGCACCCGCAGCGTCGACCGGACCATCTGCGCCGACCCGGAGACGTAACAGTCGTGCGTGGTCCACGGGCCGTACCGGGCCACCACGTCCGCAATGTCGCCCAGTTCGCCGTCGAAGTCGGGGTCGTCGCTGCACGCCGCGGTGACCGACAACCACGGGTGTGCGGCCACCAGATCCTGCAACCCGGCCAGCCCGTACAGGTCCGTCGCCTGCCGGGCGCCGTAGAAGACGTGCACCCAGCGCGTCTGGTTGTAGCTGGCCAACTCCTCCACCAGCGCCTTGATCGGCGCGAGCCCGACGCCGCCGGCCACGCAGAGGATGTCCCGCTCGGAGGAGCGGTCCAGGGTCATCGACCCCATCGGCGCCGCCAGGCGCAGCAGCTGACCGGGCTGCACCCGGCGGACCAGCGCCCCGGACACCCACCCCGCGCCGGGGCTCCGGACGTGGAACTCCAGCACGTTGTCGTCGTTCGGGGCGTTCGCCACCGAGTAGTTCCGCCACACCCTCGGGTGGAAGCGGGGCAGCTCCAGGCTGACGTACTGACCCGCCCGCCAGGGCAGCGGATGTTGCAGGGCCCGGCAGGTCAGTACGGCGATGTCGGGACCGTGACGCTCGTGGGTCAGCACCTCGGCGTGCCAGAACGGCGGGTTGTCGTCGTCGGCCGCCCCGGCCACCATCTTCGCGGTGATCGCCGCGTACGCGTCCCGCCACGCCTGGTCGTACTCGAGGTTCCAGCCGTCGCCGGCGGTGCTGCGCAGCGCGTCGAGCAGCGCGACGCCCATCGTGGCGTAGTGCCGGTCGTCGACGTGGTACTTGCGGTGGTCGCGGCCCAGCGCGCGCAGGAACTCGTCGAAGCTCTCCGGATCGCCCACCGTGTGGATCGCCGTGATGATCGCCTCCAGCAGGCGGTCACCCTGGCCGGTCATCTGCACCGGGAAGAGCTGCCGCAGGGCGGGATCGAGCAGGAACAGCCGGGCGTAGAAGTGCCCGCTCAGCCGCTCCCGGTCCTCCTCGACCAGGGTCCAGCTCTCCTTCAGCAACCGTGCGACGTTGTCCACCGGTGCTCCTTCTCCAGACGGCAGCGGATCGGGCAGCCATAGAATCTCCACGGAGCGTGCACATCGGTCGCACAGAATGTGCGATCGGTTCATGCCGGCCGGTCGGCCCTGCCCGCCGGCCGGTCCGTCGGGCAGAGTGGTGCGGTGACCGTTGAGCTGACCCGTCCGGTGTCCCGCCGGCTGCTGGGGACCGAAACGTTGCTGGTCCTCGGCCTGTCCCTCGGCCAGTCCGCCGTCTACGCGGTGGTCTCGATCATCGCGAAGCTGACCGCCGAGGGTCCGCTCTCCAAGCAGACCGCGTCGCTGAACACCTCCGCGTCGGCCCGCCCCTGGCTGGACCTGACGTACCAGCTCCTCGGCATCGTCTTCGCGTTGCTTCCGGTGCTGCTCGCCGTACACCTGCTCAGCCGGGACCCCGGCGACCCGGCGCGGACCCTCGGCCTGGACGCGCGGCGGCCCGGCCAGGATCTGGCCCGGGGGGCCGGCCTGGCCGCGCTGATCGGCCTGCCCGGCCTGGCCCTGTTCTGGGTGGCGGCGCAGCTCGGCCTGAACGCCACGCTGGTGCCGGCGGCGCTACCCAAGCTCTGGTGGACGATCCCGGTGCTGATCCTCGCCGCCGTGCAGAACGCCGTGCTGGAGGAGGTGATCGTGGTCGGCTACCTGGTCACCCGGCTGCGACAGCTCCAGTGGCGGCTCGCCGCGGTCGTCGCGGCCAGCGCGCTGCTGCGCGGCAGCTACCACCTCTACCAGGGCTTCGGCGCGTTCGTCGGTAACGCGATCATGGGCGTGGTGTTCAGCCTCTTCTACCTGCGTACCCGGCGGGTGCTGCCGCTGATCATCGCGCACACCCTGCTTGACGTGGTCGCCTTCGTCGGCTACGCCTCGCTGCCCCGGGAGTGGTTCGACTGGTTGTGACGCGGCCGGTAGGCGGCCACCGCCCGGGCCGCCAGCCGATCGGCCGCCGCCGCGTCGCCCAACCCGGCGGCGAGCACCGCCGCCCCCGGCACCAGCCGGGACGCCAGCCGCAACGCCACCCATCCGCCGGCCTGCGCGGTGAGCGGCGCGGCGAGCCGCCAGGCGGCCTCCGCCGCCCTCGGCCACGTCCCCTCCACCGGATCGCCGGCCTCCCGCGCACCGACCAGCGCGGCCCGTGCGCTCGCCGCGTCCGGATGCACCTGGGTCAGCACCAGCAGCTCCTCGACCCGGTCGGGATGCGCCGGGTCCCGGCCGTACGCCGCCGCGAGGTGCAGCACCAGGTTCGACTGGCTCCACAGCACCGACACCAGCTCCGCCAGCGGCGCGAAGAGTCCGGCGAGGGCGGCCGCCGCCCCTCCCGCGCCCGCCGCCCGCACGTACCGCCGGGTCGCCAGCCGGGCCAGGCCGTCCGCCGGGGCGTCCGGATACCGGTCCCGCAGCCGCCGCGCCCACTCGGCGGCGCCCGGTCCGAGCGTCCGCACCGCCTCCATGGCCAGGAACTCCGGCGCGAAGCCGGGGTGGTCGCGCAGGCGGGCGACCACCGCCGGGAGTTCGGGGGTACGCGTCGAAGCCTGCTCGGGGTTGTTCGGCGCGACCGCGTCGGCGGTCACCGCCGCGGCCGGCTCGGGGATGCTCGGGGGAGCCACGTCCGGGGCGGGTGCCGGTGCGCTCGCCTTTGGCGCGGCGGCTCGGCGCGGGGTGGCCTTGGTCCGGGTGACCTTCTCCGGATCGGCCGTGCGTGAGGCGGCCTTGCGCGGGGGCGTCGCGCGGGTGGCTGCGGCGCGCTTGCGGGGCGGCGTGATCTCGGTCGGCTCGGCTGTGACCGACGTCGCATCCGGTGCGGCCTGCGCCGGCGGGGGTGTCGGTGCCGTGACGGCTGCCGTGCTGGTCTTGCGTGGTCGGGGAGCCCGCGCCTTCGGCGGCTGCACCGTCGGTTCCCCCGCTGCGCCGGTGACCGCCGGCTCCGTGGCGGGCTGCGCGGCCTCCGGATCCGGTGGCTGGAAGAGCACCGGTGCCGCCTTCGCCCGGCGTGGACGCGGGCTCGCCGGTGCCGCAGGGGCGGCCTCGGCAGACTGCTCGGTCGCCTGCGGCGGCGTGAACGTGGCCCGCGCCGAGCGCCGACGCGGGCGCTCAGCAGGCTCCTGGCGGGTCGGTTCGCTGGGCGGCTGCTCCTGCATATCGATGGAGCGTAGTCCCGATCACTCCACCGCACAGCGGTCAAATACCGGGGCGGACCGGTCCGGTCGGCGTACCCCGGAAGTCGTTTTGCCCCCGGTGGGTGCCGACCTGTATCCTCGGGCGCGGTGGTCTGCGGGCCACCAGGGAGACTTCGCCTAGTCTGGTCTATGGCGCCGCACTGCTAATGCGGTTGGGGTCTTAAAGCCCCTCCCGGGTTCGAATCCCGGAGTCTCCGCGCGAAAGCCGGGTGTGTACACTGGCTGAGCACGAGCGCCCGTAGCTCAATGGATAGAGCATCTGACTACGGATCAGAAGGTTAGGGGTTCGAGTCCCTTCGGGCGCACCAACGATCAAGGCCGTGACCTGCAAGGACAGGGGTCATGGCCTTTTTCTTTTCTTCTTCTGGTCGTCGGTGGGGTCGGGTGCTCCGTTGGTGCGTCTGTTCTGGCGGTGGTTTGTGCTGGCCTGCATCGGACCGGTCGCTGAATGCGCCTGTGCGCGGCGGTCGCGTGATGGACGTCTTGCCGTCTTTGCGGTCGTAGAGCGTGCCGGACGTGTGTGGTTTGGTGCAGTGGGGGGTCGTCGCTGTGGGGCGAGTCGGTTGCGGACAGCCTTGGCGTCGCGGAGGTAGAGCATGGGTGCCCCGACGCCGGGTACCCGCCGGGCATGGGTAGCCACAAGCACAACAAGCATGACAGCGGCGGCGAGTCGGCGCGGGGCAGCCGGCACCCGGGCAGCGGAGCGCGGGGTCGGCAGGGGGCCACCGTGGAGCACTCGCCGGACCAGCGACACGAGCGCACTGCGACCGGATCGGCGGGTACCGAGCGCGACCATGGCCGGTCGAAGACGGCCCGAGAGAGCAGGGTCAACCGTCAGGGTACGGCCTGACCCGCGGTTGCCTCCCTCCGCGCGCTCGTCGGTGCGCTCCGCGGCTGCGTTCGCGGGAGTAGATGCGCCGCATGGGTGGGCACCGGCAGCCTCCGGCGGATGTACGCAACGAGCAGTAGGTGCCCCCAGAATTCTCATTGACGCTTCATGGCGGGCTGGCGGCCGGTAGCAGCTGCGCGGGCGGGTACAGGTGTTGCTCGGCCAGATCGTCCAGGAAGGTCTGACAGCATCCGACGAATTGGGCGAACTCGTCGAGATTCGTCTCGTCCTCCCCAGGGCGGTCCACGCCCCACCTGCCGGCCGCGGCAGTCAAGCTCTGCCAGCGGCGACGAGCGTCGCCGGCGTCCAGCGGGCGGCGCAGGCACCGGGGGTCGCGCATCAGGAAGCCGATGGCGTACTGGTCGATGGCGTGCTGAAGACGAAGCTGAAGTTCGTGCCCCTGCACACGGGCGTGTGGGGCGGCGTCCGTGGAGATGCCCCACCGTGCCTGCAGGCATGCCATCGCGGTGCCACGGATGAACGTGTGGAGTGTCGCCGACGGGTCGCTCGCCCTGAAGTAGTAGAGGAACGGGAAGCGCTGCGTGTCCTCGTCCACCGAGATCAGCCTCTCCTGCAGGCTCTGCAGGTAGGAGCTTCCTCCCAGGACCACCAGCTCCGCTGCGCGTACCGGGTCGTCGGCTTGGGTCTGCACCATCCGAGCCGCGCTACTGAGCTGTGAGGTGAGTGGGTAGATCGACAGAACGTAGGTGATGGCAGCGGTTATCAGGCCGAAGCCCGCAGCGGCCTCCATGACCGTGATCAGGCGCAGCGTGTCCATTCCGCCGACGACGTCGCCGAAGCCCACCGTCGTCAAGGCCATGCCGCTCACGTACAGGGCGTCGAGAAAGTTCAGCGATCCGTAGGAAACGGACGGCGAGTAGGAGAGCGCAGTCAGGTTCGGCAGGAACAGCAGCGCGAAACCTGCCCACATGAGCGCCGTCCACATCGCCACAACCGTCAGGACGGCGAGCATCCCCGCGCTCGACAGGATCCGTGGACGTCCGACCCAGCGAGCCAACAAGCGGGTGGTCGACCACACCCCGACTCCGGTCACGAGGGTGACGGGCCCGCGGCGGGTGGGGTGCAGCACGGTCATCACCGCGTCCACGATTCCGAGGGCTATGAGCAGAACCCCGGCGGCGACAGCCCACACCCGTGACTCCAACCTGATCAGGCGACCCATTCGTTCGCCAGCACATTGTCGGCGAAACCGGACTGGTCCGACGAGCATTCCGGGATTCGCCGCAGGCCCCAACGCCCTCGCGCAGGCTGTTGCTGGCCGGCCAGGCGTCTTCTCATAGAGCGCGACCGCCGGATGACTGTGTCGGGCCGCCGGCCGTCTCAAACGCCGCCAGTCTGGCGCACTGAGCATTGTGCGCGGTCACCAGTCGCCGAGGCGAGTTCGAGCGTGGCCGGCCGTCGATCCGCCGCCCTCGGAGCAGCCCGATCCGGTGATCGCTCGGGGTTTCCCCGGTGCGCGCCGGTCGAGCCGGAACGCTGAACGGGTGGAGCAGCAATCGGGACGACCGGTGCGGGGACGCCTGCTGTCGGTCAGGCGTGCCCTGTGGTCGTTGGCCGTCGGTGTCGTCGCCGGGGCGGCGACCGCGCTGGTCGGAGCCCCGGAGCTGACGCCGCTGGTGATCTGGACGATCGCAGCGGGCACGATCCTCGTCTGGGTGTGGCGGGCCTGCTGGTCGGCGAGCCCGAAGCGAACCGAGCAGCTTGCCGAGGCGGAGCGGCACTCCCGTTCCACCGACTCGGCGATCCTGATCGCGTCGGTCTTCAGCCTCGCCGTCGTGGCCGAAGCGCTCATTCGGGCCTCGAACCAGCAGGACATGGTGGCTGTCACGCTGGTGATCCTCAGCGTCGTCGCGGTGGTCCTGGCGTGGGCGCTGGTGAACACTGTCTTCGCGTTGAAGTACGCCCGGCTGTATTACCGCGACGACGACGGCGGCATCGACTTCAAGCGGGAAGACCCGCCGGCGTACGCCGACTTCGCGTACATCGCCTTCACGGTCGGCATGTCCTACGCCCCGGGCGAGAACGAGCCGACCACCAACCGCATGCGCCGGATCGCGCTCGGGCACGCGCTGCTCTCGTACGGCTTCGGAACCGGCATCCTGGCCGTCGCCGTCAACCTGGTCACCAACCTGGGCCAGTCGTGACCCACGCCGCATCTCATCCGTTCGCTGCTGGAACGCCTCCGCGAAAGCAAGATCGACGCTCCCGGTGACCACGAGCGGAACGGACGGAGTGCTCGATGACGGTCGCCGGTGGCAGGAGAGTTGATTGATGACCACGAGGACGGTCCTGGTGGTCGCGGTGGCCGTGGTTGTCGCGGCGGGCCTGCTGGCCGGCGTGCTGGTCCAGCGTCGGGCCGGTGGTCGTCGCTACCGTTGGCTGCTCGCGCCGCTGTACCGCGCGTCCCGACGCCCCGCCGTCGCCGTGCTGCTCCTCGCGGCCCTGTATGTCGCAATTCGCGCGTACCCCGGCGCTGGACCCCCCATCGTCCGGCGCGTCGTCGTGGTGCTGTTGATCGCGAGCGTGACGTGGCTGGTGCTTCGCGCGCTGCAAATCGCTGAGCGGGCCGCGTTCAGCAGGCTGCCGGGCGAGACGCGGGCCGACCGTCGGACCCGCCGCGCCCGCACTCAGATCCGACCGGTACGGCGCCTCACCTCGGTCGTGGTGACGGTCGTGGCGATCGGCCTGATCCTCACCACCTTCCCCGCCCTGCGCACCATCGGGCTGTCCGTGCTCACCTCGGCGGGTGTCGTCGGCGCGCTGCTCGGCCTGTCCGCGCGCACCGCGCTCGGCAACGCCTTCGCCGGAATCCAGGTCGCGTTCGCCGACGGCCTCCACGTGGGGGACGTGATCGTGGTCGACGGGCAGTGGGGGCGCGTCGAGGAGGTGAAGTTGACCAACGTGGTCGTCCGGCTCTGGGACGACCGGATGCTCATTCTGCCCACCACCTGGTTCACCGAGCACCCCTTCCAGAACTGGACCCGGCATGAGACGCGGGTGGTCGGCGAGACGCGGCTCCACGTCGATTACACCGCCGACCTGGACGACCTCCGTGCCGAGACGAGGCGGCTCGTCGAAGCGTCACCCCTGTGGGATCGGCACCAGTGGGTGCTGCAGATGGTGGACGCGACGCCCCAGACCGTCGTCGTGCAGGTTCAGGCATCGGCGGCCGATGGGCCGAGTGCGTGGGATCTCCGCTGCGACGTCCGCGAGGGCCTCATCGGGTACCTGCGCGACCACCACCCCGAGTGGCTGCCCCGCACCCGCGGCGAGTACCACCCCTGAGCCCGCACACCGCCGACTCACTCCTGTTCCCGGTTACCGGTCCACGCGGCCGCGGGCGGTGCGGACACCCGAAGGTGCGGCTTCAGGGGTTTGTCGCGCTGAAGGTCAGGGTTCTACTCGCTGCCGCTCGCTTGATCCTGGCTCATGTTCGTGCTGTTTGTCCGGCGGCGAGGAGCCCGGTTATCCTCGGCGTCGGTGGGTAGGCACCGGCCGTGAACAGGCCAACCGACGACCTCGGTACCCGGTCGGACACCAGTCGTGCCATAGCGTTCAGCGACGCCGTCTTGGCCATCATCATCACGCTGCTGGTGGTGGATCTCCGGGTGCCGGACGTACCGCCCGGTCGCCTGCTGTCCGGGCTGCTGGAGCAGTGGCCGGGTTACGCCGCCTATCTCGCCTCGTACGCCTACGTCGCCGTCGTCTGGCTGAATCACAAGGGCGCGTTCAATCGCATCAAGGAGAGCGATCGGGGGCTGCACTGGGTGAACCTCTTCGTCCTGTTCAGCACCGCGCTGCTGCCGTTCCCGACCGCTGTCGTCTCGGACGCCTTGCAGGAGCACGACCAGCAGGACCAACGCGTGGCCGTCGCCTTCTACGCGCTGATCGGCGCGCTGCTCTGCGTGAGCTGGCTGACGTTCTTCCACTATCTGGCCCGGCACAAGGACTTACTCAGGGAGGAGGTGAGTGATCGGCACTTCCCCGCCGAGCGGCTGCGGGCACTCGTCGGGATCATTCTCTACGTCGCCGCAGGGCTCATCGGTTACCTGGTCGCACCGCTCGCCGGCCTGGCGATCTTCGTCGTGCTGCCGGTGTTCTACGCCGTCACCAGCGCCGGTCTGAACCAGGCGCCTCTCTTCCGCCGGATCGCGCGTCGCCCCCCGGCATCGGGGAACTGACGGTCAGAGAGAGGGACCAGCGGTCACCGGTCTCCGTCCACTGTCGGGTGCCCCGCGCGGACGGCATCGACCTCGACCGGCGCCGAAACGGTCGGCGACGCTACAACATCTCCAGCGGTTGCGGGCCGGTCGGCGGCGGGAACGCGGTGTCGAGTGCCGCCACGTCCTCCTCGCTCAGTTGCAGGTCGCGCGCTTCCGAGTTCTCCCTGGTGTGTTCGGGGTTGGACGACCGAGGGATGGCTGCAACCCTGTCCTGCCGCAACAGCCAGGCCAGCGCCACCTGAGCGGGCGTGACCTCGTGCCGGGCGGCGGTCTCAGCGACTTGGGGGTGGCCGAGCAGCCGGCCCTGCTCGATCGGCGAGTACGCCATCACCGGGATCCCGTGCTCGCGTAGCCACGGCAGCAGGTCGTACTCGGGACCGCGGCGGGTGAGGTTGTACAGGATCTGGTTGGTCGCGCAGGCGTCGCCGCCCGCCTCGAACAGGTCCGTCATGTCGGTGACATCGAAGTTGCTCACGCCCCACTGCCCGATGTCGCCCGCGTCGACGAGTTCGGCGAACGCCTCGACCGTCTCCGCCAGCGGATGCGAGCCACGCCAGTGCAGCAGGTAGAGGTCGATGTGGTCGACGCCGAGTCGTTGCAGGCTGCGGCGGCAGGCCTGCACCGTACCCCGTCGGCTGGCGTTGGACGGGAGCACCTTGTCGACCAGAAAGACGTCGGGGCGCCGTCCGGTGATCGCCTCGCCGACGAGTTCCTCGGAGGCGCCGCCACCGTACATCTCCGCAGTGTCGATCATGGTCATACCCAGGTCGAGCCCAGTGCGTAGGGCGGCTATCTCGTCCTGCCGCCTCTCGGGGCGCTCGCCCAGATACCAGGTTCCCTGTCCGAGCACGGGCATCGTCTGGCCGGACAGTAGCTCGATCGCTTCGGCAGCGAGGGTCATGTCGTGGCCTTTCTGGAGCTTCAGCACCAACGGGTTGCCTGCGTTACCCGCATCGAGGGGCAGCACACCTGGTAGCGGATCTTCTCCGCGCAGGCCATCGCTGCGCAGAGGCCGGGGTCGTATGCGCGCCCTTGAGTGACTGCCTCTCTGTTTGCCCGTGCCCGCACCTGGGAAGGCGGCCGCGTTCGAGCGATGCGCCGCTTAGGGGGCGGCGCCGCGAAGGGAAGGTCGCAGAGATGGCGCAGAGCCAGCAGCCACTGACCGGCAAGCGAGTCGCTTGCCTCGCCGCCGACGGGGTGGAGGATGTGGAGTACACCCAGTCCCGGGCCGCCGCGGAGCAGGCCGGCGCCGAGGTCCACCTGGTCTCGTTGAAGTCCGGCGAGATCCAGTCAATGAACCAGGACATCAATCCAGCCAACCGCTATCGGGTGGACCGGACGGTGGACCAAGTCGATCCGGACGACTACGACGCCCTGTTGCTGCCGGGCGGGACGGTCAACCCCGACCGGCTCCGAATGAACCCGCAGGCGATGAATTTCGTCCGGGCGTTCTTTGAGCAACAGAAGCCGGTGGCAGCGATCTGCCACGGACCCTGGTCGTTGGTCGAGACTGGAATCGTCAACGGCCGGACTGTCACCTCGTTCCCCAGCTTGCGGACCGACATCGTCAACGCCGGCGGAACCTGGGTCGACCAGCAGGTGCAGGTCGACAACGGACTGGTCACCAGCCGCAACCCCAGCGACCTTCCGGCCTTCTGCGCCAAGATGGTCGAGGAGTTCGCCCAGGGCGAAGACGTCCGCCAAATGGCGACGGCGTGACCCGGTGGGGCTCAGGGTCGAGGAAGCTGGGCCGGGCGTGGGCCTCACGGCGGCCTGTCTCGCCGGCCGCAGGGCCACCACTCCGCCTGGCAGTGGCTGTTCGACCCAGATTCAGTGCCCGCCGTACCGCGCCAGCAGCGGCCTCGTACCAATCCTGGCGTCCGCGGCCGTGACATCGCGCGGGCATCGGGACAGGGAAACCCATCTACCCGAGCATCGGTGAGCGGGTTGGGATGGTTTGAAGGGGGTATTCCCGGCCCCTACGGGCCGCGCCCCGACCGTCGTGAAGCGGAGGGTGCGACCGGATACGGAGGTTACCCGTGACTCGACTAGGGCGTGTGTCAAAGTCCTCGGTCGAGTCGAGGCGGAGTCCAGGCGGCGGTCCGGCAAGGCGGAGATGGGTTCGGATACCGGTGTTGTATCCGAACCCATCTCCAACGCCGCCGGCCGTCGTCTGGGCCCGCCGGAGGCCGGCCAGGGGCTTTGACACACGCCCTAGCAAGCCGAGAGCCAGTGAAGGCCAGGCAGGACGAGGTGCAGCGGCGGGGGCGCGGGCTCGGCTGGATGAGCCTCGGTCTGGGCGTGACACAGCTGGCGGCAACGGACGCGGTGCGCCGGATCAGCGGCGTGGACGACTCCGCGACGTCCCGGGCGGTGGTGCAGCTGGTCGGGGCGCGGGAACTGGTACACGCGGCCGGGCTCCTGACGAGCCGGCGAAAGGGCATCTGGACGTGGACCCGGGTCTTGGGCGACGCGATGGACCTGGCCGCGCTCGGAATTGCCATCGCCCACCGCTGCGGACGCCGCCGGCGACGCCTCGTCGGTGTCACGGGCGCCATCATCGGAATCACGGTGGTCGACCTGCTGACGGCCGCGCAGGTAACCCGGTCGAAGGAAGTCGGTTCGGTGCGGGCGGCACGTGGCGCGCGCAGAGGAGGATTCATGGAGCTGACAGCTACCACGACCATCCGCAAACCCCCACCGCAGGTCTACGCGTTCTGGCGCGACCTCGACAACCTCCCGACGTTCATGGCGCACCTGAGAGAGGTCCGCACCACCGGTGACCGTACGAGCCATTGGTCCGCCAGCGCTCCGTTCGGCAAGCACGTCGAGTGGGACGCGGAGATCGTCGACGAGGTGACCGGCGAGAGGATCGCGTGGCGGTCGACCGGCAACGCCGACGTGCCGAACTCCGGCACCGTCCAATTCGTGCCCGCCCCGGACGGTGTCAGCACCGAGGTGCACGTCGTCATGTCGTACGACATCCCGGGAGGCGCGGTCGGCAAGGCGGTGGCCAAGTACTTCGGTGAGGAGCCACACCAGCAGCTCGACGACGATCTGCGCCGACTCAAGCAGGTGCTGGAGACCGGCCAGGTGGTGCGATCCGAGGGTGCCCCGTGGGGCAAGCGGGCCCGTAAGGAGTTCCCGCAGCGTCCGGCGCAACCGCTGTCGGATTCCGAGTTCGCGAAGGGAGCGGACGCGTGAGGGCGAACACCTGGGCGGGCCGCAACAAGGTGAAGGTCCGTGACGTACCGGATCCGAAGATCCTGAACGACCGCGACGCGATCGTGAAGATCACTTCCACCGCGATCTGTGGCTCCGACCTGCATCTGGTCGATGGGTATGTGCCCACGATGCAGGACGGTGACGTCATGGGTCACGAGTTCATGGGCGAGGTGATCGAGGTCGGCTCGGGAGTGCCGGCCGACAAGCTACGGGTCGGAGACCGCGTTGTCGTGCCGTTCCCGATCGCGTGCGGCGCGTGCGGCGCCTGTGCCGCCGAGCTCTACTCCTGCTGCGAAAACTCCAACCCCAACGCCGGGATCGCGGAGAAGATGTTCGGCCACCCGGTCGCCGGGATCTTCGGCTACTCGCATCTGACCGGCGGCTTCGCCGGTGGTCAGGCCCAGTACGCCCGGGTGCCGTTCGCCGATGTCGGTCCGCTCAAGATCGAGTCTGAGCTGACCGACGAACAGGTGCTCTTCCTCTCGGACATCCTGCCGACCGGCTACATGGGTGCCGAGTTGTGTGACATCCAGTCCACCGATGTGGTGGCGGTGTGGGGCGCCGGCCCGGTCGGCCAGTTCGCCATGGACAGCGCCCGGGTGCTCGGTGCCGCGAAGGTGATCGCCATCGACAAGGAGCCGTACCGGCTGCAGATGGCGGAACGGGCTGGCCACACGACGATCAATTTCGAGGAGGTGGACGTGCGGTCCCGGCTGCTGGAGCTGACCGGCGGGCGGGGGCCGGACAAGTGCATCGACGCGGTCGGCATGGAGGCCAGCCACGGTGCCGCGCACATCCACGCCTACGACCGGGTCAAGCAGGCGGTCCGCTCCGAGACCGAACGCCCGCACGCGCTGCGCCAGGCGATCCTGTCCTGCCGCAGCGGTGGCATCGTATCGGTGATCGGCGTGTACGGCGGCTTCCTCGACAAGTTCCCCGCCGGTGCCTGGATGAACCGGGCGCTGACCCTGCGTACCGGTCAATGCCACGTGCAGCGCTACATGAAGCCGTTGCTGCGGCGCATCGAACGTGGCGAGATCGATCCGACCCGAGTCATCACCCACACCCTGCCGCTCGACGAGGCGGAACGCGGCTTCGAGATCTTCAAGAACAAGCAGGACAACTGCGAGAAGGTCGTCCTCAAACCTTGACCATTGACGGCGACCGCCGTGCCGTTGGAACCGTCACCAGTCTGGTGATCGGGTTCCTCGCCGAGCCGTCCCTGTCCATCCTGCTGCGCGGCCCGCTCGGTGCGCAGCGTAGCGAGCATCTGATGGGTTCGGGCTACGGATCAGAAGGTTAGGGGTTCGGGTCCCTTCGGGCGCAGATCACGATCGAGGCCGTGACCAGCGGAAACGCGGGTTGCGGCCTCGATCGCTTCTGCGTGGTGGGGCAGAGGCTCAAGCCCGCATAACGGAGCCCTCCACGCTTCCAGGGGGTGACACCGGCTCCCGCTGGAGCACGGAGGATCTGTTCCAAATCGGCAATGGGCAAGTCGGCCTGGACCACTACCAGGTCCGGGGCTTACCGGCTGGCACCAGTTCGTCACCCTGGCCGTGCTCGTCCTGACCATCCTCAGCGCTCAGCAGCCCGACGCCGACCCGGAGATCATCGCGCTGACCGTCGTCGAGATCCGCCGACTCATCAATGCCGTCGTCCTCGCCGTGACGCCCGACCGACGCGCCGGGCACACCCTGCACTGGTCGATCTCGCGACGAACATCCAAGCTGCGCCCGACGAGCCCACTACCAGCACGGACAGGCCAAGTGACGGTGGAGTATCCGGCGATGACGTCGCCCGTTCCTGATCGGGTGCGCGATGGCGGGCAGGTGCCTCGGATCAGGCGAACAATGCGATCGCGGAGAGAATAAGGCCGAGTGCGGCCATCACCATTCCGGCGGTGCGGTACTCGGTAGTTCTTCCGGCGTCGGATTTCACCATGCCGAAATGGCCGACCAGGCGTGCCATTTCGATCGGGCGCCACGCCAGAAGCGCGCCAGCCACCAGGGAGAACATTCCAACGATAAGGACGATCGTCATAACCCGAGGATAACGCGGATCTTGACATGGCGCTGCCGGCGGAAGGGCGGGCAGGCGGTCAACGGCGCCTGCGACGGTGTCGCGTGATCACTGTGGCCAGCATCGTTGCCAAGGCTGCCACCGCGGCCACGCCCAGTACGATCGTTGCTCCGCCAAGTCCCATGCGGCGATCCTACGTCGCACTCAGCCTGATCGCACGCCAGGCCGGATTTGTCGGCGTCTCGTTCGGAATCAGGGCGGGTCTGCCTGTCAAGAGTTGTTTGACAGGGTGTCCACAGGCGTCCGGCAATGTCAATTTGACAAAGGGTCGAGCTGGTCCCGAGTAATTCACAAAGGGGCGGCGCCAGCACTTCTTCACCTTCGTCTGCAGCAGCAGCGTCCCGCCGACGGTCGTCTGCCCGACGACGTCGAACCTCTGCGCCTGATTGGGCGCAGACGCTGCGCCGAGTAGTCCGGTGCACCGGCCGCCCGTCCCGGCCCGACCGGGGCGGGCGGCCGTCCTCATCCATGACTCGGGGAGGCTCCATGCCGACTGACCTGATGCGCCGCTGGTCCACCGGTGCCGCCATTCCGGACGCTGCCGGAGGGCGTACTGCGTACCCGACTCTCCCCGTCCCGTCGGCGGCAGTCCACCACCTTCCCGCGTCCGGTGCGGGTGACGACGAGGCGTACCCCGCGTCCGTCCGTAACGGATCTTGCTCCTCGAGATCGCCACTGGCCGACCACGCTCAACAGGTCGCGCCCCAGGGGCGGAGCTTGTCGGGGTTGAGTACGGCCCAGATGTGGTGGATGCGGTCATCGCCGACGTCGAACGCCATCACCGACACGGTGACACCGTCCCGCAGCGCCACCAGACCGGGCTGACCGTTGACCGTGCACTCCTGAAGCGTCACCCCGGCCGCCGCCGTCGGCCGGTCGACGAAGAAGCGGGCAACCTGCCCGGCCCCCGTGATCGGGTGGAGCGCGGCGGTGACCAGTCCGCCGCCGTCGCCGGTCGCCGTGGCGTCGGATGCCAGCAGGCCGATGAGCGCGTCGATGTCCTTGGCCTCCCACGCCTGCTTGAAGGCCCGGACGAGATCGGCACGTCGGGTCGACGGGCCCGCGTCAGGCCGCGGGGCGTGGAGGCGCCGCCGGGCCGACGCGGCGAGGTGGCGGCAGGCCCCAGGGGTACGACCGACGATCGCCGCCACGTCGGCGAAGGGGTAGCCGAAGATGTCGTGCAGGATGAACGCCACCCGCTCGGCCGGGGTCATCGCGTCGAGCACGACCAGGAAGGCCATGCTGACCGACTCGTCGAGGGTGACCTGGTCGGCCGGGTCGGCGCTGGCGCTCGACCGGCCGCTGATCCATTCGGCGCGGTGGGGCAGCGGTTCCGGGATCCATTCGCCAACGTAACGCTCGCGCCTGACCCGCGCCGAGCGGAGCAGGTCCAGGCAGATGCGGCTGGCAACCGTCGTCAGCCAGCCACCGGGAGCGTCGATGCCCTCCTGCTGCCGGGGGGACATGGCGTACCAGCGGGCGTACGTCTCCTGCACGACGTCCTCCGCGTCGGCCAGTGAGCCCAGCAGCCGGTACGCCAGGTTGGTGAGCTGACGCCGCTCGCTGATGATCGCGCTCGGCCTGGCGTCGGGCGGACCGACTACCGGCTCGGACGGGTGGGCCATGGGTTTCACCGATTCCTTCGGACGATCTGGCTCACCTCTTACGACGAATCGTCGCCGCGAATTGTGCGGTGGCGGGTCGCCGCACATCTTGTCGGGCTGTCTCGTCGTACCGCTTGAGAACCGCAGAGGGAGGAGTCCGACAGTGGAACCCGTGCACGTAGCGATCATCTACTACAGCGCCACCGGCACCATCCACACGGTGGCACGAGCCGCCGCCGAAGGGGCCGAGAAGGCCGGCGCCACCGTGCGACTGCGCAAGGTCCACGAAACCGCGCCGGCGACGGCGATCAGCGCCAGGCCGGAGTGGGAGCGGCACCTGACGGACACTGCGGACGTCGCCGAGGCCCGCCACGACGACCTGGATTGGGCGGACGCCGTGCTCTTCGGCACCCCCACCCGCTTCGGCAACCCGGCCAGCCAACTCCGCGCGTTCATCGACACCACCGGCCCGCTGTGGTTCCGGGGCAAGCTCGCCGACAAGGTGTACTCGGCCTTCACCTCATCCAACACTGCCCACGGCGGCCAGGAATCGACTCTGTTGGCGCTGGCGAACACCTTCTGCCACTGGGGCGGCATCATCGTGCCTCCCGGCTACACCGACCCCGTTCAGTTCCAGGCCGGCAACCCCTACGGCACCTCCCATGTGGCCGGCGACGGCCCACCCGGCGAGGTGAGCCTCCAGGCGGCCCGCCACCAGGCCCGCCGGGTCGTCGACATCACCGCGCGCCTCAAGGCGGGCGCTGCCGCCTGAATTACCCACGACGACGTACGTGCCGGTGCCCTGGAGCAGAGCGCCGCCGCTCGTCTGTACAAGAGGTTCAGAAAGAATAAAGAACTGGCCGGTAGGTTCGTGGCGTATTTTTCTGCCGGCTGTTTCTTGTTGGAGATGACGTGAAAAAGCGCAAAGCTCTCACGGCCGCGTTCGCTACCACCGCGGCCGTCGTGGCCTCGGTGACGGTCGCCCCGACGGCCGCGCAGGCGGTGTACCGGTGCGCCGAGAAGTATGTGGAGGTCTGCTTCTACGAGAACTTCGGCTGGTCCGGTTCGACCATGGCGTTCCGGACCGTCGATGCCGGTGCCAGCTTCGCCGATTTCCGCTGGTACCAGTACACCAACGGAAAGAACCTGAACGATTCAGCGTCCTCCGTGTGGAACGGCAGTAATCACACGATCGGTGTCTTCGAGCACGGCTTCGCCGCCGGCAGCGGCGGCGGCAGGATCACGTTCGTCCCCGCGCACAGTGGAGTGGATTTCCGGGGTGGCGGAGACGAGATCCCGAATGACTCCGCGTCCGCGTTCGTAGTGTTCTACGACTGAGCCCTGTCGTGACGACCGGGTACGAGCTGGACGCCCGGGGCGAGGCGGTGGCCCGGCGGGAACTCTTCGTCCATCACCCCGGTTCCGCCTCGATCCCGTTTATCTGCCCCTAGACGAGTAAGTCCGAAGTTGGGTCAGTGGTCGTAGGCGATCAGGGACCTGGTCACGGGTTGGTTGGTGGCCCGGTTGTGCCAGATCGCGGTGGTCATCGCCAGGAGGCGTTGCGCGATGCGTGCCGCGACGCCTTCGATGCTGCGTCCGCCGTGCAGTTCGAGGTCGAGTTGCCCCTTCAGCGTGTCGTTGACGGACTCGATGAGCTGGCGGATCGGCTTGAGTAGGTGCTCGTCCGGGCGTGGGGTGCGGTTGCGGTACGACGGTCTGAGCAATCGCACGCCACGCTCTGCCAGCCACCGGTCCAGCTCCGCGGACACGTATCCCTTGTCCGCGACGATCAGCAGGCCCGGGCGTTCGGCGATGAGGTCGGGGTCGTGGTCAAGGACAGCCATCAGGACCTGACGTTCGTCGACCTTCGGTGTCGCCAGGGCCCAGGTGATCGGCAAGCCGGCCGGGGTGCAGATCAGATGCAGCCGCAGTCCCCAGAAGAACCGCGAGTGCGAGGCGCAGTAGCCGTACCCGGCCCACCCCGCCAGGTCAGAGCGTTTCACCGTCGGCCTGGACCGCCCGCATTCCACCGGTGTGGAGTCGATGACCCAGGTGGCGTCGGACCACAGGTCAGTGTCCTCGGCGACCGCCCGGATGGCACGCTTGAGCAGCGGCAACGCTGCCCGTAGCCGCTTGTTGTAACCAGACTGTCCGGGCAGGTACGGGAACGCCCCGGGTAGATGCCCGGGCACGAACCGCAGCCAACGGGCCTCGGAACGCACCCCGAGCAGCGCCTGCGCGACGGCCAGGGTCAGCAACTCCGCGTCAGAGAGCTTCGGTGGCCTACCCGTCCGGCGAGGACGCCCGAGCCAGTCGTCGATCTTCACGTACAGTGCGGTCAGAAGGGTGTTGAGGTCTGTCGTCACAAACGGATCTTCAACACCCTTCGTCTATGCCCACAGCCCGGGGTCGTTAGGACTTACTCGTCTAGCGTGGAGAACAGGCCACCTCGGGTACGAGGGACGGAGGGGTCATGACAGCCACCGCGAACCAGGGCCGGGTCGGCCTCCAGCTTCCCGGGATCGTGCTCGGGGTGGGGCTCGGCGGCTTCGCCGACGGGATCTTCCTGCACCAGATCTTCCAGTGGCACCACATGCTCACCAGCACCAACTCCGATCGCATCGGAGTGCGGTACTACAACCCGCACACGGTCTCCGGACTGGAGATGAACACCGTCTGGGACGGCATCTTCCACGTCGTGTGCTGGCTGTCGGTGCTGGTGGGCCTGGCCGTCCTGTACTCGCGGGTCACCCACGATCGCCGCAGGGTGTGGAGTTCCCGCGTGCTGTGGGGCTGGATCATCGCGGGTTGGGGGTTGTTCAATCTCGTCGAGGGCGTGGTGGACCACCAGATCCTCGGCATCCACCACGTACGCGGTGGACCCCACCAGCTCTGGTGGGACATCGGGTTCCTCGTCTTCGGCGCACTGTTGCTGGTGGGCGGATGGTTGATCCAGCGCGGTGGCAAGGTCGCCGACTCCGGCCGCGCGGTCTGATGGATCCGCACCTGCATCACGAGGGTGCCGCGCTGGGGGTCGGTCTGTCCGAGACGGTGGTGCCCGTCGTCGTTCTGCTCGCCGGCGCCTGCGGCTACCTCCACCTGGCCGGGCGGGCCCGCCGCCGCAACCCGGTGCGGGGTTGGAACCGGTGGCGGACGGCAAGCTTCGTCCTCGGGCTGCTCCTGCTGGCCGTGGCGCTCCTGCCGCCACTGGCGCCCCTCGCCCACACCGACTTCCGCGGCCACATGACCCAGCACCTGCTCGTCGGCATGTACGCCCCGCTCGCGCTGGTCCTCGCCGCCCCGGTCACGCTGCTGCTGCGGGCGCTGTCCGCGCCGCGCGCCCGCCGACTGACCGTGCTGTTGCACACCGCTGCGGCCCGAGTGCTGACCCACCCGGCGGTGGCCTTCCTGGTGTCCACCGCCAGTCTCGCGGTGCTCTACTTCACCCCGCTCTACCAGCTCGCCACCGGCAACACCGCCGGTCACTGGGTGCTGCACGCCCACTTCCTGCTCTCCGGCTGCCTGTTCGCCTACGTCATCGCCGGTCCCGACCCCGCGCCCCGGCGTCCCGGGGTCCGCGCCCGGCTGGTCTACCTCGGTCTCGCGATCGCGACCCACGCGGTCATCTCGCAGCTGATGTACGGCGGTTTCTGGGTCGACATCCATGCCCCGATCCCGCAGGTGCAGGGCGGGGCGCAGCTCATGTACTACGGCGGGGACATCGCCGAACTGCTCCTCGCCGCCGCCCTCGTGGCGACCTGGCGACCCGAGCGCCGCGAACGGTCCGGTGACACCACCCCGCTCGTCACCACGCCGGCATCGACCTGACCACCCGGGCGCTCGGATTCCTAGGCGAAGCTCAGAGCGTCGGTCCGGGCGCGTTTGAGTTCGGAGAACGCCGGACAGCCGGCGAGCAGGCGGGCGCCGTCGAAGACGCGGAGGGCGTCTTCTCCGCGGGGGATCGAGGAGAGGACGGGGCCGAAGAAGGCCACGCCGTCGACCACGATCGTCGGGGTGCCGAGGTCCTCACCCACGAGTTGCTGCGCGCGGGCGGTGCTCGCCCGCATCTGCTCGTCGACGTCGCTGCGACGAGCGACCTCGGCCAGGTCGGCGGGAAGGCCCACCTCGGCCAGAGCCGCCGGGATGACGGTGTCGAAGTCCTTGTCGCCTTCGTCGTGGATCCGCCGACCGAGCGCCGGGTACAGACGCGCGAGGGCGGCGGACCCGTGTCGGGTAACGGCCGCCGTGCACACCCGCGCCGGGCCCCAGGCCCGATCGTTGAACTCGCGGTACCAGGGCTCCAGGTCGCGGTGCTCGTTGACGACGGCGAGGCTCATCACCTCGAACCGCAGAGCGATGGGTCGCATGCGGGCGACCTCCATGAGCCACCGCGAGGTGATCCAGGCGAATGGACAGGACGGGTCGACGTAGGCCGTGACCTCGGGGGTGGGCGCTTGAGAGGATTTATCTTCCACGGAAGATAATATATCTTCCGTGGAAGCTATAGTGCAAGCGTGACTGAGGACCGGGTTGCCGACATCGTGGACCAGTGGCGTCGTGAACGACCCGACCTGGATCCCACCCCGCTGTTGATCATTGGCCGGATCCAGCACCTGGCCGAGGTGCTCGACGCGGCCCTGCGGCCGCCGTTCGCCGCCGCGGGTCTCGGTAACGGCGAGTTCGACATGCTCGCCGCGCTGCGCCGGGAGGGCGAGCCGTACGCGCTCACGGCGGGTCAGTTGAGTGAACGGATGCTCGTCACCACCGGTGCGGTGACCAAGCGGGTGGACCGGTTGGTCGCCCGAGGTCTCGTGTCGCGCTCGGTCTCCGACGCTGACGCGCGCGGCAGGGTGGTGGGCCTGACCCCGGCCGGGGTGGCATTGACCGACCAGCTCATCGGGGAACACCTGGCGAACGAGGCGGCGATCCTCCGAGGTCTGACGGACAGCGACCGCGGCGCGCTCGAGCGCCTGCTGGCGACGTTGACGCGGACCGTGGGGTCGTGAGCACGGCACGTCGGCACCGTCGTCGCGGCGTCGTCCGGATCCGTGCGGGCAGTGACGCCTAAGGAGCGATGCTCGTTCGTACCGGCCCTGGCGAGCCGCCGGAAATGGTATCAATTTCCGAAAGGCGAAGAATCCGGGCAAGGTCGGGCGGCGACATGTCGACACGCGCAGCGGCGCTGCTTCGCAAGTCGGACCAGCCGCAGCGGCCGAGCCTCCTGGAACTCTTCTTCGACCTGGTGTTCGTCTTCGCGCTCAACCGGGTCTCCCACCGGCTCGTCGAGGATCTGACCGACCGAGGAATGGTCCTCGCCGAGGTCGGCGAGACGGTCCTGTTGCTGATGGCCTTCATGTCGCTGTGGTTCGTCACGGCGTGGGTCACCGACCTGTACGACTCGGAACGGCCACAGGTCCAGTTGGTGGTCTACACGGCGATGCTCGGCGCCCTGATGATGGCGGTCGCCGTGCCGCAGGCGTTCGGTACCCGTGGTCTGGTTTTCGCCGGCTCGTACGTGGCGGTGCACATCGTGCGTGGCCTCATCATCGTGCCGCCGTTGCGTGGTCTCGAGGCCCAGCGCCGGGCGGCGGGGGTGCTCCTGTGGTTCTCGATGTCCGCCGTGCCGTGGCTCGTCGGAGCGTTCCTGCCGGACGCGGCGCGAGCGGTGCTGTGGACGCTCGCACTCGCCATCGACGGCACGGCGTTGCTGCTCTTCTATCCCGCGCCGTGGAACATCTCCAGCCGGCCGAAGTGGCCGGTGTCGCCCGAGTACATCTCCGAGCGGTACCGACAGTTCTTCATCATCGCGCTCGGTGAGCTGATCCTGACCACCGGATCGGCCTACAGCGACACGTCGTTCGAGGAGGGTGGCGCCGCCGTGGCGTTCGCCGTCTCCTTCGCCACGACCGTGCTGATGTTCCGGGTGTACCTCTTCAAGGCGGGCCAACTGCTGCCCGGGGCGCTCAGCGCCGCCCGTAACCCGGCGCACCTCATCCGGGAAGCGTTCATCGCCCACATGCTCATGGTCGTCGGCACCGTCGCCATCGCCGTCGGCTACGAAATCGTGATCACCCATCCGTTCGGGCCCACCAACCCGTCCTGGATCGTCGCCATCCTCGGCGGACCGGTGCTGTTCCTGGCCGGACGTTCCCTGGTCGAACACGCGGTGTTCGCGCGGGTGTCCCGATCCCGGATGATCGGCGCTCTCCTGCTGGTCGCCGTCTCGCCCGCGATGGTCCACGTCCCGCCGCTGGTGGTGGCCGGCACCGCCGTCGTCGTCCTGGCCGGCATCGCCGTCTCGGACGCGATCCGTGCCATGGGCAAACCCCCCGAACAGCCGTCCCCGCCCGGCTCTGGACGGTGACGAGCGGGTCCACGGGCCCCCGACCGGCCGAGCGGTCGACGACGGCCAGCAACGGCCGGGCCGGGCCAGGTGGCCTGGCCCGGCCGTTTCACGACCGGCGGACGGTCACGGGCTGGTGCAGGTTGGCGACGGGTTGGTCGGCGTACCGGAGCCGAGGAAGCCGAACGTCGTCGTGCCGCCCGGAGCGAGCGAGCCGTTGTAGACGGCGTTGCGGACGGTCGCGGTCGAGCCGCTGGTGCTCAGCGTGCCGTTCCAGACCTGGCTGATGCTCTGCCCGTTGCCGAGGGTCCAGCGGACGGTCCACCCGTTGACGGCGGCGGTGCCGGCGGTCACGGTGACCTCACCCTGGAAGCCTCCCGACCACGAGTTCACGGTGTGGTAGGTCGCCGTACAGGCGGCGCCGGACGGCGGCGGTGTGGTGGGCGGTGGCTCGGTGGGCGGCGGCGTGGTCGGTGGCGGCGTCGTCGGCGGTGGTGTGGTGGGCGTACCCGTGGTGGGCGGTGACGTGGGTTCACCCGGCGGCACCAGGGGGCAGGTGTTGCTGTACCGCGAGACGCCCCGGCTGTCCGCCAGCGGGCAGAGGAACTGGGTGTAGCGCGTGTCGTTGTCGAGGAACGTCTTCAGCCAGGGGATCAGCAGGCGCATCTCGGTCGGGTTCGACCTGGTGAAGGAGAGGTGGTCGTTGCCGGCCAACTCGGCCCAGGCGTGTTCCACGCTGGCCGGCAGGCTGTTGTAGATGCCCTGGACGTACGAGGGCGTCACCGTCCCGTCGTTCTGCCCCGACAGGAGCATGGTGGGCACCTGGGTGCTGGACATGTTCAGGTTGTTCCCGGGGGTGCCCGGCGCGAGGCCGACCGCCGTCTTCAGGGTGGGCCGCCGCAACGAGGCGAGCAGGGTGCCGGCCCCGCCGGCCGAGTGACCCATGACGCCCAGCCGGTTCGGGTCGACCCGGTTACGGACCGGGCTGGTACGGGTGAGGTAGTCCAGCGCGGCGAGCAGTTGGGTGGCCCGGGCGTCGGCGCCGTCGGTACGACTGTTGGTCTCGATGCCGATCACCACGAACCCGAAGGACGCCAGCCAGGGCCCCATCCAGGCTTCCTCGTTGGCGAACAGGGCCGAGTAGCCGGGGACGATCGCGACCGCGCCCCAGGTGCCCAGGCTGGTGTCGGTGGGGTAGTAGACGTACCCGCCGTTGAAGCCGTTCCCGGCCGGCACGGTCGCCTGCGTCGTGGCGAACGGGCCGCGGGTGGCGGCCACGCTGGCCAGGGTGGGGTCCGGACCCCGCTGGTACGGGCTGTCGGCGACCGCCGCGTCCCGGGTCGTCGTGGCCAGGGCCAGGCCGAGGACCACCGCGACCCCGGCCGTCAGCCATCTGGCGGTGCCGGGTCGCTTCATCGCCGGCTCCACTGCTGGTTGGTCTGGCCGGTGCAGGTCCAGAGGACGAGCTTGGTGCCGTTACCGGTGCCCTGGTTGTAGGGGTCCAGGCAGAGGCCGGACTGCACACCGGTGATGGTGCCGTTGGCGTTGACGTTCCACTGCTGGTTCGTGCCGCCGTGGCAGTCGTAGATGGTGACCTGGGTGCCCGGCGAGGTGCCGTAGCCGGCGGCGTCGAGGCACTTGTTGCCGTACACCGTCAGGGTCTTGGTCGACGTGTAGGTCCACTGCTGGTTCGTGCGGCCGTGGCAGTCCCACAACTGCACCTGGGTGCCGTTCGTGGTGGACGAGCCGGGGACGTCGACGCAGCGGCCGGACAGCGTGCCCACGAGGGTGGTGGTGGTCTGGCCGCCGCCGCTGCTCGGGTTGCCGATGCTGCCCGGGACCGACTGCAACGCGCTGTACCAGCGGGCGGCCATCTTGTCGTATCCGCCGGAGGTGGGGTGGACGCCGTCGATCAGGTCGGCGGTGCTGAGCGCGCTGTACATGTCGACCAGATGCACCCGCTTGCCGGCGTTGACCTTGCTCTGCACGATGCCGGGGATCGCCGCGTTGAAGGTGCGGGCGGCGGCGTTCTGGCCGCTGTTGGAGATCGGAATGATCTGCGCCACGAACACCTCGGCGGTGGGCGCGGTGTTGGTGATCTTGTCGATCAGCGTGGAGAGCCGGTTCGGCGCGGTGCTCACGTTGTAGTTCTGCAGGATGTCGTTGGTGCCGATGTGCAGCAGGACGGTCGCCGGCCGTTGGGTGTTGAGCCAGTTGACGATGTTCGCGTCGATCTGGTCGATGCGCCAGCCGGGATGCCCCTGGTGGTCGTGGTCGCCCAGGCTGGCCGGCCCGTTGAACTGCGATCCGACGAAGTCCACCGTGTACCGGCCGCCGGCGAGGCGCTGCCACAACCCGATGCGGTAACCGCCGGGCACCTGCGTGCCCTCGGTGATGGAGTCACCGAGTGGCATCACCCGTACCCCGCCGTTGGACTCTGCGCTGGCGGGACCGGCGGGTGCCACCACCCCGGCGATCACGACACCGAGCGCGGCGAGCGTCGCGAGCCATCGTGCCCTCGTACTCATGGATCTCTCCCTTGGGTTGGTCGAGTTGGCCGAGGGCGTTGGCCGATCGGTAGGGCCGCGCGGGCAGCCGGCAACCTGGAGGGCCGGCGGACCGAGCAGCCGCCGGCTGCCGGGGCGTGGCCCGGCTCGCGCCGATCGTCGGATCGGCACGGCGTTGCTGCCTCAGCACTGGGACGAGTGTGAGCGTTAACAGAGATGAGTGTAGATTCATCGGCCCGCGTTGGTCTACCTCGCCGGCACCGCGTCCTAGCTCGCCAGCGCGCGGGCGCGCAGCCGCCAGGTGTCGGTGAGCGTGATGCCGACCAAGCCGGCTGCCGTGACGACCGTGACGAGAACGGGGACGAGCATCGCCAACACGGGCGTCAACGCGATCAGCAGCGCCAGCCAGGCCAGCCGCGATTTCGGCAGTTGTCCCAGGAGTACGTACTCGGAGTTCATCCGTCCGACCACGAACAGCACCGGCCCGCCGACGATGAGGAGCACCCAGCTCGCCGGGGTGGTCCGCACCGGCTCGTGGAGCACGAGGTCCACCCCGGCGGAGGTGGCGATGACCCCGGTCACCACGCAGGCGTAGACGTACGGCGCCAGGTACACCGAAGCCCGTGGACGCCAGTGGGCGGACCGGTCGACGAGCTTGTTGCTCTGCAGCACGTAGATCTGCCAGAACAGCAGCGCGGTGAGGATCGCGGCGGCGAACGCGACGGCGCGGGCCGGGGTGTACCCGACGCTGCCGAACGTCAGCGTGGTCATCAACGCCAGCTCACCGAGCGCCAGGATGGCGATCTGCTGGTAGCGCTCGCCGAAGTGGACGCTCAACTGGCTGTACTGCTCCAGCGGTATCCGACCGCGCAGCGGCGTCGGGTAGCGCAACGCCGCCGCCAGGTAGTCGATCGCGAGCGCGCCGACCCAGAGGCCGGTACGCCAGCCCGGCGAGGCGAACCCGCCGGCGATCCAGAGGACTCCGGACACGACGAACCAGAAGAGGAAGCGTTCCTCCCGCGCGTGCGCCCGGCGGGGACGCAGCGCCACGATCAGCATGACCCCCCGGGCCAGGTGCAGGCCGACGTACGCGACGGCGAAGAGAAGACCCCGCCCGCCGTACGCGCCCGGTATCGCGACCGCGATCAGGGACACCCCGACCATCGTGCCGACGACCACACCCTGGACCGCCCGGAGCTGCGGATCGTAGAACTCGGTGGTGTTCACCGTCACCGACCAGGTCCACCAGGCGGCCAACAGCAGGACGAGTCGCTGCCCGAGCCCACCCCAGGTGGGATCGGCGGCCAACTGCATCGACAGTTGCGCGAACACGGCCACGTAGAAGACGTCGAAGAACAACTCCAGCAGGGTGGCCCGCGCCGACGAGGTGGGCTTGCGTCGTGGCCCGGTCGGATCCGCCCTGGTCATGAACTCCCCGCTCCCGCCGGCTCGTCCGCGATCGCCTCCCCCTGGAGCCGCGATGACGCCGGGACCGAGGGCCGGTGGCGTGCGGCACACGGCTACCAACGAGTGAGCCGACAGAGAGATACCTGGCAGGATCAGGGCGCGCGAGTTCGACAGCGCCAGCGCTTCGTACCGAGAGAGGGCTCATGCTCCCCAGGACCGCCGAGTCGCACCCGCCGCCTCCCGTCGTCGAACTGTGCGACGTGACCTTCCGGCGGGACGGCAAGCAGATCCTGCACGGCATCGACCTCACCGTGCGCGAGGGTGAGCACTGGGCGTTGCTCGGTCCGAACGGCGCAGGCAAGAGCACGCTGCTCGGCTTCTGCGGCGCGCTCACCCATCCGACCTCCGGGACCGTACGGATCCTTGGTCGACAACTCGGCCGCGTGGACCTGCAACAGCTTCGCCGGGCGATCGGTCACGTGAACCCCCGTCATCCGCTGCGGTCGCCCCTGGCGATCCGTGAGGTCGTGCTGACCGGGCTGGCCGGGTCGATCGACCTGCCGCCGCGCTGGCAGCCGACCCGGGACGACCGGGACCGGGCGGATTCCCTGTTGGGCATGTTCGGGCTGGCCGACCGGGCCGACGAGCGCTGGCCCACCCTGTCGCAGGGCGAGCGGGGTCGCACCCTGATCGTCCGGGCCCTCATCAGTCAGCCGCGACTGCTGTTGCTGGACGAGCCCTCGACCGGTCTCGACGTCGCGGCCCGCGAACAGTTGCTCGAGACCATCGACCTGCTCCGCGAGACCCATCCCCGCCTCGCCTCGATCATGGTCACCCATCACCTCGAGGAACTGCCGGCCACGACCAGCCACGCGATGCTGATCAGCGGCGGCAGCGTGGTCGCCGCCGGCCCGGCCGACGGGACGGTCACCACCGCGCAGGTCTCGGTGGCCTTCGCGCACCCCATCGAGGTACGCCACGAGGACGGGCGCTGGGCGGCCCGCGCCGGGTCCGTCCGACGGTTGGCGGTCTCCAACGGCTGACCCCACCTTCCGGTACGCATTCGGGGAGGTCATCGGTGGCGGCGGTGGTGGACGATCAGCGCTCCGGCGCAGAGCGCCGCCACCAGGCCGAACGCCGAGCCGATCCACGGGTTGCCGACGACCGTCGTCAGTGCGGCGTTGGTCGCCGCGCTGAGGAGCAGCAGCAGCCACAGCAGCGGACGGAGCAGCCCGCCGGATCGTTCCGGCGCGGGGGCCGGGGCCTCGCTGAGGGGGTACGGGTTGGTCATCGTGCTCTCCTTCGATGATGTTCGGCGACACCATCGACGCTAGGTCGGCGGCGCGGCGGCAACGATCCCCCCAGCTCGACAACCACAGGTACAGCAGGCTGTACTTTGCGCCGCGGACGCTGCCGCGCGTGCCCAGCGTGACCTATGTTGGCGCGATGGCATACCTGCGCGGCCGGTTCCGCGCCGCGGTCGACGCCCTCGAACACCTCGTCGGTGGGCTCGGCACCGCGCTGCTCGCGTTGGGCGCGTTGCTCTGGGCGGTGGTCGTGGCCCTGATCTGCCTGACCGGGCTGGGGCAGCGGCTGGTGCCGGGCGTCCTGCGGATGCTGCGCTCGGTGGCCGATCGGGAGCGGGCCCGGCTGTCCCGCTGGGGCACGCCGATCCCCCCGCCGGGGCCGGTGCAGGAAGGGCTGCGGGAGGCGGCGCGCGATCCGTTCGTCCGGCGGGAAGTCGGCTGGGTCGCGCTGCACTCGGTCATCGGACTGCTGGCGGGGTTGGTCGGCCTGGCCCTGCCGCTCTATGCCCTCCAGGACATCACCTTTCCGTTGTGGTATCGGCTGATCTCGCCCGAGGACGGCGCTCCGGGGGTGGTCTGGTGGCGTATCGACGGCTTGTCCGAGGCGCTCCTCGTGGGCCTGCTCGGGGTGGTCTGGCTGGTCGCCGCGATCGGGTTCGGTCCGGCGCTGGCCCGGGTCCAGGCCTGGCCGGGTCGGTTGCTGCTGCCTCCGCCACCGGGGATCGACCTGTCGCTGCGGGTGGCCACGCTGACCGCCACCCGGGCCGCCGCGCTCGACGCCCACGCGCTCGAGTTGCGCCGCATCGAGCGGTCGCTGCACGACGGCACGCAGAATCGGCTGGTCGCGGTCAACGTGCTGCTGGGGGCGGCGCGCCGGGCCGTGCGGCGTGACCCCGACCGCGCCGACGAGATCCTCGGGCAGGCGCAGGACGCGGCGGAACAGGCCCTCGGTGAACTCCGTACGGTGGTGCGGGGCATCCTGCCGCCCGTGCTGGACGACCGGGGGCTGGCCGGCGCGCTGGCGGGCCTGGCCGGCAGTTGCCCGGTGCCCTGCCGGCTCACTGTCGACGTGGCCGTCCGGTGCGCGGCGTCGGTCGAGGCCACCGCGTACTTCGTGGTGGCCGAGGCGCTGACCAACGTCGTCCGGCACAGCGGCGCGAGCCGGGTGGACGCCGCCGTCCGTCGGGAGCAGGGCCTGCTCCTGGTGACCGTCGAGGACGACGGGCGCGGCGACGCCGACGAGGCGCACGGCTCCGGGCTCACCGGCATCCGCCGGCGGGTCGAGGCGTACGACGGGCGGATGACACTGACCAGCCCATCGGGAGGACCGACGAGGATGCACGTGGAGCTGCCATGCGGATCGTGATCGCCGAGGACGACCCGCTGCTGCGCGAGGGGTTGGCGCTGCTGCTGCGGGCGGAGGAGTTGGACGTGGTCGCCACGGCGGGCACGCCGGGCGAGTTCCTGGTCGCCGTCGACGAGCACGCGCCGGACGTGGCGATCGTCGACGTCCGGATGCCGCCGACCCACACCGACGAGGGCATCGTGGCCGCGGTGGAGGCCCGGCGACGTCGCCCCGGCCTCGCGGTGCTGGTCCTGTCCGCGTACGTGGAGCAGGCGTTCGCCACCGAGCTGTTCTCGGTCGGCGCGGCCGGGCTCGGTTATCTGTTGAAGGAACGGGTGGGCCGGGTCGAGGAGTTCCTCACCGCGCTACGCCGGGTCGCGGACGGCGGCAGCGTGATCGACCCCGAGGTGGTGGCCCAGCTGCTCGCCCGCAACCGCCGTACGGACACGGCGCTGGACGAGTTGTCGCCGCGTGAGCGCGAGGTGCTGGGGCTGATGGCCGAAGGGCTCGGCAACACGGCGATCGCCGAGCGGCTGTTCGTCACCGACGGCGCGGTGCACAAGCACATCCGCAGCATCTTCGCCAAACTCCAGCTACCGCCGGACGACCGCGCCGACCGTCGGGTCACCGCGGTGCTGCGCTACCTGGACGGCGGGCAGCGTCAGCGCTGAACCGCCTGCCCGGTGCCCCCGTCGACGAGGGCACCGGGCAGGCGGCGGCGCTCAGAGGGAGATCCGGTCGAACTTCTCCCAGGTGCTGATCGACGTCCGGTTGGCGATCAGCGGCTTGGTGCCCTTGCTCTCGGCCACCACGTACCTGCCGTTGGCTGCGGCGCGCAGGCTGATCGTGCCGTCGGAGTTGTTGACGATGGTGAACTTCTCCCAGGTGCTGACCTTGGTCCGGTTGGCGATCAGCGGCTTGGTGCCCTTGCTCTCCGCCGTCACGTATCGACCGTTGGAGCGGGAGCGGAGCGCGACGTAGCCACCGCCCGCGTTGATCACGTCGTACTGCTCCCAGCGGGCGACAGTGGTGCGGTTGGCGATCAGCGGCTTGGCGCCGGCGCTCTCGGCCACCACGTATCGCTTGTTCGCCCGCGCGCGCAGGGCGACGGGCGGCGTGGCCACCGGCGCGCCGGTGAGCTTGGTCAGCGCCGGGTAGGTGCCGTTGAAGACGTTCTGGCTGTAGTTCCCGGGCTGGCTCGGGTTGCCGGCGGCGTACTGCCAGATGGTCTCCGTGGTCCAACCCGCCGGCAGCGGCGGGCGAGCCGTGGTGTAGCCGGCGATGTCCAACGGGTTGGCGCCGAACGAGGTGTTCTTGTCGGTGCAGGGGTTCCAGTAGTTGGTGTTCGTGTAGATCATCACGGGCCGGCCGATCCGGGCCTTGACCTGGTCGGTGAAGGATTTGATCCAACTCGACATCTCGGTCGGGGTCAGCCCGTAACAGGTGGGCGCACCGGACCAGTACGGCCATTCGATGTCGACCATTGGCACCAGGGTCTGGCCGTCCTTGGTGAACTTGGCGCTGTCCACGAAGAAGTTGGCCTCGTTGATCGGGTCGCGTTTGTCGGGCCGGGCGAAATGGTAGGCGCCGACGAGGAGTCCGGCGTCCTTGGCCGCCGCGTAGTCCTCGGCGAAATACGGATTGAGGTACGTCCTACCTTCCGTCGCCTTGACGTAGGCGAACTTGACGCCGCCGGCCGCGACCGCGGGCCAGTTGATCGGGCCGAGGTTGTGGTCGTGGCTGGAGACGTCGATGCCCCGAACCGTGTAACCCGCCGGGATGGCGGCGCTCGTGGCCATCGCGCTGCTGCGCGCGCCCGGGGCGATGCCGGCGTTCGCCCGGCCACCACCGTCCACGGACGGGTCGGCTGCCTGCGCCGGCTGGGTCACGCCGAGCGCCGCACCCACCGCGAGACCGGCGGACATCAGCGCACAGAGCAATTTTCTAGGCATGGTGAGGTGAGGTTCTCCTTGCTCACGAGGTCGAGTGACCGTCGGCGTGGGCCCGGAGAGTATCGCTTGTCGACGGTGAGTAGCGCTGTCCGGCGAGCCGGAAATCGAGATCATCGGTAGGCACGTCGAACCGTACGGTGGAAGTCAATGCCGCGTCGAGCGTCGATTTGTCGTATCGAGTATTCCTTCGGTTCGTCCTCGCCGTGCGTGCGCCTGATTGTCGAGCCCACCCGCCCGGTAGGACGGCCAACGACACAGCGGGCCCGGCAGGTTGCCGGGCCCGCTGTGTGTGGGTGGTGTCAGCGTTGCAGGGTGAGCAGGCCCGGGCGGTAGGGCAGCAGGCCGTAGTCGACGCCGTTGGAGGAGGGCGATCGGCCTTGGTAGAGCAGTTGGAGGTTGCAGGGGTCGACGGTGAAGGTCTGGTCGGCGCTGGTGCGGATCAGTTCGCCGTGGCTGATGTCGTTGGTCCAGGTGGCGCCGCTGTTGGCCTTGCCGGCGAAGGGGTTGCTCTCGGTGGCGGCCTGGGGGGTCCAGGTGCCGTTGAGGCTGGTGGCGGTGAAGGAGCGGAAGTAGCGGCCCTGGCTGCCGATGGCTTCGACGATCATGAGGTAGCGGTTCTGGCCGCGGAGTTTGTACACCTGGGGTGCTTCGAAGAGGTTGTTGGTGCTGTCGCTCATGATCGTGGTGTAGTTCGAGCCGAAGCTGCTGGGGAAGTTCCCGATGGGCATGCTGGCTCGGTAGATCTTGCCGTTGTCGCCGGCGAAGAAGAGGTACATGTTCTGGTCGTCGGCGATGAGGGTCTGGTCGATCGGGCCGGTGCCCGAGCCGGAGATGCTGCCGGTGAACAGGGTCTGGGCGGCGGACCAGCCGTTGGGGTTGGTCGGGTCGGTGGAGGTGCGGTAGGAGAACGCGGGGCCGCCCCACTGGTAGGCCAGGACCCAGATGTTCTTGGGCGCGAAGTAGAACAGGGTGGGTGCGACGGTGCCGCTGTTCATGGTGTTCTGGCTGGCTGAGCCCATCTGGGACCAGTTGCTGAACAGGCCGAAGTTCATCGAGCCCCACCGGGTGCCGAAGTCATGGGTCGTCGCGTAGACGAGTTGCTGGCCGTTGTACGGCGCGACGGTGAAGTCCTTGAGTGACACCCAGCCCGACTTCGGCTGCGCCAGCGCCCCGGTCGACGACCACCGGTACGACGACGGCAGGTTGCACGTGTTCGGCGGCGGGGTCGTGGGCGGCGGCGTGGTGGGCGGCGGCGTGGTCGGAGGGGGAGTCGTGGGCGGCGGGGTGGTCGGAGGCGGGGTCGTGGGCGGCGGAGTGGTGGGCGTCGTGCCCCCGTTGCAGGTCACCCCGTTGAGGGCGAAGCTCGTCGGCGCCGGGTTGCTGCCCGTCCAGGAGCCGTTGAATCCGAACGACGCCGTGCCGTTGGTCGCGATCGAACCGTTGTAGCTCACGTTCCGCGCGGTTACCGCCGCCCCGCTCTGCGTCAGGTCGGTGTTCCACGACTGCGTGATCGTCTGTCCGGCGCTGTACGACCAGGTCAACGTCCAGCTGCTCACCGGATCGCCGAGGTTCGTGATCGTCACGTTGGCCCCGAAGCCGCCCGGCCAGTCGGATGACACGGCGTAGTTCACCGAGCAGCCGGCCGCTGCCGCGCCCGCCGGCAGCGCCACGGCAACCGTCGCCGACGCCAGTAAGGCGACGCCGGCCGAGACGACCCCGATATTGGTCGGTCTGAATATGGTCATCGAGCACCCTCCTGACGGGACGGCGGCCTCCACATTCGTGGGAGTCATTGTTAGGTGAGCGTTAACAGCCGCGTCCGGTATGTTACGGGAGCGCTCCCAAACCATCAACCTCGATGTCTTCAGAGGTGTTCAGCGGCCTCGTCAAGGCCGTGAGCAGGGCTTCCGTGTCCGATCGAGGGTGTCGGCCGCGCGGAGTGGCTGCGTGGGTCGACGCCGGTCGGGCGGTCAAGAAGGCCGGTGGCGGGGCGTCAACGCTGTTATCGATAACATCCGCCGTCACGCCACCTCGTACTCCACCATGAGGACGCCCGTGCTGGTCGGCGTGCAGTCGGCGAGCCGCAGCCGGCGCGGCCGGTCGGACTCCGGGAACAGCCGCTTGCCCGAACCGAGCAGGAGCGGATGCAGGAACAGGCGGTACCCGTCGACCAGGTCGTTGGCGATGAGTTCCCGCACCAGCACCCCGCTGCCCAGCACCGCGACCACACCGTCACCCCGGGACTTCAGGTCGGCGACCGCCGGCACGAGATCCCCGTCCAGCCGCCTGGCGTTCGACCAGGTGAGATCGGTCAGGGTACGGGTGGCGACGTACTTCGGCGTCGCGTTGAGGTGTGCGGCCATCGGGTTGACGTCGGGCTGACTCGGCCAGTAGCCGAGCATCTTCTCGTACGTCCGGCGACCGAAGAGGTATGCCGTGGTCGATCGGAGCCCCTGCACCGCCGCGGTCGCCTGGATCTCGTCGAAGTAGGGCGCGGCCCAACCGCCGTGCTCGAACCCACCGTCGCGGTCCTCGTCCGGAGACCCCAACCCCTGCATGACCCCGTCGAGCGTCACGAACTCGACCACCACCAACCTGCGCATGAGCACACCCTCCGATGAGGCGGGCGGCCCGTCGCCTGCCCGCTCCCCCTCTACACGAACGAGGCGCGGCCGGATCGACATCCGGTCCGGGTGGACACGGCGGGGCGGTCAGAGCCAGATGACGATCCCGGTCAGGTCGTTGAGCACGGCGGCCACGCCCGCCCGGACGGCGGCGGCACAGCGCTCGGCCGTGAACGAGCCCGGGTCGTACGTCGAGGACATGCCGAGCCCCTCGCCGCGGAACGACGCGCCCGCCCAGTCGACGGCGGTGACGTTGTGGGTGGGTTCGGCCAGCTCGGCGCCCACGACCAGGAAATTCTCGTCCAGATGGTTGGGAGTGACAAGCGCCAGCGGATCGATCAGGTCGTTGCCCGCGCTGACGATGAGGTCCGCGTTCATCCCGATCGCCTTGCTGATGCCCGCGACGGCGTCCTGCGGGTCGTCCACGACCACCGTGCGCAGGTCGACGTGCTCGTCGTCGGCCCAACTCCGCACCGCCGCCACGAGGGTCTTGGTGGGGGTGTCCGCGCCGGCGGTCAGCAGCACCACCCGGTAGTCCTTCGACGGGTGTACGCCGGCCCACGATCCGGGCTTCGGCGTGATGGTCGCCTCCGGCGCGGGCGTCGCGGCGGTGTCGACGAATCCCGGCCCGAGCGTGCCGATCGCGCTCGGCGCGGGGTGCGGTTGGGACCAGTCGTCGCCGGAGCCGCAGCCGGCGAGGAGTGCGGCGGTCATGGCCAGCAGGGCGACGGCCGGAAGCGGGGGGCGCAAGGTGATCGTCCTCTTCGATGATGGCGGGCAGGTGCGGGTACGCCTCGTATTCCTATCCCAGATCCGGCGGCCCACAATCCGCGAGCGGTCGGCCCGGGCATTTGTTCTCCATCGGTTCGTCGGCGGGCGGGTTCGTGTTCACCCGCGAGGTGCAGCGTGCACTGGCCAACCGAGGGGAACCGCATGCTGGGGCACATTCGCCGTACCTTTGTCGTCGCCGTTGTCGCATTCGCGGCGACGGTGCTCACGTTCTTCGGTGGGGGCGCGGCGTTCGCGCACGGCTTCTCGTCGACCGTGTACGCGAAAATCTCCGCCGGAGACGAGGGTCACATACGGACCGAATTGGAGCTCGAATACGACCTCCTGGTGGTGTCGGCCGCCGACTCCGGTGACGACGATCCGCTCTTCAAGGTCGGCACCGCCGCCTTCGAGGCGGGTGACCCGGGCGCACAGGCCGCCGCGCTGAACACCCACGCCCCGACAGTCCTGCGTTACGTCGCCGACCGCCTCTCGGTGACCGCCAAGGACGCGCCCTGCCGGCCGACCCAGGTCGGCGACGCCGCGATCGGCGCCCGTGACGGTGTGCCGTACGCGCGCCTGCTGTTCGACTGGACCTGCCCCGAGCGGGTCGCCGAGCACGAGGTGCGCAGCCGCCTCTTCCCGGACGACGAGGCGTACGTCAAGGACACCAAGACGATCGTCACCTACCGGCTCGACGGCCGGTCGGGCAGCGCCGCGCTCGACGCCGCCAACCCGTCCTTCTCCACCGCCC
Source organism: Micromonospora sp. WMMD729 (assembly GCF_049315225.1). Lineage (NCBI taxonomy): Bacteria > Bacillati > Actinomycetota > Actinomycetes > Micromonosporales > Micromonosporaceae > Micromonospora > Micromonospora sp. WMMD729. The sequence continues at coordinate 6,297,613 of NZ_CP186059.1, read as the reverse complement.
AGACCGCCTACCAGCGGTTCGGGGAGTTCTTCCTGCTCGGGGCCGAGCACCTGCTGTCCGGCATCGACCACATCCTGTTCCTGCTGGCGCTGATCGCCGGGTCCCGGCGGCTGCGCGAGATCGTGCTCGCGGCCACCAGCTTCACCCTGGCGCACTCGGTGACGTTCCTGCTCGCCGCCCTCGGCCTGGTCGACGTGCCCGGAAGGATCGTGGAGCCGGTCATCGCGCTGTCGATCGCCGTCGTGGCCGGCTGGCACCTGTGGGGCCTCTGGCGGCGTGGTGCGCACGCGACGGACCTGGAGCCGGCCGGACGCGGTCACCTGAGCCTGGACCGGCGGGGCTGGATCCGCCTCGGTGTCGTCTTCTGCTTCGGTCTCGTGCACGGGTTGGGCTTCGCGGGCGCGCTCGGCATCGACGAGGCGTGGTCGTGGACGCTGCTGTGGTCGCTGCTGGTGTTCAACGTGGGCATCGAAGTCGTTCAGTTGGCGATTATCGCCGCCATCTTCCCGCTGTTGTTCGTGCTGCGGCGCCGTGCGCCGAAAGCGGGCCTCTGGGCGACCGGTGTGGTTTCCGCAGGGGTGTCCATCATGGGGCTGATCTGGTTTGTTCAGCGCGTCTTCGGGTCCTGAGTACGGCTAACCAGTTCGTGAAGTGCAGCCGTTCGCAAGATCACGTTAATGATCGGTTCACCGGTCGACGAAAGTTTGGATCCGCTTCCCCACGCTCGGGGAAAAGCAATCCATTTCTCTATTCGAAAAGGGAACAATGTCGATGACATTGAGCACCTCGACACGGGCCGCCGGGCCCGTGCGGCGGCGCGTTGTCGCCGGGGTCGTGGCCGGATTCCTGGGAGTGGGCGCGGCCCTCGGCAGCGGTGTGCTGACCGCCGCCAGCGCCGCCGACCCCACCACGGTGTCCGGCATCGTCCTCGGCGTCGGCGCGAACGAGACCCAGCGCATCGTGTCCTGGTACTCCTCGGCCGACACCGCCCAGAAGATCCAGCTCGCCCCGACCTCCGAGATCGTCAACGGGGAGTTTCCGGCCAGCGCGATCAGCTTCGACGCGGTCGGCGCCGCGAACACCTCCACCACCGGCTACAACCGGCACGCCACGATCAGCAACCTGCGGGAGAACACGGCGTACTCGTACCGGGTCGGCGCGGAGGGTAGCTGGTCGCCCACGTACGCCTTCCGGACGCGGGACTTCGAGGGCGACTTCGACTTCCTGTTCTTCGGCGACCCGCAGATCGGCGCCTCCGGCGACGTCGCGCGGGACCAGGCCGGCTGGGCGGAGACCCTGAAGGTCGCCACTGCGGCGAACCCGAACACCGAGCTGCTGGTCTCCGGCGGTGACCACGTCGAGTCCGCGAACAACGAGGCCCAGTGGGACGCGTACCTCTCCCCGGATCAGCTCCGGCAGTACCCGACGGCCGCCACCATCGGTAACCACGACGTCGGTGGCAAGTCCTGGGAGCAGCACCACTTCACCCCGAACACGGACCGCTCGGCCCAGTACTACAACGGGGACCAGTCGACCCGCTCCGGTGGCGACTTCTGGTACATCTACAAGGACGTGCTGTTCATCGACCTGAACAGCAACAGCTACGTCAACCCGACCGACGGCTCCCTGGGCGGCGACGCGGCGCACGTCGCGTACGTCTCGGACATCGTGCAGAAGCACGGCTCCGAGGCGAAGTGGAAGGTGCTGGTCTACCACCACTCCATCTACTCGGCGGCGAGCCACTCCACCGACGCGGACAACAAGAACCGCCGCAAGGACTTCACGACCGCCTTCTCCGATCTCGGCATCGACATGGTGCTGCAGGGCCACGACCACGTCTACACCCGCAGCTACTCCATCAAGAACGGCCAGAAGGATAACCCGGCCGAGAAGCCGGGCGCTGCCGACGTGTTCCCCGGCCCGGGCGGCGTCATCTACGTGACGGCCAACTCGGCCTCCGGCTCGAAGTACTACGACATCAAGAAGCCGGACGGCTCCGGCACCGGCGTCGAGGGCCTCGGCCCGGACCCGCTGAACCCGAGCAACTACTGGTTCAACTCGGTGGAGAACCAGGAGCACGTCCGCAGCTACGTCAAGGTGCAGGTCAAGGCCGACAAGCTGGTGCTCCAGAACGTCCGCAGCGGCACCTGTGCGGCCCCGAACGCGGCCGTCGAGAAGGGGCTGTCCTGCAGCAACACCGCCGAGGGGCAGCCGGTCGGCTCGATCGTCGACAACACCACGATCCACCCGTACCACGGTGACGGGCAGGCCATCCAGGTCAACGTGCCCAACCCGGCGCCGGGTGAGTTCGGCTGGACCATCGACGGCTACAACGGCCTGGTCGACCTGGGTACCGCGCAGGAGCGCAACGGCACCTACTTCGAGGCGACCGGCAAGATCAACCCGATCCTCGTGTCGGACAGCCGTCGCTCGCTCGCCCCGTGGTCGATCTCGGCCAGCGTCGGCGACTTCACCGACGCCGACAAGACCTTCTCCGGCTCGTACCTGGGCTGGACCCCGTACGTCCTCGACGCCGGCGCGGGCGCGACGGCCGGCGCCGCGGTCCTGTCGTCCCTCGACGACCAGGGCAAGGGTCTCTCGGTCTCCAGCGGTCTGGGCGCGGCGGTGCAGGGTCACCCGCGCGGCGGCGCCAAGCTCGGCGCTGACCTGGATCTGAAGATCCCGGACAGCATCGCGAAGGGCAGCTACCGCACCACTCTCACGATCACTGCCCTGAGCAGCTGATCGAGCCTGTTCCACCGGGCGGGGTAGGCACCTTTCGGGCCTACCCCGCCACCGGTTCACCCACTTCCAAGATCACCTCAAGGACCCGAGATGCGACCGCCCGTAACGCGCTGGAAGACCCTGCTCCGTACGTCCGTGCTCACCCTGCTCGCCGTCGTCGCGGCGGCCGGCATCGGCGGCACCGCCCTGGCGGCCGACGGCAACGTCGCCTGGACGGTCCGGACGGCCTCCAACAGCTACGGCGAAGCCCGGTCCAGCTACAGCTACAACGTCAACCCCGGCGGAACCGTCGAGGACGCCATGGTGGTCGCCAACCGCGGCCCGGCACCGCTGACCCTCGCCGTGTACGCCGCCGACGGCTTCACCACCGACGCGGGCCAGCTCGACCTGCTCACCAGAGACAAGAAGTCCGTGGCGGTCGGTGCCTGGGTCAAGCCGAGCGCCGGCAGCGTCGTGATCCAACCCGGGAAGACCGCGCAGGTGCCCTTCACGATCGCCGTTCCCGGCAACGCCACGCCCGGTGACCACGTCGGCGGCATCCTCACCGCGCTGACCCAGACCGACCAGGCCGAGGGCATCAACGTGGACCGTCGCCTCGGCATCCGGATCACCCTGCGGGTCGGCGGCGAGCTGAAGCCGAACCTCGCGGTCGAGAACCTCCACGTCAGGTACGACGGATCGGCCAACCCGGCCGGCAAGGGTGACGCAACCGTCTCCTACACGATCCACAACACCGGTAACGCCGCCCTCTCCGGGAAGCAGTCGGTGTCGGTGTCCGGCCCGTTCGGCGTCCTGCGCGCGCGGGCCGGTGACATCGCCGCGCCGCCGCAGTTGCTCCCGGGCGAGAGCTGGGACGTGACCGTGCCGGTAGCCGGTGTCGCCCCCGCCGTCCGGCTGGCGGCGACCGTCACCGTGACCCCGCTGCTCACCGACGCGTCCGGCTCCACCACACCGCTCAGGCCCATCGAGGCGACGGCACACGGCTGGGCCCTGCCGTGGCCGCTGGTGCTGGTGCTCGTCGTGCTGATCGCCGCCGTCGTCGGGGCGTACCTCTATCGCCGCCGGACCCGGACGCGGCGCAAGGCGCGCGAGGACGCCCGGGTGCGGGACGCCGTCGAGCAGGCGCTGCGCGGCCCGCGGCCGCAGACGTCCTGACCATCCGGCCCGCGCCGCGGCCGGGCCATCGGCCGGAGGAGGCCGGCCAGCCGGTCGCCCTTGTGGGTGAACGGCACTCGGCACCGGCTCGGATCCGTCCGCGAGCCGGCATGCTGCGACGGTGACGCCGGCCCGGAGAGGAAGCCCCCATGGTTGACGCGGACGTGCCAGAGCGGATGCAGGCCGCGGCCTTCGACGAGTTCGGCGGGCCGGAGGTGATCACCCTCCGGAAGCTCCCCGTGCCCGAGGTCGCCGCCGACGAGGTGCTGATCCGGGTCCTGAGCGCCGGCGTCGGGGTGTGGGACGCGTACGAACGGCAGGGCGTGTTCGTGCCCGAGGGCTCGTCCCTCCCGATCGTCCCGGGCTCCGACGGCGCGGGGACCGTCATCGCGGCCGGCGACAAGGTGACCGGCCTCGCGGTCGGCGACCAGGTCTACGTCTCCGCCACCACCCGACCCAAGGGCGGCTTCTACGCCGAGTACGCGGTCGTCAAGGCCGAGTACGCCGCGAAGCTGCCCGACGGCGTACCCGCCGAGCACGCCGGCGCGATGTCCACCGACGCGTTGACCGCGCTGGCCGGCCTGGACACCCTCAGCCTGCCGGCCGGCGCCTGGCTCCTGATCTTCGGCGCGAGCGGCGGTCAGGGCCACCTGGCCGTGCAGTTGGCCAAGCGGCAGGGCCTCAACGTGATCGCGGTGGCCTCCGGCGCGGAGGGCGTGGCGCTGGTGACCCGGCTCGGCGCCGACGTGTCCGTGGACGGCCACGGCGACCTCGACGAGTTGCTCACGACGATCCGGGACGCGGCCCCGCAGGGGGTGGCCGGCATCCTGGCGATGGCCGGGGGCGACACCCTGGACCGACTCACCGAGACACTGTCCGACGGCGGGGTCGTGGCGTACGCCCACGGGGTGCGGCCGGAGCCGAGCGAGCGCCCCGGCATGACGGTTCGGGCGTACGACGGCGTCTCCGACCCGGGACAGTTGCGGCGGCTCAACGAACTCATCGAGGCCGGCCCGTTCGTGGTGCACGTCGCCGAGAAGTTCCCGTTGGGCAAGGTGCGAGAGGCGCACCAGCGCCTGACGACGTCGTACGCCGGAAAGCTCCTGCTGACCGTCGCCTGAGGGTCAGGCGGTGCGCTGCTGCGGCACGCGTACCGACGCCATGCCGGCCGCCGTCGCGGCCCGGATGCCCAGGTCGGTGTCCTCGAAGACCAGGCAGGACTCCGGGGCCACGCCGAGCTGCCGGGCCGCCAGCAGGAACGCCTCCGGGTCGGGCTTGGCCCGCGTGTAGTCCTCGGCGCAGACCAGCACATCGAACCGGTCCAGCAGGTCGAGCGCCTGCAACGAGGCGGTGACCGCGGCCCGGGTGCTGCCGGAGACGACCGCGAACGGCACCCGGCGGTGCGCCTCGTGGATGTGCGCGACCACCTCGGGCACGGCGGTGACCTGCGGCAACAACTCCTGGAAGATGCGCTCGCGGTTCTCGACGACGGTCTCCACCGGCATCGCCAGCCCGTGGCGCTCGTTCAGGGCCACGATGATGTCGGCGGTCGGCCGACCGCCCCAGGCGTAGAACAGGTCCTCCGGGAACTCGCAGCCCCACTCGTCGAGGGCCCGCTGCCAGGCCACGTAGTGCAGCGGCATCGAGTCGACGATGGTGCCGTCGCAGTCGAACAGGTACGCGGCGAACTCACCGGGCGGCAGAGGCAGGGTCACCGGGGAAGGGTACAGCGATCGTGCTCAGTCACCCGTGACGGATGCCAGCCGGCGGCGCAGGTGCGCCGGGCATATCGACACGGCGCCCGCACAATCTCCGAATCGTCAGGGACGCGTCGCTCGCGCCGAGTCGATCCGTGCGTCACGCCGGTCGAACCGCCGTTCGTACCAGGTCACCGCGATCAGGAAGAGGGTCAGCACACCGAGCGCGGTCAACGGCGCGAGGGTACGGCCGACCGGCAGCAGGGCCAGTGGCAGCAGCGCCGCGACGACCTGTGTCGGATGCACGGCGCGTACCGTCAGCCGCCGGAGCGCCAGCCTGCTGAGCAGGTAGGCGGTCACGCCCCCGTAGAGGGCGCCCGCGGCCTCCCAGCCCAACGGGCCCGTGTCGGAGGGCTCCTCGGAGAGCCGACCGATCACCTCCTCGATACCGAGCGCGAAGTAGATGGCGCCGACGATCAGCGGAGAGTGCCCGATGCCGTACGCGTCGCCGGCCACGTCGGCGCGTCGCTCGTCCGGCACGTCGCTGATGGCCTGCCGCGCGGCGGGCGCCAGCCGGTCGAAGTAGAGCCACCACAGGCAGATCGTGCTGACGAGGCCGAGTAGCGCGGCCGCCACCGCCGCGCCGACCGGCGCCATCGTCCGTGGCCCCGCGCCGGCGGAGATCAGCGACTCGCCGAGGGCGATGATGAGCACCAGGCCGTACCGCTCGGTGAAGTGGTCCACGCTGCGCAGTTGCCAGGGGTGGAAGGTGGACGCGAGCCGCGCGCCGCCGATGTCCACCAGGAGCGCGGCCGTCCAGAGCGCGGTCTGGGCGGTCCCGCCCAGCAGCGCCCCGCCGACCAGTGGAAACCACGCCAGCACCACGGGCACGCTGAAGGAGCGCAGCGTCGGGCGCAGCGACGGGATCGTCACGCTCACCCAGGCGAGGATCACGAGCTGCACCGCCCGGACGACCACGTACGCGAGCGCGAGCATCAGCGGCGCGTCGAGGAGGCCCGGACCCTGTCGCCACGCGTCCGGCAACACCAGCGCGGCCACGAAGATAGCCGCCATCGCGACCAGGGTCGCGCCGCGGACCACACCGACGTCCGCGCGGACGAGGTTGCCCACCCAGGTGTACGGCCCCCAGGAGTAGAGCAGCAGCAGGAGCAGGAGCAGTCCCTGGGCCAGCGTGAGCAGCGCGGTCGGCGGCTGCGCCATGAACGCGATGACCCGGGTGAGCGCGAAGACGAAGACCAGGTCGAAGAAGATCTCGAACATCGTCGTCCGATGCGCGACGGCCGCCACCACCGGACGAATACCCCTCATCCTGGCATTCTGCGCCCTCGGTGGACCGTCTCGGGTCTCCCCGTCCCAACGGGAAGACCCGAGACGACCGGGTCAGGCCGGCGCTTCCGTCCGGCGCCGGGTCCGCTCGGCCCGCCGGCGCACCTGTTGGTACGTCCCGGTCAGCCCCATCGCCCGCCGTACCTCCGTCACGGTCTGCCGTACCTCCTGCCGGGTCCGCTCGGTGCCCTCGACGATCAGCCGGTCGACGAGCCCCCGGTCGGCCTCGATCGCCGCCCGCCGCTCCCGGATCGGCGTCAGGAACGTCTCCAGCGCCTCGACCAGCCGCTCCTTGACCTCGACGTCACCGACCTGCCCGGCCCGGTAACGCCGGGCCAGGTCGGCCACCTCGGCACGGTCCGGGTTGAACACCTCGTGGTACGCGAAGACCGGGTTGCCCTCCACCGTTCCCGGCACGTCCGCCCGTACCCGGTTCGGGTCGGTGTACATCCCGCGCACCTTCCGACGCACGGTGGCCGTGTCGTCGGACAGCGCGATGGTGTTTCCCCGGCTCTTGCTCATCTTGGCGACGCCGTCGGTGCCCACCAGGCTGGGGTTGTCGGCCGGGATCAGCTCGGGCACCGGGAAGACCGGCCCGTACAGGTGGTTGAACCGGCGGGCGATCTCCCGGGTCACCTCGACGTGCGCGGCGTTGTCCCGGCCGACCGGGACCACCTCGCCCTTCACGCAGAGGATGTCCGCGGCCTGGAGCACCGGGTACCCGAGCAGCCCGTACGGCATCTCCTCCTTGCCGGCGTCCCGGGCCATGTCCTTGAGCGACGGCACCCGTTCCAGGCGGGGCACGGTCACCAGGTTCTGCAGGAGGGTGTTCAGGTCGCCGACCTCGGGAATCGCCGACTGGAGGTAGAACGTGGCCCGGGACGGATCCACGCCGGCGGCGAGGATGTCGGTGACCATCTCGCGGGCGTTACCGGAAACCTGGTCGATGTCCTCCCGCCGGTTGCGGGTGGTGAGCATGTGCAGGTCCGCGATGATGAAGAAGCTCTCGTAGCGCTGGTGCAGCCGCACCCGGTTGGCGATGCTGCCGACGTAGTGGCCGAGGTGCAGGCGGCCGGTGGGCCGGTCGCCGGTGAGCATGCGGGCGAGGGACATGGCGGTGTGCCTTTCGTGCGGGAAGGTGGGTCACGCGTGGGCGCGCGCCGAGCGGGGCGGAGTCGCCCCCTCGGTCAGCGGAGAACAGGGCTCAGCGAGCCGTCCGCCATCGCGCGCCGGCGCGGTACCGCAGACCGCCGGCACGGAGTACGTCCAGAAGTTGCTCACGGCCGTCGCCGGAGCTGGTCGGGGACGTGGGCAGGGCACCGCGGGCGACCGCGTCGACCACGTCGACCGCCTCCGTTACGCAACTGCCCGTCCGGACCACGAGCTCAGATTACCCGTGGGGCCGATCCCGGGGGTGGCACGTGCAAGTCCGCGTAGTACCTGCCGACGCGGTCCCGGTACTCCGGATCGAACGAGCCCGGGTCGAATGGCGGCGCATCCTTGATCTCCTGCCGGGTCCGGTCGACGTGTACGACGCGGTCCAGGTGGTCGACCCGCTCCACCGTGCCCGCCGGCACCAGCACCTTCCGGCCGAGGATCCACGGTCCGGTGTCCACCACCAGGTGCCCGGCATCCGCCTCGTCGCTGGCCTCGTCGATCGTGCCGATCCGTCCGTCGCGGGCCTGCACCTGGTAGCCGACGAGGTCGACCGGGGTACCGGGACCGGGAGCGTCCGGGCCGTCGTGCCCGCCGTCCGGCTCCTGAGAGGGGCCGGTCGAGGGGGTGGTCTCGGTGTATCCGCCGGCCAGGGCCGACGGATCGCGCCAGGCCCAGGGATTGAAGATCGAGGGTTGCACGGGTCACCTCCGGGGGACGGCATCGCCTGTCCCCCGACTCAGTGCCCAGCCCGCCGACGCCGGAAACGAGGGGCCTGCTCCTTCAGGACGGCCATCGGCGTCCGGATCGGCGGTGGGCAGGTCCGCTGACATACTCGGCAGTCATGGTGTTGTCGCGGGGATGGTCCGCCTTCCTGGTCGGGGTCGGCGTCTGGACCTGGGTGATCTGGCCGAGGTTCGCGGTCGCCATCTGGCAGGACCCACGGTCGTGGGCGTCGGCCACGGTGGGCGAGGGCGCACCGACCAGCTTCCTGTGGGTACACGCGCTCCTGATCGCCGCGTCGCTGGCCATCGGTACGACGGCCGGCGTGCTCGGCGTCCGTGGCTGGCTGGCCGCCCGGCGCAGTGGAAAACCCTGAGCTGCGGAAACACGTATCGGGGCGGGAGTGTGACGCGGGACGCTACCCCCCGATTTGACGATCAAACCCACGGACGCGTAACTTTCTCTCTGCCAGCGCGGAACGGGGCAAACGGGACGAAAGTCCGGAGGCCACGAACCGGGCCGGCAGCCGGGCCAGACAGGGGTTCGCTCCTGGAGGCGCGGTTCGGGCGGTGCTCAGCCGATCTGCCGGGAGGCGGATTTGGTGCGGCGAAACCGACCGGGTAAGGTTTACGACCGGCAGGGCACCGGGCGCGACTGTGGGAGACCGCAGCGGCCGGTTCTGCCAAATCCGACGACCTGACGCAGTGGTTCGCTGCTGCGTGAGTACGTCGGGACCAACCCGCACGAAGCACGACAGACCGGGACACACCGGTTTGACACGGCCGAGACGGTGAGGTAACGTAGTAAAAGTGCCCGGCGCGAGAGCGGCGGACACGCGGAACGAAAAGCCCCGGGATGGGGCCCACGGATGTGGGTCGTTGATCGGTGTGTGGTTGTTCTTTGAGAACTCAACAGGGTGCTTGTAAAGCCAGTGCCAATTATGATTTATACCCCGGACTGGTCAGGCCTTTGGTTTGGCTGGTTGGGATTCCTTTGGCAACATTTTGTTGTCAGGGTTTGCTGTTCAACTAATTTTTTGTTGGAGAGTTTGATCCTGGCTCAGGACGAACGCTGGCGGCGTGCTTAACACATGCAAGTCGAGCGGAAAGGCCCTTCGGGGTACTCGAGCGGCGAACGGGTGAGTAACACGTGAGCAACCTGCCCCAAGCTTTGGGATAACCCTCGGAAACGGGGGCTAATACCGAATATTACTTCTGGCCGCATGGCTGGGGGTGGAAAGTTTTTCGGCTTGGGATGGGCTCGCGGCCTATCAGCTTGTTGGTGGGGTGATGGCCTACCAAGGCGACGACGGGTAGCCGGCCTGAGAGGGCGACCGGCCACACTGGGACTGAGACACGGCCCAGACTCCTACGGGAGGCAGCAGTGGGGAATATTGCACAATGGGCGGAAGCCTGATGCAGCGACGCCGCGTGAGGGATGACGGCCTTCGGGTTGTAAACCTCTTTCAGCAGGGACGAAGCGGAAGTGACGGTACCTGCAGAAGAAGCGCCGGCCAACTACGTGCCAGCAGCCGCGGTAAGACGTAGGGCGCGAGCGTTGTCCGGATTTATTGGGCGTAAAGAGCTCGTAGGCGGCTTGTCGCGTCGACCGTGAAAACTTGGGGCTCAACCCCAAGCCTGCGGTCGATACGGGCAGGCTAGAGTTCGGTAGGGGAGACTGGAATTCCTGGTGTAGCGGTGAAATGCGCAGATATCAGGAGGAACACCGGTGGCGAAGGCGGGTCTCTGGGCCGATACTGACGCTGAGGAGCGAAAGCGTGGGGAGCGAACAGGATTAGATACCCTGGTAGTCCACGCTGTAAACGTTGGGCGCTAGGTGTGGGGGGCCTCTCCGGTTCCCTGTGCCGCAGCTAACGCATTAAGCGCCCCGCCTGGGGAGTACGGCCGCAAGGCTAAAACTCAAAGGAATTGACGGGGGCCCGCACAAGCGGCGGAGCATGCGGATTAATTCGATGCAACGCGAAGAACCTTACCTGGGTTTGACATGGCCGCAAAACCTCCAGAGATGGGGGGTCCTTCGGGGGCGGTCACAGGTGGTGCATGGCTGTCGTCAGCTCGTGTCGTGAGATGTTGGGTTAAGTCCCGCAACGAGCGCAACCCTCGTTCGATGTTGCCAGCGCGTTATGGCGGGGACTCATCGAAGACTGCCGGGGTCAACTCGGAGGAAGGTGGGGATGACGTCAAGTCATCATGCCCCTTATGTCCAGGGCTTCACGCATGCTACAATGGCCGGTACAATGGGCTGCGATACCGTGAGGTGGAGCGAATCCCAAAAAGCCGGTCTCAGTTCGGATCGGGGTCTGCAACTCGACCCCGTGAAGTCGGAGTCGCTAGTAATCGCAGATCAGCAACGCTGCGGTGAATACGTTCCCGGGCCTTGTACACACCGCCCGTCACGTCACGAAAGTCGGCAACACCCGAAGCCGGTGGCCCAACCCTTGTGGAGGGAGCCGTCGAAGGTGGGGCTGGCGATTGGGACGAAGTCGTAACAAGGTAGCCGTACCGGAAGGTGCGGCTGGATCACCTCCTTTCTAAGGAGCACCATCCGGTGAAAGCCGGTATGGAGCCCGCGGCCCGCGAATGTCGGGTCGGGGTGCTCAATGGCGGAGACACTGGCAAGTTGGATGCCGGCAACGGTCTCGGATGTCTAGTACACGCTCTTTCGAGTGCAGGAACGACGGATGTGATGCGGCTGGGGTCTGGCGTTAGCACCCTGTTGGGTCCTGAAAGAACAACCGGTGGTTGTCTTTCAGAGCCGTTGCTCGAGGTGAGAGTCCTCGGGTTGGCGCCAGGCATGGCCTGGCCTCGCATACCGGTCACGGTGGTGATGTTGGTGTGGGGCTTGTGGGTTGTGGGTTGGTTGTTTGTTGAGAATTGCACAGTGGACGCGAGCATCTTTGTGGTCAAGTTGTCAAGGGCGAACGGTGGATGCCTTGGCACCAGGAGCCGATGAAGGACGTGGGAGGCCGCGATAGGCCTGGGGGAGCTGTCAACCGAGCTGTGATCCCAGGGTGTCCGAATGGGGAAACCTGGCACCAGTCATGTGGTGTCACCCACACCTGAACACATAGGGTGTGTGGAGGGAACGCGGGGAAGTGAAACATCTCAGTACCCGTAGGAAGAGAAAACAATTTAGTGATTCCGTGAGTAGTGGCGAGCGAAAGCGGATTGAGGCTAAACCGGCTGCGTGTGATACCTGTCAGGGGTTGCGTGGTCGGGGTTGTGGGACCCCGCTGAGTGTACTGACATGCGCTCGAGGAGTTATAAAGCCAGCTGCTAGCCGAATGGTGTGGAAAAGCCAACCGTAGGCGGTGATAGTCCGGTAGGTGAAAGTGGCTGGTCTTCTGTGGGTGTTCCCGAGTAGCGGCGGACCCCTGAAATCTGCCGTGAATCTGCCAGGACCACCTGGTAAGCCTAAATACTTCCTGGTGACCGATAGCGGACGAGTACCGTGAGGGAATGGTGAAAAGTACCCCGGGAGGGGAGTGAAATAGTACCTGAAACCGTTCGCCTACAATCCGTCGGAGCCTTGCGGGGTGACGGCGTGCCTTTTGAAGAATGAGCCTGCGAGTTAGTGGCATGTGGCGAGGTTAACCCGTGTGGGGGAGCCGTAGCGAAAGCGAGTCTGAATAGGGCGATCGTAGTCGCATGCTCTAGACCCGAAGCGGAGTGATCTAGCCATGGGCAGGCTGAAGCGCGGGTAAGACCGCGTGGAGGGCCGAACCCACCAACGTTGAAAAGTTGGGGGATGACCTGTGGTTAGGGGTGAAAGGCCAATCAAACTCCGTGATAGCTGGTTCTCCCCGAAATGCATTTAGGTGCAGCGTCGCGTGTTTCTTGCCGGAGGTAGAGCACTGGATGGTCTAGGGGGCCCACAAGCTTACCGAAATCAGCCAAACTCCGAATGCCGGTAAGTGAGAGCGCGGCAGTGAGACTGCGGGGGATAAGCTTCGTAGTCGAGAGGGAAACAGCCCAGATCACCAGCTAAGGCCCCTAAGCGTGTGCTAAGTGGAAAAGGATGTGGGGTCGCATAGACAACCAGGAGGTTGGCTTAGAAGCAGCCACCCTTTAAAGAGTGCGTAATAGCTCACTGGTCAAGTGGTTCCGCGCCGACAATGTAGCGGGGCTCAAGCACACCGCCGAAGCTGTGGCATTCACATTTTTACTTCGCGGCGCCTTGATGTGCCGTGCAGGTGTGTGGATGGGTAGGGGAGCGTCGTGCCGGGGGTGAAGCAGCGGGGTGACCCAGTTGTGGACGCGGCACGAGTGAGAATGCAGGCATGAGTAGCGAAAGAAGGGTGAGAAACCCTTCCGCCGGATGACCAAGGGTTCCAGGGCCAGGCTAATCCGCCCTGGGTGAGTCGGGACCTAAGGCGAGGCCGAGAGGCGTAGTCGATGGACAACGGGTTGATATTCCCGTACCCGCGAAAGAGCGTCCCTGATGAACCTCGTTGTGCTAACCACCCGAACCAGCTGATGTCTTCGGACGGATGGTGGGGAGCGTGGGAACCTGGCGGGTAGTAGTCAAGCGATGGGGTGACGCAGGAAGGTAGCTGAGCCCGGCCGGTGGTTGTGCCGGGGTAAGCGTGTAGGCCGTGCCATAGGCAAATCCGTGGCGCATGGAGGCTGAGACGTGATGCCGAGCCGATTCAGGTGAAGTCAGTGATCCTATGCTGCCGAGAAAAGCCTCTAGCGAGTTCTTAGCGGCCCGTACCCCAAACCGACACAGGTGGTCAGGTAGAGAATACCGAGGCGATCGGGCGAACTGTGGTTAAGGAACTCGGCAAATTGCCCCCGTAACTTAGGGAGAAGGGGGGCCGGAGACGTGAAGCCCCGCGCGGGTGGAGCGTTGTATGGCCGCAGAGAGCAGGGGGAAGCGACTGTTTACTAAAAACACAGGTCCATGCGAAGAAGTAATTCGATGTATATGGACTGACGCCTGCCCGGTGCTGGAACGTTAAGGGGACCTGTTAGCTCTTTTGGGGCGAAGCGGAGAACTTAAGCGCCAGTAAACGGCGGTGGTAACTATAACCATCCTAAGGTAGCGAAATTCCTTGTCGGGTAAGTTCCGACCTGCACGAATGGCGTAACGACTTCCCCACTGTCTCAACCACAGGCCCGGCGAAATTGCAGTACGAGTAAAGATGCTCGTTACGCGCGGCAGGACGGAAAGACCCCGGGACCTTTACTATAGCTTGACATTGGTACTTGAGTTAGCTTGTGTAGGATAGGTGGGAGCCGGTGAAGCTCATACGCCAGTATGGGTGGAGGCAATCTTGAAATACCACTCTGGTTGATTTGGGTATCTAACTTCGGACCGTTATCCGGTTCAGGGACAGTGTCTGGTGGGTAGTTTAACTGGGGCGGTTGCCTCCTAAAGGGTAACGGAGGCGCCCAAAGGTTCCCTCAGCCTGGTTGGCAATCAGGTGTTGAGTGCAAGTACACAAGGGAGCTTGACTGTGAGACTGACAGGTCGAGCAGGGACGAAAGTCGGGACTAGTGATCCGGCACTTGCGAGTGGAAGCGGTGTCGCTCAACGGATAAAAGGTACCCCGGGGATAACAGGCTGATCTTCCCCAAGAGTCCATATCGACGGGATGGTTTGGCACCTCGATGTCGGCTCGTCGCATCCTGGGGCTGTAGCAGGTCCCAAGGGTTGGGCTGTTCGCCCATTAAAGCGGTACGCGAGCTGGGTTTAGAACGTCGTGAGACAGTTCGGTCCCTATCCGCCGTGCGCGTAGGATACTTGAGAAGGGCTGTCCCTAGTACGAGAGGACCGGGACGGACGAACCTCTGGTGTGCCAGTTGTCCCGCCAGGGGCACGGCTGGTTAGCTACGTTCGGAAGGGATAACCGCTGAAAGCATCTAAGCGGGAAGCCTGCTTCAAGATGAGGTATCCCACCCACCTTTGGTGGGGTAAGGCCCCCAGCTAGACGACTGGGTTGATAGGCCGGAAATGTAAGCCCGGTAACGGGTTCAGTTGACCGGTACTAATAGGCCGAGGACTTGACTACTAAGCTGCTACGCGTCCACTGTGCAACTCTGAACAAACACCCACCCGTGAGTGTTGTGCCGGGTTGGTTGATATGTTCATAGAGTTACGGCGGTCATGGCGGAGGGGAAACGCCCGGTTACATTCCGAACCCGGAAGCTAAGCCCTCCAGCGCCGATGGTACTGCACTCGTGAGGGTGTGGGAGAGTAGGACACCGCCGGACAATCTTCCAGAAAAGGCCACCCCCGTTGGGGTGGCCTTTTCTGCATTCCCGCCCAAAACCGTGCGGGCCCTTCAACCCGCGCCGGCCCCATCCTCGCGTCCGCGCGTCTCGCACTGCGCGATCCGCGGGTGATCATGGAGTTATTGCCGTGACACGCCGATGTCGGTGGCAATAACTTCATGATCAACCCGTTGGGGAGCCGGCGGGGAGGGCAACGCGGGGGGCTGGCGGGCCTTGCGGGGGTTCCGGTGGGCAGTGGGGTGGTGTTGGTGGTTCGTTTTGGGCCTAGGGTCGGTGTGTGGGGGACGCGCTGATTCTTCTCGTCTTCGGCTGTGCTGTGGCTGCCGTGTTGGCCGCGCTGTGGTGGCTGGGTGTGCGTGGTCGCCGCCGCGGTGTCGGTGGCGAGGTCATGGGGCCGTTCGAGGAGATGTGGCATCCGGCCGCGACGCGCTACCGCGTGGAGATCCGCGTCCAGGAGGAGCGGATGGCGCCGAGGTCGTCGGCCGACGACACCGACGGGCAGGCTCAGGAGGGCTTGGGACCACAGACGTAGCGCGGCTCGGCGTCGTACCGCCAGCTGAACTTCTCCCGCTTGACCACCACGCCGCCCTTCTTGATGACCCGGAAGGCGTCCTGGGTGAAGCCGTTGATGCCGTTGCTGGGGATGCACGTCGGACCGGGTTCGAGGTGGATGAGCTTCGGCTTGGTGATGTTGCGACGGGGGCCGTACTCGGTCTTGACGCTGTCGTAGATCTTCGTGCTCCAAATGGAGACGGTCACCGAACTCGACGTGTACGACGTGTCGATGAGCAGGCCGTACTCGGTGTTGTTGCGGAACTTGAAGTCCAGGTTCGGCCAGAAGATGGTCGACTCGATGACGGCCGGGTACCTGTCGAACCAGTACGAGTGCGGCTTGTGCTCGACGTCCTCGAGGCCGGCGTAGTAGGTGGCGTTGAAGAGGGTCGTCGTGAACTGCGACGTGCCACCCCCGACGCCGGGCACCAGCTTGCCGTCCAGGATGACCGGGGCGTCCCGGTAGCCCTGGGCGTAACCCCGTTCGCCGGTGTGCCCGTTCAGGGAGAACGTCTTGCCCGGCAGCACCACCGTGCCGTCCACCTTCTTGGCGATGGTGGCGATGTTCTGGCTGCGCGGTGACGACATGCCGCCGGTGAACCGGGTGGTGAAGGTGGACACCCGTTCCTTGATGCCCAGACCGGCCAGCTTCTCCGTGGTCAGCTCCGGTGGCGTCTCCTTGAGTTCCCCGGTCACCTCCCGCCCGTCGGACCTCGGCAGCACCGCCAGCAGGTCACGGCCCAGGGTGGCGGTGTCGAGCTGCTGCCCGGCCCGCCCGTCGGTGACCGTGGGACGGCCGCCGGCGATGGTCACCGTCGCGTCCTTCGGCGGCACCTCGATCGCGTTCAGGTCGTCGCCGAGGGCCGCCCGCAGCCGCTTGACGTCCACCGTCGGGCTCAGCTTGCCGGCCTTGTCGGCGGTGAACCGGAGGCTCTTCGCGATGACCGCCGGCGGCACCTGCACCGAGCCCCGGTCGGTGCGCAGGGTGACCGGCGCGGAGACGGCCGGCTTGGCCAGCTCGGCGACCAGCCGGTCCACCTCCTCGGCCGAGGTCGCCGGCTGGCTCTCGACCAGTGGCACGGTGACCGGGGTGCCGGCCAGCCAGCCGGTCCGGACGGCGTCGGCCGAGCGCTGCGGGTCGAGGGCGAGGCCGGGCTTGGGGCGTACCACCTTGGGGGTGGTGCCCTGGTAGGTGATGGCCGGCATCGTCATCGGCCGGATCTGGTCGCCGAGCGCCGTGCGCAGGGCCGCGTCCAGGCGGGCCGCGTCGACGGTGACGACCGGTTCGACGGTACGGGAACCGACCAGCCGACTCACCGGGTGCGCGTCGGCCTCCGCCGCTGCCGCGACGGTGGCCGCCACGTCGACCGCGAGCCCCACGTCGGCCGGGTCGATCTCGGTGGTGCGCTCCCCGACCGTGATCCGCAGGGGCGCGGCGAGGGCTGCCGCCCGCCGTTCCAGCTCGGCCCGCAACTCCCGGTCGGCCGCGTCACGGCTGCGACCGCCCAACTCGGTGCCGAGCACGCTGGTGCCCCGGGGCACGTCCCCGGCGTACGCCCAGGCGCCGGCACCCGCCGCGGCGGCGAGCACGCCACCGGCTACGCCCGCCGCGAGCAGCGTCCGGGTGCGGCGCGGACGGCGACCGCCGTTGT
Organism: Micromonospora sp. WMMD729; assembly: GCF_049315225.1. Lineage (NCBI taxonomy): Bacteria > Bacillati > Actinomycetota > Actinomycetes > Micromonosporales > Micromonosporaceae > Micromonospora > Micromonospora sp. WMMD729. Next base: position 6,280,330 of record NZ_CP186059.1, on the reverse strand, counting down.
CCGCCTCGCCCGTGGTCGTCGCCGTGGCCGGTGTGACCACCTCCGGCTCGTCGTCCGGCCAGGTGACCGCCGTGACCTGCACGGTGGGTCGGTCGTCGGCGGGTGGACGTTTGTCGCCGTACAGCGTCACTGCAACCTCGTTCGCCAGGTGCCACGGGAGGTCTCCCCTCCCGGAGGACACCACGGTAACCAATGCTCGGCCGTCCGCGCGGGCTGCGCCCGTCCGGTGCTGCTACCGAGTGTCGCCCGGCGTGTCGCGGGAACGTGGGGCCGGTGCCCGCGCCGGGCGGCCGGCGTGGCACGGTGGCGGGGTGGACGCTGCGGAGCGGGTGTTGGCGTACGGCGGCGGGTGGTTGGACCGCGCGGGCCCGTTACGGACCGACCCGGCCCGACTGGACGCGTTGCTCGCCGACCCGGCGACGGTGGTGCTGCCGCTGTGGCGGGACCGTTGCCTCGTCGACGGGGACGGTCCGGTCCGGTTGACGGCCGAGCGCGCGTCACTGGTCCGGTCGGCCGCCGCGGAGACCGTCTTCCTGGGGCTCGACGGGGACGTCGCGGTGTTCGCCGTGGACCTCTCCGCGCTCGCTGAGCCCGCCGCCGTCGAGATGGCGGGGGCGGCGCGGGCCGTGGACGTACGGGCGCTGGTCGGGCGGCTCGACCCGGCCGGCGCGGCGACCCAGGCGTACGCCCGGGGGTTGCTGCACTGGCACCGGCACCAGCGGCACTGTGGTGCGTGCGGTGCGGTGGCCGTGGCCGGTGGTGGCGGCCACCTGCGGACCTGTTCCGGCGCGGAGTGTGGTCGGTTGCTGTTCCCCCGCATCGAACCGGCGATCATCGTGCTGGTGGAGGCGCCCGGCTCGCCCGGACGCTGCCTGCTGGCCCGGCACGCGGGCGCGGCGGAGGACTCCTATTCGACGTTGGCGGGCTTCGTGGAGGTCGGCGAGAGCCTGGAGGACGCGGTCCGCCGGGAGATGGCCGAGGAGGCCGGGATCACCGTCACCGACGTGAGGTACCAGGGGTCGCAGGCGTGGCCGTTCCCCGCCGGGTTGATGGTGGGCTTCCGGGCCACCGCGACCTCCGAGGAGGTACGCGTGGACGGTGTGGAGTTGCTGGAGGCGCGCTGGTTCACGCGGGAGGAACTGCGGGAGCGGGTCGCGGCAGGTCGCCGGCTGGGTCGGGTGGACTCGATCGATCATCACCTGTTGACCGGGTGGTTGACGGCAGGCTGAGGATCATCACCAGCGCCGTCGCCGCGGCGGTGCCCAGGGCGCACCACATGATCCCCTGGAAGGTGCGCGGGGCGACGGCCATCGTCAGGACGGCCAGGACGCCCGCGGCGACCCACAGCGGCGCGGACGGCCAGCGCGCGCCGGCCGCGATCTTGGCGTTGACGGCCGCGAAGACCAGCGCGTAGAGCGCGCCGGTGGCGGCGAAGAACGGGGCGTACTCGCCCAGCGGGGCGTAGTCCTCGCCGCCCACCAGCCGGAACGCGAGGCCACCGGCCAGGGCCGAGGCGGCGACCAGCGCCACGCCGCAGCCGGCGACGATCGCGAGCACGGTGGTGCGGACACGGTTGTCCCCGACCGCCAGGCGGGGAAGGGCGAGTACCACGATCACCTGCGGTGCCCAGAGGGCGCCCTTGGTGAGTACGGTGCCCACGGCGTACGCGCCGGAGTCCGCCGGGGACAGCAACTGCCGGGCGAAGATCAGATCGGCGTACGACACGGCGAGCATCGCCAGCGCCGCCGTGCCGGCGCTGGCCACCTGCCGGATCCGCAGCGCGCCGCCGACACCGCCGTCCGCGCCCGGGGTGGCCCGGTGGGCCGGCCGGGCGATCCAGATCAGCGCGGGCAGCACGAGGTACGCGGTCACCATGCCGGCCACCAGGGTGTCGACGACGTCGGCGCCGAGCACCAGCGCGACGATCATGCCGCCGTACCGACCGGCGGCGACCACGCCCATCGCCCAGGCGAGACGGAGGAAGCGCTGTTCGCCCTGTAGCTCGCCGAGCCATCGTGCGGCCAGGACGACCGCGACGGTGGTCCCCGCGACCAGCGCCACGACCGTCAGCGACAGCCGGAGGGCGGTCACCATCAGCGGGGCGGCCACGAGGACCGCGCCGGCGGAGACGGCGGTGGTGACGAGGGTGACCCGGTTCGTCGGGGCGCCCGGATGCCGCGCCCGGTGCACCGCGACCGCCATCTGCAGCCCCACGCCCGCGACGCCGGCGATCGCGACGAGCGCCGCGCCGGTCGCCAGGACGCTCAGACCCTCCGCCGTCAGGTGTCGGGCGCCGAGCATCGGGAGGAGGTAGGCCAGCCCGTTCGTCACCATGGCGGCACCGGCGACCGCCGCGCCCGCCGCGGAGAGCCGGCCCGCGCCGGGGCCGGCCGTCGTGTCTGTCATCGCGCCTCGTGGGGGTGTGGCCGGGGCGCGGTGTGCGCGCCGGACGTCGCGTCGTCGGCGCGGAGTCGCCATTCGACGTGGAAGGCAAGCTACCGTCCGTCCTCCCCCTGTGCCTAGAGTGCTGTCCGAAGCCCCGGGAGCGACATCGGGCCCGCTTCCCGTCCAGGTCTGTGGGGGTCCGTGTGCGCCGAGGAACACCGGGTTCCCGTCCAGCGCTGTCGCGGGCTGTGGTGGTACTCCGTCGGTGGTGGCCGGAGACGGTGCTCGGCGTCGCGGTGGTCCTCGCGATCCTCGGGCCGGTGCTGGGCCGGGGCTACGTCCTGCGGTACGACCTGGTGTTCGTGCCGGACCCGCCGTTCGGCGCGATGGTCTGGGGCAACGGTGGCGAGCTGCCCCGGGCGGTGCCCAGCGAACTGCTCGCGGTGGGCCTCGCGCACCTGCTGCCCGCCGACGTGGCGGAGAAGGTGCTGCTCGCCGGCGCGCTGGCGCTGGCCAGTGTGGGCGCCGCCCGGCTGGCCCCGGTCAGCCACCCGCTGGCCCGGATCGCGGCAGGGCTCGGGTACGTCTGGAACCCCTGGGTGTACGGGCGGCTGCACCTCGGTCAGTGGGCGGTGGTCGCCGGGTACGCCGCTCTGCCGTGGGCATACGCCTGGGTGCTTCAGGTGCTGCGACCGCCGGGCGGCATCGGGCCGGGCCGGCGTGCTGCCGTCGCCGGTGGGATGGCGGTGGTGCTGGGTGGTCCGGCGCTGGTGCTGGCGGCGGTGCTCTCCTGCGCGCCGGCGTTGGCCCTGGCCCGGCGCTGGCGGGCGTTGGTGGCGGGAACGGCGACGCTCGCCGGTCTCACCGCGCCGTGGCTGGTGGCGCTGACCAACCGGGGTGCCGCGGTCGATCTGGACGAGCGGGGTGTCGCCGCCTTCGCCGTCCGCGCGGACACGCCACTCGGCGTGCTCGGCAGCGTCGCCACCCTCGGCGGTGTCTGGAGCCGGCACGCCGTCGCGGTCGGGCGGGACCGGTGGCCGGTCGCGTTGCTCGCGCTGGCCCTCGCCCTGGCGGCGGTCTGGGGGTACACCCGGGCCCGTCGCCGTTGGCCGTCGGCCGCCTGGTGGGGCCTGCTCGTCGGTGCGGGCCTGGGCGCCGGTATCGCCCTGCTGCCCGCCTGGTCGGTCGGTGCGCAGGCGATGGTCGCGCTCGTCGAGCACGTTCCGCTGGCCGGCGCGGTCCGGGACGGTACCCGGCTGCTCGCCCCGCTGGCCCTGGTGCAGGCCGTTGGCCTGGGCATGGTGGTCGAGTGGCTGGTGGCGGTGGGCCTCCGACCGCTGGCCCCGCTGGTGCTGGTCGCTCCGGTGCTGCTGCTGCCCGGCCTGGCCTGGGGGCTCGGCGGCCAACTGGAGACGGTGCGATACCCGCCCGAGTGGTCGGCGGTACGCGCGGTGGTGAACCGGGATCCGGCCGGTGGCGCGCTGGTCTCGCTGCCCTGGGCGTCGTTTCGCGCCTACGGTTGGGCGGGGCAGGTACCGGTTCTCGACCCGGCCCCACGCGCCTTTCGCCGACCGGTGATCGCCGACCAGGACGTGCTGGTCGGCCGGGAGCGGATCCGCGGCGAGAGTCCCGCGGCGGACCGGGTGGCCCGGGTGCTGGCGGCGCCGGGCGATCCGGTGGCGGAACTGCGTCGACTGGGTGTGCGGTACGTGCTCATCCAGACCGATCAACCCGGCGCGGCCGAGGTGGAGGGCCGTTTCGCGGAGGCCGACGTGGTCCGTCGGGATGGGCCGCTGATCCTGCTCCGCCTGACTGGTGCCGGTCCTGCCGGCTCGCCAGGGAGTGTCGGCATTGGTCCGGTGTTGGGGTATTCGGTACTCGGGGCCACCGTGTTGATCACCCTTTCGCACCGCGCCGGGAGACGTCGACGCATGTTACTGTGCGGTCACTTTTGTCGAAGGGACCGTCAATGAAGGCATCCTTCAATCCCCTCCTGATCGCGGTCGTCGCCGCGACGGTGGGTGCCGTGCTGGGCATTCTGGCCGTATCGGTCGGGACGTCGACCATCACGAACAGCAACACGAAGCCTGCGAACGTGGAGCAGCCCATCATCGTTTACGGCGATCGCTGACGGCCCGTCATGGAGGTCCTACCTCCTGACGTGTCGTCAGATGTGGTCGTACTCGACGTCGTGGTGCCCGCGTACAACGAGGCGCTCCGGCTGCCCGACACCCTGATCCTGCTTCGGGCGGCACTGGCCGACCTCGGGGTGCCCTGCCGGGTCACCGTGGTGGACAACGCCAGCACCGACGGAACCGCCGAGGTGGTGACGGGCGCGCCGAGCGGCCCGGTCCCCGTCCGGCTGCTCTGGTGTGCGGAACCGGGCAAGGGCTTCGCGGTCCGCACCGGTGTGCTGGCCAGCGACGCGCGTTACGTCGGTTTCTGCGACGCGGACCTGGCCACCGCGCCGGACACGCTCGGGCAGGTGCTCAGTCTCCTGGCCGAGGGCGTCGACGCGGTGGTCGGTTCGCGGGCGCACCCCGAGTCGGTGGTGCAGGAGCGGCACAGCGTGCTCCGGCGCTGGGGCGCGGTGGCGTTCCGGGCCGCCGTCCGGCAGGTGGTGCGTGGCGTGGGCGAGACCCAGTGCGGGTTCAAGTTCTTCCGCAACGACGTCGCGCGCCGGTCGTTCGCGCCGCTGCGCTGCGGCGGGTTCGCGTTCGACGTCGAGGTGCTGGGCCGCGCCGAACGGGCCGGCGCCCGGTTGGTGGAGATCCCGGTCAACTGGGTCGACGTGCCCGGCTCACGCTTCTCCCCGGCCCGGCACGGATGGCAGAGCTTCGTGGACGTCGCGAAGATCAGTTGGCGGCTGCGCCGTCCCGACGTCGTACCCGCGATGCCGTTGCCGGTCGTCGCCCGGCAGGTCGGCGGCGACGTGGCCGGCGGCGCCGCCACCGTGGGATTGCGGCCGTGAGTGTCGGCCACGTCCCGGTCGCCGCGTCGCCCACCACCGAGCCGGTGGTGGCGGGGCGGCGGATCGCGGTGCTCAACTGGAAGGACCCGTGGCACCCGGACGCGGGTGGCGCGGAGGTCTACGCCTGGCAGGTCGCGCGGGACCTGGTGACCGCCGGAGCGGAGGTCACCTTCGTCACCGCGCGTCCGGACGGCCAGCCCGGCGACGAGACCCGCGACGGCATCCGCATCGTCCGGGTGGGTGGACGGTGGACCATCTACCCCCGGGTGCTGGGCTGGCTCGCCCGACGTCGCCGACAGTTCGACGTCGTCGTGGACTGCCAGAACGGCATACCGTTCTTCAGCCCGGCGGTCCTGCCCCGGGACGTGCCGGTCGTCTGCGTGATCCACCACGTGCACGACCGTCAGTTCCGGCTGTACTTCGGCCCGGTCGTCGGTCGCTTCGGCGCGTGGCTGGAGGGCCCGGTCGCCCGACGGGTCTACCGCCGAGGGGTGACGCTCGCCGTCTCGCCGTCGACTGCCACCGCCGTCCGCGATCGGCTCCGCTGGCCCGGCCCGGTGGTGGTGGTACCCAACGGGGCGGACGCGTCGGCGTCGCCCGTCGTCGACCCGGCCGCCCGCGACACCAATCCCCGGGTCGTCTGCGTCGGCCGGGTCACCCGGCACAAGCGGGTCGACCTGGTGCTGGACGCCGTCGGCCAACTCCGGTCCCGGCGACCCGACCTGCGCCTGGACGTGGTCGGTGGTGGGCCGGACGTGGCGCTGATCCGCCAACAGGTCGTCGAGCGTGGGCTGGCCGACATCGTCACGGTGCACGGACACCTGCCCTCCGCCGAGCGGGACGCGCTGCTCGCCTCAGCGTGGTCGCACGTCTCCGGCTCGTGGGGCGAGGGCTGGGGTCTGGTGGTGGTGGAGGCCGCCGCCGCCGGGCTGCCCACCGTCGCCTTCGACGTCGACGGGCTGCGCGACGCCGTGCGGCCGGGCCGGACCGGGTGGCTGGTCGACGAGGGCGACGACCCGGCGAGCCGACTGGCCGACGGCCTCGACCGGGCCCTGGACCACCTCGCCGTACCGGCCGAGGCCGAGGCGATGGCGGCCGAGTGTCGCCGGTGGAGCGACAGCTTCCGCTGGGCGGACACCGGCCGGCGGGTCCGCGCGGTCATCGGGGACCTGCTCGCGCCGCGCCGTGTGCCGTGGGCGGCGGGTAACGCGTCCCTGCTGATCCGGACGGACCAGCCGGAGCACCTCCTCGCCCGGGTGTCGCCCCTGCTGCCGTACACCCGGCACGTCGCGGCCGACGAGCGCGGCCTGTGGATCGTCGTGCCGGCCGCCGATCCGGCGGCGGTCCGGCAGGTGCTCGTCGACGCGGGCGTCGCACCCGAGCAGGTCAGCGAGCGGGACGCCAGCGGTGACGAACTGCTCACCGGAGTTCCGGTACGGCAGTGCTGACCGCCTGGTCGACCGCTCGCCGCGCCCCCGGCATACCGTCCGCGACGGTGTCGCTGGCGGTGTGGCGGCTGCGTGAGCTGCTGGTCTGCCTCGCGTTGATCGGTCTCTGTGTCACCCAGGAACCCGGGCTCATCGTGCCGGACACCAAGCTGGACATGGCCCTGGACCCGGGCGGCTTCCTGACCCGGGCGACCCACCTGTGGACGGCGGACTGGCAGTTCGGCACGCTCCAGAACCAGGCCGTCGGCTACTTCTTCCCGATGGGCCCGTTCTTCCTCCTCGGCGAGGCGGTGGGCCTACCGGCCTGGCTCGTTCAACGGCTCTGGATGGCGACGCTGCTCTGCGTGGCCCTCACCGGGGTGGTGCGCCTGGCCCGCGCGCTGGACCTGGGCGGTCCGGCGTCGCGGCTGGTGGCCGGCGCGGTGTTCGCCCTCTCTCCCCGCGCGCTGACTCTGGTCGGCACGGTCTCGCTGGAGCTGCTGCCGTACTGCGTCGCGCCGTGGGTGCTGCTGCCGCTGGTCAAGGGGGCGGCGGGTGGCTCGCTGCGACGGGCGGCGGCACTCAGCGGACTGGCCGTGGTCTGCATGGGCGGGGCGAACGGCGCCGCCGCCGCCTGCGCCGTGCTGCCGGCGTTCCTCTACATAGCGACCCGGGCGCCCGGGTGGCGACGGGTCCGGCTGCTGGCCGCGTGGACGGTGGCGATGGTCGCGGCCACCTTCTGGTGGCTGGTCCCGCTGCTGCTCATGCAGCGCTACGGGTTCCCGTTCCTGCCGTACACCGAGACCGCGGCGGTCACCACGAGCGTGACGTCGCTCCCCGCGGCCGTACGGGGCGCCACCCACTGGGTGGGTTACCTGGCCGTGGACGGGGTGCCCTGGTGGCGCTCCGGATGGATGCTCGTCACCGCGTCCTGGATGGTCGTGCTCACCGGCCTGATCGCCTGCGTCGGCCTCGCCGGGCTGGCCCGCCGGGACCTGCCGGAGCGACGGTTCCTGCTGGTCAGCGCGCTGGTCGGCCTGTTGGCCCTGACCGCCGGCAACATGTCGGACGGCGGTGCGGCCTTCGCCGCCACCGTACGGGAGGCTCTCGACGGCCCGCTCGCGGCGCTGCGCAACCTGCACAAGTTCGACGTCGTACTCCGCCTGCCGCTGGCCCTGGCCACCGCGCACATGCTGGACACCGTCGGCCGGATCGCGCTCATCCGCCGGTTCACCCGACCCACCAACATGGCGCCCCGGCGGGTGGCGCTGGGCGTCACCGCCATCGCGCTCCTCGCCGTCGCCAGCGGTGCGGGCAGCGCGGGCCTCGCGGCCGGCGGTGGTTTCTGGGCGCTGCCCCAACACTGGCGGCAGGCGACCGCCTGGCTCGACCAGCACGCGGGCCCGGGCACCACGCTGCTCGTACCCGGGAGCAACTTCGCCGAGTACAACTGGGGGCGCTCGCTGGACGAGCCCGTCCAACCCCTGCTGGACTCGCCGTGGGCGGTGCGGTCGCTGGTGCCGGCCGGATCGGCGGGCAACGCCCGACTGCTCTCCGCGATCGACGAGCGGCTCGCCGCCGGCACCGCCTCCCCCGGACTGGCGGACGTGCTCGGTCGGCTCGGCGTGCGGTACCTGCTCGTCCGCAACGACCTTCGCCAACCCGTCGGCGGCTTCGCCTGGCCGGTCCTCGTGCACCGCGCGTTGAACAGCGCCCCGGGGCTGTTCCGGGTCGCCACGTTCGGCCCCGACAGCGGGGTACGGCCGGACTTCGGTGGGGCGTGGGACTACGGGCTGCACGAGCCGTACCCGGCGGTGGAGATCTACCAGGTGGACCGGCCGACCAGCAGAGCCACGCTGGCCGACGCGGCGCAGCCGCTCAACCTGGCCGGCGCTCCGGAGACGCTGCTGGACCTCAGTGACGCGGGAGTGCTCGGTGACCGGCCGGTGATCCTCGACGGCGACGCCCCGGTGGACGACGCCGGAGGCACCGTCCTCGCCGACAGCCTGCGCAACCGGAAGGTCGACTTCGGACTCGTCCGGGGCAACACGTCGCGGACGCTGACCGCCGAGGAACAGCCCGAATCCGCCGGCCCGGCCCAGGACATCCTCGACCCGGAGTGGCGGTCGTCCCTCACCTCGTCCGGGTACGCCGGAATCGCCGACGTGCGGGCCTCCACCAGCGCGGCGGACGTCACCGGCCCGGCCGGCCTGCGCGACCCCTCCGCCGGGCCGTTCTCCGCCGTGGACGGGGACAGCGGCACCGCCTGGCTCTCCGACGGTGCGCGCAAACCCGTCGGCCAGTGGGTGGAGGTTCGCTTCACCGAGAAGATCCAGGCCGGGTCGGTCGAGTTACAGGTGGTCGACGACGAGGTGGTCGGTGACCCGGTGACCCGGGTCCAGATCAGCACGGCGGGTGGTTCGTACGTGCACGCGGTGACCGACGCCGGGCGGAAGCCGCTGCGGCTGGCGCTGCCGTCGGGGCGTACCACCTGGGTGCGGGTGACCATCGACGGCGTCGCGGGCTTCGACGCGCCCGGACGGCGCGCGGGCATCCGGGAGTTGCGGGTGCCCGGGGTGAGCCCGCAGCGCTACCTGCGGCTGCCGGCGTCGCCCGACACCGCCCGGGCCCCGGAGGTCGTCGCGCTCGCCCGTAGGGCCGGGGACCGGACGGCCTGCGCCCTCGTCGGCAGTCGCTACCTGTGCGCCCCCGACCTGATCCGGCAGGGCGAGGAGACCGGCCTGGTGACCCGCCGCTTCGACTTGCCGGCCGCCGCCACCCCGCAGCTCACCGGCCTGGCCCGCGCCACTCCCGCCACCGCGCTCGCCACGTACGACGACCTGCTGGGCGGGGAGACCTACACGACGTCGAGTTCGTGGTTCGCCGACCCGGTCGCCTCGTCCCGGTCGCTGTCCGACGGGGACGACGGCACGGCCTGGTGGGCCGACCCGGACGACCCGCAGCCCACCGTGCGGCTGCGCTGGGCCGGAATCCGGAAGGTGAGCTGGGTACGGCTGCGCTTCGCGTCGACCCTCGTCGCCGCGCCACCCAGGACGGTGCGGATCACCGGCGACAACGGCATCCGCGAGGTGGCGGTCGACCCGGACGGTGTCGCCCGTTTCCCCGCACTGCGTGGGCGCAGCATCGTGGTGGCGGTGAACTCGACGGTGCCGCGGGTCAACCGTACGACGGCGCTCTTCGAGCCACAGCCGCTGCCCGTGGGCCTCAGCGGGGTGGACGTCGACGGCGTACCCGAGGCCAACCAGCCGCGTGACCTGGACCGTACGGTGACCTTGCCCTGCGGTGCCGGCCCGACGATCGTGATCAACGGGGTGACGGTGCCGACGACGGCCACCGGCAGCCTGCGGGACCTGCGGGACCTGCGCCCGCTGCGGTACCGGGCCTGCGCTCCCGCCCCGAAACAGCGGACGACGACGGGCGACGACCGGGTGGGGCTGCGCGCCGGCCCGAACGAGGTCGCCGCGCCCCCGGACCGGTTCCTGGTCGACAGCGTGATCCTCAGCGGTGAGCCGCCGCAGCGGTCCGTGTCCGAGCCGCCCCGCCGGGCGCTGACGGTGCTCGGCTGGGACGACCAGCACCGGTCGATCGACGTCGGCGCGGGTGGCGGCAGCTACCTGGTCGTACCGGAGAACGCCAACCCGGGCTGGCGGGCCACCCTCGACGGTGTCCGGCTGGTGCCGACCCGACTCGACGGGTGGAAACAGGCGTGGTTCGTACCGGCCGGTGCCGCCGGCCGGGTCGAGCTGATCTTCACCCCCGGTGAGCAGTACGCCCTCGTCCTGCGCCTGGGCGGGGGACTGCTGCTGTTGTTGGTCGTCGCGGCGCTGCTTCCCGCCCGCCGCCACCGGCCGGCGTACCCGGTGGTGCCGACGACGATGCCGACCGCGCCGGTGCTCGCGCTGGCGGTGCCGGCGCTGCTCGGAGGGTTGGTCGGGCTCGGCTGCGCGGTCGTGGTCGTCGTGCTGCACCGACGCCGGATGCCCACTCCGGGCTGGATCTGGGTGCCGGCGGCGGTGGGCCTGAGCGCGTACGGGACCCAGCGGTGGTGGCTGCCCCGGGTCGGGTCGGAGCGGCTGGCGGACCTACTCGTGGTGCTTCCGACCGGCCTGCTGCTCATCGCGATCGCCGCCCTCGTGCTGCGGTCCCGCCGGGTGCGCGGACGGTTCGAGGCGCGCCGCGAGGGCCGGCTGCGCGGTTGGGCCCGACGTCGCGCCCTGCGACGCGGGCAGCGACGCCCCGACGAGGCGGTCGGTCTCGGCGGTCCCGGGCCGGTGCCGGTCGCGCCGCCCCGCGAGGAGGCGCCGCAGCCGCTGCGTCGGCCGTTCGATGAGGTGGTAGCTGGCCGTCGCGACCGGGATGGTCAGGGCCAGGGTGAGCACGAGGAGCACCCAGAACGAGCTGTTCATCCGGGTGAAGCCGAGCAGGCGGAAGCAGACCTCGAGGGCGAGGAGGTGCCAGAGGAAGATGCCGTAGGAGATCCGACCGAGGAACCTGACCACCGGCTGACCGAGCAGCGCGCGGGGCACCCCGCCCGAACCCGGGCCGACGAGCGGGGCGATCACGCACCAGGCGATGAGCAGGAACACCAGGTGCTCGATGACCGACTCGACCGGGGTGGCGGGATCGACCCCGCGTGGGCCGGCGATCGGCGTACTGGCGATCCAGAGCAGCGCGCCGGCGATGAGCCACGAGGTGCCCGGCGCGAACGTGAAGACCCGGAGTCCGCGCGGCGTGGCGGACCACGGATCCTCGTCGCCGCGCCCGGCGTCGCCGCCGCTCAGACCGCCGAGGAACGCCGACGAGGTCCGGTTCGCGGGCCAGGAGGCGAGCACGGCCAGCATGATGCCGACTCCGAACCAGTCGAGGAAGGCGGGTAGCCAGAGCACCGCGAGCCCCGGTAGTGGCGAGTCGGGGCCGTGGACGTACGCGTTCCAGGTGAGGCCGGCGAGAACGAGGACGACGCCGAGAGTCAGGTGACGTCGGGCTCGCTGAAGCGGGTTCCGACCGCCCATTCGGCGGGCGATCACCGCTATCACCGGCAGCGCCAGGTAGAAACTCGCCTCCGTGGCCAGGCTCCAGGTCTGTTCCATCCCGACCGGGAGTCGCAATGGCTGATAAATCTGTGCCAGCAGAACGGGGATCGCCCAGTCCCAGACCGACCTCAGATAATCGATGTTGAGCCACGCCAGTGCGACGACCGCCATTGCCCAGTAACCGGGCAGAATGCGCAGTCCGCGATGCCAGAGGTATCTCCGAACCGAGGGTGACGGCTGCCCGTGAATGGCAGCGAGCACGAATGGCCGGTAGAGGAGGAAGCCCGACAGGGCGAAGAAGATCGCCACCCCGACGTCCAGTCTGGCCAGCACAGCAGCCGGACGGGCGAACGAGTTGGTCAATCCGCTGAGAAATGAGACGTGGTGGACGACCACCGCGAGCACCGCGACCGCGCGGAGTCCTTCCAATGCGGGCAGCCAGCCATCCGAACGGACGATATTGGGCGCGGACTCGCCCGCTCGTCCGTTGATCGCGTCGGGTTCGACGGGTCGGCTCACAGTTCCTCTACATCCTATTTGGCGGGGTGACCCCACGGCTGCGTGCCACCGGAGTCGGTACGTCCCTGAAGGGCGCGACGGACTATATCCGAAATCGGTCCCGTCATGTACTGTCAGCCGACCAGTCGAGCTTTACAAGGGGAGGAGTTTCATGCGACCTACGTCGGGTGCCATCTTGGTGGCGGCGGGCGCGTTCCTGATCGTCGGGGCGGTGGCGACGCCGCTGACCGTCGCGCCCGCTCTCGTCAAGGTGCCCCTGGACCAGAGTTCGGTGACGGTGTCGACGGCTCAGAACGCGACCGTCTTCGACTTCAAGACACTCTCCGAGCGGAGCGGGGTCAACCTCACGGCCCATCGCGCCGTACGGGGCGACGTGGAGGCCGGGAACACTGACCGGGCTGTCTTCAACGTCGGCGTCCGGGTCATCGACGACGCCAAGAACGAGATCACCGTCAACACGGACCGGGTCGCCCTCGACCGGCGGACCGCGGAGGCGGTGGCCTGCTGCGCAGAGGACATCAACGGCGCGCCCTTCAAGCACGAGGGCCTGACCTACACCTTCCCGTTCGGCACCGAGAAGAAGACCTACAAGTACTTCGACAACACCGCCCGCAAGGCGTACCCGGTCAAGTACATGGGCACCGAGAAGTTGCAGGGCCTGACCGTCTACCGGTTCGAGATGACGGCCGAACCGGTCCAGATCAAGCAGATCGACGTGCCGGGCCGACTCGTCGGCTCGACGGAGCCCACGGTGAGCGCCGGGCTCTTCTACACCAACACCCGCACCCTGTGGGTGGAGCCCGACAGTGGCGTCATCGTGAAGGGCCAGGAGAAGCAGGCGCAGACCCTGCGCGACGCCGGCGGCGCCGACAAGGTCAAGATGATCGACGCGACCCTCGCCTTCGACGAGGCCACCCAGAAGCAGCAGGCCAAGGCTGCCAAGGATGCGCGCAACCAGATCAACCTGCTGACCACTGTGGTGCCGATCGTCCTCGGCGCTCTCGGTCTCGTCCTGGTCCTGCTCGGTGTGTTCCTCATCGTCCGCGCGACTCGTCGCCGGCCCGACGCGACGCCCCCGGTGGCGGCCGACGACCGTCCGACGACCGACCTGCCGTCGCAGGCCTCGTCGGAGCCGGTCGAGGAGCCCACGGTCCCGGCCGGTGGGCGGCACGCCGCGGAGCGCAGCGAGCCGTAACGACCCGCACCACCACCGCACGCCGACCTTCGGGCCGGCCGACCTTCGGGTCGGCCGGCCCTTCTCCGATTCGGGTCGCGGTTGCTACGAGCGCCGCACCGCGTACCGGGTGCACACCCAGTCTTCGGTGTACGGCAGGTCGGGCCGCTGCCCGACGATCCGTCCACCGTGCGTGGCGACCAGCCGCGCCATGTCGGCGTCCGGTACGGCGGTCATGCTCATCGGCGCCGGATAGTTGAGCAGGCGGCGCTGTGCCCAGCTGATCAGGCGGAACGGCGCGACCTGCCAGATGAGCCCCTTGGCCGTACGGGCCGGTTCGGTGGGCAGCCCCACGACGGCGGTCCCGCCCGGGCGCAGGACGCGCAGGAACTCGGCGAGGTAGCCGTCGATGGCGGGCCGTGGCAGGTGCTGCAACACCAGGGCGCTGTAGACCAAGTCGAAGTGGCCGTCGGGGAACTGGCTCAGGTCCGGCGCGTCGTTGAGGACGAACCGGATGTTCCCGGTGCTTCGGTCCAGTCGGCGGGCGGTCTCCAGCATGGACGGCGCGATGTCGACGCCGACGACCTCGTCGGCGTACGGGGCGAGGCCCTGGGAGAGTCGGCCGGCGCCGCAGCCGAAGTCCAGGACCCGCTCCCACCGGGTGGGCAGTCCGAGCTGGCCGAGCCATCCGGTCGTCTCCTCGACGTCGGCGCGACCGGTGGCCAGGAACTCCTCGACGTCCCACCGGCCGCCCCGCTTACCGGGCTGAACGAGCACGGCCCAGAGCGGATCCTCGGCGCCCAGCTTGGTCCAGTCGCGTCGTACGTCGTTCAGATTCACGCCGAAACCCTAGGGCATCCCGCGTCCTGCCGGCGGGGATGTTCGGATCGGGACGGCCGTCCGAACGGCTCCCTCTGACCTGGGAACTTTACATCCGTTACCTGATTGTAATCCGTCGATGCGTTAGTCACCCTGAGTGGTAGACAGGGCGTCTTATGTGGCATGTGCGGTGATTGAAGGGTTTTCGCAACGACCCAAGCGCCAACGCATCGTGACATCGGTCTACCTCTGGGTCGACCGTGTGTTACCGCCGAGTAATCAGGGGGTTGTGAGCCGTGCCGCGCCGGGTGCACGATCAGGCTCGATCGTTACCCGCCGGTAATAGATGACGGGCACTGCGTACGCGCCTCGAACGGCCGCCGCGCACATCCACCCACAGGAGGAACCCGTGCAGGATCGTTTGGACAATCAGGGTCGGGTCCGGTGGCGGCGGTTCGCCGCCATGATGGTGCCCGCCACGGCTGCTGCCGGCGCCATCCTCTTCGGCATGTCGACCGGGGCGATCGCGTCCGACATCACCGTCTCCGGGCAGACGTTCAAGATCGGCGCGGACCGCCTGGAGGGCGACGGCTTCAAACAGTACGGCGGCATCGTGAAGGAGAAGGGCAAGGACGGCAAGAGCGGTGCGGTGCACCCCGTCGCCCTCTCCGAGATCCGCAGCGCGGACCTCTACAACCTCTGCCAGTCCGTCCGGGCCGACCTGCCCGGCATGCCGGTGGTGCTCACCATCAACGCCGGCGAGGGCAAGCAGCCCGCCCACGCGGACGACCTGCTGATCGCCATGGACTCGCTCGACGGCAACGCGACCTTTACCACCATCAAGATCGGTCGAGACGCCACCGACCTGAACCCGACGGCGCAGCGGGGTTCGTTCGGCCAGAACGCCGACCACGTCACCATCACCGACCTCAAGCAGGTGTCGCGGTACACCACCGCGGCCACCTTCAACCTGGTCGGACTGCGGCTCAAGGTGAACGTGGGCGACGACGCCAAGGGCAAGGAGTGCTTCTGAGCTGAGCGCGGCCCGCGGTGACCGAGCGCTGCGGGCCCGCCCCACCCCCCGTCCCCGCTCCGCCAGGAGGAGTACGTGACAACCGCCAACCCGTCCCATGTCCGGCCGAGCAGTGTGGCCCAGGCGTGGCGGAGGTTCCGTGGCTGGCGACGGAGTCGGCCGTTCTGGGGCGGCCTGCTCACCGTCCTGGCCGGTGTGGAGATGTTCGCCTCCACCCGGATGACCCTCAACGGCCTGAGCTTCCACAGCGGCGCCACCGGACTGCTCTCGCTGCTGATCCCGGTCATCCTGGTGACCTGCGGCCTGCTGCTCTGGTTCACCCCGGGGCAGCGGCTGTTCTACTCGATCGTCGCGGCGGTCACCGCGGTCTACGCGCTGATCGGGCTCAACCTGGGTGGCTTCTTCGTCGGCCTGCTGCTCGGCATCGTCGGCAGCGCGCTCGCCTTCGCCTGGACGCCGACCCGCCCGGCAGCCGACGCGACCGAGCCTGCCGAGGTCGAGTCGGCCGGGGCCGAATCGGCTGGGACCGAGCCGGTCGAGGTCGAGTCGGCCGGGACCGCGCCGGCCGCTGCCGAGTCATCCCCGACCGAGCTGTCCGCGACCGGGTCGGCTGCGGTCGAGCAGCCCGTTGGCGGGCACCACGAGGGTGACACCGACCCGGAGCGGCCCGGCCGTACCGTCGATCCGCGTACCTTCGGTGTGGTCCTGGCGGTGCTCGGCCTCGCCAGCGCCGGCCTGGCCGCCCAGCCTCGGCCCGTGCAGGCCGCACCGGTCCGTTCCGCCGCGGCCGTCTGCCCCACCCCGTCCCGGCCGGCGCCATCCACCCCCGGCGCGTCGACGCTCACGCCGAGCGCGAGCCCGCAGCAGGGCGGCAACATCATCACCGACATCCTGGACGGGATCGGTGACCTGCTCACCGGCGGCCACCGCCGCGACGCCGCGTCACCCACGACCAGCCCCACGCCCTCCGCGAAGCCGACCGCCACGCCGACAATCCGCCCCGGTCAGCCCACGGCCTGCCCCAGCCCCGGCCGACCCGGCCGCCCGGGCGCGACGAAGCCGGGTGCGACCACGCCGGGCACGGCGAAACCCGGCACGGTGGAGCCGGGCAAGCCGTTGCCGCGTATCGCCGCCGATGAGAACCTGCCCCGGGTGGCGCAGACCCCGTCCAAGCTCACCGGCTCGTCGGTGCGCATGACCGGGCTGCGCTTCGACGGGATCACCGAGTTGCAGACCGAGAAAGGCACCCTCGAGGTGCTGAAGTTCAGCATGCGCGAGGCGGTGACCGACGACTTCCTGCTGCGCGCCGACGGCCCGCAGGGGCGTAACCAGCGGTACGCGACCGACCGGCTGACGGTCAGCGGGAACGTGGCCTTCTACGCCACCCGGTTCGTCGGCAAGCTGCTCGGCATCAAGATCACCCTGACGCCCGACCTGCCACTGCCGGACGGACTGCCGGTCACCTCGCCCATCCCGATCACGTTCACCGACCCGGTCATCGACCTGGCGTACGTCACCAGCAACACCCTCACGGCGCGACCGGCACTGGCGTTGACCCTCGGCTGAGGGACAGACGGCCCGACCCGGTCACCCATCACGGGTGGGCTGCGCCAGCAGGAACAGGAGGATCAGCGCGGCCATCGACGCGACGACGCCCAGAAGCCACGCCACGGTGACGGAGACCACGGTTCGGTTGCTGCCTGGGGAGGACGGGAGTGCTCCGCGGCCGTAAAGACCCAGGCCCAGAAGCGCGAGCCACAGCGGCACCAGCAGGGGAGCGAGCGCCGGCCAGATGGGCCAGACCGGCTCGGTGCGCAGGTCCGGGCCGTCAACCAGCACCTCCCAGGTGAGGGCGGCCCCCGGGAGCAGGCCGACCGTCACGAGGGTGCCGACCAGTAGGGGTACGGGTGGCCGCCGCCGCGCCACCAGCCAGAACAGAATCGTGCCTGTCGCGGCACCGGAAAGAGCGCCGGCGATCGTCAGGGCCGTATACCCGGCCGGCGGTTCCGGGCCGACAACAAGCTCCACCCCGCTCCACGAATGCTTGAGCGTGACGGTCAGCCCGTTCCGGGTGGCCGACCAGTCGTCGCAGAGGTATCCCCTCGTACGGCGTACGTCGTGCCACCCCTGCGCGGCGATGCTCTGCCCCGCCTGTTGGGAGAGCGCGCAGTCGTCAGAGATGGTGTACGAGAAGGTTGTCCGTCCCGAGCCAACGTCGTCGGCGGCGAAACCGACTCCCCACCGAGAGCCGCGCACGACTCGATCCGAGTCGGACGGCGACGCGTCGGGCAGCACCTCGCCCGCCACATCCCGGGCCTCGGCGTAGGTGGGCGGCGTGACACCCCGGCCGCCGAACCAGGAGCCCAGGCTGAGACCCACAGTGCCCAGCAGCAGCGCACCGAGCAGCGACATCGCGACGCGACGCAGCCGAGGACTCACCCCGTACACCCCTGACTCGACAGGACGGCTCCGCCGCCGGGAGTTGGTTGTATCCCCGGCGGACGGAGCCGTCAAGGCTCGCCAGCTGTCCTAGAGTCGGGCCAGCGCCTTGCGCAGCGGGTCGAGGCCCAGCGCGCCCAGGTCCAACGCCTGCCGGTGGAACTCCCGCAGGTCGAAGTCGGCGCCCTTGCGGGCCATGGCGTCCTCGCGGGCCTGCAACCAGATCCGCTCACCCACCTTGTACGACGGCGCCTGCCCCGGCCAGCCCAGGTAGCGGTTCAGCTCGAAGCGCAGGTTCTCGTCCGGCACCCGGCAGTGCGCCCGCATGAACTCCCAGCCCAGCTCGGGCGTCCACCGCTCGCCTGGGTGGAAGCCGAACGGGTTGTCCTTCGGGATCTCCAGCTCCAGATGCATGCCGATGTCGACGATCACCCGGGCGGCGCGCATCGCCTGGCCGTCGAGCATGCCCAGCTTGTCGCCCGGGTCCTGGAGGTAACCCAACTCGTCCATCAGTCGCTCGGCGTAGAGCGCCCAGCCCTCGCCGTGCCCGGAGACCCAGCAGAGCAGCCGCTGCCAGCGGTTGAGCAGGTCGGCGCGGACGGCCGTCTGGGCCACCTGAAGGTGATGCCCCGGCACGCCCTCGTGGTAGACCGTCGTCACCTCCCGCCAGGTGGAGAAGTCGGTGATGCCCTGCGGCACCGCCCACCACATCCGGCCCGGGCGCGAGAAGTCCTCGCTCGGCCCGGTGTAGTAGATGGCCCCGTCGCTGGTCGGCGCGAGGCAGCACTCGATCCGGCTGACCTGCTCCGGGATGTCGAAGTGGGTACCGTTCAGCTCGGCGATGGCCTTGTCGGCGAGCGCCTGCATCCAGTCGCGGAACGCCTCCTTGCCCTGGATGGTCCGTGCCGGGTCGGCGTCGAGCTTGGCCACCGCCTCGTCGACCGTCGCACCCGAGCCGGCGATGCGTCCGGCCACCACCCGCATCTCCGCCTCCAGGCGGGCCAGCTCCGCGAAACCCCAGGCGTACGTCTCGTCCAGGTCGACCTTCGCGCCGAGGAAGTACTGCGAGGCGAGTTCGTAGCGCTCCCGGCCGGCGGCCTGCTTGTCGCGCCCGTGCGGGGCCAGCTCGGCCCGCAGGAACTGGCCGAACTCGGCGGTCGCCGCGGTGGCCGCCGCCGCGCCCCGGCGCAGTTCGGCGCCGAGGGTGCCGTCCGCGCCCAGCCGCTCGACCAGGGCGTGGAAGAAGTTGTCCCCGGTCGGGTCTGTCCAGGTGTCGCACTGCTTGGCCACCTCGACGAGCTGTACCTTCGAGCTGACCTGCCCGTTGGCGAGCGCCTCACGCAGCGTGGTCTTGTAGCCCTCCAGCGCGCCGGCGAGCCCGTTGAGCCGTTTGGCGATGTTGGCCTGCTCGTCGGCCGTCGCGGTCGGCATCAGGTCGAACACCATGCGGACCTCGTGCAGCCCGCTGGTGATCACGCTGACCTCGCTCGTCGTCTCGCCGGCCTCGTAGCGGGCCAGGTCCAGACCGAGTCGTTCCTGCATGGCCTCCTTGGCGGTGCGCTCCGCCTCGGTGTCCGGTTCGGCCGCCTCCAGCTCGGCGAGCGTCGCTCGGGTCAGATCGGCGCGTGCCCGGTATCCGTTGGGTGAGAGGTCGTCGAGCTTGTCGTCATGGCCGGCGATGCCGACGTAGGTCGCGCCGGTCGGACTCAACGGCGCCCACTTGTCCACGTAGCGATTGGCGATTTCATCAATTCGTCCCACGCTGCGACACTACGTGACCACCCGGTCGGGATGCCGATGTCATTTGTCGTGTCCAAGCAGCGGAAAGTCGGACGACTTTGTCGCACCCCTCCGGCAGAGTGTCAGGGGTGAACACCGACATCGCTCCTGACAGGGCCCCGCTGCGCGCCTGGTTGCCGGGCTTCTTCGCCCTCGCCGCCATCTGGGGTTCCAGCTTCCTGTTCATCAAGGTCGGCGTGGCCGAGCTGCATCCCGTGCAGCTGACCCTCTACCGCGTCCTCGCCGGCGCGCTGACCCTGCTGGTCGTCCTCGCGGTGCTGCGCGACCGACTGCCCCGCGAGCCTCGGGTGTGGGCGCACCTGGCCGTCGTCGCCCTGTTCGGCGTGGCCGTGCCGTTCACCCTCTTCGGTTACGGCGAGCAACGGGTCGAGTCGATGCTCGCCGGCATCTGGAACGCGACGACGCCCCTGATCGTGCTGCCGCTGGCGGTGTTGGTGTTCCGGACCGAGCGGCTGACCGTCCGCCGAGCGATCGGCCTCGGGCTGGGCTTCGTGGGCGTGCTCGTCGTGCTAGGGGTCTGGGAGGGCATCGGTGGGGCGCACTTCGTCGGGCAGCTGATGTGCTTCGGCGCGGCCGCCTGCTACGGCGTCGCCATCCCGTACCAGAAGCGGTTCGTCGCCGGCACCGCGCACTCCGGGCTGTCCCTGTCCACGGCGCAGTTGCTGCTCGCCGCCGTGCAGCTCGCCCTCGTCACCCCGTTCGTCGCGGGCGTGCCGCCGCTGCCCACCGAGCTGTCGGCGAAGGTCGTGGCCAGCGTCCTGGCCCTCGGTGCGCTCGGCACCGGGCTCGCCTTCGTCATCAACATGCGCAACATTCGGGTGGCCGGCGCGAGCACCGCCTCCACCGTCACGTACCTGGTCCCGATCTTCGCGGTGTTGATCGGCGCCGTGGTGCTCGACGAGCGGCTCAACTGGCACCAGCCGGTCGGAGCGCTCATCGTGCTGCTCGGCGTCGCGGTCGCGCAGGGTGTGCTCGGCCGCCGGACGCCACGGCCGGTCGTCGGCGTGGGTGCGCCCGCCGCACCCGCCGCCGAGCCCGTCCGCCGCTGACCCGCGTCGCGCCGCCGGTCAGGCCCGGTGGCGCAGCGCCGACCAGGGTCACCGCTCAGGCCCGGTCGCGGGTCCACTCCACGAGCTGCTCGGCCGACCAGGTGTTGATCACCCGGTCGGCCGGGACGCCGCAGCGCGCGGCCCGCTCGCAGCCGAACCGCTGCCAGTCGAGCTGCCCCGGGGCGTGCGCGTCCGTGTCGATCGCGAAGCGGCAACCCGCCTCCAGGGCGCGGCGGATCAGCCGCTTCGGCGGGTCCTGCCGCTCCGGCCGGGAGTTGATCTCGACCGCGGTGTCGTGTTCCGCGCAGGCGGCGAAGACGGCGTCCGCGTCGAAGTCGCTCTCCGGGCGGGTCCGGGCCCGGTGTCCCTTGTCACCCGGACCGGTCACCCCCGCCGGACGGGACGACACCATCCGACCTGTGACGTGGCCGAGGATGTCCAGGTGCGGGTTGGCGACCGCCTTCACCATCCGCCGGGTCATCTTCGACCGCTCGTCCTTCAGGCCGCTGTGCACCGAGCCGACCACCACATCGAGTCGGGCCAGCAACTCCTCGTCCTGGTCGAGCGAGCCGTCCGCGAGGATGTCCACCTCGATGCCGGTGAGGATCCGGAAACCCTCCGGCAGCGCCGCGTTGACCTGCGCCACGTGGTCGAGCTGACGGCGCAGCCGCGCCGCGGTCAGCCCCCGGGCCACGGTGAGCCGCGGCGAGTGGTCGGTCAACACCATGTACTCGTGACCCAACTCGACCGCGGCCAGCGCCATCTCCTCGATGGGCGAGCCGCCGTCGGACCAGTCCGAGTGGGTGTGGCAGTCGCCCTTCAGGGCGGCGCGCAGCGCCGTGGCCTCGGCATCCAGGTCACTGCCCTCGGTCGCCAGCAGCCGGCGCAGATAGACCGGTTCCTCACCGGCCAGCGACTCCGTCACGCAGCGGGCCGTCACGTCGCCGACGCCGGCCAGTTCGGTGAGGGTGCCGTTGCCGGTCCGGTCGGCGACCTCGGCCGCCGGCAGGCCGGCCAGCGCCGTGGCCGCCGACCGGAACGCCCGTACGCGGTAGGTGGCCTCGTTCGCCCGCTCCAACAGGAAGGCGATCCGGCGCAGGTCGGCGATCGGGTCCCGGGCAGCCATGTCAGGGCGCCTTCGGGCAGCCGTGTTGGCGCTGCCACGCGGTCACCTCGGCGGCCGGTTCCCGATTGCCGCCGCGCCGCCACGAGTCCAGGTAGCGCGCCGGCCAGAGCACCCCACGCCGGATCCACCACCCGTCCTTGCCGGTGCACGGCGGCGAGATTCCGAAGTGCACGTGACAGACGTTGTTCGCGTTGCCGGTCCGGCCGACCTTGCCGAGCTGCTGCCCAGCACGTACCCGGACCCCCGCCTCCACCCCGGACGAGACGACGCTCAGGTGCGAGCCGTAGTAGCGCACCCCGTCGTCACCGAGCAGCGACACCGACAGCCCGCCGTTGTCCGGGCCCTGCGGCCCGCTCTTGGAGTACCTGTCGACGCGACTCACCTCCAACACCGTGCCGTCGGTCACCGCCACGAACGGCTTACCGCAGTTGGCGAAGAGGTCCGTCGCCGGGTACGCCCCGTGCGTCGGGTGGTAGTCCACGTTGTCGGCGCGTACCGGAAAGACATGCCGGAGCCCGGCGCGGGTGGCGCTCGGCGACGGCTTGGCCGACGGCGGCGTCGGGCTGGCCGGGCCGGTTGGCGTCGGCGCGGCCGTCGGGGCCGCAGGCTGCTCACCGGTCGCCCAGACCATCGGCGGCGTCGGCGCGGCGGCGTCCGGCGGCACCCCTGGCCGGGTGGTCGCGCAGCCGGCGGCCAGCATCGGGGCGAGCAGCAGCAGGATCGGGTACGCCGGACGCGCGCGGCGGCCGATCGTGGGCGAGGGCATTCGGTCATCCTGACAGACCGGTACCGTGGGGACGAGCGACGCGCGTGAGGGAGGGCAGCCGGTGAGCATCGCCCGACCCGACCCGGACCCGGGTATGACGCGGCCGGTGTCGCGTACCCCGTCGGGGCTCTTCCCGGCCGGACCACCGGCCCGGCCGACCTACCGCGAACCGCACCCGGTGACCGGCGGCGGTGTCGCCTCCGGCGGCGGCGCGGCGGCCGCCTGGCTGCTGCTGTTCGGGCTCCTCGGCACCGACCTGGCCAGCTACGCGTGGTGGACGGTGGTGGCCGGCCTGCTGGCCTGGGCGACCGCCCTGGTGCTGGTGCGGTACGGCGACCGGGGAGTGGCCACCGGCGTGGCAATCGTGACCGCCGGCGGCTGGAGCATCGCCGCCGCCGTGGTGGCGGTGCGCTGGGCCACCAGCGGTGACTGGCCGCTGTGGTGAGCGCGCCCGACCGGCCCGGATCAGAGCCTCGGTGACTGCGCCGCGTGCCCGGTTGGCTGCGTAGCGAACGCCGTCTTGACGTGGCCGCCGAGACTCGGCACGCTCGGCACTATGGCCTGGACCACCCCGCGGCAGGACCCGGATCGCAACCGCCGCCGCCTCCAGTTGCTCGCCGAGTTGGCGGGCGCACGGGCGGTACGCCAGCGCAGCCGGCCGCAGCGACAGCGCACCGAGCGTCTACGCCAACTCATCGCCACCCGCCGTCGGGTAGCTGGCTGATCTCGACTTTGTCAGGTTTGGCCGGCGTCTCGGGGCGTTGACCGGTCGCCTGCCGACCCGACCGGCTAACGTGCACCCTTGACGAGTCGGCGCTGTGCCGAGGGCTTTTGGGGGAACCGTGTCGTACTTCGCTGCGGCCGTGGTGCGTGACGACAGTGGCTGGACCGCCGCCGAGGTCAACCTACGGGGTGCCACCGACATCGACGAGGTCGCCGACCGCCTGCGCGACGTCGACCAGGAAGCCGACGTCTCGCTGCTCTTCGTCGAGGCCGACGACGCGTACCTGGTGATCCTGCGGCTCGACGAGGGCGAGGACCTGCGGGTCTTCGGGTCGGACTCGGCGTACGCCGAGGAGTCCCGGCTGGGTCAACTGCTGGTCGGTGACCTGAAGACGTCGGTGACCGGGCTGGACGGCGACGACGAGCCGCGCCCGGCCGCCAGCGGCGACGAGGAGAGCGAGCAGCCCGCCGTCGACCCGGAGGCCGATCCGGTGGGCGACGCCGACCTGCTCGCCAACCTGGGCATCTCCGCGCAGAAGCTGCTGACGCTCTGCGGCCACGAGGGGATGCTGCCGGCGGACGTCACCGCCGAGATCTGCGAGGTGCTCGGCTGCGCCGACGAGGTCGAGGAGCTGCGTGAGGTCTGAGCCGGCCGACGCCACCGACCCCGCCTTGGAGACGATCCGGCCGGGCCAGCCCACGCCCGGAGCGGTGCGGCGCGCCGGACCGGGTGCGAGCGAGGGCCTGGCCGAACCCGGGGGGATCGGGCGACGGCAGCGGCACGAGCTGTGGATGCGTCGGGCCCTGGAGGTCGCCGTCACCGACCCGGCTGTTCCCGGGGGCGGTGTCGACGACATCCCCGTGGGCGCGGTGCTGTACGGCCCGGACGGCGCCGAGTTGGCGATCGGGCGCAACGAGCGGGAACTGACCGGCGACCCCACCGCCCACGCCGAGGTGCTGGCCCTGCGTCGGGGGGCGGAACGGACCGGCGAGTGGCGGCTGGACGGCTGCACGCTCGTGGTCACCCTGGAACCGTGCACCATGTGCGCGGGGGCGCTGGTGCTGGCCCGGGTCTCCACCGTCGTCTTCGGCGCCTGGGAACCCAAGACCGGCGCGGCCGGCTCGCTCTGGGACGTGCTGCGCGACCGTCGGCTGAACCACCGCCCCGAGGTGTACGGCGGTGTGCTGGAAGCCGAGACCGCCGCCGTCCTGCGGGCGTTCTTCCGCTGAGGCTGCCCCTCAGCGCCCGGGTGATCAGGCCGCCGGCAGGGTGACCGTGACGACCAGGCCACCGCCCGGGCGGGGGTGCGCCTCGGCGGTGCCGCCGTGGGCCCGGGCCACCGCCCGGACGATCGACAACCCCAGCCCGAAACCGCGCGTACCGGCCACCCGCTCCCGGGACAGCCGCCGGAACGGCTGGAACATCGTCTCCACGTCGTAGCCGGCGATCACCGGGCCGGTGTTCGTCACCATGAGGGTGGGCCGATCGCCGACGAGCCCGGTGCGCACCTCGACCCACCCGTCGGCGGCCAGGTTGTGCCGCAGCGCGTTCTCCACCAGGTTGAACGTCAGCCGCTCCAACAGCACCGGGTCGCCGTTGGCCGGGGCCGGCGCGAGCGACCGGTGTACGGGCAGGTCAGGTGCCTGCTTACCGGCCTGGTCGATGACGTGCGCGCAGACCTCCGCCAGGTCGACGGCCGTACGCTCGGTCAGCTCGTTCTCCGAGTCGGCGAGGGTCAGCAACCCGTCGATGAGCCGTTCGTGCCGCTCGTTGACCGCCAGCAGCGACTCGCCCAACCGCCGGGTCTCCTCCGGCGCGTCCGGCCGGGTCACCGCCAACTCCACGAGCGCGCGGTTCAACGCCAGCGGCGTACGCAGCTCGTGCGAGGCGTTCGCCACGAACCGGCGCTGCCCGTCGAAGGAGCGGTCCAACCGTTCCAGCATCTCGTCGAAGGTGTCGGCGAGTTCGCGTACCTCGTCGCGGGGACCGGCGAGCGCGATCCGCTCGTGCAGACCGCGACCGGCGGTGTCCGCCCCGGCGATCCGCCGGGCGGTGCCGGTGATCTGCTGCAACGGCTGCAACGCCCGACCAGCGACCAACCAGCCGAACGCGATCGCCGCCGCCGACACCACGATCAGCGCGATCCCGCCCTGGGTGAGCAGTGACTCCAGCGCGTTGCGCTTCGCCTCGTCCTGCACCTCCTGTATCAAGGCGCGCAGGGTGTCGACGTTCTGCCCGCTGGGCGTGACAGGGCTGGCCTTGGGCAGGTCCCGCAGGCTCACCCCGAACGGCTGGGCCATCCGTTGGTCCACCAGCACGTACGTGACGGCGAGCAGGACCACGCCGGCCAGCAGGAAGAGCCCACCGTAGATGAGGGTGAGGCGGCCCCGGATCGTCAGCCGTTTCATCGGATCCGGTACCCCGCGCCCGGCACCGTCTCGATCACCGGTGGGTCGCCGAGCTTGCGGCGCAGCTTCATCATGGTGACCCGGACCACGTTGGTGAACGGGTCGATGTGCTCGTCCCAGGCGCGTTCCAGCAGGTCCTCGGCGGAGACCACGGCACCGTCGGCGCGCAGCAACTCGGCCAGCACCGCGAACTCCTTGCGGGACAGCGCCACATGCCGGTCGTCGCGGCGTACCTCGTGCCGGGCCGGATCGAGGTGGATCCCGGCGCGGCGCAACGTCGGCGGTGCGGCCGGCCGGGCGCGACGGGTCAACGCGTGCACCCGCGCCGACAACTCCACCAGGGCGAACGGCTTGGTCAGGTAGTCGTCCGCGCCGATCGCCAGGCCCGCCACCCGCTCCCGGACCGCCGCGGCGGCGGTCAGCATCAACACCCGGGTCTCCCCGCCCGCGTCCACGATCGCCCGGCACACGTCGTCGCCGTGCACCACCGGCAGGTCCCGGTCCAGGACCACCACGGCGTACTCGTTGACGCCGAGCCGTTCCAACGCGGCGTCCCCGTCGTACGCCACGTCGACCGCGAACGACTCGCGGCGCAGCCACTCGGCGATGGCGTCCGCCAGCACGTTCTCGTCCTCGACCACCAGCACTCTCACCCGTCCATGGTCCCCGCCGTCGGGTAACGGCGGCATAACCGTGCACGGTTACGCCCCGGATACGTCCGCTGCCCTGAACTGGGCGACAACGTCCGGCGATCCGCGCCGGACCTGGAAGACGGAGGCGGACACCATGCGGCGACAGATGCTCGCGATCCCCGCCCTGCTCGCCCTGGCGATGGCCGGGTGCGGCCCGGCGGACGACGGTGGCGGGGTCGCGACCGCCGGCGGCGCGAAGGGCGGCACCACGGCGAGCGCCACACCGGCGGGCGACTCGGAACGTCGACTCGCGTTCGCCCGATGCATGCGGGAGAACGGGGTGGACATGCCCGACCCGGAGCCGGGTGGCCGCCCCGGGTTCCGGTTCGACGGGGACGCCGACCCGCAGAAGGTCGAGGCGGCCATGGAGAAGTGCCGCGACAACCTGCCCAACGGCGGGCAGGGCCCACAGCTCAACCCGGAGCAGGCCGAGCAGATGCGCACCATGGCCAAGTGCATGCGGGAGAACGGCGTCCCGAACTTCCCGGACCCGGACGCCGACGGGCGGATCCAGATCCCCAGGGGCGACGACGGACTCGACATCGGTGACCCGGCGCTGCGCGCCGCGATGGAGAAGTGCCGGCAGTACGCGCCACAGTTCGGCGGTGGCCGGTGACCGGCACCGCCCGACGCGCCCGCCTGCGGGCCGCCCTCGTCGGTGGGGTCGTGCTGCTGGTCGCGGCCGTGGGCGTGGTCGCCGCGGTCGGCTTCGGCGGCGGGACCGGCGGGGACGCCGCCCAGGCCGGTCCTCCGGCGGACACCGCCGCCATCACCCGGCAGACGCTCGCCGACTCCGAGACCGCCGACGGCGAGTTGGGGTACGGCACCACGCGTACCGCCACGGCGAGGCTGAGCGGCACGGTCACCGGGCTGCCGGCGACCGGGTCGACGGTACGCCGGGGCAAGCCGCTCTACCTGGTCGACAACGCGGAGGTGGTACTCCTCTACGGCGGGCTGCCCGCGTACCGGACGCTCGCCCCGGGCGTGGAGGGCGCCGACGTCGAGCAGTTCGAGCGGAACCTCGCGGCGCTCGGGTACGACGGCTTCACGGTCGACGACGAGTACACCGGCGCGACCGCCGACGCGGTCCGCGAGTGGCAGGACGACCTCGGCCTGGCGGAGACGGGCCGGGTCGAGCCCGGGCGCGTCGTGTACGCCGACGGTGAGGTCCGGGTGGAGAGCCACCAGGTCGACGTCGGCGCGGTCACCCAGCCCGGCCAGGCGGTGCTCACCTACACCGGCACCAGCCGGGTGGTCACCGTCGAGTTGGACGTGGACGACCAGCGGCTGGCCAAGCGCGACGCGAAGGTCCGGGTGAAGCTGCCGGACGGCCGGGCGGTGAACGGCACGGTCAGCGCGGTCGAGACGGTCATCCAGACCGGTACGGCCGGTGCCAACGGCCAGTCGGCGGAGGCGGAGACGAAGATCGAGGTGACCGTCGCGGTGGCCGATCCGAAAGCCCTCGCCGGCTTCGACCAGGCCAGCGTCGACGTCACCTTCACCGCGTCGGAACGGGCGGACGTGCTCACCGTGCCGGTGGCGGCGCTGCTGGCCCTCGCCGAGGGCGGCTACGGCGTCGAGGTCGTCGACGGCGGTACCAGCCGGATCGTGGCGGTGACCACCGGTCTCTTCGCCGACGGGCGGGTGGAGGTCACCGGCGAGGGGATCGCCGAGGGAACGAGGGTGGTGGTTCCGGCGTGACCGGCGACGTGATCGTGCTGGACCGGGTCAGCAAGCGCTACCCCGGCGGGGTCGTCGCGTTGGACGACGTGTCGTTGCGGATCGGCTATGGCGAGCTGGTGGCGATCGTCGGCCCGTCCGGGTCGGGCAAGTCGACGATGCTGCACCTCATCGGCACCCTCGACCGGCCCTCGTCGGGCAGCGTCCGGATCGACGGGTACGACGCGGCGACGCTCTCCGACCGGGAGCTGTCCGCGTTGCGGGCCACCCGCATCGGCTTCGTCTTCCAGCAGTTCCACCTGGCCCCCGGCGTCCCGGTGGTCGACAACGTGGCGGACGGGTTGCTCTACTCCGGCGTACCCCTGCGGAGGCGGCGCGACCGCGCGGAGGCCGCGCTGGTCCGGGTCGGCCTGGGCCACCGGCTCGGGCACCGGCCGCACGAGCTCTCCGGCGGGGAGCGGCAGCGGGTGGCTGTGGCCCGGGCGGTGGTGGGCGAGCCCGCCGTGCTGCTCGCCGACGAGCCGACCGGCAACCTCGACTCGACCTCCGGCGCCGGAGTGCTGGACCTGCTGCACGAGCTGCACCGGGCCGGCACCACCGTCGTGGTGATCACCCACGATCGGGAGATCGCCGACAGCCTGCCCCGGCAGGTACGGATGCGCGACGGCGCGGTACGGCACGACTCGCTCCTCGCCACGGGCGGGGTCGGCTGATGGCGGTGCTCACCCCGGCCCGGATGGGACCGGGGGACGTCCTGCGCGTCGGTGGGGTGGGCCTGCGGACCCGACCACTGCGGGCGTTCCTCTCGGCGCTGGGCATCGCGATCGGCATCGCCGCGATGATCGCGGTGGTCGGCATCTCGTCGTCGTCCCGGGCCGAGTTGGACCGGGCGCTCGACGCGCTCGGCACCAACCTGCTCACCGTGGAACCGGGCAACACCCTGTTCGGCGCGGACGCCCAGCTACCCGAGGAGTCGGTGGCCATGATCGGGCGGATCGGCCCGGTGACCGAGGTGTCCGCGACCGGCCAGGTCTCCGACGCCAAGGTGTACCGCTCGGACCGGATCCCGGCGGCCGAGACGGGCGGGATCGCCACCCGGGCGGCCCGGCTGGACCTGCTCGGCACCGTCGGAGCGCAGGTGACCAGCGGAACGTGGCTCAACGAGGCCACCGCCCGCTACCCGGCGGTGGTCCTCGGCGCGACCGCCGCCCACCGGCTCGGGGTCGACAAGGCCAACCCGCAGGTGCAGGTGTGGCTGGGCGGGCGGTGGTTCACCGTGGTCGGCGTCCTCGCTCCCGCGCCGCTCGCCCCGGAGCTGGACGCGTCGGCGCTGGTCGGCTGGTCCGCGGCGAGCGACTACCTGGGCTTCGACGGCCACCCGACCACCGTCTACACCCGGGCCGAGGAGTCCCAGGTCGAGGCTGTCCGGTCGGCGCTCGGAGCGACCGCCAACCCGGAGGCGCCCAACGAGGTGGAGGTGTCCCGGCCCTCGGACGCGCTGGCCGCCGCCGAGGCGACCGACGCCGCCTTCACCGGGCTGCTCCTCGGCCTGGGCGCGGTCGCCCTGCTCGTCGGTGGCGTCGGCGTGGCCAACACCATGGTCATCTCGGTGCTGGAACGCCGGGCCGAGATCGGCCTGCGCCGATCGCTGGGGGCCACCCGAGGTCAGGTACGCACCCAGTTCCTCGCCGAGTCGCTGCTGCTCTCCGCGCTCGGCGGGGTCGGCGGGGTGCTGCTGGGCATCCTGGTCACCGCCGGGTACGCGTTGTCCCAGGGCTGGCCGACCGTGGTACCGGCCTGGGCGATGCTCGGCGGGGTGGGCGCGACCCTGGTCATCGGCGGCTTCGCCGGCCTCTACCCGGCGGTCCGCGCCGCCCGGCTCTCCCCGACGGAGGCGCTCACCGCCGTCTGACCGGTTTGGCGGGCGGCCTTGTGTGGCGCGGCGTGGTCTGGCATGGCGCGGTGCGGCCCGGCGTGGTGTTGCGCAGCGCGCGGCCCGGCGTGGTGTGGCGCGGCGCGCGGCCCGGCGTGGTGTGGCGCGGCGTGGCCCGGCGTGGCCCGGCGTGAGCGAAAGAGCGTGATGACTGTGAGGCATCAAGATGCCTGTCAGTCATCACGCTCTTCGCGGTGTGCCGCCCCGGAAGGTCAGGCGATGATCGTGTCGAGCGCGATCTCCACCATCTGGCTGAAGGTCTGCTCCCGCTCCTCCGACGTGGTCTTCTCGCCGGTCTTGATGTGGTCGCTGACGGTCAGCACGGTCAGGGCCCGGGCCTTGAACCGGGCCGCGATCGTGTAGAGCGCCGCCGACTCCATCTCCACCGCCAGCACGCCGTAGTCGGCGAGCGTGTCGTAGAGGTCCGGCCGGTCCGTGTAGAAGGCGTCCGCCGCCAGGATCGGTCCGACGTGCATCGCGATGCCGCGCCGCTCGGCCACCTCGACCGAGGTACGCAGCAGGCCGAAGTCGGCCACCGGGGCGTAGTCGATCAGACCGTCGAAGCGCATCCGGTTCATGTTCGAGTCGGTGGACGACCCGATCGCCGCGACCACGTCACGCAGTTGCAGGTCGGTGCTGAGGGCACCGCAGGAGCCGACCCGGATCAGCGTCTTCACGCCGTACTCGTTGATCAGCTCGTGGGCGTAGATGGAGGCGGACGGCATGCCCATGCCGGAGCCCTGGACGGAGACCTCGACGCCGTTCCAGCGGCCGGTGAAGCCCAGCATGCCCCGGACCGTCGAGTAGCAGGTCGCGCCCTCGAGGTAGGTCTCCGCGATCCACTTGGCCCGCAGGGGGTCACCCGGCATCAGGACCCGCTCGGCGATCTCGCCCGGCTTCGCGCCGATGTGCGTACTCATGGCAAAGATCCTGCCAGGCCGGCTCCGGCGATACCGGTTCGGCGTCCGAACCTGTGGTCCTGTACCCTCGTCGGCGGTGGCGTGTCCGAGTGGCCTAAGGAGCACGCCTCGAAAGCGTGTGAGGGTTTACGCCCTCCGCGGGTTCAAATCCCGCCGCCACCGCTCGTGAAACACGAGAACGCCCGGTGCGATCCCTGCGGATCGACCGGGCGTTCTCGCGTCAGAGCTGCGTTTCGCCGCCGTCGACGAACAGCTCGCTACCGGTCATGAAGCTGCTCTGGTCGGAGGCGAGGAAGAGCGCCGCGTTCGCGATCTCGTCCGGGTGGGCCAGCCGACCCATCGGCACGGTGGACGCGATGTTCTTGAGCAGAGCGGGTGACTCCGCGGCGCTGGGTGCCAGGCCCGCGAGCCCGGGAGTCTCGGTGGAGCCGGGGATGAGGGTGTTGACCCGGATCTTGCGGTCCATCAGCTCGGCGGCCCAGCTGCGCCCGAACGAGCGGATGGCGGCCTTGGAGGCGGCGTAGACGCTGAACGCCGGGATGCCGCTGACGGCCGAGGTCGAGCCGGTCAGCACGACCGAGGCACCTTCGTTGAGCAGGGGCAGGGCCTTCTGCACGGTGAAAACGGTGCCGTAGATGTTGGTGTCGAAGGTGTTGGCGACGTGCTCGGCGTCGATCGCGTCGAGCGGACGGAACTCGCCGCCGCCGGCGTTGGCGAACAGGACGTCCAGCCCTGCGCCGCGCTCCTCGATCGCCCGCATCACCCGGTCCAGGTCGTCGAGCTTGCCGGAATCGCTGACGATGCCGGTGGCGTTGGCGCCGATGCTGGCCACCGCCTCGTCCAGCGGGCCCTTGCGGCGACCGGTGACGAAGACGTACGCGCCTTCGGCGGCGAAGCGGCGGGCGGTGGCCAGGCCGATGCCGGTGGTGCCCCCGGTGACGAGAGCGGTCTTGCCGTCGAGCTGTCCCACTATCGTTCTCCTCCACAGGATTCTGTACCGAGCGGTACCGAACGAACGTAGCAACCATCTGGCCTGCCCGCAAATTTCTGTACCGATCGGTTTCGCGGTGGGTAGGATGGGTGGCCGGAGGTGGAGGACCATGCCGGTACGAGGGCGGCCACGCGGCTTCGACGTCGACGAGGCGCTGGAACGCGCGCTCGAGGTGTTCTGGCGGCAGGGGTACGAGGGCGCCTCGATGAGCGACCTCACCGCCGCCATGGGCATCAACAAGCCGAGCCTCTACGCCGCCTTCGGCAGCAAGGAGGAGTTGTTCCGCAAGGCTGTGGCCCGCTACGCAGACCAGGACATGGGGTACGCGCGGCACGCCATCGCCCAAACCACCGCGTACGAGGTGGTAGCCACCCTGCTGCGGGAGAACGTGCTCGCCGTGACCAGGCCCGACCGTCCCGCCGGCTGCCTGTCGATCCAGGGCGGCACCGCCTGCTCCAGCGTGAACGCCCCGGTCGCCGAGTTCCTCGCCGCCAGTCGGCTGGCCGGTGAGCGGGCCCTCGCCGACCGGTTCGCCCGCGCCGTCGCCGAAGGTGACCTGCCGGCCGACGCCGACCCGGCCGCGCTCGCCCGCTTCGTCATGAGCGTCACCGAGGGGCAGGCGATCCACGCCGCCGCCGGGGTCTCCCGCGACGAGCTGCGGCAGACCGCGGAGATCGCGCTCGGTGGGTTCGCCGCCGTGTCCGGCGCGCGCCCGCCCGCGCACGTGGGCTCCGCCTGACCGTCTGACGTGGACGCCGAGTGGTTCAGCAGGGGGCGGCGCCCTCGTCGAAGAGGCGGCGCGCCCAGTCGGCGTACCCGGCGATGGTTTTCCGGACCGTGCGCCCGTCGTGCAGGAACAGGTACGCGCGGTCGCCGCTGCGGGCGAGCAGCCCGTCGAGCCGGTGCGTCCCCTGTGGAGCGGGCAGCCGGGTGACCGACGCGTAGCGGTCCCAGACCTCCTCGACGGGTGAGCCGGCCGTTATGCCCTCCGGTGTTCGCATCGGATCGCCGACCCAGAGCAGCACCAGTTTGTCCTCGACGAAGACGGGGCTGACCGTGTCGTGGCCGGTGAGTACCGGCCCGCAGGCGTCCTGGTCGGTACGCAGGATGCCCCGACGGGTCAGCTCGGCCTCGGTGTCGCCGAACTCGATGTTGCGCAGGCCGTGCAGGTCGATGACCTCGACGTTGCCGGCGGGCCGGTTCGCCGGCATCGGTCCGGCGGGTGGCGGACCGCTGCCCGCGATCGAGGCAGCAGCCAGCAGCATGGCAATAAAAGCAAATTGTCGCAATTTCATGGAATCCCCCAGTCCCCAACGGACCGGGGCCGTTCAGGTTGCTGCCCGCCGGCGGATTACTGGTTTTCCCACTGTTCGATCAGTTCGTCCCAGTAGTCGGCGCTGAGTCGACGCCGCCCGTGCGCCAACCAGCCGGCGGTGTTCCGCTCCAGATGCAACCCCAACTCGGCGAACGGATCGATCCACGCACCCCGCTCCACGCCGAGTCGGCTGAGCGCCGCGTTGATCGGCCACTCCTCGCGCGGGGTTTCCAGGACGTCGTCGAAGCGTGGCCCCCAGGACAGCTCCCCGCCGAGCCACACCGCCGCCGACTGGTGGCCCACGCCGCCGCCGAACTCCGCCTCCAGGTACGCCACCGGCCCCGACCGCGACCACGCGGCGAGCAACGCGGCCAGCGGCGGCGACAGCACGAGGTCGAACGGCTGCTCGGCGCTGCGGTCGTCCGCCGCGTAGTCCGGTAGCGACCCGGTCAGCTCGGTCACCAACTGCGGGGTGACCGGTAGCAGCGCGAAGTCCTGGCGCAGCTCACCGAGGACGGCGTGGTCCAGCTCGGCGGTGTGCTCGCGGAGCAGGTCCGCGTCCGCGACCACCGCGCTGAGCTGGTACGCCATCGATCCTCCGCCGTCCACAGCCTGTGGATAGAACATGTGTACGACGGTTCCGGCCGCCGCTCGTGCCTGGCACGCTACCGGCCGTCGGGGCGTACCCGGGAGGGGCCGGACCGGCGGCGGTCCGGCCCCTCCCGACGGCCGCTACCAGGCGCTCATGTCGGGTGGTTGGTCGTTGGAGGTCGGAGTTCGGGTGTGGTCACCAGCTCTGCCCGGACGGGGGTCGACCGTCGCGGTGGGGGTGCGTGATCGACTCGGGTTCATGAAAGCCGGGGTGTCGAAGTGGCTGGGACGCCACGGAATTCAGGAACTCGAGTCGATCAAGGGCCCCAACGGGCTCATCGTTTGAGCAGACTGTCGGCCATGGAGTTCCTGTGCTTCCACCGCGACCGGCCCGACTCGGTCGCTCTGCGGGCCGAACTGCTGGAGGCGCACTGGTCCTACATGGACCGGTACGCCGCCGAGATGATCGCCCGCGGGCCGACCTTCGGCGACGACGGCGAGACGCCCAGCGGCAGTCTGCACGTCGTCGACCTGCCCGATCCCGTAGCTGCCCGCGCCTTCGCGTTCGACGAGCCCAACTACCAGGCCGGCGTGTACCGCGACGTGCTGCTCCGACGCTGGCGCAACACGCTGGGACGCAGCATGTGGGACTTTCCCGGTGATCCGGCCGGGGACAACCGCTACCTGGTACTGGCCCTCGGAGCGGGGGAAGGCGTCGACCTGGCGGTGCCGCCCCACCCGGAGCGCCTGATCGCGTACGGGCCGCTGCTCTCCGACGACGGCGTCACCTGGCTGGGCACCGCGATGCTGGCCGAGGCGTCAGGCCCGGACGCGGCGCGCGCCATCCTGACCCAGCACAGGTACGCCTCCGTGGAGGTGCACCCGTGGCAGCCAGGCGGGCGTCGCTGAGTCAGGCGCTCGCGCTGAGCTGGCCGACGAACGCGCGCCAGGCGGCCGGCGCGAAGGCGAGCGCCGGACCGGTCGGGTCCTTGGAATCCCGTACGCCGACCACGCCGGGCAGGTTGTCGGCGACCTCGACACAGTTGCCACCATTGCCGCTGCTGCGGGTGCTCTTGCGCCACCGCGCGCCGTTCAGCTCCATGATTCCGCCACTTCCGTCATCAGCTCGACCGACTGCGAGTGCGACAGCGCCTCGCCGCGCACGTTCTCCCATGCCGCCATCATGGCCGCGATGTCGTCCGGGTCGCTAGCCACTTGTCCCTGGAGTTGGTTGTCCAGGTAGCCGGCGACCCGGTGGTCGTGGCTGTGCGCGATCACGAACGGCCCGTTGAGTCCGGCGTACGCGCCGACCGTCGTCGGCACGACGTGCACCCGGATGTGCGGCTCCGCACAGGCCGTGACCAGGGCCAGCAGCTGCTCGTGCATGGTCGACCGGCCGCCCACCGGCCGGCGCAGGATCGCCTCGTCGACGACCGCCGTGAACTGCGGCGGGTCGTCCCGTTTGAGCACGCCCTGCCGGTTGAGCCGGACGCTGAGGTGGCGCTCGATCTCGCTTCGGGGGATCAGGCCCGCGCCGCTGAGGACCGCGCGGGCGTACGCCTCGGTCTGCAGCAGCCCTGGCAGGACGGTCGATTCGTACGACCGCAGGGACACCGCTTCGCGCTCGATTTCCTGCCAGGGACGAAACCAAATGGGGTCACGACGTCTCGCAGTGTCCGGCCAGATGTCCGACACGTCCTTGTGGAGGGCTTCCGCTGCCGCCAGGCGGTGCCGAGGATGCGGGATGCGGCCCTCGGTCAACCAGCGCGCAACGGTCTTCGGGTCGACGCCGACGGTCTCGGCGAGGGATTCGGTGGTGTGCCCGTTGTCGTTGAGCGCCACCCGCAACGCGTCGTTCACGGTCCCCTCCATCGGATGTCTCGAATATCTGAGAACCATATAGCTACGCCCTGTATCTGCCCGATGACGCGCCGCACTGTGAGTCCACAAAAGACGGCGTGGCCGGTGGAGGCGCAGCAGCCCGGCGGCCGACGTCAGTCGCGGGGTCGCCCCGACGCGGAGGCGGGGCGACCCCTTCCACCAGCGAAGGAGGGCTCGCTCGTGCCGCGTCGTCGCCACCGGAACCACCTACCGACCCGACCCACCTGGCGATGTCAGGCCTGCGGCATCGCCTGGCCCTGCTCGGCGGCGAAGCTCCGGCTGCTCGGCGAGTACCGGGGCGATCGGGTGGCGCTGACCGTCTACCTGGCGACGCTCCTGACCGAGGCCAGCGAGCAGCTCACAGAGGTGGACCCGTCCCGGCTCACCGACCGCTTCCTCTCCTGGACCCGCGCCCGAGGGTGAGGGGCGGCGTCAGGGTCGCCAGATCACGATCTCGATGTCGCGTGGCCGTTCGGCGAACAGGCCGTCCCGGGCCGCCGATGTCAGCAGCTCGCGCAGGTCCGCCTCGAACGCGGGCAGCCGATCGCCGAACAGGTGCGGCGCCGAACTGGACAGCGAGAACACCGCCGACGTCACCTCGTCCACCGACCGTTCCACGACGTTGCCCTGCCCTACGGTGATCCGGTGCGGACCGGCATAACCGGCGTGCCGCATCACGTCCTCCTCCGCGGCCGGGGTGTCGGCGGGCCGCAACCCCCGACCGGCCCGGCGG
This sequence comes from Micromonospora sp. WMMD729, assembly GCF_049315225.1. NCBI lineage: Bacteria > Bacillati > Actinomycetota > Actinomycetes > Micromonosporales > Micromonosporaceae > Micromonospora > Micromonospora sp. WMMD729. The sequence goes on along the minus strand of NZ_CP186059.1, from coordinate 6,243,900 downwards.
ACGGGCCCCAGGTAGCGCGCGACCAACTCGTCGATCCGCGTCCAGGGCGGTCGCGGGTACGGCAGTCGGTCATCATCGGCCACGCCCTGGTGGGTGTTCGCGCTGAGGTGGACCCAGGCCCCGTCGGGCGCGAGCATGTCGCGGACCCGGCGGGCTACCAGCGGTCGATCCATCCAGTGGTACGACTGCGCGAACGTGGCCACCCGGAACGTACCCAGGTCGGCCGGCAGGTCCTCGGCCCGCAGGTGCCGCCACTCGACGTTGGTGACCCCGGCCGCGCCGGCCCGGCGCTGCGCCTCGGCGAGCATGTCCCGGTCGGCGTCCACCCCGACCGCCGTCTCGAACTGGGGCGCGAGCAGCAGCGTCAATGAACCGGGACCGCAGCCCACGTCCAGGAGCCGGCCGGTGCTGTCCAGGTCGAGCGCGGTACGGATGGCCTCGGCGATTGCGGGTGGGTACGGCCATCGGCCGACGCTGTAGTGCCGGGCGCTGCCGGCGTACAAGGTCTCGTCCCACTGCCACGTCGCGTCGGCCACGGCATCGATGAGACCACAACGACAACGCCCGGCCGACCTGTTATCGGTCTGCCGGGCGTCGATCATGCTCTGCGAGCGGAGGATACGAGATTCGAACTCGTGAGGGTGTAAACCCAACACGCTTTCCAAGCGTGCGCCCTAGGCCTCTAGGCGAATCCTCCGCGAGCCAGGATACAGGCCGCCGTGAACGGGGACACCCCACCACCCCCTGAAGATCGACGAGCCGTCGGGTAGGGTTGGCGTCACCTCCCGTGCGGCGGTATCTCGTGAACCTCCCCAGGGCCGGAAGGCAGCAAGGATAAGCGAGCTCTGCCGGGTGCACGGGAGGCCTTTTCGTCTCCGCGCCTTGATCCACTCGACATGCGTGATGTCGGGGCATCCCGGGCATGCGGACACCCCGATTTCCAGGAAGCCGAGTCGATCAAGGCGCGAGGCCGAGCCGGCGCGGCGGGGTGGGTGGTCACCCGCGCCCGACCGGCGCAGAATGGCTCGGTCGAGAGGAGGCGGGACGAGTGACGCTGGCGCTGTACCGCAAGTACCGGCCACGTACCTTCGCCGAGGTCATCGGGCAGGAGCACGTCACCGAGCCGTTGTCGCAGGCGCTGCGCAGCGGCCGGCTCAACCACGCCTACCTCTTCTCCGGCCCGCGCGGCTGCGGCAAGACCTCCAGCGCCCGGATCCTGGCCCGCTCGCTCAACTGTGAGCAGGGCCCCACCCCGGAGCCGTGCGGCAAGTGTGAGTCGTGCCGCTCGCTCGCCACCGACGGCGCGGGCTCGATCGACGTGATCGAGATCGACGCGGCCAGCCACGGTGGTGTCGACGATGCCCGTGAGCTGCGCGAGCGCGCCTTCTTCGCGCCGGCCAACAGCCGCTTCAAGATCTACGTGATCGACGAGGCGCACATGGTCTCGACCCAGGGCTTCAACGCCCTGCTCAAGCTGGTCGAGGAGCCCCCGGAGTACGTCAAGTTCATCTTCGCCACCACCGAGCCGGAGAAGGTCCTCGGCACGATCCGCTCGCGGACCCACCACTATCCGTTCCGGCTGATCCCGCCGAAGGTTCTCCGCCCGTACCTCGAACAGCTCACCCAGGCCGAGGGCGTCTCCGTCGAGCCGGCGGTCTTCCCGCTGGTGGTCCGCGCCGGCGGGGGCAGCGCCCGGGACAGCCTCTCCGTACTCGACCAGCTCATCGCCGGCGCCGGCCCGGAGGGGGTCAGCTACGCGCGGGCCGCCGCGCTGCTCGGCGTCACCGACTCGGCGCTGATCGACGAGATGTGCGACGCGCTGGCCGCCGGGGACGGCGCGGCCGCGTACGCGACCGTCGACCGGGTGGCCGAGGCCGGGCACGACCCGCGCCGGTTCGCCTCCGACCTGCTGGAACGGCTGCGCGACCTGATCGTGATCCAGCAGGTGCCGGACGCCGCCGCGAAGGGCCTCATCGACGGCCCCGCCGACCAGATCGAGCGGATGGCCGCCCAGGCCGCGCAGCTCGGCCCGGCAACGCTCTCGCGCTGCGCCGACATCGTGCACGACGGCCTGGTGGAGATGCGGGGCACCACCGCGCCCCGGCTGCTGCTGGAGCTGATCTGCGCCCGGATGCTGCTGCCCGGCGTCGACGACTCCACCGGCGGCCTGCTCCAGCGCCTCGAACGCATGGAACGCCGGCTCACCCTCGCCGGCACCGACGCGCCGCCGGCCGCCGCCGGCTTCGCGCCCGCCACCACCCCGGGGGTACGCCCACAGTCGGCGCCCCCGGTACCGGCTGCCGCAAGCCCCGCGCCCGCCGCCGCCCCGACCTCCGCCCCGCCGTGGGACGTCGACCCGACGGCGTCCCCGCACGCCGCAGGCACCGGCGGTGCCACCGCCGCGACCGCTCCCGGCTCGGGTGCCGCCCGCGCTGCCGCCCTGGGTGTCGCCCGCGCTGCCGCCTCGGGCGCTGCCGGTGCTGCCGTCTCGGGTGCCGGTGCTGCGGGCTCGGCCGCCGCCGATTCGGGCACCCGAAGCACGCACGCACCCTCGGCGGCGGACTCGCCGATTCCGGTGTCGCCCGGCGCGTCGGCCGCTGCCCCGACGTCCGAGGCCGTGCCCGTTTCGCCCGCCGGACCGGGTACCGGCTCGCCGGCCCCGCGTCGGGCGGTCCCGCCGTCGGCCGTACTGCCCGACCCGGCGACGCCCGCGCCGCCCCGCCCGGGCACGCCGCCCCCCGCGCTGGACGCGGTCGCGGTACGCCGGGTCTGGCCCGACGTGGTGGGCAAGGTCAACCGGACCAACAAGCGGATCGCCGCCCTGATGCGCGACGCGGTGGTCCGCGAACTCGACGGCGACATGCTGGTGTTGACCGTCAAGTCCTCCGTGCTGGCCAAGATGATGGCCGATCACGCGGCGGTGCTTACCGACGCGCTCTACGAGGAGTTGGGCGGGCGCTGGCAGATCCGCTGCGAGGTGGCCGGCGAGCGGGGTGGCACGTCGCTGTCCGGCCTGCCACGCTCCCAGCCGGCCGCCCCGGCCCGACCCGCCACACCGAACGCGGCCGCCGCCAGTCCGACGAGCGCACCGCCCGTCGAACCCGGCCCGAGCGTCGCGCCCACTGCGGCAGCCGCTCCCGGCCCGACGAGCGCGCCGCCCGCAGCACCCCGTCCGAGCGCTCCGCCGACTGCGGCAGCTGCTCCCGTCTCGCCGAGCAGCCCATCGGCCGCGCCCACCTCGACCACCGTCGCCGACCCGGAGGACGACTGGCCGGAGGCAGCGCGCCCGGGCGGCGGTGCCCCGGGCACCGAGGCGACGGATGACCAGGAGTGGCCGGAGGCCGCCCGCCCCGGCGGTGTCCCGCCCGGACCGGACCCGATTACCGCATCCGCCCGCAACGGCGGCGCGACGGGCAGCGGAGGCGGTCCAGGCGCGAACGGCACCCCCACGAACGGTGCCAATCCGAACGGTGCCACTCCGAACGGTGGTGACCCGGGCGGGCGGGGTAACCCGACGCCCGGGGCGCGGCAGCCGGCGTCAGCCGGTGGCGCACCGGTCAGCAGCGCCATCGCCGCGGCTCGCGCGGCGGCGGCGGGGCGCGGTGCTCGTACCCCATCGGCGAGCCGGCCCACCGCGGACGCGGAATGGGCGGGCGAACCTCCCTACGACCCGGACTACGACGGACCGGTGCGGGGCGGGCGGCCGGGCGGCGCGCCGCCGGCGGCCAAGCCCACCTACGAGGGGTTCGACCCGGGCGACGAGCCGTTGGACGAGGTCATCGACGAGAAGACGGCCCGGGAGTCGAGCGAGGAGCAGGCGGTACGGCTGCTGCGGGAGACCTTCGGCGCCGAGAAGATCGACGAGGTGGACGCGCGGTAACCGGCGCTTCGCCCAGCAGGACGCCGAGGCAGCAGGCCCACAGGGGGAAGGGCAGCACGGCGACGCGTTCCATGCCGCCCACCCCGATGCCGGTGCCCTGCTGGGCGACGAACAGTACCGTCCCGGTCAGCGCGGTGAGCCCGGCGGCGAGGGAGAGTCGTCGCCAGCGGCCGAGCACCGTGGAGTGGGGCGCGAACCCGGCGAGCAGCAGACCGACGTTGCCCACGACCATGATCAGGAATGCGCCCAGGACGTGCCGGTTCTCGTCGACGTCGGCGGGATGAAGGGCGACCAGGGCGTACCCGCCGGCGGCCAGCAGCAGCAGGATCTGCGCCGAGCGCACCACGCCGCCGCGGCCGAGGAGCCGCCAGGTCAGCAGCAGTCCGGCGGCGAGCAGGACGGCGGTGGCCAGCATCGCGGCGTTCATCAGCGGATGCCAGGGCGAGCAGACGAGGCGGGGTCGGGTGGTGTCCCAGACCCCGCAGTGCACGTTGCCGAGGTCGCTGATGTTGTGGGTGGCCCAACTGTAGGTCGGCTCGCGCCAACGCAGGCCGGTGACCAGACTGGCCACGAGGAAGACCGGTGCGGCCACCGCCCAGCACAGCGCGGCGACGCGGCCACTGCGGTTGAGACTCATACCGTGAGCAGACCAGTGCGGCGGGTACCGGCGCACTACCGCCAGACGCCCGGTTCGGGGTGGTGGTAGCCGTACCTCCGTCGCTCGGCGTGGGCGGACGCACCGGACACGGCGGCGTCGGTCCCAGCGGCTAGGCTGGTCGGCGGCCGAGCAGACGAGTGCGAGAAGGAGCCATCCGTGCGCCCAGGTGGACAGCCGAACATGCAGCAGATGCTGAAGCAGGCGCAGAAGATGCAGCAGCAGATCGCCGCCGCTCAGGCCGAGCTGGCCGAGGCCGAGCTGACCGGCACGGCCGGCGGTGGGCTGGTCACCGCGACGGTGTCCGGCGCGGGCGAGCTGAAGGCCATCAAGATCGACCCGAAGGCCGTCGACCCGGACGACGTGGAGACGCTGGAAGACCTGGTGGTGGCGGCCGTGCACAACGCCGCCGAGGCGGCGCGTGAGTTGACCGAGCGCAAGATGGGCCCGGTCGCCGGCGGCATGGGCGGCCTCGGCCTGCCCGGTTTCTGAGCCGGCAGATGTACGAAGGCGCCATCCAGGACCTGATCGACGAGCTGGGGCGACTGCCGGGCGTGGGCCCGAAGAGCGCCCAGCGGATCGCGTTCCACGTCCTCTCGGCCGATCCGGCCGACGTCAACCGGCTGGCCGGCGCGCTGCGCAAGGTCAAGGAGCTGGTGCGCTTCTGCACGACCTGTTACAACGTGGCCGAGTCCGAGCAGTGCCGGATCTGCCGCGACCCGCGTCGCACCGACGAGGTGCTGTGCGTGGTGGAGGAGCCCAAGGACGTGGTGGCCATCGAGCGGACCGGCGAGTTCCGGGGCCGCTACCACGTGCTCGGCGGCGCGATCAATCCCCTCGAAGGGATCGGCCCGGACAATCTGCGCATCCGTGAGCTGTTGACCCGGTTGAGCGGCGGCGCGGTGCGGGAGTTGATCCTCGCCACCGATCCGAACACCGAGGGCGAGGCGACCGCCACCTACCTGGCGCTGATGGTGAAGCCGATGGGGATCGCGGTGACCCGGCTGGCCAGCGGACTGCCGGTCGGCGGTGACCTCGAGTACGCAGACGAGATCACCCTCGGTCGCGCCTTCGAGGGGCGCCGGGCCGTCTGACCCCCCACGGATCGTCACCGGTGGGCTACAACTGAGTGGGTCCGCGCGACGAGCGCGGGCCCACAGGCGTACCCGGGGAGGTAGCGGTGCGGCGTTCGGACGGGCGGTCCTGGGCGCCGGCGGTGCTGGTGGCTGTGCTGGCGCTGGCCTTCGCCGGCGTCCTCGTGGCGATCGAGGTGGGGAGCCGGCGAATCGGCGCGGACACCCGTGCCGAGGAGGCCGAGGCCGAAGCCGCGGTGACCCGGAACGCCCAGGCGTACGGCGCGGCGGTGGTCGCCACCGGTGACGCGACGCCGTCCGACGAACGGTTGGCGGCGGTCGCGGAGGGCACCCCGGTCGAGGTGCGGGAGGTCCGCCGGGTGCCTGACCTGGTGGTGACCGTGTACGGTTCTGCCCCTTTCGGCGTGGTGTTCGGAGTGAGTCACGTGAACGCCTGCCACCGGGTGACCTTCCACGACCTGGGTACGGCCACGGCGGGCTCGGCCGTCGAGCGGCTGGCGGTCTGCCCGACACCCGCATCCTGATCGACGCCTCCGGATGCCCTTCGGAGCCGGCGGATCGACGTGCCGGTGGCCGGTCCCGTCACCTCCCGGTCAACGTGTTCGATGTGTCGCTCGATGTGTTCGCCGTGTCGTCGACTGTCAGACGTCTGCGCAAGGTGTCGGCTTGGTAGCGATTGCCTGACGGCCGTTCCGCTCCCGGTGTTACATGTCATAGCCTCCCGCACACGGACCGAGCCACAGCTCGGCGTGGTCATGCGCATGACAGAGGTGAGAGATGCAGGCGAGAAGGCTCAAATCGGCTGTGGCCATCGCGGCCGTTGCCGCTCTGGCGGTCGGCGCGGCCGGCTGCGCGGAGAGCGAGCGTGGCGGCGACAGTGGCGAGGCCAAGACCGGCGGCACCTTCATCTTCGCGGGTGCCGGTGACCCGAAGAACTTCGATCCGATCTTCAATGACGACGGTGAGTCGTTCCGGCCGGTCCGGCAGATGTTCGACACCCTGGTGAGCCACAAGCCGGGCACGGCGGAGCTGACCGGCGGCCTGGCCGAGAGCTGGGAGCACGACCCGACCGGTAAGGTCTGGACCTTCAAGCTGCGGCAGGGCGTGAAGTTCCACGACGGCACCCCCTTCAACGCGGCGGCGGTCTGCTACAACTTCGACCGCTGGTACAACATGCAGGGCGCCGCGGCCCAGGCGAACATGATCTATTACATGGACGTCTTCGGCGGCTTCGCCAAGAACGAGGCCGAGGGCGCGGGCGAGTCGATCTACGACAAGTGCGAGGCCAAGGACGACGGCACCGCCGTTCTCTCGCTCAAGAAGTACAAGGGTGCGTTCCCCGGCGCCTTCGCGCTGACCTCGCTGTCGATCGCGAGCCCCGAGGCGCTGAAGAAGTACGACGCCAACACGGTGAAGCAGAACGGCGACTCGTTCGAGTACAGCGCGTTCGCCAACGAGCACCCGGTCGGCACCGGCCCGTTCACCTTCGGTGGCTGGGACAAGACCAAGGGCGAGATCACCCTCAACCGGAACCCGGACTACTTCGGTGACAAGGCCAAGGTCGACAAGATGATCATCAAGATCATCAAGGACGAGAACACCCGCAAGCAGGAACTGCGTGCCGGTACCGTCCACGGCATCGACTTCCCGGCCCCCGCCGACACCAAGGCGCTCGCCGACGAGGGCTTCCAGGTCGTGGCCCGCCCGGCGTTCAACATCCTCTACCTGGGCCTCAACCAGAAGAACCCGAAGCTCAAGGACCTGCGGGTGCGGCAGGCGATCGCCTACGCGCTCAACCGCCAGCAGCTCGCCCAGACCAAGGGCCCGACCGGCGCCAAGGTCGCTGACGAGTTCATGCCGGACACCGTGCTCGGCTACGCCCCGGACGTGCAGAAGTACGAGTACAACCCGGACAAGGCCAAGCAGCTCCTCAAGGAGGCCGGCGCCGAGGGTCTGACGCTGAACTTCTACTACCCGCCGGACGTCTCCCGGCCGTACATGCCGAACCCGCAGGAGATCTTCACGATCCTGGCCAACGACCTCCAGGCCGTCGGTATCAAGGTCAACGGGGTTCCCCGCCCGTGGAACGGCGGCTTCAAGGACGACGTGCAGACGTTCGGCAAGCACGACCTGCACATCCTCGGCTGGACCGGCGACTACAACGACCCGGGCAACTTCGTCGGCACGTTCTTCGGCCGGGGCAAGGCCGAGTTCGGCGACCAGGGCATGACCGAGATGTTCGACGCGATCGCCAAGGCCGACGGCACTGTCGACGACGCCGGCAAGAAGGCCGCCTGGGAGCAGGTCAACCGGGACATCGCCGCCAAGTGGCTGCCGGCCGTGCCGGTCTGGCACGCGCCGCCGGCGATCGTCGTCACCAAGGACGTCGAGGGCCTGAAGGCCAGCCCGCTGACTGACGAGCGGTTCAACACCGTCAGCCTCAAGAAGTGACGTCAATCGGCTGACGCCGTAGGCGGAATCGGCCCGGGTTGGGGGTTTTCCCTCCGCCCGGGCCGATTCCGCGACCATCGAGACTCTGGTGTGTGAGAGATGTTGCGAGTGATAGTCCGCCGCCTGCTACAGCTGGTGGTGACGCTGATAGCCCTGTCAGCGCTGATCTTCGTCTGGTTGCGGAACCTGCCCGGTGGCCCGGTCGACGCGCTGCTCGGTGAACGGGCGACCCCCGAGACCCGCGCCCTGCTGACCAAGGCACTCGGTTACGACCAGCCGATCCTCGTGCAGTACGGCAAGTTCATGCAGCGGATCCTCACCGGTGACTTCGGCAACTCGATCCGTACCGGTGACCCGGTCACCGAGGTCATCGGCCGGGCCTTCCCGGCCACCGTGGAGCTCGCCCTCGCGGCGATGCTCATCGCGGTCGGGTTGGGCGTCCCCCTGGGTTATCTCGCGGCCCGCTGGCGCGGGCGGCTCCTCGACCACCTGACGGTGGTGGGCACGCTGCTCGGCATCTCGATCCCGATCTTCTTCCTGGGCTACCTGCTCAAGGACGTCTTCACCCAGAACATCCACTGGTTCCCGCCGTCCGGCCGGGTCAGCATCGGGTTGGACAACACCAACATCACCGGCTTCTTCGTCCTCGACAGCCTGCTCACCCGGGAGTTCGACGCCACCGCCGACGCGCTCTGGCACCTGGTCCTGCCGGCGTTCACGCTCGCCACGATCCCGCTGGCGGTCATCGTCCGGATGACCCGGGCCAGCGTGCTGGACGTGCTCAACGAGGACTACGTCCGCACCGCCGAGGCCAAGGGTCTGCGGCAGCGGACCGTCCGGGGCCGGCACATCCTGCGCAACGCGCTCCTGCCGGTGGTCACCACCATCGGTCTCCAGACCGGCGCGCTGCTGTCCGGCGCGGTCCTCACCGAGAAGGTCTACAACTGGGGTGGCCTCGGCACGCTGATCACCGACTCGATCACGGGCAGCCGCGACTACCCGATCCTCCAGGCGCTGATCCTGCTGTCCGCACTGGTCTTCGTGGTGGTCAATCTCCTGGTGGACCTCTCCTACGCCTTCATCGACCCGAGGGTGCGTGTGCGATGACCGAACCAACCACGCAGGCTGGCACCCCGGCTCCGCGCACAGGGGACGAGCGGGCGACCGGCGCGGGCCGCAGCCGCCTCGGTGACCGTAAGAAGGCTCGCCTGGACGAACTGGCCCAGGCCACCGCCGCCCCCGGCGGCGTGAGCCTGTTCCGCGACGCGTTCCGTCGGCTGCGCCGCAACCCGGCGGCGATCGTGGGTGCCGCCATCATCGTGCTCTTCGTGCTGGTGGCGATCTTCGCTCCGCTGATCGCCCCGCACGACCCGGTGCGGCGCTTCGACGAGCTGACCGACCTCCTCACGCCCAACAACATCGCCGGACCCATGGACGGCTTCCCGCTCGGCTCCGACGAGTTGGGCCGGGACCTGCTGTCCCGCCTGGTCTACGGCAGCCGGCAGACCCTCTTCGTCGGCGTCCTCGCCACCCTCATCGGGCTCGCCATCGGCGTGCTGTTCGGCGCGATCGCCGGCGCCGTCGGTGGGTGGGTGGACAACATTCTCATGCGGATCACCGACGTGATGCTGGCCCTGCCCGCCCTGCTGCTGGCGATCACCCTGGTCGCCCTGGCCAGCAAGTCGAGCCAGTGGACGGTCATCATGGCGGTGGCCATCGTCAACGTGCCCATTTTCGCCCGACTGCTGCGCGGCTCGATGCTCGCCCAGCGGGAGAGCGACCACGTGCTGGCCGCGCGGGCGCTGGGCGTCAAGCAGCGCAGCATCGTGCTGCGGCACATGCTGCCCAACGCCATGACCGCGGTGATCGTGCAGGCGACGCTGACGCTCTCCGTGGCGATCATCGAGGCCGCGTCGCTCTCCTTTCTCGGCCTCGGTGACCCCGATCGGGACCGGGCCGAGTGGGGCGCGATGCTCGGCGACGCCGGCGTGCGCTACTTCGAGGTACGCCCGGAACTGGCCTACTACCCGGCGTTGGCGATCATCGTGGTCGCGCTCGGCTTCACCCTGTTCGGTGAGGCGATGCGCGAGGCGATCGACCCGAAGAACCGGCGGTGATCGCGGTGGGCCCGATCAGCAAGGACCACAGCAGTGAGGAAGTGACCCGATGAGCCTGCTCGACGTGCGTGACCTGAGCGTCGTGTTCCAGCGGCGGGGCGAGCGGCCGTTCACCGCCGTCGACAACGTCAGCTTCACGGTGGAGCCGGGGCAGACCGTCGGCCTGGTCGGCGAGTCCGGCTGCGGCAAGAGCGTGACCAGCCTGGCCATCATGGGTCTGCTGCCCAAGCGCGGCAACAAGGTCAGCGGCGAGGTGCTGTTCGACGGCGCCGACCTGCTGAAGCTGCGCCCGAGCGACATGCGTGACCGGCGCGGCCGGGAGATCGGCATGATCTTCCAGGACCCGCTGTCGTCGTTGAACCCGGTCATCCCGATCGGTGTGCAGGTGGCCGAGGTGCTGGAACGCCACCAGGGCCGGGACCGCAAGCAGGCGCTGCGGGAGGCACGGGAGCTGCTCGACGCGGTCGGCATCCCCGACCCGCAGCGGCGCCTCAGCGAGTACCCGCACCAGATCTCCGGCGGTATGCGCCAGCGCGCCCTGATCGCCATCGCGCTGGCCTGCAAGCCCCGGCTGCTGATCGCCGACGAGCCGACCACCGCGCTCGACGTGACCATCCAGGCGCAGATCCTCACCCTGCTCAAGCAGTTGGTCGACGAGACCGGCACCGCACTGATCATGATCACGCACGACCTGGGCGTGGTGGCCGGGCTCTGCGACACGGTGAACGTGCTCTACGGCGGCAAGGTGATCGAGCGGTCGCGGCGGCACGAGCTGTTCGCGCAGGCCCGGCACCCGTACACCCACGGGCTGCTCAACTCGGTGCCCCGACTGGACTCCCCGCGCGGCGAGCGGCTGCACGCGATCCGCGGGTCGGTCGCCGACAACATTCCGTGGGCCGAGGGGTGCGCGTTCGCGCCGCGCTGCGACAACGTCGTGGACGCGTGCCTGGACGGGCCCCCGCCGCTCGAACCCACCGCCACCGGCGGCGACCTGCGCTGCAACAACCCCGTCTCCGAGGAGGTGGCGGTCCGATGACCGACGAGACCACTGCGCTGGACGAGACCACCGCCCTGATCGAGCTGCGCGACGTCAAGGTCCACTTCCCGATCAAGAGCGGCCTGCTCTTCGATCGGACCGTCGGGTACGTGTACGCGGTGGACGGCGTGTCGCTGAGCATCCGCAAGGGCGAGACGTACGGGCTGGTCGGCGAGTCCGGCTGCGGCAAGTCGACGCTGGGCCGAGGGCTCCTACGGCTCGTCGAGCCCACCGACGGCGAGATCGTGTTCGACGGCACCGACGTACGCGCGCTCAAGGGCGAGGCGATGCGGCACGCCCGCCGCCGGATGCAGATGATCTTCCAGGACCCGCTGTCCAGCCTCGACCCGCGCCAGTCGGTGGAGTCGCTGCTGGTGGAGGGTCTGAAGGCGCACGGGCTGGCCGGCGACAAGGCCGAGACCTCCCGGCGACTGCGCGAGACGCTGGAGGCGGTGGGCCTGCCCGCGTCCGCCCTCAGCAAGTACCCGCACGAGTTCTCCGGCGGTCAGCGCCAGCGCATCGGCATCGCCCGGGCCCTGGTGCTCAACCCGGACCTGATCGTCGCCGACGAGCCGGTCTCCGCGCTCGACGTGTCGATCCAGGCGCAGGTGCTCAACCTGCTCGAGGATCTACAGAACGAGCGCGGCCTGACGTACCTGATCATCGCGCACGACCTGGCGGTGGTCCGGCACATCGCCGACACGGTGGGCGTGATGTACCTCGGCGGCCTGGTCGAGGAGGCGTCCAGCGACGACCTGTACCGCGAGCCGATGCACCCGTACACCAAGGCGCTGATGTCCGCGGTGCCGGTGCCCGACCCGGTCGTCGAGGACCGTCGCGAGCGCATCCTGCTCGCGGGCGATCTGCCCTCGCCGAGCAACCCGCCGTCGGGCTGCCGGTTCCACACCCGGTGCCCCTGGGCGCAGCCGACCCGCTGCGCGAGCGAGCGACCGGAGCTGCGGGACGTGGTCGGCGGGCACCGGGTGGCCTGCCACTTCGCCGAGGACATCGCCGAAGGTCGGATCCGGCCGCACGAGGTCGAGGTGGAACTGGTCCGCCCGGCCGAGGGCACCGGCCCGGTCGACCCGCCGGGCGAGTTGATCCCCACCCCGTGACGTCGTCGGGGGCCGTCCGTCACGGACGGCCCCCGACGGGCGTACTCGGCGGTCAGCCCTCCGGGCGGTTCAGCAGTCCGACGGCGACGCTGTGCACCGCGTCCAGCCCCGCCGGATCGGCCAGCGCAGCCGATCCGCCGGTCACCGCGTACCACTCGTCCGCGTCCTTGTACTGCACCCGCAGGGTGACCTTGCCGTCCGCGTACTCGGTGCGCAGGGTCAGATCACCGGTGACGACGCCGACCTCGTCGGTCATCACCCCACCCGGGCCGGGCACGATGTCGGCGGTCCGGCTCTGCGGGGCGCTCGCGCCGGTCGAGTCCGCGACCATGCCGGCGCCCGGCACGGCGGCCGGCGTGTCGCCGGTGCCGTCGGCGGTCATCCCGGCGGCGGACGGGGCCGTTTCCGCGTCCGCCTTGGCGTCTGTCGCCGGTTCCTCGCTCATCAACAGCCCTCCAGCATGTCGGTCAGGGCCGCCTTCTCGGCAGCGGTCACCGTCAGCTTCCAGTAGTGCTTCACCGTCACCCAGTCCTTGGCGTACTGGCACCAGTACGACCGGTTCGCCGGCTTCCACTGGGACGGATCCTGGTCACCCTTTGCCCGATTGGAGGACGCGGAAACCGCGATGAGCTGCGGACGTGTGGTGTCGTTGGCGAAGTCACCACGCTTGGCGTTGTCCCACTCGTCGGCACCCGAGCGCCACGCGTTGGCCAACGGCACCGTGTGGTCGATGTCCACGTCGGAGGGGTCGGTGGCGCTGCGGCCGTCGTACACGCTCTCCCAGCGACCACCGACCACGTTGCAGCCGGAGAGCTTCACGTCCTTACCGTCGCGTTGCAGGATGGTGTCCCGCACGTCGCAGTTCTTGCCGGTGTCCCGCCAGTGCGGGAAGCGTTCCCGGCTGTAGCCCTTCATCGAGCCAGCGGTGGCGACACTCAGCTGGCCCAACTGTTCGACGGCGTTCCCGCCCCCGCCACCCGGCGCCGGCGTGGTCTCCGCCTCCTCGGGTGGGACGCAGCCGGCCATGACGAGCGCCAGCGCCGCGACGAGCGCGGCGATCGACGCACGCGATCCTGATCTGGTACGCACAGACGACACCTCTCCAGCTTGCGGGCTCCCGGCGCTTGCGCACAGTACCCGGGCACGGTTTCGGCGTTTCGTGGCGTCTCCCACAATGTGCAAGCAAGATTGGTGGGATGACCGCCTCCGTACCGCCACCCGCACTGCGGATGGGCACCGCCGCCGGCCGGGGAACCCTGCTCGCCGCGGTGCTCGCCTCCGGCATGGTCTTCCTGGACACCACGGTCGTCAACGTGGCGCTGCCGAAACTCGGTCAGGATCTCGGGGCCAACGTCGCCGATCTGCAGTGGACCATCAACGGGTACCTGTTGACGCTCGCGGCGTTCGTCCTGCTCGGCGGCTCACTCGGGGACCGCTTCGGCCGGCGGCGGGTGTTCCTCATCGGAGTGGTCTGGTTCACCGTCGCGTCGGTGCTGTGCGGGCTGGCCCAGGGCACCGGCACCCTGATCGTGGCCCGGATCGTGCAGGGCGCGGGCGGAGCGCTGCTCACGCCCGGTTCGCTCTCGGTGCTCCAGGCCAGCTTCCACCCCGACGACCGGGGCCGGGCGATCGGCGCGTGGGCCGGACTGTCCGGAGTGTCCACGGCGTTGGGCCCGTTTCTCGGCGGCTGGTTGATCGACACGCTCTCCTGGCGGTGGATCTTCTTCCTCAACCTGCCGATCGCCGTACTGGTGGTGCTGGCCGCCATGCGCTGGGTGCCGGAGAGCCGCGACGAGAACGCCTCCCGCACCCACGGGCCGGACCGTGCCCGCCGCCACTTCGACGTGGGTGGGGCGGTGCTCGGCGCGCTGGCGCTCGCCGGCATCACGTACGCCCTGATCGACGCGCCCGCGCGGGGTTTCGCCTCGACGCCGGTGCTGATCGCCGCGCTTGTCGGTGTGGTGGCGACGGTGGCCTTCGTGCTGCTCGAACGGCGGCGCGGGGACACCGCGATGCTGCCCACCGGCCTGTTCAGCAGCCGGCTCTTCTCCGTCCTGAACGTCTTCACCGTGGTGGTCTACGCGGCGCTGGGCGGATTCACCTTCTTCTTCGCCGTCTATCTGCAGAACGTCGTCGAGTGGTCGGCGTTCCGGACCGGGATCGCGCTGCTGCCGATGACGGTGCTGCTGCTCGTCGGCTCGGCGCGGGCCGGTGCGATGTCGGCCCGGATCGGTCCCCGGCTGCCGTTGGCCGTCGGGCCGGTGATCGCCGCCGTCGGCCTGCTGCTGCTGCGCGGGGTCGGCCCCGGCGCGTCCTACTGGACCGACGTGTTGCCCGGAGTGCTGCTCTTCGGCCTCGGACTGACCCTGGTGGTGGCGCCGCTGACCGCGTCGGTGCTCGCGGCGGTGCAGGACCGGTTCTCCGGGGTCGCCAGCGGCTTCAACAACGCCGCGTCCCGGGCCGGCAGCCTGCTGGCGGTGGCCGCGCTGCCGCTGCTGGTGGGGCTGTCCGGCGGCGGCTACGAGCAGAAGGCCGAATTGACCGACGCGTTCCGGGGGGCGCTGGCCTGGTGCGCGGGGCTGCTGCTGGCCGGCGCGGTGCTGGCCCTCGTGCTGGTGCACCGGCCACCCCGCGAGGCACCGCCGTCGCAGCCCTGCCACTCGATGCCCGCTGCCACGCCCCCGAAGGAGAACCGCCCTTCGGGGGCGTGACGCGTGGGTCAGCGGCGGGCGCGGTTGACCGCGCTGGTGACCGCCTTGATCGAGGCGGTCACGATGTTGGCGTCGGTGCCGACACCCCAGACCGTCCGACCGTCCACCTCGCACTCCACGTACGCGGCGGCCTGCGCGTCACCGCCGGAGGAGAGCGCGTGCTCGTGGTAGTCGAGCACCCGTACGCCCACGCCGATCGACTGGAGCGCGTTGACGTACGCGTCGATGGGACCGTTGCCGACCGCGGCGAGGGACCGCTGCTCGCCGCCCACGCCCACCTGGGCGTCGATCTCGACCTTGCCGTCGGCGGTGCCGATCGTGTAGCCGGCGAACCGGACCGCCGGGTCGGGCTGGTGGTCCAACAGGTAGTGCGTCGCGAAGATCTCCCACATGGCGGCCGGGTCGACCTCGCCGCCGTCGTGGTCGGTGACCTGCTGCACCACGCCGGAGAACTCGATCTGGAGCCGGCGAGGCAGGTCGAGCTGGTGCTCGCTCTTCATGATGTACGCGACGCCGCCCTTGCCGGACTGCGAGTTGACCCGGATGACCGCCTCGTAGGTGCGGCCCAGGTCCTTCGGGTCGATCGGCAGGTACGGCACCGCCCAGGTGTGCTCGTCCACCGGTACGCCGGCGGCCTTCGCGTCGGCGGCCAGGGCGTCGAAGCCCTTCTTGATGGCGTCCTGGTGGGAGCCGGAGAAGGCGGTGTAGACCAGGTCGCCCGCGTACGGGTGGCGCTCGTGCACCGGCAGTTGGTTGCAGTACTCGACGGCCCGGCGGATCTCGTCGATGTTCGAGAAGTCGATCATCGGGTCGATGCCCTGGGAGAAGATGTTCAGCCCCAGCGTCACCAGGTCGACGTTCCCGGTGCGCTCGCCGTTGCCGAACAGGCATCCCTCGATGCGGTCGGCACCGGCCAGCAGGCCCAGCTCGGCGGCGGCCACGCCGGTGCCCCTGTCGTTGTGCGGGTGCAGGCTCAGCACCACGCTGTCGCGGCGCGGCAGGTGCCGGTGCATCCACTCGATCGAGTCGGCGTACACGTTCGGGGTGGCCATCTCGACGGTGGCCGGCAGGTTGATGATCAGCGGACGGTCGGGCGTCGGGTCGATCACGTCGATGACCTTGCTGCACACCTCCAGCGCGTACTCCAGCTCGGTGCCCGTGTACGACTCCGGCGAGTACTCGTAGAAGATCTCGGTGTCCGGGGTGTGGATCTCCGCGTACTTCTGGCAGAGCCGCGCGCCGGTGGTGGCGATGTCGGCGATGCCGTCGCGGTCCAGGCCGAAGACCACCCGCCGCTGGAGGGTCGAGGTCGAGTTGTAGAAGTGCACGATCGCGCGCTTGGCGCCGCGCAGCGACTCGAACGTCCGGTCGATCAGGTGCTCCCGGCACTGCGTGAGCACCTGGATGGTGACGTCGTCCGGGATCATGTCCTGCTCGATGAGCTGCCGGACGAAGTCGAAGTCGGTCTGGCTGGCCGACGGGAAGCCGACCTCGATCTCCTTGTAGCCCATCTGCACCAGCAGCTGGAACATCCGCCGCTTGCGCTCGGGCGACATCGGGTCGATCAGCGCCTGGTTGCCGTCGCGCAGGTCCACCGCGCACCAGCGCGGGGCGGCGTCGACGGTACGGGTGGGCCAGGTGCGGTCCGGCAGGTCGACCCGGAACTGCTCCTGGTAGGGCTGGTAGCGGTGGTACGGCATCCGGCTGGGGCGTTGCCGGGCGATCGGATCGGATTCGGCGTCGGTGACAGGTTGAGCCATCTCGGAGTGCTCCCTGGAACATGTGGCGTCAGCAGATCGGAAGGTGTCGGCGGATTGCCGGGCGACGATGCGCGGCGGTGCCGAGGGGAAACTCAGATGTGCTGGACGGCGCGATGCGACTCCGCGACGAGGTGCCGGCCGGTCAGGCCTCGTCGCGGCGGCTAAGGAGGAGAAGCGCCTGCCACATGACCAGGTCACCCTACGTGATGGAACGAGGGCTGCAAAGGCTGGTCCGGACTATGGGATCAATGTCATCGTCGGCTCCGGGGCCTGGGAACCCAGCCTCGGCGTCCGTTCGGTCCAGCCCACGGCGGGCACGATCGCCGCCGCGAGCAGCGCGAAGATCGCTGCCGTCGGTAACCAGCCCCAGCCGCCGGTGCTGATGGCGAGCGCGGTCAACCCGGCCGGGGCGATCAGGTACTGCACCTGTCTGCCGAGCTCGAACGCCCCCACGTACGCGCCCCGCTGGGCGGCCGGCGGCAGGGCGGCGACGAGCCCCCAGGTGCCTGCCGAGTCGATCAGTTCGGCGAGGATCAGCAGTAGTGCGCCGGCCACCAGCACCACGACGGTGAGCGGGCCCCGGGTGAGCCCGGAGATCGGCAGGACCAGGCAGGACAGGGCGATCAGCAGGCCACCGCGGCGGGAGGCCCGGGCCGCGCCCGAGGCGGTGTCGGTGCCCCGGCTGACGCGTACCTGGAGGAGCACGATCAGGATCGTGTTGAGCAGCACCAGGGCGGCGATCAGCGTCTTCGGGGCGTCGGTGTGGGTGAGGATCCAGAGCGGCAGCACCGTCAGGTAGAGCGTCTGGTGCGCGGTGAGCAACCCGGAGAGCAGGGACACCACCATGAACGGGCGGTCCCGCAGCACGGCGAGCCGGCTCATCGGCTCCTCGGGTCGGGTGACCTGCGGCAGCCGGGGCAGTCGCCGGACGAACAGGGCCGTGATCAGGAAGACCGCCGAGATGAACCAGACCATCGCCCGGTACGCCTCGATCGTGTCCACGGCCAGCACCAGGCCGCTGATCACCGCGCCCAGCCCGAAGCCGACGTTCAACGACGACCGCTGGTACGCCATCGCGGTGACCCGTTCGGCGGGCGGGAGCGCGTTGATCGAGTAGACCTGCCGGGCCACGCCCGTCGACGCGTATACCGCCGCCAGCGCCACCACCACGGCGAGGAAGCCCGCGAAGCCGCCCACGAACGGGTACGACGCGAAGAGCGCCGCCTCCAGCACCAGTCCGACCACCCACACCCGCTGCGGCCCGTACCGGTCGGTGAGGCCGCCCAGCGGCACGGTGCCCAGCAACGACACCCCCGCCGAGATGGACAGGCCCAGGCCGACCTGGGCGGCGCTGAGCCCCAGCGCCCGGGTGAAGAAGACGGCGCTGCCGGCGTGGAACAGGCCGCTGCCCACGGCGTAGACCATGGCCTGCACGGCCAGCGCGCGGGTCAACCCGGCCGGCGGTACGACGTTCTCGACAGCGGTACGAATGCTCTCTCTGGCCCCCATGGCGGGGAAGTGAACCGTCCCCCCACGAGATCGGTCGAGCCTTTTAGGCTGGACCGAATCCTGCTCCCGGGGGTGTGTGTGTCCGAGTTGCGGTTCAGCCTGGCCGACGTGGCGGGAGTGCGGCTCGCCGTGTCACCGGTCAACGAGACGGTGATGAGCATGTGGGCGCTGGCCAGCCCCGTCTACCACGCGGTGCACCTGCCCTGGATCGACCGCGCCCGGGTGACGATGCGTCGCCCCGAGGTGGCCGCCCGGGTCCGACCGCTGGTGGAGCTGGCCCGGCCGCGTTGCTGGCTGCCCGACTTCCTCACCCCGGCGGCCCGACCGAACGTGGAGATGGCCGAACAGCTCGACCAGATCGCCGCGACACCGCCGGCCGTGGTGGTCCAGGACCTGCTGGCGACCACCCCACGCCGGCCGCTGAGCCCGTTCGGGCAGGCGCTGCTCGCCGACCCCCGTGGGCTGTTGCCGCAGCTCGTCGACGCGGTGCGGGTCTGGTACGACGAGGCGATCGCCCCGGACTGGCCGCGGATGCGGGCGCTGCTCGACGCCGACGTGGCCTACCGCGCCGCCCAGCTCGCCGAGAACGGCGCCGGTCGGTTCTTCGAGCAGCTCCACCCGAGCCTGCGCTGGCACGGGGACCGGGTGATCAGCGACGACCCGTTCGGGCGGGACTTCGACCTGCGGGACCGTGGGTTGGCACTGAACCCGACGGTGTTCAGCGAACACCGGGTGCTGTGGAACCTGCTGGAGGATTCGCTGCCGGTCGGCGCGTACCCGGTCCGGGCGGTCGGGACGCTTTGGGAGACGGCCGCGCCGCCACCGGGCGACCCGCTGGCCCGGGTGGTCGGCTCCGGCCGGGCGGCGCTGCTGTACCTGCTCGACACGGCGACCACCACCACCGATCTGGCCCGGCGTACCGGGATGTCGGCCGGGAACGTCTCGGCGCACCTGACCGCGCTGCACGCCGCCGGCCTGGTCGACCGCGCTCGACAGGGCCGGCACGTCCTCTACCGCAACACCGACGCGGCGGCGGTGCTGCTGCGCGCCAGCCGGGGCGGCTGAGTTCTCAGGCCAGCAACAGCTGGGCGACGTTCTCAGGCGAGCAACAGCTCGGCGACCGGGCGGCGGTGCCGTAGGCCGGTCTCGCTGGCGCGCAGCTCGGCCGGCAGGGCGAACGGGTCGCCGAGTCGCCCGACCGCGGCGACCACCAGCGGTCGGATGCCGCCGGGCAGGTCGAGTTCGGTGGCGAGGCCCGCCCGGTCGAACCGGGTGAGCTGGCGGACGTGCAGGCCGAGGGCGGTGGCCTGGAGGGTCAGGTGGGCGATGGCCTGACCGAGGTCGTACGCGGCCCGCTCGGCGTCGCCGCCGGTGTGCGCGCCGACGACCAGGGTCGCGGCGTGTCGGGCCCAGCACTGGTCGTCGTCCGGGAGGTTGATCAGGATGCGCTTGAAGTTCTCGTCGTCGCGGTGCCCGAGGGCGAACCGCCAGGGCTGCCCGTTGTCCGTCGACGGTGCCCACCGCGCGGCCTCCAGCAGCGAAGCCGCCTCCGCCGACGTCAGGGTGGCGCTCGGGTCGAAGGCCCTGGGACTCCAGCGGAAGGCGAGGAGCGGGGTCAGGTCAGCCATGACGGCGATCGTCCCCTATGGGGCTTTTTCGGGGGAAAGTGGGCTGTCCGAATGTGGGCAAGAGCACCCGTAACGGTACGAAGATCAGGACGTTCCCGCGCTCGGGCTGATCGACGGGTCGGAAGTCGGCGGCGCCGCCGTGCCGAGCGGCTCTCCGTCCACCACCGGGCCGGCCAACTGCACCGTGGGGGGTGCCGCGCCCGGCGGGGCGGCCAGCCGGAGCGTCCCCGCCCCGGTCCGGACCCCGGTCGGCGTGCCGTCCGGATCGAAGCAGTAGATGCCGACGTCCAGCGGCGCGTTCAGCGAGGCGGACGTGGAGTCGACCGAGTAACAGGCGCCGGTGAGGCCCTTGGGCGTGGCCGCCACGGCCACCGCGAGCGGCGCGCGCCGGTCGGTCAGCACGTCCAACCAGTCGGTGAGCGGGTGCTGGATCCGGGGGTCCAGCTTGCGTGGAATGGCGTCGTCGCGCTCGCCGAGGCGTACGCACCGCGCCGGCTCCGGGTGGCCCGTCGAGGGCAGTGCGCACTGGAACAGGCCGTCGGCCGTGGCGGCCAGCGAGACGTCGGCGGTGCCGCCGAGCGCCCCACCCGGTACGTCGACCCGCCAACTGCCGTCGTTCGCGCTGGTGAACACGATGGTGCGGTCGGCTTGGCCGCTCCGGCCGAACACGTACTGCGCCACCAGGTGGCGATCCTGCGCGGCGGCGGCCAGGGCGGCCAGCTCGTCCCGGGCGCCGTCCACCTGGACCGGCCCGGGATCGGCCGGCGGCGGGGACGGGGGCGGGGCGCTGTCGCAGGCGACCAGGGCTGCCGGCAGGGCGAGAACGAGCAGTCCGAGCAGGCGGCCGGACGGACGGTTGAGGACGGGCACCGGCCCATTCTGGTGGGTGCGGAGCGCCGGTGGGCAACGGCGCACAGCGGTCGCCTCCCGGCGTGTCGGGGCGGCTTGTCCGCGTACCCTCGGCCCCTCGCGGACCTGGCCGACCGCGTCGGCCGGGCGGCCGCGCGGGCCGGATGGTGGGATCACCCGACCCGCCGCCGTGACCCGCCGGATACCCTCAAGGGGTTTGACACGCGCCGCCGGCCCCGGTTCCGGCGGCGTCGGCACGCTCAGGGTCGCTGGGAGGGAGTGCACCGTCGTGGCACTCGTGGTGCAGAAGTACGGCGGGTCCTCCGTCGCCAACGCCGAGCGGATCAAGCGGGTGGCCGAGCGCATCGTCGCCGCCCGCAAGGCCGGCGACGACGTGGTGGTGGTGGTCTCCGCGATGGGGGACACCACCGACGAGCTGCTCGACCTGGCCAACCAGGTCAGCCCGCTGCCGCCGGGCCGCGAGCTGGACATGCTGCTCACCGCCGGGGAGCGGATCTCCATGGCCCTGCTGGCCATGGCCATCCACAACCTGGGGTACGAGGCCCGCTCGTTCACCGGCTCGCAGGCCGGCGTGATCACCACGTCGGTGCACGGCCGCGCCCGGATCATCGACGTCACCCCGGGGCGGCTCAAGGGCGCGCTCGACGAGGGTTCGGTGGTCATCGTGGCCGGCTTCCAGGGCGTCTCGCAGGACACCAAGGACGTCACCACGCTGGGTCGGGGCGGTTCGGACACCACCGCCGTGGCGCTCGCCGCCGCCCTGCACGCCGACGTCTGCGAGATCTACACCGACGTGGACGGCATCTTCACCGCCGACCCGCGGATCGTGCCCAACGCCCGGCACATCAAGGACATCACGTACGAGGAGATGCTCGAGCTGGCCGCGTGCGGCGCGAAGGTGCTGCACCTGCGTAGCGTGGAGTACGCCCGCCGGGCGGGGTTGCCGATCCACGTCCGTTCGTCATACTCGACCAACACCGGCACGATGGTCACCGGATCGATGGAGGACCTTTCCGTGGAGCAGGCACTGATCACCGGGGTCGCGCACGACCGCAGCGAGGCCAAGATCACGATTGTCGGGGTGCCCGACGAGCCGGGTGCCGCCGCACGGATCTTCGACACCGTCGCCGGCGCCGAGATCAACATCGACATGATCGTGCAGAACGTCTCCACCGAGGGCACCGGCCGCACGGACATCTCGTTCACCCTGCCCAAGGCCGACGGCCCGACCGCGATGGCCGCGCTCAGCAAGATCCAGGAGCCGGTCAAGTTCAAGGGCCTGCTCTACGACGACCACGTCGGCAAGGTGTCGCTGATCGGCGCCGGCATGCGCTCGCACCCCGGCGTGGCCGCCGGCTTCTTCGCCGCGCTCGGCGCGGCCGGGGTCAACATCGAGATGATCTCCACCTCCGAGATCCGGGTCTCCGTGGTCTGCCGGGACACCGACCTCGACGCCGCGGTACGCGCCATCCACGACCAGTTCGAGCTGGGCGGCGACACCGAAGCCGTGGTCTACGCCGGGACGGGTAGGTAGCGCCGATGACGGCGCTGCCCACCCTCGCCGTGGTCGGAGCGACAGGTGCCGTCGGCACCGTGATGTGCGAGCTGCTCACCGGGCGTCGCAACGTCTGGGGCGAGATCCGGCTCATCGCCTCCGAGCGGTCGGTCGGCAAGCGGGTGCGCTGCCGGGGCGAGGAGATCGTCGTTCAGGCGTTGACCCCGGAGGCGTTCGACGGGGTCGACGTGGCCATGTTCGACGTGCCGGACGCGGTCTCCGCCGAGTGGGCGCCGATCGCCGTCGAGCGGGGCGCCATCGCGGTGGACAACTCCGGTGCCTTCCGGATGGACCGGGACGTCCCGCTCGTCGTCCCGGAGATCAACCCCGAGCAGGTCCGCAACCGGCCCCGGGGCATCATCGCCAACGCCAACTGCACCACCCTCGCGATGATCATCGCAGTCGCTCCGCTGCACCGCGAGTACGGCCTGCGGGAGCTGGTGCTCGCCTCCTACCAGGCGGTCTCCGGCGCCGGTCAGGCCGGCGTGGACATCCTGCACGACCAGCTCGCCAAGGTCGCCGGGGACCGGGCGCTCGGCTCGCGTACCGGTGACGTCCGCCAGGCGGTCGGCGACGACCTCGGCCCGTTCCCGGCGCCACTGGCGCTCAACGTGGTGCCCTGGGCGGGCTCGTCGGCCGACGCCGGCTGGTCGTCGGAGGAGATGGAGATCCGCAACGAGTCGCGGAAGATCCTCGGTCTGCCCGACCTGAAGGTGTCCGCCACCTGCGTCCGGGTGCCGGTGGTCACTGCCCACTCGGTCGCCGTGCACGCGGTCTTCGCCACCGAGGTCGACGCCGAGGGCGCCCGCGAGGCGCTGCGCAACGCGCCCGGCGTGATCCTGGTCGACGACCCGGCCGCGGGCGAGTTCCCGATGCCGATCGACGCCGTCGGCACCGACCCGTCCTGGGTCGGCCGGATCCGCCGCGCCCTGGACGACCCGCGCGCCCTGGACTTCTTCGTCACCGGCGACAACCTCCGCAAGGGCGCAGCCCTCAACACAGCCCAGATAGCCGAACTCCTAGCCAAAGAGTTCCGCACCCCCTAACCCGCCCCGCCCCTCTCCCCCCTTCGCGCGCCGCCCCCTTCGCGCGCGCCGATCTTGCACTTTCTGTCGCCGCATAAGGTGCGAAGGTGACAAAACGACGACCGAAAGTGCAAGATCGGCGGATCGTGAGGGCGTGAGGGCGCGGGCGCGGGGGCGCGGGGTTAGGCCGCCGCCAGGTGGACTCCGTCTCGGCCTTGGCGTTTTACTGCGTAGAGGGCCTGGTCGGCTCTCTTGAGGGTGCGGTCGGGGGTTTCGCCTGGTCTCGGCAGCGCGACGCCCACGCTGATGGTGCGGCCGGTGCGGCGGGCCGCCTCGGCCAACCGTTCGGCGATCCGGACCGCCTCCTCGGGGCGGCTCACCTCGATCACCGCGACGAACTCGTCACCGCCGATCCGGTACAGCTCGTCGCCGTGCCGCAGCGCGCCCTCCAGTGCCCGGGCCAATCCGACCAGTACCTGATCGCCGGCCTGGTGCCCGTATGTGTCGTTGACCGTCTTGAAGCCGTCCACGTCGATCGCCAGCAGGGCGGTACGCCCCGGGGTGGCCGCCGCGATCCGCTGCCCGAACGGGCCGGTGTGCCGCAGTCCGGTGAGCGGGTCCGAGCTGGCCTGCTCCCGCAGCCGGGCGAGGGTACGCAGCCGGTCCAGGCTGGTCCACGCCTGCCCGGCGAGCAACTCCATCAGGCTGACCGTGGTGGGGTCCGGGTGCAGTGCGCGCTCGTCGGCGACCAGCAGCACCCCGCCTGCGTCCGCCGGCCCGACCGGTACGGCGACCAGCGTGCGTACCCCCGCCCGGGTCAACGGTCGGTAGTCCTCGGTCGGCGGGTGCCCGGCCTCGCCCAGCGTGTATCCGGCGCCGTACCGGTGGGCCCGCTCGACCATCCGGTCCAGGGCGGCCGGGCCCGCGCCGGCCAGTTCGGTCCGGATCCGGGTCTCCAGGTCACCCGGCGTCGCCGGGGACGCGCCGAGCTGACCACCGATCAGCAGCACGGCGGTGGAGAGGGTGGACACCTCCCGGGCGGCCTCGGTCGCCGCGCTGACCACGGCCGCCTCGGTCGGGGCGGCGGACAGCGCCGCGGCGTGCCGGAGCAGCTTCTCGCTGCGGCTCTCGGACGGCGGGCCACCCACGGCGGCGATCCGTGCGCCGAGCCGGGTCGCCAGCCGCTGCGCGGTCTCCCGCCACGGCCGCAGGTCGACCGGGTCAGTCCACTGCAGGTCCAGGACGCCGATCACCCGACCGCCCGGGTCGCATACCGGAACGCACAGTTCGGTCGTCACGTCGGGGCGTACCGGGAGGTAGTCCGGGTCGACGGCGACGTCCGGGATCACGGCGGCGGTGCCGCTGGCGTACACCCGGCCGACGATCCCGGTACGCGCCGGTACGGTCGCGAAGACCTGCCACGCGCCGGTCGCCGCCACGCAGCGCAGCCGGTCGTGGGCCTCGAGCAGCACCGAGATGGTGGCCGGGGTGTGGTGGGACAGTGCGCTGACCGTCCACCGACAGGCTTCCGGCGCGCTGGACGCCATCGACAGGCGGACGGTGACGTCACGGATGACTCGCTGATGATCCACTCGCACGTCGTTCCAGGTAGGGAAGGGGCTGGAGCAAGCGTACTCACGTTCGTGGAGTGGGCTTCGAGCTTCGTACACATGTGCTATCCACAGGCTGTGGACGGGCCTGTGGGAAGTGGCGGCGGACGATAGCGTGGAGGTCCCGGTGCGGAGGAGGCAGCCACGTGATCATCGCGCAGATCAGCGACCCGCACCTGACCACCGGGCTGCTCGCCGCCGAGCCCGCCGCCGGGCTGCACCGGGCGCTCGGCCGGGTGCTCGCCCTGCGCCCGCGACCGGACTGCGTGGTCATCACCGGCGACCTGGCCGACCACGGCCGACCGGACGAGTACGCGGCGCTGCGCGAACTGATCGGGCGGTTCCCACTGCCGATCTACCTGGCCACCGGCAACCACGACGACCGCGAGTCGCTGCTCGACGCGTTCGGCGGCACGCCCTGGCTCGGCGGCGGTTTCTCCGCCTACTACCACGTCGACCACGAGGCGGCGACCATCGTGGTGCTCGACTCCCTCGTCCCGGGCAGCGACGCGGGCCAACTCGGCGAGGAACAGCTCGGCTGGCTCGACGGGGTCCTCGCGGGCCGGCCGGAGGTGCCCGCCATCCTCTGTCTGCACCACCCGCCGGTCGCGGTCGGCATCCCCGCGGCGGACGCCATCCGCCTCGCCGACGGGCCCGCGCTGGCCGAGGTGATCGGCCGGCACCGGCACGTCGTGCGGGTCGCCGCCGGGCACCTGCACCGCACGGTGACCACGGGGTACGCGGGCACGGTCCTCACCGTGGCGCCCAGCACCTGGAAGCAGAGCACGCTCACCATGGCCACGGACGAGGTGATCGGCTGGGTCGCCGAGCCGACCGCGTTCCTGCTGCACCGGATCGGGCCGGACGGCTGCGTGACGCACACCGTGCAGGTCAGCCACTCGGCCGGGCAGACCTGCGGCTTCTGAAGGCCGTCGCCGTGCTCGTCTGGTACGTCGCGTACGGGTCGAACTTGCACGCCGCCCGGCTCGCCTGGTACATCGGCGGTGGCTGCCCACCCGGCGGTCGGCGGACGTACCCGGGTTGCCGCGACAACCGCCCACCGAGCCGATCGGCGCCGGTGTGGATGCCCGGCGGGATCTACTTCGCCGGCGAGTCCGGCGCGTGGACCGGCGGTATGGCGTTCTACGACCCGGAGCTGCCGGGCGCGGCCGCCGCGCGGGCCTACCTGGTGACCGTCGAGCAGTTCACCGACATCGCCGCCCAGGAGATGTACCGCCCGACGGGCGACACCGACGACCTGCTCCCCGGGACAAGCGGGGCCATCGACGCTGCCGTCGCCCACGGGCGGGCGACGCTCGGCCCGGGCCGCTACGAGACCCTGGTCTGCCCCGGTCGCCGTGCCGGCGTGCCGATGCTCACCTTCACCGCACCCGAACCGGCGTCCGCGGTGCCGCACCGGCCGCCGGCACCGGCCTACCTGGGCATGATCGCCCGAGGGCTGCACGAGTCGCACGGCTGGCCGGCCGAACGGATCGCCGACTACCTGGCGCGGCGTCCCGGGGTGATCGACGGTTGGAAGCGCGACAGGGTCACGACCCTGGTCGCCGAGGCACTCGTCGGGACCGGGTGATCCCGTCCTCTCTGGACGATCGGATCGACGATGTTCCGCGACCGGTCATCGACCGTTCGGCCGGTCGCCGTGCGGCGAGTACGGGCGTATGCGCAGCTCCGGCGGGCTTCCCGACGCGTCGGTTGCGATCCGTCTGCTCGACTCGACCGACCGGCGTCCGGATGAGAGGCTGTCGGAGCGGGCGGCGATCCCCGACCGGCCGCCTATCCGCGACCGACCCTTCCGACGGTGTCGGTCGGCGGCCCGGCCGACCCACAGGCCGGGCACCGTACGCCGATTCTCACGAGGAGTTTCATGTCCATTCCCGGGATGCGCCGGGCCGCTGTCGGCCTGACCGCGCTCGCGGTGGCAGCGCTCGGCGCGGTCGCCACCACCCCCGAGCAGGCAGACGCGCGACCGAAGCCGGTCGACGTCACCCTGCTGGCACTCAACGACTTCCACGGCAACCTCGAACCCCCGAGCGGCTCCAGCGGCACCATCGCCGGGCAGACCGCGGGCGGTGTCGAATACCTTGCGACCCACCTGGCCGAGCTGCGCGCCGCCGCCAAGAAGAAGAACACCATCACCGTCGCCGCCGGCGACCTGATCGGCGCGTCCCCGCTGCTCTCCGCCGCGTTCCACGACGAGCCGACCATCGAGGCCCTGAGCATGGCCGGTCTCGACTACGCCAGCGTCGGCAACCACGAGTTCGACGAGGGCGCCGCCGAGCTGCTGCGTATCCAGAACGGCGGCTGCCACCCGGTGGACGGCTGCGCCGACGGCACCCCCTACCGGGGCGCGGGCTTCAAGTACCTCTCCGCCAACGCCTTCAAGACGGCGACCGGCAAGCCGCTGATGGCGCCGTACGCGATCCACAAGGTGCAGGGCGTCAAGGTCGGCTTCATCGGGATGACCCTGGAGGGCACCCCGCAGATCGTCAGCCAGCAGGGCGTCGCCGGCCTCACCTTCACCGACGAGGCGGAGACCGCCAACCGGTACGCCCGCGAGTTGCGCCACAAGGGCGTACAGGCCATCGTCGTGCTGCTGCACGAGGGCGGCGCCCAGGCGGCGACCGGCGGCATCAACGACTGCGTCGGCATGACCGGGCCCATCGTGGACATCGCCAACCGGATGGACCCGTCGATCGACGTGGTGGTCAGCGGCCACACCCACCAGGCGTACAACTGCAACATCAACGGCAAGCTGGTCACCAGCGCCAGCTCGTTCGGCCGCCTGGTCACCGACATCGACCTGAAGATCGACCGCCGCAGCGGTGACGTGGTCTCCGCCGCCGCGAACAACGTCGTCGTCACCCGGGACGTCGCCAAGGACCCGAAGCAGACGGCCCTGATCGACCGCTACAAGACCGTGCTCGGCCCGGTCGCCGACCGCCAGGTCGGCGAGACCACCGAGGCCATCACCAAGACCCAGGAAACCCTCTTCGGTACGACCCTTGGTGAATCCCCGCTGGGCAACCTGATCGCCGACGCGCAGCTCGCCGCCACCGACGACGAACAGAACGCGGTGGCCGCCTTCATGAACCCGGGCGGTGTCCGGGCCGACCTCAACGCCGGGCCGGTCACCTACGAGGAGGCGTTCACGGTGCAGCCGTTCGCCAACAACCTGGTGACCCTCGACCTGATCGGTGCGCAGCTCTACTGCGTACTGGAGCAGCAGTTCGTCACCGGCCGGACGCTGTACCCGTCGTCGACCGTCGGCTACGTGGTCGACCCGGCCGGCACCACCGGCACCGCAGCCGACCCGTGCGCCGGCACCCGCGTGGTCCGGGGCAGCCTCACCATCGGTGGCACCGCCGTCGACACCGCCGCCACCTACCGGGTGACGGTGAACAACTTCCTGGCCGGCGGCGGCGACGGCTTCAGCGCCCTCACCGGCGGCACCAACCAGGTCACCGGCCAGATCGACCTGGACGCGTTCGTGGCGTACCTGACCGCGCAGTCGCCGGTCTCCGCCCCGACGCTCGACCGCATCCGCACCACCGCCGAGGTCCCCGCCGCCTGACGGCCGACCCCGCGACGATCGGGCCCCGGAGCACCCGCTCCGGGGCCCGACGCGTTCCCATCCCTGTTGCTGGCGGTCACATGATCACGCTCGAACCTGGAAGTAGTGGCCTCCGGGCGCGCGGATGCCACTCGATCCAGGATCGAGCGCGATCTTGCGGCATCGGCGGATCCGCGAGCAAGATCCGCGCAACATCGGGGATGTTGCTGCCTCCCGCGCCCCCGAGACAGCAACATCAGGGAACTTGCGCGGATCTTGCGCCCCGGACGCCGGGCGCGGGGCGCGGGGCGCCGGGTGCCGGGCGCGGGACGCCGGGCGCGGGACGCGGGGCGCCGGACGTCGGGCGCCGCGCGCGTCGGGCTTGTCGGGCGCGGGGCTTGTGGGGTGTCAGGCGGGGGTGGGGGTGGGGTCGAGGGAGGTGGGGACTGGCGTCAGCCGGCCGTCCTGACCGGCGCTGAGCAGCCGGCGCAGCGAGAGCGCGACCAGGGAGGCGACCAGGCAGCCGCCGACCACCGTCGCCACCCAGACCTTCCCGTCGGCGGCACCGATCAACGGTCCGGCGGTCACCGGGCCGATGACACCGCTGATACCGAAGATCATCGAACTCATCGCGTTGTACCGGCCGCGCAGCTCGTCGGTGGCCAGCGCGTTGGTCAACGCGGGCATGACCGGTGACAGCATCGTCTCGCCGAAGCCGAAGATCGCCGAGCAGGCCACCACGCACGCGGCGGCCAACAGGGCGTTCTCACCGCTGGTCAGGCCGGCCGCGCCGAGCACCAGCCAGGCGGTGGCGAACACGGCACCCACCAGGGCCAGCGCGCGGGTACGGCTGCGTCCCTCGATCCGGCGGATCACCACCAGTTGGGCGAGCACGATCATCACGGTGTTGGCGGCGAGCGCCCACGCCACCACCCGGGTGTGCACCTCGGCGACCCGCACCGCGTACGCGGCGAAGCCCACCTCGATCTGCGCGTATCCGCAGGTGGTGAGGATCAGGCCGAAGATCACCAGCCGTCGGAACGGACGGTCGCGGAGCACGGTCAGGTAACCGCCGGTCGACGGTTCGTCGCCGCCCGCACGTCTGCCGAGCCGGTGGCCCACCCCGGGCAGGGTGAGCAGGATGATCGCGGGCAGCAGGTAGGTCACCGCGTCCAGCAGGTAGATCGTCTGGAAGGTGCCCAGGCGGGTGGTGTCGACGATCGCGCCGGACGTCATGCCACCGATGCCGATGCCCAGGTTGAGCAGGGCGAAGTTCAGCCCGAAGACGCGTTGCCGCTCACCGTCGTCGGTCAGCGAGGCGAGGATGGTGTTCTGCCCGGACCAGATCGCCGAGCTGCCGACGGCGATCACGGTCATCACCAGCAGGGCCGAGCCGGCCGAGTCGACAAGCGCCAGCGAACCGGTGCCGACCGCCTCGATAAGCAGGCACGGCAGCACCACCCGACGTGCGCCGAACCGGTCGATCAGCGTCCCGCCCAGCGGCGACAGGGCCAGGGTGACCGCGCCGTACCAGCCGATCACGAGCCCGGCCCGGGCGTCGGTGAGTCCGCGTACGTCGGTCAGGTAGATGAACAGGAACGGCAGGGTGAGGCCGCGCCCGATCGCCGACAGCACGGTGCCGACGAGGATCCGGCGGGCTTCTGGACGGCGAGGTAGAGCACGGCGCAGCATGTCCGGCATTCTGTGCGTTGGGTGTGACGTCAGGCGAACCGTTTTGGGCGGAGTTCGGGCTCGCGGTGACCAACGCCACGGCGACGGCCGGTGTCGGGCGGGTCTGCGATGCTGGCCCGATGACCAGCACCTGGCGACATCTCCCCGCGCCCGCCCGCGCCATCGCGGTGACCGCCACCGCAGCCGTCGCCGCCGCCCGGGAACGCGACGCGCAGGCGTACGACGAGGCGGTGGACGACCTGGCGACCGACGAGCGGTCCGGGCTGGTGCTCGGGACGGTGGTCCGCCTCCTGCTGGAGGAGAGCCACCCGGACGGGTTGGACGGCGACGACGTCCGCCAGGTGTTGACCCGCTGCGTGCAGGGCGCGACACGCTGGCGTCCGGAGGTCGACCCGCACGTGGTGCTCGTCCTGCTGGCCGGCGCACTCGGGGTGTACGACCCGGAGGGCGACGACGCGCCGCCGAACGCGTCCGCCCTGGCGGGGCACGCCCCGCTGCTGGTGGCCGACCTGCTGGCGGTGACGGGTGCGCCGCTGGACGGCTACCTGGCCGCCGCGTTCGCCGAGATCGAACGCACCGAACGGCACGACTGACGGGCGGGCCGGCCTGGGCCGGCAACGCGAAGAGGGCACATCCGATCAATCGGATGTGCCCTCTTACCTCTGGTCGGGGTGGCCGGATTCGAACCGACGACCTCTTCGTCCCGAACGAAGCGCGCTACCAAGCTGCGCCACACCCCGAGGCGTGCCGACAAATAGTAGCCCACCCGCCCCGATGGTCAAACTCGGTACCCCCGCCGCCCGGCCCGTCCCGACGACGATCGACTCGCCTTCCTTGAAGGTGCGGTGTCCGGCCCGGGCGGATGGGCCGGTTTGCAGGAAGTCGAGTCGATCAAGCCTCAGCGCGGGATGAGGGTGAGGATGCTCGCCTCGGGTGGGCAGGCGAAGCGGATCGGGGCGGTCGGGTGGGTGCCGAGGCCGGCGGAGACGTGCAGCCAGGAGTCCGAGCCCGGCCACCGGTGCAGTCCGCTCGCCATCGAGCGGGGCAGGCCGCAGTTGGTCACCAGCGCCCCGTACCCGGGGACGCAGACCTGCCCGCCGTGGGTGTGCCCGGCCAGCAGGAGGCCGAAGCCGTCGGCGGCCATCTGGTCGAGCACCCGCGGTTCGGGGGAGTGCGTCACGGCGATGGACAGGTCGGCGGTGGAGGCCACCCGGCCCGACACGGACGGGTAGTCGTCCCGGTCGATGTGGGGATCGTCGACGCCGACCAGGTCCAGCTCCCGGCCGCCGGCCTTGAGGCTCGTCCGGGCGTTGTTCAGGTCCGCCCAGCCGGCGCCGGTGAAAACCTGGCGCAGCTCCTCGTAGGGCAGCTCGACGCCCTCGGTGTACTCCCGGTCGGGCCGGAAGTAGGTGAACGGGTTCTTCAGCACCGGCCCGGTGTAGTCGTTGGAGCCGAACACGAACGCGCCCGGATAGTCCAGCAGCGGTTGCAGCGCCCGCAGCACGCCCGGTACCGCCTCGGGGTGCGCCATGTTGTCGCCGGTCACCACCACCAGGTCGGGGTCCAGCGCGGCCAGCGACGCCACCCAGCGCTGTTTGCGGGCCTGGTTGGGCATCATGTGCAGATCCGACAGGTGCAGCACGCGCAGCGGCTCCGCGTCGGCCGGCAGCACCGGCACGTCGTACCGCCGCAGGGTGAACAGGTTGCGCTCGACGAGCGACGCGTAGGCGAGGGTGGTCGCTCCGACCGCTGCGGTTCCGGCGGCGAGGCGGAATAGTGTGCGCTTTCGCATGGCGTTCAGGGTAGTTTGACCGTCCATGAGCACGCTGAAGGACCGCCTCACCGCCGACATGCGTTCCGCGCTCAAGGCGCGCGACGAGCTGACGACCTCCACGCTGCGGATGGCCCTGGCCGCCGTCGGCAACGCCGAGGTGGCCGGCAAGGCCAAGCGCGAGCTCACCGACGACGAGGTGCTCGCGGTGTTGACCAAGGAGGCCAAGAAGCGCCGGGAGGCGGCCACCGCCTTCGCCGACGCGGGCCGCGCCGAGCAGGCCGCGAAGGAGACCGCCGAGGGCGAGGTGCTGGACCGCTACCTGCCCAAGCAGCTCTCGGACGCCGAGCTGACCGAGCTGGTCTCGGGGGCGCTCGCCGCGGGCGGCTTCACCGGCAAGGCCCAGATGGGCCCGGCCATGAAAGCGGCCCAGGCCGCGGTGGCCGGCCAGGCCGAGGGCGGTCGGGTGGCTGCCGAGGTACGACGACAGCTCGGCCTCTGATCCACCCACGCGGCTCCGGTTCGACTCAACGAGTACGGGCGGGCACCCCCGGAGAGGGTGCCCGCCCGTTCGCGTGTGTCGCTGCGGCTCAGCCGCCCGGACGGTTACCGGGTCGGCCGGGCGGGTTGCCGGGCTGCCCCGGCTTGTTGCTGTCCGGCGGAGTGCCGCCGGCGCCGGTGCTGACCTGGATGGTGACCACACCGCCCTTGATGGTGCGCCCGTCCGGGCTGGTGCCGGCGGCGGTGCCCGCCGGGCAGTTGGACGCCACCTTCGCGTCGGAGACGACCGGCTCGAAGCCGGCGCCCTTGATCCGGGACTTCGCGGTGTCCAGCGGCTGGCACTTCACGTCGGGAATGCTGCGCTGGTCACCCTCGGAGATCTTCTGGCCCGGGGGCTCGAAGTTGATCCGCGGTTTGCCCTTCATGGCGTCCCGCAGCGTCTCGTACACCGGCGGGTTGATGCCGTCCTTCTCGGCGTGCTTCATCTTGACGTTCGTCTGCGGCCAGTCCGGGTCGGCCATGATGCCGGCCACCGCGTACTGCTTGGTCATCGCGACCAGCGCGGCGGTCTTCTCGGAGTCGGTGGTGCCGGACTTGCCGGCCACCGGCGCGTCGACGATGCCCTTCACCACGGCGGCCGTACGGCTGCTGCCGCACTTGCTGGTCTTGGAGTTGTCGCCGACCGGGCAGCGGGCGGCGTCGACGGCGGCGCGGGCCACGTCGGTGCTGAACCGCTTCTCGCAGCGCGGGTTGGCGATGTCCAGCTTCTTGCCCTCCGGGTCGCGGATCTCCTGCACCGGGATCGGCTCGCAGTACTTGCCGTCCGCCGCGAGGGTCGCGTACGCGTTGGCCAGGTCCAGCGGCGTGGTGGCGGAGACGCCCAGGGTGAAGGCACCCCACTGGTGGGCCGCGTCCTTGGTGGCGGCGAACTTGGCGTCGTTGCTGGCCCGGAACTGGATGCCGGCCCGCTTGGCCACGTCGACCACGTTCTCCGCGCCGACCTGCTGCTGAAGCGGCACGAAGTAGGTGTTGACCGACTGGGCGAACGCGGTCCACATGTTCTGCACGCCACCGGCCTTCTTGCCGGAGTTGGTCGGGCAGTAGAAGTGGGTGCCGGGGCAGGCCGCGGGGCTGCTGCTGTCGATGATGTACTCCGACTTGAACTGCTGCGGCGCGTTCATCGAGTAGCTGAGCGGGATGCCCTTCTCCAGGGCCGCCACGATCGTGAAGATCTTGAAGGTCGAGCCCGCCTGGTAGCCGGCGATGCCGTCGCCGCCGGTGAGCAGCGGGTTCACCGTCGCCGGGTAGTTGCCCTTGATGCCCCGCTTACTCTTCGCCGGATCGCTGGAGATCTTGTTCTTCGGGTTCTTCGGGTCGTCCAGCTTGAACTGCCGGTTGACCGCCAGCGCCCGCACCCGGCCGGTGCCCGGCTCGACCACGGCGACCATGGCGGCTTCCTTGCTGTTCACGCTCTTGGCCTTGCGGACCGCCTTGTCCGCGCCCTTCTGCGCCTGGACGTCGATCGACGTGACGACGGTGTAACCGCCGCTCTTGAGCCGCCGCTCACGGTCGTACGACGTCGAGCCGAACGTCTCCTGCTGCATCCACCAGCGGTAGAAGTAGTCGCAGAAGAAGCCCCACTCGTTGACGTTGGTCGCGACGCAGCCGTTCGGGGTGCGCTTGTCCTGCACCTTCAGCTTGACCGCCTTGGCGGCGTCAGCCTCCTGCTGGGTGATCGCCTTGGTGTCGACCATGTTCTGGATGACGTAGTTGCGCCGGTCCAGCGCCAGCGGGTAGCCGCTCTTGGTGGTCGGGTCGTTCGTCGTCGGGGCCTTGACCATTCCGGCCAGCAGCGCCGCTTCCTCGATCTTCAGCTTGCTCGGCGGCTTGCCGAAGTAGACCTGGCTGGCGGCGTAGATGCCGTACGCGCCGTTGCCGAACGAGGCGAGGTTGAGGTAGCGGGTCAGGATCTCGTCCTTGGAGAACTCCTTGTCGACCTGCAGGGCCAGTCGCATCTCGCGGAGCTTGCGGGCGCTGGTGTCCTCGGTCGCCGCGACGACGTCGGCCGGGTGGGTCGCCGAGTAGGCGATCGCCAGTCGGACGTACTGCATGGTCAGCGTCGAGGCGCCCTGGCGGCCGGCGCCCTCGTTCTGGTTGTTGACGAACGCGCGGGCGACACCGTTGATGTCGACGCCGTTGTGCTTGTAGAAGTCGTGATCCTCGGCCGCGATGATGGCCTTGATCATGTACGGCGAGATGTCGGCGAGCTTCACGTCGCGGCGGTTCTCGTCGTACATCGTCGCCAGCGGCGTCTTGCCGTCCGACGCCAGCAGGTAGCTGATCTGTGGCGCGCGGGCCACCGTCAGCTCCGTGGGCAGGTTGCCGAATGTCTCGGCGCCGGCCTTCGCCGCCAGTCCGGACATCGCCACCGCGGGGAAGGCCGCCGCAGCGACCACCACGCCGGCCAGCAGGCCACATATGAGCAGCGATGCGGCGTTGGTCAGCACATTGTGGTCACGTTTCCGCATCCAGGTCACCTCGGCATGGTACGCGAGTAGGGAACGAGGGGCGCCTGGGCGTCTTTCCCCATTTCCTGCGCGCGCTGCCCTCGTTGTGCTAAACGCATGACCCCCGGTACGAGGTTGCGTGTGACTGGCGCGAGTCTCCTCCGATCGGTGGAGGCCGCGCAGCGTTTTCGTGGACCTCGGCGGGGTAACCGGCGGTCGAGAGCCCGGGAAGCCGGGAGTGTCCGGAATGATGGATTTCGCCGACAACGTTGCGTAATCGGTCGACTACAGAGCATGATGATGGCGGCGACAGCGCCACATGTCGTCCGCGCCGCCTTGGGGAAGGCGAGCCGGGCGATCGGGGGGAAATTGCCGGCTGCCGTGCAACGAGGTCGGTAGGCACTGCAAGGGGGGACGAGTACACATGGGCATGATCACTGACTGGCCGTCACTGGCGGCATGTCAGAACGGGGACCCGGACGCGTTGTTCGTACAGGGCGCCGAACAGAACGTGGCCAAGCGGATCTGCCGGAGCTGCCCAGTTCGGTACGAGTGCCTGGCCGACGCGCTGGACAACCGGATCGAGTTCGGTGTGTGGGGCGGTATGACCGAACGCGAACGCCGGGCGTTGCTGCGTCGTCACCCCCAGGTGACGAGCTGGCGCAAGATGTTCGAGGCGGCGATGAAGAAGAACAGCAAGGACAAGGCCGGCAAGGACAAGATCCTGGTCACCGCGGCAAACTGACGCCGGTCACGCCCGGCTGATCGCCGCGCCGATCGTCCGTAGCCCGTCGACGTCGTGCACGTCGGCGGGCTGTGCCGTCACCGACACCGCCGGCACCGCCGGGAACGCCTCGGTGAACCGCGCGGCGACCTGCTGCTCACGTACCGCCTGACGCGCCAGCGCCGCGTGCGCCCGCAGCACGTCGGCGGCGCCCTCGTGCCCACCCAGCTCGGACAGCCGCTCCGCGGCGGCCTGACTCCGCTCGGCGTCCAACTCCGGAACCACCGGGCGGTGCACCCGGTTGAGCACCAGGCCGGCCAGCGGCATCTTCTCCTCGCGCAGCCGGCCGGCGAAGTAGGCGGCCTCCCGGACCGCGTCCGGCTCGGGCGCCGCGACCAGCACGAAGGCCGTCTCCCGCGCCTGCAGGATGCGGTACGTCTGCTCGGCCCGCTGCCGGAAGCCGCCGAACATCGAGTCGAGCGCGGCCACGAAGCCGGACAGGTCGGTGAGCAGCTGCGCGCCGAGCACCTTCTGCACCACCTTGGAGAACATGCCGAACGACGCCGTGACCAGACTGAACATGCTCCGCCCACCACTGCGCGCCGGGGCCAGCAGCAGACGCAGCATCCGGCCGTCGAGGAAGCGCGAGAGTCGGGCCGGCGCGTCCAGGAAGTCCAGCGCCGAGCGGGACGGCGGGGTGTCCACCACGATCAGGTCCCACTCGCCCCGGGCGTGCAACTGGCCCAGCTTCTCCATCGCCATGTACTCCTGCGTGCCGGCGAACGTCGAGCTCATGGCCTGGTAGAACGGGTTCGCGAAGATCTCCGCGGCCTTCGCCGGATCGGTGTGCTGGAGCACCACGTCGTCGAAGGTGCGCTTCATGTCCAGCATCATGGCGTGCAGCTCACCGCCGCTGGACTCGACGTCGATCCCCTTGACCTGCCGGGGCGTGTTGTCCAGCTCGGTCAGGCCCAGCGACTGGGCGAGCCGGCGGGCCGGGTCGATGGTGAGCACCACCGTGCGGCGGCCGTGCTGCTCGGCGGCCCGCAGCGCCAGGGCGGCGGCCGTGGTGGTCTTACCCACCCCGCCGGCACCGCAGCACACCACGATCCGTACGCCCGGGTCGGCGAGGATCTGGTCGACGTCCAGCTGCGGCGCCGCGTCTTCGGAAGGCACCAATCGAGCGTATCGGGCCGCGTCGGTCCATGCGCCCGTGCTGAGCTCAGGTGTGAGTCAATCGGCGCGGACGAGGGCCTGGGCCAGGGTCGCGAGGCCCGCCCGATCCACCCCGTCGGGCAGCAACGGCAGCTCGACCATCGGCAGCCCCAGCTCCACCAGGTCGGCGCGGAGAGAATCCTCCAGTTCGCGCCGGATGAGCTGGTCCCGTGCCTCGTCGTGCAACCCGGCCACGATGTCCCGGTCGGCGGGCAGACCCGCGGCGACCAGACCCCGCCGCAGGTCCGCGGCGGTGACCGCCGGGCCGGCCGGCAGCGCGGGCCGGGCGCCGTTGACGATCACCTTCCCGATGCCGAAGCCGAGGGCGGTCAGGTCGGCGATGGCATCCACCGTCTCCTGCACCGGCATCTCCTCCAGCAGGGTGACCACGTGCACGGCGGTCATCGGGGAGCGCAGCAGCGCGGAGACCCCCTCGCTCTGGGTCTTGATCGGGCCGACCTTGGCCAGCCGGGCCGTCTCGGCCGTCACGTTGAGGAAGCGACCGATCCGACCGGTGGGCGGCGCGTCCAGCACCACCGCGTCGTACGCGCGCCGCTGCCCCGAGGTGCGGGTGGTGGCCTCCTTCACCTTGCCGGTGAGCAGCACGTCCCGCAGGCCCGGAGCGATGGTGGTGGCGAAGTCGATGGCCCCCAGCTTGCGCAGCGCCCGACCCGCCGCCCCCAGTTTGTAGAACATGTCCAGGTACTCGAGCAGCGCCTCCTCGGCGTCCACCGCGAGCGCCCGTACCTCGCCGCCGTCCGGCGCGTCGGTGAGGTGCCGCTCCTCGTACGGCAGCGGGTCGAGCCCGAAGAGCTGGGCGATGCCCTGCCGGCCCTCCACCTCCACCAGCAGGGTGCGCCGACCACCGGCGGCCAGCGCCAGGGCCAGCGCCGCCGCCACGCTGGTCTTGCCGGTGCCGCCCTTGCCGGTCACGACGTGGAGGCGGGCCGACCATCCGCTACCGGCCGGGTCGGACGGCCGCTCAGGTGCACGCACCTGTCGAGCCTATCCAGGGCGACGGGTCATGCGACCTCGCAGACCCACCAACCCGTCTTCTGCACCACGGTGAAGCGCAGGTCCTGGTCGGCCACCTTCTCGTCGGCCGTGGTCATGGTGATCCGGGTGGAGACGGTGGCCCGGTCCCCGGTCTGGTTGTCGACCTTGGGGGTGGTCCACTTGAACCGGGGGTTCTGGTAGGAGGCGGCGTACTTCTCCACCTCGGCCACCTTGGCGGCGATCTTCTTGTCGTCGCGCGAGGCGGCGCAGACGTGGTCCGCGGCCTTGCCGGCGTCCCGGTCCTTGTAGACGGCGGTGAGGAACTCGTCGACGGCGACCGCCGGCTCCTTCGCGCCCTCGCCGGACTCGGCGTTGCGCAGGGTCAGGAACGTCACGACGCCGCCGCCCACGCAGAGCACCATGATCACGCCCAGCGCGATGAGCGCGATCAGCAGGCCGCGCTTCTTCTTCGGCTCGGCGGCGCCGGCGTACGGCGGATAGCCGGGCGGGGGCGGCGGGATCGCGGCCGGGGAGACCGGCGGCGGCGTGTCGGTCGGGCCTGCGGGCTGCGGCACGCCACCGGGTGGGGCGGGCGTGGTGGGCGTTCCGGGCTGCGCGGGGAACGCTCCGGCCCCGAGCTGACCAGCAGAAACAGGCTGCGCGGAGACGGGCTGACCGGAGACGGGCTGACTGGGCAGGGCGGGCTGTCCACCGGGGGCGGCTTGACCGGGCCCGGCGGCGCTCTGGTGGGGCAGCGCCGGCTGGCCGGGCTGGGTCGACGGGTCGGGCTGGGTCGACGGACCGGGCTGGGTGGGAATGACCGGCTGACCCGGTGCGGACGACGCGCCGGGATCCCCGGCGGAGGACGCCGGGTCGTAGGGTGCGGGGCTGGCCGCGGCCTCGGGCTGGCCGGCGGGGTCCGGCTGGGCCGGCGGAAGAGCGCGCGGGCCGGCCTGGTCGCCGCTGGGCGGTTGGGTCATCTCGTTCCCCCGGGGGTGCGGCGCCCGGCCGCCACCCCTGGCGCCGAGCGAGATCGAGCGGGCGGCCGGGCGCTGCGCGACCGTCCGACCGAGAGGGTAGCGGCCGGCCGGCGGTTCGGTGTCGCCCCTACCGCGCCGTACGTCACCTCTCGACCCGGAGAAGCGCATGGTGACATCCGAGGCAGTCGGGATTCCTGCCGCCACTCTGTCACATATGTGACTCTGGGTGACTGATCGTGCGCGCCCTGTTGGCGAGACCGCCTCCGCGGGCCTACCTTCGTCCCGGTGCGGGGGCCGGAACGGTTGAGTGAACCGGACCGGAAGCGTGATCCGAGAGGTACGACCGGAGGCAGTTCATGCGCGATGCGGACAACATCCCTCGCACCCAGTTTCCGACGAACGACCGGCAACGGCGGCCCGGGTCCGTGGGTGAGGTGGTCGGCGGGCTGGTCGGCAACCTGCCCATCAACGAGCGGTCGTACCGTCGGGTTCCGGAGCCGCCGGAGAGCGTCCGGGCGTCGCACCGGCCGGTCGAGCGGCTGCGGGACGACGACGAGCCGGGTTTCGTCATCCACCTGCCGATCCGGGTGCCCGACCTGGCGTCGGCGACCGCGCTGGCCGGGCGGGTCGCGGTGTCGTTGGGCTTCCTGCCGGAGTTGGACGCGGGCGAGACAACCGTGTCGAACGCGGACGACCAGAACAACCGGCACCGAGTCTTCTGCGACCTGTTGCTGCCCGACCGCTCGCGCTGCCCCCAGGGGTACGGCCACGAGGGGCCCTGCGGCGAGGTGCCGGCCACGCCGGAGCAACGTCCCGCGCCTCGCCCGGCCAGCGGACCGTAGGCTGTGCCTCGACGAAATCCGCACCACGAGGGAGCCCTCCAGCGATGCAGAAGTGGGAATATTCCACGGTCCCTCTGCTGGTCCACGCGACCAAGCAGATCCTCGACAACTGGGGTGAGGACGGGTGGGAACTCGTCGCCGTGGTCCCCGGCCCGAACCCGGATCAGCTCGTGGCGTACCTGAAGCGGCCCAAGGCGTGAGCGCCGGGACGTCGGCCCGGCGAGGCTCCGCGATCGCGAACAACGAGGTGACCCGATGAGCAACGGTCCCCACGCGAAGCTCGCCGAGCTGGGCCTCGAACTGCCCGACGTGGTGCCGCCGGTGGCCAGCTACGTGCCGGCGGTGCAGTCCGGGCAGCACGTGTACGTCTCCGGCCAGTTGCCCATCGCCGAGGGCAAGCTCCTGGCGACCGGCAAGGTCGGCGCCGGGATCTCCGCCGAGCAGGCCAAGGATCTCGCCGAGCGGTGCGCGCTCAACGCGCTGGCGGCGGTCGACTCGCTGGTCGGGCTGGAGAACGTGGTCAAGGTGGTCAAGGTGACCGGCTTCGTGGCTTCGGCCCCCGGGTTCATCGGCCAGCCCGCCGTGATCAACGGTGCCTCCGACCTGTTCGGCACCGTCTTCGGCGAAGCGGGCCGTCACGCGAGGAGCGCGGTAGGCGTGGCCGAACTCCCCCTGGACGCCCCGGTGGAGATCGAACTGATCGTCGAGGTCGCCTGACCCCCGCTCTGAACCCCGCGATCTTGCACTTTCTGCCCCGACGAATGCCGTGAACAGGTATGAAGCAACAGCAGGAAGTGCAAGATCGCGGGGAGTGGCGGGCGGGGTCGTACGATCGCAGCCATGAGCGGGCACGTGACGGGGGCCGTGGCGGCGTTGGCTGGCGAGCTGCCGAGCTGGGTTTCGTTGCTGCGCGCGCCCAACCCGGGGCCGATGACCCTCGACGGGACCAACACCTGGGTGCTGCGCGCACCGGGTGCCGGGTACGCCGTCGTGGTCGACCCGGGGCCGGCCGACGAGGGGCACCTCAAGCGGATCGCCGAGCACGGTCCGATCGGCCTGATCCTCATCACCCACGGCCACCCCGACCACACCGAGGGCGCCGCCCGGCTGCGTGAACTGGTCGGTGCGCCGGTCCTCGCCGCCGACCCGGCACACACCATCGGCGGTACGCCACTGAGCGCCGACACCGCGCTCGACGAGACCCTCGGCATCCGCCTGCTGCACACCCCCGGCCACACGGCCGACTCGGTCTGCTTCCTCGTCGAGTACGGCGACGAGCGGGTGGTGCTCACCGGCGACACCATCCTGGGCCGGGGCACCACCGTGGTCGCCCACCCGGACGGGCACCTCGGCGACTACCTGAACAGCCTCGAGCTGCTCTCCGCGTACACCGGGATCGCGGCGCTGCCGGGCCACGGCCCGGCGCTGGCCGACTGCGCCGCCGCCGCCGAGTTCTACCTCGCCCACCGGCGGGCCCGGCTCGACCAGGTCCGGTCGGCGGTCGACGCGGGCGCCCGGACGCCCGCCGACGTGGTCGCGGCGGTCTACGCGGACGTGGACCGCTCGCTCTGGTGGGCGGCGGAATGGTCGGTCCGTGCCCAGTTGGAGTATCTGGGCGTCGACACCGGGGAATCTGCGCCGGGGGTCAGTGGGTTGGAGCACATGTGACCTGCCCGGTGTGCGGAACCGTCGCCGTCCCCGGCGCACGGTTCTGCCACAACTGTGGTGCCGCGCTCCCGGCGGCCGCCACGTTGCCGGCGGCCGAGCGCCGGGTCGTCACCGTTCTCTTCGGTGACCTCTCCGAATTCACCTCCTGGTCGGAGGACCTCGACCCGGAACGCGTCGGCGCGGTCACCGATCGGGTGCTCGCCGCCCTGGCCGGTGCCGTCAAGACCTTCGGCGGGCACGTCGACAAGCTGACCGGCGACGGGATCATGGCGGTCTTCGGCGCTCCGGTGGCGCACGAGGACGACGCCGAACGGGCCGTGCGGGCCGCCCTGTCGATGCAGCGGGCGGTGCGTCGGGTGCTCGACGACGAGCGGGGCGGTGGCGCGCCGCTGGGCCTGCGGGTCGGGCTGAACACCGGCGACGTCATCGCGGGCATCCAGGCCGCCATCGAGTACACGGTCATCGGCGACACGGTGAACACCGCCGCCCGGCTGGCCGACGCCGCCGCCGTCGGCGCGGTCTACGCGGGCGCGCGTACCGCCGCCGCCACCCGGCACGTCGCCTCCTGGCGGGCGCTGCGCCCGCTGCGGCTCAAGGGCAAGCGGGAGCCGGTCGAGGCGTACGAGCTGCTGGGCCTCCTGGACGCGCCGGGCACCCGCTCGGGTCTCGGTGACGAGGCGCCCTACGTGGGCCGGGAGACCGAGATCGGGCGGGTCGCCGGTCGACTCGCCGAGGTGATCGACCAGGGTGACCCGCGGGTGCTGCTGATGACCGCCGAGGCGGGCATCGGCAAGTCCCGGTTCGCCGCCGAGGTCGAACGCCTCGCGGCCGGGTACGACGTGGGTGCCGGCCGGTACGCGGCGCACACCGGCGCGCGGGTGCTCTCGGTGCGCTGCGCCGCCTTCGGTGAGCGGCGTCGACTAGCGCCCCTGGCCGACCTGGTCCGTGCCGCCGTCGGTCTCCCCACCGACGCGGCCACCGCGCTGACCCGGCCCGCCGTCGAGGAACGGCTACGTCGACTCGCCCAGCGGCTGGCCCGCTCCGGCGAGACGCCCCCGATCGCCAACGACCAACTGCTCGCCCTGCTCGGCTACGCCGAACTGCCCGTGCACGGCGGCACCGACAACGGTGAGTGGGGCGCCGCGGGAGCGGCGCCCGCCGACGCCGAGGCGGTGCCGAACGCCGTGGCCGACCTGCTCAGCGGGCTCGCCTCGGAGGCGCCGCTGGTGATCGTGGTGGACGACCTGCACGACGCGACCGCCGAGACCATCAGCGCGCTCGGGTCGACCCTGTCCCGACTCACCGGCCCGGTGCTCGTCCTGCTGCTCGGCCGCCCCGAGCTGGTCCGCACCGCCGGCGCGTTGACCCGCGTCGCGGACGCCGAGGTGCACTCCCTGCCGCCACTTCGCGGCGCCGACGCCGCCCGTCTGCTCACCAGCTATCTCGGTGGCGGGAAGTTGCCGCCGGCCGACGCCGACCGGCTGCTCGCCACCGCCCAGGGCAACCCGTTCTACCTGGCCGAGCTGGTCACCCTGCTGATCGAGCGCGGCGCGTTGACCACCGCCGCCGGCACGCGGGACCAGGACGGGTCCGGTTGGCGGCTGGTGCCCGGCTCGCTGGGCAGCCGGCTGCTCTCCCGGGACCTCGCGGCCGTGCTCGCCGCCCGGATCGACGCGCTGCCCCCGGATGCCCGGTCCGTGCTGCGCGACGCCGCCGTGGTCGGCGACACCGTGCCGGCCGGCGCACTGGAGGCGCTGCGCGAGCAGCGGGCCGGCCGGGACGGGCGACCGTCCGCGGTGGTCGCCGTCGAGTTCGACCGGGCCGTCGAGGAGTTGCTGCAACGCCGCATGCTGCACCGCACCCGCTCCGGCTACGCGTTCGCCACCCCGCTCATGCGGGAGGCCGCGTACGCCGGGGTGAGCAAGGCGGAGTTGGCCGAGCGGCACGCCGCGCTGGCTCGCTGGGCCGCGCCGGCCGAGGGTGTCACGACGGGCGGTTTCACCGAGGAGGACCGCGACGACTTCGTCGCCGCCCACGTGCAGCGGGCCGCCACCCTCGCCGACGCGGTGAAACTACGACCGGACGCGCCGGCCCGCACCGTGGTCCCGCTCGGGATCGCCGCGCTCGGCCGGGCCGCCCGCCGGTCGCTGTCCGCCGGGGAGCCCGCCCTCGCCGTCGAGTACGCCGAACGCGCCAGCGAACTGGCCCGCGACGGGGTACCGGCGAGCGACCGGGTGGTGCACGCCCGCGCGCTGTTGCAGATCGGTCGGGTGGGGGACGCGCTGGCCTTCGCCGAGAAGATCGCCGCGAACGCGGGGGACGACGCCACCCGGGCCAGCGCCCTGCTGCTCGCCGGGCAGGCCCAGCAGACCCTCGGCGACCAGGGTCGGGCGGAGGCCGCCTGGCAGGAGGCGTTGCAGGTGGCCACCGCCGAAGGGTTGCCCACGCTGCGCGCGTCCGCCATGCGCCGGCTCGGCATGGCTGACTTCGTGGCCGGTCGGCTGGGCCAGGCGAGCAGCCGGCTGGCCGCCGCGTACCAGGTCAGCCTCGCCGCGCAGGACCGGCGCGGGCAGGCGTGGTCGCTCCAGAACCTGGCGTGGGTGACCACCACCCGCGGTGACTTCGCCGGCACCGACGCGGTGCTCGGCCGGGCCGCCCGGCTCTTCGCCGAGCTGAAGGACCCGTACGGGCGGGCGTGGCTGCGCGGCACCACCGCGTTCGCCCGGCTGCTGGCCGGCCGGCTGCGGGAGGCGTGCCGTCTGGCGCAGGTCTTCCTGCCCTTCGGCGAACGCGTCGGCGAGGCGTGGGCGGTGGGTACGCTGCGCGCGGTCGCGGCGTTCGCCACCGCGGAGTTGGGCGACCTGGCCGAGGCGGACCGGGAGGCCCGCCGTGCGTACCGCGAGTTCGCCGCCGCCTCGGACGACTGGGGGCGCGGGTTCGCGCTGGTGGTTCGGGCCGTCGTGGCGCGCGGACTGGGCGAGCCGGAACACGCGGCCGACCTGCTCACCGACGCGCTGGCGTACGCCGAACAGACGTCCCACCCGCTGCTCACCGGGATG
Source organism: Micromonospora sp. WMMD729 (assembly GCF_049315225.1). NCBI lineage: Bacteria > Bacillati > Actinomycetota > Actinomycetes > Micromonosporales > Micromonosporaceae > Micromonospora > Micromonospora sp. WMMD729. Next base: position 6,199,358 of record NZ_CP186059.1, on the reverse strand, counting down.
GCCGGCACGCTGCGCGGTTCCGTGGCGCTGGACATGGGCGACCACGAGACCGCCGAGCAGGCGGCCCGGGCGGTGCTGACCGCCGTCGAGCCGCACAACCCGCAGGCGCCGGCGCAGGTCGCGCCCCGGGTGCTGCTGGCCACCGCCCGACTGGCGGCCGGTGACCCGGCGACCGCGGTCGGGTTGCTCGCCCCGGTGGCGACGGCCGCCGCGACCGCGCCCTCCCTGCTGTTGTCCCGCCGCCAGACCATGGCCCGGTACGCGTCGGCGCTGCTCGCGCACGGTCAGCGGGAGCAGGCGCTGGACTGGGCCCGACGGGCGGTCGCCGCCCCGGCCGAGGACGTGCGCAGTCAGGTGATCGCGGCGAGCGTGCTCGCCGAGGCGTTGGCGGCCTGCGGCTACCCGGACGAGGCCAGGTCCTGCGCCGACGAGGCCGTCCGCCTGGCGTACGCGACGGAACAACGCAGCGAACGAGCAGCCGCCAAGGCCCTCCAAGAGCGCCTGGCCCCCACGGGGTCCCACCCCGCCCCGGCCCGTTGATCATGAAGTTATTGCGCCGACACGCCGATGTCGGTGGCAATAACTTCATGATCAACGCAGTGGGGGGATGTGGTTGTCCCGGGGAGCGGCGTAGCGTGTCACCACCGCGCGGTGGTCCACAGTGGTGACCGTCGCCGTGCCTGGGGGAGGCTCACCATGAAGCTGCCGCGTTCCGTCGCCGGCTGGACCATCGCGGTCTTCGGCGTCTTGGCGCTCGTGATGGGCGCCGTCGGCATCCTCTGGCCGGAGGCGCAGTTGCGCATGCTCGGCTTCGAGGTGCCGGCGACGCGTTCACCCGGCGACTACACCGGCACCTTCCTGCTGGCGTCCTCGATGGCGGCGTTCAACATGGGCGTCTACTACCTGCTCGCGACGGTCACCGAGTGGCGGGCGTTCTACCGGTTCACGGTGGTGTTCCGGTTGGTCACCTTCACCGTGTTCACCATCGCCGTGCTGGCCGACATCGCTCCCGAGCGGTTCTTCGGTGTGGCCGCGTGGGAAGGGCTCGGCGCGGTGGCCACCGCGATCGGCCTGCGGGTGGACGCCCGCCGGGGCGCGCCGGCCGTCCCCGCCGCCCCCGCGCCAACCGCTTCGGCGGACGCGGCGCGCTGAGCCACCGGCAGGGTTGGGTATTTTCAAGCGGTGACCGACACCCCGAGCGGCGGCCTGCCGGTGCCGATCGTGCCCGGTCTGACTGATTTGCGGGTCTTTGCCCGGGGCGGTTACGCCACCGTCTACCAGGCCACCCAGATCTCGGTCGGCCGCGAGGTCGCCGTCAAGGTCGAGAACCGCACCCTGGACAGCGAACGCGACCAGGCCCGTTTCCTGCGCGAGGCGCGGGCGGCCGGGCGGATGTCGTCCCACCCGCACGTCGTGGACCTCTTCGACGTCGGCGTCACCGTCGACCAGCACCCGTACCTGATCATGGAGCTCTGCGACGGGTCGTACGCCGAGCGGATGCGCAACTCGCCGCTCGACCCGGTGGAGGCCCGCGACCTCGGCCTCAAGATCGCGGACGCGTTGGCCCACTCGCACGGCGCCGGGGTGCTGCACCGGGACGTGAAGCCCGCGAACATCCTCTACTCGCACTTCAACTCGGCGGTGCTGGCCGACTTCGGGCTCGCCGTGCTGGCCGAGGCCCGGGACGCCTCGGTCACCCTGGAAGTGCTCACCCCGGCGTACGCGCCACCGGAGATGTTCAGCCACAGCCCGCCGTCGCCGGCCGTCGACGTGTACGCGCTGTGCGCCACCCTCTACGCGGTGATGCACGGCCGACCGCCGCGGTGGCAGTCCGAGCGCAACCCCAGCCTGGTGACCGTGCTGGAGATGTTCAACCAGCCGATCCCCGCCCTGCCGGGGGTGCCGGACGAGCTGATCGACGTGCTGCGGCTCGGCATGGCGAACGATCCGGATGAGCGACCCTCCGCTCTCGAACTGCACGAACTGCTCGCCAACCTGCCATTCGGCGCGCCGACCGCCCCGGTGAGTGGCGCCCCGATCGGCGGCGGCACCCCGATCGGCGGCGGCTCGACCCGCTCCGGCCTGTACGGCACCGGCCAGCCGAGCCCTCGTTCCTCGGTCGAGGACACCCGTCCCGGGGTGCCCGGCGGCCGGCGCTGGCGGCGGCGCTGGTTCCTCGGCGGTGCCGGCGTGCTGGCGCTCGCCGCCTCGGCCACCACCGGCGCATGGGTGGCCAGCAGCGACGGGCCACCGGGCCCGTCCCCCTCGGTGACCCGGGTCGCGGCGCCGGCGACCGGACCACTGCCCGGCTGTGCCACGGGCGCCGGAGCGCCGAGCGCACTGCCCGGTGGCGCCCGCTGCCTGCCCGAGTTGGAGTGCTTCGGTCCGGTGCGCATCCGTGGTCAACGCGCGGAGGCGGCGCGGGTCCCCTGCGACGGCCGGCACACCTGGGAGACGTACGCCGAGGGCATCCTGCCGGTGCCGCTGGTCGGCGCGGACTACGACGAGGTGATCGCCGCCGAGCAGGTACGGCAGGTGTGCAGCGACGACACGTTCCGGCTGACCACCGAGATCACCGAGCCGACCGGCTGGCACCTGGCGGTGCTGCCGCCCGTCGACGGCAACGTCGACCGCGTCTACCGGTGCCTGGCGGGACGGGGCGTCGACGCGCTCACCGCCCCCACTCTCACCGGTCGTTGAACCCGCCGCGCGTGCGTCGCCGGTCACGCACCGCACGCAACGCGTCCCGACTGTCCAGCGCGTCGAGAGTGTCCGCGTCGATGCCGTACGGCATCAACTCCGGCGGGCCGGTCAGGTGCGGCTGCTCCGCCGGCTCCGGTTCGTCACGCTGACGGGCGGCCGACACGGCGACCGCGGTGACCATGACCAGCAGCACGCACAGCAGCGCGAGAATCACCCCGACGAGGTCCTGCCGGCGGAGGACGACCAGCAGGATCAGCAGCGCGAGGGCTCCCGGCGCCGCGACCGCCGCCACCATCCGCGCATCGATCCTGGACAGTCGAGTCACCCTTCCAGCATGTCGTCGCCCGGCTCGCTGTCAACCGCAGAGGCGATCCGCCACGCCGATCGGCGTTGATCGAACGGTTGGATCGACCTGACCGATCGGCATGCGTACGCAATGGACCGCTGTCGCTACTCTCGGTGTTCCGCAGGCTGCTCCGTCAGCGAGGTCACCCATGAACGTACGCACTCCGCAGTCCCGGCTCCGCTCGGTCGCGACGACGCTGGCGGTTGCCCTGACCCTCACCCTGGCCGCTGCCGCCGGATGCGACAGCCGCAAGGAGCCCGACCTGCCGTCCGTGCAGGAGAAGATGCGCGAGTCGCACATCTACGGCCAGTCCAAGCTGCGCATCGGTGTCGCCACCAACGAGCCGCTGATGGGCGACCTGCAGAACGGCCAGCATGTGGGCTTCGACGTCGAGATCGGCCGGTACATCGCCGCCTCCCTCGGCTACCAGGGCGAGCAGCAGCTGGAGTTCGTCTCGGTGGCCACCGAGGACCGGATTCCGTACCTGCAGGGCGGCACCGTCGACCTGGTGGTGTCCAGCTTCTCGATGACGGAGGAGCGCAAGAAGCTGGTCAGCTTCGCCGGCCCGTACTTCGTCACCACCCAGGAGGTGCTGGTGCCGGTCCGGTTGAAGGATGAGATCCGCACCATCGAGGACCTGCGGAACCCCAAGTACAAGATCTGCACCAGCGGTGGCTCGACCACCGAGGTCGAGTTGGAGAAGCGCCAGGTCAAGGCACTGGTGGTGAAGGACGTCTGGGACTGCGTGGACGGCATTCGCGCCGGCCGGTACGACGCCGTCAGCTCGGACGAGACGATCCTCGCGGGCTTCCTCGCCACGTACCCGAAGGAGTTCGAGATCGTCGACCTGCCCTTCGGGACGAGTGAGCTGTTGGGCATCGGTGTGCCGATCGGCGACCCGGCCCTGCGGGACCTGGTCGCGTTCTTCCTGCAGAAGAGCTACCTGCAGGGGCGCGACGGGCAGTCCAGTCCGTGGCAGACCGCGTACAACCGGACCCTGGGCCCGTGGCTGCGGATCGAGAAGAGTCAGCCGCAGCCGCTTGAGGTTCCGAAGCTCGTCGACTTCGACGACAAGGCGCCCCGGCGGTGAGCGCGGCGCGGACGGCGACCGGTGACACGGGCGCCGACGGCCCGGTGCCGACGCCGCGCGCGGCCGTACCGACCGACCACGTCGAGGTCGACGCCGACGAGACGCCGAGCGCCGAACCCACCGAACCGGCAGCCGACGCGGAGCAGGTCGCCGACGTCGCGCCGGCACGATGGGACCCGGCGGAGCGGCGGGCACGGGCCAGCCAGTCGTTCTGGACCGCCGTCGTGGGCGTACCGGCGATCTTCTCGGTGCTCCGGCTCGGCGTGGAGGCGGGCGGCGAGCTACAGACCACGCTGTTGCTGGTCGCGAACGTCGGGACGGTCAACCTGCTGGCGGGTTTCCTGACCACCGCCGCCCGACTGCTCTCCACCGGGCTGGTCGCCGTCTTCGCGCTCGGCGCGGTGCTGGCGGTGAGCGTGGATCGCCTGCCGCCGGGCACCCGACGCCGCCCGCTCTTCGCCCGCTGGGCGGACCTCACCCCGGCCTGGTTCGTGCTGGCCAGCTTCCTGCTCGCCCTGCTCACCTGGCCGCTGCTCTACCTGCCGCTGCTGCTGCCGGCGTTCGCGGCCGCGTTCCAACTCCGGCCGGAGCGGTTGCACGAATGGGTCGTACCCCGGTTGCTGGCGCTCGTCGCGCTGCTCGCCGGGTACGGGTGGCTGATGGTGCCCACGCTGCGCGAGGCCGGCGCGCAGGGCGAGCTGTTGGTGCTGGCGCTGCTGGTGGTTCCACCGGTGCTGGCGCTGTTCATCGCCGGGCCGCTGCCCGGCATGGTGATCCGTCCCCTGGCGTCGGTGACCGAGGTGGCGGTCCTGGTCATGCTGGTCTGGGCCGCGCTGCCGGTGATCAGCACACCGGTGCTGCCGCTCACCGTCACCACGGTGGGCGTCGAGAACGGTCCGACCGAGGACGTACGGGGGCACGTGGTCACCACCGACGACGTCAACATGGTGATCCTGCAGGAACGGGGTGGGGTCCGCTACGTGCCCGTCGGCCTGGTCCGGGCGCAGGTGCTCTGCCCGAGCGAGGAGGAGTTGCCCCGGCACCGGCTGCGCATCCACGACTTCCACGTCGAGGACTCGCTGCTGGAGGGGTTGGGCCGCCGCGTCCGCCCGGTGCACCGCATCGACGCCGCCTGCCGCGCGCCCGGCGGACCCCGCGACACCACTCAGTAGGACTTCTCCTGACCCAGGACGTGCTGGGCCACGAAGTTGAGGATCATCTCCCGGCTGACCGGGGCGATCCGGCCGGCCCGTACCGCGCCGAGCAGCGTCGCCACCCCGTACTCGGTGGTCATGCCGGCCCCGCCGAGAACCTGCACGGCGGTGTCCACGGCGAGCGCGGCGGCCTCGCCGGCCGCGTACTTGGCCATGTTCCCGGCCACCCCGGCCTCCAGGTCGCGGCCCGCGTCGTACAGCGTGGCCGCCTTCTGGATCATGAGGCGGGCCAGCTCCACCTGCACGGCCGCGTGCGCTAGCGGGTGCGACACCCCCTGGTGCGAGCCGATGCTCCGGCCACCCCAGACCTTGCGGGTGGCGGTGTACTCGCTGGCCCGTTCGATGGCGTACCGGCCGGTGCCGGCGCCCATCGCGGCCACCGTGATCCGTTCCGGGTTCAGCCCGCTGAACAGCGCCGGCAGCCCGGCGTCCAGCGACTCGCCGACCAGCGCGTCGGCGGGCACCCGGACGTCGTCGAGGTAGAGCAGGAACTGGTTCTCCGGGGACACGATCTCCATGTCCAGCTTGGACCGGGTCAGCCCGGCCGCGTCGGTCGGCACGATGAACAGGGCAGGCTTGAGCTTGCCGGTGGCGGAGTCCTCGGTCCGCGCGACCACGAGCACGTGACCGGCCTCGTCGACCCCGGAGATGTAGCACTTGCGGCCGTTGAGCACCCAGTCGTCAGCGTCGCGGCGGGCCACCGTGCCGAGGCGGTGGAAGTTGGAACCGGCCTCCGGCTCGGTGATCGCGAAGACGATCTTCGCCGACCCGTCGGCGAGACCGGGCAGGTGCCGTTTGCGTTGCTCCTCCGTGCCGTGCCGGGCGATCACGGTGGCCGCGATGGCGGGGGAGACCACCAGCAGCAGCAGCGGGCAGCCGGCCGCCGCCAGCTCCTCGCAGACGATGGCCAGCTCGGTGATGCCGCCGCCCCCGCCGCCGTACTCGGTGGGGATGTTGACCCCCAGGTAGCCCAGCCGGCCGGCCTCCGCCCACAGCTCGGTGGTGTGTTCCCCGGCCTTCGCCTTCTCGACGAAGTAGCCGTGCCCGTACCGGCGGCCGAGCGCCCGCACCGCGTCGCGCAACTGGTCCTGTTCGGAGGTGAGGTCGAAGGTCATCAGTGGTCCTTTCCGATAACGGCCAGCACGGCGCCCGTGCGCACCTGACCGCCGGCCGGCACCGGCAGCTCGGTGACCACGCCGTCGGTCGGGGCGAGCACGGGATGTTCCAGCTTCATCGCTTCCAGGGTGAGCAGCGGATCGCCGGCCGAGACCCGTTGGCCGACCTCGACGTGCACCCGGGTCACCGCGCCGGGCAGCGGCGCGAGCAGCGACCCGGCGGCCAGCTCCGCCGTCGGCAGGGGGAGACGCGGCAGCTCGGCCAGGCTCGCCGCCCCGTCCGGGCCGTCCACGAAGAACTCCGACCCCACCCGGTGTACGCGGTACGACCGCCGCACCCCGTCGACGTCGAGCACCACCCGGTCGGGTGTGGCCTCGACCAGCTCGACCACCTGCCGCTCGGCGCTGTCGTCAGCGGCACCGGGTAGGCCGGCGGCGCGGCGCTCGTCGGTGTCGCCCGGGTCGCCGTGGTCCGCGACGGTGTGGTGCGCGACGGACCACTCGGCGAGGCCGCCGGTACGGTCCAGTCGGTAACGGACCTCCAGCTCGCCCTGCGGGCCGGCGAACCGGGTGACCTGCGGAACGGCCGGCACGTTGCGCCAGCCGGACGGAAGCCCGGCGAGCACCGGCGCGCTCGCCCGTCGGTGTGCGGCAGCCGCCAGCGCGGCGGCGAGCGCGGTGACCGGAAGTTGGTCGGCGGGGAGCAGCGGGGCGAAGACCTCCGGATGCCGGTCCAGGAAGCCGGTGTCGATCTCGCCGGCTCCGAACTCGGGGCTGCGCAGCACCCGCACCAGCAGATCCCGGTTGGTGGTGACGCCGTGGATCTCGGCCCGGGCCAGCGCGCCGGCCAGTGCGCGGATCGCCTCCGCGCGGGTCGGCGCGACGGCGATGAGCTTGGCGAGCAGCGAGTCGTAGTGCACGCCCACCACCGAGCCCGCCACCACACCCGAGTCGAGCCGCAGGCCGGACCGGTCGACCCCGCCGAACTCGCGGTCCACCCCGGGCACGTCGAAGCGGTGCAGCGTGCCGGTGGCGGGCCGCCAGTCCTGCGCCGGCTCCTCGGCACAGAGCCGCACCTCGATCGCGTGGCCGCGGGTGGCGGGGGCGTGGTGCTGCGCGGGCAGCGGCTCACCCTCGGCCACCAGCAGCTGCATCCGGACCAGGTCCAGTCCGTCCGGGGTGACCAGTTCGGTGACGGGGTGCTCCACCTGGAGTCGGGTGTTCATCTCCAGGAAGTGGACCGCCCCGTCGGGCGTCAGCAGGAACTCGACGGTGCCCGCGCCCACGTAGTCGACCGCCCGCCCGGCGGCCTCGGCCGCCTCGTGCAGCCGTTCCCGCACCTCGGCCGGCACGAGACCGGGCGCCTCTTCGATGATCTTCTGATGCCGGCGCTGGATCGAGCACTCCCGGACGCCGAGCACCTGCACGGTTCCGTGGGTGTCGCCGAGGATCTGCACCTCGACGTGCCGGCCGCGCTCGACGTACCGCTCGATGAAGACCGTGCCGTCGCCGAACGCCGCGGCGGCCTCGCGGCGCGCGGAGGCGACGGCCTCGGCGAGCCCGGTGGCGTCCCGGACGATCCGCATGCCCCGCCCGCCACCGCCGGCGGACGCCTTGACCAGCACCGGGAAGTCGGTGACCTGGTCGGCGTCTGTCCAACTCGGCAGCATCGGTACGCCCGCCTCGGCGAGCAGCGCCTTCGCGGCCAGCTTGTCGCCCATCGCGGCGATCACCTTGGCCGGCGGGCCGACCCAGGTCAGGCCCGCGTCGGCGACCGCCGCCGCGAACTCGGCGTTCTCGGCGAGGAACCCGTAACCGGGGTGGACGGCGTCCGCGCCGCTGCGCCGGGCCGCGTCCAGGATGAGATCCACCCGCAGGTACGTCTCGGCCGGCGTGTCCCCGGGCAGCCGCACCGCCTGGTCGGCCTCGGCGACGAAGGGCGCGTGGGCGTCCGCGTCCGAGTGCACGGCGACGGTCTGTACGCCCATCGCCCGGCAGGTGGCGAAGACCCGGCGGGTGATCTCGCCCCGGTTGGCCACGAGAAGTCTGGTGATCATGTCAGCCCTTCAGTGCCGGAAGACGCCGAAGCCGTCGGCGCCCCTGACCGGTCCGTTGTGGATCGCCGAGAGGCAGAGCCCGAGGACGGTACGCGTGTCCCGAGGATCGATCACCCCGTCGTCGTAGAGCCGGCCGGAGAGGAACAGCGCGCCCGACTGCGACTCGATCTGCTGCTCGACCATCATCCGCATCGCCGCGTCGGACTCCTCGTCGTAGTCCCGCCCCCGGGCGGCGGCGGCCTGCCGGGCCACGATCGACAGCACCCCGGCGAGCTGCGCCGGGCCCATCACCGCCGACTTGGCGTTCGGCCAGGTGAACAGGAACCTCGGCTCGTACGCCCGGCCGCACATGCCGTAGTTGCCGGCCCCGTACGAGGCCCCGAGGTTCACCGTGAGGTGCGGCACCGTCGAGTTGGACACCGCGTTGATCATCAAGGCGCCGTGCTTGATGATGCCGCGCTGCTCGTACTCGGTGCCGACCATGTAGCCGGTGGTGTTCTGCAGGAAGACCAACGGCGTGTCGGAGGCGTTGGCGAGCTGGATGAACTGGGCCGCCTTCTGCGCCTCCGCGCTGAACAGCACCCCGCGCGCGTTGGCCAGCACACCCACCGGATAGCCGTGCAGCTCACCCCAGCCGGTGACCAGCGAGTCCCCGTACGCCGGCTTGAACTCGTCGAAGTCACTGCCGTCCAGGATCCGGGCCAGCACCGCACGCGGGTCGAACGGCACCTTCAGATCGGAGCTGACGATACCCAGCAGCTCTTCCGGGTCGTACTTCGGCGGCTGCGGCACCGCCGTCCGTGGCGCGGGACCCTGCTTGCGCCAGTTCAGCCGGCGTACGCACTGACGGGCCAGGCGGATGCCGTCGCGCTCGTCCTCGGCCAGGTAGTCCGCCAACCCGGACGTGCCGGCGTGCATCGCCGCGCCGCCCAGCGACTCGTCGTCGGTGACCTCGCCGGTCGCCATCTTCACCAGCGGCGGCCCGGCCAGGTACACCTGCGACCGGTCCCGAATCATGATCACGTGATCGGACATCCCCGGCACGTACGCGCCACCGGCCGTCGCGTTGCCGAAGACCACGCTGACCGTGGGGATGCCGGCCGCCGACAGCCGGGTCAGGTCCCGGAACACCCGACCGCCGGGGATGAAGATCTCCGCCTGGGTGGGCAGGTCCGCCCCGGCCGACTCGACCAGGTTGACCATGGGCAACCGGTTGGCGAGGGCGATCTCGCCGGCCCGCCGGGTCTTCGCGAGGGACCACGGGTTGACCGCGCCGCCGCGTACCGTCGGATCGTTGGCGACGATCAGGCACTCCACGCCCTCGACCACGCCGATGCCGGTGACCACGCTGGCGCCGACCGGGAAGTCCGTGCCATACGCGGCGACCGGCGACAGTTCGAGGAACGGGCTGTCCGCGTCGATGAGCAGCTCGATCCGCTCCCGGGGCAGCAGCTTGCCGCGCGCGTGGTGCCGCGAGACGTACTTCTCGCCCCCGCCCGCCCGCGCCTGGTCGAGTGCGGCGTCCAACTCGGCCAGCCGCTCCACCAGGGCCGCCCGGTTCGCCGCGTACCCGGGCGCGGTCGGGTCGATCGCGCTGTCCAGGATGCTCATAGGCCCATGCCCTTCGCGATGATCTCGTTCATGATCTCGGTGGTGCCGCCGCCGATGCCGAGGATCCGCGCGTCGCGGTAGTGCCGCTCCACCTCGGCGTCGCGCAGGTAGCCGAAGCCGCCGTGCAGTTGCAGCGCCTGGTCGACGACGTGGTCGCAGGCGGCCACGGCCACGTTCTTCGCCATGGCCACCTCGGTCACCACGGGCTCGCCCGCCGCCACCCGGGCGGCCACCTCGTGCACGTACGACCGGGCCGCCTCGGCCCGGGTGTGCATCTCGGCCAGCCGGTGCCGGACCACCTGCCGGCCGACCAGCGGACGCCCGAAGGTCTCCCGGTCCCGGCACCAGCGCATCGCCAGCTCCACGCAGCGCTGCGCGGTCGCGTACGCCTGGGTCGCCAGCGAGAGCCGCTCGGCCGCGAAGTGCTGCATGATCGCCAGGAAGCCGGTGTTCTCCGCGCCGATCCGGTTGGTCACCGGCACGCGCACGTCCAGGAAGGACAGCTCGGCGGTGTCCGAGCAGTGCCAGCCCAACTTCTCCAACCGGCGTCCCACGGTGAACCCCGGCGAGTCCTTGTCGATCACGAGCAGGGTCAGCGCGCCGCTGCCCGGGAAGTCGGTGCACACGGCGGTGGTCACGAAGTCGGCCCGGTGACCGCTGGTGATGTAGGTCTTCGACCCGTTCACCACGTAGTGGTCGCCGTCCCGGACGGCGGTCGTGCGGATGCCGGCCACGTCCGAACCGCCGTCCGGCTCGGTGATCGCCAGGGCGCCGATCATCGTGCCGGCCAGGGTGGGTCGGACGTACCGCTCGATCAGGCCGTCGTCACCCGGGGACGGGACGCCGGTGAGCCGGCCACCCAGCGATCCACCGGTACGGGCACCGGCCGCGGCGACCATGTGCGGCAGCGCGATGCCGTGCGTGAACAGGGCCGCCACCAGCCCGGACGACCCACCGGCGCGGATCAGTTCCTCGGTGACGATGATCGAGTCGAGCAGGTCGCCGCCGCTGCCGCCGACCGACTCGGGAAAGCCGATACCGAGCAGGCCGAGCTTCGCGGCGGTGGCGTGCAGCGCCCGGGGAACCTCGCCGGCCCGCTCCCAGTCGTCCAGGTGCGGCAGCACCTCCCGGGTGACGAACGCGCGGGTCAACTCGCGGAGCTGTCGGCGCTCCGGGGTGTCCACGATGCTCATCGGGCAACCTCCGCCGGCAGGTCGACGATCCGTGCGCGGAGCAGCTCACCCAGCGCCTTGGCCTGCGGATCGAACCGGGTGGACGCGGCGACCCCGGCCCCGAGCAGACCCTCGATCACGAAGTTCACCGCGCGCAGGTTCGGCAGCTCGTACCGCCGGACGGTCAGCGCCGCCGTCTCGGGCAGCAACTCGGCCAGGCGTTCGACGGTCAACCAGGCGCGCAGCCACGCGTACCCGTCCTCGGAGCGCGCCCAGACGCCGAGGTTGGCGTCCCCACCCTTGTCCCCGGAGCGCGCGCCGACCAGTTCACCGAGCGCGCCGCGCCGGGTCGGGCCGGTGACCGGCGCGTCGCCACCCGGGGCTGTCTCGTCCGGCGTCACGGGAGCCGTGCGGATCGGCGGGGGGATCGGCACCCGCTCGCCGCCGGGCAGGACCGCCACCTGGGCGACCTCGTCCTGCGGCACGGTGTCGGCGGTGAAGACGCCGTACGGGGTGGCGTCGCCGGGCAGCGTCGTCAGCGTGCAACCCGGGTACGAGGCCAACGTCAGCTCCACGGCGGCGGCCGAGAAGGCCCGCCCGGCCCGCGTCCGGTCGCTGTCCCGCAGGTGTACGTGCAGCAGGGCGCTGGCCGCCTCGGTGTCCGCGGCGTCCGGGTGATCGGTACGGGCGAGGGTGAACTCCAGCCCGTCCGTGCCCACCGCCTCCTCGATCTGCCCGCGTACCAGGGCGGCCTTCGCCTCGATGTCGAGGCCGCACAGGACGAACGTCATCGAGTTCCGGAAGCCGCCGAGGTTGTTGACGCCCACCTTGAGCGTGGGCGGCGGCGGGGTGCCCCGTACACCCGAGACCCGCACCCGGTCCGGTCCGTCGGGGTGCAGGGTCACCGTGTCCAGGCGGGTGACCACGTCCGGCCCCAGGTACGCCGGCCCGCCGATCTCGTACAACAGTTGGGCGGTGACGGTCTCCACGGTGACCGCGCCACCGGTGCCCGGATGCTTGGTGAGCACGGCGGAACCGTCGGGGTGCACCTCGGCGATCGGGAAGCCGGGCCGGTGCCCGCCGTCGGGCAGTTCGGTGAAGAAGCTGAAGTTACCCCCGGTGACCTGCGCGCCGCACTCCACGAGGTGTCCTGCGACGGTCGCCCCGGCCAGCTCGTCGAGGTCGTCCCGGCGCCACCCGTAGCGTGCGATGGCCGGGCCTACCACCAGCGACGCGTCGGTGACCCGGCCGGTCACCACCACGTCGGCCCCGGCGTCGAGGCAGGCGGCGATCCCGAACGCGCCCAGGTACGCGTTCGCGGTGAGCGCGTCGGCTCGCGGGAGCGCGTCGCCCTCGACGTACCCGACCCGCACCGCCAGGCCCAGCCGCCCGGCGAGCGCCTCGATGGCGGCCGCCAGGCCGGCCGGGTTCAGTCCGCCGGCGTTGGTCACGAGCCGTACCCCCCGGTCGAGGGCCGTGCCGAGGCACGTCTCCGCCTGGCGCAGGAACGTCTTCGCGTAGCCCAGGTCGGGGTCGCGCAGCCGGTCCCGACCGAGGATCAGCATGGTCAACTCGGCCAGGTAGTCACCGGTCAGCACGTCCAGCTCGCCGCCGTCGAGCATCTCCCGCCAGGCGGTGAACCGGTCACCGTAGAAGCCGGAGGCGTTGCCGATGCGGATCACGGGCGTACCCCGTTTCCGCCGGCCGGCGTCCGGCCGTCGCCCGGCGGCCCGGCGAAGGCCTGGGCCACGTCGAGCCATTCGTCGGCGACCGGGCCGGTCGGCCGCAGGGCGAGGTCCGCCCGGTGCCGGCGCTGGGTGACCAGGAGACAGAAGTCCCGGGCCGGACCGCTCAACCGGTCGGCGGCGTCCGCCGGGCCCCAGGCCCAGGTGTCGCCGTCGGGCGCGGCCAGCTCGACCCGGACCGGCGACGCCGGCGCGGGACGGCCGTGGGCGGTGAACCCGTGCCCGAGGGTACGCACACCGAGGTGCGCCACGTGGCGGAGGCGGCCGGTGGCCGGGCGGACGACACCGAGGGCGTCGGCCACGTCCTCACCGTGCGCCCAGGTCTCCATCATCCGCGCGGTGGCCATTGAGGTGGCCGACATCCGGGTGCCGTACCAGGGCACCTTCTCACCGGCCGGAACGGCGGCCAGCGCGTCGGCGAGCGCGGCCCGGCCGGCCCGCCAGCGGGCCAGCAGGTCGACCGGTGGCGCCAGGAACTCGTCGACCCCGGCGTCCACCAGCCGGGTCACGTCCGGCGCGGCGATCACCGTCGCGTAGAACGCCTCGGCGTCGGTGGCGGCCAGCAGCGCCATGTGGTCGGTCCAGGCCAGGTGGGCGATCTGGTGCGCGACGGTCCAGCCTGCCGCCGGGGTCGGGCGGGCCCAGTCGGCCACGGACAGCGGCGTGACCAGCGCGTCCAGGTCGGCGGACTCGTCGGCCAGATCTGTGAGCAGGTCACTGAGGTCGACCATGGTGCCTCCGGTCGGTGCGGGCCCCGATGGCCGGGGTCAGGGCGTGAGCAGGGTGGCGAGCTGGCGTTTCCAGGTGACGAGCAGGGCGGTACGACGGGTCGAGTCGTCGCTGAGCAGGTTGGCCACCCCGAGCCCGCGCATCAGGTCGAGGGTGGCCTGCACCGCCTCGCGGACGCCGGGCCGGCGCTCGTCGACACCGAGCAGCGCGACGGTGAGCCGGTGCATCTCCCGGCCGACGGTCGCCTCCAACGGCACCAGGGCGTCGCGCAGCTCGCGGTCGGTGCGGGCGGCCACCCACAGTTCGAGCGCGGCCACGAAAAGCGGACCGGTGAACGCCACGCCGAGCAGGTCGATCACCCGGTCGAGGCGCTGCGGCCCGGCCGGCAACGCCTCGGCCTCGGTGCGTAGCTCCTGGGCCCGGCGTTCGGCCAGGTGCGCCACGGCGGCCGTGACCAGCGCGGCCTTCGTGGGGTAGTGGTGCAACTGGGCGCCCCGCGAGACGCCGGCCCGGGCGGCCACCACGGTGGTCGTGGTGCCCGACCACCCGTGCTCGATGAGACAGTCGACGGTGGCTTCCAGCAGGCGGGCCTGGGTGGCGCGACTGCGCTCCTGTTGGGGGACACGCGTCGATGGCGCAGGGGTCGATGCGGCGGGGGTCGATGCGGGAGGCACGCGAACAGCCTGTGGCCTGAGAAACAAACAGTCAAGACTGACTTTTTATGGGCCGGACGACGGGGCAGTGGCCCGGCGCCGTCCCCGCCCGGTCTCCTTGCGGTCTGCCGGGTGGCCTTACCCGGTCTCCTTGCGGTCTGCCGGGCGGCCCCACCTGCTCTCCTCGGGCCCTGTCGAGCTGCCCCAGGAATGGGGCGGCGAGTCGAGTCCCGAATCGTCTGCTCCAGATCCGGGGCAGCTCGACAGGACCCGGCCACCTACTCCGCGGTCCTGCTCGCCACTTCCGCCCGGCCGTGCCCCGGGGCGAGGGCTGGCTGGTCAAAGCGTGCGCGTTGGGCGGATCCGTGCAGGTCAGCGGCCGTCTCGGGGAGCGAAGACGGCGAGCGCGTCGGCGTCGCTGTGGCGGGAGCGCAGGTACTCGTCGGCCCACGCGGCGGCGTCCGGATAGCCCGATTCCGCCGCCACCCGGGCGCACGCCGCGTCCACGTCGAAGGCAGTGCGGCGCAGCTGGACGCCCGGTCCGAGAAGGGCCCACCATGCGCCCGCGCCCCCGTACGGCATGCCGACGCTGCCCGGGTTGACGACCAGCCGGCGATCGACCAGCCGGGTGAAGGGCATGTGGGTGTGGCCGCAGACCACCGTGCGGACCTCGGCCGGCAGACCCGCGAACACCTCGGCCCAGCGCTCCATCCGCGAGTCGACGAGCACCATCTCCTCGTCGTCTCGGGGTGTCGCGTGGCAGAACAGTGTCGGGCCCAGGCCGTCGATCTCCAGCGTCACGGTCGCGGGCAGCGCGGCCAGCCGGGCGACCTGATCGTCCCGGAGTTGCCCGGCCGCCCAGTTCGACACCTCGATCGAGGCGGGTCGGCCCGCGCGGGCCTCGACCAGCTCACGTTCACAGTTGCCGCCCACCCAGCAGACCCGGTCACCGAGGTCGGCGAGCAGATCCAGCACCTCGACCGGCTGCGGACCGGCCGCGATGTCGCCGGTCAGCACGATGAGGTCGGCGGCGGCGACGTCCGGCTCGGCCAGCACGGCCTCTAGCGCGGGCAGTACGCCATGGATGTCGGAGAGCACGGCGACCCGGTTCAGCATTGCCCCACTCTCGGCCCGACAGTCGCCCCGAGCCAGCGATTCTGCGCCGGGCAGACAACCCGGGCAGACAACGACGTTCCCGCCTCGCCGTCGGTGACGGAGAGGCGGGGACGTACCGATGTCTCAGACGCGGGCGCGACGGGCCAGGCGCTCCGGGTCCAGGATGATGATGCTCTTGCCGTCCAGCCGCAGCCATCCGCGCGAGGCGAAGTCGGCCAGGGCCTTGTTGACGGTCTCCCGGGAGGCGCCGACGAGCTGGGCGATCTCCTCCTGGGTGAGGTCGTGGGTCACCCGCAGGACGCCGCCGTCGCGGGTGCCGAACCGTCCAGCCATCTGGAGCAGGTTCTTGGCGACCCGGCCCGGCACGTCCGTGAAGATCAGGTCGGCGAGCGAGTCGTTGGTCCGGCGCAACCGCCGGGCGAGCACGCGGAGCAGCTGCTCGGCGATCTCCGGCCGGTTGTTCAGCCACGGGCGCAGCGCCTGCTTGCGCAGCCGTACCAGCCGGGTGTCGGTCACCGCGGTGGCGGTCGCCGTACGCGGACCAGGGTCGAAGAGCGACAGCTCACCGACCATGTCCGACGGCCCCATCACCGCGATCAGGTTCTGCCGGCCGTCCGCCGCCCGGCGGCCGACCTTGATCTTCCCGGACAGCAGGATATAGAGGCTGTCACCGGGCTCGCCCTCATTGAAGACGATCTCGCCCTTGCGGACCTCGATCGTCTCCATCTCCTTGGCGAGCGCCTCGGCAGCTTCCGGGTCCACACCCTGGAAGATCCCGCTGCGGGCCAGTACCTCATCCATCGCGCACCTCCGGTTGCGCGTGCCGTCCGTCGGCCGGGGCCGCCGTCCGCTGATCCCCTCGCGCGCCGCCAAGTCTAGGCGCACGTGAGCACGAATCAGAGGTCGCCCCTGGAATCTTGATCGGTGGGCGTAACCTGCCCGACGTGCTGAGGGACCCGATTCTGACCAGCCGCGTCGAGGGCGGGCGGCCCGTACCGCTGCTCGTCTGGCGTGCCGACGGCCCCCTGCGGGCGGCCAGCAGCGGCCCGCTGGGCGGCGGCGTCGGCCTCCGGCGGTGGGTGCTGAACGCGACCGTGCCCATGTCGTACGACCGGGACGACCCCGCCGCCCACTTGGCCGCACTCGCCGCGGACCTGGCCCTGGACGGGCCCGGGGTGGGTCTGCTGACCGGCGTCGACGTGACCGAGGTGGTGACCCGGACGGACACCGGGGTGCGGGCCTGGGCGACCGTCGGGCTCGGCACGCCGGTGCCCGCCGCCGCGCCGGCCGCGGGCGCGCTCAGCCAGCGGGTGGGCACGGTCAACATCGTGGTGTACGTGCCGGCCCGGCTCGCCGACTCGGCCCTCGTCAACGCCGTCGCCACCGCCACCGAGGCGAAGACCCAGGCCATCGGCGAGCTGGGACTGCCGGGGACGGGCACGCCCACCGACGCGGTCACCGTGCTCTGCCCGGTGGACGGGCCGGAGGCCGCGTACGGCGGACCGCGCTCGACGTGGGGCGCCCCGTTGGCCCGAGCCGTGCACGCCGCCGTGCGCGCGGGCGGCGAACGGCCGGTCGTGCCCTGGTCAGACCGGCTGACCGGCTGAACTTCCGACCGATCGGCCCTCGTCGGCGCGTTTCGGGGTCGGTAGGGTCGCGGGCGATGTACGCTACCGCCCCTTCCGCGCCCCGCCCGTTCCGCCGCGTCGCCGTCGGCCTGGCGGCGCTGCTGGCCGCCCTGCTCGTGGCCGGCTGCGCCGACAGCGGGGAGGCCCCGACGTGGCAACCCGGCGCCGGTGGTGGTGGCACGGGCGCGCCCGTGAACACGGCCGGCCCGAAGGCCAGCGGCGGCGCGACGGCCGCCGACGGGGGCGGTGCCATCTCCCTCTCCGCGACCGGCGACATCATCATGGGCAACGCGCCCGGTCGGCTGCCCGCCGCCGGCGGGAAGGGATTCTTCGACTCGGTCACCGCCGCGCTCAAGGCCGACCTGGTCATGGGCAACCTGGAGGAGCCGCTGACGGTGGACACCGGCACCGGCAAGTGCGGGGCCAACTCCACCCGCTGCTTCCAGTTCCGGGCCCCGCCCGAGTACGCGGCGCACCTGCGCGACGCTGGCTTCCGGGTGCTCAACCAGGCGAACAACCACGGGTACGACTACGGGCCCAAGGGCTACGAGAACACGCAGCGGGCGTTGCAGAAGTACGACCTGGAGCACACCGGCGCACCGGACGAGATCACCGTGGTCGACGTCAAGGGTGTCAAGGTCGCGGTGGTCGGCTTCTCCTCGTACGTCTGGTCCAACAGCCTGGTCGACATCCCCAAGGCCAAGACGGTGGTCGCCAAGGCGGCCACCATGGCCGACCTCGTCGTGGTGCAGGTGCACATGGGCGGTGAGGGAGCGGACAAGACCCGGGTGAAGCCGGGCACCGAGCTGTTCCTGGGCGAGAACCGGGGCGATCCGGTCAAGTTCTCGCACGCCATGATCGACGCGGGCGCGGACCTGATCGTCGGACACGGGCCGCACGTGCTGCGCGGCATGGAGTTCTACAAGGGGCGGCTGATCGCGTACAGCCTGGGTAACTTCGCCGGCGGCGGCAACTCGCTGAGCAACGCCGGGCGGCTGGGCTGGGGCGGGGTGCTGAAGGTGTCGCTCAAGCCCGACGGGAGCTGGGCCGGCGGCTCGTTCACCTCGACGTACATGAACTCGACCGGCAAGCCGACCATGGATCCGGACGACCGGGGCCTGGGGCTCGTCACCGAGCTGAGCCGTACCGACTTCCCCAAGGCCGGGGCCCGGTTCGACGGGCAGGGCAGGATCACCGCGCCGACCGGCGGTTGACCGAGCAGGAACGTCCGGGGTGCGACGTAGGCTGGCCGTCGTGACCAGTAGCCCTCCCGGCGCCAGCGAGACCGACCTCGGGCGCACCCGCCGCGCCCGCAAGATCGGCCGGGTGCTGACCGAGACGCACCCCGACGCGCACTGCGAGCTGGACCACTCCAACGCGTTGGAGCTGTCCGTCGCCACCATCCTGTCGGCCCAGTGCACCGACAAGAAGGTCAACGAGGTCACCCCGAAGCTCTTCGCCCGCTACCCGGACGCCGCCGCGTACGCCGGTGCCGACCGGGGCGAGATGGAGGAGCTGATCCGACCCACCGGGTTCTACCGCAACAAGACGGACTCGTTGCTCAAGCTCGGGCAGGCCCTCGTCGACCGGTACGACGGTCAGGTCCCCGGCCGGCTCGCCGACCTGGTGACGCTCCCCGGGATCGGCCGCAAGACCGCCAACGTCATCCTCGGCAACGCCTTCGACGTCCCCGGCATCACCGTCGACACGCACTTCCAGCGACTGGTGCACCGGTGGCGGCTGACCACCGAGACCGACCCGGTCAAGATCGAGCACGCGATCGGCGCGCTGTATCCCAAGCGCGACTGGACCATGCTGTCGCACCGGATCATCTTCCACGGGCGGCGGGTCTGCCACGCCCGCAAACCGGCCTGCGGGGCGTGCACGCTCGCGAAGCTCTGCCCCTCGTACGGCGCCGGGCCGACCGAGCCGGCCGCCGCCGCCAAGCTGCTCAAGGGTCCCCGGGCGCGTGAGCTGGCCGTGGCGGCCGGGGTCGACCCGGAGCTGGTGCCGCCGCAGGCGGTCGCCGCGGAGGTGCCGTGAACCACCTGCTCACGGGTGCCGTCACGCGGCGGCTCGCCCTGCTCGCCGTGCCGCTCACGCTGTTCGTCGCCGGTTGCACCGGCAACCCGGCCGACGACCCCGCGCCCAAGCGGACCGCCGTCGCCGAACGGCCGTCGCCCTTCCGGGACTGCGCCGCGTTGAGCACGGCCCCCACGGCCGGGACGCCCAGCCCCGGGGCCGTCTCCGCCTCGCCCGCCGCGGGTGGGCCGGAGCTACCGGCATTGACCCTGCCCTGTTTCACCGGCGGTGCGCCGGTCGCGCTGCGGGACGTGGCCGGGCCAGCCGTGATCAACGTGTGGGCCTCCTGGTGCGGGCCGTGCCGCAAGGAGCTGCCGGCCTTCCAGCGGCTCAGTGAGCGGACCGCCGGCCGGCTCCAGGTGGTCGGGGTCAACACGCGGGACAGCCGCAGCGGCGCCCAGTCGATCGGCGAGGACTTCGGCGTACGGTTTCCGGTCCTCGTCGACCAGGGCGACGCGCTGCAACGGGAGCTGCGGCGCAACGCCTTCCCGCTGACCCTCTTCGTCGACGCGGCGGGCCGGATCCGGCACGTCGACGCCACCGGGGCCCTCGACGACGCCCAGCTCAGCACGCTGGTGCGCGAGCACCTGGGCGTGGCGGTGCCGGCGTGACCCGTCGACCTCCCGGCTGGATCGACCCGCTGCTGAGCCGGCTGGGCACGGCCCGCGTCGAGGACTTCACCCGGCTCACCACCCCCGCCGAGGGTGGCCGGGAGAGCGCCGTGCTGGTGCTGCTCGGCGAGCAGCCCGACACCGGGCCGGACGTGCTGATCCTGCAACGGGCCGCCACCCTGCGTAACCACGCCGGCCAGCCGGCCTTTCCCGGTGGAGCGGCCGACCCGGAGGACGCCGACGCCCGCGCCACCGCGTTGCGCGAGGCCAACGAGGAGGTCGGTCTCGACCCGGCCAGCGTGACCGTGCTGGCCGAGCTGCCGAAGCTGTGGATACCGGTCAGCGACTTCGTGGTCACCCCGGTGCTGGCCTGGTGGCACCACCCGCATCCGGTGCACCCCCGGGAGCCCGCCGAGGTGGCGCACGTGGCCCGCCTGCCGATCCGCGAACTGGTCGACCCGGCCAACCGGCTGCGGGTCCGCCATCCCAGCGGCTGGGTGGGACCGGCGTTCTCGTCGCGCGGCATGCTCGTCTGGGGCTTCACCGCCGGGGTGCTGGCGGCCCTGCTCGAGATGGGTGGCTGGGCCCGCCCGTGGTCGCCGGGCCGGCTCGTCGACCTGCCGCCCACCGGTGCCACGCCGGCTCCCTCGGCCGGCACCGACGACGTCGACGAGACCGCCCTGCGCTGACCACGCGGTCACCTTCCGCAAGCGATGGTCATCCGCCGGGCGCGGTGCCCGTACGCTGGACCCCGTGTCCGTCGTGGATCTCGTCCTGCTGCTGCTCATGCTCGTGTTCGCGATCAGCGGATACCGCCAGGGTTTTGTCATCGGCATCACCTCGCTGTCCGGCTTCTTCCTGGGTCTCCTGCTCGGCCTGCAACTCGGGCCGCTGTTCGCCCGACAGTTCGTCGACGCCGGCACCCGGGTGCTGATCTCACTGGTGGCGATCTTCGGTCTGGCGGTGATCGGGCAGGCGCTCGCCGGCTGGCTCGGGTCGCACCTCCGCAAGACGATCACCAGCGACGTGGGCCGGCGGGTCGACGACATCGGTGGCGCCTTCGTCTCCCTGTTCGCGGTGCTCCTGCTGGCCTGGCTGGTCGCCGTACCGCTCGGGTCGTCGTCGGTGCCCTGGCTCGCCGCCTCGGTGCGCAACAGCGCGCTGATCAGCGTGGTGAACGGGATCCTGCCGGAGGAGGCACACCGGCTCTCGACCGCGTTGGAGGACACCGTCGACACCGACGGTTTCCCGGACGTCTTCGGTGGCCTCGCGCCCACCCGGGCCCGGCAGGTCGAGCCGCCCGACCCGGCGCTGGCGGGCTCCCAGGTGGTGGTCAACGGTCAGCGTTCGGTGGTCAAGGTGCTCGGCTCCGCGCCGAGCTGTTCGCGCCGCATCGAGGGCTCCGGCTTCGTGTACGCCGACGACCGGGTGATGACCAACGCCCACGTGGTCGCCGGTACCCGTTCGGTGGCCGTGGAGCTGGGCGGGGAGCGGTACGACGGCCAGGTGGTGGTCTACGACCCCAACCGGGACCTGGCCGTGCTGCTGGTGCCGGGGCTCCCCGGCCCGTCGCTGCGGTTCGCCGCCGGCAACGCGGGCAGCGGCTCGGACGCCATCGTGCTCGGCTTCCCGCTCGACGGCCCGTACAACGCGCAGTCGGCCCGGGTGCGTGACGTCGACCGGATCAAGGGGCCGGACATCTACTCCTCCGGCGACGTCACCCGGGAGATCTACACGATCCGGGCCCTGGTGCGCAGCGGCAACTCCGGTGGTCCGCTGCTGTCGGCCAACGGCCTGGTGCTCGGCGTCATCTTCGCGGCGGCGGCCGACGACCCCAACACCGGCTTCGCGGTGACCGCCGCCGAGGCCCGCCCGGTGGCGTTGGCCGGGGCCGAGCGGAACCGGGCGGTCGCCACCGGCGAGTGCACCTGAGAGCCGTACCGATCAGGTCCGGGCCGGTTCTGCGGTCGGCAGCTTCGCGTGTCCCCAGCGCACGCCCCGGTCCAGGACCGCCCGCGCCATGATCGCGACGCAGGTGCCGCCGTTCAGGAAGGACGCCGCCACGTCGCTCGGGTGGTGCATTCCCCGGTACATGCGGGTCAGCGCCACGCCCACCGGCACCAGCAGCAACAGCGTCCACCAGGCGACCTTCGCGCCGGTGCTGCGCGCCCGCAGGGCCATCAGCACCGCGATACCGACGTAGAGGGCCACCGCGGCCGAGGTGTGCCCGGACGGGAAACTCGACGTGGGCGGCGAGGTGTCCATGTGCTCCACCGCCGGCCGCTGCCGGTCGATCACCATCGTGGTGAACAGGAACACCAGCGCCTGGGCGGTCACCGCCGCGCACAGGAACAGGGGCTCCCGCCAGCGCTTCAGCCAGAGTCGCAGCGCCAGGGCCACCAGCACGGTGACCACGACGATCATCTGGGTGCTGGCCAACGTGCTGAACACCAGCGAGACGTCGTTCCAGCCGCCGGTGCGGTCACCGGCGAACTCCCGGTTGACGGAGTCCTCGACGGTGAACGGCCAGGTGTGCGCGAACACCCGGGTGATCAGCACCCCGAGCAGCACCATGACGCCGAAAAGGAGGGACACCGGCAGCAGCACCCGCCGGACGATCTGGACCACGGTGTCGGACATGAGCCGGCCAGTACCCCCTCGGCGTCGTCGTCACGCCTCAGGTCGCGTCGGGCCGCCGCTCGACCTCGGGCGCGACACCCTCGCGGACCGGTCGGACCGGCCGCAGACCGGTGTGCGCCCGCCAACTGGTGAACGCGGCGGTGGTCGCCGCGACCACCGCCACGCCGAGCAGCCAGCCGCCGAGCACGTCACTGGTGAAGTGGACGCCGAGCACCACTCTGCTCAGCCCGGTGACCAGCGTGATCAGCACCGCGGCGACCCAGAGCGCGACCCGCGACGCCCAGCGCCGGACGTACGGCAGGAACACCAACAGCAGCACGCCGGCGGCCAGGGTGGCGTTCAGCGCGTGCCCGGAGGGGAACGAGTAGCCGGCGGCCCGCGCCACGGGGTCGAGCAGTTCCGGCCGGTCCCGGCCGACAAGCAACTTGAGCAGCGGCCCCAGCAGTCCGCCGACGACCATGGTGGCGGCCGCCCAGAGCGCCAACCGGCGGGCCCGTCGGCGCAGCAGCCAGATCACCACCAGCAGCACGACGGCGCGCAACGGCATCGGCGCGAACACCTCGCTCCACACCCGCATCAGCAGCACCCAGGCCGGGTGGTCCACCGCGTGCCCGTGCAGCGCGTCGGTGATCGTCGCGTCCAGCCGGTGCAGCGGCGCCCACGCTCCGAGCACCAGCAGAGCGAGCAGGGCGAACGGCACCAGCACCAGGAACGCCGCCGTCGCCGCCAGGGTCAGCCGCAGACCCAGCGAGTGGTCCGGGTCGAGGCGACGCCGCCGCCAGGACGGGTGCCGGGTGGTGTCGCGGGTACGGGTGGCGGGCGTGCTCATGCGGTCGGTTCTACCCCAACCACCCGGCAATCAGGCCTGCCGCGCGACGGTCAGCGGGCGCGCTGACGGAACCGGCGCACCATCAGCGCCGCGCCGGTCACCAGAGCGGCGAAGACCGCGGCCCCCGTCCACAGTTGCTCCGACGCGGACTCGGCCGGTACGCCCGCCGGGCGGGCCGTCCAGCCGGTCTGCTGCCGGGGCGCGGTGAACCCGAGCGGGTCGCTGCCGGCGCCGCTCACCGGGTCGTCGTCGCCCGAACCGGGGGCCGGTCCGAAGCCGACCACGCCCGGCGAGGTCTGGTCGTCCAGCGGGTTGCCCGCGACAGCGGGGACGTCCGCCGTCAGCGCGGCCACCGGGTCGACCACCCCGTACCCGAAGCGGTCGTCCCGGCCGGTCGGGCCGATGTCCCGGGCGGTGGCCAGGAGTCGGTTGACCACCTGACCCGCGGGCATGTCCGGGTAGCGGGAGCGGACCAGCGCGGCGGTGGCGGCCACCAGGGGCGCGGCGAAGCTGGTGCCCTGCACCCGCCAGTACCCGTCGGCCGGACGGGCACCCACCAGGCCGGTGGCCGGGGCGGTGAGCACCGTCGCCCGGCCGGTGATCGCCCCGGACCAGAGGTTGTCGCTGCTGCGCTCCAACCCGGAAACCGCGATCACGCCCGGCTCGCGGGCCGGGTACCAGACCTTGGTGTCGGGCGACGTGGCCAGGTTGCCGGTGCAGGCGACCACCACCACGTCGCGGGCGAACGCGTAGTCCAGCGCAGCGGCCAGAGCCGGGCTGTCGCCGCTGCCGCCGAGCGACAGGTTGATCACCCGGGCACCGTGGTCGACCGCCCACCGGACGCCCTTCGCGACGATCAGGGCGTCGTCGTACTTGTTGCGCTCGTCCAGCACTCGGACCGGGAGGATCCGGGCGTCCGGCGCCAGGCCGACCACGCCCCGCTTGTCGTCGTTGCGGCCGGCGATCAGGCCGGCGACCGTGGTGCCGTGGCCCACCGGATCCGGGCCGGCGCCGCCGGCCGGCCCGACCAGGTCGAGGCCGGGCAGCACCTGACCGGCCAGGTCGGGATGGTTGCCGTCCACACCGGAGTCGACCACCGCGACGGTCACGCCGCGGCCGGTGGAGGTGCGCCAGGCCGTGTCGGCCCGCAACTCGTCGAGCTGCCACTGCTCGTCACGGACCTGGTCGGTGCGGGAGACGCTGTCACCGGGAGCGAACGCGGCCGGCGCGCCGGCGAGTTGCCCACCGCTGCTCGGGGCGGCGACGGGCGCGGCGGTCGGCACCGCGACGGCGGCCAGCGCCACCACGCCGAGCAGCGCCCGGCCGGCCCGCCGGGCCACTGCCGGAGCGCTGTGCCGAACCCCAGTCACATCCTCTGCCATTCATCCCGACGGAACCATGACGATCGGAGATTACCGGTTTCCTCACGCGTCACGGGAGGAACCGCGAAGACAGGTCACGGTGGCGGCAAATGTGCCAGTTGCACGAGGCGTACGCCCTCCCGCCGGGTGACCAGCCGACCACGGCCCGGCGGCAACGGCCCGGGGCGTACCGGGCCGACGAGCGCGCCCTCCTCGGGGCTGCCCGCCATCACCAGCCCGGCGGTGGAGAGTTCCCGCAGCCGCTGCACGATCGGCTCGTACTGGGCCCGGCCCGCGCCCCCGGAGCGGCGGGCCAGCACCAGGTGCAGGCCGACGTCGCGGGCGTGCGGCAGATGCTCCTCCAGCGCGTGCAGCGGGTTCGCCGGACCGGTGGCCACCAGGTCGTAGTCGTCGACGAGCACGAACAGTTCCGGCCCCGACCACCACGAGCGGTCGCGCAACTGCTGCGGCGTGACCTCCGGACCGGGCGCCCGTCGCTGGAGGTAACCGGCGGCCGACTCCACCAGGTCGGCGGTGTGCGCGGCGGCGGTGCCGTAGCCGATGAGGTGCGGCGTCTCGATGGCGCCGAGCAGGCTGCGCCGGTAGTCGACGAGGATCACCCGGGCCTCCTCCGGCGTGAACCGCGCGGTGATCGACGCGGCCAGCGCCCGCAGGAACGAGGACTTGCCGCACTCGGCGTCCCCGAAGACCACGAAGTGCGGCTCGGCGGCGAAATCGAGCTGGACCGGCCGCAGGTCGGCCTCGGCGACCCCGATCGGCAGTCGCAGCCCGCTCGCGGCGGTCAGATCCAGATCGGAGTACGGCAGCACCGGTGGCAGCAGCCGGACCGGAGGCACCACCGGCCCGGCCCAGTTGTCGGCGATCCGCTGGACGAGTTCGGCGGTGCCACCGTCGGGGTCGGCGAGTCGCGGGAGCGCGGTCAGGAAGTGCAGGCTCTGGGCCGTCACCCCCCGGCCGGGGCGCTCCGGCACGTTCGCCGCCGCCCGCCGGGCGACAAGCGAGTCGGCCGGGTCGCCGAGGCGCAGCTCCAGCCGGGAGCCGAACAGGTCCCGGATCGCCGGGCGGAAGTCCAGCCAGCGCACGGCCGTGGCGACGACGTGCAGCCCGTACGACAGACCACGGGTGGCCAGGTCGGTGACCAGCGGTTCCAGGTCGTCGTACTCGCTGCGCAGCGTGCTCCACCCGTCCACCACCAGGAAGACATCGCCGAACGGGTCGTCGTCCGGCTGGTCGGTCGTCGCCGACGCGGCCCGGCGGTCCCGGTAACTCGCCATCGACTCGACGCCCAGCTCGGCGAAGCGGCGCTCCCGGTCGACCAGGAGGGTGGTCAGCTCGCCGACGGTGCGTCGTACCGCGGTCGGGTCGGCGCGGCCGGTCACCCCGCCCACGTGCGGCAGGTCGCGCAGCGCGGTGAGGCCGCCGCCGCCGAAGTCGAGACAGTAGACCTGCGCCTCGGCCGGGGTGTGGGTGAGCGCCAACGCGCAGATCAGCGTCCGCAGCGCGGTGGACTTGCCGCTCTGTGGAGCGCCGACCACCGCCACGTGCCCGGCCGCGCCGTCCAGGGTCAGCCAGAGCAGGTCCCGGCGCTGCTCCAACGGCCGGTCCACCACGGCCACCGGTACGCCGAGCGCCCCGTGCAGCTCGGGGTTGGCCACGGTGAGCCCGCGCGTCGGGTCCACCTCGACCGCGCCGACCAACTCGTCCAGGGCTGGCGGGTCGCCGAGCGGCGGCAGCCACACCTGGTGGGCGGGTGGACCCTGCCCGACGAGCCGTCCGACCAGCAGGTCCAGCAGGGTCTCCCGGGCGGTCTCGTCCTCGGCCACCATGGGCAGGGCCGGGGTGGCCGGCTCGGGCAGCGGTACGGCGTGGGTGGTGAACGTGAGCAGGCGGGCCTCGTCGCCGTCCGCCGCGCCGGCCGTGGCGGTCCGCCGACGTACGGTGCCGGAGACGTAGGCGGCCTTGAACCGGGCCAGCGGGTCGGTGCCGGCACGCAGGTAGCCGTGGCCCGGCGAGCGGGGCAGCTCGTGGGCGTCGGGCACGCCGAGCACCGTGCGGGACTCCAGCGCGGAGAAGGTACGCAACCCGATCCGGTACGACAGGTGCGTGTCCAACCCGCGCAGCCGGCCCTCCTCCAGGCGCTGGCTGGCGAGCAGCAGGTGCACGCCGAGCGACCGGCCAAGCCGGCCGATCTGCACGAACAGGTCGATGAAGTCCGGCTTGGCGGAGAGTAGTTCGGAGAACTCGTCGCAGATCAGCAGCAACGACGGCAGTGGGGCGAGCGGGCTGCCGGCCGCCCGGGCCCGCTCGTAGTCGCGCACGCTGGCGAAGTTGCCGGCCCGGCGCAGCAGCTCCTGCCGGCGGACCAGCTCCCCGTTGATCGCGTCGACCATCCGGTCCACCAGCGGCAACGCGTCGGCCAGGTTGGTGATCACAGCGGCGGTGTGCGGCAGCCGGTCGAACGGCGCGAAGGTGGCACCGCCCTTGAAGTCGACCAGGACGAAGTTGAGCTGCTCGGAGCTGTGCGTCGCGGCCAGCCCCAGCACGAGCGTGCGGAGCAGTTCGGACTTGCCCGAGCCGGTGGCCCCGATGAGCAGGCCGTGCGGGCCCATCCCGTCCTGCGCGGACTCCTTGAGGTCCAGCTCGATGGCGCCACCGTCGACGCCCACCCCGATCGGCACCCGCAGCCGGTCCCGGGACGAGCGCGGCGTCCAACCCTGCTCGGCGGTGAAGCTCTCCGGGTCGCCGAGACCGAGCAGCTCCGGCAGGCCCAGCTCGACCTCCAGCGGGGCGTCCGGGCCGCGGGCCGTACCCGCCAGCCGCAGTGGCGCCAGCCGTCGGGCCACCGCCTCGGCGTCGGCCAGGTCGAGGTGGTCGGCCGTGCCCACCTCGGCGTGCCCGTCGACCGACCACGAGTGCAGCCGCCGGCCACGCAGCTCCAGCAGCAGCGCGTACCGGTCGAGCAGGCGCGGCGGCGGCGTGTCCAGGTCCAGTACGGTGACCGCGTCGATGCCGCCGTCGCCGGTCAGGTCGGTGGCGCCGGTCAGGTCACCACCGTCGAGGACCACCACCACGTGCGGGCCGTCGGTGGCCGGCCCGGTCGGGCTGAACCGGGAGCGGCTGGCCACCACGTCCGCGAGCAGCCGTTCCAGCTCCGCGACCGACGAGGTCACCAGCCGGAGCGGCCCGAGCGCGTCGACGCGAGCGGGGTGGTGCGCGTGCGGCAGCCACTTGACCCACTCCCAGGCGGCGCGGCGTTCCGGGCCGGCGCAGACCGCGATCAGCAGTTCGTCGGGCGCGTGGAACACGGCGAGCTGGATCACCATGGCCCGGGTCAGGGCCTGCGCCGCCGGGTCACCGGTCGGCGTGGGCGGCCCGCCGCCGGCCGGGCCGCCGCGGGCGGTGCGTACGTGCACCCGGGCGAAGCTGCGCAGGGACAGGGCCACCGGCAGCTCCGGCACCACCGAGTACGCGTCCAGGAAGCGGCGCAGCGCGCCGGCCGTCATCGGCTCCAGCTCCTCGAGTGGCCGGGTGACCGGCGGCACCAGCGGGGTGGCCAGCGTCTGTGGCCCGACGGCGACGCGTACCACCGCGAAGTCCGGATCGCCGGGACGACGTTCCCAGACCCGACCGCTGTCTACCGTCGACCACAGTCGGGCCGGGTCGGGGTGTCGATAGTAGAGCCCGGCGCGCTGCTGTCCGGCGGTCTGCCGGACCCGACGCCGCAACGTCGCCAGGTGGCGCAGGTACTCGCGGCGGGCCGCCATCATCTCGGACTTCTTCGGGGTGCCCGAGGCGCTGCCCCACGTGGTGACCAGCATCGCCAGCGACGAGAGCCCGAACATGCCGCCCACCACGTACGAGTACGCGCCGCCGCCCCGCCCGAACATCATCGCCATCGCCACCGTGCCGCCGAGCATGGGCAGGACCATCAGTGCCTGCTGCCACCGGCCGCCGGCCACCGCCGGGATCTCCGGCGGTGCCTCCACGGGCAGTTCGCCCACCGGGATCTCCGGCGCCGGCCGACGCGGTGGGCGCTTGATGACGACTGTGGACACTCGGCCTCCTGACTGCGCTGGGTGACCCGAGCCTGGCTCATGGTAGGTAAAGTCCTGTCGTCCCCGCAGCCTCCGACACCGCTCGATATGGAGACCAGTCGATGACGACCGGACTGGCCCGCGTCACCATCAGCGCGCCCCAACGGCGGGTGGACGTCGCCCTGCCGGAGCAGGTTCCCCTGGCCGAGCTGCTGCCCGACGTGCTCCGGCACGCCGGCGAGGGACTGGCCGACGACGGTGAACGGCACGGCGGCTGGGTGCTCCGCCGCACCGACGGGGCGTTGCTGGCGACCGCGCAGGCGCTGCTGCCGCAGGGGGTCCGCGACGGCGAGGTGCTGCACCTGGTGCCGGCCCGCGCCCACTGGCCCGAACTGGAGTACGACGACGTCGTGGAGGCGATCGCCGACGGGGCCCGCCGCCGTGGCGGGGCCTGGTCACCGGCCGCCACCCGGGTCGCCGGTCTGGCCGGCGCCGCCGTGCCACTCGCCGTCGGGCTGCTCGCCCTGCTCGCCAGCGGTCCGACGGCGAGCGGTGGCTGGGTCGCGGCGGCGGTGGTGGCACTGCTGCTCACCGTCGCCGGCGCGGTCGCCAGCCGGGCCAACGGCGACGGCGCTGCCGGGGCGACGCTCGGCGGGTACGCCCTCCCGTACGCCTTCGTGGCCGGCGCCCTCGCGGTCGGCTCGGGTGATCCGGTCGGGCCGCTCGGGCCGGTGCGCTGGATCGGCGCGCCCGAACTGCTGGTCGGCTCGGTGGCGCTGCTGCTCGTGGCCCTGGTCGGGCTGCTCGGGGTGGCGAGCCGACAGCGGATCTTCGTGGCCGGCGGCACGGTCGGCCTGCTCGGCGCCGGGGCGGCGCTCGCCGCGCTGCCGCTGACCCCGGCCGGCACGGCGGCGGTGCTGCTGAGCGCGCTGGTCTTCGCCATCGGGGCGATCCCGCTGCTGGCCATCCGGCTCGGCAAGCTGCCGCTCCCGCCGATCACACTACCGGCCACCCCGCCCGCCGCCGACCCGGAACGGCCCGGGGACCTACCGGACTCCGGTCGGGTGCAGGCGGCGGTCACCCGTACCGAGGAGATGCTCACCGGGATGCTGCTCGGGCACGCCGTGCTGGCGGTCGGCGCCGCGGTCGTCCTCGGGCTCGCCGGGGGGACGGCCGGCCTGGTGCTGGTGGCGGTGGTCTCGGCCGTGCTGCTGCTGCGGTCGCGGCTCTTCGTGGCGCTCCGGCACCGGGTGCCGACGGTGCTCGCCGGGCTGGCCGGCTACGCCGTGCTGGGGGCGGTGCTGGCCGCCCGGGCCGACGACGCCGGTCGCCTGGCGCTGGTCCTCGGCGGGGCGGCGCTGGGCCTGCTGACCGTGACCGCGGGCACCGGCTACGCCCGGCGGCCGGTCTCGCCGTACCTCGGACGGGTGGCGGACCTGACCGACACGGCCCTGGTGGTCGCCGTGGTGCCGGTGGCCTGCGCGGTGCTCGACCTGTACGACCGGGCCCGAGGGCTGCTCGGGTGAGCAGCCCTCGGGCCCGGTCGGTGGTCGTACGTCAGTGGGTGGACTCGCCGCGCGCCTCGGCGTCGCGCGCCCGCTGGTAGGAGGCGCGGATCTCGGCCTCGGCCTCGGTGCGGCCGACCCAGGTCGCGCCCTCGACCGACTTGCCGGGCTCCAGGTCCTTGTACACCTCGAAGAAGTGCTGGATCTCCAGGCGGTCGAACTCGCCCAGGTGGTGGATGTCGCGCAGGTGCTCCTGGCGGGGGTCCTCGTAGGGCACGCAGAGGACCTTGTCGTCGCCGCCCTTCTCGTCGGTCATCCGGAACATGCCGATGGTCCGGCAGCGGATCAGGCAGCCCGGGAAGGTCGGCTCGGGGACCAGCACCAGCGCGTCCAGCGGGTCGCCGTCCTCACCGAGCGTGTCCTCGATGAAGCCGTAGTCGGCCGGGTACTGGGTGGACGTGAACAGGGTGCGGTCCAGCCGGATCCGGCCGGTTTTGTGGTCCACCTCGTACTTGTTTCGGTGACCTTTCGGGATCTCAACCGTCACGTCGAAATCCATCTGCACGCTCCCTCGTCTGCCCACGCTGGCTAACGGAACCACTGGCGGCCCTCCGGACAGGTGAATGCCCACCCGCCGACTCCGGCCGCCGCATAGTCTTCGGACCGAAGTAGTGTCACCCAAGCCGATTTTCGTTGGGGGAGGAGGGGGTCGTGGGGAGGGAAGATTCACACTACCGCCCGGACGGGGGCGTCGCGCGCGGTAACGGACGATCCGGCCCCGGTGGGGCGACCGGGCGGGTCCCGGTGCCCGACGCACACCTTCCCCGGACGCCGGAGGAGTCCGTCCCCGAGCGGCCACCGCCGCTGCCGTGGCATCCGTCCGGCGCGGCCCCGGCGGCCCCGAACAACGGTCGCTTCCCGGCCCTCGGCCCGGACCGCTCCGGGGGCGGCGCACAGCCCTCGGGTCGCGCGTCGGTCCACCCCGCCCCGAACGCCCCGAGCGGCCCGACCTGGGGCGGCCCGACGTCCGGTGCCGGGCCGACCGGCCACGATCGCAACGGCGTACCACCGCTGGGTCCGCCGATCTCCGCGCTGCCCTCGACGGCCGACGGTGAGCCGCCGGTGACACCACCGCCCCCGCCGCGCCGTCGCGGGCGACTGGTGACCGTGCTGGCCGTCGTGGTGCTGCTGGTGCTGGCCGGTGTGGGCGTCGTGGTGACCCGGCCCGGCCCGGTCGCGGGCTGGCTGGGCGAGGACGACGCGTCCGCCCCGACCGCCGCCGGTCCCAGCGCCGAACCCGACCCGTCGGACGTGTTGAACGGCCCCGACCCGAACGCTCCGCTGCCCGCCGCCGACGCGGTGCGGGCCGCACTCGACCCGCTGGTCGGCGTACCCGCCCTGGGTGACCGGGTGAACGTCTCGGTGGCCGACGTGACCACCGGCCAGACGCTGTACGCCAAGGGGGCGGACGACGGGACCGTGCCCGCCTCGGTGACCAAACTGGCGACCGCGGTGACCGTGCTGGCCGCCCGCGGCCCCGGATTCCGCATCCCGACCCGGGCGGTGGCCGGCACCAAGCCGGGCGAGGTGGTGATCATCGGCGGCGGTGACCCCACGCTCGCGGTGAACAAGAAGGGCTACTACCCCGACGCGGCACGCCTGGACGACCTGGCCGCGCAGGTGCGTACCGCTCTCGGCGGCACCGCCCCGACCAGCGTCACCGTCGACGGCACGGTCTACTCCGGCCCGCTGTACGGCCCCGGCTGGGACGACGACATCCCGACCGGCGGGTACGGCGGCGCGGTGACCGCGCTGATGACCGACGGCGCGCGCAAGGACCCGGGCGCCGAGCCCGGCGGGGCCGAGCGGGTCGCCGAGCCCGACCTGGCCGCCGGCCGGTCGTTCGCCCGGCTGCTCGGCGTGCCGACCAGCGCGGTCAAGCGGGGTACCGCACCAGCCCTGGCGACCGCCGCCGGTGGCACCCCGCCGGCGGGGACCGAGCTGGGCGTGGTGCAGTCGCCACCGCTGATCCGGCTGGTCGACATCATGATCAGCGAGAGCGACAACCTGCTGGCCGAGGCGCTGGCCCGTCAGGTGGCGCTGGCGCGCAACCAGAAGGCGTCGTTCGACGGGGCCGCCGCCGCGATGGACGCCGAGGTGGCGGCGCTGGGCCTGCCCGCCGAGGAGATCACCCTCTCGGACGGCAGTGGGCTGTCGCGCCGTAACCGGATCAGCCCGTCGCTGCTCACCGATCTGATCCGGCTGGCCGCGAGTCCGGACCATCCGGAGTTGGCCGGCGTCTTCGGCGGGCTGCCGGTGGGCGGCTGGTCCGGAACGCTGGGCGAGCGTTACCGGGGCGCGCCGGGGACCGCCGCCGGCGCCGGGGCCGTACGCGCGAAGACCGGCACCCTGACCGGCGTCCACGCCATCGCCGGCCTGGTCACCACGGCGGACGGCCGGCTGCTCACCTTCGCGGTGCTCACCGACAAGGTGCCCGGCGGGACGGACACCGCCCAACCGGCACTGGACCGCATCGCCTCCGCGCTGGCCGGGTGCGGCTGCCGCTGACCGTCCGCGCCGGTGGGTGCGACCGCCGCTGACCAGCGTCGGGGTGGCGTTCGGGTGGGCGCCCACGGCCGCGACCGGCGTCGATCGCCGACGCGAGCCCGGGCCGGGGTGTCCCGGCGCGGGTACGGTGGGTTCATGGCGCAGTTCGTGGACTGGGATCTGGCCGCCGCCACCGCGGGGGCCTTGAGCAAGTCGGGCCCCCGGGTGTCGTACGCCGAGGCCACCGACGTGGTCGGCGACCTGCGTCGGCTCACCGACGAGGCGGCCGGACACGTGGCCGACTACACCGGCCTGCGGGCGCAGGTGGCGCACCCGCCGGTGCGGGTCGTCGACCGGCGGGACTGGGCGGCCACCAACATCGCCGGACTGCGTGAGGTGATCACCCCACTGGTCAGCCGGCTCTCCGGCGACAAGCAGCCCGGCGCGCTCACCGAGGCTATCGGTTCGCGGCTGACCGGGGTGCAGGCCGGTACGGTGCTGGCCTACCTGTCCGGCCGGGTGCTCGGCCAGTACGAGGTCTTCTCCGCCGATCCCGGGCAACTGCTGCTGGTGGCGCCGAACATCGTCGAGGTGGAGCGCAAGCTCGAGGCCGACTCCCGGGACTTCCGGCTCTGGGTCTGCCTGCACGAGGTCACCCACCGCACCCAGTTCACCGCCGTGCCGTGGATGCGGGCCTACTTCCTCGGCGAGGTGCAGGCGTTCGTCGACGCGTCGTCCAGCGGCGGCGAACATCTCGTCGAGCGGCTGCGGCGCGGAGTCGCGACGCTGTCCGAGGCGGTCCGCGACCCGGACAGCCGGACGAGCGTGCTGGACATCGTGCAGACCCCGGCGCAGCGGGCCGTCCTGGACCGGCTCACCGCGCTGATGACCTTGCTGGAGGGGCACGCCGAGTTCGTGATGGACGGCGTCGGCCCGCAGGTGATCCCGAGCGTGGAGCGGATTCGGGCCTCGTTCAACCGCCGCCGCGAGGCGGGCAACCCGCTGGAGAAGGCGATCCGCCGGCTGCTCGGCGTGGACGTCAAGATGCGCCAGTACGCCGAGGGCCGCAAGTTCGTGCACGGGGTGGTCGAGCGGGTCGGCATGGACGGCTTCAACCAGATCTTCAGCTCGCCGCTCACCCTGCCCCGGCTGTCCGAGTTGGGCGACCCGGACGCCTGGGTGGCACGCGTGCACGGGCCGGCCGGCACCGTCCCGTCCGCCGGCTGACCGTCCGCCGGTGGCCGCGCTCGCCCCACCGGTGGCCGCGATCCGGGTGGCGGTCCGGCGCGCGCTGACGCACCTGCCGTCCGGTGGTCCGGTGCTGGTCGCCTGTTCCGGCGGGGCCGACTCGCTGGCCCTGGCGGCGGCGACCGTGTTCGTGGCGCCCCGGCTGGGTCGGCCCGCCGGCCTGGTGACCGTCGACCACGGCCTGCAGGACGGTTCGGCGGGCCGCGCCGAGGCGGTGGCCGACTGGGCCCGCAAGGCCGGGTTCGCGCCGGTCACGACGGTGCGGGTGGAGGTGGCCGGACGTCCCGGCGGGCCGGAGGCGGCGGCCCGCGAGGCCCGCTACGAGGCGTTGACCGAGGCCGCCCGGCAGCACGGGGCGGTCGCCGTGCTCACCGGCCACACCCGCGACGACCAGGCGGAGACGGTGCTGCTCGCGCTCGCCCGGGGCGCCGGCCCGCGCGGGCTGGCCGGGATGCCCGTCCGGCGGGAGTTGGCCGGGGTGCCGCTGCTGCGCCCGCTGCTGGAGATCGGCCGGGAGCAGACCCGTGCCGCCTGCGTCGTCCTGGGGCTCAGCCCGTGGCAGGACCCGCACAACACCGACCCGTCGTACGCCCGCTCGCGGGTGCGGGCCGACGTGCTGCCGGCGTTGGTACGGGCGCTCGGGCCGGGTGTGGTGGACAACCTGGCGCGTACCGCCCGGCTGGTGGCGGCGGACAACGCCGCTCTCGACGAGATCGCGGCGGCGGCGCTGGCGGCGGCCCGGCATCCCGCCGGTGGGCTCGCGGTGGCGGAGTTGGCCGGCCTGCCCGCCGCCGTACGTGGCCGGGTGCTGCACGCCTGGGCCCGGGAGTTGGGCGCGGTCGGGGGCGCGCTGTCGCACCGGCACGTCGCCGCGCTGGACGCCCTGGTCACCGACTGGCACGGTCAGGGGCCGACGGACCTGCCCGGGGGCATCCGGGTGCTCCGTCGCGACGACCGGCTGGCGGTCCTCAGCCCGCGCTGAGCGCTGCCACGCCGTCGGTTCGGTCCCGGAAGGTGGTCCGGTAGCTGTGCGGGGTGGCGCCGACCCGGCGGGTGAAGTGGTGGCGCAGCGCGGCGGCGTCGCCGAAACCGGCCTGGTCGGCGACGGCCTCCACGCTCAACGGCGTCTCCTCCAGCAGCCGCCGGGCGAGCAGGACCCGCTGGTTGGTGAGCCAGTCGTGCGGGGTGGTGCCGGTCTCGGCCCGGAACCGCCGGGCGAACGTCCGGGGGGCCATGCCGGCGCGGGCGGCCAACTCGTCCACCGTGATCGTCCGGTCCAGGTGCCCCATCAGCCACTCCAGCACCGGTTCCAGGGTGGGTGCCTCCGGGGCCTTCGGGATCGGTGCCTCGACGTACTGCGACTGGCCGCCGTCGCGGTGCGGGGGGACCACCATCCGCCGGGCGAGCCGGGTCGCGGTGGCCGAGCCGTGCACCTGGCGGACCAGGTGCAGGCAGGCGTCGATGCCGGCTGCGGTGCCGGCGCTGGTGAGCAGCCGACCGTCCTGGACGTACAGCGAGTTGCAGCGCACCCGGGCGCGGGGGTGCCGGCGTTGCAGCTCGTCGGTGTACCGCCAGTGGGTGGTGCACTCCCGGTCGTCGAGCAGCCCGGCCTCGCCGAGCAGGAAGGCTCCGGAGCAGACGCTGATCAGGTGGGCGCCGCGCGCGTCGGCGCGGCGCAGCGCGTCGAGTACACAGTCCGGCACGACGGTGCCCTGACCGTGCGCGGGAACGGCCACCAGGTCGGCCTCGTCGAGTGGGGTCAGGTCGGCGCTCGGGGTGAGGTGGAAGCCGGCCGAGGTGCGTACGACCGCGCCGTCGGGGCTGCACACGTCGAAGCGGTACGCGGGGAAGCCGTCGGCCGTCCGGTCGGTACCGAACACCTCGGCGAGCACCCCGAGCTCGAAGGGAGCGACCTGGTCCAGGGCGAGCACGGCAACCGATCGGAGCATGTGACGAGGGTAACCCGAGAGGTGGCAGTAAATCGATGCCCAGTGGCATCACTGCCACTGTCCGGGCGGCGCGAGTCGGCGCAGACTGGTCTCAGTCCGGTGCGCACCGGCGGCGAAACCGACAGCAATCATGCGAAAGCGAGCGCCGCCATGGAGTTCCTGTTCTTCCTCCTGTTCCTCGTCCTGCTCGTCGCCGCCTCGGCGGCCGGCCTCACCGCGGACAGCCACGACTCGGCCGACTGGAAGCCCAGCGAGGACGGCCGCCGCTGGCGGTCCCGTACCAGCTGATGCCTTTGATGCCCCTTTGCGGCAAAAATCCCGGGCGGGACCGTGCCGAAAGGTGCGGCCCCGCCGACGGAGGCCATCCGACGTACGGCAGGCTAGGAGTCATGGCTGACGGCTCCTGGTACGACGCCGACATCGACCACGTGATCATCTCCGAGGCGCAGATCCGCGAGAAGACAGCGGAACTGGCCAAGCAGGTCTCCGCCGACTACGCCCACGTGGGCGACGGACTGCTGCTGGTCTGCGTGCTCAAGGGCGCGGTGATGTTCATGGCGGACTTCGCCCGGGCTCTGGGTCGCAACGGCCCCCCGGCCGAACTCGACTTCATGGCCATCTCCTCGTACGGCCAGGGCACCACCTCCTCCGGGGTGGTCCGCATCCTCAAGGACCTGGACCGCGACATCGCCGGTCGGCACGTCGTGGTCGTCGAGGACATCGTCGACTCCGGGCTGACGCTCTCCTGGCTGCTGCGCTACCTGGAGTCCCGCTCGGCGGCGAGCGTCGAGGTGGTCGCGCTCTTCCGCAAGCCGGAGGCGGTCAAGGTGCCGGTGCCGGTGAAGTACGTCGGCTTCGACATCCCCACCGAGTTCGTGGTCGGCTACGGCCTCGACTTCGGCGAGCGCTACCGGGAACTGCCCTACGTCGGGGTGCTCAAGCCCGAGGTCTACGCCCGCTCCTGAACCGCCCGCCGGCCCGCCGCGGACCGTCGTGAGGGCGACTCGTATCGGCGTTCGTCAAGCCGACGTTCAGCGGGCTCTCAGCTGTTGCGGTTACGGTGGACCCCGGTGGCGTGGAGGCAACTCCGCGCCCGACCCCTCGACCGCGTGACCGGGCGTTCGGGTGGCCGGGCCGGACTCCCCGTCACGCCGGCACCTTCCCGGACCGATTCGACGGTGCACGACTGCGGGGCTCGCAAGCGCTCCTCGCGTACACCGCAGTCATTGTGTACGACTGCGGGGCTCGCAAGCTCACTCCTCGCGTACACGGTGTACCGTCGAATGACCGCGGCGCGGCAGTTTCGGCGCCTCGGGGTCGAAGCCGGCCCGCACGGCGGCTGCGGCCGCCGCTCACCGCGGCGACACCATCAGACGGTCAGGACGTCGATCAGGAGGATGCGGGCGCTCCGGCGCTCGACAACAGTATGGAACGTACGCGTTTCTTCCGCCGACCGGTGGTCTGGATCATCCTGGTCATCCTCGGCGCCGTTGTGCTCAGTCAGCTGTTCACCGCTGGTCCCAGCTACCACCGCGTGGACACTTCCGTTGCGCTCGACCAGCTCCACACCGCACAGATCAACAAGGTCATCTTCCAGGACAAGGAGCAGACGCTCCAGCTCGACCTGAAGAACAAGACCAAGTTCGGTGAGACCACCACCGACCGGATCGAGGCCCAGTTCCCGTACCAGGTGGGCGACGAGATCTGGAACGAGGTGCTGGCAGCCAAGGCGGCCAACCGGGTCACCGGCCCGGCCGACGCCAAGGTCTCCTCGGACAGCATCTGGGTGAGCCTGCTGGTCAACCTGCTGCCGATCGCGCTGCTCGTGCTCCTGCTGCTGTTCTTCATGTCGCAGATGCAGGGCGGCGGCTCCCGGGTGCTCAACTTCGGCAAGTCCAAGGCGAAGATGATCACCAAAGACACCCCGAAGACGACCTTCGCGGACGTCGCGGGTGCCGAGGAGGCCGTCGAGGAGCTGCACGAGATCAAGGACTTCCTGCAGAACCCCGCGAAGTACCAGGCGCTCGGTGCCAAGATCCCGAAGGGCGTGCTGCTGTTCGGCCCGCCCGGAACCGGTAAGACGCTGCTGGCCCGCGCGGTCGCCGGCGAGGCCGGGGTGCCCTTCTACTCCATCTCCGGCTCCGACTTCGTGGAGATGTTCGTGGGTGTCGGCGCGAGTCGGGTCCGCGACCTGTTCGAGCAGGCCAAGGCGAACGCCCCCGCGATCGTCTTCGTCGACGAGATCGACGCCGTCGGTCGGCACCGCGGCGCCGGCATGGGCGGCGGCCACGACGAGCGCGAGCAGACGCTCAACCAGCTGCTCGTCGAGATGGACGGCTTCGACACCAAGGGCGGCGTGATCCTGATCGCCGCCACCAACCGGCCGGACATCCTCGACCCGGCGCTGCTGCGCCCGGGCCGGTTCGACCGCCAGATCCCGGTGGACGCCCCCGACATGGAGGGCCGCAAGGCCATCCTGCGGGTGCACGCCAAGGGCAAGCCGTTCACCCCCGACGTCGACCTCGACTCGGTGGCCCGGCGTACCCCCGGCTTCAGCGGCGCCGACCTGGCCAACGTGATCAACGAGTCGGCCCTGCTCACCGCCCGCAAGGACCAGCGGGCGATCACCAACGACTCGCTGGAAGAGTCGATCGACCGGGTGATCGCCGGTCCGCAGCGCCGGACCCGGGTGATGAGCGACCAGGAAAAGAAGATCACCGCGTACCACGAGGGTGGGCACGCGCTGGTCGCCTGGGCGCTGCCGCACGCCGCGCCGGTGCACAAGGTGACGATCCTGTCCCGTGGTCGCTCGCTGGGCCACACCCTGGTGCTCCCCACCGAGGACAAGTACACCCAGACCCGCGCCGAAATGATCGACACCCTGGCGTACGCGCTGGGCGGCCGGGCCGCCGAGGAACTCGTCTTCCACGAGCCGACCACCGGCGCCGGCAACGACATCGAGAAGGCCACCCAGCTGGCCCGCGCGATGATCACCCAGTACGGCATGAGCTCCAAGCTCGGCGCGATCAAGTACGGCACCAGCGGGGACGAGCCGTTCCTCGGCCGCAACATGGGCCACGAGCGGGACTACTCGGACTCGGTGGCCGCCGAGATCGACGGCGAGATGCGGGCCCTGATCGAGCTGGCGCACGACGAGGCCTGGGAGATCCTGGTCGAGTACCGGGACGTTCTGGACAACATCGTGCTCGAGCTGATGGAGAAGGAGACCCTCTCCACGGCCGACATGGCGCGGATCTGCTCCCGGGTGGTCAAGCGCCCGCCGCTTGCCCCGTACAACGGCTTCGGCAAGCGCCAGCCGTCCACCGAGCCGCCCGTGCTCACCCCCGCGGAGAAGGACGCGCTCAAGGCGCAGGCCCAGGCCGACGGCGCGCAGGCGTCCGTCGGTGGCGGGTCGCCGTCCAGCAACAACTCGGACGGTACGCACTGAGCAACGACCCGACGGCCAGCTCCCCCCACCGGGAGCTGGCCGTTTCCGCGACCGAACCCGACGGCGACGACGAGCTCGACTACGTCGCCGCCCGGCTGATCAGCGGCAAGCTGACCGGCCGTCCCGTCGAGGACGCGGTCGACCTCGGCCGCATCGAACGAGCCGTCCGCGAGATCCTGATCGCGGTCGGCGAGGACCCGGACCGGGACGGCCTCCAGCAGACCCCGGCACGGGTCGCCCGCGCGTACGCCGAACTCTTCGCCGGTCTGCGCGTCGACCCGGGGCAGGTCCTCAGCACCACCTTCGAGGCCAACCACGAAGAGCTGGTGATCGTCCGGGACATCGACGTGATGAGCCTCTGCGAGCACCACCTGCTCCCCTTCCGGGGCAGCGCGCACATCGGCTACATCCCCGGCCCGGACGGGCGGATCACCGGCCTGTCCAAGCTGGCCCGCCTCGTCGAGGTGTTCGCCCGCCGTCCCCAGGTGCAGGAGCGGCTCACCTCGCAGGTCGCCGACCTGCTGATGAGCAAGCTGGCTCCGCGCGGCGTCGTGGTCGTGCTCGAATGCGAGCACATGTGCATGGCGATGCGCGGCATCCAGAAGTCCGGCGCCAAGACCATCACCTCGGCGGTGCGCGGCATCCTGCAGACGGACTCGAAGTCGCGGGCCGAGGCGATGGCCCTGATCCTGCCCCGCTGATCCGCCTCTCGGCCTGGCTGTGCCCGCCTCGGCGGGTCAGCCGGCCAGCAGTGCCAGCAGCAGGCCGGCCGTGACCAGCACCGCCGGCACCAGGCAGATCAGCACCCCGAAGCGCACCGTGCGGTCCACCTGATCGTCGGGGCCGGACCGGAACACACGGCCGACACCCACCCAGCCGACCACGAAGGCGGCCGCCGGCATCGGCAGCCCGCCGACCAGGGCCGTCACGCTTGCCGGACCCGACCCGGTCGTCAGGTACACGATGACCTGGATCAGCGGTACCAGCAGTGCCAGCGGCCCGTACACCAGGAGGTTGCGGGCCCGCGCGGACCAGGAGGTCGGTCGGAGGCCGCGGCGCGCGGCCAGCGCCGCGTCCGCCGCCTCGGCCCGACCCCGCGCGGTCCGCAGCGCCGCCAGCACGGCGGCCGGGCCGCCGGCCATCGACCGGGTGGCCTCCGTCAGCTCCGGCGGCGACGGCACCAGCGAAATCGCCGGTACGCCCCGCTCCCGCAACCGCTCCTGCTGGTTCGCCAAGCGGGCGCGTACCAGCGTCAGTTCCTCCCGGGCGGCTTCCGCCGAGCGGGCCTGTTCGCCGGCGGCGGTCGCCGCGCTGCGACGGACCGCATCGAGCTGACGGGCCGCCGCCAGGTACTCGGCCCACGCGTCGACAGGCGCCGCGTCGGCGTCCGGACCGGCGGTCCGCTGCGGGCCCGGCCCGGTCACCGCCGCCGTCACCTCGACACCTTCGGTACGCATCGCCGGCTCACCCCGCATCGCCCGCGCGCCCCGTCTCGCCCGCGTGCCCTGTGTCGTCCGCGTGCCCTGTGTCGTCCGCGTGCCCTGTGTCGTCCGCGTGCCCTGTGTCGTCCGCGTGTCTTGTCTCGTCCGCGAAGGGCACCAGGACCGTGCCCCGCTCGTCGGGACCGTCCCACAGCGCCGCCCGGTCCGGGTGCGCCCGCCACTGGACCGGCCGGCCGAACACGGCGGTGAGCTGCGTGGCCGGCACGTCCAGCGCCACCACGGCGGCCAGCTTGTCGACCTCGCCGTCCGGCTCCAGCAGCGCGGCGAAGGGCGGCACCGCCCGCCACCACCCCAGCAGGTGCCGGCCCGCCGGTGGCCCGTCCCGCAGCAACGCCCGCAGCCGATCCGCCGGCAGATCCCGGGGCCCGGGCCGATCCAACCCGAAGACCACCAGGTACGTCGGCAACTCGTCGTCGGCATCCGCCAACAGCGTCGGCAGGTCCACCAGCCGGGCCGGATGACGGGCGGCCAGCTCGGCCGCCAACGCCTCCGCGAGCGGGCTAGCCCCCAGGTCGGGCGCGGCCACCAGGAAACGGGCGGTGCCCGGGACGTGGTGGGCCGCGGTGCTCCGGGCCGCCGTCGCCAGCAGACCAGCCGCCGCCGCACCCGACCCCAGCACCGCGAGGTTGCGTCCGGGCGCGGGCCCCATCGGGACAGCGACCGTCGTACGGGCCACGTCCACCGCACGGCCGAGCAGAGCCGCCGGGCCACGAGCCTGCCCCGCCAGGGCCGCCCGGTGCCGCGGATCGTTGCCCAGCAGCGGACGGGCGTACCCGGCGAACACCACCGGCGGGAGCGCGTCGGCCGGTCGGGCCGCCCACAGCTCGTGTCGCAGCCGCTCGACCACCTCCGGATCGTCGAGCGGATCGGGGTGGCGGATCAAGCGCTCGTGACCACGGATCGCACCCCGTGGACCGCCCAAACCGCCGGCGGTGTTCACCACCGCGCTGCCCACCGGCAGGCCGGCCGCCGAATCGTTCGTCGGTTCCAAGACCGGGCCACCACCCGGCAACGCCACCCGCACCGGGAACTGCCCGAGCACCGAATCCCGGGGTCTTGTATCGGTGGGGGCGCCCAACCCCAACTCGCCCGCACCGGCCAGCACCAGGTGCACGCCGTACGCCCGACCGGCGCGGGCCAACCCGTCCACCTGCGCGGCCAACTCGACGGCCAGCCGATCCCGCTCGGCGAAGAGCAGCGGCACATTGTCCACCACACAGACGATGCGCGGCAGCGGACGATGCTGGCGCAGCTCCGCGAAGCGCTGCCCACCGGCCCGCTCCGCCGCCTCCGCGCGGCGCTGCACCTCGGCCGTCAACTGGTCGAACAGGTCCCGGACGTACTCCCGGTCGGCCGCCATGGCAGCCGCCCGCACCTGCGGTACCCAGGAACGGTCCCGCTCGGTCTGCAGAAACTCCACGAACGACTCGCCGTCGCCCAGGTCCGCCAGGTAGAGCGCCAGGTCGTCCGGCCCGTACCGGGCGACCAGTCCCAACAGGGCGGTGGTCAGGAACGCGGCACGGCCCGCGCCGGACCGGCCGCTCACCAGCCAGTGCGGCGTCAGCTCGGTGAAACCCAACGGCACCGGCCGCCCCCCCGCGTCACCCACCATCGTGGTGAGGCTGTCCGAGGAATCCCCGGTCCACCGACCGTCACCGGTCCCCGGCAGCAGATCCGCCAACGCCAACCGGGAGCCCGCCTCCACCTGGGCCGCGAGTCGCCGACAGACCCCGTCGACGAGGTCCGCCGGTGGATCCGTCTCCACGAAGACCGGGGAGTTCATCCCACCCGGCGCCGTGGCCCCGGGGCTCGCGAACGATGCCCCCGGTGGATCGCCGAGCAGCGCGTACGCGTTGCGCAACACCAGCGAGGTGGCCCTCGGCAGCGGGGCGCGGGGCGCGTACGGGCCGGGCGGCGGCCACCCGGCCACCACCAGGTGCAGCCCCGCCGCCGGCCCCTGCTCGGCCAGCGCCTCGATCCGCGTCAGGTCGGTCGGACCCGTCAACTCCGGCAGCGCGGCGACCACCAGCAGCAGCGTCCGGTCGTGACGACGGCGTCCGCTCGCTCCCGGAGTCACCCACTGCTCCGCCTCCGTCAGCACCGCGCGCAGACCCGCCACGTCCACCGCCGGCGGAGGCAGCAGCCCGGCATCGGCCAGCGCGCCGAACGGCGTCAGCACGGCACCCGTGGCATCCACCGCGCGGACCAGCAGCGCGCCCGCGGGCGCCGCCCCCAGCAGCCGTAGCACCACGGCCCGCAACAGGCCCGCCACCCGAGGCTCCCGCCCGTCGGCGTCCACGCTCAGATGCCCGGTACCGACCAGCGGTACCAGAGCGGGGAAGCGGGCGTCGTCCAACGGTGCCGCCGTGCCGACCCGTACGAAGGGTGGTGGACCGTCACCCGCCGGAGACTCCACGCCGAGTGCATCCAGGGCGGCCCCCGACCAGCCCGGGGCCAGCCGCGCGGCAACAACCCGAAGTCGCTCGGCCAACTCGTACTGCCGGCGTTGATCAGCAGGGGCTGGTCGCACCTCGTCGAGGATCCCGGCGGCAGCGGTGACGACAGCGGCAGCCCGGCGGTGCAGCGCGGCGGCGCGGTTGGTGCGCTTCG
Source organism: Micromonospora sp. WMMD729 (assembly GCF_049315225.1). Classification (NCBI taxonomy): domain Bacteria; kingdom Bacillati; phylum Actinomycetota; class Actinomycetes; order Micromonosporales; family Micromonosporaceae; genus Micromonospora; species Micromonospora sp. WMMD729. Next base: position 6,155,792 of record NZ_CP186059.1, on the reverse strand, counting down.
GACCGGCCACCGTGTCCACCCCCTCACCCGAGGTCGGCAACCCCTCCCCGAACAGTGACGGTATCCCAGCCACAGCCCCACCTCCGGGAGGTACCGCGGCGGTGCGCCGGTGTTGTCGCGGATGTCACCGGTGGGGAGGGGTCCGTCACGATCCGCTGGATCTGAGGCATTGGCTCCGAGCCGTCCAGCCGTTAACGTCAGGAGGTGGAATCAGTGCAGCCCCCCGCCGGTTCCCAGGTCTCCCGCGTACCGGCCCAACGGACTCCGTCCGAACAGCTGCCGCCGGCCCCGCCAACGCCGGCTCCACAGCCACGACGCCGTCGCCTGCGCACCGTGCTCATCGTTGTCGGGGGCGTGCTCGCCCTGCTGCTGGTCGGCGGGGTGGCGACGGGCTTGGTGCTGTACAACCGCGCCGCCGCCCCGGACCGCAGCGCCCCCGACGTGGTCGTCGTCAACTATCTGCAGGCAGCGCTTGTGTCTCGCGATCCCAACAGGGCCAAGCTCTTTACCTGCGATGGGTCGGTCCCGGCGCTGGACGAGTTCAACGCGCAAGCAGTCCGTCGTGAACAAGAACTAGGCGTTTCGTTCTCAATCAATATTGAGGGCGTTAGCGTAACCAAGATCAATTCGAGTACTGCCTCGGTCGTCGCTGTAATCCGCCGTAGCGCATCGGTCGATGGAATCCAACAGAGTCTGGCCGACGCCTGGCAATTCGATGTCCAGGACAGGGGTGGTTGGCGTGTGTGCACCGGCACGAAGGTCCGCTAGATGTCACTCGATCCACAGCAGATGGACGGGTACCTCCAGCGTGGTGGGTGACTGACCGCGCCAAGCCCAGCGGTACCACTCCACCTCGGGCGTGATCCGCACGCAGATGTCGCCCTCGGCCCCCGAGTAGGTCTCGGTCACCGCCCGTAGGTCCCGATGCTCGCGTCCGTCCTCGACGTGCACCACCCGGCGTCCGGTGACCGCGTCCGCTTCGAACACCGGGGTGGGGGTGCGGTGGGAGGGGCCGTCCAGCGAGACCAACCGGATGCCGGTGTCGCGTGCGCCCTTCGTCGTGGGCCGATCACCAACCGTCTCCACCCACACCCGCTCCACCGGCACCAGCGGCGCGAACACCTCGACCTGGTCGGCCTCGGCCCGGTACCACTCGTGCTCGGGGATGACCGGCACGTAGGTTCGGGCACCCTGCACCACCCGGTCGTCCGCGCGTAGGTCTCCCCGCCAGCCGAGCCCAGGCAGACCCACGAGCACCCGCTGCCCGCGCAGTTCGACGCGCCCGGTGGCGGGCACGATGGTCAGGGGGCGGGGTGGTCGGGGCGCCCAGTCGGGCTGGTCGGCGAACGGGTCCGGCAGCGGTCCGGTCATGCCAGTGAGGGCCTCACTCCGCGGCGCGCAGCGGAGCACCCCGCTCGCGCATGAAGGGGATCGGGTTGGTCGCGCCCCGGCTGGACCGGTCGCCGCGCAGGTGCACCTCGAAGTGCAGGTGCGGTCCCGAGGAATTGCCGCTGCTGCCGACCTGCCCGATCACCTCGCCGGCCGGGACGATCTGGTCCGGCGAGACCCGGGGCTGAACCACCATGTGGCAGTAGCGGGTGATGTATCCACCGGCGTGCAGGATGTCGACGAACCAGCCGCAGCCGCCCTTGCCCGGATAGCCGTCCACGTCGCAGCTCCGGCGTCCCTTGTGGTCCGGGTCGCAGCGGGCAACAAGCACTCGGCCAGCGGCCGCAGCGCGGATCTCGGTGCCCTTCGCCGCCCCGATGTCGACACCGTTGTGGCTGGGCCGATCGGCGGTCCGGAAGCCGGAGCCGACGTCGCCGGAAATCGGCGCCGTCCAGCCGGAGGCGGCGATCTGGCCGCGCTCGGCCGCGTCGCACACCGCCTTGCCATTGATCTGAACGGTGCGGGCCGCACCACCAGCGAGGGCGTCCACGATCGTGCTGGCCAACTCCTCGTGCTTGGCATACGCGTCCGGATAGGCGCTGACCTGGACCTGCTGCGCCACGACGGTCAGCGGTCGGTGCTGCCAGCTGCGAACCTTCACGAGCTTCTCGTAGAACTTCCGGGCGGTGTACGCGGGTGTCATCCGCTCGGCGATCGAGCCCCACCCCGGACGCTGCTGGAAGAGGCCCAACGAGTCGTGGTCGGCGCCGACGCCCTCGTGTGGCAGGGACAGCGACTCGGGTACACCACTGTTGGCCAGGTTGCGCAGGGCGGACTCCTGCATCGCCGTGGCGAGGGCGATCACCCAACCACGCGAGGGGACACCCATGTCCTGACCGACCTTGATGATGATCGCCGCGTTGCGTACCTGCGCGTCGCCGTACTCGCTGAACCGGGGCAGTTCGCCGGTGATGTCGACGGGACGTACCGGCCCGCAGCCCCAGCCGGCCAGGGTGTCCCCGTTCTCCGCGTCGCCCCCGAGACCGCTGAGGAAGAACGCCGCGGTCCCTCCGGTGCAGCAGAGCAGGAGCAAAATCCCGGTGACCACCGAAGCGATCACACCGGCGCGGATCGGCCGACGCAGGGCGCGGCCGGTTCGGCCGGCGGTCACTGTCGCTCCCAATCGACCACGTCGACCAGCCAACTCTTGTCCGCCATCACCAGCTCCAACCGGAGACGACCGGTGTCGAGCGGTAGCAGCACCTCGACGAAGGTCTCGGTGCGCGACCGCACCGTCGGCGGCCCAGTCAGTTTCTCCGCCGGCACCCCGCCCGGCTCGGCGCCGGCCAACTTCTCGGTCAGCGCCGGTGTCGACATCGGCCGCAGACCGGCCTGCCACTGTTCGGCCGTCATGCCGGGCCCGCCGAGCCAGGCCGAGGCGAACCGGTCCGCGACCTGCTCCGGTGTGCGGGCTCCGCGCGGAGTGACCGGCGACGGTGGGGCTTCGGTGGCGACGACGCCGTCGTCACCGGCCGTCGGGTCGACGGTGGTGATCGGCCGGTTCGGCCGGTTGCTCAACCCGTCCGCCGGGGCGGTCCCACCGGCCGCCAGGCGGGCCGCTCCGATCACCCCGAGGATGAGGACCGCGATCACCGCGGCCACCCCCAGCCGGGACCGTAGCGCCCGGCTGAAAAGGAACTCCAATGCCCGTCGCATCGCTGTCACCGAGCCTCGGAACGCACCCGCGGTCCGGTGCGGTCCGGCGCACGCTCGGTGGAGCCCGGCCGGTAGACCACGAACGACGGGTTCTCCGCCGGGACATCCGGTTCGGTCCAGGTCGCCGGCTGGCGGCGACGGGGCTGCGGCGGCACGGGACGATCCCGGCCACCGGTGTCTGTGGTCGGCGCCTCGTCGGCGCGTTCCTGACCATCCGGCCGGGCGTCGTCGGCGCGTCGGCTGCCCGCCGGGTTGGGCGTCGGCGTCGGGGCCGGGTCTTCCCGGCGCGCCTCCGGACGCAGCCGGGTCTGTTCGGCGTCCGGTGACCGGCGACGCCCGCCCACCGGTTCCACCGTGCCGCCGGGCTCCACGATGTCGAGTCGCGCCGCTACGCGCATGTCCCGGAAGAACCGGCGGTGCCAGGAGCCGGCCGAGCTGACGGCCTCGCTGCTGTCCTTACCGCCGAGCTGGGTGATCCGCCGGTACGGCCGTAGCAGTAGCCAACCGACCACGCCGCACAGCCACACCAGCACCACCTGGAGCCATCCGGGGAGGGTGGGGGTACTCATGATCAGGTCGACCGCGAACAGGTAGATGGCGGCCCCGGTGCCGAAGATGGCGATGTTGAAGATCGCGGCGACGACGGCGTTCGCCAGCCGTCGCAGTCCGGCGCTCGCCGGTCGGAGCAGCCCGACGGTGCCCAGGATGGGCGCCGCGATCACCGCCCACCTGAAGATGAGGAAGCCCAGCAGGACCAGCAGCGACGCCGTCAGGTCGAACATGGCGAACAGCACCGAGGCCAGCACCGCGATGAACCCCGCCCCGACCCGGTCCATGTCCCGGACACCCTGGAGGTACTCGTACGCCTCCGGGTCCTCGGTCTGGATCTGCTGTGCCACCCGCGCCCACTGCTGCTGCTTCGCCTTGATCGTCGCCTCCCGGGTGGCCGGGTTGGCGCGCATTGACTGGGCTTCGCCCCATGTGAGAGATCGCGCGTCGTACAGCGCCGGCCCGTACTTGCGGGCCGTCTCGCTGTCGGCCGATCCGAGGACGCCCCGGACCCAGTTTCGATAGAGCATGGTCTCAGTAGCGGTGTCGCTCGCACGGACGGCCGGAGTGCGCAGGTCCTTGCAGCGGTCGGGATCAATGCATCGCCCGGGGTCTGGTTCCTTCGCCTGGGGGCCTACCGCGTCGTGAACCACTCCGAGGCTGGTGACGAGCGCGCCGTCGGCAATGTTCGCCGACTTGACCGGCCAGGCGGCCAGCGCCGTGACCGCGACCATCACGAGGAGGGCCCAGCCCGCGGTGGTCATCGCGTTGCTCATGTCCGACTGACGGGAACGCCAGAGCAGGTAGAGCCCCACCACGCACAGCGTGACGATCCCGAAGACGCTGAACACCTTCTCGTAGACGGCCTTCGTCGCCTTCTCTACCAGCGGGTCCGCCCAACCCCACATCGAGCCCGGGTCCCAGGCACGTTCCCTGAGAGCGTTCGATGCACCGATGATCGCGGTGGCAGCCATGAACTCGCCGTTGGCGATCGTCGTGGTGAACTTGTAGTCCGGGTGCAGCACGCTCGATGCGCAGCCGCCGTCGATGTCGTAAGTGTTGTAGCTGTAGCCCGCGTATCCATAGAGGCTGTACCGACCGGCTATGCCGTTCGCCGCCTCAGCCGGTGGTGCCGCGGCGAACCAGCCGGCGAGGCCGGAGTCGGGGGTGCCCGGGGTCGGCGCGTTGCGGCACTTGACCTCGTCCTCACTGACCTCCTGGAGCTTCCCTACGCAGGCCCGGAAGTCGGCCTGCCATTCGGCGGTGGTGCAGAGATCGGCCCGGGCCTGGGTGACGGGTGGGGCGGCTGCGGCCGCTTCCGCGCCGAGCAGCGGCCAACTGAGGGTGGCCATCGCCAGGACGCCGAGCACGAGCAGGAACGACGCGATCCGAACCCGGGCCCCAGCCATGTCACGCCTCCAGATCGGGCAGGGAGATGCTCGGTAGGACTCCGGCCGCCGCTGCGATCGCGGCGGGCGTCGTGTCGAGGTGGTCCAGCAGGCCGTCGACGTACGAGACGTCGACCCGGACCTTCTGCACCCGGCCGTCGACGTCGCGCATCACGAACTCCCGGAAGCCGAGGCGGGAGGCCGAGTTGCTGTCGGCGGCGGAGAGCGAGGCCAGGGTGGCCTCGTACCCGTCATTGACCGGTACCCGCAGCAGACGCAGCGCCTCGGAGGCGATCTCGGCGTCTTCGGCGATCCGGCCGACGAAGACGGTGGAGACCAGGTTCTGCACGTCGAGGCCGAGGATGTCGCGGGGGTTCTGCGAGGCGACGAGCGCGGCGAGGTTCCACTTGCGGGAGTCGCGGGCGAGCCGGACCAGGAACGAACGCCCGGACCGCCAGCCCTCCATGAAGTGCGCCTCGTCGAGGCCGACGAGTTTGCGGGACGACATCGACCCGCCGTAGCAGCGACGGACGGCGAGCCGGTGCGCGGTGTGCAGCATCGGCAGGGCGAGGGCCTCCTCTGCCGACCAGTACTCACGTTCGATCTTGAGGTCGGGCAGCCGGAGCCCGGCCATGGTGATCACGGTGAGCGCCGCGTCGGCACCGAGCAGCCCCTCGGGCGGCCGGCCGAAGAACAGCATGGCGAGCGGCATCTCGGCGGTGTCCAGGAGGAGGTTCGCCAGCTCCTTGCCGGCGTCGTCGTCGAGCCGCCCGAGGCAGCTCACCACGTCGTCCAGGGTGGACGTCTCCTCGGCGGGTACCTGCCGGACGGCGTGCCGGAACAGGGTGGCGGTCGACGCCTCCCGGGCCACCTGTGGCGGCACGAGCATCATGCAGATGTCCTGAACCAGCATCCGGCGCTCGGCCCGCGCGTTGGAGACGGCGATCTCGAACTCGCGGTCGCCGGCCGCCCCGCTGGCGAACTCGCTGCGTAGGGGCGTGGGGATCAGCGAGTAGGGCGCCAGGGTGCCGTGCTCGGACCCGGTCAGGTTCAACACCCGGGAGTACGGGCGCAGTTCGGGCATGGCGCAGAGCCGGGCCAGCGGCCCGGACGGGTCGAGGAGCGTCACCTGCACACCCCGTCGGGCGGCGAGGTAGCCCAGCGCGCCGAGCAGGGTCGACTTGCCACCGCCCGGCTCGGCCACGAACACCGCGAGCCCGGAGCGTTCCCGTACCTCCATGGGGAAGTGCAGGTCGAGGAAGACCGGTCGGCGGCAGGTGCCGGCGGTACGACCGATGAGGTCGCCCCGGCGGTCGCCGACGGTGGAGGCGGCCTGGGGGAGCGCGGCGGCGAGCAGCGGGACGGGCATCCGGCGGACGTAGCCGGTGTTGGCGATCGGTTCGCCGGGGATGAACTCGCGGGCGAGCCAGTCCTGGTTCTTCGGGTGCTGCAGCGAGATGCGCAGCTCCCGCGAGTAGAGCTGGATGAGCCGGCGGGCCCGCTCCAGGCACTCCTCCCTGGTCCGGCCGCCGACCGCGATGCGGTGCCAGCCGTGTGCGCGCGCCGAGTCGACAGGGAGCCCGGTGGTCATCTCGTCGCCGATCACCAGCGCCCGCTTGGCGAGGCGTTCCAGCTCCGGGGGCGCGTCGATGCCGTGCTCGGCGTAGTCGAGCTGCTGGGAGCGGATCATGCGCAGCCGGTGTTCGAGGTTACGGAACGAGTCGCCGGAGCCGAGGATGTCGACCCGGGTGGAGATCTCCATGGGCCATGGCAGTCGTTCGTGGAAGTGCAGCCACGGCTCGTGCCGTTCCGGGATCTCCAGCGGTTCCATCCGGCCGACGGCGAGCACGGCCACGTGTCGTTCCTCGCCGGTCATCCGGTTGACCAGCTTGACCGTCGAGCCGTACGGGGTGCGGTAGCGCTCGACCTGTTCGGTGAGGGCGAGCAGGTCACCGCGTTCCCAGTGCCCGTCGGTCACCGGTGAGAGCCGGCCCGGGGGCGCCATGCACAGCGCGACCGAGCGGTAGAGCAGCCACTCCAACTCCTGCGCGGTGACCCGTCGGCCGCGCATACCGAACGCCCCGAGCACCTCGTCGAACTGCTCGACCGTGCGACCGAGCTTGCGGCGTTCGTTCTCCGCGGTGCCCCGGCCGAAAGTGCGCAGCAGCCGTTCGGTCATGGAGTCGCCGAGGGAACGACGGGCGAAGGTGACGCCCAGGTAGGTCTGCCCTTCGGCGTGGTTGACCGCCATCAGGTGCCGTTGCGCGGCGACCAGGTGGTCCGCCCAGCCGGTAGTGCCGGGGACGTCGGGCAGCGGCGCGGCGGTGTGGGTGTCGATGGTGCGGGCCCACTCGTCGGCCGGGAACGGCCGGGTGGTCCGGCGCAGGTGCAGCCGGAAACCGGCGAGGCCCGCGTACTGCTCGGAGATCGCCGACAGCAGCGCCTCGCGTTCGGCGTCCGGCCGGAAGGCCCAGCGCACCTCGGGCAGCCAGTACCAGGCGGTCACCGTGTTCGGCGTGAAGGTCAGGTGGCCGGCGATCTCGGTGATGGCCAGCTCGACCGACGGGTCCCGGTCGCCGAACTTGATCTTCGGGGCGCGGACCCGGACCGGCTTGATCGGCCGGTCCTGACGGTTCGTGGCCCGCTGGCGGGGCGGGGCGACCTCCGTACCGGCGCCCTTGGGCCGCTCCGACCCGCGCGGTCCGCGTTCCAGAGCCGGTCGGTCGACCGGGGTGGTGCCGCCGGCTCGTGCCGCCGGCGCGGCCGGCTGCTCCGCCGGGGCGCTCGGACGCTCGACCGGCGCTGCGGTCGGCCCGGCCGAAGCGGCGCTGGACACCCGGGATGCCGGGCCGGTGACCGTCGGCGCGGACGCGGTGGCCTGCTCCACCTCGGTCGTGGGCGGTGGAGTCGGCCGTCGGTCGCCCGCCTGGTGGGGCACCCGGGTGGGACCGGTCGGATGGGTGTCCGCCCGGTGGCCGCCGTTGGCGGGGTCGTCCGGCGTCCACGGTGGCTCCAACTCGGGAGCCGGCCGGACCGGTGTCGACGGCTGCTGCGGGAGCGCCGGCTGACGGCGGCTGGCGGGCGCGGCGGTCACGGCCCGGGGGCCGGCGGGCCGCGCGCCACCGAACAGGTCCAGGAAGGGCGAGTCGATGTCGGCGTTCTCCCCGGCCGAGACCGTGCTCGGCTCGGCGGGAGGCGTCCGGCGGGTGACCGGCCGGGGCGCCTGGAACACGCCGACCGCGCCGTGGCCGGGCGAGGTCACCAGCGCGGGATCGAGCGCGACCTCGTCCTCGGCCTCGGGGTAGTCGAACGACTGCGCACGGTGACTGGCCGGCACGGCCGGGCGGCCGGCCGGGGAACCCGGCGTGGAAGAGCGACTCATGCGACCGCCTCACCCGCGTGAAACAGACCGTTCGACGTGCCCCCGGTCATGCCAGCTCCTCCCGAATCCTGATCCGGCTGCCGACCAGGCGCGGATCGCGCTGCTCGACCGCCGGCTCCCGGGTACGTCGCCAGTCGGTCAGCGCGGTACGGATGACCACCCGCGCCGGCCGGTCCGGATCGACGTGCCGGAAGATGAACGACGTGGTCACGATGGCCAGCGCGATCTCCCAGGCAGGGAAGAGGTCGACCGTCAACGTGAACAGCCAGTGGATGAACATGTAGAGGGGGACGAGCAGGATGAAGAGCCCGTACTGGGCGTAGGGCAGGTGGACCGGAAGGGTGTAGCCGGGCGGCCCGAGGTAGACCAGGCGGGCCCGGTAGATGTCGTCGTCGGTGCGCAGCCGCATCTGGTGACCGCGCCTATTCGAAGATCAGGTCGATCAGGTAATCGCCGACGAAGAAGAGTGTTGCCGCGCCGGCGATGAAGGCCAGTCCGACGATGGCGATCGCCGAACTCGTCAGGACCTTGGAAATCTCACCCCGGCTGGCGCGACCGATGAAGATGACGCCCAGGACCGCGAGCAGGATCGGGGCGATCTTGCTGGCGAAGAAGGTGACCACACCGTTGGTGTCGATCCCCTTCGGCGCCGGTTCGGCGAGCGGAGCCGACGCCAGGGTGGAGAGCGCGTGGGCGACGCCGGACGACGCCGTCTCCATGAGCTCGAAGGCGATCACTGGAACCTCCCCATATCGCGGCCGGCGGAGCCGCGGCGGTGCAGTAGGCAAGCCTGGCGGGAAATCTGCGGACAGGGCGCAGCGATTTCGACCCTGTGTTCGTTACTCACCACGGAGGGTGGCGAGCTTTGGGCGGTTTTTCCCCGCTTCGGCCCTCCCTCCAGGCTTCGCCATCTCCATGCTGGCCAATTCCAAAGCGTACGGGCCGCCCCGGATTGCGACAAGCCGCGAAGGGACTGCCCGCTGCTGCCCGGACGACCGATAGTACACCTGTTCTAATGCGCACGTCAGGGATGGTCGACCCGGGTCGCCGAGCTCCGTCGCCACGACCGGTACCGTCTAGTCGTGACCGATCTGGTACGGGCTCCGGGCCCGGTGGTGATGGGCGTCCTCAACGTCACGCCGGACTCCTTCTCCGACGGCGGACGGTACGCCGACCTCGACGCGGCTGTCGCACACGGCGTCCGTCTGCGGGAGGCCGGGGCGGACCTGGTCGACATCGGCGGCGAGTCGACCCGCCCGGGCGCCGACCGGGTGGACGCGGCGACCGAGGCTGAGCGGGTGCTGCCGGTCATCCGCGAGCTGAGCGCCGCCGGGGTGCCGGTCAGCATCGACACCAGCCGCGCGCGGGTGGCCGAGGCGGCGCTGGGCGCCGGCGCCGTGGTGGTCAACGACGTCTCCGGCGGACTGGCCGACCCGGACATGGCCCGCGTCGTGCGGGACGCCGGCTGCCCCTGGGTGCTGATGCACTGGCGTGGCCACTCCCGGCAGATGCGTGACCTGGCCAGCTACACCGACGTGGTGACCGAGGTACGCGCGGAACTCGGGCAACGGGTCGACGCGGCGCTGGCCGCCGGGGTGTCCGCCGACCGCATCGTCGTCGACCCCGGCCTGGGTTTCGCCAAGACGGCCGCCCACAACTGGGAGCTCAGCGCGCGCCTGCCGGAGCTGCTGGACCTCGGCTACCCGCTGCTCTTCGGCGCCAGCCGCAAGTCCTACCTCGGTCGCCTGCTGGTCGCCGCCGACGGCACACCGCGACCAACCGCCCAACGGGAGGCCGCCACCGTGGCCACCAGCGTGCTGGCCGTCGCGGCCGGCGCCTGGGGCGTACGCGTGCACGACGTGCGGGCCACCGCGGACGCGCTCGCCGTCTGGACCGCCACCGGTAGGCCGCGCCTCACGCCCGTCCGTCCCGATGGTCGGCCTGTCGACCGGGAAGAGGCGAACGATCGGGAGGAGGCGAACCGATGAGTGACCGGATCCAGCTGACCGGCCTGCGCGCCCACGGCCGGCACGGGGTGTACGACTTCGAGCGGGAACAGGGGCAGGACTTCGTGGTCGACGCCGTCCTGGAGCTGGACCTCGCCCCGGCCGCCGCCAGCGACGACGTCACCGCAACGGTCCACTACGGCGAGCTGGCCGAGCGGCTGGTGGCGGTGGTGACCGGAGAGCCGGTCAACCTGATCGAGACCCTGGCCGACCGGCTGCTCGCGGTCTGCCTGGCCGACGAGCGGGTCGTCACCGCGACGGTCACCGTGCACAAGCCGGAGGCGCCGGTGCCGCACACGTTCACCGACGTGGCCGTCACGATGACCCGGACGCGTACCCGATGACCCGGGCCGTGTTGTCGCTCGGCAGCAACCTCGGTGACCGCCTGGACCACCTCCGGACCGCCGTCGCGACGCTGGGTGACGCCGTGCTGGTGGTCTCCGGCGTGTACGAGACTCCACCGTGGGGGGACGCCGACCAGCCCGCGTACCTCAATGCGGTGGTGCTCGCCCAGGACGACAGCGCGACCCCGCGCGACTGGCTGGCACGGGCCCACGACGCGGAGCGCGCGGCCGGTCGGGTCCGGGACCCGCAGCGGCGGTTCGGGCCGCGCACCCTCGACGTGGACGTGATCGCGGTCTGGGGCGACGACGACGAGCCGGTGCTCAGCGCTGCGGAGGAGTTGACGCTGCCGCACCCCCGGGCGCACCTGCGCGCGTTCGTGCTGCGACCGTGGATCGACATCCAACCGTACGGGCGGTTGCCCGGCCACGGCTGGCTGACCGATCTGCTCACCTCCGGCCCGGCCGCCGACGACGCGCTGGAACTGCGTCCCCGGCCGGAACTGAGGTTAGAGTCGACGGCATGACCCAGTGGAGCCGGCCGGCATGAGCCAGGCGAAGTCCCCACCGCCGGGCCCGGACGGGTCGCGGATGGGCCCAACCCGGATCTCGACGCTGATCGTGGCCGCGCTGGCCGCGGCGGCGGTGGCCTGGCTGCTGATCAGTGCGTTCTACTACAGCGGCATCCCCCGGCTGCCGTGGCTGCCGGTGGTGACGCTGGCCGCGCTCGCCGTGCTGGAGGCGTACGCGGCCGTCAACACGCGCGGCCGCATCGAGCGCAAGCCCGGTCGGGATCCGGTCAATCCGCTGCTGGTCGCCCGGTTCGTGGTGTTGGCCAAGGCGTCGGCGCTGGCCGGGTCCATCTTCGCCGGTTTCTACGCCGGGCTCAGCGGATGGCTCTTCGTGGAGACCACCCGCGCCGCCACCGAGGACCGGCCGGCCGCCGGGGGCGGGTTGTTGGCGTCGCTGGCGCTGGTGGGCGCCGCGCTGTGGCTGGAGCGTTCCTGCCGTGTCCCGGAGCGTCCGGACGACGAGCGCGAGCAGGACCAGCGCGAGAGCCGCCCCGGCCAGCGCTGAGCAGGGGGTTACGTCCGGCTCCGGCCGCAGGTACGGTGCCTCCGATCGGAGAGCAACGGCCGCCCCGGTCCGTCCGTGTGCCGGGACGGAAGCGGCCGGCCACTGGGGAGGCGGTGCCATGGGGTACGAAGACACGGGCCGGGAGCGGTCGGTCGACGCCTCGTCCGCGGTTTCCGCTGCCGTCCTGGAGAACGTCTTCGACGATCCCACCCATGGCGAGCCGGGCCGCGACCGCGTCGGCGTGCACGTCTTCTGGGAACTCCTGCTGTTGGCCGGTCTGGCCGCCCTGGGCTGGCTGCTCTGGCGGGCCGACCCGGGCGCGCTGCGCGGTGCCGACCTGCGCACGTTGCTTGTCGACGCGGTCGGCCTGGGGCTGCTCGCCCTCGCCGCCGGGCTGAGCCTGCGCACCGCCGTCCCCAACCTGGCCGTCGGACCGGTGGCGGTCGCCGCCGCGCTGCACTACGCGGAACAGGGCGACCGGGGGCTGGCCGCGTCCGTCGGGTCGGCGGTGCTGGTCGCCGCGCTGGGTGGTCTCGTGCTGGCGCTGGCCGTGGTGGCGTTGCAGGTGCCCGCCTGGGCCGCGAGCCTGGCCGGCGCCGCCGGGGTGGTGGTGTACATCGAACGCCGGTCGGCGCCGGTGCTGGTGCAGGGGGACTACAACCCGGGGCGTAGCGCCGGTTACCTCTTCGCCGGGTTCGCCGCCGTCGCCGTCCTCGGTGGTCTGTTCGGCGCGATCCGGGCGATCCGCCGGCTGGTGGGCCGGTACCGGCCGGTCGCCGATCCGGCCCGCCGCCGGGGCGCGCTGGCGGCGGTGGTCGCCGCGCTGGCGCTGGTCGGCTCCACCGTGCTGGCCGCGCTCGCCGGGGTGCTGCTCGCCGCGAACCCGCCCGGCGTCGTCGTACCCACCTCCGGGCTGGACTGGACCGTGCTGGCCATCGGCGTGTCCCTGCTCGGCGGCACCAGCGCGTACGGCCGGCGCGGTGGGGTCTTCGGCACGGTGCTGGCGGTCGGTCTGGTCACCGTCTTCGAGGCGTACGCGCCGGAGCGCGACTGGTCGGTGAGCCGCTGGGCGGTGGGCGGGGTGGCGCTCGGTGTCGGGCTGTTGGTGACCCGGCTGGTCGAGACGTTCGGGCGACCCCGGCCCGGCAGCGTGGAGAAGCCCGAGCCGGTGGCCGACGGCACGATCAGCTCGGGTTGGAGCGTGCCCCGGCCCCAGCCGGCCGACAACTGGCCGCCGACGTTGCCGACCCCGCCCGCGCCGGAACCGGCCGACCCGTGGCGTGATCCCCGCTGGGAGGACGGTCCACGACGTTGGGATGCCGGCGACCGGTGAGCCGTGTCGCGTCCGCGAGCCGACGCTGATCTCGACCGTTAGGCTCGCCGCATGACCGACACACCAGCCGCCGCCCCCGGCGGAACCTCGTTCGAGGAACTCGACGCGCTGTCCACCGAGGAACTGCGGGAGCGGGCGTTCGCCCGGGCCCGGGAGCGCCGCGACGTGGGTTTCTACTGGTCGGTGCTGCGACACCTGCCGAACGCGGACGAGGCCACGGTGCTGGACGGCGCGCCGAACTCGATCGGCCCGACGATCGACGAGGCGAACGCGTTGTGGCGGGAGCTGACCGGGCACGGCTACGAGGAGTCGGCGCCGCTGCTGCGGGCCGCGTTCATCGACTACCTGCTGAAGCACTGAGCCGCCCGACGCAGCCCAGGTCCGCCCGGTCGGCCGGCAGCGGACCCGGGCGGATCCTGGGACTCGTCCGTCCGGGCCCGGTCCGTGGCTACGGGACGGCCGCCGGCACCGGTGCGCTCGCCGTGCTGCTGCTGGTCGGCATCTGTGGCAGCCCGGCGTACACCGGTTGGGCCGCCGCGACGCTCACCGATCCGGCCTCGGCGGGCGGCTTCTACCTGCGCCTGCTCGCCTGGCCGGCCTGGCGACTGGACGCGGACGGGCAGGCCGGTGGCCTGTTCGCCGCCGACCTGCGCGCCGTCGCGCTGGTGGTCCTGGCGGTGGCGCTGCTCTATCTGCTGCCGGCCGCGCAGGTGGCCCGGGTGCCCGGGCCGGTCAGCCAGTTCTTCTCCGGCTGGGCCGCGTACGTGCTGGCCGGCGGGCTCGCCGCCGTGTTGGCGGCGCTGCTCGGTCCGGACCCGTCGCTGCTCAAGGCGCTACAGGATGCGAGCAGCGGCGCCGGCTACGGGTTCCTCACCGGCTGGATCATCGGCACCGCGAGCCTCGGCGGCCGCGCCTAGCCGAGCCCGGCCGAGCCGGCCGGAGCCGAGCCCGCCGATGCCGAGCCCACCGACGCCGAGCCCGCCGGTGCCTAGCGGCCCAGGCCGAGCAGGCTCTGCCGGGTGAGCGCGCCCACCGGGCGGCCGTCGTCGGTCACCAGGAGCCGGTCCTGTCCCGAGGTCAACAGGGCAGCCAGGGCGTCGTACGCCGTGCCGTCCAGTCCCACGGTGGGTAGGTCCGCGGGGGCGTCGCCGGGGACGGGCTCCAGGGACTCCCGGTCGAGCGGGGTGACCGCCAGCCGGCGGATGCCCCGGTCGGCGCCGACGAACTCCCGGACGAACGCGGTGGCGGGAGCGCCCAGCAGCGCCGCCGGCGTGTCGTACTGCTCGAGGTGCCCGCCCTCGGAGAGCACCGCGATCCGGTCGCCGAGTCGGACGGCCTCGTCGAGGTCGTGGGTGACCAGCACGATCGTCTTGCGCACCTCGGCCTGGAGGCGGAGGAACTCCTCCTGCAGGCGTGCCCGGACGATCGGGTCCACGGCCGAGAACGGTTCGTCCATCAGCAGCACCACCGGGTCGGCGGCGAGCGCGCGGGCCACGCCGACCCGTTGCCGCTGACCGCCCGACAGCTCGTGCGGATAGCGGCTGCCGAACTGGTTCGGGTCCAGACCCACCAGGTCGAGCAGTTCGTCGACCCGGGCGCGGGTCCGCTGGCGGGACCAGCGCAGCAGACTCGGGACGGTGGCCACGTTCGCCCGGATCGTCTGGTGCGGGAAGAGACCGACGTTCTGGATCACGTACCCGATCCGGCGGCGTAGCCGCACCGGGTCGGCGTCCGTGACGTCCTCGTCGCCGAGCAGGATCCGGCCGGCGGTCGGCTCGATCAGCCGGTTGATCATGCGCAGGACCGTCGACTTGCCACAGCCGGACGGACCGATCAGCACCACCAACTCGCCGGCCCTGACGTCCAGGCTCAGCTCCCGGACGGCCTCGGTGCCGTTCGGGTAGCGCTTCTGGATGCCCTGCAGGGAGATCGACGCCGCACGAGGGGATCCGGTCGCGCCGGAGGCCTCCGGGGTAACGTCCACGTATGTCCTTCCGCCTGAGCTACCGGGCCGACCCGGGTAATCCCTGGTTCTCCTGGCAGTACGTGCGGGACAACTCTGACACGATCCTCGCCGCCATGCGTGAACACGCCTCCCTCACCGGACGCGCGGTGCTGATCGCGGTGCTGATCGCCCTGCCGTTGTCCGTGCTCGCGTACTGGGTCCGCCCGCTGGCCGGCCCGATCCTCGGCGTCACCGGAGTGATCTACACCATCCCGTCGCTGGCGTTGTTCGCGTTCATCGCGCCGTACCTGGGTACCGGCGCCACCACCGTACTCGTCGGGTTGGTCCTGTACGCCCTGCTGCTGATCGTCCGCAACGTGGTGGCGGGGCTCAACCAGGTGCCGCCGGAGGTCGGCGAGGCCGCCGAGGGCATGGGCTACGGCCGGTGGCGGCGGCTGTTCCGGATCGACCTGCCGCTGGCCATCCCCGGCATCCTGACCGGGTTGCGGCTGGCCACCGTGTCGACCGTGGCGCTGGTCACGGTCGGTGTGCTGGTCGGGCACGGCGGCCTCGGGCAACTGATCTTCGCGGGCTTCCAGAACAACCTCTACAAGGCCGAGATCATGACCGGGACGGTGCTCTGCGTGGCGTTGGCGGTGCTGCTGGATCTGCTGCTGGTCCTCGTCGGCCGGTTGGTCACCCCCTGGGCCGCCCGGGGCGTGCGGTGAGCGCCGCCGCGAACCCCGTACAGCAGGGGGTGCTCTGGCTCAACGACCCGCTGAACTGGACCAACCCCGGCGGCATCCTGGACCGTCTCGGCGAGCACCTGACCATCTCCGCCCTGGCGGTGGCGCTCGGCTGCCTGGTGGCCTGGCCGATCGGGCTCTGGCTCGGGCACGCCGGTCGGGGCGGCGGCCTGGTGGTGCTGGTTTCCAACGCCACGCTGGCCATCCCCACCCTGGCGCTGCTGACCATCCTGCCGCTGACGTTCCTCGGCTTCGGGCGTACGCCCGTGGTGGTGGCGCTCGCCGTCTTCGCCGTACCCCCGCTGCTGGCCAACGCCTACACCGGCGTACGGCAGGTCGACCCGGAGGCACGCGACGCGGCCCTCGGCATGGGCCTGTCCGGCGGGCAGCTGCTGCGGCGGGTGGAGTTGCCGCTGGCGGTGCCGTACCTGGCCGCCGGTTTCCGGACCGCGGCCGTGCAGGTCATCGCCACGGCCGCGCTGGCCTCGTTCGTCAACGGCGGTGGGCTGGGCGAGATCATCCGCACCGGATTCGGTCTGAGCATCGCCGTCGGCGGTGGGCAGATCGTGGCCGGCGGTGTGCTGGTGGCCGGGCTGGCGTTGCTGGCCGAGCTGCTGCTCGGGATCGTCGAACGCGTGGTCACCCCGCGTCCACTGCGCCGAGGTCGGCAGCGCGTGGGCCGTCCGCGACCCGCGGACGCTACCGGCCGCGCCTGACCCGTCACCGGGCGTGGTCCGTCCGGGTGAGTGGACGCCGAAGCGGCGACCAGCGGCGGGCCCGTCGGTGACGATGCGGTGACGAAGCCCATCCCGAGTTGTCGGTCGGTCGCGGACCATGTTGGGTGGGAATTGCGGGCGGCCGACAACCTGGATCGCCCGTCGGACACGCGGCCGGCCCGGGACGGGTCGCGCCGGGACACGGAAGGCGGGCGGCACATGCGCGCACGTACACGTCTCGCGATCGGCGCCGTCGGCGTCGTGGCCGGGGCAGCACTACTCACCGGGTGTGGCGACGCCGGCTCGTCCGGCACCGACGCCCCGCAGACCAGCGCCTCGGGCGCCGGCTGCGCACCGGTCGCCGGCAAGCAGCTCATCGCGCTGACCGACGACAAGAAGCTCCAGAACTCCGACAACGTCATCCCGGCGGTCAACAGCAAGGTGGCGAACCCGCAGCTGATCGCCGCGCTGGACAAGGTCTCCGGGGCGCTCGACACGCCGAAGCTGGTCCAGCTCAACAAGGCCGTCGACGTCGACCGCAAGACCCCCAAGGTCGCGGCCGAGGAGTTCGCCGGCGCCAACAACCTCACCGCGGGCATCGCCAAGGGCCCGGGCGGCGAGATCGTGGTGGGTGCCGCCAACTTCAGCGAGAGCCAGATCCTGGGCGAGCTGTACCGCATCGCGCTCACCGCGGCCGGCTACCAGGTCAAGGTGCAGCAGATCGGCAACCGGGAGCTGTACGAGCCGGCGCTGGAGAAGGGCGAGGTCCAGGTCGTCCCGGAGTACGCGTCGACCATGGCCGAGTTCCTGAACACCAAGGCCAACGGCCAGAACGCCCAGCCGGTCTCCTCGCCCGACATCAACACCACGGTGACCGCGCTCAAGGCCGAGGGCGAGAAGGTCGACATCACCTTCGGCGCTCCGGCCGCCGCGCAGGACCAGAACGCTTTCGCGGTGACCCAGGAGTTCGCCGACAAGTACGGCGTGCGGACCCTCTCCGAGTTGGCCGCGAAGTGCTCCGGCAGCGCCACGGTGCTGGGCGGCCCGCCGGAGTGCCAGCAGCGGCCGTTCTGCAAGCCGGGCCTGGAGAAGACCTACGGCCTCTCGGTGGGCTCGTTCTCCTCCCTCGACCAGGGCGGACCGTTGACCAAGAACGGCCTGCGTGAGGGCAAGATCAGCGTGGGCCTGGTGTTCTCCTCGGACAGCGCCTTCGCCACGAGCTGACCCCCTACCGGCGTAGCACGGACGCCCCTTTCCCCGCTCGGGGTGGGGGCGTTCGTGCGTCCGCCGGACCCGTTCCCTCCGGTGCGGATCGTCGGTAGGCTGCACTTCCATGCCAGCCCCGGTCACCTCTGACGCCCGGCGTCAACCGCTCCTGCTGACCGTGCTCTTCTGGGGCGGCGTGGCGCTGGCGCCCGTCGCGGCGCTGATCCTCCTGGTGGCCGACGGTAACGGTCCACTGCGCCTGGCGGCGGTGCTCGCCATCGTGGCGGTGGTGCTGATCGGTCTCTCCATCGCGCTGCGCTCCGACGGGGACGGCGGTTCGGCGCGGGTCGACGAGCTGCTGGACGAGATCGAGGAGCTGCGCCGGGAGTTGCGCGCCGAGATCGTGGCCGCCGCGCAGCGCGGCAACCAGGCGCTCGACCAGGCGCAGCGCGCCCAGGAGGGGATCGCCGCGATCCGTCGTCGCCTCGACGCCACCGGTGCGGCCCTCGCCGGCGGTGCCCCGGCGGCCGAGCCGGCGGCGGCCAGCCGGGCCCGGGTGCCGGCCGTCGAGGCGGCGGACGACACCCCGCCCGCCCGCAGTCGGGTACCGGCCCCCGGCGACACCCCGGCCGCCCGGGTCCGCGTACCGGCGCCCAGCGAGGTCGCCGGTCGGGTCCCGGGTCCGGGTGCCGACGACCAGGCCCCGCGCGTGCGGGTGCCGGCCGCCGACGCGGCGGCCGGTCGGTGGGGGCGCGACGAGCACGCCGACGACGAACCGGCGTACCGCCACCGGGCCGCCGACGCTCCCGAGGCCCCCGCCGGCAACGTGTACGGCGCCACTGGCCGTACACCCGAGCACGACCGCGCGCGGGAGTACAACCCGCCGCGCGAGTACGACCGTCCGCGTGAGCGCGACCGTCCGGAGCCGACGGCCCGGCCGGTGGGCGTGGTCCGGCACACCGAGACCGTGCACGTCACGACCCGGCACACCATCGTCGACGGCGCTCCGGCCGAGTCGGCTGGACGCTACGGCGGCGGGTACGCCGGCCAGTGGACCCCGCCGGCCCAGGAGTGGACCCGGGGCGGTGGCGCGCAGGGACGTGCCCGTTCCTGGGATGACGCGCAGGAGCCCCGGTCCGGGTACGCCGACGACGACCACGACCGTTCCTGGGGCGCCCAGCCGACCTCTCGGGACGAGCCGCCGGCGCGCGACGGCGCCGGTTGGGGTGGGGCAGCGCGCGGCGCCGAGGAGCCGCGCTGGACGGCTCGCGGCGACGAGCCGGAGTGGACCGACCAGCGCGACGCGTACGCGCCGGCCGACGAGTGGGACGGTCGGGCGCAGCGCCGCGGCTGGTCGGAGCAGGTCGAGCCGGAGCGTGCGGGTGCCCCGCAGCCCGGTCCCGCCCTGCGCGCGGACGACACCGGCGAGTACTGGTCGCAGCTGCGTGCCGGTGACCGGTGGGCGGCCGCCCGCGCCGACGACAACGGCCGTGAGCTGCACGTCGGGGAACGCCGCGCCGAGGTGCACGCCGACGCCACCGGCACCGAGTACCGGATGCAGGACCGCTGGGCGTCCGTCCGCCACGAAGAGGCCCGCCGCCACGAGGACGCCCGCCGCCACGAGGACGCAGGCCGCCACGAGGACGCACGCCGCGAGGAGGATCCGCGTTGGCAGGACGAACGCCGGCCGGCGTTGCCGGTCGGCGGGGTGCCCGTACCGGACGAGTGGCGTCCGCCGCGTCAGCGCGGCCACGAGCCGGAACCCGCCCCCGAACGGGGTGGCCGCCGGCGCGTCGAGGAACGGTACGGCTACCCGCCGCAGGACGACGCGCCCCGCGCCGGTGGCGCCCCGGTCACCGACCGCTGGCGCTGACGGACGGGGTGACCCCGGTCACTTGTCGATGTCGCCGACCACGAAGAACATCGAGCCGAGGATGGCGATCAGGTCCGGCACGAGGCAGCCGGGCAGCAGGGTGGCCAGCGCCTGCACGTTGGCGTACGACGCGGTGCGCAGCTTCAACCGCCAGGGCGTCTTCTCACCCCGCGACACCAGGTAGTAGCCGTTGATGCCGAGTGGGTTCTCCGTCCAGGCGTACGTGTGCCCCTCCGGCGCCTTGAGCACCTTCGGCAGGCGGGTGTTGATCGGACCGGTGAGTCGGTCCACCCGGTCCAGGCACTGCTCGGCGAGGTCCAGTGACGCGTACACCTGGTGGAGCAGCACCTCGAAGCGGGCGTGGCAGTCGCCGGCGGTCTTGGTGACCACCGGGACATCCAGTTCGTCGTACGCCAGGTAGGGGTCGTCCCGGCGCAGGTCCAGGTCGAGCCCGGAGGCCCGGGCGACGGGTCCGGACGCGCCGAACGCGGCGGCGTCGGCGGCGGAGAGCACGCCCACGCCGACGGTCCGGGCCAGGAAGATCTCGTTGCGCCGGATCAGGTGGTCCAGGTCGGGCAGTCGCCGACGGACCTCGCCGATGGCCGCGCGGGCCCGTCCCGTCCAGCCGTACGGCACCTCCTCCTTGAGGCCGCCCACCCGGTTGAACATGTAGTGGATCCGGCCTCCGGAGACCTCCTCCATCACCGCCTGGATGGTCTCCCGTTCCCGGAACGCGTAGAAGACCGGGGTGATCGCGCCGATCTCCAGCGGGTACGAGCCGAGGAACATCAGGTGGTTGAGCACCCGGTTCAACTCCGCGAGGGCCATCCGCAGCCAGGTCGCCCGCTCGGGCACCTCCATGCCCATCAGGCGTTCCACGGCGAGCACCACGCCCAGCTCGTTGGAGAACGCCGACAGCCAGTCGTGCCGGTTGGCCAGCACGATGATCTGCCGGTAGTCGCGTACCTCGAAGAGCTTCTCCGCGCCCCGGTGCATGTAGCCGACGATCGGTTCGCAGGCGATCACCCGCTCGCCGTCGAGGACCAGCTTCAACCGCAGCACCCCGTGCGTCGACGGGTGCTGCGGGCCGATGTTGAGCACCATGTCGGTGCCGAGCTGCTGACCGCCGGTGCCGGCGACCAGCCCGGCCCCGGTGCCGACGGTCAATTCACGGAGGTCCCCGGCGTCGGTGCTCATGCCCGTCATCGTGCCACGGCGACCGCGCCCGGGGGTCATGGCGACCGCTCAGTGCCATCGCCTCGGCCAATCGGCTCATGTGGTCGTCGGACCCCGGCCGTAGCATCCCGATCCATGGAGCGGACGGAGATCGACGGAGTGCCGGTTCGGTGGCAGGAGGGGCCGGGGCCACTGAGCGCCACCCTGCTGTTCGGCTGCGGCGCGCGGGACGAGACGTTCCGCACCATCGGGGTCACCCACCTGGTGGAGCACCTGGTGATGAGCACCCTGCCCCGCCTGCACCACGAACACAACGCCTCGGTGGATCTGCACGTCACCGAGTTCACGGCGACCGGTCGGCCGGAGCAGATCGTGGCCTTCCTCGCGGCCGTCTGCGCCGGCCTTCGGGACCTTCCGCTGGACCGCCTGGAGAAGGAGGCGGGCGTGCTCGCCGCGGAGGGCGGTTACTGCACCGATCCGACGACGGCGGCGCTGCTGACCCAGCGGCTCGGCGTGCAGGGTGCGGGGCTCGCTCCCTGGAACGGGCCGGGCTACGACCGGCTGACACCGGAACAGGTGCGCGAGTACGCCGCCCGATGGTTCGTCACCGGCAACGCGGTGCTGCTGCTCACCGGCCCGCCGCCGGAGGATTTGCGGCTGCCGCTGCCGACCGGGCCCCGACCGTCTCATGTCGTGCCGACGCCCCTGCCGACCGACGAGCCGATCTGGTGCGAGCACCTGGTGCCGTCGGTCGGGGTCTCCCTGCTCGCCGGCGACGACGCCGCGATGGCGCTGGGCTCCCAGGTTCTCTCCCAGCGACTCGAGCAGATCGCCCGGCGCACGCACGGCCTGAGCTACGAGGTGGGCGGTGATGTCGCCCTGCTGGGCGACGGACAGGAGTTGGTGACGGTCACGGTGGACGCCCGTGAGGGCCAGGAACCGCAGGTGGCCGCCCTGCTCTGGGAGGAGCTGAACCGCCTGGCCAGCGAGGGACCGACGGCTGCCGAACTGGCCGAGGAGTGCGTAGCCGCACGCGAGATGATCGAGGATCCGCGCGCCGTCGAGGCTTCCCTGCACCGGTCCGGCTTCCGGGAACTGCTGGGCCTGCCGCAGATCACCCCCGAGGACCGGCTGGCCGAGTTCCTGGCGGTCACGCCGGAGGACGTCCGCACGCGGTTCCAGGCCGCACTGCCGAGCGCCCACCTCGTCGTACCGTGCGGGGTGACCCTCGCGCTTCCCGGGCTGACCGAGGGCGGCTGCCCCCGCCTCCGCGAGCAGCCCGCGGGTCGCGTGTTCCAGCCGCCGATGCTGGCGAAGGTGCTCGCCCGTGCGGCGCGTGGCCTCCGGCTGATCCTCACCGACGACGGGGTCGCGCTCCGTGACCCGGACGGTGACGTGCACCTGGTCCGCTTCGACGAGGTGGTCGGTGTCGAGGAGGACGGCGCCGCTCGTACCGTCTTCGGCCGTAACGGGTGTCACATTCCGGTCGATCCGGACATGTTCCGGGGCGCCGAGCGGGCGGTCCGCGCGGTCGACGCGGCGGTCCCGGCCGCCCTGCGTTACCGCCGCTCCGAACTCGTCGGGCTGGACTGAACGACCTCGGCGATGCCGACCGGTTGGCGCAGCCACAGGTGCCCGCCGAGTCCGGCCGGGTCGGTCAGCTCGGCCACCGCCGATGCGGCGGCCAGCGCCCGCACGTAACCGGCCGGGTCGGTGCCGGCCAGGCTCAGCGGCGGTCGCCCGCCGTCGGCCCCGAGCGCCCGCAGCGCCTCCCGCTGCGAGCTCAGGGAGTACGAGCACCGGGCGACCGTCGCGCCGGCGGAGGCGACCGAGTCCATGGCCACGTGCGCGGTGACATCGCTCGACCCGTCCGGCACCGGAGGCACCTGTCGCCCACCCCGGTAACCGGTCAACGTCCCGTCCACCGGTCTGCCGTCGCGCAGGTGCCCATAGTCGACCGCCACCGCCAACCCTCGGCTGATCTTCCGGACGGCGTCGGCCCAGGCTTCGTCCCGCGGTCTGCCGATCTCCGCCCGTCGGTAGTCACTGCTGTGGGTTGCCCGGAAACCCGACCCGCTTCCGGCCGTACCGTCAGTCGAGGTGGGACCACCGGTCTCCCCACGGTCCGCGCCCCGAGAGCTTGCAGGGCCGGGCCACCAGGTGGTCAGCCAGTCGAGGTCGGCACCGCTGACCGGCCCGCCGACCGTTTCCACCCCGGTCGAGGGTTCGACCAGTAGGTACCGCCAGCCATCGGAGGTCTGCACCGCCACGTCCAACGGGACGTTGTCCAACCACTCGGTGGCGATCAAGAGACCGGTGATCCCGTCGGGGACCTCGGTGGTCCAGTGGATCTCCTCGGGCAGGTTCTCCGGACGTTGGGCGTACTCCACTGCGGTGAAGCGGAGTCGTTCCGCGAGTGACCGACGGCGGGCGACCGGCGACGGCTCGTCGGACGACCGACGGACGGCAGCCGCAGGAGTCGGGGTTTCCGGGGGGCCCGACCACGCAGGGATCAAGCCTGACCGCCCGGAGTGGGCGGGCTCCCCGGAAACCCCCACCGCAACCAGCAGGGACATCAGGAGTTCCCCCCGCCCAGCCCCGACGTCGACCACGTCGAGCCGCGACGGGTGGCCCAGGGCGGAGTCCACCTCGGCGATCAAGCGCAGAAGAGCGGTGGCGAAGGCCGGGGAGGCGTGCACGCTGGTCCGGAAGTGGTCGGCCGGACCGGCACCGGCCACGAAGAAGCCGTCCGGCCCGTAGAGGGCCCGACTCATGGCGTCTCGCCAGCCGACAGGCATCAGCAGGATTCTGGCACCGCCCGCCCCTAGAAGGCATGCCAAGATCACGCCGATCTTGCACTTTGAGTTGCCTTTATGCGTGACATGCACCTTATGTCGCCACCGGAAGTGCAAGATCGCGGGGGCGGGTGCGGGGGCTTTCAGGGCGGGCTGGGGTGGGTTCTGGTTCGTGGTGAAGGTTTTCACATGTCCTGTTTCGGGTCTGTCACGCGGGCGCATACTTGCCATCGACCGGTACCCCTTCTCGAGGACTGGATCGTCACCATGAGCGCACCGTTGCGCCCGCGCCCGGCCGCCCCACGCGGGCCCGCCGGGTCGTGGGATCGCGCCGACACCGGCGCCCGCGCCACCTCCCGCCCGCTCACCATCGGTGTCGTCGGCGCGGGCCGCGTCGGGGCGGTGCTGGGCGCGGCGCTCGCCGCCGCCGGGCATCGGGTGGCCGCCGTCGCCGGTGACTCCGGGGCCAGCCGCGCCCGTCTCGCCCTGCTGCTGCCCGAGGTGCCCCGCCGTTCCGCCGCCTCCGTCGCCCGCGCCGCCGCCGACCTGCTGCTGATCGCCGTGCCGGACGACGCGCTGGCCGGGGTGATCGCCGATCTCGCCCAGCGGGGCGCCCTGCACCCGGGTCAGGTGGTCGCGCACACCTCCGGCGCGCACGGGCTGTCCGTGCTGGCGCCGGCCGCCGCGCTCGGGGCCCGACCGCTGGCCCTGCACCCCGCCATGACCTTCACCGGTACGCCGGACGACCTGGCCCGCCTCGACGGCATCTCGTACGGGATCACGGCCCCGGCTGACCTGCGCCCGTTGGCCGCCCGGCTCGTCACCGACCTCGGCGGTGTGCCCGAGTGGGTGGCCGAGGCGGACCGTCCGCTCTACCACGCCGCGCTCGCCCACGGTGCGAACCACCTGGTGACGCTGGTGAACGAGGCGACCGACCGGCTGCGGGACGCCGGGGTGGCCCGCCCGGAGAAGGTGCTCGCCCCACTGCTGCGGGCCGCCCTGGAGAACGCGCTCCGGCTCGGCGACGACGCGCTGACCGGCCCGGTCTCCCGGGGCGACGCGGGCACGGTGGAGCGGCACCTGGCCCGACTGGCCGCCACCGCGCCGGAGTCGGTCCCCGCCTACCTGGCGCTGGCCCGGCGCACCGCCGACCGGGCGATCGCCGCCGGTCGGCTCCGGCCGGTGGACGCGCAGTCGCTGCTCGGCGTGCTCGCCCGGACGGATCGGGAGGTGGCGGCATGACCCAGGTGGTGCACACCCGTGCCGAGTTGGACGAGGCCCGGGGCGCGTTGAAGGGCACCGTGGGCGTGGTGATGACCATGGGCGCCCTGCACGAGGGGCACGAGACCCTGCTGCGCGCAGCCCGGGAACAGGCCGACCATGTGCTGGTGACGATCTTCGTGAACCCGTTGCAGTTCGGGCCGAACGAGGACTTCGATCGCTATCCGCGCACCCTCGACGCGGACCTGGAGGTGTGCCGCCGGGCCGGTGCCGACCTGGTCTTCGCTCCCTCGGTGGCCGACATGTATCCGGACGGTCAGCCCCGGGTACGCCTCGACCCGGGGCCGCTCGGCGCGGAGTTGGAGGGCGCAAGCCGTCCCGGCTTCTTCCACGGCGTCCTCACCGTGGTCCTGAAGCTGCTCCAACTCACCCGCCCCGACCTGGCGTTCTTCGGCGAGAAGGACTACCAGCAGCTCACCCTGGTCCGCCGGATGACCCGGGACCTGGACGTGCCGGTCGAGGTGGTCGGCGTACCGACGGTCCGGGAGCCGGACGGGTTGGCGCTGTCCAGCCGGAACCGTTACCTGAGCGAGCCCGAGCGGGCCGCGGCGCTCAGCCTGTCCGCCGCGCTGCGGGCCGGGGCCCGGGCCTCCGACGACGGACTGGACGCCGGCGAGGTGCTGTCCGCCGCGCACGCCGCGTTCGGTGCCGGTACGCCCGGCGCTCAGCTCGACTACCTGGTGCTCACCGATCCCGAGCTGGAGCCGGGCCCGGTCTCCGGGCCGGCCCGGCTGGTGATCGCCGCCTGGGTGGGCACCACCCGGTTGATCGACAACGCGGCGATCCACCTCGCCCTCCGCCCCTGACCTCGGCCGTACCCCGCCACCACCACCTTCCGAAAGGCCAGTCCGATGCTGCGGACCATGCTCAAGTCGAAGATCCACCGCGCCACGGTGACCCAGGCCGACCTGCACTACGTCGGTTCGGTGACGGTGGACGAGGACCTGCTCGACGCCGCCGACCTGCTCCCCGGTGAGCAGGTCGCGATCGTGGACATCACCAACGGGGCCCGGCTGGAGACGTACGTCATCCCGGGTGCGCGGGGCAGCGGCGTGATCGGCATCAACGGTGCCGCCGCGCACCTCGTCCACCCCGGTGACCTGGTCATCCTGATCTCGTACGGGCAGTTGGACGACGCCGAGGCCCGGACGTACCGGCCGCGGGTGGTGCACGTGGACGCCGACAACCGGGTGGTCGAGCTGGGTGCCGATCCGGCCACGGCGGCGCCGGGCACGGCGGGTGACCCGGTGCCCAACCCGTTCGCGGCGTCCGGAGTCTGATCTCGCGCGCGGCGATTCCGGTCTGTCACCGGAAGGTCATTTCCGGTTACCCTGGGCACGCTGGCGGAAGCCGGTAGGTGGCTGGGGGAGGCCGCGATGCGCCGTGCCATGACGACCCTGTTCGTCACTGCCGTCACGGCAGTGGTGCTGGTGGGCTGCGCCGGGTCCGGTGGTCTCGACGGCGACCTGACCGACGACTGGGCGGCCCTGCCGCTGGCCACGGCCTTCACGCCGGCGGCCGGGGTGTGCCAGGCCGCCGACTTCACCGAGGTGGTCACGCTGGCCGCCTACCAGCCGATCGACTGCGCCGGTCCGCACCGGGTGGAGACCGTGCACGTCGGGGCGTTCCCCGCCGAGCGGCCCGCCGCCCCGGCCACCGGCTCGGTGGAGCTGCGTGGCGCGTTCGCCGAGTGCGACACCAAGGCCGGCGCGTACGTGGGCGACGACTGGCGGGCGGGGCGTCTGCGACTGTCGGTGGCGCTGCCCTCCGGGCCGGGCTGGACGGCCGGCGCCCGCTGGTACCGGTGCGACCTGACCGAGCTGACCACGGTCGAGACTGCGGCCACGGTGGTGGTCCGCTCGGGCAGCCTGCGGAACGCCTTGAAGGGGGCCACCGGGCTGCGGCTGGGCTGCCAGCAGACCCGTGGCGGGGCGGGGCGGGGCGTACAGACGCTGGTCCCGGTGGAGTGCGGTGGTCGGCACGACGCCGAGTTCGTCGGGGTGTGGCGCGCGCCGGACACGCCGTACCCGGCCAAGAACGCCGACTGGGCGCCCCTCTACGACGGCTGCCGCAGCGTCCTCGGCCGGTACGTGGGCGTGCCGGACGATTCCGACCTGCGGTTCCGCAGCGGCGTGGTGGTACGCCCGCCCGGCGCGGGGCGCTGGCGGGTGGGTGACCGGGGGGTCCGCTGTTACCTGTGGCTGAGCGACCGTACGGTCACCGCGTCGTTGAAGGGCGCGGGTCCGACCGGCCTGCCGGTACGGACGAAGTGAGGTCGGCGGGGCGCGGTCCGGGCCGGACGGGGTAGCCCAAACCACTCGTTGAGCCCCCGCCGCCCCCGCCGAGGATCGTTCGGGTTGACTGGGGGGATGGACCTTCCGACCGTGGACCTGCCGGCCCTGCCCAGTCTGCTGGCCGCGCCCGAGCCCGGCTGGGTCGAGACCACCGACGTGATCGTGGTGGGGTCCGGGGTGGCGGGCCTGACCGCAGCGCTGCACCTGCGGGAGGCCGGTCTGCACGTCACCGTCGTCACCAAGGTCAACATCGACGACGGTTCGACCCGGTGGGCGCAGGGCGGCATCGCCGCAGTGCTCGACCCGGCGGACACTCCGGCGGCGCACGCGCGGGACACCGAGATCGCCGGGGTGGGGCTCTGCGACCCGGCGGCGGTACGGGTCCTCGTCGAGGAGGGCCCGGCCCGGCTGCGGGAGCTGATGCGGATCGGCGCGGAGTTCGACCGCCATCCGGACGGCTCGCTGATGTTGACCCGCGAGGGTGGGCACCGGGCGGACCGGATCGTGCACGCGGGCGGCGACGCGACGGGTGCCGAGGTGCAGCGGGCGCTGCACGCCGCGGTGCAACGCGACCCGTGGATCCGGCTGGTCGAGCACGCTCTCGTGCTGGACCTGCTGCGCGCGCCCGGTGATGGCCCGGACGGCCTCGGCCCGGCCTGCGGGATCACCCTGCACGTACTCGGTGAGGGCAGTGCGGACGGCGTGGGCGCGCTGCTGGCCCGGGCGGTGGTGCTGGCCACCGGCGGGATGGGGCAGGTCTTCGCGGCCACCACCAACCCGGCGGTCTCCACCGGCGACGGGGTGGCGTTGGCGCTGCGGGCCGGCGCGGCGGTGACCGACGTCGAGTTCGTCCAGTTCCACCCGACCGCGCTGATCACCCCGTCCGGCGTCGGGGTGCCCGGCGCGGGCCACGCGCAGCAGCCGCTCGTCAGCGAGGCGCTGCGCGGTGAGGGCGCGTACCTGGTGGACGGCGACGGCAAGCGGTTCATGGTGGGCCAGCACGAGCTGGCCGAGCTGGCCCCCCGCGACGTGGTGGCCAAGGGCATCCACCGGGTGCTGCTGGCCAGCGGCGCGGACCACGTCTTCCTCGACGCCCGGCACCTGGGCGGCGACTTCCTGGCCGCGCGGTTCCCCACCATCGTGGCGTCCTGCCTGGCGATCGGCGTGGACCCGGCCACCGACCTGATCCCGGTCGCACCGGCCGCGCACTACGCCTCCGGCGGCGTGCGCACCGACCTGCGCGGCCGTACGTCGATCCCCGGCCTGTACGCCTGCGGCGAGGTCGCCTGTACGGGCGTGCACGGCGCGAACCGGTTGGCCAGCAACTCGCTGCTGGAGGGGCTGGTGTTCTCCCGGCGCATCGCCGAGGACATCGCGGCCGGCCTGCCCGAGCAGGCGCAGCCCGCGGACGTCGGCGCGTGGCGCGGCGGCGCGGGCTGGGTGGTGCCGGCCGAGGCGACGTCGACGTTGCAGCGGGCGATGACCCGGGGCGCCGGGGTGCTGCGGTCGGCCGCGACGTTGGCCGGCACGGCGGCGACGCTGACCGAGCTGGGCGCGGCGCGGGGCCGACCCCGGACCGCCGACTGGGAGGCGACGAACCTGCTCACGGTGGCGTCGACGCTCGTCGCGGCGGCGTACGCGCGCGCCGAGACGCGGGGTTGCCACTGGCGGGAGGACTTCCCGACGGCCGACGAGCGGTGGCGGGGCCATTTCGTCGGGTCGGTCGGGGCACAGGGCGCGGTGACGCAGCAGTGGGAGGCAAATTCATGATCGAGTCGACCCGGACGGCGCTGCGGGCGGCCGGACTGGACCCGGAACAGGTACGACGGGTGGTCGAGACGGCGCTGGTCGAGGATCTGGGGCCGGATTTCCTGGACGTCACAAGCGTGGCCACCATCCCGGTCGAACAGACCGACAGCGCCGACCTGGTGGCCCGCGCGGACGGCGTGGTGGCCGGGCTGGCCGTGGCCGCCGCCGTGTTCGAACTGGTGGGCGAGGTGACGGACTTCGGTCGTACCGTCGAGGTGTCGGTGTCGGCCCGCGACGGCGAGCGGGTGGCCCGCGGCGACGTGCTGGCGACGGTGACCGGCCCGACCCGGCTGTTGCTCACGGCCGAGCGGACGGCGCTGAACCTGCTCTGCCGGATGTCCGGGGTGGCCACCCACACCCGGGCCTGGGCGGACGCCCTGGCCGGCACGAAGGCGATGGTGCTGGACACCCGCAAGACCACGCCGGGGCTGCGGGCGCTGGAGAAGTACGCGGTCCGGGCCGGGGGCGGCACCAACAAGCGGATGGGCCTCTACGACGTGGCCATGATCAAGGACAACCACAAGCTGGCGGCGGGGGGCATCACGGCGGCGTACCGGCGGGTCCGGGAGTCGTTCCCGGAGGTCCCGGTGCAGGTCGAGGTCACCACTGTCGCCGAGGCCGTGGAGGCGGTGGAGGCCGGCGCGGACTTCCTGCTCTGCGACAACATGACGCCGGAGCTGCTGGCCGAGGCGGTCGCCGCGGTGGGTGACCGGGCGGAGCTGGAGGCCACCGGCGGGCTGACCCTGGAGGTGGCGGCCCGCTACGCCGCCACCGGCGTCGACTTCCTCTCGGTGGGCGCGTTGACCCACTCGTCGCCGATCCTGGACATCGCGCTGGACCTGCGCACGAGGTAGTTGTCTAGGCTTCGAGCGTGCTGCTCTGCATCGACATCGGAAACACCAACACCGTGCTGGCGACCTTCGACGGCGACAAGCTGGTGCACTCCTGGCGGATCAAGACCGATGCCCGCTCCACGGCGGACGAGCTGGGTCTGATGTTCCGGGGTCTGCTCGCCGGGGACAACGTCGAGATCACCGGCGTGGCCGCCTGCTCGACGGTGCCGGCCGCACTGCGGTCGTTGCGCACCATGCTCAGCCGCTACTACGCCGACCTGCCGAGCGTGATCGTCGAGCCGGGAGTGCGGACCGGGGTGCAGCTCGCCATCGACAACCCGAAGGAGGTGGGCGCCGACCGGGTGGTGAACACCCTGGCCGCGTACACGCTCTACGGCGGGCCGTCGATCGTCGTGGACTTCGGCACCACCACCAACTTCGACGTGATCAGCGGTCGCGGCGAATTCCTCGGCGGCGCGTTCGCCCCGGGCATCGAGATCTCCTTCGACGCGCTCGCGGCCCGCGCCGCCCAGCTGCGCAAGGTCGAGGCCACCAGGCCCCGTTCGGTGATCGGCAAGAACACCGTGGAGTGCCTCCAGTCCGGCCTGTACTTCGGCTTCGCCGGGCAGGTGGACCGGATCGTCGAGCGGATGACCGAGGAGTTGGGCGAGGTGAAGGCGGTGATCGCCACCGGCGGCCTCGCCTCGCTGGTCATGAACGAGTGCCGGAGCATCACCCACCACGAGCCGATGATCACGCTGATCGGCCTGCGGATGGTCTACGACCGCAACGTCTGACCCGGCCGCCGTCGCGGTCGGCCGCCGCGCCGGCCTCAGCGCCGCCGGGCCCGCAGCACGATCGTCCGGTACGGCAGGTCGACGGTCTCCCGTCCGACGAGATCGGGATGGCCCGCGAACAGGTCGCGCAGTTCCCGGTCGATGCGGGCGCGACGGTCGGCCGGGGCGGTGAGCCAGTACGAGCGGGTGTGCAGCATCGCCACCACCTCGGCCGGCGTGAGGGTGGTGTGGTGCGCAAACTCGCCGGGTTCGATCGGCGTGAACCCGGGGCCGAAGTCGTCGTATCGGCCGAGCACGTCGCCGGCGTTGTCACCCAGGTGGGCGATCCGTCCCAGCTCGGCCACCCATCCGACCCGATCGTCCCGCAGGTTCCAGATCGGGGCGAACGTCCCGCCGGCCCGCAGCATCCGTGCGATCTCGGCGTGAGCCCGGTCCCGGTCGAACCAGTGGTACGCCTGGCCCACCACCACGGCGTCCGCGGCGCCGTCGGGCAGCGGGACGGCCTCCGCGCTGCCGGCCAGCGCGCTGCTTCCCGGAGTGACGGCGTCGAGTTGGGCGCGCATCCCCGGGTCCGGCTCCACCGGCGTCACGTGGTGCCCGAGGGCGAGCACCTGGCGGGTGAGGATGCCGGTGCCCGCGCCGAGGTCGACCACCCGGGCGTCGCGCAACCCGTCGAGTGCCCAGCGCAACGCCGCTTCGGGATAGCGGGGTCGGAACCGGTCGTAATCGCTCGCCGCGACGCCGAACGAGAGCGCCTGAGTGTGATCGACCATGACGGGCAGGTTATCCCGTAACAGCCTCCGGAGCGCTTGAGTACGCTCGGGCCTGACCCCCTGAATCTCCCGTGACGAGGAAGCGTGCCGTGAGCGAGCAGAACGCCGTGCCAGTGGACCCCGCCGACGACCTTCCGGAGCAGATGAAGGTCCGCCGGGAGAAGCGGGACCGGATGCTCGCCGAGGGCGTCGAGCCCTATCCGGTCGGCTTCCCCCGGACCACCACCCTGGCCGAGATCCGGGAGCGCTACGCCGACCTGGAGACGGACACCGCCACCGGCGACGAGGTCTCGGTCACCGGCCGGGTGATCTTCGTACGCAACACCGGGAAGCTCTGCTTCGCGACCCTGCGCGACGGCGACGGCACCGAGTTGCAGGCCATGCTCTCCCTCGACCGGGTCGGCCCGGAGCGGCTGGAGGCCTGGAAGCGCCTGGTCGACCTGGGTGACCACGTCGGCGTGACCGGCGAGGTGATCACCAGCCGCCGGGGCGAGTTGTCCGTTCTGGCGCAGCGGTGGGAGATGACCGCCAAGGCGTTGCGACCGTTGCCGGTGGCGCACAAGCCGCTCTCCGAGGAGGCCCGGGTCCGGCAGCGCTACGTGGACCTGATCGTCCGCCCGCAGGCCCGGCAGATGGTCCGTACCCGCGCGGCGGCGGTGCGGAGCTTGCGCGATTCACTGCACGGTCAGGGTTTCATCGAGGTGGAAACTCCGATGCTGCAACTCCTGCACGGCGGTGCGGCGGCCCGACCGTTCGTGACCCACAGCAATGCGTTGAGCACCGATCTGTATCTGCGAATCGCGCCGGAACTGTTTTTGAAGCGCGCCGTCGTAGGTGGTGTGGACCGCGTCTTCGAGATCAACCGCAACTTCCGTAATGAGGGTGTCGACTCTTCGCACTCGCCGGAGTTCGCGATGCTGGAGACCTACCAGGCGTACGGCGACTACGACACGATGGCCGAGTTGACCCGCAATCTCGTGCAACAGGCCGCCATCGCGGTCGGCGGCTCGACGGTGGTGACCCACGCCGACGGGCGGGAGTTCGACCTGGGCGGCGAGTGGCGATCGGTGACCCTGTTCGGGGTCCTTTCCGAGGCGCTCGGCGAGGAGGTCACGGTCCGCACCGAACGCTCCCGGCTGGTCGAGTACGCGGACAAGGTGGGATTGGCCGTGGACCCGAAGTGGGGCCCGGGCAAGCTCGCCGAGGAACTGTTCGAGGAACTGGTCGTCCCCGGCCTGCAGGCGCCCACCTTCGTGCGCGACTACCCGGAGGAGACCAGCCCGCTGACCCGGGCGCACCGCAGCGAGCCGGGGCTGGCCGAGAAGTGGGACCTCTACGTGCTCGGCTTCGAGCTGGGCACCGCGTACTCCGAGCTGGTCGACCCCGTGGTGCAGCGGGAACGGCTGGTGGCCCAGGCGCAGCTCGCGGCCCGGGGCGATGACGAGGCGATGCGTCTCGACGAGGACTTTCTCCGGGCCATGGAGTACGGAATGCCGCCGGCCGGGGGTATGGGAATGGGAATCGACCGGCTGTTGATGGCCCTGACCGGCCTCGGAATTCGGGAAACGATCCTCTTCCCGTTGGTCCGCCCGGAGTAGTCGTCCGCCGACTCCCTGCGAGTCGTAACGGCATCCTATTGACGAGGCGAGCAGCGCGCGGGTTATTGTGCTCTCATTAGCAGGAGCGCCCTGCTCGAAAGGAATGTGGGACGTGGCCAAGCAGATCATTCACAAGCTGGTCGATGACCTGGACGGCGGGGACGCGGACGAGACCGTCAAGTTCGCGCTCGACGGCGTTCAGTACGAGATCGACCTGTCCGGCGCCAACGCCGCGAAATTGCGCGACGTATTCGCGCCGTACGTCGGGGCCGGCACCAAGGTGGGTCGCGGTGGCGTGGTGATCGGTGGGCGGGCCGCCCGCGGTCGCGGTGGCGCCACCGCCGACCGGGAGCAGAACAGGGCGATCCGGGAGTGGGCCAAGAAGGCCGGCAAGGACATCTCGGACCGCGGTCGTATTCCGCAGGAGATCGTCGACGAGTACCACGCCAAGCGCTGATCCCCTCAGCTGACCGGTGGCGGCGGCCACCGCAGGGCGACACCGACGCCGGGCCGGAGCTTCCTCCGGGCCGGCGTCGCCGTCTTCGTGCCCCGTCGGGCCGGCGTCGGCGGTCCGGCCGGCGTCGGCGGTCCGGCCGGCTGCGGCGGCCCGGTCGGAGGCGGGAATGTCGGACGGCCCGACCGACGTTGTCCACAGGCGGTGGAGAAGTTTTCCACAACCTGTGGATGACCGTCCCAGACCCCCGCCGGGCCCATTCGAGGGCGGCGGAGGGCTTCCGCATGGTCGACCGGATTTCGCTCTACGCGTAGCGACAGGGGTACCGGAACACCTCCTGAGCGCGGACGGTTGTGCAAAACGACGTGGAACCGACCCGGACCGGAGAGACACGACCTCAGCTGAGTCGGTCAGCGACGATAGAGTAAGGAGGCACGGACGCCCGTCCCGGACGTTCGTGCACCGGCCCCGCCAAGATCTTGACCATCAAGGCGCACGGCACGTGAGGAGCACGAGGGCATGTTCGAGCGGTTCACCGACCGAGCGCGACGGGTTGTCGTCCTGGCCCAAGAAGAGGCCCGGATGCTCAACCACAACTACATCGGTACGGAGCACATCCTGCTGGGCCTCATCCACGAGGGTGAGGGTGTCGCCGCCAAGGCTCTGGAGAGCCTCGGCATCTCCCTGGAGGGCGTGCGCCAGCAGGTCGAGGAGATCATCGGCCAGGGCCAGCAGGCGCCGAGCGGGCACATCCCGTTCACGCCGCGGGCCAAGAAGGTGCTGGAGCTGTCGCTGCGCGAGGCGCTGCAGCTCGGCCACAACTACATCGGCACGGAGCACATCCTGCTCGGGCTGATCCGCGAGGGTGAGGGCGTCGCCGCCCAGGTGCTGGTCAAGCTCGGCGCCGACCTCAACCGGGTCCGCCAGCAGGTGATCCAGCTCCTCTCCGGCTACCAGGGCAAGGAGCCCGCCGCGGCGGGTGCCGCGCCGGGTGAGGCCGCGCCGTCGACCAGCCTGGTGCTGGACCAGTTCGGCCGTAACCTGACCCAGGCCGCCCGCGAGGGCAAGCTCGACCCGGTCATCGGGCGCGAGAAGGAAATCGAGCGGGTCATGCAGGTGCTCTCCCGCCGTACCAAGAACAACCCGGTCCTGATCGGTGAGCCCGGCGTCGGTAAGACCGCCGTGGTGGAGGGGCTGTCCCAGAAGATCATCAAGGGCGAGGTGCCCGAGACTCTGAAGGACAAGCAGCTCTACACGCTCGACCTCGGTGCGCTGGTCGCGGGCTCCCGCTACCGCGGTGACTTCGAGGAGCGCCTCAAGAAGGTGCTCAAGGAGATCCGCACCCGGGGCGACATCATCCTGTTCATCGACGAGATCCACACCCTGGTGGGTGCGGGTGCCGCCGAGGGCGCGATCGACGCCGCCAGCATCCTCAAGCCGATGCTGGCCCGTGGTGAGCTCCAGACCATCGGCGCCACCACGCTCGACGAGTACCGCAAGCACCTGGAGAAGGACGCCGCGCTCGAGCGTCGTTTCCAGCCGATCCAGGTGGGTGAGCCGTCGCTGGCGCACACCATCGAGATCCTCAAGGGCCTGCGGGACCGTTACGAGGCGCACCACCGGGTCAGCATCACGGACGCCGCCCTGGTGGCTGCCGCGACGCTCGCCGACCGGTACATCTCGGACCGCTTCCTGCCGGACAAGGCGATCGACCTGATCGACGAGGCCGGTGCCCGGATGCGTATCCGTCGGATGACCGCGCCGCCAGACCTGCGTGACTTCGACGAGCGCATCGCCCAGGTGCGCCGCGACAAGGAGTCCGCGATCGACGCGCAGGACTTCGAGCGCGCCGCCCAGCTGCGTGACAAGGAGAAGCAGCTCCTCGGTCAGAAGGCGCAGCGGGAGAAGGAGTGGAAGGCCGGTGACCTGGACGTCGTCAGCGAGGTCGACGACGAGCAGATCGCCGAGGTGCTCGGCAACTGGACCGGCATCCCGGTCTACAAGCTGACCGAGGAGGAGACCTCGCGCCTGCTGCGCATGGAGGACGAGCTGCACAAGCGCGTCATCGGCCAGGAGGACGCGGTCAAGGCGGTCTCGAAGGCGATCCGGCGTACCCGGGCCGGCCTGAAAGACCCGAAGCGGCCGTCCGGCTCGTTCATCTTCGCCGGTCCGTCCGGTGTCGGTAAGACCGAGCTGTCCAAGGCGCTCGCCGAGTTCCTCTTCGGCAGCGAGGACGCCCTCATCCAGCTGGACATGTCCGAGTTCCACGACCGGTACACGGTGTCCCGCCTCGTGGGTGCCCCTCCCGGTTACGTCGGTTACGACGAGGGCGGGCAGCTGACCGAGAAGGTGCGTCGTCGTCCGTTCTCGGTGGTCCTCTTCGACGAGATCGAGAAGGCCCACCCGGACGTGTTCAACACGCTCCTGCAGATCCTCGAGGACGGTCGGCTCACCGACGGTCAGGGCCGGATCGTGGACTTCAAGAACACGGTCATCATCCTGACCACCAACCTGGGCACCCGCGACGTGGCCAAGGCGGTGTCGCTGGGCTTCCAGGCGTCGGAGGACTCCGAGTCCAACTACGACCGGATGAAGCAGAAGGTCAACGACGAGCTCAAGCAGCACTTCCGGCCTGAGTTCCTCAACCGGATCGACGACACCATCGTCTTCCACCAGCTGCGCCAGACCGAGATCCTCTCGATCGTGGACATCATGATCCAGCGGATCGAGACGCAGCTGCGCAACAAGGACATGGGTCTGGAGCTGACCGACAACGCCAAGAAGTACCTGGCCGCGAAGGGCTTCGACCCGGTGCTCGGTGCCCGTCCGCTGCGTCGCACGATCCAGCGCGACATCGAGGACAACCTCTCCGAGCGGATCCTGTTCAACGAGCTGACCCCCGGTCAGATCGTCGTGGTGGACTGCGAGGGCGACCCGAACGACATCGACAAGTCCAAGCTCGTCTTCCGGGGCGCGGAGAAGCCTGTCGAGGTTCCGGACGCCGTTCCGGCCGACCTCGGTGGCACCGCCGCCGGCACCGCGGCAGCGGCGACGGACGAGGTGGCATAACCAGCAGCACAAGGGGCGGGGCTCCGGCGGCGCAAGCCACCGGGGCCCCGCCTCTTTCTGCGCACCCGCCCAGCGGCTGCGCCCGCCGTCCCGGCGCTGCCTGCCCAGGGGTGGGGCGTTCGGCGGTCCTGCGTGCCTGCCCGGGGGTGCCGTCCGGTGGTCCGGCGCTGCCGGTTCCGGGAGTGGCGTCCGGTGGTCCGGCGCTGCCGGTTCCGGGAGTGGCGTCCGGTGGTCCGGCGTGCCTGTCCAGCCGTGCGCCAAACGCCACGCCTGCGCTGCCTCAGCGGCGTATCCCCCGATCCCTATCCCGCAACATCAGGGAAACTGCTGCCTCCCGGCGGTCGGAGGCAGCAGTTTCCCTGATGTTGTGCGGCGGTCCGGCCGGGAACGCTGGCAAGATCGCGCAGCATCCTGGATGTAGTGGCATCCGGCGCGTCCGAGACCACTACATCCAGGATCGAGCGTGATCTAGCGCCGAGCGCCGAGCGCCGAGCCCCGAACGCGTGGGCGCAGAGCGCGTGGCCGCCCAAAGACCCGGCGGGTCAGTGGGTGAGGTCGGCGGTGGGGGTGGCCGGGCCGTCGCCGGCCAGCCGGAACGAGTCGGCGCCGACGGGTTCCACCAGGCCGTCCTGTACCAGGCCGGCCAGGGCGCGGGCGCGCTGTACGTCGTCGGTCCACACCTGGTCGAGTCGCTGGTGCGGGACCGGGCCGGTGCTTTCCCGGAGCACGCCGAGCAGCAGTCCACGTACCTGCCGGTCGGTGCCCGCGTACCGCTGCGGTCGGCGGGTCGGGCCGGTCGGCGGCTCCTGCCCGGAGGCCCGCCAGGCGCAGACCGACTCGACCGGGCAGGCCGTGCAGCGCGGCGTACGGGCCGTGCAGAGCACCGCCCCCAACTCCATGAACGCGGCGCTGGCCAGCGCCGCGGCCGCCGGCTCCGGGGGCAGCAGCTCCTCGGTGGCGACCAGGTCGGCGGGGCGGGTGACGGGTCCGGCGTCCGGCTCACCGGCCACGGCGCGACAGACCACCCGTCGTACGTTGGTGTCGACCACCGGGTGCCGCTGCCCGAACGCGAACGCCGCCACCGCACGCGCGGTGTACGTGCCCACGCCGGGCAGCGCCAGTAGCTGCTCCAGCCGGTCGGGCACCTGGCCGCCGTGCCGGTCCACGATGGCCAACGCGCACTCCCGCAGCCGGACGGCGCGGCGGGGATAGCCGAGACGCCCCCACATGCGGATCGCCTCGGCCGGGGTGTCGGCCGCCAGGGCCGCCGGGTCGGGCCAGCGGTCCAGCCAGGCGTGCCAGGCCGGCACCACCCGGACCACCGGCGTCTGCTGGAGCATGACCTCGCTGACCAGGATGGCCCACGGGCTCACGTCGGGTCCCCGCCACGGCAGGTCACGGGCGTGCTGCTGGAACCATCGGCTGATCAGCGCGGCGAAATCGGGTTGAGTCATGGCGTCGTCGATGATGTCACGCGGTCCGGTCCCGCTGGTTGGGCGGCTCGGGCGGGGTGTGGTGGCGGCGGTGGCCGGATCGGGCAGAATGCGCGGATGAACGAGCTCGCGATCACCGTCATCGGCCGGGACCGGCCGGGCATCGTGGCCGACGTCGCCGAGGTGCTGGCCCGGCTGGGCGCGAACCTCACCGACAGCACGATGACGCGGCTGCGGGGGCATTTCGCGATGACCCTCATCTGCACCGGCCCGGCCGCCTCCGAGGTGGAGGCGGCGTTGGCGCCGCTCGCGGCCGAGGGGCAACTGCTGGCGACCGTACGCGCGGTGACGCCGGACGGTGCGGTGACGCCGGCCGGCGAGCCGTACGTGCTGGCGGTGCACGGGTCGGACCGGATGGGCATCGTGGCGGCGATGACCCGGGTGCTGGTGGACGCCGGTGGCAACGTCACCGACCTGAGCACGCGGTTGGCCGGTTCACTCTACGTGGTGTTGGCCGAGGTCGAGCTGCCGGCGGGGGTCGTCGAGTCGCTGACCGAACGGTTGCACCGGACGGCCACCGAGGTGGGGGTCGAGGTCACCCTCCGGCCGGCAGACCCGGATCTGCTGTGAGCGACGGGCGGGGCGAGGCGTACGCCGGTCTGGGGGACTGGACGCCGGATTCGCTGGCGGTGGTGGGTGAGGTACGGGCCGTCGTGTCCGCCCCGCACCCGGTGCTGAGCCGGGCCGGCGGCGATGTCGATCCCACCGCCGAGGAGACCGTCCGGCTGGCCGCCGACCTGGTCGCCACGATGCGGGTGTCGCCGGGCTGTGTGGGTCTGGCGGCGCCGCAGGTCGGCGTGGGCGCCCGGGTCTTCGCTGTCGACGTGACCGGTCATCCGAAGGCGGTCACCGTGCACGGCACGTTCGTGCTGTGCAATGCCCGGGTGGTCGAGGCGACCCGGTGGAAGCCGGGCCGGGAGGGGTGCATGTCGGTGCCGGACCTGACCGGCGACGTGAAGCGGGCGAGTCGGCTCGTGGTGGAGGGTGACCTGCCGGGCACGGGCGCGGCGGTCCGGTTGGTGACGGACGGTTTCGAGGCGCGGGCGTTGCAGCACGAGATCGACCACTGCGAGGGGCTGCTCTTCCTGGACCGGGTGGCCGGCGCGCACGCGGTCTACCAGCGCAAGGTCTATCTCTGAGCGGGTGGCCGTCAGTCCTCAGTGGACGGCTGACGCGCTGCCCCGCTGACGCTCCGGCGCGTCGTGACCCGTCGGTGGGTGCGGCGCGACTACGGTGGGGGGCATCATGCGTCTGACGGTCGGCCCCCTGCCACCCGCCGTGTACTGGCGGCGTCGCGCCGTCGTATTCGGAGCGGGGCTTCTTTTCCTGATTGTCCTGCTCTACTCCTGCACCGGCTCGAATCGCTCCGGCGGTCAACCGCGGGCCGGGGCGACGTCGACCCCCACTTCGACGGCGAGCCCGGGAGCGGTGGGGCCGGTCCTGACCCCGCAGTCGGGGGCCCCGCCAGCGTCCGGGTCCGCGGAACCGAATGCCACCGAGTCCGGCGGTCCGGATGCCACGGGTACGAACGACACGAATCCGGGGTCCGGGGCCACCACCGACGACCCCCCGCCGGGTTCGGCCGCGGGCTCGGTCGACGACGGCACCTGCACCGACGCGGAGATCAGCGTGACGTCGGTGGCGCGGCCCACCTCGGTGCAGCGCGGCGCGGTGGTCGACCTGCAACTGAAGATCAAGAACACCTCGGACCGGACGTGCAGCCGTAACGTCGGTGCCGACCTCCAGGAGATCTTCGTCAAGGCCGGTGCCGAGAAGGTGTGGTCGTCCGACACCTGCGGCAAGGTCCAGGGCTCGGACGTGCAGTCGTTCACACCCGGGTTCGAGCGCTCCTACACCGTCGGCTGGAACGGGCGGGACACCAGCCGGTGCGATGGCGCGGGGTTGGCGGCGGGGCCGTTCGCGCCGGCGGGGACGTACCAGGTGTTCGCCCGGGTCGGCACCAAGTACAGCGCGCCCGCGAAGATCACCATCACCGGCTGAGTCGGCCCTTCACGCCGCCGGGGCGGCGGCGGATCAGACGTACCGCTCGAGGATGGAAGCCTCGGCGAGCCGGGACAGGCCCTCGCGGACGCCGCGGGCCCGGGCGTCGCCCACGCCCTCGACGGCCTGCAGGTCCTCCACTGTCGCGCCCAGCAGCCGCTGGAGGCTGCCGAAGTGCAGCACCAGGCGGTCGACCACGGCCACCGGCAGGCGCGGAACCTTGGCCAGCAGCCGGAAGCCACGCGGGCTGACGGCGGCGTCCAGCGCGTCCGACGCGGACGGGTAGCCGATCGCCTTGGCGACCGACACCAGGTCGATCAGCTCGGTGGCACCCAGCAGATCCAGCTCCACCAGCGCCTCGTCGAGCGTGCGGGACTTACGGCCGACGGGCAGGTAGTCCCGGATGACGAGGGTGCGGTCGGCGTCGACGCCGGCCATCAGCTCGTCGAGTTGGAGAGCGAGCAGCCGACCGTCGGTGCCCAGCTCCACGACGTAGCCGGCGATCTCGTCGGCGATCCGGCGGACCATCTCCAGTCGCTGCACCACCGCCACCGCGTCCCGCACGGTGACCAGGTCTTCGATCTCGAGCGCGGAGAGCGTGCCGGAGACCTCGTCCAGCCGGAGCTTGTAGCGCTCGAGGGTGGCCAGCGCCTGGTTGGCCCGGGAGAGGATCGCCGCCGAGTCGTCCAGGACGTGTCGCTGACCGTTGACGTAGAGGCTGATGATCCGCATCGACTGGCTGACCGAGATCACCGGGTAGCCGGTCTGCCGGGCGACCCGCTCGGCGGTGCGGTGCCGGGTGCCCGACTCCTCCGTCGGAATGGACGGATCGGGCATCAGGTGCACGGCCGCCCGGACGATGCGGGTGCCGTCGCTGGACAGCACCACGGCGCCGTCCATCTTGCACAGCTCCCGGACCCGGGTTGCGGAGAACTCGACGTCCAGCGGGAAGCCGCCGGTGCAGAGCCCCTCGACCACCTTGTCGTAGCCGAGCACGATGAGCGCGCCGGTGCGGCCCCGCAGGATGCGCTCCAGACCGTCGCGGAGCGCGGTGCCGGGTGCCATCAGGGCGAGATTCGCCCGCAGCGGATCGCCGGCGCCCCCGGCAGCGGCGGTTACGCTCACGCTGATCGGGCGGGCCGGCGAGCCCACGGCGCCGGTGCGGGCCTGGGGCGGCGCTCCGGCAGGCTTGGTGGTATCGCGGTCGATCGGCACGGGCACAGTCTACGGACTGCCGTGCGGTGGGTGCTGTCGTGGTTACTGTGATGTGTCACGATGCCGCCCTTCGAACCGTTTCCACTTGCGCCGATGCTGTCCGTTATCGCCGTTGGCGTCGGCACGCTGAGTCACTCGGCGGACGCGCGAGCCGCGTGTTGCAGGGCCGAGCGCACGTCAGTGACCTCCGTCACCCGCATCTGGTCGGGCCCGGCGCCGGTGCTGGCCGGGCCACAACCCGGCGGCACCAGTGCCACCTTGAACCCGAGGCGGGCGGCCTCGGCCAGCCGTCGCGGCACCGCCCCGACCCGGCGCACCTCGCCGGTCAGCCCCACCTCGCCGATCGCCACGAGATGCGGCGCGATCGCCAGGTTGAGCCCACCCGAGGCGACCGCCAGCGCGACGGCCAGGTCGGCCGCCGGCTCCACCACCCGGATGCCGCCCACGGTGGCCGCGAAGACCTCCCGGTCGTGCAGGGTCAACCGCTCGGTACGCCGTTGCAGGACGGCGAGCACCATGGCCAGGCGGGCCGAGTCCAGGCCCGAGACCGTCCGGCGGGGCGAGCCGGCAACCGTCGCACCGATCAGCGCCTGCACCTCGGTGACCAGAGCCCGTCGCCCCTCCATCGCCACCGTCACGCAGGTGCCGGGCACGGGTTCGGAGTAGCGGGTGAGGAAGAGCCCGGACGGGTCGGCCAGACTGCTGATGCCGCCCTCGTGCATCTCGAAGCAGCCCACCTCGTCGGCGGCCCCGAACCGGTTCTTGACGCCGCGTACCAGCCGCAGCGAGGAGTGCTTGTCGCCCTCGAAGTGCAGCACCACGTCGACCAGGTGCTCCAGCACGCGGGGCCCGGCGACCTGGCCGTCCTTGGTGACGTGCCCGACCAGCACGGTGGCGATGCCCCGCTCCTTGGCGACCGACACCAGCGCGGCGGTGACCGCGCGTACCTGGGTCACGCCGCCCGGCACCCCCTCGGTGCCGGTGGTCGAGATGGTCTGCACCGAGTCGAGG
Organism: Micromonospora sp. WMMD729; assembly: GCF_049315225.1. Taxonomy (NCBI): domain Bacteria; kingdom Bacillati; phylum Actinomycetota; class Actinomycetes; order Micromonosporales; family Micromonosporaceae; genus Micromonospora; species Micromonospora sp. WMMD729. The sequence goes on along the minus strand of NZ_CP186059.1, from coordinate 6,113,526 downwards.
ACCAGCAGGCCCGGCTTGACCGCGTCGAGGTGCCCGAGCACCGCCGCCAGGTCGCTCTCGGCCGCCAGGTAGAGCTGGTCGTGCAGGGTGCCCATCCGCTCGGCGCGCAGCCGGACCTGACTGACTGACTCTTCCCCGCTGACGACCAGGGACGGGCTGCCGGCGCCCACCGCCCACTGCTGCGCCACGTCGAGCAGGAGGGTCGACTTGCCCACGCCGGGCTCGCCGGCGAGCAGCACGACCGCCCCGGGCACCAGGCCGCCACCGAGCACCCGGTCCAGTTCGCTCACGCCGGTCGGCCGGGCGCGGGCCGGGGCGGCGCTGATGGTGGCGATCGGTCGGGCCGGTTCGGCCGGCATCCGCGAGCTGACCACCCGACCGGAGACGGTCGGCCCGGTCAGCGTCGACTCCACCACCGAACCCCACTCGCCGCACTCCGGGCAGCGACCCACCCACTTGGGCGGCTGGTGCCCGCAGGCGTCGCACTCGTACGCCGGGCGTGGCTCTCGGGTGGCGGACCGGGCACGGGGTGCACCGGCCGCGCCGCCACGGCCGGAGGTCGATCGGGAGGTGGTCACATCAGGACGCTAGCCCTCTCGTACGACGAAAACACCCCGGCGTGGTGGTTCCCACGCCGGGGTGTTCGCGGTACTCAGGATCGGCTCACTCGTGGGTGGTGCCGCCCTCGTCGCCCTCGTGGCCGCCCTCGCGCTCGATGATCGGCGACGCGGGGGCCGCCGGGGTGAGCGGCACCGCGATCGGCGCCGGGCCGGTGACCGTGTTGCCGTTGCCGAAGTCGAAGGTCACCATGACGTTCTGGCCGGAACGCAGCGCCTCGGTCAGACCGACGAGCCGCAGCTGCGAGGTGGCCTCCGAGTTGAGCTGGAGGTAGCTCAGCGGGGCCAGCTCGATGCGGGCGGGCTGACCCGGCGCGGCCGGGCTGGCGGAACCGGAGGCCCGCGCCGACTCCGGGGCGGACGGGGTCGCCGACGACGAGCCGGTCTCGGACGGGGTCGCCGACGGGCTGGCCGAGCCGGACTCGCGGGTCGACGGGCTGGCCGAACCCGACGGGGTCGCGGACGCCGACTCCGAGGCCGACTCCGACGGCGTCGGGCTGGCCGAGCCACCCGAGATCAGCACCTCGCGGGCGCTCTGGGTGGTGACGGTGACCGTCACGGTGCTCTTCGAGTCGTTGTAGATCACCGCGTTGAGCGGGGCGTCCTGACCGGCCCGGTATCCCTCGGTGCCGGGGTAGGCCACCAGCAGGCCCCGCACCGAGTAGGCGCCGTTGGGGGTCGTGAGGTTGACGCCCTGGACCGACGGCTCCTTCTCGGCGGTCTCGGCGACCTGACCGGCGCCGCAGCCTGAGGCAAGCAGGCTGGTGGCCGCCGCGATCCCGGACAGCAGCAGGGCTGCCCGCCGGGATCCCCTGATCGAGCGCGTCACGTCGGTCCTCCTCGTTACGATCCCCACCCGGGCGCACGCCGGGCGAGGTGGCCATACCCGCGCAGACCGCGCTCCAGGGTAGTTGGAGCTGATCGAGGCCCGCACGGGGACCCGGCAATGCCACCCGCCGGGGTGCCCTCACACCACCCGACCGCTCGCCACCAGCAGCGCGACGTCGATGAGCGCCACCAGCATCACCGCCCGGAAGGCAGCCACCGGCCGCCGGCCCGCCCGGGCCGCCGAGCGCCCGGCGTACCAGCTCAGCGCTGGCACTACCGCGGCCGTGCCGACCGCCGCGAGCCCGAGGATCGACGGCGGCCCGGGCGGTCCCAGCACCAGGACGGCGGTCGCGGCGAGTAGCAGTCCGGCCGCGGCGGCCCGGCTGCCCGCCGCGCCGAGGCGGTGCGGCAGGCCGCGTACGCCGGTGCGGGCGTCGTCGGCGAGATCGGGCAGCACGTTGGCGAAGTGCGCGCCGGCCCCGAGGCAGGCCGCCGCCGTCAGCAGCCAGAGCGGCGGGGTCGGCTCGCCGGGCAGCGCCAGCACGATGAAGCCCGGCAGCGCGCCGAAGGAGACGGCGTACGGCACCACCGAGAGCACGGTGGCCTTGAGCGGCCAGTCGTAGAGCAGCGCGGAGACCAGGGCGACCGTGAGCCAGAGGGCCGCCCGGGGGTTCGTGGTCAGCGCCAGCAGCGGGCAGGCCAGCGCGGCCACCGCCGCGGCCCAGGCCGTGCCGCGCCGGCCCACCGCGCCGGCGGCGACCGGTTTGTCGGTACGCCCCACCGTGGCGTCCCGCTCGGCGTCCAGCGCGTCGTTGGTCCAGCCCACCGCGAGCTGGCTGGCGAGCACCGCGAGCACCACCGAGGCAATTCCCGTCGGTGGGTGCCCCACTCCCCAGGCCAGCAGACCGGACACTGTGGTCACCGCGGCGGCCGGTTCCGGATGGCTCGCCCTGACCAGCCCTAACACCCTCGACGACATAAGGGAAGTCTGGTCGTTACCGAGCAGTCGTGCCACGCTCGGAGCCATGCGAGACGTGGCGTCGACCGCTCAGCGGGTGCTGCCGCGCAACGACCCGCGCCAGTACGACGACCTGGCCGGCGAGTGGTGGCGACCCGACGGCGCGTTCGCGATGCTGCACTGGCTGGCCGAGGCCCGCGCGGCACTCGTACCGCCGGCGAGGAGTCCGGGCGCGGTCCTGGTCGATCTGGGCTGCGGCGCCGGGCTGCTCGCGCCGCACCTGGCCGGCAAGGGCTACCGGCACGTCGGGGTGGACCTGACCCGGTCGGCGCTGGTCCAGGCCGCCGGGCACGGCGTACGCGTGGTGCAGGGCGATGCCACGGCGGTGCCGCTGCCCGATGGGTGCGCCGACGTGGTCTCCGCCGGTGAACTGCTCGAACATGTGCCGGACTGGCCGCGCGCGGTGGCCGAGGCGTGTCGCCTGCTGCGCCCCGGCGGGCTGCTGGTGCTGGACACGCTCAACGACACGGCGCTGGCTCGGCTGGTCGCGGTGCGGATCGCCGAACGGCTGCCGACCGTGCCGCGCGGCATCCACGATCCACGGTTGTTCGTGGACGCCCGGGCGCTGGTGGCCGAGTGCGCCCGGCACGGTGTCGAGCTGCGCCTGCGTGGGATACGGCCGCAGGTCGGCGGGTTGCTCGCCTGGCTGGTGCGGCGGGCCCGCGGGGCCCGGACGCCCGGTACGCCGTCGACCGGCCGCGCGCCGCGCATCGTGCCGACCCGGTCCACCGCCGTGCTCTACCAGGGCCGGGGGGTCCGCAGAGGATAGTCGGCTCGTGGCGGGGTATGGGACGCCGAGGAGGGAGCGATATGACGGTGCACGCGCTTGCGGCGGCCCGCCGATTGACGCCGCGGTTCGCCGCGCGGGCGGCCGAGCACGACCGGGACGGCTCCTTCCCGGCCGACGACTTCCGGGACCTGCGGGAGGCCGGCCTGTTCGGGCTGATGGTCCCGCGCGAACTCGGTGGCCTCGGGGCGAGCTTCGCGGAGTACACCGCGGTCGCCACCGAGCTGGCCCGGGGCAACGGCGCGACGGCGCTGGTGTTCAACATGCACGCCTCGGTGACCGGCGCGCTGGGCGCGGTCACCGAGGAGTTGGCCGAGGCGCTGGGCGTGTCGGAGGAGGCGCTGGCCGCCCGGGACCGGCTGCTCATCGCCGCCGCCCAGGGCGCCTGGTACGGCGTGGCGATGAGCGAGCGGGGCACCGGCGCCCGGCTGTCGCAGTTGAGCACCGTCTACCAGCCGACCGACGACGGTTGGCACCTCAAGGGCAGCAAGACCTTCTGCTCCGGGGCCGGGCACGCCGACGGCTACCTGGTGGCCGCGCGCAGCTCCACCGACCAGTCGGTGGTGTCGCAGTTCCTGGTGCCGGCCGGTGCCGGTCTGAGTGTCGAGCCGACCTGGGACGCCCTCGGCATGCGCGCCACCTCGTCGCACGACCTGCACCTGGACGTCACCGTGCCGGGCGACCGCCTGCTCGGCGGGGTCGAGGGACTGGCGCTCGTGATCGCCCAACTCATGCCGCACTGGCTGGTGGCCAGCTACGCGGCCGTCTACGTGGGGGTGGCCCGGGCGGCCATCGACGCGGCGGCCGAGCATCTCAACGCCCGTAACCTGGCCGGCCTGCCGGCGGTGCGCTCGCGGCTGGGCCGGGCCGACGCGGCGACGGCGGCGGCCGAGCTGGCGGTGGCCGAGGCGGCCCGCCGGGTCGACGACGCGCCGGGTGACGCGGAGACCAACCGCTGGGTGTGGCGGGCGAAGCTGCTGGCCGGGACGACCGCCGCCGAGGTGGCGGCGTCGATGCTGGAGGCGGCGGGCACGTCGGCGACCCGGCGTGGCCATCCGTTGGAACGGCTCTACCGGGATGCCCGGTGCGGCTCACTGCACCCGGCGACCTCGGACGTCTGCGCGGACTGGCTGGGCATCGCCGCGCTGGGCGGGGACCCGGACCGCGACGGATCGGTACCGCGTTGGTGAGCCGGTGTCGCGGTACGCGCACGGTGCAGGGGCCGGCCGAGCCGGCCGGTGGGACGGCCAGGGGGAGGACAGCGTCTGACGAGAGGTGGGGATCGTGTCCGTACCAGTGATCGCGGGGCTCGGGACAGCACAGCCGCCGGCCGCTTCGCAGGACGAGTTGTGGGAGGGCTTCTTCTCCCGGCACTTCACCGGCAGCACCCGGGCGTTGGCGGAGCGGATCTTCGCGAACTCGGGGGTGACCCGACGACAGGCCGCGGTCAACCCGTTGCTCGAGGACGTCTCGGACTGGCCGACCGAGCGCCGGATGCGTCGGTACCAGGTGGAGGCGCTGCCGCTGGGCAAGGAGGCGGTGGGGCGCGCGTTGACCGCTGCCGGTCTGGACGCCGGCGACGTCGGGATGTTCATCGTCTGTTCCTGCACCGGGTACGCCACCCCGGGGCTGGACATCCTGCTCGCGCGCGACCTGGGCATGGCGGCGGACACCCAGCGCATGTTCGTCGGCCACATGGGCTGCTACGCGGCGCTGCCCGGGCTGGGCGCGGCGAGTGACTTCGTCACCGCCCGGGGGCGGCCGGCGTTGCTGCTCTGCGCGGAGCTGACCAGCCTGCACATCCAGCCGTCCACGGCCCGGGTCGACACCCAGCAGATCATCTCGCACGCGCTCTTCTCGGACGCCGCCGTCGCCGCCGTGGTGGTGCCCGGCGGCCGGGGGTACGCGCTGCGCGAGGTCGCCTCGGTCACCGACACCTCGACGGCCGACCACATGACCTGGGACGTCACCGACGCCGGGTTCCGGATGGGGCTGTCGTCGAAGGTCCCGCAGGTGCTGTCCCGGCACGTACGCGGTCTGGTCGACGACCTGTTGGCCCGGCACGGCGGCACCGTCTCCGAGGTGGACGGTTGGGCCGTGCACCCGGGTGGGCCACGGATCCTCAACGTGGTGGAGCGGGAGTTGGCCCTGCCGCCGCAGGCGTTGGCCGCGTCCCGGGCGACGCTCGACGAGCACGGCAACTGCTCGTCGCCGACGGTGCTGTTGATCCTGGACCGGCTGGCTCGTTCGACGCCGTCGCCCCGGCGGGTGGTCATGCTGGCGTTCGGTCCGGGCCTCACCCTGTACGCGGTCCTGCTCGATCGACAGGATTAAACGAATACGAGCCGGCCGGTATCCTCCTGTCATGGACAGGGCGGCGGACGACCGGGCGCGGTCGGTGGTGCTGATCGGTACGGCCCTGGCCGCGCTGGCGGTCGGCGGCTGGTGGTGGCATGCCGCCGCACCCGCCCCGGTGGCCGGGCCGGTGAGCCCGCCCGCCAGCACGCCCAGCGTCAGCACCGAACTGGATCGCGTCCTGGCCCGTCTCGAGCCCGAGGCGCGGGTGACGGTGCGGATCGACTCGGAGACGGGCGAGGCCGTCCGGGTGGACAGCGATCCGCGGACAGCCACCGACCCGGAGCGGGGCGCGGTCGCCGACCTCGACGCCGACGTGGGGGTTCTCGTCCCCGGAAGCGACCTGCCCTCGTTCCGCGGCACCATCTGGCGGGAGGAGCGGGAACTGGCACCCGGCGAGGAGCGGACCCGGCAGGCGTCCGACGACGGCTCGCGCTTTCTGCTCCAGTACCGGTGCACCCGACCGGGCGCGCTGGCGGTGACGAGCACCGGGGCCGAAATCGCCGGCCCACCGCGCATCGACTGTGACGGCACGCTCGCCTCCGCCCGGGTGTTGCCCGGCGGCGGACCGTTCCGGGTGTCGCTGTCGGCCGTCGGCGACCAGCCGATCGACGTGGCGGCGCAGCTCGTCGCGCTGCCCCCGTCGTAAGGGCGGCCCGCTCAGCGGGCCAGGGCGGTCAGGTCGTCCTGGTACGCGTCGACCGGCCCGACACCGGGCAGCACCCGGGTCACCACGCCGGTGCGGTCGACCAGCAGCGCGTTCGCAGCGCCCGGGCCCAGGAACGAGCGCAGACCGCCGGCGGGGTCCGCCAGCGCACGGACGCCGGCGACCGGCGGTGCGGTTGCGACGGCTCGGCCTTCGGTCACGGTGACCACCGTGACGCCGACGGGTGCCGCCGTCACGGCCTCGACGACGACGTCGGGGCAGCCGCAGTCGTCCACCAGGATGATCATGGCGGGCAGCAGGCCGCGCAGCGGCACGGGCGCCTGCTCGGCGTCGACCAGGTCCAGCGCGGGCAGCGCCTGGCCGGTCAGGGACACCGGTGGCGGGGAGGGCGCCGGAGTCGGTCGGTCGGTGCTCCGGCCGGCGCGGGGCCAGGTCACGGCGAGCAGGCCGGTCAGGGTGGTGAGCACCGCCACCAGCAGGACGAGCAGCGGCAGCGCGAGCACCCGGCGCGCGGGCTGCCGGCCGTTGGCCCGGCGTAGCTCACGGCGCACCTGGGCGGCCTCGCCGGCGAGGGCGGAGGCATCGTCGGGGATGACGATGCGGCCCCACTCGGGCGGTAGGTCGGGCAGGCCGTCGGGTGGCCCGTGGCCCTCTGCGTCCGGCTTGCCCATCGGACCCCCCAGGAAGCGTCTCGAGAGCGGAGTGTGGCTCGGACTCCAGGGTCCCGCACCGGGGGCACCTCCCGCTACATCTGGGCGCGGTCCCGCACGCCGGGATACCATGGGAGGAGCGCATAGCCCTTGATCTCGACGTTCTGTTCACCCGTATCGGGAAGTCATCCGATCGTCACGGAGCGTGTTCGAACCATCGGTTTGACCGCCTGTCAAGCTGAAGAAAGACCTCTCACAGGGCCCCTGAGCTGCGCCAACGGTCAGGACATCGGTGAGACATCGTTGCCTGAGCGTGTTACCCTAGACACAGCGAAAGGGGTTTCGAACCTATGGTTTTCAGTGTCGGCGAGACCGTTGTTTACCCCCACCACGGGGCCGCACTCATCGAGGCAATCGAGACTCGGGTCATCAAGGGCGAGCCTAAGCAATATCTCGTCCTGAGGGTCGCGCAGGGTGACCTGACGGTCCGGGTGCCGGCTGAGAATGCCGAGATCGTGGGCGTTCGTGAGGTGGTCGGCGAAGAGGGCCTCGGTAAGGTCTTCGACGTTCTCCGGGCTCCGCACACCGAGGAGCCGACCAACTGGTCGCGGCGTTACAAGGCCAACCTGGAAAAGTTGGCCTCCGGCAACCCATTGAAGGTCGCCGAGGTCGTGCGTGACCTCTGGCGTCGTGAGCGGGAGCGGGGCCTGTCCGCAGGCGAGAAGCGGATGCTGGCCAAGGCCCGCGACATTCTCGTCGGCGAGGTCGCGCTGGCTGAGAAGAGCACCAAGGACGAGGCGGAGACGCTGCTCGACAAGGTCCTCACCGAGGCCTAGTCCGCACAGCATCGTCGTACCCACTTCGTAGCGAAGAAACCACCGAGGACCGCGACGTGACCGCGCAGCTCAACCCGCGCGGTGACGTCGCGGTCCTCGTGCCTGCGGCCGGTGCCGGCGTACGTCTCGGTCCCGGCCGACCCAAGGCGCTGCGCCTGCTCGCCGGCGAACCGCTGCTGGTGCACGCCGTGCGCCGGCTCGCCGCCGCCGCGTCGGTCCACACGATCGTGGTGGCCGCGCCCGCGGCCGAGGTGACGGGCGTCCGTGCGCTGCTGGCCCCGGTGGCGCCGGTGACCGTGGTGGCCGGTGGCGCCGAGCGTCAGGCGTCGGTCGCCGCCGCGCTCGCGGCCGTGCCGGAAGGCCCGACGATCATCCTGGTGCACGACGCCGCCCGCGCGCTGACCCCACCCGAACTGGTCGAGTCGGTCGCCGCCGCGGTCCGGGGCGGCCAGCCGGCGGTGATCCCGGTCCTGCCGGTCGTCGACACGATCAAGGAGGTCGACGCCGACGAGGTGGTGTTGGGCACCGTCGACCGGTCCGCCCTGCGTGCGGTGCAGACCCCGCAGGGCTTCCGCCGGTCCGTACTGGCCGCCGCGCACGCCGCCGCGGGAGATCCGCTCACCGACGATGCCGGCCTGGTCGAGAAGCAGGGCGTGGCGGTGGCCTGTGTGCCCGGTTCGGAGTACGCGCTGAAGATCACCCGTCCGTTCGACCTGGCCCTGGCGGAGCACCTGCTCGCCGCCGCCGACTGACGCGCCGGCACCTTCGGCGCGGGCGGGACCGTGAGGTCGGTTACGCGTACGCTCGGATCATGATCGTTCCTCGGGTGGCCATCGGCACCGACGTGCATGCGTTCGAGCCCGGCCGACCCTGCTGGGTGGCCGGCCTGCTCTGGCCGGACCAGGATGGTCTCGCCGGGCATTCGGACGCCGACGTCGTCGCACACGCCGCCTGCAACGCGCTGCTCTCCGCCGCCGGTCTCGGTGATCTCGGCTCCGCGTTCGGGGTGGACCAGCCGGAGTGGGCCGGGGCGTCCGGCGTGGCGTTGCTGACCGAGACGGCCCGCCGGGTACGCGCTGCCGGCCTGGCGATCGGCAACGTGTCGGTGCAGGTCATCGGCAACCGGCCCAAGATCGGCCGCCGTCGGGAGGAGGCGCAGCGGGTGCTCTCCGAGGCCGTCGGCGCACCCGTGACCGTCTCCGCCGCGACCACCGACGGGCTCGGTTTCGCCGGCCGCGAGGAGGGTCTGGCGGGCGTCGCCGTGGCGCTGGTGTACGACGCCCCGGCCGCCTAGGCTCGCCGCGATGTCCACCGATCCCGCCCCCGACCGGTTCGCCGCCGACGGTTACCTCGAACGCGCGCAACTCCTCGCCGAGTTGGGCCGCCACGACGAGGCCGCCGGCGAGTTGACCGAGGGGCTCGCGCTGAAGCCCGCCGACCCGGAAGCCCTCACCATGCTGGCCCGGGTGCAGCTCGCCGCCGACCGGCCGGTCGACGCGCTCACCGCCGCCGATTCGGCCGTGGCGGCCGCACCGGACGCCCTGCCGGCGCTCGTCGTACGGGCGATGGCTCTGGTCGACCTGGGTCGGTACGACGAAGCGGCCGCCACCGCCGACCGGCTGCTGGCGCTCGGGCCGGCCGACGCGTACGCCCAGCGCAGCGCGGCGGCGATCCTGGCTGACGCGCGCAACGGCCAGCCGGCGCTGAACGCGGCCTGGCGCGGGGTCGAGCTGGCTCCCCAGGAGCCGCAGGCGCATCTGGTGCTCAGCCTGGTCGCGGCTCGGCTGGAGTTGTTCGACCTGGCCGAGCGGGCCTACCGGGAGGCGCTGCGGCTCGACCCCCGCCTCGCCGAGGTCGGGCACGACGTGGGCGTGCTGCGTCTGGAGCAGCGCCGCTGGTCGGCGGCGCTGGAGCAGATGGCCGAGGCGGTGACGTTCGGTCCGAGCCGGATCGACTCCCCACGCACGCTCGTGGACGGCCTGCACCGGCTGGTGCACTACGGCGCGGGCTGGTCGCTGGTCGCCGCGGTGGTGGTGGCGTTCGCGGCGTCGACGAGCGGCGGGTTCTCCCGGGTCCTGGCGGTGCTCGCCGCCCTGACCGGCGGTGTCCTGGTCTGGCAGCTCGCGGCACGGCTGCCCGGGTTCACCCGGACCGTCCTGCCCACCATGCTGCACGCCGACCGGACGATGGCCCTGGCGGTCTACGCGGTGGCGGCCGCTCCGCTGCTGCTGCTGGTGTACGCGGTGGTCGGCTCACCGTGGCCGCTGGTGCTCGCCATCGTCACCACGGTGGTAGCCGAGTTCGCCGCCCTCAGAAGAACGGTTTTCCGCTAGGGGCGGCGCGCCCACGTCCAGGCGTACGCGTCGTCCTCGCAGGCGGGTGCCGCGTCGCAGAGGTCGAGGGGGCGGAAGGTGTCGACCATGACGGCCAACTCGTCGAAGTAGTCCGCGCCGATGGAGCGTTCGGCGGCGCCCGGCTGGGGGCCGTGGGTGAACCCGGAGGGGTGCAGCGAGATCGAGCCCTGCTCGATGCCGGAGCCGCGCCGGGCCTCGTAGTTGCCGCCGGTGTAGAAGAGCATCTCGTCGGAGTCGACGTTGTGGTGGTTGTACGGCACCGGGATCGACTGCGGGTGGTAGTCGACCTTGCGGGGCACGAAGGAGCAAATGACGAAGTTGGGCCCCTGGAAGGTCTGGTGCACCGGCGGGGGCTGGTGGATGCGGCCGGTGATCGGCTCGAAGTCGTGGATGGAGAACGCCCACGGGTAGAGGTGTCCGTCCCAGCCCACCACGTCGAACGGATGGTTCGCGTAGACGTACCTCGTCCAGCCGCGCCGGTGTCTCACCAGCACCTCGACCTCCTCGCCGTCCACGAGCAGGGGTGTGTCCGGGCCGCGGACGTCGCGCTCGCAGTACGGCGAGTGCTCCAGGAACTGCCCGCGTACGGAGAGGTAGCGCTTGGGCGGGCCGATGTGCCCGGACGCTTCGACGGTGAGCAGGCGTACCGGCTGGTCGCCGGTGGGAACGAGGCGGTGGATGGTCGAGGTGGGGATGACCACGTAGTCGCCGGCGACCGCGTCCAGCTCCCCGAACGGCGACTCGACCCGCAGGGTGCCCGCCTCGACGTAGAGGCAGTGGTCGCCGGTGGCGTCGCGGAACAGCGGGGAGGGCCGGTCGGCGAGCACGTAGCCGATGCGGACGTCGTCGTTGGCGAGCAGGTACTGCCGGCCGAGGATCGGGTCGGCGGCGCCGGCGTCGAGCTTGTGGGTGCGCAGGTGGCGGGGCTTGAGCGGCAGGTTCGGCGTCCGGGTGAAGGCGGGCGGGGTGAACTCGTCGGCGGCCAGGATCGCGGTGGGTGCGTGCCGGTGGTAGAGCAGGGAGGAGTCGGAGGAGAAGCCCTCCTGGCCCATCAGCTCCTCGGCGTACAGGCTGCCGTCGGGCTGGCGGAACTGGGTGTGGCGCTTGCGCGGCACCTCGCCGACGCTGCGGTAGTACGGCATCTCGCCTCCCGATATATCTCGTTCACCGGCCGAAGGCGTCCGATAATCGGACGCTGTTGTCCGTTCCTCGTAGCGTCCCGTAGATTCTTGTTCCGTGTCAACGCAGGTGCCCGCGCTCCTTCACAGCCTGGTGGACGACGCCGCCGTCTTCCCGCCGGGCAGTGCCACGCTGCCCGACGCCCTGACCGCCCACCGTCAACATCGCGTCGCCTGGTACGCCGACCTGGTCGGGCCGCTGCTCGTCCCCGCCTCGACCGTCGTGAGCGGCGAGCTGAGCGGCCTCGTCGACCCGGCTGAGGGCCTCGTGACCGGGCTGATCGGGAACACCGGGATCGGCCAGCTGCCGTTCGCGCTCTCGTTCCTGCCGCCGGACGGCATCACGGCCCGGCAGGTCGAGGTGGCCGTCGCCAAGCGGGGCGAGGACCCGCTCCCCGGCGTCGCCGAGCTGCTGCGGCTGACCGAGGCCATGCCGGGCGTCGAGGCTGTCTACGCCGAACTGCCGCTGACCTTCGGACTGATGGGCGCGCTGGACGCGCTCGCCGCCGCCCGGGCCGACGGGGTGCCGATCGCCGCCAAGTTCCGCACCGGCGGCCTCGCCGCCGAGCTGTTCCCCACGCCGGCCGAGCTGGCGGCGGTGCTCTGCGCCTGCCGCGACCGCGCCCTGCCGTTCAAGCTCACCGCCGGACTGCACCAGGCGGTGCGGCATCTCGACCCGGAGACCGGGTTCACCCACCACGGCTACGCCAACGTGCTGGCCGCGACACTCGCCGCCGCCGACGGGGAGAGCGTGCGGGTCGTCGCCGAGCTGCTGGCCGCGCTCGACCCACGTCCGCTGCTCGAACGCATCAACGGACGGCTGGACGCGCCGCGCCCACTCTGGGTCGGCTTCGGCTCGTGCAGCATCCTGGAACCACTTACCGATCTGATCCGGCTGGGGCTGGTGAACGGGGGCTACGACGGATGACCTGGGTGAGCGGCGTTGACGGTTCGCCGTACGGCGTGACGAACCTGCCGTACGGGGTGTTCTCCGCCGGTGGGGACGAGCCGCGGATCGGCGTACGCATCGGGTCCTGGATTCTCGACCTGGCCGGGGCGGAGGCCGCCGGCCTGGTGCTCGCCGCCGGCGCGCTGGGCCGACCCACCCTCAACGACTTCATGGCGCTCGGGCGTCCGCAGTGGACTGCGGTTCGCCAGCGGATCGTGGAGCTGCTCACCGACCCGGCGCACCGGCCGGCGGTCGAACCGCTGCTGGTGCCCCTGGCCGACGTGGAGCTGCTGCTGCCGTTCGAGGTGGCCGACTACGTCGACTTCTACTCCTCGGAGCACCACGCGTCGAACGTCGGGCAGATCTTCCGCCCGGGCCAGCCGCCGCTGCTGCCCAACTGGAAGCACCTGCCGATCGGCTACCACGGCCGCGCCGGGACCGTCGTGGTCTCCGGCACGCCGGTGGTCCGGCCCACCGGACAGCGGGCGTCCGCCGAGGGTCCGGTGACCGGCCCGTCGGTACGCCTGGACATCGAGGCCGAGGTGGGCTTCGTGGTGGGGGTGCCCAGCGCGTTGGGCGACCGGGTCGCGGTGGACGACTTCGCCGACCACGTCTTCGGAGTGGTGCTGGTCAACGACTGGTCGGCCCGCGACATCCAGGCCTGGGAGTACCAGCCGCTCGGCCCGTTCCTCGGCAAGTCCTTCGCCACCTCGATCTCGGCCTGGGTGACGCCCCTCGAAGCGTTGGCCGCGGCCTTCGTGCCGGCCCCGGACCAGGACCCACCGGTCGTCGACTACCTGCGCGACGTACCGCACCTGGGGCTCGACCTTCGGCTGGCGGTCGAGTGGAACGGCGAGCGGGTCAGCGAGCCGCCGTTCGCCGGCATGTACTGGACGCCGGCCCAGCAGTTGGCGCACCTGACCGTCAACGGCGCGTCCCTGCGCACCGGCGACCTGTACGCCTCGGGCACCGTCTCCGGCCCGGACCGCTCCCAGGTCGGTTCGTTCCTGGAGCTGACGTGGGGCGGGGCCGAGCCGGCGAAGGTCGGCACCGAGAGCCGTACCTTCCTCGCCGACGGCGACACCGTCACCATCACCGCCACCGCGCCCGGGCCGGACGGCACCACCATCGCCCTGGGCGAGGTCACCGGAACGGTCCAGCCGGCCCGCTGAGCAGGCCAATCGCGCGTGCCCACGCCCGGCCCGCCGGGCACCTGGCCCGACGTCGGCTTCCTTTGCTCTGCTTCACCCCACGCAACACCTGGGGCCGCTCGTTGTTGCGTCCGTTGAAGCAGAGCAAAGGGCCCGCCGGGTCCACCTCGGCCCGCTTCGGAGCCGCCTGAACGCCTGCCCGTCCGGCCGTCCCATCGACGAGACTCTTGGTCGCACCGTCTGTGCGATCACCACACCCCGTTTCCCCGTTGATCACGCGGATCAGTCGCCCCGCCACCCCCCTGGGGAGTGGTGGGGCATTCCGACGTACACGGAGGTAACAACTATGCACGATCTCACCGGAGCGCTCTGGCGCACCAGCAGCCGGTCCAACGACCAAGGGCTCTGCGTGGAGGTGGCGGACAACCTGGTCGACGTGATCGGCCTGGTCGCGGTCCGCGATTCCAAGGACCAGAGCGGCCCCACACTGGCCGTCAGCCCGCCGGGATGGACAGCGTTCGTCGGCGCGATCAGGTCCGGTCGCTTCGAACGCTGAGCGGTGTCGCACCGGCGAAACGGTGCGACCGAGCCGCCGAAACGGACAACGTGGCCTCCGGGTGGTGGAAATTCCGTCCGGGGGCCTCGTCCGGCCCGCACCGCGCGTACCGTCGGTGGCACGGGAGGGTGGCATGTCGACGGTCGCGGTTACCGGTTTCATCGAGGCGGACGCCGTCGATGTCTGGTGCCTGCTGACCGACCTGTCCGGCCGGGCCACCCGGATGACCGGAGCCGGCCCGGTCGACGTGCTGACCCCGGGCGCGTTCGGACCGGGCACCGCCTGGCGTGAGGCGCGCGCCCAGCCGGGCGGCGACACCCTCACCGAGGAGTTCCTGGTGGTGGAGGCGGTCGCGCCGCAGCGGCTGGTGCTCTGCTCCTCCGGCGCCGGTGCGGACTACCGGATCACCTGGCATCTGCGCCCGGACCGACGCCGCCGTCGCCCACGCACCGCGGTGACCGTCACGCAGGAGGCGGTGCCCACCGATCCGTACGGCCGGGTGGTGGCGCTGCTGCTCGGCGGCCTCGCCGCCCGGGCGGTCGAGGTGGCGCTCCGGCGTGACCTCGCCGACCTGGCCGGCGCCGCCGGCTCGCTCGAAGCGGCCTGAGCGCACCGCCCGGAGACCGGCCCGGACAACCTGACCCGGCTCCGACCCGCCGCGCTGGGTAGGGTGCCGGGCGGAGGTGCGGCATGGGGTTCCCGAGGGGCCGACGACGGCTCGTGCTGGCGGTGGCGGTGCTACTCGCCGTGGCGGCCGTCGCGGTCGTCGTCCACCGGGTGCTCGCGCCGGCCGAGGTGAGTACGCCGGCGCGAGCGGCCTATCCGGCCGCGCCCCGACCCGCGCCCGGTGTGATCGGCCGCCTCCCGGTCGCCCCGTTGATCGTGGACGGGAGGCTCCGGGTGTACGCCGCCCACCGCCAGGTCTACGCCGATCGGCCGGTCGACTGGCGCTACCGGACCAGCCCTTACTGGTCGTACCGGCGCTGGCCGGCGGAGCTGACCGGGGTGGTGGCGAGCGGCGCCGTCGTGGTCAGCCAGTGGTCGGACGGCCGGCTGGTCGCGCTCGACGCGTCCACCGGGCGGGTGCGCTGGCGGGCCGACGGTCCGAAGCCCGTCCCCGACACGGCGGTGGTCCGGCGCACCGGCGCCGCCGTCGTCTGGAACCCGAGCGGACTCCTCCTCGCCGACCTGCCGGACGGCCGGACCGTGCTGACCGTCAGCGGGAAGACGCAGGCCAGCGGGGTGGAGGTGGCCAGCGGCCGGGAGTTGTGGCGGACCGATCTGCTCGGCGACTGCCACAGCGACGTCGGCACCACGGCGACCGGGCAGGTGATCGGTCTGGACACCTGTGCCGGGCCGGCCATGATCGAGTTCCGGGACGCCGCGACGGGCCGGGTGGGCGAGCGCTGGCGCCCACCGGGTGGCCCGGACGACCTGGTAATCACGCCGCTCGGATGTCGTACCGGCCGGTCGGGGTGCCTGGCCCTGCGCACGGCCGGTCCGGGTGACGCCGGTGGCCGGGGGTGGGTGCTGGGTGGCGGTGAGCCGGTGGCCGCGCCCGCGTTGGACCCGGCCGGTGTCGTCGTGGTCGGGGAACAGGCCGTCGATGTCGTCGACGGGGTGGCGGTGGGCCGGTCGGCGCGTACGGGCGTCGAACTGTGGCGCTACCCCGGCCTGGGTCCGGCGCGGGTGCTCGCCGCCCAGCCCGGCCGGGTGCATCTGCTGACCGAGGCGAACGACCTGGTGACGCTGGACCCGGCGACCGGGCGTCTGTTGTCCCGCAGCACGCTCAACGTCGGCTCGGACGGTACGGGCTGGGCCCCCGGAGCGGTCTGGGCCGAGGCGGGCTACGTCGCGGTGGAACGGCTGCGCGTGCCGGTCGATCCGGACGGCGACGACCAGCGCTACTACCTGACCTCGGAGGCGGTGATCCTGGCCGCCACCTGATCGGGTCACCCGACCCTGAAACTTCCACCAGGTCTGACCGCAATGGGTAGGTTTTTCATGGTTCAGGTTCCGGTGGAAGGGGTCGTCGCGTGGGCAACAGAGCAGCCAGGTGGTTGGCCGCCGCCACCGCCGGCCTGGTGATCACGGTGCCACCGATTCTCGCCTCGGGTGAGACGCCGCCGACCGCGTCCGCCGCTGTGCGGGTCGCGCCGTCGGACGGCACGCGGGTGATCTTCGAGGTGGTGCCGGCCTCGCCGACCGCCACTGCGACGCCCCAGCCCACCCCGTCGACCCCGCAGCCCAGCCCGCACACGCCGACACCCAGTCACGGTGGCAAGCTGCCGGTCACCGGCTCGGACGGCGGGTCGGTGCTGTTCCTCCTCGCGCTGGGCGTGACCCTGGTGGCCATCGGTTGGCTCGCCGCCCGCCGCCGCCGACCGAGCTGACGCGCCGCCGACCGAGCTGACGCGCCGCCAACCAGGCTGACGCGCCGCCGGCTGAGCTGGCGGGAACCGACGTGAGTTGAGACGCTTAGTATTCGACAAAACGGACAAAGAGTAATATAGTCTCCGTCGTGCGTGCGATCGTTGTCCCGCTCAGCCTGCTTCTGGCGCTCGGTGGAGCGCTGCCCGTCGAGGCGGCGCCGGCCACTCGTACCGTCGAGCTGGCCCTGACGCCGGGTGTCGACATCACCGTGCCCGCCGCCGTGAATCTCGGCACCGGCTTCGTCGGTGGTGTGCTGACCGGGCAGTTGGGCACGGTGGAGGTGCGTGACCAGCGCGGTAACGTGAATCCGAACCTCTGGGTCGCCACGGTGAGCGCGACGGTCTTCATCACCGGAGGTGGTGGCACCAACCGGACCATCTCGAACGGGCAGATCTCGTACTGGTCCGGCCCGGCCGTCCAAAGCACCGGCGGCGGCACCCTCGTCCCGGGGCAGCTCACCGCGGCGCAGGCCGTCACCCTGAACGTGACGCGCGAGGCGTTCCGCAAGACCGCCGGTAACGGCAACAACCGGGTGTCGTGGATCCCGACGATCCGCATCGCTGTTCCGTCCACTGTGGTGGCCGGCGTATACAGCGGAACTATCACCCACTCCGTCGCCTAATGGGTGATTCGTCCGATATCACGCTATTCGTGCCCATCTGCGCCCGTAGCGTCGCTGCCATGAGGAAGCCACTTCTTACCCTGTTTGCCGCCGGGGCCGCAGTGCTCGCTCTGGCGGCGCCCGCCGCGGCAGCGCCGTCCGGCGACACCGTCGTCACGTTCACCATCTCGACCGCGAACCTGGACATCTCGGTGCCGCCGTCGGTCAACCTGGGCGCGGTCTTCGCCGGCAGCACCATCCAGGGGCAACTCGGCAACGTCACCGTCACGGACAGCCGGGCCGCGCTCAGCGCCACCTGGACCGCCACGGTCAGCAGCACCGCGTTCACCACCGGCGGCGGCACCGGCTCCGAGACGATCCTGCCGAACCTGGTCGAGTACTGGTCCGGCCCGGCGATCTCCACGACCGGTACCGGCACCTTCGTCCCGGGGCAGCTGACCTCCGCCGACGCGGTGACCCTGAACCTGCCCCGGGTGGCGTTCAGCAAGACCTCCGGCAGCGGCAACAACTCCGCGACCTGGAACCCGACCATCCGCATCACGATCCCGCCCAGCGCGGTCGGCGGCACCTACACGGGGGTGATCACCCATTCGGTGGCATGACGTTTCTCGTACCCTCGCCCTGGCGGTGACCCTCGTGGTCGCCGCCGGGGCGCCGGCCTTGCCCGCGAGGGCGGCCGGCGTGCACTCCTTCGCGGGCGCGGCGCCCGAGGACCCGAACATGGTGGAGGAGGCGGACGTCCCGGGCCTGGACCGGGCTGCGGGGACGCCCAAGCCGTCAGCCAGCCCCGAGGGCGCACCGGCCGCGGTCGGCGTACGGCTGCTCGACGCGCCGGTCAACCGGCGCGACGACACCCGTGCGCACAAGTACATCGTCGACCACGTGCACCCCGGCACCACCATCCGGCGGCGCATCGTGGTGGAGAACGTCTCGCCGGTGAAGCGGACCGTCGACGTCTACCCGGCGGCGGCGGACGTGACCGAGAAGGGCTTCGTGCTCGCGCCCGAGCGGACACAGAACGAGCTAAGCAGCTGGATCGAGGTCGACACGACGCAGGTCAAGCTGGCCTCGGAGGACGAGGCGACCGTCTGGGTGACCATCCGGGTGCCGAAGAAGGCCGAGGCCGGCGAACGGTACGCGGTGGTGTGGGCCCAGTCCACAAGCGGCGACGAGCGGATGGTCGAGCAGATCGCACGGGCGGGCATCCGCGTCTACCTGTCGGTCGGGCCGGGCGGGGAACCACCCTCCGGGTTCGAGGTGGGCCCGCTCAGCGGCGGTCGGGAGACGGACGGCACCCCGTTCGTCACGACCGAGGTGCGCAACACCGGCCAACGCGCGCTCGACCTGGCCGGCGAGCTGCGGCTCACCGACGGACCGAGCGGACTCTCGGCCGGTCCGCTGCGGGCCGAGGCCCGGACGCTGCCGCTGAACGGGCGGACGACCATCCGGGTCCGACTGGACCGGCAGCTACCGGACGGGCCGTGGAAGGCCCGGCTGGACCTGGCCAGCGGGTGGACCAAGCGGAGCGCCACCGGCTCGGTCGACTTCGGTCCCGCCACGGCCGCGACCACCGAGCGGAAGGTCGACACCGGGGCACTCGTGCTCGGCTCCGGCGTGGCCGGATCGGTGCTGATCCTGCTGCTGTTCGGGGTCTACACCTACCGCCGACGGTTCCGGCAACCGGCAACCGCCGGCTGAGACGCCCGGGGCCGGTCCGTAGGGGGTTGACGGACCGGCCCCGGCAGCACACCTCGCTCAGCCGAGCGCCGACTCCGCGGCCGCGAGGAACGCGTCGTTCTCGGCCGGGGTGCCGATGGTGACCCGGACGCCGTCCCCGGCGAACGGCCGGACGATCACCCCGCGCGACTCGCACGCCTTGCCGAACGCCACGGCCTGCTCGCCGAGCGGCAGCCAGACGAAGTTCGCCTGGCTGGTCGGCACGTCGGGCACGAACTTGCGCAGCGCCTCGGTGACCCGCTCCCGCTCGGCGACGACGAGCGCGCACCGACGCTCCATCTCGTCGGCCTGGGCCAGCGCCGCGAGCGCGCCGGCCTGGGCGGCCGTGCTCGTCGAGAACGGCGTCACCACCTTGCGGACCGCCGCCGCCACCGCGGGCTGCGCGACCAGCCAGCCGATCCGCAGCCCGGCCAGGCCCCACGCCTTGGACAGCGTGCGCAGCACCGCGACGTTCGGCCGGCCGAGGTAGTCCAGGCCGTCCGGCACCTCGGGGTCGGTGACGAACTCCCGGTACGCCTCGTCGATGACCACCAGCACGTCGTCCGGCACGGAATCGAGGAACCGGTCCAACTCGGCCCGGCGGACGGCCGTGCCGGTGGGGTTGTTCGGGTTGCAGACCAGGATCATCCGGGTCCGGTCGGTCACCGCCGCCGCCATGGCCGCCAGGTCGTGGCCGTGCCCGGCGTCGTTGGCGACCCGCACGCTTGTCGCGCCGCTGGTCGCCGCGATGATCGGGTACGCCTCGAACGACCGCCACGCGTACAGCACCTCGTCACCCGGCAGGCAGGTGGCCCGCACCAGATGCTCGGCGAGCGCCACCGACCCGCAGCCGGTGGCGATCCGGTCCGCGTCCACGCCGTACCGCTGCGCCAACGTCTCGCGCAGCGCGACCACGCCCATGTCGGGGTACCGGTGCGAGCCGCTGACCGCCTCGGTGACCGCCTCGACCACGCCCGGCAGCGGCCCGTACGGCACCTCGTTGCTGGCGAGCTTGATGGCCTCCGGCAGACCCAGCTCGCGGGCCAGGTCGGCGGGGCTGCGCCCGGGCACGTAGCTGGGCAGCGCGTCCAGGTCGGCGCGGGTCAGTCGCACCGTCGGCTGGTGGCGTCCGGAGTCGGTCATGGGGTGTCTCCCGAGGGCTGAGGGTGATCGTCGGTGACGGGGGGATCGGTGGTGGCGGGGACCTCGACGACCACCGTCAGCGCACGCCTGTCGTGCAGTGCTCGGCGCAGTGGGTGGTCGACGAGCGGGGACACGGAGTCGATGAACTGAATCAGCAGGCCGATCCCGAAGCAGGGCCACAGCAGGGTGGGCATGCCCAGCGTGCTCCATCGGCGCAGCGCCCGGCCGAAGCCCAACGGCTGGTCGGCCTCGACGGGGACGGCGCGGATCCGCATCACCCGCTTGCCGATGGTCTGCCCGTTGCCGGCCATGGCGGGCACCTCGTACGCCAGCCAGAGCGCGGTGGCGATCACCAGGATCGCCACCTGGAGGAGCCCGGCCTGCTCGCCGATCTGCGGCAGTCCCTCGCTGGAGGTGTTGCCCTCCAGCGCACGCGGATACGCCACCCGCCAGTACGGCGCCAGCTCCTGCAGCCACCGCCAGACGAACCAGCCGTTGACGAGCACGTTCAGCGCGAGCACCAGGGCGATGTCGATCAGCCGGGCGACGAGCCGTCGGCCGTAACCGGCCAGCCGCAGCCCGTGCGGGCGCGGCTCGGGTGGCCGTCCGGCCCAGCCGGGGGCCCACCCGGGCGGCACGCCCTGCGGTGCCCAGCCCGGCGGAGTGCCAGGCGCGCCGTAACCCGGCGGAGTGCCCGGCGGGCCGTAACCGGGCGGAGTGCCCTGCGGCGTCCAGCCGGGTGGGGTGCCCGGCGAGCCCCAGCCCGGGCCCGGGCCGTGTCCCGGTTGCGCCGGCTGGCCGGGGTGCGGCGGCCAGCCCGGCGCGGTCTCCGCCGACGGGGCGCCGGCCGGCGCGGCCGGGGCTACCGGTACGGGTGGCGGCTCGGGCGGTGGTGGGCCGTCGGGCGGGGTCGCGTCGACGGGGATGGGCGCGCCGAGCCAACCCTCGCCGTCCCAGTACCGGCGGGTGTCACGATCGGCAGGGTCCACGTACCAGCCGGGCTCCACACTCACGCTGACGCTCCGCTGTCGTACCTGCTGGTTCGCTCGCTCACGAGGCAACCTTAACGACGACCGTCGCGGCGAACTTGTCGTGGAGGCACTGCTGCCAGGGCTTGTCCCAGAGCTGCCAGAACCCGTCGGCGTAGCTCAGGCCGGGGACCAGCGAGCAGGCCAGGTACTGCACGAGCCAGCGGCGACCGGCCATCCGCCGGTCGAGCGTACGGCTGGGATCGAGCGGCACCACGCGCAGCTTCATGATCTTCTTGCCGAGCGTCTGGCCGCCACGCTTGAGGTATTCGACGTGGTACAGCCAGTAGAGCCCGAGCAGCACGACGAAGATGCCGATCTCGACCAGTACCAGCGGCAGGAAGAAGTCGGTGAGGAAGGTGGCCGGGTCGGGCTCCACGAACGTGCCGTCCGGGTTGGTCCGGGTCATCTCGCGGAACATGCGCCACCACAGGACCAGGAAGATCGGCATGAACAGCACCATCGCCACGATGCTCGCCAGGGCCGTGTCGATGAGCCAGGCCAGCAGCCGGTCACCGAAACCGGCCAGCGGCTGCCCGGCCGGGCTGAGTGCGGGCGGACTGGGCGCGGGCGGTGCGGTCGACCAGTGCGGCGGAGGGTATCCGGGTGGACCGTACTGCGGCGGCACGGCGTACCCCTGGGGGTGTGGGCCGGGCGATGGCGCGACGCCGCCGGCGGCGGGCGGAGGCCCACCGGCCGGCGGCGTCGGGTACGACGGAGGCTGCGTCACGCTCGACAGTGTTACAGGTTGCCGCGCGCTTCCTGCTCCCGCTCGATGGCCTGGAAGAGCGCCTTGAAGTTGCCCTTGCCGAAGCCCAGCGAGCCGTGCCGCTCGATCAGCTCGAAGAAGACGGTCGGGCGGTCCTGCACCGGCTTGGTGAAGATCTGGAGCAGGTAGCCGTCCTCGTCCCGGTCGACCAGGATCTTGCGCTCCTTGAGCTGCTCGATCGGCACGCGGACCTTGCCGATCCGCTCCCGCAGCTCCGGGTCGTCGTAGTACGAGTCCGGGGTGTCCAGGAACTCCACGCCGGCGGCGCGCATGGCGTCGACGCTGGCCACGATGTCGTTGGTGGCGACGGCGATGTGCTGGGCGCCCGGGCCCTGGTAGAACTCCAGGTACTCGTCGATCTGCGACTTCTTGCGGGCGATGGCCGGCTCGTTGAGCGGGAACTTCACCTTGCGGGTGCCGTTGGCGACGACCTTGCTCATCAGCGCCGAGTAGTCGGTGGCGATGTCGTCGCCGACGAACTCCGCCATGTTGGAGAAGCCCATCACCCGCTTGTAGAACTCCACCCACTCGTCCATCCGGCCCAGCTCGACGTTGCCGACCACGTGGTCGACGGCCTGGAAGAACCGCTTCGGCTGGAGGCCGGCGTCGATCATGGGCTGCCGGTCGACGATCGGGCCGCGGGCCACGAAGCCGGGCAGGAACGGGCCGCGGTAGCGGGACCGGTCGACCAGGGCGTGCCGGGTGTCGCCGTACGCGGCGATGGCGGCCATCCGGACGGTGCCGTGCTCGTCGGTCACGTCGTGCGGCTCGACCACGCCGGTGGCGCCCTGGCCGACGGCGTGCGCGTACGCGGCGTCGACGTTCGGCACCTCGAGCGCGATGTCGCTGATGCCGTCGCTGTGCTTCGCCACGTGCTCCGCGCCGTCGGCGTCCGGACGCACCGCGCCGGTCAGCACGAACCGGGCCGAGCCGCTGGTGAGCACGTACTGGGCGTGGTCCCGGTAGCCCTGCTCCGGGCCCCGGTACGCCACGCAGGTCATGCCGAACGCGGTGGAGTAGTAGTGCGCCGCCTGCTTGGCGTTGCCGACCAGGAAGTGCACGTGGTCGAGCCCACGGACGGGGAACGGGTCGTGGCTGATGTCGTGGTCGACAGCGCCGACGAGCCGGTCGACGTCGACGTCCTCGGTCGACTGGGGTCGGTCGATCGCCTGGGTCATGGTGGCCTCCCTCGCGTACCGGCCGGCCTCGTGGGCCGGTTCTTGACCGAAGGATCGTCGTGCGGGCGTCGAGTGGGCAACTGTCGACGTAAATGCTGGTCAGGTTGCGCATTCGGTATGGTCTGAACCCGTGAGAGGTGAGCAGGCTGTACAGCTCGACGCGCTCGATGTCCGCTTGGTCGAACTGCTCGCCGAGGAGCCGCGGATCGGGGTGCTGGAGTGCTCCCGGCGACTCGGCGTGGCCCGGGGCACCGTGCAGGCGCGGCTGGACAAGCTCATCGAGCGGGGGGTCATCCGGGGCTTCGGCCCGGAGATCGCGCCGGCCGCGATCGGGTTCGGGGTGACCAGCTTCGTCACCCTGGAGATCAGCCAACGGCAGGGCCACGACCCGGTCACCGCGCACCTGGCGGCGATCCCCGAGGTGTTGGAGGCGCACACCATCACCGGCTCCAGCGACCTGCTCTGCCGGATCGTGGCCCGCTCCAACACGGATCTGCAACGGGTCATCGACCAGATCGTCTCGTTCGCCGGCATCACCCGCGCGTCGACGATCATCGCGTTGGCGGAGCAGATTCCCTACCGCACGCTGCCACTGGTCCGCAGCGCCGTAACACCTTCCGGCGCAGAAAGCGCGGCGACACGGCGGCGCGGGCGTACGGAAGATCCGTGATCGTGGCTACGGTGTGCGGGTGGCGAAGGGGAGCGTGCGCGTCGGGCTGCTGGCCGGCCTCGCCGTGGTCGTCGCCCTCGCCGCCACCGGCGTGTGGAACCCGTTCCCCGGCATCTGGGACTGGGTGGACCGCAGCGAACCCATCTCCGAGCCGGACGTGGTCTGGCAGCAGCGGGTCGGCGGCACCCCGCGCAGCGTGACCATCGCCGGCGACACCGTCGTGGTCGAGCAGCGTACCCGGGTGGAGGCCCGCAGCCTGGCAACCGGCGCCCAGCTCTGGGAACGCAAGGCGGACTGGTCGGCGGTCGCGGGCGGCGACCGCGACCCGGTCGTCGCCGTGGGCAAGCTCCTGGTCAAGGGGTACGAGCTGCTCGACCCGACCACCGGGGCGACCCGGCGGCGCGACGACGACGCGGTGGCCGTGTGGACGTACCGGAACCTGCTGCTGGACGCCCGCTGCACGGACGCCACCGACTGCACCCTGAGCGCGTGGGACCCGCGCGGCACCCAGCCACTGTGGACGGCCTTCCTGCCCGGCGTGCACAGCGGCCTGCTCGCCGACAACCCCGGCCTGCGCGGCACCCGCCGGCTCACCGCCACCCGCATCGACGACGGGGTGGCCGGGCCCGAGGCGGCGCCGCCGCTGCTCGGCTTCCCGGTCGACGGCCGGGTGCACGTCGTCGACACCGCCACCGGACGGGTGTTGCAGAACGTCGAGCCCGGCCGGGACGAGCGGCTGTCCGTGGTGGGCGGCCGGATGCTGCGGATCGCCGCCCGCTCCCAGGACGGCACCTGCTACTTCGCCATCTCCGCGCGGGACCCGGCGACCGGGCAGGAGGCGTGGCAGCGGGCCGGGGTCAACCTGCGTACCGCCGACACCGCCGGCTGCGTGCAGCGCGAGGACCCGCAGGGCGCGCGGAACGTGCTGATTGGCGTCGGCCCGGACGGCCGCGAGGCGGTCATCGACGGGTACGACGGGCGGCTGCTCTGGGTCGGCGAGCCCGGCACCAAGCTCGTCGCCGTCGACGACCGCTACGCGGTGTTCCGCTCCGCCGACAAGCGCTCGGTGGTCTCCCGTGACCTCGGCGCCGACAAGGTGCGCTGGACCAGGCCGGCCAGCGCCAAGGCGGGCGCGGCGCTCACCCCGTACGCGGCGGTGCTCGCCGACGAGAAGCCGTCGCGGCTGGTCGCCCTCGACCCGCGCACCGGGCGGGAACTGGCCGTCCTGCGCACCTCGGCGAACGCCCTCGCGGTCGGCCCGCAAGGCATGATCATCGGTGAGGGGCGGGAGATCGGGTACGTCCGCTTCGGCGGCACGCCCGGCGCCCCCGTCCCGCAGCCCGGCGACGGAGGCAACCCCGGGCCGGGCGGCACCCGCCCCGGACCGGGCGGCGACGGCACCGGCGACTGCGGGCCCAAGGGTGAACTGTGCACCGAACCGGACGGCGGCAAGGACGGCTGAACGGGTGGGATTCCGGCGCGCTGAGCGCTGTCGACCTCGGCGGATGAGAGCGGCGTCCCAGACCCAGCCCGGCGGGTGGGAATGATCGACCGGTCTGCCCTAGGCTTGCCGCTCATGAGCAGTGCCGCCGCATTCTCGTACGCCCCCCTGCTGCCGACCGGCCCCGACCAGACGGAATATCGCCTGGTCACCGACGAGGGCGTGGACGTCGTGCACGGCCCGGGGGGTCGTCGTTTCCTCACCGTGGAGCCGGCCGCGCTGACCGCGCTGACCGCCGAGGCGATGCACGACATCGCGCACTTCCTGCGCCCCGCGCACCTGGCGCAGCTCCGGGCGATCATCGACGACCCGGCCGCGTCGCCGAACGACCGGTTCGTCGCGCTGGACCTGCTGCGCAACGCCAACATCGCCGCCGGCGGGGTGCTGCCGATGTGCCAGGACACCGGCACCGCGATCGTGATGGGCAAGCGTGGCCGGCACGTGCTGACCGACGGCGCGGACGCCGAGGCCATCTCCCGGGGCGTCTACCAGGCGTACACCCGGCTCAACCTGCGCTACTCCCAGCTCGCCCCGCTGACCATGTGGGACGAGCGGAACACCGGCAGCAACCTGCCGGCCCAGGTGGAGCTGTACGCCGAGGACCCGGACGGGCACCCGGACGCGTACAAGTTCCTGTTCATGGCCAAGGGTGGTGGCTCGGCGAACAAGTCGTACCTCTACCAGGAGACCAAGGCGCTGCTCAACCCGACGCGGATGATGCAGTTCCTGGAGGAGAAGCTGCGGCTGATCGGCACCTCCGCCTGCCCGCCGTACCACCTGGCCATCGTCATCGGCGGCACCTCGGCCGAGTACGCGTTGAAGACCGCGAAGTACGCCTCCGCGAAGTACCTGGACGCCCTCCCGACGCAGGGCTCGATGAGCGCGCACGGCTTCCGCGACCTGGAGCTGGAGGCCCAGGTGTTGGAGCTGACCCGCAACTTCGGCATCGGCGCGCAGTTCGGTGGGCGGTACTTCTGCCACGACGTGCGGGTGGTGCGGCTGCCCCGGCACGGCGCGTCCTGCCCGGTGGCGATCGCGGTCTCCTGCTCGGCGGACCGGCAGGCCGTTGCCAAGATCACCCCGTCGGGCGTGTGGCTGGAGCGCCTCGAAACCGACCCGGCGCGGTTCCTGCCCGAGGTCACCGACGACGCGCTCGACGCCGAGATGGTCGTCCGGGTCGACCTCAACCGACCGATGGACGAGATCCGCGCCGAACTGTCCAAGTACCCGGTGAAGACCCGGCTGTCGTTGTCCGGCCCGCTCGTGGTGGCCCGGGACATCGCCCACGCCAAGATCGCCGAGCGGCTGGACGCCGGTGAGCCGATGCCGCAGTACCTGCGCGACCACGCCGTCTACTACGCCGGCCCCGCGAAGACCCCCGAGGGGTACGCGTCCGGCTCGTTCGGTCCGACCACGGCCGGCCGGATGGACGCCTACGTGGAGAAGTTCCAGGCCGCCGGCGGCTCGCAGGTGATGCTGGCCAAGGGCAACCGGTCGGGTCAGGTGACCCGTTCCTGCCAGCAGTACGGCGGCTTCTACCTCGGCTCGATCGGCGGCCCCGCGGCCCGCCTCGCCCAGGACTGCATCAAGCACGTCGAGGTGCTCGAATACCCGGAGCTGGGCATGGAGGCGGTCTGGAAGATCGAGGTGGAGGACTTCCCCGCCTTCATCGTGGTCGACGACAAGGGCAACGACTTCTTCGCCGAGGTCACCAAGCCGGTGCTGACCATCGGCCGCCGCTGACCGCTGCGCCACGTCAAGAGGCGCCAGGCATACCGCCTGGCGCCTCTTGCGTCGGTACCTCCACCGACATCGGTACGCCCGCCCGCTGGGGGTGGGACGGGCGCACCGCCCCCGTCGGATGTCGTGACCGCCAACCTGGATCGAGTCTGCGCCGCGCCACACTCGATCCGCTCTCAGATCACTATCACCGGACGACGTCGAGCTGTGACCGTCGGACTACGCTGCTGTTTGTTGTGTCATCGTCGCGGGGGAGCAGATGCGGTTCGGAATCCTGGGGCCTCTGCGCGTCGGCGGTGGCGAGTCCACCGTCACCGCCGGCCGGGACCGGATCGTGCTCGCCATCCTGCTGTTGCGCTCTGGTCGCCTGGTGCCCGTCGAGGATCTGGTCGACGCGGTCTGGGAGAACAATCCTCCGGCCACCGCCCGCGCCCAGTTGCAGACCTGCGTCTCACGGTTGCGCCGCCGGTTCGTCGAGCTGGGGCTGGAGCCGGGCCTCATCATCACCGACCCGGCGGGGTACGGCGTGCGTATTGCACCGGACGACCTGGACGCCGAGGTCTTCGCCCGGGGTGTGGAGGTCGCCCGCAGCTCCGTCGCGGCCGGTCGCCTGGTCGAGGCGCGGAGCGAGTTCCGCGTAGCCTTGGCGCTGTGGCGGGGGCCGGCCCTCAGCGGCATCCCGAGCAGCAGCGTCCGCCGCCGTGCACAGGCGCTGGACGAGCAGCGCCTCACCGCCCTGGAGGAGTGTGTCGACGTCGAGCTGCGCCTCGGGCAGGCCACCGACCTGATCGAGGAGCTGACTGAGAGCGTCGACAGGCATCCGTTGCGGGAGCGTCTGCGCGGTCAACTGATGCTGGCACTGTCCTCGGTCGGACGGCAGGCCGACGCGCTTGCCGTCTACCGGGATGGCCGGCGGTTCTACGCCGACGAGCTGGGCATCGAACCGGGCACCGAGTTGCAGGACCTGCACCAACGCGTGCTCGCCGGTGATCTGGCACTGAGCGGCCGAGAGACTCGGTCGGTCCCGCCGGTCTGCTCGCTGCCCAGGGCGATCGGCGACTTCACCGGCCGGCAACAGACCCTGGCTCGCCTGATCAAGGACGTGGAGGCCGGCGCGCGGATCCAACTCATCGACGGTATGGCCGGCAGCGGGAAGACGACCCTGGCGGTACACATCGCCACGGCCCTCGCTGGCGACTATCCGGACGCCCAGCTCTACATCGACCTGCACGGGCACAGCGAGCGCACCCCGTTGACGCCGACCGCTGCGGTGGCCACGCTGCTGCGGCAGGTCGGTGTGCCTGCGGAGAGGGTGCCGGCAACCCAGGACGACAGGTTGGCGCTCTGGCGCAGCGAGCTGGCGGGCCGCCGTGCGTTGCTGCTGTTGGACAACGCTGCGACCGCTGATCAGGTGATCCCGCTGCTACCCAACGGCTCGCAGTGCCTGATCCTGATCACCAGCCGCCGCCGACTCGTCGGTGTGGACGAGGGACGGCCCTCGTCGCTGCCCGTGCTCGACACCGACGAGGCCGTCGAGCTGTTGGGGCACGTGGTCGGTGTGGACCGGGTGGCGGCCGAGCCGGAGGCGGCCGCCGAGGTCGTCCGCCGCTGCGGGCACCTACCACTCGCCATCCGACTGGCGGGTGCCCGGCTGGCGCACCGACCTCATTGGCGTATCGCCGACCTCGCCGAGCGCCTGGTCTCCCGTCGCGATCCGTTGGCCGAGTTCGAAGCTGGCGATCGCTCCGTCGGTCGGGCCTTCGCTCTGTCGTACGCCCAGGTGTCGCCGGCGGCGCAGCGTGCGTTTCGGCTGCTGGGTCTGCACCCGGGGGTACGGTTCGACAGCTCGGTCGCGGCCGTCATCGCCGAGTTGCCCCTGGTCGACGCGCAGGACCTGGTGGACGAGCTGGTCGACGCGCACCTGGTGGAGGAGGCGGAGCTGGGCCGGTACCGGCTGCACGACCTGGTCCGCGAGTACGCGCGAACCCTGGTGGCCGAGCCGGAGCGGGCGGTTGAGCGGCGGGACGGCATCGAGCGTCTGCTCAACCACCACCTGCACGTGGCCGCGACCATCGCACGCAAGAGGGAGCCCTCCTCGGCGCATTCGCTGATCGTGGCGGCGCTACCGATCCGCGCCGACCTGATCACGATCGTCGCCGAGCAGGGGCACGCCTGGCTCGAGGAGAACCTCGCCGTGTGGCCCGCCCTGGTTCGGCTGGCGGAGTCTGAGGGATTTCAGCGCTACTGCTGGCAGTTGGCGAGGGCGTGCTGGCACGCGCAGTTCGAGGGCGGTCGCCTGGACGAGTTGATCGAGACCCACTCCGCTGGTCTGCGCTCCGCCGAGGAGTTGGGTGACGAAAGCGCGGTGGCGACGATGCTGAACTACCTCGCCTCGGCCCACTACCGACTTGGGGATTTCAAGGAGTCGATCCGGCTGATGGAGAGGTCCCTCGAAATCTTCCGTAGGCTCGGTCTGCGCCGCGAGTTCCGCAACACCCTGGGCAATCTGGGCACCGCGTACGCCATCAACTTCCAGTTCCGCCGGGCCCGGGAGTGCTACGAGGCCGCCCGGGAGTTGGCGGCGCGGATGCGCGACGTGGGCGCGCTGGCGAACGAGCTGAACAACTTGTCGATGACCCTGTTGCTGTGGGGTCGACCCGACGAGGCGCTGCGCACCGCTCGGCGACACCTGGGGCTCGCCCGCGAGGTCGGCGACCTGCGCCGGATCGGCAACGCGCTCGGGCACCTCGGAATGATCCGTCACCGGATGGGCGACGTGGGGCCGGCCAGTCGGCTGCTGAGGGTGGCTCTGCGCGTCAAACGGCAGGTGGGAGCCCGGTTCGGTGAGGGCGAGGTGTTGAACGAGATCGGGATGATGGAGCGGGAGGCCGGCCGCCCGGAACGCGCTGCCGAGCTGCACCGGGCGGCGCTCGTGGCCATGACCGAGGTGGGGGACCGTGCTGGCCAGTGCGGCTCGCGCAACCTGCTGGCCCGAGCGATCCTCGATCAGGGGGACGCGACCAGCGCGCTCGATCTCTACCGCCGCGTCCTGGCCGACGCCACCAGACTGAGCACGCGCTACGAGACGGCCCGGGCGTTGGAGGGCATCGCGCGCTGCCTGGCTTCCACCGATCCGACCGTGGCACGTGAGCACGCGACCCGGGCCCTGGCCCTGTTCCGCCAGATCGAGTCGCCGGACCAGCGCGAGGCGGAGCGGCTGCTGGCCGAGTTGGGCTGACGGATCATCTGCGCTTCGGCGGCGGGCGCGGCAGGATGGTACGCGTGACGACTCCAGAGGCGACCGGTTACCGGATCGAACGTGACTCGATGGGCGAGGTGGAGGTGCCCGCCGAGGCGCTGTGGCGGGCGCAGACCCAGCGCGCGGTGCAGAACTTTCCGATCTCCGGGCGGGGCATCGAGCCCGCGCAGATCAAGGCCCTGGCCCAGATCAAGGGCGCGGCGGCCGAGGTCAACGGCGAGCTGGGCGTGATCGACGCCAACGTGGCCGCCGCGATCGCCGCCGCTGCCGCGCACGTTGCCGACGGCGGGTACGACGACCAGTTCCCGGTCGACGTCTTCCAGACCGGGTCGGGGACGTCGTCCAACATGAACGCCAACGAGGTGATCGCGACCCTCGCCAGCCGGGAACTGGGCGCGCCGGTGCACCCGAACGACCACGTCAACGCCTCCCAGTCCAGCAACGACGTGTTCCCGTCCTCGATCCACCTGGCCGCCACCCAGTTCATCGCGGAGGACCTGCTGCCGTCGCTGACCCACCTCGCCGAGGCGCTGGAGGCCAAGGCGGCCGAGTTCGAGACGGTGGTGAAGGCGGGGCGTACGCACCTGATGGACGCCACGCCGGTCACCCTCGGGCAGGAGTTCGGCGGGTACGCCGCCCAGGTCCGCTACGGCATCGAGCGGTTGCAGGGCTCGCTGCCCCGGCTGGCCGAACTGCCGCTGGGCGGTACCGCCGTGGGCACCGGGATCAACACCCCGCTCGGCTTCGCCGCCGCCGTGATCGGCAAGCTGCGCGAGTCGACCGGGCTGCCGCTGTCCGAGGCCCGCAACCACTTCGAGGCGCAGGGCGCCCGCGACGCCCTGGTGGAGACCTCCGGGCAGCTCCGGACCATCGCGGTGGGTCTCTACAAGGTCGCCAACGACATCCGCTGGATGGGCTCCGGCCCCCGGGCCGGCCTGCGGGAGCTGCGCATTCCCGACCTTCAGCCCGGCTCGTCGATCATGCCGGGCAAGGTCAACCCGGTGGTCGCCGAGGCGATGCGGCAGGTCTGCGCCCAGGTCATCGGCAACGACGCGACAGTCGGGTTCGCCGGCTCGCAGGGCGACTTCGAACTGAACGTCATGCTCCCGGTGATGGGCCGCAACCTGCTGGAGTCGATCCGGCTGCTGGCCGCCGCGAGTCGGCTGTTCGCCGACCGCCTGGTGGCCGGCCTGGTCGCGGACGCCGAGGTCTGTCTCGCGTACGCCGAGGGCTCACCGTCGATCGTCACCCCGCTGAACCGCTACCTCGGGTACGACGAGGCCGCCTCCATCGCCAAGGAGGCGCTGGCGAAGCAGGCGTCCATCCGGGAGGTCGTCATCTCCCGGGGTCACGTCGACTCCGGCAAGCTCACCGAGACCCAGCTCGACGAGGTGCTCGACCTGCTCCGGATGACCCACCCCTGACCCGCGCCGCGCGCCGCTCACGCCCGGCGCAGGGCGGAGCGGCCCGCGAAGCGCGCCGAGTCGCCCAGCTCCTCCTCGATCCGGATCAGCTGGTTGTACTTCGCCGTCCGGTCCGAGCGGGAGAGCGCGCCGGTCTTGAGCTGACCGCAGCCGGTGGCCACGGCCAGATCCGCGATCGTGGTGTCCTCCGTCTCGCCGGAGCGGTGCGACATGACGACTGTCCAACCCGCCCGCTGGGCCGTGGCCACCGTGGCCAGCGCCTCGGTCAGGGTGCCGATCTGATTGACCTTGACCAGGACCGAGTTGCCGACGCCGGTGCGGATGCCCTCGCTCAGCAGCGTCTCGTTGGTGCAGAACACGTCGTCACCGGTGAGCTGGCAGCGGTCACCGACGCGGGCGGTCAGCTCCCGCCAGCCGTCCAGGTCGTTCTCGGCCATCGGGTCCTCGATGGAGACGACCGGGTAGGCGTCGATGAGCCGGGCGAGGTAGTCGGCGTGCTCGGCGGACGTGCGGCGTACTCCCTCGCCCGTGTAGTCGTACACGCCGTCGCGGAAGAACTCGGATGACGCCGGGTCCATGACGAGGCCGATGTCCGTGCCGGGGCGGTAGCCCGCGCCCTCGACCGCGGTCAGCACGAAGTCGAGCGCCTCCTCGGCCGTACGCAGCTCGGGCGCGAAGCCACCCTCGTCGCCCACGCCCGTGGAGTGCCCGGCGGCCAGCAGATCGCGGCGCAGGGTGTGGAAGACCTCGCTGCCCATGCGGACGGCTTCGGCGAAGGTGTCCGCGCCCACGGGCACGATCATGAACTCCTGGAAATCGAGCGGGTTGTCGGCGTGGGCGCCGCCGTTGACGATGTTCATCATCGGCAGCGGCAGTAGGTGGGCGTCGGCGCCGCCCAGGTAGCGGTAGAGGGGCTGGCGGTGGGCCGCCGCGGCGGCCTTGGCGACGGCGAGGGAGACGCCGAGAATCGCGTTGGCGCCGAGCCGGGACTTCGTGGCGGTGCCGTCGAGGGCGATCAGCGCGGCGTCCAGACCCGCCTGGTCTGCCGCGTCGCTGCCCCGCACGGCCGCCGCGATCTCCCCGTTGACGTTGGCCACCGCGCGGTCGACGCCCTTGCCGTGCCAGCGCGTCGGGTCTCCGTCGCGCAGCTCCACGGCCTCCCGGGCCCCGGTGGAGGCGCCGGAGGGGACGGCGGCCCGGCCGAACGAGCCGTCCGCCAGCGTGACGTCGACCTCGACCGTGGGGTTGCCCCGGCTGTCGATGATGCGGCGGGCGGTGACGGTCTCGATGGTGGTGGTGGTGACGGTTCCGGCTGCCGGTGCGGACATGGAGGGTCCCTTTCGTTGTCGCCTGCCGTGGCCCCAGCTGCGACAACGCTGGCGCTGGGCCCGACAGCGGCAAACCCTACAGCAATGCTGATCAGTTAGGCTGAACAGCCCCGCTGAACAGCATTGCTGTGCAGGTCAGCTGCCCAACGGCGCTGACGAGCGGGGTAAAGTGCCCTGTGCCCACCTCGGAAGCCGCCGCCATCGCCGCCGAACTACGTACCGCGATGGGCAAGCTCACCCGGCGCGTCAAGCACGAGGACCGCATTCCGCTGGGTCAGATCGCCGTGCTCGGTGCCCTCGACCGCGACGGCGCCATGACCACCAGCGACCTCGCCGCCGACCAGCGCGTACGCCCCCAGTCGATGGCGCGGGCGGTGGGACTGCTCATGGAGCAGAAGCTGATCACGCGACGGGCGCACCCCACGGACGGCCGCAAGTCGCTCGTCGAGCTGTCGGACGCGGGTCGGGCCGCCCTGGAGGCGGAGCGCAGCCGCAGAGCGGGTTGGCTCGCCCAGGCCATCGAGGCGGAACTCACGGACGAGGAGCGGGCGCTGCTGGCCCGCAGCGCCGCCCTGCTGGAACGGCTCGCCATGCGCTAGACCCTTCCGTCGACGGCAGGGCTGCCGTTGACGACCGTCAGGGTCCCGGCAGCGCCGCCCAGCCGAGGAAGCGGACGTAGAGCGCCGCCGGGTCCGGGCCGTCGTGCGGGTTGAGCCGGTACAGGTCGGCCGCCGCGTCGTGCAGGACCGTGCACAGGTAGATGCTCAGGGCGATCCGGTCGTGCGCGTACTCCTGGCGGAGGGCGAGTCGGGCCACCGGGCACGGCCACGGCGCGGCGCAGACCCGGCAGAGCCACAGCGGACGCAGCGGCAGGTGCGGTCGACGGGGTGCGGGTTTGCGGCCATCCGGGACGGTCCGGCACATGCGGTGGGGGTCCTTTCGAGCTGAATCGTTCGGGACATCGCTCCCGCACCCCGCAAGATCGCGCTCGAACCTGGATGTAGTGGTCTCGGCGCGTCCGGAGGCCACTGTTTCCATGTTCGAGTGTGATCTTGAGGGGGTGGGACCGCCCGGCACGGGGGTTCGGGCGGTCCCGGGCGATGCCGCTGGCCCGGGGGACGGGGAGCGGCGTCGCACTTCACAGTCTGGTGATCGGGCGACTACGGTCGGAAGGGTTCGGCCGACCTGTCGTGGCTGCCCTATTCCCGGGCGGCGCCGGCTCTGGTGGCCGTCTGGAATTGATCGCCGGCGGGTTGGAGAGTGGTCGGGCATGGCCGATGGGCAGATGACAGCGGCGGCGTTCCTGGTCGCGGAGCTGCGTCGGGCGCGGGCCCGCCGGGGCTGGAGTCAGGAGGAGTTGGCCAAGGCGGTCAACTACTCGCCGTCGATGGTCAGCGCGGTCGAGCTGGGCCAGCAGCCGCCCACCGCGAAGTACCTGGAACTCCTCGACCGCGCCCTGGACACCGGCGGCCTGTTCAGCCGCATGTCCACCGAACTGGTCAGCCTGGACCGGACCCAGCCGTGGCTTCGCGGCTGGAAGACGATCCTGGGACAGGCGCGCACGGTCCGCTGGTATGAACCCCGCTACGTGCCGGGGCTCTTCCAGACCGAGGCCTATGCCCGAGCGGTCTTCGAGGCGGGCAACCTGCTCGACTCCGACGAGGTCGACCGGCGCGTGACTGAGCGGATGGACCGCCAAGACGTGCTGCACAGCGAACGAACCCCGCAGATCGTGGCCGTATTGGACGAAGCGGTGCTGCGGCGGCGGGTCGGCGAGCGGAAAGTGATGCGTGATCAGGCGCTGCACCTGGCCAGCATCGCCACTGGGCACCCTCGCGTCCGGCTGCATATCGTGCCGCGATCCGCCGAGGAGTACCCGGGACTCGGCGGGCCGTTCGCGCTTGCTGCCCTGCCCGACGGCACGAAACTGGCCTACCTGGACAGTCAGGTTCGCGGCCAGGAGTTGGACCAGGAGCATGATCTGGCGCGGCTCCAACGGGTCTGGGAGGCTACGTTGGGCGAAGCCCTGCCCCCGCAGGCTTCCATCGAGTTGATGAGCGAGGTGGCCGAATCATGGAGTTGACCGGCGCCCGATGGCGCAAGAGCAGCCGCAGCAACCAGGACGGCAACTGCGTCGAGGTGGCTACGGATCTGGGGGGCGTGGTCGGGGTGCGGGACAGCAAGGACCCGGACGGACCCGTGTTGGTGGTCGACGCGTACTCCTGGCGGCTCTTCGTGGTCGCGCCCCCGCGCTGACGCGACCGCCCGGCCCGCGACGGTGGTCGCGGGATCTCATACGCAACTTCGGGGAAACTGCTGCTTCCGTGCGGACTGAGGCAGCAGTTTCCCCGAAGTTGCGCGGATCTTGCGGGTAATCGGCTCGACGGTCGGCGAGGACCGGCGGGATGATGCGGGCGTGTGGGATGGCGAGAGCGTGTCGACCGAGCGGCTGCGGATGCGCCGGTTGACCATGGCCGACGTGGACGCGTTCGTGGAGCTGGACGGCGATCCCGAGGTGATGCGGTTCCTCACCGGCGGGGTCGGCACGCCGCGCGCCACCGTGCGGGACGAGCAGTTGCCGAAGCTGCTCGCGCAGTACGAGCGGCATCCCGGCCTGGGGCGGTGGGCGGCGCTCGACCGGGCGTCCGGTGAGTTCCTGGGCTGGTTCGCGCTCGATCCGTCGGCGGACGGCACGGAGGCCGAGTTGGGGTACCGGCTGCGCCGCGCGGCGTGGGGGCGTGGCCTGGCGACGGAGGGGTCCCGGGCGCTGGTCCGGTACGCGCTCGACGTGGTCGGCGTGCGGCGGGTGTGGGCGCAGACGATGGCGGTCAACGAGCGGTCCCGGCGGGTGATGGAGAAGGCCGGGCTGCGGTACGTGCGCACGTTCCACCTGGACTTCGACGACCCGATTCCGGGGACCGAGCACGGCGAGGTGGAGTACGAGCTGCGGGCCGCCGACGTCGCTCAGGACCGGCCGGCGGCCTTGCGGGCCCGGTAGGCGGTCACCGCGGCGCGGTTGCCGCAGCCGGCCTCGCAGAACCGCCGCGACCGGTTGCGGGACAGGTCGACGAGCACGTTGTCACAGTCCGGGTGCTCGCAGGTGCGCAGTCGGCTCAGCTCGCCCATCCGGACCAGGTCGGCGACGGCCATCGCCGCCTCCACCGCCATCCGGGTGGCCAGCGGCGCGTCGCGGGGCACGGCGTGCAGGTGGTACGGCTCGTCGTCGTGCTCGATGAGCTGCGGCAACGCTCGGTGTTCCCGGAGCAGACCGTTGATGATGGCGACGACCTCGGGCGTTTCGGCGTGCCAGATCCGGCGCAGCTGAGGGCGCAACTGTCGTACCGCGCGGAGTTCGGTTTCGGTGTGTTCGTGCCGCCCGCTGTAGGCGTGCCGGGTGAAGAAGTCGTCCAGCGCGGCGACGTCGGGCAGCAGCTCGCCGTCGCTGCCGCCGGTGTTGACCAGCGCGGCGGCGGCGGTCAGCGAACACTCGGTGTCATGAGCGAATAGCAACTTGACTCCTGTCACAGTGGCCACCTAGCGTCATGGGCACAAGGATAGTTTGCCCATGACACCCAGGTCGCCCCCGAGGAGCGCGAGATGCCGCAACGACCCGCCGTCGGCGCCGCGCTGGCGCTGCTCTCCGCCGTCACGTTCGCCACCTCGGGCACCTTCGCGCGCTCGCTCATCGAGGCCGGGTGGTCGGCCGAGGCCGCCGTCGTCACCCGGGTCGGGGTGGCCGCCCTGGTGCTCGCGGTCCCCGCCCTGCTGTCGCTGCGCGGCAGGTGGCACGTGCTGCGCGACAACAGCGCGGCGGTGGTGATGTTCGGGCTGCTCGGGGTGGCCCTGGCGCAGGTGTGCTTCTTCAACGCCGTGCGCTACCTGCCGGTCGGCATCGCGCTCCTGCTGGAATACCTGGGCATCATCCTCGTGGTGGGCTGGATGTGGCTGCGGCACGGCCAGCGCCCCCGACGGCTCACCGCGGCCGGCTCCGCCGCCGCGCTCTGCGGGCTGGCGTTCGTCCTGGACCTCACCGGTGACGCCGGCTTCGACCCGGTCGGCGTGCTGTGGGGGCTGGGCGCCGCGTTCGGCCTGGCCGGCTACTTCGTGCTCGCCGGCCGGGTCGACCCCCGCCTGCCCTCGGTCGCCATGGCCAGCGGCGGGATGGCCGTCGGTGCCGCCGTGCTGCTGCTCGTCGGGCTGACCGGGCTGCTGCCGCTGCGCGCCACGTTCGGCGAGGTCACCTTCGCCGGGCACCGCACCACCTGGCTGCTGCCCATCGTCGGGCTCACCCTGGTCGCCGCCGTGATCGCCTACCTGGCCGGCATCGCCGGCAGCCGGATCCTGGGCCCCCGGCTGTCGTCGTTCGTCGGACTGACCGAGGTGCTGTTCGCGGTGTTCATCGCCTGGCTGTTCCTCGACGAACTGCCGACCGCCTGGCAACTCCTCGGCGGTCTGCTGATCGTCACCGGAGTCGCCCTGGTACGCCTCGACGAACTGCGCGGCGTGCCCACCCCCGCCGCGCCCGAGCCGGCCCTGGCGACCACCGGCCGGTGAGGTCGCCACCCCCCGTGCGGTCGCCGCTCGGTGAGAGAGTGGGTGCCGTGCTGACCACCGTGGTGTTCGACGCCGACGAGACCCTGCTCGACCTGCGGCCGGCGGTGACCGGCGGGCTGGCGGCCGTCCTCGACGAGATGCGGCGTCGCACACCCGAGGCGGCCGGCGTGACGCTCGCCGAGTTGGAGTCCGACTGGGGCGCGGTCTTCGATGAGCTGAGCGCCGCCCCGGTCATGGAGATCCGCCGCGCCGCGCTGGCCCGGTCGCTGGCCCGCGCCGGCCTCGGCGACCACCTCGACGAGGTCGCCGCCCTCTTCTTCGCCCGCCGGTTCGCTCTCACCCGGCCCTTCCCGGACGTCCCTCCGGCGCTGGCGGCGCTGCGCCGCCGGTACACGCTGGGCTTCGCCACCAACGGCAACAGCCGCGCCGAACGCTGCGGGCTCGCCGGCGAGTTCGCCTTCGAGGTGTACGCGCACGAGGGCGGCCTGCCGAAGAAACCCGCCCCGGAGTTCTACGCGGCGGTGGTCGAGGCGGCCGGAGTGCCGGCCGAGCAGATCGTGTACGTCGGCGACTCGTGGGAGCACGACGTGGTGGGACCTCGGCGGGTCGGCCTGCGCTCGGTGTGGCTGAACCGGCACGGGCTGACCCGGCCGGCCGGTCTCGTCCCCGACGCGGAGGTGTCCACCCTGGCCGAACTGCCAAAGGTCATGTCGGATCTGCCGGCGGCATCGTCCGACCGGGTGGATCTGGGCATCGGCCCGGGCGGATGAAGAAGAGATTCACCGGCATAACGGACGTTCACCTGGCGGGAAGTCGCCGGGTGTTGTGTGATGACGCCACGTCCCTCAACGAGAGGATTCGATGTGGTGAGCAAGCGCTTCACCGCTGGTGCCGTCGCGACCGCGGCGGTACTGGCACTTACGGCAGCGAGCCTGGGTGTACCGGCCAGCGCCGCGCCGAGCACGTCCCGCACCTTCACGGTCGTGGCCGAGGACGGGGTCGCCGCCGCGACGGCCGTCGCCGCCATCCGGGCCGCCGGTGGCACGGTGGTGTCCTCGTCCGACGAGGTCGGCATGTTCCAGGTCACCAGTGACCGGGCCGACTTCGCTGCCCGGGCGGCTGCCGCGCCGACCCTGGTCGGCGCCGCCGAGCAGAAGGCCATCGGCCGCAAGCCGAAGCTGGACCGGGTCGAGCAGGAGCACCTGACGGCCGCCACCAAGGCCGCCGCCGGCGCTGCCGCCCGGCGCGGGGCCAAGATGGACCCGCTCGACGACAAGCTC
Source organism: Micromonospora sp. WMMD729 (assembly GCF_049315225.1). Lineage (NCBI taxonomy): Bacteria > Bacillati > Actinomycetota > Actinomycetes > Micromonosporales > Micromonosporaceae > Micromonospora > Micromonospora sp. WMMD729. The sequence goes on along the minus strand of NZ_CP186059.1, from coordinate 6,074,935 downwards.
TGGGGCCTGGACATGATCCGGGCCGACAAGGCCCGCAAGGTCGAGCCCGGTGACCGTCGGGTGACCGTCGGCGTGCTGGACACCGGCGTCGACGCCAGCAACCCGGACATCGCGCCCAACTTCAACTGGGCGTTGTCGCGCAACTTCGCACCCGACCTGACCGACGTGGACGGCCCCTGCGAGGTGCCGAGCTGCCTCGACCCGGTCGGCACCGACGACGGCGGGCACGGCACCCACGTGGCCGGCACCATCGGCGCCGCCGCCAACGGCTTCGGCCTCTCCGGTGTCGCCCCGAACGTGTCGCTGGTCGAGCTCAAGGGCGGCCAGGACTCCGGCTACTTCTTCCTCGACCCGGTCGTCAACGCCCTGGTCTACGCCGGCCGGAACGGGATCGACGTGGTCAACATGTCGTTCTACGTCGACCCGTGGCTCTACAACTGCACCGCCAACCCGGCCGACTCGCCGGAGGCGCAGGCCGAGCAGCGGGCCATCATCAAGGCCATGAAGCGGGCGTTGGTCTTCGCCCACAACAAGGGCGTCACCCTGGTCGGCGCACTCGGCAACAACAACGAGGATCTGGGCGCGCCGCGTACCGACACGTCCAGCCCGGACTACGGCGCCGACCCGTACCCGCGTCCGATCGACAACAACAGCTGCTGGGATCTGCCCACCGAGGGCCCGCACGTCATCGGTGTGTCGTCGGTCGGCCCGTCCGGCAAGAAGGCGGACTACTCCAACTACGGCACCGAGCAGATCTCGGTCGCCGCGCCGGGCGGCTGGTTCCGCGACGGCTTCGGCACGGACACCTTCCGCACCGACGCCAACATGATCCTGTCGTCCTACCCGAAGCACGTGCTCCAGGAGGAGGGCTCGGTCGACGCCGACGGCAACATCGTCGCCGGATTCGAGGAGTCCGTCTTCAAGCAGTGCAAGCGCAACGGTGAGTGCGGCTACTACACCTACCTCCAGGGCACCTCGATGGCGTCGCCGCACGCCGCCGGTGTGGCCGCGCTGATCGTCAGCCGGTACGGCAAGCCGCAGGGCCGGGGCGGCTTCGGCATGTCGCCGGACCAGGTCGAGCAGCACCTCTACCGCACGGCCGCCGAGCACGCCTGCCCGGAGCCGCGCCTCCAGCAGTACCGCAACGAGGGCCGTGACGAGACCTACGACGCGTACTGCGCCGGTGGGCTCAACTTCAACGGCTTCTACGGGTACGGAATCGTCGACGCGTACGCGGCGGTGACCACTCCGCTCAAGCCCAACGCCCGCCCGTAACGCACCGCCCCAGGGGCCCGGTCGACACCCGTCGGCCGGGCCTCGCGGCGTCCGGCCCGCGTGCCCGCATGATCGACTCGGTTTCTTGGAAGGCGGGGCGTCGCGGTGCCCGGGACCGCCCGGTTTCCAAGAAGCCGAGTGGATCACGGGCGTTCAGCGCCGTGGCGTGGGCGTTGACCGCTGCGGCGTGGGCGTTGACCGCTGCGGCGCGGACATTTACCGCCGCCAGCCACGTGCGGTCAGGGCGGCGCGTACTTCCCGCAGCACCGCCGGGAATTCGGCGTGCATCCGTCGGCTGGTCACGTGGAGCACCAACCAACCCGCTCCCACGAGCAGGTTGAGCCGTCGGCGATCACGGTGCAACTGGTCGATGTCGGAGTGCCAGTGCCCGTCGTACTCCACCGCCACCCGATATGTCGGCCATGCCAGATCGGGGTGCAGGACCACGCCGTTGGGGAGCCGTACCGGGTGTTGGACCTCGGGGCGTGGCAGGCCGCCGAGGACCAACCGCACCCGTAGCTGGGACTCCGGCGGGGACTGGGCCCGACCGTCGGCCAGGTCGAAGAGCCAACCTGCCCGGCGACCTCCGGGTCGGTCCGTGTTGAGGGCAGCCTCCTTGGCCAGCGCGGCACCATCGGTCAGCCCCTGCCCGAGTAATGCGTCGATGATGGCGAGCGCGCGGACCGGGTCGAGCCAGACCGCCGTCTCCCAGGCGGACCGCGCGGGGCCCGAGCAGGGGAGCGAGCCGGTCGAGAGGCGCGGCGACTCCGCGAAGGCGCTCCTGGTGTGGACATGCACCTGAAGGCCGCGTTGGGCGCCGACCCGCATCGGTCGGGGCGCGACGATGTGCACGTCGTCAGTGAAGGAAGCGGCGTGCTCGACGCCGTGCAGGAAGGCGGCCGACGGACCACCGAGGACCACCCCGGACGGCAGCCGCAGGAGAGCCGCGCGGCAGGCCAGGGCGTGGTCACGTTCCAACCGGGCGTCGGCGTAGATGTCGTGGCGAAGTCGCACCCAGGCGCTGCTGCGTAGCTGATGCTCGGTGAGCAGGCCATCCCGAACGACATCGGAGCCGCGGAAAACCTGCCAGGTCAGGGCGTCTGGTCGGTACGGACGTGGTGGCATGCCGAGCAGCGTGCGGCCCGTCGCCACCCGCCCGAAACCCCTGTGGACAACCCCGCCGAGGGCCTCGCCGGTGCCTGTGGACAACCACGAACGCGCTCGTCGATCTTGCTATGGCGTGCCTCGATCGACTCCGTTTCCTGAAAGTCGGGGCGTCGCGGCGACCCGGACAGCCCGACTTCCGGGAACCCGAGTGGATCAAGCGAGCCGAGAGGTCAGCGGAGGGTGGCTGCCACGGCTGTCGCGGCGGCCAGCACCTGGGGGCCGACCAGGGTGACGTCCAGCGGGGCGAGCGCGACCACGCCGACGCTGGCCTCCAGGCCCGGTACGCCCAGCACCGGCGCGGCCACCCCGTACGCCCCGGACTCCAACTCCCCGCTGCTGCTCACCGGCTCGGCTGCGCCGCTCCGGCCGGCCAGGATGGCCCGACCCGCCGCGCCCCGGTCCAGCGGATGCCGCGCCCCGGTCCGGTACGCGACGTGGAACGACGTCCAACTCGGCTCGACCACGGCCAGGGCGACACCCTCACCGCCGTCCACCACCGTCAGGTGCGCGGTCGCACCGGCCTGCTCGGCGAGCCGGCGCAGTGCCGGCAACGCCCCCTCGGCGAGCAGCGGCTGGGCGCGTCGGGCCAGGTGCAGGACCCCGGCGCCGATCCGGAGCCGCCCGTCGGCGTCGCGACGCAGCATCCCGTGCGTGGTCAACGGGCCGACCAGCCGGTATACGGCCGCCCGGCCGATGCCGAGCCGGGTCGCGGCCTCGGTGACGGTCAGGCCACCCGATGCGTCGGCGACGAGGTGCAGCAGACGTAGTCCGCGGTCGAGGGTCTGCGACGTCTCGCCGCCCCGCCCCACCTCGCCGCCGGCCGTACCGACGATCGCGCTCGTGCGGGCGGCTGGCTCACCGGAGCGTGCGGTCGCATCCACAGCACGCAGCGTACGACCCGGCACCGGCGGACCCGGACAGGCGTGGACGGCTACCCTTGTACGGTGACGCTACGCCTGTATGACACCGCCACCCGATCGGTGCGGGACTTCGTCCCGCGGGAAGCCGGCAAGGTGGGGGTCTACCTGTGTGGTCTCACCCTCCAGGCGCCGCCGCACATCGGTCACCTTCGCTCCGGCGTCAACTACGACGTGCTGCGCCGCTGGTTGCTGGCCGCCGGCTACGAGGTCACGTTCATCCGCAACCTGACCGACATCGACGACAAGATCCTCGTCAAGGCGGGTGAGCAGGGCCGACCGTTCTGGTCGATCGCGTACGCCAACGAGTTGATCCTTGCCGAGTCGTACCGGGCGTTGAACGTGCTGCCCCCCACCTACGAGCCGCGCGCCACCGGGCACATCCCGGAGATGCACGAGCTGATCACGAAGCTGATCACGGACGGGCACGCGTACCCCGCCACCGACGGCTCCGGCGACGTCTACTTCGACGTGGCCTCCTGGCCGGCGTACGGGTCGCTGTCGGGTCAGTCGCCGGACGCCATGCAGTCGGCCGGCGACGCGCCGGACCGGGGCAAGCGGGATCCGCGTGACTTCGCGCTCTGGAAGGGTGCCAAGCCCGACGAGCCGGCGGACGCGTACTGGCCGTCCCCGTGGGGGCTGGGCCGTCCGGGCTGGCACATCGAGTGCTCCGCGATGTGCTGGCGCTACCTGGGCCCGGAGTTCGACATCCACGGCGGTGGGCTGGACCTGACCTTCCCGCACCACGAGAACGAGATCGCCCAGTCCAACGCGGCCGGGCTGCCGTTCGCCCGGTACTGGGTGCACCACGGCCTGCTCAGCATCGGCGGGGCCAAGATGGGCAAGTCGGCGGGGAACGCCCTGGGCCTGGCGTACGTCGACTCGCTCGGGGTGCGACCGGTGGAGCTGCGGTACTACTACGCCGCCGCGCACTACCGCTCGGTGATCGACTACTCGGAGGACTCGCTGCGTGAGGCGGCCACCGCGTACCGGCGGATCGAGGGTTTCGTGCAGCGGGCCGTCGAGCGGGTGGGCGCCGGTCAGCTCGGCGAACTGCCGGCCGGTTTCGTCGCGGCGATGGACGACGACCTCAACACGTCCGCCGCGCTGGCCGTGCTGCAACAGCACCTGCGGGACGGCAACACCGCGCTGAGCGCGGGCGACGATGTGACCGTCCGCACCACCCTGGCCGTCGTGCGCGCGATGCTGGATATCCTCGGCATCGACCCCCTCGACGAGGCGTGGACCGGCGGCGATCTCTCGGACGATCTGCGTGCCGTGGTTGACTCCCTGATCGCGCTGGCCCTGGAGCAGCGCGCGCAGGCCCGGGGCCGCAAGGACTGGGCTGCCGCCGACGCGGTACGTGACCAGCTCAAGCTGGCCGGCGTGGTGGTCGAGGACACCCCCCAGGGCCCCCGTTGGACTATTGGAGAGCAGGACTGATGCCCGGCAACTCGCAGCGCCGTGGCCGGCGACTGACGTCGAAGGCGACCGCCCCCAAGGGCTCCGGCGGTAAGAACAAGGACTCGCTGGCCGGTCGGGGGCGCACCCTGCCCGCCGACGAGCGACCCTGGCACAAGGGTTACTCGGGCACCGAGAAGCTGCCGCAGCGCACCGCCTGGAAGCAGGACAAGGAGCGCCGCGCGGCGGCCGAGGAGGGGCGCGCCCCGAAGATCGGGCAGCCCGGCACCAAGGACACCACCTGGGGCAAGGGTGGCGGTCGGGGCGTACCGGGCGGGCGGGGTCCCACCACCGGCCGGGGTGGCAAGCCCACCGGCCGGACCGGTACCCGGGTCGCGCCGGGCCGCAAGTCCAACCCGTCGAAGGACTCCCCGGAGCTGCTGGTCGGGCGCAACCCGGTGCTGGAGGCGCTGCGCGCCCAGGTGCCGGCGACGGCGCTCTACACCGCCCAGGGCATCGACATGGACGAGCGGACCAAGGAGATCATCCGGACGGCCGCCGACCGGGGCATCGCCAACCTGGAGATCAGCCGGGCCGAGCTGGACCGGATGACCGGCGGGGTGCTGCACCAGGGTGTCGGGTTGCAGGTGCCGCCGTTCGCGTACCAGCCCTTCGAGGACATGGTCGCCGCGTCGCTGGAGCAGCAGGCCCCGCTGCTGGTCGCGCTGGACGGGGTCACCGATCCGCGCAACCTGGGCGCGGTGATCCGTTCGGCCGCCGCGTTCGGCGCGCAGGGTGTCTTCGTACCCGAGCGGCGTGCTGCCGGGATCACCGCGACCGCCTGGCGGACCAGCGCCGGCGCGGCCGCGCGGGTGCCGGTGGCCCAGGTCACCAACCTGACCCGGTCGCTGAAGGCGTGCCGGGACGCCGGCTTCATGGTGATCGGCCTGGACGCCGACGGCGAGACCGACCTGTACGACCTGGAAGCCGCCGTCGGCCCGCTGGTGGTGGTGGTCGGCTCCGAGGGGCGCGGGCTGTCCCGGCTGGTCGGGGAGACCTGCGACCTGACCGTCAGCATCCCGATGATTTCCGAGGTCGAGTCGCTCAACGCGAGCGTGGCCGCCGCGGTCACCCTGGCCGAGGTCGCCCGCCGCCGCTCGGTCGAGCTGTAACGACGTCGACGAGGCCCCCTACCGCCCGGTGCGGTAGGGGGCTTCGCCGTCAGCTCGGGAGAGACCAGGCGTCAGATCTGGTGCAGCCAGGCGACGAAGAACACCGCCCCGGCCACCGCCATCAGCAGCGTGGTCGGCAGCAGCCAGGCCGGACCCCGATCCCCGTCGAGACGTCGGGTCAGTCGCTGGTGTACGGCGGCGATGCCGATCAACGCGGCCAGCCCGGCGGCCGCCATCGGCAGGCCGACCAGGAAGTGCGCCAGCCACGCGCCGGCCCGGCTCGGACCGCCCCAGGAATGGTCGTACGGGCCGGGATCGACCACCCCGTACAGGACGCCACGCAGCACCATCAACACCTCGACGCCGATGGGCAGCAGCGCCACGAGGCCGAGCAGCAGGCTGAGCAGCGCGTGACCGAGCACCGCGAACGTGCCGGGTCGCCGGCCGGGCGTGGCCGTCGGGGGCGCGGCGAGCAGGCCGGTGCGCAGGCCCCGCCAGCGCGCGGCGGCGGCGTCGGCCCCGCCCACCGGGGCGGTCACCAGCGTGAACAGGGCGACCGGCACCAGCGTCGCGCAGTAGGCGAGGCTACGGCCGGCCCGGCGGATGATCTGGTTCCGGTGAGCGGTGGCGGTGGCGATGGCGGACACGGCGTCTCCTCGGGCTCGGTGTGCCGCGAACGCTAGGCGCACGGCACACCCCGCCGCGTCACCCCGGGGAGCCACGCTCGCGCTGGCTCCCGGGGATGACAACCCCTCAGGAGTACGACGAAAGGGGCGGCCCGCCGCAGCGGACCGCCCCTTTCCGGTGGTGCGTTACGTCAGATCCGGCTGCCCGTGGCGGCGTGGAAGACGTGGCTGCGGCCGGGGCGCGGCTTGACGAACACGGTGTCGCCCATGTTCGGCATGCTGCGCCGGTCGGTACGGACGACGAAGCGCTCCGAGTTGCCGCCCAGGGCGGCGTGGCCGTACACGTTGGCGTCCGAGCCGAGGTCCTCGACCAGCTCGACGACGACCGGCATGCCACCCTCGGTCGGGCTGACCAGGTCGCAGTCCTCCGGACGGAAGCCGACGGTGACCTTGCCGTCGCCGCCCTCGGCGCGGGCCGCCTCGACCTGCTCGCGGGTCAGCGGGATACGCAGCTCGGCGAACTCGGCGCCCTGCTCGTTGAGCGGAACGGTCTTGATGTTCATGGCGGGGGAGCCCATGAAGCCGGCGACGAACACATTCGCCGGGGTGTCGTAGAGCGCACGCGGGGTGTCGACCTGCTGGAGCACACCGTCGAGCAGCACGGCGACCCGGTGACCCATGGTCATGGCCTCGACCTGGTCGTGCGTGACGTACACGGTGGTGACGCCCAGCTTGGCCTGGAGCGACGCGATCTGCGTACGGGTCTGCACGCGGAGCTTGGCGTCGAGGTTCGACAGCGGCTCGTCCATGAGGAAGACCTGCGGCTCGCGGACGATCGCGCGGCCCATGGCGACACGCTGACGCTGACCACCGGAGAGCGCCTTCGGCTTGCGGCTGAGGAACTCCTCGAGCTGGAGCAGCCCGGCCGCCTCCTTGACCCGCCGGTCGATCTCCGACTTGGAGGTCTTGCGGAGCTTCAGGGCGAACGCCATGTTCTCGTACACCGTCATGTGCGGGTAGAGGGCGTAGTTCTGGAAGACCATCGCGATGTCGCGGGCCTTCGGGGGAAGGTGGGTCACGTCGCGCTGGTCGATGTAGATCGAGCCGGCGTCGACGTCCTCAAGGCCGGCGAGCATCCGCAGGCTGGTGGACTTGCCGCAACCCGACGGGCCGACGAGGACCAGGAACTCACCGTCGCCGATCTCGAGGTTCAGCTCGTTGACGGCGGGACGCTCGGTGCCCGGGTAGATCCGGGACGCCTTGGAATAGGTGACCGTAGCCATGGTGGTGCGCTTCCTTTCACCGGCAGGAACGTGCCGGACGATCCGAGTGAAGGAGCGACCGGCGCGAGCCCGCGCCGGTCAGCGGACGGCGGTCGGTCGCGGGGGCGGCCGGCTCGTCGTCCGTGTCACTGCACCGTAATTGGCTTTGCTCGCGCTGCCAAGGCGAGGGACCCTCGGAAGTGACCCAATGCCTACGCATTACGGGCAGTCGGGCACGGGCAGGCATCAATCGACATCACGATGCGGCGTCGGCCGTCGGGTTGTTGACGTTTCCCGTGCTCGGGAGCCCTCGCGAGCGGGATATCCGGACGTCAGTCGCTATGCTGGCCTCGACACACGCGCCCCTGTAGCTCAGCTGGCCAGAGCACTCGCCTTGTAAGCGAGATGTCGCCGGTTCGATCCCGGCCGGGGGCTCCATATCCACCGGGCGTCTCCCGACGGCCTCTGCCACAAGTCGACGGGTGACAGCAACGTTGACAGCAACGGCACTCACGAGAGCTCCCCATCGAGCTTGCCGAGCGCCTGACGCATCGCGTGGAGGTTGGCGTGAGCGTGGACCTCGAGCGTGATCTTCACGTCGGCGTGCCGGGCGATGGCCTGGACGACGTGCGGTGGCACGCCCAACTCCATCAGCAGGGACACGACCGTGTGCCGCAGGTCGCGCAGGCGGACACCAGGCAGGCCGGCGGTTTCTCGGAGCCGGGCGAAGGAGCGGCTGAGGTTGGTGGGCTCCATCGGAGTGCCCCGCTCGGAGGGAAACCGGCCGACTGCCGGCGTGCCGGCTACCGGCGATGTCGGGTCTCAGGACCTGCATGACAGTCAGCTACTCCCGCGAGGCAGCGTCGCGGTTGACGTCGTCTTGGGCCTGGCGGAGCTGCACGGCCGGATCGTCTACGACCCTCAGGATGGCGAGGTCACCGGCTTGGGTGGGGACTACCAGGTCCCAGCGGGACTGGGTGACTAGCTGAGTGACGACCGAGACCGACGTTGGCGGACAACCGTGGACGCCGGAGGACGCTTCTCGCAGCTCGTCTGTCGCCGCCGAACAGGTCGTGCGGTTGTGTTGGTTGCCCGGGGGAAGGGGTCACGGAGTTGACTCCAGATGAGCACCGGGATGGCACAGGTTCGACGGCGTTAGGCGGAGAGGATGTCTGCTTGGTGTTGTCAACGTGGCACGATCAAACCCACCTAAGCCCGGCGAGTTGTTGTTTGAACTGTTTCAGCGTGAGGCCATGACTCTCGGAAGGTATGAGCGACAGCGAGTAGGCGACCCGCCCGACCTCCCACCAGACCGTCCAAGAGCCTGCTGCGCCGTAGCGAGTGATGATGCCTTGCTGTGAGTGGATTGGGATCGTGGCGATAGCGGCCGGCCGCTGCGCCCTGGTTGTGGGCTGCGCCTCGAGGAGCAGCAGTGTGCCGCCAGGATTGCGGAAGCTCTGAAACCAGCGTTCGTCGGGCCTCAGGTGTTCTCCGGAAGGATCCCACCGCTTGTCTGCAAGGATGTCCGGTACATCTCGCAGGTAGTAGGTCGGATGCGGCCTGGTGGTGGCGGCGTCGTGCAGAACTCTGTCACCGAGGGGTTCTTGCAGCGATACGAAAGCGGGTGCGGCGTCACCGGTGATGGCACAATCGTTCTCTTCTGCTCGCACGATTCTCGTGGTCACCGAAATAACCACCTGGGTTTCGTCCTGATGGGTGATCGTCGCCTCGGGAGGACGTGTGGGCTCTCCGCAGATTGCACTGTCTATGCCGGTGGCCACGGTGATCGAGGTGTCGTCGCGAGCGACGATCGCTGCGACCCATGGCAGCACGACAGAACCATCCGGTGGCGAGGCTCGATTCTCAAGCTGCGATGCGGCTGACGCGGACGGTGTCGCCTCTTGTGGAGGTTCGGCTATGGCGTCTCGGCGACCTGTTCCGCAGGCACCACATAGCATAACGACGAGCACTGCGGCTGTGATGCGCACAACGTTGTCCGAGCTAATGGTCACCACCGCAGCCTGCCAGAAAGTCGAAGCTCCCCGCTGTCCCTCACTGCGCCGAGCCGGGGACCACCGACGAGCCAGCCGTTGGGGCTAGACGAGTAAGTCCGAAGTTGGGTCAGTGGTCGTAGGCGATCAGGGACCTGGTCACGGGTTGGTTGGTGGCCCGGTTGTGCCAGATCGCGGTGGTCATCGCCAGGAGGCGTTGCGCGATGCGTGCCGCGACGCCTTCGATGCTGCGTCCGCCGTGCAGTTCGAGGTCGAGTTGCCCCTTCAGCGTGTCGTTGACGGACTCGATGAGCTGGCGGATCGGCTTGAGTAGGTGCTCGTCCGGGCGTGGGGTGCGGTTGCGGTACGACGGTCTGAGCAATCGCACGCCACGCTCTGCCAGCCACCGGTCCAGCTCCGCGGACACGTATCCCTTGTCCGCGACGATCAGCAGGCCCGGGCGTTCGGCGATGAGGTCGGGGTCGTGGTCAAGGACAGCCATCAGGACCTGACGTTCGTCGACCTTCGGTGTCGCCAGGGCCCAGGTGATCGGCAAGCCGGCCGGGGTGCAGATCAGATGCAGCCGCAGTCCCCAGAAGAACCGCGAGTGCGAGGCGCAGTAGCCGTACCCGGCCCACCCCGCCAGGTCAGAGCGTTTCACCGTCGGCCTGGACCGCCCGCATTCCACCGGTGTGGAGTCGATGACCCAGGTGGCGTCGGACCACAGGTCAGTGTCCTCGGCGACCGCCCGGATGGCACGCTTGAGCAGCGGCAACGCTGCCCGTAGCCGCTTGTTGTAACCAGACTGTCCGGGCAGGTACGGGAACGCCCCGGGTAGATGCCCGGGCACGAACCGCAGCCAACGGGCCTCGGAACGCACCCCGAGCAGCGCCTGCGCGACGGCCAGGGTCAGCAACTCCGCGTCAGAGAGCTTCGGTGGCCTACCCGTCCGGCGAGGACGCCCGAGCCAGTCGTCGATCTTCACGTACAGTGCGGTCAGAAGGGTGTTGAGGTCTGTCGTCACAAACGGATCTTCAACACCCTTCGTCTATGCCCACAGCCCGGGGTCGTTAGGACTTACTCGTCTAGTGCTCTGGGATCTGTAGGCAGTCCTCGGGAAGGCTGGGCACAGATGGGAGCCAAAGATCGCCATCCGTCACCACTCTGGTGCCGTACCTCGCTATCGGGCATGGGCGATGAGGATGACCAACCGAGCGACCAAATGAGTGACGACGGAGGTGACCGTGCCCGGACGCCCACGGCAACGAAGGACGCGCGCGCCGATCGCGCGGCCGGCGCGGGCCATCGATGGTCGGCCGCTCCTATAGTTCGGGTATCACCCGACCGTCGAGGAGTCGCATGAGCCCGCTCGTCGCGATCGCCGGCAGCGCCCAGGTCAACCGCTCCTACTCGCCCGTCGTACGCGATCCGGAGGCCGCGCCCACGGCGGCGGCCGAGCTGGGTGCGGAGCTTGCGAGGCAGGGCTGCCGCATCGTCGTGTACTCCAACGATCCCGACTTCGTGGAACGGGACGTGGTGCGGGGTTACGTGGGCTCCGGTCGGGCGGTGCCCGGGTCGATCCTGGTCCGTGGCCGGTACCAGCAGGACGTGGACTTCGAGGAGGCTCAGCGACACCCGGAGTTGTTCACCGTGGTGCCCGAGTCGACCGACGACTGGGAGGTCAGCTTCTACCGGTCGCTGCTGGCGGCCGATGCGCTGCTGCTGGTGGGTGGCGGACGATCCACGTTCGTCGCCGGGCTGATCGGCCTGTCCCGTCGGATTCCGGTCGCGGCCGTGGCGGCGTTCGGCGGTGGCGCGGAGAAAACGTGGCAACGACTCACCAACGAGCGTGGCGTCGCCACCGAGGAGGAGGTGGCGTTGCTGGCCCGACCCTGGCAGCCGGGGGCGGCCCGAGCGATCGTCACCGCGCTCTGCGCCCAGGTGCGGCGCCGCGCCGATGAGGAACGCGCCGCGCGGGAGGCCGAGGGGGCCGCCGGTCGGCGTACGGTGGCGGGCCTGGTGACCGCGCTGGTCCTGCTGCTGCTCGCGCTGGCCACGATCCCGTTGGCGTACGCCGCGCCGGCCGGCGGTTGGCAGAACGTGGCGGTCCTGGTGGCCGCGCCGATGTTCGCGTCGGTGTGGGGCGCGATCGTGCGCAACGCGTACGACGGCAGCGGCAACTGGCTGCGGGCGGCGGCGTTGGGTTCGGCCGCCGGTGTCATCGCCTTCCTGCTGTTCGTGGCGGCGCAGCTCAGCACCAACCCGGATCTGCTCGATGGTGGCTCGGCGCGGCAGTTGGTCTTCTTCGTGCTGGCCATCGGGTTCATCGGTGGGTTCACGTCCGAGGTCGTCTACGCCAAGCTGCGCGATCAGGACGTGACGCAGACGCCGGTCCTGCCGCCCGGGGGTCCGCGGTGAGTCGGGCGGTGGAGGAGTCCAACCGGGCGATGCTGCGCGCCCGGGACGCGATGGACCGGGCATACGCCGAGCCGCTGGACATTCCGGCGCTGGCCCGGATCGCGCACGTCTCCGAGGCGCACTTCATCCGGACGTTCCGGGCGACGTTCGGGGAGACGCCGCACCGCTACCTGCAACGCCGCCGGGTGGAGCGGGCCATGACGCTGCTGGTGGAGACCGACCGGGACGTCACGGACATCTGCTACGCGGTCGGCTTCGGCAGTCTGGGCACGTTCAGTCGGACATTCCGGCAGATCGTCGGTGATTCGCCCTCGGAGTTCCGGCGTCGCCGCGTCGCCGCCGGCAACGTGCCGTCCTGCTTCACCAAGGCGTGGACGCGTCCCAGCAGTTTTGGATAAGCAGCAGGTCAGGGCCACCCTTTACGGTCGTGGCATGACGATGAACGCGATCAGCCGCTCCCAGATTTTCGTCCTCGACCAGGACGAGGCGCTCGACTTCTACGTGAACAAGCTCGGCATGGAGGTCAACACCGACCAGGATCTCGGCTTCATGCGCTGGCTGACGGTCAACCTGCCCGGCGACCCGGAGCGCGAGATCCTGTTGGAGAAGCCCGGCCCGCCGGCGTTGGACCCGGCGACGGCCGAGCAGGTGCGGGAGCTGCTCACCAAGGGCGCCCTGGGCGGGTACCTCTTCATGACCACCGACGACGCCCACAAGACCCACGAGGAGCTGGTGGCGAAGGGCGTCGAGATCACCGACGAGCCGACCGAGCGCCCGTACGGGATCGACTTCGGCATCCGGGACCCGTTCGGCAACAAGATCCGTATCGGCCAGATGTTCCCCCGGGCGTAATAACAAGATCAAGAAACCGGAGGGCGCGGGCCGGCACCGCGCCCTCCGGTGTGTTGGGGTGTACGGCATGCGAACGCGGCTGCTGTACCTGACCCGACACGCCGAGCAGGACCTCACCGGGCACACCGGTCCGGGCTCGACCGAGCCGGACACCGGCCTGTCCGAGCGCGGCCGGCGACAGGCGGCGCTGCTCGGCGAACGACTGCGGGGCCGGTCGTTCGCGGCCGTCCACCACGGGCCGCTGCGCCGGGCCGCGCAGACCGCCGAGCTGGTCGCCGCGGCACTGCCCGACGTTCCGGTGTACGCCACCGAGCTGGCCGGTGACCATCTTCCGCACGACACCGACCCGACCGGCCTGCCGTCGGCGTACGCCGAATTCCTGGCCGGCTTCTCGGCGGCCGAGCGGGCCGACGGGCCGCGCGTGACGGCGGAGGCCGTGCGGCGCTTCACCGGGCCGGTCGCCCCGGACGACGCGGCGGCCGGGGGCGAACCGGTCCGCGAGCTGGTGGTGACGCACACCTTCCTGATCGCCTGGCTGGTCCGGCACGCCCTCGACGCGCCGGAGCGGCGCTGGCTCGGCTTGAACCACCACAACGCGGGGCTGACCGTCATCCGGTACGGCCCGGCCGGGCCGCCGAACCTGATCGCCGTCAACGACGTGGCGCACCTGCCGCCCGAGCTGCGCGGCACCGGCCTTCCCCCGGACTACCTGGTCTGATCCGACCTCAGGCGGTGACCTTCAGCAGCAGCTCGACAAGTGCCCGGGTGGCGGGCGGCGGTGCGGGATCGGCGGGACAGTCGACGTACCCGGTCTCGATGGTCCCGACGGTGAGGCGGTAGCTGAACGCGTCGGCGCAGCTCGACGTGGTGGCCGTGCGACGGGCCTCGGTGCCCAGCCGGGGGTCGGCGGCCAGGCCGTGCAGCCGGCCCAGGTCGGCGGTGCCGAGTTTGCCGGTACGACGGCCGCCGGCCCGGTCCACCACCGTCCACCGCCCGTCCGGCTCGACGGTGATGTTGTCGCCGCGCCCGGCGAACCCGCCGGAGCGGAACAGCGCGACGCGGGCCCGGTCGTCGGCTTGCGGACCGCTCGGGACGGGACCGCTCGGGACAGGACCGCTGGGGAGCGGGCCGCTCGGGACGAGTCCGCTCGGCGCGGGGATGTTCGAGAGGTCCGGGCCCGCGGTCACGCCGGCGCCCGGGGGCAGGTCGGTGGGGGTGGCGGTCCGGTCGGTGCCGGTGCAGCCGGCCAGCAGGGCGGCCAGGAGCGCGATGGTGACGCCGGTCGTCGAGGCGGGTCTCATGTCCGTCGGACGTGCCAGGGCGGGCGTTGGTTCCCTTGTCAAGGCACTCATCCGTTCGGCCAGTCTCAATGTCTGGGAGCGGTCCAAGGCTTCTCTTTTCGTCAACGCATCGCTATATCTACATGCGTGACTACCCCCGTCACACCCTTTCTCCTTCCAGGAGGGCACGTGAAACGACCCCTCGCGGCCGTCAGCGCAGCGCTGCTCACCAGTGGCCTGTTGACCTGCGTCGCCACCGCGGCGCACGCCGCCGCACCTCCCGCTCCCGCGCCGGACGCCTCCGCCGCGGCCCGAGCGGCGACCGTCCTGCGAACGAACCCCGGCGCGGTCCAGGGTTCCAGCGCCGAGTCCTACCAGGTGCAGAGCACCCGGTTGGACGCCTCCGGCGCGGCGCACACCCGCTACACCCGCACCTACCAGGGGCTGCGGGTGTACGGCGGTGACTTCGTCATCCACACCGCGCCGAACGGCACCTACGCCGGCAGTTCGGTCGGACTCGCCGCACCGCTGACCCTCCTCACCACGCCCCGGGTCAGCGCGGACGCGGCGAAGAAGACGGCCCGCGCCGGGTTCACCGGCAAGGCCGAGACCGTGGGCGCTCCCGAACTGTTCGTCGACGCCAGCTCGGGCAAGGGCCGACTGGCCTGGGAGACGGTGGTCAGCGGCTGGCAGCCGGACGGGCAGACGCCGTCACGGCTGCACGTCATCACCGACGCCACCTCCGGCGCGACCGTCGGCTCGTACGACGAGATCGAGTCGGTCACGGGCAGCGGCCAGGGCCTCTACACCGGCACGGTGAGCATCGACACGACGCTCTCCGGCAGCACGTACCAGATGATCGACCCGGTGCGAGGCAACGGCCGTACCTGCGACATGAACAACGGCACGTCGTCCTGCACCACGTTCACCGACGCGGACAACGCGTGGGGCACCGGCACCACCTCCAGCCGGCAGTCCGCAGCGGTGGACGCGCACTTCGGCGCGGCCAAGACGTTCGACTACTTCAAGAACGTCCACGGCCGCAACGGGATCTTCGGCAACGGCCAGGGTGTGCCGAGCCGGGTCCACTACGGCAACAACTACGTCAACGCCTTCTGGGACGGCGCCCAGATGACCTACGGCGACGGGTCGAGCAACGCCCGCCCGCTGGTCGCCCTGGACGTGGCCGGGCACGAGATGAGCCACGGTGTCACCGAGGCGCTGGCCGGCCTGGTCTACTCCGGTGAGTCCGGCGGCCTCAACGAGTCCACCAGCGACATCTTCGGCAACATGGTGGAGTTCTACGCCGCCGCCCCGAGCGACCCGGGTGACTACCAGGTCGGTGAGAAGATCAACATCAATGGCAACGGTACGCCGCTGCGCTACATGTACAACCCGTCGCTGGACGGCGCGTCCGACTCCTGCTGGTCGACCAGCACGAAGAACAAGGACGTGCACTACTCCTCCGGCGTCGGCAACCACTTCTTCTTCAACCTCGCCGAGGGCACCGGCGCGACGTCGTACGGCACCTCGCCGGTCTGCGGCTCCGCCCCGGCGGTGACCGGCATCGGCCGCGCCAAGGCGGAGAAGATCTGGTACCGGGCGCTGGACGTGTACTTCACCTCCAACACGTCGTACGTCAACACCAGCAACCCGGCGAACACCGCCCGCGCGTACAGCCTGCGGGCGGCCACCGACCTGTACGGCAGCTGCTCGGCCGAGTACAAGGCCGTGCAGGCCGCCTGGACGGCGGTCAACGTCGCCGGCAACGACGCGCCCTGCTCCACCGGCAACGACTTCTCCGTGTCGCTGTCGCCGACCGCCGGCTCGGTGAACCCGGGCAGCGCGGTCTCCACCACCGTGTCGACCGCCACCACGAGCGGCTCGGCGCAGACCGTGACGTTCTCCGCGTCCGGTCTGCCCAGCGGTGCGAGCGCCGCCTTCAGCCCCGCCTCGGTGACCTCGGGCGGGTCGTCCACCCTCACCATCAGCACCTCTGCGAGCACTCCACCGGGCACCTACTCGGTCACCGTGAACGGCGCGGGTTCGGTCACCCGCACCGCCACCTACACGCTGACCGTGAACGGCACCGGCGGCGGCTGCACCTCCACGGGCCAGAAGCTGGCCAACCCCGGCTTCGAGTCCGGCTCGACCGGCTGGACCGCCAGCTCCGGAGTGATCACCAACTCCAGCGGCCAGGCGGCACACGGTGGGTCGTACAAGGCCTGGCTGGACGGGTACGGCAGCACCCACACCGACACGCTCGCCCAGTCGGTGGCCCTGCCGACGGGCTGCTCGTCGTACACGCTCAGCTTCTGGCTGCACATCGACTCGGCCGAGACCACCAGCAGCACCGCGTACGACAAGCTCTCGGTGCAGGTGCTCAACTCGGGCGGGACGGTGCTGGCCACGCTGGCGACCTACTCCAACCTGAACAAGGCCTCCGGCTACAGCCAGAAGTCCTTCTCCCTGGCCGGGTACGCCGGCCAGACCGTCACCCTGAAGTTCACCGGCACCGAGGACTCCTCGCTCCAGACGTCCTTCGTGGTCGACGACACGGCGGTCAACGTTTCCTGACCTGACCGACACCCGGGACCCGGCGGCCACCGAAACGGTGGTCGCCGGGTTCGCGTCCGGGCCGTTCTGGCAATCTTGGATCGGCTCGGGTGGCGTGGAGAGAGGGGCCTGCGTGTCGGACGCGGAGTTGACCGTCGCGGTTGCCGGACCGGTGGCGACCGTCGTGATCCACAACCCGGCCCGCCGGAACGCGATGACGGCGGCCATGTGGCGACAGCTCCCCGAACTGCTCGACCGGCTGGAACCCGACCCCGACGTACGGGCCCTGGTGCTCACCGGCGCGGGCGACGCCTTCTGCGCGGGTGCCGACCTGGGTGATCTGGCCGAGCTGCTGGACGCCGGCGACACCAGCATCGCGGTCGCCGCCGAGGAGCGCCTGGCGCACTTCGCCAAGCCGACGATCGCCGCGATCCGGGGCGCCTGCGTCGGGGGCGGCGCGCAGCTCGCGGTCGCCTGTGACCTGCGGATAGCGTCGGAGGACGCCCGCTTCGGCGTACCCCCGGCCCGGCTCGGGCTGGTCTACCCGGCGCCGACGACACGCCGGCTGGCCCGGCTGGTCGGCCCGTCGGCGGCGAAGCGCCTGCTGTTCACCGCCGAGCTGATCGACGCCGAACGCGCGCTGCGGATCGGCCTGGTCGACGAGGTGCTGCCGGGCGACCGTCTCGCCGAGCGGGTGGACGACCTCACCGCGACGATCGCCAAGCGGTCACCGCTGAGCGTCGCCGCCGCTAAGGAGATCGTCGACGACCGCGCCGGGCCGGCCCGGATCGCCTGGTGGCACCGGAAGGTCGCGGACACCGGCGAGGCCCGCGAGGGCGTGGCCGCCATGACCGAGCGCCGTACGCCCCGCTTCGCCTGGCGGGCACCGACCGAGCGCTGAGGCCCGTCCCTCTCGGCTTCCTTGATCCACTCGGCTTCCTGGAAGGCGCGGTGTCCCGTGCGCTGGGACACCCCAATTTCATGCAACCCGAGTCGATCGAGGTCGCCCCAACCCGGCTGCCCTACGCCTATGCCTCTTCGTCGCCGTCGGCGAGGCGAGGGCGCCGATGCTCGGCGATGTACCTCTCCACATCAGCCTTGAGCCAGATCGAACCGACAGTCAGCACTGCATACGGACGCGGGAACGCGGGATGCCGCTGAATCTCCCGGAACCTCGACCTGCTCACGCCGAGCATCTTCAAGATCTCGCCGGCTGCGACGAGTTCGCCTGGGCCTGTCTGCTCGGTCACGCCTTCGACGGTACGAGCGTGCAGACCCGTAAATTAGAACGCGTATCTATTGTCCCGCCTACGTGAGCGGGTCTATGTTGACGGGGAGGTTGAGGTGAGGCAGGTGGGAGATTGGCGTGGATCAGGAGTTGGAGCGGATGCGTGAGCGGGTGTGCCGGCTGGAGGTGGCGTTGTGGGCGGCCCGACGGGAACTGTTCGACGCCCGGGCTCGTCTGGCCGCCATCGCACGCATCGCCGGGGACCTGGACCGGGCCCAGCGGTCCCCCGGGGTGATCTTCGGGATGGTCAACTCGGTCATCTACGGTCAGCCGTCCGTGCGTCGGGTGAGCTGGCGGTCGCCGTCCCGGTACCGAGGGGTGCGGCGGTGAGCGGCCAACGGCACGCCCCGATCCGGCCGCTGTGGGGATGCGCGGCGTGCGCCCGGAACTGGCCGTGCGAGGAGGCTCAGGCCGAGTTGACCGCCGACTATGCCGACGAGCCGAGACTCCTCACGCTCGACATGGCCTCGTGCCTGTGCGAGGCGAGCGTCGATCTGGCTCGCCTTCTGCCAGCCCCACCCGACCCCGTCGAGCTGTACAGCCGTTTTATGGGCTTCGCTCGCCAATTCGCCATGAACCCGTCCCGCAATCCGGGTCGCTCCCGCGACGACCAACCCCGATCCCCCGGCTTCGATCGGCGGCCTCCCGCCAAGGGCTAGGCGCGTTTCAGCCAGACCCGTCGATGGGTAACTCGCGGTGTGTCGGCGACGAGGGGGCCACCGTGGACGAATCGGTGACGCGTTCGAATCGGGCGGGACGGAAGCCACGCCACCGCATCCGGTGGCTCCTGCTGCTGGCAGGCTTGTGCGGGGCGCTGACGGTGGGCGTGGCACTGGGCAGCGAAAACACGGGTGTCTTCGACGGTGACCCGCCGTCGTGGGCGACCAACCTCGGTGGATCCCTGTTGCTCGCCGGGCTCGTGATCGAGATCGTCACCCTCGTCTGGCTGGTGCGCCGTCGCGGCTCCCGCGCCGACCGTACGTCGACGTTGTGGCGATTGAGTTGGTCCCGACGCTGGAACCTGAGCCGACAGGTGCGACGAGACGATCCGGTGCCGGATGAGGACGTCGTTCTGCTCGGGGAAACCGCGCGAGCGATGATCGAGCAGCGCCGGTCCTCGATGATCCTGGTCGGCGTCATGATCATGAGCATGGGCCAGGCGTTCCTGAGTTTCGCGCCGTTCTTCACCGTGGCCTTCACGCTCCTGGTCTTGCTGGCCCTCTGGCTGTACGCGTACACGATCTGCGGTTCGCGTCGGGCTGAGGTGTTTCTGCGAACTCATCCGGACCTGTAGTCGCGCCGGTTCCACCCATTGCGAAACCTCGATCCCGGGTGGTGCTGATCCTGAGTCGTACGGCAGTCTGTCGGTCGTGCAGCGTGATCAGTTGCTTGCGGGCCGCTACCGGCTCCTGGAGCGTCTCGGCAGCGGCGGCATGTCGGTGGTGTACCGGGCGTACGACGAGGTGCTCGAACGCGACGTGGCGGTGAAGGTGCTCGTCGCCTCGGATCCGAACGCCCGCCAGCGGATCCGGGCCGAGGCCAAGGCGGCGGCCCGGTTGTCGCACCCGCACGTCACAAACGTCTACGACTTCGGCGAGTCGCGGCTCGACGGTGTCCAGGTGCCGTTCGTGGTGCTGGAACTGCTCAACGGCGACACCCTCGAAAGACGGCTGGCCGCCGGGCCGTTGCCGCCACGCGCCGCGCTGCGGGTCTGTGCCGAGGTGGCGTCGGCCATCTCGGCGGCGCACGCCCAGGGGCTGGTGCACCGGGACGTCAAGCCGGGCAACGTGATGCTCACCCCCACCGGCGCGAAGGTGCTCGACTTCGGTATCGCGGCGGCCGCCGGTGACTCCGAGATCGACTTCGACGGCCGACTGCTCGGTACGCCCGCATACCTCGCCCCGGAGCGACTGGCGGCCGGCGAGGTCCTGCCGGCCTCCGACGTGTACGCGCTCGGTCTGCTCCTGCACCGGACGCTCACCGCCCGGCTGCCGTGGGCCGCCGAGACGCAGACCGGGATGCTCCGCGCCCACGTGCACGTCGACCCGGACCCGCTACCCGAGATCGACCGGGTGCCCGCCGAGGTCCACCGGCTCTACCACTGGTGTCTGGCCCGCAACCCCGACGACCGCCCGCCGGCGGCCGAGGTGGCCCGCATCCTGCTCACGGTCGTCTCCGGGCTGGCCGGCGAGACCGCCGCTTCCGGGCCGGCCGCCGCTTCCAGGCCGGCCGCCGCTTCCAGGTCGGCTGCTGCGGACAGGTCGGCTACTGCCTCCGGGCCGGCCGCCGCGTCCGGCCTGGGCGCTGCTGCCGGGGCGGGCGCGGGGGACAGGGGGGTCGCCGCAGACAGGGCGGTCGCCGCCGGCCCGCCCCCTGCCCGCTCGGGCCGGGCTGGTGAGGGCATCGCCGGTGACGTCGGAGCGGAGAAGGCCGCGGGTGCGGCCCCGGAGCGTGAGGCCGCCGCGGGTGAGGACCCGCAGGTGGGGGACGGCGCGTCGGCCCGGGACACCGACGGCGTGAACCGGCCTGGTTCCGGCGTATCCCGGCGACGGTCCTGGCGTCGACAACGGGTGGCGCTGGTGGTCGGCGGCGCGGTGATCGCCGCGGTGGCGGTGGCCGGGTCGCTCGGCGACTACGGCACGCGGCGGCACGACGGAACGACCCCGCGAACCGGGATCGGAACGGGTGACACCACGACCGTGGGCCTGCCGGAGACCGTCGCGCAGCCGGAACCGTCGATTGTGCCTCCGCCCGCGGACCCGACGGCCCCTGCCACGTCGGCCGCTTCCCGCCCCGGCCCCGGAGCGGGCCCGGGTCGCCCGTCGGCCCCGGGACAGCCCTCGCCGACGCTTGCGCCGACGGTCGCGCCCACGACCGCCTCCCCGCCCGCCGAGTCCCCGGGGGTGCCCGTGCGTGCCCAGGGCGGCACCGTCACCGTGCGCTGTGTCGGGGGATCGGCCGAACTGCTCACGGTCACCCCGGCGGCCGGTTACCAGGTGGAACCGTACGACGCGGGACCCGCGAAGCAGGTCACGGTCGAGCTGACCGCACCCGAGCACCGCAGCGAGATCCGGGTCCACTGCGCCGCCGGTCGGCCGAAGCCGAAGGTCACCGAGCGCGACGTCTGACCGGGGCCGACGGGTGCCGCGCCGGGGCGTACCCCGGACGCTGCCCCCCGTTCCCGCCGGCCGGTCGGTCACCGCCCGGCGAGCGCCGACCAGCCGGGGTTCACCGGCTCGCGGCGCAGCGGCATGCCCGCTTCCGCCGGAGTCCGGTCACCCTTGCGCTGGTTGCAGCCGTAGCAGGCGGCGGTGGTGTTTCGCCACGTGTTCCGGCCACCCCGGGAACGCGGCAGGATGTGGTCGATGGTCGACGCCGGGCCACCGCAGTACGCGCAGCAGCGGTCGTCGCGGCGCAGCACCCCGGCCCGGGACCAGGCCGGTCCGGAGTTGAACCGCCACCGGGTGACCACGTAGCGGACCAGCCGCACCACCCGGGGCAGCGGGAAGACGCCGATCACCCGATCCGGCTCCGCCTCGTGGATCTCGGCCACCCGTCGGCAGAGCATCCGGACGGCGTGTTGGACGGTGACCCGGTGCAACGGGCCGAGGTCGGCGTTGACGACGAGGACGGCGTCCACCGGGACTCCTTTCGACAGTGGCGACGGACAGCGAAGAGCCGCCCGGTCCGGCGTGCGGACGGGCGGCTCGACGCGTACGGGTGCGCGTCAGTCGGGCCGGCCCGCCCGGGGGTGTTCCGCCGGCCAACCGCGGCCGGCGAGCAGCAGACAACCGCCCCGGGGCAACAGCGACGCGGGCACGGTGGTGGCGTGCGACATCGTCATGAACTGCTCCCGCGGTGGTGGTTGACCTTGCGCGATCACGGTAGTTCCGCACGGGAGAGGGGGGCAACGTATTTCGATCGGTCGCCCGGCTCCTCGGGCGCACGCTGACGCCGGGTGCGGGAGGCGGTTCCCGCCGTGCGGCGGGCGTTGGCCAGCGGGCGGTCCAGCCGCAGCGCCATCCGCGCGGTGAGTTCGCTGTCCAACAGTGGCCGGTTGACCTCGCCGGCGACCGCCAGCGCGGGACCGGAGACGGAGCGCCAGATGGCGGCCAGCCCGGCGCCCAGGCCGAGCAGGGCCACGGCGGCCCGTGTGGTCGGCGAACCGGCCGCTGCGGCGGCGCTCACCCCGACCAGCGCGAAGAGCACCACCAGCAGCGGCACCAGCACCGGCCAGAAGATGCCCCGGGCGGCCTGGGCGACCAGCCGTCGGTCCCGGATGATCAGGTTCCGGGCGACCACCGCGTAGTCCTCCTCGTCCAGCAGGTCACGCGGGTGCAGGCCGCCGGTGAGCACGCCGCGCCACAGGTCACCCTGGTTCCGCAGTTCGCGGCTCAGTTCGGCGGGCTCCGGTTCGGCCGCATCACCCCGGCCGGCGCGTTCCACGGCCACCGCCCAGGCGGCCAGCGAGCGGCGTACCACCGCGGCCGAGTACGGCGGCAGCACGCTCGCCAACTCGTCCAACCACCGGCTGATCTGGATCTGTCGGCCGTCGAAGCGGCGCAGCAGTTGGTCGGCGTCGCCGGGCCGGACCGTGTCGGCCAGGGACCGGCCCAGCCGGTAGGCCAGCCCGACCCGCAGGTTGGTGGCCATCGCCCAGCGCAACACGTCCACGTTGAGATCGTCGAGGGCGAGCAGCAGCGGTTCGGTGTCGACCAGGCCCGGCCGTTCCAGATCGGGAAGGCGGTCCAGGTCGGGTAGGCGGTCCAGGTCGGGTAGCCGCGTGCGGGCCGCGGACGTGTCCGGCAACGATCCGGTGTGCCGGGTGAGCGCCGAGATCTGGGCCAGCGCGACGTCGACGCCGTCGAGGTACATCCGCATCCGGCGGGGCAGTGACATCTCGGTCAGGTTGGACAGCTTGGCCGGTGGGTGGACGGGCGTGGCCGGCCCCGGCTCGGCGTGCTGCCCGTGGTGGTAGGCGTCCGCCATCCACCAGCCCAGCCGCAGCGCGGTGACGACGCAGGCGCGCTCGTCACGGATCAGCGGGTACGCGTCGTCCCGGGCGGCCTCCTCGACCGGTCGTACGTCCGCTGCGCCGGCGCGGTGCAGTGGTGACATCGCCGCTGCCCTCCCGCCCGGTCGATCGACGGTTGATCAATCGAGCGTACGGCAGCGTACCGTCGGTTATGTCGCTTTTTGTCGGTTTGGGGTGGCCCGCCCGGCCAGCAGGCCGCGCGGGCGGACCGAGCGCACCGGCTCGGTCGCGGCGCCCTGCGCCCGCAGGATGTGGTTCGCCGCGAGGATCCCGGTGGCCGCGGAGCGTTCCATCAGGGCGCTCGGGAAGTCCGTGGCGATCCCGTCGCCGGCCAGATAGACCCCGGGCGCCTCGGTGCGCACCCCCGGACGCCACGCGTGGCTGCCCGGCGTGAACGCGGGCGCCTGCGCCTCCACCCGGGCGCGTAGCTCCCGTACCCGCAGGGCGGCGGCCTCCGGCCAGAGCGCCACCAGCTCGCGGCGCATCCGTTCGGCCAACTCCTCGGCCGGCACACCGGGCTCGCAGGCGTACGCGTGCAACTCGACGACCGAACCGCCGGTCCGACGCGCCCAGCGCCGCGGCTCGTTCTCCAACCGGTGGTACAGCGTCACCGAGTCCAGAGTGGGCTGTCGGGACACCCCGCTGAACACCGCACGGTCGGCGGCGACGTCGCCGTCGCACCAGTACCGTGCCACCGCGTACGGCGGGCCGGGCCGGCCGAAGCGGGGCATCCGCTCCGCCAGCTCCGGTGCCCCCGTGACCAGGTCGGGGGAGGCCGCCACCAGCGCGGCGAGCGCCGGCGGGTCGACGGCCAGCACCACGTGGGCCGCCCGGTGGTCGCCGCCGTCGGTGGTCGTCACCCGCCAGCCGTCGCCGTCGCGGTGCACCCCCGTCACGCCGGAGCGGGTCACCACCCGACCGCCGTGCTTCTCGACGTGCCGGGTCAGCGGCTGCCAGATCGCCGTCGCGTAGTCCTCGTCCGGGCAGTCGAAGGCCAGTCCCTCCGGATTGCCCAGCAGGTAGAAGTGGAACTGGGCGACCATCTCGGCCGCCGACATCTCCGCCTCGTGGTTGAAGAACGAGTGGGAGAAGACCTCGAACAGCATCGCCCGGGCCCGGTCCGGCAGCCGCAGCGAGGCCAGTAACTCGTCGGCGGTGGTGTCGTCCAGTTCGGCGTAGGTGCGGACCGGATCGTAGGTGAGCAGCGGCAACGCCGCGTCCCGGTCCATCGACCGCAGGTCACCCAGGCGCAGGCTGGGACTGCGCAGCAGCAGCGCGAGCAGGTTCGCCGGTGGTGCGGGGGGCAGCTTGCCGAACTCCTCCGTCGGCCACTCGGCGCTCAGGATCGGATAGCCCGGGATCGGTTTGAGAAAGCCCAGGTCCGGCTCGACCCGGCGGAGGATGGACCGCCAGTTGTAGTACTGCCGGAAGAACGCGTGGAAGCCATGCTCGTTCTGCTGCTCCCCGTCCGGCAGGGCCTCCGGCCAGGCACCCAGCCGTCCACCGATGGTCGGCGCGGCCTCCAGCACGGTCACGTTCACGCCCCGCTCGGCGAGGACCACCGCCGCCGACATGCCGGCGATGCCCGCACCGACCACGACCGCCGCGACCGGTCGCGGCACGCGGTCGGCGCCACCGCCGCCGGGGTCCACCTCATGCTGGTGTACGCCGATGAGCCGACCCACCACACGCGACAGCGCCACGGGCACCTCCCTCGTCTGCCGCCAGTCTGCTACGGCAGGCAGCGCCGCGCCCGGTCGGACGCGGGCCACACGTACTCCAGGTCGTCCGGCGTGTCGGTGCCGAAGATCGGGCCGTAGTGCGTGGGGTCCTTGCGCAGCAGCGAGGAGCGGTGGCTCAGGTGCAGGTCGGCGCGGCCCAGCCAGGGCGGCAGGTCACCGGCGCGGGCCAGCTCGTCCTGGGTGCGGACGACACCACCGCCGCAGGCGGCGGCGAGGTCGACGGTCAGCGTGGTGGCGCAGGTGTCCGCCCGGCCCGGCTCGGTCCACACCGCGCACATGTCCAGCCCATACCGGGTCAGCGCCTCCTCGTACCCGGCCCACATCTTCACGGCCGGGTGGTTGCGCCACCCGTACCCCGGCCAGGTGAGCCCGCGCAGCACCTGGATGGCCTCCACCCGCTGCTTGCCCAGCCGCTTCTGGTCCAGCGCGCGGGCGCTGGCCAGAAAGTCCGGGTACGGGAGGAAGGTCTGCATGGCAGTGCTCTACCCACGGCCCGGGTCGGCATGCCTGCCCGGGGGACGATCCGGGCGGGGTCGCCCAGGGTGATCGTGCTGGTTACGATCCGGGCATGGCGGAGCCGTGGCGGGACCGGGCGCGACGGGCGGTCGAGTGGAACTGGCGGCTCCGCTCCGCCGGCGACCCGCGTCCGCACTACGTGATCTGCGGCCGGGACGCCCTCGCCTACTACGTGGCCCGCGCGCTGCTCGAAACCGACCTGCCCGCGGGTGGCGCGCGGGTGACCGTCGTGGTGCCGGAGCGCTACCGCACCGGCCCGGACGTGGCGAGCCTGCGCGGCGTTCGCGTGATCCGCTCGGAACGCCTCGACGTGGCGACCTTCGAGACCGCCGGGTTGGCCGGCGCGACCGGGCTCGCCCTGCTGCACCAGGACGACGTGGGCAACCTGCACGCCGCGCTCTGCGCACAGGCCGTCGACCAGCGCGTACGGCAGGTGCTGCGGATGTTCAACGGCACCCTCGCCGACGGGGTCCGCAAGCTGATCAAGGCGCCCGTCGAGGTGCTCTCTGACGCCGAGATGGCCGCCCCGGCGTTCGTGGCCGCCGCGCTCGGCGAGGTCGACCCCAGCTCGTTCCAGCACCGGGACAAGACGCTGCGGGTGGCACGGCGGGCCGACGTCCGGACGCAGGACGTGGTGTGCGCGCTGGCCCGCCCCGACGGGCGACAGGGGATGGAGTTGCTGCCCGCCGAGCAGGCCGGCGCGGACCTGGTGCTCGCCGAGGCGACCGGCCAGCCGCCGGGCACCGAGGTCGCCGCGCGGCGGCTGGTCCGGGCCAGACGTCGCCGCCGTCCCGTCGCGGTGCTGGTGCGGGCCGTACGCGGCTTCGCCACCCGCAAGATCGGCATCGCGGTGATGCTGGTGCTCGCGGTGATCGCGGTGCTCGGCGCGCTGATCTCCCGCGCCGAGCACGTCTCGCCGTTGGAGGCGCTGTACCTGACGCTTGTCACCACGCTCAGCGGCGCCGACCCGGACACCGGCAAGGCCGCCGACGCCCAGATCATGCAGGTGGTGCTCAACCTGGCCGGGCTGGCGCTGATCCCGCTGATCACCGCGGTGGTGGTGGACGGCATCGTCAACGCCCGGCTCGCCCTGCACACCGGTCTGCTGCAACCGGAACGCGCCGGGCACGTCGTGGTGATCGGCCTCGGCAACGTCGGCACCCGGGTGATGGCCCAACTCCGCGAGTACGACGTCGAGGTCGTGGCGATCGACAAGGACCCGGCGCCACGGGGCGCGGCCCTGGCCCGCCAGTTGGAGGTGCCGCTGGTCGTCGGCGACGCCGCGCTGCCCGAGACCCTGGCCGCCGCGTCGGTGGCGAACTGTCAGGCGCTGGTGGTGGCGTCCACCGACGACGTCGCCAACCTGGAGGCGGCCCTGGCGGCCCGCGACCTCCGCGACGACCTGCGGGTGGTGCTGCGGCTCTTCGACGGCGACTTCGCCGAACGGGTGGAGGAGACCTTCGCGCTCGGGGTGTCCCGATCGGTCTCCTACCTGGCGGCGCCGGCCTTCATCGGCGCACTCACCGAACGCGCGGTCATCACCACCATCCCGGTCGACCGGCACGCGCTGCCGGTCGCCGAGGTGCCGGTCGCCGCCGGCTCCGAGTTGGACGGCCGGCCGCTGGACACGGTCAACCGGGACGGCCAGGTCCGGCTGATCGCCCGGACCCCGGCCGGCGGCGGCAAGACGATCTGGTGGAAGGACCTCGACCCCCGCCAGGTGATCTTCGCGGGCGACCGGCTCACGGTTGTCGCCCGCCGGCGCGGCCTGGACTGGCTGACCCGCCAGTGCGCCCCGCCCGCGATCAGTTCGGTGCCGCGCCCGGGGGACCTGTCAGCGACCCCGCTGCCGCAGGCCGTGCCACACCGCTCCGGCGGCGAGTACGGCGAGGCCGGCGAGGACGCTGCCCAGCGGCAGATTGAGCGCGAGCAGCAGGCAGCCGACCAGCCCGAGCCCGGCGAGCACCTGCACCGGTAGCCGCCGCCCCCGGTCCCGCCCGAGGGTGAGCGCCGCCGCGTTGGTGATCGCGTAGTAGACCAGCACCGTGCAGCTCGAGAAGCCGATCGCCTGGCGTACGTCGCCGAGCAGGACCACGACGATCACCACGACGGCGACGGCCAACTCGGCGCGGTGCGGTACCCGGCGCACGGGATGCACGGTGGCCAGCGTGCCGGGCAGGTCGCGTCGGCGGGCCATGGCGAGCGTGGTGCGGCCGACCCCGGCGACCAGGGAGAGCAGCACCCCGACGACGGCGATGGTCGCCCCGGCCCGGACCACCCAGGCCAGGCCGGGCAGCCCGGCGGCGGTCACCACGTCGACCAGGGGCGCTGCCGATCCGGCCAGCCGGTCGGCGCCCAGCACGCCGAGCGTGATCACGGCCAGCACCAGGTAGATCGCCAGCACCGCCCCGAGCGCCAGCGGCACCGCCCGGGGGATGGTTCGCTCCGGGTCACAGACCTCCTCGCCGAGCGTGGCGATCCGCGCGTACCCGGCGAAGGCGAAGAACAGCAGCCCGGCGGCGGTGAGCACACCCCGCGCCGAGCCGCCGGTCTCGGTCAGCCGGTCGAGGTGCACCGGCCCGCCCACCAGTCCGACGACCGCGACGAGGGTCAGCACGGCGAGCACCAGCGCGACGAGGGCCTTCGTGGCGGTGGCCGTCTTACCGATGCCGCGTAGGTTCACGGCGGTCACCGCGAGCACCGCGCCGACGGCGACCAGCCGGGTCTGCCCCGGCCACAGGTACGCCCCGATGGTCAGTGCCATCGCCGCGCAGCTCGCCGTCTTGCCGACCACGAACCCCCAGCCCGCCACGAATCCCGCCAGCGGGCCGAGGCGTTCCCGCCCGTACACGTAGGTCCCGCCGGACTCCGGGTAACGGGCCGCCAGCCGCGCGGAGCTGGTCGCGTTGCAGAAGGCCACGAAGCCGGCGAGCACCAGCGCGGGCAGCAGGCCGGTGCCGCCGGCCACCGCCGCGGCCGGGGCGAAGACCACGAAGACGCCCGCGCCGAGCATCGAGCCCAACCCGATGACGACCGCATCGGGTACGCCCAGCCGCCGCGCCAGTTGATCCACGAGCCGAAACCCTAGGTGTACGACGTGAACGGCCGGTCCCACTCGCGTAGCCGGCCGGGGAGCGGCAGATCGTCCCACGGCACCCGCTGCAGCAGCCGGTCCAGGAAGAGCCCGAGCAGCAGGGCCGCGACGCCGTCGGTGAGCCAGTGAAAGTTCAGGTATGTCGTGGTGACCAGCAGGATCGCCGGCGGTGCGAAACGGATCAGGCGGTGGACGCTCGGGTGCAGTCGCCCGGCCGTCAGCGCGGTCAGCAGCACGGCGATCACCCCGTACCAGACGATCGCGTTGGCGACGTGCCCCGACGGGTAGGAGAGGTCGTACTCGGTGGGCGGCAGGTCGTTGAAGATCCGTACGGACTCACTCGGCGGCAGGTCCGAGCTGGGCGCGGCCCGATCGGTCACGACCTTCAGCGGGCCGACCGTCAGGTACAACAGCACGAACGCCGCCGCCAGCAGCAGCAGTGGTCGCACCGTGCGGGACCGCCACGCGACGGCCAGGCCGAGCGCCCCGGCGATCGGCATCAGCAGCCAGCCGCCCTGCCCGAGGAAGTTCAACACCCGCGCCGTCCAGTAGACCGGTGCCGGGTGATGGGCGTAGGCCCACTCCCGGACGGCGAGGTCCAGCCCGAGCAACGCCCCGTTGGCGAGCGCCAGGGTCACCGCCCCGAAACCGGCCAGCAGCAGGGCGTCGAACCACCAGCCGGCCGGGCGGACGGGCCGTAGCCGCAGGTCACGTCGTACACCCGTGGGTTTGAGCACGCGACCACGCTACCGGCCCGGCGCGCGGCCGGGGTCCTCGGCGCTGTGGGCCCAGCCACGATGTGCGGCGGATGTCGGGGGTGACCCGGCATGCTTGTCCCCGTGCGGATCACGTCTGCCCTCGTGGACCCGGCGCTGCTCGACCTGCCCTGGTCGACACCGCTGGAGGAGTGGCCTGCCCAGCACCTGGTGGCGCTGCCGCAGGGTATCTCCCGGCACATCGTCCGGTTCGTCCGTCTCGGTGACTACGTGTACGCCTTCAAGGAGACCCGCGAGCGGATCGCCGAGCGGGAGTACGACCTGCTGCGCGCGTTGGAACGGATCGACTTCCCCTCGGTCGAGGCGGTGGCGGTCGTCGCCGACCGGCAGACCGAGGACGGCGAGCCCCTGGAATCGGTACTGATCACCCGGCACCTCCAGTTCTCACTGCCGTACCGGGCGCTCTTCTCGCACACCCTGCGACCGGAGACGATGAGCCGGCTGCTCGACGCGCTCGCGGCGCTGATCGTGCGGATGCATCTGACGGGCTTCTTCTGGGGCGACTGCTCGCTGTCGAACACGCTGTTCCGCCGGGACGCGGGTGCCTTCGCCGCCTACCTGGTCGACGCGGAGACGGGCGCGCTGCACCAGTCGCTCTCCAACGGCCAGCGCGGTGAGGACCTGGAGATCGCCCGGGTGAACATCTTCGGGGAGGCGCTGGACCTGCAGGCGGCCGGGCTGCTGCACGAGTCCATCGACCCGGAGGTGGTCTGCGAGGAGGTCGTGCAGCGGTACGAACGGCTGTGGCACGAGATCACCTACGAGCAGGCGGTCGAGCGGCAGGCCCGACACGACATCGAGGGTCGGATCCGTCGCCTCAACGACCTGGGTTTCGACGTGGCCGAGGTGGCGATGTCGAGCGCCGAGGACGGGCGTTACCTGGTCCGGCCGAAGGTCGTCGACGCCGGCTACCACACCCGGCGGCTGCTGCGGCTGACCGGCCTGGACGCCGAGGAGAACCAGGCCCGCAAGCTGCTCAACGACCTGGACGCCTACCGCGCGGAGAGCGACCTGCTCGACGAGCAGCAGGCGGCGCACCGCTGGCTCACCGAGGTCTTCGAACCGGTCGTCCGGGCCGTGCCCGCCCACCTGCGGCGCAAGTTGGAGCCGCAGGAGCTGTTCGCGCAGATCATCGAGCACAAGTGGCTGCTCTCCGAGCAGGCCGGCCGGGACGTGGGGATGCGCCACGCGGTCCAGTCGTACCTGTCCGACGTGCTGGTGCACCGCCCCGACGAACAGGCCATCCTCGGCGTCGACGTCCCCAGCCTGAGCTGACCGCCGGCGCGCGTCCGTCTGAGCTGACGTCACGGCCGATGGGCTGACGTCACGGTCGGGCTGCGCCGCGAGGTACCGAGCCCCCTCCTCATGTCCTGTCGAGCTGCCCCGAATGTGGGGCGCGAGTTGTCGGGTCGAGTTGGCTGCCGGTGCTGTCGAGCTGCCCCAGATATGGGGTGGGAGTTGTCGGGTCGAGTCGGCTGCCGGTGCTGTCGAGCTGCCCCAGATGTGGGGTGGGACGTGCTGGGTTGAGTTTGGCTGCCGCTGCCGCTGCCGCTGCCGCTGCCGCTGCCGCTGCCGCTGCCGCTGCCGCTGCCGCTGCCGCTGCCGCTGCCGCTGCCGCTGCCGCTGCCGCTGCCGGTTTCGATTTCGGTGCCCTCCCGCCCCACATCTGGGGCAGCTCGACAGGCTCTCCGACAGGCAAGCGCAAGCCTCGCCGGAAGGCAGGATCCGCGGGCGGGCGTCCGAGGGCCAGGCGTTAGCGGCCCGCGTCACTCCACCCAGGAACCGCCGCGCAGCACCCGTACCACGTTGAGGTCGTCGTCGAGCACGACCAGGTCGGCGCGCAGACCCACCTGGAGGGCGCCGACCCGGTCGCCCAGGCCGATCGCGCGGGCCGGGGTGGTCGCTGCCATCCGGGCCGCGTCGGCCATCGGGATGCCGGCGTGCACGGCGTGCCGCAGCGCCGCGTCCATGGTCAGCGTGCTGCCGGCGATCGCTCCGTCGCGGGCGAGCCGGGCCACCCCGTCGGTCACCGTGACGTCCTGACCACCCAGCTCGTACGCGCCGTCGGCCATTCCGGCGGCGGCCATCGCGTCGGTGATCAGCGCGGCCCGGTCGGGGCCGGCGGTCGTGGCGGTGAAGGCCAGCATGCCGTCGTGCAGGTGTACCCCGTCGGCGACCAGTTCACAGACCACCGTGGACGCGTCGAGCAGGGCCACCACCGGCCCCGGCTCGCGGTGGTGCACCGGGCGCATGCCGTTGAACAGGTGCGTACCCACACTCGCCCCGGCGGCGACGGCGGCCTGGGTCTGCTCGTAGGTGGCGTCGGTGTGACCCACGGCGGCCACCACGCGCTGCGCGGTGAGCAGCTTGATCGCCTCCAGCGCGCCGTCGCGTTCCGGGGCGAGGGTGACCATCCGGACCGCCCCGTGGCCCAGCTCGATCAGCTCGGCCAGTTCCTCGGTGGACGGGTCTCGCAGGTACTCGGGGTTCTGCGCGCCGCAGCGGGCGGCGGAGAGGTAGGGGCCCTCGAAGTGGACCCCCGCCAGCACACCCTCGTCGACCAGCGGCGTGAACGCCTCGGTGGCCGAGCGCATCACCTCGAAGGGCGCGCTGACCAGGCTGGCCAGCAGCGTGGTGGTGCCGTGTCCCAGGTGGAAGGCGGCCGCCGCGCGCGCCTGGTCGGCGTCCCCGGTGGTGAAGGTGTGCCCGCCGCCGCCGTGCGTGTGCATGTCGACGAAGCCCGGCAGGATCCAGTGCCCGTCGCGGACCGACGGGTACTCGGCCACCGCGGTGATCCGTTCACCGTCCCACTCGACGCAGCCCTGCCGGATGACACCGGTCGGGGTCACCACTCGGCCGTTCACCCGTTCGGTCATCGTTCCTCCTGTTGGTCAAGCACGGTCGGCGGTCAGAGTGTCCAGCGCGAGCAGGGCGGCGCCCAGGCAGCCCGCCTCGTCGCCGAGGGCCGCCGCGACGAGCTGCGGCTCACGGTGGAAGGTCATCCGCTCGTGCACGGCCGCCCGGAGGGGGACGAGCAGCAGGTCGCCCGCCTGGGCGAGACCGCCGCCGAGCACGATCGTCGTCACGTCGAAGAGCGCCTGCCCGGTGGCCAGGCCGTCGGCGAGCGCCTCGACGGCCGACCGCCAGACCTGGGCGGCGAGCGGTTCGCCGGCCGCCGCCCGTTCGGCCACGGCGGCAGCCGTCACCGGCGCCTCCGGCCGGCCGCCGGCCAGCTCGGCGTAGCGCCGGCCGATCGCGGACGCCGACGCGACCGCCTCCAGGCAGCCGGGCCGCCCGCACCCGCAGCGTGGGCCGTCGGGTCGGACCATGATGTGGCCGATCTCGCCGGCCGCGCCGTGCGCGCCGACGGCGGCCACGCCGTCGACGACGTGCGCGGCGGCGATGCCGGTGCCGATCGCCACGAAGAGCACGTGGTCGGCGCCGCGCCCGGCCCCGAGCCGCGCCTCGGCGAGACCACCGACGCGCACGTCGTGGCCGAGCGCGGTGGGCAGCCCGAGCCGTCGCACCGCCAGGTCCCGCAGCGGTACGTCCCGGAAGCCCACGTTCGCCGACCAGACCGCGACCCCGCGCGCCTCGTCGACCACTCCGGGGACCGCGATGCCGGTGGCGACCGGGGTGAGGCCGTCGGCGCGGGCCTTGGCGGCCAGCCCTTCGGCGATGTCGAGGATGGTGTCGACCACGGCGGCCGGCCCGCGCGCGGCGTCGGTGGGGTGTCGTTCGGTGCGTACGGCGACGCCGTCCGGCCGGACCAGGGCGCACTTCATGCCGGTGCCGCCGACGTCCAGCGCCACGACCACCCGGTCGTCACGCGAGGAACCGCTCACGCCAGTACCACCGACCGGGACAGGTGTCGGGGCGCGTCCGGGTCGAGGCCACGGCTGGTCGCCAGGGCGACCGCGAACCGTTGGGCCAGGATCAGGTCGGCCATCGGGTCGACCGGGGTACGACCGGCCGACCAGCTCCCGAGCACCGTGCGCCAGCCGTGCGTACGGCTGTGCACGAAGGCGGCGCCGGTGGCGGCGACGTCCTCCGGCAGTCCGTCGGGCAGCTCACCGAACGCCCAGACCAGTCGGCCCGGCGCGGCGACCGAGATGGGACCGTGCCGGTAGTCCATCGCCGGGTAGGCCTCGGCCCAGAAGGTGGCCGCCTCCCGGCACTTGAGCGCGGCCTCCTGAGCGAGGCCGACCGTCCAGCCGCGACCGAGGAAGGTGGCCTGCTCGATGGTGGCCGGGTCGATCGGCAGCGGGGACCGCACCGCCACCTCGGCGTCGGCGGCGAGCGCGGTCACCGGGTCGCCGAGGTGCGCCCGGAGCAGGGCCAGCGCGGTCGTCGCGAAACGGGTCTGGACCACCGACCGCTCGTCGGCGAAGGCCATGGTCACCGCGGCGGTGGCCAGGTCGACGGCGGGTGCCACCGGGTCGCCGACGATGACGGTGGTGGGCGTACGCCCGCGCAGCGCGGCGAGCAGTTCCAGCACCTCGGTGGTGGTGCCGGAGCGGGTGATCGCGATGAGCCGGTCGTAGTGGCGGCCGGCCGGGAACTCGGACGCCTGGAACGCGTCGGTCTCGCCCTGGCCGGCCTGCTCGCGGCGGGCCGCGTACGCCATCGCCATGAACCACGACGTGCCGCAACCGACGACGGCGACCCGCTCGCCGGGGCGCGGAAGGTCGCCGCGCACCGCGTCGGACAGCGACGCCGCCTCCCGCCAACAGTCGGGTTGGCTCGCGATCTCCGCGTCCACGTACGCCATGGGTAACTCCTCGCAGGGCCGACCTGTCTGCGCAATACGGCTCGTAAGGGCCGTATTTCGCGCGTTATTCTGCGCGAAACGAGGTGGTCGTGGCAACCGGCCGGCCGATCGCGCAGGCCAACCTTTTGCGCCAGGCTAGTTTCGCGCACTAGTGTGCACGCAATCAATCACCGAGCGTGCAAGTTACTGGGAGGGCCCCCGAGGTGGACCGGTACGCCAGATGGAACGCCCTGCTGGAGATGCTGACCGACAACGGTCGGGTCAGCGTCGAGGCGGCCGCCGAGCGGCTGGACGTCTCCCAGGCGACCATCCGGCGTGACTTCGACCAGCTCGCCCAGCAGCAGATGATCACCAGAACCCGTGGTGGCGCGGTCGCCAACGGCGTCTCGTACGACCTGCCGCTGCGCTACAAGACGGCCAAGCACTCGGCGGAGAAGCAGCGGATCGGCGCCGCCGCCGCCGCGCTCGTCACCCCCGGCACCGTGGTCGGCCTGAACGGCGGCACCACCAGCACGGAGGTCGCCCGGGCGCTGGCCGTCCGGCCGGATCTCAACACCAGCGCCGAGGGCGCCCAGCTCACCGTGGTCACCAACGCCCTGAACATCGCCAACGAGCTGCTGGTGCGATCCCGGATGAAGGTCGTGGTGGCCGGCGGGGTGGTGCGTCCGAAGTCGTTCGAGCTGGTCGGCCCGCTGGGCGGCGCGTTGCTGCGGGAGGTCACCCTGGACGTCGCCCTGCTCGGCGTGGACGCGATCGACCCGCAGCTCGGTGCCGCCGCCCACCACGAGGGGGAGGCGGCCATGAACAACCTGATGGTCGCCCGGGCCAAGCGGGTCGTGATCATCGCGGACTCGTCCAAACTGGGCGGTCACGCCTTCGCCCGGATCTGCCCGGTCGAGCGGGTCGAGACGCTGGTGACCGACTCCGGGGCCGCACCCGAGGTGGTGGACGCTTTCCGGGCGGCCGGTGTGCAGGTCGTCTGCGCCTGAACGGTCACGCTCCGTCGATGAAACGCATCGACCGGCGTGTCGATGCATACCGGGTATTGCGCACCGCTGCATACCGCGTATGGTGTCGGCTGTCACGCCCACCATCGGGGGAGGTGCAGCTTGCCAGCTGTCCTGGAGATCGAAGGTCTACGTAAGACGTACAAGAGTCGTCGACGCGGCACCCGCAACGCGCTCGACGGCTTCGACATGCGGGTCGACGCGGGGCAGGTGCATGGCTTCCTGGGCCCCAACGGGTCCGGCAAGACCACCACGCTGCGTACGCTTCTCGGCCTGATCCGGCCCGACGGCGGACGGATGACGCTGCTCGGGCACGAGGTTCCCGCCGCGCTGCCCACCGTCGCCGGTCAGGTCGGCGCGATCGTCGAGAGCCCGCAGTTCTTCCCGCACTTCACCGCCCGGGACACGCTGTCCCTGCTGGCCGGGGCGGGCGGGGTGCCGGAGAACCGGATCGACGAGGTCCTGGAGCTGGTCGGGTTGCGCGACCGGGCCGGGGAGCGGGTCAAGACGTACTCGTTGGGCATGAAGCAGCGGCTCGCCGTCGCGTCCGCCCTGCTGAAGAACCCGAAGCTGCTCATCCTCGACGAGCCGGCCAACGGCCTGGACCCGGGCGGTATCCGGGAGATGCGCACGCTGATGCGGACCCTCGCCGAATCCGGGATGACCGTGCTGCTGTCCAGCCACATCCTCGGCGAGATCCAGCTCATCTGCGACTCCGTCACCATCATCTCGCTCGGCCGTCGGGTCGCCTTCGGCCCGGTCGACGAGGTGCTCGCCCAGCACTCGTCCGGCGCGGTCCGGGTACGCCTCGAGGCGGTCAGCGACCTGCCGGCGGCCACCGAGGCCCTCACCCGGGCCGGCATCCGGGTCACCGGGCACCCGGACCACCTCATGCTGGCCGGCGTCGACAAGCCGGCGTCGGTGACGCGGCTGCTCGCCGAGCAGAACCTGTACGTCAGCGAGTTGGCCCCGATCGCGGTCGACCTGGAGAGTGTCTTCCTCGAACTGACCGCCACCGCACCGGTCCCCGGCCAGCACCGGCAGGTTGACGAGTCCATGAAGGTCGGTGGGACGGGCCAGCCCGGCACCGCCACGGGAGGGTGGGGCGCGTGAGCCTCTATCGGACGGAGTTGCGTCGGCTCGCCAAGCGGCGCTTCACCCGCTACATGACGCTGCTCGGCCTGCTGGTGCTGGCCGCGGTGGTGGTTGGTGTCTTCTTCACCAACCAGAAGATCGACGCGGCCCAGCTCGCCAAGGCCGAGCGGCAGGCCGACCAGCAGTACCAGGAGCAGGTCCGCTGGAGCGAGCAGGAGCGGGTCAACTGCGAGCAGGCCAAGCGGGCCGGCACCGCGAACGACGGCCGCTACCCGGACGACTGTTCGGTGATCGCCCCGCCGCCGCGCGAGGAGATCCAGGCCGAGTGGTTCCTGCCCTCGACGTTCAACTTCCGCAAGACGTTCGACGAGACACTGGTCCCCTTCGCGGCGATCCTCGCCCTGGTCGGGTTCGTGATCGGCGCGTCCTTCGTCGGCGCCGAGTGGAGCACCGGCGGCATGATGAACCTGCTGCTCTGGCGGCCGAAGCGGCTCACCGTACTGTTCACCAAGCTGGCCGCGCTGCTCACCGGCATCCTGGCGGTGACACTGCCCGCCGCGGTGCTGTGGTTCGCCGGCTTCTGGGCCGTGGCCAGCTTCCGGGGCAGTACCGAGAAGATGACTTCGGGGGCCTGGCAGTCGTTCGCCCTGACCGGGCTGCGCGGCGTGGCGCTGGTGCTGGTGATCACCACCATCGGCTTCGCGCTGGCCTCGCTGGGCCGGCACACCGCGATGGCACTCGGTGGTGTGGTGGCACTGATGGTGGTGGGTCAGTTCGGCCTCGGCATCCTGCTGTCGATGGCGAGCGTGAAGTTCGCCGAGGCGTGGCTGCTGCCCACCTACGCGCTGGCCTGGATGACGAAGACGGTCACCCTGCAGAACTGGCAGTCCTGCAACGCCACCTACTACGGCGAGTGCAAGCCGGAGACGATGGACATCACCTGGCAGCAGTCCTCCGTCCTGTTCTCGGTCGGACTCGTGGTGATCCTCGGCGCGGCGACCTGGGCGATGCGCCGCCGCGACATCTCCTGATCGACACATCGGCGACCCGGCGCGGCCGGCTCCCACCGTCGGGGTTCCGACGGGCGGGGCCGGCCGCGCCGGCTGCTGCGACCGAGGCGCAGCCTGACTAGGCTGGACGTCATGCCTGCCGACGCCACCCCGGCCGCCCCCGAGCCGTCCACCGACGCTCGTCCGGGCGCGACGGCCGCCGGCGGCACGCCCGGTGTGCCGACCCCGCGACCGGCGCCGTCCGTGGAGAACGCCGACGACGGCGAGCGGGACGACGCGGTGCCGGCCGCCGCAACAGCCCAGCCCGAGGCGGGCCTGACCGTCCTCGAAGAGGCCATCCTCAATTTCGAGCGGCAGTGGTGGCGGCATGCCGGTGCCAAGGAGCAGGCCGTGCGGGACACCTTCGGCGTCTCCTCGACCCGGTACTACCAGCTGCTCAACGGCCTGCTCGACAATCCGGCGGCGCTGGCCGCCGATCCGGTGCTGATCGGTCGGCTCCGCCGGCTGCGCTCGTCGCGGGCCCGCAACCGCCGCCGCTGACCCGCGGGCGCTACTTCTTCTCGTACCCCTGCAGGCCGTTGCCGATGGCGAAGAACGTCGGCGCCCACTCGCCGATGAAGATCCCCCACCGGTCGGCGCGGGCCACCCCGGCCCGCTCCAGGTGCTTGGAGAGGAACCAACTGGTGAACGAGAGGCCGATGCTGACGAAGCCGGCCATGTACATGTGCTCCGACGTGAGTCCCGATTCGTGCAACCGCTTCAACATGCGATCCCCCTGTCGCCACGGAAGGCCCCGAACCGCCCTCCACCTGCGAAGGGACACCGCGGAGGCCGGCCTCTGTCACGCTACCGCCGGTGGCCGTCCGACGAGCCCGGGTTGCCCCGATACCGGCCGGCGCAGGAATGTGACCAGGAGCGACGGGTAAGCGGGGTACGCCGTCGTACGAGCGAGGGAGTAAGCGATGAGGGGTGCCGACCCGAACGGGCCGTGCCGATGATGCGGGTGCGGTCCGCGTCCGCGCCGGCCCCCGATCGGCCGGTCAACGAGGACGTGGTCTTCCAGTTCGGTCCGCTCGTCGGTGTGCTGGACGGGGCCACGGTGCCGGACGGTTTCGACACGGGCTGCGTCCACGGGCCCCAGTGGTACGTCCGACACCTGGCCGCCCGGCTCGCGGTGGCGGAGGCCGCCCGCCCGGCGGCCCGGCTGACCAGCAACCTGGCCGCAGCCATTCTCGCCGTCCGCGCCGACCACGACGGGCAGTGCGACCTCGACCATCCGGGCACCCCGTCCAGCACCGTGTGCCTGCTGCGCGACTGCGGCGATCAGGTCGACTACCTGGTGCTCTGCGACAGTCCGCTGGTGCTGGACGTGGGCGGTCAGGTCAGCGTGGTGACCGATGACCGGCTGGACACGGCGATGGCCGAGCTACGGCAGACCGTCGCCACCGTGCCGGCGGGCCCGTCGGACCCGGTCGCGCGTTTCCGGCATGCCGTGGGCGTCCAACGGGAGCGGATGAACCGTACGCACGGCTACTGGGTCGCGGCGGCCGACCCGGACGCGGCCTTCCACGCGGTGACCGGGACGGCGTCGCGGCGGGGTTCGGCGGCCCTGCGCCGGGCGGCGCTGCTCAGTGACGGCGCCTCCAGCGCGGTCGAGCAGTTCGGGCTGACCGACTGGGCCGGACTGCTCGACCTGCTGAGCGCCGAGGGCCCGGCCGCGCTGCTCTCCCGGGTACGGGACGCCGAGCGCGACCATCCCGACCGGCTCCGCCGACACAAGTCCACCGACGACGCCTCGGTGGTGTTCTGCGAGTTCGCCCCATAGGCCAGATGACGACGGAGCGTGAGGAGAAACACTCGAATCGCCCGACCGGCCGGTACCCGTGGCCGGACCGCCATCCGATCCCCAATGGGGTGGACTTCGGCCGATAGGGCCGGCAGACTGCGGCACGTGGCGAGTGCGGTCCGGCTGGAGCCGGTGGACGAGCGGAACCTGGAGCCGTTGCTCTCCGTAGCGGCTGCCGAGGCCGAGCCGGGCGAGGTGATGCCTCCGGTGGAGGCACCCGCCGGCTGGTCGCTCGCCCGCCGCGAGGCCTTCCGCGAGTTCCACCGGGCGAGCTTCGCCGGCCTGGACGGACCGACCGGCTCCCAGATGTACGCGATCCTCGTCGGCGGCGAGGTGGTCGGCATGATCCGGATGACCCGCTGTGACGAGCCGGGCACGGTGGAGACCGGCATGTGGCTCGGCCTCTCGGCGCGGGGCCAGGGCATCGGCGCGGCCGCCCTGCGCGAGCTGCTCAACGTCGCCGCCCGGGCCGGCATGCGTGCCGTCGTCGCGGACACGACCCCGGACAATGTCGGCGCACTCGCCGTCCTCGAGAAATGCGGTGCAAAACTGCGCGAGGAAGGCGGAAAGGTGCACGCCGAAATCTGCCTGGATTCGACGCCGCCGGCTTTCTGACTGACGGTCGGCGGCGACCCCCCCCGGTGCCGCCGCCGACCGTCCGATCAGGCGGGGAGCCGCACCACGTCGTAGTCGACGGTCGGGCCGGGCTCGACGTCGAACCGACCGTTCACCACGTAGAGCGCCGGGCCGAGCAGGTCCCCGGTGGCCGGCGACCGCAGCGCCGGGCTGGTGATCTCCCGCCGCACCACCCCGGCGGTCCGGTCGGCGTTCAGCTCGACGACCGCGACCACGTTCGTCAGGTTCCGGATCACGTAGAGGGTGCGACCGCGCAGCACCAGCCCGTCGGCCCGGTCCACCGAGTAGCCGCCGAGGTCGACGACCCGGCTCGCGCCGGTGCGCGCGTCGACGCGTACCAGCCGGCCGGTCAGCATCTGGGCGACCAGCAGGTCTCCGTCGGGCAGGGCCACGATCCCGTTGTTGAACGCGTCGGGCGCGGCGGCCGGACCGCTGAGCGGCAGCACCCGGGCGGCGCCGGCGGCGGGCAGCCGTCCACCCGGGAGCAGCGGTACGACGTACAGCGCCGGCCGGGCCGAGTCGGTGAAGTAGACGGCGCGCGGGGTGACCACGAGGTCGTTGACGATGCTGCCCGGCTCGTCGGTGAACTGGTAGTGGGCCAGTTGCGCGCCGGTCGTGCCGTCGTGGACGCTTGCCGCTCCGGCGGAGAAGTCGGCGGTCCACAGCCGGCCCTGCGGGTCGAGCTTGAGACCGGCCTTCTCCCGACCAGGCGCACCCGGGATGAACACCGAACCCCGCCCGGTCCGCAGGTCACCCCGCCAGACGGCGCCGTTGCCGACCGAGCCGACGTAGACGGTGGTGCCCCGCCCGATCGTCAGCCCTTCCGGGCTGAACCCGTCCGGCAGGGCGATCCGGGACGGAAAAGGCGTCGTGCGAGCGTTCGCCGCCGAGCCGGGCGTGCCGAGGGTGGCCGCCGCCATCAGGGGGACGACGAGAAGAGAGAGCAGCCTGCGCAAGAGGGTCACCGCCTGTCGTCGAGTGGATGTCTCCACTGAGGAACGTTCCGCTTCGAGAACGTTCCTCGGACGGCAAAAGGTTGGACCCGGCGCTCAGTCCCGTTCGGCGGCGTACCGGGCCAGCCAGGCGACCTGGGCCGGGTCCAGCGACGGGCGGACCCGTTCCCGCGCGACGGCCACGTGCGCGGCGGTGACGGTGGCCGCGGCCAGGGACTCCCGCATCGCCGCGAGCGCCGCCTCCCGGATCACCGCCGCGCAGTCCGCGGCCGAGAAGCCGGTCAGTTCATCGCCGAGCGTGGCCAGGTCGACGTCGGACGCCAACGGCACGTTCCGGGCCGCGGCCCGCAGGATCTCCGCGCGCGCCGGACCGTCCGGTGGCGGCACGTAGACCAGCCGCCCCAGCCGGCCGGGCCGCAGCAGCGCCGGGTCGACCAGGTCCGGCCGGTTGGTGGCGCCGACCACCACCACGTTGCGCAGCGTCTCGACCCCGTCCAGTTCGGTGAGCAGCGCGGCGACCACCCGATCGGTGGTGCCGCCGTCGGTGGCCTGCCCGCGCACCGGGGCCAACGCGTCGACCTCGTCCAGGAAGATCAGCGTCGGCGCGGCCTCCCGGGCCCGGCGGAACAGTTCGCGGACGGCACGTTCGCTCTCGCCCACCCACTTCGAGAGCAGTTCCGCGCCCTTCACCGAGAGCACGTTCGCCCGGCCCGAGCCGGCGAGCGCGGTGACCAGGTACGTCTTGCCGCAGCCGGGCGGTCCGTAGAGCAGCACGCCGCGCGGTGGCTGCACGCCGAGGCGGGCGAAGGTGTCCGGGTAGGTCAACGGCCAGAGCACCGACTCGGTCAACGTCTGCTTGACCTCGTCCAGGCCACCGACGTCATCGAGCGTCACGGACGCCAACTCCAGCGTCGATGCGGCCATCGTGGTCGGCCGGACCACCTCCAGGGCGGCGGTGAAGTCGGCCATCGACACCGTCGGCGTCGACGCGGACTTCTGCCGCAGCGCCGCGCGTACCCCGGCCTCCCGGACCAGCGCCGCCAGGTCCGCCGCGACGAACCCGGGGGTACGTCCGGCCACCTCGTCCAGCCGCACGTCGTCGGCGAGCGGGACCTGCCGGGTCAGCACGGTGAGCTGTTCGCGGCGCAGGGCCGCGTCGGGCAGCGGCACGCTGATCCGCAGCGACAGCAGGTCCGGCGCGCGCAGCGCCACGTCGACGGCCTCCGGCCGGCCGGTGGTGCAGACCACGGCCACACCCGCCCGGACGACCTCCGCGAGCACCTGCCGGAACACCGTGGCCAGCGGGCCGGGCTCGTCCGCCGGGGCCAACGCCTCCACGTCGGTGACCAGCAGCACGGCCGGACCGCCGGCCCGGGCCGCCGTCGCGGCGGCGCGCAGCCGTTCGGCGGCGGCCTGGTCGGCCAGCGCGGCCACCTCGGGCGCCCACAGCGGGTGTACGCGGGCACCCACCCGGGCCGCGACCGCCCGGACCAGCGCCGACTTCCCGGAGCCGGCCGGACCGGAGAGCAGCACGCCCAGCGAGATGGTGGTGCCGAGGCGGCCCAGCACCTCCCGGTGGTGGAAGCCGAGGTCGAGCAGTTCGGTCAACTCGTCCGCCTGGGCACGCAGCCCCGGCAACTCGTCCACGTCGGGTGCGTCCGTCTCCGGTACGGCGTCGACTGGCCGGGGCCGCTGGGCCGGCGACGGCGCGCCGTGCGTGGCCGGCCCGTGCTGCCAGGCGACCACCGTGTCCATGGTGACCAGCGAACCGGCGGACGGCTCCACGGTGACGACGCTGAGCAGGGTGCTCGTCCAGGCGAAGCCGACGCTGGTGGCGA
The DNA here is from genome assembly GCF_049315225.1 of Micromonospora sp. WMMD729. Lineage (NCBI taxonomy): Bacteria > Bacillati > Actinomycetota > Actinomycetes > Micromonosporales > Micromonosporaceae > Micromonospora > Micromonospora sp. WMMD729. The sequence goes on along the minus strand of NZ_CP186059.1, from coordinate 6,032,411 downwards.
GGCTGCGGCGGGCCGCCTCGACGAGACCGCGCGTCGACGCGTCCGGCAGGACGTCCTGCGGCAGCAGCGACACGTCGTCGCCGACGGTGACCACCTTGCCGAGCAGGGCGAGCCGGAGCATCTCCGGGCTGACCGCCGCGAGCACCCCCACCGGCCCGGTCAGGGTGACCCGACCGGCCGGGGTCAGCGGCAGCGGCGACACGCGCACGGACGCGCCGTCCCGCACACCCAGGTTGCCGAGCGTGAGGTCGTCGGCGTAGAGCAGCGCGCTGCTCGCGCCGGACCCGGCCGCCGCGACGATCCCGGCGGTCTCCCGGCGGCCGGTCAGCCGCACCGGAGCGCCGGGGCGCAGGCCCAGCGCGGTCAGCGCCTCGGGGTGCAGCCGCACGATGCCCCGTCGGGCGTCCAGCGCGGCCGGTCGCAGGCTCGCCGTCAGGGTCAGGTCGGGTTGGGCCACCGACCGACCGTAGTACCCGTCAGCCGGTCCCGTCGTTCAGCGCCGCGGATCCAACTCGTCCAGCAGCGACGGGTCGCGCCGGATCAACTCCGCGAGGCGGGCCGCCGGGTCCGGCGTCAACCCGTCCGGACCGGGCGCCCAGGCCGGCACCGTCCGACCGGAGAGCGGCCAGGACGGCGGGGGTTCCACCGGGGTCGGCGGCGGCTCCGGGGCGACCGTCACGTCCGGGCCGTCCCAGGAGACCCGCAGCGGGTACGTCCGACCGTCGTGCTCCACCCGGACGGTCACCGCGAGCCCGGGGTGCACGCCGACGACCTGGCGTACCGCCTCGGTCACCTCCTCGACCGGCCCCCACCCGGCGGCGTCGGGGTCGTCCCGTTCGGCGTGCCGGGCCGGCCCGGCGTTGCGGGCCGGCGCGGCGGTCGGGGCCGGCGGTGACGTGGTGGCGGCACGGTCGTCGGCCCGCCGGCGCCGCGCCTCCTCGCGCCGGGCCAGCCGGGCCAACGTCTCGTCCAGGTCGCCCCTCACCAGATCACCCCTTCCCGCCACGGCCGGAGCCGGTCGGCTCAGGCCTTCCTGTCCCGGGTGGCCCGGTCCAGCGCGCGATCCAGGACGACCAGCAGGGCGTCCCGCACCGAGAGCCGGTCCCGGGCGTCGAACTGCACCAGGGGTACGTGGTCGCCGATGGCCAGCGCCCACCGGATCTCACCGAGCTCCAGCGCCAGTCGCCCGTCGAACGCGTTGACCCCCACCACGAACGGCAACCCGGCCCGCTCGAAGAAGTCGATCGCCGGGAAGCAGTCGTCAAGTCGGGCGCTGTCGACGACCACGAGCGCGCCGAGCGCGCCCCGGGCGAGGTCGTCCCACATGAAGCCGAAGCGGGACTGCCCCGGCGTGCCGAACAGGTAGAGCTTCAGACTGCGGTCGATGGTCACACAACCGAAGTCCATCGCCACCGTGGTGGTGGTCTTGGTGGACCGGATGCCCGGGTCGTCCACGCCGATGCCCGCGCTGGTCATCTCGGCCTCGGTGGTCAGCGGCGCGATCTCGGAGATCGCGCCGACCGTGGTGGTCTTGCCCACCCCGAACCCACCGGCAACGAGGATCTTGACCGGTACGGGTGGCGCGGCCGACGGGCGGCTGGTCGGTCCGGTGCCGGCCGGCGGCCGGTACGGCGGTGGCGGCGGTGGCGGTGGCGGTGGCGGCCCGGTCGGCGGTGGCGCGCTGGCCCGCCCGGACGCCGGACCGGTGCCCGGAGCCGCGCCGTAGCGGGCGGTGGCGCTGTTGCCGGCGAGCCCTCCGCTCGGGGCGACCGGCCATTCAGGAGATCGCACGAAGTCCATCAATCACTCGCAGGATGAGGTCGGGGTCGTAGGCGTCGTTGGCGTCGGTGACGTGCACGTCCAGGTGCCCGGCGGCCCGCAGGTCGCCGACCAGCACCCGGGTCACGCCGAACTGCAGCCGGGCCCGGGCGGAGATCTCGGCCACCGAGATCGGCTCGGCGCAGAGCGCGATGATCGCCTGGAGTTCCGGCGCGAGCAGGCTGACCGGTGTGCCCGTCCACCGGCCGCCCTCGGAGCGGGTCACCTGCGTCTCGAGTCCGATCGCCGGGTCGGCGCCGGCCACCCGTCCGGCGGTGAGCACGAACGGCCGTAGACCGGCCGGGCCGCTGTCGTCCGGAGCCGGCGCCGGCTCCGGCGCCGCCGGCGCGCCGCCCCCACCCGGGGGCGGCGTGCGCAGGTAGGGGCGGATCCGTACCCCGGGCTCCGGGTCCGGATCCTCGCCGGCGACGTCGGGAGTCACTGCTGAACGGCGTTCTTCAGCTCGGCGATCAGGCGCGGGGTGAGCGCGCCGCCGGCCCGGCCGGCGAAGAGCGTCATCTCGTACGCGACGGTGCCCAGGTTCGCCGACCGGTCGGCGACGACACCCAACACCGAGCCGCTGCTGATGGCGCTGATCAACAGGTACCCGTCGGCCATGTCGACGATCACCCGGTTCAGGCCGCCGAGCGCGTACCAGCTGGCCGCGCCCCCGGCGAGGCTGGTCATGCCCGAGACCACGGCGGCCAGGCGCTCCGCGTTGGAGCGGTCCTTGATGGCCGACATGGCCATCAGCAGCCCGTCCGAGGAGACCGCGATCGCCTCCAACACCCCGGCGGTGCTGGAGGTGAACGAGTCCAGCAGCCAGTTGAACGTGCGGGCCTCGGGGCTGAGGTCCCCGGCGGTGGCCGGCTGGGTCTGGTGGTCGACGTTGTCGTGCAGGAAGGGGCTGGTCACCGTGATGATCCTTCTTCGTTCCGACGATCTGGGCTGACTTCGCGGAGAGCACGGGCGACGCCCGCCTCGAACTCGGTGATGAGGCTGCGCACCTCGGCCGGGTCGCCGAGCTGCGGGCTGGCTGGTTGGTTGGGCGGTGAGACCGTCAGGTTCGCGCCGGGCACGCGTCGGCTCAGCCGGGGACGGCTGCGGTTGGCGCCGCCGGTGTCCGCCACGGTCGGGCCGCGGCCGCCCGGGGTGGTGGGCAGGTCGACGGTAGCGCCGGGATCGGCTTCCGTGGGTCCCGCGCCGGCCGGTGGGTCGGTGACCGTCCGCGTCGACCACTGCCCGACGGGGCGATCGGTGGCCGGCGCGCTGCTCGACTCGGCCCGCCGTACGCCGGACTGGAACGCCTCGACCAGCGCGCGGGCGGCGTCCGGGTCGGCGCTGGTGGCGTCGACCGGCCGGGTGGGCGCGGCGGTGGCGGAGAGACTCGCGCCGGGCACCCGCTGCCGGATCCGGGGGCCGGCGGAGGTCCCCGCCGTGGCACTGCCCGGCGCGACGGCGGCGGGTGGCGGTGCCGTACCGGCGGTCGCGGCCGCCGACTCCCGCGCGCCGAAGGCGTCCCAGGACTCGCCGGCCTCCAGGCTGCGGGTGGCCCGGCTGAGCAGGTCCGTGTCGAAGCTGGCCGGTGCCACCGCGGCGACGGCGGGTGCGGGGGTCGGCGCGGGGGTGGCCGGTGCGCTGGCGGCTCCCCGGGCGCGGGCGCCGCGGGCGGAGTCGAGAGCCAGCCGTCGCCCCCGGTCCGGTACGGCGGCACGGGCAACGGTCGCCCCGGCCCGGTCGGCGCGGCGCAGCACCAGGGACGCCTGGGGGATCTCCACCTGGGCGGTCACGCCGCCGCCCGCGGTGGTGGCGAGACTCACCTCCCAGCCGTGGCGGCGAGCCAGCCGGCCCACCACGAAGAGACCGAGCACCTCGGTCGGCGCGAGGTCGAGTCGTTCCCGCCGGGTGAGCCGGGCGTTCTCCTCGGCCAGCCGCTGCTCGCTCATGCCGATGCCCCGGTCCACCACGGTGATCCGGGCGCCCTGCCCGGAGGTCTCGCCGGTCACCACGACCCGGGTGTGCGGCGGGGAGAAGACCGTCGCGTTCTCCATCAGCTCGGCCAGGGCCAGGACGAGGTCGCCGACGATGGCCGGCGCGGCGGCGACACCCGCCGGCACCTGCACGTCGACGCGGGTGTAGTCCTCGATCTCACCGAGCGCCAACCGGACCACGTCGGCGAGCGGGACCGGCGCGGTGTGCGCGTCGGCGCCGGCCGAGCCGGAGAGCACCACGAGGCTGCCGGCGTTACGCCGCAGCCGGCTGGAGATGTGGTCGAGCCGGTACAGGTGCTCCAACCGGCCCGCGTCGGCCTCCTGCTGTTCCAACCGGTCGATCAGCGCGAGCTGCCGGCTCACCAGGTTCTGCGTACGCCGACCGACGTGCCCGAACATCTGCGCCACGTTGCGGCGGCCGGCGATCTGCCGCTCGACCAACTGGGCGGCGGTGTTCTGCACCCGGTCGAACGCCCGGGCCAGGTCACCGATCTCGTCACTGGACCGGATGACCACCGGTTCCAACCGGACCGACTGGACGCTCTCCGCCTCGTCGTCGCTCACCCGGACCAGCTCCGCCTCGGCGACCCGGGCGACCCGGTCGGCGGAGCGGGTGAGCTGGGTCAGCGGTCGGGCCACCGTACGCGCCACCGCAGCGCTGAGCAGCACCACCAGCGCCAGGATCAGCGCCGCCGCACCCGCCACCAGGTAGGCGGCGGTCAGCGCCCGCCGCTGGTCGGCCTTCACCTCGGCGAGCACGTCGGCGACGATCTTCTTCTCGACGAACTGGCCGAGCCGGATCATCGTGCGGACGGCCGGGAACAGCGCCTCCATCGGCACGTCGCGGACCGCTCCGGCCGGGTCCCGGGCGCTGGTGATCAGGAAGTCGGGGCTGGTACGCGCGGCCACCGCGGCGTCGTTGAGCTGGGCCACCTTGAGCTGCTCGGGGGTGATCAGGCTGCGGAAGCGCGCGTTGTCGACCTGGAGGGCGGCGATGCACGCCACGTAGCCGGCGGTGGTGTCCGGAGTACCGATCGCCTTGACCAGGATGCTCAGGGTGGCGCAGGCGCCGATGCCCTCGTCGGCGCGGAGCAGCCCGTCCAGGGCGAGCACCTGGCGACCGGGCAGCGTCTCGGTGTCCACGCTGAACACCAGCCGAAGCGATCCGATCAACTCCTTGTTGACCGGGCCGAAGGCGTCCATCACCTGGCCGGGGTTGGCGGTCCGGGCCAGCACCCCCCGGCGCAGGTCGCCGAGCCGGGACACCCCGTTGAGCGCGTGGTCGACCTGCTCGGTCAGCGCGTCGCCGCCGTCGGCCCGCAGGTCGGCCACCCGGTCGTCCACGTCGGCCGCCTTGCGGATCACCTCGGAGCGTTCGACCCGGCCGAGCAGGAAGCCGATCGACAGGATGCGCTCCTGCTGGAGGTCCTGGACCAGGCTGCCCACCCGGCTGGCGAGTCGTACCTGGTCGGTGATGTCGGCGGCGCGCTGGGCGGCGGCCACCCGGTCGATCACCACGGGCACCGCGAGGCCGACCATGCTCAGCAGGGGAATCACCACGAGCAGCGCGAGCTTGCCGCGGATCCGGAGCCTAGCGAGCAGCATCGAACGGCCCCCACTGCTCGGCGACCGGCTCGTGGGCCGCGCCCACCGGTTGCAGCGGTCGGATGTCGGTCGCGGCCGGCGGCTGCCAGGGATCCCCGGGCGGCGGGGCGGCGGGGGTCACGGCGTCCGGTGCGGCGGCCCGTCGGCGGCTCCGCCGGTCGGCGGCGACCAGCAGCCCGGCGAGCCAGATCAGCAGCAGCGCGGCCACCGCACCCGCCCCGATGGTCAGCCACCGGTCCCGGGCGAGTCCGTCGATCCGGTCGCTGAGCAGGGTGTCCAGTTCACCGAGGATGACGGGCTGGAGCTGGCGCGCGGCGTTGCGCGTGTTGAGCGCGGCGGCGGCCAGTTGACCCTGGTCGACGGTGCCGGCGGCGCTGGGCGCCGAGTACAGGGCCAACGCCTCCACCGACCGCTGATAGGCGTCGAGTGGGGTCAGCACGTTGGCGCCCAGGTCGGTGCTCTCCGAGTTGTCCACGGCGGAGCGCAGGTTGTCGACCACGTCGGTCGCGGGCGACAGGGCGGACACCCGCAGGCCGGTCAGCTCCATCAGACTCCGGGGCCGTTGGGCGGCCGGTCGCCGGCTGGCGAGCGCGCCGAGGTCGGCGAGCCGGCCGGCGGCCACCACCGCCTCGGGGAGTTCCTGTCCGGCGCTGTCCTGGAGGAAGAACGAGTCGGAGCCCGGGTCACGGCCCAGCCCCGAGCTCTCCCGAACCTTTCGGTGCAGGGCGAGCAGCAGGTCGGTCACCTCGCCGTACGCGGTGTAGGCGGCCTCCGGGTCGGCGGGGCTGCGCTCGCGCAGCGCCTCCAGTTTGGCCCGCAGCCCGGCCCACCGTTCCTGGGTGCGTAGTTGTCCGCCGATGCGGGCGTCCACCGCGGCGGCCTGCTCGACCGCGCGGGTCAGCGGCTCGCCGGGGACGCCCCGGCCGGCGACGGCGTTGGACTGGGCCTCCACCAGCGCCTCGGTGATGGGGGCGAGGGCGCGCAGGTACTCCACGCCGAGTCGTTCGGAGTCGGCCAGTTTCCGATCGTCGCCGGTGTGTCGCCAGGTGGACGCGAAGAGCATCCCGACCGGCGCGAGCAGCGCGACGATGAGCAACAGCGGCAGTGACCTGCCGAGCATGGACGTCCGTCGACGGGCCCGCGGCGCGGGGACTGTCATGGTGTGTCTCCTCCGGCGTCGGGCGGGGGATCGGCGCGGTGTCGGGTTCGCCGACAAGTCCCGTCCACCGGACCGGAAAACTAACCGAACCCCCAGGCGAGCCGGTCGGTTGCGGTGAGTCAGGTTTGCGTCAGTTCGTGTGATGTCACCGTTCGTCAGGGTTCCGGGCACGCTGTGTCCCATTTGCTGGTGTGACATGAAGGCATCGAGGGTGATATCCGCGAAAGATCGGAATTCACGGGATCCGAACTCAACTCACTGGCCCGCCACACAGGATGCTCGGTCGCATCGGGCCGGATCACCGATCGGGGCAACCGGACGGACGTACGGCGGATCTCAGCCAACGCTCAGGCTGCGCGCCGTAGCGTGTGCCGCATGAGATCACCGTCGCCGGCCGCGTGGGTCCGGCGTGCCCTGCCCACCCGCCGCCGTGTGATCGCCGCCTCGGTGGTCGTCGTGCTGGTGGCGGTCGTCGTCGGTTGGGCGGTGTGGCCACAGGGATCGGACGTACGAACCGAGAGCGCGATGCTCACCGTCCGCTCCGGACCGTCCGGCGACGCGCCCGTGGACCTGGACACCACCCTGTACCTCCCGCCCGGCGCGTCGTCCGGCCGCAAGGTCCCCGCGGTCCTGCTGGCGCACGGGTTCGGCGGCACCAAGGAGTCGGTGCGCTCGGACGCCGAGGAGTTCGCCGGACGCGGGTACGCGGTGCTCACCTGGACCGCGCGGGGCTTCGGCCGCAGCGGCGGCGAGATCCACCTGGACAACCCGGACTACGAGGTGCGCGACGCGCAGCGGCTGCTGGACTGGCTGGCCGCCCGCCCCGAGGTACGGACCGACGCCCCCGGCGACCCGAAGGTCGGCGTGGTCGGCGGCTCGTACGGCGGTGGTCTGGCGCTGTTGCTGGCCGCCCAGGACCGCCGGGTGGACGCGATCGTCCCGATGATCACCTGGAACGACCTGTCCCGGGCGTTCCTGCCGGAGAGCACCGGCGGCGCGCCGACCGAGGGTGTGTTCAAGAAGGGCTGGGCCGGTCTCTTCTTCGGCGGGGGCGGGAACGTGGGCAGCGGCCCGGCCGGGCTGTCCGGTACGACCGCCGCGCAGCCCGAGGGCGCCCCGGCGTCCGCCGGCCCGCCGAGCCCGGGACCGGGAGCGGGCCCGGGTACCGCGCCCGGTGGCCTTCCGGCCGGTGCCGCCGACCCGTCCTGCGGGCGGTTCGCGGCCGACGTCTGCGCCGCCTACCTGCGGATCGCCACCACGGGCCGGGCCGACCAGGCCGCCGTCGACCTGCTCCGTCGGTCCAGCCCGGCCGGCGTGCTGGACAGGATCAAGGCACCGACCCTGCTGGTGCAGGGCGAGGCGGACACCCTCTTCCCGCTCGGTGAGGCGGACGCGAACGCCAGGGGCATCGCCGCCACCGGCACCCCGGTGCGGGTCGCCTGGTTCACCGGCGGACACGACGGGGGAGCGGGTCCCCGCTCCGACTCGGACCGGGTGAAGTTCCTGACCGTCCAGTGGCTCGACCACTACGTCAAGGGCGAGGGCGACGCACCCGGCGACGACTTCACCTGGTCCCGGATCGCCGGCTTCGACGCGCTGGACCGGGGTCTGGTCGCCACCGGCTTCCGCCGCGCCGACTATCCGGGCCTGGCCGGCAACGCCCGCCGCGAGGTGGCGGTCGCCGGTCCGGCGCAGCCGATCGCGAACCCGCCGAACGGCAACCCGGCCGCCATCTCGTCGATCCCGTTCGCCGGTGGCCTCGCCTCGCTGCTCGACGGGGTGGCCGGCGACGTGCCCGGCCAGCACGCGCGCTTCGAGTCGACGCCGCTGACCGAGGCGGTGGACGTGGCCGGCGCGCCCACGGTGACCGTGCGGGCCGCCTCGCCCACCGGGGAGGCGGTGCTCTTCGTCAAGCTCTACGACGTGGACAAGGACGGGGCGGCCACCCTGCCGAACGGCCTGGTCGCCCCGATCCGCCTCACCGGCCTGCCGCAGCGGGTGCAGGACGCCCGCCCGGTCACCGTGACGCTGCCCGGGATCGTCCGCCGGATCGAGGCGGGGCACCGGCTGCGCCTGGTGGTGGCCAGCTCCGACCAGGCGTACACCACGCCCGCCGCGCCCACCGTCTACACGGTGGCCGCCGACGGCGCGGTCAGCCTGCCCACGGTCGACGGCGAGCCGATCCCCACCGCGGCCACCGTCTGGCGCTGGGTGCTCGCCGGCCTGCTCGCCGCCATCGTGATCGGGCTCGTCGTGGTCGTCGCCGTGGTCCGCCGCCGGCATCGCCGCCAGGACCGCTCGGTGCATCCGGAGTACGCGGACACGCCGCTTGCCGTGCGCGCGCTGCGCAAGGAGTACGCGGACGGCTTCGTGGCCGTGTCGAACGTGGACTTCGAGGTGCACCCGGGCCAGGTGGTGGGCCTGCTGGGGCCCAACGGCGCGGGTAAGACCACCACCCTGCGGGTGCTGATGGGACTGACCCAGCCGACCGCCGGCGAGATCTACGTGTTCGGTCGTCGGCTGGTGCCCGGCTCGCCGGTGCTGTCCCGGATCGGCGCGCTGGTGGAGGGGCCGGGGTTCCTGCCGCACCTCTCCGGCCTGGCGAACCTGCGGGCGTACTGGCGGGCCACCGGGCGACCGGCCGAGGACGCGCACTTCGACGAGGCGTTGGAGATCGCCGGGCTGGGCGACTCGGTGCACCGGAAGATCAAGAACTACAGCCACGGTATGCGCCAGCGGCTCGCCATCGCCCAGGCCATGCTGGGCCTGCCCGAGCTGCTGGTGCTGGACGAGCCGACCGACGGGCTCGACCCGCCGCAGATCGCCGAGATGCGCCGGGTGTTGCAGCGGTACGCCACCGACGGCCGGGCGGTGCTGGTCTCCAGCCACCTGCTGGCCGAGGTGGAGCAGACCTGCACGCACGCGGTGGTGGTCAACAAGGGCCGGATCGTCGCCTCCGGGCCGGTCCAGGAGATCGTGGGCGAGTCGCCGAGCGTGCTGTTCGACGTCACCGACCCGGCGGCGGCGCGGGCGGTGCTGGATCGGCTGGACGGCGTACGGGTGCTGCCGGAGAGCGACGGGCAGTTGGTGGTGGACACCAACGGCACGGCGCGCAGCGAGGTGGTGGCCGAGCTGGTGCGGGCCGGTATCGGGGTGGACCGGGTGGTGCCCCGGCGACGCCTGGAGGACGCGTTCCTCGCCCTGGTGGGCGAGAACTCTCGGGGAAGCGGTGACCGGTGATGGCAGTTGTCGACGCGGGCGAGGCCCGGGGCTACCGGCCGTCAGCCACCCTGCCCTTCGCGGCGGAGTTCCGCCGGCAGGCGTCCCGGCGGCGGACCCAGCTCGCGCTCGGGTTCATGGTGCTGCTGCCGCTGATCATCCTGATCGCCTTCCAGTTCAACTCCGGTGGTGACGACGACAACGGCAACAACGAGTTCGCCAGCCTGGTCGACCTGGCCACCTCCGGCGGGCTGAACTTCACACTCTTCTCGATCTTCGTTTCGGCGTCGTTCCTGCTGGTGGTGGTCGTGGCACTGTTCTGCGGCGACACGGTGGCCAGCGAGGCCAGCTGGGGGAGCCTGCGGTACCTGCTGGCGATCCCGGTGCCCCGGGCACGGCTGTTGACGGTCAAGCTGGTGGTCGCGCTCGCGTACTCGGGTCTGGCCCTGGTGTTGCTGGCGGGTACCGCCCTGCTCGCGGGCACCCTGCGCTACGGCTGGTCGCCGCTGCGCAGCACGGTGGCGGCCGAGCTGGAGCCCGGCGAGGGACTGCTCCGGTTGTTGGCGGTGCTCGGCTATCTGGCGGTCGTACTCCTGGTGGTGGCCGGCCTGGCGTTCCTGCTGTCGGTGACGACGGACGCCGCGCTGGGCGCGGTCGGCGGCGCGGTCCTGCTGTGGATCCTGTCCAGCATCCTGGACCAGATCACCGCCCTGGGCGTGCTGCGGAACTTCCTGCCCACCCACTTCAGCACCGCCTGGCTGGGGCTGCTGTCTACGCCGGTGCAGACCGACGACGTGGTACGCGGCTGCATCTCGGCGATCAGCTACGCGACGCTGTTCTGGGGGTTGGCCTTCTGGCGGTTCACCCGCAAGGACATCACGTCGTAGGTATCCGCCAGGGGCTGACGCCGATCCGCCCGGTGTTGCCCACGTCGACCGGGCCGTGCGGGTCGACGTCCTCGGCCGGCTGACCGGCGGCGGGCGCCACCGACAGGTACGCCCCGTCGGTGGCCACCACCGTCGAGTCGGTGACCAGGTTGCGCCAGAGGACGGTGGCGACGGCCCGTTCGCCCTTGTGCAGCGTGATCGGCTGCGGCGGCTGGTCGAAGCCCGAGGTGATGCCCTTCGCCCCGTTCACCACGGCGAGGATGATCGGCTTGCGCCGCTCGTCGAGGACCCACACCGTCGGGTACCCGTCGAGCCGGTACGGGTGGTCGCCGCAGTTGACCAGCTCCAGGCCGAGAGCGCGCAGCCCCATCGCCGCGTCCCCGCCGGTCGAGCGGATCCGGATGCCGGACGCCGGGCACGTGGGCACGGGCTCGGCGCTCGCCGACGGGGCGGGGCTCGAAGATTTCGGCGGCGGGCCGGTCGGGTCGCCGCCCTGCCCCGCGTGATCGCGTGGGACGCAGGCGCTGAGCGTGACCAGCAGAGCGGCCGCCGCGCCGACCCGTCGCCCGATGGCGTTGCGAAAGATCATTCCTCGATCCTCGCCGACGGTTCTAATCCGCCGCTGCCCGGGCGGTCGTCGTTCGCTCTGGGGCGGACCTGCCGTCCCCTGCTCAAACGCTGTCGAGCTGCCCCAAATCTGGGGCAGCACTGCCTCCGGCCAGCGTCCGCATCGGCTACGTGTCCGGCCGTAAGTCGCACAACCCGCCAGGATGGTCGGTGGGCAGGGCGCAGCGGGCACCGCCGGGTCAGTCGGCACCCTCTGGTGGCCTTCCACCAAGCCGGCGGCGACGCTCGAACTCCAGCAGGTCGGCAAGGTCCTGCTCCTCCCGTTGACGCGCCTCCTCTGCCTGCTTCTCGCGACGTCGGTGATCGAATTCGGTGTACACCTGCCCGACCCGCGCTTCGGCCGCAGTGGCGGAGATTCCGCCGGCACCGGTCAACACCTGCCGTTCATTGAAGGTCAGGAACGCGTCGGCACGCTGAACCCATTCCGCCATCAGGATCTGCTGTCGGCGGCGTGCCCGGTCCTCGGCGAAGTCGAGGAACATCGTGGTCAGTCGATTCAACTCAGTGATCTCGTCAGCGGTCAGGTAGTTCTTGGAGATAGCGGTGTCCGCCTTGCGTACCTGCTGGCCGCGCCAGGTGGTCAAGCCCATAGTGGGTGAACTCGGGTCAGCCCGCTTCACCATCAGTTCGCCGGCGGTATGACCCGTGACCGCATAGATCAACTTATTTTGGATGGTGGCGAAGAACGTCTTGGCGGTGTCGCTGGTCCCGGAGTAGTCGGCGCTGGTGGCGGCGAAGATGTCGCGGACCTTCTGGTAGAAGCGCTTCTCGGACGCCCGGATGTCCCGGATGCGTTCCAACAGCTCGTCGAAGTAGTCCGCAGCGGCGGCGTCCTTGAGTCGTTCGTCCTGCATGGCGAAGCCCTTGACCAGGTACTCCGACAGCACTGTCGTGGCCCATTGGCGGAACTGCACCGCGCGGGGTGTGGTCACCCGGTAGCCGACGGCCAGGATCATGTCGAGGTTGTAGACCTTGACCTCGCGCCGCACCTGCCGCGTGCCCTCGGTCCGAACTACTAACTCTGAGTTAATAGTTGCTTCGGTCACCTCCCCTTCGGCAAGCACCCGTCGCATGATCTGCACGATGTTGGGGACCGAGGTGCCGTACAGCTCGGCCATCTGGGCCTGCGTCAGCCAGACCGTTCCCTTGGCCGCCCTCAGTTGGACAACGGAACCGCCGTCGTCGGTGCGGTAGAGGACCAGTTCTCCGGCAGGATCGGTCACCGTGGCTCCTGTGCTGTTGGATGTCGCGCCAACGGTTCACGTTAAACGACCGCCGCGTGACGGAGCAGTTGCGAATCGCGCACCCCCTGTCCGTCAAATGAGCAGCGTGGGTGGTCGGTCGTCATCCCGGCCCACAAGAACCGTCGGGGTGGTAGGCGGGCAGGTCGCAGCGGGCGCCGTCGGGTAGTCGGTGGTCGCACCAGACCCGGGTACGCACGAACTGACGGTCCTCCTCGCTCAGCGTCGTCTCGCCGAAGTCGATCGCGGTGACGTGGCCGAGTGAGTCACGCAGAGCCTCGGCCAGCGCCCGAGCGCCGGCGATGCTGGTCAGGGTGGTGGGTAGGTGCACGATCCAGCGGGGTGGTACCTCGTACTCCGTCATGGTTCTCCCTTCGGCTCGGGCTTCACGCACTCACGCCGGACAACCCTTCGGTGTACGACGTCAGCGCCTCGGCGGCCGCCGTCAGGCTCTCGGTCATCAGGTCGAGCTGTTCGGCAGCCCGGGCCCACTGCCCACTCGCTGTCTCGGCGGCCAGGTCGGGCTGGCCGGCGTCGGCGAGCTGCTGCCGAGCTGCGCTGATCCGCGCCGGAAGCTGACCAACCTGTGCGGCGGCGGCACCGAACTGGTCGCGCGCGGCATCCAGCACCTCGATCAGGTCGCCGATGCTGGGCTGGCCGGACGCGGTGCGCAGCCGGCTCACACCGTCGCTGAGCTGCCGTTCGGCGTCACCGGCCAGGTCGAGCGCGTCGTCTCCGCGACGCCGCGCGTGCCGGATCGCCGGATGGGCGCAGCCGGCGCTGGTCCGCTCCAACAAGACGGTCGCGGCGGCCACCGCGAGGTACGTCTCGCGCAGCTCGCCGGCCACCTGCTCGACCTCCCAGGCGGCGCTCGCCTCGGTCACGGTCACGGTGGGCCTCCTCTCGGATCTGTGGGTGCCGGGGCAGCGCGACAGCCAGCCCAGATGGGGGCATCTGAGCTGACCTGCGCGCCGCCCCGACGGGGGGAACCGCCCAGTGCCTAGCTGGAAGTTCCTGATCCCAGCTTTACCGGTAATGCCGGTAAAGTCAACGATGCGCTTGAGGTGACTCGCGTCGTCGTGATCAGATGGGCATGCCTAGCTGGGAGTACCTTGCATGCCCACACCACGGAAGTTCGAGCCGCACTACCGGCGGATCATCGCCGACATCAGGAGGCGTATCGCCGACGGCGAGTGGCCGCCTGGGCACAAACTGCCCTCGACCAAGGAGTTGGCAGACCTGTACAACGTCGGCAGCCAGTCGACTGTTCGGCAAGCCATCACGATCCTTATCGAAACCGGTGAGTTGTACGGCCACCAAGGGCTGGGCGTCTTCGTGGCTGAATAGCCTTCAGTTCGGGAGTGCGATACAAGTCGATACTCGATACCGTCGCCACGTGTACGTCGACGGAGGACGGGTTGCCCGATGAGCATCGCCGAGCTGAAGGCGACCCTTGGTGCTGCCATCGAATCCGCCCGCCAAGGCCGCCGAACCCTCGATCTGGCGATTGCAGAGGCCGAATCAGCGACCAATGAAGCGGCCCGAGTCCTCCGAGGTAGTCAGCATGCCGAGGTGGCGCGGACCCACAGTGCGCTTCGTTCCGCCCATGCCGAGGTTGCACCGACTCGCCGCCGCTTCGATACCTGTGCCGAGAAGGTCGGCGGCTACCGCTCGCAACTCGGATGACCAGCGTAGGCGAGGTGGTCGCGCAGCTCGTGGCGATACGAGCAAGCCTCGACAGCGCTGCGGTAACAGCGTCGCGTGCGCGGGCAGACGCCGAACAAGCGCTCGCACACCTGACCGAGGCTCTCCGGGGTGGCACCAATCAACGGCTGGCGGCTGCTGCCGCAGATGCCGAAGTCGCCAGAGACAAGGCAGGTCGCTACGCGCGGCTGCTGGCCGACGCCGCCCGGCACATCACCGCCTACGTGAACGTTATCGCTCCCGGCGCCGCACCAGTCGACCCGTCCGTCGACGCCTCCACGCCCTCCGGCGAGCGTCTGGTGACCGAGGCCGAAGCCCGCGGCAGGAGAGCCGACATCCTGTGGCGACGCCAGGTCCAGAAGGCGGACGACACCGAAGACGCTCTGAAGAAAGCCGAGAGCGGTGCCAAGCAGTTCTACAAGTTTCTTAGGCAGGACGCCAGCGGCGGATCGAGCGCTGGCACTGCCTCGCCGGCGCCGGCTCAAGCGTCTCCCCAGGTCGACAACCCCGTGACAGCGCTGGTGATGGCGGCCGGTGCAGTGGCAGTCATCGCCAAAGCAGTGTGGAACTATGGCCACACTCGACGAGCGAGGAGACGGGACAGCGATGATCAAGCCTGACCTGATCGAGTACGTCCGGACGATGATCCGGAGTGACTACGCTGCCAACGAGTCCATCGGTGCCCGGCTCGATGCCGAGGGCTGGGACGGCTTCCCCCGCTTCCTCGCGGCTCTGTTCTTCGTGGCGGTCGACCGACGATTTGGCGAGACCGCAGACCGGGTTGGAGTGATCAAGTTTGTCGCAGACCTTCGAGCTCAGTACGAGGGCGGCCCCGAGATCCGAGCCGATGACGTCGAGTCGTTGATCCTGGCAACCATCGACCCCTCGCTTGACTACGCGGTCAGCCCCGAGATGGTCGGACGGATCCAAGCAGCGACGGTTCAAAAGATATTCACCGACGAGACGCTGACTGACATCGAGTTGGAAGCGCTGCTCGCGGAGGCAGCCCAGTTCGCCTCGCGGGAGTGACATAGCCAGCGGCATGCCGCGCACGATCGGCACAGGTAACGGCCGCAGCATTGCAACGATCGTTCAGCCGAGAACGCCCATGTAGTTTCGGGCGGCCTGCGAGCTGCCCTGAAGCAGGGTCATCGCCTCCACGAGGCGTTGCTTGCTCTGCTCGGCACCGGCGATTGCTTCGGCCAGCGCTGGGTGTCCCGTGCCGGCGGCCACAGCCCGGAGTCTTGCCAAAGTCTGCTCGGTTGCCTCGACGGCCGCGCGAATCTGTTGCTGGGTGGCATTGGCTTGCTCCGCAGCCTGTGCAAGCGCCGCCTTGACTTCCTCGATGCTCGCCATGCATGCCTCCCGAACTTCGATGCGAAGCGATGTCGCATTACGTGTCGGAGCGGACACTATCCGACATCTGCGCGCTGTTGCAGTCCCGGCTCCCGAAGCGTTGAGCGAAGAGTGACGCCATCCAGCAGCAGCCCGAGCCGTCGTGGCGACCGAGTCGCGGCACCCCTGGCGGTCGCTTGCCCCGCATTCGGGGCAGATCGACAGGGTGTACGGGCACCACGCCAACCGGTACGTTGAGGGCTCGGGAGCGCTCCCAATGCGTGAGAGCTACTGCCAGGGGTGCGTCAAATCAGGGCAAAGTCGCAGTTCCTGCAGTGCGCCCAGGGTTCTCCCGACGGGGATTTTCCCACTAGCAAGGAATTTATTTCCATCTATGTCTTGAGGCCCCATCATGAAGGAGATCCATCCCCTTCCATGGAGGTCTCCATGAACGTCTCTCGGCTCGGCGGGCCGACCCTGTCCCTGTTCCGCATCGTGATCGGCCTGCTGTTCACGCTGCACGGCCTCTCCTCGGTCTTCGGGTTGTTCGGCGGCAACCCGATGACCGGAAAGGCGGTACCGCTCGGCACCTGGCCGGGCTGGTGGGCCGCCCTGATCCAGCTCATCTGCGGCGCGCTGGTGCTGGTCGGGCTCTTCACCCGGCCCGCCGCGCTGCTCGCGTCCGGCTCGATGGCGTACGCCTACTTCGTCGTGCACCAGCCGGACGACCTGCTGCCGCTGCGCAACGGCGGTGAGCTGGCAGCCCTCTTCTGCTGGTCGTTCCTGCTGGTCGCGACGCTCGGCTCGGGCCCGTGGGCGCTCGACTCGTTGCTCTTCAAGCGTCGTGCCGACGCGCCGTCGCCGTCGATGGCCGAGCCCAGCCCGGTGAACGCCTGACCGCACCCGTGACGCGCGTCGCCGGAGCCTCGGCGTGTCGGCTCCGGCGACGCGTGTCGGTCGGGGAGGGCCGCCCGTTCCGGGGAGGGCCACCCGTTCCGGTGATGTCGTAAACGATTCAGCTCCAAAGGACGTGCAGATGACGGGCGCGCTCGGGCGCCTCCGCGGCAGGCTCCGGCAGCGTGACCAACGCCAGCCCGCATCAAGCAGATCAGGCCGGCGGGCGGGGGGCGAGGACCGCGTCCAGCAGGCCCGGGTAGCGCGCGTCCACCTCGTCGCGGCGGAGTCGCACCAGGCGGCTCGTGCCGGCGGCCCGGGTGCGGGTCAGGCCGGCCTCGCGCAGCACCTTCAGGTGGTGGCTGCGGGTCGCCTTCGAAACGCCGAAGTCGAAGCTGCCGCACGCCGCCTCGCCGCCCTCGGCGAGCGCCCGGACGATCTGCAACCGCACGTCGTCGGCGAGTGCGGCCAGCACTGCGGTGACCGGTACGGCGCTCAGGTCGGGTTCGTGCGGCTCCATGTGAGCAGTGTAACCCTTGTTCGACAATAGTCGAACAAGCTCCTAGGGTCGGTGTCGTTGGTTCGACGATACTCGAACATTGGAGCTGACGATGCGATCCCGCGCCGCCGCCTACCCGCTGCTCGCCGCGCTCGCCTGGGGTGCGATGTTCCCCATCCTGGCCACCGCGCTGACGAGGGTCGACCCGCTCAACCTGACCACCGCCCGCTACCTGTTCGCCACGGTCATCCTGGTCGGCATCCTGCTGATCCGGGAGGGCTCGGCCGCGCTGCGCCTCGGCGGTCGCGGAGTCGAGGTGGTGGTGCTCGGTGTGGTCGGCTTCGCCGGCTTCAACCTGCTCACCAACCTGGCGCTCGAACACGCCGCCCCGCAGCAGATCTCCCTGTTCGTGGCAACCACCCCGATCATCACCCAGCTCGTCCGGTGGGCCCGGGACGGCGTACGGCCGAAGCCGCTCTTGTTGGCGCTCTCCCTGGTGGCGCTCCTCGGCGTCGGCCTGGTGATCACCCGCGGGAGCCTGGCCGGGCTCGGCCAGTTCGGTCTCGGCGGCCTCATGATGATCGGTGCGGTGCTCGGCTGGGCCGTCTACACCCATGGAGCGACCCGGTTCGGCGGCTGGTCGCCGCTGCGCTTCACCACCCTGACGGCGCTCGCCGGCACGGCCGCCATGCTGGCCGCGAGCATCGGCGCCGACGCCGTCGGGTGGCAGCACGCGCCGTCCGCCGCCGACCTCGTAGCGGTCACCCCGCAACTGGCGTACGCCGTGCTCGTCGCCGCCGTCGTCGCGGTGCTGGCCTGGAACACCGGTGTGCAGCGGCTGGGCGCGGCCAACGCCGCCCTGTTCATGAACCTCGTCCCGGTGACCACGTTCATCGTGCAGATCGCCCGTGGCTACCGGCCGGAGCGGATCGAACTGATCGGCGCCGCGATCACCATCGCCGCCCTGGTCGCCGCGAACCTCGCCGCGCGCACCCGCCCCCGGCCGTCGTCGCCGACCCGGCCGACCGCGGTCACCGATCCCGTCGCGGTGGTCGACCCGGTGGCGGTGGCCGCCCGCTGACCCACTGGCTGGGATGCCCGGTGGAGGCGCCGGGCAACGTTGCCTAGACTCGGCGGTACAACTGCATACCTCATCCAGAGGGGCTGAGGGATACGGCCCGACGACGCCCCGGCAACCACCCCGCGCGCTCACCGCTGAGCGACAGGCGGGGCAGGTGCCAATTCCGTCCCCGCCGCACCGTGCGATGCGGGGAAAGATGAGAGGACTCTCGACATGACGTCGACGCTCGCCGCCTCCGGCATCGACACCTCCGCCAGCCCCGCCCGTGCCCTAGTCTGCCGGGCCTGTTCGGCCCGCTACCCGCTCGCCGCCCAGCACGCCTGTTACGAGTGTTTCGGCCCGCTGGAGGTCGACTACGACACCGCGGCCCTCGCCACGGTCACCCGGGAGCAGATCGAGGCCGGCCCGGACAACATCTGGCGGTACGCCGCGCTGCTGCCCGCCGGGCAGGACCCGGCCAGTCGGGTCACCCTCGACCCGGGTCTGACCCCGTTGGTGGCAGCCCCGCACCTCGCCGCCGAACTGGGCATCACCGCGCCGCTCTGGGTCAAGGACGACAGCGCCAACCCGACCCACTCCTTCAAGGACCGGGTCGTCTCGGTGGCGCTGACCGCCGCGAAGGCGCTCGGGTTCAGCCGGTTCGCCTGCGCCTCCACCGGCAACCTGGCCAACTCGGTGGCCGCGCACGCCGCGCGCGCCGGGGTGCCCTCGATCGTCTTCATCCCCTGCGACCTGGAGCAGGGCAAGGTCATCACCACCGCCGTGTACGGCGGCGAACTGGTCGCCATCGACGGCTCGTACGACGACGTCAACCGGCTCTGCGGCGAGCTGGTGGAGACCGACGAGTTCGAGGACACGGCGTTCGTCAACGTGAACGTCCGGCCGTACTACGCCGAGGGTTCCAAGACCCTCGGGTACGAGGTGGCCGAGCAGTTGGGCTGGCGGATCCCCGCCCAGGTGGTCATCCCGATGGCCAGTGGCGAACTGCTCACCAAGATTGACAAGGCGTTCTCCGAGCTGGTCGAGATCGGCCTGGTCGAGGCCCCGGCGGGCGGCTGGAAGGTCTTCGGGGCGCAGTCGGCCGGCTGCAACCCGATCGCCGCCGCGCTGCACGCCGACACCGACACGATCACCCCGGTCAAGCCCACCGGCATCGCCAAGTCGCTCAACATCGGCGACCCGGCCGCCGGCCTCTACGCCCTCGAGGCGGTGCGCCGCACCGGCGGCTGGATGGAGTACGCCGACGACGACGAGATCCGCGCCGGCATCCGCGACCTGGCTCGTACCACCGGGGTGTTCGCCGAGACGGCGGGCGGCGTCACGGCGGCGGTGCTGCGCAAGCTGGTCGCGTCCGGTCGGCTCGACCCGACGGCGGAGACGGTCATCTTCAACACCGGCGAAGGTCTGAAGACGATCGACGCGGTGGCCGCCCAGGTCGGCCCGACCCACCAGATCAAGCCGTCCCTGCGGGCGGCCCGGGACGCCGGTCTGCTCGGCTGAATCCACCGGGTGACTGGATTTTCGCTGTGAGTGTGGAAAACCCGCCGCTCAGGACTTGACGGCAGGAACCGGACGGCGCAAGATGCTCCGTGCGGGAGGGCATTTCGCCGAAGACTTTTGAAGTTCTTGCGACCCAACGCCGGAGGCGTTGTGCGAGTGTCCCTCCCGACCACGTTCGACAGGGCCAGCGAATAATCGCTGGCCCTGTCGCTTTTGCGGGTGCCAGGCTCACCGGCATGAGCATCACGATCGCGCCGTTCGACGGCACCGACCGGGCCGCGGTCGACGAGGCGTACCGGATCGCCGCGGCGGCCATCGAGGCCGACCTGCCCGACTTCCCGCCGTCCTGCCGGCAACGCTTCGACGCCCTCTTCCACACCCCGATGCCCGGCACCCGATCCCTCTGGGCGTTGGCCCGGCTGGACGGGGTGCCCGCCGGCTACCTTCAGCTCGACCTGCCGCAGCTCGACAACCCCGACAACGCCACCGCCGAGCTGACGGTCCGCCCGGACCTGCGCCGCCGGGGTGTCGGTCGGGCCCTGCACGAGTACGGGGTACGCCTGCTGCGTCAGCACGGCCGCAAGCGGGTGGTCGCCATGGCCGTCGCCGCGCTACCCGACGGGCCGGCCCGGCCGGCGGCGGGCGCCGCGTTCGCCACCGCGATGGGCGCGCACTCCGCGCTGGTCGAGGTGCGTCGCCGACTGGAGATCGAGCGCATCGACCGGCTCGCGCTGCGGGCGGCACTGGCCGAGGCTGAGCCCCGCGCCGAGGGCTACCGTTCCGTCTCCTGGCAGGGCGGCACCCCGGCGGAGTACGTGGCGGACATCGCCTACCTGGAGGGCCGCCTGCTGATGGACGCGCCGATGGGTGACGTGCAGTGGGAGCCGGAGCAGGTGGACGCCGAGCGCCTCCGGGGCATGGAGCGCGCGCTGGACGCCCGGGGGCGGCGGCGGTACCACCTCGGAATGCTGCACGAGGAGACCGGCCGGGTCGTCGCCTGGACTCTGCTGGATGTCGGTGCCTCCGCCGACTGGCACGCCTACCAGCAGATCACCATCGTCGACCCGGATCACCGTGGGCACCGGCTGGGTCTGATCGCCAAGGCGGAGAACCTGCACCACCTGCTCACCCACGAGCCCGCCGTACGCGTCATCGACACCTGGAACGCCGCCAGCAACAGCCACATGGTGGCGATCAACGAGCAGCTCGGGTTCCGTCCGGTGGACGCCTGGGACAACTGGCAGCTCACCCTCTGACGGGTATCCGCCGCTACTGTCCGCGGACCTCCGTCATGCATGATGGCGGCATGACGGAGACCCCGCATCCCCTGTACGACAGGCACGCCGACACCCTCAACCGTGCGCTGACCGCGATCACGGAGCGGGGCTACTGGTCCGCCTATCCCGAGTCCCCCAGCCCCCGCGTGTACGGCGAGACCGCCGCCGCCGACGGCAAGGCCGCGTTCGAGGCGTACCTCGGTGGTGATTTCCCGCTCGACCAGCCCGGCACCGGCGAGCGGACCGCCACCGAGACGAGCCCGTTCGGGGTCGACCTGGCGGTGCGCTACCCGCACGCCGGCCCCGACGAGCTGGTCGCCGCCGCCTCGGCCGCGCTGCCGGCCTGGCGCGACGCCGGTCCGCAGGCCCGGGTGGGCGTCTGCCTGGAGATCCTCGACCGGCTGCACAAGCACATCTTCGAGCTGGCCAACGCGGTGCAGTTCACCAGCGGGCAGGCGTTCGTGATGGCCTTCCAGGCCGGTGGCGCGCACGCGTTGGACCGGGCGCTGGAGGCGCTGGCGTACGCGTACGCCGAGATGACCCGGCACCCGGGCACGGCCGGCTGGGAGAAGGCCGCCGGCAAGGGCGACCCGCTGCGGATGACCAAGACGTTCCACGTGGTGCCGCGTGGCGTGGCGCTGGTGATCGGGTGCAACACCTTCCCGACCTGGAACTCCTACCCGGGGCTGTTCGCCTCGCTGGTCACCGGCAACCCGGTGATCGTGAAGCCGCACCCGCGCGCGGTGCTGCCGCTGGCGATCACCGTGAAGTACGCCCGGGAGGTGCTGGCCGAGGCCGGCTTCGACCCGAACCTGGTCCTGCTGGCCGCGGAGGCCCCCGGCGAGAAGCTCGCCAGCGACCTGGCCCTGCACCGGGCCGTCAAGATCGTCGACTTCACCGGCTCCACCGAGTACGGCGACTGGCTGGAGACGCACGCCCGGCAGGCGTCGGTCTACACCGAGAAGGCCGGCCTGAACACGGTCGTCATCGACTCCACCGACGACTTCGCCGGCATGTGCCGCAACCTCGGTTTCACGCTGACCCTCTACAGCGGGCAGATGTGCACCACCTCGCAGAACATCCTCATCCCGGCCGGCGGCATCGAGACCGACCAGGGGCACAAGAGCTTCGACGAGGTGGCCGGCGGGATCGCGGCGGCGGTCGGCAAGCTGACCGCCGACCCGGCCCGGGGCGTCGAGCTGACCGGTGCGATCGTCAACGACGGGGTGCTGGAGCGGCTGGCCGAGGTCACCAAGGTGGGTGAGCCGGTCCTGGAGTCGCGGACCGTGGCCCACCCGGCGTACGCCGACGCGGTGGTGCGTACCCCGACGATCGTGAAGCTGACCGCGGACGACGAGCAGGCGTACGGCCGGGAGTGGTTCGGGCCGATCTCGTTCGCCATCGCGACCGACTCCACCGCGCACAGCCTGGAGCTGATGCGCCGGACCGTCGGCGAGAAGGGCGCGCTGACCGCCGGGGTCTACTCGACCGACGAGGCGGTGCTGGACGCCGCCGAGGCGGTCGCGGTCGAGGTCGGGGTGCACCTGTCCTGCAACCTCACCGGCGGTGTCTTCGTGAACCAGTCGGCTGCCTTCTCCGACTTCCACGGCAGTGGCGCGAACGCGGCGGCCAACTCGGCGCTGACCGACGGGGCTTACGTGGCGAACCGGTTCCGGATCGTGCAGTCTCGGCGTCCTGCTTGATTGGTTGCGGTGGGGGTTTCCGGGGCAGCCCGCCCCGCTCCGGGCGGTCAGGCTTGATCCCTGCGCGGGGCGGGCTGCCCCGGAAACCCTCTCGTGGGCACGGTGTCGCCTGACGGTCCGGTTTTAGGGACATCTTGGTGGTCTTGCCTTGGGAAGGGTCCTTCTTATGCGGGGCGGCGCATCTGGAGTTCGGTCAGGGCGGGGATCGTGGGGTGGGGGACCCGTACGCCCGTGTCCTTGAAGCCCAGCCGCTGGTAGGCCCGGTAGGCGCGGTCGTTGCCGACCACCACTTCCAGCAGCAGTTCCGGCCGGCCGCAGGCCCGCGACCAGGCGGCCACCCCGTCGATCAGCTCGCCGAGGAGTCCGCTGCCCCGCCAGGCGGGCGTGACGTACACGGCGTAGATGACGGTCAGGTCGGGCTCGTCCGGGGCGGCCGTTCCACCGGCGTGCCCGACGAGCCGGCCGCCCGGGTCGGCGACGAACTGGGCGTTGTGCGGGCCGGTCGACGTGTACGCCACCCGGGCGGCGAACTCGTTGTGCGGTCGGGCCGCGGCGTCGGCCAGGGTCTCCAGGAAGGCCAACGGCGCGTCGGCGAGCATCTCCAGGCGCAGCGCCCGCATCCGGGCGGCGTCCTGCGGTCGTACGCGGTGGATCCGCGCCTGCCGCAGGGCCGCGGCGCCCGGGTCGGTGGTCATGTCCGCATGCCTACCACAGCCGCGTGCACCCGCGCCCGGTGCGGCCGGAACTCCGCCATCCGCCCCAAACACAACCATCGTCATGAATCCGACGGACCCTCGGATCGCCACGAATTATGCCCGATTTGTGGTCGTGCGCTCCCGTCACTCCTCGTGTAGCGTGCGATTTCGATCACCTCTTTCAGCGGTCGCCGTCGATCGCTGTGGCGGTGGTCCACGGGTGTCCGGCCGTGCCGGGCGTTCGGGCAGGCAACGCCGCGCAGAGTGAGGGAAGTGCACCGTGGCACAGGGTTCCGTGAAGTGGTTCAACGCCGAGAAGGGTTACGGCTTCATCGCCGTCGACGGCGGTCAGGACGTGTTCGTCCACTTCTCCGCGATCGAGATGGACGGTTACAAGGCGCTCGACGACGGTCAGCGGGTCGAGTTCGAGATCGCCCAGGGTCAGAAGGGCCCGCAGGCGGAGCACGTCCGCGTCATCGGCTGACCGATCCCCCCGATCTGCTCGCCGGCGGATCCGCCCGATCGGCTGGCGAGTCGGGGCTGCGGCGCGGACGCCGGCCCGGGAAGATCGTGAACCGTTCCAGCCGATGCTGAGGAGGGTTCATGACCGACCAGCCGCCGCCACCCGCCACACCCTCCGGGCCGGGTGAGCCGAGCCGGCCCGACCCCACGTCGCCCGGCGACGGCTCCGGCGCGTCACCCGCGCCGGGCACCCCGCCCGTCCCGGGCGCTAGCCTGCCGCACGAGGGCCCGCCGCCGCAGGGCTGGGACCCCGCGCAGGCATGGGGTCAGCCCAGCGGTCCGCCGCCGGGCTGGGATCCCGCCCAGGGAGCGTGGGGTCAGTCCGCCGGTCCGCCACCGCAGGGCTGGGCCTTCCCGCCCACCGGCGGCTACCCG
Organism: Micromonospora sp. WMMD729; assembly: GCF_049315225.1. Taxonomy (NCBI): domain Bacteria; kingdom Bacillati; phylum Actinomycetota; class Actinomycetes; order Micromonosporales; family Micromonosporaceae; genus Micromonospora; species Micromonospora sp. WMMD729. The sequence goes on along the minus strand of NZ_CP186059.1, from coordinate 6,008,279 downwards.
CCGGGGGCCGGTCCCTACGGCGGGCAGCCGTGGTATCCGGGGGCGCCGGCCGGCTGGTACCCGCCGGGTTACGGCCTCGACCCGAACGACGCCCTGGTCACGCCGCCCGGCGGCGGCATCGGGGCCTGGTTCGACCGGTTCTGGGGCGCGCTGCGCCGGGGCTGGCGGCAGTTGGTGCCGATCATGTTGCTCACCCAGGTCCTGCCGGCGGCGGTGCTCTCGGTCATCTCCTTCGGCGTGGACCCGTCAGCCGGGTGGGAGGCCCAGGCCGAGACAGACCCGACCGGGCTGCCCGACAATTTCGCCACCGGCCTGTTGACCGTCGTCGTCGTGCTGGTCGTCGGCAGCCTGGTGATCGGCCTGGTGCAGGCGCTGGGCTGGGCTGCGGGCAGTTGGGTGATCACCCGGCAGGCGGCCGGTCAGCCCGCCGAACTCGACGCGGCGCTGCGGTACGGGCTGCGCCGGGCGGTCGGCCTGTGGGGTTGGACGCTGCTGGTCAGCCTGCTCGTCGGCATCGGGGTCTGTTTCTGCGTGCTGCCCGGCATCTACCTGGCGTTCGCGTTGAGCATGGCCGGCCCGGTCTACCTGTTCGAGCGGCACAATCCGATCGGCCGGTCGTTCCGGATGTTCCACGACCGGCTCGGGCTGCTGCTCGGGCGGGTGGCCCTGGTGGGCGCGGCGGTGATCATCGGAACCGTGGTGTCCAGCATCCTGGAGTCGGTCGGCACCACGGCGTTCGGCGAGGATCCGTTCGCGTCCCCGGGGGCCGCGGTCGGGGTGGTGGTGGTCATCGGCATCGCGGCGGTGCTGGCCCTGCCGGCCCACCTCGCCCAGTTGGTCGGTCTCCTGATCACGTACGCCGAGCAACGCGCTCATGAGGGGCCCGTGAACGGGGCCACACTGGCGGCGGAACTCGGCTGACCGGGCTCATCGTGCTTGCACTCGGCAGGTGAGAGTGCTAAACAAGTCATTGGCACTCGCATACCGTGAGTGCCAATGGTCGGGACGGTGGGGCCTGGTTGTGCCGGTGTGGAGACACCGGGGCAGCACATGGCCGGTCGTCGCGGGCTATCCGGCCCGGCCGAAGGACGTCGTCGTCGCCAGGTGGCGACGTCCCAAGGTGCGTACACCAGGCGGCCCATCCGGGGGACACATCTCGGGTGGCCCGTGAGTGTCCAGGAGGACAACGCCGTATGGCCAAGATGATCGCGTTCGACGAAGAGGCGCGCCGCGGCCTCGAGCGGGGCATGAACCAGCTCGCCGACGCCGTAAAGGTGACCCTCGGCCCCAAGGGCCGCAACGTCGTGCTCGAGAAGAAGTGGGGTGCCCCCACCATCACCAACGATGGTGTGAGCATCGCCAAGGAGATCGAGCTCGAGGACCCGTACGAGAAGATCGGCGCCGAGCTGGTCAAGGAGGTCGCCAAGAAGACCGACGACGTCGCCGGTGACGGCACGACGACGGCGACCGTCCTGGCCCAGGCCCTGGTTCGCGAGGGCCTGCGCAACGTGGCCGCCGGCGCCAACCCGATGGCCCTGAAGCGGGGCATCGAGGCTGCGGTCGCGAGCGTCTCGGAGGGGCTGTCCAAGCTCGCCAAGGACGTCGAGACCAAGGAGCAGATCGCCTCCACCGCCTCCATCTCCGCTGGTGACACCAGCGTCGGCGAGATCATCGCCGAGGCGATGGACAAGGTCGGCAAGGAAGGCGTCATCACCGTCGAGGAGAGCAACACCTTCGGGCTGGAGCTGGAGCTCACCGAGGGTATGCGCTTCGACAAGGGCTACATCTCGGCCTACTTCATGACCGACCCGGAGCGTATGGAGGCCGTCTTCGACGACCCGTACCTCCTGATCGTCAACAGCAAGATCTCGTCGGTCAAGGACCTGCTCCCGATCCTGGAGAAGGTCATGCAGTCGGGCAAGCCGCTGCTGATCATCGCCGAGGACATCGAGGGCGAGGCCCTGGCCACCCTGGTCGTCAACAAGGTCCGGGGCACCTTCAAGTCGGTCGCCGTCAAGGCGCCGGGCTTCGGTGACCGCCGCAAGGCCATGCTCGCCGACATCGCCATCCTCACCGGTGGTCAGGTCATCAGCGAGGAGGTCGGCCTCAAGCTCGACGCCGTCGGCGTCGACATGCTGGGCCGCGCCCGCAAGGTCGTGGTGACCAAGGACGAGACCACCATCGTCGACGGTGCCGGTGACGCCGAGCAGATCCAGGGCCGGGTCAACCAGATCCGGGCCGAGATCGACAAGAGCGACTCCGACTACGACCGCGAGAAGCTGCAGGAGCGGCTGGCCAAGCTGGCCGGCGGCGTTGCGGTCATCAAGGTCGGCGCGGCCACCGAGGTCGAGCTGAAGGAGCGCAAGCACCGCATCGAGGACGCCGTTCGCAACGCGAAGGCGGCCGTCGAGGAGGGCATCGTCCCGGGTGGTGGTGTCGCGCTGGTGCAGGCCGGCAAGACCGCCTTCGACAAGCTGGACCTGGTCGGCGACGAGGCGACCGGTGCCAACATCGTCAAGGTCGCGCTGGACGCCCCGCTGCGGCAGATCGCCGTCAACGCCGGCCTCGAGGGCGGCGTCGTGGTGGAGAAGGTCCGTAACCTCGAAGCGGGTCACGGCCTCAACGCCGCCAACGGCGAGTACGTCGACCTGCTGGCCGCGGGCATCATCGACCCGGCCAAGGTGACCCGTTCGGCGCTGCAGAACGCGTCGTCGATCGCCGCGCTGTTCCTCACCACCGAGGCCGTCGTCGCGGACAAGCCGGAGAAGACCCCGGCCGCCCCGGCTGGCCCGGGTGGCGGGGACATGGACTTCTGAGTCCAGTTCCGACACACCGAACGGGGCGGGCCGCTGACGCGGTCCGCCCCGTTCGTCGTCAGGTGGGCAGTGGGCGCTGGTTACGGCGCTTCTGCGCCCGGTCGTACGGCGGCAGCAACTGGATCGGCGCGTCCACCATCTCCTGCGGTTCCTCGGTGGCCGGTGGGCCGTCGGCGCTCATCTCGGCCAGTTGTTCGGCGTCGCCGTAGTCCAGTCGGTCGAACGGCAGTTGGCCGGGCAGTTCGCCGACCGGTTTCCAGGTGATCGGCGGGCCGTCCTCGGTCTGGTCGTCATCCGCGGTCATGGCTGCCTCCTCTACCGAAACGGTAGGGGGCGTCGATGCCCGACGCGGGCGAATGGATCAATATCCCATTTGCCCCGCTATTGCGCCCCGAGGTGCCGCCGGTACAGGAAGAAGACCCGCTCGATCCGTGCGCCCGCGCTGCCCGAGTAAAACGGCACCGGCCCCACCCAGCCGATCTCCGCCCGGTCCAGACCCGCCGCCCGCTGGTCCCGCAGGCAGCGCCGAAGCAGCACCCCACCGATGCCCGAACCCTCGGCGGCCGGGGCGGTGCCCATCGGCCCGAACCAGCTCGGCCGGGACGATCCGTAGGCGGCGAAACCCAGCACCTCGCCGGCCCGCTCCGCCAGGTGGCAGCCGGCCCCCGCGCGGCCCACCGATCCGACCAGCTCACCGTCCCAGGCACCGCCGAAGGTGGACCGGGCGAACGCGGTCAGCGCCGGCAGGTCCGCGGGCTCGGCTCGCCGTACCGTGATGCCCTGCCCGGCCAGCCGCCGCTCGGCGGCCTCCGTCGACCGCAGCGCCGGCGATCCGTCGTACGACAGGTCCGCCGTCATGTTCCAGGCGGTCCGGTCCTGCCGGTAGCCGAGCGCCAGGGCCGCGCACACCGCCGGCGTGTACCGCACGTCGATGCCCGGCCAGGCGTAGTAGGGCGGGTTTCCGGCCAGCAGCACCTCGGTGACGCCCTGCCCGGCGAGTGCCCGCTCGGCCCCGGCGAGCAGCGCGCGGCCCACGCCCCGGCGGCGCTGCGCCGGCAGGACGGCGACCAGGTCCACGTGCCCGACACCCGGCTCGGTCGGTGACACCGAGCAGAGCACCACCCCGACCAGGTCGTCGGCCCGGTACGCCCCCAGCCCGATCACGGTCCGGTCGACGGCGGCCCGGGGCCAGAGGACGTCCACGATGGCGTCCGCCTCGGCGGCGTCCTCCGGCAGGTCGAGTGCCCGCGCGCAGAGCCGCGCCACGGTGGGCGCGAGATCGGCGGCCAGTTCGGTGACGGTGATCTCGGCGTCCATGGTCGCCGACCCTAGATCACCCGTCGCCGTCCGCCCTGCTCACCCCCGGGCGGCGCGAACGGCGGCGTACGCGTCGACCTGGCCGGCGCCGGTGACGTTCGCCGGAGCGCCGCAGGCGTCGCCGGGATTGCGGGAGCGGTACGTCGGTTCGGCCGGCGTGGCGGTGTCCCGCAGGATCTGCCGGGTCCGGGCCAGATCGCCGATCAGGGCCGGGTTCGCCGACCACATGAGCGCGACCACTCCCGCCACCTGCGGGGTCGCCATCGATGTGCCGTCCAGCGCCGCGTACCCGCCGCCGGGCATGGCCGACACCACGCCCACCCCGGGGGCCAGTACGTCCGGCTTGCCCACACCGCCCGGTACCGGCCCGCGCGAGGAGAACTCCGCCACCCGTCGCTGCGCGTCCACCGCGCCCACGGTCAGCACACTCGCGTACGGCGCGGGTGGGTCGTCGATGGACGCGCACCACGGGCCGGTGTTACCGGCGGCGGCGACCACGAAGATCCCGGCCGCGTCCAGCGCCGTGGCCGCCGGCAGCAACGCGTCCCGGTCGCAGCCCTCGATCGTCGGGCAGCCCCACGAGTTGGTCAGCACCTGCGGGGCGCGCTCCGGCCGCCCGTCGGCGAACGGGTCGCCGCCGGTGGGGAAGGGCGCCAGCATGAACTGGAGGCAGTCCAGGTAGTGCGCCGGGCTGCCCAGGTTGCGATCCAGGTTGACGCAGCCCACCCACTGCGCGTCCGGGGCGACGCCGATGCCGTTGCGCCCGACCGCGCTGCCCACCGTGTGGGTGCCGTGCCCGCCCTGGTCGGTCGGTGCCCGGGTGTCGTCCCACGGGTCGTACCAGGAGTCGTCGCCGCCCCGGAACCCCTGCCGCAGCGCCGGATGGCCGCCGTCCACGCCGGAATCGGAACTGCCGACCACGATCCCCGCGCCGGTCACCCCGAGCTGGGACCAGACCCGGTCCGCGCCGAGCTGACGGATGTTCCACTCCGGGCCGGTCGGTGCCGGCGCGGTGCCCCGATTCTGCCCCGCCGGGGCGGGCAGTGGCCGTAGCCGCTGGCTGACCAGTACCCGGGCCACCTCGGGCCGGCGCGCGAGCCAGGCGCGTACGGCCGGACCGCCGTCCACCTCGACCGCGTTGACCAGGTAGTACGGCACCGGGTCGAGTCGTAGCCGGCCCGCCGTGCGCCGCAGGTCGGCCTGCGTGCGGTCGGCGGTCGCCACCAGTCGCCGGTAGACCTCCGTCGCCCGGGCGTCCCGTCCGGCCTGCCCGGGGGCCCCGGCCGGGACACCGCTCAGGTCGGCCTGCTCGCGCAGCACCACCAGCAGCCGCTCGCCGTACAGGCCGGGCTGACCGGGCCCGACGTCCACCACGCCCACCGTCACGAGCAGGACCGCCGCCGCCAGCGCGGCGACCCGGCGACTCGGGGTGCGTGCCGTCGGGCGGGCCAGCAGCACCGCGTACCCGATGGCGAGGACGACCGCGACGGCGAGGCCGATGCCGGCGGCGGCCGCCACCCAGAACGGCACGTCGCGGGTGCCGACCAGCAGCAGGGTGATCTCCTCCGGGTCGGTGAACGCCAGCGGCCCGAGCGTGGCCAGGCCCACCAGCCAGCCGGTCGCGGTCCGGGCGGCGCGGGCCGGAGCGGTCGCGTCGACACCGGGACGCGCGGCCGTGACCGGGTCGGCGGCGGGTTTCGCGGCTGCCGCCCAGAGCGCGGCGAGCACGAAGCCGGTGGGCGGCAGCGTCAGCAGGGCGGGCAACTGCGCGCCGGACTGGCCCGTTCCGGCCGCGAGCAGCAGCAGCGCCACCCCGGCGACCAGGCCGCCGACCAGCACCAGCCGGGCCGGTCGGGGTGGCCTACCGACCGCGAACCGGTACCAGAAGGTGGTGTCCAGCAGGGTGCCCGCCAGCACGCCCAGCGCGGCGGCCGCCAGGGCCGCGAGGGCGGTCTCCAGCAGTCCGCCGAGCGCGCCCAGCCAGACCCAGGGCAGCAACAGGGCCAGCCCGGCGGCGACCGCGAGCAGCGGTAGCGCGCCCCACCGGCGCGAGCCGCGCCCGGCCTTCTCCGCGCCGCCGGTGGCCTCCGTCCGCGCGGCGTCGGCCCGCGCCGGGTCGGCATCGGATCGCGTGGGGTCGGTGGGCGTGGCAGCGGTCCGGGCCGGGTCACCCTCGTCGCCCAGCGCCGGGCCGTCGACCGGGCCGGCCGGCCGGGGGTACGCCCGCCGGCGCGCCGACCACCGCACGGCGAGCGCGCCGAGCAGCGCCGTCGCGGCCAGCAGGGCGAGGTACGCCTCGTGGTGCACGGGCGGGACCACCCGCAGCAGGCTGAGCACCCCGAGGGCCAGCGCACCGAGCAGCCAGAGGTGTCCGGTGGCCCGGACGGAGGCCGAGCGGGGTAGCAGGGCCAGCAGCAGGGCGGGCGTTCCGGCCAGGACGACGGCGGTCAGGCCGAGCACCGGCCAGAGCCAGCCCACCCGGTCGCGTCCGAAGCTCAGCAGCACCTGATCGGTCAGCCAGCCACCGGTCTGGGTGGCTGCGGTGACCGCGACGATCCAGCAGCCGACGAACACGGCCGCGACCACCGGCCACGGGGAGCTGCGGTCGCCGCTTCCAGGTTGACCATGCATCCGAGAACCTTACGGCCAGCTCGAAGATCTTCAACGGTTTCCGTCGGCGATCTGCGGTGGGTCGACGTGGACCGGGGACGGCACGGGGCGGGCGGCACATGTCGACCGGCGCGGACGGCGGTTACGGTGGATGAGTGCGTGATCCCAATGTCTCCCGATCCGTCGCCGGCCAGCTCTCGCCGATCCGTCGTACGGCGGACCTGCGCCGACTCCGCGCCGAACGCTTCGACGTACTTGTCATCGGGGGTGGGGTGACCGGTGCCGGTGCCGCCCTGGACGCGGCGTCCCGGGGCCTGAAGGTGGCCCTGGTCGAGGCGCGCGATCTCGCCTCGGGTACGTCGAGCCGGTCCAGCAAGTTGATCCACGGCGGGCTGCGTTACCTGGAGCAGTTGGAGTTCCATCTGGTCCACGAGGCGCTGACCGAGCGCGGTCTGCTGGCGACCCGGCTCGCGCCGCACCTGGTCCGCCCGGTGCCGTTCCTCGTGCCGCTGCCCGCCGGCCGGGGTCTGCGCGACCTGCCGGCACGGGTCTTCCGCCGGTCGTACTACGGCGCCGGTGTGGCCGCGTACGACGTCTTCGCCGGTCTCTTCGGCACCGGCCGGGGTATGCCGCTGCACCGGCACCTGACCCGGGAGGGGGCCCGGCGGATCTTCCCGAGTCTGCGCGCCGACGCCCTGGCCGGTGCGATCCGCTATTACGACGGGCAGGTCGACGACGCCCGGCTGGTCGTCACCCTGGCCCGCACCGCCGCCAGCCTCGGCGCCACGGTGGTGAGCAGCGCCCGCGCGGTCGGGCTGATCCGGCAGGCGCGGGAGGTGACCGGTGTCCGCGTCCGTGACCTGGAGGCGCCGGCCGGTTCGCCGGACGCGGAGTTCGAGGTGCACGCCCGCACCGTCATCGCGGCCACCGGCGTGTGGAGCGACGACATGTCCCGGATGCTCAACGACGTGGGCCTGCGGCCCGGCATCCGGGTGCGTGCCTCGAAGGGGGTGCACCTGGTGGTGCCCCGCTCGGCGATCACCGGGGAGACGGGGCTCATCCTGCGTACGGCGACGTCGGTGCTCTTCGTCATCCCGTGGGGCGGGCACTGGATCATCGGCACGACGGACACCGACTGGCGGCTGGACCGGTCCCACCCGGCGGCTTCGGCACGCGACATCGACTACCTGTTGCAGCAGGTCAACACCGTGCTGGACCGGCCGTTGACCACCGCTGACATCGAGGGCGTCTACGCCGGGCTGCGCCCCCTGCTGGCGGGCGAGGCCGACTCGACCTCGAAGCTGTCCCGGGAGCACGCGGTGTTCGAGCCGATGCTCGGGCTGCTGCTGGTGGCCGGCGGCAAGTACACGACGTACCGGGTGATGGCGTCCGACGTGGTCGACCGGGCCGTACGCCGGTTGGGGGGAGGGCGGGCGTCACGGACCGCCGACCTGCCGCTGCTCGGTGCCGACGGGTACGCGGCGCTGTGGCGGGACCGGGCCGACCTGGCCCGGCGGCACGGCGTCCCGGTGGGCGTGGTGGAGCACCTGCTGGAGCGGTACGGCAGCCTCACCCTCGACCTGCTGGCGTTGGTCGACGCCGAGCCGCTGCTCGCGTCACCGCTGGCCGGTGCTCCGGAGTACCTGGCGGCGGAGGTCGCCTACGCGGCGCGGGCCGAGGGAGCGCTGCACCTGGAGGACGTGCTGACGCGACGCACCCGGATCTCGTTCGAGACCAGCCACCGCGGGCTGGAGTCGGCGGAGCACGCGGCCGAGTTGATGGGCGCGGTGCTGGGCTGGGACGCGGCGACCCGGGCCCGCGAGGTCGAGCACTACCGCGCGCGGGTCGAGGCGGAGCGCCGGTCCCAACTCATGCCGGACGACGCCGAGGCGGATGCCGCCCGGCTCGGGGTGCCGGACGCACGCGGGTACGCGGCGGACCGGGGCGACGACGATCAGGCGGAGCTGCGACCGACGGCGAGCTGACCGGAATGTAACGTTACCGAGTGGTAACTATCGATAGCGGCCCGGATGGTGGTTTCGAACGCTACCTACGGTGGGGTAGGTTTCCGCGCGTGCTGTACCGTGCGCGCCGCCGACTGCTCGCCCCTGTCCTCGCCGTGGTGCTCGTCGGTGCCCTGGCCGGGTGTTCGCTGTTCGGCGGCGACGACGCCGACACAGCGACCGCCCCGCCGCCCGCCGGCACCGCGGCCGGTGTCTCCGCCCCCGAGCCCCCGACGACGGTGGCCGTGGGCCAGGTCAGCCTGCTCCAGCGGCTCGGCGCCGACGCCCCGCTGCGCACCCTGAGCGTCGAGAAGGACGGCTCGTGGCAGTGCCTCGACTGCGCCGGCGACGGGGTGACCTCCCGGGGTCGGCTGGCGCCCGAGCAGACCGAGCGGTTGCAGGTGCTGCTCGCCGACCCACGGCTCGCCGAGGAGACCGACCAGGTCCGGCGGTACCGGACCACCTGCATCGACGCGCTCACGTCGAGCCTGCTCACCTCGTCCGGCCTGATCACCTCGCAGGACTGCCCGGGCGAGGAACGCCCACCGGTGGCCGGCGAGATCCTGTTGCTGCTCACCCAGGCCACGCCCGCCGAGGTCAAGGGCTGAACGCAGCCCTTCAGAGCACCTTGCCGGGGTTGAGCAGGCCGGCCGGGTCCAGCGCCGACTTGATCGCCTGGTGCACCCGGACGCCGACCGGGCCGATCTCGGCCGCCAACCAGTCCCGCTTGAGCAGGCCCACGCCGTGCTCGCCGGTGCAGGTGCCGCCCAGGTCCAGGCCGAGGCGCATGATCTCGTCGAACGCCCGTCGGCCCCGCCGTACGCTCTCCGGATCGGCCCGGTCGACGACGATGTTCGGGTGCATGTTGCCGTCCCCGGCGTGCCCCACCACGCCGATCGGCACCTCGCACTCCGCCGCGATCCGGGCCACGCCGTCGAGCAGCGCGGCGAGCGCACCTCGCGGCACCGCCACGTCGTCGATCACCAGACCGCCGCTGCCGCCGGGGTGGGTGTCGGCGGCGAACTTCTCCATCGCGGGGTGGGCCAGCCGACGGGCCTGCAACAACGCCGCCGCCTCCAGCGTGTCGGTGGCCGCGTAGACCTCCTCGGCGCCGGCCGCCTCGCACACCTGCGCCACGGCGGCCAGGTCATCGGCCGCCCGGTCGCCGGTGTCGACGGCGGCCAGCAGCAGGGCCTGCGCGTCGGTCCGCAGACCCATCGGCCGGTACGCCTCGATCGCCCGCAGGTGGGTCTGGTCCAGCAACTCCAACAGGCTGGGGGTGAGACCCTGCGCGGCGATCTGGGCCACCGCCGTGCCCGCCGCCGCCGTGGATCCGAAGACCGCCACCAGGGTCAACGAATCGGCCGGGGCGGGTCGCAGCGCCACCGTCACCTCGGTGATCACGCCGAGGGTGCCCTCCGAGCCGACGAAGAGTCGGGTCAGGTCGTAGCCCGCGACGCCCTTGGCGGTACGCCGGCCCGTGCGCAGCACCTCACCGGAGGCGAGCACGACCTCCAGACCCAGCACGTACTCGGTGGTCACGCCGTACTTCACGCAGCACATGCCACCCGCGTTGGTGGCCACGTTGCCGCCGATGGTGGACGACTCCCAGGAGCCGGGGTCCGGCGGGTACCAGAGCCCCTGCTTCGCGACCGCCTGCGCCAGCGCGGCGTTGACCACGCCCGGTTGCACGACCGCGATCCGGCTCACCGGGTCGATCTCCCGGATCTCGTCCATCGCGACGGTGCTGAGCACCACCGCGCCGTCCACCGCGTTCGCCGCGCCGGCCAGCCCGGTCCGCGCGCCCTGCGGCACGACCGGTACGCCGTGCCGGGCCGCCGCACGGACCACCGCGACCACCTGTTCGGTGCTCCGGGGGCGGGTCACCACGAGGGGTACGCCGGCGGCACAGAGGTCGGCCTCGTCGCGCTGGTGCACGCGCAGCAGGTCCGGGTCGGTGAGCACGGCGTTCTCGCCCAGGGCGGCGCGCAGGTCGTCGAGGAGTCCGGTGGGGGCCATGACGCCGAGGCTAGGCTGGCGACCACCGATCATCAACGCGGGCTAGCTTTGGTGACATGCTCTACCTGGACCGGCCTGCCTGGCCGTGGCGCGGTCGGCTGTGGTCGCACCTGATCAGCGACGTCTCCTACGCCGAGTTGCACGCCTTCGCCGAGGCGCTGGGCGCACCCCGCCGCGGCTTCGACCGGGACCACTACGACATTCCGGCCGACCGGTTCGCGGCTGCGGTGTGGCTGGGCGCCCGGGTGGTGCCGAGCCGGGAACTGGTCCGGCTGCTCCGCGACGCCGACCTGCGTCGCCCGAAGCACCTCAACGGTTCGCCGGCCCGGTGAGCACGGCCAACTCGCGGCGCAGGTTGTCGCGGGCCGGCGCCTCCCACCGTCGCGCCAGCGGCGGCAGCCGGAACAGCGCGGGCAGCGCCAGCAACCCGTTGAGGACGCTGGCCCGGCCGCTGCGGAAGGCCGGGTCGGGCACGTGCGCGTACTCCCGTCGGATGGCCGCCGCGTAGCGGTCGTAGTCGGCCGGCGGGCTGGCCAGCACGGCGAGGTCCGCGTCGCAGAGCAGCGCGCCGTCGGGGTCGTCCGCCGGTACCCGGTGTCCGGCGGTCAGCAGAACCAGCCGGCGGACCTCGGCCACCGCGGGGTCGGGCACCCCGAGCCCGCTGAGCAGGCTCCCGGCCAGTGCCGCGCTGTCCCGTTCGTTGGCGTCACCGACGGCCCGGGGATCGTAGACCGCGTCGTGACACCAGGCCGCCAACCGGACCAGGTCGGGCCGCGCGGCCAGCTCGGCATGGCGGTCCACCACGTCGAGCACGGCGGCCAGGTGCGTGACGGTGTGGTAGTGCCGATGCGGCTCCCGCCAGCGGGCGAGCAGCCGCTCACCGGCCCGGGTCGCGTGCTCGTCCGGTATCGCACCGGCGGCGTGCGCCGCCGCCCGCCACCGCTCCCGCAGATCGGCCACCGCCCGAGTCTGCCGCATCCGTACGCCGCGCACGCCCGGGGGAGGATTCAGCGGGCCCGCCACGGGTAGTCGCGCCCATGGCGGCGGCCCGGGACAAGAGACCTCCGATGGTGCGGCGTGCGCCCCTGCGCGACGGACTCGTCGACGTCGACGGTGCGCGCATCGCCGAGGCCACCGAGCAGCTCAAGCACCGCAGCCGGGCCACTCTGCACGACCGGCTGCACAGGGTACGGATGGCCGGCGGGCTGGCCGTGCAGGCCGGGTTGGCGGCCGGCCTCGCGTACCTCGTCTCGCACAAGCTGCTCGGCAACCCGCAACCGGTCTTCGCGCCGATCTCCGCGGTCGGCACCCTGGCCGCCTCGGTGGGCCAGCGGTTCCGCCGGACCGTGGAGCTGATCGTCGGGGTGGGCGTCGGGGTGTTCGTCGGTGACCTGCTGATCTACTTCCTCGGCACCGGCGCGTGGCAACTCGGCCTGGTGGTCACGGTGGCGATCCTGCTCACCATCTTCGCCGGGGCGAGCGTGGCCATCGTCATCCAGGCGGCGGCCACGGCGGTGCTGATCGTGACGCTCAGCCCGTCGACCCAGAATCTGGAGATCCCCCGCTTCGTCGACGCGTTCCTCGGCGGCGGGGTCGCCCTGCTGGTGACGGCGGTGCTGCTGCCGCTGAACCCGCTCCGGGTGATCAACCGGGCCGCCCGTCCGGCGCTGGACCTGCTCGCCGCGCAGCTCGACGCCACCGCCGACGGGTTGCGCACCCGGGACCGCGCCATCATCCAGCGGGCGCTGGAACGGTTGCGCGACAACAAGCAGGAGCTGGCCACCCTGACCGAGGCGATCGAGGGCGCGAAGGAGACGGCGACCCTGTCACCGGCCCGTTGGCACCGCCGCAACGAACTCACCCACTACGCCGAGGCGGCTGACCCGATCGACCGCGCGATGCGGAACTCCGGCACGCTGATCCGCCGGTCCGTCACCCTGATCGAGGACGACGAGCCGGTACCGGACCCGATGCCGGACGCGATCGGCCACCTCGCCGAGTCGGTCCGGCTGCTCAAGCACGAGTTCGCGGTGGGGGAGGAGCCGCAGAAGGCGCGGGAGCGGTCGCTGCGGGCCGTCAGCGAGGCCGGTCGCGCGTACGGGGCCGGCGTCGGCTTCTCGGGCAGCGTCGTGATCGCCCAGGTCCGTACCACGGCAAGTGACCTGCTGGTGGCCTCCGGCATCGAGCAGGAGGAGGCGAACCGCTGGATCCGCACCTCCTTCGGCGACCAGGAGCGACCGGTGGGTGAACCGGCCGAACCGGGCGAGGCGCCGAAACCACCCACCGCGCCGCCGGTCGGCTGAACGCGGGGCTCAGGCCACCTCGGCGAGCGCCGCGAGCAGCCGGTCGACCTGGGCGGCGGTGCTGCCCAGACCGATGCTGGCACGCAGCGCGGTCGACGGAAGATCCCTCCGGCCGGTACGCGTGGCCGCCTCGTCCAGCAGCCGCCGGGCCAGCGGGTGGGCGCAGAACAACCCGTCCCGTACGCCGATGTGGTGCTCGGCGGCGAGCCGGGCGGCCACCGTGGCGGAGTCCTGACCGGCGACCACGAACGACACGATGCCGACCCGGGGCGCGTCCGGGCCGAAGGTGCGCAACTCCACGACGTGCGGCAGGGCCGCGAGGCCGGCCCGAAGCCGGGCCAGCAACGCCTGTTCGTGGGCGGCGAGCGCGACCCGGTCGGCGTCGGTCAGCGCCGCGCAGACCGCCGCCAGCGCCACCGCGCCCAGCAGGTTGGGGGTACCGCCCTCGTGCCGCGCCGGGCCGGTCGTCCAGGCCACGTCGTGGGTGGCCGGCCCGACGTGGCTGGTGGCCCCACCGCCGGCCAGGTACGGCGGGGCGGCATCCAGCCAGTCCGCCCGGCCGACGAGCACCCCCGCGCCGAACGGGGCGTACAGCTTGTGCCCGGAGACGGCCAGGTAGTCCACGTCGAGCGCCTGCCTGTCGACCGGCGCGTGCGGGGCGAGTTGCGCCGCGTCGAGGACGATCCGCGCGCCGTACCGGTGGGCCACCCGGGCCAGCTCGGCGACCGGCCACAGCTCACCGGTGACGTTGCTCGCCCCGGTCACCGCGACCAGCACCGGCAGCGCGGGGTTGCTGTCGCGGCGCAGTTCGCTCAGCGCGGCGGCGAGAGCGCGGACCGCCGCGGCCGGGTCGGCGGGCACCGGCAGGCGTACCGAGCCGCGTGGCCAGGGCAGCAGGTTCGCGTGGTGCTCACCGGCGAAGGTGACCACCGTCGTGCCGGCCGGCAACGAGCGGGCCAGCAGGTTGAGCGCGTCCGTGGTGTTCCGGGTGAAGACCACGTGGTCGTCCGCGCGGGCGCCGAGGAAGTCACCGACCGTCTGCCGGGCCCGCTCGTAGGCCAGCGTGCAGCGCCGCGACAGCGCTCCCGCCCCCCGGTGCACGCTGGCGTACCAGGGCAGCAGTTCGGTGACCGCGTCGGCCGCGGCCCGCGCGCACGGCGCGGTGGCCGCGTAGTCCAGGTTGATCTCGCCGGGCACGCCCAGCACGTCGAGCGCCGCCGACGGTGGGGACGCGAGAGCGGGCAGGCTGGGCAGCGAGGGTACGAGAGTGACGGACACGCCGGAACCTCCGGGGTCAGGGACCCCGGGTGTGCTGTCGGGACGGGGTCCGCGCTTGCCCAGCACACCGATCGGGCTGGGCCCGGTCATCACCCGGGGCACCCCACCGCGAACTCGACGAGGGTTGCCGGCCAGCAAGCCGGGGCTTGACGCTGGCGCTCGTGACCTGCCGGCAGCATAGCGGCTGTGGATGCGACCGGACCAGCCGGCGGCGGATGGCTACGCTGACCGCATGGCCGACACCCCGCCCGGTGCCCCCCTGCCGTCGCCGCCGCACCCGCCGATGGCCCCGCCCGTCGGCGGGTCACCCGGGATCCCGCCGCGCCGCTTCGGCTGGCTGCGGTTCCTGGTGCTGGCCGGGGTGGTGCTGCTCATCGCCGCGTGCGCGGTCTTCATGGTCGTCCGGCTCGGCCAGTCGCTGGGGCTCGACGCGCTGCTCATCGGGGTGGGCGCCGCCATCCTGCCGGTGCCGGTACTGGTCGCCTGCTTCCTCTGGCTGGACCGGTACGAACCGGAGCCCCTGAAGTACCTGATCTTCTGCTTCACCTGGGGCGCGTTCGTCTCCACCGCCGTCTCGCTGAACGTGAACGAGTTCGCCGCCGGGCGGTTCGCCGACTGGGGGCTGCCGGACGCGCTGACCGCCGTGCTGGTGGCGCCGTTCATCGAGGAGTTGACCAAGGCGCTCGGCCCGATCCTGCTGCTGGTGTTCCGGCGTCGGGAGTGGTCCGGGATCACCGACGGCCTGGTCTACTGCGGGCTCTCCGCGGTCGGCTTCGCCATGGTGGAGAACATCCTCTACCTGGGCGGGTACGGCTACGCGGCCGGCGCCGACCGGTACGGCCCGGCGACCGGCACCCAGCAGGTGATCGCCATCTTCATCGTGCGGATCCTGCTGTTCGGGTTCGCCCATCCCCTCTTCACCTCGATGACCGGTGTGGGGCTCGGGGTGGCCGCCCGTACCGCCGACCGGCGGGTCCGGGTGCTGGCCCCGATCGCCGGCCTGCTGCTGGCGATGATGCTGCACGGCACCTGGAACCTGTTGCCCACGCTGACCCAGGCCACCGGCGAAGCGGTGATCATGCTGTACGGCTTCCTGGGGCTGATGGTGCCGGTGTTCTTCGGGGTGGTCGGGCTGGCCGTGTGGCTGCGCGCCTGGGAGGGCCGGCTCACCGAGCGGACGCTGCCGGACTACGTACGCGCCGGCTGGTTGAGCCCGCCCGAGGTGGCCGCACTGAGCAGCCTGGGTCGTCGGCACGCCGCCCGGAGCTGGGCACGCCGCGTCGGCGGCGACGCCGGTGCGCGTGCCATGCGCGGATACCAGCTCGCCGCGACCCGGCTGGCCCTGCTGCGCGACGGGACGCTGCGTGGACTGGACCGTAAGCCGGCCGACCGGGAGCGGAGCGCCGTCGAGGAGCGGCAACTGCTGGAGGCGATCACCGCGTACCGGTCGTACTTCGTGGGCCGTGACCCGCAGGCCCCGGTCGGTGTCTGGGACGGTAGCCAGTACCACCTGCGCTTCCCGGACGGCACCCAGCGGTCGGTGACCGCACCCGATGAGCCGGTGGTGCCCATTCCGGTGGTGCTCGCCCCGGCGCCCCCGGTCAGCTACCCGCCGGCCGGCTGGCCCGGTTTGCGCCCGGCCGCGCCGTGGCCGCCCGCTAACCGGTGAGCGCGGCGGGCGGCGTCGCGGACCGGCGGGGTCAGGTCATCAGGGTGGTGAGAAAGTCGCCGAGCCCCTGGGCCATCGCGATCAACGCTGCCCCGATCGCCTTGAACATCTGCGCTGCGCCGTCCGGCCGGAACGCCATGAAGTAGATCAGGAAAGCGACGCTGCCCCAGGTCAGCAGCTTCTTCACGAATACCGGCATCGTCCCTCCCCAGGGCCACGGTCGCCGGCTGGCTTCCCGTCGTACGGTCCGACAAACGGCGCGGTCAGGCCCGGGGGTGGCTAGAGGTAGAGGCCGGTGGAGTCGTTCTCCACCCGTTCGGCGGCGACGGCGTGCACGTCGCGCTCGCGCAGCAGCACGTACCCGCGGCCGTGCAGTTCGACCTCGGAACGGTCGTCCGGGTCGAAGAGCACCCGGTCGCCGGAGACGATGGCGCGGACGTTCGGCCCCACGCCCACGGCGGTGGCCCACGCGAGGCGCTTGCCGACCGCTGCGGTCGCCGGGATGACGATGCCAGCGGTGGAGCGACGCTCGCCCTCGCTGCCGTCCATCCGTACCAGCACGCGGTCGTGCAGCAGGCGGATCGGCAGGCCGGTGTCGAGATCCTGGTCGGCGGTCACGGGGCAGACGCTACCGTGTCGCAGGTGACCGGCCGCCGGTGGTTACGCCCATGGCCGTACGGGCATTGTGTGGCGGAACTGCCCTACCGTGTCGGGAACGGACGTATGCTGTCCGACCTGTCGCCGTGGGCGGACGATTCTTCTGCCAGGAGGTGCGCTTGAGCCGCTTCGAGCGGGTACGCGGGCGGCTGCGCCGCGCCTACCAGTCAGGACAGCAGTCGGTACGCGCCGCCCAGGAGACCCCGAGCGACGCGCCGGAGTCGCCGGGGGTCGCCTCGCCGGCCGTCCCCGGTCCCGCCGCTCCGGCGAAGGCCACGGTCGTCGGCGCGGAACCGCCGGTGGACCTGCACAGCTCCACGTCCAGCCGGGACGACGCCGACGTGCCGCACGGCCTGCGGATCGCCGCCGCCTGGTGCTGGCGGTTGATCGTGATCGGTGTGGTCGCCTGGGCGCTGCTCCGGATCGTCGGCACGGTCCGGATCGTGATCATCCCGTTGGCCATCGCGTTGCTGCTCTCGGCCCTGCTCGCGCCGGCCGTGGGATGGCTGCTGCGGGCCCGGCTGCCCCGTTCCCTGGCGACGGCCGTGGTGCTGGTCGGCGGCCTGGCGGCGGTCATCGGCACGCTGACCCTGGTGGTCAACGAGTTCATCCAGGGCGTGCCGGAGCTGAGCGAGAAGTCGTCGCAGGGCGTCCGGCAGATCCAGAACTGGCTGAAGACCGGCCCGTTGCACCTGTCCGACACCCAGCTCGACCGCTACATCGACGAGGCGCAGGGCTGGATCAACGACAACACCTCGAAGTTCACCAGCGGCGCGCTGAGCACCGCGGCGACGCTGGCCGAGGTGCTGACCGGCACGCTGCTGGTGCTGTTCGCGACGTTCTTCTTCCTGCGCGACGGCAACCGGATCTGGCGGTTCCTCGTCCGGCTGCTGCCGGTGGCCGCCCGCTGGAAGGTCGACGACGCCGGGCGGGCCGCCTGGCAGACCCTCGTCGCGTACGTCCGCGCGACCGTGCTTGTCGCCTTCATCGACGCTGTCGGCATCGGCATCTTCCTGGTCATCTTCGACGTGCCGTTCGCCTTCCCGCTGGCCGCCCTGGTGTTCCTCGGCGCGTTCATCCCGATCGTCGGCGCGGCGCTCTCCGGCGGTGTCGCCGTGCTGGTGGCGCTTGTCGACAGCGGCCCGGTCACCGCGTTGATCATCCTGGGTGCGGTGATCGGTGTGCAGCAGGTCGAGGGGCACGTGCTCCAGCCCCTCATCATGGGCCGGGCGGTGGCCATCCACCCGCTCGCGGTGATCATCGGGATCGCGGCCGGCGTGGTGCTCGCGGGCATCACCGGCGCGCTGGTCTCCGTCCCGCTGATCGCCGTGCTGAACACCGCGGTACGCCGGCTGGCCGCCCGCACCGTCCCCGACACCCCACCCGACGCCGTAGTAGTAGCCTCCCAAGCCCCCTGAACCCCGACCCTCCCTGCCCCCGCGCCCCACCCCTGACTCGCCGATCTTGCACTTTCGGTGGCGACAAATGCGGCTAAAACGCCCCAAATCGACAACCGAAACTGCAAGATCGACGCGGGGTGGCGCGACGGCGCGCGACGGGGCGGCGCGGGGTGGGGTGGGGGGTGGGTTAGGTCTGGGCTAGGCGGGTTAGGGCGCCTCGGGCTACTTCGGGGCGGGTGGTGTACCAGAACGGGGGGAGGGACCGGCGTAGGAACGGGCCGTAGCCTCTTGCCGTTTCCAGGCGGGAGTCGAGTACCGCGACGACGCCCTTGTCGCCGGTCGCCCGGATCAGCCGGCCCACGCCCTGCGCCAACCGGACCGCGGCGATCGGCACGCTGACCGCCGCGAAGCCGGAGCCGCCGCCCGCGTCCACGGCGGCCGCGCGAGCAGCCGCCAGCGGCTCGTCGGGCCGGGGGAAAGGCAGCCGGTCGATGACCACCAGCTGACAGGCGTCGCCGGGCACGTCCACCCCCTGCCAGAGCGACATCACCCCGAACAGGCAGCTCGACCTCTCCTCCCGGAACCGCCGGACCAGCAGCGGCAGCGCCTCCTCGCCCTGCAACAACACCGGCAGGTCGGTCCGAGCGCGCAGCAGCTCCGCCGCCTGCGTCGCGGCCCGTCGGGAGGAGAAGAGCCCGAGGGTACGACCACCGAGCGCCTCGACGAGCCCGAGCAACTCCTCGCCGGCCGCGTCGGGCAGCCCGGAGACGCTGGGCCGGGGTAGGTGCGCGGCGACGTACAGGATGCCCTGGCGGGCGTAGTCGAACGGCGAGCCCACGTCGAGAGACCGCCAGCCCGGCCCCTCGGTCGCCGGGACGGCGGACCCCGTGTCGGCGGCGAGTCGGCGGCCCGGCGTCTCGGCCGCCGGCCGTCCGGGACCGCTCTGGGAGGCCAGCGCGGCGGCGGCCGGGGACGCCGGAACCGGCGGGGCGTCCAGGCCGAGGGCACGGGCCACCGTGTCGAACCGTCCGCCGAGGGTCAGGGTGGCCGAGGTGGCGACCACGGTGCGCTCGTCGTACAGGTGGGCGGCGAGGGTGCCGGCGACCGACAGGGGCGCGACCACCAGGGCCCGCCGGTTGCCGCTGTCGTTCTTCTCCACCCAGGCCACGTCGTGGTCGGCCTCTTCGAGGAGTCGCTGGGCGGTGCTGGAGAGGTCGTCCATCGCGGCCTTGGCCTGCTGCTTGCGGACCGGGTCGGGATCGTCGGACTTGATCTCGCCGATCGTGTCCAGGGCGGCGCGGGTGGCCGAGTCGAGCAGGGTGCACGCCTCACGCAGCGGCGTCGGTAGACCGGCGGTGAGTCGCCCGGCCGGCGCCTCGGCCAGCCCGACGGCGAGGGCGTCACCGGCGGCGGTCAGCGCGTCGGCCGTCTCCGGGCGCAGCAGCGGGCGGGCCCGCCGGGTGGACCGGTCGATCATCTCCGGCACGAGTTCGGCCTGGGCGGCGGAGGAGACCCGGTCGGCCAGCTCGTGCGCCTCGTCGACGATCAGCAGCTTGTGCGGCGGGACGATGTGCCGGTCGGCCAGCATGTCGACCGCGAGCAGGCTGTGGTTGGTCACCACGATGTCGGCCTCGCGGGCGCGGGCCCGGGACGCCTCGGCGAAGCACTCCGCGCCGAACGGGCAGCGGGTCGCCCCGACGCACTCCCGCGACGGCATGGAGACCAGTCGCCATGCCTGGTCGTCGACGCCCGGGTCGAGCTCGTCGCGGTCGCCGGTGTCGGTCTTCTCGGCCCAGTCGCGCAGCCGCTCGATCTGCTTGCCGATCCGGCCGGCCTCGCCGAGCCACTTGGTGCCGCCGCCGGGGCGGGAGGCCGGGGCGTCGAAGAGGGTGTCCTCCGGCTCGTCGGCGGTGGAGTTGTCCAACCGGGCCAGGCAGAGATAGTGGTGACGACCCTTGAGCACCGCGAACGTGGGTCGCCGGCCGAGCACCGGCTCGACCGCGTCGGCCAGCCGGGGCAGGTCGTGGTCGACGAGTTGGGACTGCAACGCCAGCGTGGCCGTGGAGACCACCACCGGGCCGTCCACGGTGAGCGCCGGCGCGAGGTAGGCCAGGGACTTTCCGGTGCCGGTGCCGGCCTGCACGAGCAGGTGCTCGCCGCTGGTCACGCACTCCTCGATGGCCGTGGCCATCTGCTGCTGCCCGGGTCGGGCCGCGCCACCGGGAACCGCGCCGACGGCCGCCGCGAGCAGGTCCGCGCCGCTGGGTCGAGCGCCCCGCCGCCGGCCTGCGCCGCGGGCCGAGGTGGGGGCGGAACCGGTGGCGGTGCGGGGCGGAGTCACCGTGCGACGGTACCCGTCGCCGCCGACACCGACTGCGCCCATCCGTCCGCGTGGCGCGTACCCGTCCGTCGACCGCGCGGGCCGGTGCCGCCCGGTTACGGCTGCACTACGACGTGTGGGCGCTATCGGTTAGGGTGCGAATCATGCCGAGCGACGTGGTCCGAGTGATCTACCGCAAGTACGACGGCAGCGCCCACCGCGACTACCCGGCCCGCCGCCTCACCGAGGACGACCTCGGCGTCTGGCTCGGCGTCCCGTTCGGCACCGAATCGGTCTACCACGGCCGGCCGTCGGTGGAGAAGATCCCCTTCGTCCTGCTGGTCCCGCACCACGCCTGGTGGACGTGCATGTTCAACCCGCCCCCGCGCACCAGCGAGGTCTACTGCGACATCGCCACGCCGGCCCGTTGGGAGTCCGACGACACGGTCCACCTGATCGACCTCGACCTGGACGTGGTCCGGCGGCGGGCCACCGGGGTGGTGGAGTTGCTGGACGAGGACGAGTTCGCCGAGCACCGGGCCCGTTTCGGCTACCCGGACGACGTGGTGGTCGAGGCCGAGGCGGCGGCCCGGTGGTTGTACGGCGCGCTCGGCGACGGCACCGAGCCGTTCGCCACCTCGTACCGTAAGTGGTTGGCCCTGGTGGTCTGAGCCCGCGCGCGGCGGGCGTCGACGCGCGGATGGTGCGCGGGTGGGCGATGATCCTCAGATGAGCGAACCGCGGCAACGACAGGGCGGGCAGATCGTGCCGCCGGACGGTGGCTCGGTGCGGGACCTGTTGCGGGTCACCGCGCCGGTGGATCTCGCCGCGATCGATCCCCGGTCCACGCCCGGCCTGCCGGCCGCCGATAGGCTCGGTGAGCGCCGCAAGACCTGGGCCCGCGGCCAGGTGGAGCTGATCGGCGAGGAGTTGGGCCGGCAGCAGGAGATGCTGTTCGCGATGGCCAAGGCCGGGTCGACGACGCAGCCCGCGCGCCGGGTGCTGCTGGTGCTCCAGGCCATGGACTGCGGTGGCAAGGACGGCACGATCAAGCGGGTGGCGGGCGCGATGAACCCGCTGGGCCTGCACATCCGCTCGTTCGGGCCGCCGACCGAGGAGGAGTTGCAGCACGACTTCCTCTGGCGGATCCGCCGGGAGTTGCCGCCTGCGGGGTACGTCGGCATGTTCAACCGGTCGCACTACGAGGACGTGCTGATCGCCCGGGTCGGCGGGTTGGTGCCGGAGGCGGTCTGGCGGGCCCGCTACGACGAGATCAACTCGTTCGAGCGGGAGCTGACCGAGGACAACGTGACCGTCGTCAAGGTGATGCTGCACATCTCGTACGCCGAGCAGGGCGAGCGGCTGCTGGAACGGCTCACGGATCCGCGTAAGCACTGGAAGTACAACCCGTCGGACGTCGACTCCCGGTCGCACTGGGACGACTACCAGGCCGCGTACGCCGAGGCCCTGAGCCGGTGCGGCATGGACGCCGCGCCGTGGTTCGTGGTGCCGGCGGACCGCAAGTGGTACCGGGACTGGGCGGTGGCCCACCTGCTGCGGGAGACGTTCGACACGCTCCCGCTGGGGTATCCGGCTGCCGATTTCGACGTGGCGCACGAGCGCGAGCGGTTGGCCGCTGGGGGAGCGGGGACGGGTGGGACGCCCGAGATGAACACTAGGTGAACGGGCGGTGAATGTGGTCCGACCAGGGGTGGGCCGGCGAATTCGCGGTTCCGGCGTTTCCTAGCATTCACCGAGCGGACGCCCACGGACGCCGCCACCCTTCCACCGACGCGACGAGGTCTGTGCTGTGAAGTTTTCCTTCCGCCCCACCGAGGGCGCCTTCTACGAGCTCTTCACCAGGGCCGCGCAGAACCTGGTCCGGGGCACCACGCTGCTGAACGAACTGGCTCTGCCCGGTGTCGACGTGCAGTCGGTCAGCGAGCGGCTGACCGAGGTCGAGCACGACAGCGACCAGATCACGCACGATCTCTACAAGAAGATCAACTCGACCTTCATCACGCCGTTCGACCGGGAGGACATCTACCGGCTCGGCTCGCTGCTGGACGACGTGATGGACCACCTGGAGGCGGTCGGCGACCTGCTCTACCTGTACGGGCTGACCGAGCTGCCGGCGCTGCCCCGGGAGCTGCACGAGATGGTCAACGTGCTCGACCAGCAGGCCAAGCTGACCGCCGAGGCGATGCCCCGGCTCCAGTCGATGAAGGACCTCGAGGACTACTGGATCGAGTGCAACCGGCTGGAGAACGAGGGTGACCGGATCAACCGGCAGCTCCTCGTCCGGCTCTTCTCGGGCGAGTACGACGCGTTGACCGTGCTGAAGATGAAGGAGGTCGCCGACGAGCTGGAGGCCGCCTGCGACGCCTTCGAGCACGTGGCCAACACCGTCGAGACCATCGCGGTCAAGGAGTCCTGAACCGGTGACTCCCGAACTCATCGCCGTGCTGGCGGTGATCGCGGTGGCCCTGGCGTTCGACTACACCAACGGCTTCCACGACGCCGCCAACGCGATCGCGACAAGCGTCTCGACCCGCGCGCTGACACCCCGGATCGCCCTCGGCCTCGCCGCGGTCGGCAACTTCATCGGCGCCCACTTCGGCGCCGGGGTCGCCAAGACCGTCGGCGACGGGCTGGTCACCCTCCCCACCGGCGTGAGCAGCCTCGGCGTGGTCTTCGCCGGGGTGTTGGGCGCCATCGCCTGGAACCTGATCACCTGGTACTTCGGCCTGCCGTCGTCGTCCTCGCACGCGCTCTTCGGCGGCCTGGTCGGCGCGACCCTGCTGTCCACCGGCGGCATCGTGCAGTGGGGCAACATCGGCGAGAAGATCATCCTGCCGATGGTGCTCTCGCCGATCGTCGGCCTCACCCTCGGTTACCTGCTGATGCTGGCGATCCTCTGGCTCTTCCGCAAGGGTCAGCCGGGCAAGCTCAACCGGGGTTTCCGCCACGCGCAGACCGTCTCCGCCGCCGCGATGTCCGTCGGTCACGGTATGCAGGACGCCGCCAAGACGATGGGCATCGTGGTGCTGGCGCTCTACACCGGCGGTTTCCAGGAGAGCAAGACGCACATTCCCGGCTGGGTCTTCTGGACCTCGGCCACCATGCTGGCCCTCGGCACGTACGCCGGTGGTTGGCGGATCATCCGCACCCTCGGTCGCAAGATCATCGACCTCGGGCCGCCGGAGGGCTTCGCCGCCGAGACGGTGGCCAGCGCGGTGCTCTACTTCAACGCCCTGGTGCTCAAGGCCCCGATCTCCACCACTCACACGATCACCTCGGCGATCATGGGTGTGGGCGCGACCAAGCGGCTCTCCGCGGTCCGCTGGAACGTCGCCGGCAACATCGTGATCGCCTGGGTCATCACGTTCCCGGCTGCCGCGCTGATCGCCTGCGTCACCTATCTGCTGGTCCGGCCGCTGTTCGGCTGACCGGTTCCGGCGCACGGAACGGCCCCCGGATCTCCGGGGGCCGTTTTGCGCCTCACTCGTAGCGCACGCCGATCTGCTCGCGGACCGTGTCCAGCAGCGCCATCACCTCGAGGGTCGTGGTGTGCGGCACCACCGGGCTCTCGGTCAGCCCGGCGGCCAGGCAGCGCTGCACCTCGATCGCCTCGTACTGGTAGCCGTTGCCGGCCTCCTCGGCGGCGATCGTCTCCGGCTCGGCGCTGTCCCGGTACAGGGTCAGCGAGGCCGGCCGGAAGAACGGCTCGGGCAGGTCGATCCGGCCGGTGCTGCCGGTGATCGAGGCGGCCAACGTGCTCGCCCCGACCATGCCGCAGCTCAGCGTGGCCACCGCCCCGCTGTCGTACCCCAGGAGGATGCCGGTGTTCTCGTCGGTGCCCTCCGGGCCCAGGTGCGCCCAGGACCGGATGTGCTGCGGCACGCCGAGCAGCAGGTGCGCCAGGCTGATCGGGTAGATCCCCAGGTCGAGCAGTGCGCCCCCGCCGAGCTTCGGGTTGCGCATCCGGTGCTCCGGCGGGAACGGTCCGGCCACCCCGAAGTCGGCCCGTACGTTGCGCACCGTGCCGATCGCGCCGTCCGCGACGAGCTGGACCATTCGCTGGATGATCGGGTTGGTCCGCATCCACATGGCCTCCATCAGGAAGACCCCGGCGGCGCGGGCGGTGTCCACCAGCTCGGTGCTGGTGGCCAGGTCGAGGGTGAACGGCTTCTCCAGCAGCACCGCGCGGCCGGCGGTCAGGCAGGTCAGCGCCGCCTCGTGGTGCGCGGCGTGCGGAGTGGCCACGTAGATCACGTCGACCTCAGGATCGGCGGCCAGCTCCACCCAGGAGCCGTACGCCCGCTGCGCCCCGTACGTGTCCGCGAACCGCCGCGCGCTGTCAACCGAGCGGGAGCCGACCGCGACCAGTTCGGCGTCCGGCACCAGCCGGAGGTCTTCGGCGAAACGGCTGGCGATGTGGCCGGTGGCCAGGATGCCCCAACGAGTCATGCCGGAACGCTAACCCCTGTGGCAGCTGGCCGGACGTCGCCCCTCGCCGACCGACCACCCCTCGGTCTCCCCCCTTTGCTCTGCTTCACCCCACGCAACACTGACGGGCCCTTTCCGTCGCCTCCGTGTAAGCAGAGCAAAGGGGCCGAGCGGGTAGGGCGGTAGGGCGGGAGTAGGGCGGGAGGCCCGCGGCGGACGGTCACCGCGCACGGGTGGCGAACTAGGCTCGCGGCATGACGATCGACAGCGACGGCTTCCCCGCCCCGGCCGCCCTGGTCGAGCACGCCCGCCGGTTCCAGGCCGAGGGCGGCCGCCCGGCGACCCCGCGGGTCGCGGCCACCGTGCTGCTGCTGCGTCCGACCGACACCGACTTCGAGGTGTACGTCATCCGTCGGGTCGCGGCGATGACCTTCGGCGGGATGTACGCCTTCCCCGGCGGCGGCGTCGACCGCTCCGACTCCGACGCGCACCTGGACTGGGCCGGCCCGACCCCGACCGATTGGGCGGGACGGCTCGGAGTGGACGCGGAAGCCGCCCAGGCGATCGTCTGCGCCGCCGCCCGGGAGGTCTTCGAGGAGGCGGGCGTGCTGCTCGCCGGACCCGACCCGGCGACGGTGGTCGGCGACGTCAGCGGCGACGACTGGGAGGCGGCCCGGCAGGACCTGGAAGGGCGTCGGCTGGGCTTCGCCGCGCTGCTCGCCGACCGTCGACTCACCCTCCGATCGGATCTGCTGCTGCCGTGGAGCCGGTGGATCACTCCGGAGTTCGAGCCGCGCCGCTTCGACACGTACTTCTTCGTCGCCCTGCTGCCGGCCGGGCAGCGGACCCGCGACGTCTCCGGCGAGGCCGACCACACCCTGTGGATCCGACCGGCGGACGCGCTGGCCCGCGCCGAGGCGGGGGAGCTGACCATGCTGCCACCGACTCTGGTCACGCTGGCCGAAGTGGCGGCCGCCGGCGACCTGGCTGCGGTGGCGCGGGCGGCGGCCGGCCGGGACGCCGCCACCTCGATCACCCCGCGGCTGGACCTCCCGGCCGACGGCGAGCCTCGCTTCGTGCTCGGCTGACTCGCAGCGCCCCTGGGGTACGGCGGACCGTCAGTAGTGGCCGACGTACCGGTAGCCGGCGTTGAGACTGCCCGGGGCGGCGTGCGCCGGTGCCAGCGCGTCGAACGGCGCCACCGTGAGGAAGCGGACGAACTGCTGGTCCGGCTCCTCGTCGGGCGCGTAGGTGAGGACGTCGATGTCGCCCGGAGCGACGTCGCGCTCGACCCAGTCCATCAGCGGCTGGAGGAACTCGGGGATGCCGACCTCCGACGGGTGCTCGGTCGGCTCCGGCCCGAACAGGCAGTGGTAACCCGCCGGCACCATGTACAGCCGTGTGAACGCCTCGCTGCCGCCGTGACGCTGCACGGCCGCGTAGTAGTCGACAGTCGAGAACGGGGGGACGGACGGGTCCGCCCAGCCGTGGTAGAGGATCAGCTTGCCGCCCTGGTCGCGGAACGCGGACAGGTCCGCGTCAGTGGCGTTGTAGATGGTGTCGCCCAGCACGTTCAGCCGCTCGAACGTGGCCCGGGTGAATCGCACGTCGTTCAACTGGAAGTTGGCCGGAGGGTTCTGCGGGTACGCGAGGTACCTCAGGTAGTTGAGCGCGATCCTCGCGGTGTTGCCGTCCACCGGGGCGCCGGAGCGCACCACGAACTCGTCGATCCAGCCCAGCTCCGATCCGTACGGCATGCCGCCGGGGTAGAGGCCGTTCGGGCCCCGGTAGAACGCCACAACTGCCGACACCTGGGCGGGCGTGAGGCAGTCGGGCCGGTCCGTGCCGCGCGGGCAGCGCAGCGACGACGGCTGGAACCCGCACCGCCGGGGGTCCTCGATGACCGAGCCGCACTGCCGAACAACCGCCTCGTGCAGGGCGGGGATCTTCTCCGGGCCGAGGATCTGCCGGCCCGACGCGTCGGTGTTGCGCAGCACCACCCAGGCGTTGAGCAGCGCCAGCGGCGCCAGGTTGTGTACCGGTGCGCCGGCCAGGATGCCGTCGAAGTCGGACGGGAACCGCTGCGCCAGCATCAGCCCCTGCCGACCGCCGGTCGAGCAGCCGTCGAAGTACCGGTACGTCGGCCCGTGCCCGTAGTACGCGACCATCACCGCGTCCGCCACCCGACGCAGCCGGTGCTCGGACAGCAGACCGAACTCCAGTCGCGCCCGCGGGTCGGCACCCCAGGTCGCCGGCTCGCTGGTCTGCGGGTCACCGGTGTGCCCCGTGTCGTCGGAGGCCAGCACCAGCCTGCCGTCTCGCGCCGCCGCGCACTGGAACCCGAAGAGCGGCATGGTCAGGTCGGGCACCGTGCCGCACAGCCCGCTACAGCCCTGCTGCACGTACTGCCCCGTCCATCCGGAGGAGGGAAGCTTGACGGTGAACCGCGTCTGCGGCCGGATCACCCCCTGCACCAGGCAGAATTCCTGGCCCTCGGCGTTGGTGTCGCGCTTGGCCGACGTCACCGACACCTGCGGGATCCGCGTCCCGGTCAACCCCGCGCACCGGTCGGCCGGCGGGTCGGCGGCGGAGGCCGGGGTGACGATCAGGGGTACGGCGGTCAGCAGTGCCAGAACTGTTCGGATCATGATTCCCTCCTCTTTGGAGGGAGATTAGGCAGGTCGGCGGGCCTGTCGGATCAGTCCCGGGACGGGACTCGCGGTCATCCCCGGGGCGGAGCGGTACCCGGCCGGACCAGGCCGCACTCGTAGGCGAGCACGGCCGCCTGCACCCGGTCGCGCAGACCGAGCTTGAGCAGGATCGCCGACAGGTGGGTCTTCACGGTAGCCCGGCTGAGGACCAGGCGCTCCGCGATCTCGTCGTTGGACAGCGCCCGCGCGACCAGTGTGAGCACCTCGATCTCACGGGCGCTGAGCGCGTCGAGCGCCGGTGGGGGAGTGCCGCCGGGCAGCTCGCTGGCGAACCGGTCGAGCAGCCGCCGGGTGACGGTCGGGGCGAGCAGCGCCTCACCGCGCGCCACCACCCGTACCGCGGTGGCCAATTCGTCGGGGCGGATGTCCTTGAGCAGGAAGCCGCTGGCACCGGCCCGCAGCGCCGAGAACACCGGCTCGTCCAGGTCGAACGTGGTCAGCATGATGATTCTCGCCGGCTGGCCGGCGGCGACCAGCCGGCGGGTCGCCTCGATGCCGTCCAGCCGGGGCATCCGTACGTCCATCAGGATCACGTCCGGTCGCAGCCGCCCGGCCAGCTCGACGGCCTCCACGCCGTCGCCCGCCTCACCGACCACCTCAAGATCCTCGCGGCTCCCGATGATCATCGTGAACCCGGCCCGCACCAGGGCCTGATCGTCGGCGATCAACACCCGGATGGGTGCCGCCGTCATGACGAGGTGAGCGGCAGGTCCGCCCGTACCCGAAAGCCGCCCCCCGGCACCGGCCCGGCGTCCAGCGTCCCGCCCAACAGCCGGGCCCGTTCCTGCATCCCCACGATGCCCCGGTGCGCGGAACGGTCGATCCGACCGCTCGGCCGGGCCGGGCCGTCGTCGCAGATCTCCAGCCGCACCGACCGGGGCGAGTACCGCACCGTCACCCGGGCCAGGGTGGCCTGGCTGTGCCGTAGCGTGTTGGTCAGCGACTCCTGCACGATCCGGTACGACGAGAGGTCCACCGCCGCCGGCAACGGTGACCTGGCCGGCTCCCGGTCCAGCTCGACGGTGAGACCGGTGGCCCTCAACGACGCGGCAAGCGTGTCCAGTTGCGCCAGACCGGGCTGTGGGGTCGCCGGATCGGGCTCGGTGTCGGCGCTCATCGTCTGCAACAGCACCCGCAGCTCGGACAGGGTGGAACGGGCCGCCAGGTCGATTGAGGTGAGCGCCGCGCGGGCCAGATCGGGTCGACGGTCGAAGACGTCCTGCGCGGCGCCGGCCTGCACCACGATCACCGAAACCGTGTGGACCAGCACGTCGTGCAGTTCGCGGGCGATCCGTTCCCGTTCCTGGGAGACGATGCGCCGCTCGGAGTCCCGCCGGCGCAGCGCGCGGGTTCGTCCCAGCTCACCGAGGGTCCAGCCGAGCGCCGGGCCGGCGATCGCGAGCAGCACGTTGCGCCAGTCGCCGTACGCCAGCTTCCAGGGCGTGCCGGCCAGCAGCAGGCCGAGCACCCACAGCGACCGCGACGGCGGCCTCCGCCGCGCGTACCCGGCCAGCACCGCGGCGACCTGACCGAGCCAACCGATGGCCGGAGTGAGCGCCTCGATGCCGATTCCGGCGAGGACGGCCGCCGCCATCGCGCCCTCCGGGTGGCGGCGCAGCACCGCGATGGTGCCGGCCTGCACCGCCGCCAGTGCGATGGCGGCAGCGTAGCCGGGCACCTGGCGCGGACCGTTCGGCGTGACCAGGATCAGCGCCGCGAGCACGACGAACAGGCCGACGGCGACCCGCACGTCGGGCCGGCATCCGCGCAGGAGCCTGCCGGGTGAACGCACCCGATGATGGTAGGCAGCTCACGGATCGACGGTCATCGGCCGCGGGAACGACGAAGCGGCCCGTCCGAAGACGGACCGCCCGCGTCGGGAGGGAAGAGGGAGGCTCAGCCGAAGCGGCCGGTGATGTAGTCCTCGGTCTTCTTCACGCTCGGGTTGCTGAAGATCTTCTGGGTGTTGTCGTACTCGATGAGCCGGCCCGGGTCGCCGGTCTTCTCGATGGAGAAGAATGCGGTCCGGTCCGACACCCGGGCGGCCTGCTGCATGTTGTGCGTCACGATGATGATCGTGAACTTGTCCTTGAGCTGGAACATCAGGTCCTCGATGGCCAGCGTGGAGATCGGGTCCAGGGCCGAGCACGGCTCGTCCATCAGGACGACCTGCGGCTCGACCGCGATGGTCCGGGCGATGCAGAGCCGCTGCTGCTGACCGCCGGAGAGGCCCGCTCCGGGCTTGCCGAGGCGGTCCTTGACCTCGTCCCACAGGTTCGCCGAGCGCAGCGCCTTCTCGGCGGCCTCGTCCAGGATCGACTTCTTGCGGACGCCGTTGAGCTTCAGCCCGGCCACCACGTTCTCGAAGATGCTCATGGTGGGGAACGGGTTCGGCCGCTGGAAGACCATGCCGATCATGCGCCGGACCGCGGTGACGTCCACGTCCCGGTCGTAGATGTCCTGGTCGTCGATGGTCAGGCTGCCCTCGACGCGGGCACCCGGCAGCACCTCGTGCATCCGGTTGATCGACCGCAGGAACGTCGACTTGCCGCAGCCGGACGGCCCGATCAGAGCGGTGACAGTCTTCGGCTCGACGGTCAGGTTGATGTTCTCGATCGCCTTGAACCCGCCGTAGTAGGCGGTGACGTTCGAGGCTTCGACGCGCTTGGCCATGGTGGTACCTCCGGGGTTCATCGGCTGAGCCTGTTGCGACGGGCCAGCAACTTCGCCGCGATCGTCAGGATGAGTACGAGGGCGACCAGGGTGAGTGCCGCGGTCCACGCCCGTGCCGGCGAATACTTCGACGCCTCGCCGGCCTGCTGGTAGACGAAGAGGGCCAGCGACGACTGGTTGTTCTCGAAGGGGTTGAAGTTGATCGCGGCGCCACCGCCGGCGACCAGCAGCACCGGCGCGGTCTCGCCGGCCGCGCGGGCGATCGCGAGCATGACGCCGGTGACGATGCCGGGCAACGCCGTCGGCAGGACCACCCGCAGGATGGTCTTCCACTTGGGTACGCCGAGCGCGTACGCGCCCTCGCGTAGCGGGGCCGGCACGAGGCGGAGCATCTCCTCGGTGGACCGGACGATGGTGGGCAGCATCAGTACGGCGAGGGCCAGCGCGGCGGCGAAGCCGGAGAAGCTCGGCCGGCCGTCGTTGAACCACGGCGACACGATCAGCACCCAGAACGCCAGCACGAAGAGGCCGGTGACGATCGACGGGATGCCCGTCATCACGTCGACGAAGAACCGGATCGCGAAGGCGAAACGGCCCCGCCCGTACTCGACGATGTAGATGGCGCAGAGGATGCCGAGCGGTACGGTGATCAAAGTGGCGATGCCGACCTGCTCCAGCGTGCCGACGATCGCGTGGTACGCGCCGCCGTTGGCGTCCCGGGCACCGATGTTGTTCATCGAGCTGTTGAAGAAGTCGCCGTCCAGCCGCTCGGTGCCCTTGCTGACGAGCGTCCAGACGACCGAAACGAGCGGCACCACCGCCAGCACGAACGCGGAGTGGATCAGTGCGCTCCAGGTGCGGTTGCGGGCGGAGCGCCGTCCCTCGACCGCGTTGGCCGCGGCGAAGAGCCCGACCAGGTAGAGGAGCGCGCCGAGGACGACCACCAGGACCGGGCCGCCGATGCCGGCGCCGTAGACGATCACGGCGGAGAGCGCGAGCGCCGCAACGGCGATGACCGGTGCGGCGTACCAGGGCAGCCGCCTGGCCCGCAGCGAGGCGGGCTGGGCCGGCGGCCGGGTTCGGTGGGAGGTGACGGTTGTGGTCATGCGGCGGACTCCGTGAACTCCCGGCGGCGGTAGATGATCGCCCGCGCGATGATGTTGACGATCAAGGTGATCGCGAACAACACGAGGCCGGAAGCGATCAGCGCGCCCCGACCGGTCTCGTTCGCCTCGGCGAACCGGTTGGCGATGTTGGCCGCGATGGTGTTACCACCGGACTCGAGCAGGTTGAACGAGATGGCGTACGTGGAGCCGAGGGTCAGCGCCAGCGCGATGGTCTCGCCCAGCGCGCGGCCGAGACCGAGCATGACCGCGGCGATGATGCCGGGGCGACCGTAGGGGAGTACCGCGGTGCGGAGCATCTCCCAACGGGTGGCGCCCAGGGCGATGGCGGCTTCCTCGTTGGCCTTCGGCGTCTGGAGGAACACCTCGCGGGTGAGCGAGGTGACGATCGGCAGGATCATGATGGCCAGGACCAGGGAACCGAGCAGGATCGAGTTGCCGTAGGGGCCGTCGCCACCGAAGATCGGGATCCAGCCGAAGTACTTGTTGAGCCAGACGGAGAGGTCCGACACCGGGCCGATGAGGTAGTCGCGACCCCAGAGGCCGAAAACCACGCTGGGTACGGCCGCGAGCAGGTCGATCAGGAAGCCGAGGCTGTTGCCGATCCTGCGCGGAGCGTAGTGGGAGAGGTAGAGCGCGATGCCCATGGCCACCGGCACAGCCATGAGCAGTGCCAGGGCGGCGGTGAGCACGGTTCCGAAGGCGAGTGCGCCGATGCCGAACGTGGGCGGGTTGTCGTTCGGGAACCAGCCTTCGAAGGTCCAGAAGTTCGCGGAGTTGGCGCGTAGGGCCGGGATCGCCTTCGCGATCAGGAAGACCGCGATGGCCACGATTATGACCAACACTGTCGTTCCGGCAGCCAGGGTGAGGCCACGGAAGGCCCGCTCGGCCCCGAACTTCCGGTTTCGGGGCAGCGCGCCGCCGCCGCCCAGCCCGGTGCCGCCCGGGGAACGGGTGCTGACTGGTGCCTCGGCCACACGCGCCGAGGCACCGGCGGGCCACTCGTGACTCTCGGTCACGCGCGTCCCGCCGGTGCCGGCGTCGGCCGAGCGGTGAGGGGTTTCACCCATCTGCTCGCTCGATTCGGTTGCGGAGGTGTGGGGGTCGGATCAGGAGAGGTTCTTGACCGCGGTCTCGACCTTGGTGCGGACCGTCTCCGGCAGCGGGGCGTAGCCCAGGTCGGTCAGGGAGTTCTGGCCCTCGGCGCTGGCGGCGTGGCCCAGCAGACCCTTGACCAGCTTGAGCTTGTCGGCCGCGAGGCCCTTGCTGCAGACGACCTCGTACGTCGCCAGGACGATCGGGTAGGCCCCGGCCTCCTTGGTGTTGTAGTCGATCGACAGCTTGAGGTCGTCGCCCTGGCCCTCGATCTTCGCCCCGGCGATGGTCTTGCCGGCCGACTCAGCGGTCAGCGCGGCCCACTCGCCGGCGCCGTTCTGCACCTTGGCCATGTTCAGGCTGGAGTTCTCGGCGTACGACCACTCGACGTAGCTGATCGTGCCGACCGTGCTCTTGACCTTGCTGGCCACACCGTCGGACTTGGCGGCGCCGATACCACCCGGGGCCTTCCACGCCTTGGCGTTGCTGAAGGTCCAGTCCGACTCGGCGGTCTTCGACAGGTACTTGGTGAAGTTGTCGGTGGTGCCCGACTCGTCCGAGCGGTGGACGGTCTGGATGGCGGCGGACGGCAGCTTGGCGTCCGGGTTGTCCGCCTTGATCGCCGGGTCGTCCCACTTGGTGACCTTGCCGGCGAAGATCTTCGCCAGGGTGGCCGGCTTGAACTGGAGGTCCTTCACGTCGCTGCCGGCGTTGTATACGACCGCGACCGGGCCGATCACCATGGGCAGGTTGAGGGCCTTGCCGCCGGAGCACTTGGCGTCGGCCTGCGGCTGCTCCTCCGGCTTGAGCGCCGAGTCGGAGCCGGCGAAGTCGGCGGTCCCGGCGATGAACGCCTGGATGCCGGCGCCCGAGCCGGAAGCCTCGTAGTTGATGGTCGTGCCAGCACACTTCTGCTGGTACGCCTTGATCCACTCGGCCATGGCGTTCTTCTGGGCCGACGAGCCCTGGGCGTTGACCGTGCCGGTACCGCAGTCGACCGCGGCGGCGGAGCCCGAGGCGCTGGCGCCGGAAGTGGGCTCGTTGTTGTCCGAGCCGCATGCACTGAGGCCGAGCGTCGCGGCAAGAGCGAGGCAGGCAATAGTGCCGTACCGCTGGAGCTTCACCTGAGGGGTTTCCCTTCGCGTCTGACTTGGCGCCCCGATCCCGGGGCCCGAGGACCGGCACTGACCGGCTGACACGAAAGTTAGAAGTGCCAGGTAGCCGGTTCGCCGGTCGCAAGTGAACGCGAGGTGAACACGTACGGCCGCTGAGGTGACCGCTCGCTGAGGGTGAGTTGTCCGTTAAGTGAACCGGGGCACTTCAGTGCCCGTTCCGCTCAGCCGAGGTGGTAGTTGATGTGCGCGGACCACCGGGCGAAGCCGAGACGCTCGTACAGCGCGACCGCCCCGGTGTTCGAGTCGTCGACGTAGAGCATCACCCGGTCCAGGTCCCGCCGGTCCCGCAGGTACGCGAGCCCTGCCGTGGTCAGCGCCCGGCCCAGGCCGCCGCCGTGCGCGGTCGGCTCGACCCCGACCACGTACACCTCGCCGATCCGGGCCGACCCGGGCCGCTCGTGCACCTTCGTCCAGTGGAAGCCGAGCAGCCGACCGGTCGAGGTCTCCTCGGCGAGCAGGAAGCCGGCCGGGTCGAACCACGGCTCGGCGAGTCGTACCCGCAGGTCGTCCTCGGTCCACCGGCCCTGCTCGGGGTGTTCGGCGAAGGCCCGCGCGTTCAGTGCCAGCCACGCGGCGTCGTCCGCCCCCGGCCGGAACGCCCGCAGCGCCACCCCGTCGGGCAGGCGCGGCTCGCCCAGTGGGGCGGCCAACGGTCGACGCAGCTGCCAGAGCACCCGCGCCCGGGCGAACCCCAGGTCCACGGCGAGCGCCGCCGCCGACGGGTGGTCGCCGTGCGCCCACGCCCGCAGCGGTCCGGTCGCCGAGGCGAGCACCCCCCGGGCCAGCGCCCGGCCGGTGCCCCGCCGCCGGTACGCCGGGTGCACCACCAACTCCACCCCGATCCCGTCCCCCGGGTCGGTGGTGTCCAGGTGCGCGTACCCGGTCAGGGTGCCGTCGTCGGCGCGGGCCAGCAGGTGTACGGCCGCGGCGTCCGGGTCGCGCAGGCGGAGCAGGGTGTGCTCGTCCAGCGGGTCCGCGCCGTCGGTGTCGCCCGCGGTCCGAGCCAGGGCCAGCACCCCGGCGATCTCCGTGGGGGCCAGTCGGTCGGTCCGGGTCACCTGGTCGCTGGTCGGCTCCGCGCTGCTCATCCCGTCACCGTAGCCGCTGCGCCGTCCGCGTCCCCGACGGTCGCCCGAGGTGGCGGGCCCGGGTCACGTCGGGTCGGTGGGCAGCGCCTCCAACTCGTAGCGCGCGCTGAGTTCGGGCAGGATCCGGCGCAACGCGTCGACTGTGCCCTGCCGGTCGCCCCCGGCGTCGTGCATGAGCACGACCGCCCCGGGTTGCGCCTGCGTGAGCACCGTCGAGGCGATCTTGTTGGCGCCGGGCGCCTGCCAGTCCGACGGGTCCACCGACCAGTGCAGCGGGGTCATGCCGAGTTGCCGGGACACCGACACCACCGGGTAGGTCCAGGCGCCGCCGGGTTGGCGGTACCAGACGATCGGTACGTCCGGCACCGCCGCCCGGATGGCCTGGTTGGTGCGTACCAGATCGGTGCGGATCTGATCGGCGGACCGGTTGCCCAGGGAGACGTCGTGGTGCCAGGAGTGGTTGCAGAGCGTGTGGCCGTCCGCGACGATCGCCTGGATCAGGTCGGGGTGGTCCTGGGCGTTCTCGCCCACCACGCAGAACGTGGCCTTGACGTCGTACTCGCGCAGCATCGCGAGGACCTGGGGGGTGTAGCGCGGGTCCGGGCCGTCGTCGAAGGTCAGCGCGAGTCGGGCGGTGCCGGTGTCGGTGTGGGCGCCGAACAGCTTGTCGCCACCGGCGTCCCGGCCGGTGCCGTCCTGACCGGCCTCGGCCGGCCCGGCGGCGCTCTGGCTGGTGCTCGGGTGCTCGCTCGACGGCTGCTCGGGAGGCTGGTCGGCGTAGTGGGGCCCGGTGGCGTCCGTGGTGACGCCGGTGGCGTGCGGCCGGGTCTGGTCCGGGACGAGGCTGCGGCCCAGCACGTACGCGGAGCCGAGTAGCGCTGCCAATACCACTGTCACGATCCCGGCCGCGCGGGCGGTCGAGTTGACCCGCCTCACGGCTTCCACCCGGTCGGCCGGAGCCGCCGGCCCGTCGCCCCCGTGCTGTCTGCGCGCACCCTTGACCCCCTTTTGCGACAAACCCGGCAGTCAGAATAGGACCGACGAGCTGCACAAAAGGGGCATATGGGGAATCGGGCCGGAGCTAGACGGGCAGCGGCGCGTGCTCCGCCTCGGGCAGGGAACGCGACGGCGGTACGACGAACTTGTAACCCACCTGGCGGACCGTGCCGATCATCGACTCGTACTCCGAGCCGAGCTTCGCGCGCAGCCGCCGGACGTGCACGTCCACCGTCCGGGTGCCGCCGAAGTAGTCGTACCCCCAGACCTCGCGCAGCAGTTGGTCGCGGGTGAACACCCGGCCCGGGTGCTGGGCCAGGAACTTCAGCAGCTCGAACTCCTTGTAGGTGAGGTCGAGCGGGCGACCCTTCAGCTTGGCCGCGTACGTGTCCGGGTCGATGGTGAGTTCCCCCGCCCGGATCGAGCCGCCGGCGCCGGCGGTCGCGTTGCTCAGGCGGCCGACCGCGAGCCGCAGCCGGGCCTCGACCTCGGCGGGACCGGCCGAGGCGAGGATGACGTCGTCGACGCCCCAGTCCGCGTTCAGCGCGATCAGGCCGGCCTCGGTGACGACCGCGACCAGCGGCACCCCGAGCCCGGTGGCGTGCAGCATCCGGCAGGTCGCCCGGGCCTCGCTCAACTCCGACCGGGCGTCCACCAGCACCGCGTCCGGGCTGGGCCCGGCGACCAGGGTGCGGACATCACGCGGCGCGGTGCGCACCGAGTGTGGCAGCAGGTCGAGCGCCGGCAGCACAGCCGACGGTTCGCCTGCACGCGCGGTCACCAGCAGCAGGATCTCCACGATCACCTCCGTCCCGGCGGCGCATCGCCGCACGCGACCAGACACACTCGTGAGGGAGTGCGCTGAGAAATTGCGTGGTCCCGGCGTCGCTGACGGGCGGGTAACGCGTTGAGCGTAACCGATCGCCTCGGCTGCACCGTCAGGCCATTTCCCGTTTGTCTAGCTTGCCCCTGATCGTGGCACAGGTTTTAACGTTGCTGAAACCCGTGACCGCCGCACCGGCCGGTCGATCTGGCACGATCGGGGCGTGTTTCCCTCCACCTCGCCCGACGCCGGCCGCGATTCGTGGTCCGACGGCCCCCGCCCGGGTCCGGCCGCTCCGACCCGTGGCCACCCGCCCGCGCCGCGCACCGGACCGGCTGTCGCCGAGGGCGAGCGCCGTGAACGTGGGCCGCGCCGGGCCCGCCGTGCCGGCGAGCCGGCCCGTCGTGCCGAGGACGAGGTCGACGAGCCGGAGGAGGAGGTCGTCCCCCCGGTCGAGGTGCACCGCCCGCTGGCGCTGACCATCGCCGGCTTCGCCGCGCTGCTCGGCGTGGGACTGGTGCTCGGCGCGCAGACGTCGGGCCCGGGCCACCGGCTGCCGTTCGCCGTCATCGTCTTCGGCGTCCAACTGCTGTTCGTGCTCGCCTGGACGATGGCCATGCGCCCACCGGCGTTGCTGCTGGTCGGCGGGATCAGCGCCGCCGTGGCCGCGGCCGCCGACATCGCCGCCGTACGGAGCGACATCGCCGGCCTGGCGCCGCTGGGCTATCTGGCCGTCGGCGGCTTCCTCGCCGCGGTGCTCGGCCAACTGATCCGCCGCGTCGACCGGGTCCGGGTCACCGACTCCCTCGGCGCCACCCTGCTCATCGTGGTCGGTGTGGTGGCCTTCGGCACCCTGATCGTGCTCAGTCGCATCCCCGCCGGCACGCAGGCGATCACCGTCTGCCTGACCGCGAGCGGCGTCGCGCTCACCGTCGCCCGGCTCACCGACGCGGTGCTGCCGTGGCCTCGGCTGGCCCCGCAGGTGCCCCGGGGCGCGGCCGGCGTCGTCGGCGGCGCGATGGTGGGCACGCTGGGCAGCGCGCTGCTCGGCGGCTATCTGGTGGCACCCTTCACGCCGACCAGGGCCGCGGTGATCGGCCTGGTCGCGGCCGTCGCCGCCGTGCTGACCGACCTCGCCGTGGGGTACGCGGAGGCGGGCCGCCTGATGGCCGGCGAGCCGCCCACCATGTGGGTCGCCCGGCACATGCAGGGGCCGCTCGGCGGGTTCGCCCTGGCCGCGCCGGCCGCGTACGCCATGTGCATGCTCTTCCTCTGAGCCACGGTTGAGGTCGGTGCCCCTCGGGTACCTACGGTGCGCCGCGCTGCGGCACCGGTTCGGACGATCCGCCGTGTCGCGGCGGACGGAGACAGGAGGCGGCGTGGCCCAGGAGTATCCGGTCGGCGAGGCCCGGCCCCGACGGCGCGGGCGCAAGCTGCTCATCGGGCTTGTCGTCCTGCTCCTCGTGGTGGTGGGACTGCTGGTGGTCGCCGACCGGGTGGCGGTCGGGGTGGCCGAGCGGCTGATCGCCGAACGGGTCAGCCAGGAGATCAGCAAGCAGGGCGCGCAGTCCGCGGCGCCCGACGTCGAGGTCGGTGGGGTTCCGTTCCTGACCCAGGTGCTCGACGGGCGGTACGAGCGGATCTCCATCTCGCTGCGGGACGTGCAGGCCTCGGTCGAGGGTGACGCCGTACGGCTGCCGGTGCTGGACGTCGACGCCCGCAACGTGCGGGCGTCGCTGGACACGCTGCGGTCCGGGCAGGGCGACGTCGTGGCCGACACCGTCGACGGCACCGGCACGATCAGCTACGAGAGCCTCGCCGCGCTGCTGAACCGGCCCGGCCTCACGCTCGGCGAGCAGGGCGGCAAGCTGGCCGTCAGCGCTCCGGTCGACATCCTCGGCCAGAAGTTCACCGTCGCCGGCACCGCCGACGTCACCGTCGCCAAGAGTGGCGCGGTGGCCCTGCGCTTCAACAACCTGGACGCCGCCGGGCTGCCGAACCTGCCGCTGGCCCGCACGATCCTCAACAACTACGCCAAGGGCATCTCCATCGACGTGCCGCTGCCCGACCTGCCGTTCCAGCTCGCGGTCCGCAAGGTCCAGCCGTTGCCCGAAGGGTTGGCGGTCACCGCCGACGCGAAGAACGTACCGATCAATTCGGTCAGCTGACCCGTCCGGCCGCCGGTGGGACGGCAGACCGGCCCGCAGCCGGACGATTCCCGGATGGTGGTCGGTACGGTGGCAGCCCGTTCACTGACTGGTAGGCTCCGTGACCATGGGGACCCACCTCACCAAACGGCGCGCGGTCGACCTGTGCCGCGTGGCCACCTGCCTGTGTCGCCCTGTCATCTGACGGCGGGGCTGTTTTCGGCCGCCTGACGGCGGCCACCGGCACGCAGGGTCTCCGACCCTTTCCGGTGATCCCACCGAACGCCCGGCAGCGGCGCCGTCGCACGAACCCGTGATCCCGTCCTTCCACTGGGTCCCGCGCGCGGTGCGACAGTTCAACCCATCGATATTCGCGCGTTGGCTCACCATCCATCCTCACCAGGGAGTGATTCGATGAGTCGCGACACCGCACTCGTCTCGGCCGAGTGGGCCGAGAAGAACCTCGACGCCCCGGGCGTCGTCTTCGTCGAGGTCGACGAGGACACCTCGGCCTTCGAGACCGGCCACATCGCCGGCGCCATCAAGATCGACTGGAAGACCGACCTCCAGGACCAGGTCCGCCGGGACTTCGTCAACAAGACCCAGTTCGAGGCGCTGCTGTCCGAGCGGGGCATCAGCAACGACGACACCGTGATCCTGTACGGCGGCAACAACAACTGGTTCGCGGCGTACGCCTACTGGTACTTCAAGCTCTACGGCCACCGCGACGTCAAGCTGCTCGAC
The DNA here is from genome assembly GCF_049315225.1 of Micromonospora sp. WMMD729. Lineage (NCBI taxonomy): Bacteria > Bacillati > Actinomycetota > Actinomycetes > Micromonosporales > Micromonosporaceae > Micromonospora > Micromonospora sp. WMMD729. The sequence continues at coordinate 5,968,862 of NZ_CP186059.1, read as the reverse complement.
GGCGGTCGCAAGAAGTGGGAGCTGGACGCCCGGCCGCTCGTCACCGAGACGACGACCCGCCCGGCGACCCAGTACGTCGCGCAGGAGCCGGACACCTCCATCCGGGCCTTCCGCGACGAGGTGGTCGCCGCGATCGGCACCAAGAACCTGGTCGACGTGCGCAGCCCCGACGAGTTCGCCGGCCGGCTGCTCGCCCCCGCCCACCTCCCCCAGGAGCAGGCGCAGCGGGCCGGTCACATCCCGACCGCGATCAGCGTCCCGTGGTCCAAGGCGGCCAATGAGGACGGCACCTTCCGGTCCGACGACGAGCTGCGCAAGATCTACGGCGACGCGGGGCTGGACGACAGCAAGGAGACCATCGCGTACTGCCGGATCGGCGAGCGTTCCTCGCACACCTGGTTCGTGCTCCAGGAGCTGCTCGGTCACCGCAACGTCAAGAACTACGACGGCTCCTGGACCGAGTACGGCTCGCTGGTCGGCGTGCCGGTCGCGCTCGGCGACGAGCCAGGGGAGGCCTGACGATGACCGCTCCCACCGCTGCGGGCTGCGCCGCGCCCGACCAGGCCGCGCCCCTGCCGGCCAGCCTGGACCTCGAGAAGGAAACCGTCATCACCGGCATCGTCCGCTCGGCGGCGGACGAGGTCGTGCCCGGCGCGTACGTCCGGCTGCTCGACTCGACCGGTGAGTTCACCGCCGAGGTGGTCACCTCGGCCGCCGGCCAGTTCCGGTTCTTCGCCGCGCCGGGCTCCTGGACGCTGCGGGCGCTCTCCCGGCACGGGAACGGCGACACCGCCGTCACCGCCGGCCGGGGCATCAACGAGGTGACGGTCACCGTCGCCTGACCCACCGCTCTGATCGACCGGGGCCGGTCACCCTCTGCGGGTGGCCGGCCCCGGTCGTCGTCATCGCGGGTGCGGTCAGATGCCGGTGGCTCTCGTGCAGGACGAGACCGGGTCGAGGACGACGTCGACGGTGTCGACCAGGCCGGCCCGGACGCGTGTGCGGTGGGTCTGCGGTGTCCACCCGTCCCTGGCGACGATCACCTCGTAGCGACCCGTCGGCAGCCACCAGACGTACCGGCCCTGGGCGTTCGCGGTCAGGGTCCAGCCGGTCGCCGTACCCACCCTGTTCACCCGGACCGTCGCCGCGACCGCGACGGTGGCCCCGGCGCAGGTGACCCCGGTGACCGTGCCCTGGATCCTGCCCCAGTTCGCTGGCGGCGACACGGTCATCCGCAGCGGCACCGCCGGAACCCGGTACGGCGTGTCGGACGCGATTCCCAACTCGCCGGAGTAGGTGCCCGGCTGGGCCACCCCGGCGGCGGCCGTGGCCCGCATCTTGACGGTTACCTTTCGGTAGGCGCCCGGCGCCAGGGTGAACGTGCCCGGTTCGGTGGTGAGCCAGGGCAGGTCCGCCTCGCCGGCGCACAACTCCAGGCCGCTGAGTCGTTCGACGTCCGGTGAGCCGACGAAGGGGGACGGCGATCCGCCGATCCGGTACGCGCCGCAGGCGGCCGCGCCCCGGTACCGACCGGACTGGACGTTGGGCAGGTCACGCCAGCTCCCCGCCACCGGGTCGTACGCGATGGTCCGGTTGGTCACCGTGGTGGACGCCGCCGTGACCCCACCGGCCAGGACCAGGAGGTCACCGGCCGCCGCGTACTGGGCGCCCCAGAGGTCCACCGGCAGGTCGGGCAGGCGGTGCCAGGCGTCCGTCGTGGGGTCGTACCGGTAGGCGTCGGTGTAGTCGGCGTCGCCGGTGCCACCGGCGCAGTAGACCGCGCCGCCGATCCCGCCGCAGGACAGCCAGGCCACGGGGTGCGGGTACGCCGCTCCGGTGTGGAACGTGCCCGTCGTCGGGTCGAGGATGACGAGCTGATCCGACTCGGTGCAGTCGTTGTCCCGGCAGCCACCGACCAGGTAGACCTTGCCACCGGTGACCGCTCCGCCGGCCGCCGCCACTGGGAACGGGTTGACCGCTGGAGCCAGCGTGCTCCAGGTGTCCGTGGCCGGGTCGAACACGTCCGCCGAGGCGACGGTGCTGTCGTCGGCGCCCCAGCCACCGAGGACGTACAGCTTGCCGCCGACGGCGGCCGCGACCGGCTTGGCGCGGGCGCTCGGCATATCGGGCAGCGCCTCCCAGGTGTCCGTGTCGGGGTCGTAGCGCCAGGCCTTACGCTCCTGGCCGCTGCCGCCACCGCCACCGACGGAGTAGACCTTGCCGTCGAGGGTGGCCGCCGCGTTGTCGTAGACCGCCGCCGGAAGGTCGGCGACACCGGTCCAGGCATCAGACGTCCGGGGCGCGGTCCCGGTCCGAGTCCCGTCGTACGCGGTGCCGGTGCGGGCCTTGCTGATCCCCTTCGTGCGCTGCTCCCGTAGCGGCGCTCCCGCCCGGGACAGCAGGTCGAACCGCCCGTTGCGCTCCACCAGGTGGACGGCGGCCGGCGCGGTTCCGGTGTTGCGGACCGTCAGCTTCGCGGTCCGGGTGCTGGCGTACGGCTGGTACGACTCCACGGTCGCCGGTGTGACGGTGAGCCGGCCGGCGGCCAGCGCGACGTCGAGGCGACGGACGCCGTCGGCCGGCACCGTCGTCGTCTCGGTGGCCACCTGGTACGGCGGGCGGCCGGCGGTGAATCGGCGCGTCCCGGTCACCCCGGAGAAGAGCCAGTAGAAGCCGTCCGGCTGGTTCGGGTCGTCCGGTGTCGGCGCTGACCTGCCACGGTCCTGCGGGCGGTCGACGCCGGCCACGGTGACCCCGTCGAGCGGCGTGTCGGTGTTGCGGTCGGTGGTCACCCCGACCACCAGGCCGCCCGGGGCGGGCACACAGTCGCGATTGACCACCTGCACGTCGTCCACCTGCCACCACCAGGCGAAGCTGCCGTGGAAGCGGAACCTGATCAGTACCGCGGCGGCCCCGGTCGCCGGGTCGAGTGGCACCTCCTCGACGACCGGTCCGCGCCGGCTGGTGGTCTGGTGCCAGACGGTGGTCCAGGTGGTACCGCCGTCGGTGGAGACGTCCACGTCGGCGGTGTCGCTCACGCCGACCGCCCGCCAGTCGCTGTGGAAGCGCAGCACCGGCGCGGGCGTGCCGCGCAGGTCGACGGTCGGGCTCACCAGGTCGGTGTCCTGGGTCCGGCCGGAGCCGAGGCGGTCGCTGTCGGCGATGGCGAAGGCGCCGCTGCCGCCGGTGAGGTTGCCCCGTTCGGCCACGTCGGTGAAGGTCCAGCCGCCGTCATCGGTGTGGTTCCGCACCGACCAGCCGTCCGGTGTCGCGCCGCTGTCGAAGCTTTCGGTCAGCAGGGGTGTGCCGAAGCTGCCGGTGTAGCCGGCCGCCGTGCACGAGGTCTCGACCGGTACGGCGACGTCGGCCGTCACCGGGTCACCGGCGGTGACCACGTCCCGGGTGACCGTCCGGTAGCCGGGGTAGCGGGCGGTGGCGGTGAGCCGGTACGTCGCGTTGCCCGGCACGGTGAACGAGTACCGACCGGTGGCCGGGTCGGTGAACACCGGTGCGCCGGGACGACCGGCGACCTCGATCCGGGCGTAGAGCGGCCAGCCGTGCCCCGATCCGTCGGTGATCCGGCCGGCCACGGTGACCGTCGGGTTGGCCGTCAGGGCGAAGTCGCGGGTGACCGTCCCGCTCTCGGTGACGGTGACGGTGGCGCTCTGCCCGGCGTACCCGTAGGCGCTGACGCCGATCGTCGCCGCGCCGACCGGCACGGTGAGCGCGTACCGGCCGTCCGCGCCGGTGGTGACGCTGCGGGTGCCGTCGCCGACGGTCGCGCCGGCGATCGGGTCCCCGCCGTCGGCCGTGGTGACGGTGCCGGTGACCCGTCCGACGGCGCCGCGCGGCGCGGCCCGCACCGCCGCGTACGCGTCCAGTCGGCCCTCGCCGAAGACGTTGTTGTCGGCGGCGGTGCCTCCGCAGGCGGTGGCGTCGACGTCGCGGGCGGTGCGGTCCAACAGTTCCTCGGTGGCGGCGACATCGCCCTTGAGGGTCGGTGCGGCCGACCAGAGCAGCGCCACCGTGCCGGAGACGTGCGGTGCGGCCATCGAGGTGCCGTCGTAGGCGGCGTACGAGTCGCCGGGAACGCTGGAGCGCACGTTGCCGCCCGGCGCGGCCACGTTCGGCTTGTACGACCGCGCGTCGGTACCGGCGCCCCGCCCGGAGAAGTCGGAGATGGCGTTCTGCGCGTCGTACGAGCCGACGGCGTACGCGTTGGCGCTGTCCCCGGGGGAGCCGGCGCTGCCGCAGGCCGGACCGTCGTTGCCGGCGGAGAAGACGCCGAAGATGCCGGCCGCCCGCCAGGCCGCGATGGTCTGCTCGAACCAGGGGTCGCCGCCGGCACCGCCCCACGAGTTGTTGACCACGTCGGGGCGCAGGTCGGGGCGGGGGTTCCGCCCGTTCAGGTCGGTCGGTGCCAGCACCCACTGGCCGGCGGCGAGCAGCGAGGCGTCGGTGCAGGAGTCGGTCTCGCAGCCCTTCGCGGCGATCCACTTCGCGCCGGGGGCGACGCCGATCTGGTTGCCCGCGCCGTCGTCGCCGACCATCGTGCCCATGGTGTGCGTGCCGTGGCCGGCGTTGTCGCAGGGCGCGGCGCTCGGGCAGACGCCGGCCGGGTCGTACCAGTTGTGGTTGTGGTCGAAGGTGCCCCCACCGAGGTTGCCGCGGTACGCGCGGACCAGCGCCGGGTGGTCGTACTGGGCGCCGCTGTCGATGGTGGCGACGACCACGCCGTCGCCCCGGTCGCCGAGTTCGTTCCACACCTGCGGGGCGTTGATGTTGGTGAGCCCCCACTCCGGGCCGTTCGCCTCCGCGCGGCTGCCGGTCGCCGGGGTCGGCCGCAGCAGGGGGTAGCTGCGGCTGGGCTCGATCCGCGCCACCTCGGGCCGCTTGGCGATCTCGTCGAGCAGTGCGCGATTCCCGGTGACGCGTACCGCGTTGGCGATCCAGTACGCGGTGTGTGGCGCCTTGCGGGTCTTGAGCAACGCGCGCAGACCCCGCTGGGTGCGGGTGGCGGTGGTGGTGAGCAGCCGGTGCACCTCGCGGGCCCGGTCGTCCGGGTCCCGCAGCTTCGCGCTCCGCGCCACCGGCGCGGTGCTGCGCAGGTAGACGAGGAAACTGCCGCTGCCGGTGGCGCCGAGTTGGCGGAGCAGCAGTTGGTCGACGCGGGCGGGCGTGGGCGTGGGCGTGGGCGCGGGTCGGGCGGCGACGGCGGGCTGGGCGGTGAGGGCCAGCAGGGCCGCGCCGCACGCCAGGGCTGCTCGCCAGCGGACGGATCTCATCTTCGGTGGTGGTTGGAGCACTGTTCCTCCCCATGTGGGGTCCCGCTGGGTTCGGGACCTGCTCGGACGGTGCTCAATACCTAACGATCGGCCGCTGACCTGGCGTTATTCCGGTCGAAAGGCGGGCGGCCGGACCGTCGACGACTGCCGTGCGGCGGGCCGGACGGCCCGTGACACCATGGCCGGGTGAGCGGTGCTGTCCAGACGGGTTGGCCCTCGTCGAGCGATCCCGCCCCGCCGGCGCCGGCCCGGCGTGGGCGGCGCTGGCTGCTGGTCGCGACCGTGTTGTGGGCTCTGTTGCTGGCCGGGCTCACCTGGTTGTCGGTCCGCGACGATCCGCCGACCGTCCGCGAGCAGCGCACCCTGGCCGACTCCGCCCCGGTGGTCGACCGGGCGGTCGGCGAGCTGGCCCGGGCCGCCGGCCCGGCCGGGCTGCTGGAGCTGGGACCGGCGCGGGTCAGCGCGGGTTGCCGGGTCACCCCGCTCGCCGAGGGCGCGAGGTTGCGTCGCGAGGTCGGTGTGTTGGCGTCCGCCGGCACCGAGCGGGCGGTACTGACCGGCATCGCCGACCGGCTGCCGGCGAGCTGGCGGGCCGGGGTCGGTACCGGTCTGGACGGTCCGGAGCTGCGCGCCGACGCCGGGGAGTTCGTCGCCGTCGCCGGGCGGGCGACCGGGGACGGCCGGCTGCGGTTGACCGTCGACACCGGCTGTCGGCCGCCGGGCGCCGGTCAGGACCCGACGCCGGCCGCCGTCGCCGGCCCGGAGGCGGCGGCCCTCACGGCTGCCCTGACGGCGTTGGGCCGGCCGACCGGTGACGTGCCGGAGCTGGTCACCGCGCCGTGTCCGGACGGCACGCTGGCCCGTACCGCACGGTCCGCCGCCGGTCCCGCAGCCGCGGCCGAGACCAGCGCGCTCGCCGCGCTGGCCGGCGGCGCACCACTGCTGGACAACCCCCCGGTGTACGCGTACCGCACCGGGAACGTCACCGTGCTCGCCGAACTCGGCCCGGACGCCGCACGGGTGGCCGCCACCGTGGGCTGCCCCGGCTGAGTCGGCGGGTCAGCCGTCCGTTCCGCGACCGTCGGCCTCGCGGCTGCGCCCCAGCGCGTCGACGTGGCCCCAGCGGCCGGGGATGTCCAGCAGTTCCACCCGGCCCATGCCCGGCGGCACGGCCGGATCGATGATCAGGTGCTCGCCCTGCGGTTCCAGCCCGAGCATCACCCGCAGCAACAGCAGCGGGGTACCGCTCGACCAGGCCTGCGGGCTGCACGCGGTGGGGTACTCCACCGGGTAGCCGGTGCGGCTGCGGGCGTAGCCGGCGAACGCCTCCGGCAGCCGCCCGCCGAAGTACGTGGACGCGGCCAGCATGGCTTCGCAGAGCGTCCCGGCCTCGTCCCGGTAGCCGTACCGGCCCAGCCCCCAGGCGATGATCGAGTTGTCGAACGGCCAGACGGTGCCGACGTGGTAGCCGATCGGGTTGTACCGGCCCTCGCCCTCGGCCAGGGTCCGTACCCCCCAGCCGGAGAAGAGCCGCGGCCCGAGCAGGTGTTCGACCACCTTGCCGGCCCGCGGCTCGTCCACGATCCCGCTCCAGAGCAGGTGCCCGATGTTCGACGTCAGCGCGTCGACCTGCTGACCGTCGGCGTCCAGGGCCAGCGCGTAGTACTCGCGGTCGGCGATCCAGAAGTCGCGGTTGAACCGCTGCTTGAGCTCCGAGGCCTCCCGTTCCAGCCGGTCGGCGTACGCCGGGTCGTTCCATACCTGGCGGGCCAGCCGGGCGGCACGGACCTTCGCGTCGTACGCGTAGCCCTGCAACTCGCAGGTGGCCCGGGGGAAGCCGGGGATCCGGCCGTCGGCGTACGAGATGCCGTCCCAGGAGTCCTTCCAGCACTGGTTCTCCAAGCCGGTCTCCGGGTTGCGGGTGCGGTACCAGAGATAGCCGGTGCCGAGCAGGTCGCCGTAGCTGTCGATCCAGTCCAACGCGGCGCGGACCTGCGGCTCCAACTGCTGGACCAGTGCGGTGTCACCGGTCCAGCGCTCGTACTCGTCGACCAGGATGACGAACAGCGGTGTCGAGTCGGCCGAACCGTAGTACGGCGAGTGGGGCTGCTCCTCGAAGCCGGCGGTCTCGCCGTACCGCAGTTCGTGGAGGATCTTGCCGGGTTCCTCGTCCCGGAAGTCGTCCACCCGGTGTCCCTGAAGGCCACCCAGCATCTGGACGGTCGGCGGGACCAGTTCCGGCAGGAACGGCAGCACCTGCAACGAGGTGATGATGCTGTCCCGACCGAAGAGGGTCATGAACCACGGCAGCCCGGCGGCGATCAGCCGTACGCCCAGGGCGATCGACTCGTAGCGCAGCGCGGCCAGGTCGTTGAGGCTGCGATGGTACGCCCCGGCCAGCGGCTCGCAGTCACAGCCGAGCTTCGGCGCACGGTCGATCAGCCTCCGGTGTTCGGCCCGGATGGCGTCCCCGCCGCGTCCACCCGCGTACGGCAGGGTGGCCCGGATGTCCTCGCCCCGCGCACCGAAGACGGTGGTGGAAACCTGTATCCGGGTCCGCCACTCGCCGTTGCGGTCGATCCGGACCCGGAACGTCATCCCGGCGGCGTCGACCTGCGCCGGCACCGACGAGCGGATGAGCGTCTCCCGGTGGAAGGCCTCCCGCCGGTACGTCAGGCGCAGCGCGCCGTCGGCCTCCTCGATCGTCGTGCGGCCCACCTTCTGTTGGGCGTGTTTGATCTCGAACAGGTCGGCGAAGTCGCTGCCCATCTCGATTCGGACGGTGAACTCGGCCGCGTCGCCGGAGTGGTTGAGGACGGTCAGTTCCTCGTCGAAGCCGCTGCCGATCTCCCGACTGCGGATCATCGAGGCCTTGGCGTCCAGGTAGTGGGTGGGTTCGCCGGGCGCGAGGAAGAACGTGGTCCGGTACGACTCGCTGTCGTCCACGGAGAGGGCGTGCAACCGCTGCCCGTCGAGGGTGAGCACCCAGCTCGACAGGAAGCGGGTGTCGAAGGAGAACAGCCCGGTCGGGAAGTCGAAGGACGGCTCGATGTCCCCCCGACGGTCACTGACCAGGAAGGTGTTGCCGTCCAGGATGCTGACGAGGTCCTTCACGACCGCCGTCCGACTACCTCGCGGGCGACCTCGCGCGGGTCCCGGGTGCCCGGTGGCTCCGGGAAGAAGCGGCGGAAGGCCAGGAAGAGCTTCACGTCACCGCTGAAGGTGCTCTCGTTGCGCAGCAGGGCGGCGAGCGCCTGGGACTCCCCGGCGATCAACCTGTCGAACAGGGCCGCGCTGCTGTACCAGATGGCGTCCGCCGGACCCCGCTCGCGAGTGGCCTGTGCCTCTCCGGGTCGCATCCGGACCAGCCAGTGCTCGGTCTGGTGGTCGATGCCGAGGTCGATCTGAAGGGTTCCGGCCACCGGGCCGCGCAGGACCGTCCGTGCCCGCGCCGGCAGGGATTCGAAGAACCTCTGGGTCGCCTCGGTCACTCCCGAATCGTAGGCAGCGCCTCGGGTTGCCGGGTCGGTATTGGCACTCCAGGGGTCAGTAGACGAGCGCCTGCGCGCCCTCGGTCATCGCCTCCTCGACGAAGACCGCGGCGCCCGCGATCCGTACGCCGGGCAGTACGTCCTCCGGGCCGATCTCGCGCCGGGCCGCGCACTGGGTGCAGGCGGTCACCTGGCCGCTGGTCAGGACGACGTGCAGCAGTTCGGCCAGCGGCGCGGAGTGCGGCAGCTCGAATTCCTGGGCGCGGCCGGGCAGCGCGAACCAGGTCGACTCACCGGTCAGCCAGAGCGAGACGTCCACGCCGGCCGCGACCGCCGTGGCGGCGACCGTGAACGCCTGCGCGCAGCGCTCCGGGGCGTCCGCCCCGGCGGTGACCTTGACGACGAGAGAGCGGGCCATGAGGCCCAGCATAGGATGGTCACGATGGTTACCGAGATCGGGTTCGTCAGCCTGCTGGTCGCCGGACTGGGCGCACTCGCCGGTGGCTTGGTCTACCTGGCGGTAAGGATTTCAAGGGGACGTTGGTGAGCGCACAGTGAGCGACGAGAATCCGCTGCAACCGCCGTGGCTGAACGCGCCGCCGGTCGAGGAGTACCCGTACGAGGAGAGCTACGACCTGCGTGTCGGCCCGAAGCTGCACCCCGCGCTGGACGGCCTGCTGCCGTACATCGGTCTGTGGCGTGGTCGGGGCAAGGGCGGCTTCCCCACCATCGAGGACTTCGACTACGCGCAGGAAATCAAGATCAGCCACGACGGCCGGCCGTTCCTGCACTACGAGTCGCGGGCCTGGATCCTCGACGAGCAGAGCCGGCCCGTTCGTCCGGCCGGTCGCGAGGTCGGCTGGTGGCGACCGGTGCTGGTGGACGGCCGGGCCACCGACGAGCTGGAGGCCCTGCTCACGACTCCCACCGGGGTGATGGAGCTGCACCTCGGCAAGCGCACCGGCACCCAGGTCGAGTTCGCCACCGACGCGGTGGTGCGGACGGCGACCGCCAAGGAGGTCACCGGGGGGCACCGCCTCTTCGGCATCGTGGAGGGCGCGCTGCTCTACGCCCAGGAGATGGCCGCGATGGGTCACCCGCTCAGCCCGCACCTGTCGGCGCGGCTCGTCCGGGTCGGCGGCTGACGGCTCAGTCGACGGGGAAACCCAGCAGCTCGTGCAGGGCCGGGGTACGCGGGCAGGGGTCCCGGCGTACCCCGTCCAGCATCCGGACCTCGGCGAGTCCGCGTACCGAGGAGCTGAACCAGACACCGTCGGCGGCGTGCAGCTCGGCCGGCGTCACCATCCGTTCGGCGCCCTCCAGGCCCAGTTCGTGCGCGTGGGCGAGCAGCCAGGCGATGGTCGTGCCGGGCAGGATGCCGGTGGTGGCGGCGGGCACCGTGCAGATCGTGTCGCCGGTGAGCCACACCACGTTGGCGGTCGGCCCCTCCAGGGCGTACCCGTCGGACGAGACCCAGAGCACGTCGTCCACCCCGGCCCGTCGCGCCCACCGACGGGCGGCGCTGTTGACCGCGTACGAGGTGGACTTGATCCCCGCCGGCAGCCAGTCCAGCCCGGTACGGGCGTCGGCGGGCACCCCCAGCGGCAGGACGGCCACGGTTATCCCGTTCCGTCGCGCCGCCAGCGACGACGCCGGTACCGCGGTCAACGTGGCGTAGACGGTCGGCGGACCGCCGGCCTCCGAGCCCCGGGTGCACACCAGCCGCAGCGCGCCCTCCACCTCCGCGGGCCAGCCCGCGAGCACCGAGTCGAGCAGGTCGGTCAGCGCGTCGGTGGGCGGCAGGTCCAGCTCGACGGCTGCCGCCGCCGTGACCAGCCGGGTCAGGTGCTCGTCGCGTAGCCAGGGTCGCCCCTGGCGCAGGTGCATCGACTCGAAGAGCCCGTCACCGCGCAGGACGCCCAGGTCGTCGCCGCGCAGCACGGGTTCGTCCGCCGGAATCGGGCCTCGTCCGAGCACGGCGATCCGGGTGCTCGGGGTGGCCGGGACATTGCCGGCGGACGACGTCACCATGACCGTCGAGCGTAGCGGCGGACGCCGCGCGCGGGGGACCGGCGCGATCGCCGAACTATGATCGGACGGTGTCCGAATCCTCCCTCGCGGAAATGCTCCGGGCCCGTGGACTGCGGTTGACGGCCCAACGGCAGCTCGTGCTCCAGGCGGTGCTCGATCTGGGCCACGCCACCCCGGAGCGGGTGCACGCCGCCGTGCGGGAGGTCGCCGCCGGGGTCAACATCACCACCATCTACCGCACGCTGGAGCTGCTGGAACGGCTCGGCCTGGTGACGCACACCCACCTGTCGCACGGTTCGCCGACCTATCACGCGGCGGGTGAGCACCAACACGTCCACCTGGTCTGCCGGGAGTGTGGCGCGATCGACGAGATCGATCCGGAGTTGCTCCGTCCGCTCGCCGACCAGTTGGTCGCGCAGCGCGGTTTCCGGGTGGACATCGGGCACGTGTCACTCTTCGGCGTCTGCGGCCGTTGCGAGAACGGGGACCACACATGATCGACATCGCGGGCGCGGTGGCCGTCGAGAGCATCGACGAGGCCAGCCGCGACCAGCCGGACCCGGCGCACGTCGCCGCAGGTGTGCGGGGGGTGGCCGCGCACTACGGCGATCCGCTGCGCGAGCAGCGCGTGCTGGACACCGAGGTCGGCCTGGTCGACCGCTCCCACCGGGGGATCGTCGCGGTGCCCGGCGAGGAGCGTGCCGGTTGGCTGCACACGATCACCTCGCAGCACCTGTCGACGCTGGCCGCCGGTGAGGGCACCGAGCTGCTGGTGCTCTCCCCGCACGGGCACGTCGAGCAGCACGCCCTGGTCGCCGAGGACGGCGAGACCACCTGGCTGGACACCGAGCCGGGAGCGACCGACGGCCTGCTGGGATACCTGGAGAAGATGCGGTTCTTCAGCAAGGTCGACCCCCGCGACGCCACCGCCGAACGGGCGCTGCTGTCGCTTGTCGGTCCGGCGGCGGCGGAGGCCGTCGGCACGCTCGGCGTGACCGGGCTGGCCGCACCGGACCTGCTCCCGGTGCCGGGTCCGAAGTTCGCCGCCGGGGCCGTGCCACCCCGGGCCGGCATCCGGTACGACGTCCGCCCGCTGCCGATCGGCGGCTGGGCGCGACGTGGCCTCCTCGGGGTCGACCTGCTGGTGCCCCGCTCGGCGATGGAGCAGGTGGTCGCCGAGTTGCGCGGCGCGGGCGTGCCGGTCGCCGGCCTCTGGGCGTACGAGGCGATCCGGGTGGCCGCCCGGCAGCCCCGGGTGGGGGTGGACACCGACCACCGGACCATCCCGGCCGAGGTGGACCTGATCGGCCCGGCCGTGCACCTGGACAAGGGCTGCTACCGGGGGCAGGAGACGGTCGCCCGGGTGCACAACCTGGGCCGGCCGCCGCGCCGCCTGGTGCTGCTGCACCTCGACGGGGTGACCACCGACCAGCCGCCGGCCGCCGGTACGCCGGTGACTCTCGACGGCCGGGCGGTGGGTTTCGTGGGCAGCGCCGTGCTGCACCACGAACTGGGTCAGGTCGCCCTCGCCGTGCTGAAGCGGAACGTCCCGGACGACGCCGCCCTGATGATCGGCGAGACCGCGGCGGCGATCGACCCGTCCTGACCGGCACGTCTAGGATCGCCGGCATGACGACAGGGACGTTGATCACGGTGGCCCCGACTGGGGCGGAGTCGGCCAAGACGGAGGTTCCGGCGCTGCCGGTGACCCTGGACGAGTTGCTGCTCACCGCCAAGGAGTGCGAGGCGCTCGGCGCCGCCGTGATCCACGTCCACATCCGTGACGACGAGGCCCGGCCGACTCTCGACCCGGCCCGCCTGGCCGAGACGGTGGCGGCGCTGCGGGAGAGCACCGACCTGATCGTGCAGCTCTCCTCGGGCGGCGCGGTGACCGATCCGGAGGCTGCCCGGCTCGCCGTGCTCGACGCGCGTCCCGACATGGCCTCCTGCACCATGGGGACGGTCAACTTCGGCGACGACGTCTTCCTCAACCGCTGGGAGTTCATCGTCGACCTGCACACCCGCATGCAGGAGCGGGGGATCGTGCCGGAGTACGAGATCTTCGACCTCGGCCACCTGTCCGCGTTGCAGCGGTTGCTCGGCAAGTACGGGCTGCCGGCGGGCGGGCACGTGCACGTCGACTTCGTGATGGGTGTGCCGGGCGGGATGCCGGGCACCACCGAGACGCTGGTGGCCGCGCACCGGATGCTGCGGGACCTGCCCGAGGGCACCACGTTCTCGGCCACCGGCATCGGCCGCAGCACCATCCCGGTACTGCTGGCCTCGCTGTCGACCGGCGGACACCTGCGGGTCGGCATGGAGGACACGGTGACGTACGCCAAGGGTCGCCCGGTCGAGTCCAACATGCAGTTGGTCGCCCGCGCGGTCGGCTTCGCCCAACTCGCCCAGCGGCCGCCGTTGACCACCATCGAGGCCCGCGCGCTGCTCGGGTTGTAAGGCCGAGGGCATCCCGCGCCCCTGTCACTCGGCCGGTGGACGACCTGGTCACCCCGCCGACGGGCGACCCGATCCGCTGGGTACCGTCCAGCACGTGGGAAAGACGTACGAGGGCGGCGTGCCGCTCGCCGAGGTGGTCCGGTCCGGGTTCGTGGAGGGTGGGCACCGCGGCTCGGTGGTGGTGCTGGACGCGACCGGGGCGCCGTTGGCCGCCGCCGGGGACGTGACCGCACCGGTCTTCCCGCGTTCGGCCAGCAAGCCGATGCAGACGGTCGGGATGCTCCGCGCCGGCCTGCCGCTCACCGACCCGGCCGACCTGGCGCTGGTCTCGGCCAGCCACGCGGGGGAGGACTTCCACCTGGCCCGGGTCGGCGCGCTGCTCGACCGGGCCGGACTGGATGCCGCCGCGCTGCACTGCCCGCCCGACCTACCGGCGGGCGTGGCGGCCCGGGAGGCCGTGCTGCGCGCCGGGGGCGGGCCGACCCGGGTGCAGATGAACTGTTCCGGCAAGCACAGCGGAATGCTGCTGACCTGCGAGGCCGCCGGTTGGCCCCGGGACGGCTACTGGCGGCCGGAGCACCCGTTGCAGCAGCGGTTGCGGGCGACCGTCGAGGAGTTCACCGGTGAGCCGGTGGCGGCGGTGGGCGTGGACGGCTGCGGCGCGCCGGTGCTCGCGGTGTCGCTGACCGGCCTGGCCGGCGCGTACCTGCGGCTTGTCGATGCCGAGCCCGGTTCGGCGCCGCGCCGGGTGGCCGATGCCATGCGCGCGTACCCGGAGATCGTGGGTGGCACCCAGGCCGACGACACCCGGCTGATGCGCGGTGTTCCGGGCCTGCTGGCCAAGATCGGCGCCGAGGGCGTGTTCGCGGTCGGGCTGCCGGGCGTCGGCGCGGTGGCCCTGAAGATCGACGATGGCGCAGACCGGGCGCGGATGCCGGTGCTGGTCTCCGCGCTGCGGCGGCTCGGGGTGCAGGCACCGGTGCTGACCGAGTACGCCGAGGTGCCGCTCTTCGGCGGCGGCGTCCCGGTCGGCGCCGTCCGCCCCCTCTGGTAACCAAGGCCGCCCCCCACTCCCACAAGCCCGCCCCCGCCGTCCCCGCCGTCCCCGCCGTTGATCATGAAGTTATTGCCACGACACCCCGATGCGGATGGCAATAACTTCATGATCAACGGGTCAGTGTGTGGTGGTCACGGCGGCCTCGGCGGTGTGCGGGCCGGGGCGCTCGTCGGGTCGCCCGCTTGTCAGTGACCGTGATGCCTCAGAGTCATATATATGCCTCTGAGGCATCACGCTCAACCGAGCGCCAGCGCCGGTCGCCGAGCGTCGCCGGATGGCGAGTGTCGGGGCGTCGGGGTGGGGGTTGCTCAGGTCAGGAAGTCCAGGAGCGCGGCGTTGACCGGCGCCGGGCGCTCCAGTGGCAGCAGGTGTGCGGCGTCGGGGACGTCCGGCAGGCGTACCGCACCGGGGACCTCGGCGGCGATCCGATCGGCGAGCCGGCGGATGTCCGGCACGTCGGCCGCGCCGGCGGTGACCAGGACGGGGATTTTCAGTTCGCCGAGACGTCCGATCGCCGGTGGCGTCAGTTCGCCCACCTCGACCGCGCCGAGGGCCAGTTCCGCCGCCAGGGCGCGCTGGTCCATCTCCTGCGCCAGCGCCAGCAGGTCGGGGTCGACGTCGGCCGGCTGACGGGCCGGGCCGACCACCCAGAACCGCACCTCGCCGGCCGCGCCCGCGACGAAGTCGTCCGGGTCGACCTCGCCGACCAGGTCGTCCCAGAGGTCGTTGGCCTCCTCGGACCACTCGTTGCCGGAGACCGCCGTGTCGAACAGGGCGAGCGCGCTCACCCGGTCCGGATGGGCCAGCGCGGTGTCGACGGCGACCGACCCGCCGAAGGAGCAGCCGACCAGGGCGGCCTGCGGCAGGTCCAGGGCGTCCAGCAGGCCGACCACGTCGTCGTGGTGCGTGAACGGCATCGGTGGCAGCTCCGAATCGCCGTACCCGCGCAGGTCCGGGGCGATCACCCGGTGCCGGACGGCGAGAGCGGGCAGGACGTCCCGCCACATCCGTCGGTCCGCGATGCCGGCGTGCAGCAGGACGACGGGCGTACCGCTGCCGGCCTCGTCGTAGGCGAGGGCTGCTCCATTGACTGTGATCTTGTGCACCAACGGACCGTACGGACCGGGCGGGGTGGCGCGCAAATGGGACGTTGAGACCTTGCTAACTCTGGCAAGCATTTTGCTTGCAGGAGTTAGCGGAGGGGATTAGCGTCGGCGGCATGGCGACACCAAAGGACCTCCCCGACGTCGGCGGGTTCATCCGCGATCTGCGCCGTAACGCCAAGATCTCGCTGCGCCAGCTGGCCGAACAGGCGGGGGTCAGCAACCCGTACCTGAGCCAGATCGAGCGCGGTCTGCGCAAGCCCAGCGCCGAGGTGCTTCAGCAACTGGCCAGCGCGCTGCGGGTGTCGACCCCGGCCATGTACCTGCGAGCCGGGCTGCTCGACGACAAGGAGGGCCACGGCGTGCTCGCCGCCATTGCGGTGGACCCCGACCTGACGATGGCCCAGAAGCAGTCGCTCAGCCAGATCTACGAGACCTTCCGCCGGGAGAACGCCCGGCTCTCCGAGGCGCAGGCCGCAGCCGGGGCGACCACCCCGACAGAGGCGCAGGCCGCAGCCGCGGCGGCAGAGGCCCAGGCCGCAGCCGGGGCGGCCACCCCGACCGATGTCAACGACGCGCCCGCCGACGTGGCCAACCTGGCCGCGACCGGCCCCACCACCGAGGGCGGCACCCCGACCGAGGCCGTGCTCGAGTCGGTCGCCGTGACCGAGGCGGGCCCCGCACCCGCCCCGACCGGCACCTCCGAGAAGAGCGGCACCTCCGAGAAGAACAGCCCGAGCGGCACCCCCGACAAGAACGCCCCGAGCAGCACCCCCGAGAAGAAGGCCGCCGAGACGGCCGAGGAGGAGACGTCATGACCGAGCCGAAGACCAACCGCATCCCCGCTCCCATCTACGCCGCCGCCGGTGCGGCCGAGTTGGCCATCGAGCAGCTCCGCAAGCTGCCCGCGGTCGTCGGCGTGCACGGCACCCGGGTCGTCGCCGACCTGGGCGGCCGGGCGGTGCTGACCGGCTTCGAACTGCGCCAGAAGGCCACCGAGACGCTGCGTACGGCCAACGAGACCGCCGGCACCCTGCGCGACCGGGCGCAGGCCGAACTGGACCTGGCCAAGCTGCGCGAGTCGGCCGACCTGGCCAAGCTGCGCGAGGTCGCCGACATCGAGAAGCTGCGCGCCGCCGCCACCCGCAACGCAGCCGTGGTCGTCACCGCCGCCCAGGCCGCCCAGGAGCGGGCGTTCGCCGCGTACGGCGCGCTGGTCGCCCGTGGCGAGCGGGTCGTCGGCGCCGGCGTGCTGGAGGCCGCCGAGACGGTCAACGCGGACATCGAGGCCACCGAGGCGACGGCTCCGGCCGCCACGCCCGCCCCGACCGCGGCCCCGGTCGCCGCGCCCGCCCCGACCGCGGCTCCGGCCGCCGCGCCCGCCCCGGCTGCGACGGCGGCCCCGGCGGAGGTGCCGAGCCCGGCCGAGGTCGCCGAGATCGCGGAGGCCAAGCCGGCCGCCGTCAAGAAGGCCACCCGGGCGAAGGCCGCGAAGCCGGCCGAAACCCCGTCGGCCAAGCTGCCCCGGGCCACCAAGCGGACCCGCCCGGCGGCCGAGTAGTTCGTCCGGTCGGCGATCCCGACGGCGTCCTTGACGGACGTAGTCGGGGTCGCCGACATAAACTTGCCGGCATGGCCACCGCCGCGCCGATCTTCGCGTTCGAAGTCCGTTACGTGATCGAGCTGATTCTGCTCGTCTTCGCGTTGATCATCCAGGGTGTCGCGCTGGTGCATGCCATCACGCAGCGCTCCGACGCTTTCGCCGCCATCGGCACGCTGCCCAAGGGCGGTTGGATCGCGATCCTCGCGGTCTGTCTCGTCCTGATCCTGCTCAGCCGGGGTCCGATCAGCCTCTTCGGACTGATCGGCATCGCCGCCGCGCTCATCTACCTGCTCGACGTCCGGGTCGGCCTGCGCGACCTCAGTGACGGCAACGGCAAAGGGTTCTGGTGAGAGGTTTCCGCTGGCCTCCGCCACCGGACAGCGGTCCCCGCACCTTCGGTCCCGGCCCGGGCGGACCGCGTACCGGCCGACCCGCGATCCCCGATCCGGAAACCGAGTTGGTCGACACGCCGCACGGCGTGCGGTTGGAACGCCTGGTCACCGGCGTCGGTGAGCCGGTCACCGTCTTCGCGCACGGGCTGGGCAACGGGATCGCCACCACGCGACCGTTCGGTAGCGGGGTGGCCGGTCGCCGACTGTTCTTCCAGTTCCGGGGGCACGGCCGCTCGGACGCTCCGCCCGGCTCGTGGACCTACCTCGACCTCGCCCGTGATCTGCGGGCGATCGCCGACCTGGGCGGCGCCAACCGGGCGTTCGGGGCGAGCCTCGGCGCGGGGGCGCTCTGCCGGCTGCTCGCCGAGAGCCCGGAGCGCTTCGAGAAACTGGTGTTCTTCCTGCCGGCGGCGCTCGACCAGCCGCGTGGTCCGGTCGCCTGGGAGCGCATCGGCGCCCTGGTGGATGCCGTGGCCAGCGGGGACGCGGGGGCCGTCGCGGACGTCGTCTCACTGGAGCTGCCGGCGGCGGTTCGCAACACGCCGGCCGGCTGGGCGTACCTGCGGCAGCGGCTCGACCAGTTGCTCCGCGACGGCCTGGACGAGGGCCTGGGCACTCTGGCGGGTCAGGTGCCGCTGGACGACGCCGGGGTGCTGGCGGCGGTCACCGCGCCGGCTCTGGTGATCGGGTGCGTGGGCGACGAGCTGCACCCGGTCGAGGTTGCCGAGCAACTCGCGGCCGCCCTGCCCCGGGCCACCCTGCACGTGTACGGCCGCCCCGGCTTCCTCTGGACGGAACGCGCCGACCTGCGGGGGCGCATCTCCGGCTTCCTCAACGAGTAACGTGCCCTGTCATGGGCGTCACACAGCATGGCCGGACGCACCGGCTGGATCTCGCCGACCCGACCCTGCGCGAGTGGACCTGCACGGTCCTGCACGCCGACCCGGAGCAGGGCATCGTGCTCGACCGCTCGGCGTTCTACCCGGGCGGCGGCGGCCAGCCACCGGACCACGGCGTACTGCTGTGGCAGGGCGTGCAGACCCGGATCGTCGGTACGCGCAAGGGCGACGACCCGTACCTGATCCCCGCCGAAGGTGACCCGTTGCCGCCGGTCGGCACCGAGGTCGTCGGTGCGGTGGAGGACGAGCGCCGCACCCGTCTGATGCGTACCCATTCGGGGTTGCACGTGCTCTGCGGCGTGGTGTTCCGGGACTTCGGCGCGCTGGTCACCGGCGGCAACATGGAACCGGGCGAGGCCCGGATGGACTTCAACCTGCCCGAGGTGCCGCCGGACTTCAAGAGCCGCATCGAGGAGCTGGTCAACGCCGAGGTGGCCGCCGACCGCTCGGTCGCCACCCGGGTGCTGCCGCGTACCGAGGCGTTGGCCCTGCCGGACATCATCCGCACCCAGTCGAACCTGATCCCGCCGGACGAGCAGGAGGTGCGGATCGTCGACATCGTCGGTCTGGACGTCCAGGCGGACGGCGGCACCCACGTCGCGTCCACCGCCCAGATCGGCAAGGTGCAGGTGGTCAAGGTGGAGAGCAAGGGGCGGGCCAACCGGCGGGTCCGGGTCCGACTGGTGGATTGACGAATTCGGACGTCGGCTGTCAGGTATCGCTGGCAGCCTCGCAGGCATGACACAACCGCTCGCAGGAAAGATCGCGCTCGTCGCCGGTGCCACGCGGGGTGCCGGGCGGCAGATCGCGGTCCAGTTGGGTGCCGCCGGTGCCACCGTGTACGCCACCGGCCGCAGTAGCCGTGCCGGCCGCTCGGAGATGGACCGGCCGGAGACCATCGAGGAGACCGCCGACCTGGTCACCGCGGCCGGCGGCGCCGGCATCGCCGTACAGGTCGACCACCTGGTGCCGGAGCAGGTACGCGACCTGGTCGCCCGGATCGATGGCGAACAGGGCGGCCTGGACGTGCTGGTCAACGACATCTGGGGCGGCGACCCGCTGGTCACCTGGGACAAGCCGGTCTGGGAGCAGCCGCTCGACAAGGGCTTTCGCACCCTGCGGCTGGCCGTCGACACGCACATCATCACCAGCCACTTCGCCCTCCCGCTGCTGATCCGCAAGCCCGGTGGCCTGGTGGTCGAGATCGGCGACGGCACCAAGGCGTACAACGACCAGAACTACCGCCTCTCCGTCTTCTACGACCTGGCCAAGGTCTCGGTCAACCGGCTCGCCTTCAGCCAGGCGCACGAGCTGAAGCCGCACGGCTGCACGGCCGTCGCGCTCACCCCCGGCTGGATCCGCTCGGAGGCGATGCTGGAGCACTTCGGCGTGACCGAGGAGACCTGGCGCGACGGGGCCGCCACCGACCCGCACTTCCTGATCTCCGAGACACCCGCCTTCGTGGGCCGCGCGGTGGCCGCGCTCGCCGCCGACGAGGAAAAGGCCCGCTGGAGCGGCCAGTCCGTCGACGCGGGCACGCTGTCCAAGGTGTACGGCTTCACCGACGTCGACGGCAGCCAGCCGGAGGCGTTCCGCTACATCAGCGAGGTCGTCGACGCCGGCAAGCCGGCCGACGTCACCGGCTACCGCTGACCGGTCACCGCTCGGCCCGCTGACGTGACGGGCCGCTGACCGGCGTCACGGCACGACCGGGTCGTCGTACCGTGCGGCGGCCCGGCGTGCGGCGTCCGCCAGGCGTCCGCGCAGCTCCGGCGGGTCGAGCGCCTCCACCTCCGGGCCCAGCGCCAGCAACTGGGCGTACGCGACGTCGACCGTCTCCACGGGCAGCCGCGCCACCACCCAGCCCTGCCCGTCCGGTTCGCCGAGGGTGGTGACGACCTCGTCGTACACCTCGGGGGCGTCGACCACGTGTCGGAGCCGGCGCAGGCCGGCGGGGCTCAGCCGGACGGTGACCTCGGCCCGCAGTATGGTCCGCAGGAACGACCCGGCCTGCTCGCGCCAGTACCCGGCGAGGTCGAAGCCCGCGTCGCGGGCGAACTGTTCGTCGCCCACCTCGACGTCGGTCACCCGGTCCACCCGGTAGGTGCGCATGTTGTCGCCGACCCGACCGATCAGGTACCAGGTCGCGTTCTTGAGTACGAGCCCGTACGGCTGCACCCGCCGGGTCACCTCGTTGTCGCCGCGCCGGTAGCGCAGCTGTACCACCCGGTCGTCCCAGACCGCCCGCGCCAGCTCGGCCAGCCAGGTCGGTGGCGGCGTCTCCTGGAACCAACCCGGCACGTCCAGGTGGAACCGCTGACCGGTGCGGACGGGCGCGTCGCGCAGGGCCGGCGGCAGGGCGGCGAGCACCTTCAGCTCGGCGCTGGCGACCGCGTCGGCCAGGCCCATGTCGCCGGCCGGGCCGGGCAGGCCGGCGAGGAAGAGCGCCTCGGCCTCGTCGCGGGTGAGACCGGTCAACCGGGTCCGGTAGCCGCCGAGCAGCCGGTACCCGCCGGCCCGGCCCCGGTCCGCGTACACCGGCACCCCGGCGGCGGAGAGCGCCAGCACGTCCCGGTAGACGGTCCGCTCGGAGACCTCCAGCTCCCGTGCCAGCTCGCCGGCCGTCATCGAACCGCGCGCCTGCAACAGCAGCAGCAACGAGATCAGTCGGGAGGCGCGCACCCGACCATCCTGCCTGGTGCCGCTCGCCGTCCGGCGGAATCGATCACCGATGGTTAGGCTGCTCGATCGTGGACGCCAGCAGAATCGCCAGCCCGGTGACCGGGGCCGTCGGACGCTTCCTCCTCGGAGTGCGGCTGCTCCTACGCGGGTTGGGCCTCTACGTGCGCAGCCCGAAGCTGATGCTGCTCGGCATCGTGCCGGCGCTGATCTCCGGCGCGCTCTTCGTGGCCGCGTTCGCCACCCTCGTGTACTTCGTGGACGACCTCGCGGCCCTGGTCACCCCGTTCGCCGATGGCTGGTCGACCACCGGCCGCAGCCTGGTCCGGGTGATCGCCGGGCTCGCCTTCCTGGGGATCGGCGGACTGCTCGCGGTGATCAGCTTCACCGCGGTCACCCTGGTCATCGGCGACCCGTTCTACGAGAAGATCTCCGAGAAGGTGGAGGAACGGCTCGGCGGCACCCCGAACGCCGTGGAGGTGCCGTTCTGGTCGTCGCTGCGCCGCAGCACCGCCGACTCGGTACGCCTGGTGGCCCTCACCGCGCTGGTCGGCATCCCACTGTTCCTCGCCGGCTTCATCCCGGTGGTCGGCCAGACGGTGGTCCCGGTGATCGGGGCGGCCGTGGGTGGCTGGTTCCTCGCCGTCGAGCTGGTCGGCGCACCCTTCTACCGGCGCGGGATGCGGCTGCCGCAGCGCCGGACGATCCTCAAGGCGGACCGGCCCATGGCGCTCGGCTTCGGCGTGGCGGTCTTCCTGTGCTTCCTCATCCCACTCGGCGCGGTGCTGGTGATGCCGGCCGCCGTCGCCGGCGCCACCCTGCTGGCCCGCCGCTCGTTGGGCCAGTCGATCGAGGAGAGCTGACGTGGAGATCACCCTGATCGAGGGCGACATCACCGAACAGCGGGTCGACGCCATCGTGAACGCCGCGAACTCGTCCCTGCTCGGCGGCGGTGGCGTGGACGGCGCGATTCACCGACGCGGTGGGCCGGCCATCCTGGCCGAGTGCCGGGCGCTGCGCGCGTCGAAGTACGGCAGAGGGCTGCCCACCGGGCAGGCGGTGGCGACCACTGCGGGGAACCTGCCGGCCCGCTGGGTCGTGCACACGGTCGGCCCGGTCTTCTCGGCCGGCGAGGACCGGTCGGGGCTCCTGCGCGACTGCTACGCCAACAGCCTGCGGGTCGCCGACGAGCTGGGCGCGTCCACGGTGGCGTTTCCGCTGATCTCCGCCGGCATCTACGGCTGGCCGGTCGACGACGCGGTCCGCCAGGCGCTGTCGGTGCTCCGCGCGGCCACGCCCGCCACGGTCAGCGAGGTACGCCTGGTGCTTTTCGGCGCGGACACCCACGCCACGGCCCGAGAGGTCTTCGACGCGGCGTAGGTCCCGTGCGGCTCGCGGCTTGATCACTTGATGCTCACCAGTTGGAAATCGCTCCTGGGAACTGGTCAGCATCAAGTGATCATCGTCGGACCAGTCGGGACCGCGTCATTCCACAGGGACTCGAAGTGCTCCACGTAGCGATCGAACGGGCCACCCGCCTCGCGGCGTCGGAGATGCATGGTCACCGAATCCTGCCCTAGTCCTGAACCGATGTGGGTGGCCACGATCGCCTCGTCGTCGAAGACCCAGACGGACATGGCAACGTGCCGGTCTGACAGTCGGACGGCAAGGGGTTCCGGAGACTTCGCGATTTCCGCCCGAGTCATGGCTATGCGAGTCGCCAGCGTGAGTGGAGTCGCCTCGATGCCTTCTCGTGCCATGGTGATCTCACTGCCGGGGTCACCGAGCAGAAAACGTACGTCGCCGCCGTTCTGCGCCTTCGCACCGAGCGTGGCAGGGGCGTTGGGCACCTCAAGCCACACGAAGTAGCTCGTGTACCCGCCGAACCACAACCGTCTGTCCGCCTTGTCGATCAACTCGCGAAACAGCGAACGCGGCAGGTCGGAACGGCGCGCGTACATGCCGACGAGTTCGCGGTCTGAACCGATTTTGATCGCGCGGCGGGCGACCTCTGGCCATAACACCTCTACATCCTTGCCCAACACCCCAGCAGCCGCTCGGCCGGCAGGGCCTCCCAGGCCTCGGGCGTAAGCGACGCCGCCGGCCCAATCGTCCGCCTTCGCCATCGTCAGGCGACTGGCTCAGCTCTTCGAGCTTGTCAGCGCCTCTCTGGCCCCTATCACCGCCTCGTGGCAATCTTTGGCGGTATTGAACTGCCGGATCGCCTTGCCGGCGATATTGCGCAAGAGAGGGCCAGGCGCGTATAGGCTGATCGGATCGTCGGTCCGCTTCCACTCGCGCAGGGCATACATGATCTCCTTGTCATCCGGAACGCTGCCGGTGACGGACCGAAGATGGCGCGCTTCCTCCAAAGCGTCCTCGAAAATTTCGCCTAGATGTGGTGCAATCTTCGCAACCTTGCCTAGTCGTTCAACAGCTTCCGATAGTACGGTGAAGGCAGGCATGCCGTGTGCAAGGGGCGTGCCCCAGCGAATATCATTGATTACGTTTTCGATGTCATGGAGTGCCGAAAGCGCCTCGCGGCGCTCCTCCTCGTGCAGGCCGGGATGCATGGCGGCGAGGGACGGCTGAGGTCGGAACCGGACCGCCGCCGCGACACCGACGATAGCCACCACCAGGCTGCCAAGCCCTATCCACGCTTCGATCGTCACGGGTGCGCCTCCAGCGGCGGAATGTGGAGTGGTAATCGATCGCGAAGGATACCGCTACACGCCCAGGGTGTCCCGCCCTCCCAGGCCGTACGGGCGCGGCGAGCGAAGGCCAGCCGACACGCCTGAAGTCTGGTTTTCACTCACTCCCGGCTGACCAGGCGGCTGTGCGCCCCACAGTTGCCGGCGAATGGTCGAGGAGCGTCATGAACTCCTTGACCATCTTCACGTACTCTTCGGCTTGCTCGGCTGTCCGCACCTGGCGTCCGGAATGATGAGCCAAGTCACCGAGCATTTCAAGGCGCGAGAAGACAACTGCTGCGGCAGGATCGATCAGATTTCGCTCTGTCGAGAGCTCTATCAGCCGACCGAGCGTGCTCTCCTTAAGGTCTTCGTCTTCGATTGGTAGATAGTCTTTGAGTGCGACGCGGGCTGCCTGGAAAGCGTACACAATTGCCGCCGTTGGATTTGTGGAAGCGTTTGCATGCCCCGCGGCGAGCAGTCGCTCGGCGCGTGACAGTTCACGGTCACTTTCCGGCAGTGTGGGCGCAAATGCGGCCGCCTCGATCGTTGCTCGTGTCTCCTCGGCTACTCGGTCCCACTCGGCTTCGATCGGCCCCACGAGAGCCGCCGCAGGTTGTCACCGAGCAGTTGCGAGACCTGCCGCCGGTACGCGAGCAGCGCGATAAGGACGACCGACGGCCACGCAAGGGCCTGCACGATCGCCACGCTGAATTGACGCCAGTTCACGCGCTCGACGCTATCGAGGCTCCGCAACGGGTGCCCACCACATCACCGCCGCGCCCGTCGCACGCCGTGACACGTGACGTCCCGATCGGAGTGCATTAACGGGCAGGTCCTGCCGCAGGCCCCGTCTATGCTTACGGCGCGTCACCGTTTCCCACTGGGCCTAATCCTAGTGCAGCATCTCCGCCCACGCGACCGTGAGCCGCGACGGGTCGAATCCCTGCGGCTCTCTGCGGTCGGGCCCGAGCGCCATCACGTCGACCGCATCCCTGAGCAGTTCTCGTCTGCCCTCAGCCTCCCGCGCGTGCCATTCTGCGGCGAGCGTACGGCCTGTCGGTGCCCGCTCGACGACGTCTCTCGCGGTGCCTGCTCGACCTGGGTGCGCTAGCCGTGCAGTGTTGCAGTCGGGGCGAATTTCTCCGCCGTCGGTGGGGTGCCCAGGTCGGCGAGAGTCGCCGCGATCTGATCGTCGGGGTCGTGAGCGCTGCGTCTCCGGCGACGACGACCCGTTCGCGTACTGTCGGCACGCTGTTCGCGCCGCCAGGAACAACTGCTGTACGCGGTGGCCCCAGGCGTTCTCGGTGCTTCGCCTGGCCACTCTCCGGCGGCGACCAAGGCGCGTCTGGTGCTCTTCGGGGCGGACACCCATGCCAAGGCCCACGAGGTTTTCGACGCCGCCCAGGCTTGGCTGGCTAGTCGTCAGCCGTTGCCGCCGACGGCATACGAAAGACCCCGGTATCCCGATGATCTTTCTCGATGTGGCTGCTCAGAGGGCGGTGGTCTTCGCTTTGTCAACGAAGGCCTGCCAGGTGCGACGGTCGAACCGGAGGGTGCCGCCGTCACGGTCCTTGGTGTCCCGGACGAGGACGACGCCCGGCTCGTTGTTGGCAACCTCGACACAGTTGCCGCCATTGGAACTGCTGCGGGTGCTCTTGCGCCAACGGGTGCCTGTCAGGTCATCCATTTTCGGGCTCCCAGGAAATCGACGGATTGGTCGCGCGGAAGCGCTGTGGGTCTCACGGTATGCCAGGCCCTCGCACGTTAGCGGCGTCAATAGCGAGTGACCCCGGGTGATCTTGAGGGTCTTCGTTGATGTGGTGGCTCAGAGGGCGGCGGTCTTCACCATGTCGACGAAGCCCTGCCAGGTGTGCCGGTCGAACCGGAGGGTGCCGCCATCGCGGTCCTTTGAGTCGCGAACCGCGACGACACCCGGAAGGTTGTCGGCGACCTCGACACAGTCGCCGCCGTTAGAGCTGCTTCGGGTGCTGGTACGCCACTTGGCGCCGGTCAGGTCAGCCATGTTCGTGCCTTCAGAAAGTCGATGGTGTGGCGGCGTGGAAGAGCCACTGATCGCAGCGTATCCCAGATGGCCCAGAGCGGGGCTGTCTCGTTGGTCAGCCGGCCGGATGCCTGATCGTCGAGGTACCCGACGTCGCCATCCTCGGTGGTGGCAATGACGAACGGTCCGGCTTGTCCGGGATGCATGCCCGCGTCAAGCGGCAACACATGAAGGAAGGTGTTGGACCGCTGCGCCATTTCGATCAGATGGTCCAGCTGGCGGTGCATGATGTCGGGCTCCCCGCGGCGCAACGCGCATTCGTCGATGACCGCGATGTAGAGCGGGGGCTTACGTCGGTTGAGGACCGCCGCCTGTCGGCGGAGGCGTGTCTCCACGTAACCCTCAACCTCGTCCGCGTCCAACAACCCGCTGCTGAGGACTAGTGATGCGTACTCCGGTGTCTGTAGCAGACCGGGAATCACAGACACCTGAAAGGCGCGGAGTGCGGTCGCCTGGAGCTCTGTCTCGACCCACGGCCGTAGCCA
Organism: Micromonospora sp. WMMD729; assembly: GCF_049315225.1. NCBI lineage: Bacteria > Bacillati > Actinomycetota > Actinomycetes > Micromonosporales > Micromonosporaceae > Micromonospora > Micromonospora sp. WMMD729. The sequence continues at coordinate 5,942,625 of NZ_CP186059.1, read as the reverse complement.
CGCCGGCTCACGGCGCTTCAAAACGTCCGGCCAAATGTCCTCTACATCGAGCCCCAGGGCGCTCGCCGCCGCCGCTCGATGGCGGGGGTGGGGAACTCTGCCGGGCGAGACCCACCGTGCGACCGTCTTCGGGTCTACTCCCACCTGCTCGGCAAGACTCTCAACGGTCTCACCCGAGTTCGCCAGCGCAGCGCGCAGCGCCTGATTCATGGTCGCCTCCCGCTGGACGTCCCCCACGTCTATGAAACGTATATCTACGGGGTGTAGCCGTCCAGCTCCTATCGGCAGTGTGTCAGGTGAGCGGCGCTGCTGGTGGAGGTGTAGCCCCGGCGGCGGTGTCAGCCCGGGGGCCGTCCCGTGGGCGAGCACTCAGGGGCGGCCCCTCCTGGCCCACCGGAGGGGAAGACATGCCCGCAGCACCAGGAGCGACATTCCGGGCCGGCGACCTGCTGCGCCTGTCGGCGACCGCGAGCGTGCAGTTTCTGCGCCCGATCACCGTGCGGGTCATCCGCGAGTTGGAGTGGGACACGTACGACGGGTGGGTGTGGCTCGACGCGTACGAGCTGGGGACGCGCGGTGACGCGATTGCCCGGCGTGAGCTCTACGTGCGGCGCGAAGGCGTGCAGGTGTTGAACACCCGGCTGCCCACGTGCGCCCGATGAGCCCGCGACCGCGCCCGCATCACGCCGGCCTGCCGCACTGGCGCTGTACCCGCTGCGGCGCCCATTGGCCGTGTTCGGCGGCGCGGCTGTCGCTGCTGTCCCGCTGGCGTGGCGATCGGGTCGGGATGCTGCTCATGTTGACCACGCTCGCGCGGGAGGCGTTCGCCGACGCGCTGAGGCTGGGCCTGCGGCCGGACCCGGCGGTGTACGTCGCGCGGTTCCTGGAATGGACGCGCCCACGCAATCAAGCTGACTGATCAGGTCAGGTCGGCCAGGCAGGCCCAGAGGGTCGTCACGGGCCGATAGCCCAGCCGGGCGTTGATCGCCAGCATCGGCGCGTTCGACTCGTCGTTCGAGGTGTACGCGATCCGTACCCCGGTCGCAGCGGCCTTGTGCAGCGCCGCCGTCTTGGCCAGCCGGGCGAGCCCGCGACCCCGGTACGCCGGGACCGAGCAGGTGTAGTCCGACCACATCCGGTCCCCGTCCCGCTTGACCAGGCTGAACGCGGCCAACTCGCCGTCGACCTCGGCGGCGATGCTCGCCGTCTTGTCCAGTCCGAGGTTGTCCCACACGTCCTGCCGCCAGCTCTCGAAGGTGACCGCGTCCACGGGCACGTCACCGGGTTCGTCGACGGCCGAGGCGACGTCGACCGCGTAGAGCAGGTGCGGGTCCAGGTCGGCGATCGGCCGCAGCCGTACGCCCGGAGGCGGCTCGGGCAGCGCGGGCGGCGGGGTCAGGTCCAGCGCCGAGTAGCGCACCTCGCGGCTGGGCGTGAAGCCGTGCCGGCTGGCGAAGGGCAGCGAGTCTGCCGTGGCCATGGTGCGGACGCGGCGAACCCCGAGAGGGCGGAGGTGGTCGGTCGCGGCGGTCAGCAGCGCCGTCCCGATGCCCCGGTGGCGGTGGTCGGGGTGTACGTGCAGCATGTTGACGTCACCGAAGCCCTGCACCGACGTCGACGTGGTGGGCTCGGCGGACGTCCAGCCGACCACCTGGCCGTCGACCTCGGCCACGAATGCGATCCAGCCCTCGTGCGGCGGCGGTTCGGCCAGCATCTTGCGGGTCGACTCGACTCCGCGTACCAGGTACGGATGGACGATCGCCCGTAGCGCCACCACGGCGGCGGCGTCGTCCGGCCGGGCTTTGCGGATGCGCATGTCAGGCCCCCGTCCGTACGGCGGCGACGGCCTCGACCTCGACGAGCTGGTCGCTGTAGCCGAGCACGGCCACCCCCAGCAGGGTGCTGGGCGGGTCGTGGTCGCCGAAGAAGTCCCGGACCACCTCCCAGACGGTCACCAGATCCGCCTGGCGCGACGATGCCACGTACACGGTGGTCTTGACGACGTCGGTGAGCCGCGCGCCGGCCGTGCCGAGGGCGGTCTCCAGGTTCGCCATCACCTGCCGGGCCTGCGCGGCGTGGTCGCCCGGCGAAACGGTACGACCCTCGGCGTCCAGCGGGCACGCGCCGGCGGTGAACACCAGGCGGGCGGGCGGTTCGACGGTCGCCGCGTAGGCGTACTCGGCGACGTCGGAGAGAGCGGGTACGTGCAGCAGCGCGACAGGATCCGGCATGCCGGCGAGGCTAACGACGATCGCGCACGGCGGCGACGCATTAACGGGGCAGGCAGCAAGTTCAGGGTTGTTGCTGCCTCCCGACGCCGGGAAGCAGCAACAACACTGAAGTTGCGCGGATCTTGAAGCGGGTCACGCCGACGTGCGGATGATCAGCTCGGTGTCCAGCATGACGGCCGGTTCGATCGCTTCGCCGGCGGCGAGGCGGAGCAGTTGCCGGGTCATCCGGCGGCCGAGTTCCACGATCGGCTGCCGGACGGTGGTCAGTGGCGGTTCGGTGTACGCGGCGGTCTCGATGTCGTCGAAGCCGACCACCGCCACGTCCTCCGGCACCCGCCGGCCGGCGGCGTGCAGCGCCCGCAGGGCGGCGTGCGCCATCAGGTCGGAGGCGGCGAAGACCCCGTCCAGGTCGGGGTGGTCGGCGAGGAGCTGCTGCATCGCCGCCGCGCCGGACTCCCGGGTGAAGTCACCGACGGCGACCAGCTCGGGCAGCCCGGCGGTGCTGACCGCCTCCCGGTAGCCGTTCAGCCGTTCGATGCCGGCCACCATGTCCTGCGGGCCGGCGATGGTGGCGATCCGCCGCCGACCGCTGTCGATCATGTGCCGGACGGCGGCGGTGACCCCGCCGACGTGGTCGACGTCCACGTACGGCACGGGTACGTCGCCGAGCGGCCGGCCGCTGACCACCACGGGGATGCCGAGGCGGGCCAGCGTGCCGGGCAGCGGGTCGGCGCCGTGCAGCGAGGCGAAGAGCACCCCGTCGACGTGCCGGCCGGTGGTGTACCGCTCGACCCGCTGGTGCCCGGCCGGCGAACCGGCCAGCATCAGCACCAACTGTTTGTCGGCGGCCTCCAACTCCTGGCTGACGCCCCGGATGATGCCCGGGAAGACCTGGTCGTCGGAGAAGACCCGGGTGGCCGCCTCCGGCATGACCAGGGCGATCGAGTCGGTGCGCTGGGTGACGAGGCTGCGGGCGGCGAGGTTGGGCACGTACCCCAACTCGGCGACCGCCCGCTTGACGGCCTCCCGGATCGGTTCGGCGACGGTGGTGGAGCCGTTGACCACCCGGGAGACGGTGGCCCTGGACACCCCGGCCCGTGCCGCCACCGCCTCCAGCGTCGGCCGCTGCGCCGTCGTCATCGTGACCGCCCCCCGCTCGTCACAGCCCGTTCCGGGAGATCACCTCCTGGTACCACCGGGCGCTGGCCTTCGGTGTGCGCCGCTGGGTCAGGTAGTCGACGTGCACGATCCCGAACCGCTTGCGGTAACCCTCCGCCCACTCGAAGTTGTCCAACAATGACCATACGAGATACCCGCGCAGATCAACGCCCCGGGAGATCGCCTCGTGGGCGGCCCGCAGGTGCCCGTCGAGGTAGGCGATCCGGTCGTTGTCGATCACCTGTCCCAGCCCTTCGGGGGACTCGGCGCCGGCCTTGTCGGGGAACGCCGCGCCGTTCTCGGTGATCAGCAGCGGCACGCCCGGATAGTCGGCGGCGATCCGTTCCAGCAGCCGGGTCAGCCCGGCCGGCTCGATCATCCAGCCCATGTCGGTGAGCGGTCCGCTGGGCGGCAGGAAGTGCACCGCCCCCTCGGTCCCCGGGTACGCGCCGTCACCGTCGCCGTCCGGCCGCCCCGCCACGTAGGTGGGCGCGTAGTAGTTGAGCCCGAGCAGGTCGATCGGGGCGGCGATCAGTTTCTCGTCGCCGTCGTGGATGAACGTCGGCTCGACGATCCGCGCCACGTGCTCGCGGACGTCGTCGGGGTAGCCGCCGGCCAGCAACGGATCCAGGAAGATCCGGTTGTGCAGGCCGTCGACCAGCCGGACGGCGGCCGCGTCCGCCGCGCTCTGCGGGTCCGCCGGTCGTACATCAGCGGGGTTGATGGTGATGCCGACGCTGCGCGCGCCGGCCGCGCGCAGCGCCCGCGCCGCCAGGCCGTGCGCCAGAAGCAGATGGTGTACGGCGGTGAAGGCCGCCGCCCCGTCCCGCGCACCCGGGGCGTGTACCCCGTTGCCGTACCCGAGGTAGGCCGAGCACCACGGCTCGTTCAGGGTGGTCCAGGTGTCGATCCGGTCGCCCAGGCGAGCGTGGACGGCGGTGGCGTACGTCGCGAAGTGCTCGGCGGTCTCCCGGTTGGTCCAGCCGCCCCGGTCCTCGAGGCTCTGCGGCAGGTCCCAGTGGTAGAGGGTGACGATCGGGTCGATGCCCCGGGCCAGCAGGGTGTCGGTGAGCCGGTCGTAGAAGTCGAGCCCGCGCGGGTTGACCGGGCCGCTGCCGTCGGGCTGGATCCGGGGCCAGGCGACCGAGAACCGGTACGCCCGCAGGCCCAGCTCGGCCATCAGGGCCACGTCGTCGGCGTACCGGTGGTAGTGGTCGCAGGCGACGTCGCCGGTGTGGCCCTGGTAGACCTTTCCGGGCGTACGGCAGAAGGTGTCCCAGATGGACGGACCGCGACCGTCGTCGCGGGCCGCGCCCTCGATCTGGTACGCGGCGGTGGCCGCTCCCCAGAGGAAATGTTCCGGAAATCGGATCTCGTTCACGCCTTGACCGCACCTTCCATGATCCCGCCGATGATCTGGCGACCGAACAGCACGAAGACCAGCAACAGGGGCAGCGTCGCGATGGCCGTGCCGGTGAACACCTGCGACATGTCCTGGTAGTACCCGTCGGACAACGCCCGTAGGGAGAGCTGAACGGTCGGGTTGGCCGGGTCGTTCAGCACAGCGTACGGCCACAGGAAGTCGTTCCAGGTGGTCATGAACGTGAGCAGGCCGAGCACGGCGGCGGCCGGGCGCAGCGCCGGCAGCACGACGTGCCACCAGATGCGGGCGGTGCCGCAGCCGTCCATCCGGGCGGCCTCGATCAGCTCGTCGCTGATGGCCTGGCCGGCGTACTGCCGCATCATGAACACGCCGAACCCGGTGACCAGCACGGGGACGATCACCGCGGGCAGCCGGTCGTTCCACTGCAACTTCGTCATCAGCAGGTAGAGCGGGATCACGCCGAGCTGCGTGGGCACCATCATGGTCGCGATGATCACCAACAGCAGCGCGTTGCGACCCCGGAAGCGCAGCTTGGCGAAGGCGAACCCGGCCAGGCTGGAGAAGAACACCACCGAGACGGTGACCGTGGTCGCCACGATCACCGAGTTGATCAGGCCGGTCAGGAAGTACGCGTCGGTGTTGTCGAACAGCCGGGCGATGTTGGCGCCCAGGTTGTTGCCCGGCGTGACCGGAGGCGGCAGTTGGCCCATCGCGTCGCTGGTACGACTCGCGACGACGAACATCCACCAGATCGGGAAGATCGACAGGACTGCCGCGACGATCAGGGCGAAGTAGGTGAGCGGACTGGCCCGCCAGAGCCGACTCATCGGGTTCCCTTCCTGCCGGTGCCGGACGAGCCGCTTCGACCGGTGCCAGCTGTGCCGCCTTTGCCGCTGCCGGCTGAGCCGCCGAGGCGGCGCAGGACCAGCACATTGACGGCCGCGACGAGGGCGATGAGCGCGAAGAGCAACCACGCCACCGCCGACCCGTACCCGAAGTTGTAGTGCGGCGCGAAGGCGTTCTCGAACATGTACATGGTCAGGGTCTGCGACTCGCGCAGCGGTCCGCCCCGGATCGGGTTGGTGCCGGAGTGGAACATCCGGGGCTCGGTGAAGAGTTGGAGGCCGCCGATGGTGGCGATGATGGTGCAGAAGATGATCGTCGGTTTGAGCAGCGGAACGGTGACCGACCAGAACTGTCGGGCCCGGCTCGCGCCGTCGATCGCCGCCGCCTCGTAGAGGTCGCGGGGGATGGCCTGCATCGCGGCCAGCAGGATCAGCGCGTTGTAGCCGGTCCACCGCCAGTCGACCATCGCGGAGATCGCCACCCAGGAGGCGATCCGGTTGGACTTCCACTCGATCGCGTCCAGCCCCACCAGGTCGAGCAGCCAGTTGACCATGCCGAACTCGCGGCCGAAGAGCACCCCGAAGACGATCGCCACGGCGGCCGTGGAGGTGACGTTGGGCACGAGCACCGCCATCCGCCAGCCCGTACGCCCCCGCAGCCCGCGGTTCAGCAGGTTGGCCAGCCACAGCGCGGCGAGCAACTGGGGGACCGTCGAGATGACGAAGATGCCGAGCGTGTTGACCAGCGCGTGCCAGAAGTCCGGGTCGGCGAGCAGCCGGGTGTAGTTCTCCGCGCCCACGAACGGGTGCTCGCTGCCGAGCAGGTCCCAGTCGTGCAGCGAGACCCAGAAGGTGTACGCCAGCGGGTAGACCCCGAACACCGCGAAGAGCAGGAAGAACGGGGCGATGTAGAGGTACGGCGAGTAGCGGGTGTCGAGGCGGCTGAGCCGGCCCGACGATTGTCGGCGGGCTTTGGTCGCCGGTGCGACCGGTGGTCGGGCGTCGAGCTGGACCGTCATGCCCGGAAACTCCTTTCCGTCGTGCGGGCGGCACCCGGCTCCCGGAGTCCGCCCGCACGCTGGCTCGGGCTACTTGGCGGCGGCCTTCTTCGCGTTGGTCACCGCGTCCGTCCAGCCCTGCGCCGGGCTGCGCTGGCCCAGCTCCACGGTCCGTACGGCGTTCTCCACCTCGGTCCGCACGGCCTGGTTCTTGGGGCCCATGTAGACCGGCTTGAGGCTCTTCGCGCCGGTGCCGAAGATCATCCCGACCGGCGCGTCGGAGAAGTACGCGTTCGTCGACTGGGCGATCGCCGGGTCGTCGAGCGCCTGCGGCGAGGACGGCAGTGGCCCCTTGGCCTTGAACGCCCCGATCTGGCCCTTGGCGCTGGTGAGGAACTTGGCCAGCTCGATGGCCTCAGCCTGGTGCTTGCTCTGCTTCGGTACGGCCAGGTGGGAGCCTCCCCAGTTGCCGCCGTTGCCGGGAACCCGGGCGATGTCCCACTTGCCCTTGGCGGCCGGGCCGGCGTTGCCCTCGATGACCCCGGTCATCCACGCGGGGCAGGCGATGGTGGCGAACTTCGTCTGCTTGAAGGCGGACACCCACTCCTCGGACCACGAGCCGTACTTACCGGAGAGGCCCGAGTCGATGATGTCCATCGTGGTGTCCCACGCCTGTCGTACCGCCGGGTTGCTGTCGACCACGACGTTGCCGTTCGTGTCGTAGTAGCTGTAGCCGGTGGTGTTGCCGGCGGTCTGCAACAGGATCGTGTTGAAGGTGTTGGTGGCCGCGTCGAGGAAGGACGCCCCGGTCTTCGCCGCGACGAACTTCTCCCCGGTGGCGATGTAGTCCTGCCAGGTGGGCCAGAGCTTCGACACCTCGTCCCGCTCGGTGGGCAGGCCGGCCTTCTCAAAAAGGTCCTTGCGGTAGCAGATGGCGATGCCGCCGACGTCGGTGCCGAGGCCGATGAGCTGCTTGCCGTCGGCGGTCAGGCCGGCGTTCCACTTCCACTCCAGGAAGTTGCCCTTGAGGTCGGCGGCGCCGTGGTCCAGCAGGTTGACGAAGTTGTTCGGGTTCGCCTTGTACTCGACGAGCAGGCCCTCCTCGATGGCCACGATGTCGCCGGCGCCCCGGCCGGCGGCGAGCCACTGGGTCAGCTTCGGTGAGTACTCGTCGAGGTTGCTGCCGGTGCCCCGCTCGACGATCTTCACGTCGGGGTGCGCGGCCATGTACTCCTGGTAGAGCTGGTCGTAGCCGAACTGACCGAAGACGTCGACGGTCAGCGTGATCGGACCGCCCGCGTCGGCGTCGTCACCGCCGCCGCAGCCGGCGGTGACGAGCAGGGCGGTCGTTGCGGCGAGGGCCACCGCGGCGAGGCGGCGGCGCGGAAGGACAGCCATCGTATGGACCTCTCTCAACGTGATGAGGTGGTGGCAGAAGGCCAAGAGAGCGCTCTCACGCCAGCGTGGTGGGTCACCCGCACGCTGTCAAGAGAGCGCTCTCACGAATCTGTCCCGCCATGCGACGAGGGCGTCACCCCCATCGGGGTGACGCCCTCGTCACGCGTGGTGGCGTGAGATCAGCCGGTGCGCAGCCCGTCCAGCAGCGCACGATCGCCCGTGACGTCCAGCGTCTCGAAGCTGACCCGGCCCCAGAGCGCCAGCAGCAGGTCGCTCGCCGTGCCGCTGACCTGGGCACGGGCGTGGTGGTCGTCGTGGTCGAAGATCGTCGCCGTGTCGAGCAGTGCCACGCCCTGACCGCGCAGCCGCAGGTACCACTCCTGGTCCGCGTCGGTCGCCGCGAGCTGGACCACCCCGTGCCAGTCGCCCTTCACCTGCCGCCGGCCGGCCGGCAACCAGGTGTCCAACACCTCGCTCACCCCGTCGGCGGCGAGCTTGGCCTCGACCGGCTCGCCGGCCGCGATGGCGAGCTGGGCGTCCCAGCGGTGCACCGCCGTCTCGTGCGCCATCCGGCGCGGCCAGAAACCGGCCTTCTTCGGCTGCGGGGCCCAGTTCCACGCCGGCGCCTCCGGGTCGAGCCCGTCGAACAGGGTCATCAACTGGTCGTACCCGTGCTGCCAGAGCTGGAGCGCGCTCACCCCGGACGGCGCCTCGGACGCCTCCCGGCGGGGTGGTGCCTCCGTGCTCCCCGATCCGGCGAACGAATAAACCCAGTGGTAGATGCCCGCGAGGTGCAGGGTGAGATCATTGACCGTCCAGCCGGGACAGGACAGCACCGGTGTCTCCGGCGGTGCCTCGGCAACCGCCGCGGCGAACGCCGGACCCTCGGCCCGGAGCGCCCCAATCCAGAAATCCTTGCTGCCCTGCACTCTGCTCATCGCCATCCTCCCGGGGGTGCCGGGCCACCAGTGGGTGCCGCGGCTGCCCATCAGCCTAAAGTGAAAGACGTGTCAGACGCCTCCGCCCAGCCGACAACCGAAGCCGATCGTCCCATTCCGGGTCCCTTGGCGGACTACACCACGCTACGGATGGGCGGGCCGGCCGGGCGGATCGTGGCCGCGACCAGCGCGGACGAGATCATCCGGGCGGTTCGGGCCGCGGACGAGCCGATCCTCGTCCTGGCCGGTGGCAGCAATGTGGTGATCGGCGACGCCGGCTTCCCCGGCACGGTCGTGCTGGTGCGCTCGGGTGGCCTGCGGGTTCTCAGTCAGGACGCCGAGTCCGTCACTGTACGTGTCGAGGCCGGCGAGCCGTGGGACGACCTGGTCGCTACCACCGTCCGCAACGGCTGGGCCGGCCTGGAATGCCTCTCCGGCATCCCCGGCTCGACCGGCGCCACCCCGATCCAGAACGTCGGCGCGTACGGCCAGGAGGTCGCCGAGACGATTACCGGCGTCGAGGTGTACGACCGCCTCGACGGCACCCGCCGGACCGTCCCCGCCGCCGACTGCGGGTTCGCCTACCGGGGCAGCATCTTCAAGTACCAGGACCGCTGGGTGGTGCTCTCGGTCGACTTCCGGCTCAGCCGCTCGCCGCTGTCCGGCCCGGTGCGCTACGCCGAACTGGCCCGGGCGCTCGGTGTCGAGGTGGGCGATCAGGTGCCGCTGGCCGACGCGCGCGCGGCGGTGCTGCGACTGCGGGCCGGCAAGGGCATGGTGCTCGACGCCACCGACCCGGACACCCGCTCGGTCGGCTCGTTCTTCACCAACCCCGTGCTCGACCAGGCGACGTACGCGTTGCTGCGCGAACGCGCCGCCGAACTGGGCGAACCGCCGGCTTGGCCCGGATCCGACGGCATGGTCAAGGTGAGTGCGGCCTGGCTGATCGACAAGGCGGGCTTCGCCAAGGGCCACCCCGGCCCCGGCGGCGTGGCCATCTCCGGCAAGCACACCCTCGCCCTCACCAACCGCAGCGGCACCGCCCACACCGGCGACCTGCTGACGCTGGCCAACACCATCCGCGACGAGGTACACGACCGCTTCGGGGTGACCCTGCACCCCGAACCAGTCCTCGTAAACTGCGCCCTCTAACCCCCGTCCCGCCCCCCCCGCGCGCGCCCGCGCCCGCGCCCGCGCCCCCGCGCCCCCGCGCGCCCGCGCCCGCGCCCGCGCCCCCGCGCCCCCGCGCGCCCGCGCTCGTCCCGCGCCCCCGCGCCCCCCGCGCGCCCTCGCGCCCGCGTCACGCCCCGCCCCGCGCGCCACGCCCCCGCGATCTTGCACTTTCTGTCATCGCTTTGTCCATTTTCGCCCGCGATGTGACGACAGAAACTGCAAGATCGCGGGGGCGGGGGCGGGGGCGGGGGCGGGGGCGGGGGCGGGGTGCGCGGGGTGGGTGCGCGGGGTGAGGGTGCGTGGGGTGAGGGTGCGCGGGGTCGGGGGCGCGCGGTCAGGGGTGCGTGGGGAGGGGCCAGGGGAGGGTCAGCTCGCCCTGGCGCCAACGGTGCGGACCAGCCAGGACGGGCCAGCCCTCGGCCTTCAGCTGGGTCACCGCGCGCACCCAGCGTTGGCGGGGGCCGAACGTGGCGTACGGGGCGGCGGTCCGCCACGCGTCCTCCAACGCCTGGATCAGGTCGTGGATCGCCTCACCCGGCACGTTGCGGTGGATCAGCGCCTTGGGTAGCCGTTCGGCCAGCTCGGCGGGGCTGCCCAGGGTGGTGAGCTTCGCGGCCAGGGTCAACGTCCGGGGGCCGTCCGCGTCGATGAGCAGCCAGCTCGCCAGGCGACCCAGCTCGTCGCAGGTGCCCTCGACGAGCGCCCCGCCCGGGGCGAGCGCGGCGGTGATCGTACGCCAGGCGTCGGGCACGTCGCTCTCGTCGTACTGGCGCAGGACGTTGAACGCGCGGACCAGGACCGGCCGCAGCCCGGCCAGTTCGAAGCCACCCCGGGCGAAGGTCAGGCCGGGCGGGTCGGCGGCCGGCGTCGCGGCCGCCACCCGCGCCGGGTCGATCTCCAGCCCGACCAGGCGTACGTCCCGACGCACCCCCGACGCCAGCCGGGCCCGCAGCTCCACGGCGGTGACCGGCGTCTCGCCGTAGCCCAGGTCCACCACCAGCGGATCGTCCGCGGCCCGCAGCCGGTCGGCGCAGGTTTCCACGATCCAGTTGTCCACCCGGCGGAGCCGGTTCGGGTTGGTCGTGCCCCGGGTGACCACGCCGAGGGGTCGGCGTCGTGGCGCCCCGCTCATGGGTCCTGTGCCCGGCTCAGGAGACCCGGTGGACCTTGTGTTGCGCCGCCTGCGCCCGCGGCCGGACCACCAGCCGGTCGATGTTCACGTGCTCCGGGCGGGTGGCGCACCAGGCGATGCAGTCGGCCACGTCCTCGGCGACCAGCGGCCCGGGCACTCCGGCGTAGACGGCGGCGGCCCGTTCGGCGTCGCCGTCGAAGCGGACCAGACCGAACTCCTCGGTCTTCACCATCCCCGGGTCGATCTCGATCACCCGCAGCGGTCGGCCGCACAGCTCCAGCCGGAGCGTGCCGGCGATGGCCGTCTGGGCGTGCTTCGCCGCGGTGTAGCCGCCGCCGCCCTCGTACACGGTGAGCCCGGCCGTGGAGGAGACCACCACGATGGTCCCCGAGCCGGACGCCTCCAGCGCCGGCAGCAGCGCCTGGGTCACCCGCAGCGTGCCGAGCACGTTCACGTCGTACATCCACTGCCAGTCGTCGAGCGAGCCGGACTCCACCGGGTCCAGCCCGCGCGCCCCGCCGGCGTTGTTGACCAGCAGGGTGACCGGCCCGGGCGCCTGCGCGGCGGCCTCGGCGAGCCCGGCCACCGACTCGTCCGAGGTGACGTCGCAGGTCACCGCGGTGGCCTGTCCGCCCGTGGCGGCGATCTCGGCGACGAGACCGGCGAGCCGGTCGGCCCGGCGGGCGGCGGCGAGCACGTGGAAGCCCTCGGCGGCGAGCCGGCGGGCGGTGGCCGCGCCGATTCCGCTGGACGCTCCGGTGACGATGGCGACAGAGGTCATCGGGCCATTGTCACCCGCGCCGCCCCGCCGATCCCGACCGGGCGTACGGCAGCGTCGACGGAGCCCGGTGATGAGGTCCGTCACGCCGGGCGGCTGCGCTGAGGCATTTCCGTAGCCCGATGGGGAAGATGACATCCGGCGTACAGGTTGACCGAGAAGCGCCGGTCGTGCGTGACGGCATTAACCGTGACAGAAGGAGCGGACGTGGCGGAACTGCACACCGGTGTCGGTCGTCAGCGAGGTGCCCGACCGTGGCCGCGGCCGCGCCGCATCGCCACCCTCTCCGTACACACATCCCCCCTGCACCAGCCCGGGACGGGCGACGCCGGGGGGATGAACGTATACATCCTCGAGGTCGCCCGGCGGCTCGCCGAGGCCGACGTGGAGGTGGAGATCTTCACCCGGGCCACCTCGAGCGAACTTCCCCCGGTGGTCGAGATGGCCCCCGGTGTGCAGGTCCGGCACATCATGTCCGGCCCGCTCGAAGGGCTGACCAAGGAGGAGCTGCCCGGGCAGCTCTGCGCCTTCACCGCCGGGGTGTTGCGGGCCGAGGCGTCCCGCCCGCCCGGGCACTACGACCTCATCCACTCCCACTACTGGCTCTCCGGTCAGGTCGGCTGGTTGGCGAAGGAACGCTGGGGTGTGCCGCTCGTGCACACCGCGCACACCCTCGCCAAGGTCAAGAACGCTCAGCTCGCCGCCGACGACCGGCCGGAGCCGAAGGCCCGGGTGATCGGCGAGGAGCAGGTCGTCGCCGAGGCGGACCGGCTGGTCGCCAACACCCGGGTGGAGGCCCGCGACCTCGTCGAGCGGTACGACGCCGACCCGACCCAGGTGACCGTCGTGCAGCCGGGCGTCGACCTGGCCCGGTTCCGACCCGCGCCGGGCGAGCGCGCCGTGGCCGCCCGCGCCGCCCGCCGCCGGCTGGGACTGCCGGTCGACGGGTACGTGGTGGCCTTCGTCGGCCGGATCCAGCCGCTCAAGGCACCGGACGTGTTGATCCGCGCCGTCGCCGCGTTGCGCGAGCGGGACCCCGCCCTGGCCGACGAGGTGACCGTGGTGATCTGCGGCGGCCCCAGCGGTAGCGGCCTGGACCGGCCGACCGCCCTGATCGAGCTGGCCGCGACGCTCGGTGTCACCGATCGGGTGGTCTTCCTGCCGCCGCGTACCGGCGACGACCTGCCCGCCCTCTACCGGGCCGCCGACCTGGTCGCGGTGCCGTCGCACAACGAATCCTTCGGCCTCGTCGCCCTGGAGGCTCAGGCCTGCGGTACGCCGGTGCTGGCCGCCGCAGTCGGTGGCCTGGTCACCGCCGTCCGGGACCAGGTGAGCGGGGTGCTCATCGACGGGCACGACCCGGTGGACTGGGCCCGCGCGCTGAGTCGCCTGTTGCCGGACGACGCACTGCGGGCCAGGCTGTCCCGGGGCGCCGCGCAGCACGCCCGGCACTTCTCCTGGGACCAGACGGTGTCGGGGCTGCTCGACGTGTACGGCGAGGCGATCGCCGCGCGTCGGGCCCGGCTCGCCGCTGATCTGGCCTGCGACCCGGCCCTGTCCTGCTCCTGGTGACCCCGGGCGCTCGCCATCGGGTGCGTTGGTCGGGTCGGTCGTAGAGTGGGTCCGGTGAGCCCGAAGAGCGATCTTGCGACCCTGATCGAGTCGGTCTGCGCCGACCGTGACCTGGCCTGGGAGTCGACCGGTCCCGGCTCGTACGCGGTGACGCTGCCGGGCACCCACAAGCTCAAGACGATCTGCAACCTGATCGTCGGCGAGCACGCCCTGCGGATCGAGGCGTTCGTGATGCGCCAGCCCGACGAGCGCCGCGAGGAGCTGTGGTCCTGGCTGTTGCAGCGCAACGCCCGGATGTACGGCGTCTCCTTCTCCATCGACGCGGTCGGCGACGTCTACCTGACCGGGCGGGTCAATCCGGCCGGCGTGGACGCCGACGAACTGGACCGGCTGCTCGGCTCGGTGCTCACCTACTCCGACGAGTCCTTCGACACGATGCTGGAGATCGGCTTCGGCAGCTCGATCCGGCGCGAGTACGAGTGGCGCGTCAAGCGCGGCGAGTCGACCGCGAACCTGGCGGCCTTCGCCCACCTCTTCGAACCCTCCACCCCACCCCCACCCCCCACCACCAACCCTGCCTGACGCCCCGCCCCGCCTCGCCCCGCCCCGCCCCGCCCCGCCCCGCGATCTTGCACTTTCTGTCGCGACACAAGGCGCATAAAGGGTTATATCGACAACCGAAAGCGCAAGATCGGCGCGGTTGGGGGGTGGGGGCGGGGCGCGGTTGGGGGTTGGGGCTGCTCCTGCGGGGTATGCCGCGGCGCGCGGTGCGGCACAGGGACCCCCGCGCGCCGAGGACGGAGTGTCGAGGAGCGGAGCGTCCCATGGCTCAGCGGAACAGCTCAGGTCGCGGCGGGACTGCGACCCGAACCAGACGACAGGCCGGCAACCAGACTCCGGGCACGCCGGGAGTGTCCGAGTCGGCGATCTCCCAGATGCGGGTGGACGACATCCGGGGGCAACTGCGCAGGCGCGGGGTCTCCGGCATTTCCGCCATGCGCAAGCCCGACCTGGTGAAGCAGTTGGTGCGTTCGATGCGTTCGGACGCCGGTGGGGCGGGTCGGCGCAGCACCGGGCCGGCCGGCCGGGCATCCGGCAGCAGGGCGTCGGCGGGTCGGGCCGCCGCGACGAAGAAGTCGGCGACGCGGGCGGCGCCGAGTCGCGCGAAGGCCGCGCCCGCGAACAAGAGCGCCCCGGCGAAGCGAGCCGCCGCGAAGAAGACGGCCGCCGCCAAGAGCACCCCGGCGCGGAAGACGGCGGCTGCCAAGAAGACGACGACCGTACGGACGTCGACGGCGGCCCGTAAGTCGGCCGCCGCGAAGAAGACCACCGCGAAGAGGACGACGGCGAAGAGGACGACGGCGGCGAAGTCGACGGCGGCGCGCCGGACCTCGGCGACCGCGCGGACGACGGCTCCGGCGCGCAAGGCGCCCGCGAAGAAGGCGTCGGCCCGACCGGCGGCGAAGCGTACGGCACCGACGAAGCGGGCCACGGCGAAGAGCACGGCTCCCGCCAAGCGGGCGACCGCCAGGAGCACGACTGCCGCGAAGAGCACGTCTCCCGCCAAGCGGGCCACGGCGAGCCGGTCGACAGGTACGGCGGCCGGTGGGATCCGGACCGGGCGGGGCACCGGACGGTCGGTCCGCAGCTCGCAGGTGATCGCGTCGATCGCGGACCGGCCGGAGCGGCCGGGGCGCAGCCTGATCACCGCGAACCACGAGGTCATCCAGCGGTGGGCACGGGCGCGTGGCGCGAAGCCGGCGACCATCGCGGGCACCGAGCGGGAGGGCCGGGCCGGCGTGTTGACCTTCAACATCCCCGGATACCGGGAAAGCAGCCGGATTCGTGAGATCACCTGGGATGAGTGGTTCCACACCTTTGATCTGCGCCGGCTCAATCTGATCTATCAGGAGCAGCTGCGGGACGGCCGGCCGAGCAACTTCTTCCGAACGGAATCACCCGATCGTGAGGACGGCTGAGGTGTTTGCGGGAATGCCCGACGGGTAGTCGGCTGTTGCCACAGACCGAGGCCCGAACTGGGGATACTCGCCAGTTGTGACCGGCGAGACAGCCCTTCTGGGTTGAATCCAGAATGCGGTCGAACTAGCTTTATTGCGCCGCGCCACGCTTGGAAACGTTCGGGGGAGCGGCGGATCGATCAGATCCGCGCACCAGGCGAGGCGCGAGGGGACGGGTGGATCAACCGTTGGGGGACGGTGCCCACCTGTTTGGACCGGCGGCGTGAGCGGGCGATGCTTACGGGGGTGAGTGTTGCCCGCCGCCGCCGGCCCCACCGGCGAGCGCCCACCATGACCTTTGGGATGTGGTGGGCGCTTTGCCGTCGTACCGTCAGCTTGTCGGGACCCGGTCCGCCGGCTCCCGGTCGGCGGCCCGGCGCAGCGCGTCGACGTGCCGCTCGCGCTGTGGTCCGGCCAGCAGGTGGCCGACGGCGGCCAGCAGACCCAAGCCGCCCACGATGAGCCAGTGCCGGTCGCCGAGGAACTGCAGGCTCACCCCGCCCAGCATGGGAGCGACGAAGGCCGCGGCGGGGAAGGTCAGGTAGAAAACCGACTGGTACCGAGCGCGTAGGTCCGGCGGCGCGAGATCCGCGTTGATCTGCGCGTTGGGTGGGGCGGCGAGCATCGAGCCGGCCGTCCAGACCACCGCCGCGCCCAGGTAGACGACGAGGTCGTCGGCGACGGCCAGCGTTCCGAAGCCGACCGCCAGCAGGGCGGAGGAGGCGGCCAGCACGACGGCCTTGCGGCGTCGGTCGATCAGTCGGGGCACGAACAGTTGCCCGAGCACGATCAGCGCGCCGCCGAGCGCCACCACCACGCCGTACGCCGACGGTCCGAGGCCGTCCGCGCGCATCGCCAGCGGCATGATCGTGGAGGTCTGCAGGGTGAGGACGGCCAGCACGAAGGTGAGGCCGACGAAGACCAGGAAGATCCGGTCGCTGAGGACCGTGAGCAGTCCCGGCCGCCGGGGCCGGACGGGCGTCCGGAGGCTGGTCCGGGCGGCAGGGGCGACCCGGCGCAGGGTCTCCGGAACCTTCCAGCCGATGACGGCGGCGGCGGTCAGCGTGGCGCCCGCGTCGATCAGGAACAGCGCGGTGAAGCTCGCCTCGGCCACCAGCCCGGCGAGCAGCGAGGCGACCGCCATCCCGAGGTTCAGCGCCCAGAACTCCAGGTTGAACGCGCGCGAACGCCGGTCCGCGGGCACCACGTCGACGATCGCCGCGACGAACGCCGGGCCGGGCATGGAGTGCGCGACGCCGACCAGCGCGGCGAACGCCGCGATCAGCGGCAGGGGCCGGCTGAAGGCCAGCGCCACCATCAGGGCGGCGGTGGCCAGGTGGGCGGCGAGCAGGGTGGCCCGGCGACCCCACCGGTCGGCCAGCACCCCACCGAACAGCACGCCGACCGCCCCACCGGCCCCGTACGCCCCGACGACCGTGCCGGCCACCGCTTCGCTGGCGCCCCGGGCGTCGGTGAGGTACAGCGACAGGAAGAGCATCGCGAAAGCGCCCGCACGATTGATCAGCAGACCGGCCCAGAGGTACCAGAAGGAGTCGGGGAGCCCGCCCGCGGTGTCGTGCCACCAACGCCGCAGGGCGTGCATGCGACCTCCCGACAGTTCAGTTTGTTAACCGTTTCCTCGGAACGGTAGTCGGGCCCGCCCGCGGTGGTCGTACCGGACTCAGGCCGCAACCTCGGCGGGCTGCGGCGCACGCGCGCCGACCGGTGCCGCGGCCTCGGCGGCGTGCCGTAGCGCGGCGGCCCGGCGCTCCCGGGCAGGGCCGGACGCCAGGTGGGCCACCGCCGTGAGCACCCCGATCGCGGCGCAGCCGAGCCACAGTGCCGCATTGCCGACATGCTCGCGCACCAGACCGCCCAGGATGGGCGCGCTCGCGCCGGCGATCTGCCAGGAGAGGCCGAACACGCCCTGGTAGCGACCGCGCAGCTCGGCCGGGGAGAGCTCGGCGATCAGCGTGGAGTTCGACGGCGAGTTCAGCATCTCGCCGACCGTCCAGATCAACACGGTCAGTCCGTAGAACCAGGCGCTCCCCGCGAACGCGGTCAGCCCGAATCCGACGCCCATCACCACGGCGGCCAGGGCGAGCACCTGCGACCGGTTGCGTCCCCGGATCAGCCGCGGCACGAAGAGCTGGCCGACGACGATGAGCAGGCCGTTGAGTGCGATGACCGAGCCGTAGGTGGCCGGGCTCAGGCCGGAGTCGCCCATGGCGATCGGCAGCATCGAGATGTGCTGGAGGAAAACCAGCGCGGCGAACAGGTTCAGCGTCACGAAGCCGAGAAAGACCCGGTCGGTGAGGATCGTGCGCAGGGCGCCGCGCGGGGCCGTCGTCGCCGCGACGGTGAACCCACCGTGGCGCGTCTCCGGTACCCGGACGAAGATGATCAGCGCGGTGATCAGCATCGTGCCCGCGTCGACCACGAACAGCAGCAGGTAGTCGGCCTGCGCGGCGAGACCGGCGAGGATGGCGGCGCAGGCGAAGCCGAGGTTGATGGCCCAGTAGTTGAGCGAGAAGGCGCGCAGCCGGTCCTTCGCCGGCACCACGTCGATCATCATGGCCCCGAACGCCGGCCGGGCGGCCTCGGCGAACATGCCGAGCAGCAGGGCGCCCAGCGCGACCGCCCAGAGGTCCCGGGCCAGCCCGAGGGCGAGCATCATGGTCGCCGCGCCGACGTGCGCGGTGAGCAGCGTCGGCCGGCGGCCCCACCGGTCCGCGAGGGCCCCGCCCGCCGTGGTGCCGACCGCGCCGCCGACGCCCCAGAGCCCGAGCACCAGGCCCGCCTGAGAGGGGGAGAAGCCGCGTTCCTGGGTCAGGTAGATGGCGAGGAACACCAGGACGAACGAGCCGAGCCGGTTGATCAGCGTGCCTGACCACAGGTACCAGAAGGTCCTCGGCAGGCCACCGGTGGTGTCCCGGAACCAGCTCCGCATCGTCCGCACGTGGTGCCCCCGCTTGCAAGTAATGACCGATGTGACTACAGCGCCTTACAACCCTAGTGCTGGCCGGAATCGCAGGTCATCCGCTTTTTCACGTGGTGGTCGTCACGACGGGTGCCCGCGTGTCCGCGAACCGGTTGAGGCAGGATGATCCGCATGACTGCGAGCGAGGGGCCCACCGTCGGGACGCTGGTCCTGCTGCGGCACGGCGAGAGTGACTGGAACGCCAAGAACCTCTTCACCGGCTGGGTGGACGTCGACCTGACTGAGAAGGGCGAGGGCGAGGCGCGGCGCGGCGGCGAACTGCTGCGCGAGCACAGCCTGCTGCCGGACGTCGTCCACACCAGCGTGATGCGCCGGGCGATCCGCACCGCCGAGCTGGCGCTCAGCGCCGCCGACCGGCACTGGATCGCCGTACGCCGGTCGTGGCGGCTCAACGAGCGCCACTACGGCGCCCTACAGGGCAAGAACAAGAAGCAGACCCTTGACGAGTACGGCGAGGAGCAGTTCATGCTCTGGCGCCGCTCGTACGACACCCCGCCGCCGCCGATCGCCGACGACGACGAGTGGTCGCAGGTGGGTGACCCGCGGTACGCGCTGCTGCCGACCGAGCTGATGCCGCGTACCGAGTGCCTCAAGGACGTCGTCGAGCGGATGCTTCCCTACTGGTACGACTCGATCGTGCCGGACATCCTGGCCGGCCGGACGGTGCTGGTGGCCGCGCACGGCAACTCGCTGCGCGCCCTGGTGAAGCACCTCGACCAGATCTCCGACGAGGCGATCGCCAAGCTGAACATCCCGACCGGCATCCCGCTGCGCTACGACCTCGACCCGCAGCTGCGCCCGCTCACCCTGGGCGGCACCTACCTCGACCCGACGGCGGCGAAGGAAGCCGCCGCCGCGGTCGCCAACCAGGGCCGCTGAGCGTCGCAGAAAGGGGGCCCCGCGTCGGCGGGGCCCCCTTTCTCGTACATCCGATCAGTTGGCGGTCGGGCTGTTCTCCCCGGTGATCAGGTAGATCACGTGCTCGCCGGTGTTCACCGCGTGGTCGGCGAAACGCTCGTAGAAGCGGCCCAGCAGGGTGGCGTCGATCGCGGTCTCCACCCCGTACGGCCAGTCGTCGCCGAGCAGCACCGCGAACAGGCTCTTGTGCAGCTCGTCCATGGCGTCGTCGTCGCGGTCGAGCTCGGCGGCGAGGTCCACGTCGGGCTTCGCCAGCACCGAACCGATCTTCCCGGCCATCCGGTCGGCGATCTCGGACATCTCGGTGAAGACCGTCCGCAGCTCGGCCGGAACGGCGGGGGAGGGATGCCGGCGCAGCGCGGTCTTCGCCACGTGCTCGGCGAGGTCGCCCATCCGCTCCAGATCCGCCGCCACGTGCAGCGCGGTGATCATCGCCCGGAGGTCGGAGGCGACCGGCGCCTGTCGGGCGAGCAGGTCACACACCCGCTCCTCGACGTGCCGGTAGAGGTCGTCGATCTCGGCGTCCCGCTCGATCACCGTCTCGGCGGCCTGCCGGTCGGCGGTGAGCAGGGCCCGGGTTGCCTGGCGCATGGCGGCGCGGATGCCCTCCGCCATGTCCACCAGCAGTTGGCTGACGATCTGAAGGTCGGCCCGGAACTCGTCGCGCATCATCACGTCCTGTGGTCGGTCGCCGCCGACTGGTGCCGGCGCAGGGTTTGAGCAGGTGCGACGCCAACGGTAGGGGGCGTTGACGGACCCCGGATGAACCACGGTGAACGACGCCAGACGTGGGGGTGAACACTTCTGAAAGTGAGGGTGGTTCGTCCCGTTCTGTGTGGTAGCCAGGTTAACAATGACCCTACGATCGCCGAGTGGAGTGGGCGGTGGCGGTCGTGGTGGCCGTGGCGTTGGCGGCCGGACTGGTCGCCGGCCTCCTGCTGTCCCGCTGGAGAACAGGGAGGCCCGCGATAGCCGACGAGCAGCAGGCCGGGCTCGGCCGTCGGACGATCGACTCGCTCCGGGCCGGTGTCGTGGTACTGGACAACGACGACGAGCCGGTGCTGATCAACCCGGCGGCCCGCGCCATGGGGCTGTTGCGCACCGGGAGCACACCCGGTTCGATCGCGGCGCACCCGTTGATCCGTACCCTGGCGGGTCAGGTGCGGCGCACCGGCGTGCGGCGCGAGATCGAGCTGGATCTGCCCCGGGGCCGCGACAGCGCGGGGGAGAACCCGCTGGGCGTGCACCTGCGGGCCATGGGTCTCGGGAACGGCTTCATCGCCGTCGAGGCCGTCGACGTGACCGAGTCACACCGGCTGACCCGGGTCCGGCGCGACTTCGTGGCGAACGTCAGCCACGAGCTGAAGACCCCGATCGGGGCGCTGCAACTGCTCGCCGAGGCGCTGCTGGACGCCACCGAGCCGGCCGACGCCACGGCACCGGACCTCTCCGAGGACCTGGTCGCCGCCCGTCGGTTCGCCGAACGGATCCAGCACGAGTCAACCCGGCTGGGCCGGTTGGTGCAGGAGCTGCTGGAGCTGACCCGGCTCCAGGGCGCCGAGCCGCAGCCGCCACCGGAGCCGGTCGCGCTCGACTGGGTGATCGCCGAGGTGGTCGACCGCACCCGGACCACGGCTGCCGCGCGCGGCGTCGAGGTGACGGTCGACGGCGAGCG
Organism: Micromonospora sp. WMMD729; assembly: GCF_049315225.1. Taxonomy (NCBI): domain Bacteria; kingdom Bacillati; phylum Actinomycetota; class Actinomycetes; order Micromonosporales; family Micromonosporaceae; genus Micromonospora; species Micromonospora sp. WMMD729. Next base: position 5,921,406 of record NZ_CP186059.1, on the reverse strand, counting down.
TGGCCTCACGGCGTACGGCAGCGACAGTCAGCTCGCCACGGCGGTGGCGAACCTGGTGGAGAACGCCATCAACTACTCGGGCGAGGACACCACGGTGCGGGTCACCCTCCGCGGTGACGACGAGCACGTCGAGATCGCGGTCGCCGACCAGGGCATCGGCATCGCCCCGACGGACGTGGACCGGATCTTCGAGCGGTTCTACCGGGCCGACCAGGCACGGTCACGCGCCACCGGTGGCACCGGGCTCGGCCTGGCCATCGTGAAACACATCGCGAGCAACCATGGCGGTCGGGTGGAGGTGTCGAGCACTCTTGGTGGTGGGTCGACGTTCACCCTCCGGTTGCCCGCCAGCCCACCGGACGACCTGCTGGCGACACTGCCGCCGGTTGGGATCGAGGCCGGTCCGGCCGAGCTACGGCAGGTCTGACAGCAATGGAAAGGAAATCCCCGTTGAGCCGCGTTCTGGTGGTCGAGGACGAGGAGTCGTTCTCCGACGCCCTGTCGTACATGCTCCGTAAGGAGGGCTTCGAGGTATCGGTCGCCGCGACCGGCACCGACGCCCTCACCGAGTTCGACCGGACCGGCGCCGACATCGTGCTGCTCGACCTGATGTTGCCCGAGATGTCGGGGACCGAGGTGTGCCGGCAGCTCCGGCAGCGCTCGGCCGTGCCGATCATCATGGTCACCGCGAGGGACAGCGAGATCGACAAGGTGGTCGGCCTGGAGATCGGCGCGGACGACTACGTCACCAAGCCGTACTCCCCCCGCGAGCTGGTCGCCCGCATCCGCGCGGTGCTGCGGCGGCAGAGCCCGGAGGTCGCCGAGGCGGGCGCTCCGACACTGGCCGCCGGTCCGGTGCGGATGGACATCGAGCGGCACGTCGTGACGGTCGAGGGTGGGGCCGTGCAGCTGCCGCTCAAGGAGTTCGAGCTGCTGGAGCTGTTGCTGCGCAACGCCGGCCGGGTGCTGACCCGTGGCCAGCTCATCGACCGGGTCTGGGGTGCCGACTACGTGGGTGACACCAAGACGCTGGACGTGCACGTCAAGCGGTTGCGTTCCAAGATCGAACCGGAGCCGTCGGCACCGCGTTTCATCGTCACCGTACGGGGTCTGGGCTACAAGTTCGAGCCGTGATCGGCCGATCCGAAGGGGTCCACGCGCCTGGCGTGGGCCCCTTCGGGCTGTGGGCATCGGGTCAGCGGACGACCTTGAGGTTGAAGATGGCGGTGTCGAGTCGGCCGTAGAGCCGCAGCCAGAGGGGCATCAGCATCTCGGTGCCCCGGGCGGTGGAGAGGTCGCCGAGGTCGATCACGTCGGTGTGCCCGAAGCTGACGAGCAGGTCGGTGACGATCCGCTTCGCCTCCGTGTCGTCGCCGGAGACGAAGACGCTGTGCTCGCCGTCGGCGAGCTGGCGCGGGTGCACCATCAGCTCCGCGGTGAGCGTGTTGAGTGATTTGACGACCTTTGCCTGCGGGAACTCCCGCTGGATCCGCTCGGCCAGGGACTCGGTGTCGTCCACCGTCAGGGTGGGCGGGAAGCCCGCGCCGAAGTCGAGCGGGTTGGCGATGTCGAGCAGGACCTTGCCGGCCAGGTTGGCCGCGCCGGCAGCGGTGAGCGCCGGCAGGGAGGCGGTGCCGCTGGTGGCGTTGACGACCAGCTCGGCGTCGGCCGCCGCCGCGGCCATGGTCGCCAGGCCGACCTCGGGGTGGGCGGCCGCCCAGTCGGCGTACGCGCCGGCCCGGGTGGCCGCGACGTCCCGGGTGCCGACGGTGACCTGGTGGCCCAGCTCCGCCGTGCGGGCCGCGATGGCCTGCCCCACCGAGCCGGTGCCGAGAACTGCGATGCGCATGTCGATCGATCCTCCACTCGGGCGCGGTGGCCTCGCGCCGGTTGCCCGCAGACTAACAGACAGGTCTGTCTATTGCTGTCCCTCATGGACGGCGGCATCGAACCTGTCCCTCGCCCGTGTCGAGCTGCCCCGGATTCGGGGCGGCGGGGGTTGGGCTGCGGTGCGGCGCGGGAGGGTGCCTATCGCTCACCCCGTGTCGAGCTGCCCCAGAAATGGGGCGGAGGTTCGGTCGCGGTTGCGGCGCGGCATGGCGCCCGTCCTTCGCCCCGTGTCGAGCTGCCCCAGAAGTGGGGCGTTGCGGGCGGGCGTGCGCGGGTGGCGCGTGGCCGCTCGCCCGAACCCTCGGTGGCTCAGCTCCGTTGGCTCAGTTCCGTCGGCGCAGCCCCGGTTGCGCAGCCCCGCTGGCGCAGCCCCATTGGTTCAGCCCCATATCTGGGGCAGCTCGACAGGAGTCGAGGACACCGTCAGCCCCTGCGGCGGACCGACGAGTGGCAGAAGACCGAGCGGTAGCAGACGAAGCTGTCTGTAGACGGAGCTGTCTGTAAAATCGTGCCCGCCACCAGCAGCGACGAGGGAGTGTTGATGTCCGCGCAGCGCACGCCGGCCGGCTCGGCCCGGGACCGGATCCTGGCCACCGCGTTCCGACTGTTCTACGCGCACGGCCCGCGCGGCGTGGGGGTGGACACGGTGATCGCCGAGTCGGGGGTGGCCAAGGCGACGCTCTACAAGCACTTCCCCCGCAAGGACGACCTGGTGCTGGCGTACCTGGACCGGGTCGACCAGGCGTGGTTCGGCGCGTTACGGGCGGCGGCCCGCGATGCCGGTGACGAGCCGCGCGACCAGCTCGTCGGGATGTTCGACGCCCTCGCCAGCGCCTGTCGCCGGGACGGCTACCACGGCTGCGCGTTCATCAACACCGCCGCCGAGTCGCCCGCCGACGGCCCGGTGCACGCCCGGACGGTCGAGCACAAGACCGTCGTCCGGGCGTGGGTGACCGAGCTGGCCCGCAAGGCCGGCGCGGCCGACCCGGAGCTGCTCGCCCGGCAGCTCACCCTGCTGATCGACGGTGGGCTCGCCAGCGGTGTGCTGGACGGCGATCCGGCGATCGCCGAGGCGGCCCGGCAGAGCGCCCGCACCCTCGTCGCCGCCGCCCTCGACCGACGGAGCTGATCGCCAGACTCAGAGATCGTCGGCGGGGTGGGGGGCGACCAGGCCCTGCCGCACCCGGGCGGCGCACAGCTCGGCCAGTCGCTCGTACGCTGCCACGCCGATCAGCGCGGTCAGCTCCGGGCCGTACGACAGGTACATCGGCTCGGTCCCGACGTGCGCATCCGTCGACGAGGTGCACCACCAGTCCAGGTCGTGCCCACCGGCGCCCCAGCCTCGCCGGTCGAACTCGGACAGCGTGGACACCAGCACCTTGGTGTTGTCCGGACGCTTCACCCAGTCCTGGTCCCGGCGGATGGGCAGCTGCCAGCAGACGTCCGGCTTGTACTCGAGCGGGTGCACCCCGTCGCGCAGCGCCTGGGCGTGCAGCGCGCAACCACCGCCACCGGCGAAGTCGGCGTCGTTCAGGAAGACGCACGGCCCGTCGGCGCCTTGAGTGGCGGTGCGGCGGGCCGGGTTCTTGCCGTCGATGGTGTCCTCGTCGGTCCAGTTCTTGAACCCGCGCTGGAAGTGCTGCCAGGTCGACGGGGTGAGCAGCTTGACGGCCCGGCGGACCCGCTTCTCGTCGTCCGAGTCGGTGAAGAACGCCCCGTGCGAGCAGCAGCCGTCGGCGGCCCGGCCGGCGATGATGCCGTGGCAGCCCCGGCCGAAGATGCAGGTCCAGCGGGAGAGCAGCCAGGTCAGGTCGGCCCGGATCAGGTGGGTCTCGTCCGCCGGGTCGGCGAACTCGATCCACTCCCGGGGAAAGTCCAGCGGGACCTCGCGGCTGCGCGGGTCGCCCGGGTCGTCCACCAGCACGCGGAGCTCCATCGTCACCCGGACCAGCGTACGCGCGGTGCCGTCCGCGGGCCGACGAGCCGCACGAACGTGTTGCACCTAGGGTCTTCACCATGCGACTGGGTGTCCTCGACGTCGGATCCAACACGGTGCACCTGCTGGTGGTCGACGCGCATCACGGCGCGCACCCCTGGCCGGCCCACTCGGAGAAGGTCGTCCTGCGTCTCGCCGAGCAGATCGGCCCGGACGGGGCGTTGACCGAGGTGGGCGCTGACAGCCTGGTCAAGGCGGTTGGCATGGCCAGGGCGGCGGCCACCGGGCTGGAGGCCGACGACCTGCTCGCGTTCGCCACCTCGGCGGTGCGCGACGCCACCAACGCGGCCGACGTGCTGGCCCGGGTCCGCGACGAGACCGGCGTACGCCTGGAGGTGCTCTCCGGCGCGGACGAGGCACGGATGACGTTCCTGGCGGTGCGACGCTGGTTCGGCTGGTCGGCGGGGCGTCTGCTGGTGCTCGACATCGGCGGCGGCTCCCTGGAGATCGCCGCCGGGATCGACGAGGACCCGGATGTCGCGGTCTCGCTGCCGCTCGGCGCCGGGCGGCTCACCCGCGAGCAACTGCGGGTCGACCCGGCCAGCACCACGCCGCCGTCCGCCGAGGCCGTCGACAAGCTACGGGAGTACGTCGACAGCCGGCTGGACAAGGTGGTCGACCAGATGACCGAGGTGGGCTGGGACCGGGTGGCGGCCACCTCGAAGACGTTCCGCACCCTGGCGCGACTGGCCGGGGCGGCGCCGTCCGGCGCGGGCCTCTGGGTGCACCGCAGGCTGACCCGTGCCGGTCTGCGGCAGATCATCGGTTTCATCCGGCACATGACGCCCGCCCAGTTGATGGAGTTGGAGGGGGTCGGCGCGGGTCGGGCCCACCAACTGTTGGCGGGTGCGGTGGTCGCCGAGGGGGTCATGCGCCGACTCGACCTGGACGCGTTGGACATCTGCCCGTGGGCGCTGCGGGAGGGGGTCATCCTCCGTCGGCTCGATCAACTCGAACCGATGTGACCGAGCGCCGGCCGCCGACCGGTTTGCCGGTGCTCGTCCTGCTGACCCCGTGACAGCCGGGCTACGCTGGCTGGTGTGACGTCCCGAGTCCCGGTGCTCCTGTCCAGTTCCTCGGTCTTCCCCGAGCCGACCGCCGCGGCGTTCCAACTGGCCGCGGCGCTCGGCTACGACGGCGTCGAGGTGATGGTCTGGACTGACGTGGTCAGCCAGGACGCGGGCGCGTTGCGCGGCCTGTCGGCGCACTACGGCGTGCCGGTGCTCTCGGTGCACGCGCCCTGCCTGCTGGTCACCCAGCGGGTGTGGAGCCCGGACCCGTGGCAGCGGCTGCGCAAGGCCGCCGAGCTGGCCGAGACGCTCGGGGCACCGACGGTGGTGGTGCACCCGCCGTTCACCTGGCAACGCGAGTACGCGCGCGGCTTCGCCGAGGGGCTGGCCACCGTCGCGGACCGGTTCTCCGGGCTCCGCTTCGCGGTGGAGAACATGTACCCGGTGCGCATGGCCGGGCGGCAGTTCGTCCCGTACGTCCCCGGATGGGACCCGACCGACACCGGCTACCCGTCGTACACCCTGGATCTTTCGCACTGCGCGGCCTCGCACAGTGACCCCCTCGCGATGGCCGACCGGATGGGCGCGGGGCTGGCCCACGTGCACCTGGGCGACGGCACCGGCGGGGGCCGCGACGAGCACCTGGTGCCCGGGCGCGGCACCCAGCCCTGCGCGGAGTTGCTCTCCTCGCTGGCCGGGCGGGGGTTCACCGGCGCGGTCGCCGTCGAGGTGGCGACCCGGGGCGCGAAGAGTCGCGCGGTGCGCGAGGCGGACCTGCGGACCGCGCTCGAATTCGCCCGCGCGCACCTCACCGCGCCGTCACCGGTCGACGTCTGACATCGCCGCCCGGCCGGCGGGTCAGCTGACCGGGGTCAGCGACTCGGTGGTCGAGGTGGGCTGCGGGGCGACCGTCGCCTGTTCACCGACCGCGGCCCGCTTGCGGGCCCGGTGCGCCGCAACGTGCGAGCGGGTCGCGCAGCGCTCCGAGCAGAACCGCCGGCAGCAGTTGGACGACGTGTCCAGGTAGACGTTGCCGCACCGCTCGTCGGCGCAGACCCCGAAGCGGGCGCTGCCGTACTCGCAGAGCCACACCGAGAGCCCCCAGACCGCGCCGGCCAGGTATTCGGCGCTGACCGACGCGCCCCGACTGGTCACGTGCATGTGCCAGTCGCTGGAGTCGTGCCCGGAGATGCGCGGCTGAACCGGGAACGCCTCCAGCAGCGCGTTCAGCTCGGTCACCGCCTGGGCGTCGCGCCCCGAGGTGCCGTACTCGAAGACGTCACGCAACCGCTTCTGAGCCCGCCGGAAGATCGCGACATCGCGGTCGGCGACCTCGTCGCGCATCCAGGCGTTGTCGTCGGGGAAGAGGGCCCGCAGGTCGTCGAGGTCGTCCAGGCGGGCGTTGACCAGGTCAACGCCGGTCCGGGCGTACGCGTCGAAGTTCACACCCCAACGGTAGACGACTCACGGGGTGCGCGGCGCGTCGATGTAGTGCGGCAGGAACCGCGCGTAGCCGTCGGTGATCAGACTCGCGCTCTCCCGGACGCCCAGCCCGGCCGACTCGCCGTCGACGATCCAGCTACCCAGCACCGTCCGGTTGCCGGCGAACTGTGGCAGCGCCCGGAACTCCTGGTAACACCAGCCCTCGTCGCCGTAGATCCCCGGGTTGGTGATCTCCTCGCCGGCGGTGACGATGCGTACCGAGCCGCCCTCCCGGCCGAGCAGCGGTTTGGCCACGTACTCGGGCATGCCGCGCGGCGAGTCGAGGTACGCCGGGAGCAGGTATTCGTGCCCGGGGTACAGCTCCCAGAGGATCGCCAGCAGCGCCTTGTTGGACAGCAGCAGCTTCCAGGCCGGCTCGATCCAGGTGGTCGGGGTGCCCGGGGCCAGCGCCGGCGGCCCGTACGGCTCGGCGAGCATCCACTCCCACGGGTAGAGCTTGAAACAGGTGGTCACCGGACGGTCGGCGGCGTCGACGAAGCGCCGGCCGTCCCAGCCGATCTCCTGGATGGGTTGCAGCTCGACGTCCAGGCCGGCCTGGCGGGCGGTCTCGGCGAGGTAGCCGGCGGTCATGTGGTCCTCGCCCGACTCCTCCTCGTTCGACCAGAGCACGTGCACCCGCGGGTCGTGCAGCCCGGCGCCGATCTTGGCCCAGGCGCCGACCAGCCGCTCGTGCAGGCTGTTCCACTGGTCCAGGTCGGGGCGGGTCTGCTCCAGCCAGTACCACTGGATGATGCTCGCCTCGACCAGCGCCGTCGGGGTGTCCGCGTTGTACTCCAGCATCTTCGGCGGCCAGTTGCCGTCGTACGCCAGGTCGAAGCGCCCGTAGAGGGTGGGCGGCGTCTCCCGCAACGACCGGGCCACCGCGTCGGTGGCCCACTCCGGGATGCCGAACTCGGCGTACCGGCGCTGCGCCACCACGTGCTCGGCGGCGGCCACGCACATCCGGTGCAGCTCCTCGGTGGCCTCCTCCAGCCGCAGCACCTCGTCGAGGTCGAAGGCGTACGCGGCGGTCTCGTCCCAGTACGACATGATCCCGCCGTCGGGGAGCTCGGTGTCGACGTAGACCAGGCCCTGGGCGCGGATCGTGGCGTCCCAGTCGGGCCGGGGCGTGACCGTCTCGCGGCGCACGTCAGCCGCCGCAGGAGGCGAGGTGGGTGCCGAACCCGCCGCGCTCGGGCAGGGCGGCGCTGGTCGGCTCCCCGGTGGTACGCGCCGTGGCGGAGGCGGGCACCCGCATCGCCAGCGCGACCGTGTCGCCGCCACCGACCGGCCCGAGGGCGCAGTCGTCGTCATCGTCGTCGTCCGAGGTCAGGTTGCAGCCGGAGAGGGCGAGCGCGAGAGCGGTGAGCGCGCCGAGCTGCACGGAGGCCGACCGAAGCCGGCGGCGGGGGCTTTGGTTCACGGCATCGTTGTAGCTGATCGACGCCAGCACCGCAGCCCCAGCCGCCGCCGGGCGGGGCTCCTGGCAGGGGCGATACGCTCGGCTCATGCTCCGTTCCGTCATCCTCGCCGCCTCCCGGTCATCCCAGGTCGAGCGGCTCGTCGCGACCGCCCCGTACACCCGGGACGTCGTCCGCCGGTTCGTCGCCGGCGCCGCCACCGACGACGCGTTGCGCGCGACCCGCGGGCTCGTCGACGACGGTCTGGCCGTCACCCTCGACCACCTGGGCGAGGACACCGTCACTCCCGAGCAGGCCACGGCCACCCGGGACGAGTACCTGAAGCTGCTGTCGATGCTCGGTGGGGCCGGGCTCACCCCGGCCGCCGAGGTGAGCGTGAAGCTCTCCGCGCTCGGCCAGATGTTCGACGAGCAGTTGGCGTACGACAACGCGCGGGCGATCTGCGCGGCCGCCGACGCGGTGGGCACCACGGTCACCCTGGACATGGAGGACCACACCACCACCGACTCGACGCTGGAGGTGCTGGCGAAGCTCCGCAAGGACTTCCCGTCGACCGGCGCGGTGCTCCAGGCGTACCTGCGGCGGACCGAGTCGGACTGCCGGGAGCTGTCCTCGGCCGGCTCGCGGGTGCGGCTCTGCAAGGGCGCCTACAAGGAGCCGGAGTCGGTGGCCTACCAGTCGGCCCGCGAGGTGGACAAGTCCTACGTCCGCTGCATGAACATCCTGATGTCCGGCGACGGGTACCCGATGCTGGCGACGCACGACCCACGGATGATCTCGATCGGCGAGGACCGGGCCCGCTGGTTCGACCGGGGTCCGGAGCGCTTCGAGTTCCAGATGCTCTACGGCATCCGCCCGGAGGAGCAGGCCCGGCTGGCCGGTGAGGGCTACACGGTGCGCACCTACGTCCCGTACGGCGACGAGTGGTACGGCTACCTGATGCGTCGGCTCGCCGAGCGCCCGGCGAACATGGTCTTCTTCGGCCGCGCCCTGATCTCCAAGAAGTGACAGTCGGTTGACGCACCTGGCTAGCAGCGTTAGCTTTTGGGCTATGACTGATAGCCAGGTGTGTGGCGGTGCCTAGGGCCGGGCTCAACCAGCAGACCGTGGTACGCGAGGCCGCCCGCCTCGCCGACGAGGTCGGCTACGAACAGCTCACCCTCGCCGCGCTCGCCAGCCGGCTCGGTGTCGCGCTGCCCAGCCTCTACAAGCACATCCGCGGGGCGGACGCGCTGAGCCAGAAGCTCTCCGCGCTCGCCACCGCCGAACTCGCCACCGAGCTGACCACGGCCGCGGCCGGGCGGGCCGGCGGGGACGCCCTGCGCGCGATGGCCGACGCCTACCGGGCGTACGCCCGCCGGCACCCGGGGCGCTACCCGACCACCCAGCGGGTGCCGGACCCGTCCGACCCCGAGCACGTCGAGGCGGGCGAACGCGCGGTCGGCGCCATCTTCGCGGTGCTGCGCGGCTACGGGCTCACCGGCGACGACGCGGTGGACGCCACCCGCGCCCTGCGCAGTGCCCTGCACGGCTTCGTCGCCCTGGAGGCAGCCGGCGGCTTCGGGCTGCCGCGCGAGGTCGACCGCTCGTACCACCAGTTGGTCGCCGGCCTGGACACCGCATTCCGCTCCTGGCCGGCTCGCGGGGTCTGACCGACCCGTTCGGGTCGGGTCGGCCTCGCCCGATTCGCCGATTGGTCGTACCCTTCGCCGGGTGACTGACGGGGTGCAGCAGCCAGCACCGCGGCGGCTCTGGCCGCTGTGGACCGTACTCGTCGTTGTCGTTCTGCTGCTGGGTTGCGGCCTTCCGGCGGCGCTTGTGGTCGGCGCCATCCGGGAGGCCGGCGGCCGGGCCACGCTCAGCCGGGCCGGCGTCACCGCCACCGACGACCCGGCCACCGCCGTCGCGCGCGGCCTCTCCGACCGGATGACCGCCCAGCTCCGGCGGCAGTCCACGGCGCTGCTCGGCGGCGATCGGACCGGCTTCCTCGCGGTCGCCGACCCGGCCGCGCACACCGACCTGCGTCGTCGCTTCGCCGCGCTGCGGGCCCTCAAGGTGACCGTCTGGCGGGCCGAGCCGAGCGGCCTGCCCACGCCGGTCGTCGGCAAGCCGGGGGAGTGGCGGCTGCTGGTCCGCTTCCAGTACTGCTTCGTCACGGCCGACTGCCGACCGAGCCCGGTGCTGATCGGCACCCGCTGGCGGGAGAACGGCGACCAGCCCCGACTCGTCGCCGTCGAGGAGTCCAAGTCCGCCGAGACCGGCACCCGGCCGTGGGAGATCAGCGACCTGGTCGTGGCGGTCGGCGCGCGCACCATCGTCGCCACCACACCGGCGCTGCGCGGCAAGCTGCCGGCCCTGTTGACCCAGGCCGAGGCGGCCGCGAAGGTCGCCGACACGTACGTCGTGGCCGGCTCGCCCCCGGACCGCTACCGGATCTTCTACGCCGGGCGCACGGAGTGGCAGCGCTGGTACGGCGGCGGACGCCCACAGTGGACCGGCGGCTACGCGGTGACGGTCGGTGGCGGCCACCACGAGGTGGTGCTCAACGCCGAAGGGCTGCCCGGCAGCGGCGCCGACGACCTGCTGCGGCACGAGCTGACCCACGCCGCCTCGCTGCCCGAGCGCGGCTACCCGGGCAAGACGACCTGGTGGCTGGTCGAGGGACTGGCCGAGTTCTCGGGTTCCGGCGGTCGGCCGGTCGACCGGTACGAAGGGCTGGCCGAGGTGCGCAAACTGGTCGGGAGCGGTTGGGACGGCCGGTTGGAGGGGATCACCCCCACCGACGACGCGCCCGCCGAACGGGTCGGCGGCAGCTACGGCGTCGGCTACCTCGCCGTCCGGCACCTCGTCGACCGGTTCGGGCCGGAGCGGCTGCTGACGTTCTTCAAGGCCGTCGTGCACGACCGCGCGACGCTCGCCGCCGCCGCCGACGAGGCGTTCGGCGAGGACTGGTCGACGTTGCACGACGAGTGCGTGGCGTACATCCGCGCCGCCGCCGCGTGACGGTGCACCGTACCATCGATGGGTGCGCCGCCCCGACCTGCCGAGGCCCGCAAGCGCCACGCGGCCCCGCCTGCTCATCGCCCTGACCGCCGTCGCCGTCCTCACCACCACCACCGCCGCCTCCTGCGGTGACGACCAACCGCCGGTCGCGCTCGCCTCGGCGGCCGTCAACCCGGTCAGCGAGGTGATCGACGCTCCGGCGACGGTGACGGCCCGCGCCGCCGCCAGCCTCACCGCGCCCGCCGACGGCACCCTGGCCAGCCTGCGGGTCCAGCCCGGACAGCGGGTGAAGCGCGGGCAGGTGCTCGCGGTGGTCGCGTCCCCGTCGGCCCAGGCCCGCCTGCGTCAGGCGAAGGAGGCGCTGGACGCGGCCAAGCGCGCCGGCCGGGGCGTCTCCACCGGCAACCTGACCAGCAGCCGGCGCAGCACCGACAAGGCCGCCGACGAGGCGTTCGACGCCGCCCGCGAGGCCGCCGAGAAGATCGCCGACCAGCAGCTACGGGACGCGCTGCTGGCCCAGGTGACCTCTGCCCAGCGGCAGTACGCCGCCGCCGCGCGCAGCGCTGACGCGGCCGTGCGCGCGGTGCAGCGGGGGATCAGCGGGTTGAACTCCGCCGTCGGCTCGCTGTCCGCGGCGCAACGGCTCCAGGCCCAGCAGGCGTACGACCTGGCGAAGGCGACCGTCGACGCGCTGACCCTGCGCGCCCCGATCGCCGGAGTGGTGCAGCCGGGCGGCACCCGGTCCGGCGGTGGCGCGAGCGGCGGTCTGGCCGGGTTGTTGGAGCAGGCCGGTGGGGCCGGGCTCGACCCGTCCGCGTTGACGCCCGCCCCGGCCGGTCCGCCGGCCGGAGTCGACGACGCCGTCGTGGTCGGCGGTCTCGTCACCGCCGGCACGCCGGTGCTGACCATCGTGGACACCGGGCAGCTCGGGCTGCTCGCCGACGTGGACGAGACCGACGTGCTGCTGGTCAAGCCCGGGGTGACGGCCACCGTCGAGCTGGACGCCGTCAGCGGTGCCAGCTACGACGCCACGGTCCGCTCGGTGGACGTGCTCCCCACCAGCTCGGCGCAGGGCGGGGTCACCTACCGGGTACGCCTCGCACTCGGCGCGGGGAAGCTGGCCGAGGACGAGCCCGCCCCCACGCCCCGCCCCGGCATGAACGCGATCGTGCACCTGCGGGTACGCGAGGCGGCCGACGCGGTGACCGTTCCCGCCTCGGCCGTCTTCTCCGCCGACGGCCGGGACGCCGTCTGGGTGGTCCGCGACGGAAAGGCCGACCGGGCACCGGTGACCGTGGGCGTCCAGGGGGCCGACCTGGTGCAGATCCTCAACGGCGTCCAGGCCGGCGACCGGATCGTGGTACGCGGCACCGACCAGGTGCGCGACGGCCAGGAGGTGCGGTGAGCGACACCCCACCGGCCATCGAGGCGGTGGACGTGTCGCGCACGTACCAGCTCGACGGGGTGTCGGTCGAAGCGCTGCGCGGGGTGTCGTTGACCGTGCGGGCGGGGGACTACGTGGCGCTGGTCGGGCCGTCCGGCTCCGGCAAGTCCACCCTGATGCACCTGTTGGGCGGGCTCGACCGGCCGACCGGTGGCCGACTGGTGATCGGCGGGCGGGACGTCAACGCTCTCTCCCCGCCGGAGATGGCCACCCTGCGCAACGAGACGATCGGCTTCGTCTTCCAGGCGTTCCATCTGCTGCCGCGTACCTCGGCGGTGGAGAACGTGGCGTTGCCGCTGGTCTACCGGGGGGTGTCGGCCCGGCAGCGTCGGGAGCGGGCGGCGGCGATGCTGGGCCGGGTCGGTCTCGGGCACCGGCTCGACCACCGGCCCAACCAGATGTCCGGTGGCGAGCAGCAGCGGGTCGCCATCGCCCGCGCGCTGGTCACCGAGCCGACGGTGCTGCTGGCCGACGAACCGACCGGCAACCTGGACAGTGTGACCGGCGCGGCGGTGCTGGAACTGTTGGAGCGGTTGAACGCGGAGTCCGGGGTGGCGTTGGTGATGGTCACCCACGACCAGGAGGTGGCGGCGCGGGCCGCACGCCGGATCGCCATGCGCGACGGTGTGGTGGTCGCGGACAGCGCCGGCGATCTCCATGATCGACCGCCGTCCGTCGACCACGGTCGACCTGAGACACTGGTCCCCGCTCCCAGCGCGGAGCCCCGGTCCGTGTCCGGAAACGGCCCGGGGCACCCGTCCGGTGGCTCCGGTGGGCCCGCCGGAGCCACCGGACGCCTTCCGCACGAGGCCGCGCGGGCCGACGTGCGTGAGCTCGGCCCGCGCCGCGCCGGGGCCGAGATGGTCGAGCCCGGGGACGGTACGGCGTGAGGGTCGCCGAGGCGTGGCGGGTGGCGCTGGATGCGTTGCGCGCCAACCGACTGCGCAGTTCGCTCACCATGCTCGGCGTGATCATCGGGGTCGCGTCGGTGGTGCTGCTGGTCGCCATCGGCACCGGCACCAAACAGAAGGTCGAACAGCAGGTCGAAGGGCTCGGCTCGAACCTGCTGCTGGTGGTCCCCGGCAAGATCGAGGTGGGCAACGCCCCGGTGGTCTCGCCGTTGACGCTCAAGGACGCGGACGCGGTCTCCCGCGTCGTCGGGGATCCCCAGCGGGTGGCGGTCACCGTCGCCTCGGGGGCGACCGCGCGGGCCGGCGCGCGCTCCGACTTCACCACCGTGCAGGGCGTGCTGGAGACCACGCCCACGGTGTTCACCCGCTCGCTGGCCCGGGGCCGTTACCTCACCGGCACGGACGTGGACACCAGCCGGCGGGTAGCGGTGCTCGGCGACTCGGTGGCCCGCGCGTTGTTTCCCGACCGCGATCCGCTGGGTCAGCAGGTGACCCTCGCCGGCGTGCGGTTCCGGGTGATCGGCGTGTTCGCGCCCCTCGGGCAGAGCCTCGGCGTCGACCGGGACGACGAGGTGCACGTACCGGTGACCGCCGCCCAGCGCCTCTGGGGCACCCAGCGGGTGGACGGCATCGCGGTCAAGGCTCCCGACCGGGAACGGATCGACGAGCTGGGCGAACGCATCGTCGCCGAGCTGAACCGTCGGCACCCGGACACCGAGTTCAGCGCGGTCACGCAACAGCAGATCCTCGGGGTGCTCGGCGACATCCTCGGCGTACTCACCGGGGTGCTGGCCGCCATCGCCGGCATCTCGCTGCTCGTCGGCGGCGTCGGCGTCTCCAACATCATGCTGGTCAGCGTCCGCGAGCGGACCCGGGAGATCGGGCTGCGCAAGGCGGTCGGCGCGCGGCCCCGCGACATCGGCGTGCAGTTCCTGCTGGAAGCGGTGCTGCTCACGACCATCGGCGGGCTGACCGGGATGGCGCTCGGCGTGGGGACCGCCCTGCTGGTGGACGCGTTGTCACCGATCCCGGCGGCGATCACGTGGTGGTCGTTGGCGCTGGCGTTCGGTGTGTCGGCGGCGGTGGGGATCGTCTTCGGCGTGGTCCCGGCGCAGCGCGCCGGCCGGCTCGACCCGGTGGTGGCGCTGCGCGCCGAGTGAACAACCGGACGACGGACGCAGCCGGGGAGATAACGGCGGGCCGGATCGGGTGAACCCACCACCGAAACATGATCAGTTGTACGAAGGGATCGCGCCGGTCACAGCCGTCCCGCTACCGTACTGGTAACACGCGCGTCGCCGCCCGGCCCGGAGCATCCGTCGGGTTGGCTCGCGCCGGGCATGGGATGGGTCGGTGAGCCATGGCCGGGTCGCAGTCCGACGGACGGCTGTCGGAGGTCAAGTTCCTGACCGTCGCGGAGGTGGCGACGGTCATGCGGGTGTCGAAGATGACGGTCTATCGCCTCGTGCACAGCGGTGAGCTGACCGCCGTTCGGGTGGGCCGGTCGTTCCGGGTGCCCGAGCACGCGGTGCACGAATACCTGCGGGGTGCCTTTCAGGAAACCGCCTGAGCCACCGCACGGCCGATCGAGCGCTCGCGAGGCGTGATGGACGGGGGCGCGTTGGTCCTGCTGACGCTCTCCGGCTACCCTGGAGCGCGACCGAGACCCCGCCGGTGCGCCCCGCCGCCCAGACTGGTCCGGTCCGTTGTCCGCATGCGGTCTCCGTCGCCACCTGCGTGGTGTCATCCGGTCCGCCCCGCACGTTGTATCGAAAGGCTGTCGTATGGGCTCGGTGGTCAAGAAGCGCCGTAAGCGCATGGCTAAGAAGAAGCACCGCAAGCTGCTGCGCAAGACCCGCGTCCAGCGTCGCCGTCTCGGCAAGTGACAGTCGCCGGGCCCAGCCCGGCAGCAGCGTCACTTGCCAAACTGTCGACCTCCGGAGGCTCAGGTGATCAGGCCGTGGTCGTCCCGGCTCGATCCCGCCTGTCGGCGTAGGTGCGTCAGATGACCCCCGGTAGCACCCCAGGTGCTCCGGGGGTCGTCGTCGTGACCGGGGTCGGTCGCTACCTGGGCGCCCACGTGGCCGCCCGGCTGGCCGCCGATCCGCGTATCGAGCGGGTCATCGGCGTGGACGCGCCGGAACCGGCCGCCGAGTTCACCGACCTGCTGGACCGCGTCGAGCGGATCCGCGTCGACCCGGGTTCGCTCGGTGGGCTCCTGGCCGACCTGGACGTCGACGCGGTGGTCCACCTCGCGTTGGTCAGCTCCCCCGACCCGCAGCACGGTGGCCGGTCGGCCATGAAGGACCAGAACGTCATCGGCACCATGCAGCTCCTCGCCGCCTGCCAGCGCGCGCCCCGCCTGCGCAAGCTCGTGGTCCGCTCGTCGACCGCCGCGTACGGGGTGTCGTTCCGCGATCCGGCCGTGTTCACCGAGGAGACCGAGCCGCGCGAGGTGCCACGCGGCGGTTTCGGCCGCGACATCCTCGACGTCGAGGGGTACGTGCGGGGCTTCCGCCGCCGTCGGGCCGACGTGACCGCGACGGTGCTGCGCTTCGCCCCGTTCATCGGTTCGACCGCCGACACGACCCTGACCCGCTACTTCGCGCAGCCGTTCGTGCCGACCGTCTTCGGCCGCGATCCTCGACTCCAGTTCCTGCACTTCGACGACGCGTTGGAGGTGCTGCACCGGTCGATCGTGGAAGACCATCCGGGCACCTACAACGTCGCCGGTCCCGGCGTGCTGTCGCTGTCCCAGGCGATCCGGCGGGCCGGTCGGGTAGCCGTGCCGGTGTTCGAGCCCGGTCTCTCCGGCGCCGCGGCGCTGGCCCGCACCATGGGGGTCGGCCGCTACGGCCTCGACCAGGTCGACCTCTTCGTCCACGGCCGGGTCGTCGACACCACGCGCCTCGAGCAGGAGTACGGCTTCACGCCGCGCTCCACGGCCGAGGCGTTCGAGGATTTCATCCGCGCCCACCACGGCAGGGCGGTGCTCAGCCGGGGCCAGTTGGCCGCCGCCGAGCAGTTGGTGCTGGACGGCATCCGGCAGGTCCGGGCCGCGGTGCGGGAGCGCACCTCATGACCGGGCCGGGGCAGGAGCCGCAGGGGATCGGGCGGTACGACGTACCGCCGGTTCCGCCCGTGCCGGACGCGGAGCCGGCGCGGCGCAACGGCCACCGTCCAGCGGCCCGGCTCGCCCCCGCCGCGACGGCCGGTGACGAGGTCGACCTGCCGACCGACGGCCCGGCTGATACACCCGCCGCCGAGGCCGACGGCACGACGCCCGACGAGCCGACCAGCGAGAGCACGCCGGCGTCCGGCGGCGGCACCGCGTCGGCTTCCGGCGGTGGCACCGCGTCGGCTTCCGGCGGTGGCACCGCCCCCGCGGTGGCGGACCGGCCGGGAGACCAGTGGGATCGTCGGGTCGCGAACGGGCTGGCGTTCCTGCGTCGACGGTTGGCCGGGGACTACGAGGTCGACGAGTTCGGCTTCGATCCGGAGCTGACCGACGCCGTCTTCCACCCGTTGCTGCGGCTGCTCTACCGGGACTGGTTCCGCACCGAGGTCAGCGGGGTGGAGAACGTACCCGTCGACGGGCCCGCCCTGGTGGTCGGCAACCACTCGGGCACCGTGGCGCTGGACGCGTTGATCCTGTCGGCGGCTCTGCACGACAAGCACCCGGCCCACCGCTACCTGCGGCTGCTCGGCGCCGACCTGGTGTTCCGGATGCCGGTGGTGTCGGAGATCGCCCGCAAGACGGGTGGCACGGTGGCCTGCAACCCGGACGCCGAGCGGCTGCTCGGCGGCGGCGACCTGGTCGGCGTCTTCCCCGAGGGGTTCAAGGGCATCGGCAAGCTCTACGCCGACCGGTACAAGCTGCAACGGTTCGGTCGAGGTGGCTTCGTCTCGGCGGCGCTGCGTACCGGCACGCCGATCGTCCCGGTCGCCATCGTCGGGGGCGAGGAGATCTATCCGATGCTCGCCGACATCAAGCCCCTCGCGCGACTGCTCAAGCTTCCGTATTTTCCGGTGACGCCGACCTTCCCGTGGCTCGGGCCGCTGGGCATGGTGCCGCTGCCCAGCAAGTGGCTGATCGAGTTCTGCCCGCCGATCCCCACCGCCCACCTGACCGACTCGGCGGACGATCCGCTTGTCGTCTTCAACCTCGCCGACCAGGTGCGGGAGACCATCCAGCAGACCCTGCACACGCTGCTGGAACGGCGACCCGACCCGTTCGGCCCCTGACGCTCAGCCGGCGCGGCGGCGACGCTGGAGAGCCAGGCCGGCGGTGACCGCGCCGGCGACGAGACCAGCCGCGGCCGTCGACGGTACGGCGATCTTGACGGCCCGACGGCCGGTTCGGAAGTCCCGTACCTCCCAACCACGCTGGCGGGCCTGCCGCAGCAGGGTGCCGTCCGGGTTGACCGCCACCGCCCTCCCCACCGCAGAGAGCAGCGGCAGGTCGTTGGCCGAGTCGCTGTACGCCGCGCAGCGGGTCAGGTCCAGCCCTTCCACGGCGGCGAGCTGGGTGACCGCCTCGGCCTTCGCGGGCCCGTGCATGAGATCACCCACCAACCGCCCGGTGTACGCCCCGGCCCGCACCTCGGCCACCGTGCCGATCGCACCCGTCAGGCCGAGTCGGGCGGCGATCACCCGACCGATCTCCACCGGGGCGGCGCTGACCAGCCAGACGCGCTGGCCGGCGTCCAGGTGGCCCTGGGCGAGCTGTCGGGTACCGGCCCAGATCCGGGGCGCCATCAGCTCGTCGAAGATCTCCTCCGAGAGCCGTTCCACGTCGTCGACCCGCCACCCCTCGACGAAGGCCAACGCGGCCTCCTTCGCCTGGGACATGTCGCCCGCGTGTTCCCGGGCGAGCAGCCGGAACCGGAGTTGCTGCCAGGCGAAACGGGCCAGGTCGGCGGTGGTGAAGTAGTTCCGGGCGGCGAGCCCCCGGGCGAACCAGTAGATCGACGCGCCCTGCATCATCGTGTTGTCGACGTCGAAGAAGGCGGCGGCGGTCGGGTCCGGTGCGGGCGGGGTGACCGACGCCAGGTCGGTCTCCGCCCACCCGGCGGTGTGCCCACGGACGTCGGTGCTGACCGTCACCTTGCGGCTGCGCGCCACGCGACTTCCCTCCTTCAGCAGCTACGACGATGCCTCCAGCGAGGGTATCCGGAGCGCACGACCGACCGGCCGGGCACGGGAAACGTGCGCGGCCGGTCGTGCGGGTCCCAGGTAGCGGTCAGCGCGCGCCGGGGCAGGTGCTCGGGGTGGGGCCGAGCGTGTCGCTGCCGGTCGGCGCGGGCAGGCCGCAGGCGATGGCGGCGCGTACCGCGTCCGACCGTTCCCGGATGCTGTCCAGCAGGGCCAGCGACCGTCGGGTCCGCTCCCGGTCGGCCCGCCCCGCGCCGTCGAGCAGCCCGCTCACCGCCCGTCGCTGGCTGGCGACGAACGTGTTGACGGTGTCCAGACTGGCCGGCTCGGCGCGCTGTACGGCGGCGGCGGTGAGCAGGCGGATGCCCTGGCGGGTGTCGGCGTCCATGTCGTCGAGGACGGCGCTGTAGCCGATCCGGTCACCGCGCAGCTCGGCCGCCTCGCCGAGCCGGGTCCGGGCGAAGTCCAGGAAGAGCTGACCACGGCTGATGTCCGAGCTGGCCAGGGCGAGTTGGGCCCGTTCGGTGGACCGCTTCATGCCGTAGAGCGCGTCGCCGGGAACGGCGTTCTCGCTGGCGGCGGAGATGCCGGAGACCGCGATCGCGCCGGCGGCGATGCCGACCAGGATCGCGCCCCGGGCACGGGCCCGTCGGGCGGTGACCGCCGGCAGCAGCGAGCCACGGCCGGTGGCTGCGGCACGCGGGGCGGCCGGTTCGGCGGTGGCCGGGGTGGTGCCCATCCCCTCGCGCTCGGCGGTGGCGAGCAGCATCGCCCGCAGGCCGGTACGGAAGTCGGGATCCACCTCGACGGCGGGTGGATCGGCGCTGATCCGCTGACCCACCGCGACGAGCGGCGCAAGCTGGCTGTCCACCCGGGACCGCACGTGGTGCCGCCGGCCGCCGTTGGCCTCGTCGAGAAGTTGCGCGAAGCGCTCGGCACGCCGGCGGGAGAAGAGGTCGTTGTCCACCGCAGGCACCTCCTCTCGCTGGTCACGGCCGGTCGGCCGCCGTGGTCTCCGGCGACCGGGCGGCGTTGTGACGCCACGGAGCTGAGGCGCCGTCCGGCGTGCCGGGCGGACCTCGGTGCCCCGGCCCTGCCGGGACATCCACCGGTCGCACCCGGAGAAACGCGGCGGGCCGGGCACGGGTTACGGGCCGGGCGGGGCGGAAATCACAGAAAGTGATCGGCGTCACCGAGCGACACCTGTCCTGAGCTGCGCAGACAGTGATCGACGCCGCTCAGGACGGCTAGCGGATCACGGTTGGAAGCCGTCGGGCAGCAGCCGTGCCAGGGCGCGGACGGCCCGGTACTGCAAGGCCTTGATGGCACCCTCGTTCTTGCCCATGGCGCGGGCCGTCTCGGCCACCGAGAAGCCCTGCAGGAACCGGAGCACGATGCACTCCTGCTGCTCCGGGTTGAGCTGCTTGACGGCGGTGAGCAGGGCGACGTTGGTGATGTGCTCGACCACCGCGGCTTCCGGGCTGCCCTCGGGCCCGCGGTCCTCCCGGTCGGCGTCCAGCACGTCGCCCGTCGTGACCTCCAGCCGGTACCGGCCGGACTTGAAGTGGTCCGCGACCAGGTTGCGGGCGATGGTCACCAGCCAGGCGCCCAGATCACGGCCCTGCCAGGTGAAGCTGCCGATCCGCTTGAGGGCGCGCAGGAACGTGTCCGACGTCAGGTCCTCGGCGAGCTGGCGGTTACCGACCCGGAAGTAGACGAACCGGAAGACGGTGTCCACGTACCTGTCGTAGATGAGACCGAACGCCTCGGACTCGCCGGCCTGCGCCCGCTCGACGAGCGTCCAGACCTCGGTGGCCGGGTCGGACGGGTCCGGGCGGCTCGGAAAG
This sequence comes from Micromonospora sp. WMMD729, assembly GCF_049315225.1. NCBI lineage: Bacteria > Bacillati > Actinomycetota > Actinomycetes > Micromonosporales > Micromonosporaceae > Micromonospora > Micromonospora sp. WMMD729. Next base: position 5,901,248 of record NZ_CP186059.1, on the reverse strand, counting down.
CCGGTCGGTGTGGTCGGCGCGGCGGCCGGCACCGCCGGGATCACCGCCGTCTCGCCCGCCGCCGGGTCGGTGGCCGCAGCCGGGGCGTCGCCGGCCCGGCGGCCCTGCGACGGCATGGTCGGTCGGGCCGGTGCGGCGACCCGACCGCCGGTCGGCATCGCGTTGCCACCGGGGACCGCCGGTCTCGGCGGAGGCTCGTTGGTGTGCGGGCGGTTGCGGGTCCGCTGGGCGGGGCCCTCTCCGCGCAGCGCGGCGTGCGGATCGTTCAGCGGTGTGCGGGCCGCCGGGCGTTCGTTGACCTGCGAACGGGGCGTCTGGCCGGTCAGGCCGACGGGGCGTTCCGCGTATCCGAAGGTGGTCATCGCGCCGCCCCCGTCCCGTTGGTGGCCGGGCGGGCCGGTTTGCGGGTCGTCGGTGCGGACCGGCCGGGCAGCCGGTCGGGCAGGACTGTTCCGGGGTGTGCCGACGGGCGGCAGTTCCCCTTGAGGTGCTGGTCCAATGCGCTCACAGGCACGGGGGCCTCCTCGGGCTGAGGGGTGTCGACTCACGGCAAATGGGGTGAGCCGACCCGAGTGATAATAGGGCCAACGTCACCCGCGCGTGGCAAGTCCGTTACACAGGGCGGAAGTATTTCCCGCCGTGTCGCACCGGTGGCGGACCGGTTGTCCGTCGTGTGCGTTTGACTTTCGACCGACCCGTTGTTCCAGGATGGATCCCCAGGTCGGACGCGATCTCAACCGATCGGCCGAGCCGTCCTCGCCGCCCGCTGGACCGGGGTGGCCGAACCGCTGCCCGGGCGCGCCGCACGTCCCATCAGCCGGACTCGATCGGAGCACCGACGGCACGGCTGGTGTCCCGTTGACGGGACGCGGTACGCCCCTCGCGCGGCGCTCGTCGGGCGTGGCCAGTCGACCGCCGCTGTGCCAGACTCGACCACCGTGCAGGACTTGCCGGCGGAACCGCCGCCGAACCTCGCCGACCGCGTCCGTCGGGCGGCTCTCGACCACGGCGACCGGCCCGCGCTGTACTGGCGGGACCGACGGGTGAGCTGGTCCGAACTGGACGCCGCCGTGACCGCCGCCGCGTACGGCCTCGCCGCCGCCGTTGCGGCCACCGAGCCGGGCGCCCAGCCGCCCCGGGTCGCGATCGCGCTGCCCAACACTCCCGACTTCGTGATCGGTTGGCTCGGTGCGCTGCGGGCCGGGCTGGTCGCGGTGCCGGTCAACCCCGCCTCCACCGCCCCGGAACTGCGGCACGTGCTGGCCGACTCCGGCGCGTCGCTGCTGATCGGCACCGAGCGGGTCCGTGGCCTGGTCGCCGAGGTGGCCGCCGACCTGCCCGCGCTCACCGCCGTGCACGACACCCCGCCGACCGCCGGGCAACCCGGGCCGGACCCCCGGGCCCGCCGGGGCGGGAACGACCTCGCCGTACTGCTCTACACCTCCGGCACCGCCGGCCGGCCGAAGGGCGCGATGCTCTCGCACCGCGCGCTGCTGGCCAACCAGGAGCAGGTCGACGCCATCGAGCCGCCGGTCGTCGGCCCGGACGACACGGTGCTGCTGGCCCTGCCGCTGTTCCACGCGTACGGGCTCAACTCGGCGCTCGGTGCCGTCGTCCACCACGGCGCCACCGGTGTGCTGCTCGACGAGCCGGACCCGACGGCGGCGCTCGCCGAGATCGCCCGGCACCGGGTCAGCGTGCTGGTCGGCGTACCGTCGATGTTCCTGGCCTGGGCCGACGCCCCGGCGGCCCGCGCGGCGACCGCGTCGGTACGGGTGGCGGTATGCGGCGCGGCACCGCTGGAACCCGCGGTCGCGGCCCGTTTCACCGAGGCCACCGGTCACTCGGTGCACGTCGGCTACGGCCTCACCGAGACCGCGCCGGTGCTCACGTCCACCCTGGTCGGACCGGTGGCCAAGGCCGGCTCGATCGGCCGGCCGCTGCCCGGCGTCCACCTGCGCCTGGTCGGCCCGGACTCGGTGGACCTGTGGCGCGACGGCCAGACCGTCCCCGACGACGACCCGGACGAGTTGGACATCTCCGACGTCGCCCCGGGCACCGATCCGGGGCAGATCGTGGTCCGCGGTCCCAACCTCTTCGACGGCTACTGGCCGGACGGCCGCGACGGTCCGGACGACGACGGCTGGTGGGGCACCCGCGACATCGCGTACGCCGACGCCGACGGGGACCTCTTCCTGGTCGACCGACTGGGCGACCTGATCCTGGTCAACGGCTTCAACGTCTATCCGCACGAGGTCGAACTCGTGCTCGCCGGGCACCCCGGGGTGGCCGAGTCGGCGGTACTGGGTGTGCCGCACCCGCGAACCGGCGAGACTGTGCGGGCGTACGTCGTACCGGCACCAAGGCGGTCGGTCAGCGGCGAGGAGTTGCTCGCACACTGCGCACGGAACCTGGCCCGGTTCAAGTGCCCGACCGCCGTCGAGTTCGTCGACGCACTGCCCCACTCGGCGATCGGCAAGGTACGAAAGACCCAACTCCGGTCGGCGACCCCGGCCGGCCCGCCCGCACCCGCCGACGACGCCCGCACGGAGGTACCCGATGGCCACTGACGCCCGGCTCGCCCTGATCACCCGACCCGGCTGCCACCTGTGCGACGACGCCAAGGCCGCGCTCGACCGGGTGGTGGCGGTCACCGGCGACAAGTGGGTCGAGTGGGACGTCACCGGCGACGAGGAGTTGGAACGGGAGTACGGGGACCGGCTGCCGGTGGTGATGCTCGACGGTAAGGAGCACGGCTACTGGCGGGTGGAGGAGGACCGGCTGCTGCGGGACCTGACCACCCCACAACTCTGACTCTGCGCCTATGGTGCTCGGATGACCCCTGCGCAACCCCACCTGGTCTGGGACTGGAACGGCACCCTGCTCAACGACCTCAGCCTGGTGGTGGCCGCCACCAACGCGGTGTTCGCCAGCGTGGGTGGGCCGACGGTCACCCTCGAGGAGCACCGGACGCGGTTCCGCCGGCCGATCGCCGACTATTACGCCGAGGTGCTCGGGCAGGCCGTGGACGACGAGGCGTTCGGTCGGCTGGACCGGATCTTCCACGACGCGTACCGCGACGGGTTGACCACCTGCGAGCTGGCCGCCGACGCGCGGACCGCGATGGCCGCCTGGGACGGCAGCCAGAGCCTGCTCTCCATGTGGTTCCACGAGGAACTGGTGCCCACGGTGCACACGTACGGGTTGACCGGCCACTTCACCCGGGTCGACGGACTGCGGGCCACGGTCGGCGGCGACCGCAAGGCCGAGTCGCTGCGGCAGCACCTGGCCGAGCTGGGCGTGGACGGCAGCGCGGTCGTACTCATCGGTGACTCCATCGACGACGCGGACGCGGCGCTCGCCGTCGGCGGCCGGGCGGTGCTCTACACCGGCGGGTTCACCGACCCGGCCCGGCTGCGCGCCTCCGGTCACCCGGTGGCCGACACCCTCACCGAGGCGGTGGCGCTGGCCGCCGGGGTGGTCAGTTCCGCAGGTAGGTGAGGACGGCCAGCACCCGCCGGTGCTGCTCGGTGTCCGGCGGGAGGGTGAGCTTGGTGAAGATGTTGCGCACGTGCTTCTCCACCGCGCCGTCGCTCACCACCAGGGCGCGGGCGATGGCAGTGTTCGACCGGCCCTCGGCCATCAGCGCGAGCACCTCCCGCTCGCGCGGGGTCAACTCGCGCAGCGGGTCGTCGCGGCGGCGTCGGGCGAAGAGCTGGCCGACCACCTCCGGGTCGAGCACCGTGCCGCCGGCCGCCACCCGGCGCAGCGCGTCCAGGAACTCGTCGATCGCCGCCACCCGGTCCTTGAGCAGGTAGCCGATCCCGCCGCCGCCGGCACCGCCGGTGGTGGCGAGCAGATCATCGGCGTACGACACCTCGACGTACTGGGAGAGCACCAGGATCGGCGTACGCGGCACCAGTTGGCGGGCCCGTACCGCCGCCCGCAACCCCTCGTCGGTGTGGCTCGGTGGCATCCGGACGTCGACGATCGACACGTCGGGCCGGTGCTCGACCACCGCCTCGACGAGCGCGTCTCCGTCCCCGACGGCGGCCACCACCTGGTGCCCGCTCTCGGTCAGCAGCCGTACCAGCCCTTCCCGGAGCAGGACGGCGTCGTCGGCGATCACGATGCGCATGGGTGTGGTGTCTACCACGTCCAGGCCGCTTCCCGAATGGTTCACAGCGGAAGTTCGGCGCGGATCTCGGTGGGCCCGCCGTTCGGGCTGACCACGGCCAGCTCACCGCCGGCCGCCCGCACCCGGTCGGCGATACCGGCCAGCCCGTGCCCCTTGGCCAGGTGTGCGCCGCCCTGCCCGTCGTCGCCCACCCGTACCTCCAGGTGGGTTTCCCGGCGGGCCACGGCGACCGTGGCCTCGGTGGCCCGGCTGTGCTTGGCGATGTTGGTCAGCGCCTCGGCCACCACGAAGTACGCGGTGTTCTCCACCGCCGGGTCGAGCCGGCCGTCCCGCGTACCCAACTGCTGGTCCACCTGGAGCTCGATGGGGACGAGCCCGCGGCCGGCGAGCGCAGCCAGCGCGCTGGGCAGACCCCGGTCGACCAGGATCGGTGGGGCGATGCCGCGTGACAGCGCCCGCAACTCGGCAAGCGTCTCCCGGGTCTGGGTGACCGCCTCGTCGATGGTCCGGCCGGCCTCCTCCGGGTCGGAGGCGAGCTGCATCCGGGCCCGGCTCAGGTCCATCGCGAGCCGGACCAGCCGCTGCTGCGGGCCGTCGTGGATGTCACGTTCCAGCCGGCGCAGCGCGGACGCCTCGGCGGACACCGCCGCCCGCTTCTGCTCCTCCAGCACCGTGATCCGGTCCCGCATCTCGGCCACCCCGGTCAGCAGGGCCTTGCCGAAGCTGGCCTGGAGCAGCGCGCAGCCCCGGACCACGATCGGCAGGGTGATCAGGAAGAACACGCCGACGGCCGTGTTCAGACCGATCCGGGCGGTGGTCGAGTCACCGAGACCGAGGAGTTGCGCCAGGTCCTGGTCGCCGTCGGACGGGCGGGGCAGGGCCCAGTCGTACGCCCAGTAGAGGGAGTCGGCGATCGCCACGACCCACCAGGAGACGGTGACCACGAAGGTGGCCAGCGCCACGATCAACCGCAGGATTCCGTGCGCCAGGTCGAGCCAGGACTGGGCGTCGCGCATCGGCAGGAAGATCCGTCGCCAAGCGCTCGCGCCCGCCTCCGGCAGCCGGTAGCGCGGTCGGACCCGGGGCTGCCGGAGCACGGCGGGCAGCCGCAGGCGCTCGATGTCGGCCAGCCCGCGGGCGGCGTACAGGGTGCCGCTGAGGATCGGCAGGCCGATCACGGTCACCATAAGGCCGAGGCCGGCCGAGAGGCCGGCGATGAGGACGACGAAGCTGGCCACTGCCAGTGGCAGGCTGAGCAGCACGTACCCGGAGTCGACGAAGAGTTGGCGGGGGATGCTCCGGGCCAGCGGCTGCCGGTCGCTGGTGGCGGCAAGGGCGGTCATGGCTCAAAGGCTAGGCAGCCGCCGACCCGCCCCCCATCCCGAAGCCTGGTCTCTCCCCGGTAGTGCTGCCCCCACCCTCCCAGCCCTTCTCCCACCCTGCCCGGTCCCGTCTCCCACCGTGCCCCGTCCCGTCTCCCACCGTGCCCTCCCCATTTCTCCCACCGTGCCCCCCTCCCGAGCCCGCGCCTCCCCCATCCCCGCGTCGATCTTGCAGTTGCTGTCGACGCTTTGTGTGGATGTGGGTGGTATGGAACGACAGAAAGTGCAAGATCGCGGGAGCTGGGCGGGGGCAGGGGTGGGGGCGGGGCGGGGTTGGGGCGCAGGTGGGGGCGGGGGTGGGGTGGTGCGGGGGGTGGGCGGCGCGGGATTGGTCAGAGAAGTCGGGATTGAGCAATAATCGCGCGGGTGGTGAGTGCTCAATCGATCTTGTGGAATGGAGGGGCGGGTGGGGTCGCGTGCTGGAGCGGCAAGATCGCGATTTGTGCACGTCTTCACAAGCGCCTACTCTGTAGTTCCGACGCGCCCTGCTAGCACAGCCGGCAACCTCGGTCGCCAGCGGGAGTCCACAAGCGGCCGACCAGCGGAGTTGGCCGAGGATCGCACCGCACGGAGTCTCATGAGTCAGCACCGTCAGCCAGGTGCGCCCGGCCGCGCCGGTGCCGTACCGGCGCTCCCGGACATCCCCGAGGCGACCGTCGCTCGGCTCCCGGAATACCTGCGCGCGCTGCACAACCTCGCCGACGCCGGCCACGAAACGATCTCCAGTGAGGGCCTCTCGGCGGCCGCCGGAGTCAACTCCGCCAAGCTCCGCAAGGACCTCTCCCACCTCGGCTCGTACGGCACCCGGGGCGTGGGCTACGACGTCGCGTTGCTGATCGAGCAGATCGAGTACGTGCTCGGGCTCACACAGCGTCGCGCTGTCGCCCTGGTCGGGGTGGGTAATCTCGGTCACGCTCTGGCCGGCTACGACGGGTTCGCCAGCCGGGGCTTCCGGATCGCCGCACTGCTCGACGCCGATCCCTCCCGGGTCGGTGAGGAGATCAACGGCCTGGTTGTCCGGCATGTCGACGACCTCCCGGCGGTCGCCGCGGAGGAGTCCATCGCGATCGGCGTGATCGCCACCCCGGCACCGGCTGCCCAGCGGGTCGCCGATCAGCTGGTCGCGGTCGGCGTGACGAGCATCCTCAACTTCGCGCCGTGCGTACTCTCTGTTCCGGAGGGGGTCGACGTACGCAAGGTCGACCTCGCCATCGAGCTGCAGATTCTGTCCTTCCACGAGCACCGTAAGGCGTCGCTGACCGCGCTGCCCGCCACCGGCGGGTCCGCTCTCACCGCCCTGCCCGGCGGGCTCGCGGCCACCGACACCCAGGAGGCGATCGGCACGTGAAACTGCTCGTCGTCGGCGCGTCCTACCGGACCGCCCCGGTCGCCACGCTGGAGCAGCTGGCCGTGCCCCCCGCCGACCTCACCCGCACCCTGGACCGCCTGGTCGCTCAGCCGTACGTGAGCGAGGCGGTGCTCGTCTCCACCTGCAACCGGGTGGAGGTGTACGCCGCCGTGTCCGGTTTCCACGGTGGGCTCGGCGACATCTGCGCCGTCCTGGGCGAGCAGGCCGGCAGCACTCCCGCGGCGCTCGCCAACCACCTCTACGTCCACTACGACACCGCCGCCGTGGACCACGTCTTCCGGGTCGCCACCGGGCTGGACTCGATGGTCGTGGGCGAGGCGCAGATCCTCGGCCAGCTGCGCGACGCGTACCACTGGGCCACCGGCGCCGACTCGGCCGGCCGCCTGCTGCACGAGCTGATGCAGCAGGCGCTGCGCGTCGGCAAGCGGGCCCACGCCGAGACCGGCATCGACCGGGCCGGCCAGAGCGTCGTCACCGCCGCGCTGGAGTTGGCGGCCGGGCACCTCGACGGTGACCTCGCCGGCCGTCCGGCCCTGGTGATCGGGGCCGGCGCGATGGGCTCGCTCGGGGTGGCCACGCTCTCCCGGCTGGGCGCCGGGCCGCTCACGGTCACCAATCGGGGCATCGACCGGGCCGTCCGGCTCGCCGAGTCGTACGGTGCGGGCGCCGCGCCGATGACCGAGCTGGCCGCCACGCTCTCCACAGTGGACATCGTAGTGGCCGCCACCGCGTCCACCGAACCGGTCCTCACCCGTACGGTCGTCGAGGCCGCGCTCGCCGAGCGCGACCCGGCCCGGGGCCCGCTGGTCCTGCTCGACCTGGCCGTCCCGCGGGACGTCGAGGAGGGCGTCGCCGACCTGGCCGGCGTCGAGGTGATCGACATCGACCGGATGGCGGCACTGCTCGCCCACGGTCCGGCCGCGGCCGACGCCGCCGCCGTCGAGGGAATCGTCACCGGCGAGGTGGAGGGCTTCCTCACCTGGCTGCGCGGCGCCGACGTGGCGCCCACCGTGGCGGCGCTGCGCGGTCGCGCCGACGACGTCGTCGCCACCGAGCTGCGTCGCCTCGCCCAGCGCCGTCCCGACCTCGGCGACGACCTGCGCGCCGAAGTGGCCCGTACGGTGCACCGGGTGGTCCAGCGGCTGCTGCACCAGCCCACCGTCAAGGTCCGTCAGCTCGCCGCCGAGCCCGGTGGCGACCAGTACGCCGCCCTGCTGCGTGAGCTGTTCGACCTTCAGGTGCCGCAGACCTCGCCGGTGGACACCGTCCCCGACGTGCTCAGCCCCGAGCTCGGCGGGCTGTCCGCCGCCGGTGACCCGGTGCCCGGCGCGGACGCCACCGACCCCGTCCCGCCCACCGGAGGTGCGCGATGACCGCCCCCCTGCGCCTCGGCACCCGGGGCAGCGCCCTGGCCATGGCCCAGTCCGGCCACGTCGCCGAGGCGGTGACCGCCGCCACCGGCCGCCCGGTCGAGCTGGTCGAGGTCGTCACCGCCGGTGACCGCTCCAGCGCGCCGGTGCACCGGCTCGGCGTCGGCGTGTTCGTCTCCGCGCTGCGTGACGCCCTGACCGCCGGGACGATCGACTTCGCGGTGCATTCGTACAAGGACCTGCCCACGGCCGGCGCGGGAGGGCTGCACATCGCGGCGGTACCGCCCCGACAGGACCCGCGCGACGCGCTGGTCGCCCGCGACGGTCGGACGCTCGCCGAGCTGCCGCCCGGCGCCACCGTGGGCACCGGCGCGCTGCGCCGGATCGCCCAGTTGCACGCTCTCGGCCTGCAACTGGAGGTCACCCCGATCCGCGGCAACATCGACACCCGCCTGGCGCGGGTGCTCGGTCCCGATGCCGACCTCGACGCCGTCGTGCTGGCCCGGGCCGGGTTGGCCCGGATCGGCCGGACCGACGTGATCACCGAGACGCTGGACCCGATGCTGATGCTGCCCGCGCCCGCCCAGGGCGCGCTGGCGGTGGAGTGCCGGGTCGACGACCAGGACCTGGTCGAGCTGCTCGGAACGCTCGACCACGCACCGTCACGCGCCGCGGTCATCGCGGAGCGCGCGCTGCTGGCCACCCTGGAGGCCGGGTGCAGCGCGCCCGTCGCCGCCTACGCCGAGCTCGCCGAAGGCGAGACCGGTGATGAGATCTACCTGCGCGGGGCGGTGATCAGTCCGGACGGCACTCGTGACCTCCGGCTGTCCCGCACCGGAACGCCCGCCGACGCGGCGGAGATCGGTAAGGCACTCGCCGCCGAACTCCTCGAACTCGGCGCCGACTCGATCCTCGGCCACGAAGGACACACCGGCCCGGGGACCCAGCAATTTGGGAGCACAGAATGACCCGCACCCGTAAGCCCGTCGGCCGTATCGCGTTCGTCGGGGCGGGCCCCGGCGATCCAGGTCTGCTGACCCGCCGGGCGCACGACGCCCTGGTCGACGCCGACCAGGTGATCTACGACCGGGGAGTCCCGGAGTCGCTGCTCGTCGCCGTGCGCGCCGAGGCCAGGGACGACGCCGAGTTCACCCCGGCCGAAGGTGCCCCGGGGGACGTGGCGAAGGTGCTGATCTCCGCGGCCCGGTCCGGGCTGAACGCGGTGCACCTGGTCGCCGGCGACCCGTTCGGCCACGACTCGGTGGTCAAGGAGGTGCAGGCCGTCGCCCGTACCGCCGCCCACTTCGAGGTCGTGCCCGGCGTCGGCCAGGCCGAGGGTGTGGCCACCTACGCGGGGGTTCCGCTGCCGGGTGTGCGTACCGCCGCCGACGTCGAGGACGTCAGCGCGCTGGACTTCGAGGCGCTGGCCGCCGCCGTCGGCCGGGGTTCGCTCGCGCTCGCGGTGGACGCCGGTGACCTCGCCGCCGTCCGGGACGGACTGCTGGCCGCGGGGGTCGACGGCACCACCGGTGTCGCGGTGACCGGCGACGGCACCGGCGAGACCCAGTACACGACCACGTCGACCGTGGACAGCTTTGTGGCCGCCGCGCTCGGCTTCACCGGCCGGGTGGTGCTCACCGTCGGCGTCGGGGTGGGCCAGCGGGACAAGCTGAGCTGGTGGGAGAACCGCCCGCTGTACGGCTGGAAGGTGCTGGTACCCCGGACCAAGGAGCAGGCCGGCGTGATGAGTGCCCGGCTGCGGGCGTACGGGGCGATCCCGTGCGAGGTGCCGACCATCGCGGTCGAGCCGCCGCGCACCCCGGCGCAGATGGAGCGGGCGGTCAAGGGCCTGGTCGACGGCCGGTACGCCTGGGTGATCTTCACCTCGGTGAACGCGGTCCGCGCGGTCTGGGAGAAGTTCGCCGAGCACGGCCTGGACGCCCGGCACTTCGGCGGCGTCAAGATCGCCTGCATCGGTGAGGCAACCGCCGACGCGGTGCGCGCGTTCGGCATCCAGCCGGAGCTGATCCCCGCCGGTGAGCAGTCCTCCGAGGGTCTGCTGGCCGAGTTCTCGCCGCACGACGAGATCCTCGACCCGGTCGGCCGGGTGCTGCTGCCGCGCGCCGACATCGCCACCGAGACGCTCGCCGCCGGGCTCACCGAGCGCGGCTGGGAGGTCGACGACGTGACCGCGTACCGGACGGTGCGGGCCGCGCCGCCGCCGGCCGAGATTCGGGACGCGATCAAGTCGGGCGGGTTCGACGCGGTGCTCTTCACGTCTTCTTCGACCGTGCGGAACCTCGTCGGTATCGCCGGGAAGCCGCACGCGCGCACGGTTGTTGCCGTGATTGGGCCCAAGACGGCGGAGACCGCGACGGAGTTCGGCCTGCGGGTCGACGTCCAGCCGCCGCACGCCTCGGTGCCCGACCTGGTGGAGGCGCTGGCCGCCTACGCCGTCGAGTTGCGCGAGAAGCTGGCCGCCATGCCGGCCAAGCAGCGCCGCGGCTCGAAGGTGCAGGGGCCGACCGCTCTGCGGTTCCGGTAGTCGTCGTTCGAGAGGATCCTTCCATGTCGTACCCCGAGATCCGGCCCCGCCGCCTGCGCCGCACCCCCGCGATCCGCCGGCTGGTGTCCGAGACCCGGGTCGACCCGGCCGAGCTGGTCGTGCCGATGTTCGTCAAGGAAGGGTTGACCGAGCCACGGGCCATCGCGTCGCTCCCGGGAGTGCTCCAGCACTCCCGGGACTCGCTGCGCAAGGCGGCCGCCGAGGCCGTGCAGGCCGGTGTCGGCGGGATCATGCTCTTCGGGGTCCCCGAGCGGCGCGACCCCACCGGGTCCGGCGGCATCGACCCGGACGGCATCCTGAACGTCGCCATCCGCGACGTGGTCGCCGAGGTGGGCGACAGCACCGTCGTCATGAGCGACCTGTGCCTGGACGAGTTCACCTCACACGGGCACTGCGGGGTGCTCGCCCCCGACGGTGACGTCGACAACGACGCCACGCTGGCCGCGTACGCCGAGATGGCGGTGGCCCAGGCCGCCGCCGGGGTCCACGTGGTCGGGCCGTCCGGGATGATGGACGGCCAGGTCGGCGTGGTACGCCGGGCGCTCGACGCCGCCGGACACCAGGACGTGTCCGTGCTGGCGTACGCGGTGAAGTACGCCTCGGCGTTCTTCGGCCCGTTCCGGGACGCCGTGGAGTCGGCGCTGGAGGGCGACCGGCGCAGCTACCAGCAGGACCCGGCGAACCTGCGCGAGTCGCTGCGCGAGGTGGCGCTCGACGTCGCCGAGGGCGCCGACATGGTGATGGTCAAGCCGGCGCTGCCCTACCTCGACGTGGTGTCGGCGGTCCGGGCCGCGGTGGACGTCCCGGTCGCCGCCTACCAGGTCTCCGGCGAGTACGCGATGGTCGAGGCGGCCGCCGCGAACGGCTGGATCGACCGGGAGCGGGTGATGATGGAGACCCTCACCTCGATCAAGCGGGCCGGCGCGCAGATCATCCTCACCTACTGGGCGGTCGAGGCCGCGGGTCTGCTCCGCCAGCGCTACTGACCGACTCGGCGGCTCCCGCCGGGTGGACCGCCTCGTCGGCGGCCGCGACGGTGGCCGGAAGTCCTCGGCTGGTCAGCCAGGCGAGCGCCAGCAGCACGGCCGAGACCGCCATCGTGAGCCGGGTGGCCTGCGCCAGTTCCGGTGCGAGCCCGAGTCGGCTGGCCGGGTCGAGCCGGCCGGCGGCCGTGATGCCCCCGCCACCCAGGCTCGGGGCCACCCGGTCCACGAGGAGGGACAGGACGGCGGCGATCAGCGCCGTGCCGGCCGCGACCGAGGTGTGCGACACCGTGGTGAGCAGCGTGGAGCCGGACGGTACGTCGTCGGCCGGCAGCGACCGGCTGGCCGCCGTCATCGTCGGCATCAGCGTCGCACCCATGCCCAGGCCGATGACCGCCCCCAGCGCGGCCAGCAACGGGTACGACGTGTCGGCGTCGAGCACCAGCAGCCGGGCCACCGTGCCGGTCACGGCGGTGCAAATGCCCAGCCCGACCACCCGCCGCGCCGAGACGCGATCGACGAGCCGGGTCGCGACCTGGAGCGTCAGCCCGGTGGTCAGCGCCTGCGGGATGCCGATCATCCCGACCAGGGTGGCCGAGTCACCGCGTACCACCTGCACGTAGGCCGGGATGATCAGGAACGAGCCGAAGTATCCGGCGGCGAAGAGGGCCACCGTCGCGGCACCGGGGGTCATCCCCGGCGCGCGCAGCACGGCCAGGCGCAGCAGTGGCTGCCGGACCCGGCCGGCCCGCACCGCGAAGGCGACCACCAGCAGGGCACCGAGCGTGAACGGCAACAGCACGGACGCGGTGACGACCCCGCCGCGCTCGCCGCTGACGCTGAGGCCGTACACCGCCAGCGCCAGACCAGGGCAGAGCAACAGCAGCCCGACGACGTCCAGCCGGACCGGTGGTCGTCGCGCGTCGGCGACCGGCAGCACCAGCCGGCCGAGCACCAGCGCCACCAGCCCCACCGGCAGGTTGATCCAGAAGATCCACCGCCAGGAGGCGTGATCGAGCAGCAGCCCACCCAGCACCGGTCCGATCAGCGGTCCGACCAGCACCGGAAGGCCGAGCAGGCTCATCATCCGCCCGCGCCGCTGCGGCGGGACCGCGGCGAGCGCGACGGCCATCCCGACCGGGTTGAGCAGGCCGCCGCCCAGCCCCTGGAGCACCCGGAACGCGATCAGCGACCCGACGCTCCAGGTGGCCCCGGCCAACACGGAGCCGGCGGTGAACAGCAGCAGCGCGGTCAGGTAGGTGCGGCGGGCGCCGAAGCGGCCGATCGCCCAGGCCGCGGTGGGCATCACCGCGACCAGGGCGAGCGCGTAGCCGCTGGTGACCCAGCCGATCGTGGGAAGGTCGGTGTCGAGGTCGTCGACCAGCCTCGGCAGGGCCACCACGGTGACCGTGGTGTCGATCACCGCGAGCAGACCACCCAGGGTCAGGTACCAGCCGAGCCGCCGCGCGGACGCGTCCATCAGGGCCGAACCCGGCGGGCGGTGCGCAGCGCCTCGGCCCACCAGGCCAGTTCGCTCAGGGTGGCGTCGGCCGCCTGCCGCAGTGGCTCGTCGTCGACCAGCCGACCGTCGGCGTCGAGGCGTTCCCAGGGTGCCCGGAGCACCACCCCGGAGCGGGTCGTGGCGGCCTGCACCTCGGCGAAGACCAGCCGGAGTTGCTCCACCGCGCGGATGCCGCCGGAGCTGGCGCCGTACGACACGAAGGCCACCGGCTTGCGGGCCCACTCCCGGTAGTGCCAGTCGATGGCGTTCTTCAGGGCGGCCGGGAAGCTGTGGTTGTATTCGGGCGTCACCACCACGAACGCGTCGGCGACGGCCAACCGGGCACTGATCGGGCTGGTCGAGTTGCCCCCGGGAGGGGTGTCGGCGAACGGTAGCGCCACCTCGGCGAGGTCGACGAGGTCCAGGTCCAGGTCCGCCCGGCGGCTCCCGTGCGCGACGAACCAGTCGGCGATCGAGCGGCCCAGCCGGGGTTGCCGGACGCTCCCGACGAGCACGGCGACGGTCGGGCGGGTGTCCTCTTGCGTCGTCATGCTTCGGACGCTAGGACTTGAAGTAATGGTGAAGTCAATGGCGGTGGGGGACTGGCGATGGGCACATTGACGGTCGGCGAGGTGGCCCGGGAGAGCGGGGTCAGCGGCTCCGCCGTGCGGTTCTACGAGCGGCAGGGCCTGATCACGGCTGACCGCACCGGCGGCAACCAGCGGCGCTTCGACGTCGACGCGGCCTGCCGGATCAGGGTGGCGCGGGTGGCCCAGCGCGTCGGTCTGACCGTCAACGAGATCCGTGACCTGCTCGCGGCCCTGCCACCCGACCCCCAGCCGGCCGACTGGCAGCGCCTGCACGACCGGCTGACCGCCGAGGCCGAGCGGCGCATCCGCGACCTGCACGCGGCGCTTGACGACATCGGCTCCGGCCGTCGCCTCTGCGACCTCTGACCCGCCCGGGCCCTGAGCGACCCATCCTGACAACCGGCCCGAGGAGGTCCGGTACCCCTTCACGCGCCCTTTGCTCTGCTTCAACGGACGCAACACTTTTGGGTTCCAACTGTTGCGTCCGTTGAAGCAGAGCAAAGGCGGTCAACCATGCCCCGGCCGCCCCCGGCCCGGCGCCGGCCCGGTCCTCAGTTGTCCACAGGTTTATCCACAGGGATTGAGTCGGGTGCCGACACGGGTGATGGTGGTGAGATGGCGTCGGCGCTCGAACCTCCTCTTCCCCCTGGCCCTACCGTCGGTCGGTTTCCCATCGCCGGTCTGGTTCGCCGCGCACGTCGGATCGTCGGGCTGAGCCAACTTCGGCTGGCCCGCTTCGCCAAGGTGTCACCGTCGACGGTGGGGCGGGTCGAGGCGGGCAGCCTGACACCGAGCCTTGCTGTACTGGAACGCCTGCTCGGCGCGGGCGGCCTCTACCTGGTCGTGGTGGATCAGGAAGGCCGGATCGTCCAGCCGATGGCCGACCGGGAAGACGTCCACGACGGTGCGGGTCGGCGCTATCCCTCGCACCTCGACACGATCCTCGATCCGGAGCCGGGGGAGTGGTGGGGGGACATCTACGGGTTGGCACGGCCACCGGAGACCTACCACCGCAGCTCGGCGGACCGCGAGGCACGGCGCCGACGTAGCCAGTGGGAGGTGCGGGTCGCGCAGCATCGGCACCTGCCACCGCCGCCGATCATCGACGAATACTACTGACACCGCGAACGGCCCACCCTCCGGAGAAACCGGACGGTGGGCCATCAACGCCGTTTGTTCAGTCGTCGTTGGTGATGGTTCCGGTCGCCAGGGGGTCGGCCAGCCGCAGGCCGGGCACGCCGGCCACCAGCAGGGTCAGCGTCTCGTCCGACTCGCGCCGCCGGTCACCCCGCACGGTGACCGGGAAGGTCACCGAGGTATCGCCGGCGGCCAGCACCTTGCAGCCGGCGTACGCGTCGAAGTCCGAGCCAGCCTGCGCCGTGAGACCGACGGTCGCGGCGCACAGCAGTACGGGCTGCGACAGCGGCCGCGAGACGGTGGCGGTGAACACCATCTGCCGGGTGCCCTGGTCGCCCTCGACCACAGTGGTGTCGGCGACGGTCAACGACGCCCGCGAGCGGAACCTCGCCACCTGCGGGTCGTGGTCGCTGGAACCCCGCGAGCCGTCACCGGTGAACTCCGCCGGCCAGTCGGCGTTCACGTGCGCCGCCCGTACCTGCACCAGGTCGCCGTAGAGCGCGTCGTTGACGAACAGGTGGTCGAGCGTCTGCGCCTGCCCCTCGAAGCTGTACGAGTACGCCGAGGCCGGCACGTCCGCCACCAGCTTGTCCCAGAGGTTGTGCAGGCCCGCCTCGTACAGCGGAGCGAGCTGGTCCGACGGAGTGGGCTGGGCGGCGGTGGCGATGGGATCGTCCGGGCGGGGGAAGACGTTCAGGTCACCGCCGTACACGACCCGGGCGTCCCGGTCGGCCGCTTCGATCGCGGTGACGATCGCCGCTCCGTACGCCGCCTGCTCCCGTCGCTGCCCCACCCGGCTGTCCGGACCGGAGGAGTAGTGGTTGCTCAGCGCGTACAGGGTGAACCGCTCGGTGGAGCCCGGCGCCGCGGCCACGGTGAACTTGCCCAACTGCGGTGCCCGGGTGAAGACGTTGTTGCCGTCCTTGCCCGTCGAGGTGTCCACGTCGGATGGCAACACCGCGTTGAGCGCCTTGGGGTTCTGCACGTCGGCGTTGCCCGGCAGACCGGCGGCGCGGTACTGCACGGTCGGCGTCGCGCCCAACAGCGGGTCGCTCGCCGTCGCGGCCGCCAGGGACAGCCGGTCGGTGCGGTACAGGAACGCGGCGGTGATCCCGCGGGCGTCCGCGCCGGTCCGGTCGTAGGCAGCGGCGTACGCCGGCCCACCGGCCGCCGCCACCGCGAGCGCCAACTCCTGGATGCTGTCCGGGGCGCCGTCGGCGTTGTTGGTCTCGCCGCAGGCCAGCGCCGTCCCGGAGACCGTGCAGATGTCCTGGTCCTCGGCCTCCTGCACCAGGATCAGATCCGGCGCGTGCAGATCCTTGACGATCTGGTCGGCGAGCGACGTCAGGTGCTGGCGGTAGTCCGCCTCGCTGCTCGGCACGTAGTCGAACGGTGGGCTGACACCGGTGCACCCGGCATTGCCGGTGAAGTCGCAGCCGTCGAACGGGTCGTCGCGGTAGTCGTACAGGTTCTCCACGTTGTAGGTCGCGACCGCGACCTCCTGGGACCGGTCGGCGGGCTTCGGCGGGTTGTTCTTCGACGGGTCGGCCCCGGCGTCGAACTCGGCGCGCTCGACCTGGACGCCGTACTTCTCGAACGAGTAGTAGACGCCGCCCACCGCGTCGGCGCGCAGCGTGTCGAAGGTGTGGGCCGGCGGGAGCAGCGCGGTGCTGTCAGCGGCGGTCGCCTTCACCCCCATGCTGCCGAGCAGCACGCGCTGGCCGTTGCCGTCGTCGAAGCGCCGGGTCGGGTCGTTGTCCAGCGGGTGCGCGTCCCGGAAGACCCGCCGGGCGTACGGGTCGGCCCGGTCCAGCAGCGGATCGTCCCGGTCGACGACCCACAGCTCCGCGTCGGCGGTGGACGAGAAGACGTCGCGTCCGCTCACCGCGCCGCTGCCGGCGCGGACCCGCAGCCGGGTGCCCTCGTGCCGCTCCCACCAGCGCTGCGCCTCGGTCAGCTCGACCGGCGGCGTCGCGTCGGCGACCGTGACCGTGGTGTCCACGTCCAGACCGGTGGCGATCCGGCGGACCAGCGACGCCCCGGAGAGCTGGGTGAAGTTGTAGTACTCCGACACTCGCGCCCGGAGTACGACCTCGTCGCCGACGGTCGGCACGTAGCCGCCGATCAGCGAGGTGAACGTGCCCATGAAGACGAAGATGCCGTCGGAACTGGTCGGGTCGCCGTCGGTGTCGCCGCTGCGGCTCTGGAGGAAGAACCCGTTCTGCTCCGCCCCGGCCGACGTACGGGCCAGCGTCCGCTGGGTGATCACGCCACGGACGTCGTACATCGTGCTGCTCGTGCCGTTGCCGCTCGCCGGTGCGAGCGGCGACCGGTCGGCGGGGCCGGACTCGGTGTCGGTGGTCGGACCCTGCACCTCCCCGACGGTCAGCTCCCGGGTCACCTGCACGACCAGCGCGCAGCTCGCGGTGCCACCGCCCGCATCGGTCGCGGTCACGGTGACGGTGTACGCCCCGGCGGTGAGGTCGGCGCTCGCGCCGACCGTGGCGCGGGCCGTGCCGCCCACCGCGTCGGCGGGCGTGACCGCGGTACGGCTGATCGAGCCGCTGGCCGGCGTCGGGCTGACCCCGGTCACCGCCAGGTCGACGATCTCGTCGTCCGGGTCGGTGGCGGTGACCTCCCGGCTCGCCGCCGTTCCCGAGGCGGTGACCAGCGGGTCGCCGCAGGTCACCGTGGCCGGGACGTCGACCGGCCCACCGCCGTCCACGGTGTGCGCGCCGAGCCCGTCGAAGGTGTCGACCGGGAAGCCGGCCCACTGCGTTGCGGGGTCGAACGCGTCCGACGGATCGGTGTCGCCCGCGATGACCGAGGGCAGCCGGCGCAGCGTGTTGTCCGCCGTGCTGGTCGTGCCGGTGCCCCACTCGGTGCCCGGGTCGACGCCGACCTGGCCGATCGAGTCGAGCACGGTCGCGCCCCGGCGCAGCACGATCGCGTCGTCACCGTTGAACAGGCTCGCCCCGGTGGTCTGGTCCGCCTGGGCGAGGATCGCCGGCCCGGCCGAGGCGCTGGCGAAGACGAAGGCGTCCCCGGCGGCGACCGTCCCGGTCAGCGCGATGGTGGTCGCCGTCGTGGCGCCGTTGAAGTAGAGCAGGAGCTGGTAGCCGCCCGCAGTGAGATCGACGGGAGCGCCGGTGCCGTTGAACAGCTCGATCGCCTTGTTGTTCGACGAGCCTTCGACGTACTCGGAGATGAAGAGGTCGGTGGGCGCGGCGCTGGCCGCGCCGGGGGTGACGCCGAGAGCCGTGACGGTCACTGCGGCGGTGGCGATCGCGAGCGCTGCTGTCGTGCGGCGCGGGCGCATAGGGCCTCCACGATGGGTGGACGGGGTCAACGCACGTTAAGGTGCCCCACTGTCCACCGTCCATCCCCTGGCGGACACTTTCGTGAATTCCTCAGCGTGGTGGATCGAGGCGGTGCACCAGCTCGGCGACGTCGACGCTGTACTCGCACCAGTCCCGGTCGGGCCGGTAGCCCAGTTCCGCGTTGACCTTGAGCATCGCCTCGTTGGCCTGCGCGTTCCAGGTCTGCACCTCGGCCAGCTCCGGCTCGGCGGAGCGCAGCTCCAGCAGCATCCGCGCCTTGATCGCCCGGTCGATGCCGTAACCCCGGTGGTCCTGCGCGACGATCGTGTCGTACTGGTCGGCGCGGGTCGGGTGCTGCGCGGGCACCACGACCTCGGTCAGACCGGCCACCTCACCGCTCTGCTCGTGCCGGGCCAGCACGATGTACGGCTTCATGCCGCGCCGGTGCAGGGTGTCCAGGCTGTCCCGCAGGCGCTCCGGGTCGTAGGAGCTGGGCCGTAGCTCGCCGTCCTCGACGTCGCGCACCTCGGCCTTGGCCCGCGCGTACGACTCGATCAGATGGTCCGGCGGCCCGCCCGGGTAGAACTCCAGGTGGTAGCCCGCACCGATCCCGGTGGCCATCTCGGTCAACTCGGCCCAGTCCACCGAGGTCAGGTCGAGCACGCTGCGCGTCTCCACGTACTCCCGGGTGAAACCGAGCGACTCGTAGAAGGCCACGGCCGGCGTGTCGCCGACCACTTCGACACCGATCGACCGGAAGCCCTCCTGGTAGACCCGCCGGGCGGCGCGCAGGACCAGGTCACGGCCGAGGCCGCTGCGTCGTGCGGAGGGGTGGACCAGCACCTCGATCACCCCGATGTCACCGAGCAGCAGCACGTGGACCTGCCCGAGGACGGCACCGACCTCGCCGGGGTCGCCCGGCTCGGCCTGGGCCAGCCAGGAGATCCGTCGCTCACCGGGCATCACCTCGGCCAGATACTCCCGCAGGGAGGTCTCCCGCCACGGCGGGTCCTGCGGCAGATCGGCCGCGAGCACCGCGTTCAGCGTGGTCAACAACGACGCGATCTCGGCGGAGGACGCGGTCCTGGGGTCCCACTCGCGCACCATCACCCGTCTAGCTTGCCGCTAACGGCTGCCAGGGGGAAGTGTCCGGTCCTCCAATGTACGCGGACGATCACATCTGGCGGCTGGCCCGTCCGTACCGGTCAGCGGTGTTGTAGACGTCCTGGGCGTACCGGCGCACATCGTTGTACGACAGGATCGCGTTCCACCAGTCGCCGGGGATGCTGAGGTTGCGGCCACCCTTGCAGAGGTAGTTGCCGGCCGCCAGCGCCGCGTCGTCCAGGTCGTGCGGGTCCTTGATCCCGTCCTGGTCGGCGTCGGCCCCGATCTCCTGCCAGGTGGTCGGGATGAACTGCATCGGCCCGATCGCCCGGTCGTAGGTGCTGTCGTTGTCGAGCGCCCCGCGGTCGGTGTCGATGATCCGCATCCGGCCGCCCTTGCCGTCCAGCGGCAGCCCGATGATCTTGGGTAACACCTTGCCGTTGGGACCCAGCTGCGCGCCGTTGGCCGAGCCGTGCCCCGACTCGACCTGACCGATCGCGGCCAGCGTGGTCCAGCTCAGCGCGCAACTCCGGTTGGTCTGGGCGAGCATCAGTTCCGCGTACCCGTACGCCTGCATGGCGGCCGGCGGGATGCCGACCTTGGCCCCGACCTGCTGCGCCCAACCGGCCAGGGCGTCCGACGGGCGACCGCCGACCGTCGGCGCGACGGCTGGTCCGGTCGGCACGACGCCGGTGGGGAACGCCCCGGTGGGCGGCGGGCCCGTGGGCACCGCACCACTGGGCAGCGGGCCGGTCGGGCGTGGGTCGAGCGGCAGGGCCGGCGGCACGGCCACGGTCGGCGCGGCCGAGGCGTCGACGGCCACCGGCTTGGACCCGCGGATGGTCGCCGGGACGAGCAGCGCCCCGGCGGCGGCGGTCGCGGCGACCAGGGCGAGCAGGAAGACCCCGGGCACGGTGAGTCGGCCGCTGGGCCGGCGGGACCAGTCGCGGGTCGCCCGCGCGGCGGTCACCGCGGCCTGGCGCGGCGGTGGCAGCCGTACGGCGTGCGCGAACGGGACCCGCCGCCGCCGACCGGGCGTCGTCGCCGGTACGACGGCCACGCCGTCCACCTTGGTCGCCGTCAGATCGGTGGCGGCGGTACCCGCCGCGACCGTCCCGTTGCCGGTCTTGGCGGTGCCGGCCTTGGCGTCGCCCGTCTTCGCCTTCGCCGGATCGGCGGCCGTGGCGTCGCTCGTCGCCGTGTCGGCGTCGGTGGTGCCGGTCTTCGCCGCGTCGGCAGCCGTGGTGCCGGCCTTCGCCGCGTCGAGGGCCGTGGCGTCGTTCTTCGCCGTGTCGGCGGCCGTGGTGCTGGCGGTTGCCGCGTCGGTCTTTGCCGGGTCGGCCTTCGCGGGCTCGGCGGCCGTGGTGTCGGCCCTCGCCGTGACGTCACCGTCGGGGTTGTCGCGCGCCGGGCTGTCGATGCCTCCCTCGGCCCGGTCCGCAGCGGCGGTGGCCGTACCGGTGGCATCGGTGGTGGGGGCGTCCTTCGCGGCGATGTCGTCGGGGGCGTCCTCGCGCTGGACAGCGGCCGGAGCGTCGACTGTCGAGGAAGGAGCAGCCTCGCCCGAGGCCGGGGGTGTGGTCTTCGCGTCCGTACTGCCGCTGCTCAGCCAGGGCCGACGCGGGCGAGGCACGGCCGGGGGCACCGGATCCGGCGCGGCGCCCGACTCCGCCAGCGGCCCGTCCAGCGGCGCGGCCGGTCGGAGCGGTTGCACTCGCGTCTTGTCCTCGCCGTCCACCACCCGTCGAGTATCACTCATGTCCCCTCGGACGTCAGGTCCACGTACCCTGGTTGCATGCCCCGGTACGAATTCCGATGCCGCGCCTGCGGCGACACTTTCGAGGTCAACCGTCCGATGGCGGAGGCCGGAGCGCCGGCCACCTGCCCGCAGGGCCACGCCGACACGGTCAAGTTGCTCTCGGCGGTGTCGGTCACCGGTCGCGGCGCCGGTGCCGCGCCGGCATCCGGCGGTGGCGGCTGCTGCGGTGGCGCCTGCGGCTGCTGATCCGGCGGTTTCGGCGGCAGACTCGTGAACCGGCCTTGCCGGGACCGGGTTGGAGTGGCACCTTGAGGCGGCACGTGCCCGGCCGTTCTCACGATGCGTGACCGCTCGGACTCAGGCAGCATGAACCCGACGTCACGGGCGGAGGTTCCACGCATGTCGCCACGGATCCAGCTCCCGAGCGGTTGGGTGACCTTCGTGTTCACCGACATCGAGGGCTCGACCCGGCTGGCCCAGTTGCTCGGCGCGGACTACCGCCCGGTGCTCGCCGAGCATCGGCGGTTGCTGCGTCGTACCCTGGCCGCCACCGGTGGTGCCGAACTGTTGACCGAGGGCGACTCGTTCTTCCTGGCCTTCGACGACGCGGCGGCGGCACTGACGGCCTGCCTGACCGCCCAGCGGGCCCTGGCCAACCACGACTGGCCGACCACCGAGGCCGCGCCCCGGGTACGGATGGGCCTGCACACCGGCTACGCCGAGCCCCGCGACGGGGAGTACGCCAGTCCCGAGGTGCACCGGGCCGCCCGGGTGGCCGCGGCGGCGCACGGCGGGCAGGTGCTGTGTTCGGCGTCCACGGCCCGTCGGGCCGACCCGCTGCCGCCCGGTGCCACCCTGCTGGACCTGGGCCTGCACCGGCTGCGGGGCTTCGACGACCGGGAGCGGCTGTTCCAACTGGTCGCTCCTGGGCTGGAACGGCAGTTCCCCCGCCCGCGTACCGCCGAGGCGGTGGCGCACAACCTGCCGACCCAGGTGACCTCGTTCGTCGGGCGGCAGGTCGAGCGCGCCGAGCTGGGGCGGCTGGTGGAGCGGCACCGGTTGGTCACGGTGCTGGGTGCGGGCGGCGCGGGGAAGACCCGACTCGCCGTGGAGTTGGCCGCCGGGGTCGTCGAGGCGTACCCCGATGGGGTGTGGTTCGTCGACATCGCCTCGGTGACCGACCCGGGGTTGGTGGCGTTCGCGATCGCCGCGGTGCTCGGGCTGCGGCCCGAGCCGGGCCGCCCGATGCTGGACACGCTCGTCGAGTACGCGGCGGCTCGCCGGATGCTTGTCGTGCTGGACACCTGCGACTCGCAACCGGCCGCCTGCGGCGAGGTCATCTCGCGGCTGCTCTCCGGCGGGGGCGGCGTACGGGTGCTGGCGACCAGCCGCGAGTCGTTCAGCCTGCCCGGCGAGGTGGTGTGGCGGATCCCGCCGCTCTCGGTCGATCCGCGCGCCGACGGCGCGGAGAGCGATGCGGTCGCGCTGCTGCTGGACCGGACGGCGGCGGCCCGTGGCGGCCGGCAGCCGGACCCGGCCGAGTCGGCCGACCTGCGCCGGGTGGTGCAACGGTTGGACGGGCTGCCGCTCGCCATCGAGTTGGCGGCCGCCCGGCTGCGGGTGCTCTCCGTGGGTCAGCTCGCCGAACGGCTGGACGACGTCCTCGGCACGCTGGACGCCGGCCGGGAGGACCCGGAGCCACCGCCGGTGGAGCGCGGCTGGTCCGGCAACCAGCAGGACACCGTGGACCTGGTGGCCGCGGCGATCGGCACGCCGCCGCCGACCCCGGCGAGCAGAGCCGTGCAGCGGTCGGCCACCGAACGGCACCTGACCATGCAGGCCACCGTCACCTGGTCGTACCGGACGTTGGGGCCCCGGGCGGCGCGGCTGTTGCGCTGGATGGCGGTCTTCGCCGGGCCGGTGGACCTGCCGACGGTGGAGTGGCTGCTCGGCGACGACCCGCTGGATCCGCTGTCGGTGCTGGTGGACAAGTCGATGGTGTTGGCCGAGCCGCGGGCCGCCGGCAGCTCGTACCGGATGCTCGACCCGATCCGGGCGTACGCGGCCCGGCGGCTGGCCGAGGCGGGTGAGGAGCAGGCCGCCAGGGACCGGCACGTGGCCTGGTCGGCACACGCCCTGGAACGGGCGCACCTCGGCCCGGACGGACGACCGGTGACGCTGTCGCTCTACACCCTCGATCCGCTGGCCGACGAGCTGCGGGCCGCGCTGCGGTGGTGTGCCACCGGAGGCAGCGCCCGCGCCGGTCTGCGTCTCACGAACGGGCTGGACCAGTGGTGGCGCGAGCGTGGACTGGCGCGCGAGGGTCGGCTCTGGCTGTTCCGGCTGTACGGACGGATCGCCGAGACGGGCGAGCGCATCCCGGACGCGGAGCTGGCGGCGGCGTACCACATGCACTCGATGCACGCCGGCGCCGACGGCGAGTTCGCCGAGGAGTTGCGGTACTCGCAGCGGGCGGAGGCCGCCGCCCGGCAGGCCGGTGACGCCGGTCTGCTGGCCCGGGTGCTCGCCGGCCGGGCCGCGCCACTCGTGGACATGGGCCAGTTCTTCGAGGCCGAGCGGGTCTGTCGGGAGGTCATCGACTGGGCGCACGGGCAGGACGTGGTGGGCGAGGCGCTGTTCGCGGTGTTCAGCCTGGCCGAGCTGCTCTGGCGGCGGGGCGCGCTGGAGGAGGCGGCGGATCTGCTGGGCGCGGCGCGGCCGGTGGAGGCCGCCCGTCCGGTCGAGCGGGGCCGGCGTTCGGTGGACATGCTGCTCGGGATGGTCGCGTTGGCCCGGGGTGACGTGATCGCCGCGCACGAGCACCTACTCGCGGCGTTGCGCTCACGGATGGGGCACGGCTACCACGGCGGGGCCTGCGACACCCTGAACGCGATCGCGGTGCGGTGCGCGCTCGGTGGGGACCGGTCGACCGCCGCGCGGCTGTTCGGGGCGGCGCAGGTCACCCGGGCGAGCATGCGGGCGACGCCGGGCATCTACGGCGGCTACTGGGCCGACCAGCAGGCGGAGCTGCGGATGATGATAGGTGACGTGGCGTTCGACGACGCGTACGGGGAGGGCGGCGAGTTGAGCCTGGACGAGGCCGTCGCGCTCGCGCTCGACGTGGAACACCCGGACCTGGCCGCGGACTCGACCCGCTTCAGCACCGACCTGTCCCACCCCACCCCACCCCAACACCCCGCCACCAAAACCGAACACGCCTAACCCCCACCCGCTGGGCCTTGTCGATCAAGAGGTTAGCGTCAGAAGTCGCGCCTCAGCTGACGCCAACCTCTTGATCACCGGTGAAAAAGGGGGTCAGGCGCGGGCGCGGGCTTGGGATTCGGCTTTCGCCTTCATTCGGGCGGCTCGGTCGATGTCGGACTGTTGGACGGCGGCTACCGAGCCGAAGACGTGGACGGCCTGGTAGTAGGTCCAAGCCAGGCTGTAGCAGGCGGGGCGGACGACCGCGTTGTACGTGGCGCAGACCCGCTTCAGATCCGCGTAGAAGGCGTTGTCGAGGCGGGCCTTGTTGGCGGAGAACTGGCCGACCGCCTTGTAGTTGCGGTAGCCGAAGTCGTGCCGGTAGCAGCCCAGGTTGAAGGTGAAGCCGAGCGGATTGTCCGGGCTGGACGAGCAGTAGTCGGTGGACCAGACGAAGTTGTACTCGGCCCAGGGTGCCCGGTTGAGGCGGGCGCTGTTCCAGGCGTTGTAGCTGGACGCGCTGGTCTGGGTCCAGCTCGACAGCACGGACAGCTTCTCTGCGGGGGTGACGGCGGCGGCGGGGGAGGCGAGGGCGAGGGTGGCGAGCAGCGCGAGCGCGCCCGAGGCGAACAGGGTGGCGAGACGTCGGGGCACGGTTTACCTCCGCGGGGTGTGCGGTGGGACGGAAGTTACCGGCTGGTCACCGGATGTCGACAAGTGTCGATCAATTGATCAGCGTCCCGGTATGCGCCGCGCCAACTATCGGTGACATGCGTCGAAACAGACGAATGCCCCGGGCGTGGGTGCGCCCGGGGCATTCAACGGACCTGGTCAGCGCAGCAGGAACGCCGGAGGCCCGGCCGGGCTCTCGTTCGCCGTCCGGTCCAGCGCGGTCAGCCGGTACGTGTAGCGCCGGCCGGGCTCGGCCGACGTGTCCACCCAGGACTGCGCGCCGCCGGGGGTGGCCCGGACGGTGTCGACAAGTGCGGTGGCGTCCGCGGTGGCGCACCGGCCGGGCAGGGTGGTCCCGTCGAACCGGTAGATCGCGTACGACGTGGCGGTGCCCAGAGGACCCTTGCCGTCGGCGGGCTGACGCCAGGTCAGCCGTACCCCGTCGGCCTGCCGGGTGACCCCGGTGACGACCGGCGGGAGCAGCGGCTTCGCCGGCAGGTGCGGCATGGCCGGTACGAGGGCCGGGCGCGAGTAGTGCTCGGCCGCGTAGGTGTCGGTCGCGCCGAGCCGGTTGGCCCGTACCTGGACGGCGGAGAAGTGCACGTTGCCCTGCACCTCCGGGTACGCCCGGTTGAGCGTCAGGTGGTCGGACAGCTCACGCGGGTTCTGCCAGTAGGGCCCGTACGCGGGGTCGCCGCTCTTGTAGTCGGCCTGGCCGATGTAGAGCTGCACCCGGGTGCCGCGCACCGTCTCGGCCCACCACGGCACGAGTCGCGCGTAGTCGGCCGCCGGGTACTGGCCGATGTACCAGTAGAGCTGCGGCACGACGTAGTCGATCCACTCCTGCTTGATCCATTTGCGGGTGTCGGCGGAGATGATGTCGTACGACTGGCTGCCGGTGGTGTCCGAGCCGAGCGGGTCGGCGCTGGCGTTGCGCCAGATGCCGAACGGGCTGACCCCGAACTTCACCCACGGCTTCGCCGCCTTGATCTTGCCGTTCATCTCCTGGATCAGCAGGTTGATGTTGTCCCGCCGCCAGTCGGCCCGGTCAGTGAAGCCCCGGTTGTACGCCGCGAAGGTGGCGTCGTCGGGCACCTGGTAGCTGCCGCTGGGGTACGGGTAGAAGTAGTCGTCGAAGTGGACGCCGTCGATGTCGTACCGCTTGACCGCGTCCATCATCGCGGTCTGGACGAACTCGCGTACCTCGGGAATTCCGGGGTTGTAGTAGAGCCGGCTGCCGGCGACGCCGGCCGGCGGATAGGCGAAGGTCCAGTCCGGGTGCTGCCGGGCCGGATGCCCGGGCGCGAGCTGGTCGAGGTCGGCGCCGGCGCCGCCGGGCGCCGGCATGGAGACCCGGTACGGGTTGAACCAGGCGTGGAATTCGAGGTTGCGCCGGTGCGACTCCGCGACGAGGAAGGCCAGCGGGTCCCACCCGGGGTCCTGGCCGCGCACCCCGGTCAGGTACTCCGACCACGGCTCGTACGTAGAGGGCCAGAGCGCGTCCGCGGTGGGCCGGACCTGCACGACGACCGCGTTGTGGTGCAGTCGCTCGGCGAGGTCGAGCAGGTCGCGGTACTCGGCCTGTTGGGCGGCGATCCGGTCCGGGCTGGTCTGGGAGGCCTTGCTGGGCCAGTCGATGTTGACCACCGACGAGATCCACATGGCCCGGAACTGTCGCTTGGGGGTGGCCGGGTTGGTGACGCAGGCGGCGGTCGAGGAGGAGGCGGAGGCGTTCGCGGGGGCGACGGGTGCGAGTGAGCCGAGCAGGACCGCGGCCAGGCCGGCGGCGGTGAGACGGAGTGCTTTCATGCGGTATGTCCCTTCGTTGGGGCTCCCGATGCGATCTGCATGCGGCAAGATTCGCCGCTGCCTATCTGCGTACAGAAGGAAATTTTCACAATCGCGTCGTCGCCGCAAGTGTTCGTGGTTGACCATTCGTTCCGCTGGGTAGCAACGCCGGTCACCGGCCGCCACGGTGGTGGTCGCACGGTGTGAAGGGGTGAGCGCATGTCCGTGCTGCGAACCAAACCGATCAAGGACGTGATAGCCCAGGGCGAGGCGGACGGCAGTGACGGCGGGGTCGGACTCAAGCGGCGACTCGGCGCTCTCGACCTCGCCGGCTTCGGCATCGGCATCGTGATCGGCACCGGCATCTTCACACTCACCGGAATCGAGGCGCGCGACAGCGCCGGACCGGGCGTGGTGATCTCCTTCGCCATCGCCGGCGTGGTGGCCCTGCTCGCCGCCCTCTGCTACGCCGAGCTGGCGTCCAGCGTGCCGACCGCCGGCAGCGCCTACACCTACGCGTACGCCACGATGGGCGAGATCGTCGCCTGGATCATCGGCTGGGATCTGCTGCTGGAGTTCGCGCTCGGCGCGGCGGTGGTGGCCCGCGGCTGGTCCGGTTACCTGGCCGAACTGCTCGACCTGCCGACCCGGTGGTTCGGCGAGGAGGGCAGCGTGGTCAACGTCGGCGCCATCGCCATCGTGCTGATCCTCGGCGTCGTCGCCATCGTCGGCATCCGGGAGTCGGCCCGGATCACCAACCTGCTGGTGCTGGTCAAGGTCGCGATCTGCGTCTTCGTGGTGGTCGCCGGCCTGTTCTTCGTCAAGGCCGCCAACCTCACCCCGTTCATCCCGCCGGCCGAGCCCGCCGGCAGCGGCGACGACGGCATCAAGCAGCCGGTCACCCAGGCGCTGTTCGGGTTGGAGCCGTCGGTCTTCGGCTTCGTCGGGGTGCTCAGCGCCGCGGCGGTGGTCTTCTTCGCGTACACCGGCTTCGAGGCCGTCGCCAACCTGGGCGAGGAGACCCGCAAGCCCAAGCGGGACCTCACCCTGGGCCTGCTCGGTACGCTGCTGATCTCCACCGTGCTCTACATCGGCGTCTCGCTGGTGGTCGTCGGCATGGTGCCGTACACCGAGATCGACCGGGGCGCCCCGATCGCCTCGGCCTTCGAGTCGGTCGGCGCCGGTTGGGCCGCGGTACTGGTCTCCATCGCGGCGGTCGCCGGCCTGACCAGCGTCATCCTGGTCGACCTGGTGGCGATGGGCCGGATCGGCTTCGCCATCGCCCGGGACGGGCTGATCCCGCCCGCGATCGCGAAGGTGCACCCGCGCTGGGGCACCCCGTACCGGATCTCGGCGATCATGACGGTGGCGGTCGCGCTGCTGGCCGGCTTCCTGCCGCTGTCCGCCCTGGCCGACCTGGTCAGCATCGGCGCGCTCTGCGCGTTCGTGCTGGTCTCGATCGCCGTGCCGATCCTGCGCCGCAAGCGTCCGGACCTGGACCGGCCGTTCCGGGTGCCGTTCTCGCCGGTGCTGCCGATCGTCTCGGCGGTCGCCTGCCTCTACCTGATGCTCAACCTGTCCGTGGAGACCTGGCTGCGGTTCCTGGCCTGGATGCTGCTCGGCGCGATCATCTACTTCGGCTACGGCTACCGCCGTAACCGGCTCGCCCGCCACGAACCGGCCGTCGCGCCGGAGCAGCGCCAGCCGAGCGCCTGACCGCACGACAGCCGAGGGGCTCCCGCCATGGCGGGAGCCCTTGGCGCGTGCCGGCCCCTTTTTGCAACGTTGTAGAGCGGGTATGGTGCGCTGGGTCACATCGGGGAGGTTGCGGGGTGCGACACAGGCTCAAGGACGTGGCCGAGCGGGCCGGCGTCTCGGTGAAGACCGTCTCCAACGTGGTGAACGGGTACGTGCACGTCCGTCCGGACACCCGGGCCCGGGTCGAGGAGGCCATCGCCGAGCTGAACTACCGGCCCAACCTCTCCGCCCGTCACCTGCGCAAGGGGCGTACCGGGGTGATCGCCCTGGCGGTGCCGGAACTCGACATCCCGTACTTCGCCGAACTCGCCCGGCACGTCGTCACCGCCGCCGCCGCGTACGGCTGGACCGTGCTCATCGACCAGACCGGCGGCCGGCGCGAGCAGGAGCGTGTCGTCGCCTCCGGCATCACCGACCACCTGATCGACGGGCTCATCTTCAGCCCGCTGGCGCTCACGGCGGAGGATCTGGCCAGCCTCGACGGCACCCCGATGGTGCTGCTCGGCGAGCGCGTCGACCACGGCCCCGCCGATCGCGTGGTGATCGACAACGTCACCGCCGCCCGGGAGATCACCGACCACCTGATCCGGCTCGGCCGCCGCCGGATCGCGGCGATCGGCGCGCAGCGCACCGACGAGGGCGCCAGCGCGCGCCTCCGCCTGGCCGGCTACGCCGAGGCGCTGCGGGCTGCCGGCCTGGCCTACGACGAAGCCCTCGTGGCGTCCGCGACGGCCTGGCACCGCGCCGATGGCGCGGCCGCGATGCGCGGCCTGCTCACCGCCGGGGTACGCCCCGACGCCGTCTTCTGCTTCAACGACACGCTCGCCCTGGGCGCGCTGCGGGCCCTGCACGAGGCGGGTCTGCGGGTTCCCGAGGACGTGGCGGTGGTCGGCTTCGACGACATCGAGGACGGCCGGTTCTCGGTCCCCACGCTGAGCACCGTCGCCCCCGACAAGGAGCAGATCGCCCGGCTGGCCGTCGAACTCCTCGCCGATCGCCTCGACGGTGACCGCGCTGCCCCCGCCCGCGCGGTCAAGGCCGCGTACCGCCTGGAACTACGCGAATCCACCAAGCCCTAGTCGAAGAAGCGGGCCAGGTGGAAGTTCGGCGCGGGCTCGGCGTCGGCCGGGAGCGGCGTCAGGTCGGCGAAGATCGACGCGCCGTCGCACCCGGCGTGCAGCGGGTACCAGCGCGGGGTGCCCGGCGGCCGGAGCTGGCAGATCCCCTTGAAGGTCTGCACGTCCATCAGCCGTACGTGGGTCGGGTCGGCCACCGCGTTGACGTGCCCCCACCACGGGCTCATGACGTGCAGGACGCCCCCGGGCCGGAGCACCCGGTGACACTCGTCCACCAGCGGCAGGAAGTCGATCAGGTGCTCCAGGATGTGTACCGCGAACAGCACGTCCACCGAGTCGTCGGCCAGCGGCAGCGAGCCGGAGAGATCCGCCACCGCGTCCACGCCCGGCGCGGGATAGATGTCCAGCCCGAGGTTGCCCGACCACTGCTTGGTCGGGCCGCAGCCCAGGTCCACCACCACCGGGGCCCGTCCGCCGACGCCGACCCGGCACCAGACGCCGTAGACGCCGGCCAGCCGTCCCACCAGGTCCCGTACCAGCCGGAGGTCGGCCGGCTCGGCCACCTCGCCGGTGAGGTGGGCGACCCCCCGGTCGAACCGCACCTCGACGGCCAGGCTCCGTAGCCGGTCGTCGTGCCGGACCTGGTCCGCCCACGCCTGGGCGAGGGATTCGTCGATCAACCGCAGCCGGTCGGCCGAGGGCGGAGTCTGTGCCAAAGCGACCATTCGGGCCACCTCCCGCCGCGCGTTACCCGGCTACGCGCCCGGTATTCCCCCGTTTCGCGGTCGCGCGCCCGACGGCGGGCGTGCCGGGGCGTCCGGAGGCACGTACCCCTGTCGAGCGTGATGACTGTGGGGCATCAAGATGCCGCACAGTCATCACGCTCATCGGAGTGCCGCCGCCCGGGTCCAAGACCCGCGCTCCGGTCCAGTGACGTCGAAGGTCAGCCCGACAGCGTCCGGCGACCTCCCCGGATCCGCTGGCGGGGCGGGGGAGCGGCGGGCTTCGGCCGCTTGAGGTGGTACCGGTGCAGTTCGTGGTTGCCGGGCAGCGACGGGTCCTCGCTCATCGCGACCAGTTCCCAGCCCTGGTCGCCGGCCCGGTTGAGGTGGGCCAGCGCCGTGTCGCCGTACGGCGTCACGTCGACCATCGAGCCGTCCGGGCCGTACCAGACGAAGACGACCTCCCAGCCGAGGTCGTTGGTCGCCGCCTGGCGGCGGCGGACCAGCAGGGCGTACTCCCACTTGAGCATGGCGTCATTCTCACCCCGCGCCCGGCCGCGCGCCGGGATCAATCCTCGGCGATCCGCCCGGCGTCGACCCGCAGCCGCCGGTTGGTCTCGACGGCGGCCAGCATCCGCCGGTCGTGGGTGACCAGCAGCAGCGTTCCGGGGTAGCTGGCCAGCGCCGATTCGAGCTGTTCGATGGCGGGCAGGTCCAGGTGGTTGGTGGGCTCGTCCAGCACCAGCAGGTTGACCCCGCGCCCCTGGAGCAGAGCCAGCGCCGCGCGGGTGCGCTCGCCGGGCGAGAGGGTCGCCGCCGGCCGGGGGACGTGCGCCGCGCGCAGGCCGAACTTGGCCAGCAGGGTCCGCGCGTCCGCCGGCGACATCTGCGGTACGGCCGCCTGGAACGCGTCGATCAGCGGCGCGTCGCCGAGGAACAACCCGCGCGCCTGGTCCACCTCGCCGACCACCACGCCCGGCCCGAGCGAGGCGGTCCCCTCGTCCAGCGGCAGCCGCCCCAGCAGCGCGGCCAGCAGGGTGGACTTGCCCGAGCCGTTCGCCCCGGTCACCGCCACCCGGTCCGCCCAGTCGATCTGGAGGTCGACCGGCCCGAGCGTGAAGCCGCCCCGGCGTACCACCGCGTTGCGCAGGGTGGCCACGACCGCGCCGGCGCGGGGCGCGGCGGCGATCTCCATCCGCAGCTCCCACTCCTTGCGGGGCTCCTCGACCACCTCGAGGCGTTCGATCAGGCGCTCGGTCTGCTTCGCCTTGGCGGCCTGCTTCTCGGTGGCCTCGCTGCGGAACTTACGGCCGATCTTGTCGTTGTCGGTGGCCTTGCGGCGGGCGTTCTTCACGCCCTTCTCCATCCAGGAGCGCTGGGTACGCGCCCGCGCCTCCAGGCCGGCCTTCGTCTCGGCGTACTCCTCGAAGTCGGCGCGGGCGTGCCGCCGCGCCACCTCGCGCTCCTCGAGGTAGGCCGCGTAGCCGCCGCCGTAGTGGTTGACCTGCTGCTGCGGCAGGTCCAGCTCCAGCACGCGGGTCACCGTGCGGGTCAGGAACTCCCGGTCGTGGCTGACCAGCACCGTGCCGGCCCGCAGCCCGGTGACGAACTCCTCCAGCCGCTCCAGCCCGGCCAGGTCCAGGTCGTTCGTCGGCTCGTCGAGCAGGAAGACGTCGTACCGGCTGAGCAGCAGCGACGCCAACCCCGCCCGGGCCGCCTGGCCGCCGGAGAGCCCGGTCATCGGGTGGTCCAGGTCGACCGTGAGCCCCAGATCGGCACTCACCTGGTCGGCGCGTTCGTCGAGGTCCGCGCCGCCCAGGGCGAGCCAGCGCTCCAACGCGTCCCCGTACGCGTCGTCGGCGCCCGCCGTCCCGGCGGTCAGCGCCTCGGTGGCCGCGTCCAACGCCGCCTGCGCGGCGGTCACCCCGGTCCGGCGGGCCAGGAACTCCCGTACCGTCTCGCCCGGCCGCCGCTCCGGCTCCTGCGGCAGGTGTCCGACGGTCGCGGTGGGTGGGCTGAGTCGGACGCTGCCGGCCTCGACCGGCAACAACCCCGCGAGGGTACGCAGCAGCGTCGACTTGCCGGCCCCGTTCGGCCCGACCAGGCCGACCACGTCGCCCGGGGCGACCACCAGGTCCAGCCCGGCGAAGAGGGGGCGGTCGCCGTGCCCGGCGGCCAGGTCCTTGACGATCATCGTGGCGCTCATCAGGACGGCAGCCTATCGGGCCGCCCGCATGAGACCGGCCGCCAGCGGGCAGACTCCATGACGTGGTGACCACACTGGCGATCGACTGCGGTGGCGGCGGCATCAAGGCGTCGGTGCTCGACGAGGCCGGCACGATGCGCGCCCGACCGCTGCGGGTGCCGACCCCGTACCCGTTGCCGCCCGCCCTGTTCGTGCGGACCCTGCTGGAGCTCGGTGGGCGACTGCCCACGGCCGACCGGCTGACCGTCGGCGTGCCCGGGATGATCCGGCACGGGGTCGTGGTGGCCACCCCGCACTACGTCACCCGCAGCGGACCCCGGTCCCGGGTCGACCCGGACCTGCTGGCCGAGTGGTCCGGCTGGGACGCGCGGGGCGCGTTGGCCGACGCGTTCGGGGTGCCGGCGCTGGTGCTCAACGACGCCGAGGTGCACGGGGCGGGTGTGGTGGCCGGCACCGGCTGTGAACTGGTGTTGACGTTGGGGACGGGGTTGGGCAGCGCCCTCTTCGACGGGGGCGTCCTCGCGCCGCACCTGGAGCTGTCGCACGCGCCGGTCCGCTGGGGGACCACCTACGACACGTACGTGGGTGAGCCGGAGCGGCGGCGGCTCGGCGACGCCTTCTGGTCCCGCCGCATCCGGCAGGTGGTGGACGGGCTGCGCCCGGTGTTCCGGTGGGACCGGCTCTACCTGGGTGGGGGCAACTCCCGGCTGATCCGGCCGGAGCAGCTCGCCCGGATGGGCGACGACGTGGTGGTGGTGCCGAACACGGCCGGGATCGTCGGCGGCGTCCGGGCCTGGGAGCTGTCCGCCGGACGTCGCGACGCCCGTACGTGACCTCATTTCGACTCGGGGAACAGTCGCCAAACGGCCGGCGTTGTGCCAGCGTCGGAACAGGTGACGGCGCGACCCGAGGAGGTGGGCAGATGGATCTTCTGGCGGACTACCGGCGGGCGACCATGTTCTTCGAGACCGGTGACCCGAGCGGCGCGGCCCGACTGCTGGAGCCGATCGTGGACGTCGAGCCCGGCAACGCGGCCGTCCGGCAGTTGCTGGCCCGGGCGTACTTCCAGTCGGCCCAGCTCAACCGGGCCGAGGAGCAGTTGCGGGAGCTGATCGACCGGGACCCGAGCGACCACTACGCGCACCACGTCCTGGGCCGGACGCTGGAGCGGCTGAACCGGCACACCGACGCGCTGCGGCACCTGCGGATCGCCGCGGCGATGTACGCGGCCAACGACGACTACCGGGTGGCGCTGGAGCGGGTTTCGGCCCGCGTGGGCAGCACCCGCTGAACGCAAAACCGGTGACGAACAAGGGGCGGTCCTGGGGGCCGCCCCTTCGTCGTCGGGCCTGCCCTGGTGATCGGGCCGTCACTTGGCGGTCGGGCCGGCGCAGGGGCGTGCCTAGGATGGCGGACATGGGACCTGACCGGCCGGGGGCTGCGGCATGAAGCTCAAGCTGGACCTGCACGACATCTTCAACAAGGGCCAGGACATCGACCGCGCGCTGCGCGGGATCATGGACGAGGCGGTCGCGAAGAAGGCCACCCTCGTCGAGATCATCCCGGGCAAGGGCTCGGGGCAGCTCAAGAAGCGGGTGCTGCGGTTCCTCGACCAGAAGGACGTCAAGCAGCTCTACCACCGGGTCGAGAAGGACTCGAAGAACTTCGGCCGCCTCTTCGTCCACTTCCGCTGGAAGTAGCAGCTGCATGGCCTCCGACCTGCGTTCCACAGCTCTGCCAAGGGCCGCCGGACCATGGTCATGCCGTGTTCAGGTCGTCAAGGTCGCTGGCTTCGCCGGCCGCTCGCGCCGCCGAACCTGAGCCGGGCCGATGACCCGCCGCCGTGCCTCTGGCCTTCCCTAGCGCGACGGTGACAGCCCGCCGGGCGCGACATTGGAAGAGGCCCCGGGCCACCATGATCTATGGCGGTTCCGGGCTTCAAGTTGATCGGGACATGGGCAGTGCAGTGCCTCCAGCGGAACCCTTGGGCACTCCGGGATGGCTCGTTCAACAGGGCCAGCAGGGCCGTGACGTTTGCAAACGTTCGATCAGGTACTACGGACTGTGAAGGAAGCTACGAAATCTTTCCCCGCAAAGCTCATGCGCCACTCATAACGCCCTGGGGGGAGGGGAAGAGAGGGGACGTTCAGCGCGAACGACGCGTCGAGCATGGTCCCAGGAGCCAAGCCAGCCGGCCTACCTACCTCGATGTTGGCTTCTGTGCCGATTGGAACCTCAGACACCCCTATGTTGACCTTAACGGCTTTGCCGTCTTGTTCGAGTAGCTGCAACTTCAGCGGCAGTTGCTGGTTCGCGCGGTCCCAAGGAACTTTGATCAACACGGCTACGGCGTGAGGTGCGGTCGGGGATGAGGTCATCGACCAACCAGCACCAAGCATGTGAACCTTGCCGGACTCAGCTTGCGCGGCATCGCAAAGGATGAGCTGCGCCTCTACCGGGGACGCCATCAGTGGGCAGGTAGTTCTCGCGTCGTCTTGTTCGACAGGTGGTCGACAACGAGCCCCACAGAGGCGGGAAGCTTCAGGTACGAGGTCACAGACCAAGTGGCGCGGCCAGTGTGGCCCTTCTCGCCACGATCGAAGGCGTTCTTGATCTTGTCTAGCGGCTCATCGGATTCGTAGAACTCGTCGCTGGTCGCCATGGTGCCATCATCTCCCCTGTCTCGGCTCTTCGCTAGATGTCAGTGAAGTAAGCACTACCCAAGTTCCAAGCATCGCCCATCGGATCGTCTGCCGGGTACAAGACTATTAGCGCTGGTCTGCCGCGCAGCCACACCTGAACGACCGCCCGCTCGCCACGAACCTCATCGACATCCCATACGTAGGTCAGCCCTGTAACACAGACGACCGCGTCACGGACCTCGTCGGCTGTGAGTTGATGCTTCGCGGAGATCTTTGCGGCGGTACGCGAGCTGATGTTCAAGACAGCCACCCAGACACTACGTCGTGCCATCCTCCCGCCTTCGCTCCGAGCTTCCCCAGGCTAAGGCGCACTGTCAGGCTTCCGCTACCGTCCGTTTTCCTGAGCGCGGGGGCGGCGGCGTGCTCATCCGTTAGGCCGACTCCTTGGCCCGCCTCTTCATTCAGTTGATGGGCTGGCACCTGGATGCCCGGGTGCTGGAATTCCTCCGGCTCACGCGGGCGGAACTGGACGTGGACGAGTACCTGCACGGATGAAGAGCCCGGTCCGGGATATGGCGGAGATGACGTCAGCGCTTGCGGGTGTGGCTATCGAACGGCGTTCAGCGCGTCGCGGAACTCGGCGGTGGCCTGCTCGCGGGGGTAGCGACGGTGCAGTTCGACGTCAACTTCGCCGGCGACGAGCAGCAGCGAGGGCAGGGACCGGCGAGTTGCGGCGAACGCCGCCACCCCCTCCTCGACGGCTCGATCCAGCTCGCCAGCTCGCAGGGCTGTGGCGGCGAGAGTAAGTCTGGCTTCGGCCATCCGCATGGGTGACCGCTCGATGCCGTCCGATCCGGTGCCGAGACGTAGAACCTCGTTGGCGTAGTGCTCGGCAAGAGCGTCGTGTTCGGCGAGGCGGTAGGCGTCCATCGCGTAGAACAGCCATTTGCCAGGATCGACCTCGAAGTGGTTGTCGGGCCGGTCGGGCGCACCGAGGTGGTCGAGCAGCCGCCGACCTCGATCGAGCGTCGTCCGCGCGCCATCGAGGTCGCCGAGCCGTGCCAGCGCTTTGGCCTCCTGTGCGATCAGTTGCACCCCCACCCGCTGCCGGCCGGCGGCTTCCTGCCCAGCTCGGGCGGCAGCCAACACTGCCTGGTGCCGAGACTGGGTGAGTGCGAACCACGCCGTCATCTCCCACGCCCAGCCGGTGATGCCGGGGTGACCGGCTTCCTCGCCGAGCTGCCGGGCAGCAGTGCGGGTGGCCTCGGCGCTGGCGCGTTTGCCGAGGTCGTATTCGACGCAGCCGATCAGCAGCGCCAGCCAGCCTGCGCACACCAGCAGTTCGCGGTGCTGCCGCAGCCCGGTCGGTCGCTGTAGCAGTCGGGCGACCTCGCGCAGCCAACCCTGACCTTCGGTGCGGAGTTCCCCGGCGTCGCGCCACCCGTACTGGCAGCACAGCTCGGTCACGGTCGCTTGCAACGTCTCGATGGTGGCGGGGGCGGTGTCCCTGGCGTGCATTCGATGTAACAGCTCGACGGTCTCTGACGGCCGCGTGTCGGAGGCGGCGGCGATATCCAGGGCGGCGCAGGCGATCAGCTCCCCACGAGCGGCCAGGACGTCGTCGATCCTGCGGGCCAGATCCTCACCCGGTCGACGACGGCCGTTCTCAAGCCGTGAGAGGTGGCCCTTGTCGGCGGGCAGCAGCTCGGCGAGAGCGGCCAGGCTGAGCCCACGCGCTTCCCGCGCTGTCCGCATTCGGGCACCGAATGTTGGCATGTCTCGCGCCTCCCGCCGGAGTTGCCAGGTTGCCGGTGCGCATTGGCAACGCGCAACCCGTCGACCCAAGTGAGCGTACCGCCGCACGGTGTATCGGACGAGTACGCGCAGTGACGGTGGGAGGCGTGGTGGCAGTTCGGGAGCGGTTCAAGCGCTGGTGGAGGAGACGGCATCAGGTCCAGTTGGACCCAACCGGCGCAGCAACCTGCTACCCACAGCGGTTTGGCGCGTACGGGATCACGGCGCGGGACGGCACCCGCGACGGTGGGCGGGCGGCCCTGTGAAGGCCGGAGGGTGGGAGACGGCACGGGCCAATCGGGCTGAACGGTCGGTGTCAGCGCTCAATCGCCGGATGGACGGGGAGCACCTGCCGCGCCGGCCGCAGTGGCACTGTCAGACGTGTTCGGCGGACACGCCCTGGCCGTGCCATCCCGCGCGGGTGCGCCTGGCCGAGGCGTACGGGCGGGACCGCATCGGCCTTTCCATGTACGTCGCTGGGCTGCTCTTCGTCGTCGTCGTGGAGCTGCCCGACGTTGCGCCGGCCGAGTTGTACGAGCGGTTCGTGGCATGGACGCGCTGATGGGCAGCGTCCACCCAGACGACAGAGGCATGTCCTACTCCGACTGGGCGCACGGTCGCAGGCTGGCGGTGAGGAGGCCGCACCCGGCCAGCGGTAGCACCGCGCTCAGGCCGGGGCCAGCCCTAATCGAACTCCTCGTCCCCATTGGAACTACGCCGATCAGCCGCCGGGCCGATCGGAGGGCAGCGGTGGGCCTGCGGTGACGAGCCGTGCGGTCGGTTCCAGGTTGGCGCAGAGACTCCGCGGGAAGGCGGGCGCGGCCTTGAGGGCGACGTCGCATCCACCCGATGTGGTGCGGGCGACGGTCGACCATCCGGCCGGCTCATTTCGGAGGAAGTAGCGCCGCACGGCGGTGTTCACCTCGCACCCCGGCCGGGGCTCAACACCGCACGCGGTCGGGTCGTCGGGCACCGTCATGACCAGCCAGTTGCCGTCGCAGGCTTCCACGTGGCCCTGAGAGTGGCGGGAGACGTCCATCCCCCGTACGGCCGCACGCGTCCAGGTCGGGTCGCAGCGGTCGTTCGGTGGATTGCAGCCCAGGGTCTCGTCACACCGGGTGTACGCGCCATTCTTCAGCGCCCACGTCTTCTGGTTGAGCGACAGCGGGCGGTCGCCGATCGGCTCCTCCGACGTGAGGGTCACCTCGGCGGCCTCGAAGGTCGGACAGGCGCCAACGATGGCGGACCCGGCCGATTCCTGCACGATGTCGGCAAAGATGACGCCGTTCTCCTCGGTCTGGTTGTCAACCCGCACGTTGCGGGAGCAACCATCGCCACCAGCTAGCGCCTTGACCTGCACGGTCACCGCCCGGACACCCGGACCGGGCGTCACGCCGCTCACCTCGGCCTGGTAGCTGCCCCACGTGGCGGACGCGCTCGGTACGGCGTCTTCGGGCCGTGTCTGCGGCGCCGCGCAGGCAGCCACTCCCGGCGCAACGGCAGTCAGCAGGCAGAGAACGGTTGCGAGCCGGCGCATGGGTGGCATCCTGCCCGACCGTGCCACGTTTCGCGGTCCCGGCCACGTGATCCACTCCAGTTCGACGAACTGGGGGTATCCCCGCAGCAAGATGGCCCCAGTTCGCCGAACTGGAGTCGATCATCCGGCGCGGAGGGCGGGCACGGCCGGCGGCCGAGGTGCGGGTTAGCGCGTGAGTCAGGCGTCGGTGCGGGAGGCGTGCACGACCGGGCGTCGGGACCAGCACTGCGGGCGCTGCCGGACGGCCAACTCCAGCGCGAGGTGGTCGGACTCGATCATTTCCCGGGCTATTCGACGCGCCATCTCTAGGCGGTCGACGTACGCGTCAAGATCGGTCGGGCCGGCGCCAGCCATAATCGAACTCCTCGTCCGCATTCGAACTAGTCGCATCATCCACCGTGCGGGGGAGTCGCCACCATTCTCCGATCGGTGGAATCGATCCGCCGTACGGCCCGGTGTGTCGTACCCCTGGATGGGCCGATGGTAACGGCGCGTCCACCACCTCGCCCGGGAACTGCCAAAAGTGTGCGCCAGATACGCCACGGTCAATGGTGGCGTTCGGGTTTGCCGGCGCTCGCTACATTGCACGGTGCGCGGATCGGAAGGCGCGACCGGTCCGGTCAGGGATCTTCGAAACGGAAGGACCGCCGTGCGACAACCGAGCAGAACAGATCCGTTGTTCGTGGCCGTCGAGTCGGAAAAGATCACCCGCGCGGACGTCGCCGGTCTGGCCGCCGGGCGGATCGCCGCCGTCCGGGTGCCGGGGCTGCTGTCCGCCGCCCGCTGCCACGCCATCACCGCCGCGCTCGCCGACGCGGAGATGGACCGCTACGACGAGAGTCGCGTCTTTCCCGTCGTCGCCAAGTTCGGCCCGGCCATCAACGACCACCGCGATGGTGGTGACCTGCGCGAGGACTACTGGGAGGCGGCTGACGCCGCGGAGAAGGGCTGGTCCACGCTGGGCCTGCCGGATGCGCCCCGCGAGCTGTGCCTCGCCGCGTTCCGGGCTGCCTGGCCGGACGTGACGCCCGGCACGCGGCAGGGACGGCAGATGCACGTCGGCATCGTCCGGGAGATCAACGCCGGCCTTCAGGTGCACTTCGACGACGCGGTCCGGGAGTACGCCGGTCGGCTGCTCGACGCCGAGGTGGTGGCCCAGTTGGCGTTCAACATCTACGTCCAGGTGCCGCCCGGCGGCGGGGAGACGGTGCTGTGGCGTCGCCGGTGGCAGCCGAGTGACGAGGACCTGCGCATTCCCGGCGGGTACGGCTATCGGGAGTCGGTGGCCGACGGCGCGCAGTCGTTGACGTTGCGCCCGACGTTGGGAGAGGGATTCCTCTTCGACCCGCGCCACTTCCACACGGTGCGTCCGGCGACGGATGGCCGGCGCATCTCCATAGGATGTTTCGTCGGACTCACCGACGAGGGTCGACTGGCTCTCTGGTCGTAGTGAAGGGCGTTTCCCCATGGTGGACAGAAGCGACGTCGAGTCGGCTGCGGCGCGCATCGAGGGGCGGGTCCGCGAGACGCCGGTCATCGCCGTCGACGGTGCCGACCTGGGCGTTCCCGGGCTGGTCAGCCTCAAGCTGGAGTTGCACCAGCACACCGGCTCGTTCAAGCCGCGCGGCGCGTTCAACCGAATGCTCCAGGGGCCGCTGCCGTCGTCCGGGGTGATCGCCGCCTCGGGGGGCAACCACGGCCTCGCCGTCGCGTACGCGGCCCGCTCGCTGGGCGTGCCGGCAGAGGTCTTCGTGCCGGTCACCGCCTCGCCGGTCAAGGTGCAGCGGCTGGCCGGCCTGGGCGCGCAGGTGCGGCAGGTGGGCCAGCACTACGCCGAGGCGTTGGCGGCCAGCACCCAGCGGGCCGCCGAGACCGGAGCGCTCGTGGTGCACGCGTACGACCAGCCGGAGGTGGTGGCCGGGCAGGGCACCGTGGGCCGGGAGCTGGAGCGTCAGCTCGGCGGGGTCGACACCGTGCTGGTCGCGGTCGGTGGCGGCGGGTTGGTGTCCGGCATCGCCACCTGGTTCGACGGGTCGGTGCGGGTCGTCGCCGTCGAGCCGGAGCAGATCCCCACCCTGAACGCCGCCCTGAAGGCGGGCCGGCCGGTCGACATCGAGGTGGGCGGTATCGCCACGGACTCGCTGGGCGCCCGCCGGATCGGCGACATCGCCTTCGACACCGCCCGTCGTACCGGCGTGGTCTCGGTGCTGGTACGCGACGACGACCTGGTGCGCGCGCGTCGCCTGCTCTGGTCGGAGCTGCGGGTCGCCGCCGAGTTGGGTGGCGCCGCCGCGTTGGCCGCGCTGGTCGGCGGGGCGTACGTGCCCCGGGCGGGGGAGCAGGTCGCGGTGATCGTCTGCGGTGGCAACACCGACCCGAGCGACCTGGGGCCCGCCGCACCGCACTGACCGGTCACTCCCCGTTGCGCAGGCGGCGCAGGGCATGTTCCACCTGGAGGGTGTCCAGGTGGAAGTCCCCGAGCAGCCGCCGACGGTCGGCCAGCAGGGCCTCGTACACCTCGATCGCCTCGTCGACCCGTCCGGCGAGCAGGAGCACCACGGCGAGGGTGGCCCGGATGGCGAGCACCTCGCTGCGGTCGGCGTGCCGGGGCTCCACGGTGGCCAGGGTGGCCCGCAGTTCCGCCTCCGCCTCGTCGAGGCGGCCCTGCTCCTGCATGCACCGGGCCAGCGTGTGCCGGGCCTGCCAGGTCTCCGGCTGGTTCGACGGCCACAGCCGGTACCGGACCTCCAGGATCGCGTGCAGCATCTCCTCGGCCTCGGGGGCGCGGTGCTGGGCGAGGACGGCCAGTGCCAGGCTGTGCCGCACGACCATGGTGTCCCAGTGCTCGGGCCCGCGTACCTGGTGCTCCGCGGTGACGATCTGTCGGAGTTCCGACTCGGCCTCCGGCCACTGGCGCTGCGCCATGATCGCCTTGGTGAGCTTGTGCCGGCTGGCGAGGGTGTCCGGGTCGTCGCTGCCGAGTACCCGGGTGCGGTCGGCGATCACGTCGCGCAGCACCCGGTCGGCCATCTCCGGCTGGTTGCGTTCCAGCCAGGTGCGGCCCAACTCGTGGCGCAGCGCCAGCACCTGCGGCCGGTCCAGGTCGTGGTCGTACGCGGCGCAGCCCCGCACGATCGGTTCGAGGATGTCGTAGGCCGAGCCGGGCAGACCGACGGCGATCAGGTAGCGGGCGGTCAGCCGGGCCAGTTCCAGTGCCCGGCGTACCGTCTCGGGGTCGTGCTTGTGTTTCTGCGGCACCAGGTACTCGCGTACGGCCTCGACCAGGTGCGGCACCAGCACGTCCCAGTTCGACCAGGCGGCCGGGTCGTCCGGATTCTGGCCCTCGGTGGCGGCGAGCAGCAGCTTCATGACGACGCCGTGGTACTCGGCGATCTGCTCGCGGACCTCGTCGCGGTCGCGGAACATCGCGTGCACCAGCGGGTGCAGCGACAGCACATGCGCGAAGGCCGGGTCGGTGACGTCCTCCTGGACGTCGAAGTCGACCAGGGCGAGGTCGCCGATCCCCTCCAACACCTTCACCCGCTGCCGGGCGGTCAGCCCCTCGAACAGGGGTGATCCGGCCAGGATGGCCGGCTTGAGGACCACCTCGTAGGGCACCGGGGAGATGCTCAGGCAGGCCAGCACGTTGAGCAGCGGCCGGCTCTGCTCCAGCCCGCGGCGGGCCAGCAGGTCCAGGGAGATGTCGTCGACCTTCTGGACGATCTCCAGGCCGAGTGATTCGTCGAGGTCGACGCCGGGGGCGTCCAGCGGTGAGCGGAACCGCCGCTGGACCGCGCTGCGGTAGTCGGCGAAGGTGGTGATGGTGGAGGAGCCGCGCCAGACCAGGCTGGCGTTGACCGAGCGGAGGTAGTTGCCGGCGGCCCGCAGGGCCAGGGGCAACCCGCCCAGCTCGCGGGCCAGTTCGCGGGCGTCGTCGAGGTCGCCGGCCTGTGCGCCGGCCCGGTCGATGAGTACCTGCGCGCCGGCGTCGGCGTCGAGTGGACGTACCTGGTGCAGTGTCGACCAGGTGCCCCAGGTGGCACGGTTGCCGTCCCGGGTGGTCACCAGGACCATGCCGTCCTCGGCCTCCGGCCGGCGCAGCCAACCGGTGCCGTCGGCGAGCACCCCGTCGGTGGGGCCGAGAGCGGCGGGCTCGTCCGCGCTGTCGAAGATCAGCAGCCACGGCTGCCGTGCCTGGTTGAGGTAGCGCCAGACCAGGTCGGTGGCGCTGATCATGCCGGACCAGGCCTGGTCGACCTGGCTCTCCGACGCGCCGAGTTGGCTGACCACCTCGCGCATCCCGGAGTTGAGCCGGCCGGCCTGCACCCACCAGACGGTCCGGCCGTCGGCGCGTGCCCGCCGGGCGATCTCCAGGGCCACATGGCTCTTGCCGGAGCCACCCATGCCGCACAGGATGTGCACCGACGGCGCTGCCTCGTCGGTGTCCGCCGGGAGCATGATCTCGTCGATCAGCGCGTCGCGGCCGTGCAGTGGAGTGTCCAGGCGCCCGAGGGGCGGGTCGACCGAGACGCGACTCGGTCGGTCATAGGCAGGTCGGCGCACGCCCGCATCCGCGGGTGGAACGTCCGCAGTCAATGCGGTCCCCCTTCGGTGGCGAAATTG
Source organism: Micromonospora sp. WMMD729 (assembly GCF_049315225.1). Taxonomy (NCBI): domain Bacteria; kingdom Bacillati; phylum Actinomycetota; class Actinomycetes; order Micromonosporales; family Micromonosporaceae; genus Micromonospora; species Micromonospora sp. WMMD729. The sequence goes on along the minus strand of NZ_CP186059.1, from coordinate 5,858,010 downwards.
CGGCGCGGCGGGTGGCAGAAAAGATCATGTCCACTGAGTGGACATTCGGAGGGGTCGTCACCCGCCCTACGTCAACCGCAAGGGTATCCACCGCCGTACTGACTTGCACACTCTCCGTTTAGGTCACCCGGTCGACCGGAATCGACATCGCCATTTACAATTCGTCGGTCATTCGGACCGATCCGCCGTCCTCGACGTTCGCGTGGTGCATCCACGATGGACACATGAACTGGTTGCCGTACGACGATGTGGCCGACTGGGGTTCGGTGCCGGACTGGTTCGGCGCGTTGGGCTCGATCGCGAGTGTGCTCTTCGTGTACCTCGGTCTGCGCCGGGAGATCCGCGCCCGACGCGCAGACGAGATGCGGGTCCGGGCCACCCAGGCCCGGCTGGTCTCGGCGGTCACCGAGATCCGGGGCAACGCGGTGCTGCGGGTGACCGTGGCCAACGAGAGTGACGCGCCGGTGCTCGACGTGACGGTACTGCCGCGGCTGGTGCCGTCGGACGATCCGGACGATCCCCCCGTCGACCTCGCCGGAGCCAAACAGGTCCGCCGTATTCACGGCCGGGAAAGCGCGGATCTTTTCATCACGGTCACCACCGAGCACCGGTTACAGGCGTCGACCGACACCGTTCTGGTGGAGTTGACCTTCACCGATCACGACGGAAACCGCTGGCGGCGTATCGGCTCCGGTCAACCCGAGCCGGTGAACTGACAGAAACACGATTGTCGAACCGGTGGCCCGGCGGTATATAACGTCCGCCGGACCACCGGTTCGTCTTTCTCAGACGGGATAGGTGCGGGCGACGGCCAGCATCTCGGAGCTGTGCGACCCGACGACGCCGACGGCCGGCGGCCGGGGCCGGAAGCCGGGCAGCGCGTCCAGCCCGTCGCTGGCGTCCATCGCCCGCAGCGCCACCTGCGCGGCGATCGGCCGCAGCGTCAGCGTGACCTCGACACCCTCCGGCGGCGGGGCGTGGAAGACCAGACCGAAGCCCCACCTGCCCGCCCGCGGCTCCACCGGCACGGTGCGCCCGGCGACCTCGGCGCGCAGCACGGTGGCGGTCGTCGTGTCGACGTGCAGGGTGGTGAGTCGGACCGCCCGCTGCGGGGTGAGGCGCAGCCGCAGGGTGCGTTCACCACCGGCGCTGGTGTCGGCCAGCACGTCGAGCTTCGGTGCCGGCAGGCTGGTCGCCTGGGCCGGGCCGACCCGCAGTTCGCCGTCGCCGAGGCCGGGGAAGTCGTCCGCCACGCTGGCCACCCCGTCCACGTAGCCGTCCGTCCACGGCTGCGGGTCGGTCTCGTGGCTCAACCAGCGCGCCTGCCCGGTGCCGGCGTCCATGGCGTACATCAGGTGGGTGGGCGCGGGGTGGGCGGCGTCGAAGCGGTCCACGGCCAGCCCGACCCCGGCGAGCACCACCGCCGCCACGGCGGCGGCGCCGGCCGGCAGCGCCGCGCGGCGCCGGGCCCGCAGCGCCAGCAGGCCGCGCTGCCCGCCGGCCTGCGGGTGCAGCAGGTCGACCACCGGCAGCGCGGTCAGGCCGAGCAGCACCGCGACGAGCGCGGCCACCCCGCCCATCGCCATCCCCAGCGCGGGGAAGAGCAGCACCACCGTCGGCAGGAGGATCACGACGCCGACCGCCGCGGTGGCGGTCACCGCCACCACCGGCCACGGCCCGGTCTGCCGGGTGCGCAGCGCGACCAGGCCCCCGAGAGCGCCGGCCAGGGCCGGCAGGGTGGTCAGGTACGCCCCGCCGGGTACCGCCACGGCGAGCAGCACGCCGAGCAGCGCCAGCCAGGCCAGGCCGCCGACGGCCAGTGCGGCCGGGCCGATCCGGCGGCGGGTCAGCGCGTACCAGGTGAACAGGATGGCGGCGGCGAGCGCCAGTACGGCCAGCCGGTACCAGATCGGGCGGTACGGGTCGAGCAGTTCCGCGTAGCCCGGCCGGATCGTGGTGATCGCCAACCAGAGCAGTTGGGCGGCGACCGGCGCGGCCACGATCGGCACCAGGGCGAGGCCGAAACCGGCGACCAGCCGGCCGGTGCCGGCCCGTCCGCTGCGGCGGGTCAGCCACCCCAGCGCCGCGACCGCCAGCACCGCGAGCAGGGCCAGCGGCAGGACGAGCCAGCCCGGGTAACGGGCCAGCCCACCCGGCAGCGGGAAGTAGGTGGCGTCGTGCCCGGAGCGCAGCTCGGTCAGGTCGACCGCGCCGAACTCCCGGGCCAGGCCCAACGCGTTGTCCCCGTGCTGTTGGAGGCTGCCCCGGTCCATCGCGGCGGGCGTGTCCAGCGGCGTGTGGTAGATCGCCCCGCCGTCGATGTACGCCGAGTTCAACCCGACGAACCCACGGTCCAGGAAGGCGGTGAAGTCGGTGTCGTTGGGCAGCGCCCGGTAGATCTCCACCGCGAACGAGGTGCCCACGGGGTGCGGGGCGGCGCGGCCGAAGACGTCCACCAGTTTGGCGTTGTTCTTCGAGGTCTCGAACATGATCACCGGACCGGTGGAACCGCGCGCCTCCAGGTTGAGCACCACGCCGCCGTCGGCGGCGAGCGGGTTGCTCGCGGCGAACGCCGCCGCTCCGCACAGGCACGCCTCCTCGGCGTCGGTCAGCACGAAGACGACGTCGTTGCGGGGCCGTGGACCGGTGGACAGCGCGCGGGCCACCTCCAGGATCGCCGAGGTGCCGGCCGCGTCGTCGTTGCCGCCCGGTCCGGTCTGCACCGAGTCGTAGTGGGCGACCAGGAACACCCGGCCGGTCGGGTCGGTGCCGGGTAGCCGGGCCACCACGTTGCGGACCCGGGCGACGGTCGCGCCGCCGGCCGCCCCGCTGAGCTGGCCGGCCTCCGGCGCGACGGTGTCCTGCACCTGCGTCTCCAGGCCCAGGCCGCGCAGCTTCTGCTCGACGTGCGCGCGTACCTGGTCGTTGGCCGGGCTCCCGGCGACGTGCGAGCGGGCCGCGATCACCTGGACGTCCGCGTACGCCCGGGCGGCACTGAACTCGCCCGCCGGCGCGTCCGCCGGTCGGGGCGCCGGGGTCCGCAGGTCGAGCAGGCTGCCGGCGCCGACGGCGGCCAGCGCGACCAGCGCGGCCGCGGCGGCCAGGAGCCGCCGGCGCGGTCGGGTCAGCGCACGGTCGGCAGGGGGTACGCCCCGAGCTGGCTTGAGCGGTACGTCCGCCGTGACGGGGGTGGGGGGTGCGCCCATCCGAACTCCTCGAGGGTAGTGGGGCCGACCGGCAGTGATCCTGCCCATCCCCGCCCCGTGCCGCGGCCATCGTGTTGTGTGCGACCGTTGTCTAATACAGGATCAGCAGGGCACTCGGAAGGAGCCCGACATCACCAGCGAACTCCCGCGTCTCGCGGCGGTGACCCGGCCGCACCGGGGAGGCGGCCTGGCCGGCTCCCCAGTCGTGCCGTACCCGCACGGTGGGCTGGCTCGGCACGGCAACCTGCCGCCCGGCGAGCGACTGCGGGTCCTGCTGGTGGAGGACGACGAGGGCGACGCCTTCCTGGTGGGCGAGCTGCTGGCCGAGACGAACTCGATGATCGACCTGGTGGTCGCCACCAGCCTCAGCGAGGCGCGGCAGCGGATCACCGATGTCGACTGCGTCCTGCTCGACCTGGGCCTGCCGGACGCCCAGGGGCTGGACGGGCTGCGCCAGGTGCTGGAGATGTCCAGCGGGGCCGCCGTCTGCGTCCTGACCGGCCGCTCGGACGAGCACCTGGGCATCGTGGCGGTCGCCGAAGGCGCGCAGGACTATCTGGTCAAGGGCCAGGTCGACGGGGTGCTGCTGACCCGTGCGTTGCGCTACGCGGTCGAGCGCAAGCGCGCCGACGAGAACGCCCGCCGGCTGCGCGAGGTCGAGCTGCGCCAGGCCGAGTCGGCCCGCCTCGAACGCGGCCTGCTGCCGCAGCCGCTGATGACGACCGACCAGGTGGCGGTGCACACCTTCTACCGTCCGGGTCGGCACGCCGCGCTGATCGGCGGGGACTTCTTCGACGTGGTGCAGACCCGCCCGGACCGTCTCGACCTGATCGTCGGGGACGTGTGCGGGCACGGGGTGGACGAGGCGGCGCTCGGCGTGGAACTGCGGGTGGCCTGGCGGGCCCTCGTCCTCGCCGGGGTGCCGGACGACGAGGTGCTGCCGGCTCTCGAGCAGGTGCTGATGAGCGAGCGCCGCCTCCAGGAGATCTTCGCGACGGTGGCCACCACCCGACTCGACCTGGACGCCAACCGGGCCACCGTCCGACTCGCCGGGCATCCGCCGCCGCTGCTGCTCTCCGGCGGTCGGGTCGTTCCGGTACCCGCCCCCGGCGGCCTGCTGCTGGGCGTACGACCCCGCCGGCCGATCGCCTACGACCTGGAGTTCGACACCGATGACTGGTCCCTGCTGATGTACACCGACGGCCTGATCGAGGGACGGGTGGGCACCGGCAACGAACGGCTCGACGTGCCGGGCCTGAGCGGACTGCTCGACGAGCCCGCCAACCGGGAGGTGTCGCTGCCCGAGCTGCCCGCCTGGCTGGTCGGCCGGGCCGAGCAGATCAACGGCGGTCCGCTCGCCGACGACGTGGCGATGCTGCTGGTCAGTCGCGGTGGTGGCCGGTGACGCCGGTGGTCGGCGGCTGGAGTCTGCGCCGCCGGGTCATCACGCTGCTCACCGTCGTCGGTGTGCTGCTGATCGGCCTGGCCGTCGCGGAGGCGGCCATCGCCGCCCGCAACCGCACCCAGATCGACGCCATCCTGAACCAGACCGGGCCGCTGCGGGTGCAGTCGCAGGAACTGCTCAACGCGGTGCTCGACCAGGAGACGGCGATCCGCGGGTACGCGGTCAGCGGTGACCCGGCCGACCTGGCGCCGTACGACGCGGGTCTCAACCAGGAGAAGGCCACCGTCACCGCGATGCGGGCCCTGCTGAACGACTACCCGCAGATCGGTCAGGAGCTGCGGATCGTCGAGGAGCGTTCGGCGCAGTGGCGGGAGACCGTCGCCGAGCCGGTGATCACCACGACGGAGCGGGAGGGCACCCGGGCCGGCCAGGCGTTGGTCACCGAGCAGGCCCGGCAGCAGTTCGATCAGGTCCGGTTGGCCGTCGACGACCTGCAGCAGGAGATTCTGGCCGCTCGGCAGCAGGCCGCCGACAACGTGCGCAGCAGCAGCAACGTGCTGGTCGTCCTGTTGATCGTCGCGGCCCTGGTGGTCGTCGTGGCCGGCGTGGTGCTGCTGCTCTCGCTGGACCGGATGGTGGTCAAGCCGCTGACCGGGCTGGCCGACCAGGTTCGCGAGGTCGCCGAGGGCGACTACCAGCACCGGGTCGCCACCGTCGGCCCACCGGAGTTCATCCGGCTCGGCGACGACGTGGACGCGATGCGCCAGAAGATCGCCTCCGACCTGGCCGAGGTGCGGGAGGCCCGCGAACGCATCGAGTGGGTCAACAGTCAACTCCAGAAGCAGGCCGAGGAGCTGACCCGGTCCAACCGTGACCTGGAGCAGTTCGCGTACGTGGCGTCCCACGACCTGCAGGAGCCGCTGCGCAAGGTGGCCAGCTTCTGCCAGTTGCTCCAGCGCCGCTACGCGGGGCAGCTCGACGAACGGGCCGACCAGTACATCGCCTTCGCGGTGGATGGCGCGCAGCGGATGCAGCGCCTGATCAACGACCTGCTCGCGTTCTCCCGGATCGGCCGGCTCACCACCGGTTTCGTGGACGTGGACCTCAACAAGGTGATGGGCGACGTGGCCGGCCAGACCGAGGCGGCCCGGCAGTACGCCGACGCGGAGCTGACCTGGACCGACCTGCCGGTGATCCGGGGCGAGGAGCCGCTGCTCACCAACCTGCTGGCCAACCTGGTCAGCAATTCGATCAAGTTCCGCCGGCCGGACGTGCCGCCGAAGGTGCACATCTCGGCTCGGTTGGTCGACGCCGAGTGGGAGATCAGCTGCCAGGACAACGGCATCGGTATCGAGCCGGAGTTCGCCGACAAGATCTTTGTGATCTTCCAGCGGCTGCACTCGAAGGACGCGTACCCGGGCACCGGCATCGGGTTGGCGATCGTCAAGAAGATCGTGGAATACCACGGCGGCCGGGTCTGGGTGGACACCGACGTACCGGAGGGCACCGCCATCCGGTTCACGCTGCCGGCGCGTCCGGAGGACGTGGAGGCCGCCGCCGATCCCGCCGAGGAGCCGCAGGAGGTCACGGTGGGCGAGACCACGCCTGCGGACGAGGCGTCCTCCGCGCAGCCGGAGCACTCCGCCGGGGCGGACCAGCCGGACCGGGCCGACGGGCCGCCGGAAAGCGGTAGAACGGGTGACATGAGGGAGACGGTGGGATGACCGCGCCGGCGGACGGCAAGAGCCCGATCGAGGTCCTGCTCGTCGAGGACGACCCGGGTGACGTGTTGATGACCCAGGAGGCGTTCGAGGAGCACAAGCTGCGCAACCGGCTGACCGTCGTCTCCGACGGCGCGGAGGCGCTGGCCTACCTGCGACGGGAGGGCCCGTACGCGGACGCCGTGGTGCCCGACCTGATCCTGCTCGACCTCAACCTGCCCCGCCGGGACGGGCGGGAGGTGCTGGAAGAGATCAAGAAGGACGAGGAGTTGCGCCGGATCCCGGTGGTCGTACTCACCACCTCGCAGGCCGACGAGGACATCCTGCGCAGCTACCAGTTGCACGCCAACGCCTACGTGACCAAGCCGGTGGACTTCGAGCGCTTCATCTCGGTGGTCCGGCAGATCGACGAGTTCTTCGTCAGCGTGGTCAAGTTGCCGCCGCGTGGCTGACACCCTGCTCGACGACGTCGGCGACCTCCTGTCCGAGGCCGCCGACCAGGTCGTGCTGCCGCTGTTCCGCAAGCTCGACGACGACGACGTGTCGGAGAAGGCACCCGGCGAGGTCGTCACCGTCGCCGACCGTCGCGCCGAGGAGCTGATCTCCGCCGGGCTGCGCCGGCTGCGACCCGGTTCGCTGGTGGTGGGTGAGGAGGGCGTCGCCGACGACCCGGCGCTGCTGGGCCACCTGCGCGACGCCGGGGACGTGTGGCTTGTCGACCCGGTCGACGGCACCGCCAACTTCGCCGCCGGCCGCCGGCCGTTCGCCCTGATGGTGGCGCTGTTGACCGACGGGCGACCGCGAGCCGGCTGGATCCTCGACCCGCTGGCGGGCACGCTGGCCGCCGGCCTGGCCGACGAGGGCACCCTGCTCAACGGCGAGCCGGTCGGCACCGCCGACGTCGTCGCGCCGCCGGGCGACATCCGCGGCGCGGCGATGACGCGCTTCCTGCCGCCGGAGACCCGCGACCGGGTCCGGGCCGGTGGTCGGCGGCTCGGCGAGTTGTTGCCCGGCCAGCACTGCGCCGGCCGGGAGTACCTGGACATCCTCACCGGTGAGCAGCAGTTCGCCCTCTTCTGGCGCACGCTGCCGTGGGACCATGCGCCGGGCGCGCTGCTGGTCCGCGCCGCGGGTGGGGTGGCCCGCCGGTTCGACGGCGTCGACTACCACCCGGCCGACGACGGTCGTGGCCTGCTCGTCGCGGCCAACGAAGAGATCTGGGCCCAGGTGCACGAGGCACTGCTCAGCTCCTGAATCGCGAGCCCTCGCGTGCGGCCCGCAACCACGCTGGCACGCTGCGTCGACACTGCGGCCGGCGGTCGGTCGCGGGACTGGTCACCGCCGCGCGTTCCGGTATCGTGACCGGCGGTCTCCGCCAGCAGGCCGCCGCCCGGCGCCGGCGGGGACGCCGCCGCGCAGCGTGTCACCCGGGGGCCGGCGGTCGACGGAAGGACGCTTTCGTGCCCAGGACCAGGCTCAGTCAGCCGCGCGTTCGCCGCGTACTGCTCCCGCTGCTCGCCGCCCTGACGCTGGTGCTCGCGCCAGGCGCGCCCGCGTCCGCGGAGCCGGACGAGGGCGGCACCAAGAAGCTGCGGGACGCGCTGGAACTGACCGCCAAGGGGCACATCGAGGCCAAGGCCAAGCTGGACAACTCCAAGCGGCGGCAGACGGCGTTGAACGGTGAGCTGAAGGCGGTCGAGGTTCGCCTGGTCGGGCTGACCGCCCAGGTCGGCGAGGTGGCCGCGCAGTCGTACCGGGCCGGTCGGCTCACCCCCACGGCGATGCTGCTCAACACGGCGACGCCGCAGGCGTTCCTGCAACGGGCGGCCGACCTGGACCTGATGGCCCAGCGGGACAGCAAGCGGCTGCGCGATCTCACCGAGGCCCGGCAGCAGGCCCAGCAGGCCAAGATCGCCATCGACGCCGAGGTTCGTGAGCAGCAGAAGCAGCTCGCCGTGATGGCCAAGAAGAAGAAGGAGGCCGAGGCGGCGCTGGCCGAGGTCAGCTCGGGTGGCAGCAACGGCTTCAGCGGCGGCAGCTCCACCTCGGCGAAGCCGGCGCCGCGCAACTCCGACGGGTCGTGGCCGTCGGAGTCCTGCTCGGTGAAGGACCCGACCACCTCGGGGTGCATCACCCCGCGCACCCTGCACGCCCTGAAGGAGACCCAGGCGGCCGGCTACAAGCGGCACGTCTCCTGCAAGCGCAGCGGTGGCGGCGGTGAGCACCCGAAGGGTCGGGCCTGCGACTTCTCGGCCGCCACCAACGGCTTCGAGGACAAGAACGCGACCGGCGGCGACAAGGCGTACGGGGACAGCCTGGCCGCCTGGCACGTCCGCAACGCCGAGCGGCTGGGTGTGCTCTACGTGATCTGGTACCGGCAGATCTGGCATCCCGGCACCGGCTGGCGTGCCTACAGTGGCAGCGGCAGTCCCGCCGCGTCCCACACGAACCATGTTCATCTCTCGATGTACTGACCCGGAGCGGCAGCTTCGCTGCGTACCATCGCGACGATGAGTTCCCCATCGTCCGACGTAGCGGCTCCCGAGGTTCCGCCCGTGCCGGTCACCGGCAGGGCGCTGCCCAACGGGCTGGCCGCCTTCCTGGTCTTCTTCTCCAGCGGCGCCGTGCTGGTGTTGGAGACGGTCGCGCTGCGCCTGGTCGGCCCGTACGTCGGGGTGACCCTCCAGGTGACCAGCTCGGTCATCGGCATCGCGCTCGCCGCGATCGCGTACGGCGCGTGGTCCGGCGGTTGGCTGGCCGACCGGCGTGACCCGCGCGGCCTGCTGGCGCCCGCGCTGGTGCTGGCCGGGATCGCCACCGCGATCACCCTGCCCGTGGTGCGCTACGCCGGCGAGGTGCTGCGAGGCGGGGCGGCGAGCGCCATCCTGCTGCTGGTGGCGCTCGCCGTGTTCGTGCCGGCGGCGCTGCTGGCGGCGGTCACCCCGCTGGTGGTGAAGCTCCAACTCGCCGACCTGCGCCGGACCGGCCAGGTGGTCGGCCGACTGTCCGGCATCGGCACCCTGGGCGGTATCACCGCCACCCTGCTCACCGGGTTCGTGCTGGTCGCCGCGCTGCCCACCACTGTCATCCTGCTGGCCCTGGCGATCTCCCTCGGCCTGGTCGGTATCGGACTCGGCTGGTATTTGCGCCGGCAGGCACCTAGCGGCCTGCCCGGTCCGGCCCGTGCCCGGGCCGCCCTGGCGATCCTCGGCCTGCTCGGGGCGGGGCTGAGCACCATCGCGCCGAACCCGTGCGACATCGAGACCGCGTACCACTGCGCCCGGGTCGTCACCGACCCGAACCGGCCCAGCGGCCGGACGCTGCTGCTCAACTCGGCCCAGCACTCGTACGTCGACCTGGCCGACCCGAGGCACCTGGAGTACGCGTACACGAAGTGGATCGGCGCGGTCGCGGACGTGGCCGCGCCGGCCGGGCAGCGGTTGGACGCGCTGCACCTGGGCGGGGGCGGTTTCACCGTGCCGACGTACCTGACCGCCACCCGGCCGGGCACCGACAACGTGGTGTTCGAGATCGACGGTGGGCTGGTCGAGCTGGGCGAACGGGAACTGGGCGTACGCCCGGGGTCGGGCCTGCGGACCGTGGTCGGCGACGCCCGGATGCTCGTCGCCGGCGAGCCGGCGGACAGCCGCGACCTGGTCGTCGGCGACGCGTTCGGCCACCTGGTGGTGCCGTGGCACCTGGCGACCCGGGAGATGGCCGCCGAGATCCGGCGGGTGACCCGCCCCGGCGGCGTGTACGTGCAGAACGTCATCGACTACCCGCCGCTGCGCTTCATCCGCGCCGAGCTGGCGACGGTCGCCGCCGAGTTCACCAACGTCGCGCTGATCGCCCCGCCCGAAGCTCTCGCCGAGCAGCGGGGCAGCAACTTCCTCATCGTCGCCTCGGACGCGCCGCTGCCGCTGGCCGCCGTGCGCGCCCGCCTCGACGTGGTCGACGCGACCGTCAGCCTGCTCTCCGGCACGGACCTCATGGATTTCGTCGGCTCGGCGCTGGTGCTGACCGACGACTACGCCCCGGTGGACCAACTGCTGGCGACCGCCTGATCGGGTGACATTCCTGACCGATTCCGATCCTTCAGGTGTAGCCCGGTCCGTGGTGGGCAACAACGGCCACCATGGGCGGTGGGGACCGGAACGGCGCGCAACTCCTCGATGAGCGGTACCGGCTCGTCGAGCAGCTCGGCGCGGGTGGCATGTCGGTGGTCTGGCGTGGTTACGACGAGGTGCTGGGCCGCCAGGTCGCGGTGAAGGTGCTGGCCTCGCGGCTGGCCACCGACCGGGCCTTCCGGCACCGCATCCGGGTCGAGGCGCAGGCCGCCGCGCGGCTCTGCCATCCCAACATCACCAACGTGTACGACTACGGCGAGTCCCACCAGGTCGGCCTGACCGTGCCGTACGTCGTGATGGAACTCGTCGACGGCGGTTCGCTGGCCGCCCGGCTCGGCCGGGAGGTGCGGCTGCCGTGGCGGGAGGCGGTGACGATCGGCGCGGAGGTCAGCTCGGCGCTGGCCACCGCACACGGTCGCGGGGTCGTGCACCGCGACGTCACCCCGGGCAACGTCATGCTCACCTCGACCGGCGTGAAGGTGGTCGACTTCGGGATCTCCGCACTGGTGGGGGAGAGCGAGAAGGGGCCGGACGGCGCGCTGCTGGGTACGCCCGCGTACCTCGCGCCGGAGCGGCTGGACAACGGCCAGGTGTCCCCGGCCACCGACGTGTACGCCGTCGGGCTGCTGCTCTACCGGATGCTCACCGGCCGGTTGCCGTGGGAGGCGACCACGACCACCCAGATGCTGCGGGCGCACATGTACAGCGACCCTGAGCCGATGCCGCCGGTGCCCGGTCTGCCCGACGAGGTGACCGACCTGGTGCGGCGCTGCCTCGCCAAGCGACCCGCCGACCGGCCGGACACCGCCGAGCTGGCCCGGACCCTCGCCGAGGCGGCCGGCATGCTGACGGCGATACCGGTGTCACCGGCGGGCGGACCGCTGGACGCGACCGCGCTGGCCAACGCCGGCACCACGATCCTGCCCTGGTCGGCGGAGACGGACGCCCTTCCGCTGTCGCGGACCCGGCGCAGCCGCATCCGGCAGGCGAACCGGCGTCGGCGGGTGGAGGCCGGGGTGGCCGCCGTCGGGCTGATCGCGGTCACCGGGGCGATGTGGGGGCTCACCTCCCGCAGCCCGGCCAGCGGTCAGGACCGGCCCACCACCGAGGCGCGGATGGGTCTGCCGGAGAAGGCGCCCTGCGAGGTGGCGTACGCGCTGCGCAGCGACTCCGGCAAGGACTTCACGGCCGAGCTGACCCTCACCAACACCGGCGACCGGGCGCTCGACGACTGGACGATGAGCTTCACGTTCCCCGGGCAGCAGAAGGTGACCAAGGCCGAGCCCGCCCCGGCGCAGCAGCAGGGTGGCGCGGTGCAGATCCGCCCCGCGGCGCAGCGGACCACGCTGGCGCCCGGCGCGGCCGAGAAGCTCACCCTCGCGGGGACGTACACCGGGGCGAACCCGCTGCCGGTGGAGTTCCGGCTCGGCGACGCGACTTGCGGGGTACGCGTCTCCGGGGTGGCCGGGTCGACCCCGTCCACCGCCCCGGCGACCAAGGCCGCCCCGACGAAGGCGCCGCCGAAGAAGACGACGACGAAGACCACCACGAAGGTCGCCCCCAAGGCGCCCGCGCCACCGAAGGCGGCCGAGCAGCCGAAGGCGCCGAAGGCGAACAATGGCAAGGGCAAGGGGCCGGGTGGTCCGGGAAAAGGGTGAAAGCGCCTGAGGGGCGCGCGCACCACCCGAAGTGACGTGTCAGCGCCGTCCCGCGAACTGCTGCACCTGGTCGATCCCGCCCTCCACGACCAGCACTCCGCCGTCCACCAGCGCGGTGTCGTCCGAGGCGTACCGGAAACGCTCGCCCGGCACCTTCGCGCCGATCACCCGGACCCCGTCGCGTTCCTGTGGGCGCAGGTCGTGCAGGGTACGACCGACCAGGGACGGTGGAACTCGGACGGTGGCGATCGCGAAGTCGTCGTCGAACTCGATGAAGTCGAGCAGCCGACTGACGATCAGGTGCGCCACCCGGTCCCCGGTCTCCGCCTCCGGGAAGATCACGTGGTGCGCGCCCACCGACGACAGGATCTTGGCGTGCTTCTGCGACGTGGCGCGGGCCCAGATCTGCGGCAGACCCAGCTCGACCAGCGCCAGTACGGTGAGCACGCTCGCCTCCACGGACGCCCCGATGGCCACCACCGCCCGGCCGAAGCTCGCCACGCCGAGCTGCCGTAACGCGCCCTCCTCGGTCGTGTCGGCCTGCACCACCCGGTCGAACTGGGCGGAGAAGCGCTGCACCTGATCCGGATTGCGATCGACGGCCAGCACCTCGCGGCCCATCCGGGCGAGTGACCCGGCCAGGTGGCAGCCGAACCGGCCCAGCCCGATCACGACGACGCCACCGCCGTCCGCTCGTCTCGTCGACACCTCGACCTCCTCGTCGCTAGCCGACAATCGGCTGTTCCTGGGGATAGCGGTAGAGCCTGCGCCGGGTGTTCAGGGCGATCGCCGACCCGAGGGTGAGTGGCCCGACCCGACCGATGAACATCAGGACCGTCAGTACCAGCTGACCACTGCTCGGCAACTCGCCGGCCAGGCCGATGGTCAGTCCGGTGGTGCTGAACGCCGAGGTGACCTCGAAGAGCACCGCGACGAACCGCACGGCCTCGGTGAGCAGCAGCACGAGCATCGTCCCGGCGGTGACCAGCGCGACGCTCAGCAGAGCGACCGTGACGGCCTGCCGTTGGCTGGCGGTAGCCACCCGGCGGTGCCCGACCGTCACGTCGGGCTCCCCACGCAGCTCCGCCCAGATGGTGAACGCCAGCAGGAAGAACGTCGACACCTTGATGCCGCCGGCCGTGCTGGCGCTCCCACCACCGATGAACATCAGCACGATGAGCAGCGGGTAGCTCTCCTCCTGGAGATCGCCGATGGTGAGCACGCTGAACCCACCGGTCCGGCTCAACGCGATCTGCGTGAACGACGCGAGCATCTTGCCCGCCACGTCGTACGGGCCGATGGTGCTCGCGTTGGTCCACTCCGCGGCGAGCAGGCCGACGAAGCCGAGCAGCAGCAGCGCCACGCTGCCCCAGATGGTCAGCTTGGTGGCCACCGCCCACCCCGCCGGTTTTCGCCACTCACGCACCGCCTCGAACAGGGCGGGGAAGCCGAGACCGCCGACGATGGCACCGAACGCCAACGGCAGCGACACCCACGGGTCGCGGCTGAACGCCAGCAGACCGTCGGTGTAGAGCGCGAAACCGCAGTTGTTGAACGCCTGGACGGCGTGAAAGACGCCCGACCAGAGGGCCCGGCCGGGCGGGTAGTCGTACGCCCACCAGAGGCGGCCGGCGACCAGCGCGGTCATCACCGCCTCGCAGGCGAAGACGGTCACCGCGATCCGGCTCAGCAGCCGGGTCACGTCGCCGAGCCCGAACTCCGCCGTCTCGGCCTGGACCAGCAGCCGGTTGCGTAGGCCGAGCCGACGGGAGACCACGAGGATGACCAGCGCCGCGACGGTGAGGATGCCGAGGCCGCCGAGCTGGGTGAGCAGGGTGATCACCACCAGGCCGCCGCCGGACCAGTAGTTGGGGGTGTCGGTGACCGCCATACCGGTGACGGACACCGCAGAGGTGGCGGTGAACAGCGCGGTGACCAGGGGCGGCCGCTGGTGCTGGACGGTCGACCAGCGCGCCATCAGCAGCCCGGTGCCGAGCAGGATCGGCACCAGGAACCCCAGCGGCACCAGCCGCACGGGGTTGCGGAGTAACCGGTGCACCAGACAATCTTCCTTTTCCGGGTGCCTGCCGGAGTCGGAACGCCCATTCCGGAGATTCACCTGCCGGCCAGCCATCGACCAACTTCCGGCCAATCACGACCGGTCTGCTGTCTGCGACACCATCGATGACAGGAGACGGCGTTGCGACGTACCCTCTCGACCCTCGGCGTGGCCGGCGCGCTGCTCGCCGCCGCGGTGGCCGTGCCCACCGTGGCCGCCGCCGGTCCCTCGACCGACGCGGACCGTGCCCGGGCCACCGACCGGCCGATCGTCATCGGCCACCGCGGGGCCAGCGGCTACCGGCCGGAACACACCCTGGAGGCGTACCGGCTGGCGATCCGGATGGGCGCCGACTACATCGAGCCGGACCTGGTGTCCACCTCCGACGGCGTGCTGGTCGCCCGGCACGAGAACGAGATCTCCGGCACCACCGACGTGGCGACGCACCCGGAGTTCGCGGCCCGCAAGGCCACGAAGACCATCGACGGTGTCGCCGTGACCGGCTGGTTCACCGAGGACTTCACCCTGGCCGAGCTGAAGACGCTGCGGGCCAAGGAACGACTGCCGCAGGTACGCGTGGCGAACACCGCCTTCGACGGCCGGTTCGAGGTGCCCACCCTCCAGGAGGTCATCGACCTCGCCCGGACCGAGGGGCGGGCACGGGGCCGCACCATCGGTATCTACCCGGAGACCAAGCACCCGAGCTACTTCACGTCCATCGGCAAGCCGCTGGAGGAGCCGTTGCTGGCGGTGCTGCGGCGCAACAAGCTGGACCGGAAGAACTCGCCGGTCTTCATCCAGTCGTTCGAGACGGCCAACCTGCGCCGGCTGAGCCGCCTCACCGACGTGAAGCTGATCCAGCTCCTCGACGCGACCGGCAGCCCGTACGACTTCACCGCCGCCGGTGACACCCGCACCTACCAGGACCTCGCCACGGCCGCCGGCCTGAAGTGGATCGCCGGGTACGCCGACGGCATCGGCGCGAACAAGAACCTGATCGTGCCCCGCGACGCCGCCGGCAAGCTGCTCGCCCCGACGAACGTGGTCCGGGACGCGCACCGCGAGCGGCTGCTCGTGCACTCCTGGACGTTCCGCGCGGAGAACCAGTTCCTCCCGGTGGACTTCCGGATCGGCACCGACCCGAACGCGCGCGGCGACATCACGGCCGAGTACGAACTCTTCTTCGGCCTCGGGCTGGACGGCGTCTTCAGCGACCACCCGGACACGGCAGTCGCCGCCCGCGCCGGCCGCTGACGGCCGTTGGGCGCTGACCCGCACCCGCCTCCGACCTGCGCCCGCCTCTGACCCGCGCACCGAACCTCGACCCGGCCGCTGACCCGCTCCGAGTCGACCACCGGGCCGATCACGCCCGGCCCACCCGCTGGCCCGTCGTCCGCCACCCTGGATGCCGGGCCAGCGGCGTCCCCGACGCAACCCGCAGGCCCAAGACCCGCCGACCTGATGCCTGTGAGTCATCAAGATGACTCAGAGGCATACGGCTCAACAGGAGATGGCACGCCCAACGGCAACGCTCCCCAAGATCGCGCTCGAACAGGGAAGTAGTGGCCTCGGAGGCAGTGCGAGGCCACTACTTCCTGGTTCGGGCACGATCTTGCGGGGGCTAGTCGGCCTGCTGCAGCAACAACAGGGAAGTTGCTGCATCAGGCCTGGCGGAGGCAGCAGTAACGAGGAAGTTGCGCGGATCTTCGCGTGCTCGACCCGCCTTCGGCGGCGGCCGCGAGCGACGAGGGCGGTCGGCGACGGCGGAAGTGGAGCGGGCCGACGGTGGAGACGCGGGGAGGGTGGCGGGGCGTCAACGTCCGGGATGCTCGGCGACGTAGGTGCCACGCCCGGGCTGACCGGTGATCAGCTCACGGTCGTGCAGCAGGGAGAGCGCCCGCGACGCGGTGTTCATGTGCACGGCGTAGCTCTCCGCGAGTTCCCGAGTGGACGGCAGCTTGTCGCCCGGCTTCAGCTCGCCGCTCTTGATCTTCGCGGCGATCTCGTTGGCAATGCGCCGATAGGGCGCTTCTGCTGTGGGCATGGTGAGGACTCCGGTTGGTTCGGCTCCTCGATCATGCCGGCCTGCACCAATAACTGCAACAAGCTGCGATTTCGGTCGTCGACCTACACAAGCAATTGGTGTAGGTTGCTGGGTGTCCGGCTCCGGTTGGTTCGGCAAACCCCTCGGAGTTCGGGCCACTGGTTGGCTCCGCGTTCGTACCGCCGCTGTCGAGAGCTGCGGGCGTGGGGCCGGGCGGTCCGATGCGCGTCCCCTACCCGCGCGCCGGACCGCCCTTCCATGCTGAGAGGACGGTGGTCGTGGAGAGGGAACGCTTCGTGGTGCACTTGCCGGTGGTGTCCGCTGACCTGCCGGGGGCGTTGCGGTTCGCGCGGGCGATCACCCGGGCGCTGGGCTTCCTTGCCGACGTGGACCGGGCCGAGACGACGGTGTCGGAGGAGGACGCTCAGTGCGTACGACATCGGGTTTTCTGTGACCACCTGCTCGGCGGTCGGCGGCGGTGCCCGCGCCCGGCGGACCACGCCGGGCCGTGCGGCTGACGGGGGATGGCTTGGGGCGACACACGTGTCGATCCATCCGTGGCGTTACGGGCCATCGGGAGGTCCGGGGCGGGGGTGGTAGTGCGGCCCGCTGTAACCCCGGGCCACCCCCCTCGCGTTACTTGTGTGTTTCCGCCACATAGCCCGTGGGTGACGTCACTTCTAGCGTGAGCCGACAACCAAGCATCCTGTCCTCACCTGGAGTCGCGATGACGGTCCGGCACACGCGGCGGGCGTTCCTCTCCGCCGCCACGATGATGGCCGCGGCGTTGGCCGCCACGGCCTGCGGTAGCCCGCAGGACACCGCCACCGGCGGCGGCGACAGTGCCGCCCCGGTCAAGGTCGGCCTGGTGTACTCCCAGTCGGGAGCCCTGGCCAGCTACGGAAAGCAGTACATCGAGGGTTTCAAGGCGGGGCTCGACTTCGCCACCAAGGGCACCGGCAAGGTCGGTGACCGGAAGATAGAGCTGACCGAGGTCGACGACGCCGGTGACCCGGCCAAGGCGGTCTCGGCCGCGAAGGACCTGATCGGCAAGGGTACGAAGATCATCGCCGGTTCGACCGCGTCCGGGGTGGCGTTGCAGGTCGCGCCGATCGCGGCGCAGAACAAGGTCCTGTTCATCTCCGGCCCGGCCGCCACGGACGCGGTGACCGGGGCGAACAAGTACACGTTCCGGTCCGGCCGGCAGTCCTACCAGGACGTGGTGACCGCCAAGTCGTTCATCGGCGACCCGACCGGCAAGAAGGTGGTGGTCTTCGCCCAGGACGGCGCGTTCGGCGACGCCAACGAGGCCGCCGTGAAGGCCGTCATCGGCGGTGCGGGCGCCACCGTGAGCAGTGTGCGGGCGCCGGCCAGCGCCACCGAGTTCACCCCGTTCGCCAGCCAGATCAAGGCCGCCAAGCCGGACCTGCTCTTCGTCGCCTGGGCCGGCACCACCGCCCCGGCGATGTGGCAGCCCCTCGACCAGCAGGGCGTCCTTTCGTCCACCACGGTCGTCACCGGCCTGGACATCCGGGCGTCCTGGCCGACGTTCGGCGCGGCCGGCGCGAAGATCTCCTTCCTGTCGCACTACTTCGACGGGGCGTCCGACACCGAGGCCAGCAAGGCGCTCAAGGCCAAGGTGAACACCATCGACCTGTTCCACCCGGACGGCTTCGCGGCCGCCCAGATGGTGGTGCGGGCCGTGCAGGAGGGCGGCGATGACGTCGACAAGATGGTCAAGGCGCTGGAGGACTGGAGCTTCGACGGGGTCAAGGGCAAGATGACCATCCGCGCCGCCGACCACGCGCTGCTCCAGCCGATGTTCCAGGCCAAGCTGACCGGCAGCGGCACCGACTTCACGGCCACCGCGCAGAAGAGCCTCACCGGCGACGAGACCGCGCCACCGGCCGTGGCCATGAAGGGCTGAGAAATGCTCGCCACCCGCGGTCTGACCTGGCGGATCGGTGAGGTCGCCATCGTCGACAGCGTCTACCTCGACCTGGCGCCGGGAGAGTTCCTGGGCGTGATCGGGCCGAACGGCGCCGGCAAGACCTCACTGTTCAACCTGATCACCGGCCTGCGCCGGGCCACGGAGGGCCGGATCACCCTGGACGGGCAGGACATCGGGGCGCTCCCGCCGCACAAGCGGGCGCGCCTCGGTCTGGGCCGTACCTTCCAGGCGTCCTCGGTCTTCGGCTCGCTCAGCGTGCGGGAGAACGTCCGGCTCGCCGTGCAGGCGCACCGCGGGGGCTCGATGGCGTTGTGGCGGCGGGCGGCGGCCGACCGGGAGGTCGCCGCCGCCGCCGACGCGGCGCTCGACCGGGTCGGCCTCGCCCACCGGGGTACGGCGCTCGCCGGCACCCTGGCCCACGGGGAGAAGCGGAAGTTGGAGATCGCGCTGCTGCTCGCCGGCGAACCCCGGGTGATGCTGCTGGACGAGCCGATGGCCGGGGTCAGCGCCGAGGACGTGCCCGAACTGGTGACCGTCATCAAGTCGTTGACCGGTGACAGCGGCCGGTCGGTGCTGATGGTCGAGCACCACATGGACGTCATCCTCGAACTGGCCGACCGGATCGCCGTCATGCACCACGGCGCGCTGCTGGCCTGCGACACCCCGGAGACGGTGATGGCCAACCCGACCGTGCAAGAGGCGTATCTCGGGGAGGCGCTCTGATGGAACCGATCCTCACCGTGGAGGACCTGTCGGTTCGGATCTCCGGGCTGCACATCCTCCAGGGGGTGTCCTTCAAGGTCGCCCCGACCGGCGTGACGGTCCTGCTCGGGCGCAACGGCGTCGGCAAGACCACCACGTTGCGCGCGATCGTCGGCCTCACCCCGCCCGCCGGGGAGGTACGCGGCACCATCCGGATGGGCGCGCAGAGCCTGCTGGCGCGGCCCACGCACCGGCTGGTCCGTGGCGGGCTCGGGTACGTGCCCGAGGACCGGTGCGTGTTCGCCGGCCTCACCGTCGCGGAGAACCTGCGGCTCGCCGAACGGCGGGGCACCACCCCGGCGTACGACAAGGTCTTCGCTCTTTTTCCGGAGCTGGACCGGCGCGGACGGCAACGGGCCGGCTCGCTCTCCGGCGGGCAGCAGCAGATGCTCGCGATCGGGCGGGTGCTGCTCAACGACAACCGGCTGCTGCTGGTCGACGAGCCGACCAAGGGGTTGGCGCCGAAGGTGGTGACCGAGGTGGCCGAGGTGTTGGAACGGGTCGCGGAGTCGGTGCCGGTGCTGCTGGTCGAGCAGAACCTGGCGGTGGTCCGGCGGCTCGCCCGCGACGCCGTGGTGCTGGCCGCCGGCAAGGTGGCCTGGACCGGCGACGCGCAGGACCTGCTGCTGGAGACCGCGCTGACGAAGTCGCTGCTGGGTGTCGGCGCGGAGGTGAAGGCGTGAGCACCGTGATTCTGTTGGCGTTGACCGGGCTGGGCCTGGCGGCGCTGTACTTCCTGGTCGCGTCCGGCCTGTCGCTGGTCTTCGGCCTGGCCGACGTGCTGAACTTCGCGCACGGGCTGTTCCTCGGCGTCGGCGCGTACGGCACCTGGTGGGCGGCGGGCAACCTGCCGGGCGCGGGGTCCGACGGGTTCGGCTTCGTGCTCGCGGTCGCCTTCGGGGTGGCCGCCGGCACGCTCGTCGCGGTGCTGGTCGAGCTGGTGCTGATCCGCCCGCTCTACTCCCGCACCATCGAGCAGGTGCTGGTCACCGTCGGTCTGTCGCTGGCCGGGGTGGCGCTGCTCCAGGCCACCTGGGGCGCGGACGCCCGACCGTTCCCGCGCCCGGACTGGACCCGGCAGGTGACCGGAATCCTGGGTGCGCAGGTGCCCAACGGTGGCCTGCTGCTGATCATCGCGGCGGTGCTGGTGCTCGGTGCGATCCTGGCGTTCCTGCGCTGGACCCGGTACGGCCTGGTGATCCGGGCCGGGGTGGAGAACCGGGAGATGGTCACCGCGCTCGGCATCGACGTCCGCAAGGCGTTCACCCTGGTCTTCGCCATCGGTGGGGCGGCTGCCGCGCTCGCCGGGGCGCTCGGCGGGGTCTACTTCGGCACCGTCTCGCCCGGACAGGGCGGCTCACTGCTGATCTTCGCGTTCATCGTGGTGGTGATCGGCGGGATGGGTTCGGTGGTCGGCTCCGCGTACGCGGCGGTCGTGGTCGGGCTGGTGCAGCAGTTCGTCAACTACTACGGCACGTCCGGGCTGGGCGACATCTGCGTGGTCGGGCTGCTGGCCGTGGTGCTGCTGCTGCGCCCGCAGGGCATCGCCGGAAAGGTGGCAACGGCATGACGCTTCTTCAGACAACACCGACGCCGACGCCCACCGTGCCGAAGCCAGGCCGTGTCCACCGGGTCCGCCCGTTCCTGCCGCTCGTCGCGCTCGTCGTGATGGCGGTCCTGCCGTACTCGACGATCTCCCTCCCGGGGATCTTCGAAGGGCCGGTCAACTCGCCGGGCACCCTGCAACTGCTCGCCATCTGCCTGATCTTCGGTGGGCTGGCGGCCGGGTACGACCTGCTCTTCGGCCGGACCGGCATGCTTTCGTTCGGCCACGCGCTCTACTTCGCGGCCGGCGTGTACGGCACCGACATCCTCGTCACCCGGGCCGGGCTGCCGCTGTGGCAGGCGGCGCTGCTGACCATCACCGGCGGCACGATCCTCGCGGCGCTGCTCGGTGCGGTGGCCCTGCGGACCGTGGGCATCGCGTTCGCCATGGTCACCCTCGCGTTCGCCCAGGTCGGGGCGATCCTGGTGGCCCGGGACTTCGGTGGGCTCACCGGCGGCGAGGAGGGACTGCCGCTGGACGTGTCCGGGCTGCCCGCCGCCCTGGTGGGGGTGACCAACACGGTCAACCTGTACTGGCTGGCGCTCGCGTACCTGACGCTCGTGGTCTTCGTGGTGCACCGGGTCAGCGGGTCGCCGACCGGTCGGGTGCTCGCCGGGCTGCGCGACGACGAGCGACGGATCGGCGTGCTCGGGCTGGACCCGTACCGCTACAAGCTTGTCGCTTTCACCCTGGCCGGCGGGTTGGCGTCGGCGGGCGGGGTGGTCTACGTCCTGATCGTCGGCGGCGCGTCGCCGCACATCACCTCGTCCGAGCTGACCCTGTCGCTGCTGGTCATGGTGGTGCTCGGCGGTCCGGGCACCCGGTGGGGTCCGGTGCTCGGCGGTGTCCTCTACATGTACCTGGACCACCGCCTCACCGCATTCGGCACCAGCGACGCGGTGGATAACCTGCCGGCCGTCCTCAGCCGCCCGCTCAGCCAGCCCCTGTTCGTCCTCGGCACGGTCTTCATCCTGGCGGTCTACTTCTTCCCTGGCGGCCTGACCAGCCTGGCCCCCCGCCTAGCTCACCTGACCCGAACCCTCCGCCGCTGACCCGCCCCGCCCCGCCCCGGCCCGGCCCCCGGCCCGGCCCGGCCCCGGTGATCATGGAGTTATCGTCACGACACGCCGTGTCGGATGGCGATAACTTCATGATCGACGGGGTTCTGGGATGGGGAGGTAGGCAGATGGAATCGCGGCTTGCGGTGGTCAGTGGGGGTGGGACCGGGATCGGGGCTGCCGTCGCTTCCGCGCTCGTGCGGGACGGGTACGACGTTCTCGTCGTCGGGCGGCGGGCGGACGTGTTGGCGGCTGCCGCCGAGCGCATCAACGCGGACTGTGGACGATCCGAGGCGGTCGTTCCGGTGGTGGCGGACCTGACCGAGCCGGAACACCTTGACCGGGTCCTCGCGGCGGTCGACGGCCGGCCGGTCGACGTGGTGGTCAACAACGCGGGCGGCTACCTGGCCGGGGAGACCGACACGCTGGCCGGGACCGCCGCGTACTGGCGGGTCAACCTGGACGCCAACGTGCTCACCGCCGTCCTGCTGACCGAGGCGCTCCGGCCCCTGCTGCGGCGGCCCGGCGGTCGGGTGATCATGGTCAGCTCGATCTCCGCCCAGCGGGGCGGCGGTGGTCCGTACTCGGCGGGCAAGGCCGCCCTGCACGGTTGGGCGTACGACCTGGCGGCGCAGCTCGGCCCGGAACAGATCACGGTCAACGTGGTGAGCCCGGGCTACGTGGCGGAGACCGAGTTCTTCGGCGACCGGATGACCCCCGAGGGGCACGCCAAGCGGGTCGCGGCGACCCTGGTCGGGCGGGCCGGGCTGCCGGACGACATCGCCGAGGCCGTCCGCTACCTGGCGAGCCCGGCCGCCGGCTACGTCACCGGTCAGATCCTCGGCGTCAACGGCGGCTCAGTCCTGGGCCGATAGCCCGGGCCGCCGACCGCCGGGCCGCCGACCGCCGGGCCGCCGACCGCCGGCCGTGTTGATCAAGAGGTTCGCGTCAGAATTCGGCCCATCGATGACGCCAATCTCTTGATCACCGGTCGGTAGAGGGAGGGGGAGGGGCCGGTCGGTAGGGGCGGGAGGGCGGGAGGGGCGGCGGATGGGCGGCGGCCCCCCGTGTGGCCGCCGCTCATCGTGGGTCAGCCGTTCAGCAGTTCGTACGCCGTTGACGGGGCCTTCGTGGCGGCGGCGCCGGTCGGCACGGTGATCTTCGGGGCGCTGCCGTAGTCGGCGTACTTGACGACGTAGTCGTACGCCTTGGCCTTACCGGCGGCCGGGATCTTCAGCGTCAGGGACGCCAGGTGCTTGTCCGCGCCGACCGCCGCCGTGAACGGCACCTTCTTGCCGGCCTCGCCGAGGGCCGCCGCCTCACCGTCCTCCAGCGCCTTCGCCGCCTCCCCGGCGCTCACGTCGATGAACCCGACGTACGTGCCGGGGCTCTTCTCCTCGACCTCGGTGGCCGCCTGGATCAGCGGACCCGTGTTGCCCTGGTCCACACCGTCGTACGTCGGGATGCTCGCGGCGTCGGTCAGCTTCGTGGGGTCCAGCTTCATCCACTTGTCGGGGAACTTCGGCAGGCCGGGACGGCCGCTGAACTTCGCCTTCACCCAGTTCTGGTCCTTGATCACCAGGAACGACATCTTCACCACGACGCCCTCGTCGGGCGGCATGACCATGTTGAGTTCGAATGCGTTCGCCGCCGGGTCGATCCGGCCGTCGATCGTGCTCGACGCGTCCTTGCCGCTGAATCGGAACGCCCCCTCGGTGCCATCCGGGACGGCGTCGAGGAGCGCGTCCTTCGGGCTGACGCTCGGGCTGGCGGACGGGCTGCTCGGTGGCGCCGCGGCGGGCTCGCTGTCCGGGCCGCAACCCGCGAGCAGGGTGGTCGCGGCCAGTACGGCTGCGGCCGTACCGACCGTCCGTCGGATGGTGCCGGCGGTGCCCGTTGCCTGTGTCATCACATGTCTCTTTCTCGCTGCGTGGCTTCTGCCGACGAGAATGCTGCGGGCCGGCACGGCGGTTCGGCTGCCGATATGCTGCCGTCCGGCTGCCGGGCACTGCCGTCCGGCGGTCCCGGGGGTGTCAGGAGCGAAAACGCGCATGTCAGGCCAACTGCGTTTCGAGATTCTCGGGCCTCAGCGGGCCTGGTACGCCGACCGGGAGATTGACCTCGGTCCGGCCAAGCAGCGGGCGGTGCTCGCCGTACTGCTGCTCGCCGCCGGCCGCCCGGTCTCCACGGCGCAGATCGTCGACGCGGTCTGGCCGGAGGAGCCGCCCGCGAACGGGCCCAACGTGGTGCAGAAGTACGTGGCCGGGCTGCGCCGGGTACTGGAACCGGACCGGTCCCCGCGTACGCCCGGGCAGGTGCTCAGCCTGACCGATGCCGGCTATTCGCTGCGGGTGGACCCCGAGGCGGTGGACGCGGTCCGCTTCGAACGCGGTGTCCAGGCGGCCCGCCAGCGACACGCGACCGGGCATGCGGAACAGGCGCTCGATGGGCTGTCCACCGTCCTGGACCTCTGGCGGGGGGAACCGTTCACCGGCTTCACCGGACCGAACTTCGAGGCGGCTCGGCAGCGGCTGGTGGAGTTGCGCGCCGTGGCGTTGGAGACCC
Organism: Micromonospora sp. WMMD729; assembly: GCF_049315225.1. NCBI lineage: Bacteria > Bacillati > Actinomycetota > Actinomycetes > Micromonosporales > Micromonosporaceae > Micromonospora > Micromonospora sp. WMMD729. Next base: position 5,833,848 of record NZ_CP186059.1, on the reverse strand, counting down.
GCGCCGAGTTGCGGCTCGACCTCGGGCAGCACCGCGAGACGGTCGGTGAGCTGGTGGAGTTGGTCGCCGAGTTTCCCGTCCGGGAACGCCTGCGACACCAGCTCATGCTCGCGCTCTACCGCGGCGGGCGGCAGGCCGAGGCGCTGACCGCCTACCGGGAGTTCGACGAGCTGCTCCGCGAGGAGTACGGCATCGAGCCGGGCGAGGCGTTGCGGGAATTGCACCGGCGCATCCTGCGCTCCGACCCGACCCTGATGGCGGCGCAGCCGCCCGCCGAACCGGCGACGCCATGGCCGGTGACCGCCGCACCGCCCTCCGCCGAACCGACGACGCCGGTGACCGCCGCGCCGCCCTCCGCCGAACCGGCGACGTCGGTGACGGTTGCGCCGCCCTCCGCCGAACCGACGTCGTCGGTGACGGCCGCGAGGCTCGAATTCGCGGTGCCGCCGCCGGTGCTGGCCGCGCGGCCCGAACTGGTGACGCCGACGGTCGTACCCGGCGGTCCCGTCCCCGCCCCGCCGGGACCGGTGTCGCCGGCCGCCCTGGCCGCGCCGCCTCCACCCCTGCTTCCCACGAACCCGGCGCGACCGCCGAGGCCGTACTGGGCGAGCCGGACCGTCACGATCTTCGGTACGGCGCTCGTCCTGCTCTCGTTCGGCTGCCTGACCTGGCTGGTGATCCTGGCCCACGCGGCGTGGCGGAGGAGTTGGCGTCTCGCGCTCGCGGGTGTCGGTTACCTGGCGCTTGTCGTGATCGAGGTGATCCTGCTCGACCTCGACAGTCCGGATGCCGAGGTGTCCGGACCGACGGCGGCGACCTTCTGCGGCCTCGGCCTCATCACCTGGATGGCAGGCGCGATGCACGTGATCCTGCTCAGCATCTGGGAGGCGATCACCGGACGACCGGACAGCGCCCGGGGGCGCGCCGACGAGGAGCGGCGGATCCGCCGCGAGCACGCCCGCTACCTGCTCTACCACTACCCGGCGGCCCGGGAGGAGTGGCGGCTCGGCCGGCCCGACCTGGCGCGCACCTTCGACGACGGCGGCCTGGTCGACGTCAACGCGGTCCCGGAGCAGGTGCTCACGGCCCTGCCCGGGCTGACGTCCGAGCAGGGCCGACAGATCGTCATGGACCGCTGGCTGCGTGGCCCGTACGCCTCGATGGAGGAGCTCGCCGCGCGCTGCCTGCTGCCGCCGAGCACGACCGAGCCCCTCCGCGACCTTCTGCTCTTTCTGCCCCCGGCACCCCGGCCCGACGAGGCGCGAACACCCTGATCGTGACCGGAACCTCCCGCGCGGGCCGGGGTTCTGACGGACCGCGCTGGTAGAAATGCCGGATGGGCGACGAGCGGGCGGCGGTACGGGAGCGGGCCGAGGCGGTGCTGCGCCGGCTGGCGGGCGAGCACGCCCGGCTGCGCGAGGACCAGTGGCGGGCCATCGAGGCGTTGGTCGTCGACCGGCGACGGGTGCTGTGCGTGCAGCGCACCGGATGGGGCAAGTCGGCGGTCTACTTCGTGGCCACCGCGCTGCTGCGCGACAGCGGGCAGGGCGACCAGGCCGGCCCGACCGTCATCGTGTCGCCGCTGCTGGCGCTCATGCGCAACCAGGTGGAGGCGGCTGCCCGCGCCGGCATCCGGGCCCGCACCATCAACTCGGCCAACCTCGACGAGTGGGACGAGATCACCGCCGAGATCCAGGCCGGGGCGGTGGACGTCCTGTTGATCAGCCCGGAGCGCCTCAACAACCCGGACTTCCGCGACGGCGTGCTGCCGAAGCTGGCCGCGACCACCGGTCTGCTGGTGGTCGACGAGGCGCACTGCGTCTCCGACTGGGGGCACGACTTCCGGCCGGACTACCGCCGGCTCCGTACCTTCCTCGCCGAACTGCCCGAGCGCACGCCCGTGCTGGCCACCACCGCCACCGCCAACGCCCGGGTCACCCAGGACGTCGCCGAGCAGTTGGGCGACGCGCTCGTCCTGCGCGGGACGCTGGACCGGGAGTCGCTGCGGCTCGGCGTCCTCGACCTGCCCAGCCCGGCGCACCGGCTGGCCTGGCTCGCCGACCACCTGGACGAGCTGCCCGGCTCCGGCATCGTTTATACGCTGACCGTCGCGGCAGCGGGGGAGACCACCGAGTTCCTGCGCTCCCGGGGGTACCCGGTCGCGTCGTACACCGGGCAGGCCGACGACGCCGACCGGCGCGCCGCCGAGCAGGACCTGCTCGACAACAAGATCAAGGCGCTGGTGGCGACCAGCGCGCTCGGCATGGGCTTCGACAAACCCGACCTGGGCTTCGTCGTCCACCTCGGCGCGCCGCCGTCGCCGATCGCGTACTACCAGCAGGTCGGCCGCGCCGGGCGCGCCGTCGAACACGCCGAGGTGCTGTTGCTGCCCGGCGTCGAGGACGCCGCCATCTGGCGTTACTTCGCCTCGCTGGCGTTCCCGCCGGAGCAGCAGGTCCGGGCGGTGCTGGCCGCCCTGCACACCGACCGGCCGCTCTCCACCCAGGCCCTCGAACCCCTCGTCGACCTGCGCCGGGCCCGGTTGGAGCTGATGCTCAAGGTACTCGACGTGGACGGCGCGGTCCGCCGGGTGCGCGGTGGCTGGCTCGCCACGGGCGAGCCCTGGGTCTACGACGAGGCCCGGTTGCGCCGCGTCGCCCAGGCGCGCACCGTCGAGCAGCAGGCCATGCGGGAGTACGCGTCGACACCCGACTGCCGGATGCGATACCTGCGCGAGCGCCTGGACGACACCGGGGCGACCGACTGCGGCCGGTGCGACAGGTGCGCCGGCCCACTGTTCGCGGCGGACACCTCGACGGCCGCGCTCGCCGCCGCGCAGACGTTCCTGGGCCGCCCCGGCGTCGAGATCGCCCCCAAGAAGCTCTGGCCCACCGGGTTGGAGGCTGTCGGCGTACCCCTCAAGGGCCGGATCGCCCCGGCGGACCAGGCGCTGCCCGGCCGCGCGGTCGGCCGCCTCTCCGACCTGGGGTGGGGCGGTCGGCTGCGGGACCTGGTCGGCGCGGAGTCGCCCGACGCGCCGGTGCCCGACGACGTGGCCGGCGCGGTGGTCGAGGTGCTGAAGGCCTGGGCGCACGGCGACGACCCGTGGCCGCGCCGCCCGGTGGGGGTGGTCGCGGTTTCCTCCCGTCGGCGGCCCCGGCTGGTCGGCTCGCTGGCCGAGCGGATCGCCGCCGTGGGCCGGCTGCCGCTGCTCGGCGCGGTCACCGCGACCGGCCCGGACGGCCCCGGCGGGCCGCGCGGCAACAGCGCCCAGCGGGTACGCGCGCTGCACGACGCCTTCTCCGTACCGCCCGAACTGGCCGACGCGCTGGCCGCACTGGACGGGCCGGTGCTGCTCGTCGACGACCTGGTCGACTCGGGCTGGACGATGGCGATGGTGGCCCGTGAACTACGGCGGGCCGGCGCTCCCGACGTGCTCCCGCTCGCCCTCGCAGTGGCCGGCTGACCCGTTCCGACCGCCCGTCGACGGCTGCGGTGCGGAAAGTTCCCGGGCCGGGCGGATTGCGACGGCCGCCACGCTGTCCCGCCGTCGGCCGGAACCGACCGGGCACGGCGGTACGGTGGCGGGATGAGCGGGACTCCGGCGGTGCCTGACCAGGCCGGCACGGCCGTGTCGGACGGAAGCCCCGCCGCCTCGGCCCAGGTCGGCGCGCCCTCGTCGGACGTAGGCGAGGTTCCTTCGGAGCGGGCTGGCGCGGGGGCGCCCGACCGGAGCACGGTCCGGATGGCGCTGGTGGTGGGCGGTCTGGTGCTCGCCGTCCTGCTCGGCTTCGGCCTGGGTCGCCTGAACGCCGGCACCGGCGGCACCGGCCTCGGGGGCAGCGCCGGCGGTACGACGCTCACTCCCGACCACACCCACCCGGCGGGCACCGCCGCCCACGACCACGCCTCCGTCACCGGCGTCGACCAGGGCGCTGCCGCCGAGCCCGGCGGACTGTCGGTCAGCTCGGGCGGATACACGCTGGTGCCGCTGGGCACCGAGTTCCCGGCCGGACGCGCGGAGCAACTGCGCTTCCAGGTACGCGACGCGCAACGCCGGCCGGTCACCCGCTTCGCCGTCGTGCACGACAAGCCGATGCACGTCATCGTGGTCCGTCGGGATCTGACCGGCTACCAGCACCTGCACCCGACGATGACGCCGGACGGCATCTGGTCGGTCCCGATGACCCTCGCGCAGCCCGGCGTCTGGCGGGCGTACGCGGACTTCACCGTGGTCGCCGACAACGGCGGCCAGAGCGCCGTGACCCTCGGCGTGGACCTGGTCGTGCCCGGCGCGTACCAGCCGCGTCCGCTGCCCGCGCCGGCGACCTCGACGACGGTGGACGGGTTCAGGGTCGGCTACCAGGGCAGTCCGCAGGCCGGGGTGACGGTGCCGCTGACCTTCCGGATCGACGGTCCGGACGGCGGCGCGGCGCTGGAGCGTTACCTCGGCGCGTACGGGCACCTGGTGGCGCTGCGCGAGGGCGACCTCGGCTACCTGCACGTGCACCCCGAACCGGAGTTGGTCGACGGCCAGGTGAAGTTCTGGCTGACCATCCCCAACCCCGGCCGGTACCGCCTCTACCTGGACTTCCAGGTAGCCACCAAGGTCCACACCGCCGAACTAACCCTCACCATCCCCTAACCACCCCACCCCCACCCCCACCCCAACCGGCCGGCCGGCCTGGGTTGATCATGAAGTTATTGCCACTCCCGTCGGCGTGTCGTGGCAATAACTTCATGATCAACGGCGCGGGGCGGGGCGGGGGGCGGGGCGGGGGGCGGGGCGGGCGCGGTGGGGCGCGGGGGAGGGGTTGGGGTTAGCCGGCGCGGCGGGTGGGGCGGCGGGCCAGGTAGCGGAGCAGGTCGCGGATGTGGTGCTTCTCCTCGGCCGGAACGGTGGGGTCGGCCAGTCGGTCCAGGATGGCGCGGACGTCGGCGTCGACCGGGCCCTCCTCGCTGCGCCGGCGGGGCGCCGGGCCCGCGTCGGGCAGCCCGAGAGCCCGGAACGCGGCGGCCACCGGCAGATCCAGGGCGGCACAGAAGCCGCGTACCTTGGCCAGTTCGGGGTAGTCCTGCCAGTCACCGGCGAGCCAACGGAACACGGTCGAGCGGCCCACTCCGGTGTGTGCGGCCAGATCGGTCACCGTCCATCCGCGTTCGTCCCGGGCGTCGTCGATGGCCCGCCGGACGAAGCGGGCGAACGCCATCTGCGGTGTTACGTCTGCGGAACCCATCCGGTATGTCTTTCCCTCCCGGCCGCGCACTGGGAAGATGCGCCTCCGAGCGTAGTACGCCGAGGATCGGAAACCACTGACTGACCGCACAAACTGTCCCACCGATGAGACTCCACCTCGGGCAGTATTCGGACCGGTACCGAGCGATCATCATCGTTCTTCCACTAAGCTCGGTGCCCGTCCCGGCACGGCGCACGCGCGCCTGCCGCGTTCGCCCGGACCACCGCCGAGGAGCACCATGGCCGAATCGCGCCGTCCGCAGCCGTACCAGCCCGGTGCGGTGAGCCTCTTCTTCGTCGCCAAGGCCGGCGTCTTCGCCGCCGGGTTCTGGACCTGGCTGCTGATCCTGGTGCTGCGCACCGACGCGGCGACCGGCGTCCAGGTGCTCGCCGCCACCGGCGCGATCACCACCACGCTGGTCGCCGTGGTGCTGGGCGCACGGATGGCGCTCCAGCAGAACGCAGCGGTCCGGCACGCCGAGACGAAGAAGCTGCTCGTCGACATCTCCTGGAACGCGTTCACGGCCGCCGGCAACGCCGAGAGCTCTGGAAAGGTGGTGCCCTTCCCGAGCAGCCCGGTCGACGAGGACCGCCCGACGCGCAACGGCGGGGACCGGGTGGCGGTCTTCGACCGCTCCGGCAGCCGGGACCGGGGTAGCAGCGCCGACCGCCGACGCTGAGCTGACCTGGGCGGAACTCCAGTTCCGCGCGCAGAAGGTCCGACTTGACGAGGTGAGTTGAAGTTGGCTCGCGCTCGGCCGTCCACGAGCGGCACGCCGGTGCGAGCATTATGTTCGGCTGGGGATGGATTCGGGATATACGCTGGTTCCGTTCGGAACGGAAGACGTTAATTACCCGAAGCTGTCATCGGAGTGAGACGTGCTGACCTCAGGCAAGGTGCCATTTGGCGAGCCGCCGGAGCGGGAGATCGACGTGCTCCGCCGCGCCGTGGCGCTCGTCGTGGACCGGCTGCCGGCGGGCTGGTCGATCAACCTTGCGGAGGAAGAGACGGGAAGCCGGATCGACGGTGTAGCGAATCTGGTTGCCCCGGACGGGACGAGAGCGACCTTCTTCATCGAGGCGAAACGCTCGGTGATTGCGGGCGATCTTGCTAGCACCCTCGATCAACTTCGTTCCTACAGTTTGTCCCACGTCGAGTCCCCGGTGCCCATGATCGCGGCACGGTACATCGGCTCTTCTGCCCGGAAGTGGCTGGAGGAACGTAACCTTTCCTATGTCGACGCCACTGGCAACATGCACATATCGCTTGAACGCCCAGCGATTTACCTGCGTGACCGGGGTGCCGATCGAGATCCGTGGCGCGGGCCCGGCAGGCCACGCGGCACCCTGCAAGGCCCCCCGGCTGCTCGTGTGGTGCGGGCCCTCGTGGACTTCGCCGGAAGTATGACGGTTCCAGACCTGATACGGCTGTCAGGGGCATCGACAGGTGCGACGTATCGCGTGGTTGATTTCCTGGAGCGCGAAGCGCTGGTGACACGCCCCCGAGGGGGGCCGATCATGGACGTCAAGTGGCGTCGGATCCTGGAGAGATGGAGTGAGGATTACGGGTTTCAGCGCAGCAACAGTGTCAACGCCTATCTGAGTCCGCGAGGCATACCAGCCCTTCAGGAGGACCTGCGTGAGGCGAGCGGATTGCGTTACGCATTGACGGGGTCTCTGGCGGCCCATCGTCTAGCGCCCCATGCTCCGGCCAGGCTGGCGATGCTCTACGCCGACGATGCGGAACAGCTCGCCCGAAGACTCAAGCTGCGTCCCGTTGAAACGGGCGCGAACGTACTGGTGGCGCACGGAAAGTACGACGTCGTGTTCGATCGGCTGGCGCACGATGAAGGCCTACTTTATGTAGCGCCGAGCCAAGCCGCTGTTGATCTACTGACGGGCCCTGGTCGGACCCCGGCTGAGGGACAGGAACTCCTCGATTGGATGGAGGGGCATGAGCGAGCTTGGCGACGTTGATCTACTTGTTGCCGCGCGTAGCGCATTACTGGATGCCCTCGAAGCTCTCCGTCACCACGCCGACGCTGTGGTCGTGGTGGGGGCGCAGGCGGTCTACCTGCACACCGGTGCCGCGCCTGTCGCGCTTGCGGAGGCGACCAAGGATTGCGACTTGGCCCTTGACGCGCGCGTCCTTCCCGAGGAGCCGTTGCTCGAGGAGGCTATGCGGTCAGCCGGGTTTCATCTCAATGTCCAGGCGCAGCAGCCTGGGGCGTGGCTGAACCCAAAAGGCATTCCTGTCGACTTGATGGTTCCTGAAGCGCTTGCTGGAGGGTCGGGTCGCCGTGCCGTCAAAATTCCGCCGCACGCCCGGAACGCAGCCAGGAGGGCTGTTGGACTGGAGGCGGCTGTTGTCGATCACGTCGCAATAGACATACGTGCGCTTGCTCCGGGCGACAGTCGGGTTTATGCGGCCAATGTCGCCGGCCCTGCCGCTCTGCTGGTGGCGAAGTTGCACAAGATTGGCGAGCGGCAGGAGACGCCCAAACGCCTTGTCGACAAGGACGCGCACGACATCTACCGTCTCCTGGTTGCGGTGCGGACCGAGCGGCTCGCCGCCAGCCTGGCGAAGTTGCGGGCGGATGATTTGGCGCAACAGGTCACCGAACAGGCTTTGGTTTTCCTGGCAGATCTATTTCCGGCAGGCCCCGAAGCGCCGGGGTCGGTGATGGCTGGCAGAGCCGAGCAGGGTATCGGTGATCCCCCTGTCGTGTCGGCCGCTGCCGCTGCCTTGGCTGACGATTTACTTGCTCTGGTTGGCCGGTCACTCGACACACCCGCGACGGGTTGAGGCTAGGGCTCAACTTTTACTGGGCTGCGGGTCGGCGGCCAGCAGGACCTCCAGTCGGGGCGTGACCTGCCACTGGTCGACCAGCTCGCGGTACTCCGCCTGGCGCGGGTCGGCGGCACCGGTGCGACGGGCGCGGATCAGCAGGTTGCGGGGCGTGTGCTGGGAGTCGACGAACTCCACCACCTCGGCCCGGTAACCGTGCGTTCGTAGCAGGCCGGCGCGCAGCGCGTCGGTGAGCACGTCGGCGAAGCGCTCGCGCAGGATGCCCTGCCGGGTCAGCAGCTCGTACGGCGCCGGAGCGGGCCGCGCCCGTAGCTGCTTGGCGAGGTCGTGGTGACAGCAGGGCGCGGCGAGGATCCAGCGGGCCTGCCAGCGCACCGCGCGGGCCAGTGCCTCGTCGGTGGCGGTGTCGCAGGCGTGCAACGCCAGCACCAGGTCCGGGGCGGGGTCGACGACGGCCTCGGCGATGGTGCCGGCGACGAAGCTGACCTTGTCGGCCCAGCCCAGCCGCTGCGCCAGCTCGGTGTTGCGCTGGCGCTGGTCCTCCCGGACGTCCACGCCGACCAGCTCGACGTCGAGTCCACGGTTCGCCAGGTAGCGGTAGGCGGCGAAGGTCAGATAGGCGTTGCCGCAGCCGAGGTCGACCACCCGCAGCGGACCGGTCAGGTCGTCGGGCAGGGTCGCGGCCAGGGCCCGCAGGAACGCGTCGACCTGACGGCGCTTGGCCGCCGAACCGCCGATCTCGGCGAAGATCTCATCGCCGGGATCGAGCAGGTACTCCTTCGCCCGGTCGTTCCCACTCACCTTCGCCGCCGGTCGGGCCGCCGCCGCGCGGTGCACCTGCGCCTCGCCGGACTTGGTCACCCGGAGCTGAAGGGTCGCGTCGGCCGTCTCCACGTGCCAGTTGCCGAAAGGCTCGGCCAGGAGCTCGTCGACCGCCGCGTCGGCCTCGGGACCGGGAGCGACGTTACGGGTGTACGGGCGTGCGCCGTCGGAGGTGGCGATCTGCAGCCGTGCGCCGGCCTTGAGCGTCACCGGCCGCAGTTCGGCCCGCACGACGCTGGGACGGTGGCCGCGGCGACGCCCGGCGGCGACCGCCCGGGTCAGCGCGGGGTCGAGCAGCAGGGCACGGACCTCGGTGAGGGCGGCATCCAGTGGTTCCGGCATCGTTCCATCTTCGGCAGGTGGGTCGGCAGAAGGGGACATCCCCCGTACCGCTCGAGCGGCGCGGGGGATGTCGGAGGGATCTCTCGCTGGGTCAGTCCGCGGTCGCCTCGGCCGGCGTACCCCCGCCGGAACCGCCACCACGACGGCGCCGGCGGCGGCGCGGCTTCGACGGCTCGCCCTCGGCGTCGGCCGGCTCGGCCGGCGACGCGTCGGCGGTGATCACGGCGGTCGGCTCACCGGACACCGTCTCGCCGGCCCGGCGGCGACGACGGCGGCGCGGGGTGCGGGTGGCCTCGTCGCCGGTGGCGTCCGTGGACGCCTCGGCGGCCGGCGTGCCGGCGTCGCCCCGGTCCCGGCGGCCGTCGCCCCGGCCCCGGCGCTCGCCGCCACGGCTCTCACCGCGTCGGGAACCCCGGCCACCGCCGTCTCCGCGGCGGGAGCGCGTGGTGCCGCCCAGGTCCTCCTCGATCTCGGCGGACAGCCCGGCGCGGGTGCGCTCGGCGGTGGGCAGCGTGCCGGTCACCTCGGTCGAGATGTGCAGGTCGGTGTAGAGGTGCGGCGAGGTGTGGTAGGTCTCCGGCGGCTCGGGCATCTCCAGACCGAGGGTCTTGTCGATGATCCGCCAGCGCGGCATGTCGTCCCAGTCGACGAAGGTCACCGCGACGCCGGTCGCCCCGGCCCGGCCGGTACGACCGATGCGGTGGGTGTAGGTGTCCTGGTCTTCCGGGCAGTCGTAGTTGATGACGTGGGTGACGCCGGTGACGTCCAGGCCCCGGGCCGCGACGTCGGTGGCGACCAGGATGTCGATCTTGCCAGCGCGGAAGGCCCGCAGGGCCCGCTCACGGGCGCCCTGGCCGAGGTCACCGTGAACGGCGGCGACGGCGAACCCCCGGAAGTCGAGATCCTCGGCGACCCGGTCGGCGGCCCGCTTGGTACGGGTGAAGATCATGGTCAGCCCACGCCCCTCCGCCTGGAGGATGCGGGCAACCACCTCGACCTTGTTCATCGAGTGGGTGCGGTAGACCAGCTGCTGGGTCTGCGGCGACGGCCCGGTCTCGGCGGTGTGCCCGGCGTGGATCGTCATCGGCTGGCGCAGGAAGCGCCGGGACAGGGTGACGATCGGGTCCGGCATGGTCGCCGAGAAGAGCATCGTCTGCCGGTCTTCCGGAAGCATCGCCAGGATCTTCTCGACGTCGTCGAGGAAGCCCAGGTCGAGCATGCGGTCGGCCTCGTCCAGGACGAGCGCGCGCACCCGGTCGAGGCGGAGGTGCTTCTGCTTCTGCAGGTCCATCAGTCGGCCGGGGGTGCCGACCAGGATCTCGACGCCCTTGCGCAGGGCGTCGATCTGCGGCTCGTACGCCACGCCGCCGTAGATCGGCAGCACCCGGACGCCGCGCGTGCGGCCGGCGGCGGCCAGGTCCTTGGCCACCTGGATGCCCAGCTCGCGGGTGGGGACGACGACGAGCGCCTGGGGGACGCCGTCGCCACCCTCGCTCGGCGCGAAGACCCGCTCCAACAGCGGTACGCCGAAGCCGAGGGTCTTGCCGGTGCCGGTGGGCGCCTGGCCGATGAGGTCGACGCCGCGCAGCGCGATCGGGATCGCGTACTCCTGGATGGCGAAGGCGCGGGTGATGCCGGCCGCGGCCAGCGCCTCGACGGTCTCGTCGCGCGCGCCGAGTGCGGCGAAGGTGGGTGCCTCGGGTCGGACCGGGGCGGTGGGGGCCAGTTCCTGGCCGTCCATCAGATCTTGAGTCAGCTCGCTCATGTGGATGTGGGGGTGCCCTCTCGTGGGTGCGCCCCGTCATGTCCTCAGGGCGCGGTCGGTATGACGCGGGCCACACGGTCGGGGGCAGACTGCCGAGCCGGACCGGGCCGCACGCGCGCCGCGGGCTGAACGTCGATCGGATCGGCGCCCACGGCAACTGCTCTATGCTACCCGAACAGGCAAGCTCACGTCCCGATTCCCGGTCGGCCAGCCGCCACGCGGGGCGACTGAATGTGAGCTGCCTCACACACGATAGCGTGCGCTCGTGTCCACCGCCGGTTCCGCCGTCCCCGACCTGCTCGGCCTCGTCGCCGTCGGCGAACTGCTCGCCTTCGAACGGATGGCCGCTGACGCACGACTCGCCCCGGACCTGCGCCGGCGCGTCGCGTTGCACCAGATGGCCGGGGCCGAGATCGACAACTACCGCCGGCTCGCCGACCGGCTCACCGAGCTGGGCGTGTCGCCGGAGGCGGCGATGACGCCGTACCTGCGGCCGTTGCAGGCGTACCACGACTCCACCGAGCCGCGGGACTGGGCCGAGGTCGTCACCAAGGCGTACGTGGGCGACGCCATCACCGACGACTTCCTCCGGGAGATCGCCGACGCGCTGGACGGACCCGACCGGACGCTGGTGCTCGACGTGCTGCACGACTCCCGGTACGCGGAATTCGCCGCCGCCGAAATCCGGACGGCCGTCGCCGCCGACCCGCGGGTCGCCGGCCGGCTCTCCATATGGGCCCGGCGGCTGGTCGGCGAGGCACTGTCCCAGGCCGGCCGGGTGGCCGCCGAACGCGCCACGCTCACCACGCTGATCACGCGGGCCGACCGGATCGACGTGCCGGGGCTCTTCGCGCGGCTCACCGCCGCGCACACCGCGCGGATGGCGGCGGTCGGACTGAACAACTGAACGCGTTCACGCGGTACCGGCCCGCGGCAGGTGACCGGATGTCGACCTGCCGCGACGGCCGGACCGGTCAGCGGACGGTGAAACCGACCGCTCGGGGAGACGCCTCGGCGATCTCGACGTAGGCGACCTTCTCGACCGGAACGATGACCCGCCGGCCCTTCTCGTCGGTCAGGGAGAGCGTGCCGCCGTTGCCGGCGAAGGCGTCGGTCACGATCTGCTCGATCTCGGCCGGCGACTGCGCGCTGTCCAGAACCAGCTCGCGCGGCGCGTACTGCACGCCGATCTTGACCTCCACTGTGCCTCCTCAACTGGGCGATAACCGCCCTGCGAAGGCTATCCGATCACGGGGGTGGCGGTCAGGCTGACTCACCTTGCAGCGGGAAGCTCGCGATGCCCCGCCAGGACAGCGCCGCGACCAGTGCCTCGGCCTCCGCCTTGGGCACCTGCCGGCCACCGGCCAGCCAGAACTGCGCGGCCGTCTCCGCCGCGCCGACCAGCCCGGAGGCCAGCAACTCGGCGTGCGACCGGCTCACGCCGGTGTCGGAGATGATGGTGTCGGTGATCGCCGCGATGCAGCCCTGCTCGACCCGCTCGACCCGCTGCCGTACCGCCGGGTCGTTGCGCAGGTCCGACTCGAAGACGAGGCGGAACGCCTCGCTCTCGTGGTCGACGAAGTCGAAGTACGCCCGGACCGACGCGCTGACCCGCTCCTTGTTGTCACTGGTGCCCTGCATGGCCTCCTGCACCTGAGCGACGATGGCGTCACAGTGCGTGTCCAGCAGCGCCAGGTAGAGATCCATCTTGCCGGGGAAGTGTTGGTAGAGCACCGGCTTGGAGACCCCGGCCCGCTCGGCGATGTCGTCCATCGCCGCAGCGTGGTAGCCCTGCGCGACGAACACCTCCTGAGCGGCCGCGAGCAGCTGCTTACGACGCGCGGAACGGGGCAGGCGGGTGGGCCTGCCAGCGGTCTGTGCGCCGTTCCCCACAGCCGTCATGGGATCCTCCGAGTTCTTCGTACGAGCCGCCATTTTCCCCCCAGACCGGGGCGGCCCCCGACCGCGTCGTGGAATTGGCCCGCCGCTGTAACTTATCGCCACTCTCCCCACACGGTAGCCTCAGCGAGGGCGACCAAGGAGCGCGCGGTGAGTGAAACAGGGCAACCCGGAGCCGCCACCCCGGGAGAGCACGGTGACGGAGCGGGTCAGCACGACGACCCGGGACGTCCCGGCAGCGGGTGGGCGCCCTCGACGGGCGGGTGGTCCCCGTCCGGCGAGCGCGAAGCGGCCGGGGAGCAGGCGCCACGATGGCAGCCCGACCCCGCGTCCGGCTGGCGCACCACCTCCACGAGGCACGGTGATCTGCCCGCGCCGCTGCCCGGGCTGGCCGACGGCGTCGAGCCGAAGACCCGGGTCAACGGTCACCACACCAACGGCGTCCACCATGGTGCGGCCGAGATCGACGGTGACGGCGTGGTCAACGGCGTCCACGGGGACGCCGAGGTCAACGGCGTGGGCCCGTCGTCCGGTCGCCAGGCGCCGGTGAGCGCGCCGCCGGGGCGTTCCGCCGACGACCGGCCCGACCTCGGCACCGGGCGCCTCGCAGTGCCCGCCCAGCGTCCGGCGCCGCCCCCCGAACCGGGGGCGGGGGAGGCCGACGGCCGGGCCCGGCACCTGACCGCCGACCCCACGACGCCGCGCGGCGCCCACTGGGCCGAAGCCGGTGTGCCCGGCACCGCGCCCATCGAGGTGCCGCCCGTCGGTACGGCGGCCTCGGGCTTCGAGGTGCCACCCGGCCTGCGGGCCCCTACCGGCGACCGCTCGGCCGTCGACGAGCCGGCGACCGGGTCGCGCGCCCGGCGGGAAGCCCTCGCGCCGGAGGCCTCGGCCGAGTCGGGGCGCGGCGACGACTCCGAGCCGGACCGCCCCGCCGCCGACAGCCGCCGCGCGGGCGAGTCCTCCTCCATCGAGCCGGACTGGTCCGGGCCCAATTGGAACCGGCCGAGCTGGGGCAGTGGATGGGCGCCACCCTGGTCCCGGCAGGACGGCGAGCCGTCCGACCCGCCGACGCGGGACGACTCCCCGCCAGGTTGGGTCGCCGAGCCCAGCGTGCCGTACGAGCCGGTACGGGCCGAGCCGACCCGTCCGTACCAGCCGGTGTCCGCCGAGCCGCCGCGTGCGTACGACATCGCTTCCGAGGCCGAGGCGGCATCCGACCGCGACCGGCCCGCGCGCCCGTCCTGGGCCGGGGAGCGTCCAGCCACGACGCCGACCAGCGTGCCGCCGGCAGCCTCCCGCTCCGAGCCGGTCGAGCGCCCGTCCTGGGCCGGCGGGTCGACGTCCGAGCCGGTCGGCACGCCTCCGGGGGACCGCCCGTCCTGGGCCGCGCCGCCGTCCAGCAGCGTGCCGGCTGATCCGTCGTCCCGCGTGGGCGCCTCCGATCCCACTCCGACCAGCGGCCCCGGGTCACCCACACCCGCCGCCTCGGCAGCGGCCGAGCGCCCGTCCTGGGCGGGCGGTGCCACTCCGACCAGTGGTCCGCCGGCGGTCGAGCGTCCGTCCTGGGCGGGCGGTGCGACCCCGACCAGTGGTCCGCCGGCGGTCGAGCGTCCGTCCTGGGCCGGCGGTGCCACCCCGACCAGCGCCGCTCACGCGGAACCGATCAGCGGCCCGCCGGCTGCCGAGCGCCCGTCCTGGGCCGGTCCGGCATCGGCCCTTCCGCCGCCGCCACGCCCCTCCTGGGCCGGCGAGCCCGACCCGGCTCCGAGCAGCTTCGAGGCGGCACGTCCGTCCTGGGCCGGTGCGCAGGCCCCCGACGGCACGCCCACGCGCCCCACCTGGGCCGGCCCCGCGCCGGTGGAGCCGTCGACGCCGGCCGATCCGCCACCGGCCCCTGCCGGCCCGCCGGCGGCGGTCGTGGATACGCCGTCGCCGAGCACGCCGTCACCAGCGAAACCGGCCCGGCCGGCGGCCGAGCGTCCGTCGTGGGCCGGGAGTTCGCCGACACCCGTGGCGAGCGCGGCCGCCGAGCGACCGGACTGGTCCGAGGGACGCATCCCGCCGGCCACGCCCGCCGATCGCCCGTCCTGGCCGGCCAAGCGACCGGTGAGCCCCGCTCGCGCGAGCGAGGCGGGCGAGTCGGCCAACCCGGTCCGACCACCGACCGCGCCGTTCCGGCTCCGGCCGGCCAGCCCCGAGCCACCGGACCCGTCGACCGTCGGGCCGACCTCAACCGCCGGGGCGGCAACCGGTCCGGCGTCGGCCATCGGCGGATCGGGGCGGCACGACCGGCCGTCGTCCGCGTCCACCCCTGCGTACGCGGCCCGCCGATCCGCCCCGGACCCGGCGTCGCCGGCCGACCCCGCCGCCGGCGGGCGACGGCCCGACACACCGGCGGTACTGCCGCAGCGCGTCCCCGCGCAACCGGACGTGCCCGTCGTGCCGGAGCCGCCAGCCGTGGAACCACCCGCCGAAACCCCCGAACTCGCGCGCATCGCCACCCACCTGCGCCGGGACGACGAGCCCGCCCCGTTGCGGGAACGGCCCGAGGGGTTCGACGTCAACGCCATCCTGGACGCCGTCCGGGAGGTGGCCGGTGTCCGGGACGCGGCGCTGCGTCGTACCCCGGCGGGTGCGCACAGCCTCCGGCTGGACCTGGCCGACGGCGCGGACCCGGCCGAGGTGAGCCGTCAGGTCGCCCGGCTGCTCCAGGAACGGATGGGTCTCGCCGCCGCCCCGCAGAACGTGCCCGGCCTGCCCAGCACGCCGACCCCGCCGGTGCGCCGTCGCGCGGCGGAGCCGCGGTCCGCGGAGCCTCGGCAGGGTGGCGCGAAACCCACGAACGCACGGTCCACCGAGACCCGACCTGCCGAGCCGCGCAACGCCGGTGCGACGTCGGGGACCGCCGAGGCGCCGGCGAGCGCCCGGCCGGCGGAGGCCGCACCGCCCGGCCCCGATCAGTGGACCGGCCCGGACGCCGCACGTAAGCGGCGGACGGGCACCCCGCACCGCGGGCGCGCCACGGTCGAGGAGCCCGGCTCGGTCTCGGGTCTGCCCGCCGGTGCGGCGACCGGCAGCCCGGCGACGGTCGGTACGTCGTACTCCGGTGGTCAGGTCACCACGACGGAGTCGGCGCCCTCCCGCCCGCTGGACACCGGCGGCGCGCCGGGGCCGCGCGTGGTCATCGACCACGTGCAGGTCAGCACCTTCGGTCTGGACGCCAATGTGGAGGTACGGCTGCTGGCCGGCGACGGCAGCGCCGCCGGGTACGCGACCGGCCCCGCGGTGGACGGTTACGTGTTGCGGCTCTGCGCGGTGGCCGCCGCCGCGGCCGTGGACGAGCTGCTGCGCGGCACCGAGAACGCCGAGCGTGGCCGCTGCTTCGTCGAGCATGCGGCGGTGGTGCCGTTCGGCAACTGCGAGGTGGCGACCGTGGTGGTGCTGCTGGTCTGCGACGGTTGGGTCGAGCAGCTCGCCGGCTCGGCCCTGGTGGCCGGTGACCCGCGGCAGGCGGTGGTCCGAGCCACCCTCGCGGCGGTCAACCGGCGGCTGGAGGCGCTGCTGTCCTGAGGGGTGCGAGGCAGACTGGGGGGATGAAGCGCGCCACCCTCTGGCCGGATCACCTCCTTCCCGACGGCGGTGTGCCGCCGCCCTGGCCGGGCCGGGAGGTCCGTCTCGACGGCATGGTCACCTACGTGCGGGACACCCCGGCGACGAGTACGGACGCGGAGCCGGCGCTGTTCGTGCACGGGCTCGGCGGCTCGTCGCAGAACTGGACCGACCTGGCCGGGCTGCTCGCCGACCGGTTGGCCGGTCAGGCCATCGACCTGCCCGGGTTCGGTCGCAGCGACCCGGGCCGGCGCTACACCATCCCGGCCTTCGCCGAGCTGGTCATCCGCTGGATCGAGCACTCCGGTCGAGGGCCGGTCCACCTGTTCGGCAATTCGCTGGGCGGCGCGGTCTCGGTCCAGGTGGCGGGGTTGCGGCCGGACCTGGTCCGCACCCTCACCCTGATCTCTCCGGCGCTGCCGTTCCTGGACTTCCGGCGGTCGTTGCAGGGCAGGATGCTGCCGGTGCTGGCCATCCCGGGTGGTGAGCGGCTGGTCGCCCGGCGACTCACCCAGCTCGCCCCGGAGGTGATGGCCGAGCAGGTGCTCGAGGCGTGCGTCGCCGACCTGAGTCGCATCTGCGCGCAGCGCCGGGAGGAGGCGTTGGAGGAGATCCGGGTGCGGTACGAGGCGGCGCACTACGCGGCCGCGTACGTCCGTACGTTCCGGGGCCTGGTCTCCAGCTTCCTGCGGGCGTACCTGCCGGGGTCGGGATCACTGTGGCGGCTCGCCGGAGCGGTCCGCGCGCCGACGCTCGTGGTGGGAGGACGGCAGGACCGGCTGGTCGACGTCCGGGTCGCGCCGCAGACCGCCCGGGTCATCCCGGACAGCCGCCTGCTGATGCTCGACGGCGTCGGTCACGTGGCGCAACTCGAGGTGCCTCGACTGGTCGCGCGTGCGGTGGTCGGTCTGCTCACCGAAAAGGGGGACGCCGTCCGGCGGTCCGATCTGGCAGGCTGACCCGGATGTTCAGATCCGCTCCCCGCCACCGACGCTTCGCACTGATCGCCCAGCTGGTGGCGGTGGTGCTGGCGATCGGCGCGGCCGTGACCGTGGTCGCCGAGGAGCGGGGGGAGCCGTCCGATCGGCTGACCGCCGAGGAGGCCGCCGCGCCGCCGCTGGTGGCGGGGCCGCTGCCGGAGTCGGTCAGTCCGTCGCCGAGCGCCACGGTGGCGGCGTCGTCGAGCACGCCGCCGGTGCTGAAGATGCCCGGTGCGGTCCCGAGCGCGGGGACCGGCCGCTTCGAGTACGACGACCGGTCCGGTCCGGTTCTGGGCCGTGCCGGTGGGCTGCGTCGCTTCCGGGTGGCGGTCGAGTCGGGCAGCGACGAGGACGTGGCCGCGTTCGCGCAGGCTGTCCAGGTGGCGCTCACCGGGCCGGGTAGCTGGGTCGACAGCGGTCGGCTGCGGTTGCAACAGGTGCCCGGGGACGCTCCCCGGGACTTCACCGTCTACCTGGCGACCGCCCGTACGGCGGGCCGGATGTGCGCCGCGGGTGGCGTGGACATCCGGGTCGGCGGGAGGCCGTACACCTCCTGCCGCGCGCCCGGTCAGGTGATCGTCAACCTGGACCGGTGGCGGCTGTCGGTGCCGCACTACGTCTCGGCGCGGGTGCCGCTGTCGGTGTACCGGACGTACGTGGTCAACCACGAGGTCGGTCACCAACTCGGTCACCACCACGAGCGCTGCCCGGGCGCGGGACGCCCGGCGCCGGTGATGATGCAACAGACCCTCTTCCTCAACGGGTGTCGGGCCAATCCGTGGCCGTACGTCGACGGTCGGCGCTACGCCGGGCCGGCGCTCTGAGACCGCTCGGACGTATTGCGGTAATAGGCGGGAAAAGCGGAGAATTGACCGAATAGTCTGGCACGCTGGACGTCATGATGCCGTCGTCCCCTTACGGCCCGCCCGAGCCGCCCGACCCGTCGGTGGGGTCGGCGGACGAGGGCGTACGTCCCACGCTCACCCGGATGCGCCGTCGTCGTCGACGCACCGTGCTGCTCGGGCTTCTCGTCCTCGTCACCGCCGTCGGCGTGACCGTGGCACGGGGAGGCGAGGAGCCGGTCGACGCACCGGTCACCCCGACCGACGGCGGCATGGGCGTGGGCGGCGGGGCGGCCCATCCGACACCCAGCGACTACCCGTCGGTCGGCGCGGGCCGGTTCACCGCCGCCGACGGGGGCACGGTCGTGCACGGCGAGGACGGGCCGCTGCGCCGGTACCGGGTCGTGGTCGAGCGCGACAGCGGCCAGGACGCCGACGCCTTCGCGGCGCGGGTGGACGAGGTGCTGGCCGACCCGCGTAGCTGGATCGCCTCCGGCGAGCTGCGCGTGCAGCGGGTGGCCGACGCGCGGGCCGCCGACTTCACCATCTACCTCGCCACCCCGGTCACCTCGGAGCGGATGTGCGCCGAGGGCGGGCTGACCACCGAGCGGTACACGTCCTGCCGGCTGCCCGGCCGGGTCATCATCAACCTGGCCCGCTGGCAGGAGGCGGTGCCCGACTACGGCGCGCCGCTGGAGACGTACCGCACCTATGTGATCAACCACGAGGTCGGCCACGAGTTCGGCGCGGAGCACGAGGCGTGCCCCGGGCCGGGCGAGCCCGCGCCGGTGATGCAGCAACAGACGTACGGGCTGCACGGCTGCGTGGCCAACGCCTGGCCCTACCTCGACGGCCGTCGCTACGCGGGCGACGTCGTTCCCTGAGTTATTCCCGCTCCCGCATCGCGGACGACGTGTCCTCCCTCATGGCCGAGCGGGGCCCCGGCGAGCAACAATGACGCGGTTCACACCGCCGATCCCGGGGAGTCCACCGTGTCGTTGCCCCCGCTCGTCGAGCCCGCCGCCGAGCTGACCGTTGACGAGATCCGCCGCTACTCACGCCACCTGATCATCCCGGACGTCGGGGTGGCCGGGCAGAAGCGGCTGAAGAACGCCCGGGTGCTCTGTGTCGGCGCTGGTGGCCTCGGCTCACCCGCCCTGCTGTACCTGGCCGCTGCCGGGGTGGGCACGCTCGGCATCATCGACTTCGACACCGTCGACGAGTCCAACCTCCAGCGTCAGGTCATCCACGGGGTGTCCGACGTCGGCCGGTCCAAGGCCGAGTCCGCCGCGGCGTCGATTCGTGAGATCAACCCGCTGGTCACCGTGGAGATCCACAACACCGCGTTGGACCGGGAGAACGTCCGCGAGATCTTCGCCCAGTACGACCTGATCGTCGACGGCACCGACAACTTCGCCACCCGCTACATGGTCAACGACGCGGCGGTGCTGCTCGGCAAGCCGTACGTCTGGGGTTCGATCTACCGGTTCGACGGTCAGGCGTCGGTGTTCTGGGCCGAGCACGGCCCCTGCTACCGGTGCCTCTACCCGGAGCCGCCGCCGCCCGGCATGGTCCCCTCCTGCGCCGAGGGCGGCGTGCTCGGCGTGCTCTGCGCGTCGATCGGGTCGATCCAGGTGAACGAGGCGATCAAGCTGCTCACCGGCATCGGCGAGCCGCTGGTGGGCCGGCTCATGGTCTACGACGCCCTGGAGATGGAGTACCGCAAGATCAAGGTCCGGAAGGACCCGAACTGCGTGCTCTGCGGCGAGAACCCGACCGTCACCGACCTGCTCGAAGACTACGAGGACTTCTGCGGCGCGGTCTCGGTCGAGGCGCAGGAGGCGACGCTCGACTCGACCATCACCGCCCTGGAGCTCAAGGAGTGGCAGGACGCCGGCAAGGACATCTTCCTCGTCGACGTACGCGAGCCGGCCGAGTACGAGATCGTCCGCATCCCCGGCGCCACCCTGATCCCCAAGGGCGACATCATCTCCGGCGAGGCCCTGTCGAAGCTCCCGCAGGACAAGCAGATCGTGCTGCACTGCAAGTCCGGCGTCCGCTCCGCCGAGGCGCTCGCCGCGCTGAAGTCGGCCGGATTCCGGGACGCCGTGCACGTGCAGGGCGGCGTGCTCTCCTGGATCAAGCAGATCGACCCGTCGCTGCCCGCGTACTGACCGGCGGAGCCGGGGCGGCCCGGCCGTCCCGGCTCCGACCCGTCGCGTCAATCGACGCAGATGGCTCCGACCAGACCCGCGCGCCGAGCGACGCAGCCATTTCCGGCTGGCCGATTCCCCGAGGCGGGATCGGGTCTGCGCAGGTAGCGTCTCCGCCGTGGTCGACTTGGAAGCCGCGATCGGGTTCGTCGTGGCGCACGGTGACGCGGTGGAACGCGCCCGCCTCTCCTGGCTGCGCAACGGTACGCCCGCACCGCCCGAGCTGTTGGACGCGGCCGAGGTCGGCCAGTCGCCCGACGGTGGCTGGCCGGCGACCTGGGGTGGTGAGGTCGCCTCGGTCGACGCCACCTGTTTCCGCCTCGGCGAGCTGGACGACCTCGGCGCGCTGGGCCGTCCCGCCGCCCGCCGGGCACTGGACTGGTTGGCGTCCCGGCAGCAGCCCGACGGTGGCTGGGACGAGGACCTCTCGCTGGCCGGCTCGGCACCCGAGTGGGCCCGTCCCGGCGACCCCGAGGCGAAACTGTTCCTGACCACCAACGCCGGCTTCTGGCTCACCGTCGCCGGCCTGGACGCCCGCGCCTCGGGTCCGCTCGACCACCGGGTCGGTGGGGCGTACGCCGGTGTGGTGCAGGCCGCCGCCCAGTCGATCGTCGCGCGGCTGCGCCCGGACGGGAGCTGGCCGTCGTTCCTCGCCGCCGGCTGGCTGGGCGCGGCCGTCCTGCACCGTCAGGACATGTTCCAGGAATCGGCGCGCATCCAGGTGGTGCTCGCCGAACGGATGGCCACCATGTCGGCCGGCGACGTGGCCTGGCTGGCGGCCACGCTGCGCCGGGTCGGCATCGACGCCCACGACTGGGTCATGGTGCGCGCCCTGCGCCGGCTCGCCGAGACCCAGCGCAGCGACGGTGGCTGGGAGAGCGACGACGGCCACCAGTTCGACGTGCACTCCACGCTCTCCGCCATTCGGGCCTGCCGCCCGTCCGCGGCCGCCTGAGCGGCCGACGCGGCCTGGCGCACGGCCGCCCGTCCGCGACCGTCTGAGCGGCCGACGCGCTCTAGCGCACGTGCCCGTCCCCGGTGACGACGTACTTGGTGCTGGTCAGCTCGGGTAGGCCCATCGGCCCCCGGGCGTGCAGTTTCTGGGTGGAGATGCCGATCTCGGCGCCGAAGCCGAACTCGCCGCCGTCGGTGAACCGGGTCGACGCGTTCACCATCACCGCTGCCGCGTCCACCCGGGCGACGAACGCGCGGGCGGCCGTCGTCGAGTCGGTGATGATCGCCTCGGTGTGCCCGGTGCCGAAGCGGCGGATGTGCGCGACCGCCGCGTCCAGCGAGTCGACCACCGCCACCGAGATGTCCGCCGACAGGTACTCCGTGGCGTAGTCCTCCTCGGTGGCCGGGACCACGGCGGCCGAGTGGGCGGCCACCTCGGGGGAGCCGTGCACGGTCACCCCGGCCTCGGCGAACGCGGCCAGCATCGGCGGCAGGAACGCGTCGGCGACGTCCGCGTGCACCAGCAGCGACTCGGCGGTGTTGCAGGTGGACAGGCGCTGCGTCTTGGCGTTCAGCGTCACCGCGACCGCCTTGGCCAGGTCGGCGGCGGCGTCGACGTAGACGTGGCAGTTGCCCACCCCGGTCTCGATGACCGGCACCGTCGACTCCTCGACCACGGTGCGGATCAGCGACGCGCCACCGCGCGGGATGAGCACGTCGACGAGCCCTCGGGCGCGCATCAGCTCCTTGACCGAGTCGCGCGTGCTGGCGTCGAGCAACTGCACCGCGTCGGCCGGCAGACCGGCCTCGACGACCGCGTCGCGCAGCACGGCGACCAGCGCGGCGTTCGAGTGCGCGGCCGACGACGACCCGCGCAGCAGCGCCGCGTTGCCGGATTTGAGGCAGATGCCGGCCGCGTCCACCGTCACGTTGGGCCGCGCCTCGTAGATGATGCCGACCACCCCGAACGGCACCCGGATCTGCCGCAACTCCAGGCCGTTGGGCAGGGTGGAGCCACGGACCACCTCGCCGACCGGGTCGGGCAGCGCGGCCATCTCGCGCAGCGCGCCGGCGATGCCGGCCACCCGGCCCGCGTCGAGGGCGAGCCGGTCCAGCACGGCCGCGCTCAGCCCGGCGTCGCGCCCGGCCGCCAGGTCCGCCTCGTTCGCGGTCAGGATCTCCGGGGTACGCGCCACCAGCGCGTCGGCCATCGCGACCAGCGCGGTGTCCTTGACGGTACGGGTGGCCACGGCCAGGTCGGCGGCGGCGTCCCGCGCCCGCTTCGCCTGTTCGACGACGCTCATCGACTACTCCTCAGCTGGGCGAGATGGCTTACAGCAGTACGAGGTCGTCGCGGTGGACGACCTCCCGTTCGTACGCCGGGCCGAGCGCCGCGGCGAGTTCGGAGGTGGAGCGGCCGAGCAGCCCGGGCAGCTCCACCGCGTCGTAGTTGACCAGGCCACGGGCGACCGGTGCGCCGGCGGTGTCGACCAGGTCCACCGGGTCGCCGGCGGTGAAGGTGCCGTCCACGGCGGTGATCCCGGCCGGCAGCAGCGACTTGCGCCGCCCGACGACGGCGGCCACCGCGCCCGGGTCCAGGTGCAGGCGGCCCCGGGGCGAGGTGGCGTGGGCCAGCCAGAACAGCCGGGCCGTCGGCCGTTGCCGCTGCGGGTGGAACAGGGTGCCGACCGCGTCACCGGTCAGCGCCGGCGCGGCCAGGTCGGCGGAGGTGAGCACCACGGGGATGCCGAAACCGGTGGCGATCCGGGCCGCCTCGACCTTGGTCACCATGCCGCCGGTGCCGACGCCGGACCGGCCGGCGCCGCCGATGGTGATCCCGGCGAGATCCTCCTCGCCGCGCACCTCGGCGATCCGTACCGACTGCGGGCGGGCCGGGTCGCCGGTCCAGAGCGCGTCCACGTCGGAGAGGAGCACCAGCAGGTCGGCGTGCACCAGGGCGGCCACCAGGGCGGCCAGCCGGTCGTTGTCGCCGAACCGGATCTCCTCGGTGGCGACCGTGTCGTTCTCGTTGACGATCGGCACCGCCCGCAGGTCGAGCAGTTTGCGCAGGGTGCGGTACGCGTTGCGGTAGTGCGCCCGGCGGGTCACGTCGTCGACGGTGAGCAGCACCTGGCCGACGGTGCGGCCGTGCCGGGCGAAGCTGGCCGCGTACCTGCCGATCAGCAGGCCCTGGCCGACGCTGGCGGCGGCCTGCTGGGTGGCCAGGTCGCGCGGACGTCGGGTCAGGCCGAGCGGGGCGAGGCCGGCGGCGATCGCGCCGGAGGAGACCAGCACGACCTCGCGGCCCTCGGCGCCGAGCCGGCCCAGGGTGTCGACGAGCGCGTCGACCCGCTCGTCGGCCAGCCCGCCGGTCGCGGTGGTCAACGAGGAGGATCCGATCTTGACGACGATCCGCCGAGCGGCCGTGACTGCGTCGCGCACCCGACCATTCTGCGTGGTCACGCCCGCGTGGTCCGGTGGCGTTCCCATATGGTGGCCGATTGTGACTCCTGACGAGTACGTCGAGGCGGTGCTGGACCTGGTGGAACGGATTCCGGAGGGTCGGGTGATGTCGTACGGCGCGGTCGCCGACGCGCTGGCCGAACGCTCGGGTCGCTCCTCCGCGCGACTGGTGGGCGGCATCATGGCCCGGCACGGCAGCTCGGTGCCCTGGCACCGGGTGGTCACCGCGAGTGGCCGGTTGCCGCCGGGGCACGAGCGCGAGGCGCGGGCCCGACTGCGGGCCGAGGGGACGCCGTTGCGCGGTGCTGGGGTGGACATCGCGGCGGCCGGCTGGTCGCCCGAGGAGGGGATGTGACCCCCGCCATAACGTGAGTAACATTCGGCCCCATGAACCAGCCGCCGGGTGCTGCCGGCCTGCCCGCCACCGGTCGGCTGCCCCGCCCGGTGCACGTCGGATACGCGCTCGGCTCGCTGGCCACCGGCGCGTTCGGCACCGTGCCCGGCCTGCTGTTGCTGCCGTACCTGACCGACACGCTCGGCGTCGCCGCCGGGATGGCCGCCCTGCTGGTGCTGCTGCCCAAGGCGTGGGACGTGCTGGTGAACCCGGTCGCCGGCCGGATCTCCGATCGCACCCGGTCGCGCTGGGGCGCACGCCGGCCGTACCTGCTCGTCGCCGGTCTCGCGCTCGCCGTGCTCTTCGCGGCGATCTTCGCCGCGCCGTTCGACAGCGGGCCGGCCGCCGCGGCGTACGTGGCGCTCGCCTTCCTGGCCACGGCCACCGCGTTCGCGTTCTTCCAGGTCCCGTACATGGCGATGCCCGCCGAGATGACCGACGACCACACCGAACGCACCCGGCTGATGACCTGGCGGATCGCCCTGCTGGCGCTGGCCATCCTGATCTCCGGCGCGGTCGCTCCGCTGGTAGTGACGGCCGGCGGCGACGGGGTGCCCGGGCATCGTTGGATGGGCCTGTTCGTGGCGGCGCTCATCGCCGTCGGCGCGCTCGGCGCGTTCCTCGGCACCCGGTCCGCACCCGCCGGGGCGGTCGGCGTCAGTGAACCGTCGCTGCGTGCCCAGCTCGCGGTGGCCGGAGCCAACCGGCCGTTCCGGGCGCTGCTGATCTGCTTCGTGGTGCAGTCCGTGGGGGTGGCGACCATCCTCGCCGGGGTCAACTACTTCGCCGGGCAGATCCTGCGCGACGACCGGAACGGGCCGACGCTGCTCTTCGCCTGTTTCGTCGGTCCGGCCCTGCTGGTGATGCCGCTCTGGGCCCGGGTCGGCGCCCGGCTGGGCAAACGGGCCGCCCTGGTCCTCGCCGGGCTCATCCTCGCGGCCGGGGCGTTCGCCCTGGTCGCCGCCCCGGTGCTGCCCCCGGTCGTGGTCTACCTGGTGGTCGCGGTGCTCGGCGTCGGGTACGCCGGGCAGCAGGTGTTCGCGCTGGCCATGCTCCCGGACTGCATCGCGTACGACACGGCGCGTACCGGCCGCCGGCAGGCGGGTGTCTTCACCGGCCTGTGGACCGCCGGGGAGACCTTCGGCCTGGCTCTCGGCCCCGGCATCTACGGCCTCGTGCTCCAGGTCTCCGGCTACGTCTCCTCCGACACCGGCACGTCGGCCGCCCAGTCCGACACGGCGCGGCTCGGCGTCCTGCTCGGCTTCACCCTGATCCCGGCCCTGCTGATAGCACCCCCCATCCTCCTGCTCCGCCACTACACCCTCCCCACCCCCACTTCCGGGGTCGATCCCCGGGTCGATCATGGAGTCGTGGTGGGGGACAAAAGCCGTTGACCGTCACGAGAAGGGCACCACCACTCCATGATCGACGAGAGCAGGGTTGCCGCCGGCGCGCTGTCCCGGGACGGGGTCAGCGCTGAGCAGGCGCTGAACGAGGTTCGGCGGCTGCGGACTGGCGACCGGCCCACCCACGGCGGGCGGCTGTTCGCCTACGTGTACGACCCGGCGGTGCCGGGGCTCGACGACCTCGCGGCCGCCGCGCACTCCGAGAGTGCCCACGTCAACGGGCTCGACCCGACCGCGTTCCCGTCCCTGCTGGCCATGGAGAACGCGCTCGTCGGCGCGGCCGGCCGGGTGCTCGGCGGCGGCCCGGGCACCAGCGCGCCGGACGTGGTCGGCAGCGTCACCAGCGGTGGCACCGAGTCGCTGATCCTCGCCGTCAAGGCGGCCCGGGACGCCCACCCGGAGATCGCCGCGCCTCGGATCGTCGTGCCGTCGACGGCGCACGCCGCGTTCGCCAAGGCGGCGCACTACCTGCGGGTGGCGCTGGACGTGGTACCGGTCTCGCCGGACACGCTGCGGCCCGAACCCGCCGCGATGGCCGCCGCGATCGGGCCGGACACGGTACTGGTCGCCTGCTCCGCGCCGTCGTACGCGCACGGGGTGGTGGACCCGGTCGCCGAGATCGCCGCCGTCGCCGCCGAGGCCGGGGTGCGCTGCCACGTCGACGCCTGCTTCGGCGGCTGGACCCTGCCGTACCTGCGTCGCCTCGGCGCGCCGGTGCCGGCGTTCGACTTCACCGTCCCGGGTGTCACGTCCATCTCGGTCGACCTGCACAAGTACGGGTACGCGCCGAAGGGTGTGTCGGTGCTGCTGCACCGGGACGCCGCCGGCCGCGCGCCGCAGTACTTCGCGTACGCCGACTGGCCCGGGTACACGATGATCAACCCGGTGATCGCCTCGACCCGCTCGGGCGGACCGATCGCCGCCGCGTACGCCACCCTGCGGCACCTCGGCGACGCCGGTTACCTGCGGTTGGCGGCCACCACCCGGGACGCGGTCGCGGCCCTGGCCGAGGCGGTCCGCGCCGTCGACGGGCTGCGGCTGATGGCCGAACCGGAGTCCACAGTGGTCTGCTTCACCGCCACCGAGGGCGGCCCCGACCTGTTCGTGCTGGTCGACGAGCTGACCGCCCGTGGTTGGCACACCCAGCCCCAGCTGTCGTACGCCGATCTGCCGGCCAGTGTGCATCTCACGGTGACCGCTTCGGTGGCGCCCCGGGTGGCCGAGTTCGGACCGGATCTGGCCGCCGCGGTGGCGGCGGCCCGCGCGACCGGCCCGGTGCGGCTGCCCGCCGAACTGGCGTCCCTGCTCGGCGCCCTCACCCCCGAGGCCCTGACGCCGGAGGTGGTGGCCGGCCTGGCCGCCGGGCTGGGCCTGGGGGGTGGCGGCGACAGCACCGGGCCGCTGCCGGATCGGATGGCGGTCGTCAACACGCTGCTCGACGCCGCCCCGCCGGCGCTGCGCGAACGGTTGCTCGTCGAGTTCGTCGGGCTCCTGCAACGCCCCACCTGGGATCCGGCCGTCTGAACGCCGGTGCCCCACCCGCTCGGGGTGGGGCACCGGCCGGCTCAGAGCACGCCGGGCAGTTGCACCCGGTTGTCCTTGTCGTCGAGGTCGCGCCACTGGCGGTCCTGGGCGTCGAAGTGCACGACCTGGAAGCTGCGCTTCATCGCGGCGGCGCCCGACCGGTCGGGCACCAGGTGGACGAAGGTGTACCGCCGGGACTCACCGGCCGGCACCCCCGGCAGGCGGCACGACTGGTTGTCGTCCGCCGCCGCGGCCTTCGGATCGCACCGGGACCAGTCGCCGCCGGCCGGCTCACCCACGTCGAAGCCCCGGAACTCGACCTGCGCCGCGTCGACCTTCCCCGCGTTGCGGACGGTGAAGACGGTGGTGAGCGTGCGGCCGTCCGGGGCGTCGACGAGCGTGTGGGTCATGGTCAACCGCAGGTCGGTGAGCCGGGGATCCTTGCCGAACGCGGTGGGACCGCCGGTCTGGGTGAACCGGCCACCCGTGAACCGGTAGGTGCGCTGCTGTTCCTGCGGCCAGTAGGAAGGGGTGTCGCAGCAGGGCTGTAGGTCGGCCACCCGCACCTGGACGGCACCGGCCGCGGTGACGCTCAGCCCGACGATGTCCTGCACCCCGTTGGTGGTCCGGACGACCCGGCCCAGCGTCACGATCCGCCCACTGTCGTCCCGGTCGAAGGCGATGACCTGCTTCGCGAACGCCTCACCGTAGCGGCAGGCGACCAGGGCGACCGACTCCTGCGCGCCGTCGTCGTCCAGGTCGGCGTGGGCCACCTGCACGTCGGTGAGCAGCGGGACGGCGTCCTTGTTCGCGCTGGTCGCCAGCCGTACGTCGGACGTGGTGCAGGTCGACGGCACGAGCGACGGCCAGTCCGGCAGGTCCAGCCGGGCGGCGAGCAGTTGCTGCCGGCTGATCCGGCCGTCCGGGGCGCCGGATTCGGCCGACGGCGGGGAATCCGGCGACGGGGTGGTGGACGGCGTGGTGGGCGGCGTGGTGGTCGGCGGGGGTGTGGGGTCGACGGACTCCGCCGGCACCGGTGGCGTCCGGTCACCCTTCAGCGCGGCGTTGGCGACGACCGGTGCCAGCACCAGCACGACCGCAGCCGCGGCGACCGCCACGACCCTCGTCCGCCGGCGGCGGCGCAGGGTGCGTCGGGCCTGGTCCGGACCGGGGCCGACGGCCCGGGCGGTGACGTCCGCGCGGTATGCGGCCAACCGCTCGCGCAGCCGCGGGTCGAGATCAGACATCGGACACCCCCTCGGTGTTCTCGTCCAGCAGTCCGGCCAGGGCGGTCCGGCCCCGGTGCAGCCAGGACTTCACGGTGCCCTCGGCCACGCCTTCCTGGAGGGCGATCTGACTGACCGACAGGTCGGCCAGGTAGTGCAGGATGACGGCCCGCCGGTGGTGGGGCGGCAGTTGCGTGAGTGCCGCGTCGATGGCCACCCGGTCCGGCGTCGGACCGTCCACCTCGGCCTCGACGCGTCGCTGCCGCAGCAGGTGGTTGCGGGCCGTGCGGAGCCGACGCCAGCGGCTGCGGGCCAGGTTCCAGGCGACCCGGCGGACCCAGGCCACCGGATCGTCGTACCGGACCAGGCGGTCCCAGCGGGCCAACGCCCGGCAGAACGCCTCCTGGGCGAGATCCTGCGCGTGGCCCAGATCCCCTGTGTACGCGCAGAGCTGGGCGGTGACGCTCCGGAAGTGCGCGTGGTAGAAGTCGTCGAACGGGATCGCCGCCGAATCCGCCCTCTGGGCCGTCAGCGGCGCCGGTGGTTCGTTGGCGCGGGCTCCCATCGTTGCTGTCACTGCCCCTCCCCGTGTGCCGCCGGGCCGGTGCCCTGGGCGCCGGTAACACTCCGCTGCGCGGCCCCTGGTTGCGGCCCGGCCAGCCGCGAATCCGACAGTCGGGGCGCGACGCCGGTGGCAAGGCGACCGGGCCGCGCTCGGGTGAGCGCGGCCCGGTTCGGACTCACCGGTAGGTGATCACCACCGTGTTGTCGGGGTCGTACACCTCCTCCACGAAGTCGAAGCTCGCGTTCATCGGGCGGACGTCCACGTCGGCCTTGCCGGTGCCGACCGTGGTGCCCGCGGCGACCCGGAAACCGAGGGTGAGCCGGACCTCCTTGCCGGCCCCGAGCTTGTTCAGGTCGCAGGTCACCGGCGACCCGGTCTTCGCCGGGTCGTCGCGGCAGGCCGCCCAGCCGGCACCGTCCGGGCGGACCGCCTCCGGCAGGCCGATCCGCAGGGCCACGTAGGCGGCGGGTTCGTTGCCCCCGTTGCGGACCCGCACGGTGATCGTGCCGGTCCGGGAGCCGTCCGGCGCGTCGGTCAGCAGCAGGTTCGTGGCGCTGACGACGAGGTTGACGTCGTGTGGGTTCGGCCCGAAGCTCGTCGGCCCGGAGACCTGCGCGAAGGACCCGCCCTTGAAGCGGTAGCCACGCCACTGTCGCTGCGACCACTCACCGGGCCAGCCACCACCGGGCGCGATGTCGCCGACCTGCACCCGTACGGTGCCGTCGTCCACCACATCCAGGGCGAACAACCACTGCGGCTTGTCGATGCTCGTCGCGACCACCCGGCCCAGCGTGACGATCCTGCCCTGCTGGTCCCGGTCGAAGGCGACCACCTGCATGGGTCCGCCGGTGCCGAGCACGCACTGCACCAGGGCCACCGCCTCCTGGACGCCGTCCCCGTCGACGTCCCCCTGGTCGAACGCCACCAGCCAGTTGGCCTCCTCGCGGTCGTCGGCGCTGAGCCGGATGCCCGACGTGGAACAGCCCGGACCGGCGCGCCACGCGGGCAGGGTCACCGACGCGGCGAGCAGTTGGGCTCGGCTGATCTTCCCGCCCGGTGCGGTGGGGGTCGGGCTACCGCTCGTCAGGGAGGGGCTGGGGGCCGGGCTCGCCGAGCCGCTCGGGGTGGGCGAGGCGGAGATGGTCGGGGTGGGGTCGACCGGGCCCGGCTCGCGATCGGGGCCGTTCATCGCCGCGTACCCGACGGCGGCCCCGCCGAACAGCGCGAGCACCGTCGCGGTGTAGGTGCCCAGCCGGCGACGGCCGCGTCCCCGTGCGGTCCGCCGTACGGCGGCGGGCCCGGGCACCTCGACCTCTGCCAGCACGGTACGGCGGTAGTGGGCGAATTCTTCGGCGAGGTCGAGGATCTCCTGCTCAGACATCTCGCACCTCCTCGGTGGTGTCGCGCAGGTGCGTCGCGAGGGCCGCCCGGCCCCGGTGCAGCCAGGACTTGACAGTCCCCTCGGCGACCCGTTCCTGGGCGGCGATCTCGGCGACGGACAGGTCGGCGAGGTAGTGCAGTACGACGGCCCGGCGCTGCTTCGGTGGCAACTTGGCCAGCGCGGTGTCGAGGGCGACCCGGTCCGGGCTCGGCTCGGCGACGTGGGTCTCCCGTTGCCGCAGCAGCCAGGCCTGAGCGGTGCGCAGCCGCCGCCAGCGGTTGTGGCCGAGGTTCCAGGCGACCCGGCGGACCCAGGCCAGCGGATCGTCGTACCGGGCGAGCCGGCTCCAGTGGGTGTACGCCCGGCAGAACGCCTCCTGAACCAGGTCCTGCGCCTGCCCACGATCACCCGTGTACGCGGTGAGCTGCACTACCAGCGATCGGAAGTGGGCGTGGTAGAAGTCGTCGAAGACCAGTTCGGCGGTCGCGGGGAGAGGGCTTCCCGGCGGGTCGGGGGGCGGGCCGCCCACCCGTACTTCTCCTGTCACAAGCACTCGTCCTCCCCGTGGTGGCCGCAGCGGCGTGTTCGCCAGCACCGGTCACACACTCGGCCGTGCCCGCCGGTTGCGGTCGAAACCGGTGGGGTTGCCTGTCCGGTCCGTGACAACCGGCTGTGATTCACTGTGAGGCGAGGAGAGGGGACGTCCGTGCAGCTACTGGCAGTGCTCGGTGAGCCGATCCGGTTCGTGCTGAACTGGGGGCGCCGCTACTCGCTCTGGGTGTTCAACTTCGGCCTGGCCTGCTGCGCGATCGAGTTCATCGCCACCAGCATGGGCCGGCACGACTTCATCCGGCTTGGCGTGATCCCGTTCGCCCACGGTCCCCGACAGGCCGACCTCATGGTGGTCTCCGGCACGGTGACCGACAAGATGGCCCCGGCCATCAAGCGGCTCTACGACCAGATGCCCGAGCCGAAGTACGTCATCTCGTTCGGCGCGTGCTCCAATTGCGGTGGCCCCTACTGGGACTCGTACTCGGTCACCAAGGGCGTCGACCAGCTCATCCCGGTCGACGTCTACGTACCCGGCTGCCCGCCCCGCCCGGAGGCGCTGCTGCACGGCATCCTGCGCCTCCAGGAGAAGATCGCCGCCGAGCAGTCCGGGATCGGCGGCGTGCCGCAGCGGGACCTGCTCGCCGCGCCCGCCGAGGCCAGCGCACCACGCTCGGTCGACTCCCTCACCGCCCCACCCGTACGCCCGCCCGCCGCGGGTTGACCCCGAGAGCTGGACCCGGCCCGCTAGCGTGCGGACCATGAGCAGCTCAGGGGACCAGCGCTCGGACCACATCGTCGACGTGCTCAACGCGGAGTTCGGCGCGTCGATGGCGATCGACCCGGCGGCCTTCCGCCGCAAGTTCCGGAAGATGGCCGTGTCACCGTTCGCCTTCTACCGGGGCAGCGCCGCGCTGTTCTACGCCGACCAGCGTGGCGACTTCGCCGACGACCGTTTCCTCGACGAGCGGACCGGCCGGGTGTGGATCCACGGCGACCTGCACGCGGAGAACTTCGGCACGTACATGAACGCGTCCGGGCAACTGGTGTTCAACGTCAACGACTTCGACGAGGCGTACGTCGGGCCGTTCACCTGGGACCTGCGGCGGTTCGTGGCCAGCGTGGCGCTGCTCGGCTACAGCAAGGCCCTGTCCGACACGGTGATCGGTGAGCTGGTCACCGGCTTCGCCCGCGCCTACCTGACCGAGCTGCGGGCGATCGCCGCGGGCGGGGACGACGCCATCGGCTCGATCACCCTGGACAACGCCGACGGCGTGCTGCGCCGGGTGCTCCAGCAGGCCCGCCTCAACACGAGGGTCGACCTGCTCGCCGCGCAGACCACCGTCGACAACTACGAGCGGCGGTTCTCCGTCACCGACGGCATCTTCGAGGTCGACCCCCCGACCCGGGACCGGGTGCTCGCCGCCTTCGAGGAGTACCTGGGCACGCTGCCCGCCGCCACGGCCCGGCTGCGTCCGGGGGCCGCCCGGATCAAGGACGTGGTGCTGCGCAAGGGCGTGGGCATCGGCTCGGCGGGGCTGCCGTCGTACAACCTGCTCCTGGAGGGGCACACCCAGGCGCTGGAGAACGACGTGGTGATCTACATGAAGCAGGCGCAGGTCCCGGCGGTGGCCCGCTACAGCACCGACGAGTCGGTGGCCGGTTACTTCCGGCACCAGGGGCACCGGACCGCCGAGTCGCAGCGGGCGTTGCAGGCGCACGCCGACCCGTGGCTGGGCTTCACCGAGCTGGACGGGGCGGGCCAACTGGTCGCCGAGGTCTCCCCGTACGCCGCCGATCTGGACTGGTCCGACGTCAACGAGCCGGACGAGCTGACCGGGGTGCTGGTCGACCTGGGCCGGGCGGTGGCCCGGATGCACTCGGTCGCCGACGACGAGTCCAGCCACGACCTGGTGGACTACTCCACCGAGGAGGCGATCGTCGCGGCCGTGGACGCCGACGAGTCGGGGTTCGTCACCCATCTGGTGGACTTCGCGCACGCGTACGGGGTGCGCGCCCGGCAGGATCACCAGCTCTTCGTGGACCTGTTCCGCAACGGCCGGCTACCGGGGATCTAGCCGGTTTCAGGAGGCGAACTCCAGGATCACCTTGATGTCGTCCGGCCCGGGGGTGTACGCGTCGGCGTACCTGTTCACCGGCACCCGCCGGGTGATCAGGGAGGAGAGCCAGACCTGGTCGGCGCGCGAGAGCGCCTCGGCTGCCATGTTCCAGTGCCGCCGGTTGGCGTTCACCGAGCCGAACACCACGTTGTTCTCCAGCACCAGCGCCCGGTTCAGCGCCCCGGCGTCGAAGTCGATGGTCCGGCCGCCGCTGGACACCCCGGCCAGGCAGACGATCCCGTTCGGCGCGGCCTTGCACATGACGTCCAGGACGACGGTGGGCGCGCCGGTGCACTCGATCACCACGTCCGGCTCGAAGGGCAGCTCGGTGACCGGCACCGTGTGGTAGGTGGCGCCCAGCCCGGCGACCAGTTCCGGCTTCGGTCCGTCGGTGGCCCGGTCCAGCACGTGGACGGTGAGCCCGCGCTGGGCACCGAGCAGCGCCGCCAGCAGCCCGATCGGCCCGGCCCCGGTCACCAGGACGGTCTGCGGCTGCCACTCGGCCCGGTGCCCGATCCGTTCGATGTGGTCCCACGCCTTGGCCACCACGCTGGTCGGCTCCAACAGCACGCCGACCTGGGCCAGCGCCGGGTCGAGGCGGACCGCGAACTGCGGCTCGATCCGCCAACGGTCGCGGGCAAAACCGGGCAGCGCCTTGATGCCGTGCTCGGTGTACCGCCCGTTGCGGCACATGTCCCACTCGCCGACGGCGCAGTTGGGGCAGGGCACCGGGTCGGGATGCCGGACGATACCGGCCACCAGGTCGCCGGGTTGCACGGTGCCGGTCGGGTCCTCGAGCACCCGGCCCAGCGACTCGTGCCCGATCACCAGCCGGTCCGCGCCCGGTGGCGCCTCGCCGTAGTCGCCGGCGATGATCTCGTGATCGGTGCCGCAGATGCCCACGGCCAGCGCCTCGACCAGGACGGCGCCCTCCCCGGACGCCGGCTCCGGCTGATTCTCGACGAGGCTCAGCGAGTTGGCGACCCCGGGTCTCACCGTCACAGCGCGCACGCCCTCATCTTTCCCCGTCGGCCGGACCACCGCCGGTAAAGCCGGCAGATCACCGGTTGGTCGGGCGCCGACCGTGGGCTCGATCGCCGCCGGGACTCCGCCTCGGCTCGACCGGCCCGGTGGAACAGACCCTAGGATCAGCGGCATGACGTCAGAAGAGGTCGGCGCTCGACTGGTCGCGCTGCTCGCGCCGGTCGAGGCGACCGCGGCGGTCTCCGGCGGGCAGCGGTTCGCCCGGGCCACCGTCGACGTACCTGCCGCGAGTTGGTCGGCGGCCGTCCGCGCGGCCCGCGACGACAGCGAGCTGGCCTGCGACTTCTTCGACTGGCTGTCGGCGGTCGACGAGTTGGCCGAGGGCTTCGACGTGGTCGCGCACCTCTGGTCGACGCGGCTGCGGCACGGCGTGCTGCTGCGCACCCGGGTGCCCCGCGACACGCCCTCGGTGGCCTCGGTGGTGGACATCTTCCCCGGCGCCGCCTGGCACGAGCGGGAAACCCACGAGATGTTCGGCATCGACTTCGCCGGGCACGGTGAGCTGCGACCGCTGCTGTTGCCGCCGGAGTTCGAGGGCAATCCGCTGCGCAAGGAGTTCGTGCTCGCCTCCCGGGTGGCCAAGCCGTGGCCGGGTGCGAAGGAACCGGGCGAGTCGGAGGCCGGCGGCGGCCGTCGTCCGATCCGCCCGCCGGGCGTGCCCGCTCCGGGCGAGTGGGGGACGACGCCCACCCCGGCCGGCGCGGCCGGCGTGGGGGAGGGGCCGCGCGGCGGTACCCCGGCCCGTCCGGCGGGTGACCGTCCGGCGCGGCCCGCGCCGGGGGCCCGTCCGGCGCGTACTCCCCGGGCTGCCGGCGCCGCCGACGGCCCGGCCGGGTCCGCGCGGCCCGGGCCGGTCGCGGACCCGGCGGCGCGCGACGACGGCGACCACGACGGGGGTACGCCCTGATGCCGCTCTGGGTGGAGCTGGTGCTCCGGATCGGCGGCGTGGTGGTCGCGTTCCTGACCCTGCCGTTGCTGGTCGGTCAGGCCGAGCACAAGGTGATGGCGCACATGCAGGGCCGGCTCGGCCCGATGTACGCGGGCGGTTTCCACGGCTGGGCGCAGCTCGTGGCGGACGGTGTGAAGTTCGTGCAGAAGGAGGACATCACCCCGCGAGAGGCGGACCGGGCCGTGTTCCGGCTGGCCCCCGCGGTGGCACTGGTGCCCTACCTGCTGGTGCTGCTGGTCATTCCGCTCGGCCCGAACGACCTGGTCGGGCAACCGTTGGACATCGGCCTGTTCTTCGTGCTGGCCGTCGTCGGCATCGGGGTGGTGGCGGTGCTGATGTCGGCGTGGGCGTCGGCCAACAAGTACAGCCTGCTCGGTGGCCTGCGCGGGGCCGCCCAGCTCCTCGGCTACGAGCTGCCGCTGGTGTTGGCCGCCGCGTCGGTGGCGATGGCGGCGGGCACGCTCAGCCTGTCCGGCATCGTCGAGGCGTGGGAGCCCTGGTGGCTGCTCTGGCAGGCGCCCGCGATGATCATTTTCTTCGTGGCGGGGCTGGCCGAGATCCGCCGGCCGCCGTTCGACATGCCGGTGGCCGACTCGGAGCTGGTCTTCGGTTACATGACCGAGTACACGGGTCTGCGGTTCGCGTTCTTCCTGCTCGCCGAGTACGTCGGCATCGTGGTCATCGCCGCGCTGACCACCGTGCTGTTCCTGGGCGGTTGGCAGGGACCGTTCGCCGACGACCAGCTCGGCTGGCTCTGGACGCTACTGAAGATCTTCGCCGTGGCCTTCGTGATCATCTGGCTCCGGGTCTCCTACCCCCGCCTGCGCGAGGACCAACTCCAACGCCTCTGCTGGCTCGTCCTGGTCCCCGCCGCCCTGGCCCAACTGGTCCTCACCGCCGCAATCCGCGTAGCCCTCTAGCCCCCCGCCCCGGGCCCGCGCCCCGCCCCGGGCCGAGCGCCGCCCCGCCCCGCCCGTCGATCATGGAGTCGTGGTGGGTGATTAGGTGCCCCTAACGCCCCAAACCAGGCACCACAAGTCCATGATCGACGAGGTCCGGTGGTGACCGCGCCGCGATCTTGCACTTTCTGTGGCGACATAAGGGTTATCCCGCTCATGTCGACGACAGGAAGTGCAAGATCGACGGGGGGCGAAAGAGGGGGCCTGGTTTAGGGGAGGGGGGTGTGGGCGGGGTCTACCGGTTCGGCGGGGGGTGGGGGTGGGGTGCCGTCGCCGAAGGGGCGGCCGCCGAGCTTCTCCCGGTCGTGCGGGGTGAGCCAGGTCGACAGGTCGGGGCCGAGCGGCACGATCCCCGTCGGGTTGATGTCGCGGTGCACCTCGTAGTAGTGCCGCTTGATGTGGTCGAAGTCGATGGTGTCGCCGAACCCGGGGGTCTGGAACAGGTCCCGGGCGTACGCCCACAGCACCGGCATCTCGCTCAGCTTCTGCCGGTTGCACTTGAAGTGCCCGTGGTAGACGGGATCGAAGCGGACCAGCGTGGTGAACAGCCGCACGTCGGCCTCGGTGATCGTGTCGCCGACCAGGTACCGCTGGTCGGTCAGCCGCTCGGTCAACCAGTCCAGCCGGTCGAACAGCCGGTGGTACGCCTTGTCGTACGCCTCCTGGCTGCCGGCGAACCCACACCGGTACACACCGTTGTTGACGTCCCGGAACACCACATCGTTGACCTCGTCGATCTGCTCGCGCAGGTGCCCGGGGTAGAGCTGCGGGGCGCCCTCGCGGTGGTACGGCGTCCACTCGGTGGACAGGTCAAGGCTCATCTGCGCGTAGTCGTTGGTCACCACCTGCCCGGTGGGCACGTCCACCAGCGCCGGAACGGTGATGCCCCGCTCGTAGTCCGGGTAGCGCGCGAAGAACGCCTCCTGGAGGCGCTCGATGCCGAGCACCGGGTCGCGCCCACCCGGGTCGAGGTCGAAGGTCCAGCTCCGGGCGTCGTGGGTCGGACCGGCGATCGCCATCGAGATGGCGTCCTCCAGGCCGAGCAGCCGCCGCACGATGATGAGGCGGTTGGCCCACGGGCAGGCGCGGCTGACCGCCAGCCGGTAGCGGCCCGGCTCCACCGGGTACCCGTCCCGCCCGTCCGCGGTGATCCGCGTGGCAATGTACCGCTGGTCCCGGGTGAACTCGCCACCCGGCTCGACGTACTTCCCGCCTGTCTGCGCCACGTCGTCCGCCCTTCCCGCTCCGGTTGCCCTCACGGCCCATCTTCGCCGATCCACGGTGGTCCGGCGCGGCGCGAGCGAACCTTGCCCGCGGGCCTGAGGCCGAGCTTCGGGCCGCCCGTCCGTCCGCCGGGTGGCCCCACCGCCTCCGTGCCCTTTGCTCTGCTTCACTCACGGCAACAGTTCGCAGCCAGAAGTGTTGCCTCCGTTGAAGCAGAGCAAAGGGTGTGCCAAACACCTGTGGTCCCCGCTCACCGTTGGCCGGCCGGCTACCCTGCCGTCATGACGGATGTGGAGGCGGCGGCTCGACGCTTGATCGCCGACGTGTGGAACGCGCGTCGGGAGGAATCGGCGTACGAGCTGATCGCCGAGGAGTGTCCGGGGTTGGCGGGGACGGGCCCGGAGGCGACGCTGGCCTGGCACCGCGAGCGCCGGATGGCGTTTCCGGACCTCCGCTACAAGATCGTCGACGTGGTCGCGGCGGGTGAGCGGGTGGCCGTGCACTGGCGGGCAGCCGGTACGCAGGCCGGGCAGTTCGGACCGGTTCCGCCGACCGGGCAGGTGGTCAGCTACTCCGGGGCGACGTTCCTGCGCTTCGACGCGGCCGGCCGGATCATCGAGGTGTGGAGCTGCAACGAGCTGCTCCAGCTCCTTCAGCAGCTCGGCGTCGAGATGGTGCCGCCGGCCGGCGGCCTCAGCGGCTCCGCGGCGTGATCCGGCTGATCGGCAGGTTGATCGGGAACGGCTCGCCGGTGTCGACGAACTTCGTCCACCGGCCGGTCTCGGTGTAGTCCTCGTTCACCGCGTCGATCCGGTACGTCACGACCTCCAGATCGCCACCCAGGGTCTCGATCCGCCAGTAGTAGGGGATGCCAGCCTGGGCGTACAGCGCCGGCTTGAGCACCCGGTCGATCGAGCGGGTGCTCGGTGAGACGATCTCGATGGCGACGACCACCTCGTGCGGCTCGTACCTCGACGGCTCGCGAGCCGCGGCGGTGGCCGTGGTGATCAGCACGTCGGGGATGAAGGAGCGGGTGCGGTTGATCCGAACCTCGACCGCCTGGGTCACGTCGTAGCCGTCGGGGCAGTCCTCGTCGAGCGCGGCACCGAGACGCATCGCGATGCTCTGGTGGGTACGGGTGGGGTGAGGGGACATCAGCAGCACTCCGTCGAGCAGTTCCCGGCGACGGCCATCCTCGGGGAGCGCGTCCAGATCGTCAGTCGTCCATCCGCTCTCGGGCGGGTAGTCGCTCTGCAGCGCGGCGGTCATCGCGGGCCCTTTCAGGCGCGGTCGTTCTCCCCGCGACCACGGTACCGCCGCCGACCTGTGGGTGGTGGTCGCGCGCGCCGGGGCCACAGGGCAGGATGGTCCACATGACCGACCCCAGCGAGCACGGCGATCCGGCCGGCGGCGCCAGCGAGCGCGGCCTGCCCGGCGCCGGCCTGGTGAAGGGCCTGGCGGTCACTCTCAAGACGATGACCAGCCGCTCGACCACCCAGCAGTACCCGGACGTCGCACCCGAGCTGCCGCCACGCTCGCGTGGCGTGATCGCGTTGTCCGAGGAGAACTGCACGGTCTGCATGCTCTGCGCCCGGGAGTGCCCGGACTGGTGCATCTACATCGACTCGCACAAGGAGGAGGTGGCGGTGCCCGGCGCCGCCCGTCCTCGCCAGCGCAACGTGCTCGACCGGTTCGACATCGACTTCTCGCTCTGCATGTACTGCGGCATCTGCATCGAGGTCTGCCCGTTCGACGCGCTCTACTGGTCGCCCGAGTTCGAGTACGCCGAGTACGACATCAAGGACCTGCTGCACGACAAGGACCACCTGGGCCAGTGGATGGCGACGGTTCCGCCGCCGCCCGCGCACGATCCCAACGGCGAGCCGGCGAAGGAGGAGACCGCCGCCGCGCGCAAGGCCGCGCGGTCGGTCCCACCGGCGGTACGCCCCGGCGACCAGGGCCCGGCGTCGTGACCGCCCGAGCCGCGGGGGCGGTCCGGTGACCGGCGCGGATCTGCTGCTGCTCGCGCTGGGCGCGGTGGCGGTCGGTGCCGGGGTGCTGGTGGTGACCACCAGGCACCTGGTCCGGGCCGGGCTCTACCTGGTGGTCTGCCTGGGCGCGCTGGCCGGCGACTATCTGGTGCTCGGCGCGGAGCTGGTCGCCTGGGTGCAGGTGCTGATCTACGTGGGCGCGGTGGTGGTGCTGCTGCTGTTCGCGGTGATGCTGACCCGCGCGCCGATCGGGGCGTCCGACGACCTGGACCGACCCGGCTGGCCCGCCGCGCTGATCGGTGGCGGCGCCGGGCTGGGGCTGAGCGTGCTGCTGGTCGACGCGTACCGGTGGAGCACCGTCGCGCTGCCCGGCCCGGGGACGGCGGAGCGGCTGGGTGAGCAGATCTTCGCCTCCTGGGTGCTGCCGTTCGAGGTGCTCTCCGTCCTGCTGCTGTCCGCGCTGGTCGGCGCGGTGGTGCTGTCCCGGCCCGACATCGGCCGCCGCACCGAGGACGCGCCCGCGCCGGCTGCGGAACTGGCCTCCGGGGAGCGCCGGTGAGGCCGGTCATCCCGTACGTCACCGCCGCGCTGCTGTTCGGCCTCGGCGGGTACGGCGTGCTGCGGCGACGCAACGCCGTGCTGGTGCTCATGTCGGTCGAGCTGATGCTCAACGCGGTGAACCTGATCCTGGTCACCGCGGACACCACCGCCCGCGCGGTGCTGCCGCACTCCGGTCAGGTGTTCGCGCTGTTCGTCATCGTGCTCGCCGCCGCCGAGATCGGGGTGGGGTTGGCGATCGTGCTCCAGCTCTACCGACTGCGGTCCACCGTGGCGGTGGACGACGTGGCGTTGACCGAACCGGCGACGTCGTCCGTCGCCGGGGACGCGGAGGCGGGCCGGTGACCGGGCTGCTCGGGGCGGCGCTGCCCGCCGTACCGCTGCTCGCCGGCCTGGCCGGGCTGCTGCTGCCGCCGGCTCCCCGACACCGAAGCGGCGGGGACCGGGCCCGGACGGCGGCCGTGACGATCGGCGTGGCCGGTGCCGCCGCCGCGCTGGCCCTCGCAGTGGCCCTGCTGGTGACGGTCGACGGTCCGACCGAGACGTCGACGACCTGGGTCGACCTCGGCGGGTTGGCGGTGACCCTCGGAGTGCGGCTGGACGGTGCCGCCGCGCTGGTCGCCGTCGCGGTCGCCGCGGTTGCGCTGGCCGTGCAGGTCTACTCGATCGGCTACCTGCGGCGCGGTCCGCACGACGACGTCGACGTGGACCACCGCTACCCGCCGTACGCCGCCCAGATCAGTCTCTTCACCGGGGCGATGCTGCTGGTGGTGGTCGCCGGTGACCTGATCATGCTGCTGGTGGGGTGGGAGGTGATGGGCCTCTGCTCGTACCTGCTCATCGCCCACGACCGCCGGCTCGCGGGCGCGCCGGCCGCCGCCATGAAGGCGTTCCTGGTGACCCGGGTCGGTGACGTCGGCTTCCTGCTCGGCATCGCGCTGCTCGGCGTCTCGACGGGCAGTTTCCGGATCGCCGACGTGCTCGCGCACGACCACTCCGGCGCGACCCTGACCGCCGCCGGCCTGCTGCTGCTCGCCGGGGTTGCCGGCAAGAGCGCGCAGTTCCCGCTGCACACCTGGCTACCGGACGCGATGGCCGGCCCGACGCCGATCTCCGCGTTGATCCACGCCGCCACGATGGTCGCCGCCGGGGTGTACGCGGTGACCCGGCTCTACCCGCTGTTCACCGCCGCGCCGGTGACGTTGACCGTGCTGGGCGTGCTCGCCGCGATCACCCTGCTGCTCGGGGCGCTCGCCGCCACCGCGCAGGACGACATCAAACGGGTGCTGGCCTGGTCGACCGTCTCCCAACTGGGTTACATGACGGGTGCGCTGGCCGTCGGCTCGCCGTCCGCCGCGCTGTTCCACCTGCTCACCCACGCCGCGTTCAAGGCGCTGCTGTTCCTCGCCGCCGGCGCGGTGATCCACGCGGTGGGCACCACACTGATGTCGGAGATGGGCGGGCTGCGCCGGAGCATGCCGGTGACGTTCTGGTGCACGGTGATCGGTCTCGGCGCGCTCGCCGGGGTGCCGCCGCTGGCCGGTTTCTGGAGCAAGGACGGTGTGCTGACCGTCGCCGAGTCGGCGGCGCTGGAGGGCACCGGTCCCGCGCCGTCGTGGGTGGGCTGGCTGGTCTGGCTGGCCGGGCTGCTCGGCGTGGCGATCACCGCCTGGTACGCGGGTCGGCTGCTGCTGCGGGCCTTCTTCGGCGAGACCCGCTTGCCGCTGGTGCACCCGCACGACCCGCCGGCGGTGCTGCGGTGGCCGGTGCTGCTGCTCGCCGTGCCGGCCGCGCTGCTGGGCCTGGCCGGGTTCGTCGGGGCGTTCGCCGACCGGCTGCGGTTCGCCACCGTGCCGGTCGCGGGCGCGGAGGACGGCCTGGTGCACGTCGGGCCGGGGCTGCTGCTGCCGCTGGTGCTGCTGCTGGTGGGCGCGGGGCTGGTGTGGGCGCGCTGGCGGCGGGACACCGCCGCCGACCCGGCGACCGCGCTGGGTCCGCTGCGCCCGGCCTTCGCCCGCGCGTTCCGGCTCGACGACGTCCAGCACACCCTTGTCGTACGCCCCGTCCGGGCGCTGGCCCGCCTCGCGCGTACCGGCGACGAGGTGGTGGTGGACGGGCTCGTGGAGGGCAGCGGCAAGGCCGCGACGGGCCTGGGGGCCGGGCTGGCCGCGCTGCACCGGGCGGCGCTGCCCCGGGCCGCCGCCGGTGTGCTGGCCGGCGCGCTGCTGATCGGCCTGGCCGCCGCCGTGCTGGGGGTGGTGTCATGACGCTCGGACAGGTGCTGCTCGTCGCCGTGCTGGCCCTGCCGGCGCTGGGCGCGGTCGCGGTGGCGGCGACACCCCGGGACCGGGCGGCGCGGATCGTCGGCGCGGTCGCGGCGGCGTTGACCCTGCTGGCCGCCGTGGCGTTGGTGTCCGGTGGGCGGGGCTGGTTCGCCTGGTCGGCCGGTACGCCGGCGGTGCGCCCCTGGCACCAGGTGGACCTGCCCTGGGCGTCCGGACTGGAGCTGCGCTTCCACCTCGGCGTCGACGGCATCTCCTGGCCGCTGGTGGTGCTGACCGCGCTGCTCACGTTGCTCTGCTGCGGGTACACGCTGTGGCGGGTGCCCGACGGCGGCAGTGGCCGGGCGCTGGTGGCGCTGCTGCTGGTCGTCGAGGTGGGCATCCTCGGCACGTTCCTCGCCCTGGACCTGGTGCTGTTCTTCCTCTTCTTCGAGGTCGTCCTGCTGCCGATGTACGCGATCATCGCGGGCTGGGGTGGCGCCGAACGGCGACGGGCGGGTCGCAAGTTCGTGCTCTACACGCTCGTCGGTTCGGTGCTGCTGCTGGTCGGCGTGTACGTCGTGGTCGCCGCCGCCGGCACCGCCGACATCGTGGCCCTGACCGGCGGGGCCGGGCTGTCCCGGGGCACCCAGTTGGCCGCGTTCACGCTGCTGGCGCTCGCGTTCGCGGTGAAGAGTCCACTCTGGCCGCTGCACTCGTGGCTGCCCGACGCGCACACGCAGGCCCCGACGGTGGGCAGCGTGGTGCTGGCGGGGGTGCTGCTCAAGATGGGCACGTACGGGCTGATCCGGGTGGCCGTGGGGGTGGCCCCGGAGGGTGCCCGCTGGGCCGCCCCGGTGCTCGGCGTGCTGGCGGTCGCCGCGATCCTGGTCGGCTCGCTGGTCTGCCTGGCGCAGGTCGAGGTGAAGAGGCTCATCGCGTACTCCAGCGTGGGGCACATGGGTTTCGTCCTGCTGGGCGTCGCCACGCTGACCGCCACCGGCATCCAGGCGGCCCTGATCGGCAACGTGGCCCACGGCGTCATCACCGGCCTGCTGTTCTTCCTGGCCGGGGCCGTGAAGGACCGCACCGGCACGGGCGCGCTCGCCGACCTGTCCGGGCTGCGGGAGACCGCGCCCCGGCTGGCCGGTCTGCTGGCGTTCGCGGCCGTCGCCTCACTGGGCCTGCCCGGGCTGGCCGGCTTCTGGGGGGAGGCGTTCGCGGTGGTCGCGGCGATCGGCGTGGGCGGCCCGCTGTGGCTGACCCTCGGGGTGCTCGCGGCGGTCGGCGGCGCGCTCACGGCCGCGTACTTCCTGCGGTTGTTGCGTCAGGTCACCCACGGTCGGCCGAGCACCGCGGTGGGCGGCGTCGGCGCGGGACTGGCCGGCGCGGAGGTGACCGCGTGGGCGCCGCTGGTGCTGCTCGCGCTGGCCATCGGGCTGGTTCCGGCGCTGGTCCTCGGTGTCGCCGAGGCGCCCGTCGACGCCCTCGTCGAGGTGATCCACAGATGAGCACGAGAAACGCGCCGCGACCGGAGGCGGACCGATGAGCGTCGTGCAGAGCGTGGACAACGTCGCGCTGCTGCCGGCGTACCTGGCCGCCGGCACCGCCGTACTCGTGCTGGTGGTCGACCTGGTGTTGGCGCGGCCGCGCGCCACGGTCGCGGTGGCCGCGCTCGGCGCACTCGGCACCGCCGTCGCCTCGGCGCTGGTCGGTGCGGGCGGCGAACGGCGGACGTTCTGCGCCGGCGCGGACTGCTCGTGGATCTTCGGCGGACGGGCGGCCCTGGTCGGCGCGGTGGTGGCGCTGCTCACCCTGGGGGTGCTCGGGCTGTCGGTTCCGGCGCTGCGGGCCGGCCGGTCCCCGGTGGGGGAGTACGCCTTCCTGCTCGCCTGCTCGATGACCGGCGGTGTGGTGCTCGGCGCGGCCGGTGACCTGATCACTCTGATCGTGGCGTTGGAGACGCTGACCCTGCCGCTGTAC
Organism: Micromonospora sp. WMMD729; assembly: GCF_049315225.1. Lineage (NCBI taxonomy): Bacteria > Bacillati > Actinomycetota > Actinomycetes > Micromonosporales > Micromonosporaceae > Micromonospora > Micromonospora sp. WMMD729. The sequence goes on along the minus strand of NZ_CP186059.1, from coordinate 5,789,777 downwards.
GTGCTTGTCGGCCTGCGCCGGGGCAGCCTGGCCAGCGCCGAGGCGGCGGTGACGTTCTTCGTGGTCAGCGTGGTGGCCACCACGCTGACGCTGCTCGGCGCGGCGCTGCTGTACGCGGTGACCGGCGGGCTGCACCTCGACCGGGTCGGCGCGTCGCTGGCCGAGCGGCCGGAGTTGCGTGACCTGCCGTTGACCACCGCCGCGGTGACGCTGCTGCTGCTCGGGCTGGCCTTCAAGGTGGCGGCGGTGCCGTTCCACGCCTGGGCGCCGGCCACCTACGACGGCGCTCCGCTGCCGGTGGCCGCGTACCTGTCGACGGCGTCGAAGCTGGGCGGCCTGGTGGCGGTGCTGGCCGTGGTGCAGCGGGCGCTGCCGGCGGACCGGACCGGTCCGGTGCTCGCCCTGCTGGCGGTCCTCACGATGACCGTCGGTAATCTGGTGGCGCTGCGTCAGCGGCGTACCGTCCGGCTGCTCGCCTGGTCCTCGGTCGCGCAGGCCGGTTACATCCTCGCCCCGCTGGGTGCGCTGGCGCTGGCCGCCGGCCGCACGGGCGAGGCGCGGTCGGCCGCGTACGCCGCCGCCGTGGCGTACGCCGTGTTCTTCGTGGTGCTGGAGCTGGCGGCGTTCGCCGGGGTGACCGCGCTGCGCCCGGCGGGGGCGGACGGCGGCACGCTCGACGACCTGCGCGGGGCCGCGCGTCGGCACCCGTGGCGCGGCGCTGCCCTCGGCCTCGCGCTGGTGGGCCTGGCGGGACTGCCACCGGGCCTGGCCGGTCTGTTCGCGAAGGTGACGGTGGTCCGGTCACTGCTGGACGGCGGCGCGGCCTGGTTGGCGCTGGTGGTGGCGCTGAACGCGGTGCTCGGGCTCGCCTACTACCTGCGGGTGACCGCCGGCCTCTGGACGCCGACGCCCGTGCCGGCCGGCGACGGCGTGGTGGCCGTACCCCTGGTGGGTGTGGTGGCCGTGGTGCTGGCGGTGGCCACGGTGGCCGCCGTGGTGCTCGGCGTCGCCCCGCAGCTCGTGCTGGATCTCGCCGCCCGCTGAGCGGGTCTCAGTCAACTCTCAGCGTTCCGACGGATGGTTGACGGGTATCGGGTTGTTGTACCGGTCAGCGGATCGAGGCGATCCGCGCACCGAAGGAGAGATCGTGCACCACAACCGTCTGAAGACCGCCGCGCTGCTCGGCCTGCTCACCGCGCTGATCCTCGCGGTGGGCTACGGGTTCGGTGGCAGTGGCGGCCTGGTCATCGCCGTCCTCATCTCGCTGGTCATGAACGGCATTTCCTACTTCTACTCGGACAAGATCGCGCTGCGCTCGATGCGGGCGCAACCGGTCAGCGAGGCACAGTTCCCCGAGCTGTACCGGATGGTGCGCGAACTGGCGGCCGAGGCCCGGCAGCCGATGCCCCGCCTGTACGTGAGCCCGACGGCGCAGCCCAACGCGTTCGCCACCGGGCGTAACCCGCAGCACGCGGCGGTCTGCGTGACCCAGGGCATCACCGAGATCCTGGACTACCGGGAGCTGCGCGGTGTGATCGGGCACGAGCTGTCCCACGTCTACAACCGGGACATCCTGATCTCCAGCGTCGCGGCCGGTCTGGCCGGCATCATCACGTTCCTGGCGAACATCGCCTGGTTCATCCCGCTGGGCGGTGGGGACGACGAGGACTCGCCGAACCCGGCCGTGCTGCTGCTGACCCTGATCCTCGGCCCGATCGCGGCCACCGTGATCCAGCTGGCGATCAGCCGCAGCCGCGAGTTCCAGGCCGACCAGTCCGGCGCCGAGCTGAGCCGGGACCCGCTGGCCCTGGCCAGCGCCCTGCGCAAGATCGACGCCGTGGCCCGGCGACGTCCGCTGCCGGCCCAGGGCACGCTGACCAGCAGCGCCCACCTGATGATCGCCAATCCGTTCGCGGGTGGCGCGGTGGCCGCGCTCTTCTCCACCCACCCGAAGATGGAGGACCGGGTCGCCCGGCTGGAGCGGATGGCCGCCAACTCGGGGCCGGTGCAGTTCCAGCGCTGACCCGCCGCACGCCGTACTCCACCCGCGTCCGCACCCGGACGCGGGTGGAGTCGTTTCGCGGTCACTCCGGTGCGGGCAGCCGATCCGAACGGGTCAGCAGCACGACGACGAGCAGGACGACGCCCGCCGACAGGTACGACGCGGCGGGCGAGAGCACGGCGGCCACCCCACCCAGCAGGAAGATGCCGACCCCCGAGGTGACGATGTTCGCCGCGACGATCGTCGCCTCGACCTGTCCCATCCGCTCCGGAGGGGCCAACCGGGCGAACGTGGCCTGCGCGCCGATCAACCAGCCGCCACCCGCGCCGATCAACGCGTTGCCCACCGTCAGCGCCGCCAGCGGCGCGTCGACGGCGACCAGGACGCCGGTCAGCAGCAGCGCGCCGGCCAGCGCCGCGGCGACGGCCACCTGACCGGCCAGCCGACCCAGCCAGCGGGACCGGCCCACCACCAGCACGAAGACCGCCCCACCCAGCGCCGACGCCGCCAGCACGGCGGGACGCCAGGCCCCGGCGGCCAGATCCGGGGCGAGGGTCTCCGGCAGCGCGCCGGACAGCACCGTGCCCAGGGTGAGCAGGGCGACGCCCCGCAGCACGGGATGGCCGGCGATGATGCGCACGCCCGCGGTGGCCGGTGGACGCGGTCCGCGTACCCGGTGGGGACGCTTCGGCAGCCCGGCCAGCACCACCGCGGCGACCAGGAACGACCCCAGGTCGATCAGGAGCGCCACCCGGGAGCCGAGGGCCACCGTCAGACCGGCCCCCGCGAGCAGGCCGACCACCTGGCCCGCCTGGTTGGCGAAGGCGCTGAGACCGAAGAGCGGCAACCGCAGCGGAGCGTCCACCGCCTCGGCGACGACGGCCACGTTGACGCTCGCGTAGGCGGCCCGCACCGCGCCCAGCAGGCCCGCCGCCACGATCGCCGGCACCGGCTCGGGGACCGCCGCGGGCACGGCGATCAGCGCGGCGCCGACCACCGACAGCCAGACCAGCAGGGTACGGCGGGCCGGCACGTCCAGCCAGCCGCTGAAGACGGTGGCGACGAGCAGGGCCGGCAGGGTCCGCGCGGCGTACACCGCGGCCGGGCCGAGGACGGAGTTCGTCTGGTCGTACGCGAGCAGCAGCAGCGCGGCCAGGCCCACGAAGTCGCCCAGTTCCGAGATGCCACGGGCGATGACCAGCCGGGAGGCGACCGGATGTCGGAACAGCGCCCGGTAGCCGGGCGACGGCGTGAGCTGTGCGTCGGTGTCGGGCATCAGCTCGGCTGGTCCGCTTCCACTACCCCGATCGGCTGGTAGGTGGCGTTCTCCCGGACCCGGCGGGACTGTTCCCGGCGGTAGCTGCTGCGGATCTCCGGGTCCTGGCGGCGACGGCGCAGCGCCACGAAGTCCGACCAGACGTCCGCCGGCCACGCCGGCAGCCCTTCACCGGTCACCAGTTCGGCGTTGCGGAAGGCCTCCAGCGTCGACCGGTGCACCGGTTGCAGGCACATCAGCGGGATGTTCCGGTAGAAGCGCACCACCTGCCCCGCCTCGGTGAGCCGCAGGATGGTGGGCAGCAGCGAGGTGTACCAGTCGGTCTCCACCACGCCCTCGTAGAGCTGCAGGCCGCGCTGGGCGGGCCAGTTCGGCGCGCCCCGGGCGATGAGGCACCAGCCCGGGGAGGTGCGCGCGACCACGCCGGTGACCAGCTCGACGGTGTTGGCGGACCGCGGGTCGGCGTCGAGGAACGGGATGCTGGCCCCGTACCTGTCGAAGATGTCCAGGTCGCCGCGGAACTGCTCCGGCGCCGCCTGCAACTCATCGGCCGCGTCGGGCAGCTTGCCGTCGTAACCGCCGGCGAGCGAACGCCACCGGGTCGGCTCGTTCTCCGTCAGCAGGGTCCACTCCGTGTCCTGCCCGTCCCAGCGCAGCGCGAAGTCGATCGGTGGGTAGACGTACCAGCCGAACCCCGAGGCGGCGGCGACCGGTGGGCACTGCTGGACGGCCCGGGCGGGCAGGGAACCCCGCAGGCTGGGCGAGGCGGCTTCACTGGGTTTGGCGTCGCCGTACAGGGAGTAGATCTCGACTCGCAGAGGTGCGGTGGTAGTCCCGGACATCGGACCTCCTGCCTCATCGTGCGGTGCCGGCGTATGGACCCAATTCGATCAGCAACCTACCCCCTTTGTGACCGCTCGGTCAGTCCCGGCTTCCGCGCTGCTGTGAGCGGAACGACCATCCACGGCGTGAGCTCGGGCGTTAGGGTCGACAGGGCTTCTACCCGTTACCTGTCCCAGCGGAGGTGTGCACCGTGGCCGCACTGCACCAGTACCTGGGTGTCTGGCGGATCCCCGGTGCGCCGATTCTGCTGGTCACCGGCATCATCGGCCGACTCGGCATCGGCATGACCCCGCTGGCGCTGCTGCTGGTGGTCGAGCAGGTGACCGACCGTTACGCGTTGGCCGCCATCGCGGGCGGCATCTACGCCGTCGCCGGCGCCGCGCTCAGCCCGATCGCCGGTCGGATAGCCGACCGGGTCGGCCCGAGCCCGGTGCTGCTGGTCACCGCCGTGGCCCACCCGTTGGCCCTCGTCGGGCTGCTGCTGGCCAGCCGGGCGGGCGACGACGCGCTCGCCGCCATCTACCTGACGGCCGGTGTCGCCGGTGCCACGTACCCGCCGCTGACCGCCGCCATCCGGGGCGCCTGGAACGACCTGACCAGCCCCACCTCCGGCCGGTACGCCCTGCGCAACACCGCCCTCGCGGCGGAGACCTCGCTGTTCGAGATCGTGTTCGTGCTCGGCCCGCTGCTCGTCGCCGGCTTCGTCCTGGTCGCCGACGCGGCGGCCGCGCTGATCGGAGCGGCGGTGGTCACCCTGGTCGGTACCACCGCCGTCGCCCTCGGCCGGGTGATGCGCGATTGGCGTCCCCACCCGCGCGAACACCACGCCCGAGGGCTCGGCCCACTGCGGGTCCCCGGCTTCGGCGCCCTGCTGGTCTGCGTGGCCGGGCTGGGCATCGCGTTCGGCGCCGCCGGTGTGATCGTCCCGGCGTACGCCGGCAACGCCACCACCGACGACCCGGAGAGCCTCGCCGGGCTGCTGCTGGCCGTCTGGGGGGTCGGCAGCGCGATCGGCGGCTTCTGGTTCGGTGTCCGCCGGCCCTCGCCCAACATGACCCGCCAGTTCGCCCTGCTCCTCGCCGCGCTGGCCGGCACGTTCGTGGTGTTCGCGGTCATGCCCACCCCGCTGGCGCTGGGCGTCGCGCTGGTCGTCGGCGGGGCCACCATCGCTCCGGCGCTCACCCTGGAGAACACCCTGGTCGGCCGGATCGCCCCGACCAGCATGCTGAACGAGGCGTACACCTGGGTGGTCACCGTGGCCGTGGCGGCGAGCGCCGCCGGCGGCGCGGTGGCCGGCCTGATCGTGGACCACGCCGGCGGCGTGCCGTGGGCGTTCGTCTTCGCGGGCGCGGCGGTGGCCGTCGGGGCCGCCGTCGCCGCGCTGCCCGCCGGGCCCATCGCCCGCGCGGAAAACCAGGCGGTACGCGCCGACGCCCCCGTCCCGGTCTGACCCTGCTCCGTCGTCTCCGGCGAGGCCCCACGCCTTGATCGACTCAAGTTCCTGCAAGTCGCGGTGTCCCCTTGACGAGGATGCCCCGATATCCGGGAATCCGAGTCGATCTCGGTGGACCTGGCCTCCGGTGAGTTCTGTGAACGTCCGGCGTCTACCAGAATGGGCATCGACGAGGGGAAATCATGGCCAAGTTGCTCTACTCCGCGACCGCATCGCTCGACGGCTACATCGCAGGCCCCGGCGGTGACATGTCCTGGCTGACCGAACACCTCACCGGCGACAACCCGACCGCCGACCGTCTGCTGGCCAACGTCGGCGCGATCCTCGCCGGCAACCGCACCTTCGGCGGCGACGACCCGAACCGCGGCACCGACAGCGAAGGCGCATTCGGCGGCCAGTACCACGGGCCGGTGGTCGTCCTGACCCACCGCCCACCCGACGACCCGCCCGCAGGCGTCACCTTCGCCGACGATCTGCGTAGCGCCGTCGCGCAGGCCAAGGAGGCCGCCGGCGACAAGTACGTCAACGTGCTCGGCGCGGACGTCGCCAGGCAGTGCCTACGGGCCGGCCTGCTCGACGAGATCCTGATCTTCTTCGCGCCGGTGCTGCTCGGCGACGGCGTACGCATCCTCGACGACCCGGGCGGCGCCCGCGTCCGGCTGACGCCGATCCCCGGAGAAACGGTCCACTGGTACCGCGTCGACCGCTGAGGTCTGACCTCGTTGAAGGCTCTACGGCTGACGGTCGGTGATCGCCGCCTCGATCCGGAGGCCGATGCCAGTCAGCACGAGGAGGAACGCCACGAAGTGCGGCGCCATGCCGTCGTAGCCCGATGACATGGTGAGGAGCGAGGTCAGAAAGCCAACGACGAGCGACAGCGTGCCAAGTACCCGTCCGGTGTCCGCTCGTCGCGATCGAGGATCCACGATGCGACCGTAGCGGAGTCGCCGCACGTCGGAGCGCTCCCGCTTCGGTCCTTTGGCTTCTTCCGGCCGTCGGGCGCTGAACAGCAGCGACCAAGGACGACCTCCGCGACGACGTCTACCGAGGTCACCACAGGTGATCCTCGATGGCACCGGCTACCGGTAGTTCGTGAACTGGAGGGCGACGCCGAAGTCCTCACCCTTGAGCAGGGAGATGACCGCCTGAAGGTCGTCCCGCTTCTTGCCGGTGACGCGCAGCTGGTCACCCTGGATCTGCGCCTGCACGCCCTTCGGGCCCTCGTCGCGGATCTTCTTGCTGATCGCCTTGGCCTTGTCCGCCTCGATGCCCTGGATCACCTTGCAGTCAATCTTGAACACCTTGCCGGACGGGCGCGCCTCGCCCGCGTCCAGGGACTTCAGCGAGATGTTCCGCTTGACCAACTTCTCCTTGAAGACGTCCAACGCGGCGCGGACCCGCTCCTCGGTCTCGGCCTGAAGGCCGATCGCCTCCTCGCCCGACCAGGAGATCTCCGCGCCCGTGCCGCGGAAGTCGAATCGCGTCGAGAGCTCCTTCTCCGCCTGCCGGAGGGCGTTGTCGACCTCCTGGCGGTCGACCTTGCTCACGATGTCGAAAGACGGGTTCGCTGGCATGCTTCTGCTCCTGCTGTCCGGCGGTCTGGGCGTGCAGTCGGCCGCCGACCAGCGGCACGACCCCCTGACCGTACCCGGTTGCACCGGCCCCGGGGCGAGCCGCTATCCTTGCTTCCGCCGCCGCGTTGCGACGCGGTGGGGTGCCCTGGCGGGTTGCCCGAGCGGCCAATGGGAGCGGACTGTAAATCCGTCGCGAAAGCTACAGAGGTTCGAATCCTCTACCCGCCACCAGGTGCAGACACGGCCCCTGACCAGCAGAGATGCTGATCGGGGGCCGTTGTCGTTGAGCTAGTCGAGTCCGGCTGAGTTCAGCTTTGACTGGTTGTGGGCAGCAGGTGGGCAGGTCGATCTTGCCTCCTGGGGCTCCTCTGGGGCCGCCAACGCTGAGATTGTGGCTGCGTTCGGTCTTGCGAAGTCTGTGCGTCTTGCGCTCGGTCGAGGGTGGCCATACCTGGGCCTGGAGATACGCGCCCGCTGTCAGGTTGGTCGACCGGTCGGCCTGGTCGGCGTTCTCCTGATCGCGCTTGCGCTGCTCTCCGTCCTCTGCCGCCGGCGGGCGCCTACCGGAACTCGTGCACGACCTCGATCAGTCCGACGATGTGAGCGTTGAACTCGTCCAGATCCTCGGCCGGCACCCACAACTCCAGAATTGTCTTGCCGCCGGCTTGGCGGACCGGATACCGACTCAGGAACTTGGACTCCACCCGGAAGCGGGTCACGTAGCCGACGCCCGACGCGGGCACGTTCCAGTCCCGGGCGATCATCACCGCGTAGTCCTCGTTCATGACCGGGTAGAAGATCGGCTGATCCGGCAGACGCGGCGGCCACGCCCGCCATCCGGACTCGCGGACGAGATCCAGCTCTTCCGGCCCGGTCGGGCGCCACAGCACCTTCGTATCGTCATCGCTGTTCATGTCGACCTCGCCGCTCGGATTCTTGGTGAGCCCGGACAGTACCGGCGGGCCCGCGCCCGAGACCACCGCATTCGGCTCGCGGTAGGGGTGAGCCGATGACGGCTCCGACCCTGCCCGGCCTCGAACCCGCCCCGATCCCGATTGCTCCTCGGACGGGCCGCGGGCGGCTCGCATGGCAGCACTGGCGCGTGGTGGCGAACCCGGCCCAGGTCACCATTCTGCTGGAGGCGGTGAGACCTCTCGGCAACGCGCCGACAAGTCAGCGCGTCCTTTGGTTGCCTCGACTACGCGGGGATGCGCCTCTCCGAGACGGCCGAACTGCGGCATGCGACGGCCTCGCTCTGGCTGAATGCCGGCGTCCCACCGACCGAGCTAGCCCAGCGCCTGGGCCACGGCGTCGCCGTTCTGCTCCGCGTCTACGCCAACCGTATCGACGCCGGAGACGACACCATGAACTACAGGGTCAGCGATGCGCTCGCGGCTGCGCTGTCGGTTCGACCCGGCAGAGGTGGGACTTGGGATCAATAGGCAGTGCGGTGCATCGTCGATCGAGAGCGGCTTGACCAGGTCGGGGAGACTCGTAATCATGTGGCGACCATGTGTAGCTGGCGCGGCGTCGAGAGCCGCAGGTCAGGCGGGCGGTACACGGTGAAGGTGCGTTCTGCCTGCCGTCGGGAGGTGGCAGCGGCGGGCGCCTCGAGCCCTCCGCCAGTGCGGCGATATCGAGACCGCGCCATATGGTTGACGCTCTTTCCTCTGCTTCTGGCGCTGGTACTCGCTGGCTGCGACCCGGAGGGGGAGGGCAAGGGCAAGGCCAAATACAAGCCCCCGCTGCTACCTGTGGCCCTGACGGTCGGTCCGGATGGCGTTGCGGTTGAGGGTGAGACGAGCATTGTCACCCCGATCGGCGAATTCTCGATCGGGGCGGAATATTCGCTTCCACCCCGAGATGGAAGCACGATCTACGTCCTGCTTCGTGACCGCAAGAAGGGTGCCACCGGGTTTGACAGGGTGTTCAAGGTCCAGACTGGACGCGACCAGTTCACCGTGGTTGTGAACGGAACTACCACCATCCAAGTCAAGGATGGCCAAGTCTTGATCGACGTCACCGGCGGCACCGTCAAGAAGATCCAGTTCAAGCGAGTGGATCAAGCAAACGTGAAGGAAGGTGGGGACTCGTACTGGTCCGGCGTCAGCGCGAAGTGGAGCCGAGGTTGGGAGTCTTCCCTCTACAAGCCCTTCGTGTTCACCCGCTGGGCGTACGACGACTCGACAATCGACAAGTGGTGCGGCCTGGGGTTTGTCTGGTTCCTGCTGCGCTTGGCGCTCACTCTCGTGCTGCTGATCGTAGATCTCGTGCTGAGTTCGGTCTTTCTGCTGGCGCAGATTGCCTATTTGATCTTCGGTTCGACTGGACGGAATGTTGTCTGGGGGATCGCCATCCTGCTAACGGTCGTCGCGGTGATCCGTCGGCTCCTCTATTACTGATCTGGACGTTCTGTGGCCAGCACCTTCAACCGTGCGGCGGCATGAGAGGGGGCAGGTCGACGCACCTGAGGCGGCCCAAGATCATGAGTCGCCGACCAGTCGGCGTGCCTCGGCGATGACGTCCGCGTCGAGGTCTGTGGACTCGGTGCTCGTGTACTCGTGCCCGTCGTGGACCGCGTCCACGTAGACGTAGGCGTTGTCGAGAGCGATCAGCTCGGCTCCCAGGGGTGTGCCGTCCCAGGTGACGAACCGGTAGGCCCAGGACGTGAGGTCGGGAGGTGTGATGGCCCCCGCGAGTAGCCGGCGGGCCATGACGCGCAGGGCTTCCTCTTCGCCCTCCCCACTGCCCTCCGGGTAGTAGGTGAGCGAAAGTTCGGCCAGGGCTCCTTCGAGCCAGAGCCGCACCTCGTCGTTTTCACGACCCTTCGGCGTGGAGATTCCGGCGAGGATCCGGAGAGTCGGGGTGTCCACACCTGCCACGAGGGCGTCGCAGGCAGTGGCGACAACCTCGTCCGCCGTGCTCGATCCGACGCTCCAGAGGGTGGCGACGTCCTGGAGTTGGGCTAGACGAGTAAGTCCTAACGACCCCGGGCTGTGGGCATAGACGAAGGGTGTTGAAGATCCGTTTGTGACGACAGACCTCAACACCCTTCTGACCGCACTGTACGTGAAGATCGACGACTGGCTCGGGCGTCCTCGCCGGACCGGTAGGCCACCGAAGCTCTCTGACGCGGAGTTGCTGACCCTGGCCGTCGCGCAGGCGCTGCTCGGGGTGCGTTCCGAGGCCCGTTGGCTGCGGTTCGTGCCCGGGCATCTACCCGGGGCGTTCCCGTACCTGCCCGGACAGTCTGGTTACAACAAGCGGCTACGGGCAGCGTTGCCGCTGCTCAAGCGTGCCATCCGGGCCGTCGCCGAGGACACTGACCTGTGGTCCGACGCCACCTGGGTCATCGACTCCACACCGGTGGAATGCGGGCGGTCCAGGCCGACGGTGAAACGCTCTGACCTGGCCGGGTGGGCCGGCTACGGCTACTGCGCCTCGCACTCGCGGTTCTTCTGGGGACTGCGGCTGCATCTGATCTGCACCCCGGCCGGCTTGCCGATCACCTGGGCCCTGGCGACACCGAAGGTCGACGAACGTCAGGTCCTGATGGCTGTCCTTGACCACGACCCCGACCTCATCGCCGAACGCCCGGGCCTGCTGATCGTCGCGGACAAGGGATACGTGTCCGCGGAGCTGGACCGGTGGCTGGCAGAGCGTGGCGTGCGATTGCTCAGACCGTCGTACCGCAACCGCACCCCACGCCCGGACGAGCACCTACTCAAGCCGATCCGCCAGCTCATCGAGTCCGTCAACGACACGCTGAAGGGGCAACTCGACCTCGAACTGCACGGCGGACGCAGCATCGAAGGCGTCGCGGCACGCATCGCGCAACGCCTCCTGGCGATGACCACCGCGATCTGGCACAACCGGGCCACCAACCAACCCGTGACCAGGTCCCTGATCGCCTACGACCACTGACCCAACTTCGGACTTACTCGTCTAGCGGGTCCCTGCTGAGCATCGGCACATGGTCGGTCACCACGCCGGCGTTGTCGCCTCCATATGCACTCACCCGGCGCCAGGTGCGGTTACCACGGCAAAGGTCGTCCGGGTGGTGGGTACGTTCCACCGCCCGCTCGACCAGCGGCCGCGAGCAGTGGCGGTAGAAGGAGGGCGAATCGGTCGGGCCCGTCTTCTTGTGTCTTTGCGACAAGGAGGTATGGTGGTCGATGTCTGGGCCGCGTCGGTGCGCTTCCAGGCCATCACATTCGTCACGGAGAGTGACTGGACGGGATTGGACGGCGGCTCCCTCCGGAGTGCCTGGGTGAATTGTGCTGTAGGTCGCATCAAGCGCTGGGTGAAGCGCTGATGTCGCAGGAAGGGGCCCTGATCTGGCCCGGCTCGTGGAGGCGCGGGGGGCCGAAGGTCGCGACCTCGCCAACGCTCGGACGGGTACGGACATCACCGCTTTCCTGCGTACCTTGCGTGTGGCACGATCGTGGAACCTCCACCATCCCTGTGACACTTCCCCGACAGGAGCAAACATGTCTGGTCGAAAGCTGGGCCGGTCACTCGGCTCGCTCCTCGTGCTCGCCGCTGTCCTCGGTGGACTGGTCGGTGCCGACGCCCTCGCGAGCGGGGGCTACGCCCAGATGGCCGATGTCGTCTGGGGTGCAGGCCTGGGCGACGTTGTGTGGGGCGTGGCCGCCTCCCGGTGACTCTCGGGGCGTCGCCCGTGAGGGCAGCCCCGTCGGGCGGCGTCTTACAGAGGGAGCGGTATGGCCGAGCGTGACCAACGGCGTAAGTCCACGGACCACGCTTGGCTCATCACCGGCCCCTTGGCGCTGTTCGCCATCCTCTCGTGTACCGCGATCGCCGTCATCTCCGAGCGCCCCTATGGGGACTGGGGGCTGGCATTCCTGATCTTCCTGGCGATGGCCGGGATCAGCATTCCGGTGCTGAACTTCGTCGTCCGACGGCAGTCCGTGGGTGTGACGCTCACGGAGATCCCGCTCGTGGTGGCGCTGTTCTTCCTGCCGCCGTTGACGGTCGTCCTGATCTACACGCTCGCCTCGTTGGTCTGGAGCGCCCGGCAGCGCTTCCCCCCGGCCAAGTTCTGGTTCAACGTCGCGCGGGCCGCGGCGGCCACGTCGCTGGCCGGTCTGCTCCTTCTGCGGCTGCCGCCGCTGCAGGATGTGGGTCCCGGGACGTGGATCAGTCTGTTCCTCGCGGTCAACGCGATCACCCTGGTCAGTCTCGTCTCGGTCGTCGGCGTGCACGTCCTGTTGCAGGGCTGGCAGGCCGGTCGGGAGGCGCTGCGGACGACCCCGTCGGTGTTCCTCACCACCTCGATCAACGCGTCCGTCGGTCTCCTGGTGCTGATCGCGTTGCGCGAGACGTGGTGGTCGGCGCTGCTGTTGGCGGCCCTGTTCGCCGCGCTCGCCCTGGTCTACCGGTCGTACGCCCAGTTCTTCCGGCAGCACCGCACTCTGACCGGGATGTACGACCTGGCCCGGCTGATCACCACGAGCGGCGCGGACGCGGCGCTCGCCGACGTCCTGCTCGACCGGGTCCGCGCTCTCATGCAGGCGGAGTCGGCGACCCTGTGGCTGCCCGCCCAGGGGCGGCACCCGGAGGTGCTGTTGACGGCCCGGGTCGACACGCCGGGGCTGCTCGACGTCGCCCCGACGCCGCCGATTCTCCGGGAACGGGCGCGGGATCTGGCGAAGACCCTGTCGATGGGCCGTCTGCTGGGTGACGAGGGGGAGCTTCGCCGCGAGATCAGCGCCAGCGAGATCAAAGATGTGATCGTGGTGCCGCTCCGCTCCGGTCAGGCTGTGATCGGCACGCTGGAGGTGGCGAACCGGCTCAGCGACATCGGGCACTTCGCCCCCGGCGACATCCCCATCTTCGAGACGGTGGCCGCGCACGCCGCGGTGGCGCTGGAGAATTCCCGACTTGTCGACCGCCTGCGGCACGACGCGTACCACGACACGTTGACCCGGCTGCCCAACCGGCGGCGCATCACCGCGGCCCTGGACGAGTCGGTCAAGATCGGCGCGCCGGACGAGGTGGTGGCCCTGCTGCTGTTCGACGTCGACGGGTTGCAGCAGGTCAACGAGTCCCTCGGCCACGCCGCCGGGGACAAGGTGCTGGTCGAGGTCGCCAACCGGCTGCGGGCGAGCGCGCCGTCGTCGGCGCTGGTGGGTCGCGTCGGTGGGGACGAGTTCCTGGTGACCCTCCGGTTGGAGAGCGCCGATGCGGCACTCGAACTGGCCGAACAGTTGCGCGACCAGATCCGGGACGAGATGGTCTTCGACGCGCTCACCCTCGACGTGAACACCGCCGTCGGGGTGGCCGTACACCCGGATCATGGCAGCGATGCCGCGACCCTGCTGCTCCGGGTCGACCTGGCGGCGAACGCCGCCAAGTCGGTGCCGGGCAGCGTGCAGTTGTTCAACCCGGGCCTGGAGTCCCGGTCGTTGCGCCGGTTGGGTCTCGCCGGTGACCTGCGCCAGGCGTTGGACCAGGGTGAGCTGGAGGTCTACTTCCAGCCCAAGGTGACCTTGCGGGACCGGCGTCTGGTCGGTGTCGAGTGTCTGGCCCGCTGGGAGCATCCGACGCACGGCACCGTGGCTCCCGAGGACTTCGTGGCGGTGGCCGCGCACACCGGCCAGTTGAGCCGGCTCACCGAGGTGGTGCTCCGCGAGGGGCTGCGGCGCAGCCGGGACTGGGCGGAGGCCGACCAGCCGCTGCCGATCGCCGTGAACCTCGCCGCCCGCACGCTCACCGACCAGCACTTCCCGGACCGCGTACAGGAGCTGCTCACCGAGTACGGGGTGCCGGCGCAGCGGCTCACCCTGGAGATCACCGAGTCGGGCGTGCTGGACGGTACGGACCGGCCCATCCCGACCCTGCGCCGGCTGCGCGACCTCGGCGTCCGGCTGTCGGTGGACGACTTCGGCACCGGTGACTCCTCGCTGGCCCACCTGCGCCGGTTGCCGGTGCACGAGGTGAAGGTGGACCGCTCCTTCGTGCAGGGCATGGCCACCGACCCGGGAGACCTGGCGATCGTGAACGCGGTGGTGACGCTCTCCCAGCAGTTCGGCCTGGCCGTGGTCGCCGAGGGGGTGGAGAGCGAACTGACCCTGGAGCTTCTTCAGGACATCGGGTGCGAGATCGGTCAGGGCTTCCTGTTCAGCCGGCCGCTGCCGTACGAGCGACTGGCCGCCTGGTTCGGCGCTCAGGTGGACCCGGAGACGATCTCCGGAGGAGAGCTTCCACGCCTGCGTGTGGTGCCCTGACCTGGGCAGATCCGGCCACCGGGGATCCGATTTCACCTGCCGACCCCTGCCGTGTATTCTACTTCTGCGCGCCCCACGGGGAGATCGCGCAGGCCCCCTTAGCTCAGTCGGCAGAGCGTCTCCATGGTAAGGAGAAGGTCTACGGTTCGATTCCGTAAGGGGGCTCGAGGGTTCAGCTGGACCCACCGCGGCGGTGTAGCTCAGATGGCAGAGCAAGCGGCTCATAATCGCTGTGTCGCCGGTTCAAGTCCGGCCACCGCTACTCTCGTCTTCCGGGCTGGTTCCCGGTGGTCGTTGAGATGGGCGCCACTGGCGCCCACTTTGCATGTCCGCGCAGTCAGCGTCTAGGCTGACGCGTCGTAGTTGTTTCCGTTAGCGAGGAAGGCACTCCGCCGTGGCGAAGGCTACCGATGTCCGGCCGAAGATCACTTTGGCGTGTGTGGAGTGCAAGGAGCGCAACTACATCACGCGCAAGAACCGCCGGAACGACCCCGACCGCATCGAGCTGAAGAAGTTCTGCCCGCGCGACGGCCGGCACACGGTTCACCGCGAGACCCGCTGATCGCCGGCCGGCACACGCCGGCCGTCGTCGAAGCCTTTCCAACCGCCGATCTGACCGGTCGGGCGCGGCACCGCCGCAGCCTGCCGACCAGATCGGCGGTTGTGCTTTCCGTGTAGGTTCGCGGCATGTCCCTGGACCCTTCCTTCGTCGGCAGGACGTATCCGCCGACCGCCCCCTACCAGGTGGGCCGAGAAAAGATCCGTGAGTTCGCCACGGCCATCGGCGCCACCGACCCGGCTCACCACGACCCGGTCGCGGCGCAGGCCCTGGGCCACCCGGACGTGGTCGCCCCGCCGACCTTCCCGGTGATCGTCACCATGGCCGCGACCGCCCAGATCATCGAGGACCCGGACCTGGGCGTCGACTACAGCCGTCTCGTCCACGGCGACCAGCGGTTCGCGTACACCCGGCCGGTGGTCGCGGGCGACGAGCTGGTCTGCACCAACACCATCGAAGAGGTCACCAACCGGGGTGGGCACGGCCTGCTGACCACCCGTACGGACGTGAGCACCGTCGCCGGGGAGCCGGTGGTCGCCGTCTGGGCCCGGTACGTCATCCGTGGAGAGGCCTGAGATGGAACTGCCAACCAAGACGTTCCGGGTCACCCGGGCGGACCTGATCCGCTACGCCGGCGCCTCGGGTGACTTCAACCCGATCCACTGGAGCGACCGGGTCGCCACGAAGGTGGGGCTGCCGGGGGTCATCGCGCACGGCATGTTCACGATGGCGCTGGTCGGCCGGGCGGTCACCGAGTGGGCCGGCGCGCCCGACGCGGTGGTCGAGTACGGCGTCCGGTTCACCCGGCCCGTGGTGGTTCCCGACGACGACCAGGGGACCGAGATCGAGGTGACCGCGCGGGTCCGCGAGGTGACCGAGGACGGCCTCACCCGGCTCGACGTGACCGCGACCTGCCTGGGCGACAAGGTGCTGTCGCAGGCGCGCGCGGTCATCCGCACGACCCGCTGAAACCGAGGCCGCGCGGTGCCCAGGACCGAGGCCGCGCGGCACGTGGAGACCCGGCCGGCGGGCGCGCCGGATCGGCTTCGCCACGCGTGGCGGGGAGACCGGTTGGGAAAGTCGGGCGCCTACCCGTACACTGGTCCGCCGTGGGGCAAGTGACCCCTGCTCGGTCGTCTGTGACCGCGTGGGGCGAGTGTTGCCGCACAGGGGTGTAGCTCAATTGGCAGAGCAGCGGTCTCCAAAACCGCAGGCTGCAGGTTCAAGTCCTGTCACCCCTGCGCCTCAGGCCTGACCGTTCCCGTGGGTCGCGCCGCCGACAAGGCGGCGTCCGGCCCGTGGTGGTGGCGCCGGCGGGGTGGTTCCGAGGCAATCGGGCCCCCGGTCGGACCACCGGCCGCGGCCCGTCGCGGGACGGTTGGGTCCGGCCGGCGTGACCAGCGCCGCGTACGCCGCCCGGCGTGCGACCCGAGATTCCGCGACGGAGGGCGAAGTGGCCGACAACAAGCGGCGCGGCGAGGACGCCGGCGACGATCGTCTCGACGACGAGATCGTCGACGACGTAGCCGACGACGACGCCACCGGCGCGGACGAGCCGGTCTCCCGGGGCGGCACCGCGACGCGGGCCCGCGCTCGGGCGGAGTCGGCGGACAGCCGGCCGACCACGAGGTCGGAAACCGGTCGGGTGGGCGTGTTCGGCCGCATCGCCCGGTTTTTCCGCGAGGTCGTTGCCGAACTGCGTAAGGTCATCTGGCCGACCCGCAAGGAGTTGCTGACGTACACCGCCGTGGTGGTCACGTTCGTCGCGGTGATGCTGACGATCGTGGGTCTGCTGGACTACGGCTTCGCCAAGGCCGTGTTGTTCGTCTTCGGCAACTCGGACTGACCGGCTGTCTCCAGCCGATAGTGACGGAAGTGAGCGAGCGTGCCTGAGTACGACGAGACCGCCGGAGAAGTGGACGAGCAGTCCACGGTCGCGACGGCGGCTGGTGACGAGTCGGTTGAGGCCGCCAGCGAGCCGGAGTTCCCCACCACCGAGCCTGCGCCGGACGAGGATTACGACCCGGTCGCCGAGTTGCGGCAGAAGCTGCGTTACGCGCCGGGTGACTGGTACGTGGTGCACTCGTACGCCGGCTACGAGAACAAGGTGAAGACCAACCTCGAGACCCGGATCACGAGCCTCGACATGGAGGACTTCATCTACCAGGTCGAGGTGCCGACCCGGGAAGAGGTCGAGGTCAAGAACGGTAAGCGTTCGCAGGTCCAGGCCAAGGTCTTCCCCGGTTACATCCTGGTCCGGATGGAGTTGACCGCCGAGTCCTACTCGTGTGTCCGTAACACCCCCGGGGTGACCGGCTTCGTCGGTGCGACCGACCGGGCCGACCGGCCCGCGCCGCTGTCGCTCGACGAGGTGCTGAAGTGGCTGGCGCCGGCCGTCGAGACCGAGCAGAAGAAGGCGAAGCCGGAGATCAAGGTCCTCGACTTCGAGGTCGGTGACTCGGTCACCGTCACCGACGGCGCGTTCGCCTCGCTGCCGGCCACGATCAGTGAGATCAACGCCGACCAGCAGAAGCTCAAGGTGCTGGTGTCGATCTTCGGCCGGGAGACCCCGGTGGAGCTCAACTTCAACCAGGTCGCCAAGATCTGACCGGTCGTCGGCGGCGGGCCCGGTCCGCCGCCGACGTCGGCGTACGCCCTCCCGCTCGACCTCGGCGGACGAGCGGGCTGCGGCCTGCGCTACTCTTGAACGTCGCCGCTGTCGCACCGCGCTGACCGTGCGCGCCCCGAGAGCGGCGACGGCCGCATTTTCCCAGCTCCAAGCCCCAGGAAGTGACATGCCTCCGAAGAAGAAGCTCGTCAAGACGTTCACGCTTCAGCTGCCGGCGGGCCAGGCCACGCCGGCGCCGCCGGTCGGCCCCGCGCTCGGTCAGCACGGCGTGAACATCATGGAGTTCTGCAAGTCCTACAACGCGCAGACCGAGTCCCAGCGGGGCGACATCGTCCCCGCCGAGATCAGCGTGTACGAGGACCGGTCCTTCACCTTCGTGCTGAAGACCCCGCCCGCCGCCCGGCTGCTGCTCAAGGCCGCCGGTATCCAGAAGGGTTCGGGCGTTCCGCAGGCGACCAAGGTCGGCTCGGTCAGCCGCACCCAGGTGCGCGAGATCGCCGAGAAGAAGATGGCCGACCTCAACGCCAACGACCTGGACCAGGCCGAGAAGATCATCGCCGGCACCGCCCGGTCGATGGGCATCACCGTCAACGACTGACGTCGGCTCCCGCCGACGACCCGATCGTGGGAGGGCTCGCGCCGAGCGGCCCGCCAGAGACCACAGGAGTAATCAGCAATGCAGCGCAGCAAGAGCTACCGCAAGGCCGCCGACGTCATCGACCGGTCGAAGCTCTACACCCCCGCCGAGGCCGTGAAGCTGGCCAAGGAGACCACCAACGTCAAGTTCGACGCCACGGTCGAGGTCGCCATGCGCCTCGGCGTCGACCCCCGCAAGGCGGACCAGATGGTTCGCGGCACGGTCAACCTGCCGCACGGCACCGGTAAGACCGCCCGCGTGATCGTCTTCGCCAGCGGCGCGAAGGCCGAAGAGGCCGCCGCGGCGGGTGCGGACGAGGTGGGCACCGACGAGCTGGTCGCCCGGATCCAGGGTGGTTGGCTCGACTTCGACGCGGCGATCGCCACGCCGGACCAGATGGCCAAGATCGGCCGGATCGCGCGGATCCTGGGCCCGCGCGGTCTCATGCCGAACCCGAAGACCGGCACGGTGACCATGGACGTCACCAAGGCGGTGCAGGACATCAAGGGCGGCAAGATCACCTTCCGGGTGGACAAGCACTCCAACCTGCACCTGATCATCGGCAAGGCATCCTTCTCGGAGAACCAGCTGGTGGACAACTACGCCGCGGTGCTCGACGAGGTGCTGCGGGCCAAGCCGTCCGCGGCCAAGGGCAAGTACCTCCGCAAGGTCATCCTCACCACCACGATGGGCCCGGGCGTTCCGGTCGACCCGAACCTGGTGAAGAACCTGACCGGGGACTCGGCCGACGCCTGAGTCGACAGTTCGCTCCACCGGGGCGCCGCCACGATCGTGGCGGCGCCCCGGCGCGTTCCAGGTGTGGCAAGCTCGACCCCATGCGGCTGGAGAACGTCTGGTTGCGGTACCACCGGCGGGGTCCGTGGGTGCTGCGGGACGTGGACGCGCGGATCGGTCCGGGTGAGGTGGCGGTCGTCCTGGGCCGCAACGGGGTGGGCAAGTCCACCCTGCTCCAGGTGGCCGCCGGGGTATTGCGGCCGGGCCGGGGTCGGGTGGTCGACCGGCCGGCCCGGGTGGGCTGGGTGCCGGAGCGCTTCCCGGCCGACCAGCCCTTCACCGTGTCCCGCTATCTGACCGGCATGGCCCACGCGGCTGGGCTGGGACGCGCAACCGCCGACGAGGCGGTGGCTACCTGGACGCACCGCCTCGGGCTGGACGCGTACCGCTCGGTGCGGCTCCCGGAGCTGTCCAAGGGCACCGCGCAGAAGGTCGGCCTCGCCCAGGCCATGCTGCGGACGCCGGGCCTGCTCGTGCTCGACGAGCCGTGGGAGGGCCTGGACGCCGCCACCCGCGAGCTGGTCCCGGAGCTGATCGACGAGGTGCTGGCCGACGGTGGCACCGTCCTGGTCAGTGACCATCGTGGGGAGACGGTCCGGTTGCCGGCCGCGCGCCGCTGGTCGGTGGCCGCCGGCGTGCTGACCGAGGAGACCGCGCCCACCGACGAGGAGGCCATCGCGGTGGTCGAGGTCGCGGTGCCGGCCGCGCGGGTCGCCGGCACCGTCGCCCGCCTGCGGGCCGAGGGCCATCAGATTCTTCGGGTACGCGCCGACGCCTCCACCGCTCCACCTCAGGCGCACCCGTCCGCCCCGTCGACCGTCCCGGCGCGTCCGGAGGCGGCCGACGCGGTGGTCGAGCCGACCACGGGGGAGGGCCGATGACCGCCCTGGTCCGGATGCGGCTGGCCGGCTTCCTGCGTACCGGACGGGCGTTGGCGCCCCTGCTCGCCGGCCTCGTCGTGCTCGGCACGCTCTACGGCGGCGGCCGGTCCCAGCCGGCGGAGGCGTACGGCGTCTCGGCCGTCGTGCTCTTCCCGGTGCTCGCCTGGCAGACCAAGATCCTGCTGGACGTCGAACCGGACGTGCAGCGCCGGCTGGCCCAGGTGACCGTCGGGGTGGCCCGGGAACGTCTGGCCGGTCTTCTGGCGGCCGGCGCGGCGGCCCTGGTCGCGGTCGCCGTAGCGTTGCTCTTCCCCTGGCTGGTGGGTGGCGTCACCGGTCCGGTCGAGCCGGGGGACCGGTCGGTATCGGTCGGCATCGCGCTGGGGCTGTGGGCGCACCTGCTGGCCGTACCCGCTGCGGTCGCGCTCGGCGCGCTGGCCAGCCGGGCGTCGGTGGGCGGTGCCGCGTACGGCGTCGCGGTGCTGGCCCTCGGCGTGGTCGGCGCGGTGGCGCTCGGCCTGCGTGGGTCGATCGCGCCCTGGCTGGTACCTCCGATCATGGCCACCGCCCGCGCGACCGCGGGGGACGCCGCCGCGCTGACCCTGCTCGGGCTCACGGCCTGGGCCCTGGCGTGGAGCGTGGTGGTCACCGTCGGTTACCTCTGGCGGCGCCGGGCCGAGGGCTGAGCCGCCCGGAGGCGTGACCCGGGTCACCGGGGGCGATTTGGCGCTGGTCGTGCGGGCGCGTACTCTTCAACAGTCATCCGTGTTGTCATGGATGAGGAACCACCCAGAGACCGCTGGTCACCGTGCTTCGGCACGGTCGAAGGTCCCGCGACGACGGGCGACCCGCGTAGGGCGGCAAGCGTAACTCGGCAGTGAGCATGGTCCGCCGACCGTGACTTCCCGCCGGCCCTCGCCCCGTGCGCCCTGCGCCGGGGCTTTTCGTTGTCGTGCTGCCTCCGCCCCCGCTCCGGCTTCGGCCGTATCGGGGACCAGCCTCGAGTAACGAGAGAGGAGGGACATGGCGGACAAGCCGATCCGAGCCGACAAGGCCACGGCCGTCGCTGAGCTGACCGAGAGCTTCCGCAGCGCGGGCGCCACCGTGCTGACCGAGTACCGCGGTCTGACGGTTTCCCAGCTCACCCAGCTGCGGCGCTCGCTCGGTGCCGAGACCAGCTACACGGTCGCGAAGAACACGCTGGCGAAGCGTGCCGCGACGGACGCGGGCATCACCGGCCTCGACGAGCTGTTCACCGGTCCTACCGCGCTGACTTTCGTTTCGGGCGACGTCGTCGAGGCGGCGAAGGGGCTTCGCGACTTCGCGAAGGCCAACCCGAAGCTCGTCATCAAGGGCGGTGTCTTCGAGGGCAAGGCCATTTCCGCGGCCGAGGTCACGAAGCTCGCCGACCTGGAGTCCCGCGAGGTGCTGCTGGCCAAGCTGGCCGGCGCGATGAAGGGCAACCTGAGCAAGGCCGCGGCCCTGTTCCAGGCCCCGCTGTCGAAGACCGCCCGGCTGGCGGCCGCCCTGCAGGACAAGCGCGAGAAGGAGGGCGCCGAGGCGGCCTGAGGCCCCCACGGCGCACCAGTTCTTACTTAACAGATTCAGGAAAGGACGCCAGACATGGCGAAGCTCAGCACCGACGAGCTGCTCGACGCGTTCAAGGAGATGACGCTGATCGAGCTCTCCGAGTTCGTGAAGCAGTTCGAGGAGACCTTCGAGGTCACCGCCGCGGCTCCGGTCGCGATCGCCCAGGGTGGCGGCGGCGGCGGTGCCGCTGCGGCTCCGGCCGAGGAGGAGAAGGACGAGTTCGACGTCATCCTCGAGGCTGACGGCGGCAAGAAGATCCAGGTCATCAAGGTCGTGCGTGAGCTGACCGGCCTGGGCCTCAAGGAGGCCAAGGACGCGGTCGAGTCCGCGCCGAAGGCCATCCTGGAGAAGGTCAACAAGGAGACCGCCGAGAAGGCGAAGGCCAAGCTCGAGGGTGAGGGCGCCAAGGTCACCCTCAAGTGACCTGAGCTCCACCTGCGCGTGCCCGGCTCGTGAGCTGGGACACGATCGCGTCGCGGCGGGCGGTGATCCGACACGGATCACTGCCCGCCGTGTTTCGTGGACCGGGCGATAACCGTCCTGAGCTGGGCGGCGATGCCCCGACGCCGGACCACCCGCCCGGGTGACCGGATCGCCCTCAGGTGGGAAAGAACCGACGACCCGGATACCGGCCCTTGACGCGGCCCCGGCCTGCCAGGCACGCTGACACCAGCAAGACACCGCGCTTGCGACGGCCACGATGTGGGTAATGACAGCGACGGCACCACCGGTCGCGGTTACCCGAGCGGCCCAGTGGGGAGTTGCGTTCTGAGCGGCCCGGCGGACCCCGGTGAACGGGGGTCGTGGCGCGTTCCGCAAACGACCTGCGGGGTGGGCTGGACAGCGGTTAGCCTCTCGGCTACACTGCTAGTTTGCGCTGCCTTCCGACTTGACCCCTGCTCGGAAATGTCCGTTTACGGATAATTCTGGTGGGGTCGTTGGAGTGCACGCGTACCAGCCGTTCTGCAGCACCGGTCCTCGGAAGGACGCATCTTGGCAGCTTCCCGCCCTGCGAAGACCAGTCGTACGTCGAGCGCATTCGCTCCCCGCCGAGTTTCATTCGGCAGGATCACCGAACACCTCGAGGTCCCCAACCTCCTTGCCATCCAGAACGAGTCCTTCGACTGGCTCGTCGGCAACGAGGCTTGGCAGGGCCGGTCGGCGGACGACCCGCACGCACGCTCGGGTCTCGCGGAGATCCTTGAAGAGATCAGTCCCATTGAGGACTTCTCCGGCACCATGTCGCTCTCCTTCTCGGCGCCGCGCTTCGACGAGGTCAAGGCCTCGATCGAGGAGTGCAAGGAGAAGGACCTGACCTACTGCGCTCCGCTCTTCGTGACCGCGGAGTTCACCAACAACACCACTGGCGAGATCAAGAGCCAGACGGTGTTCATGGGTGACTTCCCGATGATGACGCCCAAGGGCACCTTCGTCATCAACGGCACCGAGCGCGTCGTGGTCAGCCAGCTCGTCCGGTCTCCGGGCGTGTACTTCGACAAGCAGCCGGACAAGACCTCCGACCGCGACCTCTCCAGCGTCAAGGTCATCCCCAGCCGGGGTGCCTGGCTGGAGTTCGACATCGACAAGCGCGACACGGTCGGCGTACGCATCGACCGCAAGCGCCGGCAGGCCGTCACGGTCCTGCTCAAGGCCATCGGATGGTCGGCCGAGCGGATCCGTGAGCGGTTCGGCTGGTCCGAGCTGATGATGACCACGCTCGAGAAGGACCACATCGCCGGCCAGGATGAGGCCCTGCTAGACATCTACCGCAAGCTGCGCCCTGGCGAGCCGCCGACGCGCGAGAACGCCCAGACCCTGCTCGACAACCTCTTCTTCAACCCGAAGAGGTACGACGTCGCCAAGGTCGGGCGCTACAAGTTCAACAAGAAGCTCGAAGTGGACGTGCCGATCACCACCGGCACGCTCACCGAGGACGACATCGTCGCCACCGTGGAATACCTGTGCCGGCTGCACGCCGGTGAGGAGGGCTACGAGGCCGACGACATCGACCACTTCGGCAACCGGCGCCTGCGCACCGTGGGCGAGCTGATCCAGAACCAGGTTCGGGTCGGTCTCTCCCGCATGGAGCGGGTCGTCCGCGAGCGGATGACCACGCAGGACGTCGAGGCGATCACGCCGCAGACCCTGATCAACATCCGCCCGGTGGTGGCGGCGATCAAGGAGTTCTTCGGTACGTCACAGCTGTCCCAGTTCATGGACCAGACCAACCCGCTGGCGGGCCTGACCCACCGGCGCCGGCTGAGCGCGCTCGGCCCGGGTGGTCTGTCCCGGGAGCGGGCCGGCTTCGAGGTCCGCGACGTGCACCCGTCCCACTACGGCCGGATGTGCCCGATCGAGACGCCGGAAGGCCCGAACATCGGCCTGATCGGCGCTCTGTCCACCTTCGCCCGGGTCAACCCGTTCGGCTTCATCGAGACGCCGTACCGGAAGGTCGTCGAGGGTCGGGTCACCGACCAGATCGACTACCTAACCGCGGACGAGGAGGACCGGTTCGTCAAGGCGCAGGCAAACGCGCCGCTGCGGGCCGACGGGACGTTCGCCGAGGACCGCGTTCTCGTCCGTCGTAAGGGCGGCGAGACCGAGGACGTGGCGCCGGGCGCCGTCGACTACATGGACGTCTCGCCGCGGCAGATGACCTCGGTCGCGACCGCCATGATCCCGTTCCTCGAGCACGACGACGCCAACCGGGCACTGATGGGCGCGAACATGCAGCGCCAGGCGGTGCCGCTGGTCAAGGCCGAGGCGCCGCTCGTGGGCACGGGCATGGAGTACCGGGCCGCGGTCGACGCGGGCGACGTGGTGGTCGCCGAGGTCGGCGGTGTGATCGAGGATCTCTGCGCCGACTACGTCACCATCCACCAGGACGACGGTCACCGCCGGACGTACCTGCTGCACAAGTTCCGCCGCTCGAACGCCGGCTCCTGCGTCAACCAGAAGCCGGTGGTCTTCGAGGGCGACCGCGTCGAGGCCGGTCAGGTCATCGCCGACGGTCCGTGCACCGACGAGGGCGAGATGGCACTCGGGCGCAACCTGCTCGTGGCCTTCATGACCTGGGAGGGGCACAACTACGAGGACGCGATCATCCTGTCGCAGCGCCTCGTGCAGCAGGACGTGCTCACCTCGATCCACATCGAGGAGCACGAGGTCGACGCCCGGGACACCAAGCTCGGCCCGGAGGAGATCACCCGCGACATCCCGAACGTCAGCGAGGAAATGCTCGCCGACCTCGACGAGCGCGGCATCATCCGGATCGGCGCCGAGGTCGTCCCCGGCGACATCCTGGTCGGCAAGGTCACGCCCAAGGGTGAGACCGAGCTGACCCCGGAGGAGCGGCTGCTCCGCGCGATCTTCGGTGAGAAGGCGCGTGAGGTTCGGGACACCTCGCTGAAGGTGCCGCACGGCGAGACCGGCACGGTCATCGGTGTGCGCACGTTCTCCCGCGAGGACGGCGACGAGCTGCCGCCGGGCGTCAACGAGCTGGTCCGGGTCTACGTGGCCCAGAAGCGCAAGATCCAGGACGGTGACAAGCTCGCGGGCCGCCACGGCAACAAGGGCGTCATCTCCAAGATCCTGCCGATCGAGGACATGCCGTTCCTGGAGGACGGCACCCCGGTCGACATCGTGCTGAACCCGCTCGGTGTGCCGTCCCGGATGAACATCGGCCAGGTTCTGGAGACCCACCTCGGGTGGGTGGCCAAGACCGGCTGGAGTGTGGACGGCGACGACGCCGAGTGGAAGCGCCAGCTCCGCTCGATCGACGCGCACGAGTCCGAGCCGGACACCAACGTGGCCACGCCGGTCTTCGACGGTGCCCGGGAGGAGGAGATTTCGGGTCTGCTCGAGTCGACCCTGCCCAACCGGGACGGCAAGCAGTTGATCGGCCGCACCGGTAAGGCGCAGCTGTTCGACGGTCGGTCCGGCGAGCCTCTGCCGGACCCGATCGCGGTCGGCTACGTCTACATCCTGAAGCTCAACCACCTGGTCGACGACAAGATCCACGCTCGGTCGACCGGTCCGTACTCGATGATCACGCAGCAGCCGCTGGGTGGTAAGGCGCAGTTCGGTGGTCAGCGCTTCGGTGAGATGGAGTGCTGGGCGATGCAGGCGTACGGCGCCGCGTACGCCCTGCAGGAGCTGCTCACGATCAAGTCCGACGACGTGCTCGGCCGGGTGAAGGTCTACGAGGCCATCGTCAAGGGCGAGAACATCCCGGAGCCGGGCATCCCGGAGTCGTTCAAGGTGCTGCTCAAGGAGCTGCAGTCGCTGTGCCTCAACGTTGAGGTGCTGTCCAGCGACGGTGTGGCCCTGGAGATGCGCGAGACCGACGACGAGGTGTTCCGGGCCGCGGAGGAGCTGGGCATCGACCTGTCCCGGCGCGAGCCGAGCTCGGTCGAAGAGGTGTAAGTGGTGCGGGTCGGGGGCCTTCGGGCCCCCGACCCCCGCCCGTGATCTAGCTGTAAAGACGACGACATAGGGGACATAGTGCTCGACGTCAACTTCTTCGACGAGCTGCGCATTGGTCTCGCCACGGCCGACGACATCCGTCAGTGGTCGCACGGCGAGGTCAAGAAGCCTGAGACCATCAACTACCGCACCCTGAAGCCGGAGAAGGACGGGCTCTTCTGCGAGAAGATCTTCGGTCCGCAGCGGGACTGGGAGTGCTACTGCGGTAAGTACAAGCGCGTCCGGTTCAAGGGCATCATCTGCGAGCGCTGCGGCGTCGAGGTGACCCGCTCCAAGGTTCGTCGTGAGCGGATGGGGCACATCGAGCTCGCCGCTCCGGTGACCCACATCTGGTACTTCAAGGGCGTGCCGAGCCGGCTGGGCTACCTGCTGGACCTCGCTCCCAAGGACCTCGAAAAGATCATCTACTTCGCCTCGTACGTCGTGACGAGCGTGGACGCGGAGTCGCGTCACCGTGACCTCTCGACGATCGAGAACGAGATCCTGGCCGAGAAGCGGCAGTCCGAGAACAGCCGCGACTCGGAGATCGAGAAGCGGGCCGCCAAGCTCGAGGCCGACCTGGCCGAGCTGGAGGCCGAGGGTGCCAAGGCGGACGTCCGGCGCAAGGTCAAGGAGGGCGGAGAGCGCGAGATGCGCCAGATCCGCGACCGGGCCCAGCGCGAGATCGACCGCCTGGACGAGGTGCTGGACACCTTCCGCAAGCTGGAGCCGAAGCAGCTGGTCACCGACGAGCTGCTCTACCGCGAGCTGCGCGACCGGTTCGGTGAGTACTTCACCGGCTCGATGGGCGCCGAGGCCATCAAGGCGCTGGTCCAGAACATGGACCTCGACGCCGAGGCCGAGAGCCTGCGCGAGACCATCCGGTCCGGCAAGGGCCAGCGGAAGATCCGGGCGCTCAAGCGGCTCAAGGTCGTCGCGGCGTTCCTGAACACCCGCAACTCGCCGCTCGGCATGGTGCTGGACTGCGTCCCGGTCATCCCGCCGGACCTGCGCCCGATGGTGCAGCTCGACGGTGGCCGGTTCGCGACCTCGGACCTCAACGACCTGTACCGCCGCGTGATCAACCGGAACAACCGCCTCAAGCGGCTGATCGACCTCGGCGCTCCCGAGATCATCGTCAACAACGAGAAGCGGATGCTCCAGGAGGCCGTCGACGCGCTGTTCGACAACGGCCGTCGTGGCCGGCCGGTCACCGGTCCGGGTAACCGTCCGCTCAAGTCGCTGTCCGACATGCTCAAGGGCAAGCAGGGCCGGTTCCGCCAGAACCTGCTGGGCAAGCGCGTCGACTACTCCGGCCGTTCGGTCATCGTGGTCGGCCCGAAGCTCAAGCTGCACCAGTGCGGTCTGCCCAAGCAGATGGCGCTGGAGCTGTTCAAGCCGTTCGTCATGAAGCGGCTGGTCGACCTCAACCACGCGCAGAACATCAAGTCCGCCAAGCGGATGGTCGAGCGTCAGCGCCCGGTCGTGTGGGACGTGCTGGAAGAGGTCATCGGCGAGCACCCGGTGCTGCTCAACCGGGCGCCCACCCTGCACCGTCTGGGCATCCAGGCGTTCGAGCCGCAGCTGGTCGAGGGCAAGGCCATCCAGATCCACCCGCTGGTCTGCACCGCGTTCAACGCCGACTTCGACGGTGACCAGATGGCGGTGCACGTGCCGCTGTCCGCCGAGGCCCAGGCCGAGGCGCGGATCCTGATGCTGTCCTCGAACAACATCCTCAAGCCGGCCGACGGCAAGCCGGTCACCATGCCCACCCAGGACATGGTCATCGGCCTGTACCACCTCACCCACCTCACCGCCGGTGAGAAGGGTGAGGGCCGGGCGTTCAGCTCGGACGCCGAGGCGCGGATGGCGTTCGACAACGGCGAGCTGCACCTGCAGGCGCCGGTGAAGATCCGCCTGCGCGACGTGATCGGTGTCGACAACGGCGCCGGCGCCGAGCCGTGGACCGCCCCGGAGGGCTGGGTCGAGGGTGAGCCGCTGACCGTGGAGACCACCCTCGGTCGGGTGCTGTTCAACGAGACGCTGCCGCAGGGCTACCGCTTCGTGAACTACGAGATCCGCAAGGGTCAGCTCTCCGCGATCGTCAACGACCTCGCCGAGCGCTTCCCCAAGGTGGCTCTCGCGGCCACCCTGGACGGGCTCAAGGAGGCCGGTTTCCACTGGGCCACCTGGTCCGGCGTGACGATCGGCATGGAGGACGTCATCGCCCCGCCGCGTAAGGCGGAGATCCTGGCGAAGTACGAGAAGGAAGCCGACCGGATCGACAAGCAGTACCAGCGGGGTCTGATGACCGCCGAGGAGCGTCGCGGCGAACTCATCGAGATCTGGACCAAGGCGACCAACGAGGTCGCCAAGGAGATGGACACCGCGCTGCCGCAGGAGAACCCACTGTGGAAGATGATCAACTCGGGTGCTCGCGGTAACCTGCTCCAGCTCCGGCAGATCGCGGCGATCCGTGGTCTGGTGGCCAACCCGAAGGGCGAGATCATCCCGCGGCCGATCAAGGCCAGCTACCGGGAGGGTCTGTCCGTGCTGGAGTACTTCATCTCCACGCACGGTGCCCGTAAGGGTCTCGCCGACACCGCGCTGCGGACCGCCGACTCGGGTTACCTGACCCGTCGTCTGGTGGACGTCTCGCAGGACGTCATCATCCGCGAGGAGGACTGCGGCACCGACCGGGCGATCCCGATGCAGATCGGTGAGCGGCTGGACGGCAAGCTCGTCGTCCACACCCACGCCGAGACCAGCGTGCACGCCCGGACCCTGGCCGACGACATCAAGGGGCCGGACGGCACCGTGGTGGCCGAGCGCGGCCAGGACATCAACTCCATCGGGGTCGACAAGATCGTCGCCGCCGGCGTGGAGACGGTCCGGGTGCGCAGCGTGCTCACCTGCGAGTCGAAGCTGGGCGTCTGCGCGGCCTGCTACGGCCGTTCGCTGCCGACCGGCAAGTCGGTCGACATCGGTGAGGCCGTCGGCATCATCGCCGCCCAGTCCATCGGTGAGCCGGGTACGCAGCTGACGATGCGTACCTTCCACACCGGTGGTGTCGCGGGTGAGGACATCACCCAGGGTCTGCCGCGTGTGCAGGAGATCTTCGAGGCCCGGGTCCCGAAGGGTAAGGCGCCCATTGCCGACACCCCCGGCCGGATCCGGATCGAGGACGGCGAGCGCTCGCGGAAGATCATCGTGGTGCCGGACGACGGCAGCGACGAGATCGTCTACGACAAGATCTCGAAGCGGGTCAAGCTCCGTACCCACGACGGCGGTCACGTCGAGGTCGGCGAGAAGCTCACCGAGGGCACCATCGACCCGCACGAGCTGCTGCGCATCCTCGGTCCGCGCGCGGTCCAGGTCCACCTGACCCAGGAGGTCCAGGAGGTCTACCGCTCGCAGGGCGTGCTCATCCACGACAAGCACATCGAGATCATCATCCGCCAGATGCTCAAGCGGGTGACGGTCATCGACTCCGGCTCGACCGAGTTCCTGCCGGGCGTGCTCGTCGACCGGGCGCTGTTCGAGTCGGAGAACCGCCGGCTCGTGTCGGAGGGTGGCGAGCCCGCCGCCGGCCGTCCGGTGCTGATGGGTATCACCAAGGCCTCGCTGGCCACCGACTCCTGGCTCTCCGCGGCCTCCTTCCAGGAGACCACCCGGGTGCTGACCGACGCTGCGATCAACTCGCGCAGCGACTCGCTGGTCGGCCTCAAGGAGAACGTGATCATCGGTAAGCTCATCCCGGCCGGTACGGGCATCAGCAAGTACCGCAACGTCCGGGTCGAGCCGACCGAGGAGGCCAAGGCCAAGGTCTACTCGATGACCGGTTACCCGGAGACCGACTACGGGTTCGGGCCGGCCAGCGGGCAGGCCGTGCCGCTGGACGACTTCGACTTCGGGTCGTACCGCTAAGCACTGACAACGACGAAGCCCCCGGCAGCTGCCGGGGGCTTCGTCGTGCCCGGACCGACCCGCCCACGGACCGGGTTCGGCATGATGGAGGTATGACGACCGCACCCGGGCAGGTGTCCGTCGCGTCTCAGGGCCTGCGCCACCCGCTCGACCCGGATCCGGCCCGCGCCACGAAGGCACGGGCGGTCTTCGCGCTGGGGTTGCTCGGCATGCTGACCGGCCTGTTCATCGGCGGGGTGGTGCCGGCGACGGTGGCGCTCCAACTGGCCCGGCAGGCCCGCCGGGAGGCGTACGCCTCGGGGGGTTTCCTGACCGGCAGCGTCTGGCTGCGGCGGGGGGAGCGGTTGGCCTGGACCGGCCTGGTGCTGGTCGTCGTCAGTGTGGTCGTCTTCGTGGTGGTCGGCGTGGTCCGGCTGGCCGGCACGCCGTTCGGTCACGACTACCCGGCGAACATGGACTGACCGACCGGCGACCGCGCCGGGCGCGGACGGCGCCGCCTCCGGCGGTAGCCTGGCCGGTGTCCGCCGCACGCGCTGGCGGCCCTGTCGACAGGAGGACCTCGTGACGGAACCGGCGCGGCCCCCGGCGGACGAACCAGCCGGGCATCCTGACGCGCCGGGTCCGGGCGCGACCGCTCCCACGCCGGGTCCGGACGTGACCCCCGGGTCGCCGGCGCCCGCCACGCCGGCTCCGGACGCGGCTCCCTCGGGTCCGACGTCGGAGACGGCCGCCGCGGCGTCGGATTCGGGCGCTGGCTCCCCGGTAGCGGCTCCCGGTTCGCCGGTTTCGTCCGTGCCGTCCTCCGGGCCGGGCCCGGCTGCCGATCTCTCCGCCGCCCCGAGCGGGCGGGCGCAGCACCCTGCCCCGACCGCCGGCGGTCCCCCCGCTGGTACGCCGTCGGGCTGGGGTCCGCCGCCCTCGCCGGCGTGGGGTCCGCCCACTGCCGAGTGGGGCGGGGTCTATCCGCCCGGCTACGGACAGCCCCAGCCCGTCTCGGGGACGCCGGTGCCGTACGGCTGGGCCCAACCACCGCCGGGGCCTGCGGCGCCGTACGGCTGGGCCCAACCACCGCCGGGGCCTGCCGCGCCGCACGGGTGGGGCCAGCCGCCGTCCGGGCCGGGCACGCCGGCCGGTTGGGGCGATCCATCGTCGGGGTCATCCGGCTGGGGTCCACCACCGCCCGGGCCTGGCGGCTGGGGGCAGCCGGCGCCGCAGCACTTCCCCGCCTGGGGTACGGGCGCCGCCCGGCCGGTGCCGCCGCCCACCGACGATCAGCGAAGGCCGCCGAAGCGGGTGGAGGCCGTGCCCGGCACCCCGTTCGGCGTGGTGCACCTGGACGTGCCGCCGGTGACCGCCGGGCTGGCGACCGGGTCGCTGGTGGCCGGCATCGCGTCGATCCTGGTCTCGCTGCTGGTGATCTGCGTCGGGGTGGCCTTCGGGACGCGTGGGGGAGTGTGGGTCTCCGGTGCCTTCACGGTGCTCGGGGTGTTGGCGGGGTCCGCGGCGGTCGTCACCGGCCTGCTGGCTCAGCGGCAGATCCGCCGGCCGTCCCCGCCGCCGGCGGTGCGCTTCACCGGTCGCGGGCTCGCGGTGGCCGGTGTCAGCTGCGGTGCGGCGGGTGTCCTGCTGAGCCTGTTGGGTCTGGGACTGGGGTTGCTGATCAGTCTGACGTGACAGGGCCGTCGCGGCGGACGGCCGGCGCAGGTGGGGCGAGGGGTTCCCGGGGGCTGCCCGGGGGCGACGGGTGCTTCGGCGGGGAAGCCGGTACACTTGTATCCGTAGGTGCCCATCGCGGGTGCCGAGGCGGGACGAGATCCGGCTGGCGAAGGTGAGACGTTCGCCGACCCATTCCGTTTTGACCTGGGCGGCTGTGGTAGGTACTCTTTCCCCTTGTGCCCGGGCATGCCCGGGCAACTCGTGCGTGCGCTGGTTCCGGAGTCCGGGCGGCGGCACGACAAGCCAAAGATCCGGAGCGGGGCAATCCGCGTGCCGGGGACAGAAACCCGGTACGCCCGCGACAGCGTCCGTACCGGAACCGTGAGTTGGGCGACACGCCCGACCGCGGGTGCCGGGGCCTCCGCAAGGTGACCCTGGTCGGAATGTAGGAGAGCCGTCCATCAGGCCGGCTAGAGCAGACGGCGCGGTCGCCTCGCAGCGGCCGAAGGGAGCGGAGAAACCCGGTGCCCACCATTCAGCAGCTGGTCCGAAAGGGCCGTCAGGCCAAGACGACCAAGACCAAGACCCCTGCGCTCAAGGGGTCTCCCCAGCGGCGCGGCGTGTGCACCCGCGTGTACACCACCACCCCGAAGAAGCCGAACTCGGCGCTGCGCAAGGTCGCTCGTGTCAAGCTCAGCAGCCAGATCGAGGTAACCGCCTACATCCCGGGTGTCGGCCACAACCTGCAGGAGCACTCGATCGTGCTCGTGCGTGGCGGTCGTGTGAAGGACCTCCCCGGCGTGCGTTACAAGATCGTCCGCGGCTCGCTGGACACCCAGGGTGTCCGCAACCGCAAGCAGGCGCGCAGCCGTTACGGCGCGAAGAAGGAGAAGAGCTGACATGCCGCGTAAGGGACCCGCTCCGCGGCGGCCGCTGGTCGCTGACCCGGTGTACAACTCGCCGCTGGTCACCCAGCTGGTGAACAAGATCCTGCTGCGCGGCAAGCGCCAGCTCGCCGAGTCGATCGTGTACGCGGCCCTCGAGGGCTGCCGCGAGAAGTCCGGCACCGACCCGGTCGTCACCCTCAAGCGGGCGATGGACAACGTCAAGCCGACCCTCGAGGTGCGTAGCCGCCGTGTCGGTGGCGCCACCTACCAGGTGCCGGTCGAGGTCCGTCCGACCCGGGCGACCACCCTGGGCCTGCGCTGGCTGGTCACCTACTCCCGCGCCCGCCGCGAGAAGACCATGGTCGAGCGGCTGATGAACGAGCTGCTGGACGCGAGCAACGGCCTCGGTGCCGCCGTCAAGCGGCGCGAGGACACGCACAAGATGGCCGAGTCCAACAAGGCCTTCGCGCACTACCGCTGGTAACACCTGAGGTTCCGGCGCCCACCGGGCGCCGGAACCGCCACCAGTTGAGTCGAGACGACGATAAGTAGGGATTGAAGTGGCCGCCGCAGACGCGCTCGCCAACGTACGCAACATCGGCATCATGGCGCACATCGATGCCGGTAAGACCACGACCACCGAGCGAATCCTGTTCTACACCGGCATCACGTACAAGATCGGTGAGGTCCACGAGGGCGCCGCCGTCATGGACTGGATGGAGCAGGAGCAGGAGCGTGGTATCACCATCACCTCCGCTGCCACCAAGTGTGAGTGGAAGGGCCACACGATCCAGATCATCGACACGCCTGGCCACGTCGACTTCACGGTCGAGGTCGAGCGGTCGCTGCGTGTGCTGGATGGTGCGGTCGCGGTTTACGACGGTGTCGCCGGCGTGGAGCCGCAGACGGAGAACGTCTGGCGGCAGGCCGACAAGTACAACGTCCCGCGCATGTGCTTCGTCAACAAGCTCGACCGGACCGGCGCCGACTTCTTCCGCTGCGTGCAGATGATGATCGACCGGCTGAACGCCACCCCGCTGGTGCTCCAGATCCCGATCGGCCTCGAGGGCGACCACATCGGTGTCGTCGACCTGATCGGCATGCGCGCCCTCACCTGGCGCGGGGAGACCCAGAAGGGTGAGGACTACGCGATCGAGGAGATCCCGGCCGAGCTGGCCGACTCCGCGGCCGAGTGGCGCGAGAAGCTGATGGAGACCCTCGCCGACGTCGACGACTCGGTGATGGAGAAGTACCTGGAGGGCGAGGAGGTCTCCGTCGAGGAGATCAAGGCCGCCATCCGGCGTGCCACCATCGCCGGCAAGGCCAACCCGGTGCTGTGCGGCTCGGCGTTCAAGAACAAGGGCGTCCAGCCCATGCTCGACGCCGTGGTCGACTACCTGCCGTCGCCGCTGGACGTTCCGGCGATCGAGGGCACGGCCACCGACGGCGAGACGCCGATGCTGCGCAAGCCGTCGAAGTCCGAGCCCTTCTCCGGCCTGGCGTTCAAGATCCAGACCGACAAGCACCTTGGCAAGCTGACCTACGTCCGGGTCTACTCCGGCGTGGTCGAGACCGGTACCCAGGTGGTCAACTCCACCAAGGACCGCAAGGAGCGGATCGGCAAGATCTACCAGATGCACGCCAACAAGCGGGAAGAGCGCAGCTCGGCCCAGGCTGGCGACATCATCGCGGTGCAGGGTCTCAAGCAGACCACCACCGGTGACACGCTGTGCGACCCGGCGAACCCGGTCATCCTGGAGTCGATGACC
This sequence comes from Micromonospora sp. WMMD729, assembly GCF_049315225.1. Lineage (NCBI taxonomy): Bacteria > Bacillati > Actinomycetota > Actinomycetes > Micromonosporales > Micromonosporaceae > Micromonospora > Micromonospora sp. WMMD729. Next base: position 5,755,585 of record NZ_CP186059.1, on the reverse strand, counting down.
TTCCCGGAGCCGGTCATCGAGGTCGCCATCGAGCCGAAGACCAAGGCCGACCAGGAGAAGCTCAGCACCGCCATCCAGCGGCTGGCCGAGGAGGACCCGACCTTCCGCGTCAAGCTGGACGAGGAGACCGGTCAGACGGTCATCGCCGGCATGGGCGAGCTGCACCTGGACATCCTGGTCGACCGGATGCGCCGCGAGTTCAACGTCGAGGCGAACATCGGTAAGCCGCAGGTGGCGTACCGCGAGACGATCCGCCGCAAGGTGGAGAAGATCGAGTACACCCACAAGAAGCAGACCGGTGGTTCCGGCCAGTACGCCCGCGTCATCGTGAGCGTCGAGCCGCTGCCGCTGGACAACGACTCGCCGACCTACGAGTTCGCCAACGCCGTCACCGGTGGTCGTATCCCGCGGGAGTTCATCCCGTCGGTCGACGCCGGTGCCCAGGACGCCATGCAGTACGGCATCCTGGCGGGCTTCCCGCTCGTCGGTGTGAAGCTGACGCTGCTGGACGGCCAGTACCACGAGGTCGACTCCTCGGAAATGGCATTCAAGATCGCCGGCTCGATGGTGATGAAGGAGGCGGCCCGCAAGGCCGACCCCGCACTGCTCGAGCCGATGATGGCCGTTGAGGTCACCACTCCTGAGGAGAACATGGGTGACGTCATCGGCGACCTCAACTCCCGCCGCGGCATCATCCAGGCGATGGAGGAGCGCAGCGGCGCCCGCATCGTGAGGGCTCTGGTGCCGTTGTCGGAGATGTTCGGCTACGTCGGCGACCTGCGGTCGAAGACCCAGGGCCGGGCTAGCTACAGCATGCAGTTCGACTCCTACGCCGAGGTTCCGCAGAGCGTCGCGAAGGAGATCATCGCGAAGGCGACGGGCGAGTAACTTCCCCGAGCAGGTGATTCGTGGTCGGTCGCGGGTGGTCAACACCCGCCCGCGGCCACCACGATCGGATCGCGTGAGACCGGGCCTGTAGGCTTCATCGCCGCAGAACCCACAAAAGCTCTCCGGCCGCCAGGCCGGAAAGGCTGTCGACAGAGTCCTAAGCGCCGACCGGCGCGCCGGGCGTACGAACCAAGAAGTCCACAGGAGGACACCAGTGGCGAAGGCGAAGTTCGAGCGGACTAAGCCGCACGTCAACATCGGCACCATTGGTCACATCGACCACGGTAAGACGACGCTGACGGCGGCCATCACCAAGGTCCTGCACGACCAGTACCCGGACCTGAACCCGTACACGCCGTTCGACGAGATCGACAAGGCGCCGGAGGAGAAGGCCCGCGGCATCACGATCTCGATCGCGCACGTCGAGTACCAGACCGAGGCGCGGCACTACGCGCACGTGGACTGCCCCGGCCACGCGGACTACATCAAGAACATGATCACCGGTGCCGCGCAGATGGACGGCGCGATCCTGGTGGTCGCGGCGACCGACGGCCCGATGCCGCAGACCCGTGAGCACGTGCTGCTTGCGCGTCAGGTTGGCGTGCCGTACATCGTCGTGGCGCTCAACAAGAGCGACATGGTCGACGACGAGGAGCTCCTGGAGCTCGTCGAGCTCGAGGTCCGCGAGCTGCTCTCCTCGCAGGAGTACCCGGGTGACGACCTGCCGGTCGTCCGGGTTTCGGCGCTGAAGGCCCTCGAGGGTGACCCCGAGTGGACCGGCAAGCTGCTGGACCTCATGACCGCGGTCGACACCGCGATCCCGCAGCCGGAGCGCGAGACCGAGAAGCCGTTCCTCATGCCGATCGAGGACGTCTTCACGATCACCGGCCGTGGCACCGTCGTCACCGGTCGCGCCGAGCGCGGCATCCTCAAGCCGAACGAGGAGGTGGAGATCGTCGGTATCCGCGAGAAGTCGCAGAAGACGGTCTGCACCGGTATCGAGATGTTCCGCAAGCTGCTCGACGAGGCCCGCGCGGGTGAGAACGTCGGTCTGCTGCTGCGTGGCATCAAGCGCGAGGACGTCGAGCGCGGCATGGTGGTCGTCAAGCCGGGCACCACGACCCCGCACACGGAGTTCGAGGCGACGGTCTACATCCTCTCCAAGGAGGAGGGCGGCCGGCACACCCCGTTCTTCCAGAACTACCGTCCGCAGTTCTACTTCCGGACCACGGACGTCACCGGTGTCGTCACCCTCCCCGAGGGCACCGAGATGGTCATGCCGGGTGACAACACCACCATGTCGGTGAAGCTGATCCAGCCCATCGCCATGGAGGAGAACCTCAAGTTCGCGATCCGCGAGGGTGGCCGCACCGTCGGCGCCGGGTTCGTCACCAAGATCATCAAGTGAGCTAGGTAACCCCGATTAGACCCGCCGCCGGTCGTGCGGCATACTAGTCAGGTTGCGTAACGACAGTTCGTCGCCTGTGTTCGGCTTTCGCTGAACCTCCGGGTGGCGAGACAGTCGAGCGTAGGGTGGTTGGCGGCTAGCCGCCAACCACCCTCGCGCGGCGTCCAGGTCGCGGTAATGCGATCGGCGCCTTGACCCACCGCGTGGTTCAGCACCGCTCCGGAACGACGGGGCGGAGCCTGGCCCGAGGGCGCGACACGCCCGACCGCGGGGGTCGGCGAAGTGGGCCTGTGCCAGCCGGTACAGGCGCCCGCAACACAGCGGCATCGAGAGAAGGAACAGAAGCCACCATGGCGGGACAGAAGATCCGCATCCGGCTCAAGGCCTATGACCACGAGGTCGTCGACTCCTCGGCTCGGAAGATCGTCGAGACGGTGACGCGTACCGGGGCGCAGGTCGCGGGCCCGGTGCCGCTGCCCACGGAGATCAACCGTTTCTGCGTTATCCGCTCGCCGCACAAGTACAAGGACTCGCGCGAGCACTTCGAGATGCGCACGCACAAGCGGCTGATCGACATCATCGACCCGACCCCGAAGACGGTCGACTCGCTCATGCGCCTCGACCTGCCGGCTGGCGTCGACATCGAGATCAAGCTGTAGGGACCGGACAAATGGACAGGCAAGTCAAGGGGATCCTGGGCGCCAAGCTCGGCATGACCCAGGTCTGGGACAACAACAAGGTTGTTCCCGTGACCGTGGTCGAGGCCGGCCCGTGCGTCATCAGCCAGGTTCGTAGCGCCGAGAAGGACGGTTACTCCGCGGTCCAGCTGGCGTACGGCACGATCGACCCGCGCAAGGTCAAGAAGCCGGTCAGCGGGCACTACGCGAAGGCGGACGTGGCGCCGCGCCGGCACATCGTCGAGCTGCGCACCACGGACGCGTCGGAGTACTCGCTCGGCCAGGAGGTCACGGTCGAGGAGTTCCCGGTCGGCGTCACCATCGACGTCACCGGCAAGACCAAGGGCAAGGGCTACGCCGGCCCGATGAAGCGGCACGGCTTCCACGGTCTGCGCGCCAGCCACGGTGTCGAGCGCAAGCACCGCTCGCCCGGCTCCATCGGCGCCTGCGCCACCCCGGGTCGTGTCTTCAAGGGCACCCGGATGGCCGGCCGCATGGGTGGCGTGCGCTACACCGTGCAGAACCTCACCGTCCAGGCGGTCGACACCGAGAACAACCTGCTGCTCGTCCGGGGTGCCATTCCTGGTCCCAAGGGCGCGCTCGTTCTGGTCCGTACCGCGGCCAAGAGCAAGGTGAAGAAGGGCGGTGCGGCCAAGTGACCACCGTTGACGTGCGCACCGTCGAAGGCACCACCAGCGGCTCGGTAGAGCTGCCGGCGGACATCTTCGACGTGCAGGCCAACGTCGCGCTGATGCACCAGGTCGTGGTGGCCCAGCTCGCGGCGGCCCGACAGGGCACGCACAAGGCCAAGACCCGCGGCGAGGTCGCCGGTGGCGGCAAGAAGCCGTACAAGCAGAAGGGCACCGGTCGCGCCCGGCAGGGCTCGATCCGCGCGCCGCAGTTCGCCGGCGGTGGCGTGGTGCACGGTCCCGTGCCGCGCGACTACAGCCAGCGGACCCCGAAGAAGATGAAGGCCGCCGCGCTGCGGGGTGCCCTCTCCGACCGGGCCCGCGCCGGGCAGGTGCACGTCGTCGAGGCGTTCGTCTCGGGCGAGAAGCCGTCGACCAAGGCCGCTCTGGCCACGCTGGCGAAGCTCACCGAGGCCCGTCGGGTCCTCGTCGTGCTGAGCAGCACCGACGAGCTGAACTGGGTGTCGCTGCGCAACGAGCCGCGGGTGCACCTGATCGAGTCCGGCCAGCTGAACACGTACGACGTGCTGGTGGCCGACGACGTGGTCTTCACCAAGGACGCCCTGGACGAGTTCCTGGGCGTGCCCGCCGAGACCACCGAGGAGGGTGGCAAGTGAGCACGATCGCCGACCCGCGCGACATCATCGTGGCGCCGGTCGTCTCGGAGAAGAGCTACAGCGAGCTGAACCGGAACTGGTACACCTTCCTGGTGCACCCGGACGCGAACAAGACCGAGATCAAGATCGCTATCCAGCAGATCTTCGACGTCCGCGTCCTGACGGTCAACACGCTCAACCGCCAGGGCAAGCGCAAGCGCACCAAGACCGGCTTCGGTCAGCGCAAGGCGACCAAGCGGGCGATCGTGAAGCTGGCTGACGGTGACCGTATCGAGGCCTTCGGCGGCCCGGTCAGCTGAGGGGTGTAGACAATGGCTATCCGTAAGTACAAGCCGACGACGCCGGGCCGTCGTGGCTCCAGCGTCGCCGACTTCGCCGAGATCACCCGGTCCACGCCGGAGAAGTCGCTGCTGGCTCCGCTGCCGAAGAAGGGCGGGCGTAACGCCCACGGCCGGATCACCACGCGGCACCACGGTGGCGGTCACAAGCGCCAGTACCGTCTGATCGACTTCAAGCGGGTCGACAAGGACGGCGTGCCGGCGAAGGTCGCTCACATCGAGTACGACCCGAACCGCACCGCGCGCATCGCGCTGCTGCACTACGCCGACGGCGAGAAGCGGTACATCATCGCGCCGAAGGACCTGAAGCAGGGCGACCGCGTCGAGTCCGGTCCGGGCGCCGACATCAAGCCGGGTAACAACCTGCCGCTGCGCAACATCCCGGTCGGTACCACGATCCACAACGTGGAGCTGCGTCCGGGCGGCGGCGCCAAGCTCGCCCGCTCCGCCGGCGTCGGCATCCAGCTGCTCGGCCGCGAGGGCGCGTACGCGACCCTGCGTATGCCGTCCGGCGAGATCCGGCGTGTGGACGTGCGCTGCCGCGCCAGCATCGGCGAGATCGGCAACGCCGACCAGTCGAACATCAACTGGGGTAAGGCCGGCCGTATGCGGTGGAAGGGCAAGCGCCCGACCGTCCGTGGTGTCGCCATGAACCCGGTCGACCACCCGCACGGTGGTGGTGAGGGTAAGACCTCCGGTGGTCGCCACCCGGTCAACCCGCAGGGTAAGCCCGAGGGCCGCACCCGCCGTAAGGGCCAGCCGAGTGACCGGCTGATCGTCCGCCGTCGCTACGCCACGCGTAAGCGCGGCTGAGGGAGATAAGACATGCCTCGCAGCCTGAAGAAGGGCCCGTTCGTCGACGACCACCTGCTCAAGAAGGTGGAGGTCCAGAACGACAAGGGCTCCAAGAACGTGATCAAGACCTGGTCGCGGCGCTCGACGATCATCCCGGAGATGCTGGGTCACACGATCGCCGTGCACGACGGACGCAAGCACGTCCCGGTTTTCGTGACCGAGGCGATGGTCGGGCACAAGCTCGGCGAGTTCGCGCTGACCCGCACGTTCAAGGGTCACGAGAAGGACGACCGGAAGAGCCGTCGGCGCTGACGCCGCGGGCATACGGATAGAGGGAACAAGGGGTTACAGCGATGCCAGGAAAGGGCGACGCTCCGGTGCTTCCGGGCGCGCGGGCGGTTGCGCGGCACGTGCGCATCTCGCCGATGAAGGCGCGCCGGGTGGTCAACCTCGTCCGCGGCCTGCCCGCGAAGGAGGCTCTCACGGTGCTGCAGTTCGCGCCGCAGGCTGCGAGCGAGCAGGTGTACAAGGTGCTCGCTAGCGCGATCGCCAACGCGGAGAACAACGAGCGGCTGGACCCCGACGCGCTGCTCGTCAGCGAGGCGTTCGTGGACGAGGGCCCGACGATGAAGCGGTTCCAGCCGCGGGCGCAGGGTCGGGCGTACCGGATCCGCAAGCGCACCTGCCACATCACCGTGGCGGTCGAGGCGGTCGCGCCGGCAGCGCCGAGGAAGGCCGCGGCGAAGAAGGCCGCCCCGGCCACGCAGGCCGCACCGGCCGAAGCGCAGAGCAAGACGGAGGACGCCGAGTAATGGGTCAGAAGGTTCACCCCACTGGGTTCCGGCTCGGCATCTCGACCGACTGGAAGTCCCGCTGGTTCGCGGACAAGCTCTACAAGGACTACATCGGCGAGGATGTCAAGATCCGCCGCATGATGTCCAAGGGCCTCGAGCGTGCCGGGATCTCCAAGGTCGACATCGAGCGCACCCGCGACCGCGTCCGCGTCGACATCCACACCGCCCGGCCGGGCATCGTCATCGGCCGTAAGGGTGCGGAGGCCGACCGGATCCGCGGCGAGCTGGAGAAGCTCACCGGCAAGCAGGTCCAGCTGAACATCATCGAGGTGAAGAACCCCGAGTCGGACGCTCAGCTCGTCGCGCAGGGCGTGGCCGAGCAGCTGTCCAGCCGGGTCAGCTTCCGTCGGGCGATGCGCAAGGCCATGCAGTCGGCCATGAAGAACCCGGTCTGCAAGGGCATCCGGGTTCAGGTTTCGGGTCGCCTCGGCGGCGCCGAGATGAGCCGGACCGAGTTCTACCGTGAGGGCCGGGTTCCGCTGCACACGCTGCGGGCCAACATCGAGTACGGCTTCTTCGAGGCCCGTACCACGTTCGGCCGGATCGGCGTGAAGGTCTGGATCTACAAGGGCGACGCCGTCCCGGGCCGGGAGGCTCCGGCCGAGGCCGGTCCGTCCCGCCCGCGTCGTGGTGAGCGCGGCGACCGTCCCGAGCGTCCGCGCCGTGGCCGGTCGGGTTCGTCCGGCACCACGGCTGGTGGCACCGAGGCCGGTCGGGCTGCTGCGACCACCATCGCGCAGCAGGCCGAGACGCCGAGCGGCGAGCCGGTCGACAGCGCTGCTGTCGCGGCCACTGCTGCTCCGGCAGAAACGCAGCAGGAGGGCTGACAGATGCTGATGCCGCGCAAGCCCCCGAAGGGCTTCCGCAAGCCGCACCACCCGGACCGCCACGGCGCGTCCAAGGGTGGTAACCGGGTGGTGTTCGGCGAGTTCGGGATCCAGGCTCTCGAGCCGGCGTACGTGACCAACCGCCAGATCGAGTCGGCGCGTATCGCGATGACCCGTCACATCAAGCGTGGCGGCAAGGTCTGGATCACGATCTTCCCGGACCAGGCCCTCACCAAGAAGCCTGCCGAGACCCGGATGGGTTCCGGTAAGGGTTCGCCCGAGTGGTGGGTCGCCAACGTCAAGCCGGGACGGGTTCTCTTCGAGATGTCGTTCCCCAACGAGCAGATCGCGCGTGAGGCCATGCGTCGCGCGATCCACAAGCTCCCGATGAAGTGCCGCATTGTTACGCGCGAAGTGGGTGAATCCTGATGGCAGCGGGCGTTAAGGCGACCGAGCTGCGTGAGCTCTCCGAGGAGGAGCTGGTCACGAAGCTGCGGGAGGCCAAGGCGGAGCTGTTCAACCTCCGCGTGCAGGCCGCAACCGGGCAGCTGGACAACAACCGGCGGCTGCAGGTCATCCGTCGGGAGATCGCCCGGATCTACACGATCATGCGCGAGCGCGAGCTGGGGCTCTCGGCCGCGCCGACTGAGGTGACTGCATCATGACCGAGAACACCACCGCCGACGCCACCCGCGCGCGCCGTAAGGTTCGCGAGGGCCTGGTGGTCAGCGACAAGATGGACAAGACCGTCGTGGTCGAGGTCGAGGACCGGGTTCGGCACGCGCTGTACGGCAAGATCATGCGTCGTACCAGCAAGCTGAAGGTGCACGACGAGCAGAACGCCGCTGGCACCGGCGACCGGGTCCTCATCATGGAGACCCGGCCGCTGAGCGCCACCAAGCGTTGGCGGATCGTGGAGATCCTGGAAAAGGCCAAGTAGCGAAGGCTCGAGCTCGCCCGGCGTTGCGTCGGGCGTAGGTTCCGCCAGGCTCCGGCCGCCACGGCGGCCGGAGAACCGGCAGACATAGGAGATAGACGTGATTCAGCAGGAGTCGCGACTGCGCGTCGCCGACAACACGGGTGCTCGGGAAATCCTGTGCATCCGGGTTCTCGGTGGCTCCGGTCGGCGCTACGCGAGCATCGGCGACGTCATCGTGGCCACGGTCAAGGACGCGATCCCGGGTGCCGGTGTGAAGAAGGGCGACGTCGTCAAGGCGGTCGTCGTTCGCACGGCCAAGGAGAAGCGGCGGCCGGACGGCTCGTACATCCGCTTCGACGAGAACGCCGCCGTCATCATCAAGGACGGTGGGGACCCGCGCGGTACCCGTATCTTCGGCCCGGTGGGCCGGGAGCTGCGGGACAAGCGGTTCATGAAGATCATTTCCCTCGCGCCGGAGGTGTTGTGACCGTGAAGGTCAAGAAGGGCGACACGGTCGTCGTCATCGCCGGCAAGGACAAGGGCGCCAAGGGCAAGGTCATCGCGGCCTACCCGCGGCAGGACAAGGTCCTTGTCGAGGGCGTGAACCGGGTCAAGAAGCACACCCGCATCAGCACCACCCAGCGTGGCGCCAAGACCGGCGGCATCGTCACCCAGGAGGCCCCGATCCACGTCTCGAACGTGCAGGTCCTGGACTCCGACGGCAAGCCGACCCGCGTCGGTTACCGGATCGACGACAACGGCCAGAAGGTCCGCATCGCGCGTAGCACCGGTAAGGACCTGTGATGACCACGGCTACCGAAAAGACCATGCCGCGCCTCAAGGAGCGGTACCGCAACGAGATCGTGGCCCAGCTGCGTGAGCAGCACAGCTACGGCAACCCCATGCAGGTGCCGCGGCTGGTCAAGATCGTCGTCAACATGGGTGTCGGCGAGGCCGCTCGCGACGCCAAGCTGATCGATGGCGCGGTCCGCGACCTCGCCACGATCACCGGCCAGAAGCCGCAGGTGCGGCGGGCGACCAAGTCCATCGCGCAGTTCAAGCTCCGCGAGGGCATGCCGATCGGCGCGAAGGTGACCCTCCGCGGCGACCGCATGTGGGAGTTCCTGGACCGGCTGCTGTCCATCGCGCTGCCGCGAATCCGCGACTTCCGCGGTCTGGACGGACGCAAGCTGGACGGGCACGGCAACTACACGTTCGGTCTGACCGAGCAGTCGGTGTTCCACGAGATCGATCAGGACAAGATCGATCGCCAGCGGGGCATGGACATCACGGTGGTCACCACCGCTACGACCGACGACGAGGGCCGGGCGCTGCTCAAGCTCCTGGGCTTCCCGTTCAAGGAGAACTGAGATGGCCAAGAAGGCGCTGATCCTCAAGGCGGCCGCGAAGCCGAAGTTCTCGGTTCGCGCGTACACCCGCTGCCAGCGGTGCGGGCGTCCGAAGGCGGTCTACCGCAAGTTCGGGCTCTGCCGGGTCTGCATCCGGGAGATGGCCCACCGCGGTGAGCTGCCGGGTGTGTCCAAGGCTTCCTGGTAAGGGCGACCGCGTCCCGGCTCCGGCCGGGAACTCCTGCACCGATTAGGTATTGCTCTTCGCCGTAGGCCCGGGGCTGATGCCCCGGGAACCCCGGCGAGAAAGGCTGACGAAATCCATGACGATGACCGACCCGATCGCAGACATGCTCACGCGTCTGCGTAACGCCAACCAGGCGTACCACGATCAGGTGAAGATGCCCTACTCCAAGATCAAGGCGAACATCGCCGAGGTCCTGAAGGCCGAGGGTTACATCTCCACCTGGTCGGTCGAGGAGCCCGAGGAGGGTGCCGTCGGCAAGCGACTGGTCGTCGAGCTCAAGTACGGCCAGAACCGGGAGCGGAGCCTGGCCGGCATCAAGCGCGTGTCCAAGCCCGGTCTCCGGGTGTACGCCAAGTCGGACGGGCTCCCGCGGGTGCTCGGTGGGCTGGGCGTGGCGATCATTTCGACGTCCCAGGGGCTGCTGACCGACCGGCAGGCCCGCAAGCGGAGTGTTGGCGGGGAAGTCCTCGCCTTCGTCTGGTAACGGGAGACTGGTAGAAATGTCGCGAATTGGACGTAAGTCGATCCCGGTGCCATCCGGCGTCGACATCACGATCGACGGGCAGACCGTCAAGGTCAAGGGCCCGAAGGGCGAGCTCCAGCACACCATCGCCGAGCCGATCACGATCGAGCGTGGCGAGGACGGGCAGCTGAACGTCAACCGCCCGAACGACGAGCGCAAGGCCAAGGAGCTGCACGGCCTGAGCCGTACCCTGGTCGCCAACATGATCGTCGGCGTGACCGAGGGCTACCGTAAGAGCCTGGAGATCGCCGGTACCGGTTACCGGGTCACCGCCAAGGGTTCGGACCTCGAGTTCGCGCTCGGGTTCTCGCACCCGGTGGTCGTTCCCGCCCCGGCGGGCATCACCTTCACGGTGGAGCGGCCGACCCTGTTCCACGTGGCCGGCATCGACAAGCAGCAGGTCGGTGAGGTCGCCGCCAACATCCGGAAGATCCGTCCGCCGGAGCCCTACAAGGGCAAGGGCGTGAAGTACCAGGGCGAGGTCATCCGCCGCAAGGCCGGTAAGGCAGGTAAGAAGTAATGGGCGAGGTCATCCGCCCCAGCTACGCCAAGGCTGGAAAGGCAGGTAAGAAGTGAGCGCCACGCTGCTCAAGCGCCGCCGCGGCGTCGCCGCCAAGCGCGCCGTTGGGCGTGCGCGTCGGCACTTCCGCGTCCGCAAGAACGTCAGCGGTACGGCCGAGCGTCCGCGCCTGGTCGTCACCCGTTCGCTGCGGCACATCGTCGCCCAGATCGTCGACGACACCAAGGGTCACACCCTGGCGTCGGCGTCGACCCTGGACGCCTCGCTGCGCGGTACGGAGGGCGACAAGAGCGCCCTCGCCGGCAAGGTGGGCGCCCTGCTCGCCGAGCGGGCCAAGGCCGCCGGCGTCTCCAAGGTCGTCTTCGACCGCGGTGGCAACCGGTACGCGGGGCGGGTCGCCGCGCTTGCCGACGCCGCCCGCGAAGCCGGGCTCGAGTTCTAACAACCCCGTCACGAGAGATAAGGAAGGCTGCTGATGCCAGGTCAACAGCGCCGTGGCGGCGGGTCCGGTGGCAACGAGGGTGGTCGCCGCGACAACCGCCGTGAGGGCGGCCGCGGAAACGCGCCCGTCGAGAAGACCCCGCACCTTGAGCGGGTCGTCGCGATCAACCGCGTCGCCAAGGTCGTGAAGGGTGGTCGTCGCTTCAGCTTCACCGCCCTGGTGATCGTGGGCGACGGCGACGGCACGGTCGGCGTGGGCTACGGAAAGGCCAAGGAGGTGCCCGCGGCGATCGCCAAGGGTGTCGAGGAGGCCAAGAAGCACTTCTTCAAGGTCCCGCGGATCGGTCAGTCGATCCCGCACCCGGTGACGGGTGAGGACGCCGCCGGCGTCGTGCTGCTCAAGCCGGCCTCGGCCGGTACGGGTGTCATCGCCGGTGGTCCGGTGCGTGCCGTGCTGGAGTGCGCCGGTATTCACGACGTGCTCTCCAAGAGCCTCGGCTCGTCCAACCCGATCAACATCGTGCACGCCACCGTGGCGGCCCTGAAGGGGCTTGAGTCCCCCGAGCAGGTCGCGGCGCGTCGTGGTCTGCCGGTGGAGGACGTCGCGCCGGCCGCCATGCTGGCGTCGCGGGCGGGGGTGGCGTCCTGATGGCACGCCTGAAGGTCACCCAGCTCCGGTCCGGTATCGGGACCAAGCAGAACCAGCGTGACTCGCTGCGTTCGCTCGGTCTCAAGCGGATCAACGACGTGGTGGTCAAGGAGGACCGGCCCGAGATCCGCGGCATGATCTTCACGGTCAACCACCTCGTGAAGGTCGAGGAGGTCGAGTAATGACGATCAAGGTGCACCACCTGCGTCCGGCGCCCGGTGCCAAGACCGCGAAGACCCGTGTGGGTCGCGGTGAGGGCTCCAAGGGCAAGACCGCCGGTCGCGGTACCAAGGGCTCCAAGGCCCGCAAGAACATCTCGGCGGCGTTCGAGGGTGGGCAGATGCCCATCCACATGCGCCTGCCGAAGATGAAGGGCTTCAAGAACAGGTTCAAGGTGGTCTTCCAGGTGGTCAACCTGGACCGGCTCGCCGAGCTGTTCCCGAACGGCGGCCAGGTCGGCCCGCTCGAGCTGGTCGAGGCCGGCGCGGTCCGCAAGGGCCAGCCGGTCAAGGTCCTCGGCACCGGGGATCTCGGTGGGGTGGCGCTCCAGGTGTCGGCGCACGCGTTCAGCGCGTCGGCCAAGGAGAAGATCGCCGCCGCCGGTGGCTCTGTCACCGAGCTGTAAGGCGTACGACCTCGGCGCCCGTCCAGTTGTGAGCAACTGGCGGGCGCCTAGGTCTGCCTGGGGCCTGAGCGCCCGGTAATATCGGAATCGGTTTATGTAGCCGGGCACACCTGCCCGGAGCGGGACGGGGCTGTTAGAGTCCCATCCCAGCCATGGATTCCGGGCACTCGCCCGGGATGCACCCCGACCCGCCAGGGATCACCGGCGGCCCGCCTCGCGCAGGAGGAAGAAGTTGCTGTCCGCCTTTCTCAGTGCGTTCCGTACGCCTGACCTGCGCAAGAAGCTGCTGTTCACAGTAGGCATCATCGCGGTCTACCGGCTGGGTGCCACGCTGCCCAGCCCCGGCGTCTCGTACGGCAACGTGCAGAAGTGCCTCGACTCCATCTCGGGCGACACGACGGGCCCGCTGAATCTGCTCAACCTCTTCTCCGGCGGAGCGCTGCTCCAGCTCTCGGTCTTCGCGTTGGGCATCATGCCCTACATCACCGCGTCGATCATCCTGCAGCTGCTGACCGTCGTGATCCCGCGCCTCGAGCAGCTCCGCAAGGAGGGCCAGGCCGGCCAGGCGAAGATCACCCAGTACACGCGCTACCTGACCCTGGGTCTCGGTGTGCTGCAGGCGTCGGCGTTCGTGGCCCTGGCCCGTTCCGGCCAGCTGTTCCAGAACCGCTGCGACCAGTTCCCGATCATCCCCGAGGGCACCGGCATCCCGGACTGGCTGACCCTGTCCGTCCTGGTGATCACGATGACCGCCGGCACCGGCATGGTCATGTGGCTGGGCGAGCTGATCACCGACCGCGGCGTCGGCAACGGCATGTCCGTTCTGATCTTCACCTCGATCGCGGCCCGCCTGCCCAGCGAGGGCTGGCAGATCAAGACCAGCAAGGGCTGGGACATGTTCGCCCTGGTCATCGCGCTGGTCCTGGTGGTCATCACCGCGGTCACCTTCATCGAGCAGGCGCAGCGCCGCATTCCGGTGCAGTACGCCAAGCGGATGATCGGCCGGCGGATGTACGGCGGCACCTCGACCTACATCCCGCTCAAGGTCAACCAGGCGGGTGTGATCCCGGTCATCTTCGGCTCGTCGCTGCTCTACCTGCCGCAGTTGGCCCTTCAGTTCTTCGACCAGAACGACCCGGGCAAGGTCCAGGCCTGGATCCAGAACAACCTGGTCAACCCGAGCAGCCCGATCTACATCACGGTCTACTTCCTGTTGATCATCTTCTTCACGTACTTCTACGTGTCGATCACGTTCAACCCGACCGAGGTCGCGGACAACATGAAGAAGTACGGCGGGTTCGTGCCGGGCATCCGTCCGGGCAAGCCGACCGCCGACTACCTGGACTTCATCCTCAGCCGGATCACCCTGCCGGGCGCGCTCTACCTGGGCGTCATCTCGATCCTGCCGAACTTCTTCTTCATCTGGCTGGACAACCAGCAGTACCAGAACTTCCCGTTCGGTGGCACCGCTGTGCTCATCATGGTCGGCGTCGGTCTGGAGACCGTGAAGCAGATCGAGAGCCAACTCATGCAGCGGAACTACGAAGGGTTCCTGCGGTAGATGAGACTCGTTCTGGTTGGCCCGCCGGGCGCGGGCAAGGGCACACAGGCCGAGTTCATCGCCGCGCACCTCTCGGTGCCCAAGATCTCGACCGGGGACATCTTCCGGTCGAACGTCACCCAGGGCACGCCGCTCGGTGTCGAGGCGAAGCGCTACATGGACGCGGGCGAGCTGGTTCCGGACGAGGTCACCATCAACATGGTCCGGGATCGGCTCGCCGAGCCAGACGCCAGCGAGGGCTTCCTCCTCGACGGCTTCCCGCGGACCACTCCGCAGGCGGCCGCGCTGGACAAGCTCCTCGCTGACCTGGGCACCGCTCTGGACCTGGTCCTCGAGCTGGTGGTCGACGACGACGAGGTGATCCGGCGGCTCTCCGGCCGGCGCACCTGCCGGGGCTGCGGCAAGATCTGGCACGTCGAGTTCGACGCCACCACCCGTCCGGGCATCTGCGACCGGTGCGGCGCCGAGCTGTTCCAGCGCGACGACGACAAGCCGGAGACCATCGCCACCCGCCTGCGGGAGTACGGCGAGAAGACCGCCCCCCTGGTCGACTACTACGGTGCCCAGGGCAAGCTCGTCGGGATCGACGCCACCGGCCCGGTGGAGGACGTCACGACCCGGGCCATCGACGCGCTGCGGTCGTACGGCGGCTGAGGTCCGGCCGCGCTGCGGCGGATAGAGTGCGAACAGCGGGGTACGCGCGACGTGCCCCGCTGAACGGCCACGAAAGGTAATCGCTCCATGCGTCGTCCCCAGCTGGACATCCAGCTGAAGACCCCTGACCAGATCGAGAAGATGCGCGCGGCCGGGCTCGTGGTCGCCGAGGCTCTGCGCCGGATGCGCGAGGCCGTGGCACCCGGCGTGAGCACCGCCGATCTGGACGCCATCGCCGAGTCGACGATCCGCGAGGCGGGTGCCGTCCCGTCGTTCAAGGGGTACCACGGCTTCCCCGCGTCGATCTGCTCCTCGGTGAACGAGCAGATCGTGCACGCCATCCCCTCGCCGAACCAGGTGCTCGTCGAGGGCGATCTCATCTCGATCGACTGTGGCGCGGTGTTGAACGGGTGGCACGGCGACTCGGCGATCACCGTCGGGGTCGGCGAGGTCGACCCGGCGCTGCTGAAGATGGCCGAGGTCGCCGAGGACGCCATGTGGGCCGGCATCGCCGCCGCTGCCCGTGGCGCGGCCAGCGGCAAGGGCCGGCTCACCGACATCTCGCACGCCGTGGAGAGCGCGGTCCGCAAGGGCGGCCGGTACGGCATCGTCGACGGGTACGGCGGGCACGGTATCGGCACCGAGATGCACCAGGACCCGCACGTGCTCAACCACGGCCGGCCGGGCAAGGGGCCGCGCCTGGTCCCGGGCATGGCGCTGGCGATCGAGCCGATGATCACGATGGCCTCGCCGCGTACCGTCGAGCTGGCCGACGGCTGGACGGTCGTCACCCGGGACGGTTCGATCGCGGCGCACGTCGAGCACTCGATGGCGCTCCTGCCGGACGGCGTCTGGGTGCTCACCGCCTTCGACGGGGGCCGGGCTCGACTCGGCGACCTGGTGACGGCTCGCCAGCCGGCCGCCTCCACCACCCCCTGACGGTCCCGCCGAGCCGGCCGCCTCCACCACCTCCCGGCCGCCTCCACCACCTCCCGACCGGGCGGACCGGTCGGTTGATCGACTCGGGTTCCGGTAGGTCGCCCTGTCCCACGGCCGGGGACACCCCGATCGTCCCGAGGTCGAGTCGATCAAGGGCACGGCGTCCGGGGCGGGACGGACTGGCGGGGCGGTGGCATGCTTGCCGGCATGGACGGGCGCGACGAGATGCGGGCGGCGGACGCGGACCGGGAGGCCGTTGCCGAGCGGCTGCGGGTGGCGCTCAACGAGGGCCGTCTGGACCTGCACGAGTACGACGAGCGGCTGCAGCGGGCCTATGCCGCGCGCACGTACGGCGAGTTGGACATGCTGCTGACCGATCTGCCTCCGGTGACGCCCGCGCAGCGCTCGGCCCTGGCGCCGGCCGCCGAGGTGCCGGTCGCCTCCGGGGGCGGGCCGGACGCCGTCGGTATGCGCGGGTCGACCGCCCGGTGGCTGGCCGGGGTCTGGCTGCCGTACCTGCGGGTGGTCGCCATCGTGGTGACCATCTGGGCGGTGACGTCACTGCTCAGCACGGAACTGCTCTACTTCTGGCCGATCTGGGTGGCTGGGCCGTGGGGTGCGGTGCTGGTGGTGCGTACCGTCGCGGGTCTGACCGGGGGAGAGCCCCGACGCCAGGCACGTGAGCGCGAGCGCCGCCGCCAACGCAAGCGGGCCGAGCGCGAGCGCCGCCGAGAGCTCGGACCCACCGACCCAAACAACCCCACCCCACCCGCCTGATCCCCGACCCCCCTCGCGGCGATCATGAAGTTGTTGTCACGACACGCCGTGATCGAGGGCAATAACTTCATGATCAACCAGCGCCTGCGGTCGGGGTGGGTGGGTGGTTTGGCGGCGGGCGGCTGGCGGGCGTACACTTTCAGATCGGCGCACAGCGTCCACTCCCGCATGCCCACCCTGCGCTTCGGTGGGAGCTGGAGCCGCGGCTGGCGCGGTCTTCTGATTCCAGTCAGATTTCCGTGTAAGACGTTGTGGGTCGCCCGGTGCAATCGACGTCAGGACAGCGGAGGACATGCCGAAAAAAGACGGAGCCATTGAGATCGAGGGTCGGGTCATCGAGCCCCTGCCGAACGCCATGTTCCGGGTGGAGCTCGCGAACGGTCACAAGGTGTTGGCTCACATCAGCGGCAAGATGCGGCAGCACTACATCCGTATCCTGCCGGAGGACCGGGTCGTCGTCGAACTCTCGCCGTACGACCTGACCCGCGGGCGCATCGTCTACCGCTACAAGTAGTCCTGACGACGGCCGGGAAGTCCCGTGTCCGTCTTCGACGTCCGGTCTCGCGCATGGCGCGTTGCCGGGCCAGATGGGAAGTAAGGCAACCGTGAAGGTCAAGCCGAGCGTCAAGAGGATCTGCAACAAGTGCCGGGTTATCCGCCGGCACGGCCGGGTCATGGTCATCTGCACCGACCCGCGCCACAAGCAGCGCCAGGGCTGACTCAGTCCGTCCGGCCGGAACACGGTCGGGTGGCGTCGGTCCGCGCGGTTCCTCAGCGACACACACATCACACATGCTCGTCCCAGCCGCGAGTGGTACGTGAAGACGTACTCCCTTCGTGGCTGACCCCCGGTCGGAGGCCGGGGCCCGCTCGGGCAGCGACCGATCCCGGTCGCCGGCGCTCATCGCGTCGGAAAGACGGGACGGCCGGTAGCGGGGTGGGACGGGTCCACACCTCCGCCACACATCACAAGGAGTACGCCCGCACATGGCACGTCTAGTCGGCGTGGATCTCCCCCGCGAGAAGCGGATGGAAATCGCGCTCACCTACATCTTCGGGGTCGGTCGTACCCGCGCCCTGGAGACGCTCGCCGCCACCGGCATCTCGCCGGACAAGCGCGCTCGGGACCTCACGGACGAGGAGCTCGTGCAGCTCCGCGACCACATCGAGGGCAACTACAAGGTTGAAGGTGACCTGCGCCGCGAGGTCGCCGCTGACATCCGCCGCAAGGTCGAGATCGGCTGCTACGCCGGCATCCGGCACCGCCGGGGCCTGCCCGTGCGTGGCCAGCGGACCAAGACCAACGCCCGGACCCGCAAGGGCCCGAAGCGGACCGTCGCCGGCAAGAAGAAGCCCGGCAAGAAGTAATTCCTGAACCGGAACTCCAGCCGGCCGCCGTCGAGGTAGGCCAGGCCGCAACCGGTTCCGGAATGTCAACTAGGAGCGCACAGACTTATGCCACCGAAGGCTCGTGCCGGAGCCGCTGTCAAGAAGGTCCGGCGCAAGGAACGCAAGAACGTCGCCCACGGGCAGGCGCACATCAAGAGCACCTTCAACAACACCATCGTGTCCATCACGGACCCGACCGGTGCGGTCATCTCCTGGGCCTCCGCGGGCCAGGTGGGCTTCAAGGGCTCCCGCAAGTCGACTCCGTTCGCCGCGCAGCTGGCCGCCGAGGCCGCCGCGCGTCGGGCCATGGAGCACGGCATGCGCAAGGTCGACGTGTTCGTCAAGGGCCCCGGCTCCGGCCGGGAGACCGCCATCCGTTCGCTGCAGGCCGTGGGCCTCGAGGTCGGGCAGATCTCCGACGTCACCCCGCAGCCGCACAACGGTTGCCGTCCGCCGAAGCGTCGTCGGGTCTGAGAGGTAGAGAGAGATGGCTCGTTACACCGGTGCTGACTGCCGCCGTTGCCGGCGGGAGAAGATGAAGCTGTTCCTCAAGGGCAGCAAGTGCGATGGCCCGAAGTGCCCGTTCGAGTCCCGGCCGTTCCCGCCCGGGCAGCACGGCCGCGGTCGTACCAAGGAGACGGAGTACCTGCTCCAGCTCCGCGAGAAGCAGAAGGCCCGCCGCGTCTACGGCGTGCTGGAGAAGCAGTTCCGTGGCTACTACGAGGAAGCCGTCGGCAAGCAGGCCAAGACCGGTGAGGTCCTCCTGCAGATCCTCGAGTCGCGGCTGGACAACGTCGTTTACCGGGCCGGCTTCGCCCACTCGCGGGACATGGCCCGCCAGCTGGTCAAGCACGGTCACTTCACGGTGAACGGCAAGAAGGTCGACATCCCGTCGTACCGCGTCAAGGAGCACGACATCATCGAGGTCCGGGGCAAGAGCAAGGAGCTCACCCCGTTCGTGGTGGCGCAGGCTCAGGCCGGTTCGAAGACGGTGCCGGCCTGGCTGGAGGCCATCCCCAGCCAGATGAAGGTGCTCGTGCACTCCCTCCCGGCCCGGCAGGTCATCGACACGCAGGTCCAGGAGCAGCTGATCGTCGAGCTCTACTCCAAGTAGTCGGGCTCGTTGCGGTGGCCCGCCCGCTCGGGCGGGCCACCGGAACAGTTTGTGTCGTGGACGTCAAATAGCGGGCGTCCCGGAAGAGAAGAGAAAAGATGCTCATCAGCCAGCGACCCTCCCTCTCCGAGGAGTCGATCAACGAGACCCGGTCGCGGTTCGCCATCGAGCCGCTCGAGCCGGGCTTCGGCTACACCCTGGGCAACTCGCTGCGGCGCACGCTGCTGTCGTCGATCCCGGGTGCGGCGGTCACCTCGATCAAGATCGACGGCGTGCTGCACGAGTTCACCACGATCCCCGGCGTCAAGGAGGACGTGGTCGAGCTCGTCATGAACATCAAGGAGCTGTGCGTCAGCTCCGAGCACGACGAGCCGGTCAGCATGTACCTGCGCAAGCAGGGCCCGGGCGACGTGACGGCGGGCGACATCCAGCCCCCGGCCGGCGTCTCGGTGCACAACCCGGACCTCAAGCTCGCGACCCTGAACGGCAAGGGCCGGCTCGACATGGAGCTGACCGTCGAGCGGGGCCGGGGCTACGTGACGGCCGCCCAGAACAAGCAGTCCGGTGCCGAGATCGGCCGCATCCCGGTCGACTCGATCTACTCGCCGGTGCTGAAGGTGACCTACCGCGTCGAGGCGACCCGTGTCGAGCAGCGCACCGACTTCGACCGGCTGATCATCGACGTCGAGACCAAGCCGTCGATGGGCCCGCGCACCGCGCTGGCCTCCGCCGGCTCGACGCTGGTGGAGCTGTTCGGTCTGGCTCGTGAGCTGGACGAGACGGCTGAGGGCATCGACATCGGGCCGTCCCCGCAGGACGCCCAGCTGGCGGCGGACCTCGCTCTGCCGATCGAGGAGCTGGACCTCACCGTCCGCTCCTACAACTGCCTCAAGCGCGAGGGCATCAACTCCGTTGGTGAGCTCATCGGGCGTACCGAGGCCGACCTCCTCGACATCCGCAACTTCGGTCAGAAGTCGATCGACGAGGTCAAGATGAAGCTCGCCGGGATGGGTCTCGGGCTGAAGGACTCGGCTCCGAACTTCGACCCGGCGCACGTCGTGGACACCTTCGGCGAGGCCGACTACGACACCGACGACTACCGCGAGACCGAGCAGCTCTAGTCCGCGCTGCCGCCACAACTGAGGAGCACCAAAAATGCCCACGCCCACCAAGGGCCCCCGCCTCGGCGGCAGCCCCTCGCACGAGCGGCTGATGCTGGCCAACCTGGCCACCGCGCTGTTCCAGCACGGCAAGATCCAGACCACCGAGACGAAGGCCCGGCGGCTGCGTCCGCTGGCCGAGCAGCTCATCACCAAGGCCAAGCGTGGCGACCTCGCCTCGCGCCGCCGGGTGCTGGGCGTCGTCAAGGACAAGGACGTGGTCTACGCCCTGTTCGACCAGATCGCGCCCCGGTACGCGAACCGCCCCGGCGGTTACACCCGGATCGTGAAGACCGGTCCGCGCAAGGGTGACGCCGCTCCGATGGCGATCATCGAGCTGGTGGAGGAGCTTCAGGTCGCCGAGCCGAAGGCGAACAAGAAGACCGCCGCCCGCAAGGCCGCGCAGCAGGACAAGGTCGAGGCGCTCGCCCCGGCCGAGGACGCTCCGAAGTCGGCCGACGCCGACCAGGACTCCGAGGCGCCGGTGTCGGCCTCCGGCGACACCGCCGAGGCGCGCGAGGACAGCGACCTCGCCACCGAGGAGAACAAGGCCTGACCTTCGGGCATCAGTGTCGGGCCCGGCACCCCTTTCGGGGTGTCGGGCCCGACCCGTAACAGGAGGTACGAGGTGGACGAGCGGATCCGGCTGCGGCTGGACGTCTCGTACGACGGGGCGGACTTCTCCGGCTGGGCGCCCCAGCCGACGCGGCGGACCGTCGCCGGGGTGCTCGTCGAGACCCTGGACCTGGTCCTGGGCGCGGGTACGGCGACCGGTCTGACCGTCGCGGGTCGGACCGACGCGGGGGTGCACGCCTCCGGGCAGGTCTGCCATCTGGACCTACCGGTCGAGGTGTGGCGGGAGCACGAGGGACGGCTGCTGCGCCGGCTGGCGCGGTTGCTCCCCACCGACGTGCGGGTACGGGCGCTGACCGAGGTACCCGCCGACTTCGACGCCCGCTTCTCGGCCACCTTCCGCCGCTACGAGTACCGGGTGACCGACGCCCCGTACGGCGCGGAGCCGCTGCGCCGGCACGAGCTGCTGGCCTGGCCGCGCGCGCTGGACCTGGCGGCCCTGAACGCCGCGGCCGAGGGTCTGGTGGGGGAGCACGACTTCGCCGCGTACTGCCGGCGCAAGGAGAACGCGACGACGTTGCGCGAGGTGACCCGGCTGGACTGGCGGCGTGACCCGGACGGCATCCTGGTCGCCACCGTGCAGGCGGACGCGTTCTGCCAGGCGATGGTGCGCAGTCTGGTGGGGGCGATGCTCGCGGCCGGCGACGGCCGCCGGCCGGTGCGGTGGCCGGGCAGCCTGCTGACCCACAAGGAGCGGTCCAGCGAGGTGACGGTGGCGCCGGCGCACGGGCTGACCCTGGTCGCGGTCGGCTACCCGGACGATCCGGCGGACTACGCCCGCCGTGCCGACCTGACGCGCCGGCTGCGCGTGCCAGTGGAGGGCTGACCGGCCCGGCTTCGACGCCCTGGCCGCCGACGCGAAGGCCGCCGGCGTACCGGTGGACGAGCACACGCGGAACGACGACGGGTGTGCCACCGGGTTGGCGGCACACCCGTCGGCGCGTCCGGTGGCTCAGTCGCCGGGCAACTCGTCGTCTCCGCTGCCGCTCTGACTGCCGCTGCCCTCGGTGGGCACGGCCGTCGGCTGTCCCGCCGTGCCGAGGTCGGCCCGCCGTTGCAGGACCCCCCGGCTGAGGTGCGCCTCGATCATGTCGAACAGGACTTCCCTGATCTTGGTGTCGCCGGACTTGACCGCGCTGCCGTCGGCGCGGACGACGAGGGCGTACGCCAGGTAGTGGCCCTTGACCTGCCAGCCGACCCGGGCCGGGGCGCTGGTCAGCGCATCGGTCTCGTCACCGGCGGTCAGCCCCCGGAAGCGGCCCTGTCGCTCGTCGAGGAGCTGCCGGATCCGATCCCGGGCCCGCTCGGCGTTGGCCCGGTCGGTCAGGTTGAACAGGCCGGCGGTGACCAGGTGCTCGCCGTCGGGGGTCCGCAGGGTCGCCCGGACGACCTGGTTGCAGCCGAGCCGGACCAGCAGATCCGCGACCTCGTCCGTGGCGGCGACGGCACAACTGCCGCTGGACTGGGTCTTGAGCACCTGGTAGGCGGGCTGGCCGTCGGCGAGCTTCAGTTCCTTGCCGGGGAAGAGTTCCTTCGCGGTGAGCGGCGCCTGGTCGGTGTCGCGCGAGTCGAGATCCTGCGGCGCGGCGGTGGCGGACGGCGCGGCGTTCGGTTGGTACGTCGGGGTGGACCCCGGCGTCGGATCGCGATCCCCCAGCAGCGCGGCGGCGCCCAGACCGCAGAGCGCGAGCAGCACGAGGACGGCCGCGCCGCCGATCACCACCTGCCAGAGCCGCCCGCCGCCGCGCCGGGTGGGCGGCTCCGTCGGCCGGGCCGAGGTGTAGACCTGGCTGCGGGGGGCCGCCGGCGGTGCGGTGGCGCGAGCGGCCGACGGTGGCTGGTTGGACGGCAGCACCAACTGGTTGGGGCGGGGCAGCGACGGCGCGGGAAACCGCGACGGTGAGGGGCCGGCCGCTGGAGGGGGACCGGCGCCGAGCACGTCCAGGTCGGACCCCGGCCCGGGGTCCTCGAATGCGTCCTCTTCGGACTCGTACCGATACACCATGTCGCCCAGAGTAGGAGCCATTGTCCCTTTAGGGGGTAATATTGGGGAAATGTGGGTGTGGGTAGTGTCGTTGCCCGCCCGAGCCGGTGCGAGAATTGCCGGCGTGACCGGCGACCACTACTTCACCGCGCAGCCCGCCAGCGACGCACCGGCGCGCGAGGTCGAATTCTCCGTCGCCGACCGCGACTACCGACTCGCCTCGGCCGGCGGCGTCTTCTCCGCCAGCCGGCTCGACCCCGGCACCGCCGTCCTCCTGCGCAAGGCCGACCTGCCCGCCGCCGACACGACGGGTGACCTGCTCGACCTCGGCTGCGGGTTCGGGCCCATCGCCTGCGTCCTGGCCGACCATGCGCCCGCCAGCACGGTCTGGGCCGTCGACGTCAACGCCCGCGCCCGCGACCTCACCGCCACCAACGCGGCGCGGATCGGCGCCGGTGACCGGGTCCGGGTGAGCGCGCCGGACGACGTGCCGGCGGAGGTGACGTTCGCCCAGCTCTGGTCCAACCCGCCCATCCGGATCGGCAAGGACGAACTGCACGAACTGCTGCGGCGCTGGCTGCCCCGGCTCGCCCCGGACGGCGTCGGCTGGTTGGTCGTCGCCCGGCACCTCGGCGGCGACTCGCTGCACCGCTGGCTCGTCGAGCAGGGCTGGCAGGTCGAGCGGCAGGCCAGCCAGAAGGGCTTCCGGGTGCTGCGGGTCACCCGGTAATTGGATGTCCCTACCAAGCCCGTCTGGGGCAGGATCCCGGCGTGGGATACGTGGACGTGGCAGCGGTCGGGCACACCCTGCCCGATGGTCGGGAACTCTTCGCCGACGTGTCGTTCCGGGTCGGTGAGGGCGCCAAGGTAGCCCTGGTCGGGCCGAACGGCGCGGGCAAGACGACGCTGCTGAGGATGGTCGCCGGCGATCTCCCGGTACGCGCGGGCAGTATCGCGCGGGCCGGCGGGCTGGGCGTGATGCGGCAGTTCATCGGCATGATCGGCGACGAGACGACGCTGTACGACCTGGCTCTGTCGCTGGCCCCGCCCGCCCTGCGCGACGCCGGCCACCGGCTCGGCGAGACCGAGGCGGCCATGCGGGCGGCCGAGGCCCGCGGCAAGTACAGCACCGCCGCGGGCAAGGCGCAGCTGGCGTACGCGGACGCGCTCGGCGCCTGGGGCGAGGCCGGTGGGTACGACGCCGAGGTGCTCTTCGACACCGTCGCCACCATCGTGCTCGACCAGCCGTGGGACGGCGTCCGGGACCGACCGGTGCGGACGCTCTCCGGCGGGCAGCAGAAGCGGTTCGCCCTGGAGTTGCTGCTGCGCGGCCCGGACGAGGTGCTGCTGCTCGACGAGCCGGACAACTTCCTCGACGTGCCCGGCAAACGCTGGCTGGAGGCGCGGCTGCGCGAGTCGACGAAGTCGGTGCTCTACGTCTCGCACGACCGTGAGCTGCTGGCGCAGAGCGCCGACCGGGTGGTCGCCGTCGAGGGTGGCAGCGCCTGGGTGCACCCGGGCGGGTTCGCGAGCTGGCACGAGGCCCGGGTGGCCCGGCACGCCCGCCTCGACGAGCTGCGTCGCCGCTGGGACGAGGAGCACCAGAAGCTGCGCGAGCTGATGCTGATGTACAAGCAGAAGGCCGCGTACAACGACGGGTTGGCCTCGCGGTACCAGGCCGCGCAGACCCGGCTGCGCAAGTTCGAGGAGGCCGGTCCTCCGCCCGTACCCCCGAAGGACCAGGACATCCGGATGCGGCTGACCGGCGGGCGGACCGGCAAGCGCGCGGTCGTCTGCGACCAGCTCGAGCTGGACGGCCTGACCTTCCCCTTCGACCTGGAGATCTGGTACGGCGACCGGGTGGCGGTCCTCGGTGCCAACGGCACCGGCAAGTCGCACTTCCTGCGGCTGCTGGCGCGCGGCGGCACCGACCCCGACCCGGCCAACGGGCCGGTCGACGGCGCGTGGGCGCTCGCGCCGGTGGCGCACGACGGTACGGCCCGGCTCGGTGCCCGGGTCCGACCCGGGCACTTCTCCCAGACACACGACCGACCGGAGTTGCTGGAGAAGACGCTCGTCGAGATCCTGTGGCGGGGTGACGAACACCGCACCGGGATGGACCGGCACGCGGCGATGGGGGTGCTCAGCCGGTACGAGCTGGCCGGGCAGGGCGACCAACGCTTCGGCACCCTCTCCGGCGGGCAGCAGGCCCGGTTCCTGGTGCTGCTGCTGGAGCTGTCCGGGGCGACCCTGCTGCTGCTCGACGAGCCCACCGACAACCTCGACCTGGCCAGCGCGGAGGCCCTGGAAGCGGGTCTGAACGCGTTCGAGGGGACGGTGGTGGCCGTCACGCACGACCGGTGGTTCACCCGGTCCTTCGACCGGTTCGTGCTGTTCCGGGGCGACAACGAGGTGGTGGAGACCCCGGAGCCGGTCTGGGACGTCGGCTGATCGGTCGCCGGGCGTGGGTGCGTCCGGCCGGCATAGGGTGGATCTCGTGACTGAGATGACCTATCGCCGGCTGGGCGACTCCGGGCTCGTGGTGTCCGTCGTCGGAATCGGCTGCAACAACTTCGGCCGCAAGCTGGACCTCGACGGCACCCGGGCGGTGGTGGACGCCGCCCTGGACGCCGGGATCAACCTGTTCGACACCGCCGACATCTACGGCGAGCCGCAGGGCGGCTCGGAGGAGCTGCTCGGGCAGGCGCTCAAGGGACGCCGCGACGACGTGGTGGTGGCCACCAAGTTCGGCATGGACATGCACGGCCTCAACGGGCCGGACTTCGGAGCCCGTGGCGCGCGCCGCTACATCGCCCGCGCGGTCGAGGCGTCGCTGCGCCGGCTCGGCACCGACCACATCGACCTGTACCAGATGCACGAGCCCGACCCGGGTACGCCGATCGACGAGACCCTCGCCGCCCTGGACGACCTGGTCCGCGACGGCAAGGTGCGCTACCTGGGCAACTCCAACTTCGCCGGCTGGCAGATCGCCGACGCGGACTGGGTCGCGTCGTCGAACGGCCGGGCCCGCTTCATCAGCGCGCAGAACCACTACAGCCTGCTGGAGCGCTCGGTCGAGACCGAGGTCATCCCGGCCTGTGAGCGGTTCGGCCTCGGCATGCTGCCGTTCTTCCCGCTCGCCAACGGCCTGCTCACCGGCAAGTACAAGCGCACCGAGCAGCCCCCGGCCGGCAGCCGGCTCTCCGGTGGCGGCCGGTACGCCGAGCGGTTCGCGGCGGCCGACTGGGACACCATCGAGGCCATCGAGGCGTACGCGAACGAGCGGGGTCTGACCATGCTCCAGGTGGCGATCGGTGGGCTGGCCGCCCAGCCCGCGGTGACCTCGGTGATCGCCGGCGCCACCAGCGCCGAGCAGGTGCACGCCAACGCCGCCGCCGGTACCTGGGAGCCCACCGACGAGGACCTGACCGCCCTGCGCGAGATCCTCTGAGCCGGGCGGACCGGGCAGGCGCGTCGGGGCGGGGCGTGCCTTGATCCACTCCGGTTTCTGGATGGCGGGGTGTCCGCTGGCCCGGAAAGCGCGATTTCCTTGACGTCGAGTCGATCAAGCCCGGTCGGACGGCCGCCGGTCGGGCGGGGGCGGATGACGGCGGGCCGGGTCGCTGGTTGCGGCCCGGCCCGTTTCGTCGTCGGTGTCGGTGTCGGTCAGTCGGCGGCGCGGCGGCGGCCGAAGAGCATGGCCACCGCCATCGCGGCGGCGACGAGCACCAGCCCGGCCGCCGCCAGCGGCCACCATCGGGCAACGCCCTGATCGCCGGTCGGCTTGTTCAGCGCCACCGGGGTGGGCGGCGGCTGGCTCTGGGCCACCTGCGCCTGCACGGTCGCGGTGGTCTTGGTGCCGTACGGCGCCGGGGCGTTCACCGTCACCTGCCAGGTGCCGGGGGTGAGCACCGGACCGCTGCTGTAGAAGCCCTGACCCTCGGGTGCCGGCTCCAGTTGCACCGGACCCACCTGCTGCTTGTCCGGGCCGACGGCGGTGAGGGTCAACCGCACCACCTGGTCGAGCCGGCGGCCGTCGGCGTAGGTGGCCTGGATGGTCACCCCGACGGCGCCGTCACCGGCCACCACCAGCTTCAACTTGTCGGCCCGTGCGGCGGCCGGAGCCGCCGCGACCAGCGCCAGGGCCAGCCCGGCGAGGACGGCGGCGACCGCCGTGCGGATACGCGTCACGGACGTCTCCTTCCTAGGCCGTGTGTCAAAGTCCTCGGCCCGACCGAGGGCTTTGACACACGGCCTGATGAGGGAGGCCCCTCCCCGACGCCGGAGCGTCGGGAAGGGGCCTCGGTCGGATCAGAGCTGGCGACCGGGTGCCAGCCGGGTGGCGTCGCCACCGAGCCGTCCCGTGCCCTTGACCGGCTCGCCGTCATTGGCCTTGACGCCGGCCTTGCTGGCCGTCCCGCCGAGCCGCACGATCATCGCGTCGGCGTCCCGGGTGAGGGTGTCCCGGATCTCGGCCTCGGCCACCAGGGTGGCGTCGGTGGCGAGGTCCCGGAACTGGGTCAGCTGCTTGATCGCCTTGTTGTCGTTGCCGGCCGCCTCGGCCTGGCGGGCCGCGTCGAGCTTGGCGGTCAACTGCTTGTGCGCCTTGGCCGACAACCGCCCCGTCGCCTTGAACCGGTCCAGCAGGAACTGCATGTCCCGGAACGAGGTGGTGACGAAGAACCGGACGTTCGAGGTCGTCTTGTTGCCGGCCTTGTCGGTCGCGGTGACGGTCAGCTCGTGCAGGCCGAGCGACAGCTCGTACATGGCCTGCAGGGTGCCGCTGGCGTACGTCTTGCCGTCGAGCTGGCCGACCACGGACGCGATGCCCGAGGTCGGGTCCACGGCCTGCCAGGACACCCGAACGTCCTGGCTGTCGCCGTAGAGCTGGCCGTCGGCGATGCCGGAGACCAGCAGCGTCGGCTTGCTGCCGTCGATCTTCAGGATCGCCGACTTGAGCGTCTCGACGTTGCCCGCCTTGTCGGTGGCCCGGTACAGCAGCTCGTGCTGCCCGTCACCGGTCACCTCGACCGGCTCCGTGTACGGCGTCCAGGCGCCACCGTCCAGCGACCACTCGACCGTCTTGACCCCGGAACCGGCGTCGGTCGAGGCGAGCACCACCGGGATCGTCCCGTTGTGCCAGCCCTCGTCGTTCGCCGGAGCGAACGTCGCCGTGGTGACCGGGGCGGTGGCATCGATCTTGACCGTGACGGTCTTCGTCGACTCCACGTTGCCGGCCTTGTCGGTCGAGCGGAAGCGCAGCTCGTGCTCGCCGTCACCGCTGATCGCCACCGGGGCGTTGTACGCCGTCCAGGCGGTGGCCCCGTCCAGCTGGTACTCGGTGCCGGCGAGCCCGCTGCCGCCGGCCTCGTCGGCGGCGGTCAGGGTGACCGTCACCGGGCCGGTGTACCACCCGTCGGTGGGGGTGCCGGACACCGTCGCGGTGGTGACCGGCGCCTTGTCGTCGGCCACCTTCGTGCTGACCCGGAAGTAGTCGAACGCGGCCGTCTTCGACGCCGTCTGGTTGGCGCCGAGGGTGAACAGACCCACCTTCGGGGTGGCTCCCACCGCGCTGTTGGTCAGCGCCTCCAACGCGGTCCAGGTCGTCCCGTCAGCCGAGTACGACGCGGTGAAGGTGTCGCCCACCCGGGCCAGGCGCAGGTACCACACCGCCGAGGTGAGGCTGGTCGCCTCCGGCTGCGGGCTCTGCACCGTCCCGCCGATCTCGCTGCGGAACTCGATCCGCCGCGTGACCGCCTGGCCTGCCTGGTTGTCCGCGATGAAGTCGAACTTCAGGTAGTTGTCGTCGTCGGCCATGACGATCAGACCGGCCTGCTGGTACTGCTCGTTCAGCAGGCTGCCGTCGACCTTCGTCTCCAGGGTCCAGTCGCCCGAGGGCGCGGTCTGGAGGATGAAGTTCTTCGGCCCGGTGTTGTCGGTGCCGTAGATGTCACCGTTCGGCACGTCGATCCGCAGCGCGCCGTCGGTCACCCGGTAGCCGTTCGGGTCCTCCCGGAGGATGGCGTCCCACCGGCACTTGTCCAGCGTGGTGCCGGTGAACTCGTCCGACGGCTCGACCGGGCCGGCCGGAGCGTCCGGCGTGACCACGAACGAGTCGAACGCGGCGTCCACCACGGGCGCCTCGGTGCCTCCGTTGAGCGCGAAGACCCCGATCCGCGGGTTGGTGATGCCGGCGAGCGCGGCCGAACGGCCGACCGGGGTGAAGGTCTGACCGTCGCCCGAGAAGGAGGCGGTCAGGTTCGTCCCGTCGCTGGTGACCCGCAGGTACACGGTGTCACCCGCCGGTGCGTTGGCGGCGTCCGCGGACTCGTTGCGCGGCGTCCCGGCGGTCTCCCGGATGAACTCCACCCGACGACTGCCGTTGTAGAGCAGGTCCACCTTGGCGTAGTTGTCGTCGTCGCCGTACACCAGCAGACCGGCCTGCTGGTAGTTGGCCGTCACCGGAAGCGTGACCTTGGTGGTCATCTCCCAGGCGCCGGTCGGCGCCGGCTGGAGCACCAGGTTGGTGGCGTCGTTACGGGAGCCGTAGAGGTCACCCACCGCGGTGGGCAGCTTCAGCGCGCCACCGCTGAGCGAGTAGAGCTGGTTCTCCCGGACCACCGTGGTCCACCGGCTCTTGTCCAGCGTGTTGCCGTTGAAGTCGTCCGAACGCGCCCCGAGGCAGGACGTGTCCGGAGCGTTCACCCGCACCGGCACCGTGGCGTACGACTTGGCGCCCTTGCTGTCGGTCACCGTGAGGGTGGCCGTGAAGGAGCCGACGCTGGTGTACGTGTGGCTGGCGTCCAGGGTGGACGCCGTGCCGCCGTCACCGAAGTCCCAGGCGTACGTCAGCGGGGTGTCGCCCTCGGCGTCGGTGGCGGTGCCGTCGAACGCGACGGTGAGCGGCGCGGTGCCGCTGCCCGGGGTCGCGGTGGCGGTGACCACCGGCGGCCCGTTCTCGGTGACGCCGCGACCGACGAAGTCCATCCAGTTGACGTTGAACAGCGAACCGGTTCCGCCGTTCGGGTCGCGGGCCACGAAGTACAGCCCGCCGCTCGCGGCACCGGTCACCGGCGCGCTCACGTCGGTGTACGTCTGCCACGCGCCGGTCGCCGGAACGGTGGCCGTGGCCACGATCGGTCCGTCGACCGCACCGGCGTGGACCTCGATCACACCGCCGGCGGCGGCCGAGGCGGCCCGGAACCGGATCTCGGTGATGTTGGTCAGGTTCGCCGGGACGACCGACCACCAGTCGCCGTCCTCGATGAACCCGATGTTCTGGCCGCCACCCGCGGTGTCCGACCCGGTCTCCCGCTGCACGCCGGCGTCGCCGCCGCCGGTGCTGCCGGCTACCCGCCCGGTGGCCGAGAAGTACTCGGCCTGCTTCTGCTTGGGCTGCAGGATCTCGATCTGCCGGCCGGTGAGCGCGCCGGAACCGCCCGCGCCACCCTTGTCGGTGTAGGTGGCCTCGAAGACCGCGAACACGTTGGCCTCGGCGCCGTGCCCGGAGGCGAGCGACGTCTGGACCGTGCCGGTGCAGCCGGTGTGCTGCTCCAGCGGGTGGGCGTGCTCGTCGTGACCGAGCAGCACCTGGAGGTTGACCTTGGAGCAGTCGATCTGCCCGTCCTCGGGGTCGGTCACCTTGACCGTGTAGTTGACCTGGTCACCCCAGTTGAAGAAGCCACCGTCCGGCGGGAACTCGATGGTCACCGTCGGCGCGGTGTTGCCCACGGTGACCGGCACGTTGGCCACCGCGGTACGGCCCTTCGGGTTGGTCACGGTGAGCTGGGCGGTGTAGTTGCCCGCCGTCGCGTACGTGTGCGTCGGGTTGGCCTCGGTGGAGGTCTGCCCGTCGCCGAACGCCCAGGCGTAGGTGAGCGTGCCACCGTCCGGGTCCCGGGAACCGGCGCTGGAGAACTCCACCGTCAACGGGGCCGGACCCGAGGTCGGGTTGGCGGCCGCCGCGGCGATCGGCGCACGGTCACCGGCGATGTAGTCGATCCGGTAGACCCCGGAGTTGTCGTTGTTGCCGCCGAAGCCGCTGCCCCACTCGATCAGGTACAGCGCGCCGTCCGGACCGAACTCGAAGTCCATCGGCCGGATCATCGACATGCCCGGGAGCAACTGGTTGATGTCCACCAACGACTTGCCGTCGGGGGTCATCTGCATCGTGTACATCTTGTTCTGGTTCCACTCGCCCAGCAGCGCCTTGCCGTCGTAGTAGGCCGGCCACTTGCGGGTCGAGTTGAGGTTGGCGTCGTACCGGTAGGCCGGGCCGCCCATCGGAGCCCCACCGCCACCGATCTCCGGGTACCGCGCGTCACCGGCGTAGCCGTAGTCGACGGTGGCCGGGATGACCGGCGGGAGGTTGGTCAGACCGGTGTTGTTGGGCGAGTTGTTCACCGGCGCGGCGCAGTCGAACTTCGGACCGCTCGGGCCGGACGGGAACGTGTAGTCGTTGTACGCCTCGTTCGTGCCCGTGCAGTACGGCCAGCCGTAGTTGCCGGGGGTCACGACGTTCCACTCGACGAGACCGCGCGGGCCCCGGTCCGGGTTGTTCGAGTTGGCGTCCGGCCCGTAGTCACCGACGTACAGCGTGTCGGTCTTCGGGTCGGTGCCGATCCGGAACGGGTTGCGGAAGCCCATCGCGTAGATCTCGGGACGGGTCTTCTCGGTGCCCGGCGCGAAGAGGTTGCCCGACGGCACGGTGTACGTACCGTCGTCCTCCGGGTGGATCCGGAGCACCTTGCCGCGCAGGTCGTTCGTGTTGGCCGAGGTGCGCTGCGAGTCGTAGTCCTGGCGACCCGGGCGCTCGTCCAGCGGCGCGTACGCGTTCGACTCGAACGGGTTGGTGTTGTCGCCGGTGGCCAGGTAGAGGTTGCCGGCGCTGTCGAAGGTCATGCTGCCGCCCGCGTGGCAGCAGGTGTTGCGCTGGGTGTCGACCCGCAGCACCTGCTTCTCGCTCGCCAGGTCGATGGTGTCCCCGGTCACGGTGAACCGGGACAGCAGGTTCCGCGACACGTTGTCGTTCGGGGCGTAGTACAGGTACACCCACTTGTTGGTGGCGAAGTCCGGGTCGAGCCGGATGCCGATCAGGCCGTCCTCGTTACCGGTGAAGACGTCCAGGTCGACGGCGGTGACGGTGTTGCCGGTGTCCGGCTTGATGATCTGCACCCGACCGTCGCGCTCGATGTAGAAGACCCGCCCGTCGGGGGCGATGTCCAGCTCCATCGGGTTGCTGGTGTTGCTGTCCAGCGTCACCTTCTCGAAGCTGGCGGTCTTCGACGCGCCGCAGTCGGCGTCGACCACGCCGGCCGCCGTCTGGATGCCGCCGAGCAGGTGCTTGAGGAACTCGGGCTCGGCGTACGACTCACGGGTGTGACCGCCGCCGGTGTACCAGGAGCGGCCACCGTCGAAGTCCTGGCACCACGCCGTCGGGTGGTCGGCGCCCATCGCGCCGGCGCCCGGGGTGTAGCTCTTCTCGTCCAGGCTGGCCAGCACGTGCACGTCCGGCCGCGGGTTGGTCTGGAAGTTGTACCACTCGTCGAACCGGGACCAGCGCTCCGGCAGCCCGGCGGTGGACGGGTGGGCCGGGTCCTCCACCTTGACGGTGGCCTGCTGGTTCTGCGGGTGGTTGTTGAAGTACGCGCCGACCAGGTCGCCGTACCAGGCCCAGCTGTACTCGGTGTCCGAGGCGGCGTGGATGCCGACGTAGCCGCCGCCGGCCTTCACGTACCGCTCGAAGGCCGCCTGCTGGTCGGCGTTGAGCACGTCGCCGGTGGTGGAGAGCCAGATCACGGCCTTGTACTTGGCGAGGTTGGCGTCGCTGAACGCGGCACCGTCCTCGGTGGTGTCCACCGTGAAGCCGTTCGCCGCGCCGAGTTGCTGGATGGCGGCGATGCCGGTGGGGATGGAGTCGTGGCGGAACGCGGCGGTCTTCGAGAAGACCAGGACGGAGTAGGGGTCGGCCGCTGCGGCCTTCGGTGCCTTCGGCACCGCCTGGGAGAGCGGAGCCGCGACAGGCACGTCTCGCGCGGGGATCTGCGCTCCGGTCGGAGCTGCCTGCGCCGGGGACCCGAGAAGGGCCGTCGACGTCAGGGCCAGGGACAACAGGGTAGCGGTGAGTGGTACACGGGCACGACGAGAACGGGACACGCCGCCTCCAATGTCGCGGTGGACAGGACTCGCGGGGCCGGCTCGCCGAAGACCGTCCCAGATGGAGCCGGTGGGGACGCCGTGCCAGGGCGTCCACGCCGGCATTTTGTCGAATCGCTGAACAAATTAGTTCTGCTGCATCGATGTCCGGCAAGATGCCGGCGGGTAACGGTTCTGCAACGGCGGGCGACATTCCGAACAGGACCGGAGAAAGCACCCCGATCGATCTCCCGCGCCGAGGCCGCCGACCCGTCCCTTGGCAGCGCGCCGGAACTGTCGTACGGTGACACGCAAGTAACCCACGGGAGCCCGGTGTACCGGGCTGAGAGGGGGGCTGACAGCCCCCGACCGTCGAACCTGATCCGGGTAATGCCGGCGCAGGGAGGAGCGTTGCCGTGCCGTCCCTCGGGCGACTGCATCTGATCACCGACACCCGACCCGGGCGCGACCCACTCACCGTGGTCCGCGCCGCCCTCGCGGCAGCCCGCGCCGACCTCGTCGTGCAGGTCCGGGTCGAGGACTCGGCCACCGACCGCGAGGCGTACGACCTGGCCCTGCGGGTGTTGGCGTTGGCCGCGCCGTACGGGGCGACGTGCCTGGTCAACGACCGGCTGGACGTGGCGCTCGCGGTCGGCGCCGCCGGTGGACACGTCGGCGCCGACGACCTGCCGGTCGCCGCGGCCCGGCACGTGCTCGGCCCCACCGGCGTGTTGGGCGCCACCGCCCGCGAACCCCGGACCGCGCTCGAGGCGGTCGTCGCCGGGGCCAACTACCTGGGCGTCGGCCCGTGCCACGCCACCAGCACCAAGGCCGGTCTGCCCGATCCCATCGGTTCCGTCGGGGTACGCGACGTCGCCGACGCGGTCGACGTGCCGGTCATCGCGATCGGGGGAGTGACCGCCGACCGGGTGCCGGCGCTCCGCGCCGCCGGGGCGTACGGGGTGGCCGTGGTCGGGGCGATCTCCTCGGCCGCCGACCCCGCGCGGGCGACCACCGAGCTGCTGCGGGCGCTGGCGTGACGCGTACCGACGTGGCGGTGGTCGGTGCGGGTCCGATCGGACTGGCCGTCGCGTGGCGCTGTGCCACCCGTGGGCTGCGCGTCGAGGTGTACGACCCGTCACCCGGATCGGGGGCGTCGGCCGTCGCCGCCGGGATGCTCTCCCCGGTCGCCGAGGCGTACTTCGGGGAACGGCGGCTGACCGAGCTGCTGGTGGCGTCCGCCGCCCGGTGGCCCGGGTTCGCCGCCGAGCTGACCGAGGCCAGCGGCACGCCGATCGGCTACCGGACCGAGGGCACCCTGATGGTCGGGTTGACCGGCGACGATCTGGCCGAGGCGCGCCGGCTGTGGGCGTACCAACAGGGTCTTGGTTTGCCGGTGACGCCGCTGCGCCCCAGCGAGCTGCGCGACCGCGAACCGGCGCTCGCCCCCCGGGTGCGCGGCGGCGCGCTCGCGCCCACCGACCACCAGGTCGACCCCCGGTTGCTGGTGCCGGCGCTGGGCACCGCCGCGCGGCGGGCCGGCGTGACGTTCGTGCCCCGGCCGGTCCGGCGGCTGTCCGATGTGGATGCCGAGGTCACCGTGGTCGCGGCCGGCTGCGGCGCGGCCGCCCTCACCGGCCTGCCGGTGCGGCCGGTGAAGGGCCAGATCCTCCGGCTGCGCGCGCCCGGCGGCGTCGCGCCGGGCTTCCGGCACGTGATCCGGGGGTACGCCGACGGCGAGCACGTCTACCTGGTGCCCCGCGCCGACGGCGAGGTCGTCCTCGGCGCGACGGTCGAGGAGCGGGCGGACACCACCGTCACCGCCGGTGCGGTGCAGCGGCTGCTGCGCGCCGGGATCGACCTGCTGCCCGAACTGGCCGAGTACGACCTGGTGGAGGCCGTCGCCGGGCTGCGGCCCGGCACCCCGGACAACGCGCCGATCCTCGGGCCGCTGCCCGGCCGACCGGGCGTGCTGGCCGCCACCGGACACCACCGGCACGGCATCGT
Source organism: Micromonospora sp. WMMD729 (assembly GCF_049315225.1). Lineage (NCBI taxonomy): Bacteria > Bacillati > Actinomycetota > Actinomycetes > Micromonosporales > Micromonosporaceae > Micromonospora > Micromonospora sp. WMMD729. The sequence goes on along the minus strand of NZ_CP186059.1, from coordinate 5,720,867 downwards.
CCTCACCCCGGTCACCGCCGAGGCGATCGCCGACCTGGTGTGCACCGGAGTGCCCGACCCGCTGCTCACCGGCTTCGGCGCCGACCGGTTCGCCGACCCGATGCGCAGTTTCGAGGAGGAATGATGGAGCTCACGGTGAACGGAGCCGGGCGTAGCGTGCCCGGCGGGGCGTCGGTCGCCGACCTGGTCCGCGACGTCGTACCGCACCAGCGGGGCGTCGCGGTCGCGGTCAACGGCGAGGTGGTGCCCCGGGCCGGCTGGCCGGCCACGGTGCTGCGCGACGGCGACCGGGTCGAGGTGCTCACGGCCGCGCAGGGCGGGTGAGCGGCATGCCGTTCGACCTGGGCGGGGAAACGTTCGGCTCGCGGTTGATCCTGGGCACCGGTGGGGCCGCGAACCTCACCGTGCTGGAACAGGCGATCCGGGCGTCCGGCACGGAACTGGTCACGCTGGCGCTGCGCCGGGTGGACACCGCGCCGGGCACCGGCGGTGGGCTGCTGGACCTGCTGGACCGGTGCGGCGTACGGCTGCTGCCGAACACCGCCGGCTGCCACACCGCCACCGAGGCGGTGAAGGTGGCCCGGCTGGCACGCGACGCGTTCGACACCGACTGGGTGAAGCTGGAAGTCATCGGCGACGAGCGGACGTTGCTGCCGGACGGGGTGGAGTTGCTGCGCGCCGCCGAGGAACTCGTTGCCGACGGTTTCACCGTGCTGCCGTACACCAGTGACGACCCGGTGCTCGCCCGCCGCCTTGCCGACGTGGGCTGCGCCGCGGTGATGCCTGCCGGTGCGCCGATCGGCTCGGGGCTCGGTATCGGCAACCCGCACCACATCCGGCTGATCCGGCAGAGCGTGGACGTGCCTGTGATCCTCGATGCCGGCATCGGCACCGCGTCCGACGCGGCGCTGGCCATGGAGTTGGGCTGCGATGCCGTCCTGCTGGCCAGCGCGGTCACCCGGGCCGCCGATCCGGTGGCGATGGCCACGGCGATGCGGTACGCCGTCGAGGCCGGTCGCCTCGCCGCCGGCGCGGGTCGGATCGCCCGGCGCTTCCACGCCCTCGCGTCCACTCCGGACGAGGGAAGACCGGACCTGTGACGGGATCGGCACCGTCGGGGGTCGTGCTGCTCACGGATCGTCTGGTCGCGTCCGCTGGGCTCGACCGGGTCGTGGCGGCGGCGGTCGCCGGGGGAGTGCGCTGGGTGGTGCTGCGGGAGAAGGATCTGCCGCGCACCGAACGCGCCGCCCTCGCCGCCGACCTGCGCGCGATCCTCGCCGACGTCGGCGGGACCCTCGTCGTGGCCGGCCCCGACCCGCTCGGCGGTGACGCCGTGCACCTGCCCGCCGCCGGCCCGTACCCGCCGCCACCCCACCGCCTGGTCGGCCGCTCCTGCCACAACGAGACCGAACTGCACCGCCTCACCACCGAGCACTACGCCACGATCTCCCCAATCTGGCCCACCAGAACCAAACCCGGCTACGGCCCACCCCTGGAAGCCGCGGGACTGCGGAAGCTGATCGAAAGCAGTCCGCTGCCCGTCCTCGCCCTCGGCGGAGTGGAGACACCGGAGCAGGTAACCGCCTGCGTGCAAGCAGGAGCCGCCGGAGTAGCAGTGCTCGGCGCCCTCATGCGAGCAGAAGACCCCACAGAAACAGCCCACCAACTAACAAGCGCCTTCGCCAAGGCGGTCACCCGCGAGAGCTGCAACTGCCCCGCGCAGGTCTCCACGTCAGGGCTGCGGCCGACCGTGCCCACGCAGGGATCAAGCCTGACCGCCCGGAGTGGGCACGGTCGGCCGCAGCCCCAAAGCGCAACCAAAGAGGAGAGATGACCCCGAAAACCACCCTGACCATCGCCGGCTCAGACTCCGGCGGAGGCGCGGGAATCCAGGCCGACCTCAAGGTTTTCGCGGCGCTCGGCGCGTACGGCACGAGTGTCCTCACGGCGGTCACCGCACAGAACACGCGGGGTGTGGACGCCGTCCTGCCGTTGCCGCCGCGCACGGTCGAGGAGCAGTTGGACAGCGTGCTCGCCGACTTCACCGTGGGCGCGGTCAAGACGGGGATGCTCGGCACGCCCGCCGTCGCCGACGTGGTGGCCCAGGCCGCACGGGACGGCCGGTTGCCCCAGCTCGTCGTCGATCCGGTGCTGGTCGCCACGAGTGGGCACCGGCTGGGCGTGGTGGGTGCGGTGGAGCGGCTGCTCCCGTACGCCCGGGTGGCGACGCCGAACTGCGCGGAGGCCGCGGCCATCACCGGACGCGGCGTGGACGACGTGGCGGGGATGGTCCTGGCCGCCGAGGCACTGGCCGCCGGCGGCCCGGAGTACGTGGTGGTCACCGGCGGCGACGTCGAAGGGGACGAGGCGGTCGACGTGCTGTGCGGCGGCGGCGTCACCACCCTGCTGCGCGGTCCCCAGGTGGACACCCGGCACACCCACGGCACCGGCTGCTCGTTCTCGGCGGCCATCGCCGTGCGACTCGCGCTGGGCGATCCGGTGCCGGCGGCGGTGCAGGCCGCCAAGGAGTACGTGTTCCGCGCGCTGACCGGCGGGCGGGGCTGGGAGCTGGGCGCGGGGCGCGGACCGCTGGATCACTTCGGCTGGTCCGCCTGATCACCAGGGAGGTTGTCATGCAGGCACGAGGCAAGGTGTACGTCGAGGGGTCGCGGCCGGATCTGCGGGTGCCGTTCGCGGAGGTGACGCTGACCGGTGACCTTCCGCCGGTACGGCTCTACGACACGTCCGGCCCGGGGTCGGACCCGGAGGTGGGGTTGCCGGCGCTGCGCGGCCCGTGGATCGCCGAGCGTGGTGACGTGGCCCCGGTGCGGGGCGCGGGTACGCCGCTGGCCGGGGTGGACGGTCGTCGACCCACGCAACTCGCGTACGCGCGGGCCGGTGTGGTGACGCCGGAGATGGAGTTCGTGGCGATCCGGGAGAACGTCGACCCCGAGCTGGTGCGGTCCGAGATCGCCGCCGGCCGGGCGGTGCTGCCGCTCAACGTCAACCACCCGGAGTGCGAGCCGGCGATCATCGGCAAGGCGTTCCTGGTCAAGGTGAACGCCAACATCGGCACGTCGGCGGTCAGCTCGTCGGTCGCCGAGGAGGTGGAGAAGCTGACCTGGGCGACCCGCTGGGGCGCGGACACCGTGATGGACCTGTCCACCGGTAAGCGCATCCACGAGACCCGCGAGGCGATCGTGCGGAACTCGCCGGTGCCGATCGGGACGGTGCCGATCTACCAGGCCCTCGAGAAGGTCGGCGGCGACCCGGTGAAGTTGAGCTGGGAGGTGTTCCGGGAGACGGTCATCGAGCAGGCCGAGCAGGGCGTGGACTACATGACCGTGCACGCGGGCGTGCTGCTGCCGTACGTGCCGCTGGCCGTGGACCGGGTGACCGGGATCGTCTCCCGGGGTGGCTCGATCATGGCGGCCTGGTGCCTGGCGCACCACGAGGAGAACTTCCTCTACACCAACTTCGCCGAGCTGTGCGCGATCCTCGCGCGCTACGACGTGACGTTCTCGCTCGGGGACGGGCTGCGGCCCGGCTCGATCGCGGACGCCAACGACGAGGCGCAGTTCGCCGAGCTGCGTACCCTCGGCGAGCTGACGAAGGTCGCCTGGGAGCACGACGTGCAGGTGATGATCGAGGGCCCGGGCCACGTGCCGATGCACAAGATCAAGGAGAACGTGGACCTTCAGCAGGAGTGGTGCCACGAGGCCCCGTTCTACACGCTCGGGCCGCTGACCACCGACATCGCGCCGGCGTACGACCACATCACCTCGGCGATCGGCGCCGCGATGATCGGCATGTTCGGCACCGCCATGCTCTGCTACGTCACCCCGAAGGAACACCTCGGCCTGCCGGACCGGGACGACGTGAAGGCCGGCGTGATCGCGTACAAGATCGCCGCCCACGCGGCGGACCTGGCCAAGGGGCACCCGGGGGCGCAGGCGTGGGACGACGCGCTGTCGAAGGCGCGGTTCGAGTTCCGCTGGGAGGACCAGTTCAACCTGTCCCTCGACCCGGAGACCGCGCGCTCGTACCACGACGCGACCCTGCCCGCCGAGCCCGCGAAGACCGCCCACTTCTGCTCGATGTGCGGCCCGAAGTTCTGCTCCATGAAGATCACCCAGGAGCTGAAGGAGTACGCCGCCCGCGGCATGAAGGACAAGTCGGCGGAGTTCGTCTCCGGCGGCGGCAAGGTCTACCTGCCGCTGGCCTGACCGGGCTCGCCGGGACCGGCGGGAGACGATCGACTCGGGTTCGGTGACGTCGGGGCATCCACGCGACTGGATTGGCCCGGCTGCACGGAACCCGAGTCGATCAGTTCAGTCGCGGTGATGCCGGCCGGTGGAGCGCAGCGAGCGGCGGCCGCTCTCCTGCTCGGGCTCGTTGTCGGTGACCGGCTTGCCGAGGCCGGCGACCCAGTCCACGAACTCCTCGTCCTGCGCGGGCAGGGGCTCGGCCGCGTCGGGCGCGGTCCGGCTCTCCTCGTCGGTTCGCGCCCGGTTACGCCGGAACAGGCCACCGAGCCGTCCCCGCCGCGAGGACTGCCGGGCGTCGTCCGTGGACGTCCCTCCCGTGTCCCCCTCCGGCGTGCCGGCGGTGGTGGACGCGCCGCCCTGCTCCGGCAGGACCGGAGGGATCGACGGCGGCACGATGGACCTCGCCAGGGCAGCCAGCGCGCTGGCCGCCTCGTCCGGGCCGATCGTGCTGCTGGCCGGCCCGGTCGTACCGGTAGCCGGGTCGGGCTTACCGGTGGCCCTGGCGGACGATCCGCTCGGGTCCGACGTTCCGGTGCCCGGGTCCGTTGTCCGGGTACGACGGGTGGTGTCGAAGGCGTCCCAGCTGGGCACCCGGCTCAGGTCGGGCAGCGGTGGCCGGTGCCGGAAGCGGGGCATCCGGTCGGTCGACTCCGGTGCGTCGTCGGAGGCGTTCGCGGCGGAGGGCTCGGGATCGGCCGCCGCCGTGGGCCCCGAGGAGGTGGCCGCCCAGGTGGGTGCCGCAGGCGTCCACCGGTCGGCCCCCGCGACCGCACCGAACAGCGAACCACCCGGGCCGTCCTCGGCCGGGTCGGTGCGGCCTGCACCGGCGGTCGGGGTCGGCACGGCATCGTCGGCCCGGACGGGGGTGTCCGGCGACGTGGCGGATGAGCTCCCCGCGCCCGCTGCCTCGGCCCGCGGGTCCCCGCCCGTCCGGGCGGCTGGCTCGGGGCTCGGAGCCGTCTGGTCCGGCGTCGAAGCGTCCCGGTCCAGCGGTCGGGCGGCGTCGGCGCTGGTGGTGCCCTTGCCGGCGCGGGTCGCCCGCCGGGCGCGTACACCGGTCGGAGCGGCCGTTTCGTCGGTGGCCGTCGTCCCGTCGGCTGCGGCCGCGTCGTCGGTGGTCGTCCCGTCGGTTGCGGCCGCGTCGTCGGTGGCCGTGTCCGCCGGGGTGGCGGTCGGCACGGACTTCGCCTTGCGCGGACGGCGCGGCTTGGGCGTGGACACCTCGACCGTGCCGTCGCCGGCGGCGCGGTCCGTGCCCGACGTGCCCGCGCTCTTCGCGTCCGGGGTGACGGTCGCGCCCGTGCCCGGGGTGACGGCCGGGTCCGTGGTCGGCGAGTCCGCGCCGCCGGAGTCCGGGGTACCACTGTCGTCGGGAACCGCGGTGTCGACGCTGCCCGTGGTGAGCGGGCCTGCGGGGGTGCTGGCCGCCGTACGGTCGCTGTCCGACTCGTCCCGGCGGGTCGCGTCGCCGCCGGTCGGCTTGTCGTCGTCCGCGTCGGGCCTCGGGCTGACGCCGGCCGTCGCGCCCGGGCCGGACACTGGCGCAGCGGACGCCGGGACGGTGGGCATCGGCTCGACGGCACCGGCGGTCGGCTCCGCGTCGCGGCGCGACGGCTGCCGCCCGGCGGTGAACTCGCCGGTCGGATCGGTCAGCCAGGAGGCGCGGCGGTCCGGTGTGCGGTCGTACCGCTCGCCGTCGGCCAACGCCTCCGTGGTCGCGGCGTCGCCTGCCGACAGGCCGGCGTCGGCCCGCTGGCCGGTGCCGGCGGACGGAGCGGCCGTACCCCCGCGCACCGCGTCGGCGGGGGCAGGGCCGTGCTGGCCGCTCGCCGTGATCGACGGCCAGTCCCAGTGGGCGGGGACGGTGCGTACCCCGGCGGTGTCGGCACCGGCGCGCGGACCCGGACCGGTCCCGGCCAGTTGCCCGTCGACGGGCTCGGTGTCGGGGTGGCCGTCGGCCGACGTCACCGGCTCGTCGCCGGGCAGCGTCGGGCCGGTGGGCAGCGGGCGCAGGATGTCGGTGGGTGCGATCGCTTCGGAACCGGCGGCGCGGACGCCGAGCGGCCAGCGCAGCAGGGCGGCGGCCGCGGCCCCGAGAGCACCGGCGAGCACGGCGATCAGCGCGCCGTAGTAAGGGGTCGTCTGGTAGCGGTCGACGGCGTCGCCGGGGCCGGCGGTCAGGTACGCGAAAGCCACCAGCACCGGACCGGCCACCCCGGTCGCCGCGCTGATCAGCGGGAGCTGGCCGCGCCAGCGGGCCAGCCCGGCGGTCGCCGTGCCCGCGAGCAGCGCCACCAGAGGCAGCACGAGCAACGCCAGGCGCTGCGCGGCGGCGTCGTCCAGCCAGTTCGGTTCGAGGACGCCGAGCCGGACCGTGGGCAGCGGACCGGTCGTGCCGAGCGACGGCAGGACGGAGACCAGCGCCAGCAGCCAGATCGTCCCGGCCACGGCCGCCATGTTCCAGCCCAGTTCCGGCCGGAGCAGTACGGCGATGGCCGCGCCCGCGCCGATGACCGCGCCGAGGATGGCGCAGATGCCGACCGCCCAGACCGGGTCAACCGAGATCAACTCGGCGGCTCGGGCGGGCTGCATGCAGAGCGGGGCGACGGCGGTCGCGCCGAGCGCGGCGGCACCCCCGATGGCCAGGTGCCGGCCGGTGCTGGCCGGCGGGACGTCCCGGCGGGCCAGCCGTCCGGTCAGGACCGCGCCGGCCACGGCGGCGTTCGCGGCGAACCAGCCCACCCAGACGAGCTGGGCCGGCCACTGGTTGACCGTCGAGCCGGTGAAGGCGCCGGTGAGCCGGACGATGCCGAAGCCGTACGCGACGCCGAGCTGGCCGGCTCCAGCCAGCACGCTCACCCCGAGCGCCGTGAGCAGCAGTCTGCCCCAGGTCCGATAGGCCATGTCCGGCACGTTACGCACCTGGTACACCCGATCGCCACCGGCGCGCCGCGCGGCGCGCCGGTGCACGCCCGGCGGGTCTACTTGAGTTCGACCAGCCGGGCCAGGTATGTCGTGTCCCCGACATTGGTGAGCATGTGTACCGCCCCGGGGTCGCGGTAGACGACACCGCCGGTGGGCTCGTCGGCGTCGATCCGGGTCCCGTCGATCGTCTGCACGACGTTCTTGGCGCCCTGGATCGCCACCACCAGGTAGGGGTGGTCGTGCCGGTGCAGGGGCTGGCGCTCACCCGGTTCGAGCCGGATGTGCCAGACCCGGACCCGGTCGTTCTCGTACACGATCTCCTGGCCCACGGGCCCGAGTTCGGTGCCGTCGATCACGTCGGTCATCGTCCACCGTCCAGTTGGGGAAGCACCTCGGCGGCGATCAGCTCGAGGTGGTCGAGGTCGTCGAGGTCGGTGAGGCGCAGGTGCACCCGGCTCGCGCCGATCTCGGCGAACTCGCCGATCCGCTGCACCAGCTGTGCCGGCGAGCCGACCACCGGGTCCTCCGGCGGCAGCGCGCTCTTCTCGTGCAGCGGCGCGGCCCGGCGGGCGGCCTCCGCGTCGGTGCGCCCGATCGCCACCACGATGCCGGCGGAGAGCACCAGCGGCGCGCGCCCGGTGCCGGCCCGGCCGGTCCGATCGCACGCCTCCCGTACGCGGTCGTACGCCTCGGCGGTCTCGGCCACGGACTTGAACGGCATGTTGAACTCGTGGGCGTACCGGGCGGCCAACTCGGGGGTGCGCTTGGGGCCGCGTCCGCCCACGATGATCGGCGGGCCGGGCACCTGCTTCGGCTTGGGCAGCGCGGGCGCGTCCACCAGCCGGTAGTGGTCGCCGGTGAAGCTGTACGTCTCGCCCACCGGGGTGGACCACAGCCCGGTGATCACCTCGAGCTGCTCGGCCAGCCGGTCGAACCGCTCGCCGACGGCCGGGAACGGGATGCCGTACGAGGTGTGTTCGCGCTGGTACCAGCCGGCGCCGATGCCCAGGTCGACCCGGCCGCCGCTCATCTGGTCGACCTGCGCGACGAGCACGGCCAGCGGACCGGGCAGCCGGAAGGTCGCCGACGTCACCAGGGTGCCCAGCCGGATCCGTTCGGTCTCCCGGGCCAGCGCGGCCAGGGTCAGCCACGCGTCGGTCGGGCCGGGCAGACCGGGGTCGTCGCCCATCGACTGGTAGTGGTCGGCCCGCAGGAATCCCTCGAAGCCCCCGGCCTCGGCCAGTCGGGCGAACCGGAGCTGGGTGTCGTAGTCGGCACCCCGGTGCGGCTCGGTGAACACCGACACCCGCATGGTCATCGTCCCTCCGCGCCGGCCGTGGCCGGCTGGTCGCGTTCCATCAACAGTTCGTGCAGGTCGGCGCTGACCCGGGCGACGTCGGCGAGGTGGGCGTTGCGGCCCAGGGTGCGTGGGCGGGGGATGGACACCTCGACCACCTTGCGGATCCGGCCGGGGCGCGGGCTCAGCACGATCACCCGGTCGGCGAGCAGCACCGCCTCGTCGATCGAGTGGGTGACGAAGACGATGCTGGGCTTGTTCTCCATGTGCACGCGCTGGAGTTCGCCGGAGAGTTCCTCACGGGTGAGCGCGTCGAGCGCGGAGAACGGCTCGTCCATCAGCATCACCCGGGGCTCGCCGATCAGCGACCGGCACAGCGACACCCGCTGCTGCATGCCACCGGACAGCTCGTGCGGCAGCCGCTTCTCGAACCCGGCCAGCCCGGCCACGTCGAGCAGTTGCCGGGCCCGCTCACGGTGCTTCGCGCGGCTCCAGCCGAAGATCTCCACCGGCAGCAGGACGTTGTCCAGCACGCTGCGCCACGGCAGCAGCGCCGGCTTCTGGAACAGCATGGCGATGTCGCGGCGCGGGCGGGTGATCGGCGTACCGGCCACGGTGATGTCACCGGAGGTCAACGGGAGCAGCCCGGCGATCAGCCGCAGCAGGGTGGACTTGCCGCAGCCGGAGCGCCCGAGGATGGCGACGAACTCGCCCTCGGCGACGTCGAGGTCGATGCCGCGAAGGGCCTCGACCTGGCCGGACCGGCCTTCGAAGGTACGCGACACCCCGGACAGTCGGATCATCTGCGGCGGACCTCCGCTGAGTGGACGGTCAGGAATCCGACAAAGGCTAGCCGCCCTGTTGACATGTCGCACCGTCCGGGGTGGTCGTCATGTTGTTTCCGATCCGCAACCCGATACGCCTGGCGTCGCAACTGTGGGTTTCTCGTACGCTGTGCCCGCGAAGAGTCCCCTCACGATGGCGGTGCCCGGCTTGCCCCTCCCGCCGGCACCGTCGCGACAACCCCTCCGGTGGCCTGCGGTCCCGGTCGGAAAGGACATGGTGCTACTGATGAGAAGGCTGACCCGTACGGTCGCTACGGCCGCGCTGGCCACCGCCCTCGCCCTCGTCTCCGCCTGCAGCAGCGGGTCGGACTCGTCCGACGACGCCAAGGGCGGCAAAGACGGGGCGCTGGAGAAGGTGACCTACCTCACCTCCTTCGGCAACTTCGGCCGTGACTCCTACGCCTGGGTGGCGAAGGACAAGGGCTTCTTCAAGGAGGCCGGCTTCGACGTCGAGATCAAGGCCGGCCAGGGCACCGGCGGCGTGATCCAGACCGTCGTCGGCGGTCAGGCGGACTTCGGCCCGATCGACCTCACCGGTGGTCTGCTCCAGCTCGGCAACGGCCAGGCGAAGGACTTCACCGCCGTGGCCGCGATCCAGCAGCGCACGATGGCGGGTATCGCCACCGTCGAGGGCAAGAACATCAACTCGCCCAAGGACCTCGAGGGCAAGAAGCTCGCCGACACCCCCGGCTCCGTGGTGCGCAACCTCTTCCCGACGTACGCCCGGCTCGCCGGTGTCGACGCCAGCAAGGTGACCTGGGTCAACGGTGAGGCGCAGGCGCTGATCGGCACCCTCGCCTCCGGCTCGGTGGACGGCATCGGCCAGTTCGTCGTCGGCCAGCCGACGATCGAGGCGGTGTCCAAGAAGAAGGCCGTCATGCTGCCGTACAGCAACGTGATGCAGGACCTCTACGGCAACGTGCTGATCACCTCCAGCAAGATCGCCAAGGAGAAGCCGGAGATGGTGAAGCGGTTCACTGCGGCGCTGCTCAAGGGCCTCGAGTACAGCCTGGCGAACTCCAAGGAGGCCGGCGAGATCCTGAAGAAGAACGTCGACGCCGCCAACCCGGTGGCCGCCGCCGCCGAGCTGGACCTGATGGCCGCGTACGTGCGCTCCGGCAACTCCGGCACCGCGATCGGCACGCTGGACAGCGGCCGGGTGGCGAAGAGCATCGCGATCCTGCAGGGCGCGGGCGCGCTCAAGCAGAACATCACCCCCGAGCAGATCATCGACTTCAGCCTCGCGCCGAAGGCCTGATCGTCCGGTCGTCACCAGGGGGTACGTTCCACCGGTCTCCGGTGGGGCGTACCCCCGTCGCTTGTCGGCCCTGCGGGCCGGTGAATCTTGTCGGCCCGCGAGGGCCGGCGGACAACGAGGAGGACAAGATGACCGACGTCCGCTCAGCCGAGCCGGCGGTGACGGCACCCCCACCCCCGGGCGCCGGCCGCCAGGCGCGTCGAGCGGGTCGGGGCGCCGGCCTGCGCGCGGGGACCGGTGCGGCGCTGCTGCCCGCGGCCGGCCTCGTGGTCGCCCTGGCCGCGTGGTGGTTGATCGCCCGGCTGGAGCTGGTCCACCCGGCCGCCCTGCCGCCGCCGGGGGGCGTGCTCACCGCGTTCGTCGACAAGCCCGCTCAGATGCTGGAGCACACCTGGGCCACCCTGCTGGAGATCCTGATCGGCTTCGTTCTGTCGGCGGCCGCCGGTGTCCTGATCGGACTCTCGTTGGCCAGCTCCCAGACGGTCGAGCGGATGTTCACCCCGCTGCTGGTCGCGGTGAACGCGGTGCCGAAGATCACCCTGGGGCCGCTGCTGGTGGTGGCGTTGGGCTGGGGCCAGAAGCCGATCCTGACCATGGTGTTCCTGCTCTGTTTCTTCCCCATCGTGCTGTCCACCGCGACCGGGTTGACCACCACGCCGGCCGACCTGGCCGAGCTGGTCCGGTCGTGGAACGCCTCCCGTTGGCAGGCGTTCCGCAAGGTGCGGTTCCCGGCGGCGCTGCCGCAGATCTTCGTCGGGCTCAAGGTGGCCATGCCGCTGGCGGCCATCGGCGCGGTGATCGGCGAGTTCCAGGCCGGGGAAGAGGGCCTGGGCTACGTGATCACGCAGTACGCGGGCGTCGGCGACACCGCCACCGCCTGGGCGGCGATCATGCTGGTGGCGCTGGTCAGCATCCTGCTCTATTCCGCGCTCGTGCTCGTCGAGCGCATCGCGCTGCCCTGGGTACGGGAAACCACCAGCAGCCGCTGACCGGGGGCGCCTGGCGGCGTGGACGGCAGAACGTACCGGCGACGTCGTCCGAGCGCGGGAGCAGTTGGCAGGCTAGATCTTGGACAGTTCCGTCGGCAGCCGACGGAACTGTCCAAGATTGCGAGCGATGGCGGCGCCTCCCACCACGCCGGGAGGCGTTCAGCGCGGCTCCTCGACGATCGGTCCTCAAGATCCGCGCAACTTCCCCGATGTTGCTGCCTCCGGCACCGCTGAAGCAACAACATCGGGGATGTTGCGCGGATCTTGGGCGCAGGAATCAAGCCTGACCGCCCGGAGAGTCGGTCAGCCCGCGAGCCGCCAGCGTCCGTTGCGAGCGACAAGCGTGGTGAGCGCCTGGGGCATGAGGCCCGAGTGGTTGTCGGGCGTCATCCGGATCGGGCCGGAGAGGCCGTCGATCTGGGACGTCTCCAACACGTCACGGATGCCGTCCCGGTCGACCTTCCCCGCCGGGCCGCCGGCCCGCAGTTCGGCATCGACGATCAGTTGGATCGCGTCGGCGGCGAAGGAGGAGGAGCCGTTGTAGCCGCCGTAGCGGGCCGTGTAGTCCTGGAACCACTGCCGCCGGGCGGCCTTCGCCGGCGTGGTGGCGATCACGTCGTCGATCACCATGGTCTGGGTGAAGACCATGGTGGCCTTCTCGGTGGCCCGGGCCGCCGCGCCGAGGAAGAGGTCGCCGGCCGCTCCCGCGTCGAAGAAGAGCGACCCACGGAACGCGGCCTGCTGGGCACTGGTCGCGGCGAGCGTGGCCTGCTCCGGCGGGGTCCAGACCACCAGCGCGTCGGGCTTGAGCTTGACGAGCTTGCCGACCTGCTGGCCGACCTCGGTGTCGGTGGTCTTCACCGACTCCTCGCCGGCCACCTTGATGGTGGTCTTGCCCAGTTCACGGCGCAGCGCGAGCACGCCCTCGCGGCCGTAGTCGTCGTTGCTGGCGAGCAGGGCGACCTTGCGGACGTTCTTGCGGCGCAGCTCGGTGGTGAGCGCGGAGGCGCTGTCGGCCGCGTTCGGGCCGAGCTTGAACACGTACCGCCGGTCGGCGACCGGGCTCGAGATCGCCCCGGAAGCGGCGAGCGCAATGGTGGGAATCCGCTTCTCGTTGATGACGCCGACCGCCCCGACCGCGCATTCGCTACAACCGCCCATGACGATCGCGCTGACCCGGGAATCGCTGCTGAAGTCGGCGATGTTGCGCAGTGACTCGGCGGCGTCGGAACGGTTGTCCTTCACCCTGAGGTCGATCTTCCGGCCGTTCAGTGCTCCGGAGGAGTTCAACTGGTCCCGCTTGAGTTCCAGCGCGCGCTGGTAGGCCCGGCCCATTGGTGCGGCGGCACCGGAGAGCTCGAGGTCGGCGGCGATCACGATCGGACTCGTGTCCTGCTCCGCTTCGCCGAACTGGCAGCCGGTGAGCGTGGTGGCCACGAGGGCCGATGCGAGCGCCGCGATGGTCGCGGAGCGGATGGGGCTCAACTCAGTCCTCCAGGTGCGGGCGCGGGCGCTGCCCGGTCACCGCCGCTAATCCGTCCTCAGTGGAGGACGGGATCTCCTCTGCCGTACGGTGTGTGCGCGAAGCCTGCAAAACCTTGCCAATGGCCGGCGCTGTGGTCAAGCGCGGACCCCGCTTGCATTTTCGGGACGGCCATCCCACATGCTGGGGTAACGCAATGTTTGCAAAACCTCACTTTGCATACACGCGTGACCACTCTGGAGTTACATGCCCTGTTCAGGGGCTTGCGGAAATGAAGGTATCAGTTGACCGGATCAAGGGTTCCGCGCCGTGCGACCGTTTCCTGCCTCACTGCGGCTTCCCAAACACGATCTTCTCTGATGAAATCGCGGCCGTGCCGCGCGTGGTCCCCTCCGCTCCCGGCATGGCTCGGCGGGTCAGGCGGGGAAGAAACGACGGAGGCGATGTCGTGAGCACCGGACCGACGACCTTGCCCGCGATCGGCGGCGAAACCGGGCGTAAGCGCCGGCGCCTGCCGAGGCTGCGGGACGCCCGGATCCGGTCCAAACTGGCGCTGATCCTGGTTGTTCCGGTGGCTGCGGTGATCGCGCTGGCCACCGTCCGGCTCATCTCCATCGGCGAGGGCGCCTACGACGCCACCCGGGCCCGGTCGCTCACCGCGCTCGCCATCGACGTCAGCGCGCTGACCCAGGATCTGCAGTCCGAGCGGATGGCGGCGGCGGCCTACCTGGCCACCCCGCAGCAGCCGGCCGACGCGTACAACCTGCGGGTACGCCAGACGCAGCAGCGGGTGGACGAGTACCGCGCCGAGCGCGACCGGATCGGCGAGGTGCCGACGGCACTGCGGGACCGGCTGGCGGCGATCGACGACCACCTGGCCACCCTGGACGGTACCCGCCAGGAGGTGCTGGACCGCCGGCAGATGGCGGTCGCCGAGGCGGTGCTCCGCTACGGCGTCATCCTCACCGACCTGATCAGCTACGGCGACGGGCTGGCCCAGCTCCCCGGCGACGAGGGCCTGGCCGACAGCCGCCGTGCCGTCGCCGCGTTCGCCCGCGCCAAGGCGTCGGTCGCCGAGGAGCAGGCGGTCGCCTTCACCGCGCTGACCGCCGGCCAGCTCGACCCGGAGCAGTTCTCCTCCTTCGTGGCCACGCTGACCAGTCAGCAGGAGGCGCTGGTCGCCTTCTCGCTCGCCGCCGACCCGGTGCAGCGGGCCCTCGTCGACAGCACCGTCTCCGGTGACGCCGTCGGCCTCTCCGACCGGGTCGCCACCGACATCAGCCGCTCCGTCGGGCAGCGCCCGCTGGTCAGCGCGCAGGACGCCACCGCAGCCATCGGCGCGGTCAACGACCTGATGCGTTGGGCCGAGATCCAGCTGCAGGACCGGCTGCTCGACCAGGCCGACGAGGCGCGCTCGGACGTCATCCGGCAGGCCGTGGTCGAGTCGATCCTGGTGCTGCTCACCCTGATCATCGCCGTGTCGCTGGCCGTGGTGCTGGCCCGGTCGCTCAACGACTCGCTGCGCCGGCTGCGCGAGGGCGCCCTCGCGGTGGCCAACCACGACCTGCCCGACGCCGTGCAACGGCTGCAGAACATGGGCAGCGTCGGCGACGGTGGCGTGGACGAGATCGTCCGCCAGGTGCGGGACCCGATCCAGCTCACCAACCGCGACGAGGTCGGTCAGGTGGCGTCGGCCTTCAACGTCGTCCACCGGGAGGCGGTGCGGGTCGCCGCCGAACAGGCCGCGCTGCGCACCAGCGTCTCGGCGATGTTCCTCAACCTGGCCCGCCGCAGTCAGACCCTGGTCGACCGGATGATCGGCGAGCTGGACGCGATCGAGCGCGGCGAGGAGGACCCGAAGCGGCTGGCCCAGCTCTTCGAACTGGACCACCTGGCCACCCGAATGCGCCGCAACGACGAGAACCTGCTGGTCCTGGCGGGTGCCGACTCGGCCGTGCCGCGCCGCGACGACGCGCTCGTCGTGGACGTGCTGCGCGCCGCCCAGTCCGAGGTCGAGCTGTACAACCGCATCGAGTTCGGCACCGTGGACACCGACATCTCGGTGGCCGCGCACGCCGTCAACGACGTCGTACGCCTCGTCGCCGAACTGCTCGACAACGCCACCCGGTTCTCGCCGCCGAACACCACCGTCGTGGCCGACGGTCGCCGCATCCGCGACTACGTGCTGATCCAGATCGAGGACCGCGGCCTCGGCCTCACCGACGAGCAGCTCGACTCGCTCAACCGTCGGCTGGCCGCCCCGCCGAGCGTGGACGTCGCCGCGTTCCGGCTGATGGGTCTGGCCGTGGTGAGCCGGCTCGCCTCCCGCTACGGCATCCGGGTGGAGTTGCGCCGCAACGTCGAGGGCGGCACGGTCGCCCAGGTGACGCTGCCCGCCGCCACCGTGATCCTGCCCAGCAGCCGGGGACGCGAGCAGGCGCTCACCCGTCCGCGTCAGCCGATGGCCGTGGAGCAGACGCCGCTCACCCCGGTCGGTCACGCCGAGTCGTACGCCGGCGCGACCGCCTCGGCGGCGACGCTGCCGGACCAGTGGCGGACCAACGCCGCCCCGGCCCCCGCGCAGTGGCAGTCGCCGCTCGACACCCGGGACACCACCCCGGCCGTGCAGGCCGGCGGCTACCCAGGGGCAGCTCCGACGGCGCCGCCCGCCGCCGCACCAGCCGTACCGGCGCCGCCCGCGCGACCGGCGTACAGCAACGGCAACGGCATCTCGGCGGGCAGCCCCACCGTGGCGTACCCGACCATCGACGCGCTGCCCCGGCGGTCCGCGACGGCCGACACCACTGACGGCCGGAACGCGCCGGTGCTGCCGGTCGGGCCGGTCGCCGGGCCGGGCGCGGTAGCCCCACCGGCGCCGGCCGCGACGCCGCTGCCGCCCGTGCAGCCCGCCGCGCCGGTCGCACCGCCGACGCCGGCCGCGCCGGTCAGCACCCGGCCGGAGTTCCCCGCCGAGGCTCCGATCTTCCGGGAGATGGAGGCGGTCTGGTTCCGGTCGCACGGCGACGACGCCACCGCGATCTTCACCCGGCCGCAGTTCGACACGCCGCCCCCACCCGCCGACGCCGGCGCGCGCATGACCAACGGTGGTCCGTCGACCGCCGCCGCACCGGCCCGACCGCCGCTGCCCACCCGGACCCCGGGCAGTTCCGAGGGCACCGGAGCGCAGAGCGTGGGAAGCATGGACGGATTCGGCAACGCGAAGACCGGCGGTCGGGGCGCCTCGACGCCGACACCGCCACCGTCGTACACCCCGCCGCCGGCCGCCCCCGCTGCGCCGGCCGCGCCCGCGGCGGCGCCCGCACCGGCTGCCGCACCGCCGGCCCCGGACCCGGACGCCTGGCGGACGGCGGCCGACGAGGGTTGGACGTTGGCCAGCCGGGCCGCCGAGCCGGCCGCCGCCGGAACCACCCGCTCCGGCCTGCCGAAGCGGGTGCCGCAGGCGCAGCTCGTGCCGGGCGGCATCGAACCGAAGGGTGGTCGGGACCGCAGCCGGCGGACCCCCGACGAAGTACGTGGCCTGTTGTCGGCCTACCACCGTGGCGTGCAGCGCGGCAGGTCGGCCGGTACGGACCTGAACAGCACCTCGACCAAGGAGAGCCGATGAACAGGCCAGCTGCCATGCAGGACATGGGTTGGCTGCTCACCAACTTCGCCGACAGCGTGGCCGGTATCGCCCACGTCGTGGCGGTGTCCGCCGACGGGCTGCTGCTCGCGTCCTCCCGGGACCTGCCGGCGGACCGGGCGGACCAGCTGGCCGCGATCACCTCCGGCGTGGTGAGCCTGACCGAGGGCGCGGCCCGGATGTTCAGCGCGGGCGGGGTGTTGCAGACCGTCATCGAGATGGACAGCGGTTACCTGTTCCTCATGTCGATCAGTGACGGCTCGTCCATGGCCGTGCTGGCGGCGCGGAGCTGCGACGTGGGCCAGGTGGGCTACGAGATGGCGCTGCTGGTGGAACGGGTGGGTGCCGCGCTGGTGCCGCTGCCCCGGGACGCGGTGCGTTCGTAGCGCCGCAGTCCGGCGCGCGGACCGCGCGCCGGAGCAGGGAGGGGAGGCGGCGTGCGCCGGCTCCGCGGGAGACGAGGAGGTGATCGGGGATGGACCAGCGACGCGTTGACCCGCGTGGCGCGTTGGTACGCCCGTACGCGGTCACCCGTGGTCGTACCGAGCCCCGGCAGGACATCGCTCTCGAGGCGGTCCTCACCTCCTCTCCCACCCAGGTTGCCGAGTCCCGGTTCGCGGGGCACGACAAGCACCGCATCGCCACGGTCTGCGAGGGCCGTGCACAGTCGCTGGCGGAGATCGCCGCGTACACCCGGATGCCGCTGGGCGTCGCCCGGGTGCTGGTCGCCGACATGGTGGCCGAGAGCCTGCTGACGTTACACACTGCTGCTCCCGCCGAGGGGTTCGAGGAGCGGATGGAACTGCTTGGAAGGGTGCTAAGTGGACTTCGCAGGCTATGACCCCGCTGGGGGGCGGCAGCCGAGCCGGGGAATCGTCTCCGCGAAGATCGTCGTCGCGGGTGGTTTCGGCGTCGGCAAGACGACCCTGGTCGGCTCGATCTCCGAGATCACGCCGCTGACGACCGAGGCGGTGATGACCGCGGCCGGCGTCGGCATCGACGACCCGTCCAAGGTGCCCGGCAAGGAGACCACCACGGTCGCCATGGACTTCGGCCGGATCACCATGGCCCAGGACCTGATCCTGTACCTGTTCGGTACGCCGGGTCAGACTCGCTTCTGGTTCATGTGGGACGAGATCATCCGAGGTGCGGTGGGTGCCGCCGTCCTGGTGGACACCCGCCGGATCACCGACGCGTTCGCCCCGCTGGACTACTTCGAGAACCGCAACCTGCCGTACGTGGTGGCGCTGAACAACTTCGACGGCGCTCCGCAGTACGAGCTGGAGGAGATCCGCGAGGCGCTGGCCATCTCGCCGCAGGTGCCGCTGGTGATGACCGACGCCCGGCAGCGGGATTCGGTCAAGCAGGTGCTGGTGACGGTGGTCGAGCACGCCATGCTCCGCCTCCAGGCCGAGCACGGCCGGGGCTTCCCCACGCCGGTCGGCTGAGCCGTACGATCACGGCCGGCTGGTGACAGCCGGCCGTGGCGCGTTTCAGTCGACCCGGAGTCGGTAGCCGCGCTTCACCACGGTCTGTACGACCCGGGGCGCGTTGAGACCGGCCCGCAGCCTTGCCACCGCCATCTCCACCGCGTGCTCGTCCGCGCCCCGGGGCAGGGTCCGCAGCAGGGCGGTACGCGACAGCACCCGGCCCGGGGACTGCGCCAGCGCCCGCAGCACCGCCATCGGCGCGGGAGCCAGGGGTCGTAACTCGCCGTCGATCACCGCGGCGTGTCCGCGCAGTGTGAGCAGGTGGCCGGCGGCCTTGAACGTCACGGTCCGGCGCGGCAGCTCGTCGACGATGGTGCGGACCAGGGCGCCCAGCCGGGCGCGGCCGGGCGCGCTCACCGGCACCCCGTGCCGGAGCAACGGCTCGGCGGTCACCGCCCCGACGCAACTGGCCAGCACGTCGGTGCGGAAGGCGGACAACACCGCGTCGGTACGGTCGCCGGCGGTGCGCAGCAGCGCCTCGACCGCCGGCGCGGAGGTGAACGTCACCGCGTCCACCAGCCGGCCGGCGATCAGGTCGATCAGCCGGTGCAGCGGCGCCGGGTCCGTCGGTGGCGCCCAGCGGTAGACCGGCACCTCGATCACCGTGGCGCCGGCCGCCTCCAGCGCGAGCGTGCACTCGGGCTGCCGCTCACCGTGCAGCTGCATGGCGATCACCTGCCCGGCCACGCCCCGCCGGCGCAGGTGGTCGACCACCTCGTCGCAGCTCTCCGACGCCGGTGACCACTGGTCGTGCAGGCCGGCAGCCCGGATCGCGCCGCGCGCCTTCGGGCCCCGGGCGACGACGTACGAGCTGGCGAGCACCGAGCGCAGCGGCTCCGCCAGCCCCCAGCCCTCGGCCGCCTCCAGCCACCCGCGCATCCCGATGCCGGTGTTGGCCATCAGGATGTCGGGTGGCTGGTCGAGGCAGGCGCGGGTCGCTTCGCGCAGTTCGCTGTCGTCGGACAGCGGCACGATCCGCAGCGCCGGGGCGAGCACCACGCGGGCACCCCGGCGTTCGAGCAGCGCGGCCAACTCGTCGCGCCGCCGGTCGGCGGTCACCCCGATGGTGAAGCCGGCCAGTTCTTCCCGCATCAGCCCTCCCGTCGCAACCGCACTTCGACGATCCCGTCGTGGCAGCGCGTGTCGTGCCGGGCCACGGCCACCCCGGGCAGGTCGAGGCATTCGCCGGTACGCAGGTCGTACACCTGCTTGTGCAGTGGCGACGCGACCGTCGGCACGCCGCCACGGCTGCCCACGATGCCCCGGGACAGCACGTACGCGCCGGTGACCGGGTCACGGTTGTCGATCGCGAACAGCCCGTCCATGGTGTGGAAGAGGGCCACCTGCACGCCGTCGACCAGGGCGGCGACACCCCGCTCCGGTTCCAGCCGGTCGAGGGGGCAGACCGCCGTCCAGCCGAGGGTGGTCATTGTGGTCATCGTGATGCTCATCGCCGTACCTCCGGAAGGCCGAGCGTGACGGGACGACGGCCGTGGCCGTCGGATGGGCTGTCGCCGCGCGCCGGCACCGGCTGGCCGCGCTCCACGGCGAAGGTGATCGACGGGTCGGGCACGTCGGGGGCGTTGACGAAGGAGGTGTACCGGCGCAGCCGCTCCGGGTCGTCCAGCACGTCACGCCACTCGTCGGAGTACGACGCCACATGCCGAGCCATGGCCGCGTCGAGGTCGGCGCAGATGCCCAGCGAGTCGTCGACGATGACGGCCCGCAGGTGGTCCAGGCCGCCGTCCATGGCCTCGATCCAGCCGGCCGTGCGTTGCAGTCGGTCGGCGGTGCGGATGTAATACATCAAGAATCTATCGATGAGTCGAATCAGGGCTTCGGTCGACAGATCAGTGGCGAACAGGTCGGCGTGCCGGGGCCGGAAGCCGCCGTTGCCACCGACGTAGAGGTTCCAGCCCGTCTCGGTGGCGATGATGCCGAAGTCCTTGCTGCGGGCCTCGGCGCACTCGCGGGCACAGCCGGAGACCGCCGACTTAAGCTTGTGCGGGGCGCGCAGCCCCCGGTAGCGCAGCTCCAGCGCCACGGCCAACCCCACCGAGTCCTGTACGCCGTACCGGCACCAGGTCTCGCCGACGCAGGACTTCACCGTGCGCAGCGCCTTGCCGTACGCGTGCCCGGACTCGAAACCGGCGTCCACCAGCCGCCGCCAGATCTGCGGCAGCTGCTCCACCCGCGCCCCGAACAGGTCGATCCGCTGCCCGCCGGTGATCTTCGTGTACAGCTGGAAGTCCCGGGCCACCTCGCCGATCACGATCAGCTTCTCCGGGGTGATCTCGCCGCCGGGGATCCGGGGCACCACCGAGTAGCTGCCGTCGCGTTGCAGGTTGGCCAGGAAGTGGTCGTTGGTGTCCTGCAACGACGCCTGCTCCCCGTCGAGCACGTGCCCGCTGCCCAACGACGCGAGGATCGAGGCCACCACGGGTTTGCAGATGTCGCAGCCGCGTCCCCGGCCGTGCTCGGCGACCAGCCGGGAGAAGGTGCGGATGCCGCGCACGCGCACGATCTCGAACAGCTCCCGGCGGCTCACGTCGAAGTGCTCGCAGAGAGCGGTGGACTGGGCCACCCCGGCCGCGTCCAGGAGCTGCTTGAGCATCGGCACGCACGAGCCGCAGCTCGTGCCCGCCCGGGTGCACGCCTTCAACGACGGCACGTCCGCACAGCCACCGGCGATGGCGGCGTCCACGTCGCCCCGGGTCACCGCGTTGCAGGAGCAGACCTGCGCGGTGGCGGGCAGCGTACCGGCGTCCGCGCCGCCGCCGTCCGGGGCGAGCAGGGCCAGCGGCGCGGCCGGCAGTGGACCGCCCACGCTGGCCCGCAGCGTCGGGTACGCGCTGGCGTCACCGACGAGCACCCCACCGAGCAGGGTGTGCGCGTCGTCGGAGAGGACGAGCTTGGCGTACACCCGGGTGGCCGGGTCGGTGAACGTGACGTCCAGGCAGCCCTCGGTGGTGCCGTGCGCGTCGCCGAACGACGCCACGTCGACGCCGAGCAGCTTCAGTTTCGTGGCGGTGTCCGCGCCTGGGAACGTCGCCGCGCCGCCGACCAACCGGTCGGCGACCACCTCGGCCGTCGCGTAGCCCGGGGCCACCAGGCCGTGGCAGGTGCCGCCGACCGCCGCGCACTCGCCGACCGCCCACACCCGCTCGTCGGCGGTGCGGCAGGTCTCGTCGACCAGGACCCCGCCGCGCGGACCCAACGGCAGGCCGGCGGCCCGCGCCAGCTCGTCCCGGGGTCGGATGCCGGCGGCCACCACGACCAGTTCGGCGTCGACCACCCGGCCGTCGGACAGGTCCAACGCGGCCACCGCGCCGTCGGCCCCGGCGCGGATCGCCGTGGTGGCGACCCCGAGATGGGTACGCACGCCCAGGTCCTGGACGTAGCGGCGGAGCATCGCGCCACCGGCCTGGTCCACCTGCACCGGCATCAGCCGAGGCGCGAACTCGATCACGTCGGTGCTCAGGCCGAGCAGGCGCAGGGCGTTCGCCGCCTCCAGCCCGAGCAGCCCGCCGCCGATCACCGCGCCGACCCGCCGGCCGGCGGCGTACGCCCGGATCGCCGCCAGATCGTCGAGCGTCCGGTAGACGAAGACACCGGGCAGGTCGGCCCCGGGCACCGGCGGTACGAACGGGTACGACCCGGTGGCCAGCACCAGCGCGTCGTAGCGGTACTCACCCTCGGCGGTGGTCACCACCCGCCGGTCCCGGTCGATGCCGGTGGCCGGCTCACCGAGGCGCAACCGCACCCCGTCGTGCGGGGTGTGCACGTTCAGCTCGTCCTCGCTCACCCCGTCGAAGTACGCCGAGAGCCGCACCCGGTCGTACGCCGGACGCCGCTCCTCGGCCAGTACCGTCACCCGCCAGTGGCCCTGCGGGTCACGGGCGCGCAGCGCGTCCACGAAGCGCTGCCCCACCATGCCGTTACCGACGACGACCAGGTCTGCGCCGCTCATCGCGTCACCTCCACCGATTCCGCTTCGGACAGCCAGTCGACGATGCCGCCGACCGCGTCCCGGCATCCGCCGCATCCCGTGCCGGCCCGGGTGCCCGCCACCACCGCGTCGACCGTCCGCGCGCCGGAGCGCCAGCAGCGCACCAGCGCGCCCTTGGTCACGGTGTTGCACTGGCAGACGACGGCCGCGTCCGGCATCAGCGCCGGTGACGCGCTCGGCGCCGCGACGGCCCCGCCGAGCGCCCGGCCGAGCAGCAGGGCCCGCCGGTCGGCCGGTACCGGGTGACCCCGGTCGAACAGTTGGATCACCGTGCCGATCGCCGGGTTGTCGCCGAGCAGGATCGCGCCGATCAACCGCTCGTCATGGATACGCAGTCGGGCGTACGTGCCCCGGGTCGGGTCGGTGAACGTCAGCTCCTCGCCCGGCGTTCCGCCGACCGCGTCACCCATCGCGGCCAGGTCGATCCCGGCGGCCTTGAGTCGGGTCACCACCGGGCGGGGCCGGTACCGGGCCAGCGGGTCCGTACCGGTCAACACGTCGGCGAGCACCCGGGCCTGGGCCCAGGCGGGCGCGACCAGCCCGGTGAGCGTCCCGTCGTGTTCGGCGCAGTCGCCGAGCGCCGAGATGGACCGGTCGCTGGTGCGCAGCCGGTCGTCCACCACCACGCCGCGCCGCACGGTCAGCCCGGCGGCCTGCGCGAGGGCGGTCTCCGGGCGTACCCCGCAGGAGAGCACCAGCAGGTCGGCGTGGAGCGACCGGCCGTCGGCCAGGTCGAGCCGGACCCCGGCGTCGTCCGCCGCCACCCCGGTGGCGGGCACCCCGAGCGCGATGGTGACGCCGAGCCCGGTGAGTGTGCCGGCCAGCACCGCGCCGGCCGCCGGATCGAGTTGGCGTTCCATCAGGTGGTTGGTCGGGTGCACCACGGTGGTGGTCAGCCCGCGCGTGGCGAGGCCCCGGGCGGCCTCCAGCCCGAGCAGCCCGCCGCCGAGCACGATCGCGCTGCCCGCGTCCCGTGCCACGGCCAGGATGCGGCGGCAGTCGTCCAGGGTCCGGAAGGGGACGACCCGCCGGGGCAGGTCCGCCGGGTCGAGGCCGGGTAGGGGCGGCACCACCGCCCGCGCGCCGGTGGCCAGCACCAGGTGGTCGTACCCGATCCGTTCACCGTCGGCGGTACGGACCTCGCGGGCCGTCCGGTCCACCGCGGCGACCGTGACGCCGGAGCGCCTGTCGATCCCGTGCCCGGCGGCCTCGGTCAACTCCACGTCCGGTTCGCCGATGCGGCCCGCCAGCAGGGTGGAGAGCATGATCCGGTTGTACGCGCGGTGCGGTTCCGCCCCGAGCACGGTGACCTTGCGCTCGTCCCCGCGAGCGTGCAGCTCGGCCGCGAGCCGGGCACCGGCCATGCCGTTGCCCACGATCACCACCCGGGCGGTCATGCCTTCTCCACCCGGACCGCGCAGATCTTGAACTCGGGCATCCCGGAGATCGGGTCCACCGCGTCGTTGGTCACCGAGTTGGCCCGCCCGACGCCCGGCCAGTGGAACGGCGCGAAGACCGTGTCCGGCCGGATACCCGGGCTGAGCCGGGCCGGAGCGCGCAGCTCACCCCGGCGGGAGGTGACCCGCACCGGGTCGCCGTCGTCGATGCCCAACCGGGCGGCCAGGTCGGGGTGCAGCTCGACGAACGCCTCGGCCGCGGCGCGACGCAGCGCCGGCACCCGGCGGGTCTGCGTGCCGGACTGGTACTGGGCCAGCACCCGGCCGGTGGTGAAGTGCAGCGGGTACGTGGCGCACACCTCCTCGGCGGCCGGCCGGTGGTCGACCGGGTGAAACCGGGCCCGGCCGTCCGGCGTGGCGAACCGGTCGGCGAAGAGCCGTGGTGTGTCCGGACCTTCCTCCGTCGGGCAGGGCCAGTAGACGCCGTCGTGGGCGTCGATGCGGTCCCAGGTGATGCCGGCGTAGTCGGCGGCCCCACCGGCGGAGGCGCGGCGCAGCTCGGCGAAGACGGTGCCCGGGTCGGCCGGAAACCGGGCCGCCGCAACGGCTTCCGGTCGCACGGCGGCCGGTGTGGTGCCGGCCGATGCGGCGCTTGTCGGTGCGGCGTCGGCCAGTTCTGCGCCGGGTGCTTCGGCGGCTGCCAGCCTCGCGGCCAGGTCGGCGAGAATCGCCAGGTCGGTGCGGACGCCCGGCGGCGGTGGACGCAGCGCCCGCCGACGCAGCACCCGGCCCTCCAGATTGGTCATCGTGCCGTCCTCCTCGGCCCACTGCGCGGTGGGCAGCACCACGTCGGCCAGCGCCGCCGTCTCGGAGAGCAGCAGGTCCGCGACGACCAGCAGGTCGAGGTCGCGCAGCCGGCCCTCGATCCGGGCGGCCCGGGGAGCGGACACCACCGGGTTCGAGCCGAACACCAGCAACGCCCGGGGACCGTCGGCGGTGCCGAGCGAGTCGAGCAGCTGGTACGCCGGCACGCCGGGACCGGGCAACTCGTCGGCCGGTACGCCCCAGACGCCCGCGACGTGCTGCCGGGCCACCGGATCGTCGATCTTGCGATAGCCGGGGAGCTGGTCGGCCTTCTGTCCGTGCTCCCGCCCGCCCTGACCGTTGCCCTGGCCGGTGAGGCAGCCGTACCCCGACCCGGGGCGGCCGGGCAGGCCCAGGGCGAGGGCCAGGTTGACGTACGCGGTGACCGTGTCGACGCCCTTGGCGTGCTGCTCGGCCCCGCGCGCGGTCAGGATGATCACCCGGCCGCCGGTGCCCAGCGCGCGGGCGGTCGCCTCCAGGTCGGCCACCGGCACGCCGGAGAGCTGTTCGGCGCGGGCCGGCCACCAGGCGGCGACGCTGCGGCGGACCGCGTCGAAGCCGGTGGTGCGCTCGGCCACGTACGCCTGGTCGACCCAGCCCTCGGTGAGCGCGATGTGCAGCAGCGCGTTGGCCACCGCGAGGTCGGTGCCGGGCAGCGGTTGCAGGTGCAGGTCGGCCTGGCGGGCGGTGGCGGTGACCCGGGGGTCGACGACGATGAGCTGCCCGCCGCCCCGGCGTTGCTCGGTGAGCCAGCGCACCAGGGGCGGCATGGTCTCCGCCGGGTTGGCGCCGACCAGCAGCAGCGTGTCGGCGGAGCCCAGGTCGGCCAGGGGGAACGGCAGCCCACGGTCGATTCCGAAGGCGCGCATCCCGGCGGCGGCCGCCGAGGACATGCAGAACCGTCCGTTGTAGTCGATGTTGCGGGTGCGCAGCGCGATCCGGGCGAACTTCCCCAGCGCGTACGCCTTCTCGTTGGTCAGCCCGCCGCCGCCGAAGACCGCCACCGCGTCCCGGCCGGAGCTGTCCTGGATGGCGCGTACGCCGCTGGCGACCCGGTCCAGCGCGGCGTCCCAGGTCGCCGGGCGTAGCTCGCCGCTGGCCGGGTCACGTACCAGCGGGGTGGTCAGCCGATCCGGGTGGTCGAGCAGTTCGGCGGAGGTCCAGCCCTTCTGGCACAGCCCGCCCCGGTTGGTGGGGAACTCGCGGGGGAGCACGCTCACCCCGGCGTCGTCCGCGCGCAGCGTCATGCCGCACTGAAGGGCGCAGTACGGGCAGTGCGTCGCCACCTGCCGGGGCGTCCGCCCCGGTCGAGTTGCCGGCCGTGCACCGTCTGTCATGTCGGCAAAGCGTGCCGCCGGGCAGTTTCCAGTCCGGGTCCCTTCTGTTTCGGTCCTGTCAAGTGGACCTCACACCGCACAGGGGCAGCGGGCGCGTTGGCGGGTCAGCGTCAGCCAGCCCAGGAAGCAGTGTCCGGGTCCGTGATCGACTCGTGTTCCTTGAAGCCGGGCCATCGATCACGCCCGGATGTGCCGACTTCAAGGAACACGAGTGGATCAACTGGTCGCCAGGCGCGGCGCTTATAATGTGGGAAATCTGTCTCACTAAATGGGAGCATGCGATGAGTGTGGTGGACGTTTTCGACGCGGTGGCCGGCACCTACGACGAGGCGCGACGGCGGCTGGTGCCCTGCTTCGACGCCTTCTACGGCACGGCCGTCGAGGTGGCCACGCCGCCGCTGCGCGCCGCGCTGGCCGCTGGTCGTACCCCCGAGGTGTTGGACCTGGGCGCGGGCACCGGGCTGCTCTCGCTCCTGCTGGCCGCGGCGGTGCCCGGGGTCCGGCTGACCCTTGTGGACGCCGCGCCGGCGATGCTGGCCCGCGCCGCCGACGAACTGTCGGCGCGGTCGGTGTCGCACCGGACCGTCCGGGCGGACCTGTCCGACGAACTGCCCCCCGGCCGGTACGACGCGGTGGTCAGCGCGCTCGCGATCCACCACCTGGATGACGACGGCAAGCGGGCGCTCTACCGGCGGGCCGCCGCCGCGCTGACGCCCGGTGGGGTGTTCGTCAACGCCGAGCAGGTCGCGGGGCCGACCCCCGCGCTGGACCGGCGCTACGACGAGGTGTGGATGGCGCGGATCACCGAGCTGGGGTCGTCGCCGCAGGAGATCGCCGCGTCCCGGGGGCGGATGCGCTACGACCGCCCGGCCACCGTCGCCGACCAGTGCCGGTGGCTCGACGAGGCCGGTCTGGTCGACGTCGACTGCTACTTCAAGGAGTGGCGCTTCGCGGTGTTCGGCGGACGCGCCTGCTGAGAAGCGCTCGCGTCCGCTGACGATATGCACGTTTCGGCGCCCGGGAGCGAGCCGACCAGAGCGTGGATGACTGACGGTCATACCGGTGGGTAGTCTCACCGGCATGACTGCCAAGGTGACGCTGTCGTTCGCGGACGAGACGATCGAGGAGGCCCGGCGCTTCGCCAAGCGCGAAGGGCTGTCCCTCTCGGCGTGGATGGACCAGGCGGCCCGGGAGAAGGCGCTGCGCGAGGTCTTCACCGCGCACGCCGCCGCGGTGGGGCGCGCCGGCCTCGACCTGGAGGCCGCCGCCCTCGCCGACGCCCGCGAGGTGGGCATGGTCAACGACCTCTTCGCCGGCCCGCCGCGTGCTGCGTAGGGGTGAGGTCTGGCGCATCGAGGGCGCCCGGGAACGCCTCGGCCTGGTGATCAGCTCGGACGTCTACAACTCCACCGACGTGCCCATCGTGATCGTCGTCGAGGTGGTCGAGGAGTCGCTGCTGCGCGACTCGCCCCTGGCCGTGCAGATGGGCGGGTACGTGGTGATGCCCGACCGGATCTCCTCGCCCATGAAGAAGTGGTTCACCGAGTGCGTGGACGTCGCCGACACCGACACCATGCTCCGGGTCGGTCGCGCGCTGCGCATCCTGCAACAGCTCTGAACCCCGCCTCACCAACGCCCCCGGTCCGTGGTGCGGCGGGCGTTTCCGGGCCGACCCACGAAAGGCACTGCCAGGTAACCCCGCCTCTCTAGCGTCTCTGCTCGTCACACCGACGAGGAGGAGCCGCCGTGAGCACGCTCACCAGCACCGCAGTCACCGCCGATCCGCCTGCTGTCGTCGGGCGTCGACGTCCGCTGGACGACTGGCGGCCCGAGGACCCGGACTTCTGGCGTACCACGGGCGCGCCGATCGCCCGCCGCAACCTCTGGGTGTCGATCTTCGCCGAGCACGTGGGCTTCTCCGTGTGGAGCCTCTGGTCGGTCACCGTGCTCTTCCTCGGCCCCGCGTACGGCATCGACCCGGCCGGGAAGTTCCTGCTCACCGCCGTACCGGCCGCGCTGGGCGCGGTGCTGCGGCTGCCGTACACCCTGGCGGTGGCCCGCTTCGGCGGGCGGCGCTGGACGATGATCAGCGCGCTTCTGCTGCTGCTCCCGACGGTGCCGATGACGATCCTGCTGGAACCGGGGGTGTCCTACTCCACCCTCATGGTGCTCGCCTGCCTCACCGGCGTCGGCGGCGGCAACTTCGCCTCCTCGATGGCGAACATCAACCTGTTCTACCCGCAGCACCTCAAGGGCCGCGCCCTCGGGCTGAACGCGGGTGGCGGCAACCTGGGCGTACCGGCCGTGCAACTGGTCGGGCTGGCGGTGCTGGCCACCGCCGGCGCCGCGTACCCCCGGCTCGTCCCCGCGGTCTACCTGCCGCTGATCGTGCTCGCCGCGCTGGCGGCGGCCCGCTGGCTGGACACCGTGCCCGGGGCGCGCAACGAACCGGGAGCGCTGCGCGAGGCGGCCCGGGACCCGCACACCTGGATCATGTCGCTGCTCTACATCGGCACCTTCGGGTCGTTCATCGGGTTCGGCTTCGCCTTCGGTCAGGTGCTGCAACTCCAGTTCGCCGACCGGTTCCCCACCCCGGTCGACGCCGCCTGGCTGACCTTCCTCGGGCCGCTGATCGGCTCGCTGATCCGGCCGGTGGGCGGGCACTTCGCCGACCGGCTCGGCGGGGCCCGGGTGACCTTCTGGAACTTCGTGGCGATGGCCCTGGGCGCCGGCACGGTGCTGTACGCGGCCCGCGAGCGCTCGTTCGGGCTCTACCTGACCGGGTTCCTGGCGCTCTTCGTCTTCTCCGGGATCGGCAACGGCTCCACCTACAAGATGATCCCGGCGATCTTCCGGGCCCGGGCCGCGGAGGCGGTGGCCAACGGAACGCGCGACCCGGAGGCCGCCGCGCGGTGGGCGCGACGGATGACCGGCGCGTTGATCGGGATCGCGGGCGCGATCGGCGCCTCCGGCGGGGTGCTGGTCAACATCGCCTTCCGCCAGTCGTTCCTCAGTTCCGGCAACGCGGATGCCGCCTACCTGGCGTTCATCGGTTGGTACGCGCTGTGCTTCGCGGTGACCTGGGTCGCCTACCGCCGTCCCGGGTCGCCCCAGCGGCTCGCCGGCGTGTGAGCCGGGTCACGGCCGCCGCGCTTGAGCGCGGCGGCCCACCCCCGTTTTGACCTGCCGATGGGACGCCGGGTATCGTTGCCTGCTGTTGTACGACATCCAGAGGCGTGCCCTATCAGGTACGCTTGGTCGTTCGTGCGCGCTGGTCCGGCCCGTTAGCTCTGGTCACCTCGGCGCGCGACCCCAGACCGACGACGAGACAAGGTAGACCTGTGCGTACGTACAGCCCGAAGCCGGGTGAGATCGAGCGTCAGTGGCACGTCATCGACGCCTCTGATGTCGTGCTGGGCCGCCTGGCCACCCACGCCGCCACGTTGCTGCGTGGTAAGCACAAGCCGACTTTCGCGCCGCACGTCGACACGGGCGACTTCGTCGTCATCGTGAACGCGGGCAAGGTCGCGCTGACCGGCAACAAGCGCCAGACCAAGGTCGCTTACCGCCACTCGGGTTACCCGGGTGGTCTGAAGCAGGTTGGCTACGACGAGCTGCTGACCAAGCGCCCCGAGCGGGCCATCGAGCTGGCTGTGAAGGGGATGCTCCCGCACAACAAGCTCGGCCGTCAGCTGATCAAGAAGCTGAAGGTCTACGCCGGTGCCGAGCACCCGCACCTGGCCCAGCAGCCGGTGCCGTTCGAGATCAAGCAGATCGCGCAGTGAGCGCGGGCGAAGGAAGCAGCATGACCGACATCACCGAGACCGAGGTTGCCCCCGAGGCCACCGAGGCGCCGGCGCCCGTCGCCCGCGCGCCGCGTGGTGACCGCCCGATCCAGACCGTGGGTCGGCGCAAGGAGGCCATCGTCCGGGTCCGTATCGTCCCGGGCACCGGCAAGATCACCTGCAACGGCCGCGACCTCGAGGCGTACTTCCCGAGCAAGGTGCACCAGCAGCTCATCAAGGACCCGCTGGTCACCGCCGAGAAGCCCGAGGCGTTCGACGTCATCGCCAACCTGCGTGGCGGCGGCACCACCGGCCAGGCCGGTGCGCTGCGGCTGGCCATCGCCCGCGCGCTGATCGTCAGCGAGCCGGACGACCGCCCGGCCCTCAAGAAGGCCGGCTTCCTCACCCGGGACGCCCGGGTCAAGGAGAGCAAGAAGTACGGCCTCAAGAAGGCTCGTAAGGCTCCCCAGTACTCGAAGCGCTGATCTTTCCCAGCGCGTTGTACTTCTGACGGACGGCCGGTCCGCCTCCCCCGACCGGGGAGGTGGGCCGGCCGTTCCGCTTTCTCCTCATCGGTAGTTGCTCATCGGAGGTTGGCGGGTATGGGTCGGTTGTTCGGCACGGACGGCGTACGCGGGCGGGCGAACGCGGATCTCACCCCCGAATTGGCGCTCGCGCTCGCCGTGGCCGCCGCGCACACACTCGCCGAGACGGACCGCAGTCACCCGCCGCTGGCCGTGGTCGGCCGGGACACCCGGGCCAGCGGCGAGATGCTGGAGGCCGCCGTGGTCGCCGGGCTGACCAGCGCCGGCGCCAACGTCGTACGCGTCGGCGTGCTGCCCACCCCGGCCGTTGCGTTCCTCACCGCCGAGGCCAAGGCCGACCTCGGGGTGGTGCTCTCCGCGTCGCACAACCCGATGCCGGACAACGGCATCAAGCTCTTCGCCGCCGGCGGGCACAAGCTGCCCGACGAGATCGAGATGAAGATCGAGGCCGCGGTGGAGGCGAACGCCACCACCGCCTGGGACCGCCCGATCGGTGCCGGCGTCGGCCGGGTGCACGACCTGCTCGACGGCGCGGACCACTACGTCCAGCACCTCGTCGGCGCGGTGCCGCACCGGCTGGACGGGATCAAGGTGGTGGTCGACTGCGCCAACGGCGCGGCCAGCGAGGTCGCCCCGGTCGCCTACCGCGAGGCCGGCGCGGAGGTCGTCGCGATCCACGCCGAGCCCGACGGGCTGAACATCAACGACGACTGCGGCTCCAACCACATCGAGGCGCTGCGCGAGGCGGTGGTGCAGCACGGTGCCCACCTGGGCATCGCGCACGACGGCGACGCCGACCGGATCGTGGCGGTCAGCGCCGACGGCGACGAGGTCGACGGCGACCAGGTGATGGCGATCCTCGCGCTGGCCATGCGGGAGGCCGGCACGCTCACCCAGGACACCCTGGTGGCGACCGTGATGAGCAACCTCGGTCTGCGGCTGGCGATGTCCGCGCAGGGCATCCGGCTGGTCGAGACCAAGGTCGGCGACCGGTACGTGCTGGAGGAGTTGCGCGCGTCCGGGCTCGCGCTCGGCGGCGAGCAGAGCGGCCACATCGTCATGCCCGCCCACGCCACCACCGGCGACGGGGTGCTCACCGGGCTGCACCTGATGGCCCGGATGGCCGCCACCGGAAAGTCGCTCGCCGAGCTGGCCTCGGTGGTCACCAAGCTGCCGCAGGTGCTGATCAACGTGCCGGTCGGCGACCGGACCGTCGGGGCCAACGCGCCGGCCGTCCGCGCCGAGGTCGAGCGGGCCGAGGCGGAGCTGGGGGAGACCGGTCGGGTGCTGCTGCGCCCGTCGGGCACCGAGCCGCTGGTCCGGGTGATGGTCGAGGCCGCCACCGAGGCGATCGCCCGCGAGGTCGCCGAGCGGATCGCCGCCCTCGTGCGTACCGCCAGCCCCGCCGCGTCGTAGCCGTCCGCACGCCGGGCCGCCGGGCTTGGAACCGGCGTCCCGGCCCGGTCAGCGGGACAGGGCGCGCAGCCGGGTGACCGCCTCGGTCAGCACCTCCGGGCGCTTGCAGAACGCGAAACGGACCAGTCGCCGGCCGGCCTCGACGTCGTCGTAGAAGACCTGGCTGGGCACCGCCACCACGCCGCAGCGCTCCGGCAGCGACCGGCAGAACTCCATCCCGTCGGTGCCACCGAGGGCGGTGATGTCGGCGGTGACGAAGTACGTGCCCTCCGGCGTCAGCACGTCGAACCCGGCGTCGGTGAGACCGCCGATGAGCTGGTCGCGTTGCCGCTGCAACGCGTCCCGGAAGCCCGTGTAGTAGTCGTCCGGCAGGGCCAGCGCCACCGCGACCGCCGGTTGCAGCGGCGCGGCGTTGACGTAGGTGAGGAACTGCTTCACCCGCACCACCGCCGAGACCAGCGCCCCGGGGCCGCTCACCCAACCGATCTTCCAGCCGGTGCAGGAGAACGTCTTGCCGGCCGACGAGATGCGCAGTGTCCGCTCCCGCATCCCGGGCAGCGTGGCCAGCGGAATGTGCGCACTGGACGCGTCCGTGAACACCAGGTGCTCGTACACCTCGTCGGTGACCGCGTACGCGTCGAACTCCTGGCACAGCTCGGCCACCAGCGTCAGTTCGGCCGGCGTGAACACCTTGCCGGTCGGGTTGTGCGGCGAGTTGAGCAGCACCAGCCGGGTGCGCGGGCCGAACGCCGCCCGCAGCGCCTCCGGGTCGAAGGCGTACCGGCCGTCCGCGCCGGGACGCAGCGTGACCGGCCGCCGGACCGCGCCGGCCAGGGCGATCGAAGCGGCGTACGAGTCGTAGTACGGCTCGAAGCACACCACCTCGTCGCCCGGTTCGCAGAGCGCCAGGATGGTGGCCGCCACCGCCTCGGTCGCGCCCGCCGTGACCACGATCTCGCCGTCCGGGTCGTACGCCAGGTCGTAGAACCGGCGCTGGTGCGCCGCGACGGCCGCGCGCAGAGCGGGGATCCCCGGACCGGGCGGGTACTGGTTCTGCCCGCCGCGCAGCGCCTCGGCGGCGGCGGCCAGCATCTCCGGCGGACCGTCCGTGTCCGGGAAGCCCTGACCGAGGTTGACCGCCCCGGTCCGTACGGCGAGGGCGGACATCTCGGCGAAGATCGTCGTACCGAACGGCCGCATCCGGGCCACCAGCGGGTCGACATCGGTGCTCGTCGTCACCTGCGCCAGCCTACGGTCACCCTCCGACCCGGCTCCACCCTCACTCGGGCTCACAACTGGTGGCCCAGGTCCCCTGGGTCTTGTTCGTCACGGGCTCTCCGGCGCCGGTGACCGTGACGGTGCAGCCGATCGGCCTTTCCTCGTAGTCGGACCACCTGGCCTCCACCATGACCCGACTCTGGCCGTTGGTACGGATGGTCGTGCGCCAGGGCAACTTCGCGCCGTCGACGTGGATGAGATCGCTCTCGGCGTCGAAGTACGCGATGTCCGCCCTGCCGGTGCCGGTGACCTCGTAGACCACCGTCACCGGCGCGGGTCCGGATGTCGGGCGGGTGATCGGCTTCTTGGTGGGCACCGCCGTGGGGGTGTCGGGCACGGCGGGCGGTTCGGGCGCTGCGCTCGGCGGCCAGGTGTCGTCGCCGAAGGGGTCGCTGTCGTACGGGTCCTCCGAGACCGTGTCCGGGACCAGTTGGCCGAGCAGTGACCCGGACACGCAGAAGCATCCGCACCCGAGCACGGCGAGTACCGCGACGACCGCGGCGACGATCCCGACCACCCGACCGGCACCGCCGCCGGGGCGGCCGGCCGGCGGATAGCCGGGATAGAGGTACGGCGGCGGGTAGCCGGGCGGTGGGTAGCCCGGTGGTGGGTAGCCCGGTGGTGGGTAGCCCGGCGGATAGCCGGCCGGCGGGTGTTCCGGCGGCGGGGGTGGTGGTGTCCAGGCACCCGGTCCGGCGGGCTCGGGCGTACCCGGGACGGCGGTGGGATCGGGCGTCCACGGGGTGCCGGTGGCGTCGGGTGTCCACCCGGACGCCGGCGGGGGCGCCCAGGGTGCCGGGGGTGCCCAGGGCTGGCCCGGCGCCAGCGGACCCGACGTCGGGAAGGCGTCCGGCGCGTCCCAGCCGGGTGTCGGCCCCGCCGGCGTCTGCCCGGGCGGCGGGGCCGGCGAGGCGTGCCCGGCGGTCGGTTCCGGTGGCGGCGGGGTGGGATCGGGCGGCTGCGTCGAAGACGACTCGGGCGGCGGCGCGTCGGACATGGCTGCTCCGGGCGGGAGTGGGTAAGGGGTCAAGGAGCCAGCGGAGCGCACGCCGAGCCCGCCGGAAGACTGTCGTACCCGCCGGTCGTCCCGCAACCCCGTCCGGTTCCGTGAAACGGCGGCCCGGCTCGTGACGCTCGTCCCATTGCGGCCCGCCAACCGTCGATCGCTCAAATTCGGTGCTTGTTTAGCCGTCTTTCGAGCACCCATGGTGAGCGAAACTGGGTTAGGCTGCGGGCCATGTGTGGAATCGTGGGATACGCCGGCTCGCGCCCGGCGCTGAGCATCGTGCTCGACGGGCTGCGGCGGCTGGAATACCGGGGCTACGACTCGGCGGGCGTCGCGATCGTCTGCGACGGCCAGTTGCTGACCGAGAAGAAGGCCGGCAAGCTCGCCAACCTCGAGAAGGTGCTCTCCGAGCGGGCCGCCGACGACCCGACCTCCTGCGCGGCCAGCCCGATCGGCATCGGTGACGGCACCACCGGCATCGGGCACACCCGGTGGGCCACCCACGGCGGACCGACCGACCGTAACGCCCACCCGCACCTCGCCCCCGACGGCCGCGTCGCGGTGATCCACAACGGCATCATCGAGAACTTCGCCAAGCTCCGCGCCGAGTTGGAGGCCGACGGCGTCCAGTTCAGCAGCGACACCGACACCGAGTGCGCCGCGCACCTGCTCTCCGCCGCGCTGGCGGACCTGCGCGCCGCCGGCCAGCCGGACGGCCCGCAACTGCTCGCCGCCGGCATGCGCGTCGTCTGCCAGCGGCTGGAGGGCGCGTTCACCCTGCTCGCGGTCGACGCCGCAGTGCCCGGCGCGGTGGTCGGCGCCCGGCGCAACTCGCCGCTTGTCGTCGGTCGGGGCGACGGCGAGAACTACCTGGCCAGCGACGTGGCCGCGTTCATCGAGCACACCCGCGAGGCGGTGGAGCTGGGTCAGGACCAGATCGTCCTGATCACCGCCGACAGCATCGAGATCACCGACTTCGACGGCCAGCCGGCCAGCGGCAAGGACTTCCACATCGACTGGGACTCGTCGGCCGCCGAGAAGGGCGGTTACGACTGGTTCATGCTCAAGGAGATCGAGGAGCAGCCGCAGGCCATCGCCGACACCCTGCTCGGCCGGCTGACCGAGAGCGGCGAGATCGCCCTGGACGAGGTCCGCCTCAGCGACCAGGATCTGCGCGACGTCGACAAGATCTTCATCGTGGCCTGCGGCACCGCGTACCACGCCGGTCTGGTCGCCAAGTACGCCATCGAGCACTGGACCCGCATCCCGTGCGAGGTGGAGCTGGCCAGCGAGTTCCGCTACCGCGACCCGGTGCTCGACCGGTCCACGCTGATCGTGGTGATCTCGCAGTCCGGCGAGACGATGGACACCCTGATGGCCCTACGCCACGCCAAGGAGCAGAAGGCCCGGGTGCTGGCCATCTGCAACACCAACGGCTCGACCATCCCCCGCGAGTCCGACGCCGTGCTCTACACCCACGGCGGCCCGGAGATCGCCGTCGCCTCCACCAAGGCGTTCCTCACCCAGGTTGTCGCCTGCTACCTGATCGGCCTGCACCTGGCCCAGGTACGCGGCATCAAGTTCGCCGACGAGGTCGGCGCGGTGGTGGCCCAGCTCCAGGAGATGCCGGGCAAGCTGCGCGAGCTGCTGGACCGCATCGAGCCGGTCCGCGAGCTGGCCCGTGAGCTGAAGTCCGAGCCGACCGTGCTGTTCATCGGCCGGCACGTCGGCTACCCGGTGGCGCTGGAAGGCGCGCTCAAGCTCAAGGAGTTGGCGTACATGCACGCCGAGGGCTTCGCCGCCGGTGAGCTGAAGCACGGCCCGATCGCCCTGATCGACAAGGGCACCCCGGTGATCTGCGTGGTGCCCTCTCCGGTGGGCCGGGGCATGCTGCACGACAAGGTCGTCTCCAACATCCAGGAGGTCCGGGCACGCGGTGCGCGGACCATCGTGATCGCCGAGGAGGGCGACGAGGCCGTCGTCCGGTACGCCGACCACCTGATCTACGTGCCGCGTACGCCCACCCTGCTGGCCCCGCTCGTCACCACGGTGCCGCTCCAGGTGTTCGCCGCCGAGATCGCCGCGGCCCGGGGACACGACGTGGACCAGCCCCGCAACCTGGCCAAGTCGGTCACCGTCGAGTAGTCGCCGACCACACCCCGGAGCCCCGGCCACGCCGCACCCGCGGTGGCCGGGGCTTCGTCGTCGACGCCCCGTCGGGTGGCCCGGATCCCGTCGCCCGCAGTCCGGTCCGTCGCCGCCCAGGCGGCGCTGCCGGCAATGGCCCAGGCGGCCCGTTCCCATCACCGGCCCAGCACGACGCGGGCCATCCCGTCCAGCGCCGGGTTGTCCGGCGCCCAGTAGCCGGCGTGCCCGCCGCGACCGCTGCGGACCACCCGGCCGCCGAACCCGGCGTCCGCCGGGTCGTGACCGAACCACAGCTCGTGGCCGGTCCGCTCCGGCCAGGCCAGCGCCGCCGCGAGCGGAGCCGCGCCCATCAGGGCCGGGCGGCCCAGTTCGCTGACCGGCCGGGCCAGGCGGATCACGTCGTCGGGCGCTCTGGCGGCCCACACCTGCCCGGCCGGGACGCCCAGCTCGTCGGCGTGCGCCACGCCCACGCCGGGCGAGCCCACGAACATCAACGCGTCGGCCGCCAGCCCGTGCTCCCGGGCGGCCACGCCCACCACCAGCGACCCGTAGCTGTGCCCGAGCACCGTCTGCCGGGCCGGCGGACCCTCGTGGGTGGCGCGCAAGCCCTCCTGAAAACGGTGCAGCGCGGGGCCGGCGTCCCGGGCCTGGCCGGCGGACGCCGCCTCGGTGAGGAAATCCGGGGCGTCGTAATCCAGCCACAGCACCGCCGCGCTGCGCTCACCCGGCGCGAGCGCCCCGCAGCGCTCCAGCACCCGGGCGGCCCGCCCCAGCTCGCCGGGGGCGTCGTCCAGCCCGGCGGTCATCCCCGGCACGTAGGTCAGCACCCGGTCGGCATGATCCGGGTCGTCGAGCGCCACCACCACCCGCCCCTCACCGGTCGGATCCAGCCCCAACAGGTACGCCCGCGGCTGCCCACCGGCCAGCCGCTCGGTGAGCGTGTCCAGGCCGGCCAACCGCGCCGCCAGCGCGCGCAGTCGCACCGACGCCAGCGGCCCCGGCGGCACCCGGGCCAGCAACCGCCGCCGCTCGGCCAGCAACTCCTCGCGCCGCGCGCCGAGCAGCAGGCGGTTGGCCTGGTCGCGGGCCGCCACCGGCACCCCGTCCAGAGCACCGACCAGGGCCGGCTCGTGCCCGACCAGCCAGCGCCGCTGGGCCGGGGTCAGCCCGGACCACCAGGCGCGTACCACCGGTGGCGACGCCCCGACCGCCGGCCGGCCGGGCGGTGCCGGGGAGGCCCAGCCGGCACCGGCGGCACGGGCCAACTCGGTCAACCGGTCGGCAGCCGCCCGGTCTGCCGCATCGGCCCCCTCGATCGCCGCTCGCACCGCCACCGCCACGCCCGCCACCGCGATCGCGGCCGCCCGCGTGGAGTGCGACGGGCCGGCCCGTACACCGCCGGTCCGGTCCACCAGCAGGTCGGCCGCCTCGGCCCGGGCGACCGCCTCGGCGAGTCGCGCCTTCGCCACGGCGAGCTGCCCGGCCAGCTCGGCAAGCGTCTGGTCGGCCTCGATCAGCGCCGGCGTCACCGACGTCAGCTCGGCACGGAGTCCGGTGAGCCGGGCGTCGGCCGCCGTGGCCGCCGCACCGGACCAGCCACTGCGCAGCCGTCCAGCCGTGCCGGCCAGCTCGTCGGCGTACCGGTCGACCGCCCCCGTCAGCCCCGCCCAGGCCGATCCGGCCGCCCGCCAACCGGCCGGATCGGCGGCCCAGAGCTGCCGGTAGCCGACCCCGCTCACCGGGGCACGGTGGCGAACCGACCGGCGGCCCGGTCGTCCACCGTCTCGTACGCCTCGGCCGCGGCACGGACCCCACCGGCGGTCGCCGCCACCGCCGTGCCCAGCCGGCAGAACCAGGCGTGCCCGGCCGCCTCCAACCCGGCCAACGCGGCGGCCGTACGCCAGCCCGGCGCCGGCACCAGCAGCCCGGGCACCCGCGCCAGACCCCACGCCAACCGGTACGCCTCGTCGTCGAGCGCGCCGGCCTCGGCGCGCAGCTCCTGCGGCCGGACGGCGAACGGCTCCTCGGTCATAGATCCCACCCCCGTGCTGGATCGGCATCGACGCGGTGAACGCTAGGCAGCGTCGGACCGTGGCGGAGTGCCCTGTGGACAGCGGGCCGTGGTCGTACCCCCGGGTGTCCACAGGCGTTGCCCCCGGCGGGCCCGACGGCTAATCTGCCGCCGCCACCGCCGGTAGGGTGGTCTGGTGATCGTCGCTGTCGGCCTCGACGTCGTCCTGGTGGACCGGTTCACCCGGTCCCTGGCGCGGACGCCGCTGCTCGCCGACCGGCTCTTCACCGGGCCGGAGCGGGTCACCCGTTCCGGCGGTCCGCGCTCGCCCGAGTCGTTGGCCGCCCGCTTCGCCGCGAAGGAGGCCGTCGCCAAGG
Organism: Micromonospora sp. WMMD729; assembly: GCF_049315225.1. Taxonomy (NCBI): domain Bacteria; kingdom Bacillati; phylum Actinomycetota; class Actinomycetes; order Micromonosporales; family Micromonosporaceae; genus Micromonospora; species Micromonospora sp. WMMD729. The sequence continues at coordinate 5,682,496 of NZ_CP186059.1, read as the reverse complement.
CGCTCGGCGCCCCGGCCGGCCTGCGCTGGCACGACTGCGAGATCGTGCCCGACGCGGACGGGCGGCCGTGGCTGAGCGTGTCGGGCACCGTCGCGGCGGTGGCCGTCGAGCGCGGCATCAACCACTGGCACCTCTCGCTCTCGCACGACGGTGGAATCGCGTCGGCGATGGTGGTCGCGGAACGGTGACGTCGGCCGGGTGGGCCGTGCCGGCCAGCCCGCGAAACGGATGGGACACGGTGACATGAGACCGGTGTGGCGGGTGGCCGACGTACGGGCCGCCGAGGCGGGGCTGATGGGCACGCTGCCGGAGGGCACGCTGATGCAGCGGGCCGCCGCCGGGCTGGCCCGCCGGGCCGCCCTGCTGCTCGCCGAGCGCGGCGGCGTGTACGGCGGCCGGGTGCTGCTGCTCGTCGGCTCCGGCGACAACGGTGGCGACGCGCTCTACGCCGGCGAGCGCCTGGCCCGTCGCGGCGTCGAGGTCTCCGCCCTGCTGCTCACTCCGGGCCGGGCGCACGTCGCGGGGCTGGCCGCGCTGCGCGCCGCTGGTGGCCGGCTGGTGGACCACCCCGCCGGTCCGGTCGACCTGGTCCTCGACGGCATCGTCGGGATCGGCGGCACGGGCGGGCTGCGGGCGAACGCGGACGAGGTCGTCCAGCGGCTGGGCGACCTGCGTGGGCGCGACGGCCAGCGGGCCACCGTCCTCGCCGTGGACGTGCCGAGTGGGGTGGCGGTGGACACCGGGCACATGCCGCTGTCCGCGTCCGGCCGGCCCACCGCCGTCCGCGCCGACGTGACCGTCGCCTTCGGGGCGCTCAAGCCCGCCCTGGTGGTCGGGCCGGCCGCCGCGCTGGCCGGGCAGGTGGAACTGGTCGACATCGGGTTGGAACCGTGGCTGCGGGGCAGCCCCGCGCTGCACGTCACCGAGTGGTCCGACCTGGTGCGGTGGTGGCCGGAGCTGGGTGCCGCCTCGGAGAAGTACACCCGGGGTGTGGTGGGGGTGGCGACCGGCTCGGCGACGTACCCGGGCGCGGCGGTGCTCTCCGTCGGCGGTGCGCTCGCCGGGCCGACCGGCCTGGTCCGGTACGCCGGTGGGGCCCGCGCCGAGGTGCTGCACCAGCACCCCTCGGTGATCGCCACGCCCCGCGTGGCCGACGCCGGCCGGGTGCAGGCGTGGGTGTGCGGCTCGGGGTTGGGCACCGGGGACGACGCGGCGGCCGAGCTGCGGGCCGTCCTGGCGACGTCGGTGCCGGTGGTGCTCGACGCGGACGCGTTGACCCTGCTGGTCGACGGCTCACTCGCCGACCGGTTGCGCGGCCGGGACGCCCCGATCGTGGTCACCCCGCACGACCGGGAGTTCACCCGGCTGTGCGGGGAGGAGCCGGGCGGCGACCGGGTCGGGTCCGCGCTGCGGCTGGCCGCCTGGATGAACGCCGTGGTGCTGCTCAAGGGGGACCGCACGGTGATCGGCACGCCGGACGGCCGGGCGTACGTCAATCCGACCGGCACCCCGGCGCTGGCCACCGGCGGCACCGGCGACGTGCTGGCCGGGTTGCTCGGCTCGCTGCTGGCGTCCGGGGTGCCGGCGGACCGGGCGGCCGCCGGGGCCGCGTACCTGCACGGGCTGGCCGGTCGGGAGGCGGCCCGGGGCGGCCCGGTGACCGCGCCCGACGTGGTGGCCGCGCTGCGCCCGGTCATCGCCCGGCTGTCGTGATCGTCCCGTATCGACCCGAGGAGTACGCCGGGCCGAGCGTCGCCGCCCACGGTGATCAGGCTGGAAAGTAGGCTGGGCGCATGTGGCAGGCCGAGGTACGTGTCGATCTTGACGCGATCCGCGAGAACGTGAGCCGGCTCCGCTCCGGCACCACCGCCGAGCTGATGGCGGTGGTGAAGGGCGACGGGTACGGCCACGGCATGCTCCCGGCCGCCCGGGCGGCGCTGGACGCCGGGGCCGACTGGCTCGGCGTCTGCACCCTCGACGAGGCGCTCACGCTGCGCCGGAACGGGATCACCGCACCCGTGCTGGCGTGGCTGCTCGCGCCCGGGTTGCCGCTGCACGAGGGCGTCAGCGCCGGGGTGGACCTCGGTGCCGCCAGCCTGCCGCAGCTCGACGAGATGATCGAGGCGAGCCGGCGTGCCGGGCGTCCCGCCCGGCTGCACCTGAAGATCGACACCGGATTGTCGCGGGGTGGCGCCACCGTCGCCGACTGGCCGGCCCTGCTCGACGCCGCCGCGAAGGCCCAGGCCGACGGCCTGGTCGAGGTGGTCGGGGTGTGGAGCCACTTCGTGTACGCCGACATGCCCGGCCACCCGACCACCGACCGGCAGCTCGCCGTCTTCCACGAGGGCCTGGCCATGGTCGAGCGGGCCGGACTGCGTCCCCGCTGGCGGCACCTGGCCAACTCGGCGGCCACCCTGACCCGCCCCGACACGCACTTCGACCTGGTCCGTCCCGGGCTGGCCGTCTACGGTCTGTCCCCGGTGGCCGGCGAGACGTACGGGTTGCGTCCGGCGATGACCGCCCGGGCCCGGGTGATGTTGACCAAGCGGGTGCCGGCCGGCACCGGTGTCTCCTACGGCCACACCTACACGACGGAGTCGGACGCGAACCTCGCCGTGGTGCCGCTCGGGTACGCCGACGGGGTTCCCCGGCACGCGTCCAACACCGGGCCGGTGCAGCTCGCCGGCGCGCGGCGGACGATCTCCGGACGGGTCTGCATGGACCAGTTCGTGATCGACTGCGGCGACGACCCGGTGGCCGACGGCGACGTGGCGACCCTGTTCGGCAGTGGCGCCGACGGCGAGCCGACGGCCGACGACTGGGCCGAGGCGGCCGGCACCATCAACTATGAGATCGTCACCCGGTTCGGCAGCACCCGGGTACCGCGCGTCTACGACGGCGAGCGCCCCTGATGGCGTACCGCATCCCGCGTCCGCGGACCGCGGCCGGCCGCGTCGCCGGCCTGGTCGGCGCGGCCGTCGGGGTGGCGGCGGCCGGTCTGGCCGCCGGCGTCGCGACCGAACGCACCCTGGTCCGCCGGCTCAAGACCGACCCGACCGACCGCTACGCCGACGAGACGTTCGGCGAGCAGAGGTACGACGAGGCGTTCCGGCTGGAACTGCCGGACGGCACCGACATCCACGTCGAGGTGGTCGAGCCGACCCGGCCGGTGCCGGGGCACCCGACGGTGGTGCTGGTGCACGGGTTCTGCCTGGACATGGGGACCTTCCACTTCCAGCGCAAGATGCTCGCCGCGCGCGGCGACTACCGGATCGTGGCGTACGACCAGCCCGGTCACGGTCGCTCCGGCCGGTTGGAGACCGGCGAGTACGACCTGGCCGTGCTCGGTCGGACCCTGCGCCGGGTGATCGACCGGGTCGCCCCGGACGGGCCCCTGGTGCTGGTCGGCCACTCGATGGGCGGCATGACCATCATGGCGTTCGCCGAGCTGTTTCCGGAGCTGTTCGGTGACCGGGTGGTCGGCACGGTGCTGATGGCCACGTCGGGCGGTCTCGTCGCGGAGACCAAGCTGGTCGCCCCGGCGCTGCTGGGTCGGGTCGGTGGTCCGGTGCTCTACATGGTCAGCAACGCCACCCGGTACGGCGGTCCGGTGATCGACAGGGCCCGCAAGTCGACGTCGAACGTGGCCTGGTTGCTGACCCGCAAGTACGGCTTCGGCACCCGCAAGCCCAGCCCTCGGCTGGTGTCCTACGTGGAGACCATGAACTCCCGGACCTCGGCCGACACGGTGACCCGCTACCTGCGTACCCTCGCCACGCACTCGCGTTTTCCGGCGCTCGCGGCGTTGGCGAACGCGCCGGTGCTGGTGGTCGTCGGCGACAAGGACATGATCACGCCGGTGACGCACTCCGAGGAGATCGTCCGGCGGCTGCCGCACGCCGAGTTCATCAAGATCAAAGACAGTGGCCACGTGGTCATGCTGGAGCACGCCGACGAGGTCAACGCCGCGCTGGCGCGGTTCCTCGAATCACTGGAGAGCATGGAGGACCGGTGAGTTTCGTCGTCAAACTGCCGACCGTCGAGGACACTCGGGAGTTCGGCCGCCGGCTCGCCGGGCTGCTGCGCGCCGGTGACCTGGTGCTGTTGACCGGCCCGCTGGGCGCCGGCAAGACCGCGCTCACCCAGGGCGTCGGTGTCGGGCTCAACGTCCTCGGGGACGTCACCTCGCCGACGTTCGTGATCGCCCGCGTGCACCAGCCCGATCCGGCCCGGGGCGGTCGGGTGGCCCTGGTGCACGCCGACGCGTACCGGCTGGGCGCCGCCACAGATCCGCGCGCCGAGATCGACGACCTGGACCTGGACGCCTCGGTGGACGACTCGGTGACCGTCGTGGAGTGGGGCGAGGGCCTGGTGGAACAGTTGGTCGACGCGCACCTGCGGGTCCGCATCGACCGCCGTGACGACGACACCCGGGTCGTCGAGCTGGACCCGGTCGGTGGTGACTGGGCCCGACGGTTGGCCGAGCTGGGCTAGGGCCGGCGTTGTCGGACCTGGTGCCTAGAGTGCGGGGGACCGACCCGCGCTGGAAGAGGTTCCTGATGCCCGACGATGCCCCCGCCCTGGATCTGCTGGCGCTGCTGCCGGAGCAGTGGCGTGCCGTGCTCACCCCGCACCTCGATCCGGCCCGCACGGCCGCGCTGGGCGAGTTCGTCGCCCGGGAGTACGCGACGCAGACCGTCTTCCCGCCGCTGGAGGACCTCTTCTCGGCGTACCGGCTCTGCCCGCCGGAGGGCACCCGGGTGCTGATCCTCGGGCAGGACCCGTACCACCGGGCCGGGCAGGCGCACGGGCTGAGCTTCAGCGTCCGCGAGGGCGTGTCGGTGCCGCCGTCACTGCGCAACGTCTTCAAGGAGTTGGGCGAGGACGTGGGCGTGCCCAAGCCGCGCAGCGGCAACCTCGACGGCTGGGCGGCGCAGGGCGTACTGCTGCTCAACGCGGTGCTGACCGTCCGCCAGGCCACTCCCGGCTCGCACGCGAACGCCGGCTGGGAGGAGTTCACCGACGCCACCATCCGGGCGCTGGACGCGCTGCCGGACCGGGTGGTCTTCCTGCTCTGGGGCGGCTACGCCCGCAAGAAGGCGGGCCTGGTCACCAACTCCCGGCACGTCGTGCTGGAGGCCGGTCACCCGAGCCCGATGAACCCGCGCGGCTTCCTGGGCAGCCGCCCGTTCAGCGCCGCCAACAAGGCCCTCGCCGACGCCGGCCGTCCGACCATCGACTGGGAGCGCACCGCCGGCTGACCCGGCGGCGCAGACCGCGCCTCGGCTGATCCGGCGGCGCAGACTGCGGCGCCGGTTCGCCGGGCCGTGCCCCGCGCGGCGAGACGCCACGGCTCTCGCCGCGCGGCTCGGGTCAGCCCTCGGCAGCAAGGTGCCGGGCGCGGTAGCGGCGCAGCAGGTCGGCGGCCCGCGGCTCGGTCAGCTCCAACTCGACCAGCGGCACCACCCGGTAGTCGCGGCCATCGTGACGCACCTCGATCGTCTCCGGCAGTTCGTCGCACATGGTCGCCCTGATCTCGCCGTACCGGGTCGACCAGCGGTGCTCGCCCGGCTCCTCCGGCTCCAGCCACACCCCGCCGAACTCCTCCCAGCGGGCGTTCCAGCGCTGCCCGTAGTTCGCCTCCAGCCAGGCGGTGAACCGCTTCGAGTCCTCCCATCGCAGGGCGATCTCCACGGCGTCGACCGGCACCGGCGCGCCCTGCAACAGCGCCGCCGTGCCGCCGGTGAGCACCTGCGGAAGGTCGGGGAGCCGGTCGAGCATCTCGTCCAGGCCCAGCTCGTCGATGCGTTCGGCGATCGGCTTGGCTGCCAGTTCGTCGATGCGGGCGTCGAGGTGCGCGTCCAGCGGCTCGACCGCGACCGCCAACTGCACGTCCATCGCGGCGAACAGCCGCTCCAGCGCCGGGATGCTCGGCGAGCGCTCGCCGCGTTCGATCCGGGCCACCGCCGCCTGGCTGACCTCGGCGAGCCCGGCGAGCTGACGCTGGCTCAGCTCGCGTCGTTGACGTTGTTGCCGTAGCGCGGCGCCGAGGAGGTTGCCGAGGCGAGTCGATGACATCCCGGCATGCTGGCCCGGATCGAGGCGTTCCCGACAGCCCTGCGGCGGATTGACGACTCAGCGCGGTTGCCCACCGGGATCGGCGTGGGTTCAGGCCGCTGGCTGAAAATGGCGGCGGTCACCCCGGTGAGCGTGATGCCTCTCCGTCATCTAGATGACTCACCGGCATCACGCTCACCGGAGTTGTCGCCGTCGCCTCGTCACCCCGTCGCCTCGCCGCTGGTCGCCTCGCCGCTGGTCGCCAGCGTGCCGGGCCGGGTGGCACGAAGGGTCCCGCCCGTGGCCCGTGGCCCGTGGCCCGTGGCCCGTCGCCCGCCGCCGTCGGGCGGCGTGCGGTGCCGTCGGGCGGCGTGCGGTGCCGGTCGAGGGTGTGCTCAGCGGCGGTCCGCCGGCACAGCATGCCGTCACGGGGCGGGGCGTGACCGGGGGCGGCGGCGGGGCCGCTAGGCTGGCTAACCGTGCTCGTACTCGTGGTGGACAGCTCGACCCCCGCGGTGACCGCGGCGTTGGTGGAGATCTCGGCGGACGGCGTGACGTCCCGGGCGCACCGGTGCACCGTCGATGCCCGCGCGCACGGTGAACTGCTCGCGCCGCAGGTCGACGCGGTCCTCGCCGACGCCGACGCGCGCCCGCGTGACCTGGGCGCGATCGTCGCCGGGCTCGGCCCAGGGCCGTTCACCGGCCTGCGGGTCGGCCTGGTCACCGCCGCCACCATGGGGCAGGTGCTCGGCGTACCCACGTACGGTGTCTGTTCCCTGGACGCCATCGGCTACCCGGCGGCCGCCGGCGAGCCGGTGCTGGCGGCCAGCGACGCCCGCCGCAAGGAGCTGTACTGGGCCGTCTACGACGGCGCCGGCCAGCGGATCGTCGGCCCCGAGGTGTCCGCGCCGGCGGTGGCCGCCGCCCGCGCCCGGGAGCTGGGTGCGATGGTCGCGGTCGGCGACGGCGCGCACCGGTACGCCGAAGCTCTGGACCTGCCGGTGCGGGTCGAGCCGCGCTACCCGGAGGCGAGCGTGCTGGCGCTGCTGGCCGCCGAGCGGATCCGGGCCGGCGCGCCCGGCGAGCGACTCACTCCACTCTATTTGCGCCGTCCCGACGCCGTGGCGGCCACCGGTCGCAAACCGGTCCTCCCGTGACATCGGTCCGGCTGGAACGGTTCCGCTGGTGGCACGTCGAAGAGGCGATGCCGCTCGAGGCGGACCTGTTCGGCGCCGGGCAGTGGTCGCCGGCCATGTTCTGGAACGAGTTGGCCAACGGGCACCACTACCGGGTCGCCGTCGACACCGACGGGGCGGTGCTGGGCTACGCCGGGCTCGCCGGCGCCCCACCCGACGAGGTGTGGGTGCAGGTCATCGCCGTCCGGCGGGACGTCCAGCGGCGTGGCATCGGCCGCGTCCTGCTGGAGGAACTGCTCGCCGAGGCGAACCGTCGGGGCGCCCGCAGCACCCTGCTGGAGGTGGCCGTGGACAACGCTGCCGCCCAGCGTCTCTACGCGACGTACGGGTTCGAGCCGATCGGGGTGCGTCGCGGCTACTACCAACCGAGCAACACCGACGCGCTGGTCATGCGGCGCGACGCCGAGCCGACCGGGGACGGACCACACGACCATGGCTGATGAACCGCTGATCCTGGGCATCGAGACCTCGTGCGACGAGACCGGCGTCGGCATCGTACGCGGGCACACCCTGCTGGCCGACGCGCTCGCGTCCAGCGTCGAGGAGCACGCCCGTTTCGGGGGCGTGGTGCCGGAGGTGGCCAGCCGGGCCCACCTGGAGGCCATCGTGCCGACCATGCAGCGAGCGCTGACCGACGCCGGCGTCACCCTCGCCGACATCGACGCCATCGCGGTCACCTCCGGGCCCGGTCTGGCCGGCGCGCTGCTCGTCGGCGTCGCCGCCGCCAAGGGGTACGCCCTCGCCGCGGAGAAGCCGGTGTACGGCGTCAACCACCTCGCCGCGCACGTGGCGGTGGACACCCTGGAACACGGTCCGCTCCCCGAGCCGGCCATCGCCTTGCTGGTCTCCGGCGGGCACTCGTCCCTGCTGCTGGTCGACGACCTGGCCCGGGGCGTCACCCCGCTCGGCGCCACCATCGACGACGCGGCCGGTGAGGCGTTCGACAAGGTCGCCCGGCTGCTCGGGTTGCCGTTCCCGGGCGGTCCGCCGATCGACCGGGAGGCCCGCTCGGGTGACGCGGCCTCGATCGCCTTCCCGCGCGGCCTCACCGCCGCGAAGGACCTGGCCGCCCACCGGTACGACTTCTCGTTCTCCGGGCTGAAGACGGCGGTGGCCCGTTGGGTGGAGGCACGGCAGCGCGCCGGCGAGGCGGTGCCGGTCGCCGACGTGGCCGCGTCCTTCCAGGAGGCGGTCTGTGACGTGCTGACCAACAAGGCGATCGCCGCCTGCCGGGCGCAGGGGATCGAGACGCTGGTGATCGGTGGGGGAGTGGCAGCCAACTCCCGGCTGCGGGCGTTGGCCGAGGAGCGGGCCGAGAAGTACGGCATCCGGGTCCGGGTGCCGAGGCCGAAGCTCTGCACCGACAACGGGGCGATGGTGGCCGCGCTCGGATCGCACCTGGTCGCCGCCGGGGTCGCGCCGAGCCGGCTGGACCTGCCGGCCGACTCGGCGCTGCCGCTGACCACGGTCAGCGTGTGACGGGGACGCCGGAGATGATCGTGCGGATGTGGGAGGCGCGTGCGGAGGCGTACGGTGTCGCCGACCTGATCACCTGGGTGTGCGACACCGCCCTGCCCGAGTTGGAGCACGACCCGCTGCACGTGTCCAGCGAGGTCTTCTCGTCCACCGACCATCGGGTCGTGGTCATCTCCAAGTGGCGCAGCAACCCCCGACCGCTGCCCGACCCGCCCGCCCTGCTGGTGGCCCGCGCCCCGCACTCCTGGGACTTCACCCAGGTCGACCGCTGACTCCGGGCCACCTCGCCGGTCGGTCAGCTACGGCGCAGCATCCGGTAGGTGGCGATCCCGCCGGTACCGAGGGCGGCGAGGAAGACCAACCAGACGACGGTGCTGCTCACCCCGACCTGCGGTCCCGCGTTCGCCCCGGCGGCGGCGAGCAGGCCGTCCTTGCCGGGGGCGGGCAGCGCGGCCGGCGGCAGCTCGGGCCACCGGACCAGTCCGGTGGACTCCAGCATCTGCATGTGATGCGTCACGAAGTCGGTGGCGTCCTCGCAGAGCTTGCGGACGGTGGCGTCCCGGGTGCTGGCCCGTACCGCGCTGATCACCGGGAGAATGCTGCCGTGGGCGACCCGGAGACGGGTTACGAAAATCTGGTCGAACCGGGCGCCGGAGGCGTCCTTCATCTCCTGCAGCCAGCCCTTCTGTTGGGCCGTCGGCTCGGAAGGAATGGTCGCGCCCAGCTTGTTGGCCGCTTCCACGACGAGTTCGTCGAGCCGCTGGTGCTCGCCGGCGATGCCGGCGCCGATCTCCCGTACCTTTGCCGACTGTCCCTTCTCGGCGGCCATCTGGCCGGCCGGCATCTCCCACAGCCCGGCCAACCGCACGCCGTTGAGCAGTGTCATGTCGGCGGCGTTGAGCTGTCGCCCGCCGGCGGGGGCGGCGATGGCCACGCCCGGCAGGACACCGACCCCCGCGATGATCGCGATGAGCAACATCGCCGCGCGGTGCATCCGGCGTCCCGGCCGGCGACGGACGGTTCTGAGCGGTGCCATGTCTGCGGTGCCTCCTCGGTCCGGACCGAAACGCGTCTGGACCGGGCAGCCGCACTTCTGCCGGCCGCCCGTCCGCCCACTGGTACGGACTGATCGTCCGATCAGTTCACCGGCGCCGCGCCCAATAGCGGACGCGGGTCAGCGCGTGACGGCGAGAAAGCCGCCGAGCAGCAGCAGGGTGAGCGCGGCGACGGCGAAGAGGACCAGCAACTCCCGGCGACCGTGCCCGATCCCGTCGTCAGCCCTGGCCGCGGCCGTGGGATCGGGCAGGGCCGGCAGGTCCCGGGTCAGTGCGGCGAGATCGCCGAGGGTGCGGGAGGTCCACACCGCGCCGACCCGCTCGGAGAACTCGTCCAGGGTGAGGCGGCCCGCGGTGGTGTGCCGGTGCAGCTCGGCGACCACCCGGTGACGGTCGTCGTCGGAGGCGCGCAGCTCGACGTCCACGCCGGACAGCGTACGCGGATCAGCCCACGTCGAGGGGGTCGGCGAGCAGTCGTTCGAAGGCCAGCTCGGCGGCCCCGATCAGGGGCGCGTCCGCACCGAGTTGCGGGGTGCGCAGCCGGACGTGCTCCAGACACGCGCCGAGGGCGTTGGAGTTGAGCCGGCTGCGGATCTGGGCCGCCGCCGCGAGGTAGAGGTCGCGCATGGTGCCGCCGAAGATGACCATCTCGGGGTTGAAGACGTTCACCAGGTTGGCGACCCCGAAGCCGAGCCAGTCACCCGCCTGCCGTACCGCCGTCTGGGCGCGGGCGTCCCCTCGGTCGGCGGCGTCGAAGACGGCCAGCAGGGCGTCGCGTCCCCGTGCGTCGGAGCGTCCGGCCGCGCGCAGCAGGCCGTGTTCGCCGATCTCGGTCTCCCAGCAGCCCCGGGCGCCGCACTCGCAGGGCATGCCGTCGCGGACCACCTTCATGTGTCCGACCTCGCCGCTGTACCCGCCGTGTCCGGTGAGTCGACGCCCGCCCGCGATGATGCCCGCGCCGACGCCGACGTCGCCGTACAGGTAGATGACGTTGTCGCAGCCGGCCGCGACGCCCCTGGTGTGTTCGGCGAAGGCCGCCACGTCGGCCACGTTGCCGACCGTGACCGGCACGTCCAGGCCCAGCTCGGCTCCGAGCGCCGCGCCGATCGGCTCGTCCACCCAGCCGGTGGTGGGGCCGAGCCGCACCAGGCCGTCCTCCCGGCGGACCATGCCGCAGACCGCGACGCCGGTGCCGACGCAGATCGCGCCGCCCGGGACCGCCTGCTGCATCTCCTTGACCGCACCGGCCAGCAACGGCGCGGCCTCCGCGGCGAGCAGGCCGCGTGGGCGGTCCAGCTCCCGGCGGTCCAGCACCGCGCCGCCCAGACCGACCCGCGCGGCCCGCAGCCGGTCCACCTCGACGGAGTACGCGTACGCGTACACCCGGGCCGACTCGGGCCGGACGACGATTGACGGTCGTCCGGCCCGGCCGGTCTCCTTCGGCGTTCCCTCGCTGACCAGCCCGACGCCGGCCAGGTCGGCGGTGAGCGCGCCGATCGTGCTCCGGTTCAACCCCAGGGCCGTGGTGAGTTCGGCGCGGGTGGTCGCCCCGTGGACGTGCACGTACCGCAGCAGGGCCCCGAGGTTCTGCCGGCGGACCTCCTCCTGGCTGGGTGCCGGGCGCATGCTGGTGCTACCTCCCGCGCGGTCAGCGGGTGCCGGTGGCTGCCGCGCGACGGCGGGAGAGCGCGTCGACGCTCGCGGCGAGCAGGAGCACGACGCCGGTGACCACGTACTTGACTCCCGCGCTGTACCCCATCAGGCCCATTCCGTTCTCGATGACCGCGACCACCGCGCCGCCGAGTACGGCGTCCAGGACTCGGCCCTTGCCGCCGAAGAGGCTGGTGCCACCGATGACGGCCGCGCCCACGGCGTAGAGCAGTACGTTACTGCCCCCCGTGTTCGGGTCGACCGAGTTGGCCCGGCTGGCGGCCACGATGCCCCCGACGGCGGCCATCGACGAGCAGATCATGAACACCGAGATCCGGATCCGGTCTACGCCGATGCCGGCCCGGCGGGCCGCTTCCCGGTTGCCGCCCACGGCGTAGATGTGCCGGCCGTAGCTGGTGCGTTGCAGGACGAACGTCCAGATGACCAGCAGCACCGCGATGATCGGCACCACGATCGGCACGCCCTTGAGCGAGCTGATCAGGACGTTGCGGCTGCGCTCCAGGTTGAGCACGTACACCGCCGTGCCGAGGATGACGGCGAGCCCGGCGATCCGCAGCGCCACCACGGCGATCGGGTCGCTGATCAGGCCGCGGGCCACCCGGTTGCGGTGCCGCAGTAGTTGCACCGCCGCGTAGCCGACGACCGCGAGGATGGTCAGCGCCCAGCCCAGGGCCGGGCTGAGGTTGCGGTTGGCGATGGCGACAAGTGTGTTGTCGCGGACGGAGATGTTGGTGCCCTCCTTCACCAGCAGCAGCACGATGCCCTGGAAGGCGAGGAAGCCGGCGAGGGTGACCACGAAGGACGGAATGCCGACCTTCGCGACGAGCATGCCGAGGCTGGTGCCGATGACCAGGCCGGTGGCGATCGCGGCGAGCACGGCGACCCACCAGGGGTAGCCGAGCACGGTGACCACGTTGGCCAGCACCGCCGCGCAGACGCCGCTTGCGAAGCCGGCGGAGAGGTCGATCTCGCCGAGCAGCAGCACGAAGACCAGGCCCATGGCGATCAACGTGACCGCCGCGCCCTGGGTGAAGAGGTTGGCGAAGTTGCCCGCCGACAGGAACGACGAGGGCCGCATGACCGCGAATACGGTGCAGAGCACGATGAGGCCGAGTACGGCCGGCAACGCGCCGACGTCGCCACCGCGTACCCGACTCAGGTAGTTGCGGGCGTGCCCGCCGACGGTCGGCGGCGGTGTGACGGCCGCCGGGCCGTCCTTGCGCACGGCGGTGGTGGTCATCGGTCGCCTCCTGGAATCGATTCGGCCGGCTGCGGGCCGTCGCCGTTGCTGCCCGGCTCGGTGGCGAGACCGAGTGCACCCGAACGCCCGGCGGTGATCAGCTCGACGATCTGGGCGTGGGTGATGTCGGTGGTCTTCACCTGGGCGACCATCTGGCCGAGGTACAGCGCGGCGATCCGGTCGGCGACGGCGAAGACGTCGTTCATGTTGTGCGAGATGAGCACCACGGCCAGGCCGTTGTCGGCGAGGCGGCGGACGAGTTCGAGCACCTGGGCGGTCTGCGCCACACCGAGCGCGGCGGTCGGCTCGTCCAGGATGACCAGCTTGCTGTTCCACAGCACGGCCTTGGCGATGGCCACCGTCTGGCGTTGACCACCGGAGAGGCTGGACACGTGTTGGCGCAGCGAGGTGACGGTACGGACGGAGAGCCCGGCCAGCGTCTCGGCGGCGAGCTGTTCCATGGTCGGCTCGTCCAGCACGATCCCGCTGCGCTTCTCCCGGCCGAGGAACATGTTCTGCACGATGTCCAGGTTGTCGCAGAGCGCCAGGTCCTGGTAGACGACCTCGATGCCGAGGGCGGCGGCGTCGCGGGGGCTGCCGATGTGCACCGGCTCGCCGTTGAACAGGAATTCGCCGGCGTCGGTGGGGTGGATGCCGCTGATGCACTTCACCAGGGTCGACTTGCCGGCGCCGTTGTCGCCGACCAGCGCGGTCACTTCACCCGGGTGGACGGTCAGGGCGACGTCGCGGAGCACCTGGACGGGACCGAAGCTCTTGTCGATCCCGCGGAGCTCCAGCAGGGGGGTCGCGGACACGGGGGTCTCCTTCTTAAGGGAGGGTCGGGGCCCGTCCGGCGGGCGCCGCCCGGCACGGGAGGGGTGCTCCCGTGCCGGGCGGCGGTGGTCGTCCCGGCGGGTACTGCGGCGTCGGTCAGCTGATGCCGGCGTCGGCGCAGGCCTTCGCGTACGCCGCGGTGCAGACCTCTTCCTTGGTCACGTAGCCGTCGGCGATGACGTCCTTGACGTTGTCCTTGTAGATGGCCTTCGGGGTGAGCAGCACCGACGGGACGTCGCGGTTGCCCTCCGGGTCCTTGACCGTCTGGCCGGTGTCCTTCCGCTCGCCCTTGGCGAGCGCGATGGCCAGGTCGGACGCGGCCTTCGCCTCTTCGCGGACGGCCTTGTAGACGGTCATGCACTGGTCACCGGCGAGGATGTTCTGCAGGCCCTCGGTGCTGGCGTCCTGGCCGGTCACCGGCACCTTGCCGTTGAGCTTGTTCTTCTTGAGGATCGAGATGGCGGCGTTGCCGAGGCCGTCGTTCGCGGCGAGCACACCGTCGATCTTGCCGTTGGCCTTGGTGAGCTGCTGCTCGAAGATCGTCGCGGCCTGGGCGTTGTCCCACGCCGGTACGGCGTCCTCGGGGCCCTTGACGTACTCCTTGGAGTCGAACTTCGGCTTGAGCACCGAGTCGTAGCCGGCCTTGAACAAGGTGGCGTTGTTGTCGGTGGGGGAGCCGTTCAGGTACGACACGACCGGGTTCTTGGCGCCCTTCTCGGTCAGGCACTTCGACAGGCCCTCACCCTGGAGCTTGCCGACGACCTCGTTGTCGAAGCTGACGTAGTACTGGGCGGAGCCGCCCAGGGTGAGCCGGTCGTAGTCGATGGTCGCGACGCCCTGCGACTTGGCCTTGTCGAGCACGGCCTTGCCAGTGCCGGAGTCCAGGTTGACGATCATCAGAACGGTGACGCCGCTGGTGATCATCTGGTCCGCGATGGTCTGGAAGGCGGTCTTGTCGTTCTGGGCGTTCTGGATGACGGACTGGACGCCGGCGGCCTTGAACGCCTCATCCAGGAAGCGACGGTCCGCGGTCTCCCAGCGGACGGACGACTTGCTGTCCGGGAGGATCACGCCGATCTTCGGGGTCTTGGCGGAGCTGCCGGAGCCGGAGTCGTCGTCGCCGCACGCGGTCAAACCGCCGGTCGCGAGCAGGCCCACGGCGGCGATGGTGAGGATCCCCTTACGCATGTGCAGGGTCCTTTCGGAGGTGGGGGAGGTGTTGTTTTGTTGTGTCCGGCAACGTATTCCGCGTCACACCAGCACCACAAGACCGCGCAGGTCCCAAGTTTGTTGGAAGCGATAACAATTCAGCAACGCAACTGTTACTAGCCGAACATCCCACGAAAAGGGCGATGTAACGACAGGTCAGCGGGCCTGCAACGGCGCGGTACGGGCCTCGGTGAGCGCCACCAGGTCCGCTGCCGTCAGTTCGAGTTGCAGCCCGCGCCGACCGGCGGAGACGTAGATCGTGGGCAGGTCCAGCGCGGAGTCGTCGAGCACGGTGGGCAGCCGTCGACGCTGCCCGAGCGGGCTGATCCCACCCCGCACGTAGCCGGTGGCCCGCTCGGCGACCGTCCGCTCGGCGAGCGCCGCCCGCTTGCCGCCGACCGCCGCCGCGAGCGCCTTCAGGTCCAGCTCGCCGGTCACCGGTACGACCGCCACGGTGAGGACGCCATCCACCTCGGTCACCAGCGATTTGAAGACCCGCTCCGGCGCCACGCCGAGCGCCGCCGCCACCAGGGCGCCGTAGTTCGGCGCGTCCGGTGCGACCCGGTACGGGTGGGTACGGTGCGCGATCCCGCGCTTGACCAGTAGTGCCGTTGCCGGAGTGCCCTGTCCCGCCACGCCCCCGAACCTAGACCACGGGCCGGCCGATCAGCACGGTCGGCGCTCCGGCCACCCGGGTCAGCACCAGGCTCGCCGCCTGGTCCCCGGCCAGGCGTAGGTCCCGCCGCAACTGCTCCGGCGTCAACGCCGAACCCCGCTTGAGGATCTCCACCCGGCCCACCCGACGCTCGCGCAGCAACGCCCGCAGGCGCTTGAGCGAGAACGGCAGCACGTCGGTGATCTCCAGGCAGCGCGCGTACGGGGTGCGGGTCGGGTGGTCGGCGTAGAGGTACGCGATGCTCGGGTCGGCCAGGGTGGCATCCAGCTCCGTGGCCAGCTCGGCGACGAGGTGCGCGCGGACCACCGCCGGGTCCGGGTCGTACAGGTAGCGGCGCGGGGGCCCGACCGGCGCCTCGGTGTCCCCCGAGCCGGTGAGCTGGTGGATCTCCGGCCGGTACACGCTGGCGCGGCGGGGCACCTCGGCCAGCTCGCCGCACCAGAGCGCGGCCTCGACCAGGTCGCCGTCCACGGAGACCCACTCCGCCTCCGCGCCGGCCGGGATGAGCGCGTGGTCCAGGCCCGGGGCCACCTTCACCACCGTGCGCGGCACCCGCTCGGCCAGGCCGGTCACGAAGTCCCAGGGCGGCGAGTAGGCACGCGGGTCGAAGATCCGTCGGCCGGTGCCGGTGGCCCGCCGGGCCGGGTCGCAGAAGACGGCGTCCACCCGGGAGACGTCGAACGCGGTCGCGTCGCCGCACTCGACCGTGAACAGGTCGGCCAGCCCGGCGGCGGCCGCGTTGGCGGCGGCCATCGCCGCGGTCACCGGGTCGGCCTCCACCCCGTACACCCGGATGCCGGCACGGGCGGCGGCCAGCGCGTCCGCGCCGAGGCCGCACCCGAGATCGGCCAGGGTGCGCACGCCGGCCGCGCGCAGCCGGGCGGCCCGCCGGTCGGCGACCACCCGGCGGGTCGCCTGTTCCAGGCCGGGTCGGGTGAGGAACATCCCGGCGGCGGCCGGGCCGAACTTGCCCACCGCCCGGTGCCGCAGCTCGGCCTGGGTGAGGGCCGCCGCCGCCAGCGTCGGGGGCACCCCGGCCGCGCGTAGCGCCGACGCCGCGGCCAGTGGATCGCCGCCGGCCAGCTCGGCGGCCGCGGTGAGGGCGGCCGACCCCTCGGGGGTACGCAGTGCCGCCAACTGATCGAGATCCACCGGCCCATTCTCCCGGCCGAGGGGAAAATCCCGCTGGCGGGGCGCGACGCGCTGGCACTCTCCTTGACGGAGTGCTAGCCACGGAATAACCTGCGATTAGCACTCTCACCCTGAGGGTGCCAGCTTCCGGGTCTCGCGACCCGGGTGCGCACGCCAGGCGGACCGGCACCCGCGACGACGGCCCCGCCCGGTGGCATGAGGCAGATTGACGCTGGTCAGCCCCGCTGGCCGGCAACGAAACCAGTACCCCAGGAGGGTATGCCCGTGACTACCGCGACCAAGGTTGCGATCAAGCCGCTCGAGGACCGCATCGTGGTCCAGGCGAACGAGGCTGAGACCACCACGGCGTCGGGCATCGTGATCCCCGACACCGCCAAGGAGAAGCCGCAGGAGGGCACCGTCCTCGCTGTCGGTCCGGGGCGCGTCGACGACAACGGCAACCGGGTCCCGGTTGACGTGCAGGTCGGCGACACCGTCCTCTACTCGAAGTACGGCGGCACCGAGGTCAAGTACGCCGGCGAGGAGTACCTGGTGCTCTCCGCCCGCGACGTCCTCGCGGTCATCGAGAAGTAAGCAACCGATCAGTGTCGCTGCCCCGGTCCGGCTCGCCGGGCCGGGGCAGCGGCGCTTCGAAGGGACATTCATGGCGAAGATCCTCAGCTTCTCGGACGACGCCCGACACCTGCTGGAGCACGGTGTCAACGCCCTCGCTGACGCGGTCAAGGTCACCCTCGGGCCGCGCGGGCGCAACGTCGTCCTGGACAAGAAGTTCGGTGCGCCGACGATCACCAACGATGGCGTGACCATCGCGAAGGAGATCGAGCTCACCAACCCCTACGAGAACCTCGGCGCGCAGCTGGTCAAGGAGGTGGCGACCAAGACCAACGACGTCGCCGGCGACGGGACCACCACCGCGACCGTGCTGGCGCAGGCGATGGTCCGCGAGGGCCTGCGCAACGTGACCGCCGGAACCAACCCGGCCGGCCTCAAGCGGGGCATCGACGCGGCGGCCGCCAAGGTCTCCGAGGCGCTGCTCGGCCGGGCCGTCGAGGTCGCCGGCAAGGAGTCGATCGCGAACGTGGCGACGATCTCCGCGCAGGACGCCACCATCGGCGAGCTGATCGCCGAGGCGATGGAGCGGGTCGGCCGCGACGGTGTCATCACCGTCGAGGAGGGCTCGATGCTCACCACCGAGCTGGAGGTGACCGAGGGTCTCCAGTTCGACAAGGGCTTCATCTCGCCGAACTTCGTCACCGACCTGGAGAGCCAGGAGTCCGTCCTGGAGGACGCGTACATCCTGGTCACCACCCAGAAGATCTCGGCGATCGAGGAGCTGCTGCCGCTGCTGGAGAAGGTCCTGCAGAACAGCAAGCCCCTGCTGATCATCGCCGAGGACGTGGACGGTCAGGCGCTCTCCACCCTGGTGGTCAACTCGCTGCGCAAGACCCTCAAGGTCTGCGCGGTCAAGGCCCCGGGCTTCGGTGACCGGCGCAAGGCCATGCTCCAGGACATCGCGATCTCCACCGGCGCCGAGCTGGTCGCGCCGGAGCTGGGCTACAAGCTCGACCAGGTCGGCCTGGAGGTGCTCGGCACCGCCCGGCGCGTCGTGGTCGACAAGGAGAACACCACGATCGTCGACGGCGGCGGCCAGAAGGCCGAGGTCGACGACCGGGTTGCCCAGATCCGCAAGGAGATCGAGGCCTCCGACTCCGACTGGGACCGGGAGAAGCTGGCCGAGCGGCTGGCGAAGCTCTCCGGCGGCATCGCCGTGATCAAGGCGGGTGCGGCGACCGAGGTCGAGATGAAGGAGCGCAAGCACCGCATCGAGGACGCCATCGCGGCGACCAAGGCCGCGGTCGAGGAGGGCACCGTGCCCGGCGGCGGCGCCGCCCTGGTGCAGATCCTCCCGGTGCTCGACGACGACCTGGGCTTCACCGGCGACGAGAAGGTCGGCGTCTCGATCGTGCGCAAGGCGCTGGTCGAGCCGCTGCGCTGGATCGCGCAGAACGCCGGCCACGACGGCTACGTGGTGACCCAGAAGGTCGCCGGCATGTCGTGGGGCAGCGGTCTCGACGCGGCCACCGGCGAGTACGGCGACCTGGTCAAGTCCGGCATCATCGACCCGGTGAAGGTGACCCGCAACGCCGTCACCAACGCCGCGTCGATCGCCGGCCTGCTGCTCACCACGGAGAGCCTCGTGGTGGACAAGCCGGAGCAGCCCGAGCCGGCCGCCGCCGGTGGTGGGCACGGCCACGGCCACGGCCACCAGCACGGCCCGGGTTTCTGACCCGGTAGCGACACCGTTCAAGGGGCACACCGCCGTACGGCGGTGTGCCCCGGTTTCGTCTGGGCGATCATTACCAACCGCTGACGTCGTTGGCGACCGGCCGAGATGATCGCGCACACTGGGCCGATGAGCACCACGTCACGGCGGTACGCCGCGTTGGCCGGAGTCACCGCCGCCGCCGTCGCGATCGGCAGCGCGGAGCCGGTGGCGGTGCTGACCGGACCCCGGTCGGCACCGTTGGTCGCGGTCGGTGGGGTGGTCGTGGACGCCGTTCCCGAGCCGCTCAAGCAGTTCGCCATCGACGTTTTCGGGACCGCCGACAAGATTGCCCTGTTGACCGGAACGGCCCTGCTGCTGGCCGGGTTCGCCGCCCTGCTCGGCATGCTGGCGGTCCGCTGGCTGGCCGTGGGCCAGGCCGGTATCGCGGCGTTCGGCGTGGTCGGTGTGGCCGCCGCTCTGACCCGCCCTGGCGCGGACGTCTTCGACGCGCTGCCGTCGCTGGTCGGCGGCGCGCTCGGCGCCCTGGTGCTCTGGCTGTTCATCGCCGGCCCGTTCGAGCTGGACCCCTGGCCCTGGGACTCACCCGCGCCGCTGTCGCCGGCCGCTCCTGGCTCGCCGGCCGGGCCTGGTGGCTCGCCGGCCGGTGCTGATCGCTCCTCGGCCGGACCGGTCGGGTCGCCGGTGTCGCCGGCCGGGCCGCCGGTCCCGGTGACACCGGCCGCGCCGGTCGAGGGGGTCGACCCGGAGTCGCGCCGGCGGTTCCTCACCGGCACCGGAGTGCTGCTCGGTACGGCGGCCGTGGCCGGTCTCGGCGGGCGTTGGCTGGCCGGCCGGCGGGGCGTCTCGGCCGCCCGGGACGCGATCCGGCTGCCCGCGCCGGCCGTACCCGCACCGGCCGTGCCGGCGGGCGCGGACCTGTCCCTGGCCCAGCTCGCGCCGTACGTCACCCCGAACTCCGGGTTCTACCGGATCGACACCGCCCTGGTGGTGCCGCAGGTGAACCCGGACACCTGGCGGCTGCGCATCCACGGCCGGGTGGGCACCGAGCGCACCTACAGCTACGCGGATCTCCTGGCCCGACCGTTGGTCGAGCGGTACGTCACGCTGGCCTGTGTCTCCAACGAGGTCGGCGGGGACCTGATCGGCAACGCGCGCTGGCTCGGCGTACCGCTGCGGGAACTGCTGGACGAGGTCCAGCCGGACGAGGACGCCGACCAGGTCGTCGGCCGGTCGGTCGACGGCTGGACCTGTGGCACCCCCACCGCCGCGCTACGCGACGGGCGGGACGCGCTGCTGGCGATCGGCATGAACGGTGAGCCGCTGCCGGTCCAGCACGGCTTCCCGGTCCGGATGGTGGTGCCCGGTCTCTACGGCTACGTGTCGGCCTGCAAGTGGCTGACCGAGCTGGAACTGACCCGCTTCGCCGACTTCGACGCGTACTGGGTGCCGCGCGGGTGGTCCGCCCAGGGGCCGATCAAGACCCAGTCGCGGATCGACGCGCCACGGCGGCGCAACCGGCTGACCGTGGGTCCGGTGACGGTGGCCGGCGTGGCCTGGGCGCAGCACCGGGGGATCAGCCGGGTCGAGGTACGCGTCGACGACGGCCCCTGGCAGGAGGCGGAGGTGGCCCCGACGGTGTCGGTGGACACCTGGGTCCAGTGGTCCTGGCGCTGGGACGCCACGCCGGGCGAGCACCGGCTCCAGGTCCGGGCGACGGACGCGACCGGCGAGACCCAGACCGAGCGCACCCAGAGCGTCGCCCCGGACGGCGCCACCGGCTACCACACGGTCCCGGTGAACGTCCGCTAACCACCCCACCCACCCCGCCCACCCCCCGGCTCAGCCCCGGTGATCATGAAGTTATTGCCCGCGACACGCCGTGCGCGTGGCAATAACTTCATGATCACCGAGGTGGGGTGGGGTCGGACCGGGGGTGGGTGGGTACGGCTGAACCGCGCTCCCGCTGGGCGGGAGCGCGGTTCGTGATGTCGGGGTGGTGTGTCGGGTCAGGCCACGTTGCGCTGGGCCGGGACCGTCGACTTGTGCGGGCGGCCCAGGCGGGCCTCCAGACGGGCCACGTCGACCCGGATCTGCCGGCGGTCCGCCAGGTCCTCCCAGCCGACGGCGAGCAGGCGCAGCCGCTCCGACTCGCTGAAGCCGCCCCACACGCCGTACGGCTCGCGGACCGACAGCGCGTGCGCGGCGCACTCGGCGCGGACCGGGCAGGCGCGGCAGACCGACTTGGCCTGGGACTCCCGCCGCAGCCGCGACGACCCGCGCTCTCCGTCCGGGTGGAAGAACTGCGCGCTGTCCCGGCCTCGGCAGGCACCGAGCCGCTGCCAGTCCCAGAGGTCGACGATGGGTCCGGGCAGTCTACGTACGTTCGACATCAGCACCCCTCCTCCCGCGCGGCACCGCGAGAATGCTTGTGGCCGGCTTCCGGGCGGCGGGCCGCGCAGGCGCACCGTTCCCGGCCTGGACCCCCCGGTACCCGGGTCGTTGCCGGCTCACACGTCTGTGATCCAAAACGCCTGGCAACTTGCGGCTTTTGCCCCATCTGTCGGAAAAGTTCAGATGATTGCCGGGAACCTCCTCCCCAGCCGACGCCGTCATGGTCTGCTCGTGTGCGGAGAGGAGACCATCACAGTGCGTACCGTTCTTGTGTGCGTTCGGACACCGCTCGCGGCTCAGCACCTCACTTCTGCTGCCGCACGGCTGGGTTTGTCCGCGATCGTTCGTACCGCCGTCTCCGACCCCGAGGTGATGCTGCGACTCGCCGAACGACCGGCCGACGTGGTTCTGGCCGACACGGCCCTGACACGGCCGGACAGCGCGGGCTTCGTCCGCCGGGTGCTGGCCCGCGCGCCGCAGGCCGCGGTCGTGCTGCTCGGCGCCGAGGAGTCCGAGGCGGCGGCCGCCACCATCAGCGCCGGCGCGCGTGGGTTGATCCAGAACGCCGACCACGACCTCACCAGCGCGGTCGCCAAGGCGCTGCTCCTGCTGACCGCGCCCGGCCGGGCCTCCCGGCAGCGGGTCACCGACCCGGCGCGGGACGCGGCGGCGGTCGGCGGCTCGGGCCGCTCCGCGCCGTCGGTACGCGGCGCCACCGAGCCCGGCTGGACCGCCGCGACCGGCGACGGCCCGGCGGGCGTGGCATCGGTACCGGTGCAGCGGGGCGACGACGAGGTCGAGTCGGCGACCGACGGGACCGCCACCGGGCAGTCCGACACCGTCCGGCCCGGTTCGGGTACCCGTGCCGGCCGGTCCTCGATCGGGCTCACCGAACGGGAACTCCAGGTGCTGCTGGGCATGGCCGAGGGCAAGAGCAACGCGGAGATCGGCCGGGAACTGTTCGTCTCGGAGGACACCGTCAAGACACACGCGCGCCGGCTGTTCCGCAAGCTCGGTGCCCGGGACCGCGCCCACGCGGTCGCCGCCGGCTTCCGAGCCGGCCTGGTCTCCTGAACGCCCGAGCCGCACCCCGCCCTTGATCGTGCTCGAACCCGGAAGTAGTGGTCTCCCCGCGCGGCGAGGCCACTACTTCCCTGTTCCTGCACGATCTTGAGCGAGCGGTCCGGAGGCGCCCCGGACGGCGCGACGTCAGTCGGCGGTGGCGGTGCCCGGTTCGTCCTCGGTGCCCTCGGTCAGGGTGTCGTGCACCCCGTCGGCGTAGCCACGGGCGTAGTCCCAGGTCACATAGTGGTCCGGATCCGGGTCGTACGCCGGCTCGTGCACCCGGGGCCGCCCCGAGTTGAGCAGGTGCCGCAGGTTGCCCCGTAGCAGGTCCCAGTCGAAGTAGTGCGGTTCCCGGCAGTCCTCGCACTCGATGACCAGCCCGCGCACCCCGATGGGGGCCAGCAGGGCCTGGTAGATCTCCAGGTCGGCGAGGTCCTCCAGCACGTCCTGCCGCTCGACGTCGGTCAGCGGATCCGACGTCGCGTCGTCGCCCGGATCGTCCAGCCCGGCGGTCGGGTCGGCCGGGTCGCCGTTGAACGGGTCGATGGGCTCGTCGTGCACCCCCTCACCGTAGACCCAACGCGGCGCGGCCGTCCGCCCCCGGGCACCGCGCCGAGGCAGCCGCCGCCGATCCAGCTCGCGCAGGTCACTGGGTACGATGGGACGACGTGCCGGCACCGTGGCGTGTTCCGGTGCCCGCCCGCGCCACCTCGCTGAAGCCCATTCGAGCAGCTCAGGGGAGCAATCGTGGAAAATTCGCCCAGCACTGATCTTCCGGCCGGCGGCGAGCACGCCGACCTGGGCGGCCACCTGCCCGAGCTGCCCGCGGGCTCGGCCCGGGTCGTTCCGCTCGGCCTCACCTTCGATGACGTGCTGCTCCAGCCGGGCGAGTCGGACGTCGTGCCCAGCCGGGTCAACACCCGGACGAAGCTCACCCGCAACGTCGAACTGACCGTTCCGCTGCTGTCCAGCGCCATGGACACGGTCACCGAGGCGCGGATGGCGATCGCCATGGCCCGCCAGGGTGGCATCGGCGTGCTGCACCGCAACCTCTCCCTCGAGGACCAGGCGCTCCAGGTCGACCTGGTGAAGCGCTCCGAGTCCGGCATGATCACCAACCCGGTGACCGCCAGCCCGGACGACACGCTGCGCGAGGTGGACGAGCTGTGCGGGCGGTACCGCATCTCGGGCGTCCCGGTGGTGGACGGCAACGGCCAGCTGGTCGGCATCGTCACCAACCGCGACATGCGCTTCGTCTCCGAGCCGGACACCCCGGTCCGCGAGATCATGACCCGGACCCCGCTGGTCACCGCCCAGGTCGGGGTGAGCAAGGACGAGGCGCTCACGCTGCTGCGCCGGCACAAGGTCGAGAAGCTGCCGATCGTGGACGACTCCGGCCGGCTGCGCGGGCTGATCACCGTGAAGGACTTCACCAAGAGCGAGCAGTACCCGAACGCCACCAAGGACGACGCGGGCCGGCTGCGGGTGGCCGCCGCCGTCGGGGTCGGCGAGGACGCGTACAAGCGGGCCCGCACGCTCGTCGACGCGGGCGTCGACGTGCTGATCGTGGACACGGCGCACGGGCACCAGCGGGCCGTGCTGGACATGGTCCGCCGGCTCAAGAAGGACGTCACGATCGACATCGTGGGCGGCAACGTGGCCACGTACGCCGGTGCGAAGGCGCTGGTCGACGCCGGTGCCGACGGCATCAAGGTGGGTGTCGGCCCGGGCGCGATCTGCACGACCCGGATCGTCGCCGGTGTCGGCGTCCCGCAGATCACCGCGATCATGGAAGCGGCCCGGGCCGCCCGCCCGGCCGGCGTGCCGGTGATCGGCGACGGTGGCATCCAGTACTCGGGCGACATCGCCAAGGCCCTGGTCGCCGGCGCCGACACCGTGATGCTCGGCAGCCTGCTGGCCGGCTGCGAGGAGAGCCCCGGCGAGCTGATCTTCATCAACGGCAAGCAGTACAAGGCGTACCGCGGGATGGGCTCGCTCGGCGCGATGCAGTCCCGGGGGCAGGCCAAGTCGTACTCCAAGGACCGGTACTTCCAGCAGGACGTGCTCGCCGAGGACAAGTTGGTCCCCGAGGGCGTCGAGGGCCAGGTGCCCTACCGGGGCCCGCTGTCCGCGGTCGCCCACCAGCTCATCGGCGGACTGCGGGCCGCCATGGGGTACGTCGGCGCGGAGAGCATCCCCGAGCTGCACCGGCGTGGCCAGCTGATCCGGATCACCGCGGCCGGGCTCAAGGAGAGCCACCCGCACGACATCCAGATGACCGTCGAGGCGCCGAACTACCACTCCCGCTGACCATCCCCCAACAATCTGGAGTCCCCCATGCGTGACGTGGTCGAGATCGGGCTGGGCAAGACCGCGCAGCGCGGCTACCACCTGGACGACATCGCCATCGTGCCGAGCCGCCGGACCCGGGACGTCGACGACGTCTCGACCGCGTGGCAGCTCGACGCGTACCCGTTCGGCATCCCCTGCGTCGGGCACCCCTCGGACGCCACGATGAGCCCGTCGTCGGCGGTCCGGCTCGGCCAGCTCGGCGGTCTCGGCGTGCTCAACGTCGAAGGGCTGTGGACCCGCTACGAGAACCCGACGAAGGTGCTGGACGAGCTGGCCGGCCTCGACGAGGACGCCCGTGCCACCAAGCGGCTCCAGGAGGTGTACGCGGAGCCGATCCGTCCCGACCTGATCGCCGAGCGGGTGCGCGAGCTGCGTGCCGGCGGCGGCACGGTGGCGGTGCGGGTCTCCCCGCAGCACACGCTCGCGCTGGCGCCGGTGATCCTGGACGCCGGGGTGGACATCCTGGTCATCCAGGGCACCATCGTCTCGGCCGAGCACGTGTCGACGACCGACGAGCCGCTGAACCTCAAGGAGTTCATCGCCGACCTCGACCTGCCGGTGATCGTGGGCGGCTGCACCGACTACAAGACGGCGCTGCACCTGATGCGGACCGGCGCGGCCGGCGTCATCGTGGGCATCGGCGGCGACGAGTGGTCGACGACCGAGTCGGTGCTGGGCATCCGGGTGCCGATGGCCACCGCCATCGCGGACGCTGCCGCGGCCCGCCGGGACTACCTCGACGAGACCGGTGGCCGGTACGTGCACCTGATCGCCGACGGCGACATCCAGACCTCCGGTGACATCGCGAAGGCCCTCGGCTGCGGCGCGGACGCGGTGATGCTCGGCGAGCCGCTGTCGCTCTGCGACGAGGCGCCGGCCGGTGGCGCGTGGTGGCACTCGGCGGCCAGCCACCCGTCGCTGCCCCGGGGTGCCTTCGAGGTGTCCGGTGAGCCGCTCGGCTCGATGGAGCAGTTGCTCTTCGGTCCGGCGGACGAGGCGGACGGCCAGCTCAACCTGTTCGGCGGGCTGCGCCGGGCGATGGCCAAGTGCGGCTACCGCGACCTCAAGGAGTTCCAGAAGGTCGGTCTGGTCCTCGACCGCTGACGCTCATCCCGTACGCGAGAAAGGCCGGCCCGCGACGTCGCGGGCCGGCCTTCGCGCTACTTCTTCAGGTAGATGGTCAGGTCGGACATGTTGCGGTAGCTGAGCGCCGCGAAGTCCAGTGACTGGCCCCGGTTCGTGGTGCCGCCGGGGGCGGTGTCCATCTCCCAGTTGGCGTGGTGGAAGTCCCGCTCGCCGATGGTCTGGAAGAACTGCTGGAAGTTGATGTCGCCCTCGCCGAGCGGGACCATCTGGTGGCCGTTGGGCACGCTGGTGTCCCGGTCGCCGTCCTTGGCGTGGAAGAGCGGGAACCGGTTGGTCCGGTCCGCCACGTTGAGGATCGGGTCGAACAGGTCGGTCTGCTCCCGACCGGTCGGGTCGACGTACCTCTGGTGCTTGTACCGGGCCACGTAACCCCAGTAGATGTCGAACTCGAAGAAGACGTACCGGGGATCGGTCCGGCCGAAGAAGTACTCCAGCCGCCGGATGCCCGACGAGCGGGTGGGCCGGCCCTGCGCGTCCAGCGGCCCGGAGTCGAGCAGGAAGCTGTACGCGACGTCATGGTTGTGCGTGTAGAGCCGCATGCCGCGGGCGTGCGCCTGCCGGCCGAGTTCGTTCCAGGTGTCGGCGGCGGCGTCCCAGTCGGCCCGGTACGCGCTGTTGGTCGGGTCGCTTCCGGTGCCGATGTTCTTCATGCCAAGTTCCTCGGCGATGTCCAGCTGCTGCTGGAAGGTGGCCGCCTGGATCGAGGCGTGCGTGCCGTTGGCGACGAGGCCGTTGTCATCGAGAATCTTGCGGATCTCGCGGGGGGTGATCTGCCGGCCGAGGATCTCCGTGCTCTGGGTGTAGCCGGCGAACTCGATCTCCTTGTAACCGATCTCGGCGAGACGGGCGAGGACGCGCTCGAAGCCGTACGGCACGCCGCTGTCGTCGGGCGCGGCGGTGATCCGGTCCCGGACGCTGTAGAGGATGATGCCGCGGTTCTTCGCCGGGATCAGCGGTTCGACCCGCAGCTTGCTCCTGCCCTTGTCCTTCGGGTGGGCGAGCGCGGGGGTTCCGGTGGCGAGGACCGGCAGGCCGGCGGCGCCGAGCGCGGCGGCGGCGCCGGCCGAGGCGGCGAGCAGGGAGCGGCGGCTGAGCCGGCCGGCGGGGGAGGCGTGGGGGGCGGTGTTTTCTGGCATCGTTCCACCTTTCGCGACGGCGGTTGCCGTCGGTGACGATCAGCAGAGGTGCGACGAGGGGTCGGATCGCGGGCGCCGCCGAGCGCCTGTTCGGCATTCCCGGCGAGGCCAGGGACGGTGATGTTCCGAACGCGTTACATCTTGGGGTCAGACACTAACGTCGGTCGAAGCCGAAAGAAAGCATCGATTCTCTCGAACTTTTGCTTGTATCAACGAAAGTTACTGATGATCGTCAATACCGGCGTCCGGCCCGACGTCGCTGGCTACGCTCGTGACCGGGAGTCGGCAACGGGGGAGTCGTGCATGGTCCGGAGCGGACGGAGACCGTACCGCCATCGGCTGACCGCCGCGGTGGCGGCACTGAGCTGCGCCGTAGCGCTGGCCACGGCCGGCTGCACGGGCGACGACGACGGCTTCCGGCCCGGTGCGGCGGACGCCGGTGACCCGTACGTGCCGGGGCGCGGCAACGGCGGCTACGACGTCACGCACTACGGGCTGGACGTCCGCTACGACCCGAAGACCGACCGGCTCACCGGTCGGGCCACCATCACGGCGACCGCCACCCAGGACCTGTCCCGGTTCAACCTGGACCTGGTCGGCCTCACCGTCGACGAGGTCACCGTCGCCGACCGGCGCGCCGGGCACCGCCGCGACGACGGTGAACTGGTCATCACCCCGCACGACGGGCTCGCCCGCGGCCGGTCGTTCACGGTGACCGTCGACTACGCGGGCGTGCCCACCCCCGTCGACGACGGCGCGTTGGGCAGCGGCGGTTTCCTGCACACCGCCGACGGGGCCATCGCGCTCGGCCAACCCGACTCGGCGGCCACCTGGTTCCCGGTCAACGACCACCCGTCCGACAAGGCCGGCTACGACATCGCGGTGACCGTCCCGGACGGACTGTCCGCGCTGAGCAACGGGGTGCCCGGCCCGCGCAGCAGCGCCGACGGCTGGGCGACCTGGCGCTGGTCCGAGCGCACCCCGATGGCCAGCTACCTGAGCACCCTGGTGATCGGGAACTACCGGGTGGTCACCGGCACCCACGCCGGACGGCCGATCGTCACCGCGGTCGCCGCGAGCCTGCCGGAGACCGGTGGCGCGGCCGGTTCGGTGGCTCGCACCGGCGAGATCGTCGACTTCCTGGCCAGCCGTTTCGGCCCGTACCCCTTCGACTCGTACGGCGGGATCGTGGTCGCCGACGAGCGGATCGGGTACGCGTTGGAGACGCAGTCCCGACCGGTCTACGGGCCCGCCTTCTTCACCGGGGACCGCCCCAACCCGGGCGTGGTGGCGCACGAGCTGGCCCACCAGTGGTTCGGCGACAGCGTGTCCCTGCGCCGGTGGAGCGACATCTGGCTCAACGAGGGCTTCGCCAGCTACGCCGAGTGGCTGTGGGAGGAGCACGACGGCGGCCGGACCGCGCAGCGCAACTTCGAGCTGCAGTACGCGTCGACCGACTGGTCACAGCCGTCGGTCGAGCCGGGCCGGGAGGAGATGTTCGGCACCGCCGTCTACAAACGCGGCGCGCTCGCCGTGCACGCGCTGCGCCGGACGGTCGGCGACGACACCTTCTTCCGCATCCTGCGCACCTGGACGTCCGAGCGTGCCACCGCGAACGCCACCACCGCCGACTTCGTGGCGCTGGCCGAACGGGTGGCCGGCCGACCGTTGCGGCCCCTGCTCGACGCCTGGCTGGTCGGCGGAGCCGCCCCGAACCTGCCGTGACGACGCCGTGATCATCGGTCGATAGGCTGCCGCCTGCGATCGGGCAGGAGCGCCGGTCGCGCGAGGTGGCCATGCCATCCGCACGGGGCGTACGGGGAGGTTTCGTGATGCGGGGTACGCGGCACAGACTGCGGGCGGGCGTCGGTCTACTGGTGACCGGGGCGCTTGTGGTGTCCGGGTGCGACTCGTCCACACCGGAGGCGGCGGCACCGTCGCCGAGCGCGTCCCCGACCCCGTCGCGGGCCTTCACGGCCGGCGCCGCCGGCGTCGGCGACACGTACTTCCCCAGCTACGGCAACGGCGGGTACGACGTCGGGAAGTACACCGTCAAGGTGCGGTACGACCCGGCGAAGGACCGGCTGACCGGTACGACCACCGTGCAGGCCACCGCGACGGCGGACCTGTCGTCCTTCAACCTCGACCTGGCCGGCCTGACCGTCAAGACGGTCACCGTGGACGCCGCGCCGGCCACCCACACCCGGAACAAGAACGAGCTGGTGATCACGCCGGCGGCCGGCCTCATCACCGGCAACGGGTTCGTGGTGGAGATCGCGTACGAGGGGGTGCCGAAGCCGCTGAAGAACGAGCTGCTCGGCGAGGGCGGGTTCCTGCACACCGCCGACGGCGCGATCGCGCTGGGCCAGCCCGAGTCGGCGAGCACCTGGTTCCCGGTCAACGACCACCCGTCGGACAAGGCCGCGTACGACTTCGAGATCACCGTCCCGCAGGGGCTGACCGCCGTCAGCAACGGGGTGCCGGGCGGCAGCACCACCGCGGACGGCTGGACCACCTGGAAGTGGTCGGAGAAGTCGCCGATGGCCAGCTACCTGAGCAACGTGGTGATCGGCAAGTTCCGGATCACCACGGGCCAGCACAAGGGGAAGCCGGTCTACAGCGCGGTCACCACAAAGGTGGCCAAGGGCGCCTCCGACGCGTCGATCGCGCAGACCGTCAAGGTGGCCGACTACCTGGAGACCGTCTTCGGGCCGTACCCGTTCGACGCGTACGGCGGGGTGGTGGTCTCGGACAGCCGGATCGGGTACGCGCTGGAGACGCAGAGCCGCCCGGTCTACTCGGCCGGTTTCTTCAAGCGGGGCGAGAACACCGAGGTGGTCGCCCACGAGCTGGCCCACCAGTGGTTCGGCGACAGCGTGGCGCTGGCCAGGTGGGAGGACATCTGGCTGAACGAGGGCTTCGCGACGTACGCGGAGTGGCTCTGGGCGGAGCACACCAAGGAGTACACCGCCAAGCAGGCGTTCGACATCCGGTACCAGCGGGTGCCTGCCACGGTGTGGAAGACCCCGCCGGGCAAGCCGGGTGTGAAGGACCTGTTCAGCGAGTCGGTCTACCAGCGCGGCGGGATGACCCTGCACGCGTTGCGGGTGGCCGTCGGCGACAAGGCGTTCTTCGAGATCGTCAAGGCGTGGGCGGCGGAGAAGCGCAACGGCACCGCCACCACCGCCGAGTTCGTGGCCCTCGCCGAGCGGATCTCCGGCAAGCAGCTCGACGCCCTCTTCGACGCGTGGCTGTACGGCACCAAGAAGCCCGCCCAGCCCAAGAAGCTCTGACCCCCACTCCCCGCGATCTTGCACTTTCTGCGCCGGCAAAAGGGGCGAGTGCGGCCCAATCGGCAACCGAAAGTGCAAGATCGCGGGGGTTCAGGGGGCGGGGTCAGTTCTTGACCACCAGGTTGGGGTGGGTTTTCAGGTACGCGTCGGCGCGACCGGCGCGGAGTTCGGTGATGAACTTCCGGCCCTCGCTGGTGAGCTGTTCACCCCGGTAGGCGCTGCCCTTGCCGACGCCCGAGCCGGGCAGGCCGACCAGGGTGAACTGGTTCTCCGGCACCCCGCTGAGGGCGTACGCCAGGTCGACGATGCGGTTGCCGCCGACGTACACCAGGGTGTTGCCCAGGGCGGCGACCACCTGGTCGACGCGCTCGGGCTGCCGGGCCAGGCCCTCGTCGAGGATCTTGCGGGTCAGGGCCTTGATCAGCTGCTGCTGGTGACGCTGGCGGGCGTAGTCACCGCCGGTGATGTAGCGCTGCCGGGCATAGTCCAGCGCCTGCCAGCCGTTGAGGTGCTGCTCGCCCTTCTCGTAGACCTTCTGCGGTCCGGTGTAGCCACCGGGCGCGCTGTCCCGGTACTTGCCGTCCGGCTTGCGGTGCAGGGACGCGACCCGCTGGTCGACGTAGATGTCGACCCCACCGAGCGCGTTCACCAGCTTGTCGAACCCGCCGAAGGTGAGCACCGCGCCCGCGTCGATCCGCAGCCCGGTGTAGCCGCTCACCGTGCTGCGCAGCAGCTCGTACCCCTGGGCCGTGCTCGGCTGCTTGGGCTTGCCCGGCACCCGGCTGCCGAAGCTCATCGCGTGGGTGAGCTTGGTCTTGCCGCCCTTGTAGCCGGCCTTGGGGAACGGCGGGATGTCCACCAGCAGGTCGCGGGGGAGGGAGAAGAGGTACGCCCGGCCCAGGCCCTTCGGTACGTGCAGCACCAGAACGGCGTCGGAGTGCGGCTCCCAGCCCGGCACGCTGACCCGGGTGTCCACGCCGACCAGCAGCAGCGTCAGCGGGCCGGTGATGTTCGCGCCCGGCGGTGGTCCGGTCGGACTCGGACTCGGCGTGGCGGCCGCTGACGGGCTCGGCGAGCCGGCCACCGGGGTACCGGCGGGCGTGTCGTCGCCGCTCAGCCGCGTGATCACCGCTGTTCCGCCCACGATCAGCGCGACGACGGCGAATGCCGCCAGCCCGAGCAGCAGCCAGCGTCGGCGCGGCTCCATCGACCCCAGAATCATCCTGTGCTTCCCTCCACCCGTATCCGGAACAACGCTCCGACGGGTGCTCCGGGTTGCGGCCGGGAGGCGCCGGGTCGGTCGGCCGGTGCATGATCGCGCGAAAACGGGCCCTGGCGCGAGCGCTACTGGCGAGTAATGATGCGTCCATGCGGTACGACGTGGTCGTCATCGGGTCCGGCTTCGGCGGCGGCGTCACCGCGCTCCGGCTGGCCGAGAAGGGCTATTCCGTCGGTGTCGTCGAGGCCGGTCGACGCTTCGCCGACGACGAGTTCCCGCAGACGTCGTGGCGTCTGCGCCGCTTCCTCTGGGCACCGAAGCTGGGCTGCTACGGCATCCAGCGGCTCACCCTGCTCCGCTCGGCCACCGGCAGGTCCGGCGGCGGCGTGCTGGTGCTCTCCGGGGCGGGCGTGGGCGGCGGGTCGCTGGTCTACGCGAACACGCTCTACGAACCGCTTGACGCCTTCTACACCGATCCGCAGTGGCGCGACGTCACCGACTGGCGCGACGAGCTGGCCCGCCACTACGACCAGGCGAAACGGATGCTCGGCGTCACCACGTACCCCATCCAGACGGGCGCGGACCGCGCCATGCGGGCGGTGGCCGACCGGATGGGGGCGGGCCACACCTTCCACGCCACCCCGGTCGGCGTGCACATCGGCCGACCCGGTGAACGCGTCGCCGACCCCTACTTCGGTGGCGTCGGCCCGGAGCGCACCGGCTGCCTGCACTGCGGCTCGTGCATGACCGGCTGCCGGCACGGTGCCAAGAACACCCTGGCCAAGAACTACCTCTGGCTCGCCGAGCGGCTGGGCGCCACCGTGCACCCGCTGACCACGGTGACGGCCGTCCGGCCGGCCGCCGGCGGCGGGTACGAGGTGCACACCGAACGAACCGGGGCGTGGTTGCGCCGGCGGCGGCAGGTGATCCACGCGGACCAGGTGGTCTTCGCGGCCGGCGCGCTCGGCACCCAGCGGCTGCTGCACGAGATGAAGGCCACCGGGGCGCTGCCCCGCCTCTCCGACCAGCTGGGCGCGCTGACCCGGACCAACTCCGAGGCGATCCTCGGCGCGTCGATCCCCCGGCAACGGGCCCGGCAGCAGCGGACCGACTTCACCGAGGGGGTCGCGATCACCAGCTCGTTCCACCCCGATCCGCAGACCCACATCGAGCCGGTCCGCTACGGCCGCGGCTCCAACGCCATGGGTCTGCTCCAGTCGCTGCTTGTCGACGGCGGACCGCACCGGGTCCGGCGTTGGCTGGGCAGCATCATCCGGCAGCCGGTCCTGGCCGCCCGGATGCTGACCGTGCGCGGCTGGTCGGAGCGGACCGTCATCGCCCTGGTGATGCAGTCGGTGGACAACTCGTTGACCACCCGTTGGCGGCGCGGGCCGTGGGGCCGCCGCCTGGTCGCCGGGCCGGGTCACGGCACCCCGAGCCCGACCTGGATCCCGGCCGGCAACACCGCCACCCGACTGCTCGCCGAGGAGATCGGCGGTACGCCCGGCGGCTCGCTCACCGAACCGTTCGACATCCCGGTCACCGCGCACATCCTGGGCGGGGCGGTCATCGGCGCGACCCCGGCCGACGGCGTGGTCGACCCCTGGCACCGGGTGTACGGCCATCCGGGGCTGCACGTCGTCGACGGCGCGGCCGTGTCGGCGAACCTGGGCGTGAACCCGTCGCTGACGATCACCGCGCAGGCGGAACGCGCGATGTCCTTCTGGCCCAACAAGGGCGAAGAAGACCCCCGACCCCCGCTGGGCGCCCCGTACCGACGACTGCCGCCGGTCCCCCCACACACCCCGGCAGTCCCCGCAAACGCCCCCGCCGCCCTACACCCCTGACCCCCCCGCCACCGCCCCCGCCCCCGCCCCCCGCCCCTGACCGCTGCCCCCGCCCGACTCCCTCGTCGATCATGGAGTTGTGGTGCACCGCAAAAGGCGCACTTCACCTCTATCCGCCCACCACGGCTCCATGATCGACCCGGGCTGACTTCATGGCTCGCGCGATCTTGCGGTTTGTGTTGCTGTTTCGGGGTGATTTGTGACTTTCGCCGGGACAGTAAGTGCAAGATCGCGGGGGGAGGGACGGGAGGGGGCGGGGAGGGTGGGGGTGGGGGTGGGGGTGAGGCGGTGCTGGGGGTGGGGGTGACACTCGGTAGGCTTTGTGCACATGAGCCTGCCTCGCCCCGTCCTCGTGGTGGACTTCGGAGCCCAGTACGCCCAGCTCATCGCGCGCCGGGTCCGGGAGGCGAAGGTCTACTCCGAGATCGTGCCGCACTCCATGCCGGTCGCCGAGATGCTGGCGAAGAACCCGGCCGCGATCATCCTCTCCGGCGGTCCTTCCAGCGTGTACGCGCCGGGTGCCCCGCAGGTCGACGCCGGCCTGTTCACGGCCGACGTGCCGGTCTTCGGCATCTGCTACGGCTTCCAGGCGATGGCCCAGGCGCTCGGCGGCACGGTGGCCCACACCGGCAACCGCGAGTACGGCGGCACCCCGCTGCGTCCGCGCCTCACCGAGCCGGGCGTGCTGCTCCGCGACCTGCCGGCGGACCTGCCGGTGTGGATGAGTCACGGCGACTGCGTCACCGAGGCCCCCGAGGGCTTCACGGTGACCGCCGAGTCGGCGGGCGCGCCCGTGGCGGCCTTCGAGGACGTCGCCGGTCGCCGGGCCGGCGTGCAGTTCCACCCGGAGGTCGGGCACACCGCGCACGGTCAGGAGATGCTGACCCGCTTCCTCTACGACATCGCCGGCATCGAGCCGACCTGGACGCCCGAGAACATCATCGACGAGCAGGTCGCCCGCATCCGGGCGCAGGTCGGCGACAAGGAGGTCATCTGCGGCCTCTCCGGCGGGGTGGACTCGGCGGTCGCCGCCGCGCTGGTGCACCGGGCGGTCGGCGACCAGCTCACCTGCGTCTTCGTCGACCACGGCCTGCTGCGCGCCGGCGAGGCCGAGCAGGTCGAGAAGGACTACGTCGCGGCCACCGGCATCAAGCTCAAGGTGGTCGACGCGGCGGACCGGTTCCTCGGCGCGCTCGCCGGGGTGACCGACCCCGAGCAGAAGCGCAAGATCATCGGCCGGGAGTTCATCCGGGTCTTCGAGGCCGCCGCCCGTGAGATCGCCTCGCACGGTGACGTGGAGTTCCTCGTCCAGGGCACCCTCTACCCGGACGTGGTCGAATCCGGTGGCGGCACCGGCACCGCCAACATCAAGAGTCACCACAACGTCGGCGGCCTGCCGGAGGACCTGAAGTTCGCGCTCGTCGAGCCGCTGCGCACGCTCTTCAAGGACGAGGTCCGGGCGCTCGGCCTCCAGCTCGGCCTGCCCGAGGCGATGGTCTGGCGGCACCCGTTCCCCGGCCCCGGTCTGGCCATCCGGATCATCGGCGCCGTCGACCGGGAGCGCCTCGACCTGCTGCGCCAGGCCGACCTGATCGCCCGCGAGGAGCTGACCGCCGCCGGCCTGGACCGGGGCGTCTGGCAGTTCCCGGTGGTGCTGCTCGCCGATGTGCGCAGCGTCGGGGTGCAGGGTGACGGGCGCAGCTACGGGCATCCCGTGGTGCTGCGCCCGGTCTCCAGCGAGGACGCGATGACCGCCGACTGGTCCCGGCTGCCCTACGAGGTCATCGCCCGGATCTCCACCCGGATCACCAACGAGGTCGCCGAGGTGAACCGGGTGGTGCTGGACGTGACCAGCAAGCCGCCGGGCACCATCGAGTGGGAGTGAGCCGGCCTCACGCGGCCGGCGGGGTCGTCGGCGGGTAGGGCGGCGTCGGGGCGTACCCCGGCTGTGGACCGCCGGGCGCGGACCCGGCGGTCGGCGCGACGCCCGCCGGGTGCGGCCAGGCGGGCGCGCCGGTGGGCTCCTCGGGCATCAGGAACCACATGATCGGGTACGCGAGCAGCGCGAGCCCGCCGGTGAGCAGTCCGGTGACCGCGAAGGCCACCCGGACCAGTGTGGGGTCGACGTCGAAGTAGCGGCCGAGGCCACTGGCGACCCCCGCCACCATGCGGTCGGTGGTGGGTCGCCGGAGCTGCTTGTACGGGGCCTGGGGAGCGGCGGTAGGTGCCATGTCTCCACGGTCCGCGCCGACGACCGGCCTGCCCTCGGTGACCGCCCGGATCCCTACCCTGATCGATCCCTGAGCGCGAGCGAGGAGTCAGGAATCCGACTCTTTTCCGTTCCGGTAACGCGGTCCGGGGAGAATTTGGTTCCGTGACCACCATGCTGGAGCCGCTTCGCAGGATCGCGGCATACGCAGTTTGTGCTGATTCAGACGGCCGAGTGTTGCTGGTCCGCGCATCGGAGCGCTCCGGCACACCCGGCACCTGGTCCCTGCCCGGCGGGGCGGTCGACCACGGCGAGGACCCCAACCACACGGTGGTCCGCGAGACCGCCGCCGAGACGGGCCTCTCGGTCGCCGTCTCGGGCCTGGCCGACGTGCTGGCCGACATGCGGGCACTGCCCGAGCGCGGCATCACGATCCACACCGATCGCCTGATCTACCGGGTGGCGGTGCGCGGCGGCACCCTGGCCGACCGCACCGGCGAGCGCCCCACCGACCTGGCCCGGTGGTACACGCTGGACGAGGCGCGGCAGTTGCCACTGCGCTCCTTCACCGCCCGCACCCTCGGCCTCCCCGCCTCCTCGGCCGACGTGGTGCCCGAGGAGGCCCCCGAGTTCCCCTCCTTCTACGCGGTCCCCGGCCCGGACGGGCTGCACCGCGCGCAGCGCTTCGCGGCGTACGCGGTGTGCACCGACCCGGCCGGTCGGGTGCTGCTCACCCGCATCTCCGACGGCTACCCGGGTGCCGGCTGCTGGCACCTGCCCGGCGGCGGCACCGACTACGGCGAGCAGCCCGGCGCGGCGCTCATCCGGGAACTGGTCGAGGAGACCGGTCAGGCCGGCCGC
Source organism: Micromonospora sp. WMMD729 (assembly GCF_049315225.1). NCBI lineage: Bacteria > Bacillati > Actinomycetota > Actinomycetes > Micromonosporales > Micromonosporaceae > Micromonospora > Micromonospora sp. WMMD729. The sequence goes on along the minus strand of NZ_CP186059.1, from coordinate 5,646,124 downwards.
CTCGTCGAGTTGCTCGGTGTGGCGAGCCACCGCGACGCCGCCTCGCTCGGTCCGGAGGGTTACCCGATCGACTGGCACGGCGTACGCGCCTTCTACCGGGTCGTGGTCGACCAGCCCAACCCGCTGATCATCGGCGACGTCGGCGGCTCCACCTGCGAGGCGCGCTGGTTCGCCCGCGAAGAACTGGGCGCCCTCCCCACCGACCGCCTGACCGAGGTAACCGCCGAAGCAGTCCAAGCCGCCCGCCTCACCTAACCCCCCCCGCGTCCCCCCCCGGCGTCCCCCCCGCGTCGCGGTGATCATGAAGTTATTGTCAGGACACGCCGAGATGGACGGCGATAACTTCATGATCACCGGGTCGGTGGCGGGGGACGGGGGAGTGGGACGTGGGGGATCTGGGGGTTGGTGGGGTGGTTTTGGTGCGGCGGGTGGCTGCTTATGGTCTTCTCGGCGACTTGGGGCGGTTTCTGGTTGTTCGGGGCGACGGTGAGCGGGCCTGGTCGCTGCCGGGCGGGGTTGTGGCGCACGCCGAGCATCCGGAGCGGGCCGTGCTGCGCGCGTTGGCCGCGCAGACCGGGTTGACCGCGTCCGTGCAGCGGTTGCGGGCGGTCGTCGCGGACGTGAGCGGTGACACGGGCGGCGTCTCGGTGCACACCGACCGGTTGCTGTTCGATCTGGCCGGACGGGACGGTGTGCCGGAGGTCACCGACGGTGGCATCGAAACCCGCTGGGTCGGTCCCGAGGCGGCGAGCGAGCTGCCGTTGACGCCGTTCAGCGCCGAACTGCTCGGTCTGCCCGCCGTCCCGCTGCCGGCCGACGCGTACCCGACCGCCCCGCCCCCGCCGTCGCATCCGGACCGCCGGCTGCGCTTCGGGGCGTACGGGCTGGTCACCGATCCGGCCGGACGGATCCTGCTGACCCAGATCGCCGACGGCTACCCGGGGGCCGGCAAGTGGCACCTGCCCGGCGGCGGCACCGACCACGGTGAGCAGCCGACCACCGGGCTGCTCCGGGAACTGGTGGAGGAGGGCGGTCAGGTGGGCCGCGTGGTGGAGTTGCTCGGCGTGGACAACCTGCACAACCCGGCCGCGCTCGGCCCGGAGGGCCGGCCGCTGGACTGGCACGGCGTCCGGGTGGTCTACCGGGTGCTGGTGGACGCACCCACCGACGCCGTGGTCACCGAGTCCGCCGGCGGCTCGACCGCGCGGGCGGGCTGGTTCACCGCCGCCGAGACCGCTGACCTGCCGCTGACCGGTATCGCTGCCTCGGCAATCGGACAGCTGGGCGGATAGCACTCGGCTCGGCGAGCCGATTTGGCTACCCTCCGGTAGAGTCGGGGATGGGAATGGTGGAGGAAACGGGCGATGAAGCCCGGGATGGGAATTAGAAGGCGGTTCGCGCGGTTTACACCAGATAAGTACCGCCGGCAGCTATCGCCAAGCCCCGTTCCCCTGTGCGATGGTGTACTCCGCCAAAACGGCTGCCGGGCCACGCAAGGTCCGGCACGAGACAGCCGGACACCCGCCCCCCGAGGGCGGCAAGCCGATCCGGTGATGGAGGAAACGTGCCGAGAGCCCTTTGGCGCCGGCGTCGTACGACTGACAGTCCGCGCCCCGCAGGGCGTCGCTGGGCGGGCCGGTTGCGCCGCAGCAGCACGTTCGCCCGCCAGGTGTTGCTGGTCCGCGTGGGCCGCCGCGACGGTGACCTGCGGACCACCGACCTGACACTCCCGGAGCACCGGTACGCCAACCGCCAGCGCCGTCGCTACGGTCTGGACCGGCTCAGCCGCCCGGCCGGCGTCACCCGCGCCGACATCGAGGCGGTCATGCCGGTCAGCCCGGCGCTGCCGATGACGCACACCGACGAGGCCACCGCCGGATCGATCCCCCTGCTCCCCGGCGAGCGCACGATGGCCCGCCGGATGAAGTTCGCCGTGGTCAACGCCTGCACCCTGTCCAGCCTGATGCTCGGCATGCTGGCGATCTTCCTGGCCATGCAGGGTGAGGTGCGCATCGCCGCCCTCTGCCTGATCGCCTGCGTCGTCTTCGACGGCCTGGACGGCGCGTTGGCGCGTCGGCTCGGCGTCGCCAGCCCGTTCGGCGCGCAGATGGACTCGCTCGCCGACATGTGCTCGTTCGGCCTCGCCGCGCCCGTGGTGGTCTACGCCTCGCTCGCCGGCTCCGTGTCGACGGCCGCGGCTGCGGTCGCCTGTGCGCTGGTCGCGGCGTGTGCGGCGATCCGACTCGCCCGCTTCAACGTCTCGCCGAAGGACGGCCGCTTCTTCTGCGGTGTCCCCACCACCATGGCCGCCGCCGTGCTCGCCGTGACCGTGGCGATCGGTCTGCCGGTGCCGGGCCTCGTGCTCGTGGCCGGCGTGGCGCTGCTCGCCTTCGCGATGGTGTCCAGCTTCCCGTACGCCAAGCTCGCACGCCTGGTGAAGCTGCCGCCGTGGCTCTGGCTCGCCCCGGTGCTCGGCGCGCTCGTCGACGTCCGGCTCACGTTCGCCCTGATCGTGGTCGGCTACCTGGTCAGCGGGCCGGTGCTCTGGCTGCGCCAGCGTCGTACCGCCTGATCCGACGTAGAAAGAACGGGGTGCCGCGGACAGCGGCGCCCCGTTCTTCGCATCCTGGTCTCAGCGCCAGCGGGCGATGACCGTCGCGCCGCCGACCACCTTGTCGCCCGGCCCCACCAGCGGCTCCGCGGCGTCGGCCGGCAGGTAGACGTCGGTCCGCGAGCCGAACCGGATGAGCCCGAACCGCTCGCCCTTGGCCAGCAGCGCGCCGATCGGCGCGCGCTGCACGATGCGGCGGGCGATCAGGCCGGTCCGCTGCGCGACCACCACCGTGCCTCGGCTGGTGTCCAGCACGGTGTACGCGGCGACGTTGTGCTCGGCGTCCGGCTTCATCGCGTTGACGAACCCGCCGTCGGCGACGAAGTAGTCCACCACCTTGCCGGCGACCGGAGCGCGGTTGACGTGCACGTCCAGCACGGACAGGAAGACCGCGACGCGCAGCCACTCGCCGTCACCGAATCGCTCGTCGTGCAGCCGCTGCACCGACAGGACCTTGCCGTCCGCGCTGGCCACCACGGCATTCGGGTCCTCCGGCACGTCCCGCTCAGGGTCCCGGAAGAACGCGGCGACCGGGCCGGCCGCCAGCGCCGGCAGCAGCCACAGCTTGGACGACGGACGCGCCACCCGGGCCAGCGCCGCCAGACCCAGCGTGATGCCCGCCGCCGCCACTCCGTTGGAGTCGATGTGCATGCCCCTGGTCAGCGGCACGCTGGACGGCCGGTACGCCGGGGCCAGCCGGTCGGCCGCCGCCGGGCTGGCCGGCGTGAATCGCAGCCGGTGGACCCTGAGCGGCGGCGAGTTGCGCAGCACCAGGTCGTTGCCGACGCCGTACAGGGCGTCCTGCCGGCCCAGTTCGCCGGCCGCGCCGGCGGTCCGGCCCGGAGTCGCGGTGGTGGCGATGCTCAGCACGGCGCCGTCGACGAGGTACTTCGACAACCCCTGGATGCCGGTACGGGCCTCCTCGGCGGTGCCGGTGAACGCCTCACCGGCGATGACCACCGCCCCGGCCTCGGCGTCGTCGAGCGAGTCGACCACGCGTACCCGGTCGGCGACCCACCGGCCCTGCGCGGTGACGTGCTCGCGGAGCGCGGCGGCGGTGGACGACTCGGCGGGCACCACGGTGAGCCGGTCGCCGGGGAGCAACGCCTCGATCGCCGCGGCCAGCACCGCGGACTCCGGGCTCGCGCCGACCAGCAGGGCGACCTTCGGGTCGTTCATCCGGGCCAGTTCGGAGACGAGCGTACGGGCGGCTCGCTCGCCGATGCGGACCGGACCGGACCGGCCGGTGGTACGCACGGCGGGGGACTGCGTCATGACGGGCGGGCTCCTGACGGGGTAGAGACGGGAATCGCGGCGGGGGCGCCATGGCGGGACGGGCCGGCCGGCGGAGGCGAGATCTCCACCGGCCAGCATATGCGCCTGTCCACGCCCGCCGCACCGGCGAGCCCTCCGGCCCGGACCGGAGGGCCGCTCAGGAATCCTGCCGCCGCCCCGGTCGCTCGTCCGTGCCCGCCGGATCGTCGGCGGCCGGGTGGTCGTCGTGGACCACCGGATTCTTGTCGGCTGCCGACTCCTCCCGCGGTGGATCGCCCAGCCGGTTCTCGCCGTCCGGGGTGACCGGATGGTTGACCCGGGTCGCCTCGGTGGCCGGCGTGGACTCCGGCTCCGCCGGGGCGTGGGCCAGCCAGGCGGGATGGACCATGCCGGCCGCCGGCGCGTCGGGCGTGCGCAGCTCGGCCGTGGGCGGCTCCGGCGTGCGCAGCTCGGCGGTGGGCGCGGCGTCGGGCATGGGCTCGTACGTGGGCTGCTCGTACGTCGGCGGTTCGTACGCCACCGTCGGCGGCGGGCCCTGCTCGGTGGCGACGGCCCCGGGCGCGACCGTGGTGGCGGAGGCCGTCGCCCCCGGCCCGGTGGAGTCGTTCGGCTCCGGGCGGCTGGAACTGCCGGAGCGCAGCGCGCCGACCAGACCGAAGATCCCGATCAGGATCAGCGCGCCGGCCAGGAACCAGCCGACCGGCGGCAGCGCGAGCCCGAGCAGTTGGGCCAGCAGCCACCAGGCCGACAGCCCCAGGAACACCAGCCCGAAGGCGAACGAGAGCAGATCCGTACGGTGCGCCTTCACCGGGTCACCTCCAGGTTGCCGGCGTTGACGTGGATGTACAGCCGCAGCTTCCCGCCGCCCGGGCCGTCCGCGCCCAGGTCGGTGGACTCGCGCAGCCGGCCGTCGATGCCGCCGGATCGGTTGCCGAAGACGGTGGCGTCGCCGGCGTTGACGTCGGCCACCGTGGTGACGTCCACGTTGGGCGGTACGACCACGGTCGCCTGACCAAAGTTGATCGCCACGGTCACCTGGGTGTCCCGCTTCGTGAAGTCGATGCCGCGCAGGTCGAGGACGGCGTCACCGAAGCTGTTCTCGTACCGGTCGGCGAGGTCGCGGTAGTCGGTGGGCGCCCAGGTGACCGCGCCGTCCACGCCCCGGATCCGGTCGTAGGACTCGGCTACGGTCGCCGTGCCCAACGCGGCTGCCGTCACCAGGCCCAGCGCGATCAACCAGCGCGCCCGGCCGAACCAGGTGCCGACCAGCAGCCCCAGCCCGATGGTGGCCAACGCGGCGGCGAAGTACGCCGAGGCGCCGACATCGAAGACGTCCAGGAGGTCGAGCAGGGCGACCACGCCGAGCGCCAGGAAGATCAGCGAGAAGGTCACCGGACCGAGCGGTGACCGCTCCCGGGGCCGCTTGGGCGGCTTCGGTGGCTTGGGCGGGGGGTAGGCGACCGGCGCCGGTGCGGCGTACGGACCGTGTGGCGCGAACGGCGGACGGTACCCGCCCGGCGTCGTCGCCCCCGGCTGAGTGGCCGGGCCGGCGGCGGGTACGGCGGTCACCGGCGCGGCCGGCCAGCCGCTGGTGGGCATGGCGACGGTGGGCGTGCCGCTGGCCGGCCAGCCGGTGCCCTGCGGGGTGGCCGGCTGTGCGGACACCTGAGCGGCCACGGACCCCGTCGCCATCGGGGACATCGGCTGCGCGCCGACGGTCGGCTGCCCGGTGGCGGGCGGCTGACCACCCGGGACGGTCGGGTACCCGCCCTGCGGCGCGGGGGCGTACGGCGGGGCGTCGCCGGCCAGTGGCGCGGTCGCCGGCGGACCGCTGGGCGGTACCGTGCCGTACGCGGGAGCGGGCCAGGCGACCGGCGGGACCGGTCCGGGTGGCGTGCCCGCCGGGGAGGGCGGCACCGGCCCACCGGAGGGCTGTGGCCCACGGTTGTCCCGGTTGAGCAGCAACGCGCCGCCGATCAGGATGGCCGCGCCGAGCAGCACCGCGCGGAAGGCGTCGGTGACGATGTAGCCGAAGCTCGCGGCCACCAGGATGCCCAGGATGATCACGGTCACCGGGGACATGCTGGACCGGCCCCGCCCCAGCATGGACTCCACCGGGGAGGCCGTGTCGCCCTCGTTGGGGATGATCAGCCAGGCGGCGACGTACACCAGGATGCCGATACCGCCGAAGAACCCGAGCACCGCGAGGAGCACCCGCCACAGCACCGGGTCGGTGTTGGTGGCCCGTCCGATCGCAGCGCAGACGCCGGCGAGGTACCGGCCGTCGCGGGGTCGCACCAGCCCGTACCGCGAGGTGAAGCCGGTGCCGCCCAGCGGGCCCACGGACGGTCCGGGCGCACCGGGCCCGCCAGGCGTACCCGCGGCGCCGCCGGGCCCGTAGCCCGTGCCGGTCGTACCCCCGGGGCCGTAGCCGGTGCCGGCTGCGAAGCCGGCGCCCGGCGCGTAGCCGGCGCTCGACGGCTCGTGGGCCGTCGGGCCGGCGGGCGGGCCGAAGGTGGTCGGCTCGGTCCAGCCGGTGGGTGTCGTGGGCGGTGCGGGCGGTACTGAACCGCCCGGCTGTGCCGGCCCGGGGCGGGGCGGCGGGGCAGCTTCCTCGGTCATGCCTCGATCCTGCTGCCGACCTCGCCCGAACGACCTCAGGACCCGACCCTGACGCCACCCTGAGATCCGAGGGGTCGGAATGTCGGGGGCGTCCCCGTGGTCGGCGGACGCCGCAGCGTGTGACGATCGGACTCACCGAACCACGCCCAGCCCACCACCCTGACCAGGGAGCCTGTGATCAGCACCGTGACCCCGCCGCCGCGCCTCTACCGAGCCCCCGAGCATCGGATGGCCGCCGGCGTCGCCGCCGGCATCGCCGACCACCTCGGCATCTCGGTGCTGCGCGTGCGCGTCGCGTTCATGGTGCTGCTCGGGCTCAGTGGGCTCGGGCTGCTGCTGTACGCGGCGTTCTGGGCGGTGGTGCCGCTGCGCCCCGGTGACACCGCCGTGCCGCCCCGGCGGGACGTGGGCCAGCTCCTGCCGTTCGTCGGGATCGGGCTCGGTGTCCTGTTGATCCAGGTGATGGTCTTCGACTCGGTCGGCGCGGCGGGCACCGCCGGCTGGCTGGTGGCCATCATCGCGGTCGGCGCGGGCGTGATCTGGCACCAGTCGGCGCCCGAGCGGCGGCGTCGTTGGGGCGAGACGATGCCGGTCCCGTGGCTCGGCGCGGTCGTCGAGGAGAGCGACCGGCGGGCCTTCGTGCTCCGGTTCATCGGCGGTGGGGTGCTGGTCGCGGTCGGCATCATCGGTGTCGCGGCGGTCTACTCGCCGGCGCAGAACTTCGACGCGGTGATCAACGGCGTGATCTTCGCGCTGGTCGGGTTGGCCGGGGTCGGCGTGGTCGCGGCACCGGTGCTCTGGCGGACGTACAACCAGCTCCGCGCGGAGCGCGAGGGCCGGATCCGGGAGCAGGAGCGGGCCGAGTTGGCCGCGATGGTGCACGACCAGGTGTTGCACACCCTGGCGCTGATCCAGCGCAACGCCGGCGACGTCAAGACGGTGCAGCGGTTGGCCCGGGGGCAGGAGCGCTCGCTGCGCAACTGGCTCTACAAGCCCACGGCCTCGCCGAACGAACGCTTCGCCGCCGCGCTGGAGCAGGCCGCCGCCGAGGTGGAGGACACTTTCGCGATCACCGTGGAGGCGGTGGTGGTGGGGGACCGCGAGACCGACGAGAAGGTCGGCGCGCTGGTCGCCGCCGCGCGGGAGGCGCTGGTGAACGCGGCGCGGCACGCCGGCGTGCAGACCGTCTCGCTCTACGCCGAGGTGGAGCCCGATCAGGTCAGCGTGTTCGTCCGGGACCGGGGTAAGGGCTTCGATCCGGATACGGTGGAGGACCACCGGCACGGCGTACGCGGTTCGATCATCGGACGGATGAAGCGGCACGGCGGACGGGCCGAGATCCGGTCCGGCCCGGGGGAGGGGACCGAGGTCCGGTTGATCCTGCCGATCTCCCGGGACTCGTCCGCGGCGGAGAGGAACAGATGACCATGGCCGAGCAGCCGACGGAACAGCCGGGCCCGAGCCGCCCCGAACGCCTGCGGGTCTTCCTCGTGGACGACCACGCGATGTTCCGGGCCGGGGTACGCGCCGAGTTGGGCGCGCACGTCGAGGTGGTGGGCGAGGCGAGCACGGTGGCCGAGGCGGTCGCCCGGATCGCCGTCACGCTGCCCGACGTGGTGCTGCTCGACGTCCACATGCCCGACGGCGGTGGCCGCGCGGTGCTGGAGGCGATGCGGCGCAGTCACCCGCAGGTCAAGTTCCTGGCCCTGAGCGTCTCCGACGCGGCCGAGGACGTGATCGGGCTGATCCGGGCCGGTGCCCGGGGGTACGTCACCAAGACCATCTCGCCGGACGAGTTGGCCGCCGCGATCCGTCGGGTGGCCGACGGTGACGCCGTGTTCAGTCCTCGACTGGCCGGCTTCGTGCTGGACGCGTTCGCGGCCCGGCCGGACGCGCCGGTCGCCGACCCGGAGCTGGACCAGCTCACCAACCGTGAGCGGGAGGTGCTGCGCCTGCTCGCCCGGGGATACGCGTACAAGGAGATCGCCAAGGAGTTGTTCATCTCCATCAAGACGGTGGAGACGCACGTGTCGAACGTGCTGCGCAAGCTCCAGATGTCCAACCGGTACGAGCTTTCCCGCTGGGCGGCGGACCGCCGGCTCGTGTGACCAATTCCTCCGCCCTGGCATTTCGGGCAGATGCCACGGATGTTACGGGGCGGGGCTGACAAAAGATCAATCGTGGCTCCATACTGCCCCGGTCCCGTTTCCGCGCGTGGGTCTCGCATCCCGCGGAAACGGCGGCTCACGAGCGTGCCCGCGACGGCGGGTCACCCCTGGGGGAGAGGTACCACTTCTGATGTTCGGACAACGAGGACGACGCTGGGCGCGGGTCGCCCTGGCGGCTGTCGCCGGCAGCGCCCTGGCGTTCGGCGCGGCGGGCGCTGCCGCTGCCGCTCCGGCCACCGGTGTGGCCAAGGCGGTCGACGGCAGCCAGGTCACCCTCAAGCTCGACGGCAAGACGCGCACCACGTCTGCGCTCGCCCTGAAGATCGACGGCAAGCTGGTGCCGGCGTTCTGCATCGACTACCACACCAGCGTCAAGCTCGACGGCAAGTACGAGGAGGGCACCTGGGACGAGTCCCAGGTGAAGAACCTCGGCAAGGTGCAGTGGGTGCTCACCCACGGCTACCCGAACGCCGACGCCACCAAGCTCCTCGCCGCCGCCGGCGTGGACACCAAGATCGGCAAGAAGCAGCTCGACAACCTGCTCTACTTCGGCACCCAGACCGCCGTCTGGCACTTCAGCGACGGCATCGAGCTGGGCCCGTGGGAGAAGGGTCTGCTCGAGAAGAAGCAGTACGAGGTGATCCAGGCGGTCCGTGACTACCTGGTCAACAACGCCACCGACCAGCCGGAGCCGCGTGCCGAGCTGTCCGTCGACCCGGCCAGCGCCACCGCGACGGTCGGCGGCAAGGCCGGTCCGTTCACGGTGAAGGGCCCGGCGGGCGCCATCACCGTCGCGGCCACCGGCGGCACCGCCGTCGACGCCGAGGGCAAGCCGGTCACCACGACCACCAACGGCGGGCAGTTCTGGCTGGCCGCCGAGGCCGCCGGCGCGGTCAACGTGACCCTGACCGCGCAGGACTCGGTCTCCTTCGGCCGGGTGTTCCTCTTCACCGGCCCGAAGAAGGCGCAGAAGCTGATCCTCGGTGGCAGCACCGGCGCGACCGTCACCGCCCGGGCGGCGGCCACCTTCACCGCCGTACCCACCACCCCGCCGGCCACCCCGTCGGCGACCCCGAGCGCGTCGGCCTCCCCGACCACCCCGTCGGCCACGCCGTCGGACTCGGCGCAGCCGGCCAGCCCGGCCCCGTCCACCTCGCCGGCGAGCAACGGGGGCGGCCTGCCGCTGACCGGTTCGCCGATCGCGGCGGCGGCGACCGCTGGTCTGCTGCTGCTCGCCGCGGGCGCGGTGGCCGTCCTGATGGTGCGTCGCCGCAAGGTCCGCTTCACCGCCTGATCCACCTCGCCGCGACATCGGCCCCGGCACCGCGCAAGCGGCGCCGGGGCCGATGTCGTCCCGGCGGTGTCGTCGGTGCGCAGAAGGTCGTCCGGGACGCACTCGTCCACCCAGCCGGTGCTGGTGCCCGGGTAGCGGACGAGGGCATCGTCCGGACGGGTAAAGAACGGTGCGTGTCGGACTGGTTACGGATCGGCGGCGGCGGCCTTCGGGCGATCCGCCGAGGCCGGACCTGAGCGCCGCTCGGGTCTCCTAGCAGGCCATCTGCGTCGAGGTGGAGGACCTGCGCCGCGACCGTTTTATGATCATTTTTCAAGTATCGGCAACGTGGCGGGCAACTAACGGCTTGATAACGGCACCTTCACGGAAGAGGCCGGTGGGTGTCACAGTGGCAGCACCCCACCCTCGGTGTGTGGCACTCCGTACGGCCCACGACCATGTTCTCGCTGCTACCGGCGGGTTCGTGGTCGCAACGCCTGCGTAGGGTCGTGTCCCGTCGGGTGGGGAGCCCGGCGGATCGGAACATCAGGGGTGTCCCCAAACTTCCCTGTGGTCCCGGCGACCTCCGCCCCGAGGTAGCCGGGCGGTGTCACCCCCAAACGTGCGTGAAACCCACGACGGAACCAGGTTAGAAAGAGGAGGCCCCTCGGAATGAGAGTCTCGAAGCGGGCGACGAGCGCGATCGCGCTCAGCGCGGCCGCCGCGCTTGTCGCGAGCGGTTGCTCGAGCGGTGACAGCGACGGCGACGCCGCCGCCACCAAGGATGGCGCCATCGTCATCCACGGCGTCCAGCCGGAGAACCCGCTGGTTCCGTCGAACACCACGGAGACCGGCGGTGGCAAGATCATCGACTGGATGTGGACCGGCCTGGTCGAGTACCCGAACGACGGTGGGGCCCCGCGCAACGCGCTGGCCGAGTCCATCGACACCAAGGACTCCAAGGTCTTCACGATCAAGATCAAGAAGGGTACCAAGTTCCACGACGGTACCGAGGTGAAGGCGAAGAACTTCGTCGACGCCTGGAACTGGGCCGCGTACTCGCCGAACGGCGCGCAGAACGGCTCCTTCTTCTCGGACATCGAGGGCTTCGACAAGACCTACACCGAGGACCCGGACGGCGCGGACGGCCCGCAGAAGGCCCCGGAGCCGTCGGCCAAGACGCTCTCCGGCCTGAAGGTCATCGACGAGCAGACCTTCGAGGTCACCCTCGCCGCCCCGACCGCGGTCTTCCCGACCAAGCTCGGCTACAGCGCCTTCATGCCGCTGCCGGACAAGTTCTTCACCATGAAGCCCGAGGAGTTCGGTAAGAACCCCATCGGTAACGGCCCGGTGAAGTTCGTCTCGTGGCAGGACAACGTCCTCATCAAGCTCACGCGCTTCGACGACTACAACCTGCGCGACAAGATGAAGATCAAGGACGTCGACGTCAAGCTGTACCAGGACGAGACTGCCGCCTACGCCGACCTGCTGGCCAACAACCTCGACTTCATGGAGGTTGTCCCCACCTCGGCGCTCGCCGGTGACAAGTGGAAGGCCGACCTCGGCGAGCGGGGCATCAACACCGTCACCCCGTCGACCGCGTTCATCGCGTTCCCGATCTACGACAAGCGCTTCCAGAACCCGAAGCTGCGTCGCGCGGTCTCGCTGTCGATCAACCGGCAGGAGATCTCCGACAAGATCTTCTTCGGTACCCGCAAGCCGGCCGACAGCTGGGCGAACCCGCTTACCCCGGGCGCCAAGCCGGGCAACTGCACCGCCTGCAAGTTCGACCCGACCACGGCCAAGCAGCTGCTGACCGAGGCCGGCGGCTTCACCGGTGAGATGGTCTTCTACTACAACGCCGACTCCAGCCACAAGGACTGGATGGACGCCGTTGCGCAGCAGGTCAAGACCAACCTGGGCATCGAGGCTCGCGCCGAGGGCATCCCGACCTTCGCGGTCTTCCGGCAGAACATCAACGCCCACAAGATGACCGGCCCGTACCGTGCCGCGTGGCAGCAGGACTACCCGGACGTGGAGAACTGGGTCAACCCGCTCTACGTCAAGGGTGGCTCCTCGAACGACGGTCTCTACAGCAACCCGCAGGTCGACACCCTGGCCAAGCAGGCCAGCGCCGCGCCGAGCCTGGAGGCCTCGCACGAGGCGTTCGCCAAGGCCGTCGAGGTTGTCGACCAGGACGTCCCGAGCATCCCGATCTACTTCTACGGCCAGCAGTCCGGCCACTCGGAGAAGATCAAGAAGCTCGAGCTGAACAACGTCGGCGAACTCGACATCACCTCGGTCGAGCTCTGATCCGTACGGTCTGACCCCGGGTCGGGCTCGCCACATCCGGTGAGCCCGACCCGGGGCCGTTCCGCGAGTGGGTGCTACAACATGCCACTCGCCACGTTGTCACCACCGTGTCGGCCGTCCGACGCGCCCCCTGTCTGGAGGACCACCCCATGGGCCGTTATCTGTTGAGACGGCTGCTCCAACTCGTGCCGGTCTTCATCGGCTCGACCTTCCTGATCTACGCCCTCGTCTGGGCCGTTCCGGGCGACCCGTTCGCCGGCAAGTGCGGCGAGCGGCGCTGTCCGGATCAGTACGTCGCGTACATGACCGAGAAGTACCACCTGGACCAGAACGTCTTCGTGCAGTACGGCAACTACATGAAGAACCTCCTCCAGGGCGACTTCGGACAGACGTTCTCGCAGCGCGACATCGGCGACATCATCGCGAACGCGTACCCGAACACGCTGAAGCTGGCTCTGGTCGCGCTCGCCATCGAGGCCGTCATCGGCCTCGGCGCCGGCATCCTGACCGGTCTGCGTCGCAACGGTTTCCTGGACAACCTGGTCCTGGTCTCGACCCTGTTCCTGCTCGCGCTGCCGGTGTTCGTCGTCGGCTTCGTGCTGCAGTGGCTGCTGGGTGTGCAGTGGGGCATCGTCAAGCCGACCGTCTCGTCCGAGATGCGGTTGTCCGAACTGATCGTCCCGGGCTTCGTGCTCGGTAGCGCGTCGGTCGCGTACATCGCCCGGGTGGCCCGCACGAGCATCGCGGAGAACCGCCGCGCCGACTACGTGCGTACCGCCATCGCCAAGGGCCTGCCGATGCGCCGGGTCGTGGGTGTGCACCTGCTGCGCAACTCGCTCATCCCGGTGGTCACCCTGCTCGGCACCGACCTCGGCGCCCTGATGGGCGGCGCGATCGTCACCGAGGGCATCTTCGGCATCAACGGCATCGGCCGCGAGGTCTACCGGGCGATCGTCACCAAGGAAAGCGCTACCGTGGTTGGCATCGTGGTCGTACTGGTGGTCGTCTATCTGGTGATGAACCTGTTGGTCGACCTGCTCTACGCCGCCCTGGACCCGAGGATCCGTTATGAGTGACCCAAGCACCGCATCGATCGTCAGCACCCCTCCCGCTCAGGCGACGGACACCCCGACGACTCCCGGGCCGCAGGGCAACGAGAAGCCGCGCGGTCTGCTCGGCGACGCCTGGCGCGACCTGCGCCGCAAGCCGCTGTTCTGGATCTCGGCGACGTTCATCGTCATCTTCCTGTTGATGGCGGCCTTCCCGTCGCTGTTCGCCCCGGGCGACGCGGTCAACGGCTCGCTCTCGCGCAGCCTCGAGAAGGCGTCCGGGAACGCCTGGTTCGGGTACGACCTGCAGGGTCGGGACGTCTACGCCCGGGTCATCTACGGCGCCCGTGCCTCCGTCGTGGTCGCCGTGCTCTCCGTGGTCGGCACGCTGCTGGTCGGCGGCACCATGGGCATCATCGCCGGCTACCTCGGCGGCTGGGTCGACACGCTGCTCAGCCGGATCGCCGACGTGTTCTTCGGGATTCCGTTCGTGCTCGGCGCGATCGTCATCCTGACCACGTTCAACGGCTCGGGCAGCACCAACAGCAAGGCCGAGATCATGGGCCTGGTGATCATCTCGCTGATCGTGCTGAGTTGGCCGGTCGTGATGCGGTTGATGCGCTCCTCGGTGCTCGCCACCCGGGAGGCCGACTACATCGTCGCGGCCCGCGCGCTGGGCGCCGGCAGCGGTCGGATCATCCTCAAGCACCTGCTGCCGAACTGTCTGGCCCCGCTGCTGGTCTACGGCACGATCATGGTCGGCTCGTTCATCGGCGCCGAGGCCACCCTGTCGTTCCTGGGTGTCGGCCTGAAGTCGCCGGTGGTGTCCTGGGGCATCATGATCAGCGAGGGCAAGGATTTCATCCGGGTCGCGCCGGGGCTGGTGTTCTTCCCCGCAGCCTTCCTCGTCGCCGCAGTGCTGAGCTTCGTGATGCTCGGCGAGGCGGTCCGCGAGGCCCTCGATCCGAAACTCCGCTAGGGGAGATCCAGTGTCCGACATTCTCGTGTCCGAGCAGTCCGCGCCGGGATCCGGCGGGTCCGGACGTCCCTCCGGCCGGCTGCTCGAGGTCGACGACCTGCGGGTGGAGTTCCGTACCCGGGACGGCGTCGCAAAGGTCATCAACGGGGTCACGTACCACGTCGACGCGGGGGAGACCCTCGCCGTGCTCGGCGAGTCCGGCTCCGGCAAGAGCGTCACGGCGCAGACCATCATGGGCATCCTCGACACGCCCCCCGGGTTCGTCACCGGCGGGCAGGTCCGCTTCCACGGCAAGGACATGCTCGGCATGTCGGCCGAGGAGCGCCGCCGCATCCGCGGTGAGGGCATCGCGATGATCTTCCAGGACGCGCTCTCCGCCCTGAACCCGGTCTTCACCGTCGGGTTCCAGATCGCCGAGCAGTTCCGGATCCGGCGGGGCATGGGTCGCGCCGAGGCCAAGAAGCGCGCGATCGAGATGCTCGACCAGGTCAAGATCCCGAACGCCAAGGGCCGGTTCAACAACTACCCGCACCAGTTCTCGGGTGGTATGCGGCAGCGCGCGATGATCGCGATGTCGCTGGCGCTCGACCCCGAGGTGCTGATCGCGGACGAGCCGACCACCGCGCTCGACGTGACCGTGCAGGCCCAGATCATGGACCTGCTCGCGGAGCTCCAACGTGAGCGGCAGATGGGCATGATCCTGATCACCCACGACCTCGGCGTGGTCGCCGACGTCGCGGACCGGATCGCCGTCATGTACGCGGGCCGCATCGTCGAGGAAGCCGACGTGTACGACCTGTACGCCAAGCCGGCGCACCCGTACACGATGGGTCTGATCGACTCGATTCCGCGGCTCGACGAGAAGGGGCAGCAGCTCCGGACGATCAAGGGTCTCCCGCCGAACCTGATGAACATCCCGCCGGGCTGCCCGTTCAACCCGCGCTGCCCCATGGCTCAGCCGGTATGCCGGGAGAAGGTCCCCCCGCTGCTTCAGGTGGGCCACGCCCGGGCCAGCGCCTGCCACTTCGCCGAGGAGCTGGTGAACCGTGTCTGAGAACATCCTCGAGGTCCGTGACCTGGTCAAGCACTACCCCGTCACCCAGGGTGTGGTGTTCAAGAAGACCGTCGGTCACGTCAAGGCCGTCGACGGGGTCTCGTTCGGTCTGGGGGCCGGCGAGACGCTCGGTGTCGTCGGCGAGTCCGGCTGCGGCAAGTCGACCCTCGCCCGGGTTCTGATGAACCTGGAGAAGCCGACCGCCGGTGGGGTGATCTACAAGGGCCAGGACATCTCCAAGCTCTCCGGCGGCGCGCTGCGTCGGCTGCGTCGGCAGATCCAGCTGGTCATGCAGGACCCGTACACCTCGCTGAACCCACGGATGACGGTCGGCGACCTGATCGGTGAGCCGTTCGAGATCCACCCGGAGGCGGCGCCGAAGGGCAGCCGTCGGGCCAAGGTCCGCGAGCTGCTCGACCTGGTCGGGTTGAACCCGGAGCACATCAACCGGTACCCGCACCAGTTCTCCGGCGGTCAGCGTCAGCGCATCGGCATCGCCCGGGCGCTCGCGCTGCGGCCCGAGGTGATCGTCTGCGACGAGCCCGTCTCGGCGCTTGACGTCTCCATCCAGGCCCAGGTGATGAACCTGCTGGAGAAGCTGCAGGGTGAGCTGGGGCTCTCGTACATCTTCATCGCCCACGACCTGTCGGTGGTCCGCCACCTGTCGGACCGGGTGGCGGTGATGTACCTCGGCAAGATCGTTGAGATCGGCACCGAGGACGAGATCTACGAGCGGCCGACCCACCCGTACACCCAGGCGCTGCTCTCGGCGGTGCCGGTGCCGGACCCCACCCAGCGGAACAACAAGACGATCATCCGGCTCACGGGTGACGTGCCCTCGCCGATCAGCCCGCCCTCGGGCTGCCGGTTCCGGACCCGCTGCTGGAAGGCGCAGGATGTCTGCGCCGAGCAGGTCCCGCTGCTGGAGATCCGCCGCGACTCGGACCACCCGAGCGCCTGCCACTTCGCGGAGCGACGCGAGATCGTCGCCACCCACGAGGCGTGATTCACCGGAACCGCCTGCCGACGTCACCACGACGACGGCAGGCGGTTTCGTCTGTCCGGGCTCACCCGTCAGCGCCGGCTGCGGCCGGCACGGTCTGTCCGGGCTCGCCTGTCAGCGCCGGCCGCAGGCGGCGCGCTCTGTCCGGCTCCCCGTCAGAGCGGGCCGCGGCCGGCGCGCAGCAGCAACAGCGCCAGTTGCGTGCCGTCGGCGCCGAGCGCGAGCCGGAAGCGTTCCAGGATGTCCCGTTCCCGGGAGAGCACCAGCCGGGTGCCGCCGGAGGCCATCCGGGTCGCGCCCACCTCCCGCGACAGTGCGGCCCGCTCCTGCCAGAGCGTGATCAGGGCATGGTCGATCTCGTCGATCCGCTCCCTGATCTGCACGATCCGCGCGGCAGCGGTCGGCTCCACCGTGCCGGTCCGCGCGTCGGCCGGGTCGCCGGATTCCACCGGAGGGCCCGCCGTCGGCACGCTCCCGTCCGCCACGGCCTGTGCCGGGTCCGGCCGCGCCGGGGTGCCGTTCTGCTCCACCACGTCTGTCATCATCGGGTACCTCTCGCGCTCTGGTGCCCCGTGCCCGCAACCCGGGACGAAAAAGCCCCGGACTCCAGGAGCCCGGGGCTTTTCGCAGGTCTGATCGATCAGGCGCGACCTACGGCAGCCGGACTCCCGGTGCCGTAGTAAAAGTAGTAGCGCGCAGCGATCACGCCGTCGAGTATGCCCACCCCGGTCCCCGGTACGCAAGCAGCCGGCGTCGACGGGTCGGCCCGCACCGGTCGGGAAGTGTCCGGCTGGCGGCATAGACTTGTCGCGCGATGCATCCTCTCTTCGACATCCCCGCGTCCCCGCCCGCGCCGGAGTCCGCGCCGGCCCGCCCGTACCGGCCCGGGTCGGCCTCCGCCCACCTCGATCCGCGGCAACTCCTCGACGGGTTGAACGGGCCGCAGCGCGACGCGGTCAGCCACGCCGGCTCCCCGTTGCTGATCGTGGCCGGCGCGGGGTCCGGCAAGACCCGGGTGCTCACCCACCGGATCGCCTACCTGCTCGCCGCCCGGGACGTGCATCCCGGGGAGATCATCGCCATCACCTTCACCAACAAGGCGGCGGGCGAGATGAAGGAGCGCGTCGCCGCGCTTGTCGGTCCCCGGGCCCGGCTGATGTGGGTGTCGACGTTCCACTCCGCGTGCGTCCGCATCCTGCGTGCCGAGCACGAGCACGCCGGCCTCAAGTCGACGTTCTCGATCTACGACGCGGACGACTCCCGTCGGCTCATGCAGTTGGTCACCCGCGAACTGGATCTCGACCCGAAGCGTTACCCGGCGCGTGGGCTGGCCGCCCAGGTCTCCAACCTCAAGAACGAGTTGGTCGACCCCGAGCAGTTCGCCGCGCGGGCCAACGGGCCCAACGAGCGGGCGCTCGCCGAGGCGTACACGCTCTACCAGCGCCGGCTGCGCGAGGCGCACGCGCTGGACTTCGACGACCTGATCATGACGACGGTGCACCTGCTCCAGTCCCACCCGCATGTGGCGGAGAGCTACCGGCGGCGGTTCCGGCACGTGCTCGTCGACGAGTACCAGGACACCAACCACGCCCAGTACGTCCTGATCAAGGAGTTGGTCTCCGGCACCGACGGGCTGGCCCCGGCCGAGCTGTGCGTGGTCGGTGACGCCGACCAGTCGATCTACGCGTTCCGGGGTGCGACGATCCGCAACATCCTGGAGTTCGAGCGGGACTTCACCGACGCGCGGACGATCCTGCTGGAACAGAACTACCGCTCCACGCAGACCATCCTCAACGCGGCCAACGCCGTGATCGACCGGAACACCTCCCGCAAGCCCAAGCGGCTGTGGAGCGAGGCCGGCGACGGCGAGCGGATCGTCGGGTACGTGGCGGACACCGAGCACGCCGAGGCCGACTGGGTGGGCCGGGAGATCGACCGGCTGGTCGACGCCGACGAGACCCGCCCCGGTGACGTCGCGGTCTTCTACCGCACCAACGCCCAGTCCCGCGTCTTCGAGGAGGTGTTCATCCGGGCCGGCCTGCCCTACAAGGTCGTCGGCGGGGTGCGCTTCTACGAGCGCAAGGAGGTCCGCGACGCGCTGGCGTACCTGCGTTCGGTGGTCAACGACGACGACACGGTGAGCCTGCGGCGGGTGCTGAACACCCCGCGCCGGGGGATCGGCGACCGCGCGGAGGCGTGCGTCGAGGCGTTGTCCAGCCGCGACCGGATCTCCTTCGGCGCGGCGCTGCGGCGGGCCAAGGACGCCCCGGGCATCTCCACCCGGGCGGCCAACGGCATCGCCGACTTCGTGGCGCTGCTCGACGGCGCGCGGGAGCTGGCCGAGACCGGCACCCCGGAGGAGGTGCTGGAGGCCCTGCTGACCCGTTCGGGCTACCTCACCGAGCTGGAGGAGAGCCTCGACCCGCAGGACGCCGGTCGGGTGGACAACCTCCAGGAGCTGGTCAGCGTCGCCCGGGAGTACACCGAGCGGATCGAGTCACTGGGCGCCGACGGGGAGCGGGCCACCCTGGCCGGTTTCCTGGAGCAGGTCGCGCTGGTGGCCGACGCCGACCAGATCCCCTCCGACGACCCCGACCACCAGGGGGTTGTCACGCTGATGACGTTGCACACCGCCAAGGGCCTGGAATTCCCGGTGGTCTTCCTGACCGGTCTCGAGGACGGCGTCTTCCCGCACCTGCGTTCCCTGGGCGACAGCCGTGAGCTGGAGGAGGAGCGCCGCCTGGCGTACGTCGGGATCACCCGTGCCCGGCAGCGGCTCTACCTCTCCCGGGCGGTCACCCGCTCGGCGTGGGGGCAGCCGTCCTACAACCCGCCGTCACGGTTCCTGGAGGAGCTGCCGCCGGAGTTGGTGCGTTGGGAGCGCACCGAGGGGTCGTACACCTCGTGGGCCGGCGGGGGCGGCGGCGTCGGTGGCCGCGCGGACCGCGCGCCCGGCGGGCGCGGCACCTTCACCGGGGGTACGCCCAAGGCGGCCCAGCTCGCCCAGCGGCTCGGCGTGGACGGCAGTCGCCTGACCACGGCCAGCGAGCTGCCACAGGGGCCGAAGGTGGCGGCTGGCGACCGGGTCAACCACCAGCGCTACGGCCTGGGGCGGGTGCTCGCCGTCGAGGGACACGGCCCAGGCGCCCGCGCGCAGATCGACTTCGGCGACCAGACCATGTGGCTGGTCCTCCGCCACGCCCCGGTAGACAAGCTCTAACCCCGCCCACCACCGCGCCGATCTTGCACTTTCGGTTGTCGACATGAGGGCTCGTGCCCTTTATGTCCCCGCAGAAAGTGCAAGATCGGCGCAGGTGGGGACGGGGGTCAGCAGCCCAGGTTGACGCCGCGG
Source organism: Micromonospora sp. WMMD729 (assembly GCF_049315225.1). Lineage (NCBI taxonomy): Bacteria > Bacillati > Actinomycetota > Actinomycetes > Micromonosporales > Micromonosporaceae > Micromonospora > Micromonospora sp. WMMD729. The sequence continues at coordinate 5,626,425 of NZ_CP186059.1, read as the reverse complement.
GCGCGCATGAAGGGGGCCGGGTCGACCTGGTTCCACATGCCCTGGTGCACCTCGAAGTGCAGGTGTGGGCCGGTGGCGTCGCCGGTGGCGCCCTCGTAGCCGATCACCTGGCCCGCTTTGACCGCCTGGCCGACGGTGACGGCGATGCGGCTCTGGTGGGCGTAGTGGGTCAGGTAGCCGTTGCCGTGGTCGATGAAGACGGAGTTGCCGTACCCGTCGGCGGCGTCACCGGCCTGGGTGACCGTGCCGGCCGCCGCGGCGCGGATGGGGGTGCCCGAGGGCAGCGCCAGGTCGATCCCGGCGTGCAGGGTGCCCCAACGCTGGCCGTAGCAGGAGGTGACCGAGGCGCCGGGCATCGGGTCGACCCAGGCGGCCGTCGGCTTGGTGGTCTTCTTCGGCTTCGGCTTCGGCTTGGCGGAGGCCGTCCTCGTCGGGGACGGGCTGGCGGTGACCGGCGACGGGCTCACGGTCGGGCTGGTCGACGGTGAGGCGGGCGCGCTCGACTCGCGGACCGAACGGTCGGCCCGGCTGGCGGCGTCGGCCCGGGACTGCGCGTCGAGCGAGACGGCGGTGGGCGCCGGGCGGTCGGGTCCGGTGGTGGCGACGGCGACCCCGCCCAGGCCGAGGGCGACCAGGCCGGCCGCGCCGAGCACGATGAGGCGGTTCCGCCGGCGGGCACGCCGAGGCTGCTCACCGGTGGTGTCGGGGGTGTTCTCGTTCTGGACGGGGCTGTCTTCCTGCACGGCGGACCTTCACAGTCGAGGGGCACTTGACCTCGAAATACTGGTGCCGGGCGGAACGGGGCGACCGCCGGGACCGGACGCCCCACCCGCAGGCCGGTACGGAAGCGGTCCGTTATGCAGATTTCTGGGGCGTTGTGTCGGTAAAAGTGATCATGTCGTCCGTGGGCTGGGTCACAGTCGTCGTTGTGACAGAGGAAACATGGCCGGACGCGAAACCGCCCGGATCGAAAGATCCGGGCGGTCAACGGTCAGTGCGCAGCGTCAGGACGCGGCTACCTCGCTGTAGATTGCCTCGACTTGCAGCTTGATGTCCACTCCGCGCTCCTGCAGGTACGGAACGGGGTCGATCGGCGCGCCCTTGACATGAAGCTCGAGGTGCAGGTGAGTGCCGTAGGCGTGACCGGTCTGGCCCACCAGGCCGAGCTGGTCGCCCGCCTTGACCTGCTGCCCCTCCTTGACGCTCACCGCGGAGGAGTGGCCGTAGATGGCCTCGCTGCCGTCGGCGTGCTGCACGATCACCGTGTAGCCGTAGCCACCGAACCAGCCGGCCTTGGTGACCAGCCCGTCGTGGACAGCCACGTAGGGCGTGCCCTCCGGGACAACCAGGTCGACGCCGGTGTGCAGCTTGCCCCACCGCATGCCGTACGGGGAGTTGAAGTCGTAGCCCTGCAGCGGCAGCATCCAGACATCGGGCTCGGCCGCTTCCTTGCCGCGGCTGTCCCGGGAGGCGCGGTCGGCGTTGTCCGCCCGGGCCGCGGCGTCCTGGCTGGTGATCGACGCCTGCTTGAGCTCGTCGAGGACCGAGGGGCTGACGTCCTTGGCATCCGGCATGGCCGACGCGCCCAGCGCGACGATGCCCGCGCCGACGAACGCGGTGGTGACGACGGCCGCGTAACGGCTACGCGGGGGGGTGGGTACGCGGCGGCGGCCGCGATATCTATCGGGCTCAGACGACAGGCGCTGGCGCACGCACACCCTCCGTTGTCGGGGTTCCGAAGCGACCGGTGGACGTTCGTGAAGCTCGGGTGAACGTCTGCCGACCGCGTCGTCACCCGTCCATGGACCTGATGACAACCGTGGACACGTTAGCCAACCACCAGGCGAGTCACAAGCCAGAGCGCCGAATTGGCGTGTCAATCTGTCCCTTTCCGTCCGTGATTGTCATGCATCGCGTCGTCGAACGGTGCCCCCGTAACCACCCGTTCGTCGCCGAGCGTGACCGATCCGGCGGAGTAGTCCGGCTTGACGCCGGGGTCGGGCGGGGGCGGGTGATGCCGGGCACGTCCCGGGTCGCCGGCATGTCGGGCGTGTTTCCGGCCCGGATTTCCCGACCCCGGTCGGGCGGGTTACCGTTCGTTCAGGTGAAGGCCGTGGAGCCGGTGAAAGGTGTGCGCTGATGAGCTCTCGAATTCGGGTCGTCGTCGCCAAGCCAGGTCTGGACGGCCACGACCGCGGCGCGAAGGTCGTCGCCCGGGCGCTGCGGGACGCCGGCATGGAGGTCGTCTACACCGGCCTGCACCAGACGCCGGAGCAGATCGTGGAGACGGCCATCCAGGAGGACGCCGACGCGGTCGGACTCTCCGTGCTGTCCGGCGCGCACATGACGCTCTTCCGTCGGGTGCTGGAGTTGCTCACCGAGCGCGACTCCCGGGACATCGTCGTCTTCGGTGGCGGCATCATTCCGAACGACGACATCCCGGAGCTGGAGAAGCTGGGCGTCGCGAAGATCTTCACGCCGGGCGCCACCACCCAGGCGATCGTCGAGTGGGTCCGCGAGAACGTGGCGCAGCCGGTCTCCTGAGCGGCACGGGGATCCGGGCACGGGGGAGGGGCCGGACGCACCCCTCACACGTCCGGCCCCTCTATGCACGATGCCCCGCCGCCACCCCTCGACCGACAGGGCATCGGCCGTATCCCGTCTTTGCGCTGCTCAGCGCGCCGACACCTGACTCAACGACGCCCCGACGGGCGGGTTACGGACCCTCGGCAACATCCTCCGGACGATTGACGCCGCGCACGACGCGGCCGGAATCCGCACCACTCGACAGGGAGTTGTGCATTACCGCACACCGCGCACCCGCTCGGTTGCCGGCGGTGCCCACCTCGCTAGGCTGCCGCCAATGGCCTGTTTCAACTGATGACAGGCGTCAAACTGTTTTCTGAACGCTGGTGGCGGCGCGACGGCGCGCCGCGGAGACGGGACGGGACGCGCAATCGTGGACCTGTACGAGTACCAGGGGCGGGACCTGTTCGAGCGGCACGGCTTGCCCGTGCTGGCCGGCGGCGTCGCCACGACCCCGGAAGAGGCCCGCGCGATCGCCGAACGCCTCGGCGGTCGAGTGGTCGTCAAGGCGCAGGTGAAGGTCGGCGGCCGAGGCAAGGCCGGTGGCGTCAAGCTCGCCGAGGGCCCGGATGAGGCGGTGGCGCGGGCCACCGACATCCTCGGCATGGACATCAAGGGTCACACCGTCCACAAGGTCATGATCACCGTGACGGCGGACGTGGCCGAGGAGTACTACTTCTCGTACCTGCTCGACCGGGCGAACCGCACCTTCCTCTGCATCGCCAGCGTCGCCGGCGGTATGGACATCGAGCAGGTCGCCGCCGAGACCCCGGACCGCGTGGTGAAGGCGCCGATCGACGCCAACACCGGCGTGGACGAGGCCAAGGCGCGGGAGATCGTCACCGCGGCCGGCTTCCCGGCCGAGGTCGCCGACCAGGTCGTCGAGGTGGCCGTCGGTCTGTGGCAGGCGTTCGTCGCCGAGGACGCCACCCTGGTCGAGGTGAACCCGCTCGCCAAGAACGGTGACGGGCGGCTGCTGCTGCTCGACGCCAAGATCACGCTGGACGAGAACGCCGCGTTCCGGCACCCGGACCACGAGGCCCTGGTCGACCAGGCCAGCGTGGACCCGCTCGAGCAGGCGGCCAAGGAGAAGGACCTCAACTACGTCAAGCTCGACGGTGAGGTCGGCATCATCGGCAACGGCGCGGGTCTGGTCATGTCGACCCTCGACGTGGTCGCGTACGCCGGCGAGCGGCACGGCAACGTCAAGCCGGCCAACTTCCTCGACATCGGCGGCGGCGCGAGCGCCGCGGTGATGGCGAACGGCCTGGAGATCGTGCTCTCCGACCCGGCCGTGAAGAGCGTCTTCGTCAACGTCTTCGGTGGCATCACCGCCTGCGACGCCGTCGCCAACGGCATCGTGCAGGCGCTCGACCTGCTGAAGCAGCGGGGCGAGGAGGTCACCAAGCCGCTCGTCGTCCGGCTCGACGGCAACAACGCGGAGGCCGGTCGGGCGATCCTCGACGGCGCGAACAACCCGCTGATCCAGCGGGTCGACACCATGGACGGCGCGGCCGAGCGGGCCGCCGAGCTGGCAGCTGCGGGGGTCTGACAATGGCTATCTGGCTGACCAAGGACTCCAAGGTCATCGTGCAGGGGATGACCGGTTCCGAGGGTTCCAAGCACACCCGGCGGATGCTCGCCGCCGGCACCAACGTGGTGGGCGGCGTCAACCCGCGCAAGGCGGGCCAGAAGGTCGACTTCGACGGCACCGAACTGCCGGTCTTCGCGTCCGTGGCGGACGCCATGGCCGAGACCGGCGCCGACGTCACCGTCATCTTCGTGCCGCCGCAGTTCACCAAGGCCGCCGTGGTCGAGGCGATCGACGCCGCGATCGGCCTGGCCGTCGTGATCACCGAGGGCGTGCCGGTGCACGACACCGCCGCGTTCTGGGCGTACAACCTGGCGCAGGGCGAGCGGACCCGGATCATCGGGCCGAACTGCCCGGGCATCGCCTCGCCGGGCGCGTCCAACGCCGGCATCATCCCGGCCGACATCACCGGCTCGGGCCGGATCGGCCTGGTCAGCAAGAGCGGGACGCTGACCTACCAGATGATGTACGAGCTGCGCGACATCGGCTTCTCCACCTGCGTCGGCATCGGTGGTGACCCGATCATCGGCACCACGCACATCGACGCTCTCAAGGCGTTCGAGGCCGACCCGGAGACCGACGCCATCGTGATGATCGGTGAGATCGGCGGCGACGCCGAGGAGCGGGCCGCCGAGTTCATCAAGGCCAACGTCACCAAGCCGGTGGTGGGCTACATCGCCGGCTTCACCGCTCCCCCCGGCAAGACCATGGGCCACGCCGGCGCGATCATCTCCGGCTCGGCCGGCACCGCCGAGGCGAAGCAGGCGGCGCTCGAGGCCGTCGGGGTGAAGGTCGGCAAGACGCCGACCGAGACCGCGAAGCTGATGCGGGAGATCATGTCCGGCAGCTGAGCCGGCAGGGCACCAGCGAAGGGGTCGACCGGAACCGGTCGACCCCTTCGTCGTACCGCCCGGTCAGTCGTTGTTCCAGAACGGGTAGTTGCCGGTGAGCCGCAGGATCGACCCACCGATGATGTTGATCACGCCGAAGACGATGGCGAGGTAGCCGAGCACCGGTGACTGGCCGTTGCGCCGCGCGTCGCGCAACGACAGGTAGCCGAAGATGATGCCGAGGATGCCGCAACAGATCAGGCCGAGGACGATGCCCAGCACGCCCCAGAGCGTCGTGCGGTCCCGGCCCCTGGCCGGCGGTGGCGGCGGGTATGCGGTCGTCACGACTACCTCCGGTGGGTCGTGGGCGGCCGACCGACCCGGGTCGCGACCGGCGGGTGGGCCCCGACGGCGGCGACGGCCACCCCCTCAGGGCCGACGCTAGACCCGTCCGGGTCGCCCGGACCCGGGTTCGCCCAACTCGCCGCCCTCCGGGGCGGGTTATCGGACTGCCACAGCCCGCGCGACGTGCCAGAGTAGAGCGGATGTCCCCCGTCACCCCTGACCGTCCCAGCCGTGCGGGCGGCGTACGCGCCGACGACCGGCCGGTCGACCGCGCCGCGCCGCGCCGACGGGTGCCCGCGCCCCGCGCCGGCGGGTCGCCGCGCGGTCGGGCGCCGCTGCCCGTCGCCGCCGGGGTGGCCGCCGGTGGGGCCGCACTCACCTCGTACCTGCCGGTGGCCATCGTGCTCGGCCTGGTCCAGCTCGGGGCGGACTCCACCACCCTGGGCGGCACGCTGCGCACCGCGTTGGCCGGTTGGCTGGTGGGGCACGGCGTTCCGCTGCACACCGAGGCGGGCCCGTTCGGGCTCGCCCCGCTGGCGCTGACCGTGCTCGCGCTCTGGCGACTCACCCGGGCCGGGGTGCACGTGAGCCGCGCGATCGGCGCCCGCGACAGCCGATCACCGCGCCGGGCGCTGATCGCGGCCGCAGCGGTCGGTCTGGCGTACGCGCTGCTCGGCGCCCTCGCCGCGGTGCTGATCGGCGCGCACGGCCCACAGGTGTCGCCGGTGCGGGCGGCGGTCACCTTCGCGGTGGTCGGCACGCTCGGCGCGTTGGTCGGCGCGATCCGCGTCACCGCCGTGACCCGGCTGCTCGTCAGCCGGATACCCGGCCCGCTGCGCGACGGCGTCCGCACCGGTCTGGTGGCGGCGCTCCTGCTCCTCGGCGCGGGCGCGGGCGCGGCCGGCCTGGCCGTGGCCACCGGCGGTGGCGACGCGGCGGACATGATCGGCGCGTACCGGACCGGGGTGGCCGGGCAGGCCGGGATCACGCTGGTCAGCACGGCGTACGCGCCGAACGCGGCGATCTGGTCGACGAGCTATCTGCTCGGGCCGGGCTTCGCGGTCGGTGTCGACACGGCCGTGCGTACCAGTGAGGTCTCCGTCGGCGCGCTGCCGGCCGTACCCCTGCTCGCCGGCCTGCCCCGCGGCCCGGTGGACGGCCTCGGCGGCCTGCTGCTGGCGGTGCCGGTGCTGGCCGGGATGGTCGCCGGCTGGCTGCTCGCCCGCCGGCTGGCCCGCGTCGCCGGGCCGGAGCGTGCCCTGCGGCGCTGGTCGGAGTTGCTGGTGCCGGCGGCGCTGGCCGGCCCGGTGGCCGGCGTGCTGCTCGGCGTCGTCGCCGCGGCCTCCGGCGGACCGCTCGGGGCGGGGCGGCTGGCGCAGCTCGGGCCGGTGGCCTGGCAGGTCGGTGCCGTGGCGACCGGCGTCGTCGCGGTCGGCGCGTTGCTCGGCGCCGCCGCCACCCGGGTGCTCGCCCGCGCCCCCCGTCCCACCCCACCACCGCGCCCCACCGCCTGACCTCTTGGATCAAAAGGGCGCGGGGCGCCCCGGAGGAGGTCCGGAGCGCCCCGATACGAGCCGAGCCGATCAGGGCTCGGTCGGCAGGCTGAAGGTCCCGACGATGTTCAGAAGGAGCAGCAGGATGCCCAGGCCGACGCCGACCGCGCCGCAGATCAGACCGGCCTTGGCCTGGCCCGCGTTGCTGGCCTGGCCCTGGGCGACCTTCTGCTTGGCGAGGTAGCCGGTCACCACGGCCGCGATGCCCACCGGGATGCCCAGGAAGACGCAGCAGACCAGCGGGATCGAGGCGATGCCGAGGATCATCGACACCAGGCCGAGGGTGTTGTTCTGCCCCTGGGCCTGCGGGTACCCGGCGTTCGGGTACGTCGGAGCGCCGTAGGGCGGCTGCTGCTGCCCGTACGGCGCCTGCGGCTGCTGCCCGTACGGAGCCTGCGGCGCGCCGTACGGGTCCTGCGGCGGCTGGCCGTAGGGCTGACCCGAGGTGGGCTGGCCGTACGGCTGACCCGACGTGGGCTGCTGGCCGTACGGGGCGGCCGGCGGCGGTGCGTACGGGTCGTGCGGCGGCTGGGGTGCGGTCGGGTCGTTCGGCTGCTGGCCGTACGGGTCCTGACCGGGATTACCGGGCTGCATTCGAGAGAACTCCTTGGTTGGTTCCGTCAGTTGGTGCTGCTGTCCCCACTCATGATCGCGCCCAGGCCACCCAATGCACAGCACAGCAGCACGATGACAAGCCACGCGATGCCCACGATGAGGGCCCACTTGGACCACTTCCGCGACTCCGTCGCGGCGGCCTGGGCGCCGGCGTAGTCACCCTGCTGGAGCAGCGGGTTGACCTTCGACGCGTTGATGATCGCCGGGATGGCCAGCGGCCAGAACAGGAAGATGGCGACGATCGACATCGTCATGTTGTTGTTGATCGGCGGCTGCTGCTGGGGGTGTGCGCCGGGATGCATCGGGGGTGCTCCTCATTCAATCGGCACGCTCGCCGTGCCGGTTCACTGACAGGGGTGCGGGCCGGCACGGTGTCCAGCCCGGGCGACCGGCAGCGTACCGGGTCGATGCCCGTCCGCACCGGCCCAGATTCGGCGCGCCGCCCGGTCGAAGGGCGTTCGTGACCTGCCCGATAGGGTGTTGCGGTGACCGAGCCCGCGTCCGTCGCCCGCATCGTCGTCCTCGTCTCCGGCTCCGGGAGCAACCTCCAGGCCCTGCTGGACGCCGCCGTCGACCCCGCCTACGGCGCCCAGGTGGTGGCGGTCGGCGCGGACCGCGACGGCATCGCCGGCCTGGACCGGGCCGAGGCCGCCGGGGTGCCGACGTTCGTCGAGCGGGTCCGGGATCACGACAGCCGGGAGGACTGGGACCGGGCGCTCACCGCGCACGTCGCCAAGCACCAGCCCGACCTGGTCATCTCCGCAGGGTTCCTCAAACTGGTCGGCCCGCACTTCCTCGCCGCCTTCGGCGACCGTTACCTGAACACGCACAACACCCTGCTGCCGGCGTTTCCCGGCATCCACGGCCCACGCGACGCCCTCGCCTACGGCGTGAAGCTCACCGGGGCCACCCTGTTCTTCGTCGACGCCGGCATGGACACCGGGCCGATCGTGGCGCAGGTCGCGGTGCCGGTGCTCGACGACGACGACGTGGACACCCTCACCGAACGCATCAAGGAAGCCGAGCGCCGCCAGCTCGTCGAGCAGGTCGGTCGGCTGGTCCGCGAAGGCTGGACCATCACCGGAAGGAAGGTCACGGTTCCGTGAGTCCCACTCAGGACGGGCGTCGCCCGATTCGGCGGGCGCTGGTCAGCGTCTACGACAAGACCGGTCTGGTCGAGCTGGCCCAGGCCCTGCACGCGGCCGGCGTCGAGATCGTGTCCACCGGCAGCACGGCGGGCACCATCGCCGCCGCCGGGGTGCCGGTGACGCCGGTGGAGACGGTGACCGGTTTTCCCGAGGTGCTCGACGGGCGGGTGAAGACGCTGCACCCGAAGGTGCACGCGGGTCTCCTCGCCGACCTGCGCAAGGACACCCACGTCGCGCAACTCGACGAGCTGGGGGTGGCCGCGTTCGACCTGCTGGTCTCCAACCTCTACCCGTTCCAGGCGACCGTCGCCTCCGGGGCCGGCGTCGAGGAGTGCGTGGAGCAGATCGACATCGGCGGCCCGGCCATGGTGCGCGCCGCCGCCAAGAACCACGCCTCGGTCGCCGTGCTCACCGACCCGGCCGGCTACCCGGCGCTGCTCGGCGCGCTCGACGAGGGTGGCTTCACGCTGGCCCAGCGTCGCGCGCTGGCGGCTCGCGCGTTCGCCGACATCGCCGAGTACGACGTGGCGGTCGCCCAGTGGTGTGCCCGTGAGCTGGCCCCGGCCGACGACACCTGGCCGGCGTTCGCCGGTTCGGCGCTGCGCAAGTCGACCGTGCTGCGGTACGGCGAGAACCCGCACCAGCCCGCCGCGCTCTACACCGACCCGGACGCCCCGGCGGGGCTGGCCCAGGCCGAGCAGTTGCACGGCAAGGAGATGTCGTACAACAACTACGTCGACGCGGACGCCGCCTGGCGGGCCGCCAACGACTTCGCCGACCAGCCGGCCGTGGCGATCATCAAGCACGCCAACCCGTGCGGCATCGCGGTCGGCGTCGACGTGGCCGAGGCGCACCGCCGGGCGCACGCCTGCGACCCGGTGTCGGCGTTCGGTGGCGTGATCGCGGTCAACCGTTCGGTCTCGGTCGAGATGGCCCGGCAGGTCGCGGAGATCTTCACCGAGGTGGTGGTCGCCCCCGGCTTCGACGAGGGCGCGGTCGAGGTGTTGCAGGGCAAGAAGAACATCCGGCTGCTGCGCGCGCCCGCCTGGACCCCGGCGAGGATCGAGTGGCGGCCGGTGACCGGTGGCGTGCTGACCCAGGTCGCCGACCGGGTGGACGCCCCCGGCGACGACCCGGCGAACTGGCAGTTGGCGACCGGCGAGGCCGCCGACGAGGAGTTGCTGCGCGACCTGGCGTTCGCCTGGCGGGCGGTGCGCGCGGTGAAGAGCAACGCGATCCTGCTCGCCAAGGACGGCGCGACCGTCGGGGTGGGCATGGGTCAGGTCAACCGGGTCGACTCGGCGCAGCTCGCGGTGAGCCGTGCCGGCGCCGACCGGGCCCGTGGCTCGGTGGCCGCCTCGGACGCGTTCTTCCCGTTCGCCGACGGCCCGCAGATCCTCATCGACGCGGGCGTCCGCGCCATCGTCCAGCCCGGCGGTTCCATCCGCGACGAAGAGGTCATCGAAGCGGCGAAAAAGGCCAACGTAACGATGTACCTAACGGGAACCCGCCACTTCTTCCACTGACCCGGCCTCCGTCGATCATGAAGTTGTTGCCCTGACACGCCGATGTGCAGGGCAACAACTTCATGATCAACCCGGGGGGAGTCAGGCCGTGGTGGGGGAGCGGAGTTCGGCGAAGTGGCAGGCGGAGGGGTGCGGGTCCGCTGCTCTCGGGACCGTTGCCGGGTCCTCGACGGCGCAGATCTCCTGGGCCTTCCAGCAGCGGGTCCGGAAGTGGCAGCCGCTCGGCGGGTCGGCCGGGCTGGGCACGTCGCCGACCAGCCGGATCATGGTGCGCTGGTCGCGTACCTCCGGGTCCGGCACCGGCACGGCCGACAGCAGGGCCTGGGTGTACGGGTGGGTGGCCCGCTCGTAGATCTCGTCCTCGGTGCCGATCTCGACGATCCGCCCGAGGTACATGACCGCGACCCGGTCGGCGATGTGCCGCACCACGGACAGGTCGTGGGCGATGAAGATGTACGAGAGCCCGAACTCGTCCTGGAGTTGCTCCAGCAGGTTGATCACCTGGGCCTGGATGGAGACGTCGAGCGCCGAGACGGGCTCGTCGCAGACGATCACCTCGGGTCGCAGCGCGAGCGCCCGGGCGATGCCGATGCGCTGGCGCTGACCGCCGGAGAACTGGTGCGGGTACCGGTTGATGTGCTCCGGGTTCAGCCCGACGACGTCCAGCAGCTCCTGGACCCGCTTGGCCTTGCTGCCCTTCGGGGCGGCGTCCGGGTGGATCTCGAACGGCTCGCCGATGATGTCGCCGACGGTCATCCGCGGGTTCAACGACGTGTACGGGTCCTGCATGACCATCTGCATGTTCCGGCGCAGCCGGCGCAGCTCCGACCCGGAGGCCTTGAACAGGTCCCGGCCCTCCAGGGTGGCGCTCCCGGAGGTCGGCGTCTCCAGCCGCATGAGCAGCCGGGCGAGGGTGGACTTGCCGCAGCCGGACTCGCCGACCACGCCCAGCGTCTCGCCCCGGCGCAGCTCGAAGCTCACGCCGTCGACGGCCTTGACCGCGCCGATCTGCCGCTGGAACAGCACACCCTGACTGATCGGGAAGTGCTTCACCAGGTTGTCGACCGAGAGGATGGTCTCGCCCCGGACCTTGCCGGAGCTAGCGGGCGCTGTCATCACGGACCTCCTGCGCGAAGTGGCAAGCGCTGGTCCGGCCGTCGCCGAGGACCAGGTCGTGCGGCACCACGTCCACGCAGACCTGCTGCGCGTACGGGCACCGGGGGTGGAAGGGGCAGCCGGAGGGGATGCGCATCAGGTTCGGGGGCAACCCCTTGATCGTCGACAGTTCCTGACCGCGGACGTCCAGGCGGGGGATCGATTCCAGCAACCCCTTGGTGTACGGGTGGGCCGGCGCCTTGTACAGCGAGCGGACGTCGGCGTGCTCGACGATGCGGCCCGCGTACATGACCGCGATCCGGTCCGCGACACCGGCGACCACCCCGAGGTCGTGGGTGATCAGGATCATCGCCATGTTGAGGTCCCGGCGCAGGTCGGCGAGCAGGTCCATGATCTGGGCCTGCACGGTGACGTCGAGCGCGGTGGTGGGCTCGTCGGCGATCAACACCTTCGGGTCGAGCGCCAGCGCCATCGCGATCATGACGCGCTGCCGCATACCGCCGGAGAACTGGTGCGGGTAGTCACCGATCCGCTTGGCGGCGCCGGGGATCTTCACCAGGTCCATCAGTTCGATGGCGCGCCGGCGGGCGTCCCCCCGGGACATGCCGGAACGCTGGCGCAACGTCTCGCCGATCTGCCAGCCGACCGGGAACACCGGGTTGAGGGCGGACAGCGCGTCCTGGAAGATCATCGCGATCTCCTTGCCGCGGACCTGCCGGCGCTGCTCCTCGGAGGCGCTGAGCAGGTCCTGACCCTGGTAGAGGATCTGGCCGGAACGGACGAACGCGGGCGGGGTGTCCAGGATGCCCATGATCGCCTGGGCGGTGACCGACTTGCCGGAGCCGGACTCGCCGAGCACGGCGAGGGTCTCCCCTGCGTCCAGGTGGTACGACACGCCATTGATCACCCGGGCCACACCCTCGTTGGTCCGGAACTCGACGTGCAGGTCCCGCAGTTCCAGCAGGTGGCCGCCCTCGGGCGTGGGGGAGGCGGGCGTGGGTTCGACGGTCATGACTGTGCCTGCCTTTCGCTCGCGACTGCGGGGCTCGCTTCGCTCACTCCTCGCGCTCGCATGAGGTGTCACCGCAGCTTCGGGTCGAAGGCGTCACGGATGGCGTCGCCGAGCATGATGAACGCCAGCACGGTCAGCGCGAGGAAGGCCGACGGAACGATCAGCGGCGTCGCCGCCTCCCGCATGTGGATCCGGCCGGTGTCGATGTCCTGCCCCCACGAGATGGTCGGCGCCTTAAGCCCGATGCCCAGGAAGGAGAGCGTGGCCTCGGCGGCGATGAACGACCCGAGCGCGATGGTCAGCACGACGATGGCCGGGGCCAGCGAGTTCGGCAGGATGTGCCGCCACATGATCCGGCCGTTGCCGGCGCCCAGCATCCGGGCCGCGGCGACGTAGTCCTGCTCCTTGGCGGTGATCACCGAGGAGCGCACCACCCGGGCGGCGGTGGTCCAGCCCAGGATGGCCAGCACGAAGATCACCGCCGCGATCCGGGCGTTCTCGCTGTCGCTGGACACCCGCTTGAGCAGCACGATCGCGGCCAGCAGCAGCGGAATGCCGAGCACCACGTCGATCACCCGCGAGAGCACGGCGTCGACCCAGCGCCCGAAGTAGCCGGCCAGCATGCCGACGATCAGCGCGATGATGCCGGTGCCGAGTGCGGCGAGCGCGCCGACCAGCAGCGAGGCCCGGGTGCCGTAGACCGCCCGGGCGTACGTGTCGCAGCCCTGGAAGTCGTACCCGAAGATCGCCCCGCCGGACGGCCCGGCGTGCTGGCGGGAGAGCAGACAGTCGTTCGGGCTGTTGGCGGTGAACACCCCCGGGGCGATCGCCATCAGGGTGAAGACGACGACGAGCGCCAGCGAGATCCAGAAGATCGGGTTGCGGCGCAGGTCGCGCCACGCGTCCCCGGCCAGGCTGCGCGGCTTCTGCGGGGCACCGACCTGGTTGGGGGTGCCCGGCTCGCCCGAGGGGCCACGCCGCGCGGCCTGGTTCTCGGTGGCCGCCACAGTTTCAAAATCACTCATAGCGGATCCTCGGGTCGAGTACGGCGTACAGGACGTCCACCACCAGGTTCGAGATCAGGTAGACCACGACGAGCACGCTGACGATGCCCACCACCAGGGGGCCGTCCTCGGTGCGGATGCCGCGGAAGAGGTTGAAGCCCACGCCGGGAATGTTGAAGACGCCCTCGGTGATGATCGCGCCGCTCATCAGGTTGCCCAGCTCCACACCGAGGAAGGTGACCACCGGGATGAGCGAGTTGCGCAGCACGTGAACGGTGACGATGCGGCGCTTGACCAGGCCCTTGGACCGGGCGGTCCGGACGTAGTCGGCGCGCAGGTTCTCGGCCACCGAGGTACGGGTCAGCCGCAGCGCGGTGGCCAGCGACAGCGAGCCGAGCACGATGCCCGGCAACAGCAGCGCGTACAACGTCGGCTGGGAACCGGCGGTGGGCGGGAAGAGCTGCCATTTGACGCCCAGCAGGTACTGGGCGAGCGGCGCCAGCACGATGGTCGGGATGCCCAGCACCAGCAGGGTCAGCACCAGGGTCGAGTTGTCGAAGATGCTGGCCCGCCGGATGCCGGCGACCACGCCGGCGGTGACCCCGAAGATGATCGCCACGGCGAGCGCGATGAGCGCGAGCTTGAGGGTGACCGGCCAGGCCGCCTGGAGGATGTCGCCGATACTGCGCCCGGTCAGCGACTGGCCGAGGTCACCCTGGAGCAGGCTCTTGACGTAGTCGAAGTAGCGGTAGAAGAAACCACCGACGCCGGTCGCGTCGAGGTGGTACTTCTCCGTCAGGTAGGCCCGCTGGGCCTCGGTCACCGGGCGTTCGCCCGCGAGGGCCTGGATGGGGTCGCCCTGGCCGGCGAACATCAGCGCGTAGACGATCAGGGTGGTCCCGAAGAACGCCAGGACCATCTGGAGTAGGCGCCGCAGGATGTAGCGGAACATGCTTAGCAGTCTCTCCGGAAATGTGCGAAAGGGTCGCAGGACGGCATCTCTGGTCGTACCCGAAATATCCGAGACGTGCCGTCCGGCCCGGGGGAGGCCGGCGCCACCGGTGTTCCGGGCCCGTGGCGGGCCCGGCCGGGACAGCGCGGTCCGGGCCACCCGGGCGTCGTCGCCCGGGTGGCCCGGATCCCTTGGTCAGCTCAGCTGGCCGCTTCGATCTTGACCAGGTTGACCCGCTGGAACAGGTCCATCTGCACGTTCTTGACCTTGGACGAGTGGCCGAAGACGTTCTGGCCGAAGCGCAGCGGGATCACCGGCATGTCCTTGGCCAGGATGTCCTCCGCCTGCTGGTACTTGGCGATCGCCTCGTCCTGCGTCTTGGCGGCGGAACCCTCCTTGACGAGCTTGTCGAACTCCGGGTTGCTGTAGCCGTAGTAGTTCGACGAGCCGTTGGTGCTGTACAGCGGGCCGAGGTAGTCCTCCATGGAGGGGTAGTCCATGACCCAACCCATCCGGAAGGCACCCACCGGCGTCTTCTTCTCGACCTTGGTCAGCAGGTCGGCGAACTTCGGCTCGGCGACACCGACGGCGTCGACACCCAGGTTGGCCTTGAGCTGGTTGACCGTGGCGTCGACCCAGTCCTTGTGACCGCCGTCGCCGTTGTACGAGATGACGATCTTCGACGGACCGCCGGCGGCCTGGTAGAGCTTCTTGGCCTCGGTCGGGTTGAACTCGCCCACCTTGCCGGTGGTGTCCTCCCGGTAGCCCGGCAGGACCGGCGAGACGAAGGAGCGCGCCGGGGTCTGCGAGCCCTTGAAGACCGACTTGGTGATCTCGTCACGGTCGATCGCCATCGAGATCGCCTTGCGGACGTCCGGGTTGGCGTAGTCCTTGTCGAACGTCGGGAACGCGAGGAACTGGAACGACGACATCGGGCTGGTCTGGTACCGGTCGCCCAGGTCGGTCGGCGCGGTGCTCAGGCTCTCAGTCGGGATCGTCGGCAGCACGTCCAGGTTGTCCGCCAGGACGTCCGCGTAGGCCGCGGTGAGCTGCTGGTAGATCCGGAACTCGATCTCCTTGACCTTGGGCTTCTCGCCCGGGTACGCGTCGTAGCGCTCGACGTCGATCTTGCTGTCGTGCTGCCAGGTGCCCTTCATCTTGAAGGGGCCCTGCCCGATCGGCGCCTGCTCGTAGGAGTCCTTGAGCACGCCCGGCGCCGAGAACGCGGCGTCCGGCATCGGGTAGAACGCGGTGTAACCGAGCATCGTCCGGAAGTCGATGTACGGGTCGGAGAGCGTCACGGTGAAGGTCAGGTCGTCGACCTTCTTCAGGCCGGACATCTCCTTGGCCTTCGGCGTCTTGCCCTGCAGGTCCGCGTAACCAGCGATCTTCTCGAAGAAGAAGTTGCTGTCCTGGCCGTTGGGGGCGTACGCGCCGTAGTTCCACGCGTTGATGTAGTCCTCGGACGTGACCTTCTCACCGTTGTGGAAGGTGTAGCCGTCCTTCAGCTTGATCGTCCAGACCTTGTTGTCGGACGAGGTGATCGACTGCGCGGCGACCTCGTACGGCTTGTTCTGGGCGTCGTAGTCGACGAGCGGGCTGAACAGGCCGGTGAGGACCTGCGCGCCGGACGTCTCGGTGGTGTTGGTGGGAACCAGGTGCTTCGGCTCGCCGATCTGGATGCTGACGGCCGAACTGCCGCTGCCGCCGGATCCACCGTCTCCGCCGCTGCCGCAGGCCGCGAGGCCCAGCGTCACCGCGAGCGGGAGGGCGGTCCAGGCGGCGAGTCTACGAACTCGCATTGAGCCTCCTCATCTCCTCACGCTGCGCAGTCAGGCCCGACGCTGGGTTTACGCTGCGCAACAAGCGGTAACGGTAGGTCGGTTACCGGCCGTCGACAACGGCCCGGTTGCGGGCGCGTAACGGTCCGAGGACACCTTCCTTGCGGGGCGCCGTGCCGCGTGCTAGCCCAAACCGGATGTACGGCGCTGGGCTGCGCGATCGTCGACATGTCCGTCCCCTGTCGGGGTGGATTCGGCGTTGCTCGGTGCGTCGTCCGCTATCGGCCGGCCACGCGGAGTCCGACCGTTTCCGCAGTGAGGGGGTCCACACGACGTCACTGAGAGTGATGAAGGGCACGTAACTCTTCGTTACCAAATCGGGTGTGACCGGAGCCTCGACGGCCCGCCGGAGCGAGGTCCCGGGAACGGCAGGTGCCGGACATGAGACGATCTGCTCGTGACGGCGACGCTTCTGGACGGCAAGGCGACCGCAGCGGAGATCAAGGACGAGCTGCGGACACGGGTGAAGGCTCTCGCGGAGCGTGGCATCACCCCCGGGCTCGGCACGGTCCTGGTCGGTTCCGACCCGGGTAGCCAGGCGTACGTCAACGGCAAGCACCGTGACTGCGCCGAGGTGGGCATCGCCTCGATCCGCCGGGAACTGCCGGCCGACGCCACCCAACAGCAGGTGGACGACGTGATCGCCGAGCTGAACGCCGACCCGGCGTGCCACGGCTACATCGTCCAGCTGCCGCTCCCCGCCTACCTGGACACCCAGCGGGTGCTGGAGCTGATCGACCCGGACAAGGACGCCGACGGCCTGCACCCGGTCAACCTGGGTCGCCTCGTCCTCGGCTACGACGGTCCGCTGCCCTGCACGCCGCGCGGCATCGTCGAGCTGCTCCGCCGCCACGACGTGGCGCTGCGGGGCGCCACCGTGGCGGTCGTCGGCCGGGGCAACACCGTGGGTCGTCCGCTCGGCCTGCTGCTCACGCGCCGCAGCGAGAACGCCACCGTGACCCTCTGCCACACCGGCACCCTCGACCTCGCCTCGCACACCAGGGCCGCCGACATCGTCATCGTCGCGGCCGGCGTACCCGGGCTGCTGACCGCCGACATGATCAACCCCGGTGCGGTGGTCGTGGACGTCGGCATCACCCGGGTGATCGGTCCCGACGGCAAGGGCCGCTACACCGGGGACGTCGACCCGGAGGTCGCCGAGACGGCCGGCGCGCTCGTCCCGATGCCCGGCGGCGTCGGCCCGATGACCCGCGCCATGCTGCTGACGAACGTGGTGGAGCGCGCCGAGCGCGGCTGATCCGTGCCCGGGGGACGCTGGGTGACGTTCGCCCCATCCCGCCGAAGGCCGCCGCCCCTGGCCCGATCGGTGCCAGGATGGCTGATACGGTCCGGAAAACCGACTGGTATCAGGGAGTGGGACGACCATGGGTAAGAAGGTCACTGTCGTCGGGGCTGGCTTCTACGGCTCCACCACCGCACAGCGCCTGGCCGAGTACGACGTCTTCGACACCGTAGTGATCACCGACATCGTGGAGGGCAAGCCCGCGGGTCTCGCGCTCGACCTCAACCAGTCGCGGGCCATCGAGGGCTTCGAGACCAAGGTCGTCGGCGTGACCACCGGCCCGAACGGTGAGGGCTACGAGGCCATCGAGGGCTCCGACGTCGTCGTCATCACCGCCGGTCTGCCCCGCAAGCCGGGCATGAGCCGGATGGACCTCCTGGAGACCAACGCCAAGATCGTCCGCCAGGTCGCCGAGAATGTCGCCAAGTACGCCCCGAGCGCCGTCGTCATCGTCGTCTCCAACCCGCTGGACGAGATGACCGCCCTGGCGCAGATCGCCACCCAGTTCCCCAAGAACCGGGTCCTCGGCCAGGCCGGCATGCTCGACACCGCGCGGTTCAGCAACTTCGTCGCCGAGGCGCTGAACGTGCCCGTGGCGTCCGTACGCACCCTGACCCTCGGCTCGCACGGCGACACCATGGTCCCGGTGCCGTCGCAGAGCACCGTCAACGGCAAGCCGCTGCGCGACGCCATGCCGGCCGAGCAGATCGAGGAGCTGGTCGTCAAGACCCGCAACGGCGGTGCCGAGGTCGTCGCGCTGCTCAAGACCGGCTCGGCGTACTACGCCCCGTCCGCCGCCGCCGCCCGGATGGCGAAGGCCGTGGCCGAGGACTCCGGCGACGTCATGCCGGTCTGCGCCTGGGTCGACGGCGAGTACGGCATCTCCGGCGTCTACCTGGGCGTTGAGGCCGAGATCGGCGCCGAGGGTGTCCGTCGGGTCGTCGAGACCGACCTGGACGCCGACGAGCGCACCAGCCTCCTGGAGGCCGCCGAGGCCGTCCGCGCCAAGCAGAGCGACATCTCCAGCATGTAAGACCCACGAACGCGAAAGGGCGCGCCGGCTCCGCCGACGCGCCCTTTCGTGCACCCCCGCGCCCACCCACCCCGGTGATCAAGAGGTTCGCGTCACCGAAACCCCGATTCCTGACGCCAACCTCTTGATCACCGGGGTCGCCGCCGGGCCGCGCCCCGATCCGCGCGGTGATCATGAAGTTATTGCCCCGACACGCCGCGCCGGAGGGCAATAACTTCATGATCGACGGGGGTCAGGCGGGGGTCAGGCGGGGTGGACGGGGAGGGGAGGGCGGGGGCGGGGGAAGGGGGGGTGAAGGGGGCGGTTAGGTGGGGGGTGGCCAGCAGGGTGGGGGAGTGGGCGCGCAGGGTGGTTACGCGGGAGGCGCGGGCTTGGTCCGGGTTCTCCTCGTGGGCGTACGCCAGGGTGGGGTCGACCAGTTGCACCGCGTGGACCAGCAGGTCGCCGGTGAGCAGCAGGCGCTCGTCGGCCACCGTCACGAGCACCGACTGATGGCCGGGGGTGTGTCCGGGGGTGGACAGCAGTCGTACCGCTGGGGTGAGGTCCGCGTCGCCGTCGATCACCCGGAGCTGGCCGGCGGCGCGCAACGGCGCGATCAGGCCGGCCGGCAGGCCCGGGTTGAGCGCCGCGGCGGCGGCCACCTCGGCGCGCTGTAGCAGGTAACTCGCGTTCGGGAAGTAGGGCCGGCCGGGTGTGCCGGTGACCGCCCAGCCGATGTGGTCGCTGTGCAGGTGGGTGAGTACGACCGTGGCGACGTCGGCGGGGTCGATGCCGGCGGCGGCCAGTTCGGCGGGTAGCCGACCGGGCACCGGCGCCCAGCTCGCGGCGGGCGCGTCGGTCGGGCCGATTCCGGCGTCGACAAGGGCCACCGGTCCGTCGCCGGAGCGGATGGCGAAGCTGCGGAACGGCAGCCACCACTGCCCGTCGGCGGTGACCGACGCGGGGTCGCGGCGGTCGGCCTCCGCCCAGTGCTCGGGCGTGGCCTGCGGAAACGCCTCGTCGCGGGGCTGCAAGAACGCGCCCTCGCCGTCGGTGAGCGCGGTGATCGTGATAGACCCGAAGGTGCGGCTCAGTGGCATCGCGCGATCGTGGCAGGGAACTGCTGTGCCGTGCAGCCCGGTTTCACCGGCCGGCGGAGGCCGGCTGAGGGCTGCCGGCCCAATTGCAGTACGCTCGTACTGCTTGAGCACGTGTCCCCCGAGAGGAGCGCCGGCCGATGGCGAAGATCAAGGTAAACAACCCGGTCGTGGAGCTCGACGGCGACGAGATGACCCGGATCATCTGGAAGCAGATCCGGGAGCAGCTGATCCTGCCCTACCTCGACGTCGACCTGCACTACTACGACCTGTCGATCCAGTACCGCGACGAGACCGACGACCAGGTCACCATTGACGCCGCCAACGCCATCAAGGAGCACGGCGTCGGCGTCAAGTGCGCCACCATCACCCCGGACGAGGCCCGGGTCGAGGAGTTCGGCCTGAAGAAGATGTGGCGGTCGCCCAACGGCACCATCCGCAACATCCTCGGCGGCGTCGTCTTCCGTGAGCCGATCATCATGTCCAACGTGCCGCGCCTGGTCCCCGGCTGGACCAAGCCGATCATCATTGGCCGGCACGCCCACGGTGACCAGTACAAGGCCACCGACTTCGTCGTCCCCGGCCCGGGCACGGTGACCATCACCTACACGCCGGCCGACGGCGGCGAGCCGATGGAGATGGAGGTCGCCAACTTCCCCGGCGGCGGCATCGCCATGGGCATGTACAACTACGACGAGTCGATCCGGGACTTCGCCCGGGCCTCGTTCCGGTACGGCCTGGACCGCAACTACCCGGTCTACATGTCGACCAAGAACACCATCCTCAAGGCGTACGACGGCCGGTTCAAGGACATCTTCGCCGAGGTGTTCGAGAGCGAGTTCAAGGCCGAGTTCGACGCCGCCGGCCTGACCTACGAGCACCGGCTCATCGACGACATGGTCGCCGCCGCGCTCAAGTGGGAGGGCGGGTACGTCTGGGCCTGCAAGAACTACGACGGTGACGTGCAGTCCGACACCGTCGCGCAGGGCTTCGGCTCGCTGGGCCTGATGACCTCGGTGCTGCTCTCCCCGGACGGTCGTACCGTCGAGGCCGAGGCGGCGCACGGCACGGTCACCCGGCACTACCGGCAGTACCAGAAGGGCGAGAAGACCTCGACCAACCCGATCGCGTCGATCTACGCCTGGACCCGGGGCCTGGCCCACCGGGGCAAGCTGGACGGCACCCCGGCGGTCACCGAGTTCGCCAACACCCTGGAGCAGGTCATCGTCGACACCGTCGAGGGCGGCCAGATGACCAAGGACCTCGCGCTGCTCATCTCGCGCGACGCCCCGTGGCTGACCACCGACGAGTTCATGAACGCGCTCGACGAGAACCTGGCCCGCCGACTCGCCGCCTGATCCGACAGCGTCACCACCGGAGCCCGTCGGCACCTGCCGGCGGGCTCCGCTGTGTCCGGCGGGTGACACGTACGTGGCGTCACCCGGCCTGGCGCGCCTCGTTGACCAGGGTGGACGAGATGCCAGTCGCGTCCGAGAAGGTTGACCGAGGTCGACCGCGGTGTGCGTGCCGATCAGCCAGCCTTCCCGGCTGTGTCGAGCACAGCCAGCCGTCCCTTCCCTGCGGGGGGCCCTGTCCCGGGCCCCCCGCGCCCTGTTCCCCGTCAAGCCCCGGCCGCTGGTCCTGCCCCGTCCGCCGGGCTCAGGCGGCGCGCAGCAGTTCGGCGGCCCGCTCGGGGGAGATGTCGTTGATGAAGACGCCCATCCCCGACTCGGAACCGGCCAGGTACTTCAGCTTGTCCTTGGCCCGCCGGATGCTGAAGAGCTGAAGGTGCAGGTGGCCCAGCTCGCGGTCGATCCGTACCGGTGCCTGGTGCCAGGCCGCGATGTAGGGCATCGGCATGTCGAACAGCCCGTCGAAGCGGCGCAGGAGATCCAGGTAGAGCGGCCCGAAGGCGTCCCGCTCGCTGTCGTCGAGCGCCGGGATGTCCGGCACCACGCGCCGCGGCGCGACGTGCACCTCGAACGGCCAGCGGGCCGCCGCCGGCACGAACGCCGTCCAGTGCTCGTTCTCGGTGACCACCCGGTCGCCGGCCGCGCGTTCGGCGGCCAGCACGTCCGCGTACAGGTTGCCCCCGCCGGTGCGCTCGGCGTGCCGGCGGGCCGCGGCCAGCAACGCCCGGGTGCGCGGCGTCACGAAGGGGTACGCGTAGATCTGCCCGTGCGGGTGGTGCAGCGTGACACCGATCTCCACACCCCGGTTCTCGAAGCAGAAGACCTGCTCCACGCCGGGCAGTTCGCCGAGCACCTCGGTCCGGTCGGCGAGCGCGTCCAGGACGGTACGGACGCGGCGCGGCGGGAGGCTGGTGAAGGAGGCGTTGTGGTCGGAGGTGAAGCAGACCACCTCGCACCGCCCGACGCCCGGTCGGACCGGCGTGAACGGGGTGATCTCGCCGGGCTCGTCGGCGACCCGACCGCTCAACGAGGGGAACCGGTTCTCGAAGACCACCACGTCGTAGTCGCCAGCGGGGATCTCGGTCAGCCGGTCGCCCTCGGACGGGTCGAGCGGGCACTCGTTCGCGGGCGGCAGGAACGTGCGGGTCTGCCGGTGCACGGCCACCGCCACCCACTCGTCGGTCAGCGGGTCGTACCGCAGCTGCGACGCGGGTGGCGGCGGCGGCAGGTCACGGCGGTCCGGCTGGTCGCGGACGGCGTCGTCGTTCTCGTCGAAGTAGATCAGTTCCCGGCCGTCGGCCAGGTTGATCGCGGTGCGCTTCACGGCGCCGTCCCCTCACTCGTCGGCGTGCGCGTCGCGCGGCCCGCCCTCGTCGCCTTAACCATGATCAGTTCGCCTACCTGTTCGCCGAGTACCCGTCGCGCGGTCGGAGGCAACGCCTCGTCGCTGACCAGTACGTGGGCTGCCGCCAGGTCGACGATCGAGGAGATACCGACCGTGCCCCACTTCGTGTGGTCGGCGAGCACCACCAGCCGGTCCGCCGCGGCGACCAGCGCCCGGTCGATCTCGGCCTCCATCAGGTTCGGGGTGGTGAAACCGGCCCGCTCGGTGATGCCATGGACGCCCAGGAAGAGCAGATCGAGGTGCAGCCGGCGGACGGCGCCGACCGCGAGTGGGCCGACCAGCGCGTCCGACGGGGTCCGGACGCCGCCGGTGAGCACCACGGTCTGATCGGACCGGCCCCCGGCGTGCAGGATCTCGGCCACCGGCAGCGAGTTGGTCACCACGGTCAGGCCGGGAATGTCAACCAGCCTGCGGGCCAGCTCGGCGGTGGTGGTGCCGGCGCTGAGGGCGACCGCCGCCCCGGGTCCGACCAGCAGCGCCGCCCGGTCCGCGATGGCGGCCTTCTCCGCCGGCTGCCGGACGGACTTGGCGTGAAAGCCCGGCTCGTCGGTCGAGCTGGGGCCGGCTGTGGTCGCCCCGCCGTGCACCTTGGCCAGCAGGCCCCGCTCGTGCAGCGCCTCCAGATCGCGCCGGATGGTCATGTCGGAGACGCCGAACTCGGTCGCCAGGTCGGTCACCCGGACGCCGCCGGTGGCACGGACCCGATCCAGGATGGCCGACTGCCGCTGCCGTGCGAGCATCCGCCGTGCCTCCCAGGGGTCCACGTACTCTCACGCGGTCGAACGTGTTCCAACAAAGATGAACACTAGCGCGTGCCCGGAAGCGGCGGAAGGAAAGGGGTGGACGGCGGCTCAGGCGGACTGGATCTTCAACTCCACCCAGCCGGTCTCGGTCAGGTGATCGAGTACGGCCTGCACCGCCTCCGCGACGCTCATGGTGCTGGTGTCCAGCACCAGGTCCGCGTCCGTCGGCTCCTCGTACGGGTCGTCGATGCCGGTCATCCCGGTCAGCAGACCGGCTCGGGCCCGCGCGTACAGGCCCTTGCGGTCCCGCTGCTCGCAGACCTCCAGCGGGGTCGCGACGTGGACCAGCACGAAGCCCGCCCCGGCGGCCAGGGCCATCTCCCGGGCCGTCGCGCGGGCCGCGGCGTACGGGGCGATCGGGCAACAGATGCCCATCCCGTGGTGTCGGGCGATCTCGGCCGCCACCCACCCGATCCGGCGGACGTTGAGATCCCGGTCGGTCTTGCTGAAGCCCAGCCCGGCGGAGAGTTCCCGTCGTACGACGTCGCCGTCGAGGAGGGTCACCGTCCGGTCGCCGTGCTCCCGCAGGGCGTCGGCCAGCCCTCGGGCGATGGTGGACTTGCCGGAGCCGGAGAGGCCGGTCAGGAACACCACGAGCCCCCGGTGCCGACGCGGCGGCCGAGCCCGGGCCAGCTCCTTCGCCACCGCCGGAGGGGTGTGCCACTCGGGCAGGGGGAAGCCACGGTCGAGCAGGTCGTCGATCTCGTCCTGGGTGAGCGCGAGGCGGCGGTTACGCGGCGGGATGTCCTCCCGCCAGCGCCACTGCCCGTCCCGGTTGTCGTACGCCAGCTCGCGCGGCACCAGCACCCGCAGGCCCGCGCCGGAGAGCATCTCCCCGGTGGAGAGCAGGTGGGTGACCCCGTACGAGGCGGAGACGCGGGCCCGCAGCAGCGCGTCGCTGATCTCGTCCCGGCGGTGCGACAGCGGTACGGCCACCAGGGTGGCCGGGGGCATCCGGTCCCGGGCCGCGAAGATCGTACGCACCAGCGCCTCCGGTGCGAGCCCACCGACACCGCCCTCGCCGACCGGGATCATCACCAGCAGGTGGGCGGCCAGGGTACGGGCGGCGTGCGCGATCTGGGCGAGCTGCGGCCGGTGCAGCGGCCGGTCGGCGATGACCCCGAGGACCCGACCCGGAGGCAGCAGCGCCCGGACCTCCTCGGGGCTGCGCCGCAACCGCTGGAACGGGCCGTGGGCGCCGTCGCCCAGCCGCCGCAGCGGGCCGCCCAGTCCCGCGACGCCCTCGCGTACCGGCCAGACGTCCGCCACGTCCAGGGCGGCGGCCGGCGCGCCCTCGGCGTCGGTCAGCACCAGGGCCCGGCGGGCCTCGTCGCGCGGGTCGAAGCCCTGCGCCAGCGCGGCCGGCACCTGCAGGGTCACCGGCACCTGCCACGGGGTGCCGTCGGCCAGCCGGCCGCGTCGACTCACCGACACCAGGTCGGCGCGGGTCATGAAGCCGGTCAGGGGGGCGTACGCACCGGTCAGCAGCAGTTCGAGATCCGCGAGCTCACCGGGACGCGGCGTGTACGCCGGCGCGTCCCGGAGCACCTCGTCGGGCAGCACCCAGCCGTTGTTCATCCACACCCCCCACTCGCTGACGGCACACAGTTTCGCAGCCGACCGCCGTTCGGTCGAGGCCGCCACTCCACGACGTCAGCGGCGGACCCGCCGCCCCACCGCCGACCGCAGCCGGTTCCAGACCTTCCGCTCGTCACGGATCCTCGGCTTCGCGCCGTCGGCCGGGCAGATGAAGAGCAGCGGCAGCCGCGCGTCCTCGGTCCACCCAGCGCTGGTGATCCGCGCCTTGAGGAGCCAGCTACCCCGCGTACGACCACCGTTGAGGGCCCGGAAGTCGATCGTGGTGGTGGCGCGGTGCACCAGGTGGACGGTGTCGGCGTCGGGAGCGGCGACCCGCTCGATCTGGAACGTCACCGGCAGGAAGATCTCGTCACCGGTCTCCCGGCGGCGGGCGACGACGTCCAGGCGGGCCTTGCGGACCTGCGCGGTGGAGTCGAGCACCTCGGGGGAGATCTCGTCGACCGGGAGCACCAGCACGTCGCGCTCGCCGTCGGCCCGGAAGCCGATCCGCTGGTCCGCGGAGCGCAGTTCGGCGGCCACGCTGACCGTCACGGCGTGCTCGTCCGGCCGCAGGGCGTCGATCTGGCCGTGCCCGGCGATGCCCGCCTCCCACCGGGCCAGCCGCCGCAGGTCGGCGACCCGCCCCCGCTCGACGAGGTACGCCACGGCCCGTTGCAGCGGTGGCAGGCCCGCCGCGACACCGGGGGCGAACCGCTCCTGGATGATCTTCTGGACCTCGGCGGCGACCTGCTCCACCCAGTCCTCGGGGGCGTCCAACAGCCGCTTGCCGCGCAACCGGTTGATCATCTCGTTGCGGAGCCACCGCCGGTGCAACCGGTCGCGCAGCGGCCCCGGTTCGGTGTGCGCGTCGACCACGTCCAGCGCGTCGCGCACGCTCGCGAAGTAGCCCACCGGCTCCAGCCGGCTCGCGGTGACGTTCTTGGCATCGGCCCGTTGGATGTGGTGGTAGCAGGTGTAGTCGGACAGCACGCAGGTGCGGCGGGACGCGAAGTAGGCGCGCACCACGAACGAGTGGTCCTCGAGCCGCCGCTTGCCGCCCTCCGGGAACCGCAGCTTCTGCTCGTTGAGGAAGGCACGGCGGAACAGCTTGTGGCAGGTCAGGCTGTCGATCAGCGGCGCGTTCTCCAGCGTGGCGTCGAAGCGGTTCTTGCGGAACAACTCCCGGGGCACGCCGCGCCCGTGCCCGGCCATCTTCCCGATCACCAGGTCCGCGTCGTACTTCTTCGCGCAGTCGTAGAGCCGTTCCAGTGCCTGGTCGGCGAACCAGTCGTCGTCGTCGGCGAAGAAGACGTACTCGCCCCGGGCCCGCTCGATGCCGATGTTGCGCGGGCGCGACGGCCAGCCCGAGTTCTCGATGTGCACCACCTGGATGTGCGGGTGCTCGGCGGCCAACCGGTCCAGCCGCGCGCCCGTCTCGTCGGTGGAGCCGTCGTCGACGAAGATCGCCTCGAACTCGTCGGCCGGTAAGGACTGGCGCAGCAGCGACGCCACCAGCTTCTCGATGTGCGGGCCGGTGTTGTACGCGGGCACCACGACACTCACCTTGGGGACGCCAACCTCGACCATCACGATCCTTCCCGCGTCGGCGGTCGAATATCCCCCGGAACACTGCCCGGTGAACGGGAAGTGAATCGTGCCACCCCGGAGTGGACTTTCCGGCGGCGGGGTCGGACCGAGCGCGGGACCGGCGCAAACGTCGGCCGGACCTTAGGGGTGCGGCGCGACGAGGATCAGGGGAGCGCCGGGGGCGCGCCGGTGTCGGTGGCAGGCATCGACTCCCTACGCTGGCCTGGTGACACTGATCGCGACCCAGTCGCTCACCAAGACGTACGGAGGTCGGGTCACCGCGCTCACCGACCTCACCGTCGCCGTCGAGCCCGGGATCATCGGCCTGGTGGGCGCGAACGGCGCCGGCAAATCCACCTTGATCAAGATCCTGCTCGGCCTGCTCGCCCCGACCAGCGGCCAGGTCTCGGTGCTCGGCATCGACCCGACCACCGAACCGGCGGCGGTCCGCGCCCGCGTCGGCTACATGCCCGAGCACGACTGCCTCCCACCCGACCTGTCCGCCGCCGAGTTGGTCACCCACCTCGGTCGGATCAGCGGTTTGCCGCGCACGGTGGCCCGCGAGCGCGCCTCCGAGGCGCTGCGTCACGTCGGGCTCTACGAGGAGCGTTACCGGCCGGTGGGCGGCTACTCCACCGGCATGAAGCAGCGGGTCAAGCTGGCCCAGGCGCTGGTGCACGACCCCGACCTGCTGTTGCTGGACGAGCCGACGAACGGTCTGGACCCGGCCGGACGGGACGCCATGCTGGCGCTCGTGCACCGCATCGGCACCGAGTTCGGCATCTCCGTCCTGGTGTGCTCGCACCTGCTGGGCGAGGTGGAGCGGATCTGCGACACGCTGATCGCCATCGACGGTGGCCGGCTGCTGCGCGCGGACCACATCTCCGCGATGACCTCGGCCACCGACGTGCTCGCCGTGGAGGTCAGCGAGGGCACCGAGGAGTTGGCCGCCCGACTCGCCGCGCTCGACCTGCCGGTGGCGCGCGACGGCCGGCTGCTGCTCGTACCGCTCGCCGACGACAGCACCTACGACCTGATCCTCGGCGCGGTCGCCGAGCTGGACCTGCCGCTGCACCGGCTGGACCAGCGTCGGCACCGGGTGGCCGAACTCTTCGCCACGAGGGAGCTCACCCATGCCTGAGCCGTCTTCCGCCGTGCGGTCCGCGCCGGCCGGCGTCATCCACGACATCGGCTACCAGCGCTACGAGGGCCCCCGCCTGGGCCGCCGGCACGTCTTCGGTGCGCTCTACCTGCACGGGGTGCGCACCATCTTCGGGCTCGGCCGCAGCGCCAAGGCCAAGATCTTCCCGTGGCTGGTGATCGGCATCGTCACCCTGGTCGCGGTGGCTCTGGCCGCCGTACGCAGCCAACTCGGTGAACCGGTCGCCACGTACGCCCAGTTCGCCGACGCGATGAGCTGGCTGGTCCTGTTCTTCGTCGCGGTGGCCGCGCCGGAGCTGGTCTCCCGTGACCTGCGCAGCGGTGTGCTGCCGCTGTACTTCTCGCGCCCGCTGCCCCGCGCCGACTACGCGATCGCCAAGCTGCTGGCGCTGGTCACCGGCCTCTGGCTGCTGCTCGGCGGGCCGCAACTGATCATGTTCCTGGGCGCCGCGTTCACCACCAAGGACGGGCTCAAGGGTGTCTGGAACGAGCTGCTCGACCTGCTCCCCGGGCTGCTCTACGCCGGGCTGTGGGCGGTGGTCTTCGCCTCGGTGGGGCTGCTCGTCGCGTCGCTGACCGGCAAGCGCGCGTTCGCCGCCGGTGGGGTGGTCGCCGTCTTCCTGATGACCACGCCGATCGTGGGCGTGCTGAGCATCCTGCCGTCGCGTGCGGCCAACGAGCTGGCGGGGCTGGCCTCGCCCTCCACCCTGGTCCAGGGGGTGGGCATCTGGTCGCTCGGTGACCTGCTGGTCCCCGAGAACCAGGGCGGCGGACCGTCGATCGGTGGGTTCGGTCCGGTCTACGCCCTGGTCGCGGTGCTGCTGGTCGCCGGCGCGACCACTCTCCTGCTGGCCCGCTACCGGAAGGTCGCCTCCTGATGAGCAGCACGCTGAGCCTGACCGGGGTGTCCCGGTGGTACGGCAACGTGGTGGCCGTCAACGACATCAGCATGAACCTCGGCCCCGGGGTGACCGGTCTGCTCGGCCCGAACGGCGCCGGCAAGACCACGCTGCTGCACATGATGGCCGGGTTCCTCGCCCCGTCGCGGGGCACGGTGACCCTCGACGACGAGCCGACCTGGCGCAACCCCGACGTCTACCGCCGGCTGGGTCTGGTCAGCGAGCGCGAGGCGGTACAGAGCTTCCTCACCGCGTACGAGTTCGTGCTCGCCAGCGCCAAACTGCACCGGCTGGCCGATCCGGCGGCGGCGGCCCGACGGGCCATCGACCTGGTGGAGTTGGAGTCGGCGCAGGACCGCCGGATCGGCACGTACTCCAAGGGCATGCGCCAGCGCGCGCGGGTGGCCGCGGCGCTGGTGCACGACCCGCAGGTGCTGCTGCTCGACGAGCCGTTCAACGGGATGGACCCGCGCCAGCGGCTGCACATGATGGAGCTGCTGCACTCCCTGGGCGACTCCGGTCGGACAATCCTGTTCAGCTCGCACATCCTCGAGGAGGTCGAGCAGGTCTCCGGCACGGTGCAGGTGATGGTGGCGGGCCGGCTCGCCGCCTCCGGTGACTTCCGGACCATCCGCCGGCTGATGACGAACCGACCGCACGTCTTCGCGGTGCGCTCCACCGACGACCGGGCGCTGGCCGTCGCCCTGATCGCCGAGCCCTCGGTGAGCGGCGTCGAGCTGGACCGCGCCGGCCTGACCGTGCGCGCCGGCGATTACGGCGCGTTCACCCGGGCGCTGCCCCGGATCGCCCTGCGCCAGGGCATCCGGGTGCGTCAGCTCGTGCCGTCCGACGAGTCCCTGGAGAGCGTCTTCTCCTACCTGGTGGAGGCCTGACGTGAGTGCGAGGAGTAAACGAGCGCAGCGGGTGAGCCCCGCAGTCACGAACGAGAGAGGCTGAGAACATGTCCACGATTACCTGGATCACCGCGCGTGGGCTGTTCGGCCGGCGGCGTTTCCTGCTGCTGCTCCCACTGCCGCTGGTACTGCTCGGCCTGGCCGTCCTCTGCCGGTCGCTCGGTGTCGACCCGGGCGAGTGGGGCCCGCCGGTGCTGGTCGGCCTCGGTCTGGCGGTGGTGCTGCCGGTGGTGGCGCTGATCATCGGCACCGGCGTGCTGGGTGCGGAGATCGACGACGGCACGGTCGTGCACATCCTGACCAAGCCGCTGCCGCGCTGGCAGATCGTGCTGCCGAAACTCGCGGTCGCCACCGCGGTCACCGCGGCCACCGTCGCGGTGCCGCTCTACGTCGCGGGCGTGCTCGCCGATTCGGTACGCCTCGGACTGGCGCTCGCCGCCGCGTCCGCGCTCGGCGCGCTGGCGTACTCGGCGCTGTTCCTCGCGCTCAGCCTCCTCACCCGCCGTCCGGTGCTGCTCGGCCTCGTCTACGTGCTGATCTGGGAGGGGCTGCTGGGCAACTTCGTCAGCGGTACGAAGGTGCTCTCCATCCAGCAGTACGTGATCGCCCTCGCCGACCGGCTCGCCCCCAGCGGGCTGCTGGAGACCAGCGTCTCGGTACCGGTCGCCGCCGTGATGACCGCGCTGGTGAGTGTCGGCTTCACCGTGCTGGCGATCGACCGCCTGCGCTCGTTCAGCGTGGCCGGCGAGACGAGCTGACGCGTACGGGTCCGGCCAGCCCTCCGGCGACGGGTAGGGCTGGCCGGATGGACCGGACCAGTGCCACCCGCGAGGCTGGTGGACGTGACTGTCGAAGCGGAGCGCAGACCCTTGGCCGACCCGTACTCCCGCAGCAGCCGGCCGTGGCTGATCAGCCTGGCCGCTGCCGGCCTGGCGTCCGCGACGGTCGCGACGGCCGCCCAGGGCAGCGGCCGGTTCCACTGGTGGGCCGGCTTCATCCTGATCCCGGCCGCGCTGATCGCGGCCAGCGGCGGGCCGCTGCTGGCCCGTGGCGGTGGTCGCGCCTTCGCCGGCTACGTCGTCGCCTGCGTCGGCGCGCTGGCATTCGTGGTGGGCGCGCTGCTGATGTTCGGGGCGATGGGCAAGGGCTGGCCCCTGCTGGTGGTACTGCCCTGCCTGGCGGTCGCCGGTACGTACCGCTGGCGGGCGCTCCACCCGCTGGCCCGTGGTCTGCACCGCGCGGTGGCGCTGCTCGCGTTGACCGGCGCGCTGGTCGGGGTGACCCTGCAACTGCTGCACGCCCGGGTGATCCACCTGGAGACGGGCTGGTGGGGCGGATTCATGATCCTGGCCGGGGTCATCGTGCTGGGCAACGCGGCTGAGCTGGCCCGGTACCGGATGCCGTACCGGCTCCAGGCGATCACCCTGCTGGTCGGGCCGTCCGTGGTGGCCATCCTGCTCGGCCTGCGCTTCCTGCGCGGCTGGTGACGGCCGGTCCGCCGCCGCCCCCGGGGGGTGGGCGGCGGCGGACCCCGGTCAGAAGGCGCAGGCGATGACGAGCTCCGGGGTGCGGTCCGGCAGGAGGTCGAGCTTGCCGATCCGACCGGCCGCCCGCAGGTCGTCGGCGACCAGGGTGAGCTGCTCCAGCAGCGCCGCCGGACCCAGCGCCTCGGCCAGCGGCACCTCCGCCCTCATCGACAGCTTCCGCTCCGACTTGGCCCGCCGCACCTGACCCAACGCGTCCCCGGCCAGCCGCAGCAGCGCGGGGTCACCGGTGCCCTCGATCGTCCGGTCCACCTCGTACGTGGTGGGCCAGGGCGCGCGGTGCACCGACCCGTACCGCCACCACGACCAGATCTCCTCGGTGACGTACGGCAGCACGGGGGCGAAGAGCCGCAACTGCACCGACAGCGCCGAGGCCAACGCGGCCCGGGCCGAGTCGGCGGCCGCTCCGGTGCCGTACGCCCGTTCCTTCACCAACTCGATGTAGTCGTCGCAGAACCGCCAGAAGAACGCCTCGGTCACCTGTAGGGCGGCCGTGTGGTCGTACCCGTCGAAGGCCCTGCTCGCGGCGCTGACCACTGTGCCCAGTTCGGCGAGCATGGCCCGGTCCAGCGGGGTGGTCGCCGACGCGCGCAGCGCGTCCGCCGCGCCCAGGCCGAGCGCGAACTTCGACGCGTTGAGCAGTTTGGTGGCCAGCCGACGGCCGACCTTGATCTGCGCCGGGTCGAAGGCCAGGTCCATGCCGGGCTTGCCGCTGGCCGCCCAGTAGCGCACCGCGTCCGAACCGTGCTGTTCCAGCAGCGCGAGCGGGGTGACCACGTTCCCCTTGGACTTGGCCATCTTCTTGTGGTCCGGGTCGAGGATCCAGCCCGACAGCACGGTGTCCCGCCAGGGCAGCACCCCGTGCTCGAAGTGCGAGCGGATCACCGTGTCGAACAGCCAGGTCCGGATGATCTCCTGCCCCTGCGGGCGCAGGTCCATCGGGAAGACCCGCGCGAACAACTCCGGGTCGGTCTCCCAGCCACCGACGATCTGCGGGGTCAACGACGACGTCGCCCAGGTGTCCAGCACGTCCGGGTCGCCGACGAAGCCGCCCGGCCGGCCGCGCTGCGACTCGTCGAAACCGGGCGCCGGGTCACTTGACGGGTCGACCGGCAGCGCCGACTCGTCCGGCGTGAGAGGGTGGGACCAGTCCGGCTCGCCAGTGTCGTCGAGCCGGTACCACACCGGCACCGGCACCCCGAAGAAGCGCTGGCGACTGACCAGCCAGTCCCCGGTCAGGCCGCCCACCCAGTTGTCGTAGCGGTGCTTCATGTGCGTCGGCACCCAGCGCAGCTCCGCGCCCCGGGCCAGCAGCGTTGCCCGCAGGTCGGCGTCCCGTCCGCCGTTGCGCAGGTACCACTGGCGGGTCGAGACGATCTCCAGTGGCCGGTCGCCACGTTCGTAGAACTTCACCGGGTGGGTGACCGGACGCGGCTCGCCGATCAGGTCACCCGCGTCGGCCAGCATCCCGACGATCTCCCGGCGCGCGCCGTTGACGGTCTGCCCGGCCAGCGCCGCGTACGGCCCGGCGGGCACCCCGGCCGGCGGCTCCGGCAGCAGACGACCGTCCCGGCCGATCACCACGCGGGTGTCCAGCCGCAGCTCCCGCCACCAGGTCACGTCGGCGAGGTCGCCGAACGTGCAGACCATCGCGATGCCGGTGCCCTTCGCGGGGTCGGCCAGCGGGTGCGCGCGCACCGGCACCTCGACGTCGAACAGCGGGCTGCGCACGGTGGCGTCGACCAGGTCGGCGTACCGCTCGTCGTCGGGGTGGCAGACCAACGCGACGCAGGCCGGCAGCAGCTCCGGCCGGGTGGTGTCGATGAGCACCTCGCGCCCACCGGGCCCGGCGAACCGCAGCCGGTGGTACGCGCCGGGGCGTTCCCGGTCCTCCAACTCGGCCTGGGCGACCGCGGTGGCGAAGCCGATATCCCACAGCGTCGGCGCCTCCGCCTGGTACGCCTCACCCCGGCGCAGGTTGCGCACGAACGCCCGCTGGCTGGTGGCGCGGGCCACCCGGCCGATGGTGGTGTACGTCAGGGACCAGTCCACCGACAGCCCGAGCCGCCGCCAGAGGGCCTCGAAGACCTGCTCGTCGGCGACCGTCAGCCGCTCGCACAGCTCGATGAAGTTGCGCCGCGAGATCGGCGTCGGGTCGCGGCGGGCGGCGTCGTCGACCGGGGTGGCCGGGGGCCGCCACACCGGGTCGTACGCCAACGCCGGGTCGCAGCGCACCCCGTACACGTTCTGCACCCGACGCTCGGTGGGCAGCCCGTTGTCGTCCCAGCCCATCGGGTAGAAGACCGCCTTGCCGCGCATCCGCTGGTAGCGGGCGACGGTGTCGGTGTGCGTGTACGAGAAGACGTGCCCCATGTGCAGCTCGCCCGATACGGTGGGCGGTGGGGTGTCGATGGCGTACACGTCGTTCCGCTGCTTTCCGCGGTCGAACGCGTACGTGCCCTCCTCCTGCCAGCGCTGCGCCCAGCGCTCCTCGAGCCCGTCCAGACTGGGGCGCTCGGGAACGCCGGCACGGGCCGTCCTCGCCGTATCGGTCATCTGCCGATCGTAGGCATCAGCAGGATGCCGGGCCACGGAGTTGCGTATCGCCGGCCCTAGACGAGCGAGTCGCGCCACTGCTGGTGCAGGACCGCGTACCGGCCGCCGGACGCGGCGAGCACGTCCGGCGGGCCGTCCTCGACGACCCGGCCGCCGTCGAGGACCAGCACCCGGTCGGCCGTCTCCACGGTGGAGAGACGGTGGGCGATCACCAGTGCCGTCCGGTCCCGCAGGATGGTGCCGAGCGCGCGCTGCACCAGCCGTTCCGTCGGCACGTCCAGTGACGACGTCGCCTCGTCGAGGATCAGCACGGTCGGGTCGGCGAGGAACGCCCGGGCGAACGCGACCAGTTGTCGCTGGCCGGCGGAGAGTCGGCCGCCGCGCCGGTGCACCTGCGTGGCGTACCCGTCGGGCAGCGCGGCGATGAACTCGTGCGCGCCGATCGCCTGGGCGGCGGCCCGCACCTCGGCGTCGTCGGCGCCCGGCCGGCCGAACCGGATGTTCTCCGCCACCGTGCCGCTGAACAGGTGGTTCTCCTGCGTCACCAGCACCACGGCGCGGCGCAGGTCGGCGTCGGACACCGTGCGCAGGTCGATGCCGTCAAGCAGCACCGTGCCGGCGTCCGGGTCGTGGAACCGGGCCACCAGCTTGGCGATCGTCGACTTCCCCGCGCCGGTCGGTCCGATCAGCGCGACCGTCTGCCCGGCCGGCACCTCCAGGTCCAGCCGGGCGAGGATGGGGGTGTTCGCGCGGTAGCCGAACGAGACGCCCCGGAAGGTCAGCTCGCCGCGACCGGGGCCGCGGGGCAGCGGCACCGGCCGGGTCGGCTCGGCGACGCCGGGCCGCTCGTCGAGCACCCCGGCCAGCTTCTCCAGCGCCGCCGTCGCCGACTGCAACGAGTTGTAGAACTGGCTCAGCTCCTGCATCGGCTCGAAGAAGCGCCGCAGGTAGAGCAGGAACGCGGCGAGCACACCGACCTCGGTCCGCCCGCCGAGCACCCGCCACCCGCCGTAGCAGAGCACGATCGCGACCGTGAGGTTGCCGATCAACTTGATCGCCGGCGAGTACGTGGCGATCAGCCGGAACGCGTGCAGGCTCGCCCGCCGGTAGTCGTCCCCGAGCGTCACGAAGATCCGTTGGTTGCGGGGTTCCCGACGGAACGTCTGCACCGCCCGGATGCCCCGCATCGACTCGACGAAGTGCACGATCACCAGCGCGACGGCCTCCCTGGTCCGCCGGTAGGCGGTGGCCGACGCCCGGGCGAACCAGCGGGAGAGCCAGAACAGCAACGGGAACGCGAACAGCGTCACCGCGGCCAGCGGCAGGTCCAGCCAGAGCAGGATGGCGGCCACCGACAGGATCGACAGCGCGGCCAGCACCAGGCTGTCGATCCCCCCGTCGACCAGTTCGGCGATGCTGTCCAGGTCGCTGGTGAGGCGGGACACCATCCGGCCCGACGTGTACCGCTCGTGGAAGCCCACCGACAGGCGCAGGAAGTGCCCGAACACCCGCTGCCGCAGGTCCAGCAGGACGGCCTGGCCGATGCGGGCGGAGAGGGTGAGGAAGCCACGCCGGGCCGCGTACTCCGTCCCGGCGGCGACGGCGAACGCGCCGGCCACCGCGACCAGCGGGGTGGCGTTCCCGGCGCGCAGCGGGGCGATGGCCCGGTCGATGCCGATCATGACCAGGTACGGGCCGGCCATCGCGGCGGCGTTCTGCGCGAGCAGCAGCCCGACGGCGGCGGCGAGTCGCCCCCGGTGCGGGCGCAGCAGATCGGCCAGCAGGGCCCGACTGTGCCGGCGTAGCCGGGCGACGGCCTCCGGGGTGTTCTCCTCGGCCCGGCTCCGGTCGGCCTCCGGGTCGGTGGCCGTGCCCCGCCAGCGGGCCAGCTCCGGCTCCCCGTCGGGAGGCGGATCGCCCTGCTGCGGGGACGTCACGAGCGCACCAGCCCCCAGCCGTCCGAGGTGGACGCGCCCGGACCGGCCGGCCCGACCCGCCCCGGCTCTGTCCCGCCCGCGCGGACGGCGGCCGGCCGTGCGGGCGGTTCGGTGGCGACCGGCTGCGGTGGTGGTCCGGCGGAGCCCGGTCGCGTGGGCGGGTCGGCGGTTCCGCCCGGGCCCGGTCGCGTGGGCAGGTCGGCGGCTCCGACCAGGTCCGGTCGCGCGGATGGTTCGGCGGCGAGCAACGCCCGGTAGGCGGGCACCGTGGCGAGCAGTTCCGAGTGCCGGCCGACCGCGGCGATCCGTCCACCGTCGAGCAGGGCGACGCGGTCGGCCAGCGCGATCGTCGACGGCCGGTGCACCACCAGGAGCGCGGTGCTGGCCCGCAGCACCTGTCGCAGCGCCGCCTCCACCAGCGCCTCGGTGTGCACGTCGAGGGCGGACAGCGGGTCGTCGAGGACCAGCAGCGCCGGACGACCGAGCACCGCCCGCGCCAGCGCCAACCGCTGCCGCTGGCCGCCGGAGAGCGACAACCCCTGCTCACCCACCCGGGTGGCCAGGCCCCACGGAAGGTCGTACGCGAAATCGGCCTGCGCCAGCGCGAGGGCCGCGCGGACCTCGTCGTCGTCGGCGTCCGGGCGGCCCAGGGTGAGGTTCTCCCACACCGACATGGAGAAGAGGGTGGGCTCCTCGAACGCCACCCCGACCAGCCGCCGTAGTGAGGCCAACCGCAGGTCACGCAGATCGTGCCCGTCGAGGGTGATCCGGCCGCCGGTCACCTCGTGCAGTCGGGGCACCAGCGAGAGCAGGGTGCTCTTGCCGCAGCCGGTGGCGCCGACCAGGGCCAGCGTCTCGCCCGGCTCGATGGTCAGGTCGATCTCGTGCAGGACGCCGGTGGCCGCGCCCGGGTAGCGGAAGGCGACCCGCTCGAAGCGGAGTCGACCCTGGACCGCGTCGCGGCTCAGGGTGAGCGCGTCGGGAGCGTCCACGATCTGCGGGGGAGTGTCCAGCACCTCCTGGATCCGGTCGGCGGCGGTGGCCGCCTCCTGACCGTTGGCGATGATCCAGCCCAGCGACTGCACCGGCCAGATGAGCATCAGTTGGAGGCTGGCGAACGCCACCAGCTCGCCGAGGGTGAGTACGCCCCGCGCGGCGGCGGCCGCCCCGGCCACCAGCACCACGCCCAGGGTCAGGTTGGGCACCAGGTCGAGCAGCGCCGCCGTGTTCGCCAGCAGGCGGCCCTTGCCCACGCCGGTGTCGTGCAGCGTCCGGGCCCCGTCGGCGAAGCGGGCGGCCAACTCCGGCCCCCGCCCGTACGCCTTCATGGTGCGCAGGCCCTGCGCGGTCTCCTCGACCAGCGTCGCCACGTCGCCCTGCTGGTCCTGCATCCGCCGGGACGCGGTGTGGTAGTGCCGACCGAACCGGCGGGCGATCAGCAGCAGCGGTACGGCGCTGGCCGCGACCAGCAGGCCGAGCGCCACGTGCAGGTGGATCAGCAGCAGCACCACCACCACGTAGGTGGTCAGGTTGAGCACCAGGAAGAAGACGCCGAAGGACAGGAACCGGCGGATCACCGACAGATCGCTGGTGATCCGGGAGAGCAGTTGGCCGGACTGCCAGCGGTCGTGGAAGCTGGCCGGCAGCCGTTGCAGGTGCGCGTAGATGTCGGCGCGCAGCGCCGCCTCCATGCCCACCGCCGAGGACGACTGCACCCACCGGCGGATGAAGATGAGCACCGCCTCGACCACGCCGAGCAGCAGCGCCAGAGCCCCGAGCTGGAGCAGGCCGGCGGGCTCGTGGCGGGCCACCGGCCCGTCCACCACGCGCTGCACCACCAGGGGTACGGCGATCCCGGCGGCCGTGCCGGCCAGCCCCGCGACCAGCAGCCAGGCGAATTCGGCGGCGTACGGGCGCAGGTAGCGGCGCAACCGCCAGAGGTTGTGCACGGGGTGGCGGCCCGCGGCGACCGGGGCGGCCCGGTCGCCGTCGCTCTCCACAGGCACTACCCGACGGTAGCGTCATTGGGTGCCCGTGTAGTTGTCAGCTTGCCGTCAACCGCCGCTCATGACCGAGAAGCCACTTCTTCACGTCCAGCCCCCAGCGGTAGCCGCCGAGGCTCCCGTCGGTACGCAGCACCCGGTGGCAGGGCACGAAGAGCGCCGCGGCGTTCCGCGCGCAGGCGGCGGCCGCGGCCCGTACCGCGGGTGGCCGACCGGCCAGCGCCGCGTACCCGGTGTAGGTGACCGGCGCGCCCGGCGGCACGTCCCGTAGCACCTGCCAGGCGTGCGCCATGAACTCGCCGCCGGTGTGCTGCCGTACCGGCACCGAGTCGATGGCGGCGAGGTCCCCGTCCAGGTAGGACCGGACGGCGTCGGTGGTCGGCCCGAGGTCGGCGCGTTGCCGTACCGGGGCTCGCAGACTGGGGTGGATCAGTGCCGGCAGTGCCTCCGGGTCGGGGGTGAAGCCGGCCGCCAGGACCTGACCGTCGTGGTCGGCGAGGATGCTCAGCGGACCGGTCGGGGTGCTCAGGACGGTGCTGTTGATGCTCATGCCGCTCTCCAGAGTCTGATCGTGGCGTAGGACCGCCAGGGGCGCCACCGTTCGGCGTGCGCGTCGAGGGTCGTGTCGGGTAGACCGAGCGCCGCCGCTCCCCGGCGGATCGCGAGGTCGGTGTCGAGCAGGACGTCCGGGTCGCCGAGGGCGCGCAGGGCGAGGTAGTCGGCGGTCCACGGACCGATCCCGGGCAGCGCGAGCAGCCGCCGCCTGGTCTCCTGACGGTCACCCCCCGGCGCGAGGTCCACGGTGCCGTCCACCACGGCACGGGCCAGCCCGCGAATGGTCTCCCGCCGCCGCACCGGCATCCCGAACCCGGTATCCGGAATCCCCAAAACCTCCTCCGCGGTCAGGAACCCCCGCAGGTCATCCCGTTGATCATGAAGTTGTTGTCCCGACACGCCGTCGTCGGTGGCAACAACTTCATGATCGACGCGGGTGGCCAGGAGGCGGGTCAGGGTGGTTCTCGCGGAGCGGACCGAGACCTGTTGGCCCACGATCGCGCGGACGGCCATCTCGAAACCGTCGACCGCGCGGGGGACGCGGATGCCGGGCTCGGTGGCCACCGCGGGGGCCAGGGCCGGGTCCGCCGCCAGCGTCGCGTCGACCGCCTCCGGGTCCGCGTCGAGGTCGAGCAGGCGTCGGCAGCGGGCCACCGCCGGCGCCAGGTCACGCAGGTCGGTCAGGCGCAGCGCCGCCGCCACGTACCCGTCCGTCGGGGTCAGGGCCACCTGGCCGGGGCCGTGCGGCAACCGCAACCCCCGGCGGTACGTCCCGTCGCGTACCTCCTCCACCCCGGGCAGCGCGCGCACCGCGAGGAAGTCCAGCAACGCGTGGGCGTGCAGCGGCGGACGGTACGCCAGCCGGAGCGTGATCGTCCCCGCCCCGACCGTCGCCGGCTGTCGGCTGCGAGCGGTCCGCAGCTCCGAGGGGGCGCTCGCGTACACCTCGCGGACCGTGTCGTTGAACTGCCGCACGCTGCCGAAGCCGGCGGCGAACGCGATCTCGGCCATCCCCAGGCCGGTGGTCTCGATCAGGATCCGGGCGGTCTGCGCCCGCTGCGCCCGGGCCAGCGCGAGCGGCCCGGCCCCCATCTCGGCGCGCAGCATCCGGTGCAGGTGCCGTTCGGTGTAGCCCAGCCGGGCGGCCAGCCCCGGTACGCCGTCCCGGTCGACCACCCCGTCGGCGATCAGCCGCATCGCCCGGCCCACCACGTCGGCGCGTACGTCCCACTGCGGCGAGCCGGGCGCGGCGTCCGGCCGGCAGCGGCGGCAGGCGCGCAGCCCGGCGCCCTGCGCGGCGGCGGCCGACGGGAAGAACCTGACGTTCTGCCGCTTCGGGGTGACCGCCGGGCAGGACGGCCGGCAGTAGATCCCGGTCGACGTCACGCCGGTGTAGAACCAGCCGTCGAACCGCTGGTCGCGACTGTCCACCGCCCGGTAGCACCGCTCGAAGTCCATCTCCACGCCACCGATGATGCCCCGCTGCTCACGCCGCCGGCTGGCGGAAATCAGACCTGACTCTGCCCCCCCCGCGCTCCCGCCGAGGGCTCCCCGGTGATCAAGAGATTGGCGTCACGACACGCCGTGCTTCGTGACGCGAACCTCTTGATCACCGGGGGAGGGCGCAGGGGTGGGGGTTTTCCGCCCGGAAGTGTCGGTCGTCCCGGGTAACGTCTCGCCACCAACTCAAGAAGGGGGGCGGCGATGGCGAGCGTTGCGGGTTGGGTGGCGGCGTCGACACAAGGCACGATTCCGCCGCTGCCCCGCGCCGTGGTGCAGGCCTTCTACCGCCGGATGCGGGCGGTGGCGCCGGCCGCTGTCGGCGCCATCGAGCGGGACCGGTCCGCCGACGAGACGGAGCCGTTCGCCGGCACCGCCTGCGGCCGGCTGGTCCGGTCGCTCGACGACGCGGGTCTGCGGGCGCTCGGCATGTGGACGCACCACTGGTGCATGCGCTTCTACGACGACGACACGACCGTCGGCCGGCGGCTGATCGGGGAGATCGCGGCCCGGCCCGGCCTCGGCTGGACGGCCGACGAGGTGCGCTGGATGCTGCGCGAATCGATCTTCGCCGGCCCGGCGGCGGCGGACCGCTTCACCCTGCCGCGTGCCGCCTCCGCGCAACTGCCCGCGACGGAGCGGCCGTTCGACGACCTGCCCGCCGACGCCGAGCCGCCCGCCGAGGGCTCGGCTGCGCGCCGCCGGCCCGATCCGCAGGCGACTCCTTCGGGCGCGTCGAGCGCCACCACCGACCCGGCCGGCGCGCGGCCCGGCCTCGTTCCCCGCCAACGCCGCGCCGGCTGAGCGAGTTCAGCGGCACTGCGCCGGCTGGACAATGATCGACTACGGCAGGATGGACACCAGACATACCGACGGAAGGATCTCCCATGGCCGCCAGCGACCCGACCATCCTCGCCACCAGCATGGGCTTCTTCCGTGGCGACCGAGGACCGTCCGACCTGCGCCCCGGCCCGATCTTCGAGTTGGCCGCCGAGCTGGTCGAGGCCGGCCCGCAGCCACGGATCTGCTATCTCGGGCAGGCCGTCGGTGACCAGCCGACCTCGTTCACCGCCGTCTACGGTGCGTTCGCCGACACGCGGTTCCGCCTGTCGCACCTGGCGCTGTTCCCGATGCCGAACGTGGACGACATCCGAGCCCACCTGCTCGCACAGGACGTGATCTGGGTCGGCGGCGGCAGCGTCGCCAACCTCGTCGCGGTCTGGCGGGTACACGGGCTGGACGAGATCCTGCACGAGTGCTGGCAGGCCGGCGTGGTGTTGGCCGGCGTTTCCGCGGGATCGATCTGCTGGCACCTGGGCGGCGCCACCGACAGCTTCGGACCCCGGCTGCGGGGCTACACCGAGGCGTTGGGTTGGCTGCCGTACGGCAATGGCGTGCACTACGACAGCGAGGGCCAGCGCCGGCCGCTGATGCACGAGCTGGTCGGCGACGGGACGCTGCCGACCAGCCACTGCACCGACGACGGCGTCGGCCTGGTCTACCGGGGGACCCGGCTGGTCGAGGCGGTCGCCGACCGCGAGGGAGTCTCGGCGTACGAGGTGAGTCGCGGCGCCGACGGCACCGTTCGGGAGACGGTCATCGCGCCCCGCCTGCTCGGCTGAGCGCGGATCAGACCCGGTCCTCGAACGCGGCGCACACGGTCGCCCGGACCTGCGGTCCTTCGATGGCGTGCAGCAGCTCCCGGGCGAGGGCGATCTGGTGGCTCTCGTCGATCGTCTTGTCCATCGGGGTCAGCTCCACCCGCCACCGGAAGTAGAGGTAGTCGTCCTCGTCGGTGGCGGCCAACCGTGGGTCGGCGTCCTCGTTGGCGTTGATCTCCAGCAGGTTGCCGCGGACGTCGACCGAGTCGCGGCGGTAGGGCACCGCGTCGGGCAGCCGGGTGCGGATCAGGTCCAGCAGCTCCGCCGCCGTCAGCGGGCCGTCGACCATGATGAGGAACTGCAACGTCGTCTGCACGTCTGCCACCTTGCCAGATGCGGAACCGCTCAATCGAGCGGGAGGAACGGGCCGTTGTCGAACTTGCCGCCCCGGCGTAGCACCGAGAACTGCACCTTGTGCGGTACGTGGGTGTCCATCAGTTCCCGGCGCAGGTGGGTGAAGTCGGTGCCCAGGTCGAAGCTGGCGAGCTGACCGTTCTCGTTGATCCGGCGCAGCATGGTCTTGCGCAGTCGGGTGCCGTCCGGTGCCCGGGACAGGGAACGCTCGGCCAGGTCGAAGAAGGTCTTGTCGTCGACGATGAGCGCCACGTCGATGTCGGAGTCCGGGCGGGCCGTGCCGCGTACCCGACTGCCGTGGGCCACCAGGTCGCCGTCCGGGAGGCCCGCCTGCCGCTGGGTCTGCCGGGCGCCCCGGGCGAACCGGGTCCACTGCCGCTCGGTGAAGCCCTGCGGGATCTGCCGGGCGGCCCGGGTGGCCGCCGCCTCGGCAGTCTCGCCCGCCACGTCGTCGGCCCGCCGCATCATGCTGCGGGCGGCCTGCGCCACGATGCCCCGGGCCGCCGTGGTGGCACCGTCGGGCAGGTCCCGCCGCCGCCCGGTCACGTCGGATCGCCCGACTGCCGGCGGCGCAGTACGGCGTCGAAGACCTGCGCCAACTCGGCGGCGTCCTCGCCGGCGTGGTGGGTGTGCGGTACGTCGTGCAGACCCAGCTCGTGCTTGATCTTGCCCTTGCGGGTCTGGACCCACTCGCTGCCGGTGAGTCCCATCCAGTAGCTGCGCAGGTCGACGCCGGAGCCGGTGGCGCCGAACGGGCTGTGGCCAACGAACCGGACGAAGTACCAGTGCACGAACATGCCGTCCCACACCGCGGGGGCGGCGAGGAAGACCGGCCGGCCGATCCGACGTAGCCCGTTCACCCAGGCGGCCGCCGCCGACATCGCGTCCGCCGCGCTGGGCGCCTCACGGAGCAGGCGCTCCCGATCCAGACCCGACACGGCGAGCGCCGCCGGAACGAACTCGTCGGAGATGGGCCGCAGTTCGGTGTAGAACGTCAGATCGGGGCGACCGGCCACGGCCATGCCCAGCGAGATCATGCTGTACGGCCCGGGGATCGGCCCGTCCGCCTCGACGTCGACGCCGATGTACAGCTCGGGCAGGGGAGCGCTCATCCCAGCACCACGCCGATCGCCTGGTCGATGAGCATGTTGAGCACGATGTCGGTGAGCTTCTTGAAGACGGGGATCTCCAACAGGGAGGCGCCGAACGTCGGTGCGGCCGTCGCGAGCGCCTGGATGATCTGCACCAGCAGGATGACCAGCTGCACGATCACGTTGATCTTCAGGGCGAGGACGATCAGCGCGCACACGAAGAGCGTCGCCGCCACCATCTGTGCGCCGGTGCCGCCGTCACGCAGCACCGACATCGCCGAGCCGCCGGCCTCCCAGCGTTCCTGGAACGCGGTCAACGCGTCGCCCTGGTTGCCGGCCAGCACCCGCTGCGCGGCCGCCGTGCACTCGGCCGCCGCGTTGTGCAACGAGTCGGCCATCTGCATCCACATCTGGCCCAGCTCGAACAACTTCGTCTCGTCCGACTTGGGCCAGGTGTAGCCCAGCTCGTTGAGCAGGCCGGCGAGTTCGCCGGGAAGCATGATGCCCATCGATCCGCCTACCAGCTCATCGTCGTGAACTGGGCGTCGTTGTCCTGCTCGACCACGTCGTACTGGTCGGCCATCAGCGTCAACCCGTCGCCGAAGCCGCGCAGCCCGTCGATGACCGACCCGAGGCACTCCGCCGCGATCTCCTCGGCCACCTGGTACGACATGCCGATCAGGCCACCCACGTCGTCGTCGCCGAAGATGTCACCCATCGCGGCCGCCTGCGCGCGCAGCGCCTCCCACTGCGCGGCGATCTGGTCGGCCACCTCGCTCAGGTGGCCACCACCCTGACGTAGTGCGGGTGGGTGCACCTGGAGGTCGTCGTGCATGCCGTCACCTCGCTGCCTGCTGGATGCGCCGCACCGCGTCGGTGAGCGCATCGGTCATCACCGCCATGCTGCGCACCGACTCGTTCTGCAACTCGTCGAGCTGCTGGCCCAGGGCCGCCGGATCCACGTCGGGCGCCTCGGCCGCCGTGCCGGCCTGGAGTCGCAGGTCGTCAAGTGCCGCGTTGACCGCCAGGGTGATCTGCTCGCCGAGCATCTCGGCGCCCATCCGCAGAGCGCGCGGGTCCACCGTCACCGACTCGACGCGCTGGCCGACCGCCACGACCTCCACCTGCCCGCCGGCAGCGGATCCGGTGCCCCGCGCCGGCTCGACGCCCAGCTCGTCGTCAGGGGCCGGACCGGTCGACCGCATCGACGCCAACGCCCGCCGCGTCTGCTGGAACAGTCGGTCGAATTCCGTCACCTGATCCACAACGCCCCCTCACGTCGCACGCGACATCGAGAGGGTAGCAACGGGATTCCAACGTCGGGACCCGCCGAGGCGCGACCGGGGACAGCGTCCGGCCCGGCCGAATCGGAGCCGGCTGGACCGGCCTGGCCGGCAACCGCGTAAGCTGGCCCGTCGTGAGTCTCACCATCGGCATCGTCGGCCTGCCCAACGTCGGCAAGAGCACGCTGTTCAACGCGTTGACCAAGAACGACGTGCTGGCGGCGAACTACCCGTTCGCCACCATCGAGCCCAACGTCGGCGTGGTCGGGCTGCCCGACGACCGGCTGGACAAGCTGGCCGAGATCTTCTCCTCGCAGAAGGTGCTGCCCGCTCCGGTGTCGTTCGTCGACATCGCCGGCCTGGTACGCGGCGCGTCGAAGGGGCAGGGACGGGGCAACGCCTTCCTGGCCAACATCCGCGACGCCTCCGCGATCTGCCAGGTGGTCCGGGCCTTCTCCGACCCGAACGTGGTGCACGTCGACGGCAAGGTGTCGCCGGCCGACGACATCGAGACGATCAACACCGAGCTGATCCTCGCCGACCTGCAGACCCTGGACAAGGCGCTGCCCCGGTTGGAGAAGGAGGCCAAGCTCCGCAAGGACCGGGCCGCCGCGGTCGCCGCCGCGAAGGCCGCGATCGAGGTGCTGGACGGTGGCACCACCCTCTACTCCGGTGCCGCCGCCGCGAAGATCGAGCTTGAGCACCTGCGCGAGCTGCACCTGCTCACCACCAAGCCCTTCCTGTACGTCTTCAACGTCGACGAGGCCGAGCTGGCCAACGAGGCGTTCCTCGACGAACTGCGTGCCCTGGTCGCCCCCGCCGAGGCCGTCTTCATGGACGCGAAGATCGAATCCGAGCTGGTGGACCTGCCCGAGGAGGAGGCCCGCGAGCTGCTGGAGTCGATCGGCCAGAACGAGCCCGGCCTCAACCAGCTCGTCCGCGTCGGCTTCCGTACGCTCGGGCTCCAGACGTACCTCACGGCCGGCCCCAAGGAGGCACGGGCCTGGACCGTCCCGATCGGCGCGACCGCGCCGGAGGCCGCGGGTGTCATCCACAGCGACTTCCAGCGCGGCTTCATCAAGGCCGAGGTGGTCTCCTACGGCGACC
This sequence comes from Micromonospora sp. WMMD729, assembly GCF_049315225.1. Classification (NCBI taxonomy): domain Bacteria; kingdom Bacillati; phylum Actinomycetota; class Actinomycetes; order Micromonosporales; family Micromonosporaceae; genus Micromonospora; species Micromonospora sp. WMMD729. The sequence goes on along the minus strand of NZ_CP186059.1, from coordinate 5,581,544 downwards.
TGGTCGCGGCCGGATCGATGGCGGCGGCGAAGGCGGCGGGCAAGGTCCGCATCGAGGGCAAGGAGTACGTCATGCAGGACGGCGACGTCGTGGAGTTCCGCTTCAACGTGTAGTGCGGTTCGCGCCCTGGCCGAGCGGTGCCCGGATCAGCTCTTGCGGCCGGGCACCAGCCTATCGAGGTCGATTTTGATCGCGAATGGTGTCGTGACGCGTAGCTCATGGCGATGGATGCCCGTCGGCGCATACAACTGGGTCGGGCCGTCGAGCTCGTAGGTGTGGATCACCGGCGATTCCTCTTCCTCGACGCGCCAGTAGTTCCCGATGCCCGCCTCCGCGTATTTTCGCAGCTTGATCATCCGATCACGGTGAGCCGATTCCGGCGAGACCACCTCGACGACCAACAGCACCTGGTCAGGCGTGTAGAAGGTGCGGTCGGGGTCGTAGTAGGGCGCATTCGTGGCGAGGAGATCGGGTTCAGGGCGGTTGCGTGGGTCCAGCCGGATGGTCATCTCCCGCTCGACCTCGACACCCGTTGGCGCCTGCTCCGCGAGAGCGAACAACAGGGCCGAGACAACTCGGCTGTGCCAGGCCCGCTGTGGAGACATCATGAAGACGAGTGCTCCATCGATCAGTTCGGTGTGCCGGGGAGCCTCGGGAAGATGGTCGAGGTCATCGGCGAACCACCCCTCAGGGCGAGGCGGCCGCATCCACTCGGGCACCGCAGACATGACGTCACCGTAGCATCGGGGGACGGTGCGATCCGGCACGCTGAGGCCAGCACCTCGACCGGGTAGTGATGGGCGCTGCGCCATTCCGATACGACCGGCGCGGCTGCTCACCGCATCCGCGTCACGGGCGTAGCTCCCGCAGCAGCGCGGTGACGCGATCCTTGATGTCGTCGCGCACCTCGCGGACGACGTCGATGGGCTGCCCGGCCGGGTCGGTGAGTTTCCAGTCCTCGTAGCGTTTGCCGGGGAAGACGGGGCAGGCGTCGCCGCAGCCCATGGTGACGATGACGTCGCTGGCCTCCGCGGCGTCCCAGGTGAGCCGGACCGGGGTCTGGTCGGTGATGTCGATACCGACCTCGCGCATCGCGTCGACGGCGACCGGGTTGATCGTCTCGGCGGGTTCGCTGCCGGCGCTGCGCACCTCGACGGTGTCACCGGCGAGGTGGCGGAGCCAGCCGGCGGCCATCTGCGAGCGTCCGGCGTTGTGTACGCAGACGAACAGGACTGTGGGCTTGTCGCTCATCGGGCTTCGGGCTCCTGGGTGAGGTGGGGTACGAGGACATCGTCGGCGGCCTCTGCGGCGTGGGGGTACCAGGCCGCGAGCGCGGCGATGCCGACCAGGCCGCCGACGAGCTGGGCGACCACGAAGCCGGGCACCGAGGTGGGTGCGATGCCGGCGAAGGTGTCGGTGAAGGCCCGGCCGATGGTGACGGCGGGGTTCGCGAACGACGTGGACGAGGTGAACCAGTAGGCCGCGCCGATGTAGGCGCCGACGGCGGCGGGCGCTGTCGCGGTGCGGCCGGTTCGGGCCAGGGCGAAGACCAGGACGACCAGGCCGGCGGTGGCGACGATCTCGGCGAGCCACAGGTGCCCGCCGGTGCGTTCGGTGTGTGACCAGGTGATCGCCGGCAGGTCGTACATCAGGTTCGCCAGTACGGCGCCGGCGATCGCGCCGGTGACCTGCGCGGCGGTGTAGGCGGCAAGCTCGGCGGCGGTCAGGCCGGTGCCGGCTCGGCGGCCGAGCCACCAGTCGGCGGCGGAGACCACGGGGTTGAGGTGCGCGCCGGACACCGGACCGAACATGAGGATGAGCGCGCCGAGTGCGAGCGCGGTGGCGATCGCGTTCTCCAGCAACTGGAGCCCGACGTCACCGGGGGAGAGGCGAGCCGCGGCGATCCCGGAGCCGACGACGGCCGCGACCAGGAGTGCCGCACCGGCGAACTCGGCGGAGGCGCGGCGGGCTAGCTTGCGGCTCATTCGCTGGTAGGAGTCGTCGCGGCCGGCAGGTCGAGCAGTACGCCGAGCTGGCGGAACGCCTCGGGCCTGACCGTGTACCACACCCAGGTGCCACGTCGTTCGGAGTCGACGAGACCGGCTTCCCGCAGCACCTTGAGGTGGTGGGAGATGGTCGGCCCGGACAGGTCGAACGCCGGCGTCAGATCGCACACGCAGATCTCCGGCACCGAGGCGATCATCGACATCAACCGCAGCCGGACCGGGTCACCGAGGGCCTTGAACATCGGCGCGACCACCGCCGCCTGCTCGGCGTCCATCGGGCGGACCGCCAGCGGCGCGCAGCAGGTTACCGCTTGCAGGTCGGCGATCGGCAGATTCTGTTTCGACACCCGTCTAGCTTGACAGATGTCGAATCAGGGTGCAACGGTGGGGTTGCTTCGAAATCTGTCTAGACAGCAGTACGCCCCAACAGGAGGTGTCCCATGTCCCGTGTCCAACTCGCTCTGCGCGTCGCCGACCTCGACGGCTCGGTCGCGTTCTACTCGAAGCTGTTCGGCGTCGACCCGGCCAAGCGCCGGCCCGGTTACGCGAACTTCGCCGTCGAGAACCCGCCGCTGAAGCTTGTCCTTCTCGAAGGTGAGGCCGACCAGCCCACCGCGCTGGACCACCTGGGCGTCGAGGTGTTCAGCACCGACGACGTCACCGCCGCCACCAAGCGCCTGACCGACTCCGGCCTGATCACGCTGGAGGAGAACGACACCGAGTGCTGCTACGCCCTGCAGGACAAGGTCTGGGTACGGGGCCCGGGTGACGAGCGCTGGGAGGTCTACACCGTCAAGGCCGACGCCGACACGCTCACCAAGGCGCCCGACGAAGAGTGTCGCTGCGGCGAACCGACTGATGTCGAGACGCAGGAGCCAGCAGCCAGCGGAGTCGGCTCGCGCTGCTGCTGACGGCAGACCTGCGTCTCCGCTTTCGGGGTGTCGGGGTGTCCGGCCGGCCGGACACCCCGACGCTCAGCTCACCGGTCCGGGCTGTCGTTCCGGCGGGTAGCGCCGAAGGACGAGCCGATGCTGGCCACGATCGAACCCACCGAGGCGAGCGCCACCGCCACCGTGCCGACCGTATCGGCGTGGCCGTGTCCGACCACCTTGAGGATGATGCCGCCGACCATCAGGACGACCGACAGGGCCAGGACTGCGTGGACGGCTCGTCTGCTCATGGCGGCGTCTCATTCCGGCGGCGTTTCGATGCGGCGGCGTAGGGAGGTCGACCCGGGTTTCGTCGTGGATGACTGTCCAACTTTCCGAAACCCGAGTCGACCAAACCGCTACTGCGCCCGGTAGACGGAGATGTGTGCCGGACTCTCCGCCGTGAACGGCTGCCGGTCCCAGTCGGCGTACCGCTCGGTGAGGGCAAGGCCCGCCTGCTGTGCCATCTCGTCGATCTGGTGCGGCCAGGCGTAGCGCATGGCGAACGGCTTCAGGTGCACGCCGTTGCCGTCGAAGGTGATGGTCTGCCGGATGAAGCGCTGCGCCGGCCGGTCGTACCGGTGCAGCCGGATCGTCGCGGAGTCCTCGGTCACCTCGCGGACCTGCACCCGCTCGTCCGCGTCGAAACTGCGCGGGTCGGGGACGAACGTCTCGATGACGAACGCCCCGCCGGGCGACAGCACCCGGGCGACGTTGCGGAACAGGTCCGCCTGCCGCTCGGCGTCCACCAGGTTGAACAGCGTGTTGAAGACCAGGTACGCCAGGCGGAACGGGCCCGACACGGCCACGTCCGCCATGTCACCGACGACCGTGGGAATCTGGTCGCCACCGGGCTTGGCCCGCATCTGCGCGACCATCTCCTCGGACCCTTCGATGCCGTGCACGCTGAGGCCGCGCTCGGCCAGGGGCAGCGCGACCCGGCCGGTGCCGATCGCCAGTTCCAGGACCGGGCCACCGTCGGCCAGGCCCGCCAGGAAGTCCACGGCGGGAGCCGGGTCGGGGTTGCCGGGGCCGTCGTAGTCGGCGGCCCAGAGCCGGCCGAAGAGGCCGGGATCGTCGAAGACCGACATCAGCGGCCTCCGGGGTGGGTGTCAGTGGCGCATGACTTTCTGCTCACGAAGCCTCGTTTCGTCGAGTCTGATGACGTTCGATCGGGGGGACTTCGTCGTTTCGGGCATGGCGCTGCTCCCTTCGCGTGGCTGTGCACCGAGGACACCAGAGACGCCGGAAGCCCGGCAAGGCATTTACGCCCGCCGGGCTCCCGGTCACGCGGAGGGTCAGGAGATGTGGTGCAGGATCACGTTGTGGACGTGGTGGCTCTTCTGCGCGCCGCGGAACTCCACCTCGTAGGTGTGCGTGCCGACGTGGATCGCGATCGCGCCGGTGGAGAAGAACGACCCACCCCAGGACTTGTTGCTGACCACGCTCACGCTGGTGATCTTCGAGTACGGGATGCTGGTGATCGCGTACCGCTTACCGACGAAGGAGCGGTCCTGGATGATCACGCGCCGGTCGGTCAGCCCGATGAACCCGGTGCCGGTGCCGACGGCGTCGTAGACGGCGATGATCTGCTCGCCGTCGAGTAGCCCGCTCTCGATCTGCTGGACCTGCTCTTTGCGGTCGTACGCGATGTTCGCCATACGATCCAGGCTAGGAAACCGGTGCCACCGCGCCGGCGTCGGCGGCGGCGCGGACGAACTCGCGTACCCGGTTCGTGGTGTTACTGGGCAGCCAGACCGGCCCGCGCTCGATGGGTGGCGCGTCGTGGATGGGCACGTAGGACACGTCGGCGCGCGGGTAGTAACGCCGCGTGTGTTCCCCCACCGGCAGTACGCCCCGGCCCAGTGCCACCAGGGACAACATCTCGGAGAAGGTGTTCCCGGTGGGCCCCTTCGGAACCGGTCGGCCGGACGGGGTGCGGTCCGGCGTGCGGTCCCGCTTGAACTCCGCCGACGTGACCGTCGGGTACTGCACCACCGGGTGGTCGGCGAGCACCTCCAGCGACACCGACGGTTCCCGGGTGAGCGGGTGACCCGCGGCCACCGCCAGTGCCCGGCCTTCGGAGAGCAGCGCCGGGCCGGTGGCCATTCCGTCAAAGGGGTACGAGGCGATGAGCACGTCCGTGGAGCCGTCGAGCAGCCCGGCGCGACTGTTGGACAACTGTGCCTCGTGCACCTCCACCCGGCAGTCCGGGTGCCGCTCGGTGAACAGGGCCACCGCCCGGAGCAGCACCGGCGCGGTCCACTCGCCGAGGAACGCCACCCGTAGCGTCCCGGTGACGCCCCGGCCGGCGTCGACAGCGCGCCGGAGAGCGTCGTTCATGCCGGCGACCAGCGGGGCCAGGTCGTCGGCGAGTTGCCGGCCGATCGGGGTGAGCCGGACGACCCGACTGGTCCGCGCGAACAGCGGCGCCCCGACCTGGCGTTCCAACTTCTTGATCACGTGGCTGACCCGGCCGGTGCTGACCCTCAGCCGCTCGGCGGTGCGGCCGAAGTGCAACTCCTCGGCCAGGGTCAGGAACGTCTCGACCTCGTACCGCTCCAGCACCCCGCCCCCATCGTTGACCGACAGGCAACGATCGTAGCGAGATCACGTCTTGGTCCGGTTCTTCGGCCAGGGAATCGTGGGGTTCACACGAACACCGCTCGACCGAGAGGCACCGAGATGAGCATCGACGGTTACCTGGCCGGCCTGGCCGACCCAATGCGCGAGATCGGGGAGAAGCTGACGCCCGTCATCGCGGACGCCCTGCCCGCGGCGACGGGGGCGATGTGGCACGGACACCCGGTCTGGGGTCTGGGCGACCGGCCCGGCCAGCGCCCGATCTGCCTGATCAAGGCCTACGGGTCGTACGTCACCTTCGGGCTGTGGCGGGGCCAGGAGATCGCGGACCCGTCCGGCCGGCTGGTGCCCGCCGCACGGGCGATGGCGACCGTGAAGCTGCGCGACGTCGCCGACATCGACCCGGCCCTGTTCGCGGGTTGGCTGGGCGCGGCGGCCGCGCTGGAGGAGGCGTGAACGCGGTGCGGGTGACCGGCTTCGACCACCTGGTGCTGACCGTCGCCGACGTGGAACGGTCCCTGGACTTCTACTGCGGCCGGCTCGGCCTGGCGCCGGTACGGGTCGACGAGTGGCGCGCCGGCTCCGCACCGTTCCCGTCGGTGCGGATCAGCCCCGACAGCATCATCGACCTCGTCCGAGGCGAGGCGGCGGGTACGAACGTCGACCACTTTTGCCTGGTGGTGGCACCGTTGGACTGGGCGCAGGTGGTCGAGTCCGGAGTCTTCACCGTGCTGACCGGGCCGGTCGACCGGTTCGGCGCGCGTGGGTCGGCGACCTCGATCTACGTGCGGGACCCGGACGGCAACGTGGTGGAGTTGCGGTGGTATCCGCAGGACGCGGAGGAAGGTCCGGAAGCGGCGGTCAGGACTCGGTGACCGCCCGGTAGGCGTCCTCGATGCGGGCGGCCAACAGGACCTCGCCCTCGGTCAGCGGCTCACCGTTGCCGTGCCCGACGCGGATCAGCGTGCTGTCGGACCGGCGGCTGATCTCGGGACGTAGGTGCAGGGCGTCCGCGACGACCTTGACCCGTTCAGTCAGCGCCGCGTGTTGGGTATCGTCGATCACCAGCGTGCGCCGGATCTGTTCACCGTCGCGCGTCCAACCAGATAGCAAGGTCAACGCGTCGGAAAGGTAGTCGTGTTTGGCTCGGCTGCTGAACAGCACGCGCATCACCGCACCCCCCAAGCGCCGTTGCCGGCTTGTGGCCAAATCGTCGCCATCCCGTGTCTTGTCGGTGCCCTCTAGTCTGTCGTCGCTCGGTGGGGGTGTCCACGCCCACACTTCCGTGTTCTATTGGCCTAGCGGACGGTGTCGGTACCCAAACCGCCGATTGATCTGGCACCCTGGACGCCCGTGCAGACCGAACGGGCTAATGGTGGCGGGCAGGCCCAGCGACGGGACCTGAAGGTGATCGTGGGAGCGGCGATCATCCGGGACGGACGAGTGCTCGCCTGTGCGCGCTCCGCCCCGCCGGAGGTGGCCGGCATGTGGGAGTTCCCTGGCGGCAAGGTCGAGCCGGGTGAGGGCGAGACCGAGGCGCTGATCCGGGAGTGCGCCGAGGAGTTGGCCGTACGCGTCGAGATTGGTGCCCGGGTCGGCCGCAACGTCCGGATGGCCCACGGCCGTTCGGTGCTCAAGGTGTACGCCGCCCGCCTGCTCCACGGCGACGAGCCGCAGGCGCTGGAACACCGGGCCCTGCGCTGGCTGACCGCCGACGAACTGGACTCGGTCACCTGGCTGCCGGCGGACGCCCCGATCGTGGCAGCCCTGCGCCCCCACCTGAAAACCCCCTGAACCCGCGCGGGGTCCGTCGAGACGCGGTTGATCATGTAGTTGTTGTCACGACACGCCGGGCGCAGTGGCAATAACCTCATGATCAACGGGGTCGGGGGCGGGGTGGGGGGTCGGGGGTCGGGGTGGGAATGGGACGGGGGCTGTCGGCTATGCCGACAGCCCCCGTCTTTGCTGGTCTGGTTCAGTGCTTGTCGTCCTGCTCCGGGTGGGCGAAGTTGAGGTGCTCCGGAGGCAGCGGGAAGGTCACGTCGTCACCGAAGGGCGACGGCGCGGCCGGCCGGTCGAAGGTGAGCTCGGTCAGCGGCAGCTTGCCCCGGTCGTCGACCGCCGGAGCGGTCGGGTGGGGGACCTCGCGGTGCCAGTTGACACCGCTCTGCGCCTGCGCCTCGGCCTGCGGGTCGTGCGAGCCGCCCGCGTGCGAGTGGAACCCGCCGCGGGTCGCGCCTGACGCCGCCGAGCCCTGACGGGCGGTGGTCACGCTGGTCTGGGGCGTCTCGCCCCGACGGAAGATCTTGCTACCAAGCCACACAAGGGGATCGTACCTGCGGTCGACGACGCGTTCCTTCATGGGGATGATCCCGTTGTCGGTGATCTTGATGTGCTCGGGGCAGACCTCGGTGCAGCACTTGGTGATGTTGCAGAAGCCGAGGCCCTGTTCCGCCTGTGCGTACTCCTTGCGGTCGGTCCGGGCGTCCAGCGGGTGCATGTCCAGCTCGGCCGCCCGGATGAAGTACCGCGGCCCGGAGAACGCCTGCTTGTTCTCCTCGTGGTCACGGATCACGTGGCAGACGTTCTGGCACAGGAAGCACTCGATGCACTTGCGGAACTCCTGCGAGCGCTCGACGTCGACCTGCTGCATCCGGTAGTCGCCCGGCGCCACGTCCGCTGGCGGGGCGAACGCGGGGGTCTCCCGCGCCTTCTCGTAGTTGAACGAGACGTCGGTGACCAGGTCCCGGATGACCGGGAACGTCCGCAGCGGCGTGACCGTCACCGTCTCGTCGTCGCCGAAGGTCGACATCCGGGTCATGCAACCCAGCCGGGGCTTGCCGTTGATCTCCATGGAGCAGGAGCCGCACTTGCCGGCCTTGCAGTTCCACCGGCACGCCAGGTCGGGCGCGTCGGTCGCCTGGAGGCGGTGGATGACGTCGAGGACGACCTCGCCCTCGTTCACCTCGACCATGTAGTCCTGCAGGTCGCCGCCGGTCTCGTCGCCCCGCCAGATCCGGAACTGACGCTTCGCGCTCATCGGTTGTCCGCCTCTCCAGCGTCGGCGACGAGAGCGTCGAAGTCGGCGAGCTCCTCGTCGGTGAGGTACTTGGCCAGCTCCGCCCGGTCGAAGAGGCCGATCAGCTCCGGTCGCATCTTCGGCAGCGGCTTGCGGGTGAGCCGTACGGCGTCGCCGTCCAGGGAGCAGACGAGGTTCACCCGCCGCCAGGCCGGGTCCATCGTCGGATAGTCCTCGCGGGTGTGCCCGCCGCGCGACTCCTGCCGCTCCAGCGCTGCCTTCGCGGTGCACTCCGAGACGACAAGCATGTTGCGCAGGTCCAGGGCGAGGTGCCAGCCCGGGTTGTAGCGCCGGCCACCGGCCGCGCTCACCTTGGCCACCCGCTCGCGCAGCTCGGCGAGCCGGACCAGGGCGTCGGCCAGCTCGCCCTCCCGGCGGATGATGCCGACCAGATCTCCCATGACCGCCTGGAGGTCCTGCTGCAGGGTGTACGGGCTCTCGCCGGTGTCCCGCTGCAGCGGAGCGAGGGCGGTCTCCACGGCGGCCTCGACCGCGTCCACGGCCACCTTCGGCCGGGCGGACAGCCCGTCGGCGTAGCTAGCCGCGTGTCCGCCCGCCCGCTTGCCGAACACCAGCAGGTCGGACAGGGAGTTGCCGCCGAGGCGGTTGGAGCCGTGCATGCCACCGGACACCTCACCGGCGGCGAACAGGCCACGGACGTGGCCGAAAGCGGCGCCCGAGTCCGGGTCCACCTCCACGCCGCCCATCACGTAGTGGCAGGTCGGCCCGACCTCCATCGGCTCGGCGGTGATGTCGACGTCGGCCAACTCCTTGAACTGGTGGTACATCGACGGCAGCCGGCGGCGGATCTCGTCGGCCGAGCGCCGGCTCGCGATGTCCAGGAAGACACCGCCGGCGGGGGAGCCCCGACCGGCCTTCACCTCGCTGTTGATCGCGCGGGCCACCTCGTCGCGGGGCAGCAGCTCCGGCGGACGCCGGTTGTTGTCCGGGTCGGTGTACCAGCGGTCCGCCTCCTCCTCCGTCTCCGCGTACTGCTTGCGGAAGACGTCGGGGACGTAGTCGAACATGAACCGCTTGCCCTCGGAGTTCTTGAGGACACCACCGTCGCCCCGGACCGACTCGGTGACCAGGATGCCCTTCACCGAGGGCGGCCAGACCATGCCGGTCGGGTGGAACTGGAGGAACTCCATGTTGATCAGCGTCGCCCCGGCGCGCAGCGCCAGCGCGTGGCCGTCCCCGGTGTACTCCCAGGAGTTCGAGGTGACCTTGTAGGAGCGTCCGACACCGCCGGTGGCAAGCACCACGGCCGGCGCCTCGAAGAGGATGAACTCGCCGGACTCGCGGTAGTAGCCGAACGCGCCCGCGACCCGGTCGCCGTCGAGCAGCAGCTCGGTGATGGTCGTCTCGGAGAAGACCCGGATCCGGGCGTCGTACGAGCCGAACTCGCGCTTGTCCTCCTGCTGCAGCGAGACGATCTTCTGCTGGAGGGTGCGGATCAGCTCCAGACCGGTCCGGTCGCCCACGTGCGCCAGTCGGGGGTACTCGTGCCCACCGAAGTTGCGCTGGGAGATCTTGCCGTCCTTGGTCCGGTCGAACAGCGCGCCGTACGTCTCCAGCTCCCAGATGCGCTGCGGCGACTCCTTCGCGTGCAGCTCGGCCATCCGGAAGTTGTTGAGGAACTTGCCGCCGCGCATCGTGTCGCGGAAGTGCACCTGCCAGTTGTCCCGGCTGTTCACGTTCCCCATCGCGGCGGCGGCGCCGCCCTCGGCCATCACCGTGTGCGCCTTGCCGAACAGCGACTTCGAGATGATCGCCGTCTTCTTCCCGGCGAGGCGGGCCTCGATGGCCGCGCGCAGACCGGCGCCGCCGGCCCCGATGACGACGACGTCGTAGTGGTGTCGTTCGATGCGAGTGGTAGTGGTCATGTCAGGGGCCCTTTAGTTGATGAACCGCAGGTCGTTGAACCAGCCGATCGACAGCGCCATCACGTAGAAGTCGGTCAGCGCGAGGGTGCCGAGGGTGATCCAGGCGAGCTGCATGTGCCGGACGTTCAGCGCCGAGACGAAGGTCCACGCCCGGTAGCGCACCGGGTGCTTGGAGAAGTGCTTGAGGCGGCCGCCGATGATGTGCCGGCAGGAGTGGCAGGAGATCGTGTACGCCCAGAGCATCACCACGTTGAGCAGCAGGATGACGTTGCCCAGCCCGAAGCCGAAGCCCTTGGGCGAGTGGAAGGCGAGGATCGCGTCCCAGGTGTTGATCAGCGAGATGATCGCGGCGGCGTAGAAGAAGTAGCGGTGCAGGTTCTGCCCGAGCAGCGGGAAACGGGTCTCCCCGCCGTACTCCTTGTGCCCGTCCGGGACGGCGCAGGCCGGCGGCGACAGCCAGAACGACCGGTAGTACGCCTTGCGGTAGTAGTAGCAGGTGAGCCGGAACAGCAGCAGGAACGGCAGGGTCAGCGCGGCGTCCGGGATGATCCACCAGCCGGGCAGGAACCGGCCGAAGTGCGCGGCCTGCTCGACACACCGGTCGGTCACACACGGGGAGTAGAACGGCGTCAGGTAGTGGTAGGCATCGACCCAGTAGTGGTCGTGCATGAACACCCGGACCGTCGCGTACGCCACCCAGGCGCCGAGCCCGATCACCGTGATCAGCGGGGCGAACCACCATCGGTCGGTACGCAACGTCTTCGCCGCGATGGCGGCGCGCGCCCGCGCCCCCCGCGGCCTCGTTGCCGTTGAAGTCATTCGAGTCGTCTCCTCGACGGGCCCGTACGGGCGGGCTGCTCTGTCCGGTCGGCACGCGGTCCGGCGAACCCGCACCCGCTGCCACGTCATGCGCACACCAACGACCACGCCGGATCGACCGACGCAGCTAAGTGACACACGTTACGCCGATCTCTGCGAGCCGTCCGCGCAAGGGACCGTCCCGTGTGTCTGGCCTGCGGAAACGCCGCCGATTCCGCCGGTTCGCGGCGCGTCGCGGCGAGCGTCAGCCGGACGCGCCGCCGGTGAAGTGCCAGGACGCCAGCCGCACCGAGGGCGCCGCCCACCAGGCACCGTCCACCCGATCCGGTTGACGCACCGTCCGCGAGCCCAGCCCGAGCACCGCGCCCGGCCCCAGCGCCCGGGGGTACGACTCGGTGAACCGCAGGTCACGGACCGCCCGGACGACCGTGCCGTCCTCGATCAGCCACACCCCGTTGCGGGTCAACCCGGTGACGACCAGGCTCTTCGGGTCGAGTACCCGGGTGTACCAGAGGTCGGTGACCAGCAGTCCCCGTCGTACCCCGGCGACCAGCGCCGCGGTGTCCGCGTCGACCACCGCGCCGGCCGCCGCGCCCGTGGTGTTCCGGCCCACCGCGCTGGCCGGGCCGGCCACGGCGGGCGAGAGTCGCAGGTTGCGAGCCATCGGGCCCCAGGTGGCGCCGCCCGCGATCGCGTGCCCGGTGGACTCCGCGCCCGCTTCGACGGCGGTCCGTCGGTCGTGCGCGACGGCCCGCGTGGTGCCCGCCTCGACCAGGGTCACCGCCCGCCGGCCGGTGCCCTCGGCGTCGAACGGCAGGCCGGACGCGCCGAGCGGATCGTCCACCAGGGTCACCAGCGGGTCGAACTGGGCGACCCCCGGCTCGGCGAAGGACTGCCGCTCGGCGTACCGCTTGCCGTTGAAGCCGTACCACGCCAGGTTCTGCAACAGGTCCGCCACGGCGGCCGGCTCGAACACCACCTCGTAGCGCCCCGGCGGCAACTCGACCGGATCGGCTGCCGCCTGCGCCTTCGCGGCGGCGTGCGCGCCCAGCTCAGCCCCGTCGAGATCGGACAGCCGGTCCGCGCTGCGCCGCGCGACGCCGTCCGCACCGTCGCGCCGGGCGATGCCGTCCATCGCCGCCTCCGCCGAGCGGCCGTGCGCGCTGTGCCCCGCCGAGTTGGCGAACGCCGACGAGCGGTACGCGGTACGGCAGTATCCCGCCGTGCTGAGGGGCCCGGCCGCGGCCACGAACGCGCCCACCCGGTCGGCCCGCTGGTCCGGCTCGGCGTGGGCGGTCGCCTCGTCGACCGGCGGCGCGACCGGCGCGGGCGTGGGCGGCGTCAGTCCCGGCCAACCCGGATCGGGCGGGGCGAGCCGGGAGGCGGCCAGGGTGCGTTCGACGAGCGCCCGCAACCCGTCGGCGGTGACCACGCTGCCGCTGCCGGCAGCGGTCCGTCCGTCGGCGTGCACCCGCAGCCGGACCCCGACGGTCGACTCGGAGACGTTCTGGTGGATGGCCGAGTTGGCGAAGCGGGTGAGCGCCAGGTCCGCCCGGGTCGCCACCACCTCGGCCTGCGTGTCCGGGCCACCGAGCCGCCGGACCAACTCGACGACCTGCCCCGCCAGCTCCAACTCACTCACGCAGGGCCTCCTTTCGTTCGCGACTGCGGGGCTCGCAAAACCGGCTCACTCCTCGCGCTCACGCTGACACCCCCACCCGGACGTTCTTGAAGCGGGCCGGTGCGGCCGGATGGCCGGTGTGCCCGATCTGACCCGGCTGGCCCTTGCCGCAGTTGGGTGTCCCCCAGGGCACCGTCTCGCCGGAGAGCATGTCCATCGACCGCCAGAACAGCGGCCCGATCCCGGTGTACGTCGGGTTGCGCAGCATCCGCCCCCGCCGACCCTTCTTGATCTCCCAGCCGATCTCGCACCCGAACTGGAAGTTGAGCCGCTTGTCGTCGATCGACCAGGACCGGTTGAGATCCATCAGCACGCCGTCGTCGGTGGCCGAGATGATCTCCTCCAGGGTGTGCGGCCCGGGCTCCAGGCCCACGTTCGTCATCCGCACCATCGGCAGCCGGGCCCACCCGTCGGCGCGTACGCTGCCGCCGTAGTCGAGGCCCGCCATGGCCGCCGAGTCGCGGCCGGCGAGCACGCCCACCCACCGGCCCTCGCGCACCGCGTCCCGCTTGACCGCGGGTGAGCCCTCGTCGTCGAAGCCGAAGCTGCCCAGCGCGCCCGGGATCGTCGGGTCGATGGTGATGTTCATCAGCTCGGAGCCGTAGCGCAGCGAGCCGAGCTGGGCCAGGTCCAGCCAGGACGTGCCGGCGAACGCCGCCTCCCAGCCGAGGATCCGGTCCAGTTCGATGGCGTGGCCCACCGACTCGTGGATCTGTAGGGCCAACTGCTCGCTGCCGAGGATCAGATCCGTCTCACCGGCCGGACACTGTGGCGCGGTCAGCAGCGCCCGCGACTCCTCGGCGATCTGCGCGGCGTGCGCGGCCAGATCGAGCGATTCGACAAGTTCCCAGCCGGTGGTGCCGTACTGCCCCCGGTAACTGGGCCAGGACCGCCGTTGCGTCTCGCCGTCGCCGATCGAGGTGGCCGAGATGCCGCCGCCGCACTCGCGGATGCGCTGGTCGATGCGGTGCCCCTCGCTGGAGACGAACCACTTCGCGGTGTCCCAGATCTGGTACAGCCCCTCGGCCAGGTCCGCGCCGTGCTCGGTCATGGCGCGGGTCGCGCCGACCAGCAGGTCGCCCTTCTCGGACAACGGAACCCCGAGCGGGTCGACGCGGCAGTCCGAGGACCAGCTCGCCGTCACGGCCTCGACCGCGACCAGGTCGACCGCGGGCCCGGGCACCCGCGCGCTGGCCATCGCGGTCCGGGTCGCCCGCCGGCCGGCCTCGCGGGCGGCAGCGTCCGACAGATCGGGTACGGCGTGGAAGCCCCAACTCGCGCCGACCAGCGCCCGTACGCCGAGCCCGATGCTCTCGTCCTGGGTCAACTCCTCCACGTCGCCGTTGCGCGCGGTCATCGACTCGTAGCGGCGGTGCATCACCCGCGCGTCGGCGTACCGGGCGCCCGCGTCGAGAGCGGCTTGGACGGCGGTGGTGGCCGCGTCGAACTCGGTCATGCGACGACCCTAGGGCAGCCGACCGACACCCGTCAGGAAAGAAGTTCTTCCGGCCGTCCAAGATCTGCTCAGTATCGGGGATGTTGCTGTTTCCGGTGCGGCTGAGGCAGCAACTTCGGGGATGTTGTGAGGATCTTGGGCGCCCGGCGCCGGGGCGCGGGGCGTGCGGGGCTGATGCGGACTCGTTACGCTCGGGCCCGCTGACACGTGCCGAACTTGTAGCTTATTTTCACCCTCTCGACATTGTTGTAAGTTCTCTTCGTCACTGAGGGAGGTGGCCGTGGACAGCTCGGATGCCTACCTGCGGGTGCGTGACCTGCGGGTCCGGTTCGACACCTCGGATGGCGTGGTGCGCGCGGTCGACGGGGTGTCCTTCGCCGTCGAGCGGGGGCGCACGCTCGGCATCGTCGGCGAGTCCGGCTCCGGCAAGAGCGTCACCTCGCTTGCCATCCTCGGTCTGCACGATCCCAAGCGGGCCACGATCACCGGGGAGATCTCGGTCGGCGGCCGGCAGCTCGTCGGCCTGCCCGACGAGGAGGTACGCCGGCTGCGCGGCCGGGACATGGCGATGATCTTCCAGGACCCGCTCTCCGCGCTGCACCCGTACTACACGGTCGGTCGGCAGATCGCCGAGGCGTACCGGGTGCACCATCCGGAGGTCGATCGGCGTGCGGCCCGGCAGCGGGCGGTGGACATGTTGGACCGGGTCGGCATCCCGCAGCCCGCCCGCCGCTTCGATCAGTACCCGCACGAGTTCTCCGGCGGCATGCGCCAACGGGCGATGATCGCCATGGCGCTGGTCAACGACCCGGCGTTGCTGATCGCCGACGAGCCGACCACCGCGCTGGACGTCACCGTGCAGGCGCAGATCCTCGACCTGCTCGCCGACCTGCAGGCCGAGTTCCACTCCGCGATCATCCTGATCACCCACGATCTCGGCGTCGTCGGCCAGGTCGCCGACGAGGTGCTGGTCATGTACGGCGGGCGGGCCGTGGAGCACGGCAGCGTCGAGCAGGTGCTCCGCTCGCCGCAGCATCCGTACACCTGGGGGTTGCTCTCCAGCGTGCCGTCGCTGCACGGCGACGCGGACGCGGACCTGGTTCCCATCCCCGGCAACCCGCCCAGCCTGATCAACCTGCCGTCCGGGTGCGCGTTCCACCCGCGCTGCCGCTACGACGACCGGGCCGGCGACCGCTCCCGCACCGAGGTGCCCGAGCTGCGACCGGCGGGCGGCGACGGCCACCTGGTCGCCTGCCATCTGAGCGCCGAGGAGCGTGCGGCGATCTACGCCGAGAGCGTGCGATCCGTGGGGGTGGCCCGATGAGCGACGAACCACTGCTGCGGGTCCGCGGCCTGACCAAACACTTTCCGGTACGGCAGGGACTGCGCGCCACCGGCGTCGTGCGGGCGGTCGACGGGCTCGACTTCGACGTGCGCCCCGGCGAGACGCTGGGCCTGGTGGGGGAGTCGGGCTGTGGCAAGACGACCACCGGCCGGATGCTGGTGCGGCTGCTGGAGGCGACGAGCGGCAGCATCGAGTTCGGCGGGCGGGACATCACCCACGCGAGCCGGCGGGAGCTGCGCCCACTGCGGCAGGAACTCCAGATCATCTTCCAGGACCCGTACGCGTCGTTGAACCCCCGGCACACGGTCGGTCGGATCGTGGCGATGCCGTTGCAGGTCAACGGCATCAAGCCGCCCGGCGGGATCAAGGCGCGGGTGCAGGAGCTGCTGGAGCTGGTCGGGTTGAACCCGGAGCACTACAACCGGTACCCGCACGAGTTCTCCGGCGGGCAGCGCCAGCGCATCGGCATCGCCCGCGCGCTGGCGCTACGGCCGAAGCTGATCGTCGCCGACGAGCCGGTGAGCGCACTGGACGTCTCGATCCAGGCGCAGGTGGTCAACCTGCTGCGCGACCTGCAACGAGAACTCGGGCTGGCGTTCGTGTTCATCGCGCACGACCTGGCCGTGGTCCGGCACTTCTGCCAGCGGGTCGCGGTCATGTATCTGGGCCGGATCGTGGAGATCGGCGACCGGGAGGACATCTACGAGCGCCCGCAGCACCCGTACACCCGGGCGCTGCTCTCGGCGATCCCGGACGTCACGCAGCTCGGCCCGGCGGGCCGGATCCGACTGACCGGCGACGTGCCCACCCCGCTCGACCCGCCGTCGGGCTGCCGGTTCCGGACCCGCTGCTGGAAGGCGCAGGACGTCTGCGCCACCGAGGAGCCCTCGCTGGTGCCGCGCGACGGCGGCCGGCAGGCGACCGCGTGTCACTTCCCCGAAGGGGAAGCGGTCAGCCCGAGCCCCGAAGGGGAAAAGGCTAGCCCGAGTCCCGAAGGGGAAGCGGTCAGCCCGAGTCCCGAAGGGGAAGCGGCCAGCCCGAGTCCTGAAGGGGAAGCGGCCAGCCCGAGCCCGCAGGCGGCCGGGGCGGTCGCGCAGGTCGACGAGGAGGTGTCGTCGTGAGCCTGTCCCCGGTGGAGGGTGTCGCGCTGGCCGAGATCGAGTCCGACCCGGACGCGAGCACGCCCGCCGCGAAGGGCGTCGTCGGCCGCTCGCCCGGGCAGCTCGCCTGGCTGCGGCTGCGCCGCGACCGTACAGCCGTTGTCAGCGGCGTACTCCTGGTGTTCTTCATGGTTCTGGGGTTGTCCGCCCCGCTGATCGAGATGGTCTACGGCGTCGGGCCGCGCGAGCAGTTCCAGAACCTGCTCGACGGCAACGGCATGCCGCTCGGCTACGTCGGCGGCGTCAGCGGCGACCACTGGTTCGGGCTGGAGCCGGCGCTGGGCCGGGACATCTTCGTCCGGTTGATCTACGGGCTGCGCACGTCCCTGTTCATCGCGATCGCCGCCGCCCTGATCACCGCCGCGATCGGCATCGCGCTCGGCGCGCTGGCGGGTTACCTCGGCGGCTGGCTCGACGCGGTGATCAACTGGATCACCGACCTGACCCTGGCCATGCCGTTCCTGATCATCGCGTTGGCCCTCACCCCCGCCATCACGCTGCGCTTCTACGGCGAGCGGGGGCAGGTGTCGTCCGCGTTCGGGGTGGGTGTGCTGATCGCCGTGTTCGCGATCTTCGGCTGGACCAGCACGGCCCGGCTGGTACGCGGGCAGGTGATCGCGCTGCGCGAACGGGAGTTCGTGGAGGCCGCCAAGGCCAGCGGCGCCGGGCTGGGGCACATCATCTTCCGGCAGCTCCTGCCGAACATCTGGGCGCCGATCCTGGTGTCGTTCTCCCTGGCGGTGCCGCAGTTCATCACCAGCGAGGCCGCGCTGTCCTTCATCGGCGTCGGGCTGAGCGACGAGACGCCGAGCTTCGGCCGGATGATCTACGACAGTCTGGACTACCTCCAGACCGACCCGGCGTACGTGTTCTTCCCGGGCATCACGATCTTCGCGCTGGTGTTCGCCTTCAACCTCTTCGGCGACGCGTTGCGGGACGCGCTCGACCCGAAGTCGTCCCGGTAGGGGTCCCCATGACGCGATTTCTGATCAAGCGGCTCTTCTCGGCGGTGCTGACCCTCTTCGCGGTGAGCGTGTTGACGTTCCTGATGTTCTTCGCCCTGCCGCGCGACCCGGTGAGCAGCATCTGCTCCAAGAACTGCAACCCGGAGCGGCTGGAGCGGGTCCGTGACGACCTGGGCCTCAACGACCCGTTGGTCAGCCAGTACGCCGGCTACATGAAGGGCATCGTCACCGGTCGGGACCTGGGCAGCGCCCAGGGTGGCCGGTGCGACGCGCCCTGCCTGGGCTGGTCGTACGTCACCAACGAGGCGGTCTCGGACACCATCGCCCGGGTACTGCCGGTGACGCTGAGCATCGTGATCCCGGCGGCCATCCTCTGGCTGCTGCTCGGCGTGGGGCTGGGCATGGTCTCGGCGTTGCGCCGGGGCACCTGGCTGGACCGGGCCGCCATCGGCTTCTCGCTGACCGGCGCGTCGTTGCAGCTCTACTTCGTGGGCGCGGTGCTGTTGCTGGTGTTCGTCTACAACCTGCGCTGGCTGCCGGTGCCGAGCTACACGTCCCTGTTCGACAATCCGGCGAAGTGGGCCAGTGGGCTGGTGCTCGCCTGGGTGGCGTTGGCCTTCCTGTTCTCGGCGATCTACGCCCGGCTGTCACGGGCGCAGATGCTGGAGACGCTCTCCGAGGACTTCGTCCGCACCGCACGGGCCAAGGGCCTGTCCAAACCCAAGGTGTACGGGCGACACGCGCTGCGCGCGGCGATCACTCCGGTGGTGACCATCGCGGGGCTGGACGTGGGTGGGGCGCTGGGCGGCACGGTGATCACCGAGACGACGTTCGGCATCCAGGGGTTGGGGCGTACGGCGGTGGACGCGGTGAAGTCCGGAGACCTGCCCACCATCATGGCCACCGTGCTGATCGCCGCCGTCTTCGTGGTGCTGGCGAACATGCTGGTGGACCTGCTGTACGCGGCCATCGACCCGCGGGTCCGGCTGCGCTGACCCGTACCGCCGTGCCGCGCGTGGCTGCTGGCGAAATTTATCGACAACTGTTACACAACTTGTAGGTTTTCTTCCTTACGATCCTCGGGACGTCGGCGGTTCCCGCCCCGACGGAACCGCTCGGCAGATGGGTGAAGGAGGTACTTCATGCGACCACGCGTGGCGGTTGCCGCAGGCGGCGCGATCGCTCTGGTTGTGGCGTTGGGTGCGTGCTCGAAGAACACCGGCGAGGGCACCACGGTGGACAACAACCGGCAGCAGACCGGGGTCATCGCGACCGACCCCAAGGACTCGCAGGGGCCGGCGGCCGAGGTGAGCGGCGCCACGAAGGGTGGCACCTT
Source organism: Micromonospora sp. WMMD729 (assembly GCF_049315225.1). Taxonomy (NCBI): domain Bacteria; kingdom Bacillati; phylum Actinomycetota; class Actinomycetes; order Micromonosporales; family Micromonosporaceae; genus Micromonospora; species Micromonospora sp. WMMD729. The sequence continues at coordinate 5,562,299 of NZ_CP186059.1, read as the reverse complement.
CACCATCATCCGGGAGTCGCCGATCTCCCACCTCGACCCGCAGCGGACGTACTCGTTCGCGGGCCTCATGACGAACCCGCTCTTCGCCCGATACCTGACCACCTGGAAGGACGACGGCAAGGGCGGGCTGGTCCTCGTCGGTGACCTCGCCGAGACGCCCGGCAAGAACGTCAACAACGACTGCAAGGTCTGGGAATTCACCATCAAGGACGGGGTGAAGTTCGAGGACGGCCGGCCGATCACCGCCAAGGAGATCGCGTACGGCATCGCCCGCTCCTTCGACCCCGACCTCTCCGGTGGCCCGACCTACATCCAGGAGTGGCTGGCCGACACCCCGCAGTTCGACACCAAGTGGGACTTCAAGAAGAACAAGACGTCCCTGCCGCCCGGCCTGACCGCGCCGGACGCGAAGACGCTGCGGTTCGAGTTCGCCAAGCCGCGCTGTGACCTGCCGTTCGCCGCGTCGCTGCCGACCACCGCGCCGCTGCCCCCGGACAAGGACACCGGCATCGACCTGGACAAGCAGCCGTTCTCGTCCGGCCCCTACAAGGTCGCCAAGAACCAGGTCGGCGTGCAGATCACGCTCGACCGCAACCCGAACTGGGACCCGAACACCGACCCGGTCCGGCACCAGTACCCGGACCAGTTCGTCTGGAGCTTCGGCCCGACCGCGGACGCCGCCAACAACCGGGTGATCGCGGACAACGGCGCCGACCAGAGCGCGCTCGCCTTCAACGCCGTACCCGCCTCGCTGGTCGCCAAGGTGGCCGGGGACGCGGCGCTGAAGTCGCGCAGCATCCTCTCGCCGACGCCGAGCGCCAACCAACTCGTCATCAACAACCAGCGGGTCAAGGACCTCAAGATCCGCCAGGCGCTCAACTACGCCATCGACCGCGAGGGCATGGTCAAGGCGCTCGGCGGCCAGAACGTCGCCGCCCCGCTGACCACGCTGATGCCGCCGGCCACGATCGGCTACAAGGCGTACGAGGCGTACCCGGCGGGCCCCAACGGCGACGTCGCCAAGGCCAAGGAGCTGCTCGGCGGGCAGACGCCGGAGCTGGTCCTCGGTGTCGCCGACAACTCGACCGAGCAGCAGCAGGGCGCTCAGCTCAAGGCCAACCTGGAGCGTGCCGGCTTCAAGATCACGCTGCGGAACATCTCGGACGACGCGAAGCTCGACGAGATCAAGAAGAAGGACAACCCGTGGGACCTGTACATCGGTAACTGGGCGGCGGACTGGCCGAGCGGCGCGGCGATCCTGCCGGTGCTGTACGACGGCCGCAGCATCAAGGCCGAGGGGAACAGCAACCAGTCCTACTTCAACGACCCGACGATCAACGCCGAGATGGACCGGATCCTGGCGCTCGCCCCGTCCGAGCAGGGCCCGGAGTGGGCCAAGCTGGACGAGCGGATCATGAAGGAGCACGCGCCCGTGGTGCCGATGTACGTCGACGTGGCCTACCACGTGCACGGCTCCAAGGCCGGCGGCGTCTTCGTCTCCAGCGTCTTCGGCTACCCGGCGTTCGTCAACGCGTACGTCAAGCCGTAGGTCGTCGTACCGCAGGCAGGGCCCCTCTCGACAGCGTCGTCGGGAGGGGCCCTCTGCCGTCTCGCCGCCTTGATCGACTCAATTCTCAGAAGACCGGGGTGTCGCGGCCGCCCCGACAGCCCACCTTCCTGAAACCCGAGTTGAGCATCCACGAGTCCTGTCGTAGCGGTGGAGGCATCGCGGAAGCTCGACTCCCACGAACCGTATTGACGTCCAGGCCATCCGCCGGCCTGTGGGTTCCACCAGAAGCTGGATGGTGTCCGGCAGGACCGTCGGGGATCGCGGCGAAGCCGAGGAGGAGAACCGGTAGGCCGGTAACGACCTCCAAGGCGCGGGCGTGCGGTTGGTTCAGTGGAAGGGCGTTTTCGGCCGGCTCAGTTGCTCGCCGTCGACGAAGAGATCGACTTTTTCGTTGTAGAAGGCGATCAGGCCGGCGATCGGCAGGAGTGCGGCGGTCGGGAAGTTGTACGACCAGGCCAGGTCCGGGTGGGTCTGGTCATCGAGACGGATGGACCAGTAGTCGCTGGTCCGCCCCTTGTACGGGCAGCCGGTCCTCGTCTCCGACGCCACGAGGTGTCTGAAGTTCACGTCGGTCCGGTTGAGGTAGTAGCGGGGCGGTAGACCGGTCTCGAAGACCACAACGGGCGATGTCGACTCGGCCAGGACGACCCCTTCCAGTTCCACCCTGACGCTGCGGGTGGAACGCACCGCGTCCACCCGCGCGAACGGGTTGCGGGGGTGCACGAAGACCTCTTCGTCCTCCTCGAACCAGGCATCCATGGCTGCCCAGTCGAACCGGATCGTGTTCGCCAACCCAGCCAGCGCATCGTCTCCGTACAACCGCCCGCACGAAGGACGGATCGTCTCGCCAACCTGCAGCCCGTGCAGCCGCGCGGTCCCGCGCCGGGAAGCCTCGGTGCCCTGGCCCTCGATCAACAGGTTGCGATCCAGGTCGTCAACGGGGATGTAGTACTGCGGGAAGAACGGCCATTCCCACACGTACAACGCCCGCGTGGTGTCCAGTACCTGCTCGCCGCCGAGGAAGGCTCGGATCCGGCGAGGCACCGGCTCAATGTGGTCGACCGGGACGATCATCTTCGGGTAATCCGACACGTTGTCCTCCCGTGCGGTGACGGCCGGCTCGGGCAGGTGCCGGTTCAACGATCAGGGCGGCCCCCGCGTTGTCACATGCGTTTGTTGCAGAGACCGTAACCGATGTCGCAGTTCGTGACGAGCCCTTCGCGGCGGAGGTTGTGTGGCGCCGTCGTACCGCAGGCAGGGCCCCTTTCGACAGCGTCGTCGGGGGCACTGCGGTTTGGGTCGTTTCGCGGGAAGATGGCCAGGTGAAGCCGATCTACCCGGATGACGGCGGCGTCGACCCGGACGCCGTACCCGGCCTGCGCCCGGTACCCACGGACGACGCCACGTCGGTCACCGTCGACGTCGACGGAGAGACGTTCGCCCTGCGCCCGAACGAGTGCGACGGCACCGACTACACCTGGCTCAGCGGGCCGAACCCCGGCTACGGATTCGGCGTCGGCCCGACTGCCGGCCTGTCGCTGGACGAGCACAAGGAGAACATCCGGGACTTCCTGGCCATGGTCGATCCGACCACCGGGCGCATCGAGGACGACTGACATGAGGCCGGGGCCGCGTCGCGCGGAGCTGCTCGGCCGTCTCGCCGAGGCGGTCGGCGCCGTTGATGTCGCACACCCGGTACGGGTCGCCGTTGACGGTCCACCAGCGAGCGGCAAGACCACCCTCGCCGACGAACTCGCCGTCGTTCTGCGACGTCAGGGCCGTTACGTCATCCGCGCGACGGTCGACGATTTCCTCTTTCCTCGGACGCGTCGCTATCCGCGCGGCGAGTACTCGGCCGAAGGCTGCTATTTCGACTCCCACGACTGGGCCGCGCTGAACCGGGTGCTGCTCGATCCTCTCGGACCGGGCGGCGGTCGGGGCTTCCAACCCGCGGTGTACGACCGCGCCACGGATGCCGTGCTGTCTCCGCCGGCCATGACGGCACCCGCCGACGCCGTGCTGGTGTTCGACGGCGTCTTCCTCATGCGCCCGGAAGTGGTCGATCAGTGGGAGCTGCGCATTCTCGTGGCCACCGCGATCGAGACGACGGTGGACCGTGCCGTGATCCGCGAGCGGACGGTGTCGTCCCGGGCCGATGTCGAACGGCGCTGGCGGGACCGTTACGTCCCCGCCCAGCAACTCTACTTCGACACCGTGCGCCCGACCGATCACGTCGACTTCGTCGTGCACAATGACGAGCCGCAGAAGCCGGTCTGGGAGACCCGGGCACGCTGACCGAATGGGAGCCGTGATGACGCGACCGACACTGTTCCTGACGGTGGGGCTCCCGTGTACCGGAAAGACCACTGCCGCGCGGCGGATCGAGGTCGAGCAGAAGGCGCTTCGTCTGACCAAGGACGAGTGGATGAAGGCCCTCTACGGTGCCGAGAATCCGCCTGCGGCCTCGGACGTGATCGAGGGGCGGCTCATCGCGATCGGGCTGCGCGCCCTCGACCTCGGCAACAATGTGGTGATCGACTTTGGCCTCTGGAGTCGGGACGAGCGTTCCGCTCTGCGGCAGGCCGCGGCCGACCTCGGCGCGCGGGTGGAACTGTGCTACTTCGAACTCGCCCCGGCCGAGCAGCGCGAACGGCTCGACCAGCGCCAGGCGGACGCGCCCCACACGACGTGGCCGATGTCCGACGAGGAACTCGCCGAGTGGGCCGCCCGCATGGACGTCCCGACGCCAGGCGAGCTCGACGGCTCCGAACCCGTCGACGACCCGCCGGCCGGTTTCGTGACCTGGAACGACTGGCGCGCCGAGCGCTGGCCGCCAACCCGCCGCGACCTCCCCTGATCGCCGCGGTGCTGCGTGCTGCGCCCCGCAGGCAGCAACAACCCTGATGGTGCTGCGTGCCGAGCCTCTGAGGCAGCAACAACCCTGATGTTGTGACGATCTTGAGCGGTCGTGCCCACCACTGAGCCGCCACAGGTGGCACGATGCGGCCGTGTCGAACACCGTCGAAAGCTCTGCCAAGGCCCGCATCGTCACCGGTCTGCTGCGCGACGGCGACCGGGTGCTGCTGTGTCACCGATCCCCGCAGCGTCGGTGGTACCCCGACGTCTGGGACATGCCCGGTGGACATGTGGAGGCCGGGGAACTACCGGGCGAGGCGCTTGCCCGGGAGTTGCGGGAGGAGGTGGGCGTCGACATCACGGCGCCCTCGAGGCCGCCCGTGCACGAGGTGCATACCGACACGTTCGACATGCAGATCTGGCTGATCGAAGCGTGGACGGGGTCCCCGGTCAACGCCGCCCCGGACGAACACGATGCCATCGGCTGGTTCACCGAAGACGAGCTTGGCGGCCTGTCCCTGGCCCACGACAGCTACCTCGCCCTGTTCACCAGAGCTCTTGCCGACCACCGAGCCCGACCCAAGGGACAAGCCCTATTCGGGTGACGTGTTGTAGCGGTCGAGCGTCGCCTTGGACGTGGAGGCATCGCGGAATGTCAGCTCCCATGGACCGGTGTTGACGTCCATGTCTTTGCCGAACCCGACCCATTTTCCGGCCATCCGCCGGCCTGTCGGCTCTACCAGAAGCTGAATCGCGCCGTGGTAGCGGGCTCCACGGTAGTAGCCGGCGGGATCCGTCTGCTCCACCCACGTCCCGGTGACCACGGCACCGTCCACGGTGAGGTCCAGCGACAGTGACGATGCCGCCGAGCCAGGCAGACTGCGCACGGTCAGGCGGTCGCCGTGCTGGAGTACGACAACGAAATGCTGGCCGGCGAATGATTCGCTGCGGCCGCTGGAGTGGTACTGGTAGCGACTGAGCCACACCCCCTCGTAGGACTTGTGGACCATGCGTGGCTTGGGCGTCGGGGTGGCCAGGGTGGACATGGGAGAGGTCAGGTCGTGGCCACCCTGTTGGTCGCTCGCGGCATGGCCGTCGGGGATCGCAGCGAAGCCCAGTAGGGAGACCGGTAGGCCGGTAACGACCTCCAACGCGCGGGCGTACACGGGCCGGGGTGCGGCGATCACGCCGGCCTCCCAGCGTTGGACGAGCCTCTTGTTGGCGTCGTTGGGCTCGCCGATGCGGAGGCCAGCGGCTTGGAGCGCGCGGGCGAAGTCGTCCTGGCTCATGCGCATCCCGATGCGGACCGAGCGCAAGGCGGTGTTCGGGGCGTTCATGTTCGCCACGATAACTCTAGGTCGCCTAAATGTCGCCCCTCATGTATCCCTTATGTCATTTCCTGTGCCGTCGCATCCGGCGACTAATCGGCGTCATCGTGGTCATTGACGACGGCAGGTATGCCGATGCGCCAGCAGCGAGGTGATGATGTCCAAGCGCGACGACCAGATGCCCAACACGGGCGAGCAGATCGACGCCGCCGAACGAGAGGCGGCCAAGCGTCGGTTGCTCGAGCAGGCCGAGTCGGAGCGGATACCGGTGGAAGAGACGACTCGGGTGGTGCCGGATCGGCGGTGGCGTCGTGGGCGGTGATCCGGTTTCCATCGGTCGGCGGGTCGCGTACCTGCGGGTTCGGCGGAGGTTGTCGCAGCAGTCGTTCGCCGATCGGTTAGGTAAGTCGAAGAGCTGGGTGGACAAGGTTGAGCGAGGGGTTCGCTCGCTGGAGCGGGTGTCGACCATCCGGGAGGTCGCGGCGGTGCTGCGGGTCGATCCCGCCGCGCTGCTCGGGCGGGATGCGCAGCCCGCTGGGGTGGCCGAGTGCCGCGAGGGCGTTGCGCGGATCCGGGCAGCGCTGTCCGCGTACCCCATGGCCGTCCGTCGCCCGACCGACCAGCCGGTGATGTCGCCGGAGCGGTTGGCGCGGGAGGTATGGCAGGCGTGGATGACCTACCAGTACGCCCGGTACCCGCGTCTGGTCGAACTGCTGCCCGCGTTGGTCACCGAGGTTCATCGCGTTGACACGCAGGAGCCGGCGGCTGGACGGGAAGCAGTGGTGGAGGTCTACCGGGTGACAGCGGCGCTGTTGGTCAAGCTGGGCGAGGAGAATCTGGCGTGGTTGGCCGCTGATCGGGCGATGTCCGCCGCTGCCGGTGACAAGGTGTTGCTGGCCTGCGCGGCGGTGCAGCTTGGTCAGGTGCTGCGACCATCGGCGGGCACCAGAATGGTGTTGCTGGCTGCCGCCGCCCAGATCACCCCGGAAACGCCCCAGGAATTGTCGCTGTGCGGATCGCTGCTCGTACAAGCTGCCCTGACGGCGGCCGTGGCGGGTGATGACCGGGCGAGCACTGACCTGCTGGCCGAGGCCGCCGAGCTGGCCGCTCGGGTAGGTGATGGACGCGACCATCACCGGACGGCGTTCGGGCCGACGGCTGTCGAGCTGGCGCGGGTCATCGCAGCGGTGGAGTTGGGCGACGGGCCGCAGGCGGTCGCTCGGCATCGAAAGGCGATCGAGCGGGACGGCTGGCGGTGGTTGCCGGTGGAACATCGCGCCGCACACCTCATCGACGCGGCGCGTGGCTACCTCCATATCAACGACCCTGGCAATGCGGCCCGGCTTCTGGTGCGGGCCGACAGCATCGCGCCCGCCGAGATCCGCCACCGCCCGTGGGCAGGAACGTCGTCGCCCAGGCCGCCCGCCACCCGGACGCCCCACCCACGATCACCCAGCTCGCCATCCACCTCGGGGGGCTGTAAGCATGGCGGTCCACCCCGGATGGGGTCGGGCTCCAGCGGGCTGGCGTACTGGTGACCGCTCCCGTTGCCGCTTGACGCACTACAGTGCTCGGCTGTGCGCCCGGCCGACATCCTCGATCAACTCGACGCCGCAGTCGAGGACTTCCGCTTCCCGGACCTCGACAACGGCTACTCCTACGCCGTTGACGCCCGACTGCACGGATATCGGGATGCCGGGCGATGGGCGCTCGTCGTCGAGACAATCGGCTACTCGCCACGGGCCGGCAACCTCACCGACGTGCTCCACGTGTTCGGCAACTGCCTGAACAGCGGCGAACCTGGCACCGACAACGGCGACTTCCTCGACCGGGTCGACAACTGGGACGAGATGGAGGACCCGGACGAGCCGGAGACGTACCGGGGAGGCCCCGTGGTGCTTCGCGGTCGGGACATCGGCGTTGCCGGCGAGTCAGGTGAGGATCTGGTCGACGTGCTGCGTCGGCTTGTCCCGCGTCATCGCGAGCTTCTCCTGGCGGACGAACGGGAACTGCGCCGCCGAATCCCCGTCGACCTGCCCGAGGTCCTGCGGCTGGACGAATGGCACCACCCTGACCTGGCCGGCGGCGCCCGTCCAAGTCAGTCCGAGACGTTTCGCCAGATCGCCGATGTCCTGGCGACCGGCGATCTCGCGCTCTACGCGCCCGAAGCGAAGCCGAACACACACTGGTCCCACTGGCCGGAGTCGGGGAGCCTGTAATCGCCGATCACCGCCGATGGTCAGGCGCTTGACCGTTTGACATTGATTCGCTTGGCTACCCTCGCGCTTGAGACCCCCCTCAAGAGCGGGAGACAGCCATGTCCTTCGGTACCGCCGTGAAATCGGTCCTCAGTCAGTACGTCGGCTTCACAGGTCGAGCCCGCCGCTCTGAGTACTGGTGGTTCTTTCTGTTCACCGTCCTTGTCAGTATCGTCGCCTCCGTCCTGGACAACGCACTGGGACTGACCTTTGCCGACGATTCGTCAAACGGTTTCATCGGTCTTGTCGTCTCCCTGGCGCTGCTGCTGCCGACGCTGGCTGTCGCGGTGCGACGCCTGCACGACACCGACAAGACGGGGTGGTGGCTGCTGATCGGCCTCGTGCCGATCGTGGGGGCCATTGTCCTGATCGTGTTCTTCGTCCAGGACGGCACGCCCGGGGCGAACCGGTTCGGTCCCAGCCCCAAGCACTGACCTGTCCGCACCCCTGAAAACCCCCGTTCCGGCAGCGCCGCTGGAACGGGGGACGCCTCCGTTTCAGCCCAGGTGCGTACGTAGGAATTCCAGTTCCAACGGGAGCAGCCGCTCGGCGGTGCCGTTCGCGGCCATGTGGGTGGCGCCGGTCAGCGGCAGCACGGCGTGCGGCCGGCCGGTCGACAACAGCGCCGCCGACAGCCGCAGCGTGTGCGCGGCCACCACGTTGTCGTCGGCCAGGCCGTGTACCAGCAGCAGCGGACGGGCCTGGTCCGGGCCGGTGACCGGCTCGGCGGCCAACTCGATGAGCGAGTGGTGCGCGTACACGTCCATGCCGTCCTCCGGCAGGCCGAGATACCGCTCGGTGTACGCGGTGTCGTACAGCGCCCAGTCGGTGACCGGGGCACCCGCGATGCCGCACTTGAAGAGTTCCGGATGGCGCAGCACGGCCAGTCCGGCCAGCCACCCGCCGAACGACCAGCCGCGGACGGCCACCCGGCCGAGGTCCAGGTCCGGGTGCTTGCCCGCGAGCGCGGTCAACGCGTCGATCTGGTCGGTCAGGATCACGTCCGCCAGTCGCCGGTGGATCGCCTTCTCGAACGAGGGGGCCACTCCCGGCGTACCCCGGTTGTCGATGGTGACCACCGCGAACCCGGCGTCGGCCCACCATTGCCGCTCCAACCACGCGGCCCGCGCCGCCACCACCTCCTGGTGGCCCGGCCCGCCGTAGATGTCCAGCAGCACCGGCAGCCGCCGGCCCGTCACATGGTTGTCCGGGTAGAGCACCGCCGCCGGCAGCCGCCGGTCGGTCACCCGTTCCAGCAGCGGCAGCGGAGAGTACGGCGGCTCGGCGGCCAACGACCGCAGCTCGGTGAGTTCCTGGCCGCCGCGCGACACGGTCCAGCGCACCCCGGCGTGGTCCAGCGACGCAGTCCCGACCACCAGCACGTCCCCGCCGACGGCCGCTGTGTGCCAGCCCGAGTCGGTGGTGAGCCGCCGGGCGTCCACCCCGCCGCCGATCGTGGTACGGACCCGGAACAGGTGCCGCTCGCTGGGCTCGCCGTCGCTCGCCTCCACCAGCAGGTCGGCGGGACCGCTGACGGTCGGCAGCCGACCGACCACCCGCCGCACGTAGAGCGAGGGTGGGGTGAGCAGCGTGCCGTCGGCGAACAGGCACCGCGCGTCGTACCCGTCATGGGCCAGCTCGCCGCCGACAAGCACCCGGCCGTCGGGCAGGTGCGCCGGGGTGCCGGCGATCGGCTCCACCCAACGCGGGTCGGCCAGCTCGGCGTGCACCTGCGTCTCGCCGGTGCGCGGGTCCACTGCGAGGACCAGGCCGTGCTGCTGCGAGCGGCGCAGCACGGTGATCAGCGGACTGCCCTCGGCCCAGCTCACCCCGGTCAGGTACGGGTAGGTCTCGCGGTCCCAGTGCACGTCGACCCAACCGTCGTCGAGGTCCAGCAGGTGCAGGCTCACCTCGGCGTTCGGACCGCCGGCCCGGGGGTACGCAACGGCGGTCGGCGGGCTGCCCGGCTCGGCCGGGTCGTGCAGGTGCCAGCGGTCCAGCCGCGACTCGTCCACCCGGGCGGCGAGCACCGTACGCCCGTCCGGCGCCCACCAGTAGCCCCGGTACCGGCCGAACTCCTCGGCCGCGATGTGCTCGGCCAACCCCCAGCTCACGCCCGCGTCCTCGCCGGCCAGCAGGGTGTCGGTGCCGTCCGCCTCGATGACCCGCAGCTCACCCCGGCGCACGCCGTCGGCCGCGTCGGTCACGTACGCCAGGCGTTCGCCGGTCGGGTCCGGCCGTGGGTCGAGCACCGGGCCGACCGTGGCCACCTCCACCACGTCGCCGTGCACCAGGTCGGCGCGGAACAGGCGGCCGGCCAGGGCGAACACGGCCACCCGGCCGGCGGCGTCAAGCGCGTACGAGCCGATGCCGGCGGCGCTGAGCCGGAGCCGTTCCCGCAGCGCCCGCTCACCGGGGCTGAGCGCCCGCACGTCGCCTTCGTCGCCCAACAGCGCCGCCGGGTCGGCCACCAGTTGTTCCTCGCCGGTCGCCACGTTCAGCAGCCAGAGTGCGTCCGCCGGATCCTCCGGGCCGGCCGAGCGCAGGAAGATCACCCGGGAGCCGTCTGCGGCCACGGAGACAGCCCGTGGCGCGCCGTGGCTGAACCGGCGGGTACGGGCGGCCAGCTCCGGAAAGTCCACAGGCCAAATCGTAGAGCCGCGCCGGGCCTGATGTGGCCGACCTGGGCGGACGCGTCCAACGACTCCCGGGGCGGGCCGCCGGTTAGAGTGACCGTCGTGACGACGCTGCCCAACCGCCGCCTGCTGCTGGTCCACGCGCACCCCGACGACGAGTCGATCGGCACCGGCTCGACGATGGCCCACTACGCCGCCGCCGGCGCGCACGTCACGTTGGTGACCTGCACGCTCGGCGAGGAGGGCGAGATCCACGTACCGGCGCTCGCGCAGCTCGCCGCCGCCGAGGCCGACCAGCTCGGCGGGTACCGGATCGCGGAGCTGGCCGCCGCCTGCGCGGCGCTCGGCGTCGCCGACCACCGCTTCCTCGGCGGCGCCGGTCGCTACCGCGACTCGGGGATGATGGGCCTCGCGACGAACGAGCACCCCCGGGCCTTCTGGCAGGCCGACCTCGACGAGGCCGCCGGGCACCTGGTGGAGATCATGCGGGAGGTACGCCCGCAGGTGCTGATCACGTACGACCCGAACGGCTTCTACGGCCACCCCGACCACATCCAGGCGCACCGGGTGGCGATGCGCGCCGTCGAGCTGGCCGCCGCCGAGGGCTGCGCCCCGGCCAAGGTCTACTGGACGGCCATGCCGCTCAGCGTGCTGGAGGCCGGCATGTCGCACTTCGCGGAATCCTCGGACAATCCGTTTGCCGGCATCCAGGACCTGGCCGAGCTGCCCTTCGGTACCCCGGACGAGCAGATCGCCGCCCGCATCGACGGCACCGACCAGCACGCGGCCAAGGAGGCGGCGATGCGGGCGCACGCCACCCAGATCCCGGCCTCCTCGTGGCTCTACTCGATCGCCGGTAACTTCGGTGGCGAGTTCATGGGCGTGGAGTTCTTCACCCTCGCCGTCGGCACGAAGGGCCCGGGCTTCGGCCCGTACGGCTGGGAGGACGACCTCTTCGCCGGGCTGCCCTCGGCCGGCGCCCAGGGGTCCTCGGCCGCAGCGGACGGTCCCTCGCCGGGCACGGACCGCTCCCCGGTCGCGGCGGCCGGTCTCCGGTGACGTTGCCCGCCGCGCCGATGTCGGTCGTGAACGACCAGGACGCCCCGCCCCCGGCGGGGCCGCCGCCGCGACTGCTGGACCTGGGCCTGCGGGTGGCCGGCGCGATCGTGGTGGTGGTGGCCGGCGTGGTGACCGGGGTGTTGGAGCTGCTGCTCGCCACCCTCCGGGTCGGCGGACAGCTCATCGGCGTCTCCGCGCTGCTCGCCGTCGGCGCGAACATCCTGCTGAGCTGGTTCGCGCACGAGGTGGTCGGCCGACGCTGGGCGGTGGCGCTGCCGGCGGTGCCGTGGTTCGCCCTGATGGCGGTGGCGGCCATCCGCACCACCGAGGGCGACCTGCTGCTGGCCGGCGACAACTGGGTCGGCCTGGCGATGATCGTGGCCGGCGCGATGACGTTCGCGGTGATGGGCTTCCGGCAGATCCTCGCCCCACCGGCGACGCTCGGCGGCTGGTGACGTCACACAGGTCCGAGTGGTAGATATTCCTGCCAGGGAAGCGGCCCCGCGGCAGGGGCGTACGGCAGGAGGTCGTGCGATGGACAGACGGTGGCGGACCATCGGGGTGCTCGCGGGAGGACTCTTCGCGGTCAACGTGGTCGCCCGCCTCATCACCCGGTTCGGTTTCGACAGCGACGACGCTGCGGCCGACCGGGTCTCGCTGGCGATGTTCGTGGTGATCGGGCTGACCCTGGCCGTGGTCGCGTTCCGTTGGGGACGCGTCCGGCCGCTGGCCGTCTGGGCGGGTGACGTGACCATCGCGGTGGTGCTCGCCATGGCCCTGACCGTGCTGGTCGGGCCGCTGGTCGTCGCGCACAACCCCTTCGCCGGCGGCGCGGGCACGTTCTTCGCCCAGATCTGGCTCTACCTGCTGGCCACCGGCCTCGGGACGCTGGGCGGTTACCTGGTGGCGACGGCCCTCGGTCTCGACTACCGCTCGCAGCAGCTCAAGCGCTACGCGGAGGTCAAGGCCGCCAAGCCCCGCCGAGTCGTCCGCCGCTGACCCCCGCCCGCGCGGAGCCGGAACCCCGCGCGGAGCCGGAACCCCGCGCGGAGCCAGAGCCCCGCGCCGAGCCGGAACCTCGCGCCGAGCCGGAACCTCGCGCCGAGCCAGAACCTCGCGCCGATCTTGCACTTTCGGTCGCCGACTTGGGCAGGTCTGCCCTTTTCGTCGCCGCAGAAAGTGCAAGATCGGCGGAGCGAGGAGTCAGCCCTGCGCGAGCCAGCCCCACGCCGAGCCAGAACCTCGCGCCGAGCCAAACTCCCCGCCGATCTTGCACTTTCGGTCGCCGACATGGGCAGATATGCCCTCTTCGTCGCCACAGAAAGTGCAAGATCGGCGGGGCGAGGGCGCGGCGGGGCGAGGGCGAGGGCGCGGCGGGGCGAGGGCGAGGGCGGGGCGAGGGCGGGGCGAGGGCGGGTGGCTTAGTGCGGGGCTACTCGGGTTAGGTAGGTGTGGTGGGTGGTGAAGCCCAGGGATTGGTAGAGCGCGAGGGCGGGCGTGTTGCGTTGCTCCACCTGGAGGAACGCGCGGGTCGCACCGGCCGAGCCGCCCCAGGCGGCCAGCTCGCCGATCACGCGCCGGGCCAGTCCCTGCCGGCGGGCGGGCGGCAGCACCTCGATCAGGCTGAGGCCCAACCAGCGGCCCTCGCCGGTCACCGTGCCCCGGCCGATAGCCACCAGCGTGCGGTCGACGTACGCGTGGGCGAAGCGGACCTGGCCCACCGCGGTCAGCACGTGCCGGGCGGCATCCGGTAGCCCGCCCTTGCGGCCGGCCGCGATGGCGAGCCAGTCCCCGCTCGGCGCGGCCACCACCTCGACGACGGCAGCGTCCGGCCCGCCGAGCCCGGCGGCGGCGAGGGGCAGCGGGGCGGTCTGGACGAGGGTCGGTGGGCGGGTGGTCCAGCCGCGCTCGTCCAGCTCGGCGCCGACCGGCGCGGCGAGCGGCAGCGGCGTGTTGATGATCGCGGGCTGACCCCGCTCGGCGTACCAGCGTTCGACCGCGTCGACGGCCGCCGGCAGCGGTCGGTCGGGATCGCCGACCGGCAGCGCCGAATTGGCCCGGCCGGTCCAACCCTCGGCCGAGCGCAGCAGCCAGTCGCCGAGCCGACCGCGGGTCGGGGCGGGCCACGCCTCGTCGGCGGCCCGCTCGAGCGCCACCACCGCCGCGGCCGTCGGCCGGCGGGTCGGCGGTACCCGCTTGGCACGGTGCACCTGCGCCACCGGGACGCGGAGCGGGCCCTGCGCCGTGGCGAGAGTGAGATGGGTCTCGCTCAGCTCGACCAACTCGCCGAGGGCGTCGGAGAACAGCGGTCGGCCTTCGCGAATCCCCACAATCCGGCGGACTACGATCCGATGTCCCACATCCTGCTGTCGGAGCACGATCGACCCCCTCCCCGGCGAGATACTAGGCTCTTACCGTCGCGGGAGATCGCGGCGCGTCTTGCGGAGGAGAAGACCGGTGACCTACATCATCGCCGAGCCGTGCGTGGATGTGCTCGACAAGGCATGCATCGAGGAATGCCCGGTCGACTGCATTTACGAGGGCAACCGGATGCTCTACATCCACCCCGACGAGTGCGTCGACTGTGGTGCCTGTGAGCCCGTCTGCCCCGTGGAGGCGATCTTCTACGAGGACGACGTCCCGGAGCAGTGGAAGGACTACACCGGCGCGAACTACGAGTTCTTCGAGGACCTGGGCTCGCCCGGGGGCGCCTCGAAGATCGGCAAGGTGGAGAAGGACGCCACCTTCGTCGCCGCGCAGCCGCCCCGCGGCGAGGGCCACTGAACCGGCCCGCGCCGGTCTCGGCACGGCTGCCCGAGTTCACCTGGGACACCCTGGACGCCGCGGCCACGTTGGCCGCGGCGCATCCGGATGGCCTGATCAACCTCTCCATGGGCACACCGGTCGACCCGGTCCCGGCGGTGATCCGGCAGGCGTTGGCCGACGCGTCCGACGCCCCGGGCTACCCGATGACCGCCGGTACCCCGGCGCTGCGCGACGCCATCGCCGTGTGGGTGGCCCGGGCCTGTGGCGCGGGCGTCGACGGTCTCGGCGTGCTGCCGACCATCGGCTCCAAGGAGTTGGTCGCCTGGCTGCCCACCCTGCTCGGCATCGGCCCCGGCGACGTGGTGGTCGTGCCGTCGATCGCGTACCCGACGTACGAGGACGGTGCCCGGCTGGCCGGCGCGATCGTGGTCCGCGCCGACTCGCTCACCTCGGTCGGGCCGACCTCACGGGTCCGGTTGGTCTGGGTCAACTCGCCCGGTAACCCGACCGGCCGGGTGCTGCCCGCGGCGCACCTGCGCAAGGTTGTCGACTGGGCCCGGGAACGCGGCGCGGTGGTCGCCAGCGACGAGTGCTACCTGCCGCTGGGCTGGTCGGCCGAGCCGGTGTCGGTGCTGTCTCCGCAGGTCTGCGGTGGCGACTACACCGGCGTGCTCGCCGTGCACTCGCTCTCCAAGCGGTCCAACCTCGCCGGGTACCGGGCCGGGTTCGTGGCCGGCGATCCGGCCCTCGTCGCCGAGCTGCTGAAGATCCGCAAGCACGCCGGCATGATCGTGCCCGCGCCGGTGCAGGCCGCGATGGTGGCCGCCCTGCGGGACGAGGGCCACGCCGTCGAGCAGCGGGAGCGTTACCGCGCCCGGCGTGAGGTGTTGAGCGCGGCGTTCACCGAGGCCGGTTTCACGATCGAGCACTCGGAGGCGGGCCTCTACCTCTGGCTCACCCGGGACGAGGACTGCTGGCAGACCGTCGACTGGCTGGCCCGGCGCGGCATCCTGGTCGCGGCCGGTGTCTTCTACGGTCCCGCCGCCCAGCGGTACGTGCGGGTGGCGCTGACCGAGTCCGACGAGCACGTCGCCGCGGTCGCGGCACGCCTCGCCGAAGCCTGACCGCGCTCCGGGCGGCCGACCCCGTGCGGTCGACCGCCCGGTGGGCGTCAGTCGCTGATCCGGCCGAAGACGCGCAGCAGGGTGTCCCGGCTCTGCTTCTCCAGCAGCTCGCTGCTCATCAGCTCCTGCATGGCGACCACCCGGCCGTCGTGCAGGGTCAGCTCCGCCTTCAGCGGCACCTGCCGCTTGACGTCCACGGAGGCGATCTCCTCGTACGGCAGGAACGTGTGCCGGGTCGCCAGCTCCGCGATCGGCACCGACTCGACAAGTGTGCGCAGCCGCGTCTCGCCCTGGCTCGCCTTGCCGGGGTCGGCGACCAGGACCAGCCCCCGGTCGAGGATGAGCACGTCGTGCTCGGTGCCGTCGATCTTGATGTTGGCCAGCGCGCCGATCAGGTCGGCGTCCCGCCCGGAGACCCGCTCCTCCACCACCGTCGCGTCGGACGGGTCGACGCCCAACTCCGCCAGGCGGGCCAGCGCCACGTCCAGGGTCTGCGGCGCGACGGCCAGCTTGGCGATCTCGGCGAGGTCCCAGGGTTGCCCGTCCGGGCCCACGAGCTGCGCCGGACCGGACCAGGAGAGCTGCCAGTGGGCCCCACCGGAGCGGACGGCCGCGTTGTCCAGCAGCGTCTCCATCGGTCCGGCGAACCGGGCGGCCGCCTCCTTGCGGGTCGCGTCGTCGAAGAACTGCTCGGCGAACTCACCCAGCCGACCGGATTTGACCAGCTCCAGCACGGTCGTGAGGCCCGGCGTGGTGACACCGGTGAAGCGCCCCGCGGCCCGGTAGATGCCGTCCGCCCGCTGCTGCACCATGGCCGCCACCGCCGCGGCGGTGAACTGCGTCCAGGGCAGCACCTCACGGCTGCCGTGGTCGACCACGAGACCCTGCAACTGCCGGCCGGCGTCGTCGATGTCGGCGAGCAGCAGCGCGGCCGGCCGTTCGTCCGGCGTGACCGCCCCGGCCGGCAGGTCCGCCATCGCGGCAACGCGGACGCCGATCGGCGGGTGAGTGTCCCACGGCGACGGCTTCCGGTCGGGGGCGTTCTCCCGCACCTCGGCCAGCTCGTCCCGGCGGGCGTCGAGCAGCTTGCCGAAGCCGCCGAAGAGGTCGTCCGGCGCGAGCCCGGCAGACCAGCCTCCCTCGACGTACCGGCGCATGAAGAAAGCCCAGGCGGCGCCCAGCGCCGGCAGCGTACGCAGCGCGGAGGCCGCGGCGTCGTGCCCGGCCAGCAGCACGGAGGAACGGTCTGCCTCCAGCTCCTGCCGCCGCGACGCGGCGTTGTCGACCATCAGGTAGAGCTTCGAGTAACCCTTGAAGACCCAGCCGATCGGGTTGCGCGAACTGATCCGGTCCAGCGTCTCCGCGATGGCCAGCCGACCCCGGTACGCCACGCCGCCGAGCCGGGTGTGCTTGCCGGAGTAGTGGCCCAGCTCGTGGGCGAGCACCGAACGGAGCTGGTCCACCCGCATCGCCTGGAGCAACGGCAGTCCGACGTACAGGGTGCGCCGCCCGCCGACCAGGCCGAGCAGTCGGCTCTGCTCGGCGACCGCGGCGTTCACCTCGGGCACCAGCCGGATCTCGTCCGGGGCACGGGTACCGACCGCGGTGGCCAGCTCCCGCACGGTGGCCCACAGGTCCGGCGCCGCATCCTCGGTGAGGACCAGGCCGGGTGCCGGCTCGTTCTTCGTTCGGATCGCGCGCCACAGCCCGGCGGCGACCGCCCCCAGCGCGACGACCAGGGGCAGCAACAGCTTCCCGGTGACGAGCCCGTTGGTGTGGCCGTACAGCCAGAACCCGAGCGCGACGACGGCGGCGAGCTGCAGGAGCGCGACGACGTAGAAGCCGATCAGCATGACCACCGAGGCGAGCGCCCGGTATGTCGCGGACATTTCATTTCCTCCCGCTGTTCGCCCGCATCCAGACGGCGGGCGGCGGAGCGGACCGTACGACGATGATCAGCAGTGGACAACCCCCTTCCGGATCGGCCTTCGCAAGATCTACGATCTGCCGGGTCTTCGACGGGGTGGGAGGAAACACGGCATGTGGCCGTTCCGACGTAGTGGCAAGCAGGCGGCCGTTCCCACGTTGCTCGTGGACCCGGCGGAGGGTGACCCGACCGCGCGGGCGCTGCGGGAGGCGGGTGAACGCCGGGACTGGGGCACCATCCGTGATCTCCTCACCCCGGTGACCGACCCGGACGACCACGCCTTCTACGTCTCGGCGCTCGCCGACACCGACGGCCTCCAGGACTGGATCGGCGAGTGGGTCGAGGCCGAGCCCCGCTCGACGCTGCCGGTGCTGGTGCGTGGGGCGCACGCGGTCTACTGGGCCTGGGAGGCGCGCAGCGGTGCCCGCGCCTCGCAGGTGAGCCAGGATCAGTTCAAGGAGTTCTGGCGACGGCTGCGGATGGCCGAGAACTCCCTGGACGAGGTGGCCGACCGCGACCCGGACGACACCACCGCGCGCACGTTCCTGGTCACCTCGGCGCGTGGCCGGCAGGTGGACCCGGAAGAGGCCACCCGGCGCTTCGACGAGGTGGTGGCCCGGCACCCGGCGCACCGGATCGCGCACGAGCAGATGCTCCAGTACCGCTGCCACAAGTGGTTCGGCAGCCACGAGGAGATGTTCGAGTTCGCCCGGGAGGCCGTGGCGAAGTCGCCGGCCGGTTCGCCGCTGGGGCACCTGATCGTCGTCGCGCACCTGGAGAAGTGGCTGGACCTGCCCGTGGGCGAGGACGAGGAGTACCTGGACGACGACGCCGTACGCGCGGAGATCAACGCCGCCGCCGACCACTCCGTACGCCACCCCGACTACCGACGCCGGCCCGGCTGGGCGAGCGTGCACAACACCTTCGCCATGGGCTTCTCGAAGGTGGGGGACCTGCGCTCCGCGGCCGGCCAGTTCGAGGTGATCGGCGACCAGGTGACCAGCTGGCCCTGGCAGTACATCAACAGAAATCCGGTGATCCCGTTCGTCGCGTGGCGGGACGACGCGATGGCCGCCGAGGACTGACCGGCGTCCGGGTCGCCGAGCGATATCCTCAGCGCCGGACCTGGTCGGGGCCGTGCCGGTCCCGTACCCCAGCAGGAACGTCGAGGTGTGCGGATGGTGGACAGGCCCGGCGCACGGGTACGGGCGGCGGTGGTCGGCACCGGCCTGATCGGTGGTTCGGTGCTGCTCCGGATGCACGCCGCGGGCGTCGACGTGACCGGTTGGGATCCGGACGAGGAGACCCGGCGACGGGCCCGCCGGATGGGCGTACCCGCTCCGGACCTGCTGGCCGAGGCGGTGGCCGACCGGGACGTGGTGTTCCTGTGCGGGCCGCTGCCCACCCTGCCGGCGACGCTTGTCGAGATGGCGACGATGACCGGCGAGAGTTGCGTGCTGACCGACGTCGGCAGCACCAAGGAGGAGGTGGCGGCGATCGCCGCCACGTCCGGCCTGACGGACCGGTTCGTGCCGGGGCACCCGATGGCCGGCACCGACCGGGCGGGCCTGACGGCCGCCGGGCCGGATCTGCTGGCCGGTGCCGCCTGGGTGCTGTGTCCGGCGCCGGGCGCGGCGACGCCCGCCTTCCGTTGGCTGACCGGCCTGCTGGTGGAGCTGTTCGACGCCCGGGTGGTGCCGATGTCCCCGTCCGCGCACGACTCGGTCGCCGCGCTCGCCTCGCACGTGCCACACCTGCTGGCCGGCGCGTTGGCCGGGGCGACGCAGCGGTCGCCGCTGCGCGACGCGGTGTTGGCCCTGGCCGCCGGGAGCTTCTCCGACGGCACCCGGGTCGCCGGGACGCCGGCCGAGCGGACGGCCAACATGCTGCTCGGCAACCGGGCGCGGGTGCTGGACGGGTTGGCCGAGGTGCGGGTACTCCTGGACGAGCTGGCGGACGCGCTGCGGTCCGCCGACGCGACCGGGTTGACCGCGAGGTACGCGCAGGCCGGCGCGGCGCGGTCGGCGCTGCGGGAGCGACGGTTCGCCCCGGCGGACCGGGACTTCCCGGCCGACGGGGACCACACCGACGAGGTGGCCTGGCTGTGCGAGCTGGGCGCTGCCGGCGGTCACCTGACGGGCTGCCGGGTCGGTCCGGACGTCGTCTCCTATCCGGCGCTGCTGCCGCTGGCTGACTAGGCTGGCAGGCATGGCGACGGACAGCCCGGTGGTACAGGTGCGCGGAGAGGCGACCCGGGAGGTGCCGCCCGAGTTGGCCCGGTTCGCGGTCACCGTGACGGCTCGCGGCCGGGATCGGGAGGCGACGCTCACCCAGTTGGCCGAGGGAGCAGCCGCCGTCCGGGTGCTGCTGGACGGTTCCGATCCGGCGGTGGCCCGGCGGGAGACCGGCGACCTGTGGGTCCGGCCGCAGACCAAGCGCTCGGGCGAACGCGTGGTGGGCTGGCTCGGCAGCGTCACCACCACGGTGACGGTCACGGACTTCACCGCGCTCGGTGAGCTGATGCTCCGGCTCGCCGACCAGGACCAGGTCCAGGTTTCCGGCCCGTGGTGGGAGCTGCGCCCGGACAGCCCGGCGTACCGCGAGGCGCGACACGCAGCGATCGGCGACGCGCTGCTGCGCGCCCGGGAGTACGCCGAGGCGCTGGGCGCCCGGGTCACCGCGCTCGTCGAGCTGGCCGACGCCGGTCCGGCCGACCGCCCGATGTTCGCCCGCGCGGCGTACGACGTCGGGGGCGGTGCCGGTGGTGGTGTCCCCGAGTTGGAGTTGGATCCGCAGCCGCAGACCGTGCAGGCGGCGGTGCAGGCCCGGTTCACGATCAGCGATCCGGTGCTCGGCTGATGCCGCCGGCCCGGGTGCTGGCCATCGACGAGCTGGTGGCGCGGGCGCGGTCACTGGCCGATGCCGGTCCGCGGCAACTGCTCGGCATCACCGGGGCGCCCGGTGCGGGGAAGTCCACCCTGGCCGAGCGGATCGTGGCCGAGGTCGGCGCGACCGCGCGGCTGGTGCCCATGGACGGCTTCCACCTGGCCCAGGCCCAGCTGGAACGGTTGGGCCGTGCCGACCGCAAGGGCGCCATCGACACCTTCGACGCCAACGGGTACGCCTCGCTGCTGCGCCGGCTGCGTCGGCTGGAGCCGACCTCGGTGTACGCGCCGGAGTTCCGCCGGGAGCTGGAGGAGCCGGTGGCCGGGGCGATCGAGGTGCCGCCGTCGGTTCGCCTCGTGGTGACCGAGGGCAACTACCTGCTGGTGCCGGACCCGCCCTGGGAGGAGGTCCGCACGTTGCTGCACGAGGTGTGGTTCCTCGACCTGGACGCCGAGCTGCGCCAGCGTCGGTTGACCGCCCGGCACGAGGCGTACGGGCGGACACCCGAGGAGGCCCGGGCCTGGGCGCTGGGCAGCGACGAGACCAACGCCGCTCTCATCAGCCCGACGGCCGTGCACGCCGACCTGGTGGTCCGCCTGCCGGAGGCGCCGGCCCCCTGACCGCGCTGCGCGCGCGGGTCAGTCGAGGTCGCGGACCGGTCGGGCCGGGTTGCCGACGGCGACGACGTTGGCGGGTAGGTCCCGGGTGACCACCGCACCCGCGCCCACCACGGTGTTCGCGCCGACCGTGACTCCCGCCAGGACGATCGCGCCGCCGCCGAGCCAGGCGTTGTCGCCGATGGTGATCGGCCTGGCGGCCTCCCACTTGTCGCGGCGTGGGCCCGGCTCCACCGGGTGGGTCGGGGTGAGCAGCTGCACGTTCGGTCCCACCTGGACGTCCGCGCCGAGGGTGATCGGGGCGACGTCGAGGAAGACCGCGTGGTAGTTGACGAAGGTGCGTGGCCCGATCCGGATGTTCCAGCCGTAGTCGCAGTAGAACGGCGGCCGGATCCAGGTGTCCTCGCCCAGCTCGCCGAGCAGGTCGTCCAGGGCCGCGAGTCGGGCCGCCGGGTCGGCCGCCGAGCTGGTGTTGAAGCGTTCCATCAGGCGGGCGGCCCGGTCCAGGTCGGCGACGAGTTCGGGGTCGTCGGCGAGGTAGGGCTCACCCGCCAGCATCCGGTCCTTCATCGAGGTCACCCGGTCGATGATGCCGGCTGGCCGTCGGGTCGGTTGGTCGCTCCGTCATATTTTGGACCCCAATTTTGCATACCAAGTATGCAACCATGACGGTGGTCAATGCGTCTCCACTGGTATCGACGCTCCACCGAGGAGGATCCGTTGCATCGACGTCGAAGGATTTCCGCCGCCATCGCCGTGGCCGCCCTCGTCCTGGGCAGCCCGGCGGTCGCCACGGCCAGCCCGCCGCGTACCCCCTCCACTCCCGCCGCCCCGGCCGCCGTGAGCCCGGCCGCCGGGAAGACCGTCACCCTGCTCACCGGGGACCGGGTCACCGTCACCGACTCCGGAGCCGCCTCGGTACGCCCCGGCCCGGGGCGTACCCACCAGCGGTTCCTCACCACCCGCGACCACGGCCACCTGACCGTGCTGCCGCAGGACGCCCTGCCCCTGGTCCGCGAGGGCCGGGTCGACCGGCGGTTGTTCGACGTGACCGGGCTGATCGCCGCCGGCTACGACGACGCGCGCCGCGCCGACCTGCCCGTGCTGGTCACTGCGAGCGCGGGCGCGCGGAGGGCGGCGGCGCCGACCGGGCTCACCGTCACGACCGAACTGCCCGCCATCGGCGGGTTCGCCGCCACGGCCGACAAGCAGCGGGCCACCGCCGTCTGGGCGGCTCTCACCGGCACCGGCGCCCGCATCGGCACGGCGGGGGGTGCCGATCGGATCTGGCTCGACGGGCTGCGGCAGGTCAGCCTCGACCACAGCGTGCCGCAGATCGGCGCGCCCGCCGCGTACCAGGCCGGCTTCACCGGTCGCGGGGTCCGCGTGGCGGTGCTCGACACCGGCATCGACGCCAGCCACCCCGACCTGGCCGGTCGGATCGCGCAGGCGGAGAACTTCACCGAGGCCACCGACACCGGCGACCCCGTCGGCCACGGCACGCACGTCGCCTCGATCATCGCGGGCAGCGGCGCCGCGTCGGGCGGCAAATACCACGGTGTCGCCCCGGATGCCACGCTGCTCAACGGCAAGGTCTGCGAGGAGTACGGCTGCCCGGACTCGGCGATCCTGGCCGGCATGCAGTGGGCGGCCGTCGACCAGCACGCAGACGTGATCAACATGAGTCTGGGCGGCACGGACAGCCCCGACGTCGACCCGCTGGAGGAGGCGGTCGAGTCGCTGACCGCGCAGACCGGCGCGCTCTTCGTCCTCGCCGCCGGCAACGACGGTACGGACGGCTCGGTCGGCTCACCGGGTAGCGCCGAGGCCGCCCTCACGGTCGGTGCCGTGGACCGCGACGACGCCCTCGCCGAGTTCTCCAGCCGGGGCCCGCGCGTCGGCGACGGCGGGCTGAAGCCGGACATCACCGCGCCCGGCGTGGAGATCGTCGCGGCCCGCGCCGACGGCACGCTGCTCGGCGAACCGGTGGGGGAGAAGTACATGACCCTCTCCGGCACCTCGATGGCCGCGCCGCACGTCACCGGCGCGGTGGCGCTGCTCGCCCAGCAGCACAGCGGGTGGACGGCGGCCCAGCTCAAGGCGACCCTGATGGCCTCGGCGAAGCCGCACCCGGACCAGACCGCGTTCCAGCAGGGCGCCGGCCGTGTCGACGTGGCACGCGCGATCACCCAGCGGGTCACCAGCGCGCCGGTCAGTGTCTCCTTCGGGCAACCGGCCTGGCCGCACGGGGACGACACCCCGGTCACCCGGAAGGTCGACTGGCACAACGACGGCCCGGACCCGCTCACCCTGGACCTGAGCCTGGAGGTGACCGGTCCGGACGGTCAGCCCGCCCCGGCGGGCATGTTCGCCCTCGGCGCGGGACAGGTCACCGTGCCCGCCGGCGGCACCGCCGGCACCACGGTCACCGTGGACACCCGGGTCGGTACGGACGGCTACTGGACCGGCCGGATCGTGGCCCGCTCCGGAGCCGCCGTGGCGGTCACCCCGGTCGCCGTGAACCGGGAGGTGGAGAGTTACCAGCTCACCGTCCGGCACGTCGACGCCGGCGGTGCGGTGCCCGAGGACTACGTCACCGCGCTCGTCGACCTGGACACCCTCACCAGCCGCAACCTGTACGACGCGGACGGCACCGTCGAGGTCCGGGTACCCAAGGGGCGGTACGGCCTGGCCAGCATCATCTTCGCCGGTGAGAGCGGCGCGGCCCAACTGGCCCAGCCCGAGCTGGTGCTCGACCGCGATGTCACGGTCACCGTCGACGCCCGCCGGGCCCGGCCGGTGCGCACCACCGTCCCGGAGCGTACGGCCGTCCCGGACCTGGTCGACATCAGCGCGAACTTCGTCGGCGTCGACGACGGCGGGTACGGCTTCGGTCTGCTCGCGTTCGACTTCACCGGCCTGGCCACCGGCAACCTCGGTCGGGCGGTCTCCGGCGCACGGTTCTTCGCCACGGTGAGCAGCCAGTGGCGCAAGCCCGAGGTGGCCAGCAGCCCTTACCTGTACGCGCTCAGTGAGAAGGTCCCCGGCCGGATGCCGACCGGCTTCGACCGGAACTACCGCGCCCGGGACCTGGCCACGGTCACCCACGAGTTCCGGGGCGGGTACGCCGGGCTGGTCGCCGAGCGGGTGGTCTTCCCGCACCTCGAACCGGATTTCGGCGGTTGGGCCACGGTCCTGCCGACGGCGGTACCCGGACAGCGGGTCGAGCACTACAACACCAACGGCCTGCGCTGGTCCTCGGAGCTCAGCTTCGGGGTGCCCACCGAGGACGGCTGGACCGACACGAAGGCGATGCTGGTCGCCGAATCGACGGCGTACCGGGCTGGCCAGCACGTCCGGGAGACCTGGAACACCGCGCCGTACGGGCCGTCCTTCCCGCCGCCGCGCTGGCCGGGCCAGGGCGTCTCGCGGCTGGGCGACCAGATCCAGGTGAGCATCCCGCTGCACGGCGACGCGGACGGCCACCTCGGCGGGTCGGTCACCGACACCGGCCGGACCGCCCTCTACCGCGACGGTGTCCTGGTGCAGGAGCTACCCGACCCGGGGGACGGGCAGTTCACCGTGCCGCCCGGCGCGGCCACCTACCGGTTGGAGGTGTCCGCGAAGCGGAGCTTCACCGACCTGAGCACCGAGGTCGGCGCGGCATGGACGTTCCGGTCCGGGCACGTGCCGGGCGACGACTTCCGGTACCTGCCGGTGTCGGCGATCCGGTTCACGCCGCCGCTCGGTCGGGACAACGCGGCACCGGCCGGTACCAGCCTGGTCATCCCGGTGCAGGTGCAGCGGCAGCCGGGTGCGCCGGCTGCGCGCCTGACCGGGTTGAGCGTGGACGTCTCCTACGACGGCGGGCGCACCTGGCAACCCGCCCGCGTCCGGCACGGCGGGCACGGGTGGACGGCCACCGTCCGGCACCCGGCCGGCCCCGGTTACGCGTCCCTGCGGGCCACCGCCCGGGACGCCGCCGGCAACACGGTGACGCAGCGGATCATCCAGGCGTACCGGTTGCGTTGAGGCGTACCCCCGGCGGGTCCGCGGCCTACCGCCGCGGACCCGGCGGGGACGTCAGTCGTTGGCGTGCAGGGCGGCGTTCAGCTCGATGCCCCGGCCGGTGCGCGGGCGGGCCTCCAGCGCGCCGTTCACCGAGTTGCGCCAGAACAGCAGGCCGTCGACGCCGGACAACTCGCGGGCCTTGACCACCCGGCCGTCCGGCAGCGTGATCTTCGAGGCGGCGGTGATGTAGCAGCCGGCCTCGACCACGCAGTCGTCGCCGAGGGAGATGCCGACGCCGGCGTTCGCGCCGATCAGGCTCCGCTCGCCGATGCTGACCTTCTCGGTGCCGCCGCCGGAGAGGGTGCCCATGATCGAGGCGCCGCCGCCGATGTCGGAGCCGTCGCCGACCAGCACGCCCTGCACGATCCGCCCCTCGACCATCGAGGTGCCCACGGTGCCGGCGTTGAAGTTGACGAAGCCCTCGTGCATCACGGTGGTGCCGGACGCCAGGTGAGCGCCGAGCCGGACCCGGTCCGCGTCGGCGATCCGCACGCCGGCGGGCACCACGTAGTCGGTCATCCGGGGGAACTTGTCCACCCCGTACACCGACAGATGCCGGCCGGCGGCCCGCTCGATCACCCGCAGCTCGTCCACCCGCTCCGGTGGGCACGGCCCGGCGGAGGTCCAGGCCACGTTCGCCAGCTTGCCGAAGATGCCGTCGAGGTTGAGCTGGTTGGGCCGCACCAGGCGGTGGGAGAGCAGGTGCAACCTCAGGTACGCGTCGGAGGCGTCCTTGATCGGGTCGTCCAGCGAGCCGATCACGGTCACCACCTGCACGGTACGCAGACCGGGCAGCGGCCGGTCGCCCAGCGCGCCCGGCGGCAGGTCCAGCACGTCCGACTTGTCCTCACCGGCGACCAGCGGCAGCTCACCCAGGCCCAGCTTGCCGGTCGGGTACCAGGTGTCGAGCACCTGCCCGTCGGCGGTGACGGTGGCCAGGCCGATGCCCCACGCGGAATCTGCGGACGTCACTGTTAACCCTCTCGGTCGCGGCCACGCCGGCCTCGGCTCGCTCCTCGCGCTGACAGACCTGAAGGTACCGTGCGAACCATGGAGAACCCGCTGACCCCCGAGGTCCTCGCCGATCCGGTGCAGCTGACCCGCGTACTGGTTGACATAGAGTCCGTGTCCCTCAACGAGAAGGCGATCGCCGACTGCGTCGAGGAGGTGCTGCGGGGCGTACCGCACCTGTCCACCCACCGGCACGGCAACACGGTGATGGCGCGTACCGACCTGGGCCGCTCGCAGCGCGTGGTGCTCGCCGGTCACCTCGACACCGTGCCGCTGAACAACAACTTCCCGTCGACCATGCGCGGCGACCTGATGTACGGCTGCGGAACCTCCGACATGAAGTCCGGCGTCGCGTACGCGCTGCACCTGGCCGTGACGCTGCCCGACCCGCGCTACGACATCACGTACTTCTTCTACGAGGCCGAGGAGATCGAGTCCCGGTACAACGGGCTGAACCTGGTCGCCCAGGCGTTCCCGGAGTGGCTGGAGGCGGACTTCGCGGTGCTGCTGGAGCCGACGTACGGCATCGTCGAGGCGGGGTGCCAGGGCACCATGCGCTCGGTGGTCACCACGACCGGCGTACGCGCCCACTCGGCGCGCTCCTGGCACGGGGTGAACGCCATCCACGCCGCCGGGGAGGTGCTGCGCCGCCTCCAGACGTACGAGGCACGCCGGGTCACCATCGACGGCTGCGACTACCGCGAGGGCATGAACGCGGTACGGATCAACGGTGGGGTGGCGGGCAACGTCATCCCGGACCTCTGCGAGGTCGAGGTCAACTACCGGTTCGCCCCCGACCGCACCCCGGCCGAGGCGGAGGCGCACCTGCGTGAGGTGTTCGCCGGTTTCGAGGTGCGGGTCACCGACTCGATCGCCGGTGCCCCGCCCGGGCTCAGCGCCGCCCCGGCGAAGGAGTTCCTGGCGGCGGTCGGCGCCGCCCCGATCGGCAAGCTGGGTTGGACGGACGTGGCCCGGTTCGCGGCCATGGGGATTCCCGCGCTGAACTTCGGCCCGGGCGATCCGAACCTCGCCCACCACCCCGACGAGCACGTCGAGATCAGCAAGATCCGCGACGGCGCGGCGACCCTGCACCGCTGGCTCGCACCCGCCTGATCCCGGTCACCCCGTTGCCGGTGACCAAGAGGTTCGCGTCAGCCTGGCCCGTTGTCGGCGGCGCGAACCTCTTGGTCGGCTCCGGAGGGGGCGGCGGCGGGCGAGAAGGCGGGATCGAGGGCGCGGGTGCGGCGGCGCTCGGCCACCACGTCTCGGATCCGTCGCTGCATCTGTCGACGGATCCGGATCATCTCGCTGTTGCTGATCACGCTGTCTCCTCCCCCGAAGGCGCGCGCCGGGGCATACCCGGTATGTGAATAGTAAGACGTACGGGACCGCCAAATAGTTGCCCTTGATCGCGAACTATTTCTCCGGCTCCCCGCCCCGGACCCCGACGGTGTGCCGCTCCACTACGGTTGCTGCATGAGCCAGAACAACGGGCGGGAGGCCGGCCGCGGTCCCGGACAGGAGCGGCACCGGGGCGCCGTCACGCTGCGTCGGGGCGCCATCCCGAACAGCACCGCCGACCAGCGGCTGCTGGATTCGCGCGGACGCGGCGACTGGAAGACCAAGGACGCCTGGCGCGCGCTGCGCATCCTCTCCGAGTTCGTCGAGGGTTTCGACACCCTCGCCGACCTGCCGCCGGCCGTCAGCGTGTTCGGCTCGGCCCGCAGCGGTCCGGAGACCGCCGAGTGTCGGCTGGCCGAGGAGTTGGGCGGCGCGCTCGCCCGGGCCGGCTACGCGGTGATCACCGGTGGCGGGCCGGGCGTGATGGAGGCCGCCAACCGGGGCGCCACCGAGGCCGGCGGGCTCTCCGTCGGGCTCGGTATCGAGCTTCCGTTCGAGCAGGGCATCAACGACTGGGTCGACCTGGCCATCGACTTCCGCTACTTCTTCGCCCGCAAGACCATGTTCGTCAAGTACGCGCAGGCGTTCGTGGTGCTGCCCGGCGGGTTCGGCACCATGGACGAGCTGTTCGAGGCGCTGACCCTGGTGCAGACCGGCAAGGTCACCCGGTTCCCAGTCGTGCTGATGGGGGTCGCCTACTGGCAGGGGCTGCTCGACTGGCTGCGCGACACGATGGCTGCCACCGGCAAGATCGGCCCGGTCGACCTGGACCTGATCTGTCTCACCGACGACGTCAACGCGGCCGTCCGGCACATCGTCGAGGCCGAGGCGGCGCTCTCGGCCGAGCAGGACGCGGTCCGCGACGAGGCCGTGGCGCGTACCGGCGCCGACCAGCAGGCCGCCGCCGAGCAGTCCGCCGACCGGCCCCGGGAGAGCTGATGGCCGCCGTCTGCGTCTTCTGCGCCTCCTCCCGTACCCTCGACCAACGCTGGCTCGACCTCGCCACCGAGACCGGCGCGGAGTTGGCCCGGCGCGGGCACACGCTGGTCAGCGGCGGCGGCTGCGTCGGCATGATGGGCGCGGTGGTCGACGGCGCCCGGGCCGCCGGTGGGCGCACGGTGGGCGTCATCCCGCAGGCGCTTGTCGACCTGGAGGTCGCCGACCTGGCCTCGGACGAACTGCTGGTGACCGACACGATGGCCGACCGCAAGACGTTGATGATCGACAGGTCGGACGCCTTCCTCGCGCTGCCCGGCGGTCTGGGCACCCTGGACGAGCTGTTCGAGGTCTGGACCACCGCCACCCTCGCGCTGCACGCCAAGCCGATGGTGCTGATCGACACCGACGGCTTCTACCGGCCCCTGCTGGACTGGCTGCACACCATCACCGACCAGCACTTCCTCAAACCGGCCGGCCTCGACCTGCTGACCGTGGTCGGCACGGTCCCCGAGGCGCTCAAGGCGCTGGAGTCCCACCTACCCTGACTCGGGGCCACCGCGTCGGTCGTGCGGGTGGCGGCAGGGCCGTCGGCGTGTCGTGCCGCCACCCACACGACCGACGCGACGGCGTGGGGTGGGGTTGCTGTCGTAGGGGGGTGATGGGATTTGGTGATGCAGGCGTACCGGTTGGTGCGGCGGCCCGACGGGCCGGCGCTGGGGGACGGGGCCGCGTCCGGTGACGGTGCTGTCGTCACCACCGGCCAGACGGGCCCACGCTGGCACGCCGATCCCGTCCAGACCGAGATCGTCGGCCACACCGACGGGCCGATGCTCGTCGTCGGTGGTCCCGGCACCGGCAAGACCAGCACCCTCGTCGAGGCGGTCGCCGCCCGGGTCGCCGAGGGGGTCGACCCGGAACGGATCCTCGTGCTGACCTTCGGCCGTCGTGGCGCCACCGCGCTGCGCCAACGTATCGAGGCCCGGGTCGCGCAGGACGGCTACCGGGTGCTGCGTGAGCCGCTGGTGCGTACCTTCCCGGCGTACGCCTTCGGGCTGCTGCGCCGCGCCGCCGCCGAGCGCGGCGAACCGTCACCCCGCCTGCTGACCGGCCCGGAGCAGGATCTGATCATCCGCGAGCTGCTCGACGTGGTGGGCGAGACGCCGGAGGACGACCCGGTCGGCTGGCCCACCGACCTGCGCCCGGCCCTGCGCACCCGGGCCTTCGCCGGCCAGCTGCGTGACCTGCTCATGCGCGCCGCCGAACGCGGTGTGGGCCCGGGCGACCTGGCCCGGCTGGGCGAGCGGCTCGGCCGCGCCGACTGGCCGGCCGCCGCGCGCTTCCTGCGGGAGTACGTCGAGGTGCTCGCGCTGCGCGACGTCAGCAACCGGGGGTCGATCGCGTACGACCCGGCCGAGCTGGTCCGGGCCGCCACCGGTCTGCTGCGCGACGACGAGGAGCTGCTGGCCGCCGAGCGCCACCGCCTCGCCCACGTGTACGTCGACGAGCTGGCCGACACCGACCCCGCCCAACTCGAACTGCTCTCGGTCATCGCCGGCGGTGGCAAGTCGCTCGTCGCGTTCGCCGACCCCGACTCCTCCACGTACGCCTTCCGGGGCGCCGACCCGGCCGGCGTGTCCACCTTCCGGCACCGGTTCCGGACGGCCTCCGGAGCACCGGCCGCGCAGGTGCTGCTGAACACCTCGTACCGGGCCGGGCCGGTCCTGCTCGACGCGATGGCCCGGCTGGGCCGCCGGTTACGCGGTCCGACGGCGCACCGCCGGCTGCGTCCGCTGCCGGACGCTCCCGCAGGCGTGGTCGAGGTGCACACCTTCCGGTCGGCCACCAGCGAGGCCGCCTGGCTGGCCCACATGCTGCGCTCGGCCCACCTGCTCGACGGTGTGCCGTGGTCGCGGATGGCGGTGCTGGTGCGCTCCACCGCCCTGCAACTGCCGACCCTGCAACGCGCGCTGCACGCGGCCGGCGTACCGACCGTGGTGCACGGCGAGGACCTGCCGCTGCACCTGCAACCCGCGGTGGCGCCGCTGCTGCTCCTGCTGCGGTGCGCGCTCGAGCCGGACCGGCTCGACGAGGAGGCCGCGGTCGCGCTCCTGCACTCGCCGCTGGGCGGTGCGGATCCGCTTGCCGAACGGCGGCTGCGGCAAGGGCTGCGCGCCCTGGCGCTGGCCGGGGGCGATCGTCGTCCGTCCGGCGAGCTGATCGTCGAGGCGTTGCGCGACCCCACCGAGCTGGCCGGCATCGACCGGCGCTGGGCGGAGCCGGCGCAGGCGGTCGCCGGGCTGCTGGCCACCGCCCGGGACGCCGCCGCCCAACCCGGTGCCACCGCCGAGACCGTCCTCTGGGAGGTCTGGGACGCCAGTGGCCTGGCCGAGCGCTGGGCCGGCGCGATCGCCCAGGGGCGCCCGGTGGCCGGCGAGGGTGACCTGGCCCGGCGTCGGCGGGCCGAGGCGGCCGACCGTGACCTGGACGCCGTGCTGGTGCTCTTCGACGCGGCGGCCCGCTTCACCGACCGGCTACCCGGCGCGCGTACCGAGGTCTTCCTCGACCACGTGCTCGCGCAGGACCTGCCGGCGGACACCATCGCGCCGACCGCCGACCGGGGCGCGGCGGTACGGCTGCTCACCGCGCACGCCGCGAAAGGTCTCGAGTGGGACCTGGTGGCGATCGCCGGCGTGCAGGAGGGAATCTGGCCGGACCTGCGCCTACGCGGCAGCCTGCTCGGTTCGGAACGGTTGGTCGACGTCCTGGCCGGCCGGTCCGTCGGGGGCGCGCGGGCCGCGAACGTGGTGGGCCAGACCTCGGCGCTGCTCGACGAGGAGCGCCGGCTGTTCCACGTCGCCATCAGCAGGGCCCGGCACCGCCTGCTGGTCAGCGCGGTGGCGTCGGCAGCGGTCGGTGGCGACGACCACGAGGAGCAGCCCAGCCGGTTCCTGCACGAGCTGGGTCCGATCGCCCCGCCGAACCCGCCCGCCCCGCCCACCGCCCCGCCGAACCCGCCCGCCCCGCGCACCGGCCCGACCGGTGGTGGGCCCGCCACCGACGCCTCCACCAGCAGCGCGGTCGGCAACGGCGGGGCCACCACCGACGCGGCCGTCGGTGGCGCTGACGGTCTGGCCGACGAGGACGACGGGCCGGCCGAACCGGGTGCGTTGCCGGTCACTCGGCCGCCCCGGGCGCTGACCCTGCCGGCGCTGGTCGCCGAGCTGCGTACCGTCATCATCGACCCGGCCGCGCCGGCTGCCCGGCGGCGCGCCGCGGCGGCCGAGCTGGCGCGGCTCGCCGCCGCCGGAGTGCCCGGCGCGCACCCCGACGACTGGTGGGGGCTGCGCGCGCTCTCCGACGACCGACCCCTCGTCGACGACGGGGAGCCGGTGCGGGTGACACCCTCGGCGATGGAGAGCGCGCTGCGGTGCAGCCTGCGCTGGCTGCTGGAACGGCACGGCGGCAGCGGCCCGACCAGCACCGCGCAGGGCGTGGGAAACCTGGTGCACGCCGCCGCGATGCTCGCCGAGGACGCCAGCGCCGACCGGGGGGCCCTGCTCGACTACGTGGCCGCCCGGTTCGACGCGATCGAGCTGGCGGCCCGCTGGATGGCCGGCCCCGAGCGCGAGCGCGCCGAGGCGATGGTCGACAAGTTGCTGCGCTGGCTGGCCACCAACCCGCGCCGGTTGCTCGCCATCGAGCACGAGTTCGCGGTGCGCCTGGACGATCCGCACCGTCCGGTCGAGCTGGCCGGGCGGGTCGACCGGCTGGAGGTCGACGAGGCCGGCCGGCTGGTGGTGATCGACCTCAAGACCGGCAAGTCGACCGCGGTCACCGGCAGCGAGCTGGCCGAGCACCCGCAGCTCGGCGCGTACCAGGCGGCGGTCGAGGCGGGAGCGTTCGCCGAGTTCGGCGACGAGTCCGGTGGCGCGGCGCTGGTGCAGCTCGGTACGTCGGCGAAGGACGCCCGGGAGCAGAACCAGCCCGCGGCGGGGGAGGGGCCGGCGGCCGGCTGGGCGACGGCGCTGGTCCGGCGGACCGCCGATACGATGGCGGCCGCCACGTTCGCCGCGGTGGCCAACTCCAAGTGCCGGGTCTGCCCGGTGCGGACCAGCTGTCCGGTCTCCGGGCAGGGACGCCAGGTGGTCGAGCCGCCGACCGTCCGTCCCCCGGAGAATCCATGACCCAGCCCACCCTGTTCGGCGCGGGTCCCGCGCCGACGCCCCGGCTCGCCGACTCCGGGCCCCGGTACACGCCGGTGGAGCTGGCCAAGCTGCTGCGGCTGCCGGCGCCCACCCGCGAGCAGGCTGCCATCATCGCCGCCCCGGTGGAGCCGCTGCTCGTCGTCGCGGGGGCCGGTTCCGGCAAGACCGAGACGATGGCCGCCCGGGTGGTCTGGCTGGTGGCCAACTCGTACGTGCGCCCGGAGCAGGTCCTCGGGCTGACCTTCACCCGCAAGGCGGCCGGTGAGCTGGCCCATCGGGTCCGGACCCGACTCGACCAGTTGATCCGCCGGGTCGGCCGGCACGGCCGCGACCCGCTCGACGACCCGCTCGCCGGTGAACCCACCGTCTCCACCTACCACTCGTACGCCGGGCGGATCGTCACGGAGCACGGTCTGCGGGCCGGGTACGAGCCGTCCACCCGGCTGTTGACCGAGGCGTCCCGCTGGCAGCTGGTCGACCTGTTGGTGCGCAACTACGACGGCGACATGTCCGAGGTGGACCGGATGCCGAGCACCATCACCGACGCGGTGCTGGCGCTCGCCGGGGAGCTGGACGAGCACCTGGTCGGCCCGGACGAGCTGGCGGCCTGGACCGGTCGGTTCTTCGCCGAGGTGCAGTCGCGCCCCGGCCGGGTCTACGCCGACGTGCGCAAGGCGCTCACTCTGCAACAGACCCGGCTGCGTCTGCTGCCGCTGGTGCGGGCGTACGCCCGGCGCAAGCTGGACTTCGAGGCGATGGACTTCGCCGACCAGCTCGCCCGGGCGGCCCGGGTGGCCCGGGACCACCCGGCGGTCGGCGAGATCGAACGGGACCGCTTCCGGGTGGTGCTGCTCGACGAGTACCAGGACACCAGCCACGCCCAGGTGGTGCTGCTCAACGCGCTGTTCGGCGGCGGGCACCCGGTGACCGCGGTGGGTGACCCGTGCCAGTCGATCTACGGTTGGCGGGGTGCCAGCGCCGGCACCCTCGACCGGTTCCCCACCGAGTTCGCGCGCTCCGACGGCGAGCCGGCGCGGGCACTGGGGTTGACCACCAGTTGGCGTAACCGCCCGGAGATCCTGCGGGTGGCGAACGCGCTCTCCACGCCGTTGCGGGCGGCCGGCGCACGGGTCCCGGAGCTCCGGTCCGCGCTGACCGTCCGGGACCCGATTCCGCACCGCAGCCCCGGCGGGGCGGCCGGGGGCACGGTGCACTGCGCGCTGCTGCACACGTACGCCGACGAGGCCGCGTGGATCGCCGACAGCGTGCTCGCCGCGTGGCGTGGCGCGGCCCGGATGCCCGGCGCGGCACCCGAGCACATTCCGGTGGCGCAGCGCCCGACGACGGCCGTGCTGGTCCGTGTCCGCAGCCAGATCCCGGCGATCGAGTCGGCCCTGCGTGAGCGCGGCCTGCCGGTGGAAGTGGTCGGGCTGGGTGGACTGCTGGACACCCCCGAGGTCCGGGACGTGGTGTGCACGCTGCGGGTGCTGGCCGACCCGACCGACGGAGCCGCCCTGCTGCGGTTGCTCACCGGCGCCCGATGGCGGATCGGGCCGCGTGACCTGGTGGCGCTGCACCGACGGGCGCGGGGTATCGCGAAGGCCCGCCAACAGGTGGCCGTCGACGAGGACTCGGACATCAGCCCCGACCTGCTGGACGAGGCGACCCTGGTGGAGGCGTTGGCCGATCTCGGGCCGGCGCAGGCGTACTCGGCGGAGGGGTTCGCGCGGCTGCGGGCGTACGGCACCGAGTTGGCGCTGTTGCGCTACCGCCTGGACCAGGCGTTGCCGGATCTGATCGCGGACATCGAGCGGACCATCGGCCTGGACGTGGAGGTCGCGGTGCGTGCCGGCCGGGACGGCGCGGGCGACGCCGGCCTGGCCCGGGGTCACCTGGACGCGCTGGCCGACGTGGCGGCCCGGTTCAGCGGTGAGACGCCCGGCGCGACGCTGTCCGGTTTCCTGTCCTACCTGGCCGCGGCCGAGGACGAGGAGCGCGGCCTCGCCCCGGGCGAGGTCGAGGTCGTGGAGGGCGCGGTGCAGGTGGTCACCGCGCACGCCGCCAAGGGCCTGGAGTGGGACGTGGTGGCGGTGGCGGGTCTATGCCGTGGCTCGTGGCCCGGTCCGGTCCGCAACTCCGACCACTGGCTGGGCGGCCTGGGCGTGCTGCCGTTCCCGCTGCGCGGGGACGCCGACGGGCTGCCCGAGTTGGCGCTCGACGAGGCGGCCGACCAGCGCGCCGTGGCCCGGGCGGTGGCCGACTTCACCGATGCCTGGCGGGCGCACGACGAGCGCGAGGAACGTCGGCTCACGTACGTCGCGGTCACCCGGCCGCGCCGGCTGCTGCTCTGCTCCGGGTACTGGTGGGGGGAGGGCACGAAGCGACCGCGGGGTCCGTCGGTCTTCCTGACCGAGGTGTACGACGCCTGTCTGGACGGCGGCCCCGGTCACCTGGTCGACGCGTGGACGCCGGAGCCCACCCCGGACGCCACGAACCCGACGGCCGAGGTGGTGCTCCGCGCGGAGTGGCCGGCCGATCCGTTGGGTGGCCGCCGGCCGGCGTTGGCCGAGGCGGCCGGGCTGGTCCGCCGACTGATGACGGATGGTCCGGCCTCGGCGCTGCCCGGGCCGGTCGGGCCGGTGCTGTCGATCGGATCGGACGTCGAGCCGGTGGAACTGGTCGAGCCCGAGGCCGATCCGGAGGTGGCGCGCTGGCGGCAGGAGGCGGACCTGCTGCTGGCCGAGCGGGCCGAGCTGACCCGACTCTCCGGCGCGGTCGAGGTGGCCCTGCCCGGGCAGCTCAGCGTCACCCAGCTGGTGGCGTTGCGGCGTGACCCGGCGGCGTTGGCCCGTACGCTGCGCCGCCCGGTGCCCACCGAGCCCAACCCGTACGCCCGCCGGGGCACCGCCTTTCACGCGTGGCTGGAGCAGCGCTTCGGCGCCGACCGGTTGCTCGACGTGGACGAGTTGCCCGGTGCCGCGGACGCGGATGCCGCACCGGACGAGGCGCTGGTCGAGCTCCAGGAGCGCTTCCTGGCCAGCGAGTGGGCCGACCGGGTGCCGGTCGAGGTGGAGGTGCCGTTCGCCACGGTGATCGCGGGGGTGGTGGTCCGGGGGCGGATGGACGCGGTCTTCGCCCGGCCGGGCGACCGGTTCGACGTGGTCGACTGGAAGACCGGTGCGCGTCCCACCGGACCGGCGGCTCAGGTGGCGGCGGTCCAACTGGCCGTGTACCGGCTGGCCTGGGCCGAGTTGGCCGGTGTGCCGGTGGAGCGGGTGGGCGCGGCGTTCCACTATGTGCGGGAGGGGGTGACCGTCCGTCCGGCCGATCTGCTGGACGTGACCGGTCTCACCGCCATGATCGCTCACCTGCCGATGGATTCCGCCCAAGTTTGACCGCGACGGGAAAATCCGTGGTACGTTGATCGGGTTGCAGTTTTGGTTACCAGAGACTCTGTGTGCGCCTGGCGGGATTGTGGCCCCAGGCGCTCTTTGTTGTGTCCGGAGTTCTCCGGGCGGGGCGACCAGAAGCGACAGGCGATTCGCGCATTCCCGCGCGGAGCGCTCCTCTTCGAGTCCGCAACAGGTGCGGGCTCGACGTTCCGTCAAGGAGACGAAACACATGGCTATTGGCACCGTGAAGTGGTTCAACGCTGACAAGGGCTTCGGCTTCATCACCCCGGACGGCGGCGGCGCTGACGTCTTCGCCCACTTCTCGGCGATCCAGTCCTCCGGCTACCGGAGCCTGGACGAGAACCAGCGGGTCGAGTTCGAGGTGACCCAGGGCCAGAAGGGCCCGCAGGCGGAGAACATCCGCCCGCTCTGATCTTCGGATCGGTCAGCATTACCTGTCGCGCCCTCCGGGTGTGACGGTGACGGGACCGGCCCGCCCCGCCGCCGCCTGCCTTCGCAGGCGCCGGCCCGGCGGCGGGCCGGCCCGTACTCCAATCGGTTCGTGCTTGTGAGTCCTGGCGGCCTTGCGTCGCCGGTTGACACAGTGCCGAGTTCGGCACCCTCCCTCGACACGTGCCGCGTCGAGGAAGGCTTCTGCGTGACCACAGTTATTCCGTCTTTTGCCCATACCGGTCTGGCCCCGGCGCTGCTGAGCGCGCTGACCGCGCAGGGCATCACCGAGCCGTTCCCGATCCAGTCGGCCACGCTGCCCGACTCGCTCGCCGGCCGGGACGTGCTCGGTCGGGGTCGCACCGGCTCCGGAAAGACGCTCGCCTTCGGGCTTCCCCTGCTCTCCCGTACCGCCGGCCGCAAGGCCCGACCGGGTCGTCCGCTGGCCCTGGTGCTGGTGCCGACCCGTGAGTTGGCCCAGCAGGTGACCACCGCGCTGTCCCCGTACGCCCGCGCCGTCGGGCTGCGCTGCGCCACCGTCGTCGGCGGACTGTCGTTGCAGCGTCAGGCGGACACGCTGCGTGCCGGCGCCGAGGTGGTCGTGGCGACCCCCGGTCGGCTGCACGACCTGATCAACCGCGGCGACGTCCGGCTCGACCAGGTGGAGATCACCGTGCTGGACGAGGCCGACCAGATGGCCGACATGGGCTTCCTGCCGCAGGTGACCAAGCTGTTGGAGCAGGTCGCCCCGCGGGGGCAGCGGATGCTCTTCTCCGCCACCCTGGACGGCGGCGTCGACCGGCTGGTCCGCCGGTTCCTCAGCAACCCGGTGACCCACTCGGTCGACCCGGGCACCGCCACGGTCACCGCGATGACCCACCACGTGCTGCACGTCGACGCGCTCGACAAGCCCGACGCGCTGGCCCGGATCGCGGCCCGGGAGGGCCGCACCATCCTGTTCATGGGCACCAAGCACCGCGCCGACCGGCTCGCCCGTCAGTTGCTTTCCAAGGGGGTACGCGTCGCCGCGCTGCACGGCGGCAAGTCCCAGCCGCAGCGCACCCGCATCCTGGAGCAATTCCGCAACGGTCAGGTGACCGCGCTGGTCGCCACCGACGTGGCGGCCCGGGGCATCCACGTGGACGGCCTCGACATGGTCGTCAACGTGGACCCGCCGACCGAGGCGAAGGACTACCTGCACCGGGGTGGCCGGACGGCCCGCGCCGGTGAGTCCGGCTCGGTGGTGACGCTGGTCCTGCCCGAGCAGCGCCGCGACGTGTCCCGGCTGATGGCCACCGCCGGCATCCGCCCGCAGTCGGTCCAGGTGCGCCCGGGTGACGAGGCGCTGGCCCGGGTCACCGGGGCCCGTGAGCCCTCCGGCGTGCCGGTCACCATCGCCGCCCCGCAGGTGGCGGCCACCCGGGGTCGGGCCGCGGGTGGCTCGGCCACGGACGGCGCACCCCGCTCCGCGCACCGCGCGTCTGGCCGGTCCCGCCGTCCGCGCCGCCCGCGTACGGTCTGATCCGCTTCGCACAGCACCGACCCGTTCCGCTCCGGCGGGGCGGGTCGGTTCGTTTTCGCCGCCGGTTGACCGTTCGGCTGAATCGGTAATCAGCCTCCATTGGGTCGGCTGGCCGACTGTGCCCTGCTCCACGGTGGTCGAAGCTGACCTGCGGGGGGAGCCGGGCGGGGGACCCGGCACGGGGAGGAGCGGCCATGGCGGGCGAAGCCGGCTCGGGGGCGCTGCGTGAACTGATCCTGGTGGTCGCGGTAGGGCTCGCCGGGTTGCTCCTCGCCATGGTCGCGGCCTTCGGCCCCTGGCATGCCACCACGGCGGGCAACGCTCCCGCCGGCCTGGTGGAGCTGCGCAGTCCTGGCGACCCGGGCTCCGGCCCGACGGTCGAGCACCGGGGCTGAGCAGCGACCGGCCGACCGTCGCCGGCGGAGGGGCAGGCGCGGTGGGGATCGGTACGAGGTGTGGTCGGGCCGGCGGGGCACCGGCCCGACCACACCGCCACCGCGCCAACGTGCGCGCCCACCTCGCGCGCCCACCTCGTGCGCCCCAGCTCGTCGATCTTGCAGTTTCGGTCGTCGACTTGCGGTGATAAGTCACCTTTGTCGCCGCAAAAAGTGCAAGATCGCGGGGCTAGTTGTCGGCCAGCAGATCCGAGAGGGTGGTGCTGTCGACCACGGTGGCGATCGCCCCGTGCACCGCCAGCCAGACGTCGGTGAGCCCGGCGGCCACCCCGTGGTAGCCGGCCCGCTCGGCCGGCAGGCCGCGCACGGTGGTCAGTGACCCGCCGACCGCGCGCAGCACGTCCCCGATGGTGATCTCGGTTGCCGGTCGGGTCAGCGCGTACCCACCATCGGCGCCGCGATGACTGTGCAGCAGGCCGGCTCGGCGCAGGTCGAGCAGGATGCCCTGAAGGAAGCTGAGCGGGATGTCCTGCACCTCGGCCAGGCTGCCGGCCTTGACCAGCTCGCCGTCGCCGTCGCCACCCGGTGCGGCGGCGGCGACGGCGAGCATCGCCCGGAGCGCGTAGTCGCTGCGCGCGGAGACGTACACGTCACTGACCGGCCTGGTCCAGTACGCCCCAACGACGGCGGATCGCCTTGTCGGCCGCGCCGAACGCCGCGTCCACGACCAGGCCGAGCACCAGGATGACGATCATCGTGGAGAGCAGCCACGGCGCGTCGGACAGTTCCCGGGAGTAGGTGAGCTGAGCGCCGAGCGAGGTCTGCGAGATGCCGACCACGATCAGCTCGCCGGCCATCAGACTCCGCCAGGAGAACGCCCAACCCTGCTTGAGTCCGGCGACGATCGCCGGCAGCGCGGCCGGCGCGATCACGTACCGGTAGAGGTTGAGCCCGCGCGCGCCCAGGTTGCGGCCGGCGCGCAGCAACAGCGGTGGCACGTAGTCCACGCCGGAGATCACGCCGTTGGCGATGGACGGCGCCGCGCCGAGCACCACCACGAAGAAGATCGCCTTCTCGCTCAGCTCGAACAGCAGGATGGCCAGCGGGAACCAGGCGATCGACGGCATGGTCTGCAACGCGGTGATCATCGAGCCGATGGCCGCGCGCAGCACCTTCGAGCGGGCCACCGCGAGGCCCAGCAGCAGGCCGACGGCGACCGAGAAGACGTACCCGACGGCGGCCCGGCGCAGCGTGGTGACCAGGCCCTCCCAGAGCTGCGGGCCCTGGGCCTGGGCGACCAGCTCCCGGCCGACGACCAGCGGGCCGGGCAGGGAGTACGGCGGCTTCCAGCCGGAGAGGACCACGAGCTGCCAGGCCAGGATGGCGATGGTCAGCGCGGCCAGCTTGGGCCAGGTGGCCGCCCAGAGCCGGGCGCCCCGGGAGACCTCCTTCTCCCGGCCGGCGATCTCCAGCGCGTCCAGGCCGGTGATCTCCGCGTCGGTACGCGCCGTGCTGGTGAGAGTGTCACTGGCCATGGCGGCCCACCTCCGTACGAAGTCGTTCGGTGACCTCGGCGGCGATCGCGGCGACCTCGGGAGAGTCGATCCGGCGGGGCCGGGGGATGTCCACCTCGGTGGAGTAGATGATCCGGCCGGGGCGGCTGGAGAGCAGGATGATGCGGTCGGCCAGCCGGGCGGCCTCGCGGACGTTGTGCGTGACGAACAGGACCGAGAGCCGGCGTTCGGACCAGATGCGTTCCAGCTCGTCGTGCAGGATGTCGCGGGTCATCGCGTCCAGCGCGCCGAACGGCTCGTCCATCAGCAGCACCGGCGTGTCCAGGGCCAGGGTGCGGGCCAGCGCGACCCGCTGGCGCATCCCGCCGGACAGTTCGTGCGGACGCTTGCGGCCGAACTCGGACAGGTGCACCGTGCGCAGCAACTGGGCCACCCGGTCGCGGCGTTCGGCGCGGGAGAGGCCGCGCAGCTTCAGCGGCACCTCCACGTTGGCCTCGACGGTCAGCCAGGGGAACAGCGCCGGCTCCTGGAACATCAGGCCCGGGTCGGCGCCGCCGGCGATGCCGATCTCGCCGCCGCTGGGCCGGTCCAGACCTGCGACCAGGTTGAGCAGCGTGCTCTTGCCGCACCCGGAGGCGCCGACGAGACAGACGAACTCGCCCGGGGCGACGTCGAGGGAGACCCCGTCCAGGGCCAGTACGGCGCTCGCCCCGCGCCCGTACACCTTGGTCACGCCGGAGAGCGCGACCGCGGTGGTCGCGCTCTGCGGCGTCGTCGTGGTCGACGTCATGGCTGCGTGACCTCGGGCTTGCCGGCCGCCTTGAGCGCCTTGTTGAGGTACGTCAGGTCGTACAGTCCCTTGAGGTCGACGGGCTCGGTGAGCTTGACCTCGACGGCGTGGTCGAGCCCGGTCTTCAGCGAGGTGGCGATCGGGTCGTTGGTGAACTCCAACGTCGGCCACGCCTGCTTGATCAGCTTGAGGTCCAGCGGCTTACCGGTGATCTTGCCGATCGCGTCGGAGATGGCCTGCTGGGCCTCGTCCGGCTTGCTGTTGACGAACTCGTTCGCGGCGACCTGGCCGTCGACAAGCTTCTGCACGACATCCGGATGTGCCTTGAGGAACTTGGTGCTGACCAGCAGGTTGGTGATGACGAACTTCTTGTCCGGCCAGAGGTCCCGCTCGTCGACGAGCACCTTGCCGCCGGCGTTGACCAGTCGGGACACGAACGGCTCGGGCACCCAGGCGGCGTCGATCGCGCCGCTGGTGAACGTCTCCACCGTCTGGGCGTTCTCCTGCGGCACGATCTTCACGTCGCCGCCGCCCTCCTTGGTGGTGGTCAGCCCCTGCTGCTTGAGCCAGTAGCGGACGGCCACGTCCTGGGTGTTGCCGAGCTGCGGGGTGGCGACCTTCTTGCCCCTGAGGTCCTGCGGGCCGTTGATGCCGGGCTTGACCACCAGTGCCACGCCGCCGGAGGCCGCGCCCGAGACGACCCGGACCGCCTCGCCCCTGGACTTGGAGAACGCGTTGACGGTGGGGTTCGGGCCGATGTAGGTCGCGTCCAGCGCGCCGGAGAAGACGGCCTCGATGGCGGCCGGGCCGGCGTTGAAGGTCTTCGGCTCCAGCTTGACGTCGGCGCCGAGCTTCTCGGCGAAGATGCCCTTCTCCACGCCGACGACGGCCGGCGCGTGGGTGATGTTGGGGAAGTAGCCGAGCCGCAGGGTCACCGGGCCGGAGCCGCCCCCCGCGCCCTCGCTGTCGTCGCCGCACGCGGCGGTGCTGCCCAGGGTCGCCGCGCCGAGGGCGGTGAGGGCGGCCAGGGTGACCAATCGGCGCAGGGGAAGACGTCTCATCGTCCATCCAATCCGCAGTATTCCTACTTAGTTGGTAGGAAGAGTGGGCCAGGCCGTGGGCAGCGTCAAGGGCGATTCACATACCGGGATAGGGCGTCTCAGTTATGTCGGCATTTCCTACTGTCTTGCTGGGTTAACTCGCGGCGTTCGGGAGGCTCGAAGGGCATCTGGTGGCCGCTCGCCGTCGTCGGCCGTCCCGGCTCGCCGCGCGGGTGACGGTGGCTCCGCGGAGGTCGCCGGTGGCGGGGGTTGCGACGCGCTAGGGTCGATCCCGTGGCGGCGCGGAGATCCAGAATTCCAGCGACGAAGTATCCGGTCGAGCGGTTCACCCTCGACAACGGCCTGCGGGTGGTCCTCACCCCCGATCGCAGTGCCCCGGTGATCGGGGTGGCGGTGGTCTACGACGTCGGCATCCGCTCCGAACCCCAGGGGCGGACGGGCTTCGCCCACCTCTTCGAGCACCTGATGTTCCAGGGCTCGGAGAACCTGGAGAAGCTGGCCCACTTCCGGCACGTCCAGGGCGCCGGTGGCACCTTCAACGGCTCCACCCACCTGGACTACACCGACTACTTCGAGACGCTGCCGAGCAACGCGCTGGAACGCGCGTTGTTCCTGGAGGCGGACCGGATGCGGGCGCCCCGACTGACCGAGGAGAACCTGCGCAACCAGGTCGACGTCGTGAAGGAGGAGATCCGGGTCAACGTGCTCAGCCGGCCGTACGGTGGCTTCCCCTGGTTGACCCTGCCGCCGGTCATGTTCGACACGTTCCCGAACGCACACGACGGCTACGGTTCCTTCGACGACCTGGAGTCGGCCACCGTCGCCGACGCCGCCGACTTCTTCCGCCACTACTACGCCAGCGGCAACGCGGTCCTGGCCGTCAGCGGGGACATCGACGTGGCCGAGGCGACCGAGTTGGTCACCCGGCACTTCGGTGACGTGCCGGCCCGTCCCGCGCCACGGCGACCCGACTTCACCGAGCCCGACCTGACCGCCGAGCGGCGCAGCTCGTACACCGACGCGCTGGCGCCGTTGCCGGCGGTTGCCGGCGCGTGGCGGGTGCCCGACCCGGTCGGCGACTTCGCCGGCTACCTGCCGTACGTGGTGCTGGCCGAGGTGCTCACCGACGGCGACGCGTCCCGTCTGGTCGAACGCCTCGTGCAGCGCGACCGCACGGTGACCAGCCTGGGCGGCTACCTCGGCTTCATGGGGGACCCGTTCGACGTGCGCGACCCCACGGCGCTGCTGTTGCAGGCGCACCTGCCGCCCGGCGGCGACGTGGACAAGGTGCTGCGCACCGTCGACGAGGAGCTGGACCGGCTGGCCACCGACGGGCTGACCGACGGCGAGCTGGCCCGCACCCAGGCGCGGATGGCCACCCACCTGCTCCGCGACACCGACGCCGTGCTCGGCCGGGCGCTGCGGATGGCCGTCCTCGAGCAGCAACGCGGCGAGCCGGGCCTGCTCAACGACCTGCCCCGACTGGTCGGCGACGTCACCGAGGAGCAGGTCCGGGCCGCCGCGGCCGCCCTGCGCCCCGAGCGCCGCGCGTCGGTCGAGGTCATC
Organism: Micromonospora sp. WMMD729; assembly: GCF_049315225.1. Lineage (NCBI taxonomy): Bacteria > Bacillati > Actinomycetota > Actinomycetes > Micromonosporales > Micromonosporaceae > Micromonospora > Micromonospora sp. WMMD729. Next base: position 5,518,955 of record NZ_CP186059.1, on the reverse strand, counting down.
CCCGGAGGAGCCCGATGACCACCACCGCTCCCGTCGGGCCGCGTACGCTGCCCCCGCTCGGTCCGACCCGCAAGCTGAAGGTGCCCAAGGAGGCCGAGCGCACGCTGGGCAACGGGCTCACCGTCATCGCGGTACGCCGGCCCGCGGTACCTCTGGTGGAGCTGCGGCTCTGGGTGCCGTTCGGCCGCGCCCACCTCGCGCGCGGCGCGATGCTCTCGCAGACCATGCTCTCCGGCACCGAGTCGATGACCAGCGTGCAGCTCGCCGCCGAGCTGCAGAAGGTGGGCGGCGGTCTCTCCGCGGGCGTCGACCCGGACCGGCTGATGATCTCCGGTGCGGCGCTGGTCACCGGCCTGGACCGGATGCTGGAGCTGCTGGCCGAGGTGCTGACCGGCGCGAGCTATCCGAACGACGAGGTGGCCGCCGAACGGGACCGGCTCATCGACCGGATCCAGGTGGCGCAGAGCCAGCCGTCGCACCTGGCCCGCGAAGCGCTCCTGAAGAGGATCTACGGGCGGCACCCGTACGCCACCCAGACCCCGGAGCCGGCCCAGCTCCGTGCGGTCCGACCGGCGGCGCTGCGCAGCCTGCACGCCGAGCGGGTGCACCCCGCCGGGGCGCAGCTGGTGGTGGTCGGCGACGTGCAGCCGGAGAAGGCACTGGACGCGGTGGAGCGGGCGCTCTCCGGGTGGACCGGGGCCGGGCGTACGGCCACCCTGCCGGCCACCCCGCCGCTGGAACCGGGGCCGCTGCTGCTCGTCGACCGGCCCGGTTCGGTGCAGTCCTCGCTGCGTGTCGCGCTGCCCGCCGTGCCGCGCACCGACCCCGACCACGCCCCGCTGCAACTGGCCAACCTGATCTTCGGCGGCTACTTCTCGTCCCGCTGGGTGGAGAACATCCGCGAGGACAAGGGCTACACGTACGGCCCGCACTCGGTGATCGAGCACTCGGTGGCCGGATCGGTGCTGGTCGCCGGGGCCGAGGTGGCCACCGAGGTCACCGGTCCGGCGCTGCTGGAGACCACGTACGAGCTGGGTCGGCTGGCCTCGCTGCCGCCGAAGCCCGAGGAGTTGGAGCAGGCCCGCCAGTACGCGCTGGGCACCCTCCAGCTCGGTATGTCCACGCAGGCCGGTCTGGCCGCGCTGACCAGCGCGTATGCCGGCAACGGCCTGCGCCTGGACTTCCTCGCCGAGTACGCGGCCCGGCTCGCGAAGGCGACCGTCGACGACGTTGCCCACGCCGCCGCCCGCTACCTCGCGCCCGCCAGGGCGGTGGTCGTCGTACTCGGTGATGCCGAGCGGATCGCCCCGGGGCTGGCCGCTCTGACGCCCGTGCACACCGAGCCGGTGCAGCCGTGAGCGGCGAGGCCGCGCCGCCGCTGGCGCGCTCGACGCTGGATCGGGCCGCGCACCGCCGGGGTGACGCGCAGTGGCTGACCGAGGCGTGGCTGCGCGGCCGGGTGCTCCTGCTTGATTCGACCGACGACGGGCGGACGCTGGCGCGTACCGACGTGTCGCCCCCGACGCTGGTGCTGTTCGGCGCGGCCGACGCGCCGGCCGGCGCGGAGTCGACGGCGATGTTCCTCGGTGTGGAGCCGGACGGGGTGCCGGTGTTCGCGGTCGACGCCCCGTTGCCGGCGCTGCCCGGCACCCGGGCGGTCAACCTGCGGGAGGTGGGCCACCTGCTCGGTGACCGGGAGGCCGGCATCTTCACCACCGCGCTCGCGTTGCTGAACTGGCACACCCGGCACGGCTACTCCACGGCGACCGGCGCGCCCACGGTGATGGACGAGGCCGGCTGGTCGCGGGTGGATCGCAACGGCGGGCGGATCTGGCCGCGCACCGACCCGGCGATGATCGTGCTGGTGCACGACGGCGTCGACGGCGCCGAGGGTCGCTGCCTGCTCGGCAACAACGCCGGCTGGCCGGGCACCCCGGGCGGGCGGCGCTACTCCTGCCTGGCCGGCTACGTCGAGCCGGGGGAGTCGGCGGAGGCCGCCGTGCTGCGCGAGGTCCGCGAGGAGGTGGGCATCGCGGTCGAACGGATCGGGTACGTCGGCAGCCAGGCCTGGCCGTTCCCGGGCTCGCTGATGCTGGGCTTCCTGGCCACCGCCGACCCCGCGGACCCGGTACGGGTCGACCCGTCGGAGATCGCGTACGCCCGGTGGTTCACGCGCGAGGAGATCGGGGCCGCCTGCGCCGGGAAGGCCGTGGACGTGGGGGACGGCGCCCGGCTGATCCTGCCGCCGCCGTCGTCGATCGCGTTGTTCCTCATCCACCGCTGGCTGGACGGTTGGGTGGACGCCGGGCGCTGAGCACGGTCCCGGCCCGTGGCCGCCGTTGCCGCGACGGTCACGAGCCGGGAACACGGGCCGCCGTGGTCGGTGGGAGCGGTATGACGCGGCGGGGGAGCCGAGCCGACCACGACGGACGTCTGGTGGGTCAGGTGCCGGTGCGGCCGGGTCTGCGCCGGAACACGGGCTGCGGCTCGCTGAGCGGCAGGACCTTGACCCGTTGTTTGCCGGCCCGTACCGCGCCGACGGTGGACAGGGCCCGGGCCAGCAGCAGCGCGGCGTCCCGGTCTTCGGCGTGCACGGTCTGCCGGCGCGGCTCGGGCGTGGTCGTCTCGTCGCGGAGGCGGTGGCCGTCCGCCCAGGCGGCGGCGATGTCGCCGTCGGCGACGGTACGGATGTCGGTGCGAACGATCAGGAACCGCATAAGGGTCTCCGGATGAACCGCGACGGATGAGCCGGTGTGTGGAAGTTCCACGTTCTCGTGGGTCATGTTACGCCGCGTGTCCGTCCCAGCAAGTGAAACGCGCCTATTGGTTCCGAGCGTCGTCCGATCGGCGGATGCCTGGTCAGCGGGGCCGTCGGCGGACACGACAACGGGGCCGCCGGCACTGTGCCGACGGCCCCGCCCACGGTGGAGGATCAGTTCAGATCGAACTGGCCCGTCTTCGCCCCAGCGATGAAGCCGAGCCAGCCGGCCCGGTTGAACAGCAGCACCGGGCCACCCCGGTCCTTGCTGTCGCGCAGCGCGACCGCCGACGGGCCGGTGCCCAGCGGCGCGACCTCCACGCAGTTGGAGGTCTGGCTACGTGTGCTGGTACGCCACGGGGCGTCCGCCAGGCTGGCGGAGACGGACGGCGTGTGGTGGATGTCGTTCATGGTTCTGCTCCTGATGTGAACCGATCCGATGGGACGAGTGGTGCCGCACGCCCCGACGGAGGGTCCCCCGTGGATCACCGGTCCGTCAGCCGCCCCGAATCACGGCGGCGTTGGGTCGGCGCCGTTGCCGGCCCGAACGCCACTGTGGATGCGGGTGCCGCCCCGGTCAGCCGTCCCGTCGCCTCGATCAGCCAGGAGAGGGTGTCCGAAGCGTCTAGTGCCGCCGTGCATAGCCACTCGAACACCACTTTATAGCGATTTAGCGTGATTGACTCGGTCGACATGACGTCGGTGAACCCCCCTTCGATGGCCAATGTCTCCGGATCGAGTGGATCGGCGAACCGATAGAGGGAGAAGGCGGTCGGCGGAAGGTACCAATCTCCTACCTGAACGTCCCGGGGCAGCACGTGCAGCGTCACGTTCGGCAGCAGGGCCAACTCGCAGAGCTGGTGCAACTGTTCGTGCAGCACCTCGGGCGGTCCGGACCGGCGACCGAGGGCGGCCTCCTCCAGCACGGCGGTGTAGGTCGGCGCGTGCGGCTCCCGCGTCAGCAGCGTCTGACGGGCCAACCGCGCCTTCACCTCGGTCTCCAACTCGTCGGCCGGCTCCTGCTCGCCGGCCCGCTCGCTCACTCGACGGGCCGACTGGAGCCGGACCCGCGCGTACCCCGCCGTCTGCAGCAGGCCCGGCACCAGCACCGGGTTGTACTCGGAGATCTCCGCGCAGCCCGCCTCCAACTCGGCCCAGCTGCGCTGCTGCTGCGTCATCACCGGAAAGTTCTTCAACCAGCCGCGCATGTCGCCGGCCTCACCGGCGATCCCGAGCAACTCCTCGCGCGCGGCGGCGTCGGCGCCGTACAGGTCCAGCAGGACGCTCACGTCCTGCGGGTCCGGTCTACTGCGGCCGTTCTCGAGGCGGGACAGTTTGGACGCGGACGCCCAACCGATCCGTTCGATGACCTGGTCGCCGGTGAGGCCCGCGCTCTCGCGCAGGCTGCGCAGTTCGATGCCCAACCGTCGGCGACGCATGATTGGGCTGGGTGCGGCAGGAGGCACAGTGTCCTCTTTCCCGTCGTCCGCCGCAGACGCGACGGTAACTGTATGAAATTCGCCCCCCACGGCCAGTATGGACGGCGCGACCGGTGTCGGAGGTTCCGGCGGGGGCGTGTCTTGCCAAAAATGGACCACGGGTACGCCGGACGATGACGGACCCGCGGTCCCAGCCTCGTCGACCGCGCCCAGCCGGGCACGCCACCTTGCCGGAGGGACCCCATGCGCACCGTCCTGCGCCGACCCGACTTCCGCCTGCTCTTCGGCGGCCTGCTGGCCAGCATGACCGCCGAGTCGATTCTGCTGCTCGCGCTCGCCATCTGGGTCAAGGACCTGACCGGCTCCAACGGGCTCGCCGGCGGCATCATCTTCGCCGTCGTCGCGCCGATGACGATGGCGCCACTCGTCGGGTGGTTCGTCGACCGGTACCCGCGCCGACCCTTCTTCGTGACCGCGAACGTGGTCACCGCCGTACTGCTCGCGCCGCTGTTCACCGTCCGCGACGCGGGTGACGTCTGGCTGGTCTACCTGGTCGCCGGCCTGTACGGGCTCTCGTCCATCACGCTCGGCGCGGCGCTCAGCGGGCTGCTCCGGCAACTGGTGCCGGTGGAACTGCTGGCCGACGCGAACGGCGTGCTGCAGACCGTACGCCAGGGGTTGCGGCTGGTCGGCCCGCTGGTCGGCGCGGCGCTCTACGCGGCGCTCGGCGGGTGGGCGCTGGCCGGCATCGGCATGGTCGGCTTCGTGACCGCCGCGGTGGTGGTGACCGCGGTGCCGAGCCCGGCCCAGCCCTCGCCCACGGTACGGCTGCGTTGGCCCGCCGAGCTGGGTGCCGGCCTGCGTCACCTGACCGGTGAGCCGGCGCTGCGCCGGGCCCTGGTCGGCTACGGACTCGGGTCGCTGGTGATGGGCTTCAGCGAATCGTTGATCTTCGCGTACGTCGACCAGGGGTTGGACCGGGACGCCGCGTTCGTGGGCGTGCTGGTGATGGTGCAGGGCGTCGGCGGGTTGTGCGGCGGGCTCTGCTCACCGGCCCTGGTCCGGCGACTCGGCGAGGTCGGCACGCTCGCCGCCGGCGTGGCGTTCTTCTCCCCGGCCGCGCTCGCCCTCGCGTACCCCGAACTGCCACTCGGGTTCGGGGCGGTGCTGCTGGCCGGCGTCTCGCTGCCGCTGACGATGGTGGGTCTGCACACCCTGATCCAGCGGCGTACCCCGACCGCCCTCGTCGGACGGGTGGCCGCCGCCACTCAGGCGTTGGTCAGCGGGCCGCAGGCAATCTCCATCGGTGCGGGCGCGCTGCTGGTCGGCGTCCTGGACTACCGGGCCCTGTTCGTCCTGGTCGGGGTGGCCACCCTGGCCGCCGGCGGCTACCTGTGGCGCGGTCGGCACCTCAGCGCCCCGTCCGGCGGCGCGACACCTCCACCCCCGGCCCTGCCGGGGCCACGCCACCCGCTCGACGCCGGTATCGACGGTTCGGTGACCGCGGTCGCCCGCCGGCCGTTCCGGCGTTGACGGATGTCGGACACGACGAACGGCCGCCCCGCTGGGCGGCCGTTCGTCGAGGTGCGCCGGCCGGTCAGTCAGGCACCCAGCGTCGCCAGGTGCTGCTTGACCTGCGTGATCGACGGGTTGGTCAGGGCGCTGCCGTCGTCGAAACGCAGCGTCGGCACCGTCTGGTTGCCGCCGTTGACGCTCATCACGAAGTCCGCGGCCTTCGGGTCCTGCTCGATGTCGACCACCTCATACCCGATGCCTTCCCGGTCGAGCTGCGACTTCAGCCGGTGGCAGTAGCCGCACCAGGGAGTGGAATACATCGTCAGCATGATCGGATCCTCCAACTGCTCCGGCCGCCGGCTTGCCGATCAAGCCGAGGCTGTCCGCTACAACGCCCGGGGGAGCTGAGATGATTCCTGGTTGTGGGGGTTCACTCAGCGTCGGAAGGCGTACTCGCCGGGCTGGACCCGGAGCAGCGCTCCGCGGTGACCGCACCGGCCGGCCCGGTCTGCATCCTCGCCGGGGCGGGCACCGGCAAGACCCGCGCGATCACCTCCCGGATCGCCCATCGGGCGCTCTCCGGTGAGATCTCCCCCCGGCACGTGCTCGCCGTCACCTTCACCGCGCGCGCCGCGGCCGAGATGCGGCACCGTCTCACGCTGCTCGGGGCGCAGGGCGTCCAGGCACGGACGTTCCATGCTGCCGCGCTGCGTCAGGTGCGCTACTTCGCGCCCCGCCTGCTGGCCGGCCGCGCCATGCCCGAGCTGCTGGACAGCAAGGTGCGGCTGGTCACCCTCGCCGCCGCCCGGGTCGGTCTGCGGGCCGACCGGGCCGCCGCGCGGGACCTGGCCGGCGAGATCGAGTGGGCCAAGTCGTCGCTCGTCGAGCCGGGGGACTACGTGGTGGCGGCGGCCCGCGCCCTGCGTGACACGCCCCACGAGCCGGCGAAGGTCGCCGAGGTGTTCACCGCGTACGAGCAGCTCAAGCGCTCCAACGGGGTGATCGACTTCGAGGACATGCTGCGGGCCGCGGTGTGGGGCATCGAGGAGCACCCGGACGTCGCCGAGCAGGTCCGCGGCCAGTACCGGCACTTCGTGGTCGACGAGTACCAGGACGTCAACCCGCTCCAGCAGCGGCTGCTGGACGCCTGGCTGGGCGGTCGTACCGACCTGACCGTGGTCGGTGACGCGAGCCAGACGATCTACTCGTTCACCGGGGCGACCTCGGCGTACCTGGTCGACTTCCCGCGCCGGCACCGCGACGCCACGGTCGTGCGACTGGTCCGGGACTACCGCTCCACGCCACAGGTCGTCGGGCTCGCCAACGCGGTGATCTCCCAGGCGCGCGGCACCGAGGCCCGGCTGCGACTGGAGTTGACCGGGCAGCGGCCCCCGGGCCCGGAACCCGACCTGCGGATCTTCACCGACGAGCCCGCCGAGGCGAACGCGGTGGCCGCGCGTTGCCGGTCGCTGATCGACGCCGGCACCCCGGCGAAGGAGATCGCCGTCCTGTTCCGGACCAACGCGCAGTCCGAGGCGTACGAGAAGGCGCTGACCGAGGCCGCCGTGCCGTACGTGGTGCAGGGCGCCGAGCGCTTCTTCGAGCGCGCCGAGGTCCGGCAGGCCATGGTCGCCCTGCGCTCCGCCACCCGGTCCATCCCCGGGGAGACGCCGCTGCCGGCCGCCGTCGTCGAGGCGCTCACCGCCGTCGGCTGGGCGCCGGACGCGCCCCCGGCCGGCGGGGCCGCCCGCGAGCGCTGGGAGGCCCTGGCCGCGCTGGTCCAGCTCGCCGAGGAGTACGCGGCCACTCCCGAGCTGGTGCCGATCGGCGAGGCCGCGTCGGTGGAGCGCCCGGTCACCCTCACCGACTTCACCGAGGAGTTGGCCCGTCGGGCCGCCCAGCAGCACGTGCCGACGGTGGACGGGGTCACGCTGGCGTCCCTGCACTCGGCCAAGGGGCTGGAGTGGGACGCCGTCTTCCTGGTCGGCCTCGCCGAGGGGACCCTGCCCACCACGTACGCCAAGACCGTCGAGCAGGTGGAGGAGGAGCGTCGGCTGCTGTACGTCGGGATCACCCGGGCCCGGCAGTGGCTCTGGCTGTCGTACGCCGCCGCGCGCTCGCCGGGCGGTCGGGCCCGGCGGCCGTCGCGGTTCCTGCCCCAGCTGGACCGCTCCGGCGGCACCGAGCGGGCCGGCGTCTCCCCGGGTGGACCCCGGCGACCCGAGCGGCGTCGGACGCAGATCGTGTCCTGCCGGATCTGCGGCGCCACCCTGCTCGCCGGCCCGGACCGCAAGCTGGGCCGCTGCCCCACCTGCCCGTCCGACATCGACGACGAGCTGCACGAACGGCTCCGCGAGTGGCGACAGCGGGTGGCCGGCGCGCAGAAGGTCCCGGCGTACGTGGTGTTCACCGACGCCACGTTGACCGCGTTGGCCGAGCGGCGGCCCGGCCGGTCGGAGGAGTTGATCGCGATCGCCGGCATCGGCCCTCGCAAACTGGGCCTCTACGGCGAGTCGGTACTGGCGCTCGTGGCGGGCGCGGGGGTGGACGACGTCTGCCCGGAGAAAACTTTCGAAATCTCGTCGTAAATTCGTTTGCCCTCGCGCCCAGGCGAGGAATAGCCTCAGGACACACCACGCGAGCGGCGCCATTCCGGCTGCTCACGGGGGTTGGTCCAGTCGATCCGAGGAACGTGAGGGAGGTGGCCACCGTGAAGATCTTCACCTATGAGCGTCTGACGGCGATGCCGTCTGTCCTCGCTCCGCTGTCGGCTGTCCGGGTGGCCCTCGTGGCCCCACGACCGTCGGTTCCGCAGGTGCACCAGGTTCAGGCCGAGCTGAACCTGACCGTTGCGCCGAATGCCGGAGTCGAGGGGACCAGTGGCTTCACGGGCATGGATATCGATGGCACCAAGAAGCGCACGGATGTCCGCGGCGTTCCACCTCGAGGTAGACCGGTCTGAATCTCAGACACCGGCTCACCTCGAGGCCGCGGAACCCGCTACCGGGATCCGCGGCCTCAGTTTTTTGCCCGCCGTAAGTACGTCGGAATGCGATCCACGAGATCGAAGTGAGAGAGAGGTGACCGGGAGATGAGTCTGGCGTTGGCCCCCCTCGACGTGAGCGTCGAGTTGGAGGCGAACCTGCCCTGCCGGAAGTTCGACCCCGACCTGTGGTTCTCCGACTCGCCTGCCGAGCTCGAGCTGGCCAAGTCGCTCTGCGGGGACTGCCCGCTGCGCGTCGAGTGCCTGGCCGGTGCGGTGGAGCGAGCGGAGCCGTGGGGTGTCTGGGGCGGCGAGATCTTCGAGCGTGGCGCGGTCGTCCCGCGCAAGCGGCCCCGTGGTCGCCCGCGCAAGGAGGACGTCGCTCGTGACGCCGCGCTCCGGGTCGAGGCCGAGGCGCGCCTGGCGGCCAGTGGGCTGTCCGAGGTGCGAAACGCGGTCCGGCTGGCAGCCTGACATGTTCCCGACCCGTTCCAACGACGCCGGTGTCACACCGGCAGTGAGTGAGAAGACGATGTTGAACGTTCCGAGTGGTGCCTACGAGATGCAACTACTCCACGAAGCGTTGACGAGGGCTCGAATGCGCCGGCCTCAGGCCGGTCGTACCACCACGAGCACTGAGGCAACCCGTTCCGCCCGTACCGTCGCCATGAACAGCCGCCTCCAGTCGGCGCGCGACCTGGGCGTTCTCTAGTACCACCGCACAGTGAAGGGCGGGTGCCGACCGGCACCCGCCCTTCGGCACGTCCTCAGGCGACCGGCGCGAAGCCGGGCAGCCAGCGTTCCAGGATGCTCCGGTACGGGGCCTTCGCCTCCAGTTGGCAGAGCACCCCGATCGACCCGAGCGTCACCCGGTGGATGAGCAGGTACGACGGCGGCAGGTTGAGCTGCCGGCTCAACTGGTACGTGGGGGACCGGGGGCTGGCCAGCCGGGCCGCCTCGGCGCGTAGCCACGCCCGGGTGAAGCGGAACCCGTCGGCGGCGATGGGCTCCAGCATCGGACGGAGGAAGTCGAGGACCCCCTCGGCGTCGATCTCGTCGGTCGCGCCGATGAACCCCTCGTCCCGCAGCCCCGCCACCACGCCGTCCGCGTCTCCGCGCAACGCCCGACCGGCGATGAGGCCGATCGGCTCCGGGGTGCCCTCCGGCATCCGGGCCACCGCACCGAAGTCGATCACGCCGAGCCGGCCGTCGGGCAGGAGCCGGAAGTTGCCGGGGTGCGGGTCGGCGTGCAGCAGGCCCGCCCGCTGGGGCGCGGACAGGTGCAGCGTGGCCATCAGCCGACCGGCCTCGTCCCGCTGCTCCTCGCTGCCGTCGCGGATGATGTCGGCCAGCGGTGTGCCCGTCACCCACTCGGTGACCAGCACCCGGGGCGACGCGGAGACGACCTCCGGGATGTAGATCTCGTCGTCGTCGGCGTACGCGGCGGCGAAGGTGCGCTGCGACTCGGCCTCCAGCTCGTAGTCCAGCTCCTCGGTGATCCGCTCCCGCAGCTCGACCAGGAGCGGCTTGACGTCGAGGCCCGGTTGGATGGCCCGGAACATCCCGCCGAGGCGGGAGAGCTGCTTGAGGTCGGCCAGAAGCGCGTCACCGGCCCCCGGGTACTGGATCTTGACCGCCACGTCGCGGCTGTTCGGCTCGCCGGACGGGCCGTACCCCGGCTCCCGCCACCGGGCCCGGTGCACCTGCCCGATGCTCGCGGCGGCGGCCGGGGTGTCGTTGAACTCGACGAACCGGTCGCGCCAGTCCGGCCCGAGCTGCTCGGCCAGCACCTTGTGCACGCTCGCCGCCGGCAGCGGCGGCGCGGCCTCCTGGAGCTTGGTCAGCGCCTGCCGGTAAGGCGCGGCGATCTCCTCCGGCAGCGCCGCCTCGAAGACCGACAACGCCTGGCCGAACTTCATCGCCCCGCCCTTGAGCTGCCCCAACACGCTGAACAACTGCTCGGCGGTGCGCTGCTGGATCTCCGCCGAGATGACGTCGGAGGCGAGCCCGGTGACACGCTTACCCATGCCGAGGACGGTCCGACCGGCGAAGCCGAGCGGCAGAGCGGCGAGCTTGGCGGTCCGGGACACGGCCCGGCGCGGGATGTCGGTCACTTCGCCATTGTTACCGACCGGAGGGCCCTGCTGCTGCCGTGCGGCCGGGCTGGTGCGTACGCCCGGCTCCCCGAACACGCGCACGCCGGGTGCGGCGGCCAACACCGGCGACGGAACCGACCCGCGCCGGAGATCTCCATCGCGCCTCCCAACGTCTCGGGTTGGCCCCCGTCGAGGTGCGCCAGAGCCTCCGTCACCGCGTACCCGATCGCCGCGAACAACGTGCCGGTCGCGCCGGCGGTCACCGGCCGCGCCGCCGCCAGTTGAGCGGCGAGCCCAGGCCAGGCCGGGTCCCGGTCGGCGCGGTGCAGCTCGACGCAGCGTAGGCACGGGCCGGCGGGCGGGCGGACCAGCGGCCCGATCACCGGTACGCCCTCGCGGACGGTCACCATCAGGTGCGGTTGCCGGCGCTGGGCGAGACCGGCGGCGAGCAGCGCGGGTGGCCGGTCCGCGCCGAACTGGATCACCAGATCCAGGCGGGCGGCCCGCACCGGGTGGGTGTTGGTGCCGGGCGCGACCCGGTCGACCGCCGCCCGGATCGCCGGAGCCAGCGGCCGGCCCAACTCGGTGGCGGGGATGCCGGTACCGATCAGGTCGATCGCCCGTACCGGGCCGTCGAGGTGCGGTATCACCTGGCCGACGCCGGCCTGGGCGAGCGCCAGCGCCAGCGGCCCGCCGAGGGCACCACCGCCGGTGAGCAGCACCCGGGCCGCCCGCCGCCGCCGCAGGACCTGCGCCGGGGTGCCGGGTAACCGGGCTGCCACCAGGGCCAACGCTCCGGCCTCGGCGGCGAGCCGGGCCCGGACCGGCCCGGCCAGGTCGCGGGGGAGCAGGGTGTGCGCCGGCACCAACAGGCCCGCCGCGCGCAGCGCGTCCAGCAGCGTACGGGCGTCGTCGGCGGCGACCTGGGCGGCGCCGGCCGCGACCAGTACGTCCCGCTCGCTGCGGGTGCCGTCGAGCAGGTCGAGCAGGTGAGCGGTGCGCGGGTTGGTCAGCTCCACCAGCACGGCAGGCCCGGGACCCAGGCCGATCTGCAGGGTGTGCCGATCCCGCCAGAGCCGGCTGAGACCGGGGAGCAGCGTGGGGCGGGGCAGCGGCGTACGGCTCATGGTGACGAATCGTGACCGCTTCCCTGCGCTGGGTCGATCGTTGTCCACAGGCGGCCGAAGCCGTATCCAGCCTTGTCCACAGGATCTGCCGGGTTATCCACAGGCCACTACGCGTGCTGTCGGCCACCCGACAGTCGTGGCCTGCGGTCTCCGGCGGCCTCCTGTGTCCGGGACGGCAACGGGGGCGGGACGGCCACCCGGCCGTCCCGCCCCCGCAGATCCGTACGGGTCAGACCTTCGCCTTACCGAGAATCCGGTTCACTGTTGTGCCGCATACCGGACACTTACCCTTGGCCATGTTCATGCCGGTCTTCGAGACCTCCACGTGCCCCTCGAAGTCCCGCTTCTCCTTGCACTTCACGCAGTAACCGTTGTAGGTCTGGGCCTGGTCGGCCACGGTGCCCTCCTCGTCTCGTCCGCCGGTCAATACGGTCCCGGCGGAATGCCCGGCGGCGGGCCACACGGGGCGCCGGCGCTGGGTCTTACTCCACGGCCACCTTCGTGACCGCTGGTCCGCGGACCCTACCCAGGTCTGGGCAGTTCCATGTCAGCTGTGCATCGACACTGTGAGCAAGTCGACGTCGAGAGTGTGCACGGCGAATTAGGTCGGATAAGTCAGTTTGGCGGGGACACGCCGACCAAACCCTGACAGCCACCCCTGCGGGTGCCCCCGCGACAGCGTCCGAGGCCGTGATCACCTACCGTTGAGCGGAGGACCGCGCGGTGCCGCCGTCGGCGTACACGGTGGGTGACGAGGCGGCAGGATGACGCTTTGGCGGTGATCCAGTCAAGAAATTTTCGGGACGCCGGACGACCAATCACCATTTTTTGGGCGCGTGTCGTGCGGTTGACTCTTGCGGACCCCTGGTCAGTACGCATTAGCTTTCCCTCGTGACACGTAGCCGAGGCTGCGCGGCCCAGTGATGGCGGGGACGCGTAAGCCGGTCGTCGAGGTACGGCGCAGCCAGCGTCGGCGACGCACGGTGTCTGCGTACCGTGACGGTGAGCGGGTGGTCGTCCTCATCCCGGACCAGTTCTCCCGGGCCGAGGAGAGCGAGTGGGTCGACCGCATGCTGGCGCGGCTCGCCGCCCGCGAGGGCCGACTGGCCCGCTCCGACGACGAACTCGTCGCCCGGGCCAACCGGCTGATCGACCTGTACCTCGGCGGGTACGGCGAGAAGGCCGTCCCGGCCAGTGTCCGCTGGGTCACCAACCAGAACGGCCGCTGGGGCTCGTGCACCCCTGCCGACCGCAGCATCCGCATCTCACACCGGGTCCAGGACATGCCCGACTGGGTGATCGACTACGTGCTGCTGCACGAGTTGACCCACCTCATCGTGCCCAGCCACAACGCCCGCTTCTGGGCGCTCGTCGGCCGGTACCCCAAGTCGGAGCGTGCTCGCGGCTACCTGGAGGGCGTCGCCGCCGCCTCCTGCGCGCCCGTACCCACCTGACCTTTCCTGCCGCACTCCAGCCGGCGGCGTTGCTGCGTCCGGTCTGCTGGCCCAGCGGGGCCTCGTCCGGCTTTGATCGACTCCAGGTCGGCGATGTTGCGGTGTCCTGGCAGTGGGGATGCCCCGACATCGCCGATGTGGAGTCGATCACCGGCCCGCCGGCCGATTGGCCCGCCGGGTGGCTGGCCCCCGTGCCGGCTGGCCCGTCGGGTGGCTGGCCCGCCGGCTGACCGGCTCGTATGGGCTGGCGCGCTCGGCGGTTCGGGCGCGGGGGGTTTCGGCGGGGTGGGTGAGGCAGCGGGCCGGGGCGCTAGGGTCGGGGCATGGCGCGGCGGGTGGTGGTGGTCATGCTCGGGTCGGTGCGCTGGTCGCCGCCCGGCGTCGACCGGGAACAGTGGCGGGCGGCGCTCGCCGAGGACGTCATCGACCTGGTCGCGACCCTCAACGAGGTGGACGTCGCGGTCGCGGTGACCCCGGCCGACCGGGCGTTGGCGGACGCGCTGGTCTGGCCCGGTACCGCCGTTCACGAGGTGCCCGAGCCGACACCGAACGCGGTGTTCGCGACGGTGGACGGCTACGACCAGGCGGCGGTGCTCGCCGGTGACGTACCGGACCTGCCGGCGCTGAGCGTCGGCAAACTGCTGCGCCCGCTCACCACCCGGCCGGTCGCCGTCGCGCCGGCCGAGGGCGGTGGCCCGGGTCTGCTCGGCGTGGCCGTACGGCTGCCCGTGCCGCAGTGGTTGCCACCGCTCGACTTTGACACGGCGATGCCGGCCGACGCCCGGGTCGGCGCCCCTCAGCCGGGCGACGTCGCCGTCACGGCCGGCTGGCGCCGCCAGCGCGGCCCGGCCGATCTGGCGGCGCTGGACCCGGCCTTCGAGGGCTGGGAGGCGACCCGCTCGCTGCTGTCGGGCTCGGGCCGTCCCGCCTGATCGCCGACCGCGCCAGCCCAGCCGCCGCCCGGTAGACCGACCCCCGCCCGGGGACCGACCGCCGCCCGCCTGGCCGGCCGTCGCCCGACCGCTGCCCGGCGGGTCTTAGCCTGATCAGCGCCCGCCGCCCCGACTGATCGACAACCGCGCCCGGCCGCCCGCCGCCCGGCGAGTCGCGGCCTGATCAGCGCCCGCCGCCCAGCCGACCAGCGAGCCTGGGCGGCATGATCGACTCGGGTTCCGGGAAAGCGGGTCGTCCGCGTGGCGCGGACACCACGATTCCCGGGAAACCGAGTCGATCACCGCGAGGCGATCACCGCGAGGCGATCACCGCGAGGCGATCACCGCGAGGCGATCACCGCGAGGCGATCACCGCGAGGCGATCACCGCGCGGCGGACAGCGCCAGCGGGCGCGCAGCGCCCGCACCCGTCCAGGTCAGCTCTTGGCGTCGCCGTCCGTACCGGTGTTCCCCTCGGTGCCGGTGTCGTCGTCGGACTCGCCCGGCGCCTTCTCGTGCGCGCCGCCCGGGGCGGTGAAGTCGAAGCTGTCCAGCTCGCTCAGGTCCATGTCGTTCATCGCGAACGCGACCGGGTCGGCGAAGTCGTCGTCCGACGGGAGCAGGTCCGGGTGACCCCAGACGGCGTCCCGGCCCTCGATGCCCCGGTGCTGGGTGAGCGCCGCCCACAGCGCCGCCGCCTCGCGCAGCCGGCGCGGACGCAGTTCCAGGCCGACGAGGGCGGCGAAGGTCTGCTCGGCCGGGCCGCCGGCGGCGCGGCGGCGACGGAACGCCTCGCCCAGCCGTACGACGTTCGGCAGCCGGTCGCTGGCGGCGCTGTCCACCACGTGGCACACCCAGCCCTCGACCAGGGCCAACGCGGTCTCCAGGCGGGCCAGCGAGGCCTTCTGCGCCGGGCTGTCCTCGGGGGTGAAGATGCCTTCCAGGGCGATCGCCTGCATCGACTCCGGGTCGGTCGGGTCGACCCGGCCCATCGCCTCCTCGATCGCCTCCCGGTTGACCCGGATGCCCGAGGCGTACATCTCGACCGCGCTGAGCACGTGCCCGCGCAGCCACGGGACGTGCTGGAACAGCCGCTGGTGGGCGGCCTCACGCAGCGCGACGTAGAGGCGTACCTCGTCCTCGGGAAGTTCCAGGCCCTCGCCGTACGCGCGGATGTTGGCGGGGATCAGCGCGGCCGTGCCGGCCGGGCCGAGCGGGAGACCGATGTCGCCGGCGGAGAGCACCTCCGCGGCGAGCGAGCCGAGGGCCTGGCCGAGCTGGCCGCCGAAGAGCGCGCCGCCGAGGGTGGCGACCATCGACTGCATCGGGCCGAGCTGGGCGCGCGCCTCCGGGGGCACCAGGTCGCCCATCGCGCCGACCATCCGGCTGGCGACCGGGTCGCAGAGCTTGCGCCACACGTCGAGCGTCTTGAAGATCCACTCGTTGCGGTTCCAGGCGACCGGGGACTGGATGCCGGACGGCCACGCCGTGGCGGGCTCCAGCCACAGGTCGGCCAGGCGCAACGCCTCCTCGACCGCGTTGCGCTCGTACGGCGACACGGCCGGGTCGCCGGCGGCGGCGAGCTGGCTGGCCGCTACCTGCCGGGCCAGGTCCCAGTTGACCGGCCCGCTGCCCGGCGCCGAGAGCAGGTGTTGCAACTGCGACATGAACTGCTGCATCTGCGCGGGATCGTTGGGGTCTGGTGGTTGCCCACCCGGGAGCGCGAAACCGAACGGAATATCAGGCACGACGTCTACGGTACGCGGGCCGCGCCCCAGGTAGTCGCCGCTGGCGTTGCGCTGAGGGCGAAGTCGCGTGGCGCATCCGTCGGACCGGCGGCCGGCGATCGGTACGCTCTGGCGCATGAGACGTCGTGGCCTGACGGTGCTGCTCGGTGCCCTGTTCACCGCCCTGCTGAGCATCGGGGTGCTCCGGGTGCCGATCCCGTACGTGGTGCTCGGCCCGGGCCCGACCGTCAACACCCTCGGCACGGCCGACGGCAAGGAGGTCATCCAGGTCACCGGTCGGGAGACCTCCACCTCGGCGGGCCAGCTCCGGCTGACCACGGTCGGGGTGCAGCCGACGGTGCGGCTGCGCTCGGCGATCGCCGGCTGGTTCTCCGACGACGAGGCGGTGGTGCCGCGCGAGCTGGTCTACCCGCCGGGGGAGTCCACCGAGCAGGTCGAGCAGCGCAACGCCGAGGATTTCAAGGTGTCGCAGACCAGCGCCGAGACCGCCGCGCTGCGGGAACTGGGCTTCCCGGTGCAGGTGGTGATCAAGACGGTGGCGGCGGACGGCCCGTCCGCCGGGGTGCTCAAGGTCGGTGACGTGGTGACCTCGGTCGACGGTAAGCCGGTGCCGGTGGCCGCCAAGGTCACCGAGCTGATCCGCGCCAAGCCGGCGGGCACCGCGTTGACCATCGGTTACACCCGCGACGGCACGCCGGCCACCGCGACGGTGACCAGCCGGGA
This sequence comes from Micromonospora sp. WMMD729, assembly GCF_049315225.1. NCBI lineage: Bacteria > Bacillati > Actinomycetota > Actinomycetes > Micromonosporales > Micromonosporaceae > Micromonospora > Micromonospora sp. WMMD729. The sequence continues at coordinate 5,502,181 of NZ_CP186059.1, read as the reverse complement.
GCAGGACGGCCGGCCCCGGATCGGGGTCGAGATCGACCAGCAGCAGCCGCACCCGTTCACGCTCGGCATCGACCTGGAGGACATCGGCGGGCCGAGCGCCGGTCTGATGTTCGCGCTGGGGATCGTGGACAAGCTGACCCCGGCCGACCTCACCGGTGGAAAGGTCATCGCGGGCACCGGCACCATCGACGACGAGGGCACCGTCGGCCCGATCGGCGGGATCGCCCAGAAACTGGTCGGCGCGAAGCGGGCGGGCGCCAAGGTCTTCCTGGTACCGGCCGACAACTGCGCCGAGGCGGTCCGTAACCCGCAGCCCGACCTGCCGTTGCTGAAGGTGGGCTCGCTGGACGAGGCGCTGACCGCGCTGGAGACGCTGCGCGCCGGTGGTCAGCCGACCCGCTGCTGACCCGTGTGACCGTGCCCCGACACGCTCAGGAACACCCCGTACTCTGGGTCCCTGATCGGAGCCGATCACATCGAGCGTGCGGAGCCAACAGTGGTCATGCGTAGCAGCAGCCCCCTGCCGAGGATGAGCCGGCGGGGCCGGGTCACCATCGCCGTCCTGGTCGGGGTGTTCGTGCTCTTCACCCTGCTCGGCTGGGGTGTCCAGGCCTGGACCGACTGGCTCTGGTTCGACGAGGTGCGCTACACCGAGGTCTTCACCGGGGTGCTCGTCACCCGGCTGCTGCTCTTCCTCGTCATCGGCCTCGGCATGGCGGTGGTCGTCGGCGGCAACCTGTGGTTGGCGTACCGGCTGCGGCCGCGGTTGCGACCGCACTCGGTGGAGCAGGCCACGCTGGAGCGCTACCGGATGGCGCTCAGCCCGCGCCTCGGCACCTGGATCGCGCTGACCGCCGCCGTGATCGGGCTCTTCGCCGGCCTGTCCGCGCAGAGCCGGTGGAACCAGTGGCTGCTGTTCCGCAACGGTGGTGACTTCGGCGTCAAGGACCCCGAGTTCGGGGTGGACATCGGCTTCTACGTCTTCCAGCTCCCGTTCTGGCGCTACCTGCTCGGTGTCGGCTTCACCGCCGTGGTGCTGGCGCTGATCGGCGCGCTGGCGGTGCACTACCTCTTCGGTGGGGTCCGCCTTCAGGGCGTCGGAGACCGGATGAGCAACGCGGCACGCGCGCACCTGAGCAGCCTCGTCGCGGTGTTCGTCCTGCTCAAGGCCCTCGCGTACGTGCTGGACCGGCGGGCGATGCTGCTCGAGTACAACGAGGGCGCCAAGCTGTACGGCGCCGGCTACGCGGACGTCAACGCGCTGCTGCCGGCGAAGGAGATCCTGGCGTACATCTCGGTCGTGGTGGCCATCGCGATCATCGTGTTCTCCAACGCCTGGATGCGGAACCTGGTGTGGCCGGGCATCTCGCTGGCCCTGCTGGGCGTCTCCGCGGTGGCGATCGGCGGCATCTACCCCTGGGCGGTGCAGACCTTCGAGGTGAAGCCGAGCGCCAAGGACAAGGAGGCGCCGTACATCCAGCGCAGCATCGACGCGACGCGGGCCGCGTTCGGACTGGGCGGCACCGAGACCACCCCGTACGCGGCGAACAACCTCACCCCACCGGAGAACCTGGCCACCGACACGTCCGTGGTGTCCAACGTGCGGCTGCTCGACCCGCAGTTGGTCAGCGAGACGTACACCCAGCTCCAGCAGGTCCGCGGCTTCTACGACTTCGGCCCGAAGCTGGACATCGACCGGTACGGGGTGAACGGCAAGACGTCCGACTACGTCGTCGGCGTCCGCGAGATCAACTACGGCGAGCTGACCGACCAGCAGAACACCTGGATCAACCGGCACACCGTCTACACCCACGGGTACGGCCTGGTGGCCGCCCCGGCGAACCAGGTGGTGTGCGGCGGGCAGCCCTTCTTCGTCTCCGGCTTCCTCGGCGAACGGACCCAGGAGGCGTGCTCCTCGCAGACCGAGCAGATCCCGGCCAAGCAGCCGCGCATCTACTACGGCGAGCGGATGGCCGCCGACGACTACGCGATCGTCGGGCAGTCCGACCCCAACAAGAAGGCCGAGTTCGACCGGCCGGTCGGCGAGGGTGGCGGCGAGTCCTACACCTACACCGGCGAGGGTGGCGTCAAGATCGGCTCCTTCACCCGGCGGCTGCTCTACGCCATCAAGGAGCAGGAGTCGAACTTCCTGCTCTCCGAGGCGGTCAACAAGGACTCCAAGCTGCTGTACGTGCGCAACCCGCGGGACCGGGTCGAGAAGGTCGCGCCCTTCCTCACCCTGGACGGGGACCCGTACCCGGCGGTGGTCGACGGTCGGGTGCAGTGGATCGTCGACGGTTACACGACGGCCGCCACCTACCCGTACGCCGAGCGGGTCAACCTCCAGGTCGAGACGACCGACGAGTTGACCAACCGGGGCACCTTCCAGTTGGCCCGGGAGAACGTCAACTACATGCGCAACTCGGTGAAGGCGACCGTGGACGCGTACGACGGCACCGTGACGCTCTACGAGTACGACGACACCGACCCGGTGCTCAAGGCGTGGAACAAGGCGTTCGGCGGTGACCTGATCAAGCCGAAGGCGGACATCCCGGTCGAGTTGAACGAGCACTTCCGCTATCCGGCGGACATGTTCAAGGTGCAGCGCAACCTGCTCACCAAGTTCCACGTGACCAACCCGGGTGACTTCTACTCCGCGCAGGACTTCTGGCAGGTGCCGAACGTGCCGGACGCGCCGGACAGCGGCCAGAAGCAGCCGCCGTACTACCTGTTCACCCAGTTCCCGGGGCAGGACAGCCCGCGGTTCCAGCTCACCTCGGCGGTCACCCCGAACGGCCGGCAGAACCTGGCGGCGCTGATCTCCGGGTCGTACGTCGACGGGAAACCCCGACTCGAGGTGCTGGAGTTGCCGGACCAGACCCGGATCTCCGGTCCGGTGCAGGTGCATCAGCAGATGACCAACAACGCGAACATCCGCCAGCAGCTCAACCTGCTCTCCAGCAACCAGGCGCAGGTGCAGTACGGCAACCTGCTGTCGCTGCCCTTCGCCGACGGCATGCTCTACGTCGAGCCGGTCTACGTGAAGAGCAACCAGCAGGACGCGTACCCGCTGTTGCAGAAGGTGCTGCTCTCCTACGGTGACGGCGGCTCGTTCGTGGCGCTCGCCGACAACATCAACGACGGCATCAAGCAGTTGGTCGAGCAGGGCAAGAAGGCCGGGCAGGGCACGTCGCCACCGCCCACCACGGGTGGCAACCCGACCAGCCCGTCGCCGAGCGCGACGCCGACGCCGGGCGGTACGACCCCGACGCCGGGCAACACGACCCCGCCGGCCGGCGACCTGGCCGCCGCCGCGGACCGGGTGCAGTCCGCCATCACCGAGGTCCGCGCCGCGCAGACCTCCGGGGACTTCGAGCGGTACGGCCGTGCGCTGAAGGCGTTGGACGAGGCGCTGACCGCGTTCCAGCAGGCGCAGCAGGCGGCCAACCCGGGCGGCGGCGCGCCGCCCGGACCGTCCGCCACCCCGAGTGGCGGAACGGGCGGCTGACCAGCCGCCCGAGGAGCAACCGGAGCCCTCGACGTCGGACCCCGCCGGGTCCGCACGTCGGGGGCTCCGTCGCGTCCGTACGGTATGCCGGCCTGTCGCCTCTCCGACACGCTTTGTCCGGCTGACCCGCAACCCGGCCCGGCCCCCTGCCGTCAGTGATGCATCGGGGCGCGGACAAGGGGGCAGTCGTGAGGGACGCACAGAGCTTCGACGATTTCTACCGGGGGACCGTCCGGCGGATGATCCGGTACGGCTACGCGGTGACCGGGGACCACACCGAGGCGCAGGACGTCGTGCAGGAGGCGTTCGCGCGGGCCTGGCGGCAGTGGGGGCGGCTGGCCGAGCACCCGGCGCCCGAGGCGTGGCTGCGGTTGGTGGTGTCCCGGTTGGCGAACGACCGTTGGCGGCACCTGCGCCGCCGGCGGATGCTGCTGAGCCGCAGCGGTCCGCCGCCGAGCGCGCCCCCACCGGGTGAGGACGGGGTGCTGCTGGTGGGCGCGCTGCGCCAACTGCCGGCCGCGCAGCGACAGGCGCTGGCCCTGCACTACCTCTTCGACATGTCGGTCGAGGAGATCGCCCGGGAGGCTGACGTGCCGGTCGGCACCGTCAAGTCCTGGTTGTCCCGCGGCCGGTGCCGGCTGGCCGTACTGCTGCCCGACGTCCACATCGACGAACTGGAGGCGAACGATGTCCACTGAACTCTCCGACCTGTACCGGTCGCTCACCGTCGCCGCCGAGGACGTGACGGTGGCGGATCCCGAGGTGGTCCGGCGGCACGCCGACCGGCGGGCCCACGTCCGAGCGGCCGGCAGCGCGCTGGCGGTGGCGCTGCTGCTCGGTGGGGTCGCCGTCGGCGGACGCCTGGCGTTTCCGGTGGACCGGTCCGCGCCGCTGCCCCCACCGGCCGACACGCCGGCCCCGCCGTCGCCGCAGGTCAACCCCACGCCCACCCCGTCGGCGTCCACGCCGCCCACGCCGTCCGCGACCCAGTCGTCGTCCCGCACCACGGCAGGGGGTACGCGGCCGGTCGCGCCCACCGGTCAGACGACCGCCCACCCGCCCACCTCGATCCCGGACCGGGCCTTCTTCGTGCTGGCGGCCGCCAACCGGACCGGTCTGGAATCGACCGCTGCCGGGCCGGTCCTCCCGGAGCTGTGCGACGCCCGGTACGCCAGCGAGTCGGCGGTGGTGCAGCGCCGCGCCCGGTCGATCGCCTACAAGCGGCCGGAGACCCGGGCCGGGAGCGTGCCGGACGGCAGTTACCGGTACAGCATCACCATCTACCGTCCCGGCCGCGCCGACGACGCGCTGCGGGAGCTGCGGCAGGCCGTCCGGGCGTGCCCTGAGCAGACGTTGTCGGACGACACCAGGGTGTGGCGGCAGCGACTGCTGGACTCCGGGACGTACGGCGACGAGTCGGTGTTGTTCGAGTTGCGGGCCCCGTACCCGCCGGGCATGGGCGACCCGGGCGCGGACGAGGTGCGGCTGGTCCGGGCGGTCCGGATCGACGACGTGGTGACGGTGCTCTGGGAGCAGGGGTGGGAGTACACCGCCGCCGAGCGTGCGCAGGTCGACGCCGACAGCCGGCGGGCGGTGGCGGCGATCGAGAACTGGCTGGGCTGACGGCGGTATCGGAGTCGCTTTGCGGTGTCCCGGGTCGGTGCGCTACGGTTATCGAGCCGACGCGGGGTGGAGCAGCTCGGTAGCTCGCTGGGCTCATAACCCAGAGGTCGCAGGTTCAAATCCTGTCCCCGCTACGAGAGTGAAAGCCCGTCTCCGATCTTCCGGAGGCGGGCTTTCGTCATTGTCGTGCCCGCCCGTGCGGTTGCCCGGCGGTGACCCCGGCTGATCATCGCCGGGACGGGTGGGTTAAGCTTTAACAGCCGACGCGGGGTGGAGCAGCTCGGTAGCTCGCTGGGCTCATAACCCAGAGGTCGCAGGTTCAAATCCTGTCCCCGCTACCACGTACGACAGAACCCGGTCCCCTGATGGGGGCCGGGTTCTGTCGTTCCCGGTCGACGTCGCCGCCGCCGTGGGCGGGGGCCGGCGCGAACCGGCCCCCGCCCGCAGGTCACCGCAGGCCGTAGGCCCGCATGACGGTCTGGGTGACGCCACCGCCGTTGCGCTGCTTGGCGGTGACCCGGATCGACACGTACTCGGCCCGGCCCGGCGCGTTCAGGGCCGCCGTCCAGGCACCCTTGCGCTCCTTGAGGCTCTGCCGTTGCCAGGTGCGCCCGTCGTCGTACGACACCTCGAGGTCGAGCGAGGAGACCCCGTCCTTCGCGGCCGTGCTGCCCATCACCACCGGGGTGATGGTGAGGTCGTTCCGGCGCGGCGCGCGACCGGCGAGGTCCACCTCGGTGCCGTAGTCCAACTGGACCAGCGGCATCGCCTGGATGTCCGTACCGGCGACAGCGCCGGAGAAGAAGGTCCAGTCGGTGCGCGTGCTCGACGAGTACGGGGTGTACTCGGGAATGCTCTCCGTCTCGACGAGCAGCCGGTACGGCACCGTCTCCGTGGGAAGGTCGCCGACGAACAGCTCGGCGGCGTTCTCCATCTGCGTCAGTCTCCTGTCGCCCTGGTAGAGCGAGATCCGCTGCCGCATCTCACCGCTGCCGCTGCCACTGTGCACGGACCCACCGTCGCCGAACCCCTGGATGTAGGCGCTCATCCCGAACTCACCACGGAACGGGATGTCGTACATCAGCAGGCGCGGTCGGGTGACGGGCCCGAACCACCGGTCCTGCTGGACGCTGCCCGGCCGGTAGGCGATCTCCTCCGTGTACGAGCGCCCCCACCCGACCACGTCGGCGGTCTGCTTCCAGCGGACGCCGTCACCGGCGGACACCCAGTCGGTACGCGGCCCGGGGGCCACCGACCGCATCGGGAAGGCCGGGGCGGCCACGTACGAGTACGGCGGGAAGTCGGTCCGCGACTCGGCGGCCGGCTTGCCGGTCGGTGGGGCGAACACGAGGTCGATCCGGGCGAGGTGCTTCGGGTCCGTCCGGGGCGACGGGTCGTCGGGTACGCCGCCCGGGTGGTAGTCGACCAGGTCGTAGAGGTACCTCGGCGAGGGGTGCGCGGTGGCGGTCAGCCGTACCCCCTTGCGGCCGGCGGCGGTGATCGAGGCGATCAGCTTCTCGCCCTCGCCGCCGACCAGCGACGCGACCGGCAGCGACCCGGGCGTCCTCCCGTCGGAGTTCCCGTACCACTCGCTGGCCCGGCCCTTGCCGTCGTTGACGACCAGGAGCAGCTTCGCGCCGGCGGCGGTCGCCGCCCGCACACGCTCCGACGGGGGTACGGAATCGTCGCGGCGGACGACGACCGCCTTGCCACGGGCCGACACGCGGGCGTAGTCCGCCGCCGCGCCGGTGCCGGCGAAGACGGCGTCCAGGCGCGAGGTGCCGTCGGCCAGCGGGCGGGAACCGGGCTGCGTGAGCGGGTCACCGATGGGCCGGCCGTTGTGGGTGATCTCCAGCGGCGTCTGCTGGGCCCGGATCCGGGTGGTGAAGACGAAGCTGCCCTGTCGTACCGGGGCCCTGGTCGGGAGCGCCCACAGGCTGTCGTAGGTGGCCCCGGGGAAGAACACCTCGCGCAGGGCACCGAAGTCGCTCGGCGTCGGCTCGCGGGAGGTGAACGAGCGGAAGATGTCGATCCGGCTGTCGGTGATGCTGGTCGGCTGCGGTGTCGCCACCTTCACCTGGCGGGCCTTCGAGGCGTCGAGGTCGACGACCCGGTCGGCCGTCAGCTCGACTTCGGGCGCGGTCAGCATCGCGAGTCCGAGCGACGCCTCGCCGTGCTGACCCTGCACGTCGATGGCACCGATCAGGGCGTAGGTGCCGGGGGCCCAGCGGCTCACGAGTTTTCCGTCCCGTACCCACATGAAGGTGGAGACGCCGTCGGCGCTGACGACCTCGACCTCGCCGCTCGCCGGCCGACCGGTGCGGTCCTTCAGGTTGATCGTGAGGTCGTACCTCTTGGAGTCCACGCTGACCCCGACGGCCGTGTGTACGACGCCGCCCGCGTGCCGGGCGGTGATCCGGGCCGAGTAGCGGCCCGGTGCGAGCCCCTTCGGGTCGACCACGACGTCGACCGTCGAGCTGCCCCGCGCCGGCACCGTCACCTGGGCGGCACCCGCCGTGAAGGTCGTGGCGGGGGCATCGGCGCCGTCGACGGAGAGCGCCAACGTGACCGCGCTGTCGGTCGTGTTGGTGTAGGTGATCTTCCGGGTGATCCGTTGCGGTTGCGCGCCGGGCGACGACGGGACGAGACCGGCGTCGACCGAGCCGGTCGCGATGATCTGGTCCTGGTGGTAGGCGGCGGCCACGTTCAACCGTCCGCTACCGGCCCGGTAGGCGCTGTAGTCGGGCGTGGGCACGCTGGTGCCCATCAGGGCGTCCTTGATCTGCCGGGCGCTCCAGGTCGGGTGCTTCTGCGCCAGCAGGGCGGCGGCCCCGGCGACGTGCGGCGCCGCCATCGAGGTGCCGCTGTCCAGCCGGTAGAAGCCCTCGCCGAACTCCATGTACTGCGAGCGCGCCGCCAGCACGTCCACGCCGGGGGCGGTCAGGTCGGGCTTCAGGCCCTCGTCGACCATCCGGGGCCCGGCGCTGGAGAAGTCGGCCAGGTGGTCGGCACCGTCGACCGCGCCGATCGTCAGCGCGGCGTCCGCCGTTCCGGGGGCTCCCAGGGTGTACGCGTCGGGGCCGCTGTTGCCGGCGGAGACGACGAAGAGCGCGCCCGTCTCGGCGGTCAGTTGGGTGAGCGACTGGCTCAGCGGATCGTCCTGGCTGTGCCAGGCGCTGACGCCCAGGCTCATGTTGATCACCTTGGCGTGTTCGGTCCGTGCCGCCCACTCCATGCCAGCGATGATCCCCGAGATCGATCCGCCCCCGAAGTCGTCGAGGACCTTGCCGATCACCAGGTCGGCGCCGGGGGCAACGCCCTTCTCCCTGCCATCCGAGGCGGCGCCCGTCCCGGCGATGGTGGACGCGGTGTGGGTGCCGTGCCCGCCGCGGTCGATGACGTCCTGACCGGGGATGAAGCTCCGCGACGCCACGATCCGGTCCGCGAGGTCCGGGTGGGTCGTGTCCACCCCGGTGTCCAGCACGGCCACCCGTACGCCGGCGCCCGTCCCGCCGGCGGCCCAGGCCGCCGGCGCGCCGACCTGCGCGGTGGTGTCGGCGAGGGCCGCCTTCGCCCGGCCGTCGAGCCAGACCTTGTCGACGCCGGCGGTGAAGGAGGGCGCTGCGGCATCGGCGGAACGGGCGGTCGACCCCGCTGCGCCGGGCCGGTTGCCACCGGTGAGGGCCGACCAGAAGTCGGCGGCCTGCGGACGCTGGGCGCGGATCGCCTCGCCACGGACCGACGGCAGGTCCAGCGTGGTCTCCGCGCCCGGCAGGTCGGTGCGGGTCCGGAGCGCCGCCGAGCCCGCGGTGCGGGTGACGATCAGGGGCAGCGCGCTGGCCCGGGCGTCGTCGAAGCCCTGCGCGACGAGTTGGGTGACGTCGAAGAGCTGCTTGTCGAGACGACCGGCGGCCAGGTACGGCAGCGCCTCGTCCGGATACACGTAGGTGTCGCCGCGCTCGGTGGTGACGCGTACGGAGCCGGTGGCGCCCGAGGGCCGGGCGACGTCCACCGTGGGCGGCGCGCCGGCGCGCCCGGGGGTGACGGTCACCCGGTCGCCGGTGATGAGCGTGACCGTCACGGGTGTGCCGTGGGCGTCCGCGCCCCGGCCCGTGGGTGCCGTCGGTGGTGGGGACGCCGGAGCGCCGTGGGCTGTCGTCGGGCTGACGAGAGCGGTGACGAGGGTGACGCCCACCGCTGCTGCCGCAGATCTTCGGGTGAGAGAGAGCCGCACAGTGCCTCCAGAGATGACCAGTTGCCGAATCTGATCATCCGAAGGCATTCATGTAAAGATCATCTTCTTTACCGCCGCGTTGCGGCTCTATTGCGCGGGCGGCACCGCCCGGTCCCGTGAATTCGGCGTGGACCGCCGTGCCGGGGTTGCGCCCTTCGGCGAGGATGGGCGCATGTCTTCCTTCGCAAAGTGGTGGGGCCGGCTCAGCGCGGTCCTCGGTGCCGTCGTCCTGGCGGTCTTCGTGCCGGTCGCGGCCTGGGCGTCCACCGGTACCGGCGAGGTGGTGGTGGAGGCGGCACGGCGGCGCTCCCGTGGTGGCGGCTTCGGTTTCCTCGGTCTGCTCTGCTGCCTCGTGGTGGTGGCGATCATCGTGTTCCTGGTGCTGCGCCTCACCCGTAACCGCCGCGGCGGCCCGCCGCGCTGACGACCGGCGGGGCTCAGCCCGCCAGGGCGCCGATGGCCTGGGACAGGAAGCGGGCGGTGGCCTCGCGGGTGCCGTCCCGCTTGACCCGGACCCGCTCGGCGGCGGTGACCAGCAGGGTGCGTACCTTCGCGTGGCCCTTCGGCGGCGGCGCCGGCGCCGGCCCGAGCTGGTCGGCCAGGCTGTCACCGAGGGCGGCGGCACGCAGCTGAGCCGGGTCGGTGATGCTGCCCTGGGTGTACCGGCGGACCGCGAGGCTGGCGTTGAGGCCCCGCTCGTGGCCGAGGACCGTCCCGGCCTCGCCGTTGGTGGTCAAAAAGTTGATCACGTCGGCCACCGTGTCCGGGTGGCGGGTGCCCCGGAACCCGGCCCAGTACATCGACGCGCGCGCCCACTGGGCGCCCGGTGGCCCGGGGAACCCCACCACGCCCAGCTCCGAGTCGGTCAGTCGTTGCAGCTCCGGAAGCTGGTGGGACCAGGCGAAGGACGCGGCAGTCAACCCGGTGACCACGGGCTGTCGGGACGGCTCCCCGCTGTCGGCCTGCTCGACGAGGGCCGCGCCCGGAGTGGCCCGGCCGGCGCGGGCGCGCTGCCACAGCTCGAACCAGGCGATCAGCTCGTCGGCGCCGAAGCCCAGCTCCCGCCCCCGGTAGAACTCGCCACCCTGGGACCGGAGCCAGAGCCAGAGGGCGCGGTAGTCGCCGGACGCGTCCATCGTGCCGGCCACCTGGCCGTCGCTGGCCTCGGTGACCAGCTGCGCCCACGCGATGTAGTCCGCCCAGGACATCCCGCCACGCGGTTCGGGCACCTGTAGCTCACGCAGCAGGTCCCGGTTGAAGACCACGGCCGCGAGGGTCTGCCCGGCGGCCACCCCCGTCGTCCGCCCGTCGACCGTGCCGTACCGGACCAGACCCTCGGGCAGGCCGCGCAGGTCCAGCCGGTGCGCGGCGATCGGCTCGGTCAGGTCCAGGGTGATCTGGCGTTGGGTGTACTCGGCCAGCATCGAGTCGTCGAGTTGGATCAGGTCCGGGACGTTGCCGCCGGCCGCCTGGGTGGCCAGCCGCTCGTAGTAGCCGTCGGCGCCCTGCCAGGTCACCCGGAAGGTGACCCCGGGGTTGCGCTCCGAGTACAGCCGCAGGACCTTCTCCGTCAGCTCGGCCCGCTTCGCCCCTCCCCACCAGAAGATCGACAGCTCGACCGGTCCGCTCCCGGTCGAGGTGTCGGCGCCGCCGCTGCATCCGGCCAGTCCACCGGTCGCCAACAGGGGAGCGCCGAACAGCGCGGTGAGCACCCGGCGTCGGCCCGGGTCGGCGTCAAACCGGTCGATCGGGGGACGAACAGCGGGCACGGGGTCTCCTGGCACCAACGGACGGGGGCCGGACCATTCACGCAGGCGGCGCGGGAGGGTGTCAACGTCCGTCCGGTCACGCCCGTCGGCCCGTGGGCGGATAGGTGGCCGGAACGGGCTCGGCGACGTCACATGGTGTACTAGGGCACGTGGAACTTCTGCACTCGGGCAAGGTTCGGGACGTGTACGCGGACGGCGACGACCTGATCCTGGTCGCCTCGGACCGCATCTCGATCTACGACGTGCCGTTGCCGACCCCGATCCCGGACAAGGGCCGACTGCTCACCGCGCTCTCGCTGTGGTGGTTCGAGCAGCTCGCCGACCTGGTGCCGAACCACGTCATCTCGGCCACCGACGTGCCGGCCGAATTCGCCGGCCGGGCGATCCGCTGCCAGCGGCTCGACATGGTGCCCGTCGAGTGCGTCGCCCGCGGCTACCTCACCGGCGGCGGCCTGCGCGAGTACGAGCGCACCGGCACGGTCTCCGGCGTACCGCTGCCCCGGGGGCTCGGCGAGGCGTCGATCCTGCCGGAGCCGATCTTCACCCCGTCGAGCAAGGCGCCGGCCGGCGAGCACGACGAACCGATCACGTACGACGACGTGGTGGCCAAGGTGGGTCGGGAGACCGCCGAGCGGCTGCGGCAGATCACCCTCGACATCTACCGGCGCGGGGCCGAACTGGCCGCCGACCGGGGCATCCTGATCGCCGATACCAAGATCGAGCTGGGCTGGGCGCCGGACGGGACCCTGGTGCTCGCCGACGAGCTGCTGACCTCCGACTCGTCGCGGTTCTGGCCCGCCGAGTCGTACCAGCCGGGCCGGGTGCAGTTCTCCTACGACAAGCAGTACGTGCGGGACTGGGCCACCGGCAGCGGTTGGAACAAGCTGCCGCCCGCGCCGGACGTACCCGCCGAGGTCGTCGAGGCGACCCGCACCCGCTACGTCCAGGTGTACGAGAAGCTCACCGGCAACCGCTGGGAGTGACCCGGCGGCGCGGCGACCCGCTCAGTGGTTCCAGGCGTCGTTGCCGAACAGCCGCGACCACAGGTTGTCCACCACGCCCGAGGTGCCCCAGACGGTGTCCCCGTCGTCGTCCGTCCCGGCCGGCGCGAGCTGGGTGCCGCCGCCGTAGACCAGGTAGCCCGGCCCGGTCGGGGAGCCCACCGCGTGCCGGGCGCTGCTGTGGATGCCGTACCCGACGAAGTCGCGCTCCCACTTCGACAGGAACCCGGCGGCCACGTTGTCGAGCCCGTCGACGGTGGCCTGGACCAGGTCCTTGAGCACCTGGGTGTCGCCGCTGCCCAGGTGGGCGCCGACGTCGAACGAGGCGGCGCCCGCGATGGCCGCCGCCCCGCCGGTGGCGATCGCCTCGGCCATCGTCTCGATGCCCTTGAGGAAACTGAGCGCCGAGGCGGCGAAGGAGGCTGCCGTGGCCTCGGCCGACGCCGCGGCGGGCGCTCCGACGACGGTCGCCGAGGCCGCCACGATGAAGGTGGCGAAGGCCAGCAGGATGGTGGACACCACCGCGTACGCCACGACGAGGCAGAGCAGGGCGGCGCCGACGCAGAGCATCGTGACGCCCACGGTGACCGCCAGCACCTGGGTGCCGACGACCTGGACGCCGTACGCCTTGATGTGCACTCCGAACGCGTCGCGGTCCTTGCCGCTCCACTGGGCCGGGGTGAGGGTCGCGAGGGCGTCGTCGAGGTTGCCGTGGGCGGTGCCGAGCTGGTCGTACATGGACAACCAGTCACCGCCCTTGCGCATGATCGTCTCGGGGTCGCACTGGTTGAAGTAGACGATCTGGGCGATCGGCCAGGCGGCGGGGATGACCGAGGCGGCCACGCTGATCTCCGCCATCGCGATCTTCGCGGCGGCCGCGGGGTAGCTGGGGTTTGCCATGTCGGTCTCCGGCGGTCTCAGCGGGGAGCGATGGTGCTGGCGGTCTCCGCGGCCTCCCAGTTGTCCGCCGTGCGGGCCAACCGGGAACGGACCTCGGCGAGGTGCTCGCGTTTGGTGCGCAACTGCTCCTCGACGAACTCGACGGCGCCGACGTAGGCGACCGCGAGCTGTGGCACCACCGAGGTGAAGTTGCTGTGTTCGATGAGGCGGGCGGACGCCAGCAGTTCGGCGCAGGCGTCGAGGGGCGGCCCGACCTGACGTTCGATCGTCTCGCCGAGCGCACGGATCGCCGGCGGGTCAACCTCGATCATCGACTCTCCCCGTGTACGCGATCGATGTTCATGGTGCCGGAGCGCGGACAGCCTAACAGGATCATGGATGGGCGTGAGTGCCCGTCGCTGGTAGCCTGCGACCCATGCCAGCCGGACCGCCGACGCCCCCCGACAACTACGCGGCCCGGATGGCCCGCCGGCCGCGCTGGCAGCGGATTCTGCTGCCGATCCTGCTGCTCCTGGCCCTCCTGGTGCTGCCCGTCGGCCTCGGCCGCAATCTGATCGGCGCCGAGCGGGCGAGCATCCAGGTCGAGTCCTGTGACAACGGTGGCGCCAAGGGGACCCAGCGGTGCCGGGGCACCTGGACCATGTCCGACGGAAGGGTGGTGGGTGGCCCGGTGGGCGGCGGCTCGCTGCACACCGGCGATCGGGTCGACGGCTGGGCCAACGACGACCAGGCCACCGTCAGCCTGATGGCCTGGGCCATCGCCCCGTTGCTGGTGGGCTTGGCCCTGCTGGCCGCCATGGTGGCGCTCGCCGTCGTCTTCCTGCGGGCGGCCGTGCAGCGGGTGCGGCGCGGCCGCTGACCCGCTCCCGGGCCGGCGTCCGTCACACCCCCAGTTGACGCCGCAGCCGTTCCAGCATCTCCGTGCTCTCCCGGAGCGGCCCGCTGACCATGTCGTTGAGCTGCGCCAGCTTGGCCTGCGCCGCCGCCGGATCGTGCACGAGCGTCGCGGGCCCGGCCGGACCGCCCAACTCACGCATCACCTCGGTGGTGGCCCGCGCCAGGTCGGCCCGCGCCTCGCGCAGGAGGCCGGCGACCAGTTCCGACAACTCGGCGGCGGGCAGGCGCAGGGCCCGTGGGTCGATGTGGAGTTCCCGGGCCGGGTCGTCGGCGGTGCAGGTGACGCGCACCAACCCGTTCTCACTCTCCGCGTGACCGGTCAGCCCGGTCAACCGGCCGCGCAGTTCCTCCCCGCGACCCAACTGCTCCCGCATCCGTGCGGCCAACTGCGCCATCACGTCCGGGTTCGGTGTGCCGCCGATCGGCCCGCTCATCGTGCCCCTCCCGCTGTCGTCGGTCTGACCGGCCGACGGTACCCACCGCGACCAACCGTTGGGGGGCCGGACCACTGTGGAGCGGGGATCAGCCCAGGCTCAGGAAGATCCCGACGCCGACCACCAGCACCACCACGCTGACGGTGAGCAGGGAGACGAACGGCACCAGCACCGAGGACCTTCCCACGATGCTCGGCGACTCGACGAGGATCCGGTTCGGACGCTCAGGCTCGTACACCACGGTGACCGGTCCGGGCGCGGCCGACAGCGGGGTCTGCCGGAAGCGGCCCGGCGTCGCGGTCACCACGGCGCCGTCGGACGTGCGGTACCGCACCACCGGGTAGTAGGTGCGGGGACCGTTCCCCCGGGTGACCGGACGAAGTTCCACCACCTCACCCGGCGTCCGTACGCCACGACGCAGCAGGGCGAGGTCGCGCCGGAACCGGACGAGGGCGTACGCCATCCCGGCCAGGCCAAGGCCCGCCACTATGACCAGGACCACCAGCGGCATGACTCACTCCACCCAGTCGAGAGTGCGCTGGACGGCCTTGCGCCACTGGCGCAGCTCCGCCTCGCGCAGCTCGGGGGCCATTGTCGATTCCCACTGCGCGTCGGAGCGCCACTGCGCGCGCAGGGTGGCCAGGTCGGGCCAGAAGCCCACCGCCAGGCCGGCGGCGTACGCGGCGCCGAGGCAGGTGGTCTCGGTGATCCGGGAGCGGACCACCGGGACGTCGAGCACGTCGGCGAGGAACTGCATGAGCAGCGTGTTGGCGGTCATCCCGCCGTCCACCCGGAGCCGGCGCAGCGCCACGTCGGAGTCGGCGTCCATCGCGTCGACCACCTCGCGGGTCTGCCACGCCGAGGCCTCCAGCACCGCCCGGGCCAGGTGCCCCTTGGTGATGTAACCGGTCAGGCCGGCGATCACCCCGCGCGCGTCGCTGCGCCAGTGCGGGGCGAACAGGCCGGAGAACGCCGGCACGACGTAGCAGCCGCCGTTGTCGTCCACCGTGCGGGCCAGGTCCTCCACCTCGGATGCGGAGGAGATCAACCCGAGGTTGTCCCGCAGCCACTGCACCAGCGATCCGGTGACCGCGATCGCCCCCTCCAGGGCGTACGCCGGTGGTTGGTCCTTGATCCGGTAGGCGACCGTGGTGAGCAGGCCGTGCGTGGACGGCACCGGAGTGGCACCCGTGTTGAGCAGCAGGAAGCTGCCGGTGCCGTAGGTGCACTTGGCCTCGCCGGGCTGGAAGCAGGTCTGCCCGAACAGGGCGGCCTGCTGGTCGCCGAGCGCGCTGGCCACCGGCACTCCGGCGAGCACCCCGCCGGCCGTCCCGTACACCTCGGCGGAGCAGCGGATCTCGGGCAGCATCGCGGCGGGCACGCCCAGCGCGTCCAGCAGTTCCGGGGCCCAGTCGAGGGTGGTGAGGTCCATCAGCAGGGTCCGGCTGGCGTTTGTCACGTCGGTGACGTGTTCACCGGTGAGCTTCCAGATCAGCCAGCTGTCCATCGTGCCGAACAGCACCTCGCCGCGCTCCGCCCGCTCGCGCAGGCCCTCCACCTCGTCGAGCAGCCACCGCAGCTTCGGGCCGGCGAAGTAGGTGGCCAGCGGGAGACCCGTGCGGGCCCGGAACCACTCCTCGCCGTACGCCGAGGCGAGCTCGCGGAGCAGCGGCCCGGTGCGGGTGTCCTGCCAGACCACGGCGTTGGCCACCGGCCGGCCGGTGGCCCGGTCCCAGACGACGGTGGTCTCCCGCTGGTTGGTGATGCCCACGGCGGCGAGCCCCGACGGCTCGATGCCGGCCGATCGCAGCGCCTCGCCGACCACCTGCTGGACGTTGTCCCAGATCTCCTCGGCGTCGTGCTCCACCCAGCCGGGCCGGGGGAAGATCTGCCGGTGCTCGCGCTGGGCCGCGGCGACGATCTCCCCGGCGGAGTCGAACACGATGCACCGCGAGGAGGTGGTGCCCTGGTCGATGGCGGCGACGTACTGGGGGGTCACGGCAGCACCGTACCCGCAGCCGCCGCGCGGTGCGACACGCGTCACGTCGGCCCGCACGTCGCCTACGATGTGCGAACGTGCGTGACATCGCCGTTTTCAGTGGAACTGCCCATCCCGACCTCGCCGCCGAGATCTGCGCACACCTGGGGGTGCCGCTGCACCCGGTCCGGGTCTCCCGGTTCGCCAACGACTGTCTCGAAGTGCAGTTGCAGGCCAACTGCCGGGAGCGGGACGTCTTCCTGATCCAGCCGCTGGTGCCACCGGTACAGGAAAATCTGGTCGAGCTGCTGCTGATGATCGACGCGGCGCGCGGCGCGTCCGCCGGCCGGATCACGGTGGTGCTGCCGCACTACGCCTACGCCCGCTCGGACAAGAAGGACGCGCCCCGGATCTCGATCGGCGCCCGGCTCGTCGCCGACCTGCTGACCTCGGCGGGAGCGGATCGGGTGCTCGCGCTGACCCTGCACTCGCCGCAGGTGCACGGCTTCTTCAGCGTCCCCGTCGACCACCTGCACGCGCTGCGGGAGCTGGCCACCCACTTCCGGCGGTACGACCTCAGCAACACCGTGGTGGTCTCGCCGGACCTGGGCAACGCCAAGGAGGCCGCCGCGTTCGCCCGGCTGCTCGGCACGCCCGTGGCGGCCGGTGCGAAGCAGCGGTTCAGCGACGACCTCGTCAAGATCAGCGCGGTGATCGGTGAGGTCGCCGACCGGGACGTCATCGTGCTGGACGACGAGATCGCCAAGGGCAGCACGGTGATCGAGCTGATGGAGCACCTGCGCGACCTGAAGGTCCGCTCGATCCGGCTGGCCTGTACGCACGGCCTGTTCTCCGGCGACGCGCTGCGCCGGCTCAGCGAACAGGACGGCGTGCTGGAGATCGTCTGCACCAATACCGTCCCGATCGCGGCCGAGAAGCGGGTGGAGAAGCTCCAGGTCCTCTCGGTCGCCCCGGCCCTGGCCGAGGCGATGCGCCGGATCCACAACGGCGAGTCAGTCTCCGCCCTCTTCGGCTGAGCGCCCCGCCCCCGTCCCCGCCCCTCTTTTCCCGTCGATCTTGCACTTCCTGTGGCGACAAAGCCGACCTAAAGCAGCATTTCGTCAACACAAAGTGCAAGATCGACGCGAAAGGGGGTGGGGTCAGGTGCGGGGGAGGGTTGCGGTTATGCGGACGGTGGTGCCGGAGGAGCTGGTGGCGATTTCCATCGCGTCGGTCAGCTCGCGGGCCAGCCAGAGGCCCCATCCGCCGGCCGTGTCCGGGGCGGGACGGCTCCGGTCGCCCAGCCGTTGCGGGGTGATGCCGTGCCCGTGGTCCGCCACCTCGCAGAGCAACTCGCCGGGCTCCTGCCAGAGCCGGAGCCACCCTCGACCGCCGCCGTGCCGGACCGCATTGGTGATCAGTTCGTTGACGGCGAGCACGAAGTCGTCCAGCCGCTGCCCGTCCAGCCCGCAGGCATGCGCGCAGGAGGTGACCGAGTGTCGAATCTCGGTCACCTGGGCCTGGTCGAAGGCCTCGGCGATCAGCAGGGACGGTTCGATGGGCACAACCGTACGCGGTGCGTGCGGATCTGCATTCGTCATGGCCCTGTCCCGGCAGCGGATCTCGGAGTATTTCGCGGCTTTTCCACCGTACGTCAGGGTTTCTCGGAGCGCACCACGTGGCCCCCGCGTCGGCGACCCGACTGTGGCATCCTGACCGCCATGCCGTCGCCGCCGGGTGGGTTCGAGGTGCCGCTCTGGCGGGCGCTCACCGTGTTCCGGCTGGCCTCCCTCGGGTACGTCTGCGTGCTCGCCGTGCGCGACGCCGACCGGTACGCCCATCCGATCGCCGTCGGCGCCCTGGTGCTGGTGATGGTCGTCTGGACCGGGGTGACCGCCGTCGCGTACGCCCGGCCGGCCTGGCGCCGCTGGCCGCTGCTGCTGGTCGACCTCGGCCTGGTGATCGCCATCGTGCTGTCCAGCCCGTGGGTGGTGGGACGGCAGGCGCTCGGGCACGGCGTACCCACTCTCGGGGTGGCCTGGATGGCCGGACCGGTGCTGGCCTGGGCCGTCTCCGGTGGCCGGCGGCGCGGCACGGTGGCCGCGCTGCTGGTGGCCGGCGCGGACCTGGCCACCCGGGAGCGGATCGGCCAGTCCTCCTTCACCGGGGTGATTCTGCTGCTGCTCGCCGGGGTGGTGGTCGGGCACGTCGCCCGGCTCGCCGTGACCGCCGAGGAGCGACTGCAACACGCGGTGGAGTTGGAGGCGGCCACCCGCGAGCGGGAGCGGCTGGCCCGGGACATCCACGACTCGGTCCTCCAGGTGCTGGCGCTGGTGCAGCGGCGTGGCGCGCACCTGCCCGGCGAGGCCGGCGAGCTGGCCCGGCTCGCCGGTGAGCAGGAGGCCGCGCTGCGCGCCCTGATCGCCGGCACCACACCCGCCGCCGTCACCGGGACGGACGCGGTGGACCTGCGGGACCTGCTCGGCCGGTACGCCTCGACAGCGGTGTCGCTCTCCGCGCCCGCCACCCCGGTGACCCTGCCCCGGCAGGTGGCCGGCGAGTTGGCGGCCGCCACCGGGGCGGCCCTGGACAATGTCGGCCGGCACGCCGGGGGACGGGCCTGGGTGCTGGTCGAGGACGAGGGGGAGACGGTGACCGTGTCGATCCGGGACGAGGGGCCGGGCATCGAGGAGGGCAGACTGGCCGAGGCCGCCGCACAGGGGCGGCTCGGCGTCACCCAGTCGATCCGGGGCCGGGTGACCGACCTGGGCGGGACGGTCCGGATCATGTCGAGCCCCGACGCCGGCACCGAGGTCGAGCTGACCGTGCCGAGGACCCGGCGGTGACCGCCGTACGCGTGATGGTCGTCGACGACCATCCGATGTGGCGTGAGGGGGTGGCCCGGGACCTGACCGAGGCCGGCTTCCTGGTCGTGGCGACAAGCGGCGAGGGGCGGCAGGCGATCCGGGTCGCCACCGCCGTCCGACCCGACGTGGTCGTGCTCGACCTGCAACTACCGGACATCTCCGGGGTCGAGGTGGTCGTCGGGCTGCGCGCCGCCCTGCCCGACGTGCGGGTGCTCATGCTCAGTGCCAGTGGCGAGGAGCAGAGCGTGCTCGACGCGGTCAAGGCGGGCGCCACCGGTTACCTGGTGAAGTCGACGGCGCCCAGCGAGTTCCTCGACGCGGTACGCCGCACCGCCAACGGCGATCCGGTCTTCACGCCCGGCCTGGCGGGGCTGGTGCTGGGGGAGTACCGCCGGTTGGCCGCCGGGCCGGCGGCGGACGCCGCCGACGACGGTGAGCCGGGTACGCCCCGACTCACCGGTCGGGAGACGGAGGTGCTGCGTCTGGTGGCCAAGGGGATGTCGTACAAGCAGATCGCCCAGCGGCTCGGCCTGTCGCATCGGACGGTGCAGAACCACGTGCAGAACACGCTGGGCAAGCTGCACCTGCACAACCGGGTCGAGTTGACCCGCTACGCCATCGAGCGGGGCCTGGACACCTGACCGGCTCAGACCGACCGTGGCGGCTCGGTCTCGTGGATGGCCAACTCCTCCGCGGTGGCCCCGCCACCCGCCGAACCCGCGTCGTACGCCACCGAGTCGGTCTCCTGGTCGGTGTGTGCCCCCTCGTCCGGTTCCACCAGCCGACCCACCGTGGCGTCGGCGACCGTGCCGAGCTGACCGTGGTCGTAGAGCGAGACCGGCGAGTTCGGGTCCGAGGTGGGACCGGGGTCCATCACGTCGGCGTCGAGTTGGGCCTCCGCCGCCGCGGCCTCGTTCTCCGCCTCGAAGGCGATCTTCGGGTCGACCGGGCCGGCCAGCGGATCGTCCACCGGACGCTCGTACATCTCCCGGTCGAGCTTGTAGTCCAACGATTCCCCGTCCAGTTGCTCCTCGGCGGTCGTCCCGAAGCGGTCCACCGCCACCGGCGTCCGGTCGCCGGGGATCTGGGCCGGCTCCGGGCCGTCCGCCTCGCGCCCGGTCAGGACGTCGTCGTAGGCGGTCGAGTCGTCATCGGCGGTGTCGGGCAGACCCTCCGCCTCGGTGTCGGACACGGGGGTCGGGTACTCGTTGTCGCGCATGTCTGATCACTACCCGCTGCCCTCCGGCCATAACCGGAAGGGCGAGCCCATCATCAGCGCGGTGACCGGGAGCGGCGGTTGATCGCCGCCATCGTGCCGACGGCGGTGCCGGCCGCGGCGAGACCGAACGCCGCCGTCATCCGTACCAACTGACGCCGTCGACCGTGCCAGCCACCGTCCCGGCTGGCCTGCCCGTCGGCGTGGAACACGTTGCCCGTGCTGTCCAGCCGCGTCCCCGGGCCGAACTGGGTGCGGTGGGCGTACCACCCGAGGGTCCGTTCGACCAGCGCCGGCGCCAGCCGCCACTGGAGGCCGAGCAGCCGGGCGGCCCCACCGGCGTACGCCTCCCGGCGCGGCCGGCGCAGCAGCCGCACGATCGTCTGGGCGACCACCTCCGGCGGGTAGATCGGCGGAGGCGGTACCAGTTCCCGACCGCTGTGGTTCGCCGCGTGCCGGAAGAACGGGGTGTCGATGGTGGCCGGCAGCACGGTGCAGACGGAGATCTGCCCACGACCGGTGACCCGCAGTTCCTGCCGGACGGTGTCGGCCAGGCCACGGATGCCGTGTTTGGCGGCGTTGTACGCCGACTGGTACGGCATCGCCACCTCGGCCAGCACCGAGGCGTTGTTGACCAGCACGCCGCCGCCGGCCGCCTCCAGGTACGGCAGCGCGGCCTTGATGCCGTGCACCGTGCCCAGCAGGTTGACCTCCAGCACGCGCCGGAACTCGGCGACCGGGATCTCGTCGAACAGGCCGACCGCGCTCACCGCCGCGTTGTTCACCCAGGCGTCGACCCGTCCGAATTCGACCACCGCGCGTTCGGCCAGGCGGCGTACCGAGTCGAGGTCGGTCACGTCGGTCGGTACGGCCAACGCCTGGCCGCCCAACTGCCGGCAGCGCTGCGCGACCTGCTCCAGCGCCTGCTCACTGCGGGCGGCGAGGACCACGGCGGCACCACGGCGGGCCAGCGCGTACGCGGTGGCGGTGCCGATCCCGCTGGACGCGCCGGTGATCACCACGGTCGAGTCGTCGAGGCTCCGGGTCAGCGGCGTTCTCCAGCGGTACCCCGGGGCGGGGCCGGTCATACCCCCGGCCGCCGACGATCCGGTTCGGGACCGTTGTGATTGCCGTGGCGCAAGTGTCGGTGGCACCTGCGGTGACTGTTCCCGATCTGCCAGGTTTCGGCTCGGGGCCCCCAGGTTAATGGGACGCTCTGACCGGGACCGCCGAGGAAGAGTTCGCAGGGAGGTGACCCATGCGCGTCGGCCTCGTCTGCGCGCACAGCAGTTCGTACCGGCACGCCGACGGCCCGCCGGTAGGCACCCGACAACACATCGCCCGGGTCGCCGCCGAGCTTGCTGGCAGGGGCCATGATGTCCGCATCTACGAGCGTCGGGACGATCCCGAGCTGCCGGCGACGGCGGAGGTCGACGGCTACCGCGTGCATCGGGTACCCGTCGGTCCGCCGAACGCCCTGCCCACCGCCGGACTCATCCCGCACGTCACCGAGTTCGGGCGTTGGCTGACCGACGAGTGGGGCGGCGCCTGGCGTCCCGAGGTGGTGCACGGGCACTACTGGATCGGCGGGCTGGCCGCCGCGCACGCCGTCCGGGAGACCGACATCCCGGTCGTCCAGACCTTCCACTCGCTCGGTGTGGAGCAGCTACGCCACCTCGGCGGCGGGTACGACGGTCCGGGGGAGCGCATCCCACTGGAACGGGCGTTGACCCGGGCGGTGGACATCGCCGTGGCCCAGTCCAACGACGAGGTGGACGAGCTGACCCGGATGGGTCTGCAACGGACCTCCGTCGCGATGGTGCCGGCCGGGGTGGACACCGCGCAGTTCCATCCGGACGGCGAGGCGGCACCCCGCGAACAGCGGTCCCGGATCCTCTCCGTCGGTGGACTGTCCCCCGGGCACGGCCAGGACGACCTGATCCGCGCGATGCGGCTGGTCGGCGACGCCGAACTGGTGATCGCCGGTGGCCCACCCGCCGAGCAACTGTCCCACCACACGGAGGCACGCCGCCTGCGCGAGCTGGCCGAGCGTGCCGGGGTGGCCGAGCAGGTACGCCTCGTCGGCGCGGTACCGCACGACCAGATGGCGACCTGGTACCGCTCGGCCGACGTGGTCGCCTGCACCCCGCACTACTCCTCGGCCGGACGCGTCTCCCTGGAGGCGATGGCGTGCGGGGTGCCGGTGGTCGGCTACGCGATGGGCGGCCTGGCGGACGCCGTCGTCGACGAGGTCACCGGTCGGCTCGTGCCACCCGGTGACGTCCGGACGCTGGGGCTGTCCCTGCGCCGGCTGCTCGCCGACAACGCCGGCCGGTTCGCCTACGGTCACGCCGCCGTGGACCGGGTCCGCAGCAGCTACACCTGGGAACGGACCGCCGGTGCGCTGGAACGCCTCTACGAGCGGGTGGTGAGTCGCCGCAAGCCGGTCGAGGCCTGAGATTGCGACAGCAGCCCACGCCGTGTCGGTGCGACGCGGCGTGGGTCTTCTGTTCAGGCGGGCCGGCCGGCGCCGACCATGTCCCGGTCACGGCGTCGTGCCAACGCCCGGTGCTGCTGCGGCTGGGCGTACCGGGTCAGGCCGATCACGGCGGCCAGGGTGACCAGGAAACCGGCGGCGGCCAGCCATTCGCGCCCCGGCCAGATCTTGTCGTTGAGCAGCAGCAGACCGACGATCGCCGCGGGCACGGCGCCGGCGGCGTCCATGGCGGCGACCGCGGCGGTCGTCGAGCCGCGCTGCATGGCCAGGCCGAGCAGCAGTTGGCCGACGATCGAATGACCGATCAGCAGGTAGAACAGCGGGTCGGCGAGGAACGCCTCGGCCGACGGCGCGGAGGCCAGCGGTCGGGCCGCGACCGCGGCCGAGGAGAACGCCAAGCCGGCCAACGAGCCCAGCGCCACCGAGCCGGGGGCGCCGTGCAGCCGGACGGCGAAGATGCCGAGCACCGCGATGACGCCGAGCGCCACCAGCAGCGCCACCGAGCCGGCGGTGCCGAGCTGCTTCGACGGCGCCGGCCGCGCGGCCAGCACCAGCGCGGTGATCCCGGCGAAGAGCAGGGCCAACAGGGCCACCTCCGCCATCGGCAGCCGCCACTTCAACACCAGCACCCCGATGATCGCGGTCACGCCGAGCCCGGCCGCCACGCTCGCCTGCACCAGGAACAGGGGCAGGTCGCGCCGGGCCAGGAAGGCGAGCACGAAACCGCCGATCTGGCAGGTGAGCCCGACCAGGTACGTCCGGTGCCCGGCCAGTCTCAGCAGCAGACCCGGGTCGAAGGTGTGGTGCACGGTGGTCCGGGCCGCGGCCACCGACTGGAGCAGGTTGGCGAAGCCGTACGCGACGATCATCGCCGCGAGGAAGCACCAGCCGGAGGAGACCACCTGGCGAGGATAGAGGTTGTCGGGAGTCAGCGCTCGGCTGGTCGATCCAGACGGGCGAGGATGTCGGCGTGCAGCACACCGTTGGTGGCCACCACGCTGCTCTCGGTGCCGGGCCGGCCCGTCGGCGCGGGTCGACCGGTCAGATCCGTGATCGTGCCGCCCGCCTCGGTCACGATCGGCACCAGCGCCGCCACGTCCCACAGGGACAGCTCCGGCTCGACCATCACCTCCAACGCGCCCTCGGCCAGCAGCATGTAGCCGTAGAAGTCGCCGTACGCCCGGCTGCGCCAGCCGGCCCGCAGCAGGTCGAGCATCGCGTCGAGCCGCCCGGCGTCCTCCCAGCCGGTCAGCGACGAGTAGCAGACGCTCGCGTCGGCGACGTCGCGGACCGCGGAGACGCCGATCCGCTCGCCCGCGGCGGGACCGGGACCGGCGTACGCGCCCGCGCCCGCGCTCGCCCACCAGCGCCGGCCCAGCGCGGGGGCGGAGACCACACCGACCGCCGGCCGGTCACCGTCGTACAGCGCGATCAGGGTGGCCCACACCGGCACCCCTCGGACGAAGTTCTTGGTGCCGTCGATCGGGTCGACGATCCACCGGCGGTCACCCGGCCCGCCGGCCGGCTGTACGCCGTACTCCTCGCCGAGCAGCCCGTCGTCGGGGCGGTGTTCGGCCAGCAGGGCGCGGATCTCCCGCTCCACGGCGGTGTCCGCGTCGGAGACCGGTGTCAGGTCCGGCTTCGTGTCCACCCGCAGGTCGAGCGACCGGAAGCGGGCGGTGGCGATGACGTCGGCGCGGTCCGCGAGCAGGTGGGCGAGGGCGAGGTCGTCGGCATACCCGGTCATGCCGGGAACCTAGCCGACGCCGGGTCACTCGTCAGGCCCACGCCGGTCGCCCTCGCCAGGCCCGCGTTGGTCGCTCTCGCCGCGCGCGTCGCCGTCGCCCGCCCGGGAGGCCAGCAACCGGCGGTACGACGCCAGCCGGCGCGGGTCGGCCTTGCCGGCGGCCACCCAGGCGTCCAGCCCACAGTCGGCCTCGTCGGCGGTGTGCGGGCAGTTGGGCGGGCAGTCGACGGTGCCCTCCACCAGGTCGGGGAAGCCGTGCAGCAGGCTGTCGGCGGAGACGTGCGCCAACCCGAAACTGCGGATGCCCGGGGTGTCGATGATCCAGCCCGGGTCGGTGTCGACGCCGGGTACCGGCGGTAGCCGCAGCGCCACCGCGCTGGTGGAGGTGTGCCGGCCGCGCCCGATGGCGCTGACCACCCCGACCGCGCGCGCGGCGTCCGGGACGAGGCGGTTCACCAGCGTCGACTTGCCCACCCCGGAGTGCCCGACGAGCACCGAAACCTTGCCGCTGAGCAGCGCGCGCAGCGCGTCCAGGTCGGAGTCGGGGCGGTTGAGCACGTACGGCAGCTCCAGCTCCGTGTAGTAGCCCAGCACCTCCTCCGGCCCGGCGAGGTCGGCCTTGGTGAGGCAGAGCAGCGGGTCGACGTCCGCGTCGTACGCGGCCACCAGGCAGCGGTCGATGAACCCGGTGCGCGGCGGCGGGTCGGCCAGCGCGCTGACGATCACCAACTGGTCGGCGTTGGCCACGACGACCCGCTCCAGCCGGCCCTCGGCGGTGGTCTCGTCGTCGTCGGCCGTGCGGCGCAGCACCGAGCGGCGCTCGGCGATCCGGACGATCCGGGCGAGAGCGCCCTGCGCGCCGGAGGTGTCCCCGACGAGGCTGACCCGGTCGCCGACGACCACCGACTTGCGGCCCAGTTCCCGGGCTCGCATCGCGGTCACCGTCGGCAGTTCGGCCCCGACCACGCCCCGTTCGGCGCCGGCCAGCACGCACTGGTAGCGCCCCCGGTCGACGGCGATGACGAAGCCGTCCACCGCGTCATCGTGCCGGGGTCGGGTGCGGGTACGCGGGCGCGAGGACTTGCCGGGCCGCACCCGTACGTCGTCCTCGTCGTACTCCCGCCGCTTGGTCGCCAGAACCCGTCCCCTTCTCCGCGTCAGCGCTCAGTGAGCGCCGGGACGCTCACTTGCCGGTCACCATCGCTGACCATAGTGCCGGGAACTCGGGCATGGTCTTCGAGGTACAGCCGACGTCGTCCACCTCGATACCCGGCACGGCGAGCCCGGCCACCGCGGCGGCGTGCGCCATCCGGTGGTCGTGGTAGGTGCGGAAGACCCCGCCGCGCAGCGGCCGGGGCCGGATGGCCAGGCCGTCCCGCGACTCGGTGACGTCCGCGCCGAGCGCGGCGAACTCCTGCGCGAGGGCGGCGAGCCGGTCGGTCTCGTGGCCGCGGATGTGCTCGACGCCGGTGAAGACCGAGGGCGAGTCGGCGAGCATGGCCAGCGCGGTCAGCACCGGGGTCAGCTCGCTGACGTCGGAGAGGTCGGCGGTCAGCCCGTGCACCACCCCGGTGCCCCGGACGGTCAGCCCGCCGGTGGAGAGGGTGACCTCGGCGCCCATCCGCTGGAGCAGCGAGCGGAGTTGCTCGACCGGCTGTGCGCTGCGGTGCGGCCAGCCCTGGAGCGTCACCTCACCGCCGGTGACCAGGGCGGCGGCGAAGAACGGCACCGCGCCGGAGAGGTCCGGCTCGATCTCCCAGCCGCGCCCGGTGAGTGGGCCGGGCTCGACGGTCCACACGTCGGGGGTGGTGTCGTCGACGGCCGCGCCGGCGGCGCGCAGCATCTGCACGGTCATCCGCAGGTGTGGCGCGGAGGGTACCGGCGGGCCGACGTGGCGGACCACCACGCCCCGGTCGAACCGCGGGGCAGCCAGCAACAACGCGGAGACGAACTGGCTGGACACGGATGCGTCGATCGTCACCTCTCCGCCGGTGACCCCGCCGGCGCCGAGCACGGTCAGCGGCAGGCTGCCGGTGCCGGCGACGTCGATCCGCACGCCCAGCGAGCGCAGTGCGTCGACCAGCCGGCCGAGCGGCCGGGTGCGGGCGTACGGGTCGCCGTCGAAGGTGACCTGCCCGTCGGTCAGCCCGGCCACCGGCGGCAGGAACCGCATCACGGTGCCGGCCAGGCCGACGTCCACGTGGGCCGGGCCGACCAGCGGGTGCGGCCGGACCAGCCAGCGCTCGTCGTCACTGATCGAGACATGCGCGCCCATCGCGCGCAGGCCGGCGGACATCAGCTCGGTGTCCCGGGCGCGCAGCGGCTCGGCCAGGGTCGACGGCCCGGCGGCCAGGGCGCTGAGCACCAGGGCGCGGGCGGTCATCGACTTGGAGCCGGGCAGGCGCAGCGTCGCCGCCACCGGATCGGACGCGGTCGGTGCGGACCACGGCTGTGGCGGCCGGGTCGCGGTCAGATTCCCCACGGTTACATTCTGCCGTGTCGGCGGGTGGGTGACGTCGACCGGCTTGCGTACTCCCGGTTGGCGGGACAGCAGGCGGGGCCCTTCACGGGTTAGCGTGAGCGCATGTGCGGCAGGTACGCGACGACCCGGGGCGCCGGTGAGCTGAGCGCCCTGTTCGAGTCGTCCGACGACACCGACGGGGTGCTCCGGCCGGATCACAACGTCGCGCCCACCGATCGCGTGCCGCTGGTCCGGCTCAGCGCCGAGGGACACCGCAGCCTCTGCGTCGCCCGCTGGGGCCTGCTGCCGCACTGGTCGCGGTCCGCCGCCGGCGCGGCCCGCATGATCAACGCGCGGGCCGAGACGGTGGCCACCAGCCGGGCGTACGCCGGCGCGTTCGCCCGCCGCCGCTGCCTGGTGCCGGCCGACGGCTGGTACGAGTGGGTGCGCCGCCCCGACGGTGGCCGGCAGGCGTACTTCATGACCCCGACCGACGGTTCGGTGCTCGCCCTGGCCGGGATCTGGTCGTTCTGGGAGTCCGGCGCGGACAGGCGGCTCACCTTCAGCGTGCTGACCACAGCGGCGCGCGGCGAGCTGGCCGAGGTGCACGACCGGATGCCGGTGCTGCTGGCCCCCGACCGGTGGTCGTCGTGGCTGACGCCGTGCGACGAGCCGGAGCGTCTGCTCGCGCCCGTGTCATCCGACCTTCTCGCCGGGTTGGAGATCCGCCCGGTCGGGCCGGCGGTGGGTGACGTCCGCAACGACGGCCCGGAGTTGACCGCCCGGGTGTCCGTTCCGTCAATGTCGTCCGCACCGGAGTTGACTCTGTTCTGACAATGAGAGGCATCGTCGAGCGCCGATTTGCCAGGTTCTGATCGATTCGTCGCCTGGCCGTTCAGTCATGTTCTCGAAAGCCCCTTGTCCCGGTGTCCGAAAGTGCGATACAACACAGCGCCGGTAGTGGCTGTCGATTCGCACGGGGCGGACGACTTCACCGATCCTGCCGGTCCCACGGGGGAGGTGGGTGAAATGACACGGGCGCGTATGCCCCGCCCGCACGAGGTTGCGGCGGCACGCAGAGATCCGCGGCTGCTACGGGCGCTACGGGAACGTCGGCAGGACGAGGCGTGGCGCACCAGAGGGACGTGCCAGAGCGTCGATCCGGAGACGTTCTTTCCGGCGCCGAACGAACCGGCGGATGCCGCAGTCGCGCTGTGCCGCAGTTGCGACGTGCAGGGTTCCTGCCTGGCATGGGCACTGGAGGTCGGCGACTGCCACGGCGTGTGGGGGGCGACCACCCCCCGCGAGCGGCGGGCGATGCTTGTCGCCTGGCGCGGCGAGGTCGAGCCCGATCCGGACGCGGCCGACGACGCCGGGCCTCCGGTGCGCGATCGCCTGCTCACCCTGGTGCCGCTGAGCTGACCATGGTGGTGAACCGAGCGCGCTGACCGGTCCGGTCGGCGCAGAATGGGCCGGTGCCGCCCAGCGAAGAGATCAACACCCCGCGCGGTCCGGCGCGGATCGACACCGACCCGCCGGCCGGGCCGACCGACGCACCGGGCCGTCCGGCCGGCGCGGCGTCGGCTCGGCCGCCGGTCGCCCTGCTGGTGCTCGGGCACGGGGCCGGCGGCAGCGTGGACGCGCCCGACCTGCTCGCGGTGCGGGACGCGGCGGTGACCGCCGGCCTGACGGTGATCCGGGTGACACAGCCCTACCGGGTCGCCGGTCGTCGCGCGCCGGCTCCCGCCGGGCACCTCGACGAGGCCTGGACCGCGGTGCTGGCCGCGCTGCGCGAGCGGTACGCCGACGTACCCACGATCCTGGTCGGCGGCCGTTCCAGCGGCGCGCGGGTCGCCTGCCGGACGGCCGGCGCGGTCGGCGCGGCCGGTGTCCTCGCGCTGGCCTTTCCGCTGCACCCGCCCGGCAAGCCGGAGCGGTCCCGGGCCGCCGAACTCGCCACCGGCCTGCCCACGCTCGTGGTCAACGGCGACCGGGACCCGTTCGGCGTTCCGGAGTCCGGGCCGGGTGTGCAGGTGGTGACCCGGCCGGGGGAGACGCACGACCTGCGGCGGGACCCGGCCGGGACCGGCGCGGTGGTACGGGACTGGCTGCGCTCCCACGGGTGGACCTCGGACTGATCGGCCGACCGTTTCCGGTGCCGGGCGCGGGTCGTTGCATCCGATGGTGCCGCCGGTCCGATCCGGACAGGTGGTGCCAGTCCTCCCAGGCCCTTCCTGGTCCCAGCGCCGGCGTCACCGGGGCCGGGACCAGGAACGGGAGAGCCGGACGGAATGCCCCAGTGGTCATCTCGCGTTACTAACCCCGGACGACTTTTCTGCGAGGGGGGTGACCGGTGCCGACCGAGACACGAAGCCTGGAACGGGACGAGCGGGACGCCCGGCAGCTACGGCGGCTGCTGGCTGGTCCGGACTGGCCCGTGACAGCGGGACCGGGCGGGTTGGGTGCGGTGAGCACGAGCACACCGGCCGGAAGTGAATCTGTGGGCAGGTCCGTGCGCGTATCCTCGGCGGGAAAGCATCCGACGCGAGGGGATGTGCGGTTGACCACCGAGAAGACGGACGAGCGCAGGGCCCGGTTCGAGCGGGACGCGATGCCATTCGTCGATCAGCTCTACGCTGCTGGGCTGCGCATGACGCGTAATCCGGCGGATGCCGAAGACCTGGTCCAGGAGACGTACCTGAAGGCGTACGCCGCCTTCCACCAGTTCGAGCAGGGCACGAACCTGAAGGCCTGGCTCTACCGGATCCTGACCAACACCTACATCAACTCCTACCGCAAGCGGCAGCGCCAGCCGATCCAGGCGCCGACCGAGGAGATCACCGACTGGCAGCTCGCCGAGGCCGAGTCGCACACCTCCAGCGGTCTGCGCTCGGCGGAGACCGAGGCACTGGACCGGCTGCCGGACAGCGACGTGAAGGAGGCCCTCCAGCAGTTGCCGGAGGAGTTCCGCCTGGCCGTCTACCTGACCGACGTCGAGGGCTTCTCGTACAAGGAGGTCGCCGACATCATGGGCACGCCGATCGGCACCGTGATGTCGCGTCTGCACCGTGGCCGTCGTAATCTGCGCAAGCTGCTCGAGCAGTACGCCGCGGAGCGAGGCTTCAGCCCGGCCCGGTCCGCGAAGGGCTCGACCGCTGCCGCTGCCGGCCGGGAGGTGTGACGTGAGCTGTGGAGAGCCGCACGAGACGGACTGCCGCGAGGTGCTCGCGGAGGTCTACCTCTACCTGGATCTCGAGTGCGCCGACGAGCGGCGCGCGCTGATCCGGCACCACCTCGACGAGTGCGGGCCGTGCCTGCGCGAGTACGGGCTCGAGCAGGAGGTGCGGGCGCTGGTCGCGCGTTGCTGCGGCAACGAGACCGCGCCGGATCAGCTGCGTGAGCGGCTGCGGGTCAAGCTCACCGAGTTGGTGGTCTTCGAGACCAGCGATTCGCGCGAGCTGGCCGACTGAGCCTCGGCGCGTACCGAAGCACGTACACCGGTGGCCCGGGTCGATGCCGACCCGGGCCACCGGTGTACCCGGCCTCGGCCGGGGCTGAGCTGACCGTCGACGGGCTGTCCGCCCGTCGGCGCGTTCAGGAGTTGGGGCGCTTACCGTGGTTCGCGCTGCTCTTCTTGCGGGCCTTCTTCTTGCGGGCCTTCTTCGCCATACTGACCTCCTCGTGATGGGTCGGATCCGTCTCGCGCGCGGCCGCGCGCCGGTTGCACCCACCGGCCGCCCGGCGTCGGGTCCGACCCGCTGATGGTAGTGCGACCGGCACCTCGTCCCTCCCCCCGGGGCCGACCGCGCCGCTGCGCACCCACGCCCCAGCCTCGCGTGATTGGATACGTCGGCAGGCACATCGCGAAAAGGGAGGGCCGTGGACATGGCCGAGGAGATCCGCGCCGAGATGGTGGCGAACGTCTGGAAGGTCGTCGCGTCGGCGGGCGACACCGTGTCCGAGGGCGACACCCTGGTGATCCTCGAGTCGATGAAGATGGAGATCCCCGTCGTCGCGGAGGCCGACGGCGTGGTCCAGCAGCTCGCCGTGCACGAGGGTGACGTCGTGCAGGACGGTGACCTGATCGCGGTGATCGGTTGACCGGCATCCTGGTCCGACTGGCCGATCCGGCCGACTTCCCGGCGGTCGCCCGCCTGACCGTGGCCGCGTACGAGGCGGACGGTCAGCTCAAGGGCGAGCACGGGTACGCGGCGGTGCTGTCCGACGTGTCGACCCGGGCCGCCGCCGGCGCGATGCTGGTTGCGGTGGACGAGGCGACCGGCGCGGTGCTCGGCTCGGTGACCTTCGTGCTGCCGGGCACCCCGTTCGCCGAGCTGTCCGGGCCGGGTGAGGCGGAGTTCCGCATGCTTGCCGTCGACCCGGCGGCCCAGGGGCGGGGCGTCGGCGCGGCACTGGCCCAGGCGTGTGTCGACCGGGCGGCCGAGCTGGGCTGCACGGCGGTCGTGATCTGCGTCCGCGCGGGGATGGCCGTACCGGCCCATCGGCTCTACGAGCGGCTCGGGTTCGTCCGGACCCCGGAGAGGGACTGGTCGCCGGTGCCGGGCGTGGACCTGCTCGGCCTGCGGCGGGAACTGCCCCAGGGTTGAGTGCCGCGGTCAGCCGCGAGCGTCGGCCGTGCTGCTCGGGGTCGCGTCCTCGTCTCGTGGCGTGCCGATGGCGGCCAGCAACTCGTCGGCGACCTCCAGCGCGAGCCGGCGGCGCTCGGCGTCGGTGATGCCGGGTGCCCGTACGGCGAACCAGCTCGTGTGCACGGCGAAGAGGGACAGCGCGGCGCGGAGCTGTGCGGCGGGAGAGTCGTCGCCGCGGCAGAGCGCGTTGGCGAGCTGCATCATCCGGCCGCGCATCTGCTGGCCGGAGGAGAGGCTCTTGAGCACGGTCTGGTTCTGCTCGAAGAAGCGCATCACCGAGGGCATGTCGCCGCCGAACATCGTGTCGGCGTAGCGGGAGATCAGCGCGCGGCGGGTCTCCAGGGTCGCCGGCTGGGACTCGCCCCAGGCGGTCAGCGCGTCCATCTGGTCGAGCCGATCCTCCACGAAGCTGGCGACGATGTCGTCCTTGCTCTTGAAGTGGTAGTA
Source organism: Micromonospora sp. WMMD729 (assembly GCF_049315225.1). Lineage (NCBI taxonomy): Bacteria > Bacillati > Actinomycetota > Actinomycetes > Micromonosporales > Micromonosporaceae > Micromonospora > Micromonospora sp. WMMD729. Next base: position 5,469,953 of record NZ_CP186059.1, on the reverse strand, counting down.
GAGCGCGGCCTTGGTGACGTTGAGGCGTTCGGCGATCTCCCGCAGCGAGGTCTTCTCGTAGCCCTGCTCGGTGAAGAGCTCCAACGCGACGGCCTTGATCCGCTCTCGGGTGCCGCCTGTGCTCTCCCTCACCCACGCCCTCCAATTCGGTTGACCGCTAGTTGGTACCCAACTTACCGTGCGGCTAGTAAGGTGACTAGCCGGGCGGCAAGTAAGTACGACAATCCTCGGGGGGAGCTTACCCATGACTCAGGCAACCCAGGCCGACGTGCGACCCAATGTACGGGTCGTGCTGTTCGGGCTGATGATCGCGATGATGCTCGCGATGCTCGACAACATGATCGTCAGCACCGCGCTGCCGCGGATCGTCGGCGAGTTCGGCGGTCTCAACCACTTCACCTGGGTGGTCACCGCGTACGTCCTGGGCACGACCGTCTCCACCCCGATCTGGGGCAAGCTCGGTGACCTCTACGGCCGCAAGTCGGTCTTCCTGACCTCGGTCGGCATCTTCCTCGTCGGCTCGGCCCTCTGCGGTATGGCCGGCTCTTCGATGTTCGGTGGGCCCGAGGACGGCATGGTCCAGCTCATCGCCTTCCGGGCCGTGCAGGGCCTCGGCGCGGGCGGTCTGATGGTCGGCGTGATGGCGATCATCGGTGACCTGGTCCCGCCCCGCGAGCGCGGGCGCTACCAGGGCATGATCGCCGGCATCATGGCCATCGCGATGGTGGCCGGTCCGCTGGTCGGCGGCTTCATCACCGACAACCTCTCCTGGCGGTGGGCGTTCTACGTCAACCTGCCGCTCGGTGGCCTCGCGCTGCTGGTGCTCATCACCACCATGCACCTGCCCAAGTACCGGACCGAGCACCGGATCGACTGGCTCGGCGCCGGGCTGCTCTCGGTGGGCATCACCGCGATCGTCCTGATCACCACGTGGGGCGGCAACGAGTACGACTGGACGTCGCCGCAGATCTTCGGGCTGGCCGCGTTGGCACTTGTCGCACTGGTGGCGTTCGGCCTGGTGGAACGCCGGGTACCGGAGCCGATCCTGCCGTTGACGCTCTTCGCCAACCGTAACTTCGCGCTGATCTCGGTGATCGGCTTCCTGCTCGGCTTCGCGATGTTCGGCGCGATGAACTTCCTGCCGCTGTACCAGCAGACCGTGCAGGGGGCCTCGGCCACCAACAGCGGTCTGCTGCTGCTGCCGCTGATGTTCGGCATGCTCGTCGTCTCGCTCGCCATCGGTCGGGCGATCACCAAGAACGGAAAGTACCGGGCGTACCCGATCATCGGTGGTGTGGTGATGGCCGGCGGCATGGCGCTGCTGTCGATGCTCGACACCGACACCAGCAAGCTGACGTCCTCGCTCTACATGGTCGTGCTCGGCGTCGGCATGGGCTTCCTCATGCAGACCTCGATGCTGATCGCGCAGAACAGCGTGGAGCAGAAGGACCTGGGCGCGGCGAGCGGCGCGGCCACGTTCTTCCGGTCCATCGGCGGCTCGTTCGGCATCTCGCTCTTCGGCGCGATCTTCGCCAACCGGCTGGCCGACTCCGCCGCCGGCGCGGCCTTCGGCGGCGAGTCCAGCGGCGGCGGGATGGACCTGGAGAAGCTCAAGCAGCTGCCCGCCCAGGCGCGCGAGCTGGTTCTCAGCGGCCTGGCCGACGCGATCTCGCACGTGTTCCTCTGGGCCGTGCTGTTCACCGTGGTGATCCCGGTGCTCGCCTGGTTCATCAAGGAGATCCCGCTGCGTACCGCCAACGAGGCGCCGCCGCAGGCGACTCCGGAGGAGGAGGCCGAGGTGGCCCTCGGCAAGGCCCCGGTGGCCTGACCTTCCACCAGAAGCGCCCCGCCACGACAGTGGCGGGGCGCTTCTCGCGTACGGGCGGAAGACTCAGCGGCGGTGGGTCAGACGCTGCCAGAGCCGGCGCAGCGGGTTGCGGGGCCGGGGCAGGCGGGGTGCCCGCTCGCCGAGCATCCGGGTGGCCAGGGCCGTGGTGGCCGGGTCGATGGCGGGGGCGGCCAGCGCGAGGTGGGCCAGCGAGGTCGCGATCGGCACCGGCCGCGTCCGGGTCACCGTCGCCGCGTCGGCCAACCGCTCCGCCACCACCCGGGCCACGTCCGCCCGTGCCGCCGGGTCCACCCAGGCGGCCGTGACCAGGGCGAACAGCGCCGCCTCGGTGACCCAGTCCTCCACACCCCAGACCAGGTCGAGCAGCACCTGTCGTCTCGTCGAGCCGTCCCAGGGCTCGTCGGTGCGCTGGTGCAGCAGCCCCAGACAGGCCCACACCTGCACCCCGCGTACCCAGATCGACGGGTCCTGGGCGGCCAGCAGCCGGCCCAGCGCGTTGGCCGGCGCGGCGGGCGGGTGCACCAACAGCCCGAGCAGGTCGTCCACGTCGAGACCGGCCAGGCCCACCGCCGCGTCGTAGGCGGCCGGTGGGTGCGGCCAGGCCGGTTGCGTCACCTGACCGATCCGTTCGACCGCCGTCGCCGACGGGGCCGCGAGCGCGGGCGTCGGCAGGTGCCCCGTGAAGGTCCAGAGCCGCCGCCCGGACGCGCGCCTGGGCTCGCGCGGGTCCGGATCGACGGCGTTCTCGGCCTCGACCTCGATCCGCAGCCCGGGCGCCACCGACGTCGCGGTCCGCAGGGCGCTCGGTGGGGCTGCCGCCGCGAGGCGTACGACGCCGCCGAGACCGTTGTCGTCGTCGGCGACCGCCCGGCGCAGCGCGTCCAGCAGCGGGCCGCCGGCCGGCGTCAGTTGCCCGAGCCACGGCCGTCCCCGGCAGCACTGGGCCAGATCGCCGTGCTCGTGGCTGTCGTCCGGGTGGTCACGGATGAAGTCGGCGAGCGCGACGAGGTGGGACACGTCGCCGTCGCGCAGGTGCCGCAGGCGGTGCGTCGTGTGCACCGCGCAGTCGAACGTCGGGTCCCGGGCCAGCGCTCGCTCGGTCCACTCCAGCGCGTCGTCGAGCCGCCCGATGTCCGCCAGGGTGCCGGCGATGTCGGCGTAGACGGCCAGGTCGTCGGGGTCCAGGTCGACCGCCCGGTACAGGGCCGCGAGGGCGTCGCGGGTCCGGCCCGCGCTGCGGTACGCGTACCCGAGCCAGACCTCGCCCATCTTCGACGGCTGGCTCCGTACCCCTCGGCTGGCCCAGCGGATCGCCAGCGCGACCTCGCCGAGACGCCGGGCCAGCGCGGACGCCGCGCCCAGCAGCGTCCCGTTGTCCGGATGGACGGTGACGGCGTTGCGGGCCAGCGTGAGGTACGGCGTGAGGGCGGCCCGACCGGCGCGTGGCACCGGGTCGCCCAGCCCCGCGCAGACCTGCATGAGGACGCGCGCCAGGCGGTCCGGATCCAGCCGTTCGGCCAGTTCGGGCGCGGTCACCCAGGGCACGCCGGCCCACTCGGCGCCGGGCGCGTGACCGGTCGCGGCGGCGAGCAGTTCCAGTCCTTCGGCGGGGCGGCCGGCGGCGGCCAGCAGGTGTGCGCGGGCGACGACCGCGCCCACGAAGGTGTGGTGGTTGATCGGGAAGAGGTCGAGACCTCCGCCGTCGGCCGCGGCGAGGTGGGCCAGCGTCTCGTGTACCTCGGGCAGGGTGGGGGCGCGGGCCAGCGCACCGGCGAGGTGGCGGGCGGCGTGGTGGAGGTCACCTTCGCCCAGTGCCAGCCGGGCCAGGGCCAGCTCCTCCGTCGCGGAGAGCGCGGGGTTGTCCCTTCCCTCGGGCACGGTGTCCTCTCGTCGCAGTTTCTCGGCGGGGCCAGCGTAGTTGATATTGAGATGATCAAGTGATCAACTGCGCACTACTGCTCGAATAATTGCTGTGAACGGCAGAAGGGTGCAAGACTGAGCAGGAAACGCGCGGCAATCGCGCAGGAGGGGAGTGTCCGTGTCACGTGCAGGGTCCGGGATGGCCGCCGACATCAACGAGCAACCCGCCGGTTACGCGCGCCTGCTCGACAGCGCCAACGCGGCGGCGATCGCCGAGGTGGCCGCGGTGGTCGCCGAGCGTCGGCCTCGGCACGTCGTCTTCACCGCCCGGGGCACCTCCGACCACGCCGCCCTCTACGGGGCGTACCTGACCGAGATCCGGCTCGGCCTGCCCGCCGGGCTCGCCTCGCCGAGCGTGGTCACCCTCTTCGGCGCGCGTCCCGACCTGTCCGACGCGCTCGTCGTCGGGGTCAGCCAGAGCGGTGGCTCACCCGACCTGGCCGAGGTGCTGCGTGCCGCGCGGGCCTCCGGCGCGCTCACCCTCGCGGTGACCAACGCCCCCGACTCCCCGCTGGTCGAGACGGCCGAGTTGAGCATCGACATCGCCGCCGGGCACGAGCGCGCGGTGGCGGCGACGAAGACGTACACCGCCGAACTGCTCGCCCTGCTGATGCTGGTGGAGGGCATCCGGGCCGGCGACGGCGCGCTCCCGGCGGTCGAGCGCGAGGCGCTCGCCGCACTGCCCGACCTGGCCGCCCGCACCCTCGCCGACGACACCCCGGCCCAGCTCGCGCCGCGGTACCGCTTCGCCCGCCAACTCGTCACCACCGGCCGGGGGTACGCCTACCCGACGGCCCGCGAGGCCGCGCTGAAGCTGATGGAGACCTCGTACCTGCCGGCGCTTGCCTTCTCCGGCGCCGACCTGCTGCACGGCCCGCTCGCGATGACCGACCCGGAGGTTCCGGTGCTCGCAGTGGTCGGGTCCGGCCCCGGCGGCCGGTCGATGGGCGAGGTGCTGCCCCGCCTCGGTGAGCGCCGCGCGGACGTGGTGGTGGTCGGCTCCGCCGACGTGCCGGGCACCGCGCGGCTCGCCGTTCCGGAGGTCGACGAGCGGTACGCCCCGCTGCTGGACATCCTGCCCTTGCAGCGGCTGGCGCTGGCGTTGGCGCTGACCCGTGGTGAGGACCCGGACGCGCCGCGTGGCCTGAAGAAGGTCACCGCGACGATGTGAGGGGTGGCGCGGCGTGGCACCCTGGTCACCGTGTCCACGCTGCGCGACCTCGCCGAGGAGCACACCCACCTCCGTCCGGCCGACATCGACCACCTGCACCGGATCGCCGGTGACTGGCAGTTGCTCTCCGACCTGTCCTTCGCCGACCTGCTGCTCTGGGTGCCGGTCGACGCCGACGGCACGTTCCTCTGCGTCGCCCAGGTGCGCCCGACGACCGCGCCGACCGCGTACCAGGACGACCAGGTGGGCCGGATCATCGGGGGCTCGGAGGTGGCCCACCTGGCGGTCGCCTACTCGCAGGGGCGGATCTGGCGCGAGGGCGACCCGGTCTGGTACGGCGACGTGCCGGCCCGGCACGAGGCGATCCCGGTCCGGCTGCGCACCGCCGACGGCGAGGCCGGCGAGGTGATCGCCGTGGTGGGCCGGGACACCAACCTCTCCACCGCGCGGACGCCCAGCCAGCTCGAACTCAACTACCTGACCACGGCCGACGATCTCGCCCAGATGATCGCGGACGGCACCTTCCCGCCGCCCCGGCACCCGGGCGAGACGACGTCCGCGCCCCGCGTCGGTGACGGCCTGGTACGCCTGGACGCCGGTGGCAAGGTCACCTACGCCAGCCCGAACGCCCAGTCGGCGTACCGGCGGTTGGGTTACGCCGCACACCTGGTGGGTGAGGACCTGGCCGCGCTGCACCGCCGGCTGGCCGGCGACCCGCTGGACGGCACCGAGGCGGCGACCGGGATCCTGGCCGCGCTGCGGGGCGAGGCCCCACCCCGTCGGGAGATCGACGCGCGCGGGGCCACCATGCTCACCCGTGCGCTCCCGCTGATGCCCGCCGGCGTACCGATCGGTGCGCTGGTGCTGGTGCGGGACATCACCGAGGTCCGTCGCCGGGACCGGGCGCTGATCACCAAGGACGCCACCATCCGGGAGATCCACCACCGGGTGAAGAACAACCTCCAGACGGTGGCCGCGCTGCTGCGGTTGCAGGCCCGCCGGGTGGCCATGCCGGAGGCCCGGGTCGCCCTGGAGGAGTCCGTCCGCCGGGTCGCCTCGATCGCCCTCGTGCACGAGACGCTCTCGATGTCCAGCGACGAGGCGGTCGAGTTCGACGGCATCGTCGACCGGGTCGCCAGCGCGGCGACCGAGGTCGCCGCGACCGAGGTGAGCGTCGGCATGCGCCGCCAGGGCAGCTTCGGGGTACTGCCCGCCGAGATCGCCACGTCGCTGGTGATGGTCCTCAACGAACTGCTGCTCAACGCCGTCGAGCACGGGTTCCCACCGTCGGACGAGGCCGACGAGCCCGTGCCGGCCGCCTCGGGCATGGTGCCGGTCGCCGCACCCGAGGTCGACCCGGCGCTGCGGCCCGAGGTGGTCGTCTCGGCGCACCGGTTCCGCAAGATGCTGCACGTCTCGGTGACCGACAACGGACGCGGGCTGCCGCCGGAGTTCGACGCCGAACGCGGCAGCCGACTCGGCCTCCAGATCGTCCGGGCCCTGGTCACGGGGGAGTTGCGCGGCACCATCGAGCTGCGCGCGGGCGTCGACGGTGGCACCGAGGCGCTGCTCGTGGTGCCGTTGGGCCGCAGCGGTCTTGACGGCCGCTCCCAGGTCTGAGCCGCCCACTGCCGGCGGCCCCTTCGGGGAGCGGATAGCGGAATGAGCGTGATGCCGGTGAGTCATCAAGATGACTCACCGGCATCAACCTCCTCGCAGTGGCCGACCGCGCCTCCTGGGCGATGAGGTCGTCAGGCGACGCCGCGTGGGTGGGCCGTCGGGCCCGGCGCCGCCTGCCGAGCGATCAGGCCGACGCGCCCGTCCGCCCGGTGGCTCGTCGATCACCGGCTGGTCAGCAGCGCGACCGTCAGGCCCGGGCGTGGCCAGACCTGGGTGACGGTGAACCGCGCGCGCAGCGCGTCGCCCTTGGCGCCCGGCACGGCGGCCAGCGGCTCGGCGTGCCGTCCGGCGACGACGAGCCACACGCGCGTCGTACCGCCCAGGCACTGTGCCGGCTGCGGGCACTCGGCGGCCCACAGGTCGCCCCGGGCGACCTCGTCCTCGGTGACCAGCACGTCCCGTGGCGGGTCGTCGAGGTGGTACTCGATGCCGAGGTCGAGGAAGAGCCAACTGTGCCGGGGGGAGTAGACCACGGCGTCCCCGGGGCGCTGGCCGTCGGCGATCACCCGTGCCACCCCCGCGTAGTCCACCGGCGCGCTGCGCGGCCACTCGTGGGTCCGCCGCAGTGCGGCCTGGTCGGGAAGGCCGAGGAGCCCGGCCAGGACCACCACGGCCAGCGCGGCCGGCGCGGCCGGCGCGGGCACCGACGCCAGCGCCGCGCCGGCCAGCAGGCAGGCGAACGGCACCACGAAGACCAGGTACCGAGGGACCCACAGGGGTACGACCGCGCCGGCCCCGAAGAGCAGCAGGACCGGCAGCAGCACCGCGCCCAGCGGTAGCACGGCACGCCGTCCGAGCCGGGCCGCGCCGAGCGCGGCGACCCCGACCAGCAGGCCGCCCACCACGCTGCTCTGGGCCACCCCGCCCGGCAGCGCGCTCAGGTCGTCCGGCCGGACCAGGTGCACCCAGTTCAACTGCTCCGACCGCTGCGCGCGGGCGAGCAACAGCAGCGGAGTCACCACCAGCACGGCCGGTACCAGCGCGACCGCCCAGCGCCACATCCGCCGGTCCCGACCGCCGGTCGCGGAGATCGTCCCGGGTCCGCCGGTCTGCGCGCCGGTCGGCCCGGTGACGCCGGCCACGGCGGGGCCTCTCCACCAGCAGATCAGCACGACCACCGCGTGCGCGACCAGCAGGGTGAGCGCGATCAGGTGGGTGAGCCCGAGCGCGGCCACGGCTGCCGCGTACCCGGCCCAACGGGCCCAGCCCGGCCGGCGCAGCGCGGCCACCAGCAACAGGGTGGCGAGCACCGCGAGGGCGGTGGCCAGGGCGTACGGGCGGGCCTCCTGCCCGTACCGGGAGGTGCTGGGCAGCACCGCGAACAGCAGCCCGGCGAACAGGCCGGCCCGTCGATCGACCAGCCAGGCGCCCAGGACGGCGAGCAACCCGGCGGCGACCGTCATCGCCACCGCGGCGGGCACCCGCAGGGCGATCGTGGAGTCCCCGACGACCAGCACCCAGACGTGCATGAACAGGTAGTACGGCCCGGTGGCGGCGTCGATGGTCCCGGCCAGTCGCGCGAGTTCCTCCGGTGACCGGGTGGCGGCGCTCCAGGTCGCCAGCTCGTCGCGCCAGAGCTGGGCCGAGCCGATCCCGGTCAGCGTGACCGCCAGGGTCAGCAGCGCCGGGGGAAGCCAGACGGGCACTCTCCGCGCAACCCCGACCACCCTCCCGAACACCACGCCCACAGCCCGAGCCTGCCACCCCGCCAAGCCCACCGGGCGAACCCCGCGAACTGCCGGGTGACCTGGCCGCACCCACCCGCGTCGATCTTGCAGTTTCGGTCGCCGAAATGGGTGCGGTGCCCCTTGTGTCGCCACCGAAAGTGCAAGATCGCGGGGAGGGGAGCGGGCGAGCCCGTGATGTGGGATCCGGCACGCGGACATTGGCCGGGCCCTACGCGGTGTGGCAGCATGACTGCATGACCGCCGCAGTCGTCCGCCGCTTCGTGGCTCGTCGCCACGTCGACTACGGCCGCGTGCGCAGCGCCATCTGTCCGGCTCACTGACGACGCCCGACCAATCTGTCTCGGGCGCGCTCCGCGCCGGCTGTCTGAAGACACCGTTGTCCGCCCGCTTCGTCGGGCCGGCCGTCGCGCCCCGCGCGTGCCCCGAGGCACAGCAGACAACGGAGGACGCCGCGATGGCGGTCAGCAGCATCCCGTCCCGGCCCGAGGACTCGACGGCCCGGCCCGCCCGGCCGCCGCGCCGGCCCCGGGGCGAGGGCCAGTGGGCGCTCGGCCACCGCGAGCCGCTCAACCCCAACGAGCGGATCAAGAAGGACGACGACCCGCTCAACGTCCGGGCCCGCATCGAGAACATCTACGCGCACCGCGGTTTCGCCTCCATCGACCCGCAGGACCTGCGCGGCCGGTTCCGCTGGTGGGGCCTCTACACCCAGCGCAAGGCCGGCATCGACGGCGGGCGCACCGCCGTGCTGGAGCCGCACGAGCTGGAGGACGAGTTCTTCATGCTCCGCGTCCGCATCGACGGCGGCCAGCTGAGCCTGGCCCAGCTGCGGGTCATCGCGGACATCTCCCGGGAGTTCGCGCGGGACACCGCCGACATCACCGACCGGCAGAACATCCAGTACCACTGGATCCGGGTCGAGGACATGCCGGAGATCTGGCGTCGGCTCGAGTCGGTGGGCCTGCAGACCACCGAGGCGTGCGGTGACTGCCCGCGCATCGTGCTGGGCAGCCCGGTCGCCGGGGTGGCCCGCGACGAACTGCTCGACCCGACCCCGGCGATCGACGAGATCGTCTCCCGGTACGTGGGCGACAAGCAGTTCTCCAACCTGCCCCGCAAGTTCAAGACGTCGATCTCCTGGCTGGTGGACACCCCGTACGAGTCGAACGACATCGCGTTCCTCGGTGTCGACCACCCCGAGCACGGCCCCGGCTTCGACGTCTGGGTCGGTGGCGGCCTCTCCACCAACCCGATGCTCGCCCAGCGACTCGGCGTCTGGGTGCCGCTGGCCGAGGTGCCGGACGTGTGGGCCGGAGTGGTCGGCATCTTCCGTGACTACGGCTACCGCCGGCTGCGCAACCGGGCCCGGCTGAAGTTCCTGGTCGCGGACTGGGGCATCGAGCGCTTCCGCGAGGTGCTGGAGAAGGAATACCTGGGCCGTACGCTGCTCGACGGTCCCGCGCCGACCCTGCCGTCGAAGCCGATCGACCACGTGGGCGTGCACGAGCAGGCCGACGGGCGGCACTACGTGGGCGCCGCCCCGGTGGTCGGGCGGGTCTCCGGCACCCAGCTCGCCCAACTGGCCGACGTCGTGGAGGCGCACGGCAGCGGCCGGGTACGGCTCACCCCGTACCAGAAGCTGCTGGTGCTCGACGTGCCGCCGGCGCGGACGGAGGCCCTGGTCGACGCGCTGCGCGGCATCGGCCTGGAGGCCCGGCCGTCGGCCTGGCGGCGGGGCACCATGGCGTGCACCGGCATCGAGTACTGCAAGCTCGCCATCGTCGAGACCAAGGCCCGCGGTGAGGAGCTGGTGGCCCGGCTGGAGCAGCGGCTGCGCGACTTCGACGCGGACATCTCGATCCACATCAACGGCTGCCCGAACGCCTGCGCCCGTACCCAGGTGGCCGACATCGGTCTCAAGGGCCAGCTGGTGGTCGGCCCGGACGGCCGGCAGGTGGAGGGCTTCCAGGTGCACCTGGGCGGCGGGCTGGGCATGGCGCAGGGGCAGACCGCCGGTTTCGGCCGCAAGCTGCGCGGCCTGAAGACCACCGCCGAAGAGCTTCCGGAGTACGTGGAACGACTGGCCCGCCGCTACCTGGCCGGGCGGGACGCGGGCGAGACGTTCGCCAACTGGGTGATCAGAGTCGACGAGGAGGAGTTGCGGTGAGCAGCGAGAACCGAGCGGCACCCCTGTACTGCCCGTACTGCGGCGAGGAGGACCTGCGGCCGCACGAGGCGGGGCACGGCGCCTGGGAGTGCCACGCCTGCGCCCGGGTCTTCTCGGTGAAGTTCACCGGGCTGCTCTCGCGGGCGGTGACCCGGTGAGCGCGAGGAGTGAGCTTGCGAGCCCCGCAGTCGCGAGCGGAGAGCCGGCTCGGGTGAGCCTCGTCTCCGCCGCGAGCCTGCGCCTGGTCGGTCCGGGCGCGCAGACGTCGACCGCTTCGGCCGGGCGCAGCCCGGACGAGCTGCGCGTGCTGGCCGAGGACGCCGGCCGGGAGTTGGAGGGCGCTCCCGCGCTGGAGATCGCCCGTTGGGCGGCGCAGACCTTCGGCGACCGGTTCTGCGTCACCAGTTCGATGGCGGACGCCGTGCTGGCCCACCTGGTGTCCCGGGTCGCCCCGGGCGTGGACGTGGTCTTCCTGGACACCGGTCTGCACTTCCCCGAGACGCTCCGGGTCCGCGACGAGGTCGCCCGTACGCTGCCGGTGAACGTCCGGTCGATCCGACCCCGGCTCACCGTCGGCCAGCAGGACGGCCAGTACGGCCCCCGGCTGTTCAACAAGTCGCCGGACGACTGCTGCCAGCTCCGCAAGGTGGAGCCGTTGGAGCGGGCCCTGTCCGGGTACGACGCCTGGGCCGCCGGGCTGCGCCGGGACGAGTCGCCGACCCGGGCCAACACGCCCGTGGTGACCTTCGACGCCCGGCGCGGCAAGGTCAAGGTCAACCCGATCGCGGCCTGGTCGCAGGGGGACGTGGACGCCTACATCGCCCGCTGGAACGTGCCGGTCAACGAGCTGTTCAAGCAGGGCTACGGCTCGATCGGCTGCTGGCCGTGCACCCGGCGGACGAAGGCGGGCGAGGATCCGCGCGCCGGCCGCTGGGCCATGTTCGAGAAGACCGAGTGCGGGCTGCACGTCTGACCTCGTCGTCGACCACCCCGACCGGCCCCGGTGTGGCCGGCGGGGCGGCCCCGGTGGTGCTGGTCGCGCACGGCAGCCGGGATCCGCGGGCCGCCGAGGCCACCCGGGCGCTGGCCCGGGCGGTGTCGGCGGCCCGACCTGGTCTGTCGGTGTGGGCGAGTTGGCTGGACCACACCGAGCCGGGGCCGACCGAGGTGCTGCGCACGCTGGCCGAGGCCGGGCACCGGAGCGCGGTGGTGGTGCCGTTGCTGCTGACCGCCGCGTACCACCGGCGGGTGGACATTCCGGCGGCGGTGGCCGCCGCCGGATCGGCGCTGACAGTACGGGTGACCGACGTTCTCGGCCCGGCGGACGGGACGGTGGCCCCGGCCCTGCTGGCGGGTCTGCGGCGGCGGCTCGACGAGGTTGCTCCGGGCCGCTTCGACGCCCTGGTGCTGGCTGCCGCGGGCACCCGTGACGCGCGTGCGCGCGGGTCCGTGGGCCGGGTGGCCGACGCGCTCGGTGTCGGCTTCGGGCTGCCCTGCCGCGTGTCGTACGCCTCGGCGGCTCCACCGGCGGCGGGGGTGGCGGTGGCCCGGCTACGGGCGGCGGGCGCACGCCGGGTGGCCGTGTCCGCGTACTTCCTCGCGCCGGGCCTGTTCCACGACGCGGTGACCGAGTCGGCGCGGGCGGCCGGCGCGGTGGCGGTGGCGGCCCCGTTGACCGATGCGCCCGAGCTGGCCGAGCTGGTGTTGCGTCGGGTCGACGAGCCGGCCTGACCGCTGGTCGACCCGGGCCGGCCCCGGACAGCAGTAAGCCCCGGCAGTCGCCTGCCAGGGCTTACCGCGGTGTCGTTGGGGGATCAGGCGGAGTGAGCGCGCAGCACCCGGAGGCCGCCGCGCCGCTTGACAGCGCGCCGCTCCTCCTCGCTCATCCCGCCCCAGACGCCGGCGTCCTGACCCGACTCGAGCGCCCACTGCAGGCACTGGTCGGTGACGGAGCAGCGCCGGCAGACGGCCTTGGCCTGCTCGACCTGCAGGAGAGCCGGTCCGGACGTCCCAATCGGGAAGAACAGCTCCGGGTCCTCGTCGCGGCAGACAGCATGGTGACGCCAGTCCATGGCGGCAACACTCCTCATTCTGGATGGGTGGCAATTTATTGCGGGTAGTGCTTTTCCTATATGCATCCGCAGTGCCTATGGTGACCGTTCGCGTCTGACCATTCGGCAGTGCGTGAGCAGGCAGTCAGCCCCGGGGACCTGCTGGAACAGCTCAACCTGTCGAGCATATCCAGGCAATGTCCCGGTAACTCAAGTTCGCTTGTGAATACTTTCACGAACGCTCGCGATGTCAAGGGTGACGCTCGGAAAAACTCCGCGCGGTGAGCAAGCCCACAACCCATTTGTCCGGGTTCCAGTGCCTTCCTGGTTACCCGCCGTGCCACAGTCGAGGATCAATATAGTACAGTCCGCGTGACATTGCTGACATTTCCGGCACCTGCCCCTCGGTGTGGCGGCGCCTGTCGGTGCGGTTGCGGTGCCGCGTCGACCAAGGGCAGTACCCGAGACCTAGCAGATTACTCTCAGTGCGGCCGGAATGGAGGTGAATCTGACCTTCTCCCGCTCGCCAAGATAGTCGCCGTCGAGCTGGAACGCCTGCGGGCGGCTGGAGACCAGGGTGAACTCCGTAGTGTCATGGAGTCGTAACACCTGACGTCCGCTCGGATCCGGCCGCCGGGACATGAATTGAGTGACTGTCCGTGTTGTGCTAGCCACCCGGAGCTGACGCAGCGCCAGCACGTCGAGGCCGAGATCGAACGATGCCTCCGGATTCGGGTTGACCTCCCGGTCACCCAGGTACGTCCACGGGGCGGTGTTCTGGATGATGACGGTGGCCAGCTCCTCCTCGGCCGCCTCACCCGGCCGTTCCAGGCTGATCGCCGGATGCCGCCGGTCGGAGGCGAAGAAGTACTGGCTCATGATCGAGCGGAAGTAGAGCCCGGGCGTCGAGACCCGCCCCTTGCGGCGGGCCTGCTCCACCCGATGGATCACGGCGGCGTCCAGCCCGAATCCGGCGCAGAAGGTGAAGTAGCGGTCGTCCGCACGCCCCAGCCCGACGGTGCGCTGCCGGCCCAGACGCAGCCCCTCCAGGATCATGCTGGTGGCGTCGGGCCACTCCCGGGGCAGACCCAGCGCGCGGGCGAACACGTTCGTCGAACCGCCCGGGACGGTGGCCAGCGCGGGCAGCCGCTGCGCCATCGACGCGCCGTCGGCACCGGCCGGCGGTTCGGCCGTCATCAGGCCGTTCACCACCTCGTTCACCGTGCCGTCGCCACCCAGGGTGACGACGAGATCGACGCCCTCGGCGGCGGCCTCGGCGGCCAGCGCCATGGCGTGCCCCCGGCGGCGGGTGTAGCGCACACTGAGGTCGACTTCGCTGCGCAGCGCACGGACAAGCACGTCCCGGCTGCGTTCGCTGGTGGTGGTGGCCTTCGGATTGACCACCAGGACGGCCCGCATGGGCGGCACTGTACCTCTCGGTAGCACAGGTATCGTGGCGCGCGTGACCATCGACTCGGCCCGGATTCCCAGCACCCTCCGCTGGGCGGTGTGGCTGCTGTGGGCGGAGGCGGTCGCCGTCGGGCTGATCGCGGTCTGGTTGGTCTGGGCCGACCTGACCGCCACCACCACCGACCTCGCGTCGGCGTTGCTGGTGACCGCGTTCGCCGTCGGGGCGGCCGTCGCGCTCTGGGCTCTGGGCCGCGCGCTGCTGCGCCGCCGGGCCGGCGCACGGGCCCCCGCGATCGTCCTTCAGCTGATGCTGCTCCCGATCGGCTGGTTCATGATCCAGGGCGGGATGGGCTGGCTCGGCGTACCGCTGATGGCGCTCGGCCTGGGCGTCGGCTGGCTGCTGGTCAGCCCGCCCACAACGAAGGCGCTCGGCTTCGAGTGATGTCGTGCGGCGGGCTCAGCGGCCCGTCGCGGCGCTGACGCGAGGGGTCAACCCGCCCGCTACACCGCGCCTCGCGGCCCAGCTCCGCGCGGGGCCCGTCGGTCAGTAGCCGCCGGAGCGGCGGGTCAGCAACGAGATCGTCGCCCGGCCGTCGGTGGCCGTGGCGGACGCCGACGTGGTCAGCGCGGTGAGCACCTTCCAGGCGAAGGACGACTCGGCGGGCAGCGTGGCACCGCGGACGGTCGGCACGGTCACCTCGACGGTCAGCGCGTCGTTGGTGACAGCGAAGCGACACTCCAACTCGGCGTCGCGAGTGGCGATGGCGAGCAGCATGGCGCACGCCTCGTCGACGGCGATCCGCAGATCCTCGATCTCGTCGAGCGCGAACTGCAACCGGGCCGCGAGGCCGGCGGTGGCGGTGCGGAGCACGCCGAGGTAACCGCCGTCGGCGGGCACCGTGAGGTGCACCACGTCGTCGTCGGTCGCTGGCTGGCCGGTCAGTTGAGTCACGCTCATCCCCCCGGTCGGGGACTCTACCCGGTCAGTCGCCCGGGTGCGTGGCGGCGGCCTCCGCCTGGGTGGCCAGATCCCGCAGGGCGTCACCGCTGAGCCGGTACGGAACCCACTCGTTCAGCTGCTGGGCGCCGATCGATGCGTAGAAGCCGGCGGCCGGGTTCCACTCGATCATCCACCACTCGAGCCGCTGGTAACCCCGCCGTACGCAGATGTCGGCCAGCGTGGCGAGCAGCAGTCGACCTGCGCCGGTGCCCCGGGCGGCCGGGGAGACGTAGAGGTCCTCCAGGTAGATGCCGTGCACGCCGGCCCAGGTGGAGAAGTTGAGGAACCACAGGGCGAAGCCGAGCGGCGCGTCGTGCTCGTCGACCGCGACGTGTCCGAAGAGCGCCGGAGCGGTCGCGAACAACGCCGAGGTGAGCTGTTCCTCGGTGAGGTGGCACTGGTCGGGGGCGCGTTCGTACGCCGCCAGTTCGTGCACCATGGCGACGACGGCCGGTACGTCCTCGGGACGTACCGGCCGGATCGTCGGGGTGACCGGGTTGGTCACGCCTTCTTGGTCTCCCAGAAGATCTTCGCGATCTCGTCGATCTTCGCGAGGAGCTGGTCGGCGGTGGCCGGGTCGAGGCTGCCCTTGACGCCGCTGGCGCCGGCGAGCTTGGTGGCCTCGTTGAACAGGGTGTGCAGGTTCGGGTACTTCTCGAAGTGCGGAGCCTTGAAGTAGTCGGTCCAGAGCACCCACAGGTGGTGCTTGACCAGCTCGGCGCGCTGCTCCTTGATGATGACCGCCCGGGTACGGAACTCCGGGTCGGTGTTCGCCTGGTACTTCTCGCAGATCATTTTGACCGACTCGGCCTCGATCCGGGCCTGGGCCGGGTCGTAGACGCCGCACGGCAGGTCGCAGTGAGCGCTCGCGGTGACGCGAGGCGCAAGGATGCGCGGAAGTCGCATCGGGATCCTCCATGGGAAGTTTGCGATGATCAAAGGCGACATTACTCCTGGGAATGCTCCCCGAACCGGGTGGAGGTGAAACCAGTGGACACCGATCACCCGGGTGAGCCGCCTCGCCTGCGTGGTCCGCTGACGGCGGTCGCGGTCACCGGGCCGTCCATGGCGCCGACGTTGCGGCACGGGGACGCGGTGCTGGTGCGCTCGGGTGGGCGTCCGATCCGATCCGGGGACGTGGTGGTCGCGGTCTTCCGGACCCGGCCGGAGCTGCTGGTCGTCAAGCGGGCGGTCCGGCCGCAGGACGGCGGTTGGTGGCTGCGCGGTGACAACGAGTTGATCACCGACGACTCCCGGGCGTACGGGGTGGCCGACGTGCACGGCCGGGTGGTGGCCCGGTACTGGCCGCGCCCCGGACGGGTGCCTCGTCGGGTTATATGACCCTGCTCACATCCGAGGGGCGGGGTCGACACTATGCTCGGAAAGTGCCGGGTGACCCCCCGCGCCGCGTGCCATCGCTCGCCGCCCACCTCGCGGCCGGGCCCGCCGCCTCACATCTGCTCGACAGATCCTGGAGTCACCGCCATGTCTGCATCCACCGTGGACCCCGCTGATCCCGTCTTCCAACTGCACGTCGGCGGCAAGATGGCCGTCGCCTCGACGGTGCCGCTCACCAGCCGCGAGGACCTCTCCCTGGCGTACACCCCGGGGGTGGCCCGGGTGTGCGAGGCGATCGCCGCCGACCCCGACCTCGCCGACGAGTACACCTGGGCGGCGCACGCCGTCGCGGTGGTGACCGACGGCTCGGCCGTGTTGGGGCTCGGCAACATCGGCCCGCGTGCCGCCCTGCCGGTGATGGAGGGCAAGGCGGTGCTGTTCAAGCAGTTCGCGGGGGTGGACGCGGTGCCGGTCTGCCTGGACACCCAGGACGTGGACGAGATCGTCGCGGTGGTGCGGGCGCTGGCCCCCTCGTTCGGCGGGATCAACCTGGAGGACATCAGCGCGCCGCGCTGCTTCGAGATCGAGCGTCGCCTGGACGAGGCGTTGGACATCCCGGTCTTCCACGACGATCAGCACGGCACCGCCATCGTGGTGCTCGCCGCGTTGCGCAACGCGGCCACCCTGCTCAACCGCAAGCTCGGCGACCTGCGGGTCGCGGTGAGCGGCGCGGGCGCGGCCGGGGTGGCCGTGACGAAGATGCTCATCGCCGGCGGCGTCAACCCCGACCAGGTGGTCGTCTGCGACTCGAAGGGGATCATCGGCGCGCACCGTACCGAGCTGACCGGCGGCAAGGCCGAGTTGGCGGCGAGCACCAACGCCGACGGCCGGCACGGCGACATCACCGAGGCGCTGCGCGACGCGGACGTGCTGATCGGCGTCTCCGGAGGCCAGATCCCCGAGGCTGCCATCGCCGGCATGGCCCCCGGTGGGATCGTGTTCGCGCTGGCCAACCCCACGCCGGAGGTGCACCCGGAGGTGGCCGCCCGGCACGTCGCGGTGGTCGCCACGGGCCGCAGCGACTACCCCAACCAGATCAACAACGTGCTGGCGTTCCCCGGCGTGTTCCGCGGCGCGCTGGACGCCGGCGCAACCCGGATCACCGATGCGATGAAGGTCGCCGCGGCGGACGCCATCGCCCAGGTGGTGGCCGAGTCGCTGACTCCCGAGGCGATCGTCCCGTCGCCGCTGGACCCGCGGGTCGCCCCGGCCGTCGCCGAGGCGGTGGCCGAGGCCGCCCGCCGGGACGGCGTGGCCCGACGGTGAGCCCTTCTTAACGAACGCTCAGCTTGTTACCGTGCCGATCATGCGTGCTGCCTTCGCCTCCCGTTTCGACGACGCCGATCCGCTCGCCGCCCTCACCGTCGGTGAGCAGCCCGAGCCGACCCACCCGGAGGACGACTGGGTGACCGTGCAGGTGCGCGCCACCTCGCTCAACCACCACGACCTGTGGTCGCTGCGCGGGGTGGGGCTCACCGAGGCCCAGTTGCCGATGATCCTCGGCTGCGACGCGGTGGGTGTGGACCCCGAGGGCAACGACGTGGTCGTCTATCCGGTCGTCGTCACTCCCGGTGACCCGCGCGGCGTCTCCATCCTCTCCGAGCACTTCGCCGGCACCCTCGCCGAGCGGGTCGCCGTACCCCGGTCGAATTTGGTCCCGCTGCCCGACGGCATGGCGGCGACCGACGCGGCTTGCCTGCCCACGGCCTGGCTGACCGCGTGGCGGATGCTGACCACCAAGGGCCGCGTCGCGGACGCCGACAGCGTGCTGGTGCAGGGCGCGGGCGGCGGCGTCGCCACCGCGGCCGTCGCGCTCGCCGTCGCGATGGGCAAGCGGGTGTACGCGACCAGCCGCGACGCCGACAAGCGGGAGCGGATCACCGCCCTCGGGGCGACCGCCGTGGAGACCGGCGCCCGGCTGCCGGAGCGGGTCGACGTGGTGATCGAGACGGTCGGCGCGGCGACCTTCGAGCACTCGATGAAGTCGTCCGCGCCGATGGCCCGGATCGTGGTCTCCGGCGCGACCGCCGGCCACCAGCCCTCGGTCAACCTGCGCCGGGTCTTCGCCATGCAGTTGGAGATCCTGGGCACCTCGATGGGCACCCCCGGGGAGCTGTACGAGCTGCTGGCGTTCTGTGCCGAGAACGAGGTCCGCCCGGTGGTGGACAGCGTGGTGCCGTTCAGCCGGGTCGAGGACGCCTTCGCCCGCCTGCACTCCGGCAAGGCCTTCGGCAAGATCGTCATCAACCACGAAGCCTGACCCCCCACCGCCCCGCCCCGCCCCGCCCTCCGCCCCACCCCGCCGCTCTCCGCGATCTTGCACTTTCTGTTGTCGTTTTGCGGCCTAAGTCCCGCTGTGTCGCCACAGAAAGTGCAAGATCGCGCAGACGGGGGGCGACGGTCAGAGGTGGTCGTCGAAGGTGGCGATGTCGTCGCGGGTCGCTTCGGTCGCCATGCGCTTCTTGGCTTCCGGGTCGCCGTACAGGGTCCAGCGCAGGAACTCCACGGCCGTGTCCGAGACCACCCGCAGCGTCGCGGCGTCGCCGAGCAGCGCCCGCCCGTGGTCGCCCTTGGGCAGGCTGAGCATCGCCTTGGGCCAAGGCACCTTGTCGTACGCCTCCTTGCCCGCCGCGTAGTCGACCACCTCGTCCAACTCGCCGTGCACGAACAACTGCGGCGCGGACGCGCCCGCGAACGCCGTACCCACACCGACCGCCGTGCCGGCGAACACCACCCCGGCGTCCAGGCGCTCGTCCCGGCTGGCGGTGAACAGGCCGATGGTGGTCACCCCGCCGGCCGAGTGCCCCGCCGCGGCCACCCGGTCGGTCGCCAGCCGGCCGCGCAGCCCGTCGCCGGTCTTCCCGTCGAGCGCCAGCACCTGGGTCAGCGCGTACGACACGTCGGCCGGCTGGTTGAGCACGTCGAGGATGTTGCCGTCGCCGCCCTGAGAGGTGTGCGGGAAGGCCGGCGCGGCCACCACGAAACCCGCCGCCGCCCAGCGGGTCAGCAGCGCGGCGTAGTCCTCCGGCCGCCCGCCGAGACCGTGGCTGAACATCACCACCGGGAACCGGCCGTCCGCCGCCGCCGCGGACCGCTTGACCGCGCCGCCGGCCTTCCCGGCCGCCGGATACCAGATGGTCACCGGCAACGCACGGCCGTCCCGGTTCAGCTTGAGCTGGCGTACGCCGACACCGAAGGTGTTCTTCGGCGCCGACCCGGCCGGTACCTGCGGTGTCGGAGTGGCGGCCGATGACGGCTCGACCGCGACCGGCCGGTTCTCCTTCTCGGGGGCGTTCGTGGAACAACCGACCAGGCCGGCCAGGAGCAGGGCGCTGGCCAGCAGCGTGGGGGTGACACGACGCGACATGAAGGCAATTGTGCCCTGCCGGGCCGGCGTCGCGGCGCGGTCCGACGCGCCACGGCCACGCTGTTGCCGGTCGTCTCAGGCTGCGGCGCGTTCGGGGAGCGGACGACGCCGCCGCGCCGGCTCGGTCAGGGAGCGCGGGGGAAAAGCCGCGTTGGGCTCGTACCGGTTGGTCCCGGGCGGCACGATCTCGTCGATCCGGTCGAGGGCCGCGTCGTCCAGGACGAGGGTCGCGCCCTTGAACAGGTCATCCAGGTGCTGCATGGTCCGTGGGCCGATGATCGCCGAGGTGACCGCCGGGTGGGCCACGGTGAAGGCGATGGCGAGTTGGGGCAGCGTGCACCCGATGTCCGCCGCGAGTTCGACGAGCTGCTCGACGATGTCGAGCTTGGCCGCGTTCTCCGCAATCGTGGGATCGAACTGCGCCGGCCGCAGGACCGCCCGCCCGGTCGACAGGTCGACGGCCCGGTCCCGGCGGTACCTGCCGCTGAGGAACCCGAAGGCGAGCGGGCTCCAGACCAGCACCCCCATGCCGTAGCGCTGGCAGACCGGGAGGACCGACGTCTCCACCCCGCGGGCGAGGATCGAGTACGGCGGCTGCTCGGTGCGCAGCCGGCCGAGGCCGCGACGCTCGGACACCTGGTGTGCCTCGACGATCTCCTCGGCGGGAAACGTCGAACACCCGAAGGCACGGATCTTTCCCTGGCTCACCAGGTCGGTGAGCACCGACAGTGTCTCCTCGATGTCGGTCGAGGGGTCGGGGCGGTGGACCTGGTAGAGGTCGATCCAGTCGGTCCCCAGACGCCGCAGGCTCCCCTCGACCGCCTTGAGGATCCACCGTCGCGAGTTGCCGCCCTGGTTGGGCCCCTCGCCCATCGGAAAGTGCACCTTGGTGGCGAGGACGACGTCGTCGCGACGCCCCCGCAGTGCCTTCCCCACGATCTGCTCGGACTCACCCTGGCCGTACATGTCGGCGGTGTCGACGGCGTTGATGCCGCTGTCGATCGCGGCGTGGATGATGCGGACGCACTCGTCGTGGTCCGGGTTTCCGACGGCACCGAACATCATGGTTCCGAGGCAGTGGGTGCTCACCTCGATGCCGGTGCCGCCGAGCGTGCGGTAGCGCATGCCGAAACTCCCCTGGCGATGTCGTAACGATCAAGGGGGACCCTAGGAGCTCGAGTCGGCTCTAGGTCAAGCCTCGCTACCCTGCTCCACATGGCCGAGGACATCGCGAGTCTGAGCATCGGGCAGGTCGCCGAACGCACCGGGCTGAGCGTGCACGCCCTCCGCTTCTACGAGCAGGAGGGCGTCTTCGTCGACCCCGTACGCCGGGGTGCCGGTGGCCGTCGCGTCTACAGCCAGAACGACGTGGACTGGCTGACCGTCTGCATCATCCTCCGCGCCTCGGGCATGCCGTTGCCCGCGCTCCGCCGGTACGCCGACCTCGTCCGGGCGGGCGCCGGCAACGAGGAGGAACGGCTCGCGCTGCTGCGCGAACACCGCGAGCGCGTCACCGGCCAGATCGGCAAACTCACGCAGTGCCTGGACCTGATCGGTTTCAAGGTCGGGCTGTACGAGGACCTGCTCGACGAGGCCCGGCGCGCAGTCGAGCCAGGTCGTCCGCGTCCTTCGGACGGCGGGGACGCTCCGGTATCCACACCGGGTACATCTGCTTGAACTCGATCTGGGCCGCCACCGAGATCGTCGGCACGGTGAGCGGGCCGATCCGGCCCGGCGGCGCGTCCAGCATCCCGGCCGGCAGCGGGGTGCCCGCCCAGGGGCCGGCGCCCACGGTCGGCCGTCCGCTCTCGTCCCGGCCCAGGTACGCGACGCTGACCTCCACGTCACCGGCGAACAGGTCGAGCTGTCGTTCCGCCGGCACCCTCGGGTCGGGACGCCAGCCCCGGGCCAGCAGCAATGCGGCCAGTCGGTGCGCGTCCTCGCGCCAGCAGTACCAGTCGACGTCGACGTGCGGGCGGGTCACCGCGCCGAGGTGGAAGTCCATCGCCCAGCCGCCGCGCAGCCACACCGCGATGCCAACCGAGGCGGCCACCTCGACCAGCTCGGCGATGCTCGCCAACTGACGCTGCCCGAGGTCGTCCACCGGGCCACGGTACCGGCGAGGAGGGGTGCCGTCCGACCCCCACGCCGAGCCGGCGAGGCCGCTGACGTAGGCGGCCGGGCAGGCTAGACTAATCCCTTAGCTAAGCGAGGAGGCTGCGCCATGTCGGCTGAGGCCGTGCACTACAACATGCATGATGCCAAGACCCACCTCTCGCGCATCATCGAACGGGTGGAACGCGGCGAGGAGATCATCATCGACCGGGCGGGCACTCCGGTGGCGAAGGTCGTACCGCTGGTCCGGCGGGCCAACCGCACCGCGATCGGCTCTCTCTCCGGCCAGGTGGACCTCTCGGGTGACTGGGACTCACCACAGACCAACGCCGAGATCGCCGAGGACTTCGGCATCGGCGCATGAACCTGCTGCTGGACACGCACGTCGCGCTCTGGGCCATCACCGGCGATCCGGCCCTCGGCCCCGAGTTGCTCGACCAACTACGCCACGAGCCGGACATCTTCCTCTCCCCGGTCAGCCTGTGGGAGATCACCATCAAACAGCGCACCGGGAAACTCGCCGGACCACCTGACCTTGCCGAGCGGGTACGAGACATGGGCTTCCGGGAACTCCCGGTGACCCATGCCCACGCCATCGCCGCCAGCCGCCTGCCACCGCATCACCGCGATCCCTTCGACCGCATGCTGGTGGCACAGGCAATCACCGAAGGGTTGACCCTTGCCTCGCGCGACGTGTCGATAGCGCAGTACGACGTGGACGTCCGCAAGGTGTGATCGGACGGCTCGGCCGGGGGAGGGGACGCTAGCGGGCCGGGCGTGACTCGTAGCGGGTCAGCGGGGTGCGGGCGTCGACGGGGAGGCGCGCGCCGGCCGCGCCGTCGCCGTACAGGGTCCAGCGCAGGAAGTCGGTCGTCGTGGCCAGCACCGGCGCGAACCCGGGGCGGTCCGGCGTGAGGTACTCGCCGTGGCCCTGACCGACGACGCTGAGGAAGACCGCCGGACCCCGGGTGCGCGCGTACGCCGCCCGGCCGACCGTCACCGGCACCACCGGGTCGGCCGTGCCGTGCACGAACAGCACCGGGGCGCTCGGCCCGGCGAAGCTACCGGGCAGGCCGCCGCCGGCGATCACGATGCCCGCGCGCAGTCGGCTCGGATGGCCCTCGGTGAACATGCCGGAGGTGGTGAATCCGCCCGCCGAGTGACCGGCGGCGGCGACCGAGGTGAGATCCAGGTGACCGGCCAGCGGATCGCCCGGGTCGCGGTCGAGGCGGCTCAGGTACCGGATCAGCCGCCAACCGTCGGCGGGCTGGTTGCGGACGTCCGCGCGGGTGAAGTGCGCGGCGTCCGTACGGGTGTGCGGGTACGCCGGCGCGGCCACCACGAAACCGGCCGCCGCCCAGCGGGTGGTCAACCCGGCGTGCAGCTCGGGCCGGCTGTGCAGCCCGTGGCTGTAGACGACCACCGGGAACCGCCCGGCGGCCACCCGGTCCGCGTCCAGCGGGTACCAGATGGTCACCGGCAGGGGGCGCGCCGAGCGCGAATCGAGGGTGAGCGTACGCACGCCGACGGTGTACGACCCCTCGGGCGCTCGGCGCGCGGCCTGCGGCGCGGTGGACCCGCCGACGGCCACGGCGGAGGCCGGCGCGCACCCCGCCAGCAGCGCTGTCACCAGTACGGCGACCAGCCGTCCCGCCCCCACGGTCCCACCGTAGGCGGCGGGACGTGCCCGCCGACCCCGCCGTCCGGCCCGGCTCTGCCCGCCACCCGGTCGGGTCGCCTCCGCCGCGCGGCCCGACCCGACCCGATCGCGGAGGCGGGGGCGGTGCGTCGGGTACGGCTTCGCTAGGGTCACCGACATGGCTGAGAACTACACCGACCCCAGCGGCAACACCGAGGCGTTCCGCGCCTTCACCCAGACGCCGGAGGCCACCGGCCCGGCCGACACGCCGTCCCGGCTGCCGCTCATCGTCGGTGCGGCGGTGGTCGTGGTGCTGCTGGTGGCCCTGGTCGTCTGGCTCGCCTAGAGCTTCCCCACCACGTCCCGGGTCTGCCGGGCGATCTCCCGCTCCTCGTCGGTGCGGATGACGCAGACGCGCACCTCGGCGTCGTCGGGCGAGATGACCCGGTCACCCTCGCCGCCGTTGCGGGTGTCGTCCACGCTGATGCCGAGCCGGTCCAGGCCGGCCAGCGCGGCGGCCCGCACCGGCGCGGCGTGCTCGCCTACCCCGGCGGTGAACGCGATCGCGTCGACGCGGCCGAGCAGCGCGTAGTACGCCCCGACATACCCGGTGATCCGCCGGCAGTAGACGTCGAAGGCGAGCGCGGCTGCCGGGTCGCCGTCGGCCCGGCGTCGCAGCACCTCGCGCATGTCGTTGGCGCCGGTCAGGCCGAGCAGGCCGCT
Organism: Micromonospora sp. WMMD729; assembly: GCF_049315225.1. Lineage (NCBI taxonomy): Bacteria > Bacillati > Actinomycetota > Actinomycetes > Micromonosporales > Micromonosporaceae > Micromonospora > Micromonospora sp. WMMD729. The sequence goes on along the minus strand of NZ_CP186059.1, from coordinate 5,445,775 downwards.
GCGATGGTTGAGCAGGTCGTCGATCTCGTCGACCGACATCCCGCCCTCCCGGCGCAGGTGGAAGATGACCGTCGGGTCGAGGTCGCCGCTGCGGGTGCCCATCACCAGCCCTTCGAGCGGTGACATCCCCATCGAGGTGGCGACGCTGCGGCCACCCGCCACCGCGCAGGCGCTGGCTCCGTTGCCCAGGTGCACCGTGATCGTGTTGAGCTGGTCGTACGGGCGGCCCAGCAACTCGGCGGTGCGCCGGGAGACGTACGCGTGCGAGGTGCCGTGGAAGCCGTACCGGCGGATGTCGTACCGCTCGGCGGTGTCCCGGTCGATCGCGTAGGTCGCGGCGGCCTCGGGCAGGGTGTGGTGGAACGCCGTGTCGAAGACGGCGACCTGCGGTACGTCCGGCAGGGCCGCCCTCGCCATCTCGATGCCGGCCAGGTTGGCCGGGTTGTGCAGCGGGGCGAGCGGGACCAGGTCACGGATCGCGGCCAGCACCGCGTCGTCGACGAGCGTCGGGGCGGTGAACGTCCGACCGCCGTGCACCACCCGGTGCCCGATGGCCGTCAGTCCGGTCCGGTCCAGCCCGTCCAGGATCTGGCGGACCGCGCTGGCGTGGTCGGCCGGGCCGCCACCGGGCTCGCCGACCCGCTCGACGGTGCCCTGGCCGAGCGTGCGGTCCCCGTCGTAGTGCCGCCACTTCACCGACGACGACCCGCAGTTGAGCACCAGGACCCGACTCATGACGCCTCCCCGGCGGCCGCCTGGATGGCGGTGATCGCCACCGTGTTCACGATGTCCGGCACCAGCGCGCCCCGGGACAGGTCGTTCACCGGCCGGCGCAGGCCCTGCATCACCGGTCCGACGGCGACCGCCCCGGCAGAGCGCTGCACCGCCTTGTACGTGTTGTTGCCCGTGTTCAGGTCCGGGAAGATGAAGACCGTGGCGTGCCCGGCGACCGGGCTGTCCGGCAGTTTGGTGGCTGCCACCGCCGGGTCGATCGCCGCGTCGTACTGGATCGGTCCCTCGACCAGCAGGTCGGGCCGGCGTTCCCGGACCAGCGCGGTGGCCTCGGCGACCTTCTCCACATCGGCGCCCGCGCCGGAGCTGCCGGTGGAGTACGACAGCATCGCCACCCGGGGCTCGATGCCGAACCGGGCCGCGGTGTCGGCCGAGGAGATCGCGATGTCGGCGAGTTGGGCGGCGTCCGGGTCGCGGTTCACCGCGCAGTCGCCGTAGACCAGCACCCGGTCGCGCAGCAGCATGAAGAAGACGCTGGAGGCCACCGTGACGTCCGGAACGGTACGGATGATCTCGAACGCGGGCCGGATGGTGGCGGCGGTGGTGTGCGTGGCGCCGGAGACCATCCCGTCGGCGTGCCCGGTGGCCACCATCAGCGTGCCGAAGTAGTTGGGTTGGGCCACGACGTCGTACGCCAGTTCGGCGGTGACGCCCCGGTGGGCGCGCAGGCGGGCGTACTCGGCGGCGAACTCGTCGCGCCACCCGCTCCCGGCCGGGTCGACGAGGCGCGCGTCGCCGAGGTCGATGCCCAGCTCACGGGTGCGTCGGCCGATGTCGTCGGGACGGCCGAGCAGGGTCAGGTCGGCCACGCCCCGGCGCAGCAGGATCTCCGCCGCCCGCAGGATCCGGTCGTCGGAACCCTCGGGCAGCACCAGGTGGCGGCGCTGCGAGCGGGCCCGGTCGATCAGCTCGTTCTCGAACATCAACGGGGTGACCCGGGTGGACCGGCTGACCCGGAGCCGACGGGCCAGGTCGTCGGTGTCCACGCAGCGCTCGAACGCGCCCAGCGCGGCTTCCACCTTGCGCGGGTTGTCCACGCTGGGCCGCCCCTCGATCCGGCTGGACGCCTCGACCGTGTCGTAGCTGTCGCTGCCCACGGAGAGCACCGCCAGGCCGGTGTTCAGCCCCTCCACCAGCCGCATCACCCGGGGATCGGGCTGTTCGCCCAGGGTGAGCACCAACCCGGCCACCGACACCTGCCCGGCGACGTGGGCTGCGCTGGCGGCGACGAGCAGGTCGGCCCGGTCGCCGGGGGTGATCACCAACGCCCCCTCGGTGAGGTGACCCAACAGGGTCGGCACGTGCGCCGCGCCGACCACGAAGTCCAGCACGTCCCGCCCGAGCGCTGCGTCGTCCCCGGCCAGCAGGGTCGCGCCCAGCGCCGCCGCCACCTCGGCCACCGTCGGCGCCGACACGCTCGGCACCTCCGGGATGGCGTACGCGGGCACCGGCAGCTCCGGCAGCGTCATCGGCCCGGGCACCCGGTTGGCGATCACCGCGAGCACGGTCGCGCCCAGGTCGGCCAGATCGTGGTACGCCCCGCGCATGGCCGCCGCGACGGCCGCCGGCTCCTGCTCGTACCCGTCCACCACCGGCACCACGACGCTGCCGAACTCGGTGGCCAGCCGGGCGTTGAAGGCCAGCTCGCGGGGGTGCGCCGGGTCGCCCGGCTCGTCGAAGTCGCTGCCCACCACGACCACCGCCGGGCACTGCCGCTCCACCGCCCGGTAGCGCTCCACGATCGCGGAGATCAGCTCTTCGCGCCGGCCGTCGGCCACCAGCGCGGCCGCCTCGGCGTAGCTCGCCCCGGCCAGTTCGGCGATCGGCACCTCGACCCGGTACCGCTCGCTGAGCAGGGCGAGGATCGGATCGGGGCCGCTGTCGGCGACCAGCGGCCGGAACACGCCGATCCGGCCCACCTGCCGCGACAGCAGTTCGGCCAGCCCGAGAGCGATGGTCGACTTACCCCCGCCCGAACCCACGCTGGTCAGATAAACGCTGCGAGCCACAGCCTCACCCTAGAAGATCGCGAGTGTGACAAGCCTGGTGGGCTGAGAAGGGAGACCCGGGATCGCGTGTTTCGGCGGCCGGTCGGCGAGGGGTTCAGCCCTCCTTTGCTCTGCTTCAACCCACGCAACAGCCGGTGTCCGGATATCGGACGCGCGCTGTTGCGTCCGTTGAAGCAGAGCAAAGGGAGCACGACGGGTGTCAGCTCCTCGCCAGCAGTGGCAAGCCCGTCCCGCCGAAGTTGACGGGATGTCGGCGGCTGGTCAGGCGTCTTCGTCGTCGGGGTCGTCCAGGCGGGCCAGGTACGTGGCCAGGCGCTCGATGGGGGTTTCGAACTCGGGGTTGAGGTCGACGAAGTCGCGCAGGCGCTCGCCCAGCCACTCCAGGGTCACCTGCTCGTCGCCCCGGCGTTCGACCAGCTCCTCGATGCCACGGTCGGTGAAGTACACGGCGTACGTCCTCGTGCTCGGCCCGGCACGGGCCGGGCGGTTCGGTGATCGGATGGACCGACGCGAGCCGGGGCAGGACCGTGCTCGACGGCCCTGCCCCGGCTCGCGTGGCGCGGTCAGGTCACGGGCGGGGGAGTGCCGCCTCGATGAGCGCGGTCTGCTCGACCTCGTGGGTCTTGGCCGAACCGACCGCCGGGGCCGCCGCGGCCGGGCGGGAGATCCGCCGCAGCCGGACGTCGGTGAGGTGCTCCAGCAGGTTGAGCGCCACGAACGACCAGGCGCCCTGGTTGGCCGGCTCCTCCTGCACCCAGGCGAAGTCCTCCGCGTTCGGGTACTGCGCCAGGGCGGCGCGGATCTCCTCCACCGGCAGCGGGTAGAGCTGCTCGATCCGGATGATCGCGGTGTCGGAGATGCCGCGCTCCTGCCGGGCCTGGAACAGGTCGTAGTAGACCTTGCCCGCGCAGAGCAGCACCCGCTTCACCGCCTCCGGCGCCGGGGCGGCCGTGTCGCGCAGCACCGGCTGGAAGGTGCCGGTCGTGAAGTCCTCCACCGGCGAGACGCAGAGCTTGTGCCGCAGCAGCGACTTCGGCGTGAACACCACGAGCGGCTTGCGCTTGGGCGACAGGGCCTGGCGGCGCAGCAGGTGGAAGTAGTTCGCCGGGGTCGTCGGGATGGCCACCCGCATGTTGTCCTCGGCACACATCTGCAGGAACCGCTCCGGGCGGCCGGAGGTGTGGTCCGGGCCCTGGCCCTCGTGGCCGTGCGGCAGCAGCAGGGTCACCGCCGAGCGCTGGCCCCACTTCACCTCGCCGGACGAGATGAACTCGTCGATCACCGACTGGGCACCGTTGACGAAGTCACCGAACTGGGCCTCCCAGGCGACCAGCGCGTTGACGTTCTCCACCGAGTAGCCGTACTCGAAGCCCATCGCCGCGTACTCGCTCAGCAGCGAGTCGTGCACGAAGAACCGCGAACGCTCGCCGTCGGCGGTGAGCGACTTCAGCGGCAGGTAGTCGTCGCCGGTGCGGGAGTCGACCACCGACGCGTGCCGCTGGACGAAGGTGCCGCGACGCGAGTCCTGGCCGGCGAGCCGGACGGTGACCCCGTCGTGCAGCAGCGCCCCGAACGCGATGATCTCGCCGAAGCCCCAGTCGATGTTGCCCTCGACGGACATCTTGGCCCGCCGGTCGAGCAGCTGCTGGATGCGCTTGTGCGGGGTGAAGCCCTCCGGCAGGTTGATGTGCGCCTCACCGATCGCCTTGACCACGGCGGCGTCGGTGGCGGTGTCGACCTGCGGCTCCGGCTCCTCCTCACGGCGCGGCCGGTTGAGCTGGCGCGGTGCGGCGGCGGCGTCCCGGGTGGCCTTGAAGACCTTCTCCAGTTGCGCCTGGTAGTCGCGCAGCAACTCCTCCGCGTCCTCCACGGTGATGTCGCCGCGACCGATCAGCTCCTCGGTGTAGAGCTTGCGCACCGAACGCTTCGAGTCGATGATCTTGTACATCTGCGGGTTGGACATCGAGGGGTCGTCGCCCTCGTTGTGGCCGCGCCGGCGGTAGCAGACCATGTCGATCACGACGTCCTTGTTGAACGCCTGCCGGTACTCGAAGGCCAGCCGGGCCACCCGGACCACGGCCTCCGGGTCGTCGCCGTTGACGTGGAAGATCGGCGCCTGGATCATCCGGGCCACGTCGGTGCTGTAGAGGCTGGACCGGCTGTACTCCGGGGCGGTGGTGAAGCCGACCTGGTTGTTGACCACCACGTGCACGGTGCCGCCGGTGCGGTAGCCGCGCAGCTGCGACAGGTTGAGCGTCTCGGCGACCACGCCCTGCCCGGCGAAGGCGGCGTCACCGTGCACCGCGAGCGGCAGCACGGTGTAGCCCTCCAGCTTGAGGTCGATCCGGTCCTGCTTGGCCCGGACGATGCCCTCCAGCACCGGGTCGACGGCCTCCAGGTGCGATGGGTTCGCCACCACCGACACCTTCACGGCGTGCTCGCCGTCCGGGGTGGTGAACTTGCCGTTCTGGCCCAGGTGGTACTTCACGTCGCCGGAGCCCTGGGTGGAGCGCGGGTCCAGGTGGCCCTCGAACTCCGAGAAGATCTTCTCGTACGGCTTGCCGACGATGTTGGCCAGCACGTTGAGCCGGCCACGGTGGGCCATGCCGATGACGACCTCGTCCAGCCCGTTCTCGGCGGAGGACTCCAGCACCTCGCCGAGCAGCGGGATCAGCGACTCGCCACCCTCCAGCGAGAAGCGCTTCTGGCCCACGTACTTGGTCTGCAGGAAGGTCTCGAACGCCTCGGCCGCGTTGAGCCGGTTGAGCACGTGCTTCTGCTCGTCGGCGGACGGCTTCTCGTACTTGCGCTCGATCCGCTCCTGGATCCAGCGCCGCTCCTCCGGGTCCTGGATGTGCATGTACTCGATGCCGACCCGGCGGCAGTACGAGTCGCGCAGCACGCCGAGGATCTCGCGCAGCTTCATCCGCTGCCGGCCGGCGAAGCCGTTGACCGGGAACTCGCGGTCGAGGTCCCACAGGGTCAGCCCGTGCTGGAGGACGTCCAGGTCGGGGTGCTTGCGGATCTTGAACTCGAGCGGGTCGGTGTCGGCCATCAGGTGGCCGCGCACCCGGTACGCGTGGATCAGCTCGTGCACCCGGGCGGTCTTGTTGATCTGACCCTCGGAGTTGACGGCCACGTCCCGCATCCAGCGCACCGGCTCGTACGGGATGCGCAGCGAGGTGAAGATCTGGTCGTAGAAGCCGTGCTCGCCCAGGATCAGCTCGTGCATGACCTTGAGGAACTCGCCGGACTGCGCGCCCTGGATGATCCGGTGGTCGTACGTGCTGGTCAGCGTGATGATCTTGCTGACCGCCAGCTCGGCGAGGGTGGCCTCGGACATGCCCTGGTAGGGGGCCGGGTACTCCATCGCGCCGACGCCGATGATCGCGCTCTGCCCCTGCATGAGCCGCGGCATCGAGTGCACGGTGCCGATGCCGCCCGGGTTGGTCAGCGAGATCGTGGTGCCGGAGTAGTCCTCCATGGTCAGCTCGTTGCGCCGCGCCCGCCGGACCACGTCCTCGTACGCCTGCCAGAACTGCCGGAAGTCCATCTGCTCGCAGCCCTTGATGGAGGGGACCACCAGGTTGCGGCTGCCGTCCGGCTTGGCCAGGTCGATGGCGATACCGAGGTTGACGTGCGCCGGGCGGACCACGGCCGGCTTGCCGTTGGCCTCGGCGAACGAGTTGTTCATCTCCGGGTGCTCGACCAGTGCGCGGACCATCGCGTAGCCGACGAGGTGAGTGAAGCTGACCTTGCCGCCCCGCCCGCGGGCGAGGTGGTTGTTGATCACGATGCGGTTGTCGACCAGCAGCTTCGCCGGGACCGCGCGCACGCTGGTCGCGGTCGGCACGCTCAGCGAGGCGTCCATGTTCTGGACGATCTTCGCGGCGACACCCCGTAGCGGCGTGGTCTGCGGGCCGTCGGCGGTCGGCGCGGGCGCCTTCGCGGCCGGCTTGGCCGGCGCCTCCTTGGCGGCGGGCGCCGGGGTGCTCTTGGCCGGCGCGGCGGTGGTCGGCGCGGGGGCCTTGGCGGCCGGCTTGGCCGGTGCGGCGGCCGGCTTCGCGGCGGGCTGGCTCACCGTGGCTGCCGCCTCCGGCTGGCCGTCCGGCTCGGGCGCGGCGGCCGGCTTACCGGCGCTCTCCGCCGGGCGCGGTGTGGCGGCGCCGGGCGCTGGTCGGTAGTCGGCGAAGAAGTCGTGCCAGGCCGAATCGACGCTCGTGGGGTCGGCGAGGTACCGCTGGTACATCTCCTCGACGATCCACTCGTTCGGGCCGAAACCCGCCAGTGGGTTCTCCTGCGAAGTCTGCTGGGTCGACACGGCCGGTAATCGCCTCTTTCACGCGGGTTTGTGTGTCACGCGGTGTCCGTCACGCCCGATCAAGGAGAACGGACAGACGAGTCCCAGGCTACGCCGTACAGATCGCCCCGGCATTTCCGCCTCGGTCGGGTGGCCGGATTCACAGAAGATGCCAGAAGTTCAGCAACCCCTGCGGCGATCGTCGCAGGCTGGTACGGCGGAACTGAGTATCCCGACGGATGTGTCGAGGGCCCCCGACCGCGAGGATCGGGCGCATGGACGAACACGGGGCAGGGGGGCGCTACGGCAGGAGCATGGCGGTGGCGGCCGGCTGGTACGTCACCGCCGTCGCGGCCGTGGCGGTGGGCACCACGAGCGTGGCGAGCAGGCCGGTGGGCGACGACTGCGCGGCCTGGTTCGGTTGCCTGTCGCCGGGGGAGTCGCTGGCGTTCGTCGCGCTGGTGTGGGGCGCACCGGTACTCGTCGGGCTGCTGTTCGTGACGGCGCTGGTGGCCGCGCTGGCCGCGCGGCTCATCCCGTCGGCCGTGGTCGCTGGCACCGCGTCCGCGGGGCTCAGCCTCACGCTCTGTGGTGCCGTCCTCGCGCGGTCGCTGTGAAGCGGCTCGGCCTCGGAGGGCTCTTCTTCGCCTGGCTCTACGGGGTGCCGTTCCTGCTGCTGGTGGGTCTGATCCGGCGCGTGTCCCGGCCGTACACGCCGACGCACGCCGAGGCGCAGGCGTTCGGCGCGACCACCGATGACCTGCTCATGACCGGGCTCCTGCTCAACGGGGTGCTGCCGGTGATCGGTCTGCTCCTGGCCGGACTGGCCGGCGAGGCGATGTGGCGTCGGCACTTCGCCGGGGCGTTCGGCGGTATGGCGCTGATCTACGTGGCGGTCGCGCTGGTGGGCAACATGGCGACCAGCGGACTGATCGGGCACGTCCCCGCCGACCAGGAGCCGGCCCCGCAGATCACCCAGTGCATCCCCGTCAGCGGCGGCCGGGGCTGTCCCGGCGGCTGACGGGCGCCCTCCGGGGCTGCCGGCGATGCCCCGCCACCCCCGACGCCGCGTCGGCGTGGCGGCGATGCCGCCCGCACCCCGAAACGGTCCCGGGGTGACGGCCGTGCCGCCGCCACCCCGGAAACCGGTCGGTCAGGAGATGTCGCGTCGACGGATCAGCAGGGAGCCGACCACGCCGGTGACCACCGCGTACCCGATCAGCACGGCCGCGCCGGCCCAGCGCGGCGGGTTACCGGGGATGTCCGTCCCGGTGACCATCAGCGACGACGCCAACGACGGCACCAGCAGTTGCAGGTTGTTGATCCAGTCACCCCAGCGGTCGGCCAGGATGGCGATCACCACGGCCGCGCCGATCGAGCCGCCCAGGTAGAGCAGGATGCCGGTCACGGTCGCGCCGATCTGGCTGCGGATCAGCACGCCGATGCCGACGCCGAACACGGCCCACAGCAGGTACGCGAGCAGGTTCAACCCGATCGCCCGCCAGGCGGCGTCGTTGCCCAGTTGCGAGTCCACTCCGACCGCGCTCAGCACCGCCGACCCGGCGATCAGGTTGAGCACCGTGGTGACCAGCCAGAACAGCAGCGCCAGCACGCCCGCCGCGACCAGCTTGGCCAGCATCACCGCGGTGCGGTGTGGTGCGGTGAGGAACGTGGTGGTGACCGTCTGGTGGAAGAACTCGCTGGTCACCACGATGATGCCGAGCAGCATGATGATCAGCAGGCCGAAGAACTGCCCGGTGGTGAACAGGTTCGACGAGAGCGCGTCCGGAGTGGCTGCGGCCTCGAACTGGGCGGCCTGGTCGCCGACGTCGGCGGGGTTGGTGCTGGTGAGGGCGTCGGCCTGCAACCAGTTGATGAGCAGCGTGAGCGCCCACAGCGGCAGGCTGATCAGCGCGAAGATCCACCAGGTGTTGGTGGTACGGATCTTGAGCAGCTCGGATCGGACCAGGTTCATCGGATGTCCGCCTTTCCGGCCGTCAGCTCCAGGAAGACCCGTTCCAGGTCGGGCCGTTCGGTGGTCAGTTCGTGCAGTTCCACGTTGGCGGCCAGGGCGGCGCGGCCGATCGTCGGGGCGTCCACCCCGGAGACCAGCAGGACGCCGTGCTCGTCGGTGGTGACCGTGGCCGACTGCGCCTTCAGCGCGGTGGTCAGCGCCTCGGCCTGCGGGGTGCGGACCCGGACCTGGGCGCCCTGCGCCATCGACCCGAGCACCTGCTCGACCGGCCCCTGCCGGACGAGCTGCCCGGCCGCGATGATCACCACGTCGTCGGCGAGGAGCTGCATCTCGGACAGCAGGTGGCTGGAGACCAGCACCGTACGGCCCTCGTGGGCGAGGTTCTTGAGGAACCCACGCATCCACCGGATGCCCTCCGGGTCGAGCCCGTTGGCCGGCTCGTCGAGGATCAGCACCCGGGGGTTGCCGAGCATCGCGGCGGCGATGCCGAGCCGCTGCTTCATGCCCAGCGAGTAGCCCTTGAACTTGCGCTTCGCGGCCGGGGTCAGCCCGACCAGCTCCAGCACCTCGTCGGCCCGGTTGCGGGGCAGGCCGGCCGCGGCGCAGATCACCCGCAGGTGGTTGATGCCGGTGCGGCCCTTGTGCGCGCTGGACGCCTCGAGGATCGCGCCGACGTGCCGCAGCGGGTCGCTCAGGTCGGCGTAGCGGTGGCCGCTGATGGTGGCCGTGCCCCCGGTCGGCGTGACCAGGTTCAGCAGCATGCGCAGCGTGGTGGTCTTGCCGGCGCCGTTCGGGCCGAGGAAGCCGGTCACCCGCCCCGGTGCCACGGTGAAGGACAGGTTGTTCACCGCCCGCACGTTCTTGTACTGCTTCGTCAGACCGGACACCACGATCTGACCGTCGCTGGTGGGGCTTCGCTGCCCGTCAGTCATCGTTCTCCTCCCGTGTGGCGTCGAGGTACGCCGTGGCACAGCGTGACGGTACCGAGCAACAAGGTCAATCAGCCCGAGTACCTACGGCGTGGTCCTCCTTGCGAATGACACCGGCCACGACGACGGACCTCAGCGGGCGATCCAGGTGGCCCGGGCCGCGCCGAGCAGTGTGCCGTCCGGGCCGTACAGGCTGGTGTGCACCAGCGCCTTGCGGCCGTCGACACCGATCAGCGCGCCGGTCACCACACAGTCGTCGCCGGGCGCCGGCCGGGCCGCGACCACGGCGGCGATCCGGCCCAGCAGGTACGGGCGTTCCGGCGCGAGCACCGTCCAGCCGCCGGTACAGTCCAGCGCGGCCCAGACGGTGGCGTCGTCGACCTGCTCGGGCGCGCGGAACGGCGCGGCGGTCCGGCCGTCCGGCAGCCGTCCGGGGAAGATCCGCAACCCGTCGGTCCGGTCCGGACCACAGACGAAACACCCGGGGTACGGGTGCGCGGCGAACCCGGGATAGCGGGTGGCCGCCTCGGCCGCCGTCGCCGCGTCGACCGGCGGTACGACGGCGTCCACGGCATCCGTCGGGCGGACCTCGGCGACCAGGTCACCGGCCGGGTCCCGGACCTCGCCGTCGACGAGGGTCAACTCCGTGTCCAGCGGCGGTGGTCGACGCAGCGTCACCTCGACCGGTCCGGGCCCCGCCGCGGTGGCGAAGAGCCCGGCGCTCCAACCGCCGTTGCCGGAGCCGGTGGGCCCGTTGTAGCGGGACTCGATGCGCATGGGTGACCTCCGTGGGGCGTGGCCCGGCGTCGTCGCCGGTCCGTCCCGCAGCCTCGCACGGTCACCTTCCGCGAGCATCCGCCGGCCGGCGTTCATCCGTCCGACACCAGCGGTGCCCGCCGATGGCACCCGGGGCCCTTACACAGATCCCATGGCCGTTCTGCATGTCGCTGGCACGCCACTGACGACCAGCGGATACACCCTGCTGATCGCCGACGACCCCACCCAGGTCGCGGCCGCGCAACGCCTGCGCCACGAGGTGTTCGCCACCGAGTTGGGCGCCACCCTCGCACCCGGCGCGGCCGGGTTGGACGTGGACCCCTTCGACGCCCACTGCGACCACCTCATCGTCCGGGAGGACAGCACCGGGCAGGTGGTCGGCACGTACCGGCTGCTGCCGCCGGGGCGTACCGACCGGCGGTACGCCGAGAGCGAATTCGACCTCGCCGCGCTGGACCCGCTGCGGGACGACCTCGTCGAGACGGGCCGGTCCTGCGTGCACCCGGACCACCGTTCGGGCGCGGTCATCAACCTGATGTGGGCGGGCCTCACCCGCTACCTGCACCTGCGCGGCTCGCGCTGGCTCGGCGGCTGCGCGTCGGTGCCGGTCGACGACGGCGGTCGTACGGTCGCCGGGGTGTGGGCGCAGGCCCAGGGCCGGCACCTGGCACCGCCGCCGTTGCGGGTCCGGCCGCTGCGTCCGTGGTTCGCCGAGCCGGCCGCCGCCCTGGCCCCCGCCGCCGAGCCGGCCGCCCGGGTGGCGGTGCCGCCACTGCTGCGCGGTTACCTACGACTCGGCGCGTGGATCTGCGGGGAGCCGTCGTACGACCCCGACTTCCGGTGCGCGGACTTCTACGTGCTCTTCTCCCTCGACCGGATGAACCCGCGCTACCTGCGGCACTTCCTGGGCGGGGACGAGCGGTGAGCATCGCGGCGCACGACCTGTGGCGGCCCTCGTCGGGCTGCGACGACGACTGCCTGCCGGCGGTCGGCGAGGTGCCCACGGTTCCGGTGGCCCGCCGGGTGCTCCGGCTGGTCGCGGCGGGCGGCATGCTGCTGGCCGGGGTGGGCGTGGCGGTGCTGCTGCCCGTACTGCCGGCGCCGGAGCGGCAGGCGTTGCTGCGCGGCTGGGCCCGGGGCACCGTCCGCGCCTTCGGCGTCCGGCTGGTGATCAAGGGGCGGCTGCCCCGGCGGCGCGCGTTGCTGGTCGCCAACCACGTGTCGTGGCTGGACATCCTCGCCGTCCTGGCGGTCGCGCCCACCCGGATGGTGGCGAAGCGGGAGATCCGGTCGTGGCCGGTGGTCGGGGTGCTGGCCGCCGTCGCGGGCACGGTCTTCGTGGACCGGTCGCGCCCGCGCGCGCTGCCGGCCACCGTGCGCCGGCTCGCCGACGCGCTGCGCGCCGGTCGCTCGGTCTCGGTCTTTCCCGAGGGTACGACCTGGTGTGCCGGCGACGGCGCGGCCGAGTGTCGCCCCGGGGGCGGCTTCCGGCCGGCCATGTTCCAGGCTGCCATCGACGCGGGCGCACCGGTGGTGCCGCTGCGGCTCGGGTACCGCAGCGGGGACACCGGGGCGGGCACCACAGTGGCCGCGTTCCTCGGCGCGGACACCCTCCTGCGTTCGGTGGCCCGGGTGGTCGCGGCCCGGGACCTGGTGGTCTCGGTGACGGTCGCCGCCGCGCTGCACCCGGGGCAGGACGCCGACCGGCGGTTGCTGGCCCGGGCCGCCGAGTCAGCCGTACACCTGGTGGCGGCTCTCCCGACGCGGACCCGGCCGCAGCCGGTCGCCCCCCTGTCCGCGACGATCCCGGCCCCGACGCCCGACCTCGCCCGGGAGTTGGACCTGGCCGCCTGACCCGGCGCTGCCGCGCCCGGCGTGCCGCGCCCGCCCGGCTGGACGCCGTGCCGCGCGTTCGCTGGCCGTCCGCGTCAGCCCGCCGCGTCGCGTCGCCTACCCGCGCCGTGCTCGGGCGGGAACCCGTCAAGATCCGCGCAACAACAGGGATGTTGCTGCTTCCGGTGCGCCTGAGGCAGCAACATCCGGGAAGTTGCGCGGATCTTGGCGGGCGTCGCCCACATCTCGCGACAGTCTTGTCGTATCGCGATGTATCGCGTTAGTGTCTTCTCCGGGAGGCGCGCTGCGGCGTGCCGTCGAGAGGAGCACAGCCATGGCCGGATGGACGGTCGAGAGACCGCAGCGGCTCACCCTGGACGGCCCGGTCGACCGGCTGGACGTCCGCCTCGTCAGCGGGCGGCTCAACGTGGTCGCCGCCGACGGGCCGGCCCGGATCGACATCACCGAGGTCGGCCGCCGGCCGGTCCTGATCGACCACTCCGACGGCCGCCTGAGCATCCGCCACGAACGCGAGTGGGGCTGGTCGGGCTTCCTGCGCGGACTTCGCGCGATCCACCGCTTCCCCCGGGTGGACGTCTCGGTGGCCGTGCCCGCCGACGTCCTCGCCGACCTGGGCCTGGGCGCCGGCTCGGTGGTCGTCTCCGGGCTGCGTCGGCAGACCACCGTCGACCTCGCCGCCGGTCAGATCACGCTGATGGGGCTGCGCGGCACCACCACCGCGAAGATCACCTCGGGGCCGGTGGAGGCGCTCGGGGTGCGCGGTGACCTCACCCTGGAGACCGTCTCCGGCGAGGTGATCCTCGCGGACAGCGCCGCCGAGCGGGTACGGGCGCAGACGGTCTCCGGCGCCATCACCTGCGACCTGGACAACCCCCGGGGCAGTGACATCCGGCTCGCCACGATCTCCGGCAGCATCACCGTCCGGGTCCGCGAGGACAGCGACCTCTCGGTCCGGCTGAACACCGCCGCCGGCCGGATCACCAGCGGCTTTCCCCAGGTGCGCAACGCGACGTACCCGCTGCCGAGCAGCGAGGGGGTGCTCGGCAGCGGTGCCGGTAAGCTCTGGGCCTCCGCGACCTCGGGCAGCATCGCCCTGCTCGCCCGAGCGGTCGACGACGATTCCGAGGAGCTGCCGTGACCGCCGTGTTCAGCCACGGACGGCTCCGGCTCTACCTGCTCAAGCTCCTCGACGACGGTCCCAAGCACGGCTACGAGCTGATCCGCCTCCTGGAGGACCGGTTCCTCGGGCTCTACGCGCCCAGCGCCGGCACCATCTATCCCCGCCTGCAACGGCTGGAGGCCGAAGGGCTGGTCAGCCACACCGCCGCCGGGGGACGCAAGACGTACGCCATCACCGACTCCGGCCTCGACGAGCTGCGCCAGCGCGCCGGTGAGCTGGCCGCGTTGGAGGCGGACATCGCGGCCTCGGTGGCGGACCTATCCACCCTGGCCGGCGAGATCCGCAGCGAGGTGCGTGGCTCGACGCGGGACCTCAAGCGGGAGCTGAGCGAGGCCGCTCGGCAGACCCGTCGTGCGCGGTGGATGCCGCCTCCGTCGCCGCACCGGTCTCCGCCGGCGGACGCGCCGCGTGCCGCCCTGCTCGACGAGTTCGACCAGCGGCTCGCCTCGTTCACCGCCGAGGTGAGCCGGCTGGCGCGGGGACGGCAGTTCAGCGACACTCAACTGCGTACGGCGATCCGGCTGCTCGACGGTGCCCTGGACGGGCTGCGTCGGCTGCTGCGCTGACCGGTCGGCGACTCACAGGATTTTTCCAGGAAGTGTCCAGCGCCGGTGCAGTGAGGTCACCGATGATTGGGCCCATGCCCGCTACCCAGACCGAGGCGCGACTTCTCGTCGTCGAGGACGACCCCAACATCCTCGAACTGCTCTCCGCGAGCCTGCGCTTCGCGGGCTTCGACGTGGCGACCGCGACCAGCGGCAGCGCGGCCCTGAACGCCGCCAAGGACCACCGGCCCGACCTCGTCGTGCTCGACGTGATGCTGCCGGACCTGGACGGCTTCGAGGTCATCCGGATGCTGCGTGAGGGCGGTACGCGTACCCCGGTGGTCTTCCTGACCGCGCGGGACGCCACCGACGACAAGATCCGTGGGCTCACCCTGGGCGGCGACGACTACGTCACCAAGCCGTTCAGCCTGGAGGAGTTGACCGCCCGGATCCGCGCCGTGCTGCGCCGCACCAGCACCGGCGAGCAGGCCCCGTCCCGGCTCACCTTCGCCGACCTGGAGCTGGACGAGGAGACCCATGAGGTGCACCGCGCCGGGCAGCGGGTGCAGCTCTCGCCCACCGAGTTCAAGCTGCTGCGGTACCTGATGCTCAACGCCAACCGGGTGCTGTCCAAGGCGCAGATCCTCGACCACGTCTGGAACTACGACTTCCGGGGCGACGACAACATCGTCGAGTCCTACATCTCCTACCTGCGCCGCAAGGTCGACACCGGTCAGCCCCGGTTGATCCACACCCTCCGTGGCGTGGGGTACGTGCTGCGCAAGCCGGCGGCGTGAACCCGGTCCAGCAGGCGAAGGTGCGGGTCCGCAGCGTGCCGCTGCGGCTGAAGCTGGTTACCTCGGTGCTCACGCTGGTCGCCGTCGCACTGCTGGTGATCAGCTCGCTGACCGCCTACTTCCTGCGCAACTACCTCCAGGGGCAGGTCGACGGCCAGATCCGGTCGACCGCACAGGGTCTCGGTCAGCTGCTCCCGAAGCTGCGTACCGGGCAGGTCAACGCGATGCTGCCCAGCGACTACGTCGTGTCGTTGGCCGACGAGCAGCGGGTCTACGCGGCGATCTACGACGACATCAGTCTCGACCCCGAGCAGCTGCCCACCTTCCCGAGCAGCCGCAACGGCTTCGAGGAGTTGGAGGGCGAGCCGCGGACCGTACCGTCGCATGACGGCCTCACCCGGTGGCGGGTCTACTACGCGGCTCAGCCGGACGGGTCCGTCCTGGCCGTGGGGCAGCCGCTGACCCAGGTGGACCGGGCGGTCAAGCAACTCGTCTGGATCGACCTGCTGGTCGGTGGCGCGGTGCTGATCATGCTGGCCTCGGTCGGCGCGGCGATCGTCCGGACCAGCCTCAAACCCCTCGTCGAGATCGAACAGACCGCCGCCGCCATCGCCGGTGGCGACCTCACCCGCCGGGTGCCGGACCCCGAGCAGGGCCAGGAGTATCCCACCTCCGAGCTGGGCCGGTTGTCCCGCGCCCTGAACGCGATGCTCACCCAGATCGAGGCGGCGTTCACCGCCCGGGCGGCGTCCGAGACGGCCGCCCGATCGGCGGAGAGCAGCGCCCGGGACGCGGCCGCCGCCGCCCAGGCGTCCGAGGCGCGAGCCCGGCGCTCCGAGGAACGGATGCGGCAGTTCGTGGCGGACGCCTCGCACGAGCTGCGGACCCCGCTGACCACCATCCGTGGCTTCGCCGAGCTGTACCGGCAGGGCGCGGCCCGGGCGCCGGAGCAGACCGCCGGACTGCTGCGCCGGATCGAGGACGAGGCGGCCCGGATGGGGCTGCTGGTGGAGGACCTGCTGCTGCTCGCCCGGCTGGATCGGGAACGCCCGCTCTCGCTCGCCCCGGTGGAGCTGCCGGTGCTCGCCTCCGACGCGGTGCAGGCGGCCCGCGCGATGGCTCCGGACCGCCGGATCGACCTGGACATCGAGCCCGGTTCGGGTCCGCTCGTCGTCTTCGCCGACGACGCGCGCCTGCGCCAGGTCATCGGCAACCTCGTCACCAACGCCCTCACCCACACGCCGCCGGACGCCGAGGTCCGCCTGCGACTGCGCGCCGAACCGGGCAACATCGCGGTCATCGAGGTGGCGGACACCGGCCCCGGACTCACCCCGGAGCAGGCGGAGCGGGTGTTCGAGCGGTTCTACCGGGCCGACGCGGCGCGGACCCGACGCGCCGACGGCAACACCGGCACGGGCCTCGGCCTGGCCATCGTCGCCGCTCTGGTGACCGCCCACCACGGGGCGGTCGAGGTCGCCGAGACGCCCGGCGGCGGGGCCACCTTCCGGGTCCGGCTGCCGCTGCTGCCGTCGGACGAGGGAAGCGGCGAGTGACTTTCAGCCAACTTCCAGGACGGTTCCAGCTTGATCGCAGTGCCGAGGGAGAAGGTAGGGACATGACCGAGTTCGAGTCCGACCCGCAGCGCCGGCCGGCCCCCACCGACGCCGAGCCGTCGCACCCCACCGCCGAGCTGCCGCGCGACGAGCGCGCGCAGTCCGACTCCCCGACCACCCCCGTTCCGGTCGTGCAGACCGACGGGGACGCGACGCCGACCGCCGCCAACCCGGCCGTCCCCGCCGCCTCCGACACGCCGACCACGCCCGTCGGCCAGCCCACCGGGTACGAGCCGCCGACCGCCGCGCAGCCCACCGGGTACGAGCCGCCGACCGCCGGGTACCAGCCGGCCGCCGCGCAGCCCACCGGGTACGAGCCACCGGCCGCCGGCACGTCCGCGCCGCCGTACCCGGTCTCCGGCCACCCGACGCCCGGCCAGCACGGCTACCCGCAGCCGACCGCCGGCCGCTACCCGGGTGCCCCCTGGTACGCGGGCCAGCAGTCCGGCTGGGCCGGCGGGGGCCAGCCGGGCGGGGCCTATCCGCAGCACGCGCAGCACACCCAGCACGCGCCGCACCCGGGACAGCCGGTGCCGCCCTGGGGTCCGCAGGTCACGCCGCCCGGCGCCGGCCCGCGCCCGGGTCGGATCGCCAAGTTCGCCGGCGCCGGTGTCGCGGTGTTCGCCCTGATGCTCGGCTCCGGCGTGGCTGGTGGGGCCCTCGCGCTCGCCCTCGACGGCGACCGCGGTGGCGTCACCCGCACCTACACGGCCGCCCCGGTGCTCAACAGCGCGGACCTGCCGAAGATCGCCGCCGCCGTACAGGACAGCGTCGTCTCCATCGCCACCGACAGTGGTGAGGGCTCCGGCGTGGTGCTCACCTCCGACGGGTACGTACTCACCAACAACCACGTGGTCGCCTCCGCGAGCGGGGACACCGTGCAGGTGGTCTTCGCCGACGGCAGGAACGTCCAGGCGAAGATCATCGGCACCGACCCGAAGACCGACCTGGCGGTGGTCAAGGCCAACGGGGTGAACGACCTCAAGCCGGCGAAGTTCGGCGACAGCGACGCCATGCAGGTCGGCGACCAGGTCCTCGCCCTGGGCAGCCCGCTCGGCCTCCAGGGCTCGGTGACCGCCGGCATCCTCAGCGCCCGGGACCGCACCATCCGGGCCGGCGACGGTCAGCAGCAGGACCCGAGGCAGCAGGGTCAGGCCGTCAGCTCGATCTCCGGCCTGCTCCAGACCGACGCGCCGATCAACCCGGGCAACTCCGGTGGCGCGCTGGTCAACACCCGGGGTGAGGTGATCGGCGTCAACACCGCCATCGCCACCTCCGGGCAGAGCACCGGCAACATCGGCGTCGGCTTCGCCATCCCCAGCAACAAGGCCAAGGACGTGGCGGGCAAGCTCCAGCGCGGCGAGAAGGTCAGCCACCCGTCGCTCGGAGTCGGCGTCAACCAGGCCGAGGGCGGCGGCGCGCTGGTCGCCTCGGTCACCCCGGGCAGTCCCGCCGAGAAGGCCGGCCTCCAGCAGGGCGACGTGGTCACCCGCTTCGGCGACAAGCCGATCAACGACTCCGACGACCTGGTCGGCGCGGTGCAGGCCGGCAAGGTCGGTGATCGGGTCGAGCTCCACTTCAAGCGCAACGGTGCGGAGAAGACGGCGACCGTGACGCTCGCCGAGACGTCCTGACCGACACCAGAACCTGCCTCCCTCCGGCGGCGGGTGGCGGAGCCAAGGGGGTTGGCTCCGTCACCCGCCGCTTTTTCCACGTTCACCCGGAGAGGGTGAACCGCCGTCACCCGTGCACCCGGCAGGCTCGGCGGGCGAGCCGGCGAGCGTACGGGGGTGGGCCGATGAACGGGGTGGATGACCAGGGGATCCAGCGGGACGTCCTGGCCGAACTGGCCTGGGATCCGCAGGTGCTGCCGAACGAGATCGGGGTGATCGTCGACCAGGGAGTGGTCACCCTGACCGGGTACGTCGACGGCGCTGCCAAGGCGTGGG
This sequence comes from Micromonospora sp. WMMD729, assembly GCF_049315225.1. Lineage (NCBI taxonomy): Bacteria > Bacillati > Actinomycetota > Actinomycetes > Micromonosporales > Micromonosporaceae > Micromonospora > Micromonospora sp. WMMD729. Next base: position 5,427,055 of record NZ_CP186059.1, on the reverse strand, counting down.
CGGCCACCCGCTGCGCCCAGCGGGTCCGGGGGGTACGCGTGGTGGTCGACGGGATCGAGGTACGGCTGCCGGGGACGCCGGGGCGTACCGACGGTGACATCGCCCTCGCCGCGTCCCGCGCCCTCGAGTGGGACAGTTTCGTGCCCGCCGAGCGACTGGACGTCAGCGTGGCCAACGGCTGGTTGATGCTGCGCGGTGAGGTCGAGTTCGGCTGGCAGCGCCGCGCCGCCGAGGGGGAGTTGCGCCGCCTCGACGGCGTCCGGGGGATCACGAACCTCGTCGAGGTGCGACCGTCGACGCCACCGCCGGACGAGCGGGCGCGACAGGACGTCCAGCGCGCGCTGGCGCGGACGCTCGGCGGGGAACGGGTGACCGTGGAGGTGGACGGCGACACGCTGGTCCTGGCCGGCGTGGTCCGGTCGTGGTGGGAACGGGACCAGGTGGAGCGGGTGGCGTGGTCGACGCCGGGTGTCCGGGTCGTGCACGACCATCTCCTGGTCGGCGGGTAAGCGTCCGTCTTGTCCGGTTTATTGGGAGCCGCCTGGGGAACCCGCCGCGAACCATGCCGACCGGGGGACCAACGGGGAGGACTCGTGGCCGTGAACCACCCGTCCGCTGACCGCCCGCCGGAGCGGTCGTTGCGCATCGCGATGGTGGTCCCGCCCTGGCTGTCCGTGCCGCCGCCCGGCTACGGCGGCCTGGAACAGGTGGTGGCCGGCCTGGTGGACGCGTTGACGGCACACGGCCACGCGGTGACGCTGTTCGGCGCCGGTGACCACCACGGGACCGCCGCCGGCGGCTTCGTCTCCACCGTGCCGGAGGTGCAGTACGAGCGGCTCGGCGAGTCACTGCCGGAGCTGGCGCACCTGGCCCGGGTGAACCGCCTGATCACGCCCGCCGACTTCGACGTGATCCACGACCACAGCACGATCGGCCCGCTGGTGGCCGGCCGGCGGTCGGTACCGACGGTGGCGACGGTGCACGGCAACCCGGTGGGCGAGTACGGCGACGTGCTCGGCGACGCCGACGAGGACGTCGCCCTGGTGGCCATCTCGCACGCCCAACGTCGACTCAACACCAGCCTGCCCTGGGCCGGAACCGTGCACAACGCGCTGGACCTGCGGGGCTTTCCGCGCAAGACCACGCCCGGCCCGGGGCCGGTGCTGTGGCTGGCCCGGTTCAGCCCGGACAAGGGCCCGGACGTCGCCATCCGCGCCTGCCGGGAGGCGGGCCTGCCGCTGCTGCTGGCCGGCAAGTGCAACGAGCCGGCCGAGCGGCGCTACTTCGAGCAGGTCGTGGCGCCACTCGTCGACGACGACGTGACGGTTGTGTTCAACGCCGACCGGGCCGAGACCCTACGGATGCTCGTCGACGCCCGCTGCCTGATCATGCCGATCCAGTGGGACGAGCCGTTCGGAATGGTGATGCTCGAGGCGATGGCGACCGGCACGCCGGTGGTCGCGCTGGACCGGGGCGCGGTGCCCGAGCTGGTACGTCCGGGACGTACCGGGCTGGTCTGCCGGGAGCCCGCGGAACTGCCCGCCGCACTGCTGGCCGCACGGGAACTGGACCCGCAGGACTGCGTGGCGCACGTCGCCGAGAACTTCTCGGTCGAGCGGATGGCGTACGGCTACGAGGAGGTCTTCCAGCGGTTCGCCCTCGGGCGGCCGGACGTCCGGCGGACGGCCACCGTCGCGGTGCGCTGACGGGTCGCGCCCCGCGTCAGACCCGTGCCGCGCCCAGTTCGGCGATCGCGGCGTCGAGCCGCTGCGCGTACGCCGGGCTGATTCCGCCCTCGCCCAGCCGGACGGTGACCTTCTCGCGCAGTCGGGCCACCGAGGGCGCCAGCTCGTCCCGGCCGGAACCGACGGCGACGACCAGTTGGCCCAGCGATTGGCGCAGGTCGAGGCCGACGTCGCTGCGGATTTCCCCGTCCCGCACCCCGTCGTCGACCAACCCGTTGATCCGGTTGGCGGCCTCGGCGAGGGTGCCCGGCCCGGCGGTGGACGCCACGGTGGGCGGTGCCGATGAGGGCGCCGGTTGGCGCGGTGCGGTGGTCGGCGGGTCGGTCGGCGGGGCACTGGGTGGGGGCGTCGACGGGACGGCCGTGGGCTCGGCCTGACGAACCGGCTGATCATCGGGGAGCAGGGCCACGCCGGCCAGCGCCACCGCGACCGCCAGGACCACGGGGATCAGCAGCAGCGCCGGTCGCCGGAGGGACCGGCCGGGACGATCGTCGGGTGACGTCAGCGGTCGGGGCACGTCGCCAGCGCGGACCGCCGTCACGACGCCGACGGCCGCGCCCGGAGCCTCGCTCGGCGGTGGCGGCTGCGCCGGCAGGGGCGGGGTCGGCACCGCGATCGTGGCGGTCGGCGGGTCGGGCGTCAGCAGGTGGCCGCGCAGGGCGCTGGCCACCTGTCGGGCGGTCGGCCGGTCGGCCGGATCGCGGGCGAGGCTGCGCAGGCAGATCCGGGCGACCTCGACGGGCAGCTCCGGCACGCCGGCCAGCGTCGGCGCGGGACCCTCGGCGAGCGCGGCGGTGAGCTGCTCCCAGGTGTCCGCCGGATACGGCACCCGCCCGGTCAACGCCTCGTGCAGCAGGACGCCGAGCGAGTAGACGTCGGTGGCGGGCTGGGCGGGCGCGCCGTCGAGGCGTTCCGGGGCGACGTACGCCGGGGTGCCGAACGTGCCGCCGTCCTCGTCCTCGTCGGGTGCGCCGATCCGGGTGGCGATGCCGAAGTCGAGGACCTTCACCCCCATCGCCGTCATCATGACGTTGGCCGGGGTGATGTCCCGGTGCACGATGCCCAGCCGGTGCGCGGCGGCCAGCGCGTCGGCGACCTGCGCGCCCACCTCGACGGCCTCGGGCCACGGCAGCGGCCCCTCGGTGAGCCGCAGCTCCAACTCCTCGCCGCTGAGCAACTCCATCACGACGAACGAGGTGATGGAGCCGTCCGGGTCGACCGTCTCGCCGTAGTCGTGCACCGACGTCACGTGCGGGTGCACCAGTTGGGCGGCGGCGCGTGCCTCCTCCCGCACCATGTCGCGGAACCGCGCGTCGGCGGCCAGCGAGGCGGCGAGCACCTTGAGTGCCACGAAGCGGTCGAGCACCTCGTCCCGCGCGCGCCAGATGACCGACATGCCGCCGGCACCGATCTGGTCGATGAGTCGGTACCTGCGGGCCAGCAAGCGGCCCGGATGCAGTGCTGCCTTCACGGATCGCACCTGCCCTCGGGGTGGGAGCGGTATCAGGTTGCGCGAATGTGTCCACCCTGTCAACGCCGACGGTACGGATCGTCGGCGGACGGTGGCTGGGGTGCGCCGACCGTCCGGTGACGGCGGCCTGTGAGGTGGGCAGCGGGCCCGTGCCAGGATGAGGACATGGCTCCGGGACCGGTGGCGTTCGTACTCGGCGGCGGCGGAGTGCTCGGCGCCGTCGAGGTGGGCATGCTGCGCGCCCTGTTCCGCGCCGGCATCCAGCCCGACATGGTGCTCGGCACGTCGATCGGCGCGGTCAACGGCGCGCTGGTCGCCGCCGACCCGTCCGAGGCGGTGACCGACCGGCTGGTCCGGCTCTGGGCGTCGCCCGAGGCCAGCGAGGTGTACGGCGACTCGGTCGCCCGGCAACTGCGCCGCTTCGCCGCCCGTACCCACCTGCACTCGCCCCGGCCGCTGCGCCGGCTGCTGGAATCCGAGTTGGGCGTGGACACCACCTTCGCCGACCTGCGGGTGCCGTTCCGCTGCTGCGCCGCGCACATCGAGCGGGCCGCCGAGCACTGGTTCACCAGCGGACCGGTGGTGCCGGCGGTGTTGGCGTCGGCGTCTGTGCCGGGCCTGCTCCCGCCCACGGAGATCGACGGCGCGCACTACATCGACGGTGGCATCGTCAACTCCATCCCGATCGGCGAGGCGGTGGCCGCGGGCGCCGGCCAGATATTCGTCCTCCAGGTGGGCCGGATCGAACGGGAGCTGACGCCGCCGCGTCGACCGTGGGAGATCGCGCAGGTGGCGTTCGAGATCTCCCGCCGGCACCGGTTCTTCCGGGAGATGGCCGCGCTACCCGAGGGGGTGGAGGTGCACGTCCTGCCGACCGGCGGACTGAATCCGCGCGACGACACGCCGTGGGCGTACCGGGACATGGCGGCGGTGGGCCGCCGGATCAGTCGCGCGTACACCGCGTCCCGCCGCTACCTCGCCACCCACGTGGCACGCTGATGCCGCTGCCTCCCAGGTGGTTGCGGCGGTTGCTGATCGCTCCCGCCGTGGTGCTGCTGGCGATCGTCGTGGTGACCACGCTGCCGGTCTGGGCGCTGCTGGCCGCAGCCGCGTCACCGCTGGTCCCGGGCCGCCTCCGCCCGCTGCGGCTGCTCTGGATCGGCTGCGTCTACCTGGTCTGGGACGCCGCCGCGCTGCTCGCCCTCTTCGTCCTCTGGCTGGCCTCCGGCTTCGGCTGGCGCAGCCGGTCGCCGGCCTTCCAGCGCGCGCACTACGTGCTGGCCGGCTGGTTCCTGCGGGTGCTGTTCTGGCAGGCCCGCTGGTCGCTGCGGCTGACCATCGACGTGGTCGGCACCGACCCGGACACCGCCCTGCCCGGCCGACCCGAGTTGGTGCTGTGTCGACACGCGGGGCCGGGCGACTCGTTCATCCTGATCCACGGGCTGGTCAACTGGTTCAAGCGGGAGCCGCGGATCGTCCTGAAGGACAGTCTCCAGTGGGATCCGGCGATCGACGTGCTGCTCAACCGGTTGCCCAACCGGTTCATCGCGCCCACCGCGGATCGCGGCGAGGAGACCGTACGTCAGGTCGGGCACCTGGCCACCGGCCTGGATGACAACGACGCGTTCGTGATCTTCCCGGAGGGCGGCAACTTCACCCCACGGCGGCGACTGCGCGCCATCGCCCGGCTGCGCTCGCTGGGCCTCGAACGCATGGCACGGCGTGCCGAACGGATGCGTCACGTGCTCGCCCCGCAGCCCGGTGGGGTGCTCGCCGCGTTGGACGCCGCACCGGACGCCGGGGTCATCTTCGTCGCACACACCGGGCTCGACCGGATGCTGACCATCGCCGACGTGTGGCGGGAACTGCCCATGGACAAGCGGATCGTGATGCGCTTCTGGTCGGTGCCGCCCGAGGACGTGCCGACCGAACGGCAGCAGCGCATCGACTGGCTCTTCGACTGGTGGGCGCAGATCGACACGTGGATCGCGGCTAATCGCGAGGTCTCCGCGTAGGGTGCGCTCGTGGACCAGATCTGCGTGGTGACGACGGTGGTGGATGCGCGTTCGGTCGCGGACGTGCTGGCGGCCGCGGCCGTCGCCGGGCGGCTCGCCGCCTGTGCCCAGGTCGGCGGTCAGGTGGACAGCACCTACTGGTGGCGTTCCGGGGTGGAGACCAGCACCGAGTGGTCCGTGCAGTTCAAGACCGCACCGGACCGGTTGGCCGCGCTGGTGGACCAGATCCGGGTGAGCCATCCGTACGAGGTGCCGGAGATCCTGGTGTCCAGGGTGGAGTGTGGCGACCCCGGCTACGCGGCCTGGGTGCACGACCACACCCGACCCTAGGTACGCCTACTCTGGGCCGTACCCCACCGGCTTCTCGATGATGACCGGGTGGACGACACCCGCTATCCCTGCCCCGCCTGCGGCGCCCCGGCCGATCTGAGTGCCGGTTGTGCCGGTTGCCGCCGCCCACCCGACCCGGTCGCGGCCGAGGTGGTTCGACTCGGCCGGGAGGTGGCTCGACTCGAACCGGAGGTCGAGCGGGCCCGCCGGACGTACACCGAGTTGGCGGCCGTGTTGACGGCGACGTCGCGGCGGCGTGCGGAGCTGGCGGCGGTCGTCCGCGCGCAGGTGGCGGCGGGGACGCCGGAAGCGCAGGTGGCGGCGGGGACGCCGAGCGTGCCGGCGGCGGTCGTTCCGCCGACGCCGGTGGGTGGCGCGGTGGGGGCGCTGCCGCACGGCATGCCGGAGACCTCGACGCGGACGGTCCAGGGGCTGCTGTTCGTCCTGGGTGGACTCCTGCTCGGTACGGCGGCGGTGGTCTTCACGGCGGTGGCCTGGGCGGCCGTGGGGGTCGGTGGCCGGGCGCTGATCCTGGCGGCGGTCACCGCTCTCGTGCTGGCCGGCCCGCTGGTGGCGGTCCGGCGGGGTCTACGGGGGACGGCGGAGACGTTCGCCGCGGTGGGCCTGCTGCTGGTGCTGCTGGACGGGTACGCCGCCTGGTCGGTGAACCTGGGCGGGGTGGCCGACTGGCCGGGTAGCCGCTACGCCGCGCTGGCCGGGGCGGCCAGCGCGGCGGTCGCCGTCGGGTACGGGCGGCTCAGCGGGTTGGCGGGTCCCTGGTTCGCCGCCCTGCTGGTGAGCCAGCCGGTGCTGCCGCTGCTCGCGGCGGAAGCAGAGGTCGGCGCGTCCGGTTGGGCGCTGGTGCTGCTCGGGGTGGCCCTGCTCGACCTGGTGGTGCTGGTCGCGCTGGGCGACGGGGAGAGCGGTGTCCGGCTCGCCGGTCGGGTGCTCGCCGGGTTGGGCCACGGCGGCGCGCTGGTCGCCGCCGCCGCGTGTGCGCTGGTGCCGTTGCTGCTGGGGCGCGCGGCGGGCTCACCACTGCTGGCCGGCGCGCCGTTGCTGCTGGTCGCGGTGACGGGGGTCGGCGCGGCGTGGCTGATCGGCGGTCCGGCGCTGCGCGCGGTGGCCGGCGGGCTGCTGGTTCCGGTGCTCGCCGCGGCGCTGCTGCGCCCGGTGGGTGAACTGCGTCCGTCGCTGCTGCTGCTCGCGGCGTCGGCGGTGGCGCTCACCCTGGCCGGGGCGGTGTGGTTGCTGCCGGTCGGCTGGCGTACCGGGCCGCGTGCCGGCGCGCTGCTGGTCGCGGCCGGTACGGCGCAGCTCGCCGTGTTGATCGCCGGCGGGTTGGCGGTGGCCGCCGCCGCCCGGTCGCTGCCGCCGTGGCACGGGGCCCGGTTGGGGCCGGACCTGAGCTGGGGTTGGCAGGTGGCGCCCGCCGTGGCGCTGGCGCTGGTCGCGACCGTCTCGCTGCTGCCCCGGCGCGCGTGGGTGGCGCTGGCCTCGGCGGGCGCGGTGGCGGTGCTGCTCGCCGTCCCGGCCGGCTGGACGGCGTCGTGGGCGACGGTGGTGGCCGTGGACCTGGTGGGTGGGTCCGTGCTGCTGCTCGCCGTGCTGGCCCGTCCGGCCGCCCGACCGGCGATCCTGTTCGGCTGGGCGTCCGGTGGTGCGGTCCTGCTCGGGCACGCGCTGCTGGTGGCGTTTGCCGACCCGATCGGCGTGGTGGTGGTGCTGGGCGTCGGGACGGTGCTCGGGGTCGCGGTGGCGGTGCGGCGGGGGACCGGGGCGTACCGCGCGGTGGCGGGCGGGGGTCTGCTTGTCGCGCAGCTCACGCTGCCCGGTCTGGCAGCGGTGGCGCTCTTCGCGGCCGGTGCGCCGCCGTGGTGGCAGGCCCGGGTGGCCCTGGCCGCCGCCGGGCTGTCGCTGGTTGCGACGCTCGCGGTGCGTGGTCGTCGGGCCGACCTCCTGGGGTACGCGGTGACGGGCGGGGTGGTCGCGGTGCTCGCGGCCGGAGTCGCGCCGCTGCTGGCGGCGGGGGACGAGCCGGTGTCGCTGTACGCCGCGCTGGCGGCGCTGGGCGTCGCGCTCGTCGCCCGGTGGGGCGACCCGTCGACGTCCGCCGACGAGCCGGCCGCGCCGGTGGAGCAGTCGACGGGCGAGTCGGCCGGGGCCGGCGGGATGGCGGTCGGGGGGCCGGCAACCATCGGGGGATCGGAAGCGGTCGGCCCCGCGGGGCTGCTGGCGGCGGCGGGGGTGGTGCTGGCGGGGGTCGTGGTGCTGGCCGCGCTGCCGGCGATCGGGAAGGCGCTGCTCGTGCCGTACGGCATCCCGGGGCCGGTCTGGTCCGGCGCGCCGACCGCCGCCGCCGACCGAGGACTGTTCCCCGCCGGGCTGGCGCTCGTCGCGCTGGCGGTGGCGGCGGCGGCCGGTTCGCGGGTACGCCCACCGGTGCTGACCGCCGTGCCGTTCGCCGCCGCCGCGCTGCCGGTGCTGCTCGTCGCGCTGGGCGCGCCCTGGCCGGTGCTGCCGGCCGCCACCCTGCTCGCCGGGGTGTCCGCGCTGCTGCTCGCCGCTCTGGTCACGCCCCGGCCGGCGCTCGCGTCGATCGTCGTGCCGACGGGAGGGGTGCTCGTCGCGGCCGGCGTGACCGGGCTCCTGGCCACCCGGCCCGGCACGCTCGCCGCCGAGGGCGCGCTCCTGGTGGCGGCCGTGGTCGTCGCCGTGGGGGCGCGGGTCGGCGCGGTACGGGTCGCCGGCAGCGTCGCGGCGGTGGGCGCTGCGTGCGCGTTGGCGGTGACGGCGCCGCTCGCCGCCGGGCAGCCGGTGCGGGCGGCGGCGTACCCGCTGCTGGGGGTGGCCGTGCTCGTCCTGGCCGCGGCGGCGCTCGCGAGCGGCCGGCGGGTGGCGGTCGGTCGGGTGCTGGACGCCGCCGCGCAGGCGGTGGCGCTGGTGGCGGCGGTGCTCGCCGTCGAGTCGGCCCGGCCTCTCGCGACCGTCTGCGTGCTGTGGGGGGCGGCCGTGGCGCTGCGGCTGCTGCGGCGGGGCGAGCCGGCCGGTCGACGGTGGCGGTTCGCCGCCATCGCCGCCGGTAGCGAGCTGATCGGGGCGTGGGTGCTGCTCGCGGCGGGCGGGGTGACCGTGCTGGAGGCGTACACCCTGCCGGCCGGGGCGCTCGCCGTCGGCGCGGGGCTGGTGGCGTTGCGGACCCGGCCGGGGCTGACCAGTTGGCCGGCGCTCGGTCCGGGGCTCGCCGCGGCGCTGCTGCCGAGCCTGGCGTCGGTGCTGGCCGGCTCGGACCCGCAGCCGTGGCGGCGGTTGCTGCTCGGGGTGGCGGCGCTGGGCGTGGTATTGGCCGGGGCCCGCCGCCGCTGGCAGGCGCCGGTGCTGGTCGGGGGCGGAGTGCTGGCGGTGTTGGCGCTGCACGAACTGGCCCGGAGTTGGGATCTGCTGCCCCGGTGGATCTACCTGGGCGTCGGCGGGTTGGCGTTGATCGGGTTGGCGGCCAGCTACGAGCGGCGGCGGCGTGACCTGGCCCGGCTGCGCTCCGCGGTGGCCCGACTGGGCTGAGCCCGGTGCCGGGGGTAGGGCCCGCCCTACCCCCGGTTCGGGGGTTCCCAGGGTTACGCAGCGCAACGGATCCGGCGAGAGTTGACAGTGCGCCCGGACCAGCCGGTGAGGGCCCAACGTCGAACGGGGGAACAGCGATGGCGCTCGGAGCGGTGGCGGAACGGCCGGTGCGACGGCGGGGCAGTGATTACGCACAGTTGTCCCGACGGGTCAGTCAGGCCGGCCTGCTGGAACGGCGGCCCGCCTCGTACGTGGCCCGGATCGTGCTCACCCTGGGCGTGTTCGTGGCCGGTTGGGTCGCCGTGGCGCTCGTCGGCGACTCCTGGTGGCAGGTGGCGCTCGCGGCCGTGCTGGCGGTCGCCACCACCCAGGTCGCCTTCCTGGGCCACGACGCGGGACACCGCCAGATGTTCCGTCGTCGCCTCCCCAGCGAACTGGTCGGGTTGGTCGCCGGCAACGCGGCGGTGGGGCTCAGCTACGGCTGGTGGGTCGACAAGCACAACCGGCACCACGCCAACCCGAACCACGAGGACGAGGACCCGGACGTCGGCGCGGGCGCCCTGGTGTGGTCGTACGAGCAGGCGCTGGGCACCCGGGGGTTCGGTCGGTGGCTGGCCCGCCGGCAGGCGTACCTCTTCTTTCCGATGCTGCTGCTGGAGGGCCTGAACCTGCACGTGGCGAGCATCCGGGCGATCGTCGGCCGGGGGCGGGACGGCCGGTACGCCACCCCGATGCGGCACCGTGCGGCCGAGGCGGCGCTGCTCGTCGCGCACACCGTCGGTTACGCGGGGCTGCTGCTGGCGGTCATGTCGCCGGGCAAAGCGCTGCTCTTCGCCGCCGTGCACCAGGGGCTGTGGGGCCTCTACATGGGCTGCGCGTTCGCGCCGAACCACAAGGGTATGCCGATGCCGACCGCGGAGGACGAGTTGGACTTCCTGCGCAAGCAGGTGCTGACCTCGCGCAACGTGCGGGGCAGCCGGCTGGTCGACACCGCGTTGGGTGGGCTCAACTACCAGATCGAGCACCACCTGTTCCCGAACATGCCCCGGGCCAACCTGCGCCGTGCGCAGCCGATCGTGCGCGCCTACTGCGCCGAGCAGGGCATCTCGTACGCGGAGACGGGTCTGGTCGAGTCGTACCGGCAGGCGCTCGCTCACCTGCACGAGGTGGGCCGGCCGCTGCGCGGCTGACGCGTCCCGCTGTGCCGTCTACCGGTGGCGCGTCCGACCCGTCGGACGCGCCACCGGTAGGGTCTGGTCATGGCAGACCTGCTCACCGCGGACGCGGTGCGGAAAGAGCTGGGCGGGTTGTCCGACTGGTCGGGCGACCCGACCGGCATCGGCCGTACCGCCCAGCTCAGCAGTTTCCTGGAGGCCATCGCGGTGGTTGACCGGGTGGCGGCGGTGGCCGAGGCACTCGACCACCATCCCGACATCGACATCCGATGGCGGACCCTGACCTTCCGCTGTGTCACGCACTCGTCCGGCGGGGTCACCCACCGGGACTTCGAGCTGGCCAGGCGGATTGACGACATCGTCCGGAGCGCGGCATGAGATTCGAGATCAGCAAGGTGCTGGACGCCATCGAGGGGCGGGTCTGCACCGATCCGTCGCTGGCAAGGGCGGTACTCGACCTGGCCGAGATCATCCGTTACCAGGACATCGACGGCGGTCGGCCGGCGAGCCTGCTGCGCCTCGGCATGGTCATCGACGCGCTCTCCCGCGAGATGGAGGAGGACAGCGTCCAGGTGTACGCGATCGTGCACCGGGCGCTGCTCTCCGACGCCGACCTGACCTCCAACGAGCGGATGGTGGTGCGCCGCTGGGCGGACGACGGGCTGGTCGAGGTGCTCGACAATCCCGGCGACCGGATGCTGGAGGTGGCCGACCTGCTGGGTGTGCCGGTGCTCACCCGGGTCCGGTTCGACGGGTTGCGCGGGCGGTTCCCGTGGCTGGTCGAGCAGCCCGGCCGGGTGGTCGCCCCGGTGCCGGGAGCGGGCGGTCCGGTGTTCATCGCGCACGTCGGCGGCGGGCACGCCCCGGTCGCCGGCAAGCGCTCGCCCACCGGGGCGAAGCTGCTGGCCCGCCAGTGGCGGTGCCCGGAGTCGGGGTGCGCGCTGTTCGGCAGCGGTGGCGGGGGTGGCGCGTTCGCCGACCTCGCCGGCGGCGCCGACCGCAGCCCGGCCGCGCAGCCGCCACCCTCGCTGCGTAACGGCGTACCGACCTGCCCCCGGCACGGCGCGCGGCTCGGTGACGTCGGTCCGCGTCCGCGTACGGAGGTGCTCGCGGTACGCGTCGGCGGCCTGGTCCGGCGACGGTTCGTGCTGAGCGAGGAGCAGCCCATCGTGGCCGGCCGGGCACCCGAGCAGGAGGGCGGGATCATGCTCGGGCAGTGGCTCAACGACGAGGCCCGGCGGTGGATCAGCCGGGGTCACGTCCGCTTCGAGTTGCGGGTCGGCGAGGTCATCGTGACCGACATCAGCACCAACGGCTCGGGCATCCGACCGGCCGGCTCGATGACCGAGTCGGACCGGATTCCGCTCGCGCCGCAGCAGTCCCGGGTGCTGGGCGAGAACGACATGATCGAGTTGTACCCCGGCGTGCAGATCGGCCGCGCCGAGGAACTGCCCACCGGCGCCCCGTTCACCCCCACCTCAGTGATGGCCGAGGCCCCCACCATGGCGATGCGCCTACCCCGCCCCTGACCCACCCCGCGCCAACCGGGCGCGTGGACACCCCCGTCGATCATGAAGTTATCGCCACGACACGCCGATGTGGCGGGCGATAACTTCATGATCAACGGGGCGGGTGTCAGGCGGCCAGGACCTCGGTGAGGGTCTTGATGGCCTGGTCGATCTCCTCCTCGGTGATGACCAGGGGTGGGGCCAGGCGGATGGTCGAGCCGTGGGTGTCCTTGGCGAGGATGCCGCGCGCCATCAGCCGCTCGCACGCCTCGCGTCCGCTCATCAGCGCCGGGTCGATGTCCAGACCGGCCCAGAGGCCCCGGACGCGTACGCCCACGAGGCCCTTGCCGAGCAGCCCTTCCAGGCCGGTCCGCAGCCGCTCGCCCAGCGCGGCCGAGCGGCGCTGGAACTCGCCCGTCGCCAGCAGCCGGACCACCTCGGTGGCCACCGCGCAGGCCAGCGGGTTGCCGCCGAAGGTGGAGCCGTGCTGGCCGGGCTTGAGCACACCGAGCACGTCGCTGTTCGCGGCCACCGCGGAGACCGGCACGATGCCGCCGCCGAGGGCCTTGCCCAGCAGGTACATGTCCGGTACGACGCCCTCGTGGTCACAGGCGAAGGTCCGGCCGGTACGCCCCAGACCCGACTGGATCTCGTCGGCGATGAACAGCACGTTCCGGTCGGTGCAGACCTGGCGTACGCCGGGCAGGTAGCCCTCGGGCGGCACCACCACGCCCTGCTCGCCCTGGATCGGCTCCAGCAGCACGGCGACGGTGTTGTCGTCGATCGCGGCGGCGAGCGCGTCCAGGTCCCCGTACGGGACGACCGTGAAGCCCGGGGTGTACGGCCCGAAGTCGGCGCGGGCGTCCTCGTCGGTGGAGAAGCTGACGATGGTGGTGGTCCGCCCGTGGAAGTTGCCGTCGGCCACGATGATGTTCGCCTGGCCGGCCGGTACGCCCTTGACCTGGTAGCCCCACTTGCGGGCCACCTTGATGCCGGTCTCCACGGCCTCGGCGCCGGTGTTCATCGGCAGCACGAGGTCCTTGCCGCACAGCTCGGCCAGTTCCCGGCAGAAGTCGGCGAACTGGTCATGGATGAACGCGCGGCTGGTCAGCGTCAGCCGGTCCAGTTGGGCGTGCGCGGCGGCGATGAGCTGCGGGTGCCGGTGGCCGAAGTTGAGCGCCGAGTAGCCGGCGAGGCAGTCCAGGTAGCGCTTGCCGTCCACGTCGGTGAGCCACGCGCCCTCGGCCGACGAGATCACCACCGGCAGCGGGTGGTAGTTGTGCGCCGTCCAGCGCTCGGCGTCCCGGACCGCTCCCGGCGTACGCAGCTTGTCGTCCACGATCACTTGCTTGCCTTTCCCTGACGGAGTCGCAGCGTGCAGCACTTCGGCCCGCCGCCGGCCTTGCGTAGCTCGGAGAGGTCGACCCCGATGGTTTCGTAGCCCCGGTCGCGCAGCTTGGCGGCCAGGTCGGTGGCCTGCGCGGGCAGCACCACGTGCCGTCCGTCGCTGACCGCGTTCAGGCCGAGCACCTCGGCGTCGGCCATGGTGGCGTGCACGGCGTCGGGGAAGAGCCGGCGCAGCACGGCCTGGCTGCCGGGGGAGAACGCCTCCGGCAGGTACGCCACGGTCCGCTCGTCCAGGACGGTCAGCGCGGTGTCCAGGTGGTAGAAGCGCGGGTCGACGAGCTGCATGGTGATCACCGGGTAGCCGAAGACCTCCTGCAACTGGGCGTGCGCGGCGTGCGCGGTCCGGAAGCCGGTGCCCGCGAGCAGGTGGTCGCCGGCCAGCAGGACGTCGCCCTCACCCTCGTTGACGTGCTTCGGGTCGTACATCTCGAAGCCGGCGGCCTCGAACCAGGCCCGGTAGGCCGGCGCCTCGTCGGCGCGCTGCGGGTCGCGGAACTGCACGGCCATCGCCTTGCCGTCGATCACCGTGCCACCGTTGGCGGCGAAGACCATGTCGGGCAGGCCGGGCACCGGAGTGATCTCCTCGACGGTGTGGCCCAGGTCAAGGTACGTCTGGCGAAGCTGCTCCCACTGCCGGACGGCCAGCGCGGCGTCGACCGGCGCGCTCGGGTCCATCCAGGGGTTGATGGCGTAGTCGACGGCGAAGTACGTCGGCCGGCACATCAGGAGACGCTGGCTGGTGGCGTCCATCGTCATTGTCCTGCTCCCAGGGGTCGGGCGCGCCCGGCCACCGTGGCCCACGGGCTGGCGCCGTTGCTCAACGTTATGCGGCGTCAGCGGCAGGATCCACCACTGAGGGTTGCGCAGATCGCAGATTCGTTGCGTATGAGGGGTGCTCGGCTGCGATTCGTTGTGTGGACAGGCCGGCGGCCCGCGGCTGGCGCGGGGCGCGAGGGGTGCGCGCACACCCTTTGCTCTGCTTCAACCGGCGCAACAGTTTCGGTGCCTCGCCGTTGCGCCGGTTGAAGCAGAGCAAAGACGGAAAGGGGGAGGGAGGGGTGCCCACGAGGTCTTCTCCGGAAGTCGACCATGCGAGCCGACGTGCGGACCCCGGACACACTTCAGGGGCGGCGAATCGCCGCCCCTGAAAGGGTGTCGCCCGGCTGGTGAACCACCTTCGGGCTGCCGGCGAACCGCCGGCCTTTCGCCGGTGCACCACCGGCGAGCCGAACAGTGCCCGCTAGAAACGGTCGACAAACTGTGAGTCAAGCCACTCGCGGAGGCGCTGCACCCAGTCGCCGTCCGTGGTCGGCCACACGAACTGACCGGTCATCGCCAGCACGCCGATCACCACGGCCGCGAGCCCGATGAGGATGCCGAACAGCGCGTCGGTCTTGCCGGCGACGTGCCGGCGGCGGGTCGCCATCAGGCCGAGCACCGAGAGCACCGCGCCGAGCGCGCCGAGCCCGATGCCGTACCCGGCCAGGGTGCCGCTCAGCACGAACAGCGCGCCGACCACGGAGACGATCAGGCCGAAGGTGGCCAGCAGGCTGGCCCGCGGCTTCGGACCGCGCGTCACCGGCGTCGGCTCGGTGTCGCGGCCGGGGGTGGTGTCGAGCGGACGGTCGGTCGCGTCGGGCCGCGTGGTCGTCGTCCGGTCGACGTCGGTGTCGCGCTCGGGCCGCCGGGTGGTCGTACCGTCGATGTCCTTGTCGCGTTCGATGGTCGGGGCCGCGACCGCCGTCGCGGCGGCGCCCGCCTTGCCGTCGACCGGCCGTGCAGCGGCGGACCGGTTCTCACCCTCCGTGGTGCGGGCGGTCTCGGTCTCCGCCGGCCGGGCGGTGGCGGCACGGGCCACGGCCGCGCGCTCCGCGGCCCGCCGCTCGGCCTCGCCGGTGCGCCCGGTCCGTCCGGCGGTCGCCGTGGCGTCGCCGGTCGCCGTGGTGCTGGGGTACGTCGTCTGGTCGGCGTCCCGCCCCGGGGTATCGCCGTTGTCAATGTTCTCGTCCCGGGTCGGCGTCTGCTCGGACCGCCGGGACAGCGAAGGAATCCTGACCACTACACACCTCCTGTTGACTGCGTGGTGGCCGACGTTCAGGGGTGGCACCCACGCGCTGCGACCCCGAAATACCCACTTGGGTGTTTCCTGACACCGATTCCGGGTACGGCCGGCCGATCCCCGGCGTGGCGGCCGCCCCGACACGGCTGGCTATCCTTGGCACCCGTGCCAGAGGGACACACGATCCACCGCCTGGCGGCCCGGCACGCCGAGCTGTTCGCCGGTGACAAGCTGCACGCCGCCAGCCCGCAGGGCCGCTTCGCCGAGGGCGCCGCGCGGCTCTCCGGCACCGTCCTGGACGGCACCGAGGCGTACGGCAAGCACCTGCTGCACCACTTCGCCGACGAGGTGACCCTGCATGTGCACCTCGGGCTGTACGGCAAGTTCACCGACGGTTCGGGAACGCCACCCGAGCCCGTCGGCCAGGTGCGGCTGCGGCTCGCCAGTGACCGGCACTGGCTTGACCTGCGCGGTCCGACCGCCTGTGAACTGCTCACCCCGCCCGAGGTCGACGCCCTGCGCGCCCGCCTCGGTCCGGATCCGCTACGCGCCGACGCCGACCCCGAGCGGGCGTACGCCCGGATCTCCCGCAGTTCGACGCCCCTCGCGGCGCTGCTGCTGGACCAGTCGGTGGTGGCCGGCACCGGGTTGATCTTCGTGACCGAGGTGCTGTTCCGGGCCGGGCTGCCGCCCACGATGCCCGGTCGGGCGCTCACCCGGGCCGGCTGGGACGCGCTCTGGGCCGACCTGGTCGCGCTGATGCGCCTCGCCCTGGCGCAGGGTCGGATCGACACCGTCCGCGACGCCCACCTGCCCGAGGCGATGGGTCGGCCGGCGCGCGTCGACCGCCACGGCGGCGAGGTGTACGTCTACCGCCGCGCCGGCGACCCCTGCCACATCTGTGGCACCGCGGTCAGTCGTGGCGACCTGGTCGGCCGCAACCTCTACTGGTGCCCCACCTGCCAGGCCGGCTGACCCTCGACGTCACTCGCCGCCGAGCAGCCAGCGGACCACCTCGATCTGGTGCGTGAAGACGACCTTGTCGGCGATGCTCCAGGCCAGGCAGTGGCCGATCGTCCAGCCCCGGACGCGCTCGACGTCCAGCCCGAGATCGGAGCTGAGCCGGTCGAGTCGGTGCCGGACGGCGGCCGGCGAGTGCCCCAGCTCCGGACCGCGTACGAGTGGCACCACCGAGAACTCCCGCTCACCGGTCAGCGGCTTCGGGTCGATCGCCAGCCAGGGGGAGCGCTCGGCGGCGAGCACGTTGCCGGCGTGCAGGTCCTGGTTGACGAGCACCTGCTCGCCCTGGCTCGCCGACAGGTCGACCAGCAGGGCGCGCGCCGCGTCGAGGAGCCGCCGCTCGTACGGTCGGCCGGCACGTTCCCAGCTCCGCGGTATCCGGTCCAGCCAGCCGGCGGCCTCCTCGGCGAGCGGGGTGAACGGCGCGCCGGCCGGTCGCCAGAGCCGGGGCAGCAGGTCGACCGCCGCGTCCAGGGCCCGGTCCGTCGGCAGTTCGTGCAGGGGCGTACCGGGGCGGCAGCGCTCCACCAGCAGCGCGCGCCGCTCGACGTCGTGAGCGAGCAGCCGGATCGCGCCGTCGCCGTCCCAGTGGGCGAGCGCGTGGGCCTCGTGCCGGCTGTCCTGGTCCGGGAACTGGATCTTGAGCACCGCCGGCGTGTCATCGGGCAGGTCGGCGGGGAGCGCCACCGAGGCGTACGCGTACCGGAACGGCGGACCGAGGCGCAGCGACCACCGCTCGGCGCACTCCGCCACCAGCTTGGGTAGCGCGGTCAGCCAGGCCCGGCCGACCGCCGACGCGCGTACCCAACCAAGTCCCTCGGGCAGCTCCATCCCGCCATCCTGCCCGTGCCGGGGGAGTGCGTCATACGGGGTGGACACCTGATCGGAGATCCGGGAGCCTGTCGTGGTGCGACCGGGACCGTTCCTGCGGGAGACCCTGCTGCGCGCCGGGATGCGCGATGTCGTCGCGGTCGAGCCGGCGGCGGGCGGGCTCGCGGCGCTCGCCGGCATCGCCACCCGCCGGGATGCGCCGCCGGTGTTCGTCAAGGCGTTCGCCGAGACGCCGACCGACGACGTCTTCCACGCCGAGGCCGACGGGTTGGCCGCGCTGCGCGACCTGGGCGGTGTGGCCACGCCCGACGTGATCCGCGCGGACCGGGACGTGCTGGTGCTGTCAATGCTGCGACCACGGCCGAGCAGTGAGGCGTTCTGGGAGCGGTTCGCGCAGGTGCTGGCCCACCTGCACCTGAGTACGACGCATCCGCGCTTCGGCTGGCACCGGGACAACTGGCTGGGGCGTCGCCGGCAGGTCAACACCTGGCACGACGACGGGTTCGCGTTCTTCGCGCAGCACCGGCTGCTCCGCTGGCTCGGCGAGCCCCGTGTGGACGCCGCACTCGACCGGGAGGACCGGGACGCGCTGGAACGGCTCTGCGCCCGGCTGCCCGAGCTGCTGCCGGCCCGGCCGGCCTGCCTCACCCACGGTGACCTGTGGGCGCAGAACATCCTGGCCACCCCCGACGGGGAGCCGGCGCTGATCGACCCGGCGGTGTCGTACCTGTGGGCCGAGGTCGACCTCGCGCACGTCTGGACGACGTCGCCCCCGCCGGAGGCGCGGCGGTTCTTCGACGTCTACGCCGAACTGACGTCGCTCGACGACGGTTGGCAGGCCCGGATGCCGATCGTCCAATTGCGACAGCACCTCGCGGTGCTGGCCCAGTTCGACGACGATTGGGGCGCGGCCGACCAGATCCGCGCCACGCTCGCACCGTTCCGCAGCAGGACGTGACCCAGGAGGCCCCGTGACACCCGACGACGAGAAGTTCCTCCGCCGTGCCGTGGAGATCGCCAGCCAGGCCGGCGCGTCCGGCGAACGGCCGTTCGGCTCGTTACTGGTCGACGCGGATGGTGTCGTCCTCATCGAGGACCACAACACCGTGGTCTCGGATTCGGACATCACCGCCCACCCGGAGTTGAAGTTGGCCCGCTGGGCCGCCCGGGAGTTGTCCACCGAGGCGGCCGCCGGCACCACCATGTTCACGAGTTGCCAGCCCTGCCCGATGTGCGCGACGGCGATCGACCGCTCCGGCCTCGGCCGGGTGGTGTACGCGCTCTCCAGCGAGCAGTTCGAAGCGGTCAAGCCGGCCACCCCGGCGCTGCCTCCGGTGCGCTACGAGGGGCCGGCGCTGTTCGAGGAGGCGCGTCGGCCGATCGACGACCACTACTAGGGATCTGGGCGCGAATTGACAGTGAGCCGGCCGCCGGAGCAGGGTTGAGGGGGTGACAACGATGTCAACGGACAAACGGGATGATGTTCCTCATGATCTTCGTAGCGCCGTACCCACGTCGGCGAACCGGTTCGGGGCGTACCGTTAGCGGGTTTTCCGGCGCGGACCCGGTCCGTTTGCCGATCCTTGCCGTATGCCCCTTCGCTCCTCGACGGTGACCAGCTGAGATGACCGACGCGCCCCGCTTCGACGCCGAACCGACCCCTGCCCCGGCAGGGGTGCCCGATCTGCCCGACCTGGACGGGTTCCTCGCCGACCAGACCCGCACGCTGCTCGACACGGCCCGTCGGTCGGTCCGGCCCGAAGGTGGCTTCTGGTGGCTGACCGACGACCGCACCCCGGACCGGGGTGAAGCCGTCTACACCTGGATCACCTGTCGGATGACCCACGTGGCCGCGCTCGCCCACCGCAACGGCGACCCGGACGCCGCCGCGATCGTCGACCACGGCATCGCCGCGCTCGACACGCTGCTGCGTGACGACCGGTACGGGGGCTGGTTCAGCGCCGTGGACCAGCACGGCACGCCGATCAACGAGCGTAAGGCCGGGTACGACCACGCCTTCGTGCTGCTCGCCGCGTCGAGCGCCGCCCGGGCCGGACGCCCCGGCGCGGACCGGCTGCTCGCCGACGCGCTCACCGTGGTCCTGGACCGGTTCTGGGACGACGAGGCGGGCGCGGTCCGCGAGTCGTGGAACCGCGACTGGACGGTCACCGAGGACTACCGCGGGGCGAACAGCAGCATGCACATGGTCGAGGCGTACCTCGCCGCTGCCGCCGCCACCGGCGACCCGAGCTGGACCGACCGCGCCCTGCGGATCGCCACCCACCTCGTGCACACCGAGGCCGCCCGGCACGACTGGCGACTGCCCGAGCACTTCACGGCCGACTGGACGCCCCTGCTCGACTACAACCGGGACCAGCCCGCGGACCCGTTCCGGCCGTACGGCTCGACGATGGGTCACTGGCTGGAGTGGGCCCGTCTGCTGCTCGAACTGGAAGCCGTCCTGCCGCAGCCGCCGGGCTGGCTGCTCGCCGACGCCCGTACCCTCTTCGCCGCCGCCCTGCGACGCGGCTGGGCGGTCGACGGCGCGGACGGCTTCGTCTACACGATCGATTGGGACGACCGGCCCGTGGTCCGCTCCCGGATGCACTGGGTGCTGGCCGAGGCCGTCGGCGCGGCAATCACCCTCTACCGCCGCACCGGGGACGCCCTCTACGCCGACTGGTACCGGGTCTTCTGGGCGTACGCGCGCCGCTACCTGATCGACGGCACCGGCTGGCGGCACGAACTGGACGAGCGGAACCTGCCCGCCGACACGGTCTGGCACGGTCGACCGGACGTCTACCACGCGTACCAGGCGGTGCTGCTGTCCCGCTCGGCCGACGGTCTCGGTGGCCCCGGCCCGCTCGCCCCGGGCATGGTGACCGCATGATCGTGGTAGCGGGAGAAGCCCTCATCGACCTGGTGGTCACCCCCGAGGGGCAGCGCGCGGTACCCGGCGGCTCGCCGGCCAACGTGGCGGTCACCCTGGCCCGGCTCGACCAGCCGGTACGGCTGCTCGCCCGGCTCGGCCCCGACGAGTACGGCCAGCAGATCGCCGAGCACCTGGCGGCCAACCAGGTGGACCTGCGGTGGGCCGTCCGCGCGCCCGAGCCCACCTCGGTGGCGGTCGCCACCCTCGACGTCACCGGCCAGGCCAGCTACGAGTTCCGGCTGGACGGCGCGGCGGACTGGCAGTGGACCGCGCAGGAACTGGCCGACCTGGCCGACTCGTCGGCGACGGCCCTGCACACCGGGTCGCTCGCCCTCGCGCTCGACCCCGGCGCGCAGGTGCTGGAGGGGCTGCTCGCCCGCGAACGCGAACGCGACGCGCTCACCCTCTCGATCGACCTCAACCTGCGCCCGAGCATCGTCACGGACCGGGCCGCCGAGCAGCAGCGGGTACGCCGGCAGGTACCCCTCGCGCACCTGGTCAAGGCCAGCGACGAGGACCTGGCCTGGCTCTACCCGGACCGCTCGATCGCCGACGTGATGGCCGAGTGGCGCGAGGCCGGGGTGTCCTGCGCGGTGGTGACCCGGGGTGGCGACGGTGCCTGGCTGCTCGCCCCGAACGGCGTGCTCCACGAGCAGCCGGCCGTACCCACCACGGTGGTCGACACCGTCGGCGCGGGCGACTCGTTCACCGGCGGTCTGCTGGCCGCCCTGGCCGACATCGACGCGCTCGGCGACCGACCGACCGACCGGCTCGCCGCGGTGACCGAGCAGCAGTGGACGAAGGTGCTCCGGCAGGCGGCGACGGTCGCCGCCCTGACCTGCGCCCGCCGAGGCGCCAACCCCCCGACCCGAGCAGAGCTGCAAGCCCTCCTGGCAGCCCCGCGCTAATCCCGCCCCGCGCCCTACCCGCCCCGCCCGCCCCGCCCGGGTCGATCATGGACTTATGGTGGGCGTTCCGTGGTGTTTTGCGGCATAAGTGAGGCACCACAAGTCCATGATCGCCGGGCCGTCACGCCGAGACCTCCGCGATCTTGCACTTTCTGTCCCGGCAAAACGCGCGTAACAGCGCAAAACGGCGACACAAAGTGCAAGATCGCGAGGGTCCGAGTGGGTGGGGGCGCGTGCACGTCGCTCACCCCGCGATCTTGCGCTTTCTGCTGCGACAAAGGGTGCATTTGTGCACAAATCAACGACAGAAAGTGCAAGATCGGCGCGGGGGCCGGGGCGGGCGCGGCGGGCTGGGCTGGGGCGTGGGGGTTAGGGGAGGCCTCGGCGTAGGAGGCGGGTGGGGAGGACTGTGGTTGACGGGGGGCTGTCGTCGCCGGCGATGCGTTGGAACAGGCGCTCGGTGGCTACCCGGGCCAGTTCGCGGGTGTCGTAGGCGACGACGGTCAGCGGGCGGGGCATCAGGTGGGCCAGTTCGAAGTCGTCGAAGCCGACAAGCGCCGCGTCGCTGCCCCGGCGGTGCAGCTCCTGCAAGGCGCCGACGGTGAGCCGGTTGTTGCCACAGAAGAAGGCGGTGGGCGGGTTCGGGGAGTCGAGCAGCGCGCCGACCGCCCGTCCGGCGTCCTCGGGGGCGATCAGGCGGTCGCGTACCAGTGACTCGTCGGGCTCGATCCCGGCGTCGGCCAGGGCCGATCGCGCGCCGGCCAGCCGCTCGCGCATGGTGGGCACGCTGGGCGCACCGAGCAGCAGACCGATGCGCCGGTGCCCCTCGTCGAGCAGCGCCCCGACGCCGGCCCGGCCGCCGCCGGAGTTGTCCAGCAGCACCGTGTCGGCGAGCAGTCCCTGCGGTGGCCGGTCCAGGAAGACCACCGGCATGCCCAGCTCGACCTCACGCCGCAGGAACGAGTGGTCCGGGCCGGCCGGCACGACCAGCAGCCCGTCGACCCGGCGCTGCGTGAAGTCCTGCAGGACGGCGCGTTCGCGCTCCGGGTCCTCCTCCGAGGAGGCGGTGATCAGCATCGTGCCGTGCGCGGCGGCGATCTCGGCCGCCACGCTCGCGATCGTGGCGTAGAACGGGTTGGCGATCTCCTCGATGAGCAGCCCGACGGTGGCGTTGAGCTGCCGGGAGCGCAGGTTGCGCGCGATGTCGTTGCGGCGGAAACCCAGCTCGGCGATGGCGGCCAGCACCCGGCCGAGCAGTTCCTGACCCACCGGCTCGTCGTTGACCACCCGGGACACCGTCTTCAGGCTTACCCCGGCGTGTCGGGCGACGTCGACCATGGTCGGACGTCGGCGCGCGGCGGGCCTGGTCGGGGTCTGGGTCACGGGGTGGACCTCCACGGCGGGCGCGGTCAGCGATCAAGGGCGGCGAGCGTGTCGACCGCCTTTCGGGCGGCGATCAGCACCGGATCCCAGACCGGCGCGTACGGCGGAGCGTAGCCCAGGTCCAGTGCGGTCATGTCGTCCACGGTCATGCCATTCCACAACGCGACGGCCAGCGTGTCGATTCGCTTGGCCGCCTCGGACCAGCCGACGATCTGCGCACCCAGCAGCCGGCCGCTGGGGCGCTCGGCGATCAGCTTGACCGTCATCGGCCGGGCGCCGGGGTAGTAGCCGGCCCGGTTGGTCGATTCGGCGATCACCGAGACGAAGTCGAAGCCGGCCTCCGTGGCGTCCCGCTCCCGCAGGCCCGTCCGACCGACCTCCAGCTCGCAGACCTTGGTCACCGCCGTGCCGATCACACCGGTGAAGGTGGCGTACCCGCCACCGATGTTGATGCCGGCCACCCGGCCCTGCTTGTTGGCGTGGGTGCCCAGCGGGATGTACACCGGCATGCCGCTGACCCGGTGCAGGGTCTCCACGCAGTCGCCGGCCGCCCAGACACCGGTGAACCCGGGGACCCGCATCCGCCGGTCCACCCGGACCGCGCCGGTCGGCCCGAGCGGCAGCCCGGCGGCCTCCGCGAGGCCGACGTTGGGGCGTACGCCGAGACCCAGGACCACGACGTCGGTCGGGATCGGCCCCTCGACGGTGACCACGGCGGACACCCGGCCGTCCCGCTGGTCGAGGCCGGTCACCGACAGGCCGCTGCGGATGGTGATGCCGAGGCCGCGCATGGCCTCGGCGACGAGTTCGGCCATGTCGGCGTCCACCGTCGACATCGGTTGCGACGCCTGCTCGACGAGCGTGACGGACAGCCCTCGCTGCATCATCGCCTCGGCCATCTCCACGCCGATGTAGCCGCCGCCCACCACCACCGCCCGGCGGGGCTTCGGCTCGGCATCCAGCCAGTCGCGCAGCGCCGCGCCGTCATCGAGGGTCTGCATGCCGAACACGCCCGCCACGTCCACCTGCGCCCAGGGGGGCCGGGTCGGTGTCGCGCCGGTCGCGTACATCAGGTCGTCGAAGCGTTCCCGGATCTCGCCGCCGTGGTCCAGGTCCCGGGCGACCACCTCGCGCCGCTCCAGGTCGATGGCGGTCACCTCGTGGCGCATCCGCACGTCGATGTCGAACTTGTCGCGGAACACCTCGGGGGTGCGGGCGATCAGATGCTCCGGACCGGGCACCAGCCCACTGATCCAGTACGGGATACCGCAGGCCGAGTAGGAGGTGAAGTGACCCCGCTCGAAGACCACGATCTCCAGGTCGTCCCGGTCGCGGCGGCGACGTGCCTGGGACGCCGCCGACATGCCGGCGGCGTCCCCACCGATGACGATCAGTCGTTGCGCCACAGGATCATCCTGTCACGCGGGCGCGCTCAGCCGCGGGTCTGTCGCGCCACGTCCTGCACGACGTCGACGAGCCGTCCGGTACGGGCGTACACGGCCCGCTGCCGGGCCGCGCCGGTGCCGTGTCGGCGCAGCCCACCCAGCAGGTCGGACACCTCGGCCCAGTCGCCGTGCCGCTCCAGCGCCGGCCGTAGCCGTTCCACGAACCGGTCCAGCAGCTCCCACGCGGGCCGCACCTCGCCCGTGGTGACGTCCACCCCGTCGCCCTCCAGGCCGTCGTGCGCGGCCCGCCAGTGCGCGCCGACCAGCAGATGGTGGTCGGTCCGCAGCGCCGGCCGGCCGGCTGCGACGTCGTCCATGGCGGTGGCCACCAGAGCCCGGACCAACGCGGCGACCAGCACCGCGTCGTCGACCGTCGGGCAGACGTCGCCGATCCGCAGCTCCACGGTCGGGTACTTGGCCGACAGCCGGGCGTACCAGTAGAGCATCCCCTCGTCCAGCATCACCCCGCTGGAGATCAACTGACGGATCAGCCGCTGGTAGTGCTCGTGCGACTCCAACCAGGGCGTCGGCGCGACCGACGGCCAGCGCTCCCACTCCACCGACCGCCAGCTCGCGTAGCCGGTGTCCTCGCCCCCGGCGAACGGCGAGTTGGTGGTGACGGCGTGCAGCGTCGGCAACCAGGGCCGGACGTGGTTGAGTACCTGCACGCCGGTCTCCGGGTCGGGGACGCCCACGTGCACGTGCATGCCGTTGTTGCCGGGGCCGGGTACGAGCAGCCGGAACCGTTCGATCATCCGGTCGAAGCGGGGCTTGTCCACGACGGGCGGCACCGGGCCGTCCACCGGGCCGGTGCCGATGGCCAGCAGCCGTACGCCGGCCCGCTCGGCCGCGTCGGCAAGGGCCTTACGGAGTACGCCGAGAGAGTGCCGGATCGACGACAGCTCCAGCCCGGGCGGCGAGCCGATCTCGATCTGGCTGGTCTGGAACTCGCGCTCCACCTGACCGCGCAGTTCCGCCGGGACCTGCTCCAGCACGAGGTCGACGGCGGGTACCGCGGCGCCGGTGTGCGGGTCGACGAGCAGGAACTCCTCCTCGACACCAACGGTGAGCACATCGGTCCCCGCGGTCGTCCCGCCGGGTGCCTCCGCCACCTGCCCCGTCATCGCGCACCACCGTCCGTTTCTGCCGCTCGCGGTCCGTCCGCGCCGGTCGGACGTGTGGTTACCCATGGTGGTAACGCCCGGAAACGTGGTGACGGCACGCCGTCCCCGCGTGTCGGCCCCAGGGCGTCAGCGATCCGGCCGGGAGACGTGACACCGGGTCCTATGCTGAGCCCGTGCCGGTGCTGCTGGGATTCCTCTGGGCCACGTGGATGTCCGCGTTCGCCCAGCTCGGCCTGCTCGCCGACCGTCCGGCCGACCTGCTGGCCGGGGCCGCGCTGACCGCCCTGGTCCTGGTCGCCGCGCTGCTCGCCGCGCATCCGCTCGGCGCGGCACGCGCGCCCGGGTTCGCCCGACGTTGGGCCGGGCTGCGCGCCCGGGCCCGGGGTCGCCGCACGCCCCGCCAGATCGATCCGGACGCCGCCGGACGACCCCGACCCCGCGCACCCGGACGCCCCCTCGCCGCGTAGCGACCCGTCGCCACGCGGCCGATCCCACCGTCATCGGTCCTTCGTGCCGTCCAGCAACGGCTGCGGCTGAAGGACCCACCGGAATCGGACCGAGGGGTTTCCCATGCTCGCCTTCGCACCACTGCACACCGTCGTCGGCGTCGCCGGCACCGCGTTGTCCTGGCTCACCGATCTGCTCGAACCGCTGGCCGGCGGCGCGGCGACCGTCGCCGCCATTGTGCTGCTCACCGTCGCCGTCCGGCTGCTGATCACACCGTTGACCGTCGCGCAGGTCCGCGGCGAGCGGCGCCGCGCGGCGCTCGCCCCGCAGGTACACGAGCTCCAGCAGCGGTACGCCGACGACCCGGCGACCCTCCAGCGCGAGGTGTTCGCGCTGTACCGCTCGGCCGGCGCGAACCCGGTCGCCGGCTGCCTGCCGCTGCTGATCCAGGCGCCGTTCCTGCTGGTCCTGTACCGACTGTTCGCCACCGACGAGGGCGGTACCGGACTGCTCGACGAACGGCTGGCCGGCGTACCCCTGGGTCACCACCTCGGCGACGGGCTGGCCGGCGCGGCCGGACCGCTCTTCACCGGTCTGCTGGTCCTGCTGCTGGCGTTGGCCTGGTGGTCGTCGCGGCGGGCACGGCGGGCGTCGGCGGCGGTCGGCACGGTGGCCGGTACGCCCACCGAGGGGCCGGGCGCGGCCACGCTCGCTCGGCTGCTCCCCCTGCTGCCGTTCACGACCGTGCTGGTGGCGCTGGTGCTGCCGCTCGCCGCCGTGATCTACCTGGTGACGACGACGGCGTGGTCGGCGCTGGAGCAGGTGGTGCTGCGCCGACCGCAGGCCGCGCCGACAGCCGCCGCAGGGCAACAGGTGCCCTGACCACGGCGCGGACGCGGATCAGCGACCGGCGGTCACCGACCGCCGGTCGTCGCGTTGCCGGCGGCGGCGGATCTTACGGGCCACCCAGCTGACCACCATGACGACGAAGACCGCGCCGATGGCGTAGTTGAACCAGTCGCTGTACCGCTCGACGTTCTGCCACCGGCTGCCCAGCGCGTAACCGGCCCCGACGATCAGTGCGTTCCAGACGCCGCTTCCGATCGTGGTGAGCAGGACGAACTCGCCCAGCGGCATCCGGTTGGCCCCGGCCGGAACGGAGACCAGGCTGCGGACCACCGGTACCACCCGGCCGATCAGCACCGCCCAGCGGCCGTGTCGCTCGAACCAGCGGTCGGCCTTCTCCAGGTCGTCGCGGTCCACCAGCGGGATGCGGTCCAGCCAGCGCTTGAGTCGTTCCTCGCCGAGCGCCGCGCCGAGCCAGTAGAGCACCAGCGCGCCGACCAGCGAGCCGACCGTCGCGGCCACCACGACGAGGACGACGTTGAACTGACCCTCGTGGGCGAGGAAGCCCGCCATGGCCAGCACGATCTCGCTGGGGATCGGCGGGACGATGCTCTCCAGCGCGACCAGCAGGGCCACGCCGACCGGACCCATCGCCTCGATGACGGACGCCACCCACCCGGTCAGGCCGGTGAACTCGGACGGGTCACCGGTCTGGGCGTACGCCATTGGTCGTCCTTCCGAGAGTGGCCGACGAGAGGATCGGACTGTCGTACCCAATGATCGGCGCGGCACACCTGCGGGTGAGCCGCGCCACGACGGTTCAGTCCCCCGGATGCAGCGCGGTGTCGGCCGGGCCCTGTCGCCAGGCGGTGAACGTCACCGTGAGGCCGCCGCGCGTCGGCGCGCAGCAGAACGGGCCGGCCGTCGCCTCGGCCGCCGGGTCCAGCGGGGCGAGTCGGACCAACCGCCACGGCGCGTCTGCCACCCGCGCCCGCACGGTCAGCGCGTCACCGGCCCGACTGACCCGCACGGTGACCTCCTGGCCCGTCCACCCCTGCACCGGGGCCACCGACCAGTCGGAGAACTCCCGGGTGACCACCGCGCCGAGCTGCGACTCGCCGTCGCTCACCTCGACGCCCGCCTTGACCCACGTCCGCTCGTCCACCCGGACCAGCGCACCGGCCTGGTCGAACTGTGCGGCGAAGTCGAGGACGAAGCTCACCTCCATGGCCGCGCCGACGGGCAGCGGCGCCAGCAGCGCCGGCCCGTTGTCGTGGACGAAGCCGTAGCTGGTCCGCCGCCAGAAGTCGGTCTCCGCCCCGGCCTCGACGATCAGCTCACCGGCGGCGCCCCGCTCGGCGCGTACCGGCGGGTGCAACCACTCGCCCCGGGACCAGTCCAACTCATCGCTCGGTGGTACGAGGTCGATGTCCATGCCGGGCAGGGTACCGACCGCCGTCCGGCAGGTTTGCCGTGGAGATCAACTGGAGAGTTTCTCGCGGCATGGGTGACCGTTGGTATTCCGAAGCCGTCGTCTACTGCCTCGACATCGACACGTACGCCGACTCCGACGGCGACGGCGTCGGCGACATCCGTGGTCTGATCGGCCGGCTGGACTACCTGGCCCGGCTGGGCGTGACCTGCCTGTGGCTGAACCCGATCCACCCCTCACCCAACCGCGACGACGGGTACGACGTCACCGACTTCTACAACGTGGACCCCCGCTTCGGGACCCTCGGCGATTTCGCCGAGCTGCTGCACCAGGCGCAGAACCGGGGCATCCGCGTGATCATCGACCTGGTGGTCAACCACACCTCCGACGAGCACCCCTGGTTCCAGTCCGCCCGTTCCTCGCCGGACTCGCCGTACCGGGACTGGTTCGTCTGGTCCGACACCGAGCCGGACGACCGCCACCAGGGCATGGTCTTCCCCGGCGAGCAGAACGAGACGTGGAGCTACGACCGCACTGCCAAGGCGTGGTTCTACCACCGCTTCTACAAGTTCCAGCCGGACCTCAACTACGCCAACCCGGACGTCCGGGCCGAGGTCAAGAAGATCATGTCGTTCTGGCTCCAGCTCGGGGTCGCCGGCTTCCGGATGGACGCGGTGCCGTTCATCATCGAGCTGACCGAGCCGGGCAACCCGGACTCCCCGAAGGACTTCGAGTTCCTCACCGAGTTGCGCCAGCATGTGCAGTGGCGGCGCGGCGACGCCCTCCTGCTCGCCGAGGCGAACGTCGAACCGGACCAGCTCCCGACGTTCTTCGGCGACGCCAGCGGCTCCGGCAACCGCATCCACATGCTCTTCGACTTCATGCTCAACGGTCGGCTCATCCTGGCCCTGGCGCGGCAGGACCCGGAGTTGTTGGTCGACGCGTTGCGCGACACCCCGAAGCTCCCGGTCGGCGGGCAGTGGGCCACCTTCCTGCGCAACCACGACGAGATCGACCTGTCCCGGTTGACCACCGAACAGCGCAACCAGGTGTACGCCGAGTTCGGCCCGGACGAGAAGATGCGCATCTACGACCGGGGCATCCGCCGCCGGCTCGCCCCGATGCTCGGCAACGACCGGCGGCGCATCGAACTGGCGTACGCGTTGCAGTTCTCCCTGCGTGGCACTCCGGTGCTGCGGTACGGCGAGGAGATCGGGATGGGCGAGGACCTGTCGCTGCCCGGCCGGGAGGCGATCCGTACCCCGATGCAGTGGTCGTACCAGCCGAACGCCGGCTTCTCCACGGCGGATGCGGAGAAGCTGGTCCGCCCGGTGATCGACAAGGGCGAGTTCGGTTACCAGAACGTCAACGTCACCGCCCAGCGCGGCGACCCGAAGTCGCTGTTGGCGTGGTTCGAGCGCATGATCCGTACCCTGCGGGAGGCCCCCGAGATCGGCTCCGGCTCCACCACGCACATCGACGTGGCGATGCCGCCGGGAGTGCTGGCGCACCGGGCCGACGGGCCGACCGGCACGATGGTCTTCCTGCACAACCTGGGCACCGACGACGTCGAGGTGGACCTGAGCAGCCTCGAACCCGAGGCCGACCTGCCGATCGACGTGCTCACCGACCGTGGCTACGGCGAACTGGGCAAGCTCGGCGCGGTGAAGGTCTCCGGGCACGGATACCGGTGGATTCGCCTATGCCGGGGGCGGGGGTTCTGACGCTAAGCTCCTCCGATCACCCCAAAGTTACCCGGAGGTAATCATGTCGGAGGAGCACCGCGTCGCCATCGTCACCGGAGCCGCACGCGGTATCGGTGCCGCCACCGCCCGGCGGCTGGCCGCCGACGGGATGGCCGTCGCCGTGGTCGACATCGACGAGGCGGCCACCAAGGAGACGGTGGACGCCATCGCCGGCGCGGGTGGTCGTGCCCTCGGCGTGGGTGCCGACGTCTCCGACCGCGACCAGGTCGAGGCCGCCGTCGAGCGGGTCGCCACCGAACTGGGCGCGCCCACCGTGCTGGTCAACAACGCCGGCGTGCTCCGGGACAACCTGCTGTTCAAGATGACGAACGCCGACTGGGACACCGTCATGGGCGTACACCTGCGGGGCGCGTTCCTGTTCAGCCAGGCCGCCCAGAAGCACATGGTGGAGCGCAAGTGGGGGCGGATCGTCAACCTCTCCAGCACCTCGGCGCTGGGTAACCGGGGCCAGGCGAACTACGCCGCCGCCAAGGCGGGGCTGCAGGGCTTCACCAAGACGCTCGCCATCGAACTGGGGCCGTTCGGGGTGACCGTCAACGCCGTCGCGCCCGGCTTCATCGTGACCGACATGACGGCGGCCACCGCCGCCCGTATGAAGGTCGACTTCGAGGACCTCCAGAAGCACGCCGCCGCCGAGATCCCGGTTCGCCGGCCAGGACGCCCGGAGGACGTCGCCCACACCATCTCGTTCCTGGCGAGTGAGGGCGCCGGTTTCGTCTCCGGTCAGGTCATCTACGTCGCCGGTGGTCCACGGGCCTGAGCGCGGTCGCCCTCGTACCGCGGCCCGGTCGGCTCAGGCCGGGTCGCGGCGGGTGCGCCAGAGCCAGAACAGGCCCAGCACCGGCAGGACGAGCGGGATGTAGCCGTACCCGCTACCGAACTGCGACCACACCGTCTCGTCGGGGAACAGCGCCTTGTCGACCAGGCTCAGGATGCCGACCACGACGACCCCGACCAACTCCACCGAACAGCACGCCAGCGCCACCCGCCGGCCGGTGTGCCCGGCCCGGGCCAGACCCACCGCGGCCACGATGTAGATGAGCGCGGCCAGGGCGGAGAGCAGGTACGCCACCGGCGCCTCGTCGAACTTGGTGGCGATCTGTAGGCCCGCCCGGCTGGTCGCCGCGATGGCGAACAGCAGGTACACCGCGATCAGCAGCCGGCCGGGGCCGGAGTTCGTGCGTTGCCGGGCCGGTTGGGTCTCAACCACCGAGCACCTCCCAGGTCTGCTGCAACCGCACCACCACGACCGGCGTCACCAGGCAGACGGCGCAGACGATCGCCGACCCCCACCGGGTCGGTTCCATCCGGGCCAGCACCCAGGCCAGCGGTGGCAGGCAGACCAGCGTGACGAGGTAGCCGAAGAACGCGCCGGGCTCCCCCGGTCGGTCGCCGCCGCCGACCGCCACCAGGGCCAGCACCCCCAACACGAGCAACCCCACCTCGAGTACGGCCAGACCGGCGAACTGCACCCGGTCCGGCGGCCGGTGGCGTACCGCCGCGACCAGTGCCCACCCGGCGACGAGCAGCGACAGCACGATCGACGCCGTCGCGAGGAGCCCGTCCACCGGCGAGCCGGCCGCCGCGCTGGTCATCGGCCCCACCCGGTCGTCGCCTCGGTCACCGGCACAGCCTACTAACCGTCGTAGTAACCACCGCACGCTGCCCGGCCGACGCGCCCGCCGGGTCCGGTAGCGCGGCCGGCGCGTGCGGGCGGCCGGCTGCCCGAGGGGTGCGCAGGCACTGTCGAGCTGCCCCAGAAATGGGGCAAGCGATCACGGAGCCTGCGTCAGAAGTGGGGCGTTGCGTCGGGCGTCTCGGGGTGCGTCGTGCGTCTTGGGGTGCGTCGGGCGTCTCGGGTGCGTCGGGCGTCTCGCGGTGCGTCGGACGTCTCGCGCTGTCGGACGTCTCGCGGTGCGTGGGACGTCTCGGGGTGCGTCGGGGCAGGGCGCCGGGTGCCGGGTATCGGAAGTCGGACGGGGCGTCGGAGGTCGGGTAGTGCGCCCCGGATCTGGGGCAGCTCGACAGGCACCGGTCAGACCACGGTCACCCTCTGGCCGGCGCAGTACGCAAGCAGCTCCGGTTGGCGACCCGCCGCCGCCGGCCCTGCTGGGGCGACTAGCGTGGATCACGTCCGTGGGGTTGCCACGGTGGGGGGAAACAGCGGAGGTACACGTGCTGCGGTTCGGCTTGTTCGGCACCGGTCACTGGGCGATCGAGACGCACGGGAAGGCGCTGCACGCACACCCGGACGCGGAACTGGTCGGGGTGTGGGGGCGTAACCCGGAGCGGGCTTCTGCGCTGGCCGAGCGGTACGGGGTGCCCGCCTACGCCGACGTCGACGCCCTCATCGAGCAGTGCGAGGCGGTCGCCGTCGCGTTGCCGCCGGACGTCCAGGCCGACATCGCGGTCCGGGCCGCCACCGCCGGCCGGCACCTGCTGCTGGACAAGCCGCTGGCGCTCAGCGTGGACGACGCCGACCGGGTGGTGGCCGCCGCCGAGGCGTCGGGAGTCGCCTCCGTGGTGTTCTTCACCCAGCGGTTCCAGCCGAACGTGACCGCGTTCCTCGCGTCGACCGCCGCCGCGGGTGGCTGGCAGCACGGCCGCACCACGGCGTTCGCATCGATCTTCCAGGAGGGCAGCCCGTACGGCGGTTCGCTGTGGCGTCGTGAGCACGGCGCGCTCTGGGACATCGCCCCGCACGCGCTCTCGATCCTCCTGCCGGTGCTGGGGCGGGTGACCCAGGTGGCCGCGATGGACGGCCCGAGCGGGATGGTGCACCTGCTGCTCACCCACGAGGGTGGCGCGACCAGCAGCGCCTCGCTCTCCCTGGACGCGCCGACCGAGGCGATGGCCCGGGAGTTCGTGTTCTACGGCGAGAACGGCATCGAGACCGTGCCGCACGGCGAGTACGACGCCGCAACGGCGTTCGGTGTGGCGATCGACCAACTCCTGGAGCAGGTCCGGACCGGCGACCGCGACCACCGCTGCGACGTCCGCTTCGGCCGCGAGGTGGTCACGATCATCGCCGCCGCCGAATCAGCCCGCCACGAAAACCGCACCATCCCCCTCCCGTAACCGTCCCCCGTCCCCCGTCCCCCGTCCCGCCCCCGGGCCCTCGTGTCACCCGGTTGATCATGAAGTTATTGCCATCGATGCCGGCGTGTCATGGCAATAAATTCATGATCAACGGAGATGGGTGGGAGGGGAGGAGGGGGCACGGCTGGGGTCTTCAGGTGGGGGTTGTCAGGGCTTCGGTCAGTTCTTCGGGGGTTTCGAACTGTTCGGGTTGTAGTGCCTGGAGCAGGTGCAGTGTGGCCGTGCTGGCACCGTTCTCCTGTGCCCAGCGGATGAGGTCCTCGCGGGAGACCGGGTAGTCGAGCCCGGCCAGGTACTCCTGCAACTGCACGCCTGACACGGTCATGTCGGTTGGCTACCCGGTGGTGTCAGGCGTACACGCGGACGGCGTGTCGGCTCGCGACGCGCCGACGGTTTGTCGGCGCGACCGCCGGGTAGCCGCTGCCATGCTGGTTCAGCGGCTCGGCGCACCGAGCGACTTCGACCCGTTGCTGGAGCGCGTCCGGGACGCCCGGGTGGTGATGATCGGCGAGTCCACGCACGGCAGTTACGACTACTACCGGCTGCGCGAGCAGTTGACCCGTCGGCTGATCACGGAGTGCGGCTTCTCGTTCGTAGCCGTCGAGGGCGACTGGCCGGACTGCGACCGGGTGCACCGCTCGGTCACCGCCGCCCCCGGAGGGGCCCTCGATCCGCAGACGGCGTTGGAAGGCTTCGAGCGGTGGCCGACCTGGATGTGGGCGAACGCCGAGGTGGCCCGCTTCTGCCGGTGGCTGCGGGCGTGGAACCTGGAACGGCCGGAGGGCGAGCGGGCCGGCTTCCACGGGCTCGACGTCTACAGCCTCTGGGAGTCGATGCAGGCGATCTTCGACTACCTGGGGGAGGAGGACCCGACCTCGCTGGAGGCGGCGCAGGACGCGTACCGGTGCTTCGAGCCGTACGGCAAGCGGGTCGAGGAGTACGGCGCCGCCAGCCGGTTCGTCTCCGCCCGGTGCGAGGAGGAGGTCATCCGGCTGTTGGCGCGTACCCGGGAACAGGCCATGTCGGACGGCCCGGACCGCTTCTCGGCCTGGCAGAACGCGGAGGTCGTGGCCGGCGCGGAGCGCTACTACCGGGCGATGGTGGCCGGCGGCCCGGACTCGTGGAACATCCGGGACACCCACATGCAGGACACATTGGACCGGCTGCTGCACCGCTACGGCCCGGACGCCCGAGGGATCGTCTGGGCGCACAACACGCATGTGGGGGACGCACGGGCCACCGACATGGCCGCCGACGGGATGGTCAACATTGGTCAGTTGGCCCGCGAGCGGCACGGCGACGACGCGGTGGCGCTGATCGGGTTCGGCACCTACCGGGGCACGGTGATCGCGGCGCCCCGTTGGGGTTCGCCGTCGGAGGCGATGGTGGTGCCGCCGGCACGGGAGGGCTCGGTGGAGCGGCGGCTGCACGAGTTGATGCCCGAGCGGGCGGTGCTCGTCTTCGGCGGCGACGACCAACCGGGCTGGGTCACCGAGCCGGCGGACCATCGGGCGATCGGGGTGGTGTACGACCCGTCCTTCGAGTCCTGGGGCAACTACGTGCCGACCCGTCTGGGTGCCCGCTACGACGCGCTGATCTGGTGCGACGAGACGACGGCCCTGCATCCGCTGGCCGTCCCGGCCGTCCCCGGCGAGATGGAGACCTACCCGGCCGGGGTGTGACCGGGCCGGCGCACGCGGATCATGGAGTTGTGGTGCCGGACGAAGTGCCCGGGTCGGGGCACGACGGGCACCACAACTCCATGATCGACGAAGCTGGGGCCTAGACCCGCGCGGGCTCCTGGGTCGTCAGGTGGTCGCGGAGGCCCTCGCCCTCGATGTCGACGTTCGGCAGGGCGCGGGACAGCCAGCGGGGCAGCCACCAGGCGCGGTCACCGAGCAGGGACATCACGGCCGGGACGATGGTCATGCGGACCACGAAGGCGTCGATGGCCACGCCGATGGCGAGCGCGAAGCCCATCGACTTGATCACCGGGTCATCGAGGAAGACGAAGCCCCCGAACACCGACATCATGATCAGTGCGGCGGCGGTGACCACCCGGGCACCGTGCCCCATGCCGCTGATCGTGGCCTCCCGGGCGGTCTCGCCGTGCACGAAGTCCTCCCGCATCCGGGACACCAGGAACACCTCATAGTCCATGGCGAGCCCGAACAGGATGCCGATGAGCAGGATCGGCAGGAAGCTGATCAGCGGGCCGGGCGTGTCCAGACCGACCAGGTCGGCGAGGTGCCCCTGCTGGAAGACCGCCACCGTGATGCCGAACGTGGCGGCGACGGTGAGCAGGAAGCCCAGCGCGGCCTTGACCGGCACCAGCAGCGAGCGGAACACCAGCATCAGCAGCAGGACCGACAGCCCGACGACCAGCAGCAGATAGACCGGCAGCGCGTCGGAGAGCTTCTCGGACACGTCGATGCCGATCGCCGTGACACCGGTGAGCAGCACGTCCGCGCCGCGGATGTCGCCCACCGAGTCGCGGATGTCGTGCACCAGCGTCTCGGTGGCCTCGTCGGTCGGGCCGGTCTTGGGCACCACGCCGAGCAGCGCCGTCCGGCCGTCCGGGCTG
This sequence comes from Micromonospora sp. WMMD729, assembly GCF_049315225.1. Taxonomy (NCBI): domain Bacteria; kingdom Bacillati; phylum Actinomycetota; class Actinomycetes; order Micromonosporales; family Micromonosporaceae; genus Micromonospora; species Micromonospora sp. WMMD729. The sequence goes on along the minus strand of NZ_CP186059.1, from coordinate 5,391,967 downwards.
AGCTGCGGGGGCGCGACCGCGAGGACGTTCTCGGTACGTTGCAGCAGCGCGGTGACCTGCGGTACGGCGGCCGAGGTCGCCTGGGCGTCATCGCCCGCGACGACCACCGCGAGCCGGCCGGTGAAGCCCGGGCCGAAGCCCTCGACGGTCAGGTCGTTCGCCACCCGGGCGGGAGAGCCGACGGCGGCCGTCGCCGCGCCCGGCAGCGCCAGCCGCATGTCCGGCGTGGGCAGCGCGAGCAGCCCCAGGCCGAGCAGCCCGACCAGGATCACGGGTACCCGGAAGCGGGTGACGAACCGGGCCCAGCGGAAGCCGAACGCCGACCGGTCCTCGGTCGGGGCGGGCCGGTCGACGACCGCGTCGGTGCCCGGCGTGCCGTCGGTGGCGGGCGTCCGCAGCCGGCGGGGGAGCACCCGGCGACCGGCGAAGCCGAGCAGCGCCGGCTGGAGCGTGATGGCGACGAGGACGGCCACGGTGACGGTTCCGGCGGCGGCGAGGCCCATCACGGTGAGGAATGGGATGTCCACCACGGCCAGCCCGGCGAGCGCGATGACGACGGTGGCGCCCGCGAAGACCACGGCGGAGCCGGCGGTGCCCACGGCCCGGCCGACCGCCTCGTCCGGCGGCAGGCCGTCGAGCAGGTTCTGCCGGTGCCGCGAGGTGATGAACAGCGAGTAGTCGATGCCCACGGCGAGGCCGAGCATCAGCGCGAGGATCGGCGCCGTGCTGGTCAACTCGATGACGCCACTCAGCGCGAACAGGCCGGCCATGCCGACGCCCACGCCGATCAGCGCGTTGAGCATGGTCATCCCGGCGGCCACCAGCGAGCCGAACGTGATGATCAGGACGATCGCGGCGACCAGCACGCCGAGTGCCTCGGTCGAGCCGACCTCCGGCTCGCCGCCCAGCACCTCTCCGCCCGGGGCGACCTGCCAGCCCTTCGCCCTGGCCGCCGCGCCGACCTCCTCGTACGCGGTCTTCTGCGCGTCGGTCACCTCGTCCGCCCCGGTGGCGAACTGGACCTGGACCAGCGCGTACCGGCCGTTGGGCGAGACGGCGCCGACCTGGAGGGGGTTGACCGCGCCGACCACGCCGGGCAGGGTCCCGGCCTGCTGGACCAGCTCCTGCACCACGGCCTGGCCCTCCGGGGTGGCCAGTTGGCCGTCGCCGGGCGCCTTGAGGGTGATCGTGCCGGTGGCGCCGCTGGCCGCGGGGAACTGCTCGGCGAGCAGGTCGAGCGCGCGCTGGCTCTCGGTTCCGGGCATGGTGAAGTTGCTCGCCGTCGGGCCGCGCAGGGTCGCCGCGGCCAGGCCGGCACCGACGAGTACGACGAGCCAGAGCGCGACGACGAGCCGTCGCCGGCGCAACGCGCCCCGGCCGAGCCGGTAGAGCAGGGTGGCCATCAGGAGTCCTTGTCCTCGGTCGTGGGTGGTTGGGGCAGGGGTGACCCGACGGGTTCGACGGCCCGTCGGGCGAGGGTGAGCAGGGCGGGCCGCAGTTCGTCGTCGGGAACGTCGACGAACTCGGCGCACGCCTCGGAGATGCCGGCCAGCAGCACCAGCGCGGCGATCCGGGCGCTGGGCCGGTCGGAGTGGCCGGCCAACGCGTCGCGCAGCCGTTCGGAGATCTGCTGGATGTGGGCGAAGGCCGGCTGGCAGAGCAGCTCCGGGAACTCGCCGCGCAGGACGGCGATCTCCCGCCGGAACCGGACCGCGAGGTCGACGAAGCCGACCGCGGCGGCCTCCTGGGCGGCCGCGCCGGTCAGGCCGCTGAGCTGGTCGTCGAGGTCGGTCAGCACCGTGATGGCCGGCGCCATCAGCTCGGCCAGCAGCGCTTCCTTGTTGGCGAAGTGGTAGAGCACGGTGGCCTTGGAGCAGCCGACCTCACGGGCGATGTCCTGCAACGAAGTGCCCCGGTAGCCGGTCACCGCGAACCGTCGCGCCGCCGCGGCGAGGATCTCACCGTGCGTCTCGGACACCGCTCTGGCCATCACCGGTCCACCTCCGTGAACCAGCATGCCTGACCGATCGGTCAGACCCTGACCGATCGGTCAGACGAACCGCGTGGCGTTCCCCACACCGCTCGCTTGTTTAGGCGGCGTGCTCCGCGTCGTACCTGGTCCGCGCCTCGGCGATGGCCCGGCGGTGCCGCTCGGCCCAGCTCGTCAGCGCCACCAGCGACTCGTACAGCTCCAGCGCCATCGGGGTGGCCACGTACTCGACCTTGGGCGGCACGGTCGGATAGACCGTGCGGTGCAGCAGCCCGTCGCGTTCCAGGTTGCGCAGCGTCAGCGTGAGCATCCGGCGACTGATGCCCTCGATGTGCCGCTCCAGCTCGGTGAAGCGGACCGGTCCGTGCGAGGCCGCCACCAGGATGCCGATGCTCCACTTGCCGCCAACCCGGTCGAGCACCTCGCGGACGGTGCAGGCGCGCGCCTGTCCGGGGGTGAACGGCACGTTCCCCGCGGCGCACGTGAACTCGGCCGCTACCTGCGCGGACACATCGCTGTTCCTCTGGGACACAACAGTGCCTCCTTCCGCTCCCGGTCATGGTCACAGACGATGGCGTCGGTAACAAACCGTGCACCAAGGAGGAGTCCCGTGGACCGTGTCACCCCGTCCCGCTGGCCGGCGCTGCTGGTGCTCTGCGCCGGCAGCCTCATGATCATTCTGGACGGCAGCGTGGTGTCGGTGGCCCTGCCCGCCGTCCAGCGCGACCTGGGCTTCACCGCCGCCGGACTGGCCTGGGTCGTCAACGCGTACCTGGTGGCCTTCGGCGGGCTGCTGCTGCTCGCCGGTCGCCTCGGCGACCTGCTCGGCCGACGCCGGGTCTTCCTGGCCGGCGTCCTGCTGTTCACCCTGGCCTCGGCGGCCTGCGCGCTCGCCGGCGGGCCGGCCCTGCTCGTCGGCGCGCGGTTCGGCCAGGGCGTCGGCGGCGCGCTGGCCATGGCGGTCAGCCTCGGCATGATCGTCCGGCTCTACCCCGAGCCGGCCGAGCGGGCCCGTGCGATCGCCGTCTACAGCTTCACCGGGGCGGCCGGCGCGTCCGTGGGAACGGTGGCCGGCGGGGTGCTGACCGAGCTGGCCGGCTGGCGCTCGATCTTCCTGGTGAACCTCCCGATCGGGGCGGCGATCCTGCTCGCCGCCGTCCGCCGACTCCCCGCCGAACGGGGCAGCGGGCCGTGGACCGGCCTCGACGTGCCCGGCGCGCTGCTCGCCACCGCCGGCCTCATGGCCGCCGTGCTGGGCATCGTGGGAACGGGGGAGCACGGCTGGACCAGCCCACGCACCCTCGGCGCGGTGGCGCTCGCCGCGCTGCTGCTCGGCGGGTTCGCGGTACGCCAGCGCGTGGCGTCCACCCCGCTGCTGCCGAGCCGACTGCTGCGCGTACCGGGGCTGCTCGCGGCGAACACCGCGCAGTTCCTCATGGTGGCCGCCTTCTTCGGCTTCCAGTTCCTGCTCGCCGTGGAGCTGCAACTCGTGCTCGGGCTGGACGCGGCGGCGACCGGCTGGGCGTTCCTGCCCACCCCGGTGGTGATCGCGGTCGTGTCGCTCGGTCTGGCCGGCCGGCTGATCGCCCGCTGGGGCGCCCGAACCGTGCTGGTGGCCGGGCTCGGCCTGGCCGCCGTCGGGTTCCTGCTGCTCGCCCGGCTGGCCGCCGACGGCGGCTACCTCGCCGACGTACTCCCGGCGATGGTGGTGTTCGGCCTGGCCGGCGGTCTGACCCTGCCCGCGGTCACCACGCTGGCCATGGCCGGCGCGACCGACGCCGACGCCGGTCTCGCCTCCGGGCTGGCCAACACCACCCAGCAGGTCGGCGGGGCGGTCGGCCTGGCGGCGCTGGCGACCCTGGCGGCGTCCCGCAGCGACGGACTACGGGCCGCCGGCCAGGCCGAGCTGGTCGCGCTGGCCGGCGGTTACCGGGTCGCCTACGCGGTGGCCGCCGCCCTGGTGCTCGCCGCCCTGCTGGTGGCGCTGGGCCTGGTGCCCCGACAGCCGGCCGCCGCGCGGCCCGACGGCGACGGGCCGGTCGACGGGGACGGGCGGGTCGACGCGGACGGGCCGGTCGACGGGGACGGGCCGGTCGACGGCGGCGGGCGCGGCGGTCGGCGGGCGGCGAAGCGCCGTGTCCGGTTGACCGACGACGCCGGGGCGGCGAGGGTGATCGGGTGAGTGAGGCTGACGAGACCCGCGACGGCGTGGCCCTGACCAACCTGGACCAGCCGCTGTCCGACCGGAACGACGCCACCAAGCGCGACCTCGTCGACTACCTCGACGCCGTCCGGGAGCCGATCATCGGCCAGCTCCGGGACCGACCGCTGTCGGTGATCCGGGTGCGCCCCGGCCAGCCGCCGTTCATGCAGAAGAACCTGCCCCGCTACACCCCGGACTGGGTGCGCCGGACGGCGGTCTGGGCCGAGGCGTCGCACCGGGAAATCTCGTACGCCCTCTGCGACGACCGGCGCACCCTGCTCTGGTTCGCCAACCAGCGCGCGGTCGAGTACCACCCGACCCTGGCCACCGCGACCGAACCGCACCGACCGACCCACCTCGTGCTCGACCTGGACCCGCCGGAGGGCGACGGGTTCCGCGCGGCGGTCGACGCGGCGCTGCTGGTCCGCCAGGCGCTCGCCGACGCCGGCCTGGCCGGAGCGGTCAAGACCAGCGGCGCCAAGGGCGTACACGTCTTCGTCCCGGTCACCGGCGACGCCACCGCCGAGGAGCTGGCCGCCGCCACCCGGGCGCTCGCGGTCCGCGCCGAACGGCTCGACCCGGCGCTCGCCACCACGGCCTACATCCGCGAGGACCGGGGTGGGAAGGTGTTCGTCGACGCCACCCGCTCCGGCGGGGCGACGGTCGTGGCCGCGTACAGCCCGCGACTGCGGCCCGGAATGCCGGTGTCCTTCCCGGTCGACTGGGCCGACCTGACCGAGGTGAGCCCGGCGGACTTCACCATCCGGACGGCCCCGGCGTTGCTCGCCGGAACCGACCCGTGGGTCACCCTGCTGCCGGAACCCCAGCAGATCCCCGCCGACCTGATCGCCGAGGGCCGCACCATCCCGGTGGCCCGCGTGCAGGCCATGCACGAGGGCAAGCGCCGGGCCCGCGCCCGCCGCGAAACCACCTGACGGTACGCCCCGGACGGCCACCCCACCCGCCGCCGCGCGGCTCGGGTCCGGCTCGGCCGTCCGGCGGTCCGGTTCTGTCGGGGTTCTGTGGCACGATTTTCCGGGTGAGCAGCCGATCGACCGAGAGCCAGCGCCTCGCCGACCTCGCGCGGCTGCGTCGCGTCCGCGACCGCATCGACCGGGAGTACGCGCAGCCGCTTGACGTCGAGGCGCTCGCCCGGGGCGTGCACATGTCGGCCGGGCACCTCAGCCGGGAGTTCCGGCTCGCCTACGGCGAATCTCCGTACAGCTATCTGATGACCCGGCGCGTGGAGCGCGCCATGGCCCTGCTGCGTCGTGGCGACATGAGCGTCACCGATGTATGTTTCGCGGTCGGCTGCTCCTCGCTCGGCACCTTCAGCACCCGCTTCACCGAACTGGTCGGCATGCCGCCCAGCACCTACCGCCGGGAGGCGGCGCTGTCGACGGTCGGGCTGCCGTCCTGTACGGCGAAGCAGGTCACCCGACCCGTCAGGAATCGAGAAGCGCAGGTCACGCCGCCACCCGTAGCGTGACCGGGGCCCGCCCACCCGAGCAGATGGAGAGACGATGAGCAAGGCCACGGACTCGCCCGCGGCACACGTCGCCGACCGCCACGACCTGATCCGGGTGCAGGGCGCTCGCGTCAACAACCTCAAGGACGTCACGGTCGAGCTGCCGAAGCGCCGGCTCACGGTGTTCACCGGTGTCTCGGGCTCGGGCAAGAGTTCGTTGGTGTTCGGTACCATCGCCGCCGAGTCGCAGCGGATGATCAACGAGACCTACAGCGCCTTCGTGCAGGGCTTCATGCCGACGCTGACCCGGCCCGAGGTCGACGTTCTGGCCGGGCTCACCACCGCGATCATCGTCGATCAGGAGCGGATGGGCGCCAACGCCCGCTCCACCGTCGGCACCGCCACCGACGCCAACGCCATGCTGCGCATTCTGTTCAGCCGGCTCGGGCAGCCGCACATCGGTTCGCCGAACGCCTTCTCCTTCAACGTCCCCTCGGTCCGCGCGACCGGCGCGATCACCGTCGAGCGCGGCGCGGGCAAGACGAAGACCGAGAAGGCGACCTTCAACCGCCTGGGCGGCATGTGCCCGCGCTGCGAGGGCATGGGCGCGGTCACCGACTTCGACCTGTCCGCGCTCTACGACGCCAGCAAGTCGCTCAACGAGGGTGCGATCACCATTCCGGGCTACAGCATGGAGGGCTGGTACGGCCGGATCTTCCGGGGCTGCGGCTACTTCGACCCGGACAAGCCGATCAGCAGGTACACCAAGCGGGAGTTGCAGGACCTGCTCCACCGGGAACCGACCAAGATCAAGGTCGAGGGCATCAACCTGACGTACTCGGGCCTGATCCCGCAGATCCAGAAGTCGTTCCTGTCCAAGGACATCGACACGTTGCAGCCGCACATCCGGGCCTTCGTGGACCGGGCGGTCACGTTCACCACCTGCCCCGACTGCGACGGCACCCGGCTCAGCGCCGAGGCCCGCTCGTCGAAGATCGCGGGCAAGAGCATCGCCGACGTCTGCGCCATGCAGATCAGCGACCTGGCGGCCTGGGTCCGGGGCATCGAGGAGCCGTCGGTCGCGCCCCTGCTCAGCGGGTTGCAACACCTCCTCGACTCGTTCGAGGAGATCGGGCTGGGCTACCTGTCGCTGGACCGGCCGTCCGGCACGCTCTCCGGTGGCGAGGCGCAGCGCACCAAGATGATCCGCCACCTCGGGTCCTCGCTCACCGACGTCACGTACGTCTTCGACGAGCCGACGATCGGGCTGCACCCGCACGACATCGCCCGGATGAACGGCCTGCTGCTGCGCCTGCGCGACAAGGGCAACACCGTCCTGGTCGTCGAGCACAAGCCGGAGGCCATCGCCATCGCCGACCACGTCGTCGACCTCGGTCCCGGCGCCGGCACCGGCGGTGGTGAGGTGGTGTTCGAGGGCACCGTCGACGGGCTGCGCGCCAGCGACACCCTGACCGGGCGACACCTGGACGATCGGGCCGCACTGAAGTCGTCGGTGCGTACCCCGTCGGGTGTGCTCGAGGTGCGGGGCGCGAACGCCCACAACCTGCGCGACGTCGACGTCGACATTCCGTTGGGCGTCCTCGTGGTGGTGACCGGCGTGGCCGGTTCGGGCAAGAGTTCGCTGATCCACGGCTCGGTGTCGCCCCGGGAGGGGGTGGTGTCGGTCGACCAGAGCGCGATCCGCGGTTCCCGACGGAGCAACCCCGCGACGTACACGGGCCTGCTCGACCCGATCCGCAAGGCGTTCGCGAAGGCCAACGGCGTGAAGCCCGCGCTGTTCAGCGCCAACTCCGAGGGCGCCTGCCCCGGCTGCAACGGCGCCGGCGTCATCTACACCGACCTGGGGATGATGGCCGGCGTCGCCGCCACCTGCGAGGAGTGCGAGGGGCGGCGGTTCCAGGCGTCCGTACTGGAGTACCGGTTCGGCGGCCGGGACATCAGCGAGGTGCTCGCCATGTCGGTGACCGAGGCGGAGGCGTTCTTCGGCTCGGGCGAGGCGCGTACCCCGGCCGCGCACGCCATCCTCGACCGTCTCGTCGACGTCGGGCTCGGCTACCTCAGCCTCGGCCAGCCGCTGACCACCCTGTCCGGCGGCGAACGGCAGCGGCTCAAGCTGGCCACCCGGATGGCCGAGAAGGGTGGCGTCTACGTCCTCGACGAGCCGACCACCGGCCTGCACCTCGCCGACGTGGAGCAACTGCTCGGCCTGCTGGACCGGCTCGTCGACTCCGGCACGTCGGTGATCGTGGTCGAGCACCATCAGGCGGTCATGGCGCACGCCGACTGGATCATCGACCTCGGCCCCGGCGCCGGCCACGACGGCGGCCGCATCGTCTTCGAAGGTACCCCCGCCGACCTGGTGGCCGCCCGCAACACCCTCACCGGCCAACACCTGGCCGAATACGTCAACGCCTAACCCGCCCCCGCCCCGCCCTGCCCCGCGCCCCGCGCCCCGCGACCCCGCGATCTTGCACTTTCTGTGGCGACACAAGGCGCATTCCGCCCCAGAACGACAACCGGAACTGCAAGATCGCGGAGTCAAGGGGTTCGGGGTGGGGCAGGGGCGGGGTGGTTCAGCGCGAGCTGCCGGCGAGGGCGCGTGTCTGGGTTCGGCCTGGAACGATTCGACGTGAGTTGGCACCGGAGGACGTGGGTCCAGGGCTCAGGCCCGGGATGGGCTGTCGTGAGCTGGTACCGGAGGACGTGGGTCCAGGGCTCAGGCCCGGGACGGGTTGACGTGAGCTGGTACCGGAGGACGTAGGTCCAGGGCTCAGGCCCGGAACGGGTCGACGTGAGCGGGCACCGGGAGCGTGGGGTCCGGGGCTCGGCCCCGGAGCAGAAATGACAAGCGCCCCAGGTCCGCGTTCTTCAGCGGACATGGAGCGCGTAAAGCTTGTGCCCCCGGCAGGATTCGAACCTGCGCCCCCGCCTCCGGAGGGCGGTGCTCTATCCCCTGAGCTACGGGGGCTCAGCGACGGGAGAAGACTAGCAAACCTCCCGGGCGTACGCCGAATCGGTATCGGGTGGGCCGATCGTGTCGCGTCGACCGGCCCACCCGGCACTCAGGCCGCGACGGCCCGCCCGCAACTGGGCAGCGGGTGCAGGACGATCCGCCGGGGCAGCCGGCGCGGCCACTCGTTGCGGGGCCAGGATCCGTCCACGATCAGATGGACGGTGCGCTGCTCCTCGCCGCTGAGTCGCAGGACGAAGTCCCGGGGGAGCGGCGGGTCGACCGTCGGTGTCGTGATCATGAAGCGCACCCGGCCCCGGGATGAGACGGCGGAGATCACGTCGGCGGCCGGCATCGTGCCGCGCAGCCGTACCCGCCCGATCCAGTAGACCTCGGCCAGGTGCTCCTGGGCCGTCCGGGTGATCGCCGGGTACTCGCTGCGTACCCACCGTTCGACCGCGCTGACGCAGAGCCCGCAGGCCCGCTCGCGCGGTTCGCGCGGACCCAACCCCCAGGCCCGCAGGTACGCCCCGACCGCTCCCACGTCCAGCGGAAGGTCGAACCGGCGCTGGATGAGCGTGGTGAGGCTCTGCCGTGTCCACAGCTCCTCGTCCAGGCCGAACTCGTCGGGGTGGACACCCCGGAGTGTGTCGATCAGTTCGAGTTCCTGGTCGCGGCTGAGCATTCCCGGCTCGCCCTGCCGCTGTCCGCGACGGACGGCTGCCACCGCCCCGTCACCGCCGATGGTGTGGCGTCGGCACCAACTGGTGACCGAGCGCCGTGCGTCTCTGAGTGCAACCCCCACGTCTTGGGCAACGAGCCCGAATCACAACTGGTCACGATATGTGTGGAGAAAACTCTCTAAGCAACGCAATCGCCTGTCTAACGCAAAGCTCCCGAAAGCGACGAGACGGTATCTATAGGGCGTGGAGCCGTCGGATGGCCCCGCAGACCCGGCGGCGAGGGCGCAGATCGGCGGCGTCTTGAGGTGGCACGTCACCAGGTCGCCGATGTGGCGGCATCCGCACGCCTGGACACCGCCACATCGCCGATCAGCGGCGCCCCGACGGCGGGGAGGCCGTGATCGTCTCGGGTTCTCGGAAGTCGGGGTGTCCCGGCCGCGCCGACAGCCCACCTTGCAGGAAACCGAGTCGATCATCGAGCCCGCGCCCCGCCGCGTCGCCCCGCACCCCGCCGCATCGCCCCGCGCCCGCCTACGTCGCGCTGCGGCCCGCTCGGCCTTGTCGCGGCCGGCTACGGCCTGGGGCAGTGGCCGTACATGGGCCGGGCCCGCGTCCCGCCTCGGTGTGGCGGTGACGCGGGCCCGGTACGCCCTCGGAGTAGATCAGCCCTTGGCCTGCGCCTGGAGCTGCCGGAGGTTGTTCAGCTCGGACTGCTGGGTCGACTTCATGGTCTCGGCCACGCGTACCACCTCGGCGTTGTCGGTCTCGGCGAGCGCCGCGTCGATCATGTGGATGCCGCCCAGGTGGTGGTTGTACATGAGGGCCAGGAACTGGCGGTCGACCTCGATGCCCTTGGCGTCGCGAAGGGCGGCCATCTGCTGTGGTGTGGCCATGCCCGGCATGAGCCCGTCCTTGACGGTGGCGCCGTCGGACATCCACGACATCGGCGGCTCCGAGCCGGTCGGGCTCAGCCCCCATTCGCGCAGCCAGGTCTGCATGGCACCGATCTCGCCCTGCTGGCCGGTGGCGATGTCGACGGCGATCTGCCGGACCTCGGGCAGCGTCGCCGACCGGTACGCGATCAGGCTCATCTCCACGGCCTGGGTGTGGTGGGTCGTCATGTCCCGCGCGAAGCCGGCCTCGACCGAGGCGTCACCCGGGCGGGTGAGCCGCGGGGTGAGCAGACCGCCGGCGTACCCGAGCAACAGCCCCACCACCAGCAGGGCGGCCAGCGCGAGCACACCGTAACGCCGCGCCGGTGCCCGGCCGTCCTCGTCCGGGACGGCCTGGGCCTCGTCGTACTCGCTGTCGGTGGTGGCGGGGGCTGTCATCGGCGTCCTTACTGGGTGGGCGGCTGCTGCTGGAGCTCACGCGGGGTGGTGCCGGTGGCGGTGACGCCCTGGTTGCAGAGTGCCGTGGGGCCCTCGACCGAGGCGTTGACCCGGAGGTCCTTGATGAAGTCGTCGATCCGCGAGTCGTCGGCGTTGTCGACCTTGAGCTGGTAGCCCCACGCCTGGAGGGAGATCGGCTTGTCCAGGCCCTCGTACGGGCTCATCAGCATCTTCTCGACGCCACGTACCTTGCCGGCGAGCTTGTCGACCTGGTCCTTGGGCAGGTCCGGGCGGTAGGTGATCCACACCGCGCCGTGCTCCAGGCTGTGCACGGCGTGCTCGCTGGCGATCGGGGCGTCGTACACGTCGCCCATGCAGTTCTGCCAGGCCGCGTTGTGCACGCCACCCACCGGCGGCGAGTACTTGTAGGTCAGCGGGCCGGCCTTGTGTGCCTCGTACTTGAGGCTCTCCGGGTCGGACTTGCGGATGTTGGTGATGCCGTCGATGGCGTTGGCCCGCTTGTCCCACGGCTTGGAGCCCTGGAACGCCGCCCAGGAGCCGTAGCCGATGATGCCGGCCGCGATGACGCCCACGGCGACGAAGAGCGCGATCGGACCCCAGGCCCGGCCCTGGCTCACCTTGACCGGTGCCACCGGCTTGCGGGGGCCCTTGCCGCCGGCCCGGGGGGAGCCCGCCGGCTTGCCGGAACCGGCCTTGGCGCCGGACGCCGGCCGGCCCGCAGCCGGCTTCTTGCCGGTGCTGACCACGGTCGGGCGGCGCTCTGGGCCACCCGGGGTGCTGATGCTCATCGTGCCTCGTCAAGTCGGTCGGTCAGGGGAGATGGCGGGCCGGTTGACGCGCAGGGTAGCCGCCGAGTGCCCGAGTCTACCCCCGATAACATGGTTGGGTGACTCCTGCAGAACTCGCCTCGGTCGTCCTCACCGCCGCCCACGCCGTCTTCGCCGACCGTGGCCTGGATCACGCCGCGCTGCCGGAGCGCACGGTGGTGGAGCGACCGCGCAACCCCGAGCACGGCGACTACGCCTCCACGCTCGCCCTGCAGTTGAGCAAGAAGGTGGGCGTTCCGCCGCGTGAGCTGGCCACCGCCCTGGCCGACGAGCTGGGTCGGGCGCCCGGGATCAAGTCGGTGGAGATCGCCGGGCCGGGCTTTCTCAACATCCGGCTGGACGCCGCCGCCGCCGGCCAGCTCGCCCGGGCGATCGTCGAGGCCGGCCCGGAGTACGGCCGCAGCGACCGGCTCGCGGGCGAGAGGATCAACCTGGAGTTCGTCTCGGCCAACCCGACCGGCCCGGTGCACATCGGTGGCGTCCGCTGGGCGGCCGTCGGCGACGCGTTGAGCCGGCTGCTGCGGGCCACCGGTGCCTACGTCGGCACCGAGTACTACTTCAACGACGCCGGCTCGCAGATCGACCGGTTCGCCCGGTCGCTGCTGGCCGCCGCGAAGGGCGAGGCCGTGCCGGAGGACGGCTACGGCGGCGCGTACATCGCGGAGATCGCCAATGAGGTGCAGGCCCGCCGGCCGGACGTGCTCGACCTCGACGACGCCGCGGCCCAGGAGGTGTTCCGGGTCGAGGGTGTCGCGCTGATGTTCGACGAGATCCGGTCGTCGCTGCGCGACTTCGGGGTGGAGTTCGACACCTACTTCAACGAGAAGGATCTGCACGACCGGGGCGAGCTGGATCTCGCACTGGCCCGGCTGCGCGAGCAGGGGCACCTGTACGAGTCCGAGGGCGCGACCTGGCTGCGGACCACCGACTTCGGTGACGACAAGGACCGGGTGCTGCGCAAGTCCAACGGCGAGTGGACCTACTTCGCGGCGGACTGCGCCTACTACCTCGACAAGCGCGAGCGCGGCTTCGAGCGGGTCGTGATCATGCTGGGCGCCGACCACCACGGTTACATCGGCCGGATGAAGGCGATGGCGGCCTGCTTCGGCGACGATCCGGACCGCAACCTGGAGATCCTCATCGGGCAGCTGGTCAACCTGCTGCGCGACGGCGCCCCGATGCGGATGAGCAAGCGGGCCGGCACCGTGATCACTCTGGAGGACCTGGTCGACGCGATCGGCGTGGACGCCTCCCGGTACGCGCTGGCCCGCTACTCCAGCGACTCCCCGATCGACATCGACATCGAGCTGTGGACCCGGGCGACCCGCGACAACCCGGTCTACTACGTGCAGTACGTGGCCGCCCGGACGGCGGGCGTGGCCCGTAACGCCGCCGAGGTGGGCCTGGTCCCGGGCGACGCCGACGCGTTCCGCCCCGAGCTGCTGGACCACGAGAAGGAGAACGAGCTGCTCAAGGCGCTCGCCGAGTTCCCGGCGGTGGTGGCCACGGCGGCCGAGCTGCGCGAGCCGCACCGGGTGGCCCGCTACCTGGAGGAGAGCGTTGCGGCCTCCTACCACCGGTTCTACGACAACTGCCGGGTGCTGCCGTTGGGCGACGAGGAGGTCACCGACCTGCACCGGGCCCGGCTCTGGCTCAACAACGCCACCCGCACGGTGATCGCCAACGGTCTGCGCCTGCTCGGCGTCTCCGCCCCCGAGAGGATGTGACATGCGGGCTCACGAGGCGGGCGCGCTGCACGCGGACATCAGCAACCAGGGGCCGGCCTGGCTGCGTACCCCGGTCGACGTCAACGCCCTCGTGCCGGCGCTGTGGCCGCGGTCGGTGGGGCGCGGCGCGGACGGCGCGGTCACCGTCGCGGGCCTGAGCGTGCGCGACATCGCGGCCGAGTTCGGCACCCCGGTGTACGTCCTCGACGAGGCCGACCTGCGCTCGCGGTGCCGCGACTTCCGGGCGGCCTTCCCGACCGAGGACGTCTACTACGCGGGCAAGGCGTTCCTCTGCCGGGCGGTGGTCCGGATGATCGCCGAGGAGGGCCTGTACCTGGACGTCTGCACCGGCGGTGAGCTGGCCACCGCGCTGTCGGCGGGGATGCCGCCGGAGCGCATCGGCTTCCACGGCAACAACAAGTCGGTCGCCGAGCTGGGCCGGGCGTTGGACGCCGGGGTGGGCCGGATCATCGTCGACTCGTTCACCGAGATCGACCGGCTCACCGCCCTGGCCCGCGAGCGCGGTGTCCGGCCCCGGGTGCTGGTCCGGGTGACGGTGGGCGTCGAGGCGCACACCCACGAGTTCATCGCGACCGCCCACGAGGACCAGAAGTTCGGCTTCTCGCTGGCCGGTGGGGCCGCCGCGAACGCCGCCTTCAAGATCCTCGACGAGGACGTGCTGGAGCTGCGTGGCCTGCACTCGCACATCGGTTCGCAGATCTTCGACGCCAGCGGCTTCGAGGTCTCGGCCCGACGGGTGCTCGCCCTCCAGGCGCAGATCCGCGACGCCCGTGGGGTGGAGCTGCCCGAGCTGGACCTGGGCGGCGGCTTCGGCATCGCGTACACCACCCAGGACGACCCGGCCGCCCCGCAGGACCTGGCCAAGCGGCTCCGCAAGATCGTCGACTCGGAGTGCGCCGCGGAGAACCTGGCCGTACCGCACCTGTCGATCGAGCCGGGCCGGGCCATCGTCGGGCCGGCCGTGTTCACCCTCTACGAGGTCGGCACGGTCAAGGACCTCGACGGCATCCGGACGTACGTGAGCGTGGACGGCGGGATGAGCGACAACATCCGTACCGCCCTCTACGACGCCTCGTACTCGGCGACGCTGGCCTCGCGCGCCTCGGACGCGCAGCCGTTGCTCGCCCGCGTGGTGGGAAAGCACTGTGAGTCCGGGGACATCGTGGTGAAGGATGAATTCCTGCCCGCCGACGTGCAGCCCGGAGATCTTGTCGCGGTGCCCGGCACCGGCGCGTACTGCCGGAGCATGGCCAGCAACTACAACCATGTGCCCCGGCCGCCGGTCGTCGCGGTACGCGACGGCCAGGCGCGCCTGATCGTCCGGCGGGAAACCGAAGAGGACCTGCTGGCATTGGATGTGGGATGACGTCACCTGTGCGCTTGGCTCTGCTCGGCTGCGGCACGGTCGGCCAGGAGGTGGTCCGGCTGCTGCACGAGCAGTCGGCCGACCTGGCCGCCCGGATCGGCGCTCCACTGGAGATCGCCGGCATCGCCGTCCGCCGGCTCGGCCGCGACCGCGGTGACCTGCCGATCGACGAGAACCTGTTCACCACCGACGCGCTCGGGCTGATCAAGCGCGACGACGTGGACGTGGTGATCGAGGTGGTCGGCGGGATCGAGCCGGCCCGGAGCTGGCTGGTCGAGGCGCTGCGCGCCGGCAAGAGCGTGGTCACCGCCAACAAGGCGCTGCTCGCCGAGGACGGCGTGGCGCTGCACGAGGCCGCCGCCGAGGGCGGCGGGGACCTCTACTACGAGGCGTCCGTCGCCGGTGCCATCCCGCTGCTGCGCCCGCTGCGCGAGTCGCTGCACGGCGACCGGATCAACCGGGTCACCGGCATCGTCAACGGCACCACCAACTTCATCCTGTCCGCGATGGACGCCACCGGCGCCGGCTTCGCCGAGGCCCTGGAGGAGGCCACCGAGCTGGGGTACGCCGAGGCCGACCCCACCGCCGACGTGGAGGGCTTCGACGCGGCGGCCAAGGCCGCCATCCTCGCCTCGCTGGCCTTCCACACCCGGGTCGGCGCGGCCGACGTGCACCGCGAGGGCATCACCGAGGTGACCGCCGCGGACATGGCGAGCGCCCAGGCGATGGGCTGCACGATCAAGCTGCTCTGCATCGCCGCGCGGGGCGTCGACGCGGCCGGTCAGGAGACGGTCAGCGTCCGGGTGCACCCGGCGATGATCCCGCGCAGCCACCCGCTGGCCAGCGTCGGCGACGCGTTCAACGCGGTCTTCGTCGAGGCCGACGCCGCCGGGCAGCTCATGTTCTACGGCCGGGGCGCGGGCGGCGCGCCGACCGCCAGCGCGGTGCTCGGCGACGTGGTGGCGGTGTCCCGCAACCGGCTCGCCGGCGTGCGTGCGGCCAGCGAGAGCGCGTACGCCGACCTGTCGGTGCGGCCGATGGGTGAGGCGCTGACCCGCTACCACGTCAGTCTGGACGTGGCCGACCGATCCGGTGTGCTGGCCGCCGTGGCGAGCGTGTTCGCCCGGCACGACGTGTCGATCGCGACCGTGCGCCAGGGCTCGGCGGGTGGTGCTCCCGGTCGGGACGGCGACGCCGAGCTGGTCATCGTCACCCACGTCGCGCCGGACGCCGCGCTCGCCGCGACCGTCGAGGAGCTGCGTGGCCTGGACATCGTCCGGTCGGTGACGAGCGTTCTGCGGGTCGAGGGCGGCGCCTGAGTCGTTGGGCCATCAGACGGCCCGGGCGTCCCGCCAGGTGGGTAACCCGGGGTGTGCCATCGATGGCTCCGGCAGGGTGGTCCAGGGTGACCAGGTGCTCGGGTCGAGGCGGCGGTAGAGAGGCGAGGAGAGCGACATGTGGCGGGGTCTGATCGAGGCGTACCGGGATCGGCTGCCCGTCACCGCGGCCACGCCGGTCGTCACGTTGCACGAGGGGAACACCCCGCTGTTGCCGGCGCCGGTGCTCTCGGCCCGGTTGGGCTGTGACGTCTACCTGAAGGTGGAGGGCGCCAACCCGACCGGCTCCTTCAAGGACCGGGGGATGACCCTCGCCGTGTCGAAGGCGGTCGAGGCCGGCAACAAGGCGATCATCTGCGCCTCCACCGGTAACACCAGCGCCTCCGCCGCGGCGTACGCGGCCCGGGCCGGGCTGACCTGCGCGGTGCTGGTGCCGCAGGGCAAGATCGCGCTGGGCAAGCTGGCCCAGGCGCTGGTGCACGGCGCGAAGCTGCTCCAGGTCAGCGGCAACTTCGACGACTGCCTGGCGCTCGCCGCCAAGCTGGCCCAGGACCACCCGGTCGCGCTGGTCAACTCGGTCAACATCGACCGGCTGCACGGGCAGAAAACCGCCGCGTTCGAGATCGTCGAGGCGCTCGGCGACGCCCCGGACATCCACTGCCTGCCGGTCGGCAACGCCGGCAACATCTCCGCGTACTGGATGGGGTATGCAGAGGAGCAGGCCGCCGGCGCCACCACGCGCGCGCCGAAGATGTACGGCTTCCAGGCGTCCGGTGCGGCGCCGATCGTGACCGGTCAGGTGGTGCCGGAACCGTCCACCATCGCCACCGCCATTCGGATCGGCAACCCGGCGAGCTGGACCAAGGCGCTCGACGCGCGGGAGGCCTCCGGCGGCCTCATCGCGGCGGTGACCGACCGGGAGATCCTGTCGGCGTACCGGCTGCTCGCCCGTGAGGTGGGCGTCTTCGTCGAGTTGGGCAGCGCGGCCAGTGTGGCGGGTCTGCTCCAGCAGGCCGCGGCGGGAGCGGTGCCGGCCGGTTCGACGGTGGTCTGCACGGTGACCGGCCATGGCCTCAAGGACCCGGAGTGGGCGATCTCCACCGCGCCCGCCCCGCTGACCATCGGCAACGACCCGTTGGCCGCGGCCCGCGCCCTCGACCTGGCCTGAGCGC
Organism: Micromonospora sp. WMMD729; assembly: GCF_049315225.1. NCBI lineage: Bacteria > Bacillati > Actinomycetota > Actinomycetes > Micromonosporales > Micromonosporaceae > Micromonospora > Micromonospora sp. WMMD729. The sequence goes on along the minus strand of NZ_CP186059.1, from coordinate 5,374,850 downwards.
GCCACCGCGCGGTGGGCCGCCCCTGGGGGCGGCGGGGGTTCCGGTGATCGAGTCCGGCACACTTTCACGTATCCCCGCCCGCATTCTCTTCCAGGAGTGAGCCAGGCCGATGTCGCTGCTCGCCAGATTCAGCCTCGCCAACCGAGGGCTGGTCGCCCTCATCGCGGTGGTGACCACGGCGTTCGGAGCGTTCGCCGTGCCGTCGCTGAAGCAGCAACTGCTGCCGTCGCTCGAGTTCCCGGCCGCTTTCATCGTGGCCGCCTACCCCGGCGCCGGACCCGAGATCGTCGAGTCGCAGGTGACCGAGCCGATCGAGAACGCCCTCCAGGGCATCCCCGGGCTGGACAAGATCACCTCAACGTCCCGTGAGGGTTCGGCCACCGTCCAGGTGGAGTACGAGTTCGGCACCGACCTGGACGACGTGGTCAACAAGATGCAGACCGCGCTGAGCCGGATCGACGCCCAGTTGCCGGACAGCGTCGACCCGCAGGTCATCGCGGGCAGCACCGACGACCTGCCGGCGGTGGTGCTGGCCGCGGCCGGCGGTGCGGACGAGCGGGCGCTCGCCGAGAAGCTGCGCGCCACGGTGGTGCCGGAGCTGGAGGGCATCGAGGGCGTCCGCACGGTCGAGGTGACCGGCACCCGCGACGACGTCGTGGTGGTCACCCCGGACCCGGCGAAGCTGGCCGCGGCGAAGCTCGCGCCGACCGCGATCGGGACCGCCCTCAAGTCCAACGGCGTGTCCGTGCCGGCCGGCGCGGTGGCCTCGGGCGGCCTGGCCCTGCCGGTGCAGGTCGGAACGCCGGTCGCCACCCTGGACGACCTGCGCGGCATCATCGTCGCGCCCGGCGCGACCCCGGTCCGCCTCGGCGACGTGGCGACGGTCGAGCAGCAGCTCGCCCCGGCCACCGCGATCACCCGCACCAACGGCAAGGACAGCCTCGGCGTCGCCGTCACCGCCGCGCCGGACGGCAACGCGGTGGAGATCTCCCACGAGATCCGTGACCGGCTGGCCGACCTGAAGGACGCCTCCGGCGCGGAGTTGACCGTGGTCTTCGACCAGGCGCCGTTCGTGGAGAAGTCGATCGAGTCGTTGACCACCGAGGGCCTGCTGGGTCTGCTGATGGCGGTCATCGTCATCCTGGTGTTCCTGCTGTCGGTGCGCTCGACGGTGGTCACCGCGGTCTCCATCCCGCTGTCGGTGCTGGTGGCGCTGATCGCCCTGTGGATCGGCGACTACTCGCTCAACCTGCTGACCCTCGGCGCGCTGACCATCGCGGTGGGCCGGGTGGTGGACGACTCGATCGTGGTGTTGGAGAACATCAAACGGCATCTGGAGTACGGCGAGGAGAAGCAGCACGCGATCATCACCGGTGTCCGTGAGGTGGCTGGCGCGGTGACCGCGTCCACCCTCACGACGGTGGCGGTGTTCGCCCCGATCGCGCTGGTCGGCGGGTTCGTGGGGCAGCTCTTCGCGCCGTTCGCGATCACCGTGACGGTGGCCCTGCTCGCCTCGCTGCTGGTCTCGCTGACGGTGATCCCGGTGCTGGCGTACTGGTTCCTCAAGCCGCGCGGCGGCACCGTCGACGACGAGGCGGTGCGCCGCGAGGCCGAGGAGAAGGAGCTGCGCAGCCCCTTGCAGCGGGCGTACCTGCCGGTCATCGGCTTCGCCACCCGCAAGCGGTCGACCCGTTGGATCACCGTGGGGCTCGGGCTGCTGGTGCTCTTCGCCACCTTCGGGCTGGCACAGAAGCTGGAGACGAACTTCCTGGACGACTCCGGCCAGGACACGCTCAGCTTCCGGCAGGAGCTGCCGGCGGGTAGCAGTCTGGCCTCGACCGACGCGGCGGCCAAGCAGGTCGAGGCGGTCCTCGGGCGGATCGACGGGATCGACACGTACCAGGTGACGGCCGGCGGCGGCGACACGCCGTGGGCGGGCGGCGGCGGCAACAACGTCGCGAGCTGGTCGCTGGCGCTCGGCGGCGACAAGGACGCCAAGCAGGTACGCGAGGAACTGCGGCGGGAGTTCGACAAGCTCGGCACCAGCGTGGGCGAGGTCAAGTTCGGCGGTGGCCAGGACGCGTCGACCAGTCAGCTGGAGGTGATCGTCCAGGCCAGCGACCCGGAGGTGCTGACCCGCGCGACCGAGGCGGCCCGTACGGCGATGGACGACGTCCCGGACGTCGAGGACGTCACCACGAGCCTCGCCGCGCGCGTGCCGCGGGTGGACGTGACCGTCGACCGGGTCGCGGCCGGCCGGGTCGGCCTCACCGAGGCCGCCGTCGGTCAGCTCGTGTCGCAGGCGTTCCGTGGCGCTCCGCTGGGGCAGGTGGCGCTCGACGGCCGCCAGCAGGACGTGGTGCTGCGGCTCAACGCGACCGCGCCGGTGTCGGTGGAGGAGCTGCGGGCCCTTCCGGTCGGACCGGTGAAGTTGGACGACATCGCGGACGTCACGCAGGCCGAAGGGCCGCAGCAGGTCACCCGGATCGACGGTGAGCGCAGCGTCTCGGTGACCGGCGCCGCGACCGGTTCCAACCTGGGGGCGACCACGAAGGAGCTGCAGAAGCGGCTCGACGGCATCGACGTCCCGGGCGCGACCTTCACCATCGGTGGGGTCAGCGCCGACCAGTCGGATGCCTTCGGTGACCTGGGCCTGGCCGTACTCGTCGCCATCGCCATCGTGTTCCTGATCATGGTGGCGACGTTCCGCAGCCTCACCCAGGCGTTGATCCTGCTGATCTCCATCCCGTTCGCGTCGACCGGCGCGATCGGTCTGCTGTTGATCACCGGGACGCCGCTGGGCGTGCCGGCGCTGATCGGTGTGCTGATGCTGGTCGGCATCGTGGTGACCAACGCCATCGTGCTGCTCGACCTGATCAACCAGTACCGGGCACGGGGCATGGGGGTCCAGGAGGCGGTGGTCGAGGGTGGCCGGCGGCGGCTGCGTCCGATCCTGATGACCGCGGTCGCGACGATCTTCGCGCTGCTGCCGATGGCCTTCGGGTTGACCGGCGAGGGCGGCTTCATCTCGCAGCCGCTGGCGGTCGTGGTGATCGGTGGCCTGCTCAGCTCGACGTTGCTGACGCTGATCCTGGTGCCGACGCTCTACTCGATGGTGGAGCACACCAAGGAGTCGCTGCGGGGACGCCGTACCCGCCGGCGTTCCGGCGACGCCGCGCCGAGCGGGTCGGAGACCGTCGAGCCGGACGGTCCCAACCAGGTGTCGGTGCCGGCGAGCGCACCGGCGGCGACGTCGGCCGAGAGCGCGCAACCGTCGGCGACGCGCCCCGCGCCGTCGGGTGCGCTGGTGGACGGGACGGACCAGTTCGAGGTGCTGCGGCTGCCCCGTAGCCGCACCTCTCCGCTGCCGCCGTCGGAGCCGACCGAGTAGTCGCACGGATCACACACAGCGCCCCCGGCAGGATCGCCTGCCGGGGGCGCTGCCCGTCGCGCCCGTGAACACACCGATCGCGCGACCGGACCTCGACTTTGTGTCGCCTCTTGCATACTCCTGGTAGAGGTCAGGTTTGAGGAGCGGGGCAGGCGGATGAGCGAGGGCGCGCGCGGGTGGTCCCGACGCGACCTGCTGCGCCGGGGTGCCCTGGTGGTGACCGGAGCGGCCGCCGGGGCGAGTGTCACGGACATCTGGTTGACCCACCGGCGACTCCCGCTGGCCGGCGGCCCGGCCAGCGCCACGGTCGGCAACGGCGCGCAGGACGTCGGCACCGGCGCGCTGCCGGTCGTGTGGTCGGGATCGACCACCCAGCGGCTGGTCGCACTCACCTTCGACGACGGTCCGGCGCCACAGTGGACACCCATGGTGCTGGACACCCTCGCCCAGCACCGGGTGCCCGCCACCTTCTTCCTGGTCGGTACCCAGGTGCGCAAGCACGCCGACCTGGTACGCGACCGGCTCGGCGAGCACGAGGTCGGCAATCACAGCTGGGCGCACCGAGACCTCGCGCAGTTGGACGCCGCCGCGGTGTACGACGACCTGAGCCGCACCCACGACGTGATCACCGACGTGACGGGCCGTGCGCCCCGGCTGGTCCGTCCGCCGTACGGCCACCTGGGCGGTGCGGTGCTGCACGCGGCCTCCCGGTTGAACTATCGGCTGGTGCTCTGGTCGTTGCAGATGGTCGAGCGGGAGTTCCCCGGCGACCCGGCCGGCCATGCCCGCCGGATCGTGGACGGCGTCCGGCCCGGGACGATCCTGCTCGGGCACGACGTCGGTCAGCGGCGGCGGCTGGTCGCGCTGCGCGGTCTGCCCGACATGATCACCGGCCTCCGGGCGCGCGGGTACACCTTCGTCACCGTCTCGGCGCTGCTGGCAGCGGGTGTGGCCGGCATGCCGACCGGGTAGGGTGCCGGTCCGTGGCGTCCACCCTTTCGGTCCTTACCGGCAATCGGAGCTTCCGCAACCTCTTCCTCGCCGAGTTGGTGGTCTTCGGCGCCGACTGGTTCGTCATGGTGCCGCTGCTGGTGCTGCTGCCGCAGTTGACCGGAAGCGGCGTCTGGGGTGCCCTGGTGCTGGCGGTGGACACCGGCATCGTGGCGCTGTTGCTGCCGTACACCGGCACCATCGCCGACCGCTTCGACCGGCGCAAAATCATGATCGCCGCGAACCTGGCCGCGCTGGCCGGTGTGCTGCTGCTGCTCGGCGTCCGGGACCGCGGCACGGCCTGGTTGGCCCTGGTGGCGATCGGGGCGGTCGCGGTCGCCAAGGCGTTCTACTCGCCCGCGGCGCAGGCCGCGCTGCCCAACGTGCTGGAGCCGCACGAGCTGGCCGCCGGTAACGCCGTGGCCGGCTCGGCCTGGGGCACCATGACGGTGGTGGGCGCGTCCCTGGGCGGCGTGCTCAGCTCGGCCGCCGGCCCGTACGCCTGCTTCTGGGTGGCGGCGGTGGGCCTGGCGCTGGCCGCGGGCCTCGCCACCCGGATCCGCCGGCCGTTGCAGGCGGCCCGCGACCCGCTGGCGCCGGCGCAGCGGACGTGGACGGCGGTCCGCGAGGCGCTCGGCTACATCGGGCACCGGCCTCGGGTGCTGGCGCTGGTCACGGTCAAGTCGGCGGTCGGCCTGGGCAACGGCGTACTGACCGTGTTTCCGCTGCTCGCCGGCGTGTACGGGGTCGGTTCGCTGGGCGCGGGTCTGCTCTTCGCGGTACGCGGAGCGGGTGCGCTGGTCGGCCCCATCCTGATGCGCCGGGTGTTGACCAACCGGTCCTGGTTGCTGCCCGGGCTCGCGCTCTCCATGTCGCTCTACGGTCTGTCCTATGTGGGCACGTCGGTGGTCCGCTGGTTCCCGCTGGTGCTGCTGCTGGTCTTCGTGGCGCACTTCGCGGGCGGCAGCAACTGGGTGATGTCGAACTTCGCCCTTCAGGGCGAGGTGCCGGACCGGCTGCGCGGGCGGGTGTTCGCCACCGACATGATGCTCGCGACGCTTGCCATCTCGGTGAGTCAACTGGCGGTGGCCCTGGTCGTGGACGTGGTGGACGAGCGGGTGGTGCTGGCCGGCTGCGGACTGGTCACGGTCGTGTACGCGATCGGCTGGCGGATCGCCACCCGCCGTCTCTCGCTGACCGACCCGACCGCCGAACCGGTCCCCGGCGCCACCGGCTGAGACCCGGCCGGTCCCACGGTGCGGGCGAGCGGCCGGATCGTCGGTGTCGGGTCCTAGCATGAGCGCGTGCCGACGAACTTCACCGCCGGGCCGGTCCGGGTCCGGGTCCCCGCGACGAGCGCCAATCTCGGTCCGGGCTTCGACGCGCTGGGGCTCGCCCTCGGGCTCTACGACGACCTGGCAGCCGAGGTGTCCTCCGGCGGGGTCCGGGTGGCGGTAGCCGGTCAGGGCGCCGGTGAGTTGCCGGACGACGACCAGCACCTGGTGGTGCGGGCCATGCGGGCCACGTTCGACGTGCTCGGCGCGCAGCCCACCGGCCTGATCGTCGACTGCGTCAACCGGATCCCGCAGGCGCGCGGCCTCGGCTCGTCGTCGGCTGCCATCGTCGCCGGGGTCCTGCTCGCCCGTGCCCTGGTCGCCGACGGCGAACGGCGGCTGGACGAGTCGGCCGTGCTCCAGCTGGCCGCCGAGATCGAGGGCCATCCGGACAATGTCGCCCCGTGCCTGCTGGGCGGCTTCACGTTGGCCTGGACCGAGCCGGACGGTGCCCGGGCGGTGTCCCTGCCGGTCGCCGACGCCGTACGACCCACGGTTTTCGTGCCCGCCGAGCGCGGCCTGACCGCGACCGCGCGGGCCGCTCTGCCGGCCACCGTGCCGCACGCCGACGCCGCGTTGACCGCGGGACGGGCCGCGCTGCTGGTGCACGCGCTCACCACGGACCCGGCGCTGCTCTTGCCGGCCACCGTCGACCGGCTGCACCAGGATTACCGCGCGGCCGGGATGCCAGGCACATCGGCGCTGGTCAGCGCGTTGCGAGAGGCGGGTGTGGCGGCTGTGGTCTCCGGTGCCGGGCCGAGTGTGCTGGCATTCGGGGAGCCGCCCGTGGGCCTCGACGCGGGAACAGACTGGCAGATTTGGAAGTTACCGATAGACGTCAGCGGTGCCCGGGTCGCCCGGGGTAGACTGGGACACGCCGAGCGGGACCCTGTTGCCGCAGGTCGGAAGAGTTGATTACGCTCTAGACCTAGCACAGCCGCGAAGCACGCGATCTCCTGCGGGGCGGCGCACCCCCGAAGCTCTCGGCGGTCAGCCCGTCACCCCTGCCAAGGCCCACGCCGCACCGCAGTCTCCACAGGTCGCCGCAGACGGCGAGACCTGCTCACCGACGTTTGGTGGGTCGGGAAACCACCGGCTGCTGTGTCACAGACTCCCGCGACGCGTCCTTGCGAGGCGGGTGCACCGAGGCCGCCCGGCCACCTGAGCTCCGACTCCGGGCAGTCCCGGCCTTATCGAGGGAAGGAATCCATTGAGCGACACCACCGACGTGACGTCGGATGTTTCCAACGTCGCTGGCGATGCCACCGCTGCCGCTCCCGCCCGTCGTCGGCGCAGCGGTACCGGGCTGTCGGCGATGCTGCTGCCAGAGCTGCAGAGCCTGGCTGCGTCGCTCGGCATCTCCGGCACTGCTCGCATGCGCAAGGGTGAGCTGATCGCCGCGATCTCCGAGCGGCAGGGCGGCAACGCCGCCGGAACCCCTCGACCGCGGGCCGAGGTCGCCGCCGCGGCCGCTCCGGCCCGTGAGGAGGTGCGGGAGACCGTGGACCGCCCGGCGGCCGAGGGTCGCAGCACCGACCAGGCGCCGGCCGAGCCGGCCACCGAGACCGAGAGCCGTGGTCGTTCGCGGCGTGGCCGTACCGCTGCGGCGGAGGCCCGTACCGCCGAGGCCGCTACCGCCGAGCCGCGTGCCGCCGAGGCCCGTACCGACGAGGTCGAGGGCGGCGAGCGGTCCGAACGTGGCGAGAACCGCCGCGACCGGGCCGAGCGCAACGACCGCTCCGACCGGGCCGAGCGCAACGACCGGGGCGAGCGCGGTGAGCGTTCCGACCGGGGCGACCGCAATGACCGGGGCGAGCGTGCCGACCGGGGCGAGCGTAACGACCGGGGCGAGCGTGCCGACCGTAACGACCGGGGCGAGCGTGCCGAGCGCGGTGAGCGTGCCGACCGTAACGACCGGGGCGATCGCGCCGAGCGGGGCGACCGCAACGAGCGTGCCGAGCGCAACGACCGGGGCGACCGCAACGACCGTTCGGAGCGTGCCGACCGCAACGACCGTGGTCAGCGGGTCGAGCGCGACAGCGACGACGAGGACGGCGAGGGCGGCGGTCGGCGTGGCCGGCGCAGCCGCTTCCGGGACCGTCGGCGTGGTCGGGGCGAGCGTGGCGAGACCGGCGGGGACACCGGCGGCCGTGAGCCGCAGGTCGGCGAGGACGAGGTGCTCGTCCCCGTGGCCGGCATCATCGACGTGCTCGACAACTACGCCTTCGTCCGGACGACCGGCTACCTGGCCGGCCCGAACGACGTGTACGTCTCGATGTCCCAGATCAAGAAGTACGGCCTGCGTCGCGGTGACGCGATCACCGGCGCCGTGCGGGCGGCCCGCGAGGGCGGCAACAGCGGCGACCAGCGGCGGGACAAGTACAACCCGCTGATGCGGCTGGACACGATCAACGGGATGGAGCCGGAGGAGGCGCGGCGTCGGCCCGAGTTCTACAAGCTCACGCCGCTCTACCCGCAGGAGCGCCTGCGGCTGGAGACCGAGCCGCACATCCTGACCACCCGGGTCATCGACCTGGTCATGCCGATCGGCAAGGGCCAGCGGGCGCTCATCCAGTCGCCGCCGAAGGCGGGTAAGACGATGGTGCTGCAGGCGATCGCCAATGCGATCACCCGCAACAACCCGGAGTGCCACCTCATGGTGGTGCTGGTCGACGAGCGGCCCGAAGAGGTCACCGACATGCAGCGGTCGATCAAGGGCGAGGTCATCGCGGCCACGTTCGACCGTCCGCCGCAGGACCACACCACGGTGGCGGAGCTGGCCATCGAGCGGGCCAAGCGCCTGGTCGAGCTGGGGCACGACGTCGTCGTGCTGCTCGACTCGGTGACCCGGCTCGGCCGCTCGTACAACCTGGCGGCGCCGGCCAGCGGCCGGATCATGTCGGGTGGTATCGACTCCACCGCGCTCTACCCGCCGAAGCGCTTCCTCGGCGCGGCCCGCAACATCGAGAACGGCGGCTCGCTGACCATCATCGCCACGGCGCTGGTGGAGACCGGTTCCATGGCGGACACGGTCATCTTCGAGGAGTTCAAGGGCACCGGTAACGCGGAGCTGAAGCTGGACCGGAAGATCGCCGACAAGCGGACCTTCCCGGCCATCGACATCAACCCGTCCGGTACCCGTAAGGAAGAGGTCCTGCTCGCGCCCGAGGAGCTGGCCATCATCCACAAGCTCCGCAAGGTGCTGCACTCGCTGGACTCGCAGGCGGCGATGGATCTGCTGCTGGACCGCCTCAAGCAGTCCCGAACCAACATCGAGTTCCTGATGCAGATCGCGAAGTCGACGCCGGGGGAGTGAACCTCCGTCGCTGACCAGCCGACGAGAAGAGGCGCGGCCGTTACGGCCGCGCCTCTTCTCGTTCCCCGCCTCAGCCGGACGTCACCCCGTCCCACCCCGTCTGTGCGCCACACGGTGGCGAAGGGGAGGCTGGTGGGGCCGGTGAGGGCACAGCCGTGCTCCGGGCGGGCACGCCGGCCCGGACGAATGCCGGCCCGGACGGCGGGAATGCGGACAGGGAGACCTGTGTTGACGATGCCGGACGAGGTGTGCGGCCCGCTTACCGGGTCGGCCCAGGCCCATGGCACACTGGTCAATCGGCCACACCGGTTCCGGTTCACGCCCGAGCCCGTCGCGTACGGCGCGACGAGCGATGACGGCGACCCGGCGACCACCAACGAGAGGACCGAGGCGAGATGAAGGCAAACATCCACCCGGAGTACGTGACCACCGAGGTCAGCTGCTCCTGCGGTAACACGTTCACGACCCGCAGCACCGCCAAGGGCGGCGCGATCCACGTCGAGACCTGCAGCGCCTGCCACCCGTTCTACACCGGTAAGCAGCGCGTTCTCGACACCGCCGGTCGGGTCGCGAAGTTCCAGCAGAAGTACGCCAAGGTTCAGGCCAAGAAGGCCAAGTAACTCCCCGTTCGGCGCCCGTGTCCGGTTTTCCACCGGACGCGGGCGCCGTCCGCGTTTTGCCCGGCAACACCTCTGGCCCTCCCGGTGCCGCATCGTCGAAGGAGCATCCGCAGCATGAGCAGCGAGCGTCTGGCCGGACTCCTCGACGAGTACGCGGAGCTGGAGAAGCGGCTGGCCGATCCGGCCATCCACGCCGACCAGGGCACCGCGCGCCGGGTGGGTCGCCGGTACGCCGAGCTGGTGCCGCTGCACAAGGCCGCCGGTGAGCTGGAGCAGGCGCGTGCCGACCTGGCCGCGGCCCGCGAGCTGGCCGACGAGGATCCGTCGTTCGCCGCCGAGGCGGACGCCATCGCGGCGTCCCTGCCGGCCCTGGAGGAACGCCTCGCCGAGCTGCTCATCCCGCGTGACCCGCACGACGCCAAGGACGTGATCGTCGAGATCAAGGCCGGCGAGGGCGGTGAGGAGTCGGCGCTGTTCGCCGGCGACCTGCTGCGGATGTACACCCGGTACGCCGAGCGGCACGGCTGGGTCACCGAGGTGATCGACGCGCAGGATTCCGACCTCGGTGGGGTCAAGGACGTCTCGCTGTCGATCAAGACCAAGGGCGTGCCGGACGGCGGCAACGGTGTCTGGTCGCGGCTCAAGTGGGAGGGCGGCGTGCACCGGGTGCAGCGCGTCCCGGTGACCGAGTCGCAGGGCCGGATCCACACCAGCGCCGCCGGGGTGCTGGTGCTGCCGGAGGCCGAGGACGTCGACGTCACCATCGACCAGAACGACCTGCGCATCGACGTGTTCCGCTCGTCCGGCCCGGGTGGCCAGTCGGTGAACACCACCGACTCGGCGGTCCGGATCACGCACGTACCGACCGGCATCGTGGTGTCCTGCCAGAACGAGAAGTCCCAGTTGCAGAACCGGGAGCAGGCGATGCGGATCCTGCGGGCCCGGCTGCTCGCCGCCGCCCAGGAGCAGGCCGACGCCGCCGCCTCGGACGCCCGCAAGGCGCAGGTACGCACCGTGGACCGCTCCGAGCGCATCCGTACCTACAACTTCCCGCAGAACCGGATCACCGATCACCGGATCGGCTACACGGCGTACAACCTGGACCTGGCGCTCGCCGGCGACCTCGACGGTGTCCTGGACGCCCTGGCCGAGGCCGACCGCGCCGCCCGCCTGGCCGGCGACACCGAACTGACCCGCCGCTGACCCCGCTGGGGGTCAGCTTGCGCGGGGGCGGGTCTTGGCGCGCAGCATCTCCCGGTCGGCCTGCTCGAAGGCGACGCTGAGCGCGTCGCGCAACCCGCTACCGCCGGAGACCTCGGCGAAGCCGATGCTCACCCCGACCGGGGTGCCCGGCACCAGCGACTCCCAGTCCTCGTTGCGTACCGCCGTCTCGATCCGGCGGGCCACCTCGGCGGCCTCGGCCATGCCGGTGTCCGGGAGCACCACCACGAACTCGTCGCCGCCGTAGCGGGCCACGAAGTCGCCCCGGCGCATCACCCGGTTGATCACTCCGGCGATGCGTTGCAGCACCAGGTCACCGGAGTGGTGGCCGTGCCGGGTGTTGACCGCCTTGAAGCCGTCCAGGTCGCAGACGCCGATGACGACCCGCTCGCCCCGGGTGACGACGGCGGTGATGTACCGCTCCAGACGACGCCGGTTGGGCAGCCCGGTGAGCGGGTCGGTCAACGCCTCGCCCTCGTACCGTGCCGCCTCCCGGCGCATCTCCTCGTGGTCGATCCGGGCGGCGATGCCGTCGATGTAGACGTCGCGCAGCCGGTCGTTGCGCTGGGCGGCGAGCCGGAACGCCAGCCGGTCCGCCCGGTGGGCGGCGGGATGGTCACCGGCGCGGGCGAGCGCGATGCTGCGCAGCCGGGCCGGCTCGGCCGCCCCGAGCGTCTCGGTGGACACCCGGATGGTGTCCAGCCGGGCGACCGCCTCGATGGGCCGACCGTCCGCCACGGCCAGGCAGACCATGCCGAGTTGCCGCAGGTCCCGGGCGCGGGCGCTGTCACCGCCGTGGGTGAGCAGCCGGGACGGTACGGCGTCGCCGTTCGGTTCCAGGGTGTCGCCGAGCGCTGCCTGCCGGGCCGCCGAGTACCCGTACGCGGCGAGGCTGCTGGGCCGTAGCCGGCCGGCCCGCCCGCTCTGGACGAACTGGGCCAGGTCGGCCGCCACGTCCCGGAGCACGCGCAGGCACCCGTCGCTGTCGCCGTTGTGGTCCAGCGCCACGGCGTTGCGGAGCCGGATGCCCGGGGCGGCGAACGTCTCCTCCGGGATCCCGGCGGTCAACCCGAGCTGCCGTGCGCGTTCGATCGCGCCCAGTGCGTACCCGTGGAAGCTGAGGTAGCTGTAGGCCATCGCCAGGTCGTGCCAGCCCCAGGCGGTGTCCCGGTCCGGGTCCTCCACGGCGTTCAGCGCCCGGGCCGCCTTGACGAGGTGGGTGACGCACCGGTCCAGCGCGCCCTGGTGGTGGGCGGCGAGCGCGGCCAGCGCGTTGAGGTGCCCGTGCAGGTAGGGCTCGGCGAGGTCCCGGACGGCCGCCGACGCCTCCTCGATGGCCCGGGTGAACTCCGCCGTCCGACCGAGATTGATCAGCGCGGAGAGCCGCTGGACCATGGCATCCGCGCGGGCCGCCGGGTCCGACGTGGTGCGGATCACACGTTCCAGCAGGGTGTACGACTCCGCGGAGCGACTTGCTTCCTGCAAAGCGCGGGCGTGCGAGAGAGTGTCAACCTGGTCATGGACCCGGTCGAGCCAGCCCACCCACAACCTCCTGTCGTGTGCGCCTCGACGCACCCGTTCATGGCATCGCCCCGCGACGCCCCATGATTATCGTGTGACCACTCTGCCGCAACACCCCCCCGAAGGGACAGGCCGTACCCGTCCGTCCGCCGCGGTGGCCCGGGCGGCCCGCGTGCTCGCCGAGGCCGGCGTGGGCCCGGCGCGGGTGGAGGCCGAGCTGCTGGTGGCGTACGTGCTGGACGTGCCCCGGGGGCGGCTGGTCCTGGCCGACGACCTGGACGACGCCCAACTGGCCCGGCTCGACGAGCTGGTCGCTCGGCGCGCCGGCCGGGAGCCGTTGCAGCACCTGACCGGTCGGGCGGCTTTCCGGCACCTGGAGCTGGCGGTCGGCCCGGGCGTCTTCGTGCCTCGCCCGGAGACGGAGTTGCTGGCCGGTTGGGGTGTCGAGCAGGGCCGGGGCAGATCCGAGCCGCTGGTGGTGGACCTGTGCAGCGGCACCGGCGCGATCGCCCTGGCGGTGGCGCAGGAGCTGCCCGGGGCGCGGGTGGTCGCGGTGGAGCGGTCCCCGGCGGCGCTGGCGTGGCTGCGCCGCAACGCGGCCGAGCGGGCGGCGGCGGGGGACCGGCCGATCGAGGTGGTCGAGGCCGACGTGACCGCGCCCGACCTGCTCGCCGACCTGGTGGGTCGGGTGGACGTGCTGCTCTGCAACCCGCCGTACGTTCCGGTGGCCGTGGTGGTGCCGCCGGAGGTGGCCGCGCACGATCCGGCGGAGGCGGTCTTCGGTGGCCTCGACGGTCTGGCGGTGATCCGGCCGGTGATCGACCGGGCGGCGGCGCTGCTGCGACCCGGCGGCGTGATCGGGGTCGAGCACGACGACACGCACGGCGAGGCGGTGCCGGAGTTGTTCGCCCTCGACGGCCGCTTCGACGCCGTCGTGGCGCATCCGGACCTCACCGGTCGGCCCCGCTACGCCACCGCGTCCCGACGGGCGGACGGCCAGCACACCGCGTCCGGGCCGGCGTGGCAGACTGACTCCTCGTGATGCTCTACGACTGCCGATCGCCCGCCGATCGGGACCGCGGCATCGCTGCGGCCATCGAGGCGGTCAAGAACGGCGAGCTGGTCGTCCTTCCGACGGACACCGTCTACGGGATCGGCGCGGACGCGTTCACGCCGTACGCGGTCAAGGCGCTGCTGGACGCGAAGGGCCGGGGCCGGCAGATGCCGCCGCCGGTCCTGATCGGTTCGCGGCACACCCTGGACGGCCTGGTCTTCTCGCTGCCCTCGGCGGCGCGGGACCTGGTGGAGGCGTTCTGGCCTGGTGCGCTGACCATCGTGGTCGAGCACTCGCCGAGCCTGCAGTGGGACCTGGGCGACAAGACCGGCACCGTGGCGGTACGCATGCCGCTGCACCCGGTGGCGCTGGAGGTGCTGCGTGAGACGGGCCCGATGGCGGTCTCCTCGGCCAACAAGACGGGCCAGCCGGCGGCGGTGACCGCCGAGGAGGCGCGCGACCAGCTCAGCTACTCGGTGCGCGCCTACCTGGAGGCCGGGCCCTGTCCCGATCCGGTGCCGAGCACGATCGTGGACCTGACCGGCGAGGTGCCGCAGTTGCTGCGGGCCGGGGCGATCCCGTTGGAGAAGCTGCGCGACGTCGTACCGGACCTCCTCGACCTCCAGGGGGCCTGAGTGCCCCCGTTCACCGTCCTGCACGTCTGCATGGGCAACATCTGCCGCTCCCCGATGGCCGAGCGGCTGCTCGCCCTCGCGGTGCGGGAGCGGTTGACGCGGCGTGCGCAGGACACGGCCGGCGCCGAGGGGCTGCTGTACAGCCACAGCGCCGGCACCGGGGGCTGGCACGCCGGCGAGGAGATGAATCCGCCGGCGGCCCGGCAGGTCGTCGACCGTGGCGGCGACGTCGACGGGTTCGCGGCGCGCAAGCTGCGCTCGGACCACATCGACGCGGCGGACCTGGTCCTGACGGCCACCGCCGACCAGCAGGAGTACGTGGTGGCGCTGCGCCCGGACGCGGCGGCCCGCACCTTCGTGCTGGGCGAGTTCGGTCGGCTGCTGGGCGCGGTGGACGTGTCCGCGCTGCCGGCGGCCGAGGCGACCCCGGAGGCGGTGTACGCGCGGGGCGTGGCCCTGGTGGCGGCGGCGCACGACCACCGGCTGGGCGCCTCGCCGCTGCCCACCGACGATCTCGACGATCCGTGGGGGCGGGGCGACCAGTGCTTCACCCGGGTCGCGGACGAGATCGAGGAGACGGTCCACCCGCTGGCCGCCGCGCTGTTGCCCTGAGCGCCGTGCGAGTTTCCTCCGGGTTTGGGGAAAACCAGGGGCGAAAGGGGTGTTCCGGGTCATTCTGAACGGGTCCTAGTGTGACCGGCTCCTGCGGGGAGAGCTGATGATCCGGGCCCGACTCGACAAACTGCTGACCGTGGTGATCGCCGGCGTGCTGGCCGGACTGGTGCTGGCCGGGGCCGCCCTACCCGCCGCCCTGGTCTTCGGGATCGGCTTCAGCGCCCTCTCCACGCCGTACTCGGAGCTGCCCAACACGCTTCGGACGCCGCCCACCGCGCAGCGCTCCAACCTCTACGCCAACGACGGCACCACCCTGATCACGTCCTTCTACCAGGAGGACCGGGTGGACGTGCCGCTGCGCGAGGTCGCCCCGGTGATGCGCCAGGCCATCCTGGCCGCCGAGGACGTCCGGTTCTACCAGCACAGCGGGGTCGACCTGCGCGGCGTGGTGCGCGCCCTCACGGTGAACAAGCGCGACGGCCGGACCCGGCAGGGCGCCTCCACCCTGACCATGCAGTACGTCCGCAACGTGCTCAGCAGCGATCCCCGGCTCACCGAGCGGCAGCGCCAGGCGGCCACCGAGGTCACCACCGCCCGCAAGCTCCAGGAGATGCGGTACGCGCTGGCGTTGGAGCGGGAACTCAGCAAGGAGGACATCCTCACCCGGTACCTCAACATCGCCTACTTCGGCGCCGGGGCGTACGGGATCGCGGCGGCCAGCAAGCGCTACTTCTCCGTCTCGCCGGCGGAGTTGACCCTGTCCCAGGCCGCGCTGCTGGCCGGTCTGGTCCGGTCGCCGGACAGCGACGACCCGATCAACGGGGACGCCGACAGCGCCCTGCGCCGGCGGACGTACGTGCTGGAACGCCTGGTCGAGACGGGCCAGGTTCCCGCCGACGCGGCGGCGGCGGCGCGGGCCGAGCCGTTGCAGTTGCGGCCCAGCGAGACGCCGAACGACTGCACGGGCGTGCCCGACGGGCACCAGGACTGGGGTTTCTTCTGCGACTGGTTCACCCGCTGGTGGAGCAGCCAGTCGGCGTTCGGGACGAGCGCCGACGAGCGGCAGCGCACCCTGCGTCGGGGCGGCTTCTCCATCGTCTCGTCGCTGGACCCGGCCGTGCAGCAGGCCACCACCGAGCAGATCCTGCGCATCTACCGGCCCACCGAGGCGCGGGCGGTACCCACCGCCGTGGTCCAGCCCGGCACCGGCCGGGTGCTGGCGATGTCGGTGAACCGCAACTACAGCGTCAAGGAGAACCCGGTCGGGCAGAAGAACTACCCGAACACGGTCAACCAGTTGGTGGCCGGTGGTGGGGCCATCGACGGGTACCAGGCGGGTTCGACGTTCAAGCTCTTCACCATGCTGGCCGCGCTGGAATCCGGCATGCCGCTGTCGACCGAGTTCACCGCGCCCACGCAACTGCTCACCCGCTTCCCGGCGACCGGCGCGGGTAGCTGTGACGGTCGCTGGTGCCCGGCGAACGCCAGCCCGTCGTCGATGGACGGCCCCCGCACGATGTGGACCGGATTCGGCCGGTCGGTGAACACGTACTTCGCCTGGCTCACCGAGCGGGTCGGCGCCGACCGGGTGGTGGAGATGGCCGAGCGGCTGGGCATCGTGCTGCGCGCCGACTCCGACGAGCGGCTGGCCCGCTACGGTGCGAAGGACTGGGGCCCGTTCACCCTGGGGGTCGCCGCGACGACCCCGCTGGACCTGGCCGGGGCGTACGCCACAGTGGCCGCCGAGGGAACGTGGTGTGCCCCGCTGCCGGTGGTCTCGATCAACGACTCGACCGGTCGTCCGGTTGATGCCGCCAAGCCGGACTGCCGGCAGGTGCTCGACACCGACGTGGCCCGCGCGGCGGCCGACGCGGCCCGCTGTCCGGTGGGCGACCAGTCGATGTACGGGCGGTGCGACGGTGCCACGGCTCCTGACCTGCGAGCCCGGCTGGGCCGTCCGGTGGCCGGCAAGACCGGCAGTTCCGAGCGGTACGAGACGGAGACGGTGGTGGCCTTCACCCCGCAGTTGGTGGTCGCCTCGATGGCGGCCAACCCCGACGACCCGCGCGACGCGGTCGGTCAGGCCGTGCAGGCCCGGATGGTGACCGCGGTGGGCCAAGTGCTCGGCGTGGCCCTACGCGACCAGCCGGTACGCGACTTCGTCCCCCCCAGCGAACGAGCCGCCTTCCAACCAACCGGCGCCCGCACCACAAACTGACCCCCACCCCACCCCACCCCACCCCCACGCCACGCCCACGCCCACGCCACGCCCCGTCGATCTTGCACTTTCTGTTGGAACTTTTGGGTGCAAAGGCCGTGAATCGTCAACACAAAGTGCAAGATCGGCGCGGCGGAGGGGGTGGGGACCGCGGGCCGGGGTTAGGGGGGTTGTTCGGCGTTGCGGGCTATGTTGCGGGCCATGCCGCCGAAGATCACGGCGTGGAACGGGGTCACCGAGCCCCAGTAGGCGTGGCCGGCGAGGCCGCGGGGGAGGAAGACGGCGCGTTGCTGGTAGCGGCTGTGGCCGTCGTCGTCCGGCAGCGCCCGCATCTCCAGCCAGGCGCGGCCGGGCAGTCGCATCTCGGCGCGCAGCCGCAGCAGCTCACCCGGAACGATCTCCTCGACCCGCCAGAAGTCCAGCGCCTCGCCGACCTGGAGGCGGTGCGGGTCGCGTCGGCCCCGGCGCAGCCCCACCCCGCCGACCAGTCGGTCCAGCCAGCCGCGTACCGACCAGGCGAGGGGGAACGAGTACCAGCCGTGCTCGCCGCCGACGCCCTCGATGACCCGCCAGAGCGCCGCCGGTGAGGCGTGCACCGTCCGTTCGCGTACGTCGGTGTAGACCGTGCCGCCGGACCAGTCCGGGTCGCTGGGCAGCGGCTCGGCGGGCGCGTCCGGGCCGCTCGCGGTGGACCAGCGCGTCTCCACCTGGGCGTCGCGCACCTTGGCCAGCGCCAGCCGCACCGCCTCGTCGAAGCCGGTGAGGCCGCCCGGCGGATCGGGCACGTACCGGGCGATGTCGTGTTCGTGGGCCACCGCCTCGTGGATCAGGCTCTCCACCAGCGGCCGGGCGATCTTGTTCGGCACCGGGGTGATGAGGCCGACCCAGTGCGACGAGAGCGACGGCGTGAGCGGCCGGACCGGCACGATGACCCGCCGCCGCAACCCGGCCACCCGGGCGTAGCGCTGCATCATGTCGCGGAAGGTCAGCACGTCCGGTCCGCCGATGTCGAAGCCGCGGTTGACGTCGGGTGGCAGGGTGGCGCAACCGGCCAGGTAGCGCAGCACGTCGCGGACCGCGATCGGTTGGATCCGGTTGCGGACCCACCGCGGCGTGACCATGGCGGGCAGCCGCTCGGTCAGGTAGCGCAGCATCTCGAACGACGCCGAACCGGAGCCGATGATCACCGCGGCGCGCAGCACCGCCGTGGGTACGCCGCTGGCCAGCAGGATCCGGCCCACCTCGGCCCGGGACCGCAGGTGCGGCGACGGGACCTCGGCGTCGGCCGCCGGCTCCGGACCACCGAGGTAGACGATCCGGCGTACGCCGGCCGCGCGGGCCGCCGCCGCGAAGTTCGTGGCCGCCGTCCGGTCGGCCGCCTCGAAGTCCGCCCGGCCGAGCGAGTGCACCAGGAAGTACGCGACGTCGACGTCGGCGAACGCGGCGGGCAGCGTCTCCGGCCGGCTCAGGTCGCCCTCGACGATCTCGGCCGCCGCCGCCCACGGCACGTCGCGCAGGCGGACGGCCTTGCGGGCCAGGCAGCGCACGGTGTGCCCGTTGGCGAGCAGCAGCGGCGTCAGCCGCCCGCCGATGTATCCGGTGGCACCGGTGACGAGGCATCTCACGGCTCTTAGTGTGCGTCCGCCTAGACTCGTTCGCTGTGGAGACCGAGACGAGCACCTTCTGGGGGCCGGATTTCGCCCAGCTCAGGGCCACCGATCCGGAGATCGCCGGGGTGGTCCTCGGCGAGCTGGACCGGTTGCGGGGTGGCCTGCAACTGATCGCCAGCGAGAACCTGACCTCGCCGGCGGTGCTGGCCGCGCTCGGCTCGACGTTGACCAACAAGTACGCCGAGGGCTACCCGGGGCGGCGCTACTACGGCGGCTGCGCCGAGGTGGACCGGGCCGAGGAGATCGGTATCGCCCGGGCCAAGGAGCTGTTCGGGGCCGAGCACGCCAACCTCCAGCCGCACTCCGGGGCGAGCGCCAACCTGGCCGCGTACGCCGCGTTGGTGCAGCCGGGCGACACGGTGCTGGCGATGGACCTGCCGCACGGCGGGCACCTCACCCACGGCAGCCGGGTGAACTTCTCCGGCAAGTGGTTCCACCCGGTGGGCTACCCGGTCCGGCCGGACACCGAGCTGATCGACTACGACGAGGTACGCGATCTGGCCCGCGCGCACCGGCCCAAGCTGATCATCTGTGGGGCCACCGCGTACCCCCGGCTGATCGACTTCAAGCGGTTCCGGGAGATCGCCGACGAGGTCGGCGCGTACCTGATGGTGGACGCCGCGCACTTCATCGGCCTGGTGGCCGGGCGGGCCATCCCGTCTCCGGTGCCGTACGCCGACGTCGTCTGCGCCACCACCCACAAGGTGCTGCGCGGTCCGCGCGGCGGCATGATCCTCTGCCGTGAGTCGCTGGCCCAGCGGATCGACAAGGCGGTCTTCCCGTTCACCCAGGGCGGCCCGCTGATGCACGCCGTCGCGGCGAAAGCGGTCGCGCTGCGCGAGGCGGCCCAGCCCGAGTTCCAGACGTACGCCGCCCAGGTGGTCCGCAACGCGCAGGCGCTCGCCGCCGGGCTGGCCGACGAGGGCATGCGCCCGGTCTCCGGTGGCACCGACACCCACCTCGCCCTGATCGACCTGCGCGAGCTGGGGGTGACCGGCGCGGAGGCCGAGGCCCGCTGCGACGCCGCCTCGATCACGCTCAACAAGAACGCCATTCCGTACGACCCGCAGCCGCCGCTGGTGGCCTCGGGTATCCGGGTGGGCACGCCCAGCGTCACCACCCAGGGCATGCGCGAGGGTGAGCTGCGCCAGGTGGCCGCCCTGATCGCCCGCGCGGTCCGTACGAACCCGGGTGAACCCGGTGGCGCCGACGCGCTGACCGCGATCGGCGCCGAGGTGGCCGAGTTGGCGGCGGCTTTCCCGGCGTACCCCCGTGGCTGAGCCCGGGGTGGTCGAGCCCGCCGCCGACGGACGGTGGCGGTTGCGGCACCTGCCGGTGCTGCTGGCCGCGTCGGCGGCGCTGGCCGTGGTCGCGGCCGTGGTGGGCGGGGTGACCGGCGGCACGCCGGCCGCGCTCGGCGCGGCGGCCGGCGTGGCTGTGACGGTCTTCAGCTACACCCTCACGACCGTGGTGCTGGCGCGGGCCGACAAGGTCAACCCGCAGTTGCTGCTGCCGCTCGGGCTGGGGCTCTACGTGCTGAAGTTCACCCTGTTGGGTGTCGTGCTGGTGGCCGTGGCGTCGACCGGTTGGGCGGGGTTGATCCCGCTCTGCCTCGGCATCGTCGCCGGGGTGGCAGTGTGGACAGCGGCGCACCTATGGTGGCTGACCACGGTGCACGCCCGTCGCTCCGGCTGACCTGGTCATCGGCCGGGGTGTCCCACCTATCGGACGCGCGGCAACGTGTCGGCCTCCGGTCATTTTCCGACGGGCGGAAGGGGAGTAGCGTGCCCACAGACGACGGCGCCCACGAGAAGCCCACACAACGACGGTTGTGCGGGGGGTGAGGCACAGCCTCGTCTTCCCGGCTGATATCGTTCGCCCCGTCATGGCTGATGACCAAAACCCCCGTCCCGCCGGTTCACCGGACGACTATCCGTCCGGCGCCGGTCAGGGTTGGACCGCGCTCAGCTACCTCATCGGAGGCATGCTCGTGTGGGGTTTCATCGGCTGGCTGGTCGACCAGTGGCTCGACACCGGTGGCGTCGCCACCGGGATCGGCTTCGTGCTCGGCATGGCTGGGGGAGTCATCCTGGTCATCCGCCGACTCGGCACGCCTACTTAGGAAGGGACGCGGTGTTCGGACAGGCGAACGTCCTGGCAGCGGGCCAGGCGGCATTCCCACCCAGTGTGGAGGACTTCTACCTGCCCGCGATCGTGCCCTGGGGCGCGGAGAACGCGCCGTGGTTCACCAAGTTCACCTTGATGGTCTGGATCGCGGTCGGCGCCTTGATCATCTTCTTCCTGGCGACCTACCGGAACCCGAAGCTGGTGCCCACCAAGAAGCAGTGGTTCGCCGAGTCGATCTACGGCTTCGTGCGCAACAACATCTCGGTCGACATGATCGGGCACCAGGGCGTGCGTTTCGCCCCGTACTTCACGACGCTGTTCTGCTTCGTGCTGCTGACGAACGCCTTCGCGATCATCCCGTTCTTCCAGATCTCGCCGAACTCGCACATCGCCTTCCCGGCGATCCTCGCCGTGATCAGCTACGTGCTGTTCAACTACATCGGCATCCGGCACCACGGCTTCGGCAAGTACTTCAAGCACGCCCTGATCCCGCCGGCACCCTGGTACATCCTGCCGCTGCTGATTCCGATCGAGGCGTTCTCGACCTTCATCATCCGGCCGTTCTCACTGGCCGTTCGTCTCTTCGCGAACATGTTCGCCGGCCACATGCTCCTGCTGGTCTTCACGCTGGGCGGCTTCGCGATGCTCAACGCCAACGCCTGGCTGGCGCCGGTCTCGGTGGTCTCCTGGGTGATGACCGTGGCGCTGACCCTCCTCGAGGCGCTCGTCATCGTCCTGCAGGCCTACGTCTTCACCGTCCTGAGCGCCAGCTACATCCAGGGCGCGCTCGCCGAAGAGCACTGATCTACGCACCAACCGTTGTCGTCCCGCGTGAGAGTCACGCGTGATAACCAGGAGGAACCACTAATGGATTACGTCGCCGCGGTAGAGGGCAGCACCGCCGCCATCGGCTACGGCCTCGCGGCCATCGGCCCGGGCATCGGCGTTGGCCTGGTCTTCGCCGCCTACATCCAGTCGACCGCCCGGCAGCCCGAGTCGTCGCGCATGACCCTGCCGTACGTCTGGATCGGCTTCGCCGTCATCGAGGCGCTCGCGCTGTTCGGCATCGCCTTCGGCTTCATCTGGGCCGGCTGATTCCGCCCCTTCCGACCGGGAGGTCACCCATGTTGTTCCTCCTCGCCGCCGAGGGTGGTGAGTCAGACCACAACCCGATCATTCCGATCTGGCAGGAGATCGTGGTCGGCACGGTCGCCTTCGCCGTGCTCTGCTTCGTGCTGATGAAGTTCGTCTTCCCGCGGATGGAGCAGACGTTCCAGGCGCGTGTCGACGCGATCGAGGGCGGCATCAAGCGCGCCGAGGCCGCCCAGGCCGAGGCGAACCAGCTGCTCGAGCAGTACCGCGCCCAGCTCGCCGAGGCGCGGACCGACGCCGCGAAGATCCGTGACGACGCGCGGGCCGACGCCGAGGGCATCCGGCAGGACATCCTCGCCAAGGCGCGCGAGGAGTCCGACCGGGTCATCCAGGCCGGCAAGGACGCACTCGCCGCCGAGCGGGCCACCATCGTGCGCGAGCTGCGCGCGGAGGTCGGCACCATCGCGGTGGACCTGGCCAGCAAGATCGTCGGCGAGTCGCTGGCCGACGAGGCGCGGCGCAAGGGCACCGTCGACCGGTTCCTGAGCGGTCTCGAGAGCACGGGGGCCCGCTGATGCAGGCCGCCAGCCGGGAGTCGTACAAGGTCGCGGCCGAGCGCCTCGACGCGTACGTCCGCGGCGCGGAGCCGTCGGCGGTGGCCGCCACCGCCGACGCCATCCTCTCCGTGGCGACCCTGCTGCGGCGTGAGCCGCGGCTGCGTCGGGCGCTCTCCGACCCGGCCCGGTCCGGCGAGGACCGCGGCGCGCTGCTCGGCGACATGCTGGGTGGGCGGATCGGCGCGGACGCGCTCGACCTGCTCGTCACGCTGGTCTCCGGCCGGTGGTCGGCACCGTCGGAGTTGCTCGACGGCACCGAGCGCCTCGGCGTGGAGGCGCTGCTGGCCAGCGCCGACTCCGCCGGTGAGCTGGGCGAGGTGGAGGACGAGCTGTTCCGCTTCGGTCAGGTCGTGTCCGGTCAGCCGGCGCTGAGCAACGCGCTCGCCGACCCGGTCGCCCCGGTCGAGCAGCGGGCCACCCTGGCCCGCGAGCTGCTGGCCGGCAAGGCCCGGCCGGTCACCGTCGGCCTCGTCGAGGCGGCGCTCGCCGGATTCGGCGGACGTTCCGTCGGCGGAGCGCTCACCCGGCTGGTCGAGTTGGCCGCCGACCGGCGTGACCGGCAGGTGGCGTACGTGACCGTCGCGGCCCCGTTGAGTGACGAGGACGAGCGTCGACTGGGTGCGAGCCTCGCCGCGATATACGGTCGAGAGGTCTCCGTCAAGCAGACGGTCGACCCCGCCGTTCTCGGTGGTGTGAGTGTCCGGGTCGGTTCCGACCTGTACGACGGCACTATCCTGCGCCGCCTCAACGAGACCCGCAACGCGCTCGCGAAGCGCTGAACGGCTTCGCCGCCAGCAATGCGGTGGTTCCGCCGCCTCACCATTGGGCGGCTCCGCCGCCGCAGCGCCCGGATTGACAGACGCCATTCGGACCGGTTGGTACTAGGTATCCCGGGCCCCTGAATTTTAAGGAAGCAGAGGATGGCCGAGCTGACCATCTCGACGGAGGAGATCCGCGGCGCGCTGGAGCGCTACGTCTCTTCCTACTCGTCCGACGTCTCCCGCGAGGAGGTCGGCACCGTCTCCGACACCGGTGACGGCATCGCCCACGTCGAGGGCCTGCCCTCGACCAAGACCAACGAGCTCCTGGAGTTCGAGGACGGCACGCTCGGCGTGGCGCTGAACCTCGACGTCCGGGAGATCGGCGTCGTCGTCCTGGGTGACTCCGCCAAGCTCGAGGAGGGGCAGCGCGTCAAGCGCACCGACCGGGTGCTCTCCGTGCCGGTCGGCGACGCGTTCCTCGGCCGCGTGGTCAACGCGCTCGGCCAGCCGATCGACGGGCTCGGCGACATCGCCGACGAGGGCTACCGCGAGCTGGAGCTCCAGGCTCCGAACGTGATGGCCCGGCAGTCGGTGTTCGAGCCGCTGCAGACCGGCATCAAGGCCATCGACGCGATGACCCCGATCGGCCGCGGCCAGCGTCAGCTGATCATCGGTGACCGCAAGACCGGCAAGACCACCGTCGCGCTGGACGCCATCCTCAACCAGCGGGAGAACTGGCGCAGCGGCGACCCGAAGAAGCAGGTCCGCTGCATCTACGTCGCCATCGGCCAGAAGGCCTCCACCATCGCCTCGATCAAGGGGCAGCTGGAGGAGGCGGGCGCGATGGAGTACACGACCATCGTCGCCTCGCCGGCGTCCGACCCGGCCGGCTTCAAGTACCTGGCCCCGTACACCGGCTCGTCCATCGGGCAGCACTGGATGTACGGCGGCAAGCACGTCCTGATCGTCTTCGACGACCTGAGCAAGCAGGCCGAGGCGTACCGGGCCGTGTCGCTGCTGCTGCGTCGCCCGCCGGGCCGTGAGGCGTACCCGGGTGACGTCTTCTACCTGCACTCCCGCCTGCTGGAGCGCTGCGCGAAGCTCTCCGACGAGCTGGGTGGCGGCTCGATGACCGGTCTGCCGATCATCGAGACGAAGGCCAACGACATCTCGGCCTTCATCCCGACCAACGTCATCTCGATCACCGACGGCCAGATCTTCCTGGAGACCGACCTGTTCAACCAGGGCGTCCGTCCGGCGATCAACGTCGGTACCTCGGTCTCCCGGGTGGGTGGCGCCGCGCAGGTGAAGCCGATGCGCAAGGTCGCCGGTTCGCTGCGGCTGAACCTGGCCCAGTACCGCGAGCTGGAGGCGTTCGCCGCCTTCGCCTCCGACCTGGACAAGGCCTCGCGGGCGCAGCTGGACCGCGGTGTCCGGCTGGTCGAGCTGCTCAAGCAGCCGAACTACTCGCCGTACCCGGTGCAGGAGGAGGTCGTCTCCGTCTGGGCCGGCACCGAGGGCAAGCTGGACGACGTTCCGGTCGGCGAGATCCGGCGCTTCGAGGCGGAGTTCCTGCAGTACCTGCGACACAAGCACGAGGGTGTCCTCGCGGCGATCGCCGACAACCAGTGGGGCGATGACATCATCAACACGCTGGACACCGCGATCGGCGAGTTCAAGCAGGTCTTCCTCGGCAAGGAGGACGAGCGCACGATCAACGACGCGCCGGCCGCCCCGCTCGAGGGCGAGCAGAACCGCGAGACGGTGACCCGCTTCCGCGACGGCGCGACCGACCGCCCGGCCGAGAGCTGATCCGATGGCGGCCCAGGTTCGCGTTCTTCGTCAACGGATCCGCTCGGCGAAGTCGATGAAGAAGATCACCAAGGCGATGGAGCTCGTGGCGACGAGCCGGATCGCCAAGGCCCAGGCCCGGGTGGAGGCGTCCCTGCCGTACGCCCAGGCCATCACCGGCGTGCTCACGGCGCTGGCGTCCAACGCGCGGATCGACCACCCGCTGCTCACCCCGCGCGAGCGGGTGCGGCGGGCCGGCGTCCTGTTGGTCACCAGCGACCGTGGCCTGGCCGGCGGTTACAGCTCCAACGCGATCAGGATGGCCGAGTCACTGATCGCGCGGCTCAAGGCGGACGGCAAGGAGCCGGTGCTCTACGTCATCGGACGTAAGGGCGTCGGGTTCTACCGGTTCCGCAACCGGCCGATCGAGGCGAACTGGACGGGCTTCAGCGAGCAGCCGTCGTTCGAGGACGCCCGCACGGTGGGTGAGACGCTGATCAAGGCGTTCACCGCCGGCGCGGACGACCTCGACGGTGGTCCCGGTGCGGACGGGGTGCTCGGCGTCGACGAACTGCACATCGTCTACACCGAGTTCCACTCGCTGATGACGCAGACGCCGGTCACCAAGATCGTCGGCCCGATGCAGGTGGAGGACCGGCCGCGCTCCGAGGGGCTACTGCCGGCGTACGAGTTCGAGCCGGAGGCGGAGGCGCTGCTCGACGCGCTCCTGCCGCGGTACATCAACACGCGGATCTACGCGGCGTTGATCGAGTCGGCGGCGAGTGAGTCGGCGGCGCGGCGGCGGGCGATGAAGAGCGCCACCGACAACGCCGAAGAGATGATCGAGAAGTACACGCGTGAGATGAACTCGGCCCGCCAGGCCGGGATCACCCAGGAGATCAGCGAGATCGTCGGCGGCGCGAACGCGCTGGCCGCGTCGGGAAGTGAAGTGTGATGACTGCCCCAGTAGAGACCAAGACGGCCACGGGTCGCGTGGTCCGGGTCATCGGCCCGGTCGTCGACGCCGAGTTCCCGCGCGACGCCATGCCGGCCCTGTTCAACGCCCTCAACGTGGACGTGAGCCTGTCCGGCGGTGAGAAGACGCTGACCCTGGAGGTCGCCCAGCACCTGGGTGACAACCTGGTCCGCGCCATCTCGATGCAGCCGACCGACGGCCTGGTCCGCGGCGCGGAGGTTCGTGACTCCGGCTCGCCGATCACCGTTCCGGTGGGCGACGCGGTCAAGGGCCACGTGTTCAACGCGATCGGCGAGTGCCTCAACCTCACCGAGGGCGAGACCATCGACGCCGACGACCGGTGGGGCATCCACCGCAAGGCGCCGGCCTTCGCCGACCTGGAGCCGAAGACCGAGATGCTGGAGACCGGCATCAAGGTGATCGACCTCCTCGCCCCGTACGTCAAGGGCGGCAAGATCGGCCTGTTCGGCGGCGCGGGCGTGGGCAAGACGGTGCTCATCCAGGAGATGATCACCCGTGTTGCCCGCAACTTCGGTGGTACCTCGGTCTTCGCCGGCGTGGGTGAGCGCACCCGTGAGGGCAACGACCTCATCGCCGAGATGACCGAGTCCGGCGTCATCGACAAGACCGCCCTGGTCTACGGCCAGATGGACGAGCCGCCGGGCACCCGGCTCCGGGTGGCGCTCTCCGCGCTGACCATGGCCGAGTACTTCCGGGACGTGAAGAAGCAGGAGGTGCTGCTCTTCATCGACAACATCTTCCGCTTCACCCAGGCCGGTTCCGAGGTCTCCACCCTGCTCGGCCGGATGCCGAGTGCGGTGGGTTACCAGCCGACCCTGGCCGACGAGATGGGCGAGCTCCAGGAGCGGATCACCTCCGTCCGGGGCCAGGCCATCACCTCGATGCAGGCGATCTACGTGCCGGCGGACGACTACACCGACCCCGCCCCGGCCACCACGTTCGCCCACCTGGACGCGACCACCAACCTGGAGCGGTCGATCTCCGACAAGGGCATCTACCCGGCCGTGGACCCGCTGGCGTCCTCGTCCCGGATCCTTGCCCCGGAGTTCGTCGGCCAGGAGCACTTCCAGGTCGCCACCGAGGTGAAGCGGATCCTGCAGCGCTACAAGGACCTGCAGGACATCATCGCCATCCTCGGTATCGAGGAGCTCTCCGAGGAAGACAAGATCACCGTGGCCCGGGCCCGGCGGATCGAGCGCTTCCTGTCGCAGAACACCTACGCGGCGGAGCAGTTCACCGGCGTGCCGGGCTCGACGGTCCCGATCAAGGAGACCATCGAGGCGTTCCGGAAGATCAGCGAGGGTGAGTACGATCACTTCCCCGAGCAGGCGTTCTTCATGTGCGGCGGTCTCGAGGACCTGGAGAAGAAGGCTGAGGAGCTGATGAAGGGCTGACAGCCCGCATCGAATCCGTACCGCAAAAGACTGCCCCGGCAATGTCGGGGCAGTCTTTTGTTCATCTTCGCGTCTTACCATCGTCGCGGTCCGTTACTGGTGGTCGTCGCTCGGGCGGCAGCCGAGATACGGTCGGTCGGCGCGTTCACCTTTCACGAACGCCGACGAGTGCAACCTTTCGACGACGTGAGCCCGTCTCCACTGCGTGGGCGTAGCGAACGGAGATGAGCGTGGGTAAGGCCGGCAAGAAGGGCCGCAAGTCGTCCATGTGGCGGGGCGTGCCCCGCTGGGCAAAGCTCTGCACCGTGTTCGGTCTGGTGCTGACCATGCTCAGCGGCGGCGTACTCGTCGGCACCGAGGTGCTGATGGCCCGCTACGAGGGCGCCGTCGGCAAGGCCGACCTCTTCGGTGACCAGGCGGCGGGCGCCAAGGAGAAGAAGAGCGACATCAAGGGTCCGCTCAACCTCCTGCTGGTCGGCATCGACCCGCGTACGCCGACGGCCGCGCCGCTGGCTGACTCGATCATGGTGCTGCACGTTCCGGCGTCGATGGACCGGGCCTACCTCTTCTCGTTGCCGCGCGACCTCTACGTCGACATCCCGGCGTTCAAGAAGGCCAACTTCCCCGGCGAGACGACGAAGATCAACGCTGCCATGTCGTTCGGCAGCCGGGTGCAGGGGGGCAACCCGGACGCGGCGCGCGGCTTCGAGCTGCTGGCCAGCACCGTGCAGAAGGTGACCGGCATCAAGCGCTTCGACGCGGGCGCGATCATCAACTTCACCGGCTTCCAGAAGATCGTCGACGCGATGGGCGGCGTCGACATGTACGTCGAACGGGACGTGAAGTCCGAGCACAAGCAGCCCGACGGCAAGCCCCGCCCGGGCAACCCGCGCGGGGAGGGCTACATCGGCCCGCAGGCGATCTACAAGAAGGGCAACCACCACCTCAAGGGATGGCAGGCCCTGGACTACGTCCGGCAGCGCTACCCGAAGAACGGTGTCCCGGACGCCGACTACGGCCGGCAGCGTCACCAGCAGCAGTTCGTCAAGGCGATGGTCGGCCAGGCGTTCAGCGCCGACGTCGTGGCCAACCCGATCAAGCTGGACAAGGTGCTCCGTGCGGCCGGCCAGTCGCTGATCTTCAACGGTCGGGGCAACAGCGTGGTCGACTTCGGGCTCGCCCTGAAGAACATCCGGCCCAACACCATCCAGATGATCAAGTTGCCGGGCGGCCCGGTCTTCGATGGCAAGGCATACAAGGGTGAGCAGTTCCAGGCAGGCGTCTCGGACTTCTTCACCGCCCTGCACAATGAACAACTGGACCCGTTCCTGCTCGAGCACCCGGAATTCCAGAACAAGACCAAGTAGTCGTGGCGTAGCTCTCGCCACCCGCGTTGGGGGCGGTCCAGCGGCACGACTAGACTTTCGGCAATCCGTCGCCGCAGCAAGGAGACAGCGTGGCACAGCAGCTTCACGTCGAGCTCGTCGCCGTCGAGGAGAAGGTCTGGTCCGGCGAGGCCGAAATGGTCGTCGCCCGGACCACCGAGGGCGAGCTCGCTGTCCTGCCGGGTCACGCGCCGCTGCTCGGCCAGCTCGCCGAGCCCGGCCAGGTCCGCATCAAGCTCGCCGGTGGCGAGCAGGTGGCGTACGAGGTGGCCGGCGGCTTCCTCTCGGTGAGCGCCCAGGGCGTCACCGTGCTGGCCGAGAGCGCTACCCCGGTTTCCGCGCAGAGCCGCTGAGCCACACCGGGGATGGAGATCGTCGAAGGGATCGGGATCGGCGTCGCCGTCATCCTCGTCGCACTTCTCGTACTCTTCGTCCGGCGGGCCGTCGTCACCCGCAGCGGCGGCATCATCCGGCTCAGCGTCCGGGTGACCACCATGCTCGACGGGCGTGGCTGGTCCCCGGGTTTCGGCCGGTTCGCCGGTGACGAACTGCGCTGGTACCGGATGTTCAGCTTCGCGCTCCGTCCCAAGCGGGTCCTGTCCCGCAAGGGTCTCGCGGTCGAGCGCCGACGGTTGCCCGAGGGGCAGGAACGGCTCTCCATGCCGGCCGACTGGGTGATCCTCCGCTGTACCAGTCACCATGCACCGGTGGAGATCGCCATGGCGCGGTCGACCGTGACCGGTTTCCTTTCCTGGCTCGAGGCCGCCCCTCCGGGGGCGGTCTCGCCGCGTCTGGCCTCCCAGGACTGGCCGGCCGCCTGAGGCCTCTGTCTGTTTCTGGTCGCTCTTCGGGGTTTCCGGGGCAGCCCACCCGGCTCCGGGCGGTCAGGCTTGATCCCTGCGCCGGGCGGGCTGCCCCGGAAACCCGTCTGCGGCGCGGTGCGTCGGTCCGGTCCGGGTTTTTGATCACCTGCCGTTACCGGTTTCGCGGAGTCTCGCCTTCGGGGTGATCGACTCGGCTTTCTTGACGTCGGGGTGTCCGAGGGCTTCGGACACGCCGACTTCTTGGGACCCGAGTCGGTCAAGGCTGGCCGGGCGGCCGAGGTGCCCGCCTCCAGGACGCGTGACGACGGCGAGAGCGGGAAAGCCGAGGCTTAGCGCTTGCCGCCTGGGACCCATAGCACGTCACCTGCCGGATTTGCCGTTCTTGACAGGATAAAGAGCAGATCGGAGAGCCGGTTGAGATACTTTGCCGGGAGCGGGCTGGTCCGGTCCGGATCGTGGCTGACCAACGCCCACGCCGCCCGCTCGGCTCGTCGGGCGATGGTCCGCGCCACGTGCAGCAGCGCCGCCCCGGCGGTGCCGCCCGGGAGGATGAAGGAGTCCAGCTTGCTCAGGCGCGCGTTGTACTCGTCGCACCAGCCCTCCAGGCGCTCGACGTACTCCTCGGTCACCCGCAGCGGCGGATACTTCGGCTCCGGCTCGACGGGGGTGGACAGGTCGGCGCCGACGTCGAACAGGTCGTTCTGCACCGACGCCAGGACGGCCCGCAGCTCCTCGTCGAGCTGGCCGAGGGCGAGTGCGACACCGATCGCCGCATTGCACTCGTCGACGTCCGCGTACGCGGCGATCCGTGGATCGGTCTTCGGGACCTGCTCGTTGTTGCTCAGCCTGGTCATGCCGGCGTCGCCGGCCTTGGTGTAGATGCGCGTGAGGTGGACGGCCATGACGCACAGCCTACGGATACCGGAACTGACGATCCCCGCTCGGCCGGACCCGACACCCGGCTGGCCGGCGGTGGTGGGTCCGGGCGACGCCGGTGACCCGGCGGTCAACGACGTCGACGTCATCCGGGTCTGCGGTGCGGCCCGACTGGCGGGCACCGTGCACGTCGTCGGTGCTAAGAACTCGGCGTTGAAGCTGATGGCCGCCGCGCTGCTCGCGCCCGGCCGCAGTGTGATCACCAACGTCCCGCGGATCACCGACATCGCGATCATGGGGGAGGTGCTGCGGCGGCTGGGCTGCGACGTCCGGTTCGACGCGGACGATCCGGTCGACCCGATGGTGGCCCACGGCGGGGTCGCCCGGTCCCGCTCGGTCACCATCGACGTACCCGAGCAGCCAGGTGCGGAGGCCGACTACGACCTGGTTCGGCGGCTACGCGCGTCGATCTGCGTGCTCGGCCCCCTGCTGGCCCGCCGGGGCTACGTGCGGGTGGCCCACCCGGGCGGCGACGCGATCGGCTCGCGTGGCCTGGACATGCACATCTCCGGGCTGACCCGGATGGGCGCGGAGATCTCCGGTGAGCACGGCTTCGTCATCGCCGAGGCCCCGCACGGGCTGCGCGGGGCCGACATCATGCTGGACTTCCCCAGCGTGGGGGCGACCGAGAACCTGGTGATGGCGGCGGTGCTGGCCCAGGGCGCCACGACGATCGAGAACGCGGCCCGGGAGCCGGAGATCGTCGACATCTGCACGATGCTCAACCAGATGGGCGCGCGGATCTCCGGCGCCGGCACGTCCACCCTGCGGATCACCGGCGTGGCCGGGCTGCGACCGGTGCGGCACGCCACCGTGGGGGACCGGATCGTCGCCGGCACCTGGGCGTTCGGCGCCGCGATGACCCGCGGCGACGTGACGGTGACCGGGCTGGACCCGGCCTACCTGGAGGTCGCGCTGGACAAGGTGGTCGCGGCCGGCGGCCTGGTCGAGACGCGGGGAGACGGCTTCCGGGTACGCATGGACGACCGGCCCCGCGCGGTGGACGTGGTGACCCTGCCGTACCCCGGTTTCGCCACCGACCTGCTGCCGATGGCGATCGGGCTGGCGTCGGTGAGCGACGGCGCGTCCCTGATCACGGAGAACATCTTCGACGGCCGGTTCATGTTCGCCAACGAGATGATGCGGCTCGGAGCGGACATCAAGACCGACGGGCACCACGCCGTGGTCCGGGGGCGGGAGCGGCTGTCCGGGGCGCCGGTACGGGCCACCGACATCCGTGCCGGGGCGGGGCTGATCATCGCCGCGCTCTGCGCGGACGGACCCACCGAGGTGTCGCACGTGCACCACGTCGACCGGGGATACCCGGACTTCGTGGCCGACCTGCGCGCGCTCGGTGTGGCGGTGGAGCGGGGGACCGCGCCCGAGGAGCCGGCACTGGAGATCTGACCACCGACTTAGCCATCGTTCAGTCTCGCGGCTAGGGTCTGTTTCATACAGACCCCTAGGGTGCAGGCAGGCACTCAATCGCAGCGAGGGAGAAGCAGATGGCGGGTCGACTCGCGGTCGTCGGAGCCGGGCTGATGGGCTCCGGCATCGCCCAGGTAGCGGCGCAGGCGGGCTGGCAGGTGACGCTGCGCGACCTGGACGACGCGGCCACCACCCGGGGACTTGGCGGCATCCGGAAGTCGCTGGAGAAGTTCGCCGAGAAGGGCAAGATCGAGGCGTCCGAGGTCGAGGCGACCCTCGCCCGGATCACGCCGACCACCGACCTGGAGGCCGCGGCGGACGCGGACATCGTGGTCGAGGCGGTCTTCGAACGGCTGGAGATCAAGCACGAGGTGTTCCGGGCCCTGGACAAGATCTGCAGGTCCGACGCGGTGCTCGCCACGAACACCTCGGCCATTCCGGTCACCCAGATCGCGGCGGTCACCGAGCGGCCGGAGGCGGTCGTCGGCACCCACTTCTTCTCCCCGGTGCCGATGATGCAGCTCTGCGAGCTGGTCCGTGGTTACAAGACCAGCGACGCCACGCTGGACACCGCACGGACCTTCGCCGAGGAGATCGGCAAGACCGTGGTCGTGGTCAACCGGGACATCGCCGGCTTCGTCACCACCCGGCTGATCTCCGCCCTGGTGATGGAGGCGGTCAAGCTGGTCGAGTCCGGCGTGGTGTCCGCCGAGGACCTGGACACCGCCTGCCGGCTCGGCTTCGGGCACGCCATGGGTCCGCTGGCCACCACCGACCTGACCGGGGTGGACGTGCTGCTGCACGCCTCGAAGAACATCTACACCGACACGGCCGACGAGAAGTTCTTCCCGCCGGAGCTGCTCCAGCGCATGGTCACCGCCGGTGACCTGGGCCGCAAGACTGGCAAGGGCTTCTACACGTACTGAGTGGTGACGGCGACCGGGGCGGGCTGCCCGCCCCGGTCGTCCGCTCAGCCGTCGCGCTTGGTGGTCCAGCGGAAGGTGGTCAGGCAGAGGACCAGGCCGATCACGCACCACAGGGCCAGCACCAGCGCCACCCGGCCCAGCTCGAACGAGCCGCCCGGCTCCTGCGCCCCGAAGCTCTCCGGCAGGAAGACCGCCCGCAGTCCCTGGCACATCCACTTGAGCGGGAACAGTGCCGCCACCTGCTGCATCCACGTGGGCAGCTCGGTGAAGACGAAGAACACCCCGGAGATGAACTGGAGCACCAGGGAGACCGGGGTGACCACGGCCGAACCGCTGCGGGCGGTGCGGGCCAACGACGAGATGGCGATGCCGGACAGGGTGCACGCGGTCACCCCGAGCACGGACACCCAGCCGAAGGTGATCCACTTCGCGGCAGTGCCGGGCAGGTCCAGGTCGAACAGCGCCACCGCGAAGGCCAGCAGCACGGCCGTCTCGGCGATGCCGATCGCCACCACCATGATCACTTTGCCGGCGAACCAGACCCATTTCGGCATCGGTGTGCCCCGGTAGCGCTTGAGCATTCCCCGGTCCCGCTCGACCGGGATCCAGATGCCCAGGTTCTGGAAGCTCACCGTCATCAGGCCGGTCGCGATCATGCCGGTGATGAAGTACTGGGTGAACTTGACCCCGCCGCCGATCGCCCCGTCGAAAATCGACGCGAAGATCAGGATCATGATGATGGGGAAGCCCATCGTGAAGACCACGGACTCCCGGCTGCGCAGGAACTGGGTGATCTCCAGGCGGCCCTGGCGTAGGGCGAGCGCGCCCGCGCCCGGCCGCCGGCCCGGGGTCGCGGCGACCGGCGTCGCCGGCTTCGTCGTGGTCGTCATCGCGCGTGTCCGATCATCGTGAGGTAGACGTCCTCCAGGGTCGGCCGGGTCACCGTGAGCCCGGGGACCTCGCCGCCGTAGCGCGCGGCCAGGTCGGCCACCAGGGCCGTCGGCGTCGCGCTCTGCGCGCTCTCCCAAGCCCCTTCCGGGGTACGCCACGAGACCGTCGCCAGGGCCTCCTGCCGGTTGCCCAGCCGGTCCGGCGTGGCCACCTCGACCAGTTGGCCGCCGGCGATCACGCCGACCCGGTCGGCGAGCGCCTCCGCCTCGTCCAGGTAGTGGGTGGTGAGCAGGATCGTGGTGCCGGCGGCCGCCAGGTCGCGGATCAGCTCCCAGAACTCGCGGCGGGCCTCCGGGTCGAAGCCGGTGGTCGGCTCGTCGAGGAAGAGCAGTTCGGGACGGCCGATGATGCCCAGCGCCACGTCGAGGCGGCGCTTCTGCCCACCGGAGAGGGTGTGGGTACGGGCCTTGGCCTTCGCGGCCAGCCCGACCCGCTCGATCACCTTGGCGGGGTCGTCCGCGTCCGGGTAGAAGCCGGAGAAGTGTCGGACCACCTCGGCCACGGTCAGCTCGTCGAACTCGCCGGTGCCCTGCAACACGATGCCGACCCGCGAGCGCCAGTCGGCGTCCGGGCGGGCCGGGTCCGCGCCGAGCACGGCCACCTCGCCGGCGTCCCGGTGCCGGTAGCCCTCCAGGATCTCCACCGTGGTGGTCTTGCCCGCGCCGTTCGGGCCGAGCAACGCGAACACCTCGCCCCGGTGGACGTCGAGATCCACACCCGCCACGGCCACGTTGTCGCCGTACGCCTTGCGCAGCCCACGGACGGAGATGGCCAGCTCATCATCCATGACGTCAAGTGTGCGTCCTGGCGGCAAGCGGCGGGTGCCCGGGGTGTGGCGGTCCGCGCCACCGCGGGCGCTTCGCATCCGGGCGTCCCCGACATGGACCTGTGTGGTTTTCCACAACCCTTTCTACTGAACGGTAACTTAGACTCCGGCCATGGATGAGACGTCGAGCCGGCTGCCCGAGCGAGATCGCCCGTGGGTCATGCGCACGTACGCCGGCCACTCGTCGGCCGCCGCCACCAACGCGCTCTTCCGCCGCAACCTCGGCAAGGGGCAGACCGGCCTGTCGGTCGCCTTCGACCTGCCCACCCAGACCGGGTACGACCCCGACCACGAGTTGGCCGCCGGTGAGGTCGGGCGGGTCGGCGTGCCGGTGGCCCACCTGGGTGACATGCGGGCGCTGTTCGACGGCATCCCGCTCGCCGAGATGAACACCTCGATGACCATCAACGCACCGGCGATGTGGCTGCTCGCCCTCTACGGCACCGTGGCGGCAGAACAGGGATCGACCGCCGACCTGCTCTCCGGCACCACCCAGAACGACATCATCAAGGAGTACCTGTCGCGGGGGACGTACATCTTCCCGCCGGCGGCCTCGCTGCGGCTGACCGCGGACGTCATCGCGCACACCCTGAGCACGATGCCGAGGTGGAACCCGGTCAACATCTGCTCGTACCACCTCCAGGAAGCCGGCGCGACGCCCGTGCAGGAGGTCGGCTTCGCGCTGGCCACCGCCGTCGCCGTCCTGGACGCGGTCCGTGACTCCGGTCAGGTGCCCGTCGAGCGGATCGGCGACGTGGTGCAGCGCGTCTCGTTCTTCGTCAACGCGAGCGTGCGTTTCGTCGAGGAGATCGCCAAGATGCGCGCGTTCGGCGTGCTGTGGGACGAGATCACGCGGGACCGGTACGGCGTGCGCGAGGCCCGGCAACGGCGGTTCCGCTACGGCGTACAGGTCAACTCGCTCGGCCTCACCGAGGCGCAGCCGGAGAACAACATCCAGCGCATCGTGCTGGAGATGCTCGGCGTCACCATGTCCCGCGACGCCCGCGCCCGGGCCGTGCAACTGCCCGCCTGGAACGAGGCGCTCGGTCTACCCCGTCCCTGGGACCAGCAGTGGTCGCTGCGCATGCAGCAGGTCCTGGCGTACGAGTCGGACCTGCTCGAATACCCGGACCTCTTCGCCGGCTCGCACGTCATGACCTCGCTCGTCGACGAGATCGTCACCGGGGCGCGGGTCGAGTTGGACGCCGTGCTGGAGATGGGCGGCGTGGTGGCCGCCGTGGAGACCGGCTATCTCAAGAGCGCGCTTGTCGCCTCGTTGGCCGAGCGCCGACGCAGGATGGAGTCCGGCGTCGACGTGGTGGTCGGCGTCAACCGCTTCGCCGAGACCGAACCGTCCCCGCTGACGGCGGCGGGCGCCGAGGCCGTCGAACAGGTCGATCCCATGGTCGAGGCGGCCGCCGTCGCCGCCGTACGCGAATGGCGTGCCGGGCGGGACGACGTGGCGGTCGACGCGGCACTGGCCCGGCTCCGCGCGGACGCCGCGACCACCGCCAACCTGATGCCGGCGACCCTGGATTGTGTGCGGGTCGGGGTGACCACCGGGGAGTGGGCGGGCGCGTTGCGCCAGGTCTTCGGTGAGTACCGGGCGCCGACCGGCTTGTCCGGCGCCACCGGCAGCGGCGGCGACGCGGGTCTCGCGGCGGTACGCGAACGGGTCGCCGCCACCGCCCGCGAGCTGGGCAGCGGACGGCTGCGGTTGCTCGTCGGCAAGCCCGGCCTGGACGGCCACTCCAACGGCGCCGAGCAGATCGCCGTACGCGCCCGCGACGCCGGCTTCGAGGTCGTCTACCAGGGCATCCGGCTGACCGCCGGGCAGATCGTGGCCGCCGCCGTCGAGGAGGACGTCGACCTGGTCGGGCTGTCGGTGCTGTCCGGCTCGCACCTGGCGGCCGTGCCCGCGGTGCTCGACGGGCTGCGGGCCGCCGGCCGCGCGGACCTGCCCGTGGTGGTGGGCGGCATCATCCCCGCCGGTGACGCCGACACCCTGCTCGCCGGTGGGGTGGCCCGGGTCTTCACCCCGAAGGACTTCGCCCTCACCGGGATCATCGACGACCTGGTGACGGTCATCCGGCAGGCCAACGACCTGCCCTGAACGGGTGGTCGCCGGGGTCAGCGACCGGCGTACGTCATGCAGTCGGCCAGGTCGTTGTCCGGCCCGACCTTGATCGAGGAGGCGTGGCACTCCAACTGTTCGTTGTGCCGGCAGTCGGCACGCTGGCAGGCGCCCACCTGCGCGGTGAGGCCGTCCACCCCGCCCCGCACGGGCGACTCGACGAAGGTGTGGCAGTGCGCGTGGTCCAGGCTGCCGATGGTGATCGCGAAGGCGTGGCAGTCACCGCCCTGGTTGTACGCGCACGCGGCCACCACGCACTCCTGCACCCGGGGCATCTCCAACGCAGCGGTCACGTCGACCTCCTCTAGTGTCTTGCCCCGATATTAGGCATTTGTGGCGCCGCGCTCGGCGTGATCGACTCGACTTCGCCGATCTGGGGGTGTCAACCGGCCTCGGATACCGCGACTTCGGCGATCTCGTGTGGATCACCGCTCGGACGCACCCCGCAGACCGCCGCCGACGGCCCGGTTGGGCGCTGTGTCCGGTGATGGGTCATGTGGGGTGAGCGGGTGGGCGCGTGATCATCGCGGGTCGGGGGTCGATGCCCATCCGCGGGGCGTGCCTGTTGGCGTCGTGGTCCTTTGCTCTGCTTCAACGGACGCACCAGCTAGCGTCCGATATCCGGACACCGGGTGTTGCGCGGGTTGAAGCAGAGCAAAGGACCCCGGGGAGTGACCCCGCACCGCCACCCGGACCCGGACCCGGGCCTGGCCGCACGAGCACCGCCTCACCAGGCGGTCACCGAACCCCGGGGAATGACCCCGGGCCGCCGGTCGTTGCACCCGGCCCCGGCGCGACGAGCCCACCGGGCCGCCTGCCTGCGGGAATGGCCCCGGCCGTCGGGTCGTTACACCCGGACCGGCCGCCACGAGCAACCGCCCGCAGGCCGCCCGGCCCCCGGGAATGACCCCGGCCATCGGGTCGTTGAACCCGGTCCGCGGCGCCCGAGCCCCTCCGGCTCGCCGGCCGCCGCCCCCCTCAAAGACTTTGTGCAAGCGCCCGGACGAGGTGCTGAACACCCGCGCATCCCCCTGAAACGCGTGGGTGTTTCCTACCCCCGAAGGAGCAACCCCTGATGAACACGATCTTCCGTAAGAGCATGCTGTCTGTTGCTGGTCTCGCGTTCGCCGGTGGCGTCTTCGCCGGCCCCATCGCCGCCCACGCCGCCACCCCGGCCGTCGACGCCAAGCCCGCCGCTGTTGCCGTGCAGAGCACCGCTCCGAAGCCGCAGGGCGACCAGTCGCACATCACCCTCAACGGTGAGCAGACCGCCAACGTCAAGGCCATCATCGCGGCCACGAAGAAGGCGGGTCTGCCGGAGCGGGCGGCGGTCATCTCGATCGCGACGAGCCTGCAGGAGTCGAAGTTGGAGAACCTGGGCCACCTCGGCGATATGAACGATCACGACTCCCTTGGCCTGTTCCAGCAGCGCCCGTCCAGCGGTTGGGGCACCCCGGAGCAGATCACCAACCCCGAGTACTCCACCACCGCGTTCCTCAAGGGCCTCAAGCAGGTTGACGGCTGGCAGGACATGCCGCTGACCGACGCCGCGCAGACCGTGCAGGTTTCCGCGTACCCCGACGCGTACGCCCAGTGGGAGCAGCAGGCCACCGACCTGGTCGCCCAGTACTGGAACAGCTGACGAACACACCGATGGCCGGCACCCCACCACGGGGTGCCGGCCATCGCCGTCTGCACAGAAAAGCAGGTCAGACGCGGAAGCCGGCGGCGCGGGCCGCCTCGCGTTCCCGGCGGCGTTCGGAGCGTCGACGGAGGAACCAGTAGACGAAGACGACCAGGCCCACCAGGAAGGCGAGTACGAGCACCGGCAGGATGACCGCGACCAGGGACATGACTACGCTCGTCGCGTCCTCGGCGGTGCTGGCGACCGGGGCGCCGAACCCGGCGGTGGTGGCGTTGACGACCGGCCGCGCGGCGGACTTCAGCAGGTGTACGCCGAAGGCGAGCAGCACGCCCGTGGCCACGGGCACCCACTGGTGCGAGGTGAAGAAGCTCCCCGGGTCGCTGACGGTCACGGTCTCCGACGACGAGCCGGCCCCGAAGGCGAGGCCACCGGCCGTGGGTCGGACGACGGTCTGCACCACGTCGTTGATGTGGTCGACCACCGGCACCTTGTCCGCCACCATCTCGACGGCGAGCAGGACGGCCAGGATGAGGATGACCCAGCCGTTGCCGAGCCAGGTCCAGCCGTTGGGCAGGTCGATCAGGTTGGTGTAGCGGCCGAGCAGGCCGAGGACGAGCAGGGGTATGTAGGCGTTCAGCCCTGCCGAGGCGGCGAGGCCGGTGCCGGTGAGTACTTCGAACACGGTCTCAGCATCGCACCGACGCGCCAGTGCCGCTCGGTGGCGGTTGCGGGCTGCTCGGCTACCCTCGTCGGGTGCGGTTGGTCATTGCGAAGTGCTCGGTGGACTACGTCGGACGGCTCTCGGCTCACCTGCCGCCGGCGACCCGGCTGTTGATGGTGAAGGCGGACGGGTCGGTGTCGATTCACGCCGACGACCGGGCGTACAAGCCGCTGAACTGGATGAGTCCGCCGTGCCGGCTGGAGGAGGCCCCCGGCGTGTGGCGGGTGGTCAACAAGGCCGGCGAGGAGCTGCGGATCACCCTGGAGGAGGTCTTCCAGGACACCTCGTACGAGTTGGGTGTGGATCCCGGCCTGCGCAAGGACGGGGTGGAGGCACACCTGCAGGAGTTGCTGGCCGCCAACCCGACCGTGCTGGGTGAGGGGTTCACCTTGGTCCGCCGCGAGTACATGACGGCGATCGGCCCGGTGGACCTGCTGTGCCGGGACGCGAACTCCGCCGCCGTCGCCGTCGAGATCAAGCGGCGTGGCGAGATCGACGGCGTGGAGCAGTTGACCCGCTACCTCGAACTCATGAACCGTGACCCGCTCCTCAGCCCGGTA
Source organism: Micromonospora sp. WMMD729 (assembly GCF_049315225.1). Lineage (NCBI taxonomy): Bacteria > Bacillati > Actinomycetota > Actinomycetes > Micromonosporales > Micromonosporaceae > Micromonospora > Micromonospora sp. WMMD729. The sequence continues at coordinate 5,335,150 of NZ_CP186059.1, read as the reverse complement.
ACCGGTGTGTTCGCCGCGCAGGAGATCAAGCCGCAGGCCCGGGTGCTCGCCGCCGATCGGGGCATCCGGTGCGTGGTGGTCAACTACGACCGGTTGCGGGGGATCGAGAAGGACGAGCTGACCCTCTTCTGACCCCGGCTCACCGCCCGGTCCGTACCGCGATCAACGACTTCGGCAGGCCGAAGACCCGCTCGACGAGCATCGTCGAGTCGGGGAAGTAGTGGCGCATCTGCGAACGGTCCAGCAGTTCGGTCCAGAGCACCTGGTGGATGGCGGCCTCGTGGCTGCGGGTCGGTTTGTGGCCGAGGGGCCAACGGCGGGCGAGCGCCGTGCGCATCCGGATCGGCAGGAACTGCATCCCGGGCGCGATCCAGTGCGGCTCGATGGGGAAGTAACGGTAGGGCGTCTGCACCCAGTGCCGGTCGGCCAGCGACCGGGCCGCGGCGGCGAACCGCAGCCGTCGCTCGTGCCCGCCGACGTGCTCCAGCACCGAGTTCGAGAAGACCAGGTCGAAGGCGCCCTTGGTGACCTGGGGTGGCAGGTCGCAGGCGTCGGCCTGCTCGACATGGGCCCACTCGGGTACTGCAGCGGGCGGTTGTTCCAGGTTGACCACCGTGACGCGGGCCGGCCGGACGCTGGCGCGCTGCCAGGTGCCGAGCCGGCCACCGAGGTCGACGACGTGCATGTCGGCGATGTCGGGAAAGGTGCGCGCCAGCCATTCCGAACGACGGCGCCGCTGCCGAGCGCTCCACGACTGGTCACTGTCGACAAGGCGGTGGCGCAATCGATTGGGGCCCATTTAACGCAATGTACCGCCGCGCGTACAACTGCTAAACATGTGGATACACCGATCCGGGCGCAGATCGGCTATCCGACACTCATCTGCCGTACATCACCTTGATGGCCTTGACGAGGCGTGCCACGTCGGCCGGGCTGCGTTCGAAGGTCATCGACGGCAGCAGCGACCGCGCCCGACGTCGCGTGATGGCCTTGGCACGCCCGAACTCGCGGAGGCCGTCCGCGCCGTGGATCCGCCCGAAGCCGGAGTCGCCCACGCCGCCGAACGGCAGGGTGGACATGCCGGCGAAGGTCAGCGTGGAGTTGACCGAGGCCATACCGGAGCGCAGGCGCCGCGCGATCGACACGGCACGTCGGCGGCCGAAGACCGAACCCCCCAGGCCGTACGACAGGGCGTTGGCGCGGGCGACGGCCTCGTCGGCGTCGCGGACCCGGCCGATGGTCACCGTCGGGCCGAAGGTCTCCTCGCGGACGGCGGCCGATTCTTCCGGTACGTCCACGAGCACGGTCGGATGTACGTACGGTGGCTGCACCGCGTCCGGGCCGCCGAGCACGGCGCGACCGCCGGAGCTGACCGCGGCCTCGATGTGGCGGCGGATCACGTCGATCTGGCCGGGCATGGTGATCGGGCCGATGTCGGCGCCCTCCGGCCCGACGGTCAGCCGGCCGGCGCGGGCCACCACCTTGTCGACGAAGGCGTCGAAGACCGGCTCGACGGCGTAGACGCGCTCGATGCCGATGCAGGTCTGGCCGGCGTTGGTCATCGCGCCCCAGACGCACGCCTCGGCGGCGGCGTCCAGGTTGGCGTCGCTGTCGACGATCATGGCGTCCTTGCCGCCGCCCTCGATCAGCACGGGCGTCAGCGTCTCGGCGCAGGCGGCCATCACCTTGCGGGCGGTCGCGGTGGAGCCGGTGAAGGCCACCTTGTCGACCCCGGAGCGGCACAGCGCGGCACCGACGTCGCCGAGCCCGTGTACGGCGGTGAACACCGGCTGCTCCGGCACCACCTCCGCGAACGTGTCCACCAGCCACTGACCGACGACGGGCGTGTACTCGCTGGGCTTGAGCACGACGGCGTTGCCGGCGGCCAGGGCGTACGCGGCGGAGCCGATCGGGGTGAGGACCGGGTAGTTCCACGGCCCGATCACACCCACCACGCCGTGCGGCTGGTATTCCAGGTGCGCGGAGAACTCGGCGAGGACGAGCCGGGACCGCACTCGGCGCGGGCCGAGCACCCGGCGCGCGTTGCGGGCGGCCCAGTCGATGTGTTCGAGCGCGCTGGCGATCTCGACGATGCCGTCGGCGACCGGTTTGCCGCCCTCGACGTGCATCAACTCGGCGAGCTGCTCGACGCGTTGGGCGAGCAGCGCGCGCCAGCGCAGCAGCCGTTGGCGACGGCCGACGAAGCCCAGACCGGCCCACCACTCGCCGGCGGCACGGGCCCGCTCGACGGCCTGTCGTACGTCCGCGTCGGTGGCGACCGGCAGGCGGCCGGCCTCGACGCCGGTGGCCGGACTGGTGGAGACCAGCTCGTGCGCCTTGATGAGGGGGGTGCCGGGGACATGCACAGCCGTCATGGCGGAAGTCTAGACCCGAACATTACTCACCGGTAGGCCACGATTTCGGGTCGCCGGGGTGGGCGTCGGGTCCGTCGGCCCGCTCGTTGATCAGTGCAGGTCAGGTGCCGGATGTCAGGGGGCGGCCGGCCGAATCGTCGAACGCCGGGTGGCCGGGAGGTGACGAGGAGCTGACCGGCTGGTCGGTATTGACGATTACTGTCTGATGGCAAGCTGACGCGCGGAGTAACGGTGTGGGGTGGAGGGCTGACTGTCCATGGAGGAACATCCGGAACTGATGCCGTTGTTGACGGTCGCCGGTGGGCCGATGCGCGGAGCGAGCTTTCGGCTGCGGGGCGAGCCACAGGTGATCGGTCGGGCGCCGACCGGCGACGTGGTGATCAACGACCCGCATCTGAGTCGCCGGCACGCCGAGGTGTGGCTGGCCCCCGAGGGCGCGTCGCTGCGCGACCTGGGTTCGACCAACGGCACCTGGCTCAACGACCGCCGGATCACCGAGGTGGAACGCCTGAGCGACGGTGACGTGATCCGGCTCGGCCGTACCGAGCTGCGCCTGTTCGATCCGGGGGTGGCCCACACGGATCCGGTCGGGCTCAGCTTCGGGGTGTCCCGGCGAGACGTCCGACCGACGCTGCCGCTGCCGCTGGCCACACCACCCGGCGCCCGCCGCTGACTCCACCGGGGCGATCCTGGCGGTCGACCACACTCCGGCGGTGCCGGCGGGTGGCCGTCCGACACCTGGACCGGCGTGGACCGGCGTGGCAGCATGCCGCGGATGGAGACCGAGCAGCGGATCGTGACGGCGAACGGCATACGCCAGGCGGTACGGGTGGGCGGCCCGCCGGACGGTACCCCGGTGCTGCTGGTCCACGGCAACTGCTCCTCCTCGCTGTTCTGGGAGCCGTTGATCCGGCGACTGCCACCGACGCTGCGGGTCGTCGCGCCCGACCTGCGCGGGTTCGGCGACTCGGCGACCGCCGCGGTGGACGCCACCCGGGGCCTGCGGGACTTCGCCGACGACGTCGCCGCCCTGCTGGACGACCCGACGCTGTTCCCGGCCGGCACGAGCGGCAGTGCCGACGCCAGCGGCAGCGTCGACGCCAGCGGCAGTGCCGACGCCGGTGGTGCGGTCCGACCGGTCGTGGTCGGGCACTCCCTCGGCGGGGGAGTGGCCATGCGGCTGCTGGTCGACCATCCCCACCGGGTGGGCGCGCTGCTGCTGTCCGCGCCGGTGTCGCCGTACGGCTTCGGTGGCACGCGCGACCTCGTCGGCACGCCGACCACGCCCGACTTCGCCGGTACCGGCGCCGGCACGGCCAACCGGGACTTCGTCGCGCGGCTCGTCGAGGGCGACCGGGGCGCCGACGCGCCGGCCAGCCCGCGCGCTGTGCTGCGTGCCGCGTACGTGGCCGATCCGGCCTCGCTGGGCGTCGACGAGGAACTGCTGCTGGACAGCGTGCTGTCCACGGCGACCGGCGACGACAACTATCCGGGTACGGCGGTGCCCTCCGCGAACTGGCCGGGTACCGCGCCGGGGGAACGCGGCGTCCTCAACGCGCTCGCCCCGAGCTGGTTCCGAATCGCCGACGAGTTGGTGGCCGTCGCCCAGAAGCCGGAGATCGCCTGGGTGCGCGGGGACGCCGACGTGATCGTGTCGGACACGTCGCTGTTCGATCTGCCGTACCTGGGTTCGCTGGGTGTCGTACCGGGCTGGCCGGGTGCGGAGTCCTGCCCGCCGCAGCCGATGGTCGGCCAGACCCGGGCGGTGCTGGAGCGGTACGCGGCGGCCGGCGGGACGTACCGCGAGGTGGTGTTGCCCGGCTGCGGGCACAGCCCGCACATCGAGCGTCCGGGGGAGTTCGTGGCGGAGCTGCTGGCACTGACCGACGCGCAGGCCGGATAGGCCGCACGGTGGGTGAAATATCCCACGGCGTCTCGACAAGCCTGCGGCACGTGGCAGACTCGCGCGCAAAGCCTTAGCGGCCGTTCAGGGCCGTGCGGAGTGTCTGGGGAGGCCGGTCGTGGCGCGCGAGTTCAGCACCGTGGGTGTGGTGGGGCTGGGCACCATGGGTGCCGGCATCGTCGAGGTCTTCGCCCGGAACGGCATCGACGTCGTCGCGGTCGAGATCTCCGAGCCGGCGCTGGAGCGCGGTCGGGCCACCCTCGCCGGCTCCACCGACCGCGCGGTCGCCAAGGGCAAGCTCGCCGTGGCGGACCGGGACGCGCTGCACGAGCGGGTGCACTTCGCGGTCGGGCTGGACGCGCTGCACTCGGTGGACCTGGTCATCGAGGCGGTGCCCGAGCACCTGGACCTCAAGCAGCGGATCTTCGCGGAGCTGGACCGGGTCTGCAAGCCGGAGACCATCCTCGCCACCAACACCTCGTCGCTGAGCGTCACCGAGATCTCCGTGGCCACCAGCCGGCCCAACCAGGTGATCGGCATCCACTTCTTCAACCCGGCCCCGGTGATGAAGCTGGTCGAGGTCGTCCGCACGGTGGTCACCGCGCCCGAGGTGGTGGCCGACGTCGAGGCGCTGTGCGCCCGGCTCGGCAAGGTCGACGTCACCATCAACGACCGGGCCGGCTTCATCGCCAACGCGTTGCTCTTCGGCTACCTCAACCACGCGGTCGCGATGGTCGAGTCGCACTACGCGACCCGGGAGGACATCGACGCCGCCATGAAGCTCGGCTGCGGTCTGCCGATGGGCCCGCTGGCGTTGATGGACCTGATCGGCCTGGACACCGCGTACGAGATCCTGGACACGATGTACCGGCGCGGTGGGCGGGACCGTCGGCACGCCCCCGTGCCGCTGCTCAAGCAGATGGTCACGGCGGGACTGCTCGGCCGCAAGTCCGGCCGCGGCTTCTACACCTACGAGCGGCCCGGCTCGCCGAAGGTCGTACCCGACGAGAACACGCCGCCGGCGACGGACGCCGCGCTCGCCGACGGCGCGCGCGCCATCACCAAGGTCGGCGTGGTCGGCTCGGGAACGATGGCGACCGGGATCATCGAGGTGTTCGCGAAGGCCGGGTACGAGGTCGTCTCGGTGACCCGGGGCGCGGAGAAGTCGGCGGCGGTGTGCGAGGCGGTGAAGACGTCGCTGAACAAGGGCGTGGTCCGGGGCAAGCTCGCCGAAGCCGACCGGGACGCGGCGCTCGGCCGGATCACCTGGACGGCCACCCTCGACCACCTCGCCGACGTCGACCTGGTGGTCGAGGCGGTCGTCGAGGAGTTGAGCGTCAAGAAGGCGCTCTTCGCCAGCCTCGACGAGATCTGCAAGCCGGGCGTGGTGCTGGCCACCACGACCTCGTCGCTGCCCGTGATCGACGTGGCGATGGCCACCCAGCGGCCGGCCGACGTGGTGGGCCTGCATTTCTTCAACCCGGCCCCGGTCATGCCGCTGGTCGAGGTGGTCCGGACCATCCGCACCTCCCCGGAGACCACCGCCACCGCCCGGGCGGTCTGCGCCGCGCTGGGCAAGACCGGTGTGGTCTGCGGCGACCGGTCCGGGTTCATCGTCAACGCGCTGCTCTTCCCGTACCTGAACGACGCGGTCAGAATGCTGGAGGCCAGCTACTCGACGGCCGACGACATCGACCACGCGATGAAGTTGGGCTGCGGCTACCCGATGGGCCCGTTCGAACTGCTCGACGTGGTGGGGCTGGACGTCTCGCTGGCGATCCAGCGGGAGCTGTACCTGGAGCTGCGCGAGCCGGGCTTCGCGCCCGCGCCGCTGCTGGAACACCTGGTCACCGCCGGCTACCTGGGCCGCAAGACCCGTCGCGGCTTCCGCGACCACTCGCACCGCTGACCGGGTCAACGCCGAAGGGTCCCGGCCGCGTCTAGGAGGATGTGACCTTCGAGGAGTACGTCGGCAGTCGTGGCCCGGCCCTGATGCGGCTGGCCCGGCTGTTGACCGGTGACGAACACCGGGCCGAGGACCTCACCCAGGAGGTGCTGTCCCGGGCGTACGTGCAGTGGAAGCGGATCTCCCGCGCCGACCGGCCCGACGTGTACGTGCGACGGATGCTGGTCAACGCCAACAACTCCTGGTGGCGCCGCCGGTCGAATCGGGAGTTGGTCGTCGACACCGTCGGAGATCGGCCGCTCCGCGTCGACGTGGGCGGGGAGACGGCCGACCGGGACGAGATGTGGCGGCTGATCCTCGCCCTGCCCGACCGTCAGCGGGCGGTGCTGGTGCTGCGCTACTACGAGGACCTCGACGACGCGACGATCGCCCAGATCCTGGACTGCTCGCCGGTCACCGTCCGCACCCACGCGATGCGGGCGCTCGCCAACCTGCGGGAGCGCTGCGGCGCACCGGCGACGAACGGGAGCCGACCGTGACCGACCTCGATCAGCGGATCAACCAGACGTTGCGCCAGCGCGCCGAGGGCCGCGTGGACACCGACCGGCTGGTGCGGGTCTCCCGCGCCCGGGGCCGGCGCCGTCAACTGCATCGCCGGGTCGCTGCCGGCACCGCTTTGTCCCTGGTGGGAGCCCTCGGCTTCGTCGGGGTGACGGAGGCGCGTTTCGACGCGTTGACGGGCCGTATGCCCTGGACCACCGCGACGCCGAGGGTGGTTCCGCCAGTGCCACCGCGCGCCGACGGAGTGCCCGGAGCGGCCTCCGATCCGACGCTGGTGAGCGCTGACCCGGAGGTGCTGCACGTCGGCGTCGACCCGGCTCGGGCTCACTACCTGGGCTGGGAGGTGATTCAGGGCTACGTCGAGACCATACGGGTCGCTGTGCCGGGCGGCGGGGAGGTGCGCGTCGACGTGAGCAGGACAGCCGAGCTGCCCGCCAGCGTCGTGATCGACGGCGTGTCCTTCGACGTGACCGAAGCGGGTCCGCAGCACTTCGACGGCACGGTCCGACCGACGACCGGTATGCCCCGCAGCCTGGTCAAGATGTGGCAGCCCGCGCAGGGCCTCTACGCGCGTGCCGTCATGCCGCAGGGCAACGCGGCAGTGCTCGAGCGGACGGTCGAGGCCCTGCGCTGGAACAAGGCCCGACGGTGCCCGGGGCCCCTTCGGCTAACCTCCCTGCCCGAGGGCGCGCGGGTCACCAGCTGCGCGGTCGACATCGCCTCGTATCCCCGACTGATCACCGCCCGTTTCGCCGTCAAACGTGCCGAGGCCGAGATCATGACGGTGGACTACCGGTACGCGAGCTCGGCGGGTACCTATACCACGTCGGACCGGACCATCGCCGGCAAACCGGCGCTGCTGACCGCGAACGGGACGAGGCTGGAGTTGGTCGGCGTTCCCCGGACGATGGTCCTCGCCGACTTCGGTTGGCCCTGGCAGGGGGAACCGCCGGCGCACATCTTCACCGAGGCGGACGCGACCACCGTGCTGGCGGGGGCACAGGTCACCGCGGACCCGACGCGGCCGGAGAGCTGGAAATGACCCCGGCTCAGGCGGGGCCGGCCGAAGGACCACCCCGCCCGAGGTGACCGTACGCTTGGTGACTGTGAGCCCCCGTCGCAACCGCCCTCGCCGGGACGAGAACGCCAACCTGGACGCCGACCGTGTCCGCCAGGGCGTCGCCTCGGTGCAGCAGTGGACCGACGGCGCCTGGCAGGTACGCGGGATCGGGGCGGGCGCGTCGGTCAAGACGTACCGCTGCCCCGGTTGTGACCAGGAGATCCGACCCGGGGTGGCGCACCTGGTGGCCTGGCCGGCCGACGGCCTGGGTGACCTGACCGACCGCCGGCACTGGCACAGCGGTTGCTGGCGGGCCCGGGAGCGGCGCGGCCCGGCGGTGCAGCGCGGCCGGGGCGCGCCCCGCTACTGAGCGGTCCGCCCTGGTGCCCCGCGCCACGGCTGAGCGATCTGGATCACCCTGTTCGTGCCTCGGTGGGCGGCGGTGGTGACTTCGCGACAGACTGGGGCGGTGAGCACAGCGATCCGCGCGTCGTCGATCCTGCCCGGCCGCCGGGAGGACATCGAGCTGCACACCGCCGACGGGCTGCGGTTGGTCGGCGAACTGGCCCTACCGGCCGACCGGCCGCCGGTGGCCACCCTGGTCTGCCTGCACCCGCTGCCCACGCACGGCGGGATGATGGACAGCCACGTGTTCCGCAAGGCGGCCTGGCGGCTGCCGGCGCTGGCCGACCTGGCCGTGCTGCGGTTCAACACCCGGGGCACCAGCAGCGTGCGCGGCACCAGCGAGGGCACCTTCGACGGCGCGGTGGGCGAGCGGTACGACGTGGCCGCCGCGATCGAGTACGCGGAGTTCGCCGAACTGCCCAACATCTGGCTGGTCGGCTGGTCGTTCGGCACCGACCTGGCCCTCAAGTACGGCTGCGATCCGGCGGTGGCCGGCGCGATCCTGCTCTCCCCGCCGCTGCGCTTCTCGACGCCGGACGACCTGACGACCTGGGCCACCTCCGGTCGACCGCTGGTGGCGCTGGTACCCGAGTTCGACGACTACCTGCGCCCGGCCGAGGCGCGGGAGCGGTTCGGGGCGGTGCCGCAGGCCGAGGTGGTCGGGGTGCCCGGCGCGAAGCACCTGTGGGTGGGTGACGCGGAGACGGTGCTCGACGAGATCGTCAAGCGGGTCAACCCTGCGGTCGAGGTGCCCCTGCCGACGACCTGGGACGGGCCGATGGAGGCCGGCGACGTCAGCGCGTACGCCGACCGGACGGTGGCGGCCTTCGCCGACACGCCCGTCCCCGGCCCGGCCGACTGAGCCTGCTCGGTTCCGCTCCCGGCGGCTTCAGCTGCGCTCCCGGCGGCTTCAGTTGCGTTCCTGGCGGGGCAGCACCACCTCGCGCAGGATCAGTTGCAGCGCGGCCACCGTGGGGATGGCGATGAGCGCCCCCACCACGCCCAGCAGCGCCACGCCGAGCAGCGCCGCCAGCAGGGCGGCGACCTCGTTGACCTCCACCGAGCGCCGCATCACCTTCGGGTAGATCAGGTAGTTCTCCACCTGCTGGTAGACCAGGAAGAACACCGCGCAGGCGATCCCGGTGGGCAGGTCGGCGGCGAAGCCGACCAGGCTCACGATCACCGCGCCCAAAGTCGCGCCGATCTGCGGGATCAGGTCGGTGACCGCGACGACCACGGCCAGCGCGAAGGGGTACGGCAGCCCGACGATCAGCGCGAAGACGAACGTGGTCGCACCGGCCAGCACCGCGATGCTGAGCGCCCCGACCATGTACGCGCCCACCTTGGTGAGGATGGCATCGCCGATCAACGCCGCCCGCTCGCGGCGGGACCGGGGCACCAGCGCGTAGCCCAGGGAACGCAGCTTGTCGAAGTAGGCCAGGAAGTAGATGGTCAGCACCAGCACGGTCAGCGTCCGGAACACCGTGCCGAAGATCAGTTGGGCACCACCGAGCACCCCGCCGAGCGCCCGGCCGATGGTGTCGGCGTTGGCCGCGCCCTGCACCCGCTCCACCACGTCGTACCGCTCCACCAGGTCGTTGACCGTGGGATTGCGGCGCAACTCGTCGAGCAGACTTGGGATCTGGTCGATGAACTGCCCGGACTGCGTCACGATCGGCGGTACCAGCGCCACGATGCCGCCGCAGAGCAGCAGCACCACGGTCAACGCCACCACCGCCACCGCCAGGCCGTGGGGCACACCCCAGGTGCGCAGGCGCACGACCGCCGGGTTGAGGCCCACCGCGAGGAAGAGCGCGATCACCACCAGCACCAGAATGCCGCCGGCATTCCGGATCCCCAGATAGAGGGTGTACGCCAGCAGCACGCCCAGCGCGCCGGTGAAGCCGACGAGGAAACTGCTGCGCCGCAGCGGACGCCCCGGCGTGCCGAACTTCCCCGACGGAACCGCCGGAGGCTCGTCCGGGTCGAATCCCGGGGCGGGAACCGGCACCGGTGGCGGCGTCTGCACCGGTGGATCATCGGGGGTCGCCTGCGGACGCTCGGCAGACGTGCTCGCATCGGAGTCCCTGGCGGACGGGCTCCCGGCCGGCGGATGGTCGGAGCTGCGGTCCGGACCCTCGGCCGACGGATCGTGCTGCGGCACCAGGACCTCCGGTCAGGCGGTGGGAACGGGCGACGGCGACGAGAGTGGCGATGCTCGCTGTCGTCCACAACACCGTCAATGGTGCTCCACTCGTGTCGCCGGCCGCTCAGCGACCCACCCTCTGCCGAGGAACGGCAATGGTCCACCCGAGATCCCCGATATCGGGGTGTCCGAGGCAGTGGGACAGCCCGATATCAGCGATGTCGTGTCGGAGGCGTGCCGTCAGTCCTTCTCGATGGTGACCTTGCTGGGCTTGGCGCTGCGCTCGTCGGTGGTCGGCTTGGTGGGGCGCTTGCCGTTCTCGCCGGTACTGGTGATCTTGGTTGGCTTGGCGCCCCGGCCGCCCTCCCCGGGTACGGCGGCCACGGTCGGCTCGCCGTCCACCCCGGCGCTGGCCGTGCCACCGTCGACCGTGGTCACCGGCTCGGCCACCGGTCGAGTGGTGGGCTGCCCGTCCTCGTCGGCGTTGGCGGTCGCCGGTTGCCGAACGTCAGCGGGCGCCGCCTTGAGACCACCGGCCGCGCCGCTACCGTCCGCACCGCCGCCGGCCGCGCCGCTACCGTCCGCACCGCCGCCGGCCGCATCGCTACCGGCGACACCGGCGCCGTCACCCGGGCCGCTCCCGCCGCCGGCGGCCACGGTCGCGGGCTCGGCCGGCGCGTCTGATCCGTCGCCGCCGGCTGGACCGGTCCCGCCGTCCGCCGTCGCGGTCGCCGTTGCGGTGACCGGCGCGTCGGGGCGACTGCCGGCCGTCGGTGCCGTCGGACCGTCGATCGGGCCGGTGATGCTGTGCAGCCGCAGCTCGGCCATCTGCCGCTCGGTCTCGTCGAACTCCTGCCGGGCCTTCCAGGTCTCCTGCCGCAGGTCGGCGAGCTGCTGCTGGGCCTGCGCGATCTCCAACATCACCTGGGCGAGCTGCTGCCGGCCCGCCGCCGCCTCCTGCTGCGTCGCCGCCAGGTGCTGCTGCGTGGTCGCGAGGTGCTGCTGGGTGGTGGCCGCGTACTCCTCGAACTGGCGGCGCGAGGCCGCGACGTGCTCGTCGGCCTTGCGCCGCTTGTCGCCCGCCTCGGTCTCGGCGCGGCTCAGCATCTCGGCGGCCTCGGTCTCGGCGCGCTGGCGCAGGGCCGCCGCGTCCGTCTCGGCCGCCTGGCGGATCGCGTCCGCGCCCTGCTCGATCTCGTTCTTGCGGGTGGTGTACTCGGTCTCCAGCTCGTCGCGGCGCGCGGTCCAGCCCGACTCCAGCTCCTGCTGGCGGGACTCGTGCTGCTTGTCGAGTTCGTCGCGGCGCTTGGCGAACTCCTGCTCGGCGGTGGACCGTTGCTGGGCCAGCTCCCGATCGGCCGCCTCCCGCCGGGAGTTGACCTCCTGCTCCACGCCGGCCCGCCAGGCGCCGAGCTCCTGCTGCGTCTGCGCCCGGGACTGCTGCACGTACGCCTCGGTCTCGCTGCGCATGCGCTGCACGTACGCCTCGGTCTCCGCCCGGCTGCGCTTGGCCGCCTCGGTGGCCTGCGTGGTGATCCGCTCCGCCTCCTGCTGGGCCTTGGCCCGGGTGGCCCGGCCGGCCATCGACGCGTCGTCGATGATCTGCTTGGCCTCCTGCTGGGCCTTGGCGTGGGTCGCCCGGCCCGCCTCGGTCGCGGTGTCGGTGAGCCGCTTGGCCTCCTGCTGCGCCTTGACGTGCACTTCCTTCGCCGCCTCGCGCAGCTCCGCCGCCTCCTGGCGGGCGGTGGCCAGCGCCTCGCGGGCCTCCTCGCGCAGCTTGGTGGCCTCCTGCTGGGCCCGGGTGTGGATCTCCTTGGCGGTGTCCCGGAGCTGGGTGGCCTCCTGCTGAGCCTTGGTCAGCTCGTCCTGGGCCGCCTTGCGCAGCTTCGCCGACTCGTCCTTGGCCGAGCGGAGCGTCGCGTCCGCCTCCGCGCGACGGGCGGCGGTGTGCCGCTCCTCCTCCTGCCGACGGGCGGCGAGGGCGATCTCGAAGTCCTTCAATGCCCGGTCGGCCTGCTCGCGGGCTTCCTCGATGATGTGCTCGGCGGCGGCCCGGCGGGCGTCGATCTCCTCGTTGGCCGCGGACAGGATCTGCTCGGCCTGCTCCTCGGCGAGGGTGAGGATCGACTCGACCCGGGGGCCCAGGTGCCGGAAGGAGGCCCGGTCGACCACGTTCATCTGCTTGCGGACCTGGGTCAGATCCCGTTGCAGCACCTCGACCTGGCCGGCGAGCTTGTGGATCTGTGTATAGGCCTGTTCCCGTTCGGCGGCGAGGGCCGCGATCTCGTGCTCAGCACGCGCGACGTACCGGTCAACCTGTTTCTTCTCGTACCCCCGCAGAGCGGACTCGAAGCTGGGCTCCGTGGTCACATCCCCGCCGAGAGCGAACAGTTCCTCGCCGTGCGACATGCCCCCATCCTCACACGCATCGCCCGCGGCTGGGGCGATACGGACGCCCCTTGTGGGACCTACTTCACTCCGTGGCGAGGGCGCCACACCAAGGGGTTGTGAGACGCACACGGCGCGAGGTCACACCGGTTACCCGGTGTCACCTCGCGCCGTCGATGCCCCGACCTGACGCCCTCGCGTCAGCCGGCGGTCTCCGCGGTGACCCGCTCCTGCGCGCCGTCGGTCTTCTTCGTCTCCGACTTCGTCGCCGCGGCGGGCGACGACGCGGGAACGCCGGGCACGATGCCGGCGAGCCCGGAGAGCATCTGCCCGAGCTGCGAGGTGACCGCGTCCTTCTGCCGGGTGAGGTCCTCGACCTCGCGGCGGGCGGCCTGGGTGGTCAGCTCGGCCTCGGTGCGGGCCTCGGTGAGCAGGCGCTGCGACTCGGCCTTGGCCTCGTTGAGCATCTTGTCGGACTGCGCCTTGGCCTTGTCGACGGTCTCGGCGGCGTTGCGCTCCGACTCGACCCGACGGGCCTCGGCGCGCTGCTCGATCTCCTTGGCGCGCTCCTGGGCGGCGCGGGCGCGCTGCTCGGCCTCGCTGACCATCTTCTGGGTCTGCGCCACCTGGGCGGCGTGCCGCTCGGACTCCTCGCGCTCGGCCTTCTCGCGCCGCTCGGCGAGTTGCAGCTCCAGAGCCTGGAGGTCCTTGTCGCGCTTGTCCCGCGCGTCGGTCAGCAGCTTGGTGGCCTCGGCGCGCTTCTCCTCGGCCTCGCGGGCGGCCTTGGCCCGCTGCTGGGTGATCTCCCGCTCGGCGGTGGCGCGCAGCGTGGCGACCTCCCGCTCGACGGTCGACTTCAGCTCCGCCACCTCGTGTGCCGTGACCGTCCGCAGCTGCTTGGTCTCGCGGTCGGCGTCGGCGCGCAGCGTGTCGGCCTCGCGGCGGGCCTGCACCCGGACCTCGGCGGCCTCCCGCTCGGCGGCGGTACGCAGGTTGCCCGCCTCGCGCTCGGCGGTGGCCTTCATCGCCGCGGCCTCGGCACGGGCCTTGTCGGTGATCTCCCGTGCCTCGAGGCGGGCGGCGGAGAGGATGCCCTCCGACTCGCGCTTGGCCTCGTTGCGGTGGTCGTTGGCCTGCTCCTCGGCGAGCCGGAGGATCTGCTCGACACGGGTGCCGAGCCCGGAGAGGGTGGGCCGGCTGTTCTCTTCGAGCTGCTTGTTGGTGTCGGTGAGCTTCTGCTCCAGCGCACTCATGCGCTGCTCGGCCTGCCGGAGACGACGCTGGGCGTCGTTCATCCGCTGCTCGGCCTCGGCACGGGCCTGCTCGGACTGGGTCAGCGCGGCGGTCATCCGGCCGATGAAGTCATCGACCTGGTGAGTGTTGTATCCGCGCAGGCCAACGGTGAAATCTGGCTGCGAGTTCGCGTTATCGAAGAACGCGAGAGGGGAGGACTGCTGCTGGGGCATTGGGACATACTGGCAGACGCCCCAGGGTGCTTCGCAAGAGCGGTACGCAGCTTTCGTCTCCTCTTTACATGGTCAACTGCCCTGGCCGTCGGGGTTGGACCAATCGGCGATCTTGGCAGCTCCGGGGCCGGGTTGAGGCCACGGAGCGTGACGTGAAAAAGGGCCACGGGGTTGTGCCCCGTGGCCCTTTGTTCGAGCCGGATGGGTTCGGGCTAATGGGGGTGGAAGAACAATGCCGGATCACCGCATTGGCCATCGGCTGCTCATCCGTCCGGCCGGTGTGCCGCTCAGTGCCCCCGGAACCGGTTGATCGCCGCCTCGTGCCGGGCCCGCAGCTCCCCGTCGCGGACACCCAGTCCGTCCGACGGCGCGAGGCAGCGCACCCCGACCTTGCCCTGGTGCGCGTTGCGGTGCACCTCGTACGCGGCCTGACCGGTCTGCTCCAGTGAGTAGGTGCGGGACACCGTGGGGTGCACCTTGCCGAGCGCGACCAACCGGTTGGCCTGCCACGCCTCGTGGTAGTTGGCGAAGTGGCTGCCCACGATCCGCTTGAGGTGCATCCAGAGGTAGCGGTTGTCGTACTGGTGCTGGAACCCGCTGGTGGACGCGCAGGTGACGATGGTGCCGCCGCGGCGGGCCACGTAGACGCTCGCGCCGAACGTCTCCCGACCGGGGTGCTCGAAGACGATGTCCGGGTCCTCGCCGCCGGTCAGCTCGCGGATCCGCTCACCGAACCGCCGCCACTCGTCCGGGTCCTGGGTCTCCTCGTCCTTCCAGAACCGGAATCCCTCGGCGGCCCGGTCGATGACCAGTTCCGCGCCCATGCTGCGGCACAGTTCGGCCTTCTCCGGGGAGGAGACGACGCAGACCGGGATCGCGCCACCGTTGAGGGCCATCTGGGTGGCGTACCCGCCGAGGCCACCGGACGCGCCCCAGATCAGCACCACGTCGCCCTGCTTCATGTTGGCGCCGTGGTGGGAGACCAGCTGCCGGTACGCGGTCGAGTTGACAAGTCCCGGGCTGGCCGCCTCCTCCCAGCTCAGGTGGCGCGGCTTGGGCATGAGCTGGTTGGCCTTGACCACGGCGAGCTCGGCCAGCCCACCGAAGTTGGTCTCGAACCCCCAGATCCGCTGCTGCGGGTCGAGCATCGTGTCGTCGTGCCCGGCGGCGTCCTCCAGCTCGACCGAGAGGCAGTGCGCGACGACCTCGTCGCCGGCCGCCCAGCGGGTCACCCCCGGCCCGGTACGCAGCACCACCCCGGCCGCGTCCGAACCGACAACGTGGTACGGCAGGTCGTGCCGGCGGGTCAGCTCGGAGACGCGGCCGTAGCGCTCGAGGAAGCGGAAGGTGGACACCGGCTCGAAGATGCTGGTCCACACCGTGTTGTAGTTGATCGCGCTGGCCATCACGGCGATCAGCGCCTCGCCCGGCCCGAGTTCCGGGGTCGGCACCTCCTGCACGTGCAGCGCCTTGCGGGGGTCCTTGTCCCGGGTGGACATGCCGTCGAACATCCGGGACTCCTCGGCGCGGACGACCACGCCTCGGTAACTCTCCGGTACGGGCAGTCCGGCGACGCCGGCCAGTTCCCGGTCCGGGTCGTTCGATTCCTCCGCCGCCATGATCGCTTCGAGGATGTCCTGCACGGTGACCTCCGGTTCGTCCCGCACCCGCGCGGGCCCGGGTGCTGCCATCGTCGGCGCCGGTGGGACGCGACCGCCATGTCGGCATTCGACACATCCGGCACCGGCCGCGCTCCTGTGGGCCGGGACGTTACTGAACGGTAGCTAAAGCCGGAAGTCCTCTGTGAAAAACTGCATCCGCCGATGCGTGAAGGTGCCCGACCAGCGCGAAAACCACGCACCCCCGCGCGCCACCCACCCCGTTCTCCCGGTGATCAAGAGATTGGCGTCAGATCGAGGCCGGGAACTGACGCGAACCTCTTGATCACCACCAAGGCAGCAAGGGCGGGAGGGGTGGGTTTCAGGGGGCGGGTTGGACGAGTTCGACGAGGACGCCGCCGGCGTCCTTCGGGTGGACGAAGTTGATCCGGCTGTCCGCGGTGCCGCGCCGCGGCTCGTCGTAGAGCAGCCGCATCCCCCGCTCGCGCAGCGCCGCGCAGGCCACGTCGATGTCCGCCACGGTGTAGGCGACCTGCTGCACGCCCGGCCCGTTGCGGTCCAGGAACTTCGCGATCGTCGACTCCGGGCTGAGCGGGGCGAGCAACTGCACGCAGCCGCCCTCGGTGGTCGGTCCGACGGCCAGCATCGCTTCCCGTACGCCCTGCTCCGCGTTGGTCTCGACGTGTACGCAGCGCATCCCGAAGGTCCGCTGGTAGAAGTCGATCGCCGCGTCCAGGTCCGCGACGGCGATGCCCACATGGTCGATCTTGCGAAGTCCGATGTCTGTGACGTAGTCCGCACCGGGCTCGACGGGGGAGTTCTCTGTCATGGCGTTAGTCTGGCCGAACCATCGTTCAGGCGTACAGCACGGCACCCCCCTCGGAGGCAGGCATGGCTTCGGTGATCGTCAGCGGCGCGCGTACCCCCATGGGGCGGCTGCTGGGCAACCTCAAGGACCTCCCGGCCACCAAGCTCGGCGGGATCGCCATCAAGGCCGCCCTGGAGCGGGCGGGTGTCAGCCCCGACCAGGTCCAGTACGTGATCATGGGTCAGGTGCTCCAGGCCGGCGCCGGTCAGATCCCGGCCCGACAGGCGGCGGTCGAGGCCGGCGTACCGATGTCCGTGCCCGCGTTGACCATCAACAAGGTCTGCCTGTCCGGCCTGGACGCGATCGCCCTCGCCGACCAGCTCATCCGGGCCGGCGAGTTCGACATCGTGGTGGCCGGCGGCATGGAGTCGATGACCAACGCCCCGCACCTGCTGATGGGCCAGCGCACCGGCTACAAGTACGGCGACGTGGTGGTCAAGGACCACATGGCGCACGACGGGCTCAGCGACGCCTGGGACTGCTGCTCGATGGGCGAGTCGACCGAGCGGCTCGGCAGCCGGCACGGCATCAGCCGTGAGGAGCAGGACGCCTTCGCCGCGACGAGCCACCAGCGGGCCGCCGCCGCGCAGAAGAACGGCCACTTCGCCGAGGAGATCACCCCGGTGCTGATCCCGCAGCGCAAGGGCGACCCGCTGGTGATCAGCGACGACGAGGGCATCCGGCCGGACACCACCGTCGAGTCGCTGGCCAAGCTGCGCCCCGCCTTCACCAAGGACGGCACCATCACCGCCGGCAGCTCCTCGCCGATCTCCGACGGCGCCGCCGCGGTGGTCGTGATGAGCAAGGCCAAGGCCAAGGAGCTGGGTCTGACCTGGCTGGCCGAGGTCGGCGCGCACGGCAACGTGGCCGGCCCGGACAACTCGCTGCACTCGCAGCCGTCCAACGCGATCAACCACGCCCTCAAGAAGGGCGGCCTGAGCGTCGAGGACCTCGACCTCATCGAGATCAACGAGGCCTTCGCGCAGGTCGGCATCCAGTCCACCCGTGACCTCGGGATCAGCCCGGACAAGGTCAACGTCAACGGCGGCGCGATCGCCCTCGGGCACCCGATCGGCATGTCCGGCGCGCGTCTCGTCCTCACTCTCGCCCTGGAGCTCAAGCGGCGCGGTGGCGGCACCGGCGCGGCGGCGCTCTGCGGCGGCGGCGGTCAGGGCGACGCGCTGATCATCCACGTTCCGGGAAGCGCAGCGGTCGACCGGTGAGCAGTGCGTCGGTTCCGTGGGTCCCGCGGTCGTGAACGAGGATGACACGGTGAGCGAAGCGGTAGAGAACGTCCCGACGGCGGGCACCGGCTCGGTGCGCCGCAGCCGGGACGTGCCGCTGCTGGTCGAGCGGGCCCGCGCCGGTGACCCGCGGGCGGTGGCCCGCCTGATCACCCTGGTGGAGAACGGCGATCCGCTGCTGCCGGAGATCGCCGCCGCGCTGGCGCCGTATGCCGGGCAGGCCCAGGTGGTCGGGCTGACCGGCTCGCCCGGGGTGGGCAAGTCGACCACCACCAACGAGCTGGTCCGGGCGCTGCGGGCGCGCGGCCACCGGGTGGGTGTGCTGGCGGTCGACCCGTCCAGCCCGTTCACCGGCGGGGCGATCCTCGGCGACCGGGTGCGGATGCAGGACCACGCCACCGACCCGGGCGTCTACATCCGGTCGATGTCCAGCCGGGGCCACCTCGGCGGGTTGGCGGCGGCGACGCCGCAGGCGGTCCGGGTGCTGGAGGGCGCCGGCTGCGACGTGGTGCTGGTGGAGACCGTCGGCGTCGGGCAGGCCGAGGTGGAGGTCGCCTCGCTGGCCGACACCACGCTGGTACTGCTCGCGCCGGGCATGGGCGACGCCATCCAGGCCGTCAAGGCCGGCATCCTGGAGATCGCCGACGTGTTCGTGGTCAACAAGGCCGACCGGGACGGCGCCGACGCCACCGTCCGCGACATCCAGGGCATGATCGCGCTGGGCGAGCGCGGGCCGGGGCAGTGGCGGCCGCAGGTGGTCCGCTCGATCGCGGCCCGCGGCGAGGGCATCGACGACATCGCCGCCGCCCTCGACAAGCATCGTGGTTGGCTGGTCGAGCACGGCGAGCTGCGCCGCCGGCAGGAGGCGCGGGCCGCCGCCGAGGTCGAGGCCATCGCGCTCGGCACGCTGCGCGCCAGGATCGGTTCCCTGCGCGACGGTACGGAGTTGAGCACGCTCGCCGCCAAGGTCGCCGAGGGCGCCATCGACCCGTACGCGGCGGCGGACGAACTGCTCGCCCAACTGGGCTCCTGAGCCGGTAACGCGACGGGGCCGACGCCGATCACCGGCGACGGCCCCGCGTCAGCTGGGTGCTAGCCGCAGTGGCCCCAGGGACTGGTCCACACGGTGCCCCGGCTGGATCCGCCGAACTGGATGCACTTTCCGGCGGCCGCGGCCCGCACCGGCCCCGCGTAGTACTTGTAGGGGTCCTCGTCGAAGGCGCCCAGATCGTTCGACAGGATCAGGTATGCGCCGACCATGGTGGCCTTGCCCCGGTCCGCGGTCTTGATGGTGACCACGCAGTTGTAGCCGTTGGACTTGTAGAGCAGGTACACCGTCGCGCCGGGCAGCCCGTGGCTGTCGATCACGTAGTACCCGGACCCGCAGAGGGCGCTGGGCGACTCTGCCGCCTGGGCCGGGCTGGCCGCGCCCAGCAGCGCGCTGACCGACAGGGTGACCGCCGTGGCGAAACTCAACAACTTCCTGCGCATTGAACAGACCTCAATCATGGTGCCTAAGGGGTCCAACGTGGACGTTTCGATCGGCAGCCTAGTCGCCAAGATCAGCCTGTGTGGTCCCTCGGCGGCGCGCTGCGCGCCCGGAAGCGAGGGTCGCTCCGGTTTTAGTAGGCTCGCGGCGCGTGGCCGGCAGCGAGGCCGGCCCGCGGCGGGCTGACAAGACGGTCGGTCCACATGGGTCGCACCAGGGGAGATGTGATCATGACGGACGCGGTGGAGAACGCCGGTACGGTGCCGCCCGCGACGGGTGCGGCGCGGGGCATCACGACGGTTTCCGACGAGGTCGTGGAGAAGATCGCCGGAACCGCCGCCCGTGCGGTGCCTGGTGTCGCCGATCTCGGTGGTGACGTGGCCCGGTTCTTCAACAGTGTGCTGGACAAGGTCGGCCTGGACGAGGTGGGCGACGCCACTCGGGGTGTCTCGGCCGAGGTGAAGGGTGGATCGGCCGTCATCAACGTGGTCCTGGTGATCGACGCCGGGCACGTCGTCGCGGATGTGACCGAGGCCGTGCGGGCCGCCGTGATCGAGGCGGTGGAGAAGTACGGCCTGACGGTCACCCAGGTCAACGTCACTGTGGACGACATCGAGCTGAACCAGCCCGGGGCGGCCGGAGCCTGAGGCGTAGCGGTCGGGCGTCGCATCCATCGACGACACTCCGATGGCACGTCGGGCTTGTAGGCTCGCACCGCCCCACCGAGGTGGAGGCCGGGTGGTGTCTCGGCGCGGTGACGCGAGGAAGGGGAGCGGTGGTGGACCACGAGGTGACGCAGGAGCTGTCGATGGCATCGACGATGGTCGGCGGGACGACGAAGGTCGCGGACGAGGTGGTCGAGAAGATCGCCGTCGCCGCGGCCAGGGCGGTGCCCGGCGTGGTCGAGCTGGGCGGGGATGTCGCCCGGTTCTTCAACGTGGTGTTCGACCGGGTCGGGCTGGACCAGTTGGGCGACGCTCGACGGGGCTGCTCCGCCTATCTGACGGGGGACGCCGCCGTGATCAACCTGGTGCTGGTGATCGAGGGCGGTCGCCCGGTGCCGGAGATCACCGGCGAGGTGCGCGCCCAAGTGACGGCGGCTGTCGAGGCGTACGGGCTGCGGGTCGACGAGGTCAACATCCGGGTCGACGACGTGGCGATGGGTGGCCCCGCGGCTCCCACGCTCTGACCTGGTTACCCACCGGTACCAGCTGACTTAGCGATCGTTCAGGCCAGGGCTCTACACTCGGTGTGCCAGTCGACGAACCGAGGAGGAGCCCTGCGCATGGACGCCGACGAGATCGCCGCCGGACGGGCACGCTGGCAGGCCCGGTACGACTCCGCGCGCAAGCGTGACGCCGACTTCACCACGCTCTCCGGGATGCCGGTCGACCCGGTCTACGGGCCGCCCGAGGGCGCCTCCTACCCGGGTTTCGAGCGCATCGGCTGGCCGGGCGAGTATCCGTACACCCGGGGTCTGTATCCCACCGGCTATCGCGGTCGGACCTGGACGATCCGGCAGTTCGCCGGCTTCGGCAACGCCCAGCAGACCAACCAGCGGTACAAGATGATCCTCGGTGCCGGCGGCGGCGGCCTCTCGGTCGCGTTCGACATGCCGACGCTGATGGGTCGCGACTCGGACGACCCGCAGTCGCTCGGCGAGGTCGGGCACTGCGGTGTCGCCATCGACACCGCCACCGACATGGAGGCGCTCTTCGACGGCATCGACCTGGCCGGTGTCACCACCTCGATGACGATCTCCGGCCCGGCCGTGCCGGTGTTCTGCATGTACCTGGTCGCCGCCGAGCGGCAGGGCGCCGACCTGTCCACGCTGGACGGCACCCTGCAGACCGACATCTTCAAGGAGTACATCGCGCAGAAGGAGTGGCTGTTCGACCCCGAGCCGCACCTGCGCCTGATCGGCGACCTGATGGAGTTCTGCGCGGCCGAGATCCCGCGCTACAAGCCGCTGTCGGTCTCCGGCTACCACATCCGCGAGGCCGGCTCGACCGCCGCGCAGGAGCTGGCGTACACCCTCGCCGACGGCTTCGGCTACGTCGAACTGGGGCTGTCGCGCGGGCTCGACGTGAACGTGTTCGCGCCGGGGTTGAGCTTCTTCTTCGACTCGCACGTCGACTTCTTCGAGGAGATCGCCAAGTTCCGCGCCGCCCGCCGGATCTGGGCCCGCTGGCTCCGCGACGTGTACGGCGCGACCAGTGAGAAGGCGCTGTGGCTGCGCTTTCACACGCAGACCGCCGGGGTGTCGCTGACCGCGCAGCAGCCGGTCAACAACGTCGTACGGACGGCCGTGGAGGCGCTCGCCGCGGTCCTCGGCGGCACCAACTCGCTGCACACCAACGCGCTGGACGAGACCCTGGCGCTGCCCACCGACGAGTCGGCCGAGATCGCCCTGCGCACGCAGCAGGTGCTGATGGAGGAGACCGGCGTGGTCAACGTGGCCGACCCGCTCGGTGGCTCCTGGTACGTCGAGGCGCTCACCGACAAGATCGAGGCCGAGGCGGAGGAGATCTTCGCCCGGATCCGTCAGCTCGGCGGGGAGGGGCCGCACCAGATCGGCCCGATGACCTCGGGCATCCTGCGCGGCATCGAGGACGGCTGGTTCACCGGCCACATCGCCGAGTCGGCCTTCGTCTACCAGCAGGCCCTGGAGAAGGGCGACAAGAAGATCGTCGGCGTCAACTGCCACACCGGCACCGTCGCCAAGGAGCTGGAGATCCTGCGCATCTCGCACGAGGTGGAGCTGGAGCAGCGCCGGGTGCTCGCCGAGCGCAAGAGCGCCCGGGACGAGGACGCGGTCCGCGCGGCGGTGGCCCGGATGGTCGACGTCAGCCGCACCGATCAGAACATGATCCCCGCCATGCTCGACGCCGTCCGCGCCGAGGCCACGCTCGGCGAGATCTGCGACGCCCTGCGAGCCGAGTGGGGCACCTACCGCGAACCGGCCCGCTTCTAGCCCCGCCCCCCCACCCCACCCCGCTGCGTCGATCTTGCAGTTTCTGCGGCGACATATGCCGCAGAGGCGGACTTAGTGACAACAGAAAGCGCAAGATCGGCGGGGTGGGGCGGGGGCGGGGGTGTGGGGCGTGAGAGTTGCGACGTTGGAGTTGTGGGTGAGCCGGGATTGCGGGCTCGCGTGCGAGACTAGGTAACCATGAGCGACCCACGGATCACCTCGTCGATCTTCACCCGCGGCGCGGTCGACCTCAGCACGCTGCGTGGCCCCGCACCAGCCAGTACTCGCCCCGGCACACCCCCGCAGGGCGGCCCGTCCGCCGGCACGCCGGGCGCACCGACCGCCGGCGGCAACGCCTCCATCGTTGACGTCACCGAAGCGACCATCCAGTCCGCGGTGCTCGAGCAGTCGATGGCCACGCCCGTCATCGTCTTCTTCGGCGCGGCCGGCTTCCCGGAGAGCGACGAGTTCGCCCCGGTGCTCGAGCGGCTGGCCGCCGAGGGTGGCGGCACCTGGGTGCTGGCCCGGGTCGACGTGCAGGAAAACCCGCGGATCGCCCAGATGTTCCGGGTCCAGGGCATCCCGATGGTCTACGCGGTCGTCGGCGGCCAGCCGATCGATGCCTTCTCCGGGGTGGTGCCCGAGGCCCAGCTCCGCCAGTGGATCCAGGCGGTGCTCAAGGCCGGCGGCGTGACCGTGGCCGAACCGGAGGACCCGCGCCTCGACGAGGCGGACGACGCGCTCATGAGCGGCGACCTGGACGCCGCCGAGCAGGCGTACCGCAAGATCCTCGCCGATGCCCCCGCGGACGCCGCGGCCACGGCGGGCCTCGCCCAGGTCGGCGTGGCACGCCGGGTGGCGGGCGCCGACCCGGCCACCGCGCTGGCCGCCGCCGAGAGTGCCCCCGACGACGTCGCGGCCCAACTGCTGGCCGCCGACATCGAGGTGCTCAGCGGGTTGGCCGAGCAGGCGTACGCCCGGCTCGTCGGCCTGGTCCGGCGCACCGCCGGCGAGGACCGCGAGACGGTCCGCCAGCACCTGGTGTCGCTCTTCTCCATCGCCGGCCCGGACGACCCGGCGGTCGCCTCGGCCCGGCGAGCCCTGGCCAGCGCCCTGTTCTGAGTCCACAGCACGACTGTGAGTTCGTAGTACGCCAGCGCGGGCCGGCGTTTCGCCGGCCCGCCCGACCACCAGGGGACGGGAGCTCATGATGCGCCGGATCGCCGTCCTCGACGCGCCGACAAACCTCGGCCTGCGACCGCCGACGTCCACCTCTGTGCCGGGGTGCGCCAAGGCCCCCGGTGCGCTGCGCGACCACGACCTGCTGGCCCGGCTGCGGGCCCGCGACGCCGGGTGCCTCACCCCACCCCGGTACGACCCCGGTGACTGGCGCCCCGGCGACGGCGTGTGCCACGCCCGGGAGATCGCCGACTACTCGCTCGCGCTCGCCGAGCGGATCGGCTCGATCATCGACCGGGGTGAGTTCCCGGTGGTGCTCGGTGGCGACTGTTCCGTGCTGCTCGGGTCCGCGCTCGCCATGCACCGCCTCGGCGAGGCGGTCGGCGGGCGGATCGGGCTGGTCTTCGTCGACGGGCACTCCGACTTCCGGCACCCCGGCAACGCCTCCTACGTCGGTGCGGCCGCCGGGGAGGATCTGGCCCTGGTCACCGGGCGCGGGCAGGCCGACCTGGCCGCGTTGGAGGGTCGCCGGCCCTACTTCCGCGACATCGACGTGGTGGTGCTCGGCATCCGGGCGCAGGACGAGTACCGGCTCGACCTCCAGGCCGCCGGGATCACCACCCGGCCGGTGCCGGCGTTGCGCGCCGAAGGCGCCGCCCGGACGGCGCAGTGGGCGCACGAGCAGCTCGCCGACTGCGCGGGCTACTGGGTGCACATCGACGTCGACGTGCTCGACCCCGCGGTGATGCCGGCCGTCGACGCCCCCGACCCGGGTGGCATCGCCTTCGCCGAGCTGGAGATCCTGCTCGCCGGCCTGGTCGACACACCGCACTGCCTCGGCGTCGAACTGACCGTCTTCGACCCCGACTACGACCCGGACGGCTCGTACGCCGCCGAGATCGTCAACACCGTGGTCGCCGGTCTGGCCCCGGTCACCGCCCCGGAGGCGATGCCACCGCGGCTGCTGTCACCCCGGCCCACGCCCGGCGCGCGTCGGGCCACCGAGCGGACGACCGCCGCCCGGCCCGACCGTGCCGAGCGCCACGACGGGCCCGCCGGGCTTGATGGTGCCGCGGGTGTGCAGGGGTCTGCCGGCTTCGAGGGCGTTACGCGCACGGTCGCAGACACCGCCCGGATTGGTGAGTACGACGACGAGGGCCTCGGCTCCTCCCGGATTCCGGTGAGGAGTGAGGTGGCCGACGAGGTCGCGGCAGAGGCCGAGCCACCCGAGATCCGCGATCGGTCCCCGTCCGAGCCGTCGGGCCTCGCGGCGCAGATCGCGGCCACGGTCGAGCGCGAACCGGTCGGTCCGCCCGCCTCGGCCGGCCCGGGTCTGCTGCGGCGTCCCTCCCCGCCGGCCCCGAACTCACCCGAAGGGCCCCAGGCCGACACCGCCTGAGCCAGTCGCGAACGCCCCCACCGTGATCGACTCGGTATCAGCGAAACCGGGGTGTCCGGACAGCATGGACACCCCGGTTCAGCGAAACGGAGTGGATCAAGACCGTGATCGTCGGTCAGGTTTTGGGGAGGGCGCGGAGGAAGCGTTCGGCGATCGGGACGGCCGTGGCGGTGCTGGCGCCGCCGTTCTCGACGAACACGGCGAACGCGACGTCACCCCGCCAGCCCACGAACCAGGCGTGCGTGTGGGCCGGGTTGTCGTCGAACTCGGCGGTGCCGGTCTTGCCGTACACCTCGCCGCCCGGGACGTCCTTGAGTGCGCTCGCGGTACCCGCGGTGACCACCTCGCGCATCATCGTGCGCAGCGCCGCGACGGACTCCGGCTTGAGCTGCTCGCCGGGCGGGGCCGGCTTGGCGGGTGCCGGGTCGACGAGCAGTTTCGGCTGCTCGAAGCGGCCCCGGGCGACGGCCGCCGTGGCGCCGGCCATGGCCAGCGGGCTGACCAGCGTGGTGCCCTGGCCGAACGACGCGGCGGCCTGCTCGGCCGGGCTGCCGCCGGTGGACACCTTGCCGGTGAAGGCGTCCACGCCGAGGTCCCACTGCCCCTCCAGCCCCACCGAGCGGCCGGCGGCGGCCAGCCCGTCGCCGCCCAGCTTCGGCGCCAGCGAGGCGAAGGCCGTGTTGCAGGACTTCGCGAAGTCGGTGCGGAACGGCACCGAGCCCAGCTCGAAGTTGTCCGAGTTCTTGAAGGACCGGCCGTCGACGGTGAAGGTCTTCTTGCACTCCACCCGGCCGTCCAGGGTGACCGCGCCCCGGTCCAGCAGGCCCAGCGCGCTCACCATCTTGAAGGTGGAGCCCGGCGGCACCTGTGCGGTGAAGGCCAGGTTCTCGCCGGCCGAGCCGGGACCGTTCGCGGCGGCGAGCACCGTGCCGTCGCTGACCCGTACCGCGACCAGCGCGGAGCGGCGCGGTTCCGCGCGCAGAGCCCCGTCGGCCGCGTTCTGGGTGGCCACGTCCAGGGTGGTCTTGAGCGCCTGACCCGGCTGCGGTTCGCGGTGGAACAGTTCGGCACCGGTGGGCGCCAGCTTGCCGTCCTCGGCGGGGCGCTCGACCACGACGGTCAGCCCGGGGGTGCCGCGCAACCGCTCGTCGTAGCGGCCCTGCAGACCCCCGTGCCCGACGAGGTCGCCGGCGACGTACCGGTCGGGGTGGGCGGCGAGGTCGTCGGCCTGTGCCTGGTCGACGCTGCCGAGCAGCGCGCGGGCGAACTCCCGGGTCGGGGCCAGGTCGATCTTGTCGGAGTTGAACTTGGTGCCGGGCAGGTCGTAGATGCGGGATTTGATCTGCTTGTACGCGTCCTCGCGCAGCGTCACCACCTCGACGAAGGCGCCCGGGTCAGCCTCGGCGACCCGCTTGGGCAGGTCGGCCAGGTCGACGCCGGGGACCAGGGCCGGCCGGATCGCCTTGAAGGCGCCGTCGAGATCCTTGACCAGCTTCTTGATGTCGGTGACCTGGCTGGGCTGCACGCCCACCCGCACCACGGGGCGTGGTGACACGATCGGGGTGCCGGCCGCGTCCAGCACGCCGGCCCGGGGGCCGGTGTCGCGGCGCAGCCCCAGCCGGTCGCCCTTGGTGAGCTGTTCGTGCAGCACCCGTGGCTCCCACATGACCTGCCACTGGTCGTCGTCACCCTGGACCAGCCGCAGCTCGCGGTCGTACGTCCAGTGGGTCTGACCCGGCAGCGACCAGTCCACCCGCACGGCGGTGGTCGCGATGTTCTTGGTGATCTTCGGCTCACCCTGTCGGCTCAGGGCGGGTGGGGTGGCGGCCAACTCGCCGGACAGCTCCTTGATCTCCTTGCTCACCTCGGCCGCCGGAATCTTCGCGCCGGTCGAGTCGACCATGGCGACCGCCTGGAGGTCGCCGCTGCGCCAGCCGGCGAGGAAGGCGTCGACGCTGCTCTCCGGCCCGTCGTCGCCCGAGCACGCGGCCAGCACACCGGCGGTGAGCAGGGCGGCGGTGAGCGCGGCTACCCGCCGTGCGCGGTTCGGCCGTCGGAGGCGGGGGTAGGACAAGGTCATGAAGCGGTCCTTCCGATCTCGTGCTGCCCTGCACGGTAGTACGCGAACGCTGTCCCCAACGTCCCGTAACGCCCTCGACGTGCGGAAAGACGGACCGGGCCGGTGTGATGAACATCGCGCGGCGGGGTATCCCGCAACCGGCCAACCTCGGACCCGCAACGGGTGAAAGGACAGAGTCCCGATCCGACGTCCGGCCAGCGGTCCGCTGACGAAGGCGGCGAGCGGCACGCATAGGCTGGGCGGCAGAGTGACCCACAACGCGGTGGGTCGAGGGGAGTGGCACCGATGGACCGGCGTCCGGCGATCAAACCGGAACCCGACCTCCGGCAGGATGACACCGGCCGGGACGACGACAGCTTCGATTCGGCGACCGACGGGGACGGCTACGGCCGGCTCGACACGGGCGTCACCGGGCTGACCGGGTCGAGCATCGACACCATCTACGATCTGGGTCTGCCGACCGAGGCGTTGACCGACGACGTGGAGGACGCCGAGCTCGACGAGCCGGTACCCAACGCGGAGCGGCTGGTGGCCCAGGCTGTCGCGCTCGCCGGGGACGACCACGACGCGGCGACCCTGGTCGGTCGCTTCTGGCGGTTCGCCCCGGACGAGGAACTGGTCGGCTTCACGGCGGAGGAGATGCTCGACGCGGCCCGGGCGCACCGGGACCTCGCGCAGCAGCGGGTGCCGGGCGAGTTGAAGCTGCGCATCCACGAGCCGCACGCCGACCAGCACCACACCGTCGTCGAGATCGTCACCGACGACATGCCGTTCCTGGTCGACTCGGTGACCGCGCTGCTCAACTCGTACCACCTGGACGTCCACCTGCTGGTGCATCCGCTGGTGGTGGTCCGGCGTGAGCCGTTGGGTCGGCTCACCGAGGTCTCCGCGGACGTGGAGCCGGACGACGCTATCGCCGGTGACATCGTCGAGAGCTGGATGCGGATCGAGATCGACCCGGTCCGGGACGCGGCCGAGCGGGACCGATTGCGCCGCGAGCTGCAACGGGTGCTCACCGACGTACGGGAGGCCGTGGAGGACTGGCCGAAGATGCGTCAGCGGGCCCTCGCGCTCGCCGACGAGCTGGCCTCGGCGCGTACCTCCGACAACCGCCCACCCGTGCCGGAGAAGGACATCACCGACTCGGTGGAGCTGCTGCGCTGGCTCGCGCACGACCACTTCACGTTCCTCGGCTACCGCGAGTACCGCCTGGTCGACGCCCCCGACGGGAACACCGCGGACCCGGTGGACGGCAAGGCCCTCGAAGCGGTGCTCGGCACCGGGCTGGGCATCCTGCGTTCGGACTCCCCGGACGCCCGGTCGTTGTCGTCGATGAACCCCGAGGCGCACGAGAAGGTGCTGGAGAAGCGCCTGCTCATCATCACCAAGGCCAACTCGCGGGCCACCGTGCACCGTTCGGCGTACCTGGACTACATCGGCTTCAAGATCTTCGACGAGTCCGGCGAGGTCGTCGGTGAGCGGCGGTTCCTGGGTCTGTTCTCCACCGCCGCGTACCGGACCAGCGTCCGGGAGCTGCCGGTGGTGCGCCGCAAGGTCGCCGAGGTGCTCGACCGTTCCGGCCTGAGCCGGCGCAGCCACTCCGGCAAGGACCTGCTCCAGATCCTGGAGACCTACCCGCGCGACGAGCTGTTCCAGATCAAGACCGACGACCTGTACCACGCGGTGATCGGCGTGCTGCGGATGGCGGGCCGCCGGCAGCTGCGGGTGTTCCTGCGCCGGGACGCGTACGGGCGGTTCATCTCCTGCCTCATCTATCTGCCCCGGGACCGGTTCACCACGCAGAACCGGCTGCGCATGCAGGACATCCTGTTGCGCGAGCTGAACGGTGTCGGAGTGGACTACACCACCCGGGTCACCGAGTCGATGCTCGCCCGGATCCACTTCATCGTCCGTACCGACCCGACCCGGCCGCCCGGCGAGATCGACGCCGACCTGCTGGCCGAGGAGCTGGCCGACGCGACCCGGCTCTGGGACGACGACTACCGGCTGGTGCTGGAGCGCAAGCTCGGCGACGAGCAGGCCAAGCACCTGTTCGCCCGGTACGCCGACGCGTTCCCGGAGGGCTACAAGGACGGGCACACGCCGTACGAGGCGATGAAGGACCTGGCCAAGCTGGAGCTGCTGGAGGAGCCCGGCCAGCTCGAGATGCACCTGTTCCGCAAGCAGCTCGCGCCCCGGCCGGGGACCCGGGTGCCGGGCGCCGACCTGGCCGACGAGATGAACGTGCGGTTCAAGGTCTACCGGTACGGCGAGCCGATGATGCTCTCCGCCGTGCTGCCCGTGCTGCACTCGCTCGGCGTACGGGTGGTCGACGAGCACCCGTACGAGGTGGACCGGATCGACGGTCGGGTCTACCTGTACGACTTCGGCCTGATGCTGCCCGAGGGGCACCACGAGTTGGCCGAGGTCCGCCCGCACGTGGAGAACGCGTTCGCGGCGGCCTGGCGCGGCGAGGCCGAGGTGGACCGGTTCAACGAACTGGTGCTGCGCGCCGGACTGACCTGGCGACAGGTGGTGGTGCTGCGGGCGTACGCGAAGTACCTGCGGCAGGCCGGCACGGTCTTCTCGCAGGACTACATGGAGCAGACCTTCATCGCGTACCCGAAGCTCGCCACCCTGTTGGTGGAGCTGTTCGAGACCCGGTTCGCGCCGGGTGAGCTGAGCGCCGAGCAGCGGCAGCAGCGCAGCGGCGAGCTGGTGGAGACGATCCGGAGCGGACTGGACGACGTGGCCAGCCTCGACCAGGACCGGATCCTGCGCTCGTACCTGACGTTGATCGAGGCGACCCTGCGCACCAGCTTCTACCAGAAGCCGGTCGGCGGGCGGCCGAAGGCGTACGTGGCGTTCAAGCTGGACCCGCAGGCCATCCCGGACCTGCCGGCGCCCCGGCCGAAGTTCGAGATCTTCGTGTACTCGCCCCGGTTCGAGGGCGTGCACCTGCGGTTCGGGCCGGTGGCCCGGGGCGGGTTGCGCTGGTCCGACCGCCGGGAGGACTTCCGGACCGAGGTGCTGGGCCTGGTCAAGGCGCAGATGGTGAAGAACACGGTGATCGTGCCGGTGGGCGCCAAGGGCGGCTTCGTGCTGAAGCAGAAGCCGGGGGACCGGGACGAGGCGGTCGCCTGCTACCAGGAGTTCGTCGGCGCGATGCTGGACGTCACCGACAACATCGTCAGCGGGCAGATCGTGCCGCCGGACGACGTGGTCCGGCACGACGGCGACGACCCGTACCTGGTGGTCGCGGCGGACAAGGGCACCGCGACGTTCTCCGACATCGCCAACGAGATCTCGCTGGCGCACAACTTCTGGATGGGCGACGCGTTCGCCTCCGGCGGTTCGGCCGGGTACGACCACAAGAAGATGGGCATCACCGCCCGGGGCGCCTGGGAGTCGGTGAAGCGGCACTTCCGGGAGTTGGGCCTGGACACCCAGACCCAGGACTTCACGGTGGTGGGCGTCGGCGACATGTCCGGTGACGTGTTCGGCAACGGGATGCTGCTCTCCGAGCACATCCGGTTGGTGGCCGCGTTCGACCACCGGCACATCTTCCTGGACCCGGACCCGGACGCCGCCACCTCGTACGCGGAGCGGCGGCGGCTGTTCGACCTGCCCCGTTCCTCCTGGGAGGACTACAACCCGGAGCTGATCTCGGCCGGGGGTGGCATCTTCCCGCGTACCGCGAAGTCGATTCCGATCACGCCGCAGGTCCGGGCGGCGATCGGCCTCGACGACGACGTCACGCAGCTGTCGCCGCAGGAGCTGATGAAGGCGATCGTCACCGCTCCGGTGGACCTGTTCTGGAACGGCGGCATCGGCACGTACGTCAAGGCCTCCACCCAGACCAACGCCGAGGTGGGCGACAAGTCCAACGACGCGATCCGGGTGGACGGGCGCAGCCTGCGCTGCCGGGTGGCGGGCGAGGGCGGCAACCTGGGCTGGACCCAGCTCGGCCGGATCGAGTACGCGTTGACCGGTGGTCGGATCTACACCGACTTCATCGACAACGCGGCCGGTGTGGACACCTCCGACCACGAGGTGAACATCAAGATCCTGCTGAACACCGCGGTGGCCGACGGCGAGCTGACCACCGCCGAGCGGGACGAACTGCTGGCTGGGATGACCGACGAGGTCGCCGAGCTGGTGCTGCGGGACAACTACGACCAGGCTCGGGCGATCAACAACGCCCAGGCCCAGGCGGCGTCGCTGCTCCCGGTGCACCGTCGGATGATCAACGAGCTGGAGCGGTCCGGCGCGTTGGACCGGTCGCTGGAGGCGCTGCCGCCGGACGAGGAGCTGGCGGTCCGGAGCGAGTCCGGCCTGAGCGCGCCGGAGTTCGCCGTGCTGCTCGCGTACGTGAAGATCGTCCTTGAGCGGGAGATCCTCACCGACGGGTTGGCCGACGAGGAGTGGACGTCCGACGTCCTGGTCAACTACTTCCCGACGCCGATGCGGGAGCGGTTCGCCGACCGGATGGGCCGGCACCGGCTGCGCCGCGACATCGTGACCACCGTGCTGGTCAACGAGGCGATCAACCGGGGCGGTATCTCGTTCGTCTTCCGGGTGGTCGAGGAGACCGCCGCCAGCGCCGCGGACGTGATCCGGGCGTACGTGGTGGTCCGCGACGTGTTCGGGTTGCGTGACCTCTGGGACGCGGTGGAGGCGCTGGACAACAAGGTCTCGCCGGAGTTGCAGACCAGCGTCTACCTGGACACCCGTCGGCTGCTCGACCGCGCCGTGCGCTGGCTGGTCACCAACCGGCGCTCGCCGATCGACGTGCCCACCGAGATCGCCCGGCTGCGCGACGGGGTGGCCCGGCTACTGCCGGGGCTGGAGGAGCTGTTCTACGGCGGCGAGCGGCAGGCCATCGCGGCGCACATCGACTCGATGACCGAGCGTGGGCTGCCCCGCGAGTTGGCCGAGCGGGCGACCCGCCTGATGTACAGCTTCGGCCTGCTGGACGTGGTGGAGACCGCGACCCGCAGCGGACGGGACGTCGGCGAGGTGGCCTCGGTCTACTTCGTGCTCTCCGACCTGTTCCGGGTGGACTCGCTGCTGTCGAAGATCTCCCTGCTGCCACGGGAGGACCGCTGGCAGACCCTCGCCCGGATGGCGCTGCGCTACGACCTGTACGCCGCGTTGGCCGCGCTCACCGCCGAGGTGCTCGACTCCACTCCGGACGAGTTGCCGCCGCACGAGCGGGTGCAGCAGTGGGAGCAGTCGAACGCCACGTCGATCCACCGCGCCCGCCGGGCGATGGGGGAGTTCGACGAGTCGCGGGCGGATCTCGCCGCCCTGTCCGTGCTGCTGCGCCAGATCCGCACCCTGGTGCGGACCTCCGCCGCCGCCTGAGTCGGTACGCGGTCCGGCCGGTCGGGTCACCCCGACCGGCCGGACCGCTTTCGGGTACGCGCGCTCAGGTCGTCAGGGTGGCGAAGACGACGATGTTGTCGGGGTAGCTGCGGACGGTCTCGTCGAACTGGCCGCCGCACGTCACCACCCGCAGGCCGGGCCGGTCGTTCGGCCCGTACACCAGCTCGGTGGGGAAGGCCGTCTTCGGGTACGACTTCACCGAGTCGACCCGGAACGTCGCCGGCTGACCGTCTGCCCGCCGCACCGTGATCGTGTCACCGGGCACGAGCGAGCCGAGGTCGAAGAAGACGGCCGGGCCGAGCTTGGCCGAGTCCACGTGTCCGACGATGACCGCGTTGCCGGTCTCACCGGGGCTCGGGCCCGGCTCGTACCAGCCAGCCTGTTCGGCCTGCTCCAGCGGGGGGACCTGGACGGTGCCGTCCGGGTTGGTGCCGAGCGACATGATCGTCGCGTTGACGCCGATCCGGGGGATCTCGATGGTGGTCGGGGCCGACCGGGCGAGCCCGGCCGGGGCGGCCTCGGTATCCGAGGCCGGGACGTCGGTGTCGGTGACCGCCGACCCGGTGACCTCGGGACCGGCCTGGGCCAGCGGCTGCGGGGGTCGGGGAGCGGGCGTGGTTTTCAACGAGGCGCCGATCATGCCGGCGCCGATCATGGCGAGGGTGACGACGACGGCCGCGCCGGCGGCACGCCACGGTCTCCCGTGACGGCCGCCGGCCCGTGTCGCCGTCACGTCAGGCGAGCGAACCATCGGTCCGCCGACGACGCATCAGCACGATCCCGCCGAGCGCGGCAGCGCCGAGCAGGCTCGCGCCACCGGTGGCCAGGCCACGGTCGGTGCCGGTGCTGACGCCACCGTCACCACCGTCGACCCCGCCGTGGGGCAGGACGACCAGTTCGCCCTCGCCGCACGAGCCCTTGAGCTCGTAACGACCCGGCTTGGCGTCCTTGTCGACCTTGGCCTCGCCGTAGTACACGAACTCGCGCTCGTCGTCCCGGCCACGCTCATCCCGGCCGTGGTCCGAGCCGTAGTCGCGGTCCTCGGACTCGTGGCCCTTGGACTCCCAGCCCTTGTCGGAGCCGTATTCGTCGTCGGAGCCGTAGTCGCGGCCTTCGGACTCGTGGCCCTTGGACTCCCAGCCCTTGTCGGAGCCGTATTCGTCGTCGGAGCCGTAGTCGCGGCCTTCGGACTCGTGGCCCTTGGACTCCCAGCCCTTGTCGGAGCCGTATTCGTCGTCGGAGCCGTAGTCGCGGCCTTCGGACTCGTGGCCCTTGGACTCCCAGCCCTTGTCGGAGCCGTACTCGTCGTCCGAGCCGTACTCGCGGTCCTTGGACTCCCAGCCCTTGTCGCCTTCGTCCTTGGACTCCCAGTCCTTCTTGCCCTCGTCCTTGGACTCCCAGTCCTTCTTGCCCTCGTCGTCCCGGCCGTCCTGGCCGTGCTCCTCGCCCTTCCAGTCCTTGCTGTCCTCGTCCTCGTAGGCGTCGGCGGCAGCGCCGCCGCCCTGGCCACCGGGCTGGGCGTCGCCGTGCTCGCCCTTGTCCTTGCCCTTGTCGTCCTTGCCCTCGTGGTCCTTGCCCTTGTCGTCCTTGCCCTCGTGGTCCTTGCCCTTGTCGTCCTTGCCCTTGTCGTCGTCCTTGCCGTGCTCGTCCTTGCCCTTGTCGTCGTGGTCGTAGGAGTCCTCCTCCTCGCTCCACTCGCCGCGGTCCTCGCCCCGGTCGTCCCGCGCCGGCTTGAGCTTGACCTTGCCGGTGACCTTGGACCACACGTACGCGTGCTCCTGCCGATCCGGGCAGATCTCGAGGAGCTTGACCTCGTCGCCGGCCTTCACGATGTGGGGCTTGGCGTAGACCTTGCCGTCCTCGTCGTGGTGACCGTCAGCGAACGCGATACCCGGCGCGAACACCAGGAGCGAAGCGCCACCGAGGGCGGCACCCGCAACGACCTTCCCGAGCATCTTCTTAGCCATGACCTGCGTCACTCCATCCCTGTTGTCCTGAGCCCGGCGACAACCGAGCTAAGACCGACGTTAGACCTTTTCATGACTTATGAAGTGAAAGATTCGCGTTTTGACCTTTGCTGGTGGTAAGAGGCAAAGGGGTGGTACGCGGCTTTCTCTGCCCAGCGTGCCGCCCCGGGCGCTCAGCGCCCGACCGGTGTCGCTCGCGGCGTTGCCGACCCCTCGCACGCTACCGGGCGGGCTTGCCCGGTAACCGACCGCAGGTGCCGCCCGTGTCGCTCGGGGGTATCGTCCGGGTCGAGGGCGGCCGCGCATCGAGCCATTGCCATGGAAGCGCTCCCATGCAAGAATCGGCGCACGCGGTTCGGGGAGCCACACCGCGCAGGCGGGGCGTCGAGGGCATCCGGTTCACCGGACGACAACCGGCCGCCGATCGGTCGGCACGCGCCGGCCAATCACCAACCACCACCACCGCCCGTCCGGGTCGGGCACCCCCAAAAAATCCCGTGGCGCCGGAGGCCGTCCGTGCAGGACGCCCACCGGGCCGTCCCGCCGGGCCGTACGCGAGCCCGGTCTCGCCCAAGGAGATCAGTGGCATGAATGTGTGGAGAAGGTTGTCCGGCCCACGCCGGACCCTCGCGCTCGCCGGCGCGGGCGTTCTGGTCGCCGGCGGGCTGGTGACAATCCCGGTCACCGCGGCGCAGGCCGCGACGCAGTGCGAAATCGGGTACACGACCAACGACTGGCAGGGCGGCTTCACCGCCAACATCACCATCAAGAACCTCGGTGACCCGGTCAACGGTTGGACGCTCGGCTGGACCTTCCCCAACTCCAGCCAGCGGGTTCAGCAGGGTTGGTCGGCCACGTACACCCAGTCCGGCAGCCAGGTCACGGCCCGCAGCATGTCCTACAACGGCACCCTTGGCACCGGTGCGTCGACGACCCTCGGGTTCAACGGCGCGTGGAGCGGCAGCAACCCGAAGCCGACCTCGTTCACCCTGAACGGCGTGGTCTGCAACGGTGGTACCGGTAACCCGACCACCCCGCCGCCCACCACGCCCCCGCCGACCACGCCTCCGCCCACCACGCCTCCGCCCACGACCCCTCCGCCCACCACCGGGCCGCCGCCGACCACCCCGCCCCCCGGCGTGAAGGTCGACAACCCGTACGCCGGTGTGCCCGGGTACGTGAACCCGGAGTGGAAGGCCAAGGCGGACGCCGAGCCCGGCGGTAGCCGCGTCTCGAACAACCCCACCGCCGTCTGGCTGGACCGGATCGCCGCGATCAACGGCACGCCGAACAGCAGCTCCAACGGCGCCTTCGGGGTGAAGGACCACCTGGACGAGGCACTGCGCCAGGGCGCGGGCTACATCCAGTTCGTCATCTACAACCTGCCCGGCCGCGACTGCTCGGCGCTCGCCTCGAACGGTGAGCTGGGCCCGGACGAGCTGCCCCGGTACAAGTCCGAGTACATCGACCCGATCGCCGCGATCCAGAGCGACTCGAAGTACCGGAACATCCGGATCATCAACATCATCGAGATCGACTCGCTGCCGAACCTGGTGACCAACACCTCCGGCCAGGCCGGCGGCACGGTCATGTGTGACACGGTCAAGGCCAACGGTGCCTACGTGAACGGCGTCGGCTACGCCCTCGCCAAGCTGGGCGCGATCGGCAACGTCTACAACTACATCGACGCCGGGCACCACGGCTGGCTCGGTTGGGACAGCAACTTCGGCCCGTCCGCCGAGATCCTGAAGACCGCCGCCGTCGCCTCCGGCAGCACGGTCAACAACGTGCACGGCTTCATCACCAACACCGCGAACTACTCGGCGCTGACCGAGCCGTACTTCAAGGTCACCGACAACGTCAACGGCCAGACGGTGCGGCAGTCCAAGTGGATCGACTGGAACTACTACGTCGACGAGCTGTCCTTCGCCCAGGCGTTCCGGACCAAGCTGGTGTCCCTGGGCTTCAACTCCAACATCGGCATGCTGATCGACACGTCCCGCAACGGCTGGGGCGGCGCCAACCGGCCCACCGGCCCGGGCGCGACGACCAGCGTCGACACGTACGTCAACGGTGGTCGCGTCGACCGTCGGTACCACGCCGGCAACTGGTGCAACCAGGCCGGTGCGGGTCTCGGCGAGCGGCCTCGGGCGAACCCGGCCACGGGTATCGACGCCTACGTCTGGGTGAAGCCCCCGGGTGAGTCGGACGGCTCCAGCTCGGAGATCCCGAACAACGAGGGCAAGGGCTTCGACCGGATGTGCGACCCGACGTACGGCGGCAACGCCCGCAACGGCAACAACCCGACCGGTGCCCTGCCGAACGCTCCGATCTCCGGCGCGTGGTTCTCGGCGCAGTTCCGGGAGCTGATGCAGAACGCCTACCCCGCGCTCTGAGCGGGCAGCTCACGCGCCAACCCGCCCCCGGCAGTAGGTGAGGCACTGCCGGAGGCAGGTTTCCCCGGGGTCCCCGGTCCGACCAGTACGGTCGGGCCGGGGACCCCCCTTTTACGGCTCAGGTCAGGGCACCGTGCGTTCGATCGCCGCACGGCCGTGTTCGGCCAGGTCGCGGCGCGCCTTCTCCAGGTTCTCCGGGGTGAGGTCCTGTCCCCGGGCCATCACCAGGTCCTCCGGCTCCCAGGGCTGCTCGGCCCCGGTACGGATGTTGTCGCCCCCCGCGCCGGTGCCGGTGCCGGTCGCGCCGGTTCCGGCGGCGTAGGGGTCGCCGAGCAGGTCGTCGGTCTCCGGAGCGAGGTCCGGTTGCCGCCCGCGGGGTTCGGTGAAGGTCGGCGTGTCCCGGTCCGGGCCGCCCCCGGTCCGCAGCTCCGGCACGGTGGTGTCGTCGTCCACCGCGGCGGCCGTTTGCGGGCTCTCCTCCAGCGGCGGTCGGCGGTCGCGATCGGTCATGGTGCTGCCTCCTGTGTCCGACACGGTGCCTGATCCCCCTCGCGTACCCCGTGCGCGGGCACCCATGCGCGCCGCCGGCGCCGCCCGGGTGGACGGCGCCGGCGGGCGGACCTGGCTCAGTGGTCGGGCTGCGACTCGTTCGCGGACGGCGCCTCCGCCGGGCGTAGCCACTGCCAGAGCAGCATGACCAGGCCGAAGGCGAGCATCGCCAGCCCCGCCCACAGGTTGATCCGGACACCCTCGGCCTTGTCGATCTCGGCCCGGCTGTCGAAGATGCCGATCAGCGTCACGATGACCCCGTACGCCACGAAGAGACCACCGATCACCCGACGGATGTCGAACAGTCGGGCGGCGGCGGAGCGCCGCTCCTCGGCCTGCGTCTCGTCGATCAACGGGTCCTGCGCCGGCTCGCCGTCGTTGCTCATCTGCCGACTCCTTTCCTAGAAGACCGGGATGTAGAAGAGGGCCGCGAGCGCGACGGCGATCACGCCGAGCAGCACGGGGGAGCGGTACCAGACGGCGTCCCCGGCGAGCACGTCGCCCTTCAGGTCGACGCCGCCCAATCCGTAGACCAGCCCGCGCAGCTCCTCGTCGCGTTTGGGCGCGGTGATCGGAGTGAGGATGGCGGCGACCAGCGCCACGGTGACGAACGCGATGCCGGCGCCCCAGAAGCTCTCCTCCAGGTCGGAGTTGAAGTCGACCACGCCGCCCTTGTAGAGCAGGTACGTGGCCAGCGACGCCAGGGTGCCGAGCAGCAGCGACCAGAAGCCCGCGAGCGCGCTCATTCGCTTCCAGAACATGCCGATGATGAAGGTGGCGAACAGCGGGGCGTTGAACAGGGAGAAGAGCGCCTGGATGTAGTTCATGATGTTGCTGAACCCGGACGCGATGAACGCCGTCCCGATGCCGATCACCACGGCCCCGACGGTCGCCCACCGGCCGATCCGCAGGTAGTACTCGTCGGACCGGCCGCGGCGGACGTACGCCTGCCAGATGTCGTAGGTGAAGACGGTGTTGAAACCACTCACGTTGGCCGCCATGCCGGCCATGAACGACGCGAGCAGGCCGGTGACCGCCACCCCGAGCACGCCGTTGGGCAGCAGGTCCCGCATCAGCAGCGGGATGGCGTTGTTGTACTGCAGGTCGCCCTTGTCCGCGCCGAGCCCCTTCACCGTCACCAGGGCCACCAGACCCGGGATGATCGTGACCAGGGGGATGAACAGCTTCGGGTACGCGGCGATGATCGGCGTACGCCGGGCAGCGCTCATGTTCTTGGCGGACAGGGCGCGCTGCACCTCGGCGAAGTTCGTCGTCCAGTAGCCGAACGAGAGCACGAAGCCGAGACCGAAGACGATGCCGATCCACTGCGCGCCGAGCGGGTTGGCGGTGCTGCCGGTGTCCTGCCAGGTGTGCAGGCCCGCCTCGCCGAGCGGGGAGTCGCGGACCGCGTCCATCAGCCCGCTCACCCCGCCGACCTTCACCAGGCCGATCACGGTGACCGGGATGAGGCCGGCCAGGATGACGAAGAACTGGAGCACCTCGTTGTAGATCGCCCCGGACAGCCCGCCGATGGTGATGTAGGCCAGCACGATCACCGCGCCCACCACGATCGCCGTCCAGAGCGGCCAGCCGAGCAGCGCCTGCATGACGAGGGCCAACGCGTAGAGGTTCACACCGGCGATCAGCACCTGGGCGACGGCGAAGCTCAGCGCGTTCAGCAGGTGGGTCGGTCGGTTGAAGCGCAACCGCAGGTACTCCGGGACGCTGCGGACCTTGGAGCCGTAGTAGAAGGGCATCATCACGATGCCCAGGAAGACCATCGCCGGCACCGCGCCGATCCAGTAGTAGTGGACCGTCATCGCGCCGTACTGGGCCCCGTTGGCCGCCATGCCGATGATCTCCAGCGCCCCGAGGTTCGCCGAGACGAAGGCGAGGCCGGTCACCCAGGCCGGCAGGGAACGGCCGGAGAGGAAGAAGTCGACGCTGGTCCGGATCGCCCGCCGGGCGGCGAAGCCGACCCCGAGGACGGTGACGAAGTACAGCGCGAGGATCAGGTAGTCCAGCCCGTTCATGTTGAGCCGCAGGCCGCCGCCGTCCATCTCGTCACCCCTCGTCCGACGTTGGCACCGGATTCGATGCGCGCGCCCTATTACCCCGTGGACGGACTTTCACGCCTGCCTGTCTGATCCGTGGGGTTCCGCCCTCGCCGAGCGAACTCTCCTCGCGTACGCGCGTCGGGGCGTATTGCGGCGGCAAGCGTCGGCGGCCGATGCCCCGGCGGCGGATGCCCGGGGGCGGGGGCAGGTGGGTGGGGCAGGTCCTTTGCTCTGCTTCAGCCGGGGCAACGGCTGGCGTCCGATATTCGGACCCCAGGTGTTGCCTATGGTGAAGCAGAGCAAAGGGGTGGAGTGGGGTTAGGTGGGTCGGGTGGCCCGGCGGGCGCGAACGCGGACCGGACGCGGACGCGAAACGGGGCACCCGGCCGGTGTCGGCCGAGCGCCCCGTGGGCCGGTGGGTCAGCGACCCAGGACGCGGTCCAGGAAGTCCCGGTAGTTGCGGACCGCCATCCGGAGTTGCTCGGTGTCCGCCGAGCCGGCGTCCTGCCAGCCGCCAAGCGTGTTCTTCTGCGCCGCCAGCGCCGAGGCGAGAGCCTGGATGGCCTCCTCGACCAGGGCCTGCGCCTCGCCGGCCGCGGCGTGCGGATCGTCGACGAACCGAAGCTGCACGTCCCGCCAGCGGTCCCGGAAACCCTGCGCAGTGTCCCCGTCGAGGAGCGTGGCCGCGTCGGTGGCGACGGTCGAACCGGCGGGCCGTGACGTCCCGGCCGACTCCAGCGAGCCGCCGACACCCTCGGTGGTGACCGGCTCGGCGTCCGCGTCCGGGTCCACCATCTCCGGCGTGGCGCTGCCGTAGCCGGCCGTGGCCGCGTCGTCCCGGTTGCCCGGCACGACGACGGTCCGCGCGGAGGCGTCGGTCGCGTCGCCCCGCCCGTCGTCGTCCCGATCATCGACCTCGTCGTCGTTCCGGTCGGTCTCCACGAAATCGTCGCGGCGGTGCAGTTCGGCGGTCGGGTCGGCGCGCAGGCCCTCCCGCTCACCGTCCTCCGCGCCGTCGCCCGGCGCGGCGGTCCGCTCGGCCCGCGGGTCGGGCTGGTCCTGCGGACGTGGGCTGGCCAGGGCGGACGCGGCCACCGCGTCGGCGACCGTGGTCGCGCCGAACGCGGTCGGCAGCGGACCCGGCTCGTGGAAGCCACCCTCGTCGTCGGTCCGGTTCCGGCGGTCGTCGTCGGCCCGGTCGTCGTCGGTCCGGTCGTCCTCGGTCCGGTCGAGCCGGACGCCCGGGTCGGTGCCGTTGGCCCGCTCGTGGTCGCCGGTCGGGACGTCGTCGGCGGTCCGCGCGTCGTCGACGGTCGGATCGTCGAAGGTGCCCCGGTCGTCCAGGGCGTCCTCGGGTACGTCGGAGTGGGCGGCCCGGTCGCGGTTCGGCGGCACCGGTACCGGCGCGGACCGGACGGCCTCCGGGTGGTCGTTGCTCACCTGCTGCTCTTCGTGGCGCATCGGTGGCCTCCTCAGCGGCTCGTGGCGTCGTGCGGAGTGTCCGGGTGGGAACGCTGTTCGGGTGTGCGCTGTCCGACCGGCTCTTCGCCGAGCAGGTCGGCGAAGAGGGACCGGTAGTGCACGACCGCCTGCCGCAGCTCCTCGGTGGTCGCCTCACCCCGGGAGTTGCGCAGGTGGATCTCGTGCGCGTCGCGGTAGTTGGTCAGGGTGCGCGCGTGCTCGACGGAGAGGTGGGCGAGCTGGTCGGAGAAGTCCCCGGTCGGGTAGCCCTGCTCCTCGATGAGTCGGGTGACCAGTTCGTCCGCGTCACCCACGGTCTCGCCCGGCGAGTCGATGAAGCGGATCTGGAGCTCCTCCCAGGCGGCGGCGTAACGCGCCCGCGACTCCGGGCTGAGCGGGGTGAGCGTGAGTTCGGCGTGCCGGCGTTCCCGGTCGCGGAGCTCACGCTCCGCCGCGGACCGGCTCTCCTGCTCCTGCACCACCCGGTCGTACTCCGGTCCGAACCGGCTCTGCAGCGCGCGACGGCGGCCGGCCGTCCGGACGACCACGGCGATCGCCGCGATGATCACCAGCACGACGAGCACGATGACGATTATCTGCGTGGGCGACATGGGCTCCTCCTTCGTCATCTGGTATTCCCTCCGCCTACTGATCGCCAATCCCGATCCGAGGGACTTTCCTCGCCGATCGCGGTCCGGTGTCGCCGCAGCTGACAAAAACCTGACTCATTCCAGATAGTCCGCGTGGGCGGGCTGGGCCCCGTCGTACGCGTTGGCCGGCAACGTCTGATCCGTTCCCGCCCAGCACCAGCGCCCGGGGAGCGCGCCGCCGGGGCCGCGTCGCCTGCCGGTGGAGGCGCGCTCGGCAGCGCGGATGCCGCCCGGCGGCGGTAGTGCAACCGGGCATGATTACGTATCCTGCCCAAGGCGCGCGCGCCGGTGCCCGGCCCGACGGCCGGGTACGCGACCGGCGAGCGCGCTGCCCGGCGGTGCCGGCGCCCCTCCTGCCACCCCTTGACGGGCGAGGTCTGATGAGAACCCGCGACTGGCCGATCCGCTCGAAGCTGACCGCGTTGGTCGTCGCACCGGTGACCGCGCTCCTCGCGCTGTGGATCTTCGCGACGACGTTGACCTTCGTTCCCGCGCTGAACCTGCTCTCCGCGCGGACCCTGCTCTACGACCTGGGCCGTCCCGGCGAGGTGGTGGTCACCGAGTTGCAACGCGAGCGTCGCCTCTCGGTGGTGCAGCTCGCCGGCACCACCGAACTGCCCGCCCTGGCCGAGCAGCGCCTGCGTACCGACCGGGCGGTGGCCGAGCTGCGCCGCCGCGTGGACGGGGAGGCGTTGCGCGACGCCGCCGACGACCTGCTGCAGGACCGCGTCGACCGACTGGTCACCGCGCTGGCGGCGCTGCCCACCGGGCGGGACTTCATCGACGACGGGATGATGGACCGCGCGGGCGCGATCGGCCTCTACAGCGGCATGGTCTCGGCGGCCTTTCAGGCGTTCTCCGCGATGGCGAACCTGAGCGATCCCGGCATCAACCGGCAGGCGCTGGCCCTCACCGCGCTGGGCCGATCCCGAGAGCTGCTGGGCCAGACCGACGCGATGCTGGCCGGCGTGCTGACCGCCGGGAAGTTCGGCAACGGAGAGCACGCGCTGCTCGTGCAGACCATCGGCAACCAGCGGTGGCTCACCGAGAGCGCGGTGGCCGACCTGCCCGAGACCGGGCGCACCGCGTACCAGCGGCTCAGCGAGAGTCCCGATTTCACCAGCCTGCGGGCCATGCAGGACGCGTTGATCGGCGCCAACCGGTCCGGCCGTCCACCGGTGGACGCCGCGGCGTGGCAGGCCAGCCATGACGCCGTTCAGCGGGAGTTGCGCGACTTCGAACTGGCCGAGGCCGACAACCTCACCGACCGCTCGGTGCCGATGGCGGTCGGCATCCTGGTCCGGCTCGCCGCCGCCGGGGTGCTCGGCCTGGTCGCCGTGGTGGTCTCGGTGCTGGTGGCGCTGCGGGTCGGCCGCACCCTGGTCCGGCGGCTCAGCGGAGTCCGTACCGCCGCCCTGGAACTGGCCGAGCACCGACTGCCCGACGTGGTGGCGCGGCTGCGTCGCGGCGAACACGTCGACGTCGCCCGCGAAGCCCCACCCCTGGAGTACGGCAACGACGAGATCGGAGAGGTCGGGCGGGCCTTCACCGAGGTGCAGCGCACCGCCGTCCAGGCGGCCGTGGACGAGGTCACCCTGCGCCGCGGCCTCAACGAGGTGTTCCTCAACATCGCCCGTCGCAGCCAGGGTCTGGTACACCGGCAGTTGCACCTGCTGGACCGGATGGAGCGGCGCGCCGAGGACCCGGACGAGCTGGCCGAGCTGTTCCAGGTGGACCACCTGGCCACTCGACTCCGCCGGCACGCCGAGGACCTGGTCATCCTGGCCGGCGCCGCGCCGGGCCGCGGGTGGCGCAACCCGGTCGCGATGGTCGACCTGGTTCGTGGGGCGATCAGCGAGGTCGAGGCGTACGACCGGGTGGACATCACCGCCGTGCAGCCGGCCGGCGTGCTGGGCCGGGCGGTCGGCGACATCATCCACCTGCTCGCCGAGCTGGTGGAGAACGCCACCGCCTTCTCCCCGCCGGACACCCGGGTGACCATCACCGGTGAGCAGACCACCGACGGGTACGTCCTGTCCGTCACCGACCAGGGGCTCGGCATGTCGGCCGCCGCGCTCGAGAACGCCAACACCCGGCTGACCAGCTCGCCCGAGTTCGATCCGGCGCAGAGCGCCCGCCTCGGCCTGTTCGTGGTGGCCCGGCTGGCGGCGCGGCACTCCGTACGCGTGCGACTGCGGTCCCCCGAGACGGGCGGCGTCACCGCCGTGGTGCTGATCCCCACTGACCTGGTCACCGCCGAGCCGCCGGCCGGCCCCGACCCGGCCTCACTGGCCGCCGCGCCCGGTGACCGGCGGCTGACCCGGCCCGTACGCCGGACCACGGCACCTCGGCCCCGCGCCGCTCGTACCCCCTCGTCGTCGGTCGCCAGCAGCGACCCGCCCACGCTGGCCCTGCCCGCGGGCCCGGCGACCGACGCGCCGGCCGCGAACGACGGGCCGGCCTCCGACGGGACGCCGGACGACCTGGAGGGGCTGCCCCGCCGGGTGCGGCGGCGTACCCCCAACGCCCTGCCCCGGTCCACCGCCGCCGACACGCCGTCCCCCCGCTCGCCGGAGGAGGTACGTCGGGTGATGGCGGCCCTGCAGGCCGGCACCGCCCGGGGTCGGGCGACCGTCGTCACCCCGGCGGCCTCGACCCGCGCCCCCTCGTCCCCGCCTCCCGCAGCGCCGGCGATCCCGGCCGCTGCGCCGACGGCGGCCCCGGCGCACCGACCTGCGGCGGCCCCCGACACGGGGGACGCCGCCGATGCGGAATCCGCTGCGCCGG
The DNA here is from genome assembly GCF_049315225.1 of Micromonospora sp. WMMD729. Classification (NCBI taxonomy): domain Bacteria; kingdom Bacillati; phylum Actinomycetota; class Actinomycetes; order Micromonosporales; family Micromonosporaceae; genus Micromonospora; species Micromonospora sp. WMMD729. Next base: position 5,290,833 of record NZ_CP186059.1, on the reverse strand, counting down.
CCCCCGAGGCCTTTCGAACCGACAGCGACTGAGAGGGACGCCTAGTGCGGGAAACGACGAAGCAGAGCGCCAGCCTCGACTGGTTGCTCGACGAGCTGGTGCAACGGGTTCCGGCCGCCCGGGAGGCGGTGGTGCTTTCCGCCGACGGACTGCTGCTCGGCTCCTCGGCCGAGTTGGAACGCGCCGACGCCGAGCACCTCTGCGCGCTCGCCGCCGGCTTCTCCAGCCTGGCCCGGGGCGCGAGTCACCACGTGGACGGTGGCCCGGTCCGGCAGACCGTGGTGGAGATGGAGTCGGCGTACCTCTTCGTCACCACCGCCGGCCAGGGCGCCTGCCTGGCGGTGGTGAGCGATGCGGACGCGGACATCGGCCTGGTCGCGTACGAGATGGCGATGCTGGTCATCCGGGTGGGGGAGAACCTGACCGCGTCGGCCCGACCGTCCGCGGACGCCGGTGATGCGGACTGAGCCGCCCGGCCCCCAGCACGAGTGGCTGGACGGCGACGCGGGCCCGGTGGTCCGTCCGTACACGCTCACCGGCGGTCGGGTACGCCCCGCCGCCGGCGGCTTCGACCTGGTCGCGTTCGTGCTGGCCGGCGCGGACCTCGACCCGGCCGCTCATCCGCAGTTGCCGCCCGAGCACCGCCGGCTGGTCGAGTTGGCCGGTCACCCGGTCTCGGTGGCCGAGCTGGCGGCCGAGCTGGACCTCGCGGTCGGGGTGATCCGGGTGCTGCTCGGTGACCTCCTCGCGCAGGGCCTGGTCGCGGTGCACGAGCCGCCGGCCGGCCGCGATCTTCCCAACGACGACATCCTCAAGGCGGTGGTCAGTGGACTCCGTGCGCTATGACCATGCGGGCTCAGCCGTCACCGTCCCGCTGGCACTGAAGATCCTCATCGCGGGCGGCTTCGGCGCCGGCAAGACGACGCTGGTGAGCGCGTTGAGCGAGGTCCGACCGTTGCAGACCGAGGAGGTGCTGACCGACGCCGGCATCGGCACCGACGACCTCTCGGGGGTGGAGGGCAAGACGACCACCACCGTGGCGATGGACTTCGGCCGGATCACCATCAACGACGACCTCCAGGTGTACCTGTTCGGCACCCCCGGCCAGGACCGGTTCTGGTTCCTCTGGGACGAGCTGGCCTTCGGCGCGCTCGGCGCGGTGGTGCTCGCGGACACCCGGCGTCTGGCCGACTGCTTCCCCTCGATCGACTACTTCGAGCAGCGCGGCATCCCGTTCGTGGTGGGGGTGAACTGTTTCGAGGACACCCGTCGCTTCGACCTGGAGACCGTACGCCGGGCACTCGACCTGGACCCGGACGTGCCGATGGTGCTCTGCGACGCCCGGGACCGGCAGTCCGGCAAGCTGGTGCTCATCTCCCTGGTCGAGCACGTGGCCCGGCAGCGTGGCGAGCCGGTGCCGGCCTCCTGAACCGCCACCGCGTGCCCGGCGGGCCGCTCCGGCGTCGAAAAGCCGGTTAGCCGGCCGGCTTCCTGGGCAGCTCTGGTTGGATCTACTCCAGGATGTCGGCGAAGGGGTGCAGCGTGACTGGTCAGGGCGGAATCGTCCACATCGGGGGTTACACCGCGCAGAGCGGCGGGCGGGCGGATGGCATCGTCGCCGCCCACCGGGACCCGGCGACCGGGGCCCTGACACCGCTCGGCACGGTGGCGGTCACGCCGTCGCCGTCGTTCCTCGCCCGGCACCCCAGCCGGCCGGTGCTCTACGCGGTCAACGAGTTGACCGAGGGTCAGGTCAGCGCCTGGCAGGTGGGGTCGGACGGCGCGCTGGACGCGCTCGGCAGCTTCTCGACCGGCGGCGCGGATCCCTGTCACCTGGCGGTGCTGCCCGACGGTGGGCACCTGGTGGCGGCCAACTACAGCAGCGGCAGCGTCGCGGTCTTCCCGCTCGACGCGCGGGGCGTGCCCGGCGAACGCAGCGACCTCGTGGTGCACGAGGGCCACGGCGCCGACCCGGAACGCCAGGAGCGGGCGCATGCCCACATGGTCTCGCCGGGCCGCGACCGGGAGCCCCTGCTGGCCGTGGATCTCGGCACCGACTCGGTCTACCGGTACGACCTGGACGGCGCGAGCGGGCGGCTGGTGCCGCGCGGTCCCCGGATGCGCACGGCGCCGGGCACCGGGCCCCGGCACCTGGCCCGGCACCCCGACGGTCGGCGCTGCTACCTGGTCGGCGAGCTGGACGGCACGGTCACCGCGTACGACCTGACCGAGGACGGATCGCTGCACCAGCGTGGCCGGGTCGACGCGAGCGGACGGACCGGTCACATCCAGCCGTCGGAGGTCGCCGTCGACCCGGACGGCCGTCTCCTCTACGTGGCGAACCGTGGCGTCGGCACCATCGCCGTCTTCGACCTGGCCGGTGAGCTGCCCGCGCTGGTGTCCGAGGTGGACACCGGCGGGGAGTGGCCGCGCCACTTCGCGCTGATCGGGGATCATCTCTACGTCGCCGACGAGCGGGCGGACATGGTCCGGGTCTTCCGACGCGACCCGAGCACCGGCGTGCCGGCTCCGGTGGGCGAGCCCGTGCCGGTGGCGAGCCCGACGTGCGTCCTGCCGTGAGCGGACGGAACGACGGACGCTAATGCGAGAGCGCGACGGGTTTGGCAACACCGTGGGGCCGATTCATCACTCTCTGTTGCTGAACGGTGATCAACTGTTTCTCCTGCGTAACTTTAGTCCGAACGGATGTGGCAGAGACGGCACCTAATACGCAAGATGGTCAGCGTGTCTGCAGGCCGCCATCGAATGCGTTCGAAACTCCATCTAGCAGCCGCCGCCGTGACGGCGACGGTTCTCGTCGTCACCACCGGCGTCTGGTTCGGCTATAAGGAGCTGATCCAGCCCAGCTGTTCAGGGGAGATCCGACTCGCCGTGGCGGTCGCCTCCGAGCTCGCGCCCGCCGTGGACGCCGCCGCCTCCCAATGGGTCAAGGACGGCGCCGCCGTCGGCCCCACCTGCATCCGCGTCGATGTCTCGGCATCCGACCCGGTCGATGTGGCTGCCGTGGTCGCCGCGAAGCACGGTGCCGTACTCGCGGGCGTCGGGCAGGCCAGCGGTACGGCCGTCACCCCGGATGTCTGGGTGCCGGACTCCTCGACCTGGCTGCTGCGCCTCAAGAAGGACGCGACGGCGTTCGCGCCGACCAACGGCGCCTCCATCGCGCGCAGCCCGGTCGTGGTGGCGATGCCCGAGCCGGTGGCCACGCGCCTCGGCTGGCCCAACGCCAAGTTCACCTGGACCGACCTGCTCAAGCAGGTCAACAGCAGCAAGCCGTTGCGTACCGGAATTGTCGAGCCGACCCGGGACGCGGCCGGACTGTCCGGTCTGCTCTCGCTGACCACGGCCGCCAGCGGCGCGGGCGGCGACGCCCAGCGCAACACGGTGGGCGCGCTGCGGGCGCTGGCCACCGGTCGCTCCTCGCTCCGCAACGACCTCCTCGCCCGCTTCCCGACCGCCACGGACCCGACCTCCATCGCGAGCGCTCTGGGTGCGGCGGCGCTGTCCGAGGAAGATGTGATCGCGTACAACAGCAAGAAGCCGCCGGTGCCGCTCGCCGCGCTCTACATGGAGCCGGCCCCGATGCCGCTGGACTACCCGTACGCCGTGCTGCCCGGCATCGAGCCGACCAAGGCGGCAGCCGCGAAGGTGCTGTACGAGCTGCTCACCGCGCCGAAGTTCCGGGACCGCCTGGCGGCGCAGTCGCTGCGCGGGCCGGACGGCAGCTGGGGTTCCGGCTTCAACGCACCGCAGGGCGCGCCGAGTCCGGCCGGTGGCGCGTCGACCGCCCCGGCGGCCGGCGGCACCGCGGCCGGTGGCCTGGACCCGGCCGCGATACAGCGTGTCGTGTCCAGTTGGTCGATCGCCACCCAGTCCGGCCGGATGCTCGCCGTCATCGACGTCTCCGGCTCGATGAAGGACGAGGTGCCCAGCGCCAACAACCGCAGCCGGGAGGAGGTCACCGTCGACGCGGCCCGCCGTGGCCTCGGGCTCTTCGACGACTCCTGGTCCATCGGCCTGTGGACCTTCTCCACCAAGCTGGTCGGCAACCGCGACTACCGGGAGCTGGTGCCGATCGGGCCGCTCTCCGGTCAGCGGGCCCAGCTGGAGGCGGCGCTGGCCACCGTCAAGCCGTCGAACGGTGACACCGGTCTGTACGACACGATGCTGGCCGCGTACCAGGCCGTGCAGGAGGACTGGCAGCCCGGGCGGGTCAACTCGATCGTGCTGTTCACCGACGGCAAGAACGAGGACGACAACGGCATCAACCAGCAGCAGTTGCTCGCCAAGCTCAAGCAGATCGCCGATCCGGAGCGGCCGGTGCAGGTCATCATGATCGGTATCGGCGAGGGCGTCAGCAAGGCCGAACTGGAGTCGATCACGAAGGTGACCGGCGGAGACGTCTTCGTCACCAAGGACCCGAGCGAGATCGGCAGCATCTTCCTCACCGCCATCGCGCGGCGCCCCCCAGCCCCGCGCTGACCCGCCCCGACGCACCAGAACCCGCCGTACCGCTGAGCCGGTACGGCGGGTTCCTTTTATGGCCACAGGGTTGAAGAAAAGTGACGGCAATACGTCGGAAGCAATCGGCAGTCATAGTTGTCAGGGCAGGATGTCGACGTGTTCCGGCAATGTCGGTCCGCCTATGGCCCGACCCGTCGGCCGGGGCCGTCCTGAGCAGAGTGGGAGGGCCGGTGACCGCGGCGACACTGTTGACCCCCGCCGACACCTCGGCGACGCCGGAGGACCGTCCGAGCGGGCTGGTGGCCCGTGCCGACGAACGTTCCTACATCCGCGTCCTGGTGGTGCTCGACACCGCCGTCCTCATCATCGCGCTGCTCGTCGGGTACGTCGGCAGGTTCGGTGACGAGGAGCCGGTCGGCTCCAAGATCCCGTACGTGCTGGTGGCCCCCGGCCTGGTGCTGGCCTGGCTGATCTCCCTCAAGGCGCTCGGGTGCTACGACGACCGGGTCGTCGGCTACGGGGCGGACGAGTACCGGCGGGTCAGTTCGGCGAGCCTGCGGCTGGCCGGCGCGATCGCCATCGCCGGTTACATCGCCGACGTCGGCGTTTCCCGTGGTTTCCTCGGCATCTCCTTCGCCGTCGGCACGGTCGGGTTGGAGGTGACCCGGTTCGCGGCGCGCAAACGGCTGCACCGGGCACGCTCGAAGGGCGCCGGCTGGTCCCGCAAGGTGCTCGTCGTCGGCGACACCGCGCACGTCCTGGAACTGGTGCACACCCTGCGCCGGGAGCCGTACGCCGGCTACCAGGTGGTCGGGGCGTGCATCCCGGACGCGCTGCTCGCACCGGTGGCGCAGCGGCTCGGCGACGTACCGGTGGTGGGGTCGTTCCGGGGCATCCCGGAGGCCGCGACCGCGATCGGCGCGGACACCGTGGCGGTGACCGCCTCCGGCGAGCTCACCGCGGCCCGACTGCGTCGGCTCGGCTGGCAGTTGGAGGGGACCGGCGTCGACCTCGTCGTGGCTCCCGCGCTCACCGACGTGGCGGGCCCGCGGATCCACACCCGTCCGGTCGCCGGGCTGCCCCTGATCCACGTCGAGGCGCCCGAGTTCCGTGGCGCGCGCAAGCTGGTCAAGGGTTTCGTCGACCGGTCCATGTCGTCGGTCGCCCTGCTCCTGCTCCTGCCGCTGATCGCGGTCATCGCGCTGGCCGTCAAACTCGACAGCCGGGGGCCGGTGCTGTTCCGGCAGGTCCGGGTGGGCCGGGGCGGGCAGGAGTTCGGGGTGTTCAAGTTCCGGACGATGGTCGTCAACGCCGACGCGCTGCTCGCCGAGCTGGCGGTCCGCAACGAGACCGACGGCCTGATGTTCAAGATGCGCGACGACCCCCGGGTGACCCGGGTCGGCCGGCTGCTGCGCAAGTGGTCGCTCGACGAGTTGCCGCAGCTGGTCAACGTGCTGTTGGGCCAGATGAGCCTCGTCGGACCGCGGCCGCCGCTGCCGTCCGAGGTGGCCCGCTACGACGGCGACGTGGCCCGGCGACTGCTGGTCAAGCCCGGCATGACCGGACTGTGGCAGGTCAGTGGGCGGTCCGACCTGAGCTGGGAGGACGGCATCCGACTCGATCTCTACTACGTGGAGAACTGGTCGCTCGCCGCCGATCTCACCATCCTCTGGAAGACCGCCGGCGCGGTGCTGAACAGCCGTGGCGCCTACTGACCGCGCCGCTCACGGCTGTGGGCCGGTCCAGTCCAGGCAGACCACCACGGCGTCGTCGACCAGGTCACCGGCCACGAAGGCGCGCAGATCACCGATCAGCGACCGGACGGCGTCCAGCGGCTCCATCGGGCCGGTCCGTCGCAGGAACCGGTCCAGCGCCGTCTCGCCGTACCGCACGTCCTGCCCGGTGGCCTCCACGACGCCGTCGCTGACGACGAAGAGCCGGTCACCGCGTTCCAGCGTGAACCTCTGCTCCTGGTAGTCGGTCGCCTCGAACATGCCGAGCGGGAACTGCGCCTCCAACGGCTGCTCGGTGACCTCTCCCCGGCGCAGGAGGACGAGCCGTGGCGAGCCGGCGTCCACCACGGTCATCGTCCCGGAGCGCAGGTCCAGCTCCATCAGCAGCACGGAGAGGTGCCGCTTGCCCCGGTACTCGTCGTAGATGGCCTGGTCGGCGAGGGCGGCCTGATCGCCCAGCCCGAGGCCGGCCCGGCGGGCGTTGCGCAGCGCATGGGTGGCCAGCGACGTGAGCAGGGATGCCGCGACGCCCTCGCCGCTGCCGTTGACGGTGGACAGCCAGAGCCGTTCCCCGTCGTCGGACCAGTCGAAGCTGTCACCGCGCACGGCGTACGCCGGTTCGAGCTGTCCGGCCAGGCTGAACGAGGGACGGACCCGGCTCCGGCCGGGCAGCAGATCCCACTGCATCTCGGCGGCCAGGGTGAGCCGCTGGCTGCGGCGGGCCACGCTGTACACGTCGGTGCCGGGGGAGACGGCGGCCACCTCGTGTGCCAGCGCGGTGCAGATGTCGGCGAGCGCGGCGAGCACCGCCGGGTCGTCAGCCACCGGCGCCAGGCGCAGCACGCCCCGCCGTTCGCCGCGCATGCTGACCGGGAACCAGGCGACCCCGTCGACCAGGACGGGCGACTGATGATCGAAGGCCCGCCAGGCGGGGTGGCCGGCGCCCCGGAGGGAGTCACCCTCGGTGAGCGGCAGTAGCTCCGAGAGGCGGTAGTCGACCTGGTACAGCTCCGCCTCGGTGATCCCGTACGCCTCGGCGAGAACCGTACGGACGCCACCCACGAGACGGTCGGCCGGTGTCTCGTTCAGGGCGCGGCGTGCCCGATTGACCGGTTCGCTCATCAGGCCTCCTTGATCAGAGCTCGACCACCAGTGGGTTCGGAGTAGTCTCGGGCCACCATGGCCGAACACGACGGTCCACCGGACCCTGCGACGAGTATGGCTGCCGCACTGGACGCGGCGGCGGGTGCCCTGTTGGGCGTCTGGGATTCCGCCCGCGAGGCGACCGCCAGCCGGGTCTCCGGCGCCCAGCTACGGGCAGTCATGGTGGTCGAGCAGTACGACGGCATCAACCTACGCCGGCTCGCCGCCCGGCTGGACATGTTGCTGAGTTCCGCCAGCCGGCTGTGCGACAGGTTGGTCGCGGCCGGCATGCTCGAACGTGAGCCCGGGCGCTTCGACCGGCGGGAAATCTCCCTGCACCTCACCCCGGAGGCGCGTCGGCTCCTCGCCGAGCTGCGCAACGACCGTCAGGAGCGGCTGGCTGCCGTGTTGGCGGCGATGAGCCCGGCCGGCCGGGCCGCGCTGGTGAGCGGGGTGCGGGAGTTCGACGAGGTCGCCCGCCGGCAGCGGGCGCGGAGCGCTCCGGACGACGAGGACTCCCCGCGTGGGCGCGAGGACTGGCGGCCGGACGGGTGGCCGCAGGACCCGGACCGCCCGGACGGGGCTGGGCGTTCGTCATCGGAACAACCGAACCGGCCGGTGTGGCAGAGCGGGCCGGCGGCACCGGAACGGACGGTGGGCCCACCCCGCGACTGGCCCGCCGGAGAGCCACCGGTGGCGCGGACCGCCTGACCGGTCCGACCGCAGCGTTCAGGTCGGTGCCGCGCACACCGCCAGCATGGCGATGTCGTCGTGCGCCTGCCCGCCCACCCACTCGTCGACCACCTGGAGCAGCCGGTCGACCAGGGCCGCCGGGGGCAGGCCGGTCGCCGCGGCGAGTGCGCCGCGCAGCCGGTGCTCGCCGAACTTCTCCCCCTGGCCCGGGCCACCGTTCGCCTCGGTCACCCCGTCGGTGTACGCGAGGAGCAGGTCACCCGGATCGAGGTGCACCCGCACCTCGGTGAACCGGGCGTCGGTCAGCGCGCCGACCGGCATCCCGCCGACCGGGACGTTCGTGACGGCGCCGGCGGCGGTGACCAGCAACGGCGCGGGGTGCCCGCCGCCCGCGATCCGGAGATCCACACCCGTGGGCCCGTGCTCCAGCCAGCCGAGCAGCAGGGTGGTGAGTTGGCTGCGCCGGGCCGCGTCGGGCGCGTCGAACAGGGTGCGGTTGAGCAGGTGGATCAGCTCCAGGGGGCGCTGTTCGACGAGTCGGAGCGTCTGCAGCGACTGGCGGACCCGCCCGGTCAGCACGGCCGCGCCGACGCCCTTGCCGGACACGTCGCCCAGCGCGAACAGCGCGCCGCGCGGGTGCGGGAACACCTCGTAGAAGTCCCCACCGATGCGCAGCGTGTCGCCCGCCGACCGGTAGCCGCCGGCCAGGCGTACGCCGGGAACCGTCGGCAGCTCCGGCGGGAGCAGGCTGGTCTGCAACACCCGGGCCAGGTGGGCCTGCTCGCCGTACAGCTCGGCGGCGGCCAGCGCCGCGCCGGCCCGCGCGGCGAACTCGCGGGCCAGTTCGCGGTCGCGGGGGTCGAAGTCGGCTCGCCCGGCACGGCGGACGAGCAGCAGGGCGCCGGCCGGGCCGCCGGGGCCGTGCATCGGGCTGACCAGCGCCGCGCCGGGCCGGCCGAAGCTGGGCGGAAGCAGGGCGGCCAGTTCGGCGACGTCGGCGTCCGGCCAGCGGGTCGGTTCGCCGAGGTCGCCGTCGAACGCCGCGCCGAGATCGGGCACGAGGTCGGTCAACGCGTCGTCGGCCACCCCGGTCACCGGGGCCGGCTCGTCATCGGCGTACCGCGTGAAGCGGGGACGCGGCTCGGCCGGCGCGGGTGGGCGGAGCAGTGCCACGGCGGCGTCGGCCAGGTACGGCACGGCGAGGGTCACGGTGGTACGGAGTGTCTGGTCCCGGTGCAGTGAGAGCCCGAGCCGGCTGCCGGCCTGGGCGAGGAAGGCGGTGCGGGAGCGTTCGGCCAGCAGGGCGTCGGTGCGGCTGTGCTCCTCGGTGACGTCGTGGACGTACCAGGCGTACCGGTCGCCGGTGAGCCGCCGCCGGGCGCCGCGCAGTTGACGGCCGTGGTGCTCGGCCTCGAACGCGTCGGCGCCGTCGCGGACGGCTCGGGCCAGTGCCGCCATCGCGCACCGGGACAGCTCGACGCCCGCGACGATCTCCGGGAGCAACTCGACCGCCCGGGCGTTGACCAGGGTCACCCGGCCGGCGGCGTCGGTCGTCAGCACCGCCTCGGCGAGACCGTCGAGCAGCTCGCGGGCCAGCGGTGGGTCGGCGGGCAGTCCGCTGCCGCCGTGGCGGGTCGGGCGGCGCGACGTCTGCCCGTCTCCGCCGACCGGACCGGCGATGCCGCCCCGTCGGGTGGTGGTCACCGCCCGACGCCGGCCCGCGTCCGACGACCTGTACGCATGCTTCTCCCGGGCTCCTCGCCTGCCGATCGTTGCTCGACGGCAAGCGTACCGAGCCGTACCGACGCCCGCCCAGACCGCGTCGCCGGGGTCAGCCGGCGCGGTTCAGCCAGCCGGCGGGGCGGGCGACGATCCGCCGTACCACCGAGCCGGCCGCGCCCACGGCGGCGGCCTCCGGCCCGAGGGTCGACGGGCGGACCGTGACCGGTGACCAGGCAGCGGTGAGCACCCGGGCCTTGATCTCGGCGAGCACCGGCGGGCAGAGCCAGGGGGCCAGCGGGGCGTACCCGCCGCCGAGGACCACGGTGTCCAGGTCCAGCAGGTTCACCACACCGGCGACCGCCACCCCGAGGGCCGTGCCGGCGTCGTGCAGGGCGCGCAGCGCGGCGGGGTCGCCGGCCTCGGCCAATTCGGCCAGGCGGGCGGTCGCGGTGTCGGCGGGGAGCTCCGCCCGTACCAGTCCGGCGCCGGCCACGATCGCCTCCTGGCCGGCGTACTGCTCCAGGCAGCCGCGCCCACCACAGCGGCAGGGTCGCCCCTGCGGGTGGACCGGCAGGTGCCCGATCTCACCGCTCCAGCCGCGTACGCCCCGGAACAGCGCGCCGTCCAGGACGATCCCCGCGCCGATGCCGACCTCGCCGGAGATGTGCAGGAAGCTGGCCGGGCCGGGTGGCCGGGAGTGCAACTCGCCGAGCGCGGCGAGGTTCGCCTCGTTGTCCACCACCAGGGCCGGTACGTCCGGTACCCGATCGGTGAGGGGTGGGTGCGCGCTCAGCAGTTCGGGGACCGGTACGTCCTGCCAGCCGAGGTTCGGTGCGAGCCGGACCTGTCCGGAGTCGTCCACCAGGCCGGGCACGGCGAGCGCGGCTCCGGCGAGGGTGAGGCCCTGCCGGGCCGCGTCGGCGCGGGCCTGCCCGGCCAGGTCGACCAGGCGGGCCAGGGCGTCGGCGGGCGCGACCGGTCGCAGGTCGGCGCGGTGCACGGTGCGGTGCCGGACCTGGCCGGCGAGGTCGACGACGCATACCGTCAGATAGTCGACGTTGACTTCGAGCCCGAGCCCGGCCGGGCCCTGGTCGGCGAGCACCAGTCCGCGGGCCGGACGGCCGGCGCCGGCCCGGGGCGCCGGCTCGGCCTCGCTGACCAGATGGCCCGCGAGCAGGTCCTCGACGACCGCGGAGACGGTGGCCCGGGTCAGGCCGGTGGCAGTGGCCAGGTCGGCCCGGGACGGGGGACGGTCGGCGGCGGCGATCCGGCCGAGGACCAGGGCGAGGTTCAGTTCGCGCAGGCTGCCCTGACGGGCCGCGCCGGCCGGGGCGTGGGTGGGGCTCACCCCTTGACACTGCCATAGGGCGGGCAAATAATTCAATCGCTGAACAAATACCTGACACCACCATCCCGGAGGTCACTCATGGCACCCCGTCCCACCCCCGCCGACAAATTCTCCTTCGGGCTCTGGACCGTGGGCTGGCAGGCCCGCGACCCGTTCGGCGACGCGACCCGCCCCGAGCTCGACGCCGTCGAGGCGGTACACCGCCTCGCCGAGCTGGGCGCGTACGGCATCACCTTCCACGACGACGACCTGATCCCGTTCGGCGCGGACGCCGCCACCCGGGACCAGCACATCGCGCGGTTCCGCAAGGCCCTCGACGAGACGGGCCTGGTGGTGCCCATGGTCACCACCAACCTCTTCACCCACCCGATCTTCAAGGACGGCGGGTTCACCAGCAACGACCGCGACGTCCGCCGCTTCGCGCTGCGCAAGGTGCTGCGCCAGGTCGACCTGGCCGCCGAACTGGGCGCGAGCACCTTCGTCATGTGGGGTGGCCGCGAGGGCTCCGAGTACGACCTCGCCAAGGACGTCCAGGCCGCCCTGGACCGGTACCGCGAGGCCGTCAACCTGCTCACCCAGTACTCCATCGACAAGGGCTACAACCTGCGGTTCGCGCTGGAGCCCAAGCCCAACGAGCCGCGCGGCGACATCCTGCTGCCCACCATCGGGCACGCGCTCGGCTTCATCTCCCAGTTGGAGCACCCGGAGCTGGTCGGCCTCAACCCGGAGGTCGGGCACGAGCAGATGGCCGGGCTCAACTACGCCCACGGCATCGCCCAGGCGCTCTGGCAGGGCAAGCTGTTCCACCTGGACCTCAACGGCCAGCGTGGCATCAAGTACGACCAGGACCTGGTCTTCGGTCACGGTGACCTGATGAACGCGTTCGCCCTGGTGGACCTCCTGGAGAACGGTGGCCCGAGCGGCGGGCCGACCTACGACGGGCCCCGGCACTTCGACTACAAGCCGTCGCGTACCGAGGACATGGACGGGGTGTGGGCGTCGGCGGCGGCCAACATGAGCACGTACCTGCTGCTCAAGGAGCGCGCCGCGGCGTTCCGCGCCGACCCGGAGGTGGTCGAGGCGCTGTCCGCCAGCAAGGTCGGCGAGCTGAGCACGCCGACGCTCAACGACGGCGAGGGCTACGAGGAGTTCCTGGCCGACCGTTCCGCGTTCGAGGACGTCGACGTGGACGCGGTGGCGGCCCGGGGCTTCGCCTTCGTCCGGCTCAACCAGCTCGCCGTCGAGCACCTGCTCGGCGCCCGCTGAGGCCCCGCCATGCCGCTGGTCGCGGGCGTTGACTCGTCCACCCAGTCCTGCAAGGTGGTCGTCCGGGACGCGGAGACCGGTGCCCTGCTCCGGCAGGGCCGGGCGCCGCACCCGGACGGCACCGAGGTCGACCCGGAAGCCTGGTGGCAGGCGCTGCGGAGCGCCGTGGACGAGGCCGGTGGGTTGGCCGACGTCGCGGCGGTCTCGGTCGCCGGCCAGCAGCACGGCATGGTCTGCCTCGACGAGGCCGGCTCGGTGGTCCGTCCGGCCCTGCTGTGGAACGACACCCGCTCCGCCGACGCCGCCGCCGACCTCGTCGAGGAGGCCGGCGGCGGCGCGGCCGGGCGTCGGTTCTGGGCCGACGCCACCGGCAGCGTGCCGGTGGCGAGCTTCACCATCACCAAGCTGCGCTGGCTGGCCCGGCACGAGCCGGAGCAGGCCGCCCGGGTGGCTGCCGTGTGCCTGCCGCATGACTGGCTGACCTGGCGGCTGGCCGGCGCGCCCGGCCTGTCGGCGCTGCGCACCGACCGGGGGGATGCCAGCGGCACCGGCTACTGGTCCCCGGCCACCGGCAGCTACCGTCCGGACCTGCTGGAACGGGCGTTCGGCCGGCAGCTCGTGGTGCCCGAGGTGCTGGGCCCGGCCGAGTCGGCCGGTCGGCTGACGGGGGAGTGGGGTGACGCCCTGCTGGGGGCGGGCACCGGCGACAACGCCGCCGCCGCGTTCGGCGTCGGCGCCGGGCCGGGCGACGTGGTCGTCTCGATCGGCACCTCCGGCACCGTGTTCAGCGTGGCCGACGTCCCGGCCGCCGACGACAGCGGCGCGGTGGCCGGCTTCGCCGACGCGTCCGGTCGCTTCCTGCCGCTCGTCTGCACGCTCAACGCCGCCCGGGTGCTGGACGCCGCCGCCACCATGCTCGGCGTCAGCCTGGACGAGCTCGCCGAGCTGGCCCTGTCCGCTCCCGCCGGCGCGGACGGGCTGGTCATGGTGCCCTACCTGGAGGGGGAGCGCACGCCCAACCGTCCGCTGGCCACCGGTGCGGTACACGGCCTGACCCTGCGTACCTCGACCCCCGCGCACCTGGCCCGGGCCGCCGTGGAGGGCATGCTCTGCGCCCTCGCCGACGGTCTGGACGCGCTGACCGCGCAGGGGGCCACCGTCCGCCGGGTCATCCTGGTCGGCGGTGGGGCACGGTCGGCCGCGGTCCGCCGGATCGCGCCGCAGGTCTTCGGCTGCCCGGTCGTCGTCCCACCCGCCGGGGAGTACGTCGCCGACGGGGCCGCCCGTCAGGCCGCCTGGGTCGCCCTGGGCGGTCCGACGCCACCCCAGTGGGACGTCAAGGGCACCGAGGAGTACGCGGCGGAGCCCGTCCCCGCCGTTCGTGACCAGTACGCCGCTGCCCGCGGCCTGGTGCTCGACCGGCGCTGAGCGTCGGATCGACCGGGTGGGCGTCGGTCAACGGTGACCGGCGCCCACCCGCCTGCCGACCTGCTCGGCCGGGTCTGATTGGCTGCGGGTCATGACGGTGACCAGTGGCGGGCGGGAGCAACGCTCGCGCGGCCGGGGCGGTGGCCCGGCGCACCGGCTCTACAGCGTGGTGGTGTTCGTGGTGCTCGCCTCGCTCGACAACGTGGCGATCGGGCTGGTGCCGCCGCTGTACGGGCCGATCGCCCGGACATTCGACACCTCGACCGGGCTGCTGGGCCTGGTCACCGCCGTCAGTTTTCTGGTCAGCGCGGTGGCTGCGGTCGGCTGGGCGTACGTCGGGGACCACGGCAACCGCAAACCGCTGCTCATGGTGGGCACCCTGATCTGGGCGGCGGGCACCGGCGGCAGTGCGCTCGCCGGCGGATACCTGACCTTCCTGCTCGCGCAACTTGTCGCGGCGATCGGTCTCGGCGCGGTCGGCTCGGTGGGCTTCTCGGTGGTCACCGACCTGATCACACCGGCCCGACGCGGGCTGGTGATGAGCTTCTGGGGGCTCTCGCAGGGCGTCGGTACGCTCGCCGGCACGCTTGTCGGCGGGCTGCTCGGGGCGAACGACTGGCGACGGCCGTTCCTGCTGCTGACCGGGGTGGGTCTGGCCGCCACCCTGGCGTACCTGTTCACGTACGACATCCGACGCGGCCAGGCCGAGCCGGAACTGGCCGGCGCGCTGGACGCCGGGGCCGACTACGACTACCGGATCAGCCGGGCCGACCTGCCGCGCATCCTGGACCGGCGGACCAACCGGTGGTTGATCCTGCAGGGGCTGACCGCGCAGGCCGCCTTCGGCTCACTGGTGTGGCTGCCGAGGCTCTTCGCCGAACGGGCCGAGGCCCAGGGCTACTCCGAGTCGACCGCTGTCGTGGTCGGCAGCGTCTTCGCCACCCTGTTCCAGCTCGGCGGGGTCCTGTCCATCGTGGGCGGCATCGTCGGCGACGCGGCGCAGCGGCGTACGCCCCGGGGCCGGGCGATGGTCGCCGCGGTCGGCATCCTCGCCGCGCTCCCGTTCTACCTGGTGTTGTTCTTCGTCCCGGTGACCATCGACGTGCCGGACGGCGGGAGCGGCGGCGCGGTCGTCGGCGCCGTGCTGTCCAGCGTGTTCACCGAGCCGTCGGTCGGGTTGAGCCTGCTCACCGCCGTGGTGGCGCTCGCGTTGACGTCGGCCAACTCGCCGAACTGGTTCGCGTTGATCGCCGACGTGAACCCGCCGGAGCACCGGGGGACCGTCTACAGCCTCGGCAACCTGGTCAACGGCGTCGGCCGGGCGACCGGCAACGGGCTGGTCTGGGGGGCGTTCCAGGGGCTGCGGTCGGCGTTCCCGCCGCCGCTGAACTTCGCCGTCGGGCTGGCCGCGTTCCAACTCTTCTTCATCCCCACCGGCGTCATGTACTGGCTCGCCTCACGCAGCTCACCGACGGACATCGACAACGTGCACGACCTGTTGCATACCCGAGCCGACCGCCTCTGAAGCCGCCGCCGAGCGCCCGCGCCGGCCTGCCGGGCGGGCTGCGTCGGCCGGAGGGCCTGGACCTGCTCCGCACCACCCGATCGTCGGGCCATCCCGGGTCCGGGTGGTACCCGCGTCACCTTTGCTCTGCTTCAACCCACGCGACAGTCGGCGGCCTTTTCTGTTGCGCGGGTTGAAGCAGAGCAAAGGGCGTGATGCACACACCCGCTCCCCGCGACCGCCCCACCGAACCAGCGCGCTGGAAGCGGTGGGTCGGTGGGGCGATGGGGGCGATGGGCGGTGCAGCGGTCGATCGAGAAGGTCAGCCGCGCAGCCAGACCGTCCCGTCGGTCGGCACCGCGCCCTGGTCGGTCAGGGGACCGCTGGCGGCCAGCACCTCGGCACCGGGCGGCACCGGTACCGGGGCGTCCCCGAAGTTGGTCAGCACGGTCAGGTCGCCGTTGCGGAACACCAGGGTGTCATCACCGGAGGACACCCACTCGAGGGTGCCCCGGCCGAGGCCGTGGGCGCGGCGCAGCCGCAACGCCGTGCGGTACAGCTCGTACGTCGAGCCGGGCACGTCGCGCTGCCGGTCCAGCGCGTACTCCGCCCAGGACGGCGGCTGCGGCAGCCAACTGGCGTCGGTCGGTCCGAAGCCGTACGACGGGGCGTCGGCCTCCCACGGGATCGGCACCCGGCAGCCGTCGCGGCCCCGCTGGGTGTGCCCGCTGCGCGCCCAGGTCGGGTCCTGCCGGGCCTCGTCCGGCATGGTGGTGTGCTCGGGCAGGCCCAGCTCCTCGCCCTGGTAGAGGTACGCGGAGCCGGGCAGGGCGAGCATCAGCAGGGTGGCCGCCCGGGCCCGGCGCAGGCCGAGCGCGGCGTCCGGCTGCGGGTCGCCGATACCGATGCCGTTGGGTCGGCCGCCGCCGATCGCCAGGCCGAGCCGGGAGGCGTGCCGCACCACGTCGTGGTTGGACAGCACCCAGGTCGTCGGCGCGCCCACCGAGTCGGTCGCCTCCAGGGACCGGGTGATCACCGCGTACTGCGCCGGCGCGGTCCACGAGGCGAGCAGGTACTCGAAGTTGAACGCCTGGTGCATCTCGTCCGGGCGGACGTAGCGGGCCAGCCGCTCGGCCGGCTCCACCCAGGCCTCGGCGACCAGTACCCGTTCGCCGGGGTAGCCGTCCAGGACCTGCCGCCACTGCCGGTAGATCTCGTGCACGCCCTCCTGGTCCCACATCGGCGGCCGCGGCTTGTCGATCTCGTTGCCGGAGAGGATCTCCTGCGGCTCCTGCCAGTCGGGCAGGTTCGCCTGCTTGATGAGGCCGTGCGCCACGTCGACCCGGAAGCCGTCCACCCCGCGGTCGAGCCAGAACCGCAGCACGTCCAGGAACTCGGCGTGCACCTCCGGGTTGTCCCAGTTGAGGTCCGGCTGGCCGGTGTCGAACAGGTGCAGGTACCACTGGCCCGGCTGGCCGTCCGGGTCGACCGTGCGGGTCCACGCCGGCCCGCCGAAGACGCTCTGCCAGTCGTTCGGCGGCTGCTCACCGGCCGGCCCCAGGCCGTCCCGGAAGATGTACCGGGACCGCTCGGCGCTGCCCGGTGCGGCGGCCAGGGCCTCCTGGAACCAGCGGTGCGCCGAGGAGGTGTGGTTGGGGACCAGGTCGACGATCACCCGCAGGCCGCGGGAGCGCGCCTCGGCGATCAGCTTGTCCGCGTCGGCGAGGGTGCCGAACAGCGGGTCGACGTCCCGGTAGTCGGCCACGTCGTAGCCCGCGTCGGCCTGCGGCGACGGATAGAACGGGGACAGCCACACCGCGTCCACCCCCAGCTCGACCAGGTGGTCGAGGCGGGCGGTGATGCCCGGCAGGTCACCGATCCCGTCGCCGTTGGAGTCGGCGAAGGAGCGTGGGTAGATCTGGTAGATGGCGGCCTCGGTCCACCAGCCGGTGGCGGTCTGCTGCGTCGGGTCGGTGTTCAGGGTCGTCTCCCGTGTCGTGCCGTGGTTGATTTTTCAGTGTGCCCGGGGCGGTGCGGTGGACTCCCGGACGACCAGCCGAGTGGGCAGGATCACCGGTGAGTCGCCGTCGGCGGTCCGTTGACCGACGATCGGACCCAGGGTGCGGCCCCCGAGCGGATCGAGCAGTATCCGGGCGGCCAGCCGGCCCTGCTCCGCGGCCGGCTGGGCGACGGTGCTGAGGCCCAGCACGCCGGCGAGGTCGTGGTCGTCGATACCGACCACGCTGACGTCCTGCGGTACGCGCAGACCGGCATCGCGCAGCGCGGTCATGGCGCCCATCGCCATCTCGTCGCACGCCGCGACGATCGCCGTCGGTGGCTCACCGCGGGCGAGTAGTTCGGCGGCGGCCCGGTTGCCGCCGTCGATGGTGAACGACGACTCCACGTCCAGGCTCGGATCGGGTCGCAGGCCGGCGGCCCGCAGCTCGGCCTGGAAGCCCCGGCGTCGGTCCAGGTGGGTCGTGTAGGCCAGTTCGTCGTCCGGGTCGCCGGAGATGTGCGCGATCCGCCGGTGACCGAGGTCGAGCAGGTGCCGGGTGGCCATGCGCGCGGCGGCCACGTCGTCGATGCGTACGCAGGGCCAATGAGGCACCCGACTCCCCGAGCTGATGGTCACCCCGGGCAGGTCCAGGGCGGCCAGTGCGGTCAGGTCGGCCGGGCGCAGCGGCGTGGCGACCAGCATGATGGCGTCCACCCGCTTGTGCAGGTTGGCGGTGCGCAGCACCCGCTGGCGGATCTGCTCCCGACCACCGAGGTTGTAGAGCAGCAGGTCGTAGCCGGAGTGGTGCAGGTGCTCCTCGACGGCCTCGACGACGGTGCTGAAGAACCAGCGGGTGATCCGGGGTACGACCACCGCGACCGTGCCGGTGCGACCACCGGCGAGCCGGGACGCGCTCGGCGAGACCGCGTAGTCGAGCTGTTCGGCGGCGGCCAGCACGCGGCGTCGGGTGGCGGCCGAGACCGTCGGCAGCCCGCGCAGGGCCCGCGAGACGGTGGCCGTGGAGACCCCGGCCAGCCGGGCGACATCATCAATCTTCGTCACGGTTCCCCCGCTCGGTACCCGTCGCCCGCCGCCGCCCTGAGGGGCCGGACGGCGGCGGGCACGCGGGTCAGCCCTTGACGCTGCCGGCGAGCAGACCTCGCACGAAGAAGCGCTGCAGGGACAGGAATACGACGAGCGGTACAACGATCGAGACGAACGCGCCGGCGGTGAGCCGTTGCCACTCGTTGCCCCGGGTGCCGGCCATCTCGGCCAGCCGGACCGTGAGCGGCGCGGTCTCGTTGCCACCACCGGCGAAGATCAGCGCGACCAGCAGGTCGTTCCAGACCCAGAGGAACTGGAAGATGCCGAACGCGGCCAGCGCCGGGGTGATCAGCGGCAGCACGATGGTGCGGAAGATCTTCGGGTGCGTCGCACCGTCGACCCGGGCCGCCTCCATCAGGTCTCCGGGGAGCTGCGAGATGAAGTTGTGCAGCAGGAAGACCGCGAACGGAAGCGCGAAACAGGTGTGCGCGAACCACACCTGGGCGAACTTCTGCTCGTCGACCAGGTCCCAGGCCGGCATCAGGGTGACGCCGCCGAGGGTGACGCCGGTGGAGAAGAACTTCAGCAGCGGCACCAGTGCCATCTGCAGCGGGACGATCTGCAACGCGAAGATCGCGATGTAGAGCCAGTCCCGCCCACGGAAGTTGATCCACGCGAGTGCGTACGCGGCCAGGGACGCGAAGGCCAGTGGGAAGAGCACCGACGGAATGGTGATCGCCAGCGAGTTGATGAAGTAGCTGGCGAGCTGCCCCGACGACGAGGACCGCCCGAAGAGGACCTGCTGGTAGTTCTCGAGGGTGAACTGCGGGTTGGTGAACGCCGTCCACCAGCCGGTCGTCTTGATCTCGTCCTCCGGTCGGAGGGAGGAGACGAGCAGGCCGAAGGTCGGGATCGTCCAGACCACCGCGATGACGATCGACACGAGCGTCGCGGTACGGCTGTTCAACCGCTTGCGGACCCGGCCCGAGGTGGTGGACGCGGTGCCGGCGGTCTTCTGGGCGCCGGCGGCGACGGTGGGCGTTGCGGTCGTCATCTCAGCCCTCCCGCTGACGACGGAGGTTGCGGATCTGGTAGATCACGACCGGGATGACCAGGATGAAGAGGAAGACCGCGAGCGCGGAACCCTGCCCGTTCTGGCCGTACCGGAAGGCCTGGTTGTACATCTCGCTGGCGATCACGCTCGTGTCGTAGTTGCCGTTGGTCGAGGTCCGGACGATGTCGAAGACCTTGAGCGTGGCGATCGTGAGCGTCACCACCACGACGATCAGGGCCGGCCGGATGCTCGGCATGGTGATCTGCCAGAACATCTGCCACGGGCTGACGCCGTCGAGCCGGGCGGCTTCGACGATGTCGCCGGGGATGGCCTTGATCGCCGCGGAGAGCACCACCATGGCGAAGCCGGCCTGGATCCAGACCATGATGACGATCAGCAGAAGCGTGTTCAGGGGTGATTCGAGCAGCCACTGCTTCGGCTCACCGCCGAGGCTGACGACGATCTGGTTGAGCAGGCCGATCTGGTCGCCGTCGCCGCGGTACGCGTAGACGAACTTCCAGATGATGCTCGCGCCGACGAACGAGATGGCCATCGGCAGGAAGATCAGGGACTTGGCGATCGCCTCGAAGCGGGCCTTGTCCACGAGTACGGCGTAGATGAGGCCGAACGCGGTCGCCACCAGCGGGACCAGGAGCACCCAGACCAGGGTGTTGATCAGGACCCGGACCATGGAGCTGTCGGAGAACATCCAGCCGTAGTTACGCAGCCCCACCCATTCGGTGCTGCCCCCGTTCATCAGGGAGAGCAGCATGGTGCGGATGGCCGGTACGACAAGACCGATGGTGAGCAGCAGCAGTGTCGGCAGCAGGAAGAACAGCGCAAAGAGCCCTTCCCGCTGCTTGGGCCGCCGGGTCAGTGGCGTGCCGCTGACCGAGGCGGCGACGAGCTGGGCTTCCCGCCGTCGGGCGAACCAGGCTGGCACGACGTCGAGCAGCAGGAGCAGACCACCCACCACCAGTACGAAGGCGACCAGCCCGTACATCAGCATGAGGAGCTTCGGCTGCTCGTCGGCGAAGTCGAACTCCATCAACCCTCCCTCTCGGGTCCGGATCGGCCGGTGGCCCGGTCCGCGTACGCGAACCGGGCCACCGCCGTGATCACTTCGGCCAGCTGCTCTCGATGCCCTGGAGCACCGGGGCGGTCTGCTTGCCGTTCAGCCAGTCGACCATGCCCTTCCAGAACGTTCCCGCGCCGACGGCGGCCGGCATCAGGTCGGATCCGTCGAAGCGGAAGGTGCCCGTCTTGTCCTGGAGGATCTGGACGGACAGCTTGTCGATCGGGCTGGCCACGTTGGCGATGTCCAGCTTGTTGTTCGCCGTGACCCAGTTGCCGAGCTTCGCGCGGCTGTTCACGTACTCGGCGGAGGCGAGGTAGGTCTGCACCGCCTGCACCTCGGGACGGTCGGCGTACGCGACGACGAACTCGCCGGCGCCGAGGACCGGCTTGCCCTTGGCCGGGTCGATGGCCGGGAAGTAGAACGCGAACGCGTCACCGTCCGCGGCCACCTTGGTGCCCTCGGGGAACTGGTTGGCGTAGAACGACGCCTGCCGGTGCATCGCGCACTTGCCGGTGGTCACCGGCAGACCCGCCTCCTGGAAGGCGGTGGTGGTGATGCTCTTGACGCCGCCGAAGCCGCCGTTGACGTACTTCTCGTTCTTCAGGATGCTGCCGGCGCGGTCGACCGCGTCGACGATCCTCGGGTCGTTGAACGGGATGGCGTGGGTGGTCCACTGGTCGTAGACCTCGGGGCCCTGCGTCCGCAGGATCACGTCCTCGATCCAGTCGGTGGCCGGCCAGCCGGTGGCGTCACCGGACTCGACGCCCACGCACCACGGCTTCATGCCGCTCGCCGCGATCTTGTCGCTGAGCGCGATGAGCTGGTCCCAGGTGGTCGGAACCTCCCAGCCCTTCTCCTTGAAGGTCTTGGGGGAGTACCAGACGAAGGACTTGACGTTGGCGCCGAGCGGCACGCCGTAGAGCGTCCCGTTGACGGTGCCGTACTTCAGCCAGTCGGCCGGCATGTTCTGCTCGGCCATGGCCTTGGTGTCGGCGCCGAGGGACTTCAGCTTGCCGGCGTCCGCGAACCGCTTCACGAGGCCCGGCTGGGGCACGAAGGCGATGTCGGGGGCGTTGCCGCCGTCGACCCGGACGGGGAGCTGCGCCTCGAACTCACCGCTGCCCTCGTAGGCGATCTCGATGCCGGTGCAGTCGGTGAACTGCGACCAGGAACGCTCGAGCAGGTCGGCCTCGGCGTCACGGATGGACGCGTAGATGGAGACCTTCTTGCCGTCGTTGCCCTGGTACTTCTCGTACGCGGCACACTCCGCAGAGCCCGCTTTGTCGCTCTTCTTGTCATTGCCGGTACCGCAAGCGGTGGCGGTGACCGCCAGCCCGAGTACACCGGCGATCACGAAGGCCTGGCGTGGTCTGGTGAAGACCGCCATGCCGTCCTCCTTCCTAGCCGGCGTGGTCTCCGCTGGTGACCCGCGCCGGTCCGATTGGGCGTGCCACACATGTAAGCGCTTGCATCGGGTCTGGTCCACCCCCTGTCAGACACGAGCGAGTAACAATCCCGAAACCTCGTGTCCGCCGGCTGGGCGCGCTTCCAGCCGCAGCTCCGGGCTCTTCCGGAGATTGGCGAAATCTGTCAGGCTAGAGCTACCTCATCGAAGGTTTTGAACATAGGAGGAGCTGGATGCGTAAGCGGTGGATCAGCCTGTTGGTGACGGGCCTGCTCGTCGGAGGGGCCGTGGCGCCGGCGAGCCCGGCGTTGGCCGCGCCGACCTTCAAGGTGCCGTTCCCGTGCGGTCAGTCCTGGTCGGGGCAGACCCGGTCGGACCACAGCCCGGCGTACGCCGTCGACTTCAACCGCACCGACGACCAGGGCGACCCGGTGGTGGCGAGCGCGCCCGGCACGGTTGACCGGGTCACCGACCTCGGCGGCACCAGTTACGGCAAGTACGTCCGGATCGACCACGGTGGCGGTTACACGACCTACTACGCCCACCTGAGCGGCTTCAACGTCTCGGTCGGGCAGACCGTCGGGTACGGCAAGGTGATCGGCTGGGTCGGCAGCACCGGCGGATCCACCGGCCCGCACCTGCACTACGAGCAGCGCCTCAACGGCAACGACATCCAGGTCCGGTTCAACGGCACCCTGGCCCTCTACTGGGGCACCAAGACCTACACCAGCGGCAACGGTTGCTCGTCGGGCAGCGGCAACGGCACGGTCGACACCAGTGGCACGCCGCTGACCGTCCGCTCCGGCCCCGGCACGGGGTACGCCTCGGTGGGTACCGTCGCCGACGGCACCCGGGTGACCATCTCCTGCCAGACCAGCGGCACCACCGTCACCGGGACCTACGGCACCAGCTCGATCTGGGACCGCATCGGCAGCGGCCGCTACATCGCCGACGCGTACGTCTACACCGGCTACGACGGTTACATCCCGAACGTGCCCCGCTGCTGACCTCTGGTGGTCTCCGGCGGGGAGACCCGCCGGGGACCGGTCAGGCGTTGAGCCGCCAGATCGACAGGTTCAGCGCGGCGGCGAAGGTGACCCACGCCCAGTACGGCAGCAGCAGCGCCGCCGCGACCCGGGACACCCGGGCGAAGAGCACCACGGTGAGGCCGATCGCCAGCCACATCACCACGATCTCGGCGAACGCCAGACCGTACTGGCCCGCGCCGAAGAACAGCGGCGTCCAGATGGCGTTGAGCACGAGTTGGGCGGTCCACGCCCACAGGGCGGGGGAGAAGCCGACCCGCCGCCAGACCAGCCAACCGGCGACCGCGATCAGCGCGTAGAGGACCGTCCAGACCGGGCCGAAGAGCCAGGAGGGCGGCGCCCAGTCCGGCTGGCGCAGGCTCGCGTACTCGTCGGTGGTGCCCTGCACGCCGAGCCCGCCGATCGCGGCCGCGACGAAGACCGCCGCCGCGAAGGCGGCGAGCGCCCAGCGCGACCGCCGGCCGGAGGTGGGCCGTGCCTCCCGAGTTATCTCCATGGTCGAGATATTTCCGCGCAGGGGCCCGATCAAACCCCACGAAAAAGCGCCGGGGCCGCTGCGGCCGGTGCTTCTGTCGGGAGGACGAAGCTCCGGTCGCGGCGACCCCGACGGGTCCCGGTGTTCGTGACGAATGGGTTATGAGGTGCGAGCGTCAATTGAAGATGCTGACACCACCCGGGCCGACGAGCAGCCCGACGACGATGAGGACGATGCCCCACAGGATCTGCCGACGGAACAGCGCGAGGATGCCGGCGACCACGAGTACGACTGCGAGAATCCAGAGAATCAGCTCCATGACCTCTGAGTACCCGACGCTCCGAGTGGGGAAACCTGGTCCGTGTCGAGTTGATCCCCGACGTGGAAGACGCTGTAGGCCTGCTTGATCACCGGGTGTGCCACGTTGCGGACGCGTACCCCGCCCGGGGTCATGCCGCGCTCAGTGCCGGCGTGCGCGTGCCCGTGCAGGGCCAGGGCGGTCGGCGCCGAGTCGATCGCCTGCCCCAACTGGTACGAGCCCAGGAACGGGTAGATCTCCAGCGGCTCACCGACCAGCGTGTCGGGGACCGGGGCGTAGTGCGTGAGCGCGACCAGCATGTCGCAGTCCAGCGAGCGCAGGGCCGCGCCCAGGCGGTCCGCGCTCTCGTTGGTGGTCCGGACGAACGCCTTCATCTCCGGCTCGCCGAAGTCGCTCGCGCACCGGCCGGCGAACCCGCCGCCGAAGCCCTTGACCCCGGCGACGCCGAGCCGGCCGCCCGCGCAGTCCAGGACGACGCCGTCGCCCTCCAACACGGTGATGCCCGCGTCCTGGAGCACCTTCACGACCTGTGGCACCTGATCACACTGGTGGTCGTGGTTGCCCAGCACGGTGACCACCGGTACGGCCAGCCCACCGAACTCCTGCGCCACGCAGCGGGCCTCCGCCTCGGTGCCGTGCCGGGTCAGGTCGCCGGCCAGCAGCAGCACGTCGGCGCACTCCGGCAGCTCCTCCAGCGCCGGGCGGAACCGGCCGACCACGTCCTCGTCCAGATGTACGTCGCCCACGGCGGCGATCCGGATCACCATGGAACCTCCCTCAGGGCAGTTGCTCGATCTCCGTGGGCGCCTGGACGCGGATCACCCCGATGTCGCTGGTGATCGGCACGTCCGGGAAACGCTCCGACACGAGACGCAGGATCTCCTCCCGCCGGTGCGGGCTCTCCACCTCGCCGTGCAGCACGAGGACGTCATCGCGTCGGACGACGGTGATCCCCTGTTCGGCGACGGCCGGATCCTCGGTGAGCGACCGTTGGATCTCCGCTTCGACGTACTCGTCGGGTGGCGCCGCGCCACCGGCCTGATCGTTCGTCACGGGGTCTCCCCTCCTGCCGGGGTGCCGGGCTCCGGCACCACCTCCAGCCGGTCCAGCAGCACCAGGAACGCCTCGGCGTACGGCGAGTGCTGCGTCTCCTTGCGTACCCGTTCCCAGTCGATCTGCTCCCGCAGCGACCGGGCCAGCGGCAGACCGCGGGCGAAGTCGCAGTAGTGCTGGGAGAAGCTGAGCAGCTTGTGCACCATGAGCTGGGTGGCGGACAGGACCGGCATGTGGATGGCGTCCACCGGCCGTACGACGGTGTCGGCGAACGTCTCCTCGGTCACCGGCGTCTCGATCGGCCGGTGGATCAGGTCGACCATCCGCTCCTCGTCGAAGACCTTGACGAGCCAGTCCTCCGGTGGCCGTTCGGCGCGGAAGCCGGCGGCCACCAGCGCCTCCAGCGACCGCTCCACGTCGGCCTCGCGGATCAGGAAGTCGACGTCGTGGTCGCTGGAGTGGCCGCCGTGTGCGTAGACGGCGAAGCTGCCGCCCAGGGCGAACGGGATCTCGGACTGCTTGAGCACGGCGGCGACCTTCTTCAGGGTGTGCACCAGACTCTCGTCCCCGCGCTCAGCCATCTGGATCTCCCGTCGGTCGTGTTGGTGGACAGGCGGTTGGATTCGAACCCCCGTACCCGGCATTCCGGTCGCCCACACCTGCTCTGGTCGCGGTCGGGTGCCAACAGGAACAAACGGGTACGAATGTCGCGGTAGGCGAGCGTGGGTCGGATAACCTGTCGAGGGTGGCCAGACCATCGGGTACGCGACGCCGCAAGGCCCGGTTGCGCACCGTCGCTCTGATCGGCATCGACGGCTCGGGCAAGACCACCCAGGCGCACCGGCTGGCCGACGCGCTCACCGCCGCCGGCAGTCCCGCCATCTACCGTCGCAACGCCAGCGGCCGTCGCTGGCTCGGCCGGCTCGCCCACCGGCTCGGCCTGCCGGACGCGCAACGACTCGTCGGGCGCGACGGCGTCCTCGCGGTGGAGTCCGTGCTGCGCTGGCTGGCCATCGCCGCGGCCCTGCTCAGTTGCCTGCTCACCGGGCGGACGGCCGTCATGGACCGCTACTCGGCCTGTCAGTACGCCAGCATCCGCGCCCACGGCGGGCACCGCTGGGAACGACTGGCCCGGGCCGGCTACCGGCTGTTTCCGACGCCGCAGGTGACCTTCCTGCTCGCCGTCGACCCGGCGGAGGCGTACCGGCGCATCGAGGAGCGCGGTACCGACCACGAGTCGATGGGCTGGCTGACCGCGGCGGACACCGCCTACCGGACCCTGCCCGAGTACCCGAGCTTCGTGCTCGTCGACGCCGGGCGTCCGGCCGAGGAGGTCACCGAGCAGATCCAGGCCCACCTGGCGTCCTGGCTGCCGTCGGACAGCCGACCCGACCCGGCGCAGCCGTCGACGGGGACGCCGGAGGCGCCGGGGCGGGCCGGGCCCGGCGACGTGCCGCTGCTGGTTCAGGCGCGTCCGTAGACCGGGACGGTGGCCCCACTTGTCGGTGCCGAGTCCGGCGAGGCGAGAAAGCGGATCACCGGCGCGATCTCGTCCGGGCCGACCCAGCGGGAGTGGTCGGCCTCGGGCTGCGCTGCCCGGTTCGCCGGGGTGTCGATGACGCTGGGCAGCACGGTGTTGCAGCGGACGCCGCGGGCGCGGTACTCCACCGCGACGGCGTTGGCGAAGGCCAGCACCGCCGCCTTGGCCGTGACGTAACCGGCCGCCCCGGCGAACGGGCTGACCGCCGCCCGGGCGGAGACGCACACCACCGCGCCGCCGCCGGCCGCCACCAGATGCGGCAGCGCGGCCTGCGTCACCAGGTACGTGGGGCGCAGGTTGAGGGTCAACATCCGCTCGAACTCCTCGACCGGCGTCTCGTGCACCAGGCCGCCGCTCGCGTACCCGCCGACCAGGTTCACCACCGCCCGCAGCGGCGCGGCCTGGTCGGCCGTGGCGGCCTCGACCACCCGCGCCACGTCCGCCGGCTCGGTCAGGTCCGCGCCGACCCGGACCAGCCCGTCCGCCGCCGGCTCCGACCCGGCAGGGCCACCCCGTCGCGGTACGACCACCCGCCAGCCCGCCTCGACGAACGAGGCGACCACCGCGCCGCCCAACCCGCCGCCCCCACCGGTGACCACCACACTCCGTCCCACCATGTCCCAAACGCTAACCCCACCCACCCCGCCCTGCCCCACCTCCACCCTCCCCGCAGCGCGTCGATCATGAAGTTGTTGCCCTCCGGACCGGCGTGTCGCGGCAATAACTTCATGATCGACGGGCTGGGGGTGGGGTGGGGCAGGGGGGGTGGGGTGTCTGCCCTTGGCAGAGGGGTTGGGTTTTTCGGGGTGGGGCGGCGCAGGATCGGGGGATGGCGCGGATTCTGGTTCTCGGGGGTACCCGGTTTCTTGGTCGGGCGGTGGCTCGGCTCGCCGTCGCGCGGGGGCACGAGGTGACCTGTGCGGCCCGGGGCGTGTCCGGCGCCGTACCCGAGGGCGCGCGGTTGGTGCCGGTGGACCGCGACGACCCGGCGGCGCTGGCAGCGCTGGCCCGCCGGGGTTTCGACGCGGTGGTGGACGTGACCCGCCAGGTCAGCTACGCCCGGCACGCGCTCGCCGCGCTGGCCGACCACGTCGGTCACTGGTCGTTCGTCTCGACGATCTCGGTGTACGCGGACAACGCGACCCCGGGTCAGCGAGCGGCGGACGCCCCGGTGCTGCCGCCCGCCCCGCCGGAGGTGGACGCGCCCGTCGGCCCGGAGCACCGCTGGTACGGCGAGTGCAAGGTCAGCATCGAGGGACTGGTCCGGGAGCGGATGGGCGAGGACCGCTCGTTCATCTGCCGGGCGGGCCTGCTCGTCGGGGCCGAGGATCCCAGCGACCGCTTCCCGTACTGGGTGCGACGGCTGGCGCGGGGCGGCGAGGTCCTTGCGCCGGGACAGCCGACCGACCGGGTGCAGTTCGTGGACGTCGCGGACCTGGCTGCCTGGCTGCTGCACGCCGCCGACACCCGGCTCGTGGGCACGTACGACGGCACCGGTCCGGCGATGTCCCGGGCCGACCTGCTCGCGGGCGTGGCGGCCGCACTCAACGGCCCCAACGCGCATCTGACCTGGGTCGACCAGGACTTCCTGCTGGCCCACGACGTACGCGAGTGGTCGGGGGAGCGCGCGCTGCCCCTCTGGGTACGGCTGCCGGAGTGGGCCGGCCTGATGGACCGGGACGCCGACCCGGCGCTGGAGGCCGGGCTGACGGTCCGTCCGCTGGGTGACACCGTTCGGGCGACGGCCTCCTGGATGAGCGCCCACCCGGGCGACGTACGGCAGGGTGGACTCGACCCGGCGGATGAGGCGGCGATCCTGGGTACGTGGCAGGCTGTGCGAAAGGCTTGATCCGGATCGTCGACACTTTCCCACCACATACGGTGATGGTTGACGCTCACGCTTCGTGAAAGTAAGTTTCACCCGTGGCGAAGAGTCCGAAGATTTCTGCGAGTCACGAGCCCGGTGGACTGATCGTCCACATCAGCGGCTTGCTGCCGTCGTTGTCGCCCGCCGAGCAGCGGGTCGCCCGACTGGTCGTGTCCGACCCGGCGGCCGCCGCCCGGCGGACCATCACCGACCTCGCCACCGCAGCGGAGACATCGGAAGCGACCGTCATCCGGTTCTGCCGGTCGGTCGGCATGGACGGCTACCCGCAGCTGCGCATCCGGCTCGCCGCCGAGGCCGCCCGCCGCGTCGAGCCGCCGGACGCCCGTGTCGTCGGCGGTGACATCCCGCCCGGTGCCGACCTCGCCCAGATCATCGCCACCATCGCGTTCAACGACGCGCGAGCCGTCGAGGAGACCGCCGAACAGCTCGACCCGGCCGTCTGCGAGCAGGTCGTCGAGGCGATCGCCGGCGCCGGCCGGATCGACATCTACGGGGCCGGGGCCAGTGGCTTCGTCGCCTCGGACTTCCAGCAGAAGCTGCACCGCATCGGCCGGATCGCCTTCTACTTCCCGGACGTGCACACCGCGCTGACCTCGGCCGCCCTGCTCGGTCGTGGCGACGTGGCGATCGGCATCTCGCACACCGGCACCACCTCGGACGTGATCGAGGTGCTGGAGCAGGCCCGGACGCGCGGCGCGAGCACCGTGGCGCTGACCAACTTCCCGCGCTCGCCGATCACCGAGGTCGCCGACTTCGTGCTGACCACAGCGGCCCGCGAGACGACCTACCGTTCGGGTGCCACGGCCAGCCGGTTGGCGCAGCTCACGGTCGTGGACTGCCTCTTCGTCGGGGTGGCCGCCCGCAACCGGTCCCGCGCCCGCAAGGCCCTGGAGGCGACCGCCGAGGCGGTCCAGTCGCACCGGGTGGGCGGAAGTCGGAGGCGGGCATGACGCCCGGCTCGGTGGAGCCGGACAAGGACATGGCAGCACCGCGCACCCGACCGGCGGTCCGGGTGGGCGCCCCCACCGAACGGCGTAACCCGCTCAGCACCGACCTCGACCTGATGTCGACCCGGGACGTCCTCACGGTGATCAACGAGGCCGACCGGCGGGTGCCGGCGGCGGTCGCGGCAGTGCTCGACGAGATCGCCGCCACGGTCGACCTGGCCGTCGCGGCGCTGCGTGGCGGCAACCGGGTGCACTACTTCGGGGCCGGCACCTCCGGTCGGCTGGGCGTGCTCGACGCGGCCGAGCTGGCACCGACCTTCAACTCGCCCCGGGACTGGTTCTGCGCGCACCTCGCCGGCGGCCCGGACGCCATGGTGCGCGCCGTGGAGGACGCCGAGGACGACGACCGGGGCGGTGCGCTCGAAGCGGCCGGTTGTGTGCGTGCGGGTGACCTCGTGGTCGGTCTGGCTGCCAGCGGACGCACCCCGTACGTCCTCGGGGCGCTCGCCGCGTCCCGCGCCACGGGTGCCTCGACGGTGCTGCTCTGCGCCAATCCGGAGGCGGAGGCCGCCCCGTCGGTCGACGTGTTCATCGGGGTGGACACCGGACCGGAGGTGGTCACCGGGTCGACCCGGATGAAGGCGGGCACGGCGCAGAAGTTGGTGCTGAACGCGTTCTCGACCGCCGTCATGGTGCGCCTGGGGCGGGTCTACTCGAACCTCATGATCGACATGGTTGCCACCAACGCCAAACTCCGGGGCCGAATGATCTCGATCCTGGTCGAGGCGACCGGGTGTTCCGAGGAGGTTTCCCGGCGGGCCCTCGGCGAGGCCGACGGCGACCTGAAAACGGCGCTCGTCACCCTCGTCTCCGGTGCCGGGGTGGCCGCCGCGCGGGCCGCCCTCGCCCGCTCCGCGGACCAGGTGCGCGGCGCCCTCGCCCTGCTCGCCTCCTGAGCCCGCCCCGCCCGGGAAGCGAACGGGCCTCCGGATTGTTCAACCGGCCGGAGGGTAATAACACCCTCGTGGATGAACCGACCGGTCCACCGCTGCGTATCTGGCAGTGACCAGGATCGCAGCGCGGTGGTGACCCGGGTCGCTGTGCCAGCGCGGCGGGCGGTGTTGCCTATGGTGCGGGCGATCGGTGATTCGTCGATCCACCAGCCCGTTCGAGGTGCCCAGTGGCGCGCCACCCGACGGGTGCTGACAGCAAACATGGACCGTGCTCTCAGCAACTACTCAGGCATTCGTGACACTTTCGACTCACGAAATGGAACACCCGACACGTCTCATCTGTTGTGTAGGTGTCAGCACCGGTGGGCACAGCAGAAGTTACCAGGGGCTGACCGACGTGGGGAATGGCAAGGAACCGGGCAACCGGCGCGAGCGAGGGGACCGTGGGCAACGTGGACAAGAACATCGGCATGCGTACCGACGAGGTCGCCGAGGAGCGGGACCTGGTCGGCGTCTACCTGCACGAGATCTCCCGGACGCCACTGCTGGACGCCGCCAAGGAGGTCGATCTCTCCAAGGCGATCGAGGCGGGCCTCTACGCCGAGCACCTGCTCGGCGAGGATGCCGTTCCCGACGGTGTCGACCGGGCCGACCTGGATCGGCTGGTCGCCGAGGGTGAGCGCGCGAAGGATCTCTTCATCCGCGCCAACCTGCGACTGGTCGTGTCGATCGCACGTCGCTACGTGCGCTCGGGGATGCCCATGCTGGACCTGATCCAGGAGGGCAACACCGGCCTCGTCCGGGCGGTCGAGAAGTTCGACTACGAGCGCGGCTACAAGTTCTCCACCTACGCCACCTGGTGGATCCGCCAGGCCATCAGCCGGGCGATCGCCCAGCAGGAGCGCACCGTCCGACTGCCGGTGCACCTGGTGGAGGACGTCAACCGGATGCGCAACGTGACCCGGCAGCTCACCCGTGAGCTGGGCAGCGACCCGGAGCCGGAGCAGATCGCGGCGTCGCTCGGCGTCACCGTCGAGCGGGTCAACGAACTGCGCCGCTGGTCGCAGGACACGGTCTCGCTGGACACCCCGGTCGGCGACGACGGCGACACCAACCTCGGTGACCTGGTCGCCGACAGCGACGCGCCGTCCCCGGAGGACATCGTCCTCAGCGGTCTGGAGCGGCAGCGCATCGAGGGGCTGCTCAACCACCTGGACGACCGTTCGGCCGGCATCATGCGGGCCCGCTACGGGCTGGAGGACGGCCGCGAGCACTCGCTGACCGAGGTCGCGTCCCGCTTCTCGCTGTCCCGCGAGCGGATCCGGCAGCTCGAGATCCAGGCCCTCGGCCGGCTCCGCGAGCTGGCCCGGGCGGAGGGGCTGCAGGCAGCCTGACCTGGTAGTAATGACGGCGAACGGCCGGCGTCCGATAGGGGGACGCCGGCCGTTCGCCGTATCGGGTCGGGCTAACGGACCCGGCCGTAGCCGTGGATCGACATCATGTTCATGCCGCGCTTGAGCACGTTGCGACCGGCGCTCGGCGCGTCGATCACCTGTCCGTCGCCCACGTAGAGCGCGACGTGCCCGAGGCCGCTGTAGAAGACGAGGTCACCCGGGCGCAGGTCGCCCTTACCGATGTGCGCGACCGCGCCCCACTGCATCCGCGCGCTGTGCGGCAGCGACCGTCCGGCCGCCCGCCAGGCTGCCAGGGTGAGCCCGGAGCAGTCGTACCCACCGGGCCCTTCGCCCGCCCAGACGTACGGCTTGCCGATCGCGCCGTAGGCGTACCGCACCGCCGTGCCGGCGTCCCCGGCGACGGCCGGCGCCTTGCGGGCCTCGACCTCGGCCGCTTTGGGCGCGGGTCGCTCGGTGGCCGCCCCGTACGCCTGTCGGCGCAGCTCGTACAGCTCGGCCAGGTCCTTCTCGATGCGCGTCTTGCCCGCCGCCAACTCGCGGGCCTGCGCGGCCTGCCGGGCCAGCGTGGCGTCCAGCCGCTTCTTCTCCGCGAGCAGCCGTCGCTGGTTGTCGGTGAAGCCGGAGATGCGCTCCTGGCGCTGACGGGTCAGCTGGTCCAGGGTGCCGAGCCGGTCCAGCAGGGCGGCCGATCCGCCGGGCCGGAGCAGCGCGTCGGCGGTACGCAGACCACCACTCTTGTACGCGCTGTTGGCGAGTGCGGTGACGTCCGCCCGGCTCTGCTCGGCCTGCTGTTCGAGCGGGCCGATGCGGGCCTGTAATCGGGCCACCGCGGCTTTGTTGACCTTGATGTCCTCCGTGAGCTTGTTGTACGACTCCACGACCCGCTCCAGCTCGGCCGAGGACGTCTCGATCCGGCGGGTCAGGTCTGCGGGGGACGGCTCGGCGTGCGCCGCCGCCGTCGGGGCGATCAGGGCGGCCGACAGGCCGACCAGCGCCACGGTACGCAGCAGGGTTCTCAGGGATGACAAGAGCGAGAGGCTCCTCTCCCACGGCCGCCGACGGGGCTGCTGACGCCCTCGGCGACACCGGCCGGGGTCGTCCTGGTGGACGGCACTGGGCCGGACCGGCTCGCCCAACCTAACCCGGGACGGTTGTGCTGCGCAGTTGAAGCAGGGGCGAATGTTGACCAAGTGGCAGGAAGTGCCGCTGCGGAACGACAGCGTCAACGGGGCTGCCGACACGGGGGAGAAGGCTGGACAGCGTCCGTTTACCGCAATATGACCGATATGCGACTTTCGTCGTTCCCGGCGCATGCCGCCGGTTAACAGCGCGCCATACCCGATAAAAGATGAAATGGATGCTGTTCCCCGGCCATGTCGCCCGAGGGGGTGACCGGTCGGTCCGCCGTAAATGCCCAGGTGGAGTGGCAGCGCCCCAACACAATGGAGTTCGGGGCCGGGAATCCCGTCATCGAACACTCACGCCCGTGGTGACGGACCGACTCCCACAGACCGCACCCGCGGGAGGAACCGTGAATCGTGAAGGCGCAACGACGCGACCGCAGCGAACGGTGCCCGGTGCCAGGTCCACGCTGCTCTACGCGCGACCCGGCATCATCGTCACCGTCGACCGGTTCACCGTCGGCCGCACCAGCTACCGCGTCCCCGACCTGACCCACCTGCGTACCACCCGAGGCCCGCACGACCGGATCGCCGTCCGGGCCGTCGGGATCACCGCGTCCATGATCGGCGTGGTCGGCCTGCTCCTCGGCTTCAGCGGCGGCCTGCAACGGCTGACGGCCGGGGCGTACCTCATCCTCGGCGCGGTGCTCCTGCTACCGGCCGCGCTCGCCCTCGTCGGTGACCGTTGGCGGCCACCGCCGTACGAGCTGTGGGGTTGGCACCGGGGCGCGGAGGTGCTGCTCTTCAGCGCCGACGACGAGCGGCAGTTCGGTCAGGTCACCCGGGCGCTGCTGCGGGCCCGGGAGGTCAACCGGTACGGCGGGTGGGTGGACCCGCTCGCCTCGGCCGACCCCTGGCGGCCGAACCGCTGACGGGCCTCCGCCGCCCGTTCAGCCGGCGACCGGCTCCGGCGTACGGGTGGCGGGTCGGTCCAGCCAGGCGGTGACGCGACGCTCGGCGTAGAACGAGACGAACGGCACGGTGCCGGCCAGCATCACCAGGAGCATCCGCTTCAGCGGCCAGTCGGCCCGGCGGCTCAGATCGAACGCGGCAACCAGGTAGATCATGTAGAGGAAGCCGTGCGCCGGGCCGACCGTCTCCACCACGACCGGGTTGTCGAACGCGTACTTCAGCGGCATCCCGATCACGACCAGCAGGATCAGCACCACGCCCACGATCCAGGCGATCACGCGGTACCGGGTAAGGGCTGCGCCCACGTCGTCCGTCCTTCTTCAGGCCCGGCTCAGCCGGGATAGTCACCGGGCCGGGCGCCCGGATTGGCGTTCAACCATGACAGGTAGTCGTTGTACGCGGCCAGCGCCGCGTCGTCACCGTGCGTAGCGCTGACCGGTGCCCTCCGCACCCGCACCGGTCGGCGTACCGCCGGTCGGGAATCGGCCCCCACGGCCGGGGTCGACTCGTCGGCCGGCGCGCCGGGAGGCTCGGTGGCGCCCTGCGCGGCGCGGCGGGCCAGGCGCACCTCGCGCCACCAGACGTACACCACGAAGCCGGCGAAGATCGGCCACTCGACGGCGTACCCCCAGCTGAGGTCGTTGCCGGCGGTGGCCCGGCTGATCTGCCACCAGCCCAGCCCGAGGAAGCTCCCGACCAGCACGACCATGGCCACGTGACGTGCGATCCACGCCGGGGTCCAGAGCCACCTCATGGCGTCGAGGGTACCGGGACCGGCGGCGGTCTCCGACACGGTGTCGTAGCTGGCGCGTGGACGGGAGGGTTTGGCGTCACCCGGTGTGGGCATCCGTCTAGACGCCAGCCCAAACGAGACCAGGGGGCGATGATGACCGGATCGGTACGCGAGGACGGCTTCCCGTCCAGCGGCGGTACGGAAATGAGCCCGGAGCAGAGGGTGCCCGAGTGGGGCGGCGACCACCTCGCCGACCTCGACGGGGACGCGGTCGGTGCCGACCTCGACGGCGACGCGGTCGGCGTCGACCCGACGGAGCTGACCGACGACGATCTGATCCGCGAGATGCACAGCCTGCACCGCACCCGGCTGGACACGCTGCGGCACGCGGCGGACTCCGCGCTCGCGAACCACCTGCGGCGCACCGCGGAGCTGGAGACCGAGTACCTGGCCCGGCACCCGGGCCGGGAGGTCGACCCGAGCCGTCTGCGGGACGCCTGATGGCGGCGCGAGTCGTGCGCGGCATGTCCGCGCCACCCGAGGTGGTCTTCAACACGGCCACCGACCCGGCCCGGGCATCGGCCTGGTTGCCGGCGCCGCTGCGCAACGACGGTAGCCCGCCGGCCGAGGTCAGTGGCGAGGAGCTGCGGGCCCGCTGGGGCGACGCCGACTGGGCGGCCGAGATCCGGGTGGCTCCGGCCGACTCCGGCGGTGCGCGGATCCAGCTCGACCTGAGCGACGGCTCGGGCACCGACCCGGACCAGTTGGCCGACGAGGCGTTGACCAACCTGGTCCGCGAGGTCGCCGACAACCTCCAGGCCGGGTGAGACCACCGACAGCCCGGAACGTTGGAACCACGACGACATGGAAGGAGACCGGTGACCGACACTGGCCTGCGACAGAGGGTGGCGCGGCTGCGCCGGGCGTACGCGCCGCACGAGCACCGTCCGCTCGGCGGCTACCTGGCGGCGATGGGCACCTACGCGGGCGTCACCGGAGCGCTCGCCGGCCTGGTCAAGGTGACCGGCCGGCCGGTGCCCGAGCGTCCCGCCGCCGCCGACGTGGTGCTGCTCTCCATCGCCACGCACAAGCTCAGCCGGCTGCTGTCCAAGGATGCGGTGACCAGCCCGTTGCGCGCCCCGTTCACCCGGTACGACCGGCCGATCGGCAGCGGCGAGGTGATGGAGCAGGTCCGCGACTCGGGCAGCTCCACCCGGCACGCCATCGGCGAGTTGCTGAGCTGCCCGTTCTGCCTGGCGGTCTGGGTGGCGACCGGACTGACCGGAGGACTGGTGCTCGCCCCCCGGCTGACGCGCCTGGTGGCCACCGCGCTCACCGCCGTGGCCGCGTCCGACTTCCTCCAGATGGCGTACGCCACGGCGCAACAGGCCGCCGAGGGCGGGCACGACGACGACTGAACCGACGACGGGTACGACGCGACGGGGGCCGGCGGATTCGCCGGCCCCCGCTGTCGTACCCGCGTCAACGCTGCATGCCGGACCAGCCGTGCGGCGACTCCGGCTCCCGTTCGTCCTCGTCCGCGCCCGTGATGATGTCGCGGTCCACCGCCGTGCGGTCGTGTTCGTTGGCGAAGTCCGGCTCGGGCGTGGTGTCCCTGCCCTCCGGCGGCTGGCCCAGCGCCGGGACCTTCTCCTCGTGGTCCTCGTGGTGCGTCATGGCGTGTCGTCCCTTCGCGTCGCTGGGCTCGCTGGCTGCGCTCGTTCCGCTCACCCGACGTTGCCACCCAGCAGGTCGCTGGCCTCGTCCACCGCGTACTCGCCCTCCGGCAGCGCGTCGATCCGAGCGAGCAGCTCCGGCGGAAGTTCGGTGGCGACGGCCCGGCGGTAGATCTCCGCCTGGGTGATGCGTTCCTGACCCCGGTAGAGGTCGTCGAGCAGGTCGTCGAGGGCGCGGGTGTCCGGCTCATCGGCCACGGAAGCGTCGTCGGTCACGCCGATCAGCTACCCGGGCCGGAATCGGTCAAACGTCACGTCCGCCCGGGACAGACAGCGCCGCCCCCGGCCTCGTGAGCCGGGGGCGGCGCTGGTGTCGGTGTGTATGTCGCCTCTCGGCGAGTGGCGCGACGCGGCTCCAGCCGAACGGTATTCCGCGAGGGCTATTTAGGTGAGGCCCGGGGACACTGAGCACACCGACACCTCAGTTAACCAGGCACCGCCCGCTCGTGTTCCGTGCACCGCAGTGCCGGCCATCACACCTCTCAGGCGTGCGTGGGCAGGGCGGCCCGGCGGGCGCGTACGGCGGCGGCCAACTCGGCGAGCACCTCGGCGGTGTCGTCCCAGCCGAGGCAGGCATCGGTCACCGAGCGGCCGTACACCAGCTCGCGGGTGGGGTCGAGGTCCTGCCGGCCGGGCAGGAGGAACGACTCCAGCATCACGCCGGTGATGCCGCGCTGGCCGGCGGCCAGTTGAGCGGCCACGTCGGCGGCGACCCGTGGCTGGTTGCGGTGGTCCTTGCCGCTGTTGGCGTGGCTGGCGTCGATCACCAGGCGCTCGGGCAGTCCGGCGGCGCGGAGCAGGTCGAGCGCCCCGGCCACCGACGCCGCGTCGTAGTTGGGCCGACCGCCGCCGCCGCGCAGCACCAGGTGACCGTCGGTGTTGCCCCGGGTGTGCATGATCGCCGGGGTGCCCGAGAAGTCGATGCCGGGGAAGACGTGCGGCACTCCGGCGGCGCGGATCGCGTCCACGGCCGTGCCGATGCTGCCGTCGGGGCGGTTCTTCATGCCGATCGGCATGGACAGGCCGGAGGCGAGCTGCCGGTGCACCTGGCTCTCCACGGTCCGGGCGCCGATCGCGCCCCAGCCCACCGTGTCGGCGATGTACTGCGGGGTGATCGGGTCGAGGAACTCGCAGCCCACCGGCAGGCCGAGGCGCAGGACGTCGAGCAGCAGCGCCCGGGCCCGGCGCAGGCCGGTGTTGACGTCGCCGCTGCCGTCCAGCCCGGGGTCGTTGATCAGGCCCTTCCAACCGACCGTCGAGCGGGGCTTCTCGAAGTAGACCCGCATGACGATGAGCAGGTCGTCGGCCAGCCGGTCGGCGGCGGCGCGCAGCCGCTCGGCGTACTCCAGCGCGGCCGCCGGGTCGTGCACCGAGCACGGGCCGACGACCACCAGCAGGCGGTCGTCCTCGCGGTCGAGCACGCGACTCACCGCGCGGCGGTCGGTCAACACGGCCGCGGCGAGTGGGGCGTCCAGGGGCAACTCGTGGTGCAGCAGGGCGGGTGTGGTCAGCGGCACGACGCGGTCGATCCGCTGGTCGCTGACCCGATCGGTCTCCGGGGTCGTCACGGTGGGCATCCTTTCGCCGACCGTGCCCGGGGCCGGTGCCCGGGACGAGCCGGCTGCTCGTACGCAGAGAGGCGGGAACGACAGTTCCTGCCCGGCCGGCTCGGTCCGTGGTGACGTCAGATCATGGTGAAGTCACCGGCGTGCGAGCCGGCTGCCTAAACCATGGATACGTCCTCATCACCCGGCCAGCCTACCCGACCGAACCGGGCTCGCCGGTCCCTCGTCCCAGGATGCGGAGTGAACACCGCGTGCGAATGCCGGGCCCGGGGTAACAGGGGTGCCATGACTGACGAGCAGAGCGATCAGGAGCGGGCGGAGTCCCGCGCCCACCACCTCCTTCCCGAGGAGGCCGCGGTGGGCAGCGACGATCCGCAGGCGCAGGCCGAGGCCATCCTCGCCGAATCGGACCTGCGCGAGGCGGACCAGAACGCGGCCCCGGACACGGTGCTGGAACGGCGTACCTCCGATCAGACGGTGGCCGCCGTCGAACCGCCGGACT
The DNA here is from genome assembly GCF_049315225.1 of Micromonospora sp. WMMD729. Classification (NCBI taxonomy): domain Bacteria; kingdom Bacillati; phylum Actinomycetota; class Actinomycetes; order Micromonosporales; family Micromonosporaceae; genus Micromonospora; species Micromonospora sp. WMMD729. Next base: position 5,252,669 of record NZ_CP186059.1, on the reverse strand, counting down.
GAGTCGACGCCCCGCGGGCCCGACGTGACCCCCGGTAGGTCTGCTCGCGCAGCCAGGCGAGCGGACCTGCCGCCCACAGCCCGGCCGGCAGGTTGCGCACCGGGTCGAACGCCAGCGCGGCGTCCTGGCGGGCGTCCAGCGGGGCGCCGATGCCGACCTGACCGACCGGCCGCCACGGCCCCACGGCGGACGCGACCGCGAGCACCAGCCGCGGCGCGTCCGCCCGGGCCACGGCCGTGACGGCGGACAGGGTGCGACCGAGGTCGACCGCCTCCGGGTCGGCCAGCGCGGCCAACCAGAGCCGGCGGCGGCCGGTCCGGTAGCCCATGATCGTGCTGTACGTCCCGGAGAAGTCGCGGCGGGGCAGCGGCAGGTTCCGCAGCACCGGAGCGGCGCCGCTGGAACTCACCAGCAGGTCGAACGGAGGCCCCGCCTCGACGTGCACGCGCAGCGCCAGGCCCAGCACGTCCGGCCAGCCGCCTGGCGTGGGCGTCCCCCGGGACAGGCGGACCGTGCCCGCGTACACACCGGGGTTGTCCAGCAGGCCGACCCCGACGGGCGGTCCGGGCGTACCCCAGATCGTCACCTGGGCGGCGAACGACGCGCCCGCCGGATGCAGCAACCGGCCGCGGCGCAGGCGGCCGAGCGCGGCGCTCGCGCGTTCGACGGCGCGGGCGGCCGGTCCGGCGGTTGGTGGGGTCATACCCCTGCGGTACCCCGAGCGGCGGACTCGATGCGGGCGGGTGGGTCGGCTCGCCGACGCACCGCACGTCACCTTTCCGCCCGCGAGATCGGATAGCGTCGTGCCATGCCCGACAGTGGTTACCCCTGGCCCATCGAGACGTCCCGACTGGACAACGGCCTGCGTGTGGTGGTGAGCGAGGATCGGACCGCGCCCGCGGTGGCCGTGAACCTCTGGTACGACGTCGGATCCCGGCACGAGCCGGCCGGGCAGACCGGCTTCGCCCACCTCTTCGAACACCTCATGTTCGAGGGCTCGGTGAACGTGGCGAAGACCGAACACATGAAGCTGATCCAGGGCTCCGGCGGCTCGCTCAACGCCACCACGAACCCGGACCGGACGAACTACTTCGAGACGGTCCCGGCCGAGCACCTGGAGTTGGCGCTCTGGCTGGAGGCCGACCGGATGGGTGGCCTGGTCCCGGCGCTCACCCAGGAGACGCTGGACAACCAGCGCGAGGTGGTCAAGAACGAGCGCCGGCAGCGCTACGAGAACGTTCCGTACGGGGATGCCTGGCTGCGGCTGCTGCCGCTGCTCTATCCGCCGGGGCACCCGTACCACCACTCGACGATCGGCTCGATGGAAGACCTGAACGCCGCCGACCTCGCGACGTTCCAGGCGTTCCACGAGAAGTACTACGCGCCCAACAACGCGGTGCTGACCGTCGTCGGCGACGCCCCCGCCACCGAGGTGTTCGCGCTGGCCGAGAAGTACTTCGGCGCGCTGCCCGCCCGGGACGACATCCCGGCCGCCCCGGACGGGCGGAACGTGCCGGCCACCGGGCAGCCCGCCGTGGAGACGGTGACCGCCGACGTGCCCGCGCCGCGCGTCTACGTCGCGCACCGCGGTCACCCGTTCGGCACCCCCGGGTACGACGTGCTCACCGTGCTCGCGACCGTCCTCGGCAGCGGTCGTGGCAGCCGGCTCTACCAGCGCCTCGCCGACGGTGAGCGGATCGCCCAACCCGACCTCGTCGGTGCGTACGGGGTGGACCTCGCGCACGCGCCCGCGCCACTGATCGCCACCGCCACGGCCCGGCCCGGGGTGAGCGCCGAACGGCTGGCCGAAGGGCTCGCCGAGGTCGTCGACGAGTTGGCCACCGTGCCGGTCACCGCCGCCGAACTGGACCGCGCCAAGGCGCTGCTGAGCACCGCGTGGTGGCGGCAGATGTCGACGGTGGACGGCCGCGCGGACACGCTCGGCCGGTACGCCACCCAGTTCGGTGACCCGACGCGGGCCGCCGACCGGCTGCCCGCCTGGCTCGCCGTGACCGCCGAGCAGATCGCCGAGACGGCCGCCGAGGTGCTCGGCGCCGCCGACCGGGTGACCCTGACCTACGTGCCCGAGGAGACCGCATGACGCTGATCACCGCCCGTCCCGGCCCGGGTGCCGCTCGCCCGTACCGGTTTCCGCCGGTGGTCCGCCGTGCGGTGGGCGGTGGCCAGGTGGTCGCCGCGCACCTGCCCGGGCAGAACCTCGCCGTCGCGCTGCTGCTGCTCGACGCCGGCGCCGGCCGGGAGTTGACCGGCAAGGAAGGGCTGGGCGGCGTCCTCGCCAAGGCCATGGAGGAGGGCACCGCGCAGCGGGACGGGACCGCGTACGCGCTGGCCATCGAGGCGCTCGGCACCGAACTGGTGACCGGGCTGGACTGGGACTCGTTCCAGGTCAGCGTCCAGGTCCCGGTGGACCGGCTGACCGCCGCCGTGGAACTGCTCGCCGAGGCCGTCCGGACGCCCCGGCTCGACCCGGCGGACGTGCGTCGGGTCCGCGACGACGAGGCGAACGCGCTGCGGATGGACTGGGCCAACCCCGGTCCGCGCGCCGACGCCGCGCTGCGCGCCGACCTGTTCGGCGCCGACACTCGGTGGGGTCGACCGATGTACGGCGACCCGGACTCGGTGGCCGCCCTGGACGTGGAGGACATCACCGTCTTCCACTCCGAGTGGTTCCTGCGGCCGGGCACCCTCGTCGTCGCCGGTGACCTGGACCGGATCGACCTGGACGCGCTGGCGGCGGCGGCGTTCGCCGGCACCGGCGGCGGCCCGGCCGAGCAGGGCGGCCCGATCGAGGTGCCGCTGCGCGCCGGCCGGCGGATCATCCTGGTGGACCGGCCGGGCTCGGTGCAGTCCACGCTGCGGCTGGGTCACCCGTCGCCGCACCGGGGGCACCCCGACCACGTACCGATGACCCTGGCCGGCACGGTCCTGGGCGGCGCGTTCACCTCCCGCCTCAACCACCTGATCCGCGAGGTGCGCGGCTACACGTACGGCATCCGGGGCGAATTCGCCTCGTCCCGCCGGTTCGGCCGGTTCGCGGTCAGCTCCGGCGTGCAGACCGCGGTCACCACGCCGGCCCTGGTCGAGGCGGTGGGCGAGATCGCCCGTACGCAGGCCGAGGGCGTGACCGAGGACGAGCTGGCGGTGGCCCGCTCGTGGCGGGCCGGGCAGCTCTCGGTCGAGTTGCAGAGCCCGCGGGCGATCGCGTCCGCCCTGACCACGCTCGTCGTGCACGACCTGCCGGACGACTACCACGCCCGGCTGCGCGAGGAACTGCTCAACGCCGACGTGGACCAGATCTCCGCCGCGGCGGCCACCCACCTGCACCCCGACGCGATGACCCTGGTCGTCGAGGGCGACGCGGCGGTGATCCGCGAAGACCTCGAGTCGGCAAACCTGGGAGACCTGCACCTGCTCCCCTGACCCGGGTTTGGACGCGTTGATCAAGAGGTTCGCGTCAGATCCCACGCGCTTCGTGACACGAGCCTCTTGATCAACGTTCCGGGCCGGCCCGATGTGAGGTGGGACCCGGGGGGTGGGAAAGGGGTCCCGGTTTCCGGGGTGGGGTGGGTAGCCTCCGGGGCATGAGGATCGGCATTGTGGGGGCCACCGGCCAGGTCGGTGGCGTGATGCGGCAGGTGCTGGCGGAGCGGGAGTTCCCGGCGGAGCAGGTGCGGTTGTTCGCCTCGGCGCGGTCCGCCGGGCGTACGCTGCCGTGGCGCGACGAAGAGGTGACCGTCGAGGACGCCGCGACGGCGGACTACTCCGGGCTGGACATCGTGCTCTTCTCGGCCGGTAAGGGCACGGCCAGGGAGCTCGCTCCGCGGGTCGCCGAGGCCGGCGCCGTGGTGATCGACAACTCGTCGGCGTTCCGGATGGACCCGCTGGTGCCGCTGGTCGTTGCCGAGGTCAACCCACACGCCGCCACCGACCGGCCGAAGGGCATCATCGCCAACCCCAACTGCACCACCATGGCCGCGATGCCGGTGCTGCGCCCGCTGCACGCCGAGGCCGGCCTGATCGGCCTGGTCGTCTCGACGTACCAGGCGGTCTCCGGCGCCGGGCTGGCCGGCGTCGCCGAGCTCGACGAGCAGGTCCGCAAGGTCGCCGAGCACGCCGCCGGGCTCGCCTTCGACGGTTCGGCCGTGGAGTTCCCCGCGCCCCGCTCGTTCGCCGAGCCGATCGCCTTCAACGTGCTCCCGCTGGCCGGCTCGATCGTCGACGACGGCTCGTTCGAGACCGACGAGGAGCAGAAGCTCCGCAACGAGAGCCGCAAGATCCTGGAGATCCCCGACCTCAAGGTCTCCGGCACCTGCGTCCGGGTGCCGGTCTTCACCGGCCACTCGCTCCAGATCAACGCCCGCTTCGCGCGGCCGATCACGCCGCAGCGGGCTCACGAGCTGCTGGCCGACGCGCCCGGTGTCGCGCTGACCGCCGTGCCGACGCCGTTGCAGGCCGCCGGGCAGGACCCGACCTACGTGGGCCGCATCCGCGCCGACGAGACCGTCGAGTACGGGCTGGCGCTGTTCTGCTCCAACGACAACCTGCGCAAGGGCGCGGCGCTCAACGCCGTACAGCTCGCCGAGTTGGTGGCCGCCGGACGGCGCTGAGGACCACCGTCTGCTGCGGGCCCGGCCGGTCACGGTCCGGGCCCGCGGTCCGTGGTGGGCACCGGCACGTCGGGAGCGGACGCGTGCCGGTCATGTTTGGATGGAACGAAGCCGACCGTGCCACTTGACGAAGCCGACCGTGCCACCTGGAGGAAGCCGTGCCGGAGGACCCCAACCAGCAGGCGTTGACCGACCTGATCGCCGGTCGTTCGATGGGCGTGCTCGCCACCATCAAACGCGACGGACGACCGCAGATGTCCACCGTGGTCTACTCGTTCGATCCCGCGGCCGGCCTGATCCGGGTATCCGTCACCGAGAGCCGGGCCAAGACCGCCAACCTCCGTCGGGACCCGCGCGCCAGCTTCCACGTCAGCAGCGAGGACGGCTGGGCGTACGCGGTCGTCGAGGGGCGGGCCGAGTTGACCGCTCCGGCGGCCGACGTCGACGACGACACGGTCGAGGAGTTGGTCGGGCTCTACCGGTCCTTGCGCGGCGAGCACCCCGACTGGGCCGAATACCGCAGCGCCATGGTCGCCGAGCAGCGGCTGGTGTTGCGCCTGCACGTCGAGCGGATCTACGGAATCCCGCCCCGCTCCTGACGGCTCGCGGCGTCCCCCACTCTCTTTCCGGTGCGCCGCGGTTCCGGCCGCCGGTCACCCCGGCGCGATCACGGTCACCCCGGGCCAGCGTTGCGCGGGCCGGTGGCGGGCCAGCCGCTGCCGGGACAGCGCGACGTCCACCCGGCTCGGGTTGTGCCGCCACACCCCGCCCAGCAGGTCCGCAAGGCCGTACGGTGCGCAGATCTCCAGCTCACCGTCCGCTGGTAGGCGCACGGCCACGGCCGTGGCGTACTCCGGCCAGGTGGCCACCGCCTCGGCGACGCTGCGGTACGGGGCGATCGGGTCGCCACCGAACTTCGCGGCGTACCAGGTGTGTACCGCCGCCTGGTCGCGTGCCTGCCACCGTAGGGCCGGCCAGGCGGCGGCCAGGCGATCGGTGGCCCGCTGGTCGTCCTCGCGGGACAACCGCGCCGGGTCGAAGAAGACCACGTCCACGTCGCGGACCGTGCTCGGGTCGAAGCCGTCGCCGTACCGCTCGCCCCAGACCAGGTCGCGCAGGGCACCCGCGCCGATCCAGGCGTCGGGCAGGCCGGAGTCGCGGACCACCGTCAGCGCCCGGGTCAGCCAGGCGTTGCCGGCGACCAACTCCCGCAGGTCACGCTCGCCCGTCAGCACCCCATCCACGGTAGGCGGCGTCGCCGGAGCACGCTGCCCCCTGTGTTCGTCACCGAACCGCTGTTCGCGATGGCGATCTTCCTGCTGCGCCGCCTGCGCCGGCCGGACGGATAGCCGTCGAACCGACCGCGTTACCCCCTGCGAGGCGGCGGGTAGACGAGCCGTGCCGACACCGAGAGGGGAGCACCATGACAACGGTCGGAGAGTTCATGACGACCCGGTTGGTGACGATGGACGGCAACGACACGCTCATCGCAGCCGCGCAGGAGATGCGCGACAGCGCCATTGGTGACGTGGTGGTGACCGATGGCGACAGTGTCGTCGGTATCGTCACGGACCGGGACATCACGGTCCGGGGTGTCGCGGAGAACATGGACCCGGGCTCGACCCGGCTGAACCAGATCACCAGCCGCGATGTGATCACCGTGAGCCAGTACGACGACGCGGTGTCCGCCGCGGACCTGATGCGCACCTACGCCGTACGCCGACTGCCGGTGGTGGACGAGGGCCGCCTGATCGGCCTGGTCTCGATGGGCGACCTCGCGGTCGAGCGTGAGCCGCAGTCGGTGCTGGCCGACATCAGCGCCGACGACCCGAACAACTGACGCAGCAAACGCACGAAGCGCCGGCCCTTCCCGTCCAGGAAGGGCCGGCGCCCCCGTCCCTGCCCCCCACCCCCGCCCCCTGCCTGACCCCGCCCGACCTCGCTCGCCCCCGGTGATCAAGAGATTGGCGTCACGACACGCCGGAAGCGGTGACGCCAACCTCTTGATCACCGGGGCGGAGCGGCGGGGGCGGAGCGGCCGGGGCAGAGCGGCGGGGGCGGAGCGGCGGGGGCAGAGCGGCGGGGGCGGAGGGGCGGGGGCGGGGCTGGTCACCCTAATTGGGCGAGGTTGGGGTTGTGGGGTGCGGGGACTTGTGCGGGGACGTGGGACGCCGGCCGTGAAGGCTGCCGCGTGGGTTGCGGCGGTCCGGCCGACTGGGGGAGGAGTGGACCCGATGGTGGACGCGACCACGAGGTTCTTCGAGGACCTGGACCGGCGGGGGTACGAGCCCCTGCTGGCGAAAACTTCCGGGACACTGCGGATCGACCTGCACGAGGGGGCGCAGACCCGGCACTGGCTGCTGAAGATCGACCATGGGCGGCTCGACGTGAGCCAGGAGGACCGGGAGGCCGACACGGTGATCGGCGCCGACCCGATGCTGTTCGACGAGATAGCGGCCGGTCGCGAGCACGGCCTGGCCGCCGTGTTGCGCGGGGACATGACGGTGTCGGGGGACGCCCGGCTGTTGGTGCAGGTGGAGCGGATCCTCCCCGGGTCGCCGGACGCCCGTGGGCCGCGTCGCCGCTTCGCAGGGGAGGTGCGGTGATGGGTCAGAGCAACACGATCCGGATCCTGGACGGCAGCACGTTCGTCGTCTGTGAGGACACCGGCGACATCGAGGCGACGCCGAGCGAACCGACCGGACTCTTCTCACTCGACACCCGGTTCCTGTCCACCTGGGTGCTGAGCGTCAACGGCGAACGCCTCAACTCACTGTCGTACGACGATCTGCAGTACTTCGAGTCCCGGTTCTTCCTGGTGCCGGGGATGGCCACGCACTACGTGGACGCGAAGTTGTCGATCATCCGCGAGCGGGCGGTCGGCGGCAGCTTCCGGGAACAGCTCACCATTCTCAACCACGACGAGAAGGCTGTCGACCTGGAGATCCGGATGGACGCGGCGTCCGACTTCGCCGACCTGTTCCAGGTCAAGGACGAGATCCTGAACAAGAAGGGCGAGACCTACACCGAGGTCGAGGCGGACAGGCTGCGCCTGGGCTACCGCCGGGGCAACTTCCGGCGCGAGACGATCATCTTGTCGTCGGTGCCGGCCCGCTACGACAACCGGGGTTTCGCGTACACCATCCACCTCGAACCGAACGAGCAGTGGGACGCGACGATCGACGTGCAGACGCGCGCGGTCGGACCGGGGGACCGGGACCTGCGGATGGGCGTGCGCGTGCACGGTGGCGAGCGGCTGGCCCTGCAACACGACCTGGAGCAGTGGATCGCCGACGCGCCGAAGGTCAACAGCGAGCACGGTCGGGTCGCCGCCACGTACCGCCGCAGTCTGATCGACCTGGCGGCGCTGCGCTTCTCGCCGCTGTCGCTCGGGGGCGCGACCCTGCCCGCGGCCGGTCTGCCCTGGTTCATGACCATGTTCGGTCGGGACAGCATCCTCACCTGCCTCCAGACGCTGCCGTTCACGCCGCAGCTGTCGAAGACGACGCTGCGCATCCTGGCGTCCCTGCAGGGCAGCCGGTTCGACGACTTCCGGGACGAGGATCCGGGGCGGATCCTGCACGAGATGCGCTATGGCGAGACCGCCGCCTTCGAGGAGCAGCCGCACTCGCCGTACTACGGATCGGTGGACGCCACCCCGTTGTTCCTCGTGCTGCTCGACGAGTACGAGCGGTGGAGCGGGGACGTCGCGCTGGTCAAGGAGTTGGAGCAGGAGTCCCGGGCCGCGCTCAAGTGGATCGACAGCTACGCCGACCTGATCGGCAACGGCTACATCTGGTACGAGCGCCGCAACACCGAGACCGGCCTGGAGAACCAGTGCTGGAAGGACTCCTGGGACTCGATCTCCTACTCCGACGGCACCCTGCCGCCGTTCCCGCGGGCCACCTGCGAGGTGCAGGGGTACGCGTACGACGCGAAGGTTCGCGCGGCGCGGATGGCCCGCCTGTTCTGGGACGACCCGGAGTTCGCGGACCAGTTGGAGCGGGAGGCGGCGGAGCTGAAGGAGCGGTTCAACCGGGACTGGTGGGTGGCCGACGGCGAGTACTACGCGTTGGCCCTGGACCCGGACGGTCGCCAGTGCGACATCCTCAGCTCCAACATCGGCCACCTGCTGTGGAGCGGGATCGTCGACCCGGCGCGGGCCGAGAAGCTCGCGGCGCACCTGGTCGGACCGCGACTGTTCTCCGGCTGGGGGGTGCGCACGCTCGCCGAGGGGGAGGCCCGGTACAACCCCATCGGCTACCACAACGGCACGATCTGGCCGTTCGACAACTCGTTCATCGCCTGGGGCCTGCGGCGGTACGGCTTCGCCGAGGAGGCCGCCACCATCGCCAACGGCATGCTCGACGCGGCCACCTACTTCGACGGCCGGCTACCGGAGGCGTTCGGCGGCTATCCGCGGGAGCTGACCAAGTTCCCGGTCGAGTACCCGACGGCGTGCAGCCCGCAGGCCTGGTCGACAGGTACGCCGCTGCTGCTGCTGCGTACCATGCTCGGTCTCGAACCGCACGACGGGCACCTGGCGGTCGAACCGCGTCTGCCGGTCGGGATGGGCCGGATCGAGGTCCTGGACATTCCGGGTCGTTGGGGGCGGGTGGACGCCTTCGCCCGGGGACGGCTCGACCTGCACAGTCTCGCCGACTGAGCCGCGCGCGAGGCACATCGGCGGCGGCGCGGCATCCGCGTCGCCGCCGGGCCGCCACCCAGGCGATCCCCAGCCGGACACGGTAGATTCTGCGGATGCCGGAGCTCGTGTACCCGCCCGTTATCGCCGCTGCCAAGACGCTGTTCCGGGTCCTCGACCTGAAGATCACCATCGAGGGTGCCCACCACGTACCCCGCACGGGCGGGGCGGTGCTGGCCAGCAACCACGTCAGCTACCTCGACTTCATCTTCGCGGGCCTGGGCGCGAACCCCTCGGGTCGGCTCGTCCGCTTCATGGCCAAGCAGTCGGTGTTCGCACACCGGATCTCCGGCCCGCTGATGCGCGGCATGCGCCACATCCCGGTGGACCGGCAGGCCGGCGCGGCCTCGTTCCGGGCGGCCGTCGACGCGCTCAAGCGCGGCGAGGTGGTGGGCGTCTTCCCGGAGGCCACCATCAGCCGGTCGTTCACGGTCAAGGAACTCAAGAGCGGTACCGTCCGGATGGCCCGTTCGGCGAAGGTGCCGGTGCTGCCGGTCGCGCTGTGGGGCACCCAGCGGCTCTGGACCAAGGGCCGGTCCCGCACGCTCACCCGCCGGCACACGCCCATCACGATCCTCATCGGCGAGCCGATCCTGCCGGCGGACTTCCCGGACCCGAACGTGCTGGCCGCCGAGCTGACGACCCGCCTGAGCGCGCTCGTGGATCGGGCTCAGCGCGAGTACCCGGATGCGCCGGCCGGTCCGGAGGACACCTGGTGGCTGCCGGCTCACCTCGGCGGGAGCGCGCCGACGCCCGAGGAGGCCGCCGCGCTGGACGCCGACGGCGAGGAACGCGCCGCCAGCGTCTGACGACGCCCGGCCGCCGCCCGGATCTGCCGCCGGCCGCCGCCCGGATCTGCCGCCGGCCGCCGCCTGGATCTGCTGCCGGCCGCGCGCAGGCTGTCGGCGACGCCGGGGTACGCCACCAACGACACCCGGGTACGGCCGGACTCCGCGTCAGTGACGTCCGGACGTGCCGTCGGCGAAGCCGTCCCAGGAGCTGGGCTCCGGTCCCGACCGGTAGTAGTCGTCGCGGGAGCGGAACTCCACCGGCAGCGAGCCGGGGAGGGTGATCCGGGGTTCCCCGGCGAGCAGCGCGGGGCCGGCCCGCAGCAGCAGCACGTCGCGCTCCTGCGCGGAGAGGTCCACCAGTTGCGGGCGGGTGAGCCGGAACGTGGCCACCGCCCGGCGGACCTGCCGGGCCAGCGCGACAACCTCGCCCGGTGACCCGCCCAGGCTCAGCGCCGGCTGCTGGATGGTCCGCAACGCGTCGCAGACGATCATCAGCTGCGCCGGGTCCGTGGGCGGAAGCTCCAGCCGGGACGGCCACTGCCAGCGGATCTGGCCGGTCATCAACCCGGTCAGCCGCCCGGTGGGCCGGGGCCGGGGCGCGTCGTCGGCGACCAGCGAGAGCTGTGAGCCGGTGCCCACCCAGCAGATCCGCTGGTCGGTGACGGTCACCGTGACGGGGCCGGGGAGCTGCCAGGCGCGCCGTGTCTCCGTCGGCCCGAGCAGGTAGCCGGCCACGAGCAGCCGGTGCCGCCCGAGCACCTTCTCGCCCGGCAGCGGGCGCATGTCGTACCGCCGGTCGAGGGCGGGGCCGGCGTCGTCGTCCGGCGCGTCGAACCGGTGCGGGCCGATGAAGAAGGGGGACGCGTCGGCATGCATCGTCACGACCTCCCGGTGAACTGGCTGTGCGTTGAGCTTCGCCGATCCGTCGGCCACTGTCATGACGCCCGTTAGGGGGTCGGCCGGTCGTGCGTCGCCTGTGACCGGTAGATGCCGATCTCCTCCGGGCGGACGAGGCCGTCCTCGATCGCACGGGCGAGCAGCGCCGCCTTTGTGGCTGCCGGTCGCCCCGCCCGGGTGTACTTGATCCGCGCGCGGTCGACGTACTGCTTCACGGTGTGCTCGCTGATCTGCATGCGACGCGCCACCGACGCCTTGGACATCGACTGGAACCAGAGCAGCAGGGCTTCCCGCTCCTTGTCGGACAGCATCGGCCGGTCCGGTCTCGGGTCGCCGACCATCGCCCCGGCCAGCGCCGGAGGCACGTACGGGCGGTCGCTCGCCGCGGCCAGCACGGTCGCCACGCAGTGCTCGCGGCCCTCGTGCTTGGCCAGGAACGCCACCGCCCCGGCGTCCAGCGCGGCGAGCATCGTCTCCGGGTCGGTGTGCTCCGAGTAGACCACCACCCGCCGCCCGGTGGCGCTCAGCTCGGCCAGCTTGTCCAGCGCCATCCGGCCGTGCAGTCGCAGGTCGAGCAGGACCACGTCGGCGTCCGGCGCGGCGCGCAGCACCTCGTCCGGATCGTCGCCGGTGGCCAGCACGGTCAGTCGCGGTTCACTGGCGAGCCAGGCGCGTACCCCCTCGACGACCACCGGGTGGTCGTCGACGATCGCCACCCCGACCGGCCGGTCACCGGTCACCCCGCCCACCGGGTCTGCGCCCATCTGATGTCCCCGTCCCGTTCGTAAAGGTGCTGCACCGGCCCGTCGTCCGGTTCCCTGGGCGGGCCGGTCGCGTCCGGTCCCTCCCGGTCCGGCGTGACGAGGCTGACCACCACCTCGTCCGGGCCGGACACCACGGTCAGACGGGCCCACCCCCGGGCGTCGGCGAGCAGGCTGGTGAGCGGGTCGGCCAACCGGCGGCGGACCTGGACCGGCAACGGCGGCGGGTTGCCGATGGCGACCAGGTCGATCGGCAGCCCGTTGCGTTCGGCCAGGTCGGCGGCGGCCCGTAGCTCGTGCAGGAGCGGGTCGGGCACGTCGTCGGATTCGGCGATCAGGCGGCGCAGCCGGGCCGCGGCCAACACGGACCGGCGCTGCACCTCCGGGTCGGCCGGGTCCGCCTCGCCGGCGGCCAGCTCGCCGAGCACCCGTCCGGCCGCCGCGCCCACCAGGGCGAGCCGGTCGCGGCGGTCCTGCCGGCCCTGCTCGGCGGCGGCCCGCTCGGCGGCGATCGTGTGCATCGCCGCGGCGGCGGCGGCCCGGTCCCGGGCCAGGCCGACGATTACCGCGCTACCGGCGAAGACTGCCACCGGCAGCGAGAACGTGCCGTAGACGTACATGGTGTAGCGGGCCAGGTCGGCCGCGCTCGGCGCGTACGCGAGGACGGCGGCGAGCGCGATCATCGCGTGGGCGCTCAGCAGCGCGACGAGCCCGCTGACCCGCCGCCCCCAGAGCGCGAGCACGAAGAACCAGCCGAGCGTGCCCCACACCCAGTTGGCGGCGGTGAACAGCTGCTGCTCGCCGACCGCGGCGAAGACCGCCGCGTCGACGGCGACCAGTACCCCGGCGAGCGGCCACGGCGGCAGCGGTGTGCCGCGCAGCAGCCGGACACCGGCCACCGCCCCGGTCACCGCGACCAGCACCCAGCCACCCACCACCACCGTGGGCGCGGCGAACTGCGTGCGGGTCGCCAACACCGCCGGCAACCCGATTGCGACGTGCCAGGCCAGCGCGATGGCGACGGCGACGATCCGGGCTCCCCGGTCGGAGGCCTGGGCCACGGCGGCCGGCGCGGCGAGCACCGGCTGCTCGGGCCCGTCGACCGGGCCGGGTCGAGGCACCGGCAGGGCACGGATGCCGGCGCGGTCCGCCGTCGCGCCGAGGTCAGCCGTCACCGGGCCACTCCAGTCGAATCCGGGTGCCGGCGCCGGGCGCGGAACACACCTCGGCCCGCCCGCCGACCGCCGCCATCCGCCCGTGGATCGACTCGCGCAGCCCGTACCGGTGCGCGGGGACGGTGGCCGGGTCGAACCCCGGGCCGTCGTCGACCACCTCGGCCACGACGGCGGCCGCGTCGCGGCTCAGCCGCAGCGTGGCCCGCGCGCCCGGGGCGTGCCGGACCACGTTGGACAGCGCCGCGTAGGCGCTCTCGGTGATCGCGTCGGCCACCCCGGCGGGTACCGCGCAGGCGGCCAGCTCCAGGCTCACCGGCAGCTCGGGCAGCCGGTCGGGCACCGTGCGCAACCGCTCGTCGAGCGGCACCGGCCCGTCGCCGGGCGCCGGGTTGGGGTCGGTCAACGCGACGAGGGTACGCAGGTCGGCGGCGCACCGTTCACGGAACGTGGCCGACGGACCGGGGACCGCGCCCAGCCCCACCATGGTCAGGGTGCCGAGCACCGTGTCGTGCAGGTCCCGGTTCTGCTGGCGCTCCGCCTCCCGGGCGGTCCGGGCGACAAGCGCCTCCCGGGTGAGCCGCTGGTGCTCGGCGAACGCGTGGTCGGCCCGACCGATCCGGCGGCGCATCACCGCCGTCATCATCGCGGTGCAGGCCGTCTGCACGAGCAGGGTGGCGGCGTGCGCCCGGGCCTCGGTGACGTTGCCGGCCGCCTGCACGCCCACCACGTACGTGGCGGTGACCAGCAGGCCGGCCGGGATCGACCAGCGGGCCCTGGCGGTGGCCTGCGCGTTGATCACCGTGGTGCTGGCGAGCACCGCGATCCAGCTGCCCTCGCCGGGCAGCACCTCGGGCGCCACCAGGCGGGGGATGAGCAGGCAGGCCGCCGCGGTGATCGCGATGTCACCGGCGACCAGCGCCGGCGTGATCCCGTGGCGTAGCGCGCGGACCGCGTACCAGAGCGACCACCCGGTCAGCGCGGCCACACCGGGCAGCAGCAGGGCCGCGTCCACCGGCGGGGTACGCACCGACAACGCCACGGCGGCGCCGACCAGTCCGCAGGTCAGCCGCAGCAGAGCCGGCAGGGTGGTGAAGATGAAACTGAACGCCCCGCCGGCCGGATTGTCGAGGGCGGGCGGTGGCATGGGCGGGGCGGCTGTCGCCGGCATCGGGAGGCGTCCTTCCGACAACGACCCGGTCCCGGGTCCGCACGGCGGAGATCGACATCGGAGAATAGCATGGCGGATGGTGAGCGTTCACCTACCGGATGCGTGGTGTCGCCTTGTCGTCACTCTGCGCTGCGGGGCTGGATCAGGTCCCAGCGGTTGCCGTAGAGGTCGACGAAGACCGCCACCGAGCCGTACGCCTCGTGTCGAGGCTCCTCCAAAAACCGTACGCCGGCCGCGACCATCCGGGCGTGAGCTGCGGCGAAGTCCTCGGTGTGCAGGAACAGGCCGACCCTTCCACCGGTCTGGTCGCCCACCCGCGCCCGCTGTTCGGCGGTGCTCGCCCGAGCCAGCAGCAGGGCAGTCTCCCGCGCCCCGGGAGGGCGTACGACCACCCAGCGTGAGCCGTCCGGGCGGGGCGTGTCCTCCACCAACTCGAAGCCGAGCCCGCCGACGTAGAAGTCGATCGCCTCGTCGTACTCGTTCACCAGCACCGCGACCAGTCCCAGATGTGCCATCAGCCCATTCTGCGCAACGGGCACTCCGGCGCCGCCGGGGGCGTCGGCGATGGTCGGCGACGTCACGCGGGAACCCCGGCGGACACCCGTCCGTCGTATGTGGCGGCGGAGAGGTGGTGAGCGGGATGCGCTCGGGCGGAACGACACTTGTGGCGACGCTGCTCGGCCTGGGGCTGTGCGGCCTGGCACTGACCGGCTGCGCCGGGCCGGGTGATCCGCCGAAGGGCCCGGGCCCGGCCGAGATCGCCGAGAACTGGACCTCGTGCGCCGAGATCGCGCCGCAGGCGGGCGTCCTGCCCGTGCCCCGGGGACCGGGGACGTCGCCACCGGCCGGCGGCGAGCCGCGCGTCGGACGGATCGACCCGACGTTCACCCCGGTCACCGCCGTGCTCTGCGGCCGCGACGTCGTGCCGGGGGCCGCCGGTGGCCGGGAGCAGGTGGCCGTCGAGCGCCGCGCCGACGACATCGGCCCGCTGGTCACCGCGCTGGGACTGGCCGACGAGGAACGGGGTCGGGGGGAGATCCGCTGCACGGCCGACATGCTGGTCCCGCCCTGGCTGGCGCTGCTCGACGAGAAGGGCCGGTGGCTGCGGCCGCACCTGCCGACGGACGCCTGCGGCAAGCCGCGCCCGGAGGTCCGCGCGGCGCTGGACGGACTGCGGCTGACCACCGTCGACAGCCGTACCGTCGGGCAGGTCGAATCCCCGGAGGCGGAGGCCGCCGGATGCGCGCAGCAGTGGGCGGACATGGTGTGGGTGGAGAGCACCCTGGGCCGTCCCGGCCGCGTCGCGCCCGGCGCCGCCGGCCCGAAGGTCGGGCCGCTGCGCCTCTGCGTCTACCAGGTGCCCCCGTCCGAGCGCGGCGGCGGCAAACCGGCCGGTGACTTCGTGTACGGCCGACCGCTCACACCCGAGCGGCAGGCGGACGTGCTGCGGGCCCTGGCCGGCACCCGACCGGCGGCCGACTGCACCATCCCGGCGTCCCGCTTCGCGGTGCTCCGGGCCGTCGACGACAGCGGGCCCCAGTGGTACGTGGAACTCGACGCCTGCCGGCGGTTCCTGGTGGTGGCGTCACCCGGTGGGTCACAGCTCGGGCAGGGCGACGCCGCGCTGGCGGCGCTGCTGGGGCCGAGCTGAGCCGCCCTACTGGATCGGCAGGGCCTTCGTGCCGCCGCCGGCGATCGACCGCTTGACCATGGTGCCACCGGACCAGTAGTAGCAGCGCACGCCGCGATCACCGCGCTCCCACAGCAGGCGGTTCGGGAAGCGGTACGAGGTGCCGGTGCGGTAGACCAGATTGGCGTCCACCGGCACCTTCGCGTACCGCGCGATGACCTTCCGGCAGGCCGCGTGGACGGGGTCCTGGTCCCGGGTCGCATCCGCCCAGGAGCGATCCGGGGCCGTCCAGGTGCCCGCGTACTCGAACTGGTGCCCGGCGGTGCAGGCGACCGTCCGCAGCATCTTCCACTTGTCTTCGTTCATGCATCCGTAGTGCAGCGGGGAGCGGCTGGCCAGGGCGTTCCGCAGCGAGCCGGCCCGCTCGATCGCCGCGTCACTGTCGCCGTTCGGGCCGCTGACCTCGTTCAACTCGTAGATGTCGCACCGGTACCAGCGCGCCCCACCCGACCAGGCGGCCGGCGACGCCGGCACGACCTGTAGCGACAGTCGGGCGTCGCGCCACTCGCCGGCCACGAACTTCTTGGCGCGGCTGTCACAGTCGGCAAAGGTCGACCGTAGCGTCGCCGACTCCGTCTTGGGCGGCGCGGTTCGGTCGGCGAGCGCGCCGGTGAAGGTGCCCACGTAGAAGGTCTCGACCTTGTGGGTCTTGGCGCAGTCGACGGGGGAGTAGCTGACCAGGTACGACGTGGCCGCGTCGATGAGGTGGCACTCGTCGGCCTTCGGGACGAACTGTTGCGCCGCCGCCATCGGCCGCCAGTCGTCGGCCAGGTCGCCATCGGTGCCGGCCGGCGTGCCGCAGCCCGCCAACGCCACCGTGATCAACGCAGCCGTGAGCGCCGCCCAGCCGTACCGTCGCATGTGTTTCTCCCCGTGCCCCCGTGTCGAACGCGGGCAGCATATGGCACCGCCGCGACGGACCGGCACCGGCTTACGGTGCGGTTCGGCCGGCCTTACCGCCACTGGTCGTCCCTCGTGCGGACGACGAGCACCAGCAGGACGACGCCGAGCGCGGCGAACGCGAGCCCGATCGGGGGGATCGTCCAGGTCATCAGGAACGACATCGAGCCGTTGGTGTGCCCGTTGGCTGCTACGAACTTCTCGGGAGCGGCCGGATCCACCCACAGGTCCATCGTCGGGCCGGGAGTCCGGTGGCAGCCGGTCCCGCCCGCGCAGGGAATCCACGTGCTGTACGACCTCGACCCGTACAGATAGGAGACCTCGATCCGGTCGATCCCGCTGCCCCGGCCGTGGCCCCCGGCCCGATCGGTGACGTAGGCCGTGACCGGCACGCCGTCCGCCCGCAGGCGAGTCGCCTCCGACGAGACGTGCCAGCGGTAGGCCCCCGCACCAATGGCCAGGCCCAACCCTCCTAGCAGCACGGGCAGCGCGATCAGCAGCACCCGCATGCGCGGACGCAGACCGGTCGGAGCAGGTGGCGGCGGTCGACGCCGTCGTCTGGACACCGGGCCATCGTCCACCGTGTGCGCAACGGTCGGCGTCACCAGGTGCCGGGGCGGTCGAGGTCGGGGGCGGGACGGTACCCGCCGAGGATCGTCAGCGCCTCCGCCTCGGTGTAGCCGTCCCCCCAGCCCTTGCGGAACGCCTCGATGAAGCAGGTTTCGACGGTCATCTCCACGACGTCGGCACCCTGTCGGCGGGCCCGGTAGGGGCCCGCGACGAGGTCCGCCGACCTGATCCGATGGCCCGGAGCGGGTTGCGCCCGGACTGTCAGCCAGCGGCCGGCGTCGTCGCCGACGACGAGCGAACCCTCGACAAAGGGGGCTTTCTCCGACCGGCCGAGGGTGATCGAGCATTCGAGCAGCCGTGCGCCGGCCGGAAGCGACTCCAGGCGGAACGGCACCACGCAGCGGCGAGCGCTGTCGAACCGCACCCGGCCCGCCGTCGCAATCGCCTCGTCGCTGGTGGTCGCGTACGTGTCCAACTGCGCCCAGAGCCCGTCGGCCGGCTGCCAGCGGACGAACCACAGCCGCTGGTCGCCGGACGGATCGAACCAGGCGACCCCGGGCCGGTCACCGACCCGCACGTCGGTCCGGGGCTGCGGCCGGCCGGACGAGGACAGGGTCTGCGGCAACGCGTCCAGCGCCGCGACGCTACGGGCCAGCGCGAAACGCGCCGAGCCGTCCGGGCCCCGGAACTCGACACTCTCGGAGCCCCGCCCCGCGCGCCACGTCGCGGATTCGGCGCCGTTCATGAGCGCGTCCGCCGAGAAGTGCACGGTGGTGGGGTCTGCGCCAACGGCCAGCCCGTTCTGCACGGTTGCCTCCGGCAGCAGGAGCGTCGTGGCTGCCGGCCTTGGGTCTCCGGCCGTCGGGATGGTGCTGACCAGCGTGGCGAGGGCGACACACGCCGCCGCCGTGCCCGCGGCGAGCAGCCCACGGCGACGCCGCCGCAGCCGGCGACCGCGATGCCGGGCCTGCTCGACGATGGGCGTCGGGTCGACGTCGCCACCGGCGCGATGCGCGAGCGTGGCGGTGAGCTGCCGATCGAGGTCGCTGACCATCAGAGGTCTCCTGCCCGTGCGAGGGTCGGTGCTTCCTGCCGTCTGCGCAGCGCCGTCAGGGCGCGCTTCGCGTGCGTGCGTACCGTGCCGGTCGAGCAGGCGAGGATCTCGGCGATCGACGTGTCGTCGAGATCCTCGTAGTAGCGCAGGACGATCACGGTGCGCTGCCGGGCCGGCAGGTCACGGACGAGCCGCCACAGCGCGTCGCGCTCGGCGACGCCGGCGGCCTCGTCCACGTCGCCCGCCCGATCGAGTACGTCCGCGACGCTGACCTCCCGGCTGCTGCGCCGACGCCACCACGAGTGGTGGGCGTTGACGAGCATGCGCCGGACGTAGGCGTCCGGCTGATCCGTCCGCGAGATACGACCCCAGCGGGCGTACGCCCGGGCCAGAACATCCTGGACCAGGTCCTCGGCCCTGTGCTCGTCGCCGGTCAACAACCGCGCGAGCCGCACCAGCGCCGAAGTGCGGGCGAACGCGTATTCCTCGAACGTCACGCCCTATTAACGCCGGGGCACGGGCCGCCCGTAGACAGCCGCTCGGTACTAGTTACGCGGCGGCATCCCTACCTGTCGCTGACGTAGGTCCCGCGCTGCGGCACGGTCATGACCAGCCCGCGTTCGCGCAGCAGGCGCACTGCTGCCCGGACCGTGCCGCGGGCGACGCCGTACTCCTGCTGAAGCGTGGACTCGCTGGGGATCGGTCGCTTCGGTGGCAGCTCGCCGGTCTCGATCCGTTTGGCGATCACGTCTGCGAGCTGCACGTACATCGGCGTCGGAGACAGCGGATCGATCATGAACGCAACCTATGGCACGTCCATGGACGTCTAGACCTGTGGTACGTCTATAGACGTACACATACGTATAGAGCTACGGTGGTGATGGAGAGGGTGGCAATCGGTAGGGGGTCGGATGCGAAAGGTTCGTTTCGATGACTATTTGCTGTCGACGGCACTCACCCTCGCGCGCCGTCACCGGCCGGCATGGAGTTGGCGACGTTTGCGCTACATATGCCGCTGTGGTGCGGAGCTGCCCTGCCACTCTCGTCACCGCATCCCCATCAATCGGCGCCACTGGCCGGGCGAGGACCAATGACGCGGCATGGACCGACCCTGCCTCTCTGGCCGTGCGAGACGTGCGACCGGCCCTGGCCGTGCCTAGCGCGACGAGAGGAACTGCGGGCCGAGTACGCGGAAGCTTCGTGCGCGCTGAAGCTCTACATGGGCATGTGCCTCGCCTCTGCCCGTCAGGACATGAGCTGGGCGCCGCCGGAGGCCCTTCGGCTCCGCTTCCTCGGATGGGTCCGGTGACCGCGTTCGAGGCCGGTGATCTCGTGTTGATCGGTCCGGAGTGCTCAGTGCAGTTCAGCGGGGACAGGGCGCTCCGCGTCCGGCTCGTGTCGATCGGCGCAGCCGACCCGTACCACGGCTGGGTGTGGTTGACCGGCTACGTCCTCGATGCGAAGGGCATGGCCACCGACAAGCGGGAGGTCTATGTGCGCAGCGCGGGCATCAGGGCTTGTAGCCCGGCGTCACCTCGGATGCGGCGCGTGGGTCGGAAAGTGCCCGGGCATGCGTCGCAGGCCCAGCGCAACGAAGAAGACCGTCCTACGACTGTGCTTTCGCAGTGATCGGTGATCCAGCGAGGTCTCTGCCTCACCTTCGAACTGACGGGGTCTACGCTGCCGCCCATGACGAGTCCGCTCAACAACATGCCGCTCTACCGGCAGTTGGCTGACCTGCTCGCCAAGCAGATCGAGGAGGGCAAGCTTCGACCCGGACAGCCCTTGCCGAGCGAACTTCACTTGCAGCAGACGTACGGCGTGGCGCGCGGAACCGTCCGGATGGCGATGCGCGAGCTGCGTGAGCGCGGTCTGGTCGTCACCGTGCATGCGCGCGGGACGTTCGTAGCCGAACAAGGTTGACCGCACCCGGCGTTGTGACCCGTGTGCCGGAGCTTCGGAGGGCCAACCCTCTCAGAGTTGGGTGACCTGGCGGCGGCTGGCGGCTAGAGACAGATCCAGCAATAGATGTTCTGCCCGCTCGCGCGTGCTCTGCGTGCCAGGCCAACGAACTCACGCAACCGCGACAGCATGGCCTCCGGCTGCGTGTCGCTGTAGTGGGACAGTTCTTCGATCCGTGACCACTGTTCCGCTAAGGGCGCCACGCGGTCATCCGGGATCTCGGCAAGCACGTCCCGCGCGCCTTCGCCCAATACCACGACCCATGGCCCTTCGTACTCACGGTCCTCAGCGGCACCGTCGGGCCAGAGGAGTCGTTCCCCGACAAGGTCGGAAGTCCATGGCACGTCGAGGGCGAACGAGACCACCTTGCCGAGGATGACGTTCGGATCGATGCCCTTGCCGTCCACAGCATCCTCGACGGAAGAGCCTCCCTCGCGTACCACCGGCTCGCCATCGGTGTCGGCCATCAGCTTTGCGACGGCCTCGTCGTCAGAAGCGCGGAAGTAGTCGTACAGGACACCCACAGAAGCCTCCCGGTCGGCTGTCATCTCGCCACCCTCAGAGTGACCGGGAGAAGGTACCGGCGGGCTGTGACATCTTCCGACTGGTCGTGTCTACCCTGAACACCGTGACAACGATCGAGGTGCTTGAGCGGGACGTTTGGCCGGATCCCGGTCCGGACGCCACCTTTCTTGTCACGCGCTGCACGCAGCTGCGGCATAAGCCGTTGGCTGAGTTCACGGTCGAAGACCTGAGGATCATGCTCGGGCAGGAGATCGGGGTGTCCGCCCTGCTGCCTCGCGCAGTCGACGTCCTGCTCCGCGATCCGCTGGCGGAGGGCGACTACTACCCGGGGGACCTGCTCGCCAACGTGCTGCGGCTACCTGATGCGGCGTGGTCGAGCCTACGAGTGGAACGGGAGCGGCTGACGGCGGTCTTGACGCAACTCCTTGCCGTACCCCCGTTCTCCGATCCCGACCTCAAGCCGCGCGACCCGGACCGCCTCCTTCGCGACGCCATCACGACGTTCGTCGGTGGCGCTGAGAAGCAGGATCGGCGCAGGTCGGTGCGCGGGCGCCGGCGGGCGGGGTGAGCACGACGAATCCGCGAGGAGGTGGCGCGGTCACCGTCCATCCCGTCCAGGATGATCATCGTCGGTTCACGCTCACCGAATACAGCGGGCCGGTCCAGCAGTACGCCGACCTGAGCCAACACCGCCCCTGACCCCGACAGAGGTACGGCCTCAGTTCTTGGTCTCGTACCTGGTCAGCAACACGCCGCCCGGGAAAGTCCGGGTCTCCACCAGGGTCAGGTTCACCCACTTGTCGAGGGCCGTGAAGAACGGTGTGCCACCGCCGATCAGGACCGGATGGGTGACGATTGCGTACTCGTCGATGAGCCCTTCCCGCATCGCGGCCGCCGCGAGGGTTGCGCCGGCGATGTCCAACGGACCGCCGTCCCCGTCCTTGAGCCGGGTGATCTCGGTGACCGCGTCGCCGGTGTGCAGACGGGCGTTCCAGTCGACCGTGTCGATCGTCGACGAGAAGACCACCTTCGGCATGTCCCGCCAGCGGCCGGCGAACTCGATCGCGGCCGGTGTGGCACCCGGCTGCTGATCGGCGGTCGGCCAGTGGGAACTCATCGCCTCCCACAGTTTGCGCCCGTACAGCGCCGTGCCGGTTGCCGCCACCCGGTCGGACCACCACTGGAACAACTCGTCGCTCGGCACACCCCACCCGAGGTCGTCACCGGGCGCGGCGACGTAGCCGTCCAGGCTCACGCTCATACCGAAGGTCAGTTTCCGCATCGTGCCAGCCTGCCGTACGTCGGTGCCCGACGGTTGGACCGGCACAATGCGGGAGAAGATCCTTCCGCCGGTTCACTACCAATCCCGAGAGGCGGCAATCACCACATCGCCCCCGGGACCAGCCACGAGTTGTGGTGGTTGATCGGGCCGGTGGGACAAGCCCGGTGACCTGCGGTGTTGGGCTGCCCTGGCAGGATTCGATCCCGTGGCGTTCCGATGAGAAGAACATCGAATGGTGGCGGCGGGGATGCAGCGGAGGCGGTAATGGCCGAGGACGACAACCACCCGCTGAAGCGGGTCGAGAGCCTGGACGACTTGGTCACCTTGCTGCGGTGGCTAGCTGATGATGTCGCTCGCGATCCAGACGCGGTCGAGAACATGACCACAGACCGCTACCTGGAGGCGTGCGCGGCGTTCCTCCAGGATCGAAGCCGCCTGCAGAAGCGGGCCGGCCAACCTCTCCCGGCGCAACCGACCTGGCAACTCGTCGCGGACGCCCTGCGTGCCGGCTGCTTCTACGAGTAGACGCTACGCCTTTCGCCGCAAACGAATGGAGTCGTCAGAGCTGCTGGACGATCTGGATCGGGTTGCCGTCCGGGTCGGCCGTCCACGCGATCAGCAGGCGGTCGAGCCACCGGTGCGGTGCGGCCAGGGCGGGGGCACCCCTCGTCGTGAGGGCCGCGTACGCGCCGGCGGTGTCGTCGGTCCAGAGGATCACCGCCGCCCGCTGACCCTGCGGCACGGGTTCGAGTCCGTGGTCCTCGCGCGTGGAGGTCACCGATGCGATGCCGATCTTGTAGCCGTCGAGCGTCAGGTCGATGTGGATCGGCTCGCCCTCGGTCGGCACCCGGAAGGTCTCGGTGAAGCCGAGACCGCCATAGAACTGGGCGGCGCGCGGGACGTCCTCGCTGAAGAGAATCACCTGAGGAGTTCGGAACATCGACACGTAGCGACGCTATCAGCGGACCCACGCCGTCGTGCGACGTCACGGTCGGAGGCAGGCTCGGCTGATGGATGACCGAACAGTCACCCGGGAGCACTGCGAGGGCCGGGCGTGGGGCGGAGCCCCTCGGTTCATCGGGGACTCCTGACGGCCGACGCGGCGTCCGTGCTCGCTTGCACTGGCGTGGATCAGAAACACCAGGAACAGGGTCAGGTTTCGTGACCGGCAGCTGGGCGTAGGTGTTCCCCCTGCGGGTCGTAGCAGACGAGCCCGTGGTCGGCGGCGATCTGCGCTGCTGCGGCGGAAACCTCGTCGGCCCGGTTGAAGGGGATCGTGAAGTAGACCATCGGGCCGGACGCCTCGTCGATGAGTCCGTTCGACAGGGGGTAGAGCTGGGCATCGTGGCCGTACAGGTCGGGCCAGCGCTCCGCGACGGCGTCGACGTAAGCGCGTATCCGGGGCGTGGGCGACAGCTCCTCGTGCTCGAAGTACCGCTGGTACAGCGCTTCGTACCGCTCGCCGGCCGCATCGTCGTCGGCGGGCACATCGCCCTCCCACACCGCCAGGTCATAGCTCATGCGGGGAAGTATGCCGGGCGCCGCTGGCTTTCTCCGTCCTCGACAAAGCAACCGTGGCTGTCATGATCGCCTGGTACCGCACCACGATGGTAAGGGTGCTGGTAGAGCGCGAAGTGCTGCTGCGGCATGGTGGGAGGATCGGTGGCAGTCAACAAGCGCGGCAGTAAGCCGATCGTTGTCGATGGCAAGGGCTATCGCTGGATCGTCCGCCGGAAGCCGACGTACAGCCAGGGTTTGACCTCCTCGCCACTCAGCTTTGCTGTTGAACGGACGGACCCGCCTGGCCGCGCGGTTCTCGTCGTCCAGGTGGCGTCACCCCATCCGGCCAACTGGATGAATGCTCCGTCGTCTCCGGTGCTGCCGTCGGCGGTCGCCAATGCCATACGACAAGCGCTTGACCTTGGGTGGCAGCCGGATCACCCCGGATCGCCTTTCATGCTGAACCTCGGGTGATGAGAACCAGGGACCGACAGGTGGCACCCGGTAGGCGCGTGGGAGCATCGATCGATGCTGCGCTATGACGAAGCGGACCTCACTGCCTACGTCACTGAGCACTGCTCCGGGGTAGCTCTGGCGTTGCAGGGCACGACAGACCAGGCCGCGGGCGTCGCGGCGCTGCGGCGTGCGGCTCGGGCGGTCAGCCGGATTCCGCATCCGGACGAGCCCGAGGATCCGTTGCCGAGCTGGTGCACCGTACTGATGGAGGACGCCGTTCCGGTGTTCCGCCTGGACCTCAAGGATGAGAGTCAGTACGCCGAGCAGGCCGTTCGGATCATCCTCGATGAGCTCGACGCCGCCGGCATCGACGGTCGACTCGAGCCCAGGAGGCCACCACGGCCGCCCTTCGACTATGACGCCCAGGCGGACATCTTCTCCGGTATGGCGCGGCTGCTGGAGTTGGACGCCCGAGGGCTGCCGCCACACTTTCCCGTCGGGTTCCCCGTACCGCAGGATGCCGTCCTTGTGCTCGCCGAAGAGGCCCGCGACGGCACCCGGGAACACGCCGCGTGGCGGCGCGCGGGTCGGCCATTGACTGAATACCTGGAGCGGTTGCGGGCCTTCGGATGTGACCTGGCCGCCGTGCCTGCGGCCGAGATCGCAGAGTACGTCGACAAGACGTGCATGGTCAGGTATTCGCTGCGTCGGGGCGGTGCGGGTGGCAGCGTTTCGCTCTATCACGATTGGCACGAGCACGGGCAGTCGCCGTCGGACTGGTACGTCAGCGTCGTCTGGCACACCGAACCGCAGAAGGCTTCGCCACCGCCGGTCGCCGCCGTCCGCGGTCTGGACCAGGTGACAGCATGCGAACTGGTGCCGGCATTCGCCGGACCCGAACATGTCATCAGGTGCGAGACGCTGCTTGCCATCAATGCGGCGTCGCTCGCCGTGACCACGGTGCACAGTGCCCTGCCAGCTCGCTGCCACCACGATCAGACCTCCCCACTCTGGCAGCATCGTCAGCTCGCCCCGCTGCTGCGTGGTCTGGACGCCGACCAGATGACGGTTACCCGCCACGTCTGCCTGACGACGATCTCCAACTGGGCGTACCACGGGATGGCGCGTCTGCCGCGCCTGTCCCTGGCCCTCGACGACGCCGGCCATCTCCACGCACCGGAGGTCCGGCAGGGGGTCGCATCGACACTGCAACCCGAGCAGACGCTCGAGACCGAAACCCTTCACGCGCTGCAGACCGCCGCGATCACACTGGACCCGCTGATCCAGGACCTACGCACCACCATCGCCGACCCCCTGACCCAGATCCTGGGCCAGCTCTCCGGGCACGAGGACGGCCGACCGCTCAGCGACCTTGTCCACGGCTCCGACGTGAAACTCCTCGAACGCGTCACAGAAGCTGAGCATGCCGGCATCCTGCAACGCGTAACGGGTGACGTGCCCGGAGCCGCGACACTCGTGCGCCTCACCCGTGCGGGTACCCACCAGGTCAACCTGGTGATGCGTCAACGTGCGGGCCGGCTCCTGAGAACCTTCGCGGACGTCAGCCCCGAACAGTTGACCGAGGCACGCGACGCCTGCTGGCACATTGCCTCGAACCGGCCGACTCCCTGATCCGTCACGGCTGGCTGTCGACGACGACGGTCATCTCGCTCGGATACCGCTCCAGGTCCGCAAGGTCGATCCAGTCTTCGCCCGGTCGGATTCGGTGAAATCGGAACGTGCCGTTGGTGTCGTTCGCCAGGATGATGCAGCGTACGGCTGGCGGTTGTGGTAGGGCTCGGACGAGGCCAAGCACGGCGTCAGCCACGACCATGCCGAGCCGGAGCAGTACGACTTGGTCGCCGGTGCGGATCTGGGGCTGCCCATCGTCACGGATGGTGACCTGTACCGGGGCGTAGTCCTCCAGATGGAAGCTGTTGTAGTTGCACTCGTAGCCGGTCAGATCCTGCCAGCCCATCGTGGCGACGGCGTCGGATGCGGAGGCTGGCGCAGCAGGCCATCGGTCCGTGTGGGCGGTGAAGATCAGAGCGCCTTCGTTGTCCGTGACTCCCGACGCGAGCAGGTTTTGCAGATCCTGGTCGAGGGTGCCGCTCAAGGTTGGCAAGCCGGTGGCTGCCAGTGGTTGTAGTGCGGTTGCGGCGGCCTCGTTCATCCGGATGGTGAGCACCGTCGCACCCTAGTGGCGGACCGCCACGCGTTGGAGTTGATCTCCTCGTCGGGAGGCCGTGCTGATCGATTCGACCGAAAGCGCCGAACCGCCGACCTGCGGTGGAGAAGGTGCGCCCGGCAGGATTCGAACCTGCGGCCTTGGGATTAGAAGTCCCCTGCTCTATCCGCTGAGCTACGGGCGCGCGGCGTGGAAGTCGCGCCAGAAGGGTACCGCCGACCCACCGCGCATCGGGTCGATGGGTGCCGCCTCCACGTTGCCGTGCAGAGTCTCACGAGGCGGCTCCGGTCGGCATCCGGGTTCCCGCGAGGAGGCCGGTCGTCTCCCCGTACCCTCGGCTGGTGTTGCTGGACCCCGACGCCGAGAGCAGCGTCGCCTACGAGCTGTGCCAGGTCGTCGGTCGGGCGATCCTGCCCTACCGCACGGCCGACGCCTACGGCACCGCCTTCTTCTTCCAGGGCGGCGACGACCCGGTGGGGGAGGCGCTGCTGACGGCGGCCGACCTTATCGGTGCGGCGGGCGGTGAGTTGGGCCTGCGGGCGAGCGTCACCGAGCCGGCCGGCGTCGCACCGGACGCCGTCGCGCAGGGCGAGATCGTGCCCGGTTGGTCGAATTTTCCGGGTGCCGGGGTCGCGGTGCTGCCGACCGCTGGCCTGCACCGCCACGCCGGCGACGGAGGCTGGCGGTGGCGGGTGCAGCCGGTACCGGCGGGGATCGCCGCCGGGCCCGAGGCCGTCGCCGACGCCAGCTCCGCCTTCGTCCTGGCCCATGGGGTACGCGAGGACGGCTCCCGCCCGCTGGAGGTGGCGATCGAGCGCGTGGTCCGGGACGGGGACGACGTGCGGATCACCACGGAACTACCCCCGGGGTACGTCGGCGCGCCCGTCTTCGTCGTGCGGGCCGACCCTGCGGGCGACGTGTCGCTGTACTGCCTCGGCCTGGTCCTGCCCGGCGTCGGCGGGCACCCGGTGGCGACCTTCGACCGGATCGCCGCCTTCCTGTCGGCCGCGCACGGCGACGCCTGAACCCGCTCGACCACTCAGTCACCGCCCGCCTTCGCTTCGGCGCTGCTGGGTCGCGCGCGTGACCGGCCAGTCGCACGAGCGCATCGGGGCCGCTGGGTCGCGCGTAGCCGGCCAGTCGCACGAGTGCGCCGGCGCTGCTGGCCCGCCGGTCGGGACAGAACAGTCGCGCGAACGCGCCGACGTTTCCGGGGCTGCTCGGCCGCCGAGCGCCGTCGCCCCGGGGCGTCCCGCTCGTTCGGGCCGTCGAACAAGTCGCCGGCCGTAGCTTGGGCGCGGGCGGTCGTCCGAGCTGGTCGGATCAGTCGCCGACCGCCGTTGCCTCGGCGGTGTCGGTCGACGGGCGGCGGCTCTGTGGCAGCGTGGGCGTCTCGGTGTCGGTGTTGTCGTCGGCTGGGGCGGTGGGGCCGGCGGCCAGGAACGCCTCGGCCCAGCGGCCGACCTCGTCGAAGACCTTGGCGCGTACGGCGGGGCCGGAGAGGGTGAGGTCGTGCAACCCGCCGTCGAAGCGGGCCAGGGTGACGTGCTGGCCGAGGCGGGGCGCGTACTTGACCATGTGTTCGACGTCCAGCACCGCGTCGGCGAGGGTGGCGTTGTCGTGCCACCTGGTACCCCGGAAGGAGCGGGTCGAGCAGGCCAGCAGCACCGGCACCGGGATGTTCAGACCGGCGCGCAGCCGACGCTGGCCGGTGCGGATCGCGTTCAGCCAGCCGGCCCGTACCGGGAACCCGGCCAGCGGCTTCCAGGCCAGGTCATAGGTCCACTCGCCGCGGTGGTCGGAGTGCAGGCTCTCGCCGTACACCGTGCCCAGGCCCAACGGCAGGATGCGGTGCGGCGCCCTGCGGCCCAGCCGGGCGACGGCGGCCGCGAGGGGTCGACGGACCGCCCAGGGAGCGTTCAGGTCGAAGAAGGGGCTGTTGAGGACCAGGCCGTCGACGACGCCGGCGTCGCGGCGGGCGTCGGCCCAGAGCGAGATGATCAGGCCGCCGGTGGAGTGGCCCATCACCAGCAGGGTGTCGTGCTCGTCCGCACCGCGGATGATCTCGGCGGCGGCGTCCAGCTCGGGGAAGTAGTCGCTGATGTCGCGGCAGAAGTTCGGCGTCTGGTGCGCGAGCAGACTGCGGCCGTATTTGCGCAGGTCGAGCGCGTAGAAGTCCCAACCACGCGCGGCGAAGAAGTCGGCCAGGTGGGTCTGGAAGAAGTAGTCGACGAACCCGTGCACGTAGAGCACCGCCCGCCCGGTCGGACGCTCGGCCCGCCGCCGGACCAGGGTCGCGACAACGGGACCTTCGTCGTCGGTGCCCAGGTCGATCGTCTGCCGCTCGTACGGCGGCCCCAACACGTCCGCTTCCACGCCCGCGACGCTACGCCCGCACCCCTACCCAGCGGTAGCCCACACCCCGCGCCCCGCGCCCTCGCGTGACGGCCCGCGCGACGCGCCCTCGCGTGACGCCCCGCGCGACGCCCCGCCGATCTTGCACTTTCTGTCGCGGCATAACCTCTGGAAAGCCGCAAATTGGCATCCGAAAGTGCAAGATCGCGGGCGCGTGGCGTGGCGCGTTGGGCGGGTGTGGGTCAGGCGGTTTCGGCGTCGGCGCGGGTTGGCGCCTCGTCGATCGGGTCGGTCTCGCCCTGGGGCTGGGGGATGTCGCGCAGGTGCTTGTTGTTCCGCGGCTCCTGGCGGGTCTTGGCGTCGTTGAGCTTGCGGCGCAGGTCGTCGCGGACGTCGTTGAGGGCCGCGTGCAGGTCCTCCTCGGTGGAGGTGGTGACGATCTTCTGCCGGCCGGCGATCCAGCACTCCAGGGTGACCTTCTGGCCCCGGGCCTCGCGGTCCTTCACCGACACCTCCAGCTCGGTGGCGTCGGCGTGGAAACCGGCCAGCCGGGCGTCGAGGGTGGCGAACTGCTCGGCGATCCAGTTGCGGTCGCCCTGCGAGAACCCCGCGCCGACCCGCAGGCACTCGCCCACGGTCGCCGGGTTCGCCACGGCGCTCATCGCCGCACCTCGGAAGCAGTCGCGGTGCCGAAAGTAGTGATCGTCATGGTGCTGACCTCTCGTCGACGTGGAGCTTGTCGGTGGTGCGTTGATCAAATCCATACCCAGTTCGGTCGGCTCCGGAACCGCCATTCGCCGCTCGGGTGGGTCGGCCGTACCACAACAAGGGCTTGATCAGGGCGTTGTCCACAGGTGGCCCGTTGTCCACAGGTCCGGGTGGCGGCGCTGGCGGTGGCCGTCGACATCGCACAGGCTCGATGCCGAGTCGACTCGCGCTGGCAGACCCCGGATCCCCTGGAGGGACGATGTTCGACACGTACGTCACGATCGTCGGCAACATTCTGACGGCACCCGAGTGGCGCCGGACGAAGGAGAGCAACACGCTGGTGGCCAACTTCAAGGTCGCCTCCACCGCCCGCCGGCTCGACCGCGACAGCGGCCGTTGGGTCGACGGGAATTCGCTGCGCGTCCGCGTCAACTGCTGGCGCAAGCTCGCCGAGGGCGTGGCCGCGTCGGTGATGGTCGGCGACCCGGTGGTGGTCTGCGGTCGCCTCTACACCCGCGACTGGATCGACGAGGCCGGCACCCACCGCACCCTCTACGAACTGGAGGCGGTCGCGGTCGGCCACGACCTGTCCCGGGGCCGCGCCCGCTTCCTGCGGAACCGGCCGACCATGACCACGAGCGCCGTCGAGGACGCCGCCGCCGAGAGCCGCGTGCACGGCGAGCCCACCGAGGCGGTACCCGCCGAGGAGGCACCGGCGCTGCCCGACGACGGCCCGCTCGACGACGACTTCGAGCTGCCCGAGTACGCCGCGCCGCGTACCGGCGCACTGGGTCGCGGTCCGCTCGACGCCTCCCTGGACGGCATCGGTGCCGGTCCGGCGGCCCTGGACGACGACGGGCTGGCCCTCGCGGCGGCGGGCGACGCCGACCCGGAGGGCGACGCCGACGACGAGTTGGGGCCGGTGTCCGACGAGGGTCAGCCGGACGCCCCGTCGTCCGGTCGGGGGCGGCGGGGCCGGGGTCGGGTTCCGCAGCCGGCGTGAGCGTCCGTTCCCGGGGCGGCGGCACGGCCGCCTGAGAGGCCGGTGCGTGCCGGTGGCACGACGGGGGCGGGGTGGCGGCGCGGTCGGCGTCGTCACCCCGCGTGGGCAGAAACCGGCGAAGGAGAGTGCGATGGAGTACGGCAGGCGCGGCTGGCTCGTGCGGTGCTCGTCTAGGCTGGCCGGCCGGGGGTGGTGAGCGTGCGACGGACAGCACCGGTGGCGAACGCGGTGGGCCTGGTGGCCGGTTACGCGCTGGACGGGCTGCTCGGCGACCCTCGCCGGTGGCACCCGGTCGCCGGGTTCGGTCAGCTGGCCGGCGCTCTGGAACGTCGCCTGCACCGGCCGGACCGGGCCGCCGGGGCAGCGTTCACCGCGCTGGCGGTCGGCGGTCCGGTGGCCCTCGGGGTGGTCGCCGCGGTGGCCACCCGACGCCGACCGGTGAGCCGCGCGGTGCTCGTCGCCGCCGGCACCTGGACCGTGCTGGGCGGCCGTACCCTGCGCCGCGAGGCCGCCGTCATGGGTCGGACGCTGCGCGGCGGTGACCTGCCGGCCGCCCGGGAACGCCTCGGCAACCTCTGCGGCCGGGACCCGTCGACCCTGGACGAGTCGGAATTGGCCCGCGCCACCGTCGAGTCGGTCGCGGAGAACACCTCCGACGCGGTGGTCGGCCCGCTGCTCTGGGGTGCGGTCGCCGGCCTGCCCGGGCTGCTCGGTTACCGCGCCGCCAACACCCTGGACGCGATGGTCGGGCACCGGTCGGAGCGGTACGCCCGGTTCGGCACCCCGGCCGCCCGGCTGGACGACCTGCTCAACCTCGTACCGTCCCGGTTGACCGGGCTGCTCACCATCGCCGTCGCGCCGGTCGCGCACGGCGACCGGGAGCGCGCCTGGCGGGTGTGGCGGCGGGACCGCAACGACCACCCGAGCCCCAACGCCGGGCAGTGCGAAGCGGCGATGGCCGGCGCGCTCGGCGTCCGCCTCGGTGGCCGCAACAGGTACTTCGGGCGCTCCGAGGTCCGCCCGTTCCTGGGCGACGGCCCGCGTCCCGAGGCGCGACACCTCAAGCGGGCCGCGCGCATCTCCGGCGCTGTCGGCCTGGCCGCCCTCGGGCTGGCCGCCGCCTACCCGCTGACGGTCGGCCGCCTCGCCGACGCCGCCGCGCGACGGGGCCTGCGCGCGGTGAGGGGGCGGCGCAGCCGCCCTGCACCGGCCCGGGAGGCGTTTCGGCCTGGCCTTTGGGCAGGCGGCCCGCTGTCCGTCAGCACGGAGCGTGGCCTTTGGGCAGGCGGCCGGCTGCCGGTCGGGTCGGAGCACGGCCGTTCCGGCGGCGTCGCGGGGCGGAGGATCGGCCGGTGAGCGGCGGGCTGCTGGTCGCCGGGACCACCTCGGACGCCGGCAAGAGCGTGCTCACCGCCGGCATCTGCCGCTGGCTGCACCGGCAGGGCGTGAAGGTGGCGCCGTTCAAGGCGCAAAACATGTCGAACAATTCGGCCGTCGTCGTCGGGCCGGACGGGCGTGGTGGGGAGATCGGCCGCGCCCAGGCCATGCAGGCCGCGGCGTGTGGGCTCGCACCGGACCTGCGCTTCAATCCGGTGCTGCTCAAGCCGGGCAGTGACCTCGCCAGCCAGGTGGTTCTGCTCGGCGAAGCGGTCGACACCATCACCGCGGGCACCTTCCGGCAGCTGCGACCCCGGCTCGCCGAGACCGCGTATGCGGCGCTGGCCGAGCTGCGCGCCGCGTACGACGTGGTGATCTGCGAGGGGGCGGGCAGCCCGGCGGAGATCAATCTGCGGGCCGGGGACTACGTCAACATGGGGCTCGCCCGGCACGCCAACCTGCCCGCCATCGTGGTCGGCGACATCGACCGGGGTGGCGTCTTCGCTTCGATGTTCGGCACGGTGGCCCTGCTCGATCCGGCCGACCAGGCCCTCGTCGCCGGCTTCGTGATCAACAAGTTCCGGGGTGACCGGGGTCTGCTCCAGCCGGGGCTGGACATGCTGCGGCAAGTGACCGGCCGTCCCACGTACGGGGTGCTGCCCTGGTCGCTCGACCTGTGGCTGGACGCGGAGGACTCCCTCGCCTACGGCCGGGTGCTCGGCCGTCCGGCCGCCCCGCACGGCAGCTCGTGGTTGGACGTGGCCGTCGTCCGGCTGCCCCGGATCAGCAACGCCACCGACGTGGAGGCGCTCGCCACCGAGCCGGGTGTCCGGGTACGCCTCACCGTCGAGCCGGCCGAACTGGCCTCCGCCGACCTGATCGTCCTGCCCGGCTCGAAGTCGACCGTCGCGGACCTGGCCTGGCTCCGCGAGACCGGGCTCGCCGACGCGGTAACCGCCCACGCCGCAGCCGGTAAGCCGCTGCTCGGCCTCTGCGGCGGCTTCCAGATGCTCGGCCGAGCCATCCACGATTCGGTCGAGAGTCGGCAGGGCAGTGTGCCCGGGCTCGGTCTGCTACCGATCGAGATCACCTTCGATCCCCGCAAGACCGTCCGGCAGTCGGTGGGCGTCGGCCCCGGCGATGTGACGGTCCGCGGCTACGAGATCCACCACGGGTACGTCTCGCAGACCGACCCGACCCTGACCCCGCTGCTGACCGGGGCCGACGGCGCGGGGGAGGGAGCGGTGCTCGGCGCGGTGCACGGCACGCACTGGCACGGCGCGTTCGAGTCCGACGGGTTCCGCC
Organism: Micromonospora sp. WMMD729; assembly: GCF_049315225.1. Taxonomy (NCBI): domain Bacteria; kingdom Bacillati; phylum Actinomycetota; class Actinomycetes; order Micromonosporales; family Micromonosporaceae; genus Micromonospora; species Micromonospora sp. WMMD729. Next base: position 5,219,669 of record NZ_CP186059.1, on the reverse strand, counting down.
GCTGGTTCCTCAGCGAGGCGGCGCGGCTGGCCGGGCGTACCGGCTTCCAGGTCGCGCCGGGCACCAGCTTCGCCGCCGCCCGGGAACGCTCGCTCGACCTGCTCGGCGACCTCGTCGAGGAGCACCTGGACACCGATGCCCTCTGGCGTCTCATCGAGACGGGCGCACCCGCGGACCTACCCTTCATCCCGCCCGGGGCGCCGCCCACCTGAACCCACGCGGCCATGACCGCCACGAAATCGCGCCCGGTTGCACCGCGTGACCGACGCCGCGCAGACCCGCTGTCAGACCCGCTGTCAGAGGCGGATGTCGGCGGGGCGGTCGGTGGTGGGCAGACCGGCGGCCAGCCAGGCGTCGACGCCACCGATCATGTCGGTGGCCCGGCGCAGGCCGAGGGTCTGGAGGCTGGCGGCGGCCAGGCTGGAGCTGTAGCCCTGGCGGCACACCACGATGATCTCCCGGTCGTACGCGGTGGCCTCCGGGATGCGCCAGGCGCTGGCCGGGTCGAGCCGCCACTCCAGCACCGTGCGGTCGATGACGACCGCTCCCGGAAGGTCGCCCTGTTCGCGGCGCTGCGTGTCGGTACGGGTGTCGACAAGCAGAGCGCCACCACGGACCGCCTCGACGGTCTGCTGTGGAGTCAGTCGGTGCAGCCCGGCGCGGGCCTGTTCGAGCAGGGCGTCGATGCCGGGGCTCATCACGTCTCGGAGCACCACCCGATCATGCCGACTCGGCTACCGGCCCGCGCGGCGAACGGGCCGCCCGTCACCCGTCGCCACCCCAATTCCCCCGGACGTGAGAGTGGCCGCCGGGCGGGCTCAGCCGGACGTGGCACACCGCCCCGACGGGCGTGATCGACTCGGCTTCCGTGAGGTCGGGGTGTCCGGGCCGGGGAGAGACCCCGACATCCGTGAAACCGAGTCGATCACTGCTGCCCGGCCCGGCGGCCGAGCGCGGGCCGGGGGGCATACTGCGGTCGTGCACGGACTCGTCGCCAGGGGACCGCTCGGCCGCAAGGGTCCGCCGCTGCGTGACCCCGGGACCCTTCGACACCGGGGCGACGCCGTCGGGCCGACCGGGCATCCCGCCGCGCAGGTGGTGCCGGTGGCGGTCGTCGAGGCGTACACCGAGGTGGCACGCCGGGTGCTCGCGGGCCCGGCGCGGCTGGGACGGACCCGGCTCGTCGCCGTCGACGGGCCGAGCGGCGCGGGCAAGAGCCGGTTCGCGGCGCACCTCGCAGACGCCCTCGCGGCGCTGCCCGGCGGGCGGCCGCCGGTGGTGCACACCGACGACCTGCTCGACGGCTGGGACGACCAGCTCACCTTCTGGCCGCGACTCGACGGCGAGGTGCTGGCCCGGTTGCGCCGGGGTGAGCCGGGCGCGTACCGGCGGTACAGCTGGGTGCGGCGGTGCTTCCTGCCCCGCCCGGTGCCGGTGCCGGTGACGCCGGTGTTGATCGTGGAGGGGGTCAGTGCCGCCCGGGCCGTCGTCCGGCCGGAGCTGACGCTCGCCGTCTTCGTGACCGCGCCCGCGCCGCTGCGGCTGGCCCGTGCCGTCGAGCGGGACGGGCCGGAGATCCTGCCGGAGCTGCGCCGCTGGCATGCCGGTGAGCGGGCGCACTTCGCCGTCGACGACACCGCCGCGCACGCCGACCTGGTGGTCGACGGCGCACCGGCGTTGCCGCTGGACACGTCGCGCTACTTCGTGCGGGTCCACACAGCGGGTACGGGCTCCGCCGGCAGCCCGGGGTAAGGCCGGCATACGATGCCGGTCATGACCTCACCGATCATGTCCGAGTCCGAGGTGCGGGCCGCCGTCGAGCGGGAGATGCCCGGCGTACGGGCCGACCTCGAACGTCTCGTCCGCATTCCCGGCATCGCCTTCGACGGCTTCGACCACTCGCACGTCGAGCGTTCCGCCGAGGCGGTCGCCGAGCTGCTGCGCGGCTGCGGCCTGGACGTCGACATCGTGCGTTCCGGCGGGCAGCCCGCCGTGATCGGCCGTCGCGCGGCCCCGCCCGGCGCACCCACCGTGCTGCTCTACGCCCACCACGACGTGCAGCCGGTCGGCGACCGGTCGCTGTGGGAGTCCGACCCGTTCGAGCCGGTGGAACGTGACGGCCGCCTGTACGGCCGGGGCGCGGCCGACGACAAGGCCGGCATCATGGCGCACGTCGCGGCCCTGCGGGCGTACGGTGACGCGCTGCCGGTCGGTGTGGTGCTGTTCATCGAGGGCGAGGAGGAGTTCGGCTCCGACTCGTTGGAGCGGCTGCTCGCCGAGCACCGGGACGAGATCGCCTCGGATGTCATCGTGATCGCCGACTCCGGCAACTGGGACATCGGCGTACCGGCGCTGACCACCTCGCTGCGCGGCATCGTGAACTGCTTCGTCGAGGTGCGCACGCTCGAGCACGCGGTACACAGCGGCATGTTCGGCGGTGCCGTCCCGGACGCGCTGACCGCGCTGGTCCGGCTGCTGGCCACCCTGCACGACGACGCCGGCGACGTGGCGGTCGACGGGCTTGTCGGTCGGGTGGGCGCCGCCGTCGACTACCCGGAGGACCGGGTACGCGCCGAGGCCGGGCTGGCCGAGGGTGTGCAGTTCATCGGCACCGGCCGGCTCACCGACCGGCTCTGGACCAAGCCGGCGCTGGCCGTGCTCGGTATCGACGCGCCGGCCACCGGCGAGGCGCCGAACGCCCTGGTGCCGGCCGCGAAGGCGAAGCTCAACCTCCGCCTCGCCCCCGGCGACGACCCCAAGCGGGCGTACGCGGCGGTGCGCGCCCACCTGGAGAAGCACGCCCCGTGGGGCGCCCAGGTGACGGTCACCTTCGAGCACGACGGCGACCCGTGCGTGATCGACGCGTCCGGGCCGATGTTCGACGCCGCCCGTTCGGCGTTCCGGACCGCCTGGGACGGCACCGACCCGGTGGACATCGGCGTCGGCGGCTCGATCCCGTTCATCGCCACGTTCCAGGAGATGTTCCCGCAGGCGGCGATCCTGGTGACCGGCGTGGAGGACCCGCACGCCCGCGCGCACGGCCCGAACGAGAGCCTGCACCTGGGCGAGTTCGCCAAGGTCTGCCTGGCCGAGGCGCTGCTGCTGGGCAAGGTGGCCGCCGCAGCCGAGTAGTAACGGCAAGTTTGCGGCTGATCTGCGCGTTTACGGCGTGTCGTCGATGAGATTGCTATAGGCTTTCGAACATGAGTACGAACGAGGTGATGGCCCGGTTGGGGGCCGCCGTCAGCGCACTGGGGGACGTCGACGTCTCCGCGTGGTCCGAGGACACGCTCAACGAGCAGCTCGGTGAGCTCTCCGCAGCCCTGGTCGCCCTCGACTCGGTGCTCTCCCGGGTGGCCGGTGAGGTCCGCGCCCGAGGGTTGCGCATCGAGGAGCCCGTCTCCGCCTGATTCCCGCCCCCCTCGTGCCGGTTCGACAAGGGCGACCGCCCGCACGAGACCGGCACGAGCGGGCTGCGGCACCGCGCCGACACCGCCCGGGCACGGCAATGCCCGGGCGGTGTCGGAGGTGACTGGCAGGATGAGCCTCGTGCGGTTCATCGAACTGGCGGCCACCTCCGCCGCCGTGGGCGCCACCAGCGGCCGGCGGGCCAAGGTGGAGCTGCTCGCCGACGCGCTGCGCCGGCTTGACCCGGCCGAGGTGGAGCCCGGTGCCGGCTACCTCGCCGGTGAGCTGCGGCAACGCCAGACCGGCGTGGGTTACGCGAGCCTGCGGGACCTGCCTCCGCCGGCCGCCGAGCCGACGCTGACCGTGGCCGCCGTCGATGCGGCCATCGCGCAGATCGCCGCCGTGCACGGCTCGGGGTCGCAGGCTCGCCGACGCGCTCTGCTCGGCGCCCTCTACGCGGCGGCCACCGCCGAGGAGCAACGGCTGCTGACCGGCCTGTTCGGCGGCGAGCTGCGCCAGGGAGCGCAGGCCGGGCTGCTCGCCGACGCGGTGGCCCGGGCCGCCGAGGTGCCGGTCGCCACCGTCCGCCGTGCCCTGCTGCTCGCCGGTGACCTGCGCGCCGTGGCGGTGGCCGCGTTGTCCGGTGGCGAGGCCGCGTTGGCCGGGTTCGGCCTGCGGGTCGGCCGGCCGCTCGCGCCGATGCTCGCCCAGAGCGCCCCCTCGGTCGACGAGGCGCTGGCCGCGACCGGCACGCCCGCCGTGGTCGACGTGAAGCTCGACGGCATCCGCATCCAGGTGCACCGCTCCGGCGCCGACATCGCCGTGTTCACCCGCAGCCTCGACGAGATCACCAACCGGGTGCCCGAGGTCGTCGCGGCGGTGCGCGCCCTGCCCGGTCGGGAGCTGGTGCTCGACGGGGAGGCGATCGGGCTGGACGAGACGGGCCGCCCGCTGCCGTTCCAACAGACCTCCAGCCGGGCCGCCCGGCGCACCACACCGAGCACCACCGGCCGTACGCCGGTCGCCCCGGCGGTGCTCGCGGCCGCCGCCAGCACCGGCACGACGGTGCTCACCCCGTACTTCTTCGACCTGCTGCACCTCGACGGTGAGGATCTGATCGACCTGCCCGGCCGGGAGCGGTGGGCCGCGCTCGCCGGCGCGGTGGACGCGTCGTTGCTGGTCGGACGGATGGAGGTCGACGGTCCGGAGCAGGCCGGCGCGGCGTTCGCCGCCGCGATCGACGCGGGTCAGGAGGGCGTGGTGGTCAAGGCGCCGGACGCCCCGTACGACGCCGGCCGACGGGGCGCCGCCTGGGTCAAGGTCAAACCCCGACACACCCTCGACCTGGTGGTACTCGCCGTGGAGTGGGGCAGCGGTCGGCGTAAGGGCTGGCTCTCCAACCTGCACCTCGGTGCCCGTGACCCGCGCACCGGCGACTTCGTGATGCTCGGCAAGACGTTCAAGGGGCTCACCGACGAGCTGCTGCGCTGGCAGACCGAGCGGTTCCTCGGCCTGGCCGTCGAGCGCGGCGACTGGGTGGTCCGGGTGCGCCCCGAGCAGGTCGTGGAGATCGCGTTCGACGGGGTGCAGACGAGCACCCGCTATCCGGGCGGGATGGCGCTGCGGTTCGCCCGCGTGGTCCGCTACCGGGACGACAAGTCCGCCGCCGAAGCCGACACCATCGACGCCGTCCGCGCCATCCACGCGGGCCGGACCACCGGCTGACGCCGGTCCGAGTCCAGCCGCCCGGGGTCAGGCGGACGCGCCGGCGGTCGGCTCGGCCGCCCGGTCCTGTGGCGTCGACGTGGGGCCGAGGCCGGCGGCCCGGCGTGCCTCGCGGCGGGCCACCCAGCCGTAACCGAAGATCGCCATCGCGGCGAAGAGCCACCACTGCACGACGTAGCCGAAGTTCTGCCAGTTGTTGGTGTGCCCGACCGGAACGGCCTTGAACGCCGGGTCGGCGGCCGGGGTCTGCTCGTCCAGCAGCAGGTAGCCGCCGTAGACCGGGTAGGGCAGCTCGCGGGCCAGCCGCGGTACGGCGATCCGCCGGGTCTCGAGCCGCCCGTCGCGGCGGTCCACCGCACCGGCGCCGCTCTCGGTCTCGTGCACCCGGCCGCTGACCGTGACGTCGCCGCCGGGCGGGGTGGGCACCGACGGCTGGGCGGTCGCGCCGCCCGGAGCGGGCGGGATCCAGCCCCGGTCCACCAGCAGCGCGGTGCCGTCGGCGAGCACGAGCGGGGTGAGCACCTCGAAGCCGACCCGGCTGTCGACCGTCCGGCCGCGGACCAGGACGGTGTTCGACGTGTCGTACCGGCCGGTGGCGGTGATCCGGGTCCAGACCCGGTCCTTGGCGGGGGCCGGGCCGGCGGTGCCGGGTCCACCGGTCGGCGGGCGGAATGCGTCGGCCAGGGGTGCCGGGGGCATCCGCTCGCCCGCGTCGATCCGCTCGTTGATCTCGGTACGACCCCGGTAGCGGTCCAGTTGCCAGTTGCCGAGCCACACCATGACGGCGGCGGCGACCAGCGTCAACGCGAGGGCGCCCAACCAGCGTGGGCTCAGCAGGAACCGGTACACGGCACCGAGGCTACCCGTATGACCGGGGCCACTCACCGCGACCGGGCCGGGACGGTCCGCCGACCCCCGGTTGGCGGTGCTCGCCGGTCGGATCGGACGGGTATCGTCACGCCGACGGATCGACCTTCCCGGTTGTTCGTCGCGTACCCGCCGCCGCCCGCGAGGAGTCGATGATGACCGTCGTGCCGCGCCTGGTGCTCAGCGCGCCGTCCTCCGGACACGGCAAGAACGCGCTGGCGATCGGGCTGCTCGCCGCCCTGGCCGAGCGGGGTGTCGACGTCGCCGGGTTCAAGCTCGGCCCGGACCACGTCGACGCCGCGTACCTCGGTCTCGCCGCCGGTCGCCCGGGTCGGGTGATCGACCCCCGGCTGGTCGGCGTCGACCGGCTCGCCCCGCTTGTCGCACACGGCGCCGCCGGTGCCGGGCTCGCCGTGGTGCAGGGCAGCATGGGCCTGTACGACTCGGTGGGCGGCCGTCCCGAGCAGGAGTCCACGGCCGCCGCCGCGGCGGCGCTGCGCAGCCCGGTGGTGTTGGTGGTCGACGTGGCCGCGATGGGTCAGTCGGTGGCCGCGCTGGTGCACGGGTTCCGCTCGTACGACGAGCAGTTGTGGCTGGGCGGGGTGATCCTCAACCGGGTGGCGTCGTCGCGGCACGAGGCGATGCTGCGCGAGGCGTTGGACGACGTGGGGGTGCCCGTCTACGGCGCGCTGCGCCGCCAGGACCTGCCGGCCGTGCTGCCGTCCCGCCGGCACGGGGTCGCGCCGGTGGTCGACGCCTCGGCCGACGCGGTCCGCGCGGTGCGTCGACTGGGTGAGGCCGTCGCCGCCACCGTCGACCTGGAACGCCTGCTCGGGCTGGCCCGTTCCGCTCCGCCCTTGCCGGCGGTGGCCTGGTCACCGGGGGACGTGCTCGGCGAGCTGGTCGTGCCGGCGCAGCGTCCGCTGGTCGCGGTGGCGGGTGGTCCGGGCGGCAGCTTCAGCCACCCGGAGACGGCCGAGTTGCTGTCGGCGGCCGGGGCCGAGGTGGTCACCGTCGATCCGCTGCGCGACGAGGCGTTGCCGGTCGGCACCCGGGCGCTGGTCGTCGGGGGAGCGCTGCCCGAGGCGTACGCCGAGCAGTTGTCGGCCAACCGGCGGCTCTGCATCGCGGTGGCCGAGTTGGCGCGTACCGGCCGGCCGATCGTCGCCGAGGGCGCCGGTCTGCTCTGGCTGGCCCGCGAGCTGGACGGGCTGCCCATGTGCGGTGTGCTGGACGCGGTCGGCGCGAGCCGGGACGGACTTGTCGTGGGCTACCGGGAGGCGACCGCCAAGACCGACAGCGTGGTCGCCGCGACCGGCACGGTAATCGTCGGGCACAAGGACCACCGGGCGGTGCTCACCCCGCGCGCCGGTCAGCGACCGGCGTGGAGCTGGGACGGCGGCACGCCGGAGGGGTTCGTCTGGCGCAACGTGCACGCCTCGCAGCTCACCCTGCACTGGGCCGGTCATCCGGCGACGGCCGCCCGGGTGGTGGCCGCGGCGGTCGGCGAGCCAGCAGCCGAGGCGGTGTCGCCGCCGGTGGTTCCCGCGTGATCGGTGAGATGGCGGTCCGCCGGTTTCCGGCGTTGACCGTCTCCACCCCGCGTACCGAGGTGCGCCGGCTCACCGCGGCTGACGCGGCGGCGGCCGGCGAGATCTTCGCCGACAAGCTGACCCGGCGTTGGCTGCCGCTGCCCGACGACTCCGGCCCCATCGACGGGCACGCCTGGTGCACCGACCTGGCCCGGCAGCGACGCGACAGCGGCGAGGGCGACCACTACGCGGTGATCCGCCGGGAGGACGACGAGGTGGTCGGTTCCCTCTGGACCCGGCGTACCGACTGGGGCGCCCGTCTCACCGAGGTCTCCTACGCGATGGCCCCCCACGCCCGGGGCTTCGGCCTGGCCGCCGAGGCGGTGGACGCGGTGGCCATCGCGCTGATCCTGGAGCACGGCTTCCAGCGGGTCGAGCTGCGGGTCGCGCCCGGCAACCTGGCGTCCCGCCGGGTCGCCGAGAAGGCCGGCTTCACCTACGAGGGTCTGCTGCGCAACGCCGGGTTCGTCGGCGGTGGCCGGGTCGACCTCGAACTCTGGTCGTTCGTGGCGGCGGACCTGCGCTGACCCCTGCGGACCCGGCGTCGGACCTGCGCAGGTCCGCCGCCACGACGGACCTGCGTCGGCCGTCACCCGACGATGGCGTCCGAGGGTGGCGTGAACTGCCGGGTCGGTGTGCCCTTCAGGCCGTCGCGCAGGGTTTGTGCCACCGCCGCGATCGGGATCTGGGACTGCCCGTCACCGACCGCGTTGAACGGGTTGTCCGGGTCGGAGATGAAGCTCGCCGCGGCCAGTTCCGGTGTGTAGCCGACGAACCAGGCGGACCGGGTGCTGTCGGTGGTACCCGTCTTGCCGGCGACCGGGCGGCCGACCGTACCCCGGACGCTGTCGGCCGTCGACCACCCGCCGCAGCCACCGCGGGCCGGGGTGTCCCCGGTCGGGCAGCGGGCGGCGTCGGTGGCCGCGCGGGCGGCGTCGGCGCTGACCACCTGGCGGCAGCGGGGCTTGGCCACCTCGCGCTGGATGCCGCCCGGGGTGGCGTAGGTGGCGGGTGTGCCGTCCCGGTTCATGATCGCCTGCACGGGTATCGCCTCGCAGTAGCGGCCGTCGGCCGCGATGGCCGCGTACGCGTTCGCCATCTCCAGCGGGGTGGCGTCGGAGACGCCCAGGGTGAACGCGCCCCACTTGTTGGCCTTGCCCGGGGACGCCTGCTCCCGGTCGACGTCGGTGCGCCAGCGCAGGCCGAGCTGTTCGGCGAGCCGGACCGCCTTCTCCGCGCCCACCTTCTCCTCCAGCCACACGAAGTACGTGTTGACGGACTTGCCGAAGCCGGACCACATGGTCTGCTGGCCGGTCATCGCGCCGCTGGCGTTCGACGGCGCCCAGCCGTCGTAGACGGACGACTTGTAGCGGTACGGGGCGTTGAACGAGGTGGAGAGCGTCATCCCGGAGTCCAACGCGGCCAGCATCGGGAACATCTTGAACGTCGACCCGGCCTGGTAGCCCGGCAGGTCACCGCCGCCGAGCAGCGGCGCCACCGTGTTCGGGTAGTTGGCCTTCACCTTCGGCCCGGCCTCGGGGTTGGAGCTGGGTGGATTGTCGGCCAGGTCCAGGGAGTAGTTCCGGTTCACCGCCATCGCCTTGACCCGCCCGGTGCCCGGCTCGGAGACCACGATGCCGTTGGCGAACGGGCTGCCGGTGCCCTCCTTCGCGCCGACGTTCTTCTCGGCCGCCTCCTGGACCTTGGGGTCGAGGCTGAGCACGATCCGGTACCCGCCCCGGCGCAGCTTGTCCATCCGTTCGAGGCGGTTGCTGCCGAACGCCGGTTGGGCGCTCCACCAGTTCTTCACGTAGTCGCAGGCGAAGCCCCAGCTCTGGTACTTCTCGACGATCGAGGCGCAGTCGCTCGGTGGCGTGGTGAGCTTCAGCCGGATCGGTTCGGACTTGGCGGCGGCGGCCGAGTCGGGGGACATGTAGCCGAGCTGGCTCATCCGGTCCAGGACGTAGTTGCGCCGCCCGGTGGCCTCCTTCTGGTCGGAGTCCGCCGGGTCGTACTCGGACGGGGACTTGACCAGGCCGGCGAGGGTGGCCGCCTCGACCGGGGTGAGGTCCTTCGGGGTCTTGGAGAAGAAGATCTCGCTGGCCGCGTAGATGCCGTACGCCCGGTGACCGAAGTACGCCGAGTTCAGGTACCGCTCCATGATGTCTTCCTTGCTCATCTCCTTCTCCAGGTCCAGCGCCATGCGCATCTCCTTGACCTTGCGCAGGCTGGTCTGCTGGGTGGCCTCCTGGACCTCCTTGGGGGTGGTGGCGCTGTCCCGCAGAGCCATCCGGACGTACTGCATGGTCAGCGTCGACGCGCCCTGGGACACCCCACTGGAGTGGGCGTTGGCCACGAACGCGCGGGCCACGCCCTTCGGGTCGACACCGTGGTGCTGGTAGAAGCGGGAGTCCTCGGCAGCGACGATCGCCTGCTGGATGTTCGGCGACATGTCCGACAGCTTCGTGTACTGCCGGTACTCCTCGTAGAACATGGTCAGCACGGTCTTGCCGTCCGGGGCGTACAGGTAGGAGGTCTCGGCGGGCAGGGCTCTGGTCAGCAGCCGGGTCTTCTGCTCCGTGGCGTGGGCGGTGGCCTTCGCGCCGAGCCCGGTGAGGGCGACCAGCGGATAGGCGGCGGCGGCGATCACGATGCCGGCGATGAGCCCGGCGCGCAGGAGAGGAACGAGTCGACCGGCGGCAGCAAGGGGTCGGTTGCTCACGTCGCCAAGTTATGACATTTCCGATTCGTACATGAGAAGAACTCATAAACCCGCGAGGTGGTGACATGGCTTACGTCGACATCGACTGTCCTGGCGGCCACCTTCCCGGCAGGATCGCGGACATGCGTGATCAGCCGAGCGGCATGTCGCCGTTCGCCGGTGCCGGGCCCGACCTGGCGCACCACGGCGACGCCGAGGCCAGTGCCGGTCTGGTCGACCTCGCCGTCAACGTCCGCCGGGCGCCGATGCCGGCCTGGTTGGCCGATCCGATCGCCGCCACCCTCACCGATCTGGCCCGCTATCCGGACCCGGCGCCGGCCCGCGCCGCCGTCGCCGCCCGGCACCGGCGTCCCCCGGACGAGGTACTGCTCACCGCCGGGGCCGCCGAGGGCTTCGTGCTGATCGCCCAGGCGCTGCGCGGCGTGCACCGGCCCGTGGTGGTGCACCCGCAGTTCACCGAACCGGAGGCGGCGTTGCGGGCCGCCGGGCACCCGGTGGAGCGGGTACTGCTGGACCCGGCCGACGGCTTCCGCCTCGACGCGTCCCAGGTGCCCGCCGACGCGGACCTGGTCATGATCGGCAACCCGACGAACCCCACCTCGGTGCTGCACCCCGCGCGGACCATCGCCGCGCTCGCCCGTCCCGGCCGGGTGCTGGTGGTCGACGAGGCGTTCGCCGACACCACGGACGGCGGGGACACCGGCGAACCGGAGTCGCTCGCCGAGCGGCGCGACCTGCCCGGGCTGCTCGTCCTGCGCAGCCTCACCAAGACCTGGGGGCTGGCCGGGCTGCGGATCGGCTACCTGCTCGGCGAGGCGGCCCTGCTGTCCCGGCTGGCCGCCGTCCAGCCGCTCTGGGCCGTCTCCACGCCCGCGCTGGCCGCCGCCGAGGCCTGCGCCACGCCCGTCGCGGTCCAGGCCGAACGCGCGATCGCCGCCGAACTCGCCGCCGACCGCGACCACCTGGTCGCCCGCCTGTCCGACCTGCCGGGGGTACGCGTCGCCGGCCGCCCCGCCAGCGCGTTCGTCCTGCTGCGCCTGCCCGACGCGACAGGGGTACGGGCCGCCCTGCGCGAGCGGGGCTGGGCGGTCCGCCGGGGTGACACCTTCCCCGGGCTCGGCCCGGACTGGCTGCGGGTGGCGGTACGGGACCGACACACCACCGACGCGTTCATCGCGGTGCTGCGCGAGATCATGGAGGCATGATGCTGGAGACCACGACGTCGGCGATCCGGCCCCCGGACGAGGCGGCGATGGCCGCCGCCCGCGAGCTGCACAGCCGGCTGACCAAGCCGGCGGGCTCGCTGGGCCTGCTGGAGGACCTGTCGGTACGCCTCGCCGGGCTGGCCGGGGTCTGCCCGCCCCCTGTGCCCGAACCGGCCGCCGTGGCGATCTTCGCGGGCGACCACGGGGTGCACGCCCAGCGGGTCACCCCGTGGCCGCAGGAGGTCACCGCGCAGATGATCGGCAACTTCCTGGCCGGCGGCGCGGTCGTCAACGCGTTCGCCCGGCAGGCCGGCGCGTCGGTCACCGTGGTCGACGTCGGGGTGGCCCATCCGCTGCCCGTGCCTGAGCCCGTGCCCGCGCCCGCGCCCGCGTCCGGGTCAGCCGCGTCCGGCCCCGCCGTCCCCTCGTCGGACCTGGCCGCGCCGCGGCTGATCGACGCCTCGGTGCGGCGGGGCACCCGGGACCTGTCGGTGACCGCCGCGCTCACCCGGGACGAGGCGCTGGCGGCGGTCCTGACCGGCGTCTGGGTCGCCGACGAGCTGATCGACGCCGGCGCAGACATCCTGCTCACCGGGGACATGGGCATCGGCAACACCACTCCGGCCGCCGCGCTGATCGCCGCGTTCACCGGCGCCGACCCGCTCGACGCCACCGGTCGGGGCACCGGCGTGGACGACGAGACGTACGCCCACAAGGTGGCCGTGGTGCGGGCCGCGCTGGCCCGGCACACCCCCGACCCGTCCGACCCGCTCGGAGTGCTGGCCGCCGTCGGTGGCCTGGAGCACGCCGCGCTGGCCGGGCTGATCCTGGGCGCCGCCGCGCGCCGTACCCCGGTCCTGCTGGACGGGGTGATCGCGGTGTCCGCCGCGCTCGCCGCCGCCGCGTTCGCGCCGGACGCGGTCGCCGCCATGGTCGCCGGACACCGCTCGGCCGAGCCGGGCGCGACGGTGGCGTTGCGGCACCTCGGTCTCGACCCGCTCATCGACCTGGGGCTGCGCCTCGGCGAGGGCACCGGCGCCCTGCTGGCGCTGCCGGTGGTCACCGGCGCGGTCCGGGTGCTGCACGAGGTGGCCACGTTCGACTCGGCCGGCGTGGCCGAGAAGTGAGCGCGTCCGGCGAGCGGTCGGGTGGTGCCGGATGAGCGCCAACCCGTACCCCCTTGGTCTGCGGCTCGACGGCCGGCGCGTGGTCGTGGTGGGTGGCGGCGCGGTCGCCACCCGGCGGGTGCCGGCGCTGCTGGACGCCGGCGCGGACGTGCTGCTGGTGGCACCGGAGCTGACCCCGGCGTTGCAGGCTCGGGTCGACGCGGGTCGGCTGCGCTGGGTGCCGCGCCGGTTCGTGCCCGAGGACCTGGACGGGGCCTGGCTGGTCCAGGTGGCGATCGACGACCCGATCGCGGCGGCCGCGGTCAGCGCCGTGGCGGCCGAGCGACGGATCTTCTGCGTACGCGCCGACGACCGGGCGGCCGCCACCGCCTGGACTCCGGCGGTGACCCGGCAGGGGCCGGTCACCGTGGCGGTGCTCGGTGGCGGCGACCCGCGGCGGGCGATGAGTGTCCGGGACGCCATCCGCGACCTGCTGGCTGTGCGCGACTCCGCACCGCCGGAGGCCCGGCGCGAGGCCGAGGCGACCGGCGGACGGGTGGCACTTGTCGGATCCGGGCCGGGCGACCCGGAGCTGATCACCGTGAAGGGTTGGCGGCTGCTCACCGAGGCGGACGTGGTGGTCGCCGACCGGCTGGTGCCCGGCCTGCTCCTGGACGAGCTGCGCCCCGACGTCGAGCTGGTGGACGCCTCGAAGATCCCCTACGGCCCGTCGCGGGCCCAGGAGGAGATCAACCAGATCCTGGTCGACCGTGCGCTGGCGGGCGCTGCCGTCGTGCGGCTCAAGGGCGGCGACCCGTACGTCTTCGGTCGAGGCGGCGAGGAGTTGCTGGCCTGCGCGGCGGCCGGCGTACCGGTGACCGTGGTCCCCGGGGTGACCAGCTCGATCGCCGCGCCCGCCGCGGCCGGCATCCCGGTCACCCACCGGGGGATGGCGCACGAGTTCACCGTGGTCTCCGGGCACGTCGCTCCCGACTCACCGGCCTCGCTGGTGCGCTGGGACGCCCTCGCCGGCCTGCGCGGCACCCTGGTGATCCTGATGGGGCTCAAGAACCTCGCCGCCATCACGGCCACCCTGATCGCGCACGGCAAACCGCCGCAGACCCCGGCCGCCGTGATTCAGGAGGCCACCACGGGTGCCCAGCGGGTGCTCCGCTCGACGCTCGAAGCGGTCGCCGCCGACGTGCTGACGGCCGAGGTGCGCCCGCCCGCCGTCGTCGTGGTGGGCGATGTGGTGGCGGCCCTCGACCGGTGACGGGCGGCACGGCCCGCGAGGGGCGCGCAGCGGCCCGGGGGTCGTGCGGACGTGGAGTGGACCTTCGGAGGCGGTGGGCGGCAGGGACCAACTGGTCTGTACGCGTCCTTTGCTCTGCTTCAACCGACGCAACACGGAGAAGGCGTTTGTGGTGCGTGGAGTGAAGCAGAGCAAAGGACGCGCAGGAGACGCTTGGGGGGGCGTCGGCCGGGCGCGATGGCATCTCCGGAGGACGTTGATGAACACGTCTCGTCAACTGGCATCAATAACGGGCCGGAGCAGCCTGCTCCGGCCCGTCATCGAACTGACAGCCAATTACTGCTTGAGCATGTTGTCCAGCAGCAGGGCGCAGCGGATCAGCCCGAGGTGGCTGTACGCCTGGGGGTGATTGCCCAGGCCGCGCTCGGCGAGCGGGTCGTACTGCTCGGGGAGCAGGCCGGTCGGCCCGGCGGTCAGCACCATCTGCGCGAACAGTTCCTCGGCGTCGGTGCGGCGGCCGGTGCGCAGGTACGCCTCGATCAGCCACGCCGTGCAGATGTGGAAACCGCCCTCGCGGCCGGGCAGGCCGTCGTCCCAGTGGTACCGGTAGACGACCGGGCCGCTGCGCAGGTCCGCCTCGATCTTCAGGACCGTGGACAGGAAGCGCGGGTCGTCACCCGGGAGCAGGCCGGAGAGGCCGATCCAGAGCGACGAGGCGTCCATGTCCTCGTCCCCGTACGCGACGCTGTACGCCTCGACGTCGTCGTGCCAGCCGTGCTCCAGCACGTTGGCGCCGATCCGGTCGCGCAGGTCCTTCCACTCGGGCCGGTCCTCGCCACCGTGCTGACGCATGACGTGCAGCGCCCGGTCGACGGTCATCCAGCACATCACCTTGGAGAACACGTGGTGCCGGGGTGGCAGCCGCGCCTCCCAGATGCCGTGGTCGGGCTCGTGCCAGCGGCGGCGGACCGCCTCGACCATGTTCTCCAGGACCCGCCACTCGTCGTCGCGGACCGAGCCGCGCGCGTCGGCGACGGCCGCGATCAGATCGGCGATCGGGCCGAACACGTCGAGCTGGAGCTGGTGGTTGGCGAGGTTGCCGACCCGGACCGGCCGGGAACCGGCGTACCCGGGCAGCGTGTCGATGACCGCCTCGGCGCCCAGCTCGTACCCGTCGATGGTGTAGAGCGGGTGCAGCCGTTCCGGGTGACCGCCGGTGCGCTCGATGCAGCCGTCCACCCAGCGCAGGAACGCCTCGGCCTCCGTGACGGAGCCGAGGTCGACGAGCGCGCGGGCGGTCAGCGCGGCGTCGCGCAGCCAGCAGTAGCGGTAGTCCCAGTTGCGGACGCCGCCCAGCTCCTCCGGCAGGGAGGTGGTGGCGGCGGCGAGGATCGAGCCGGTGGCCTCGTGGCAGAGCCCGCGCAGGGTGAGGGCGCTGCGCGCGACCAGGTCACGGGAGGTGGACGGCAACCGCAGCGAGGCCACCCAGTCCTTCCACGGCTGCTCGGCCGCGGCCTGCCGCTCGTGGATCGGTACCCGGTGGTGCTCCAGGCTGTGCGTGCCGAAGCGCAGCTCCAGCACGACCTGCCCGCCCGCGGCGGAGAGGTCGACGACCGCCTTGGCGGTCTCGTACCCGCCGTCGTTGTTGACCTGCCACTCCACGCCGGGGGCGTAGAGGGCGACCGGCTCGTTCGAGCCGAGCACCAGCAGGCCGTCGCCGACGGGCTGCAACTGCACGGCCACCTGGCCGAACTCGGGACGCGGCGCGAACTCCACCCGGACCCGGCCGTTGCCGCTGAGCACCCGCACCAGGGTCGAGTCGCCGGTCACCACGGCCGGGCCGTCCGGCGTCGTCTCGCGGGCCGGCTTGTCCAGCCAGTCGGTGACGGTGAGGCCGGACCACCGGGTCTCGACCGTCATGGTGCCGGAGCGGTAGCGCTGGCCCAGCGGGATGCCACCCCGCTCCGGGGCGATGCTGAAGTGGCCGGCCGGGCTGCCGCCGACCAGGTCGGCGAAGATCGCCGCCGAGTCCGGCTTGGGGTGGCAGAGCCAGCTCACCTTCGCCTCGGGGGTGAGCAGCGCGACGGTACGACCGTTGGACAACATGGAGTGCCGCTCGATGGGTACCGCGCGCTCGCCGAACAGCCAGTGCCGGCGGGTCTCCAGCAGCAGCCCGAGCGCGCGGGCGGCCTCGATGGGCTCGGCCACCCGGAAGGCGGCCTTGGTCTCGCCCGGACCGATCTTGATGCCGAGGTCCGGCCCGTGCAGGTTGCCGAAGGCGTTCTCGTCGGTGACGTCGTCGCCGATGAAGAGCACCGCGCTGGCCGAGAGCTGGGTCCGTAGCTGGTCGACGGCCGTGCCCTTGTGGGTGGCCACCACGGACAGCTCGATGACCTCCTTGCCCTGCGTCACGGTGACGCCGTCGAAGGCGGCCGGGCCGTTGCGCACGGCCTCGATGGCGGCGGCGGCGACCTGCGGGTCGACGCCACGGGTGTGCACCGCGACGCTGGCCGGCTTGCGTTCGAGCCGGATGCCCGGGTGTTCGGCGGCGATCTCGCGCAGCGCGTTGCGCACCTGGGTGCGGACCGCGACCAGCTCGGGGGAGAGGCGCTCGACGAAGCCGATGTCGAACTCGGAGCCGTGGCTGCCGACGAGGTGCACCTCGCTGGGCAGTCGGGAGAGCGCGGCCAGGTCGCGCAGGGCGCGGCCGGAGACCACGGCCACGCTCGTCTGCGGCAGGGCGGCGAGCGCGCGGATCGCGGCCACCGACTCGGGCAGCGGTACGGCGGTGCTGGGATCCTCCACGATCGGCGCGAGTGTGCCGTCGTAGTCGCAGGCGATCAGGAGCTGCGGAACCCGGGCGATCCGGCCGATGGCGGCTCGCAGCTCGGGGTCCATCACCCCGGTGTCGATCGCCGTTCCGTCGTTGACGGCCGTGTTCACGCGGCCTCCGCCTCGGAAACTCCCAGTTCGGAGAGGAAAGACTTGGCCCAGTGCCCCACGTCGTGGGTACGCAGGTGACGTTGCATTGTCCGCATCCGGCGGCGTGCCTCGGTTTTCTCCACGTGCACGGCCCGGAGCAGGGCGTCCTTGACCGCGTCCGGGTCGTGCGGGTTACAAAGGAATGCCTGGCGCAGCTCCGTTGCGGCGCCAGCGAACTCGCTGAGCACGAGCGCACCGCCCTGGTCGGCACGGGATGCGACGTACTCCTTGGCCACGAGATTCATGCCGTCTCGCAGCGGGGTAACCATCATCACGTCCGCAGCAACGTACATCGCGGCCAGTTCACTGCGACTGTACGACTGATGCAGGTAATGCACGGCCGGCACGCCGACTCGGCCGAATTCGCCATTAATCCGACCAACTTCGCGCTCGACCTTGACCCGAAGTGCCTGGTAGTGCTCGACGCGCTCGCGGCTCGGCGTGGCGACCTGCACCATAACGGCGTCCGGAACTGTCAACTTTCCGTCAGACAGCAACTCCCGGAACGCCTTGAGGCGCAACTCGATGCCCTTGGTGTAGTCGAGCCGGTCCACGCCCAGGATTATCGTCTTCGGGTCCCCCAGCTCGGCGCGGATCTGCTTGGCCCGCGCCTGGACCGCCGGGTCGGCCGCCATCCGCTCCATCTCCTGCGTGTCGATGGAGATGGGGAAGGCGCCCGCCTTCACCTGCCGGCCGTCGACCTGGATCATCTGACCCTCGTAGCGGAGCCCGAGCAGGTGTCGGGCCAGCCGGACGAAGTTCTGCGCGGCCAGTCGCTGCTGGAAGCCCACCAGGTCCGCGCCGAGCAGACCGCGCAGCAGCTCGGTGCGGAACGGCATCTGCATGAACAGCTCGATCGGCGGGAACGGGATGTGCAGGAAGAAGCCGATCCGCAGGTCCGGGCGTAGCTCGCGGAGCATGGCCGGCACCAGCTGGAGCTGGTAGTCCTGCACCCAGACGGTCGCGCCCTCGGCCGCCACGTCGGCCGCGGCCTCCGCGAACCGGGCGTTGACCAACCGGTACGCCTCACGCCAGCGACGCTTGTACGCCGGTGTCTCCACGGCGTCGTGGTAGAGCGGCCAGATCGTCGCGTTGGACTGGCCCTCGTAGTAGCGCTCCAACTCCTCGGCGCTGAGCGGGACCGGGTGCAGCCGGATGCCCTCCAGGTCGAACGGCTCGGGCGCGGCGCCGGTGCCACCGGCCCAGCCGACCCAGGTGCCCTGGTGCTCGGCGAGTACGGGATGCAGCGCGGTGACGAGCCCGCCGGGGCTGCGTCGCCACTGCCGTCCCTCGGGTGTGCTCACCTCGTCGACCGGCAGACGGTTCGCCACTACGACAAAGGAGCTACGGACGGTCACGATCGGCCACCTCCGGGTACTGACGGGTCCACCGCGATGAGCGTACTGAGCGTAGCTGCGGTGTCTGGGCCCCCGTGCCGGAGTCTCCTACCCGCCCCGCGTGCGGCGAATCCTTAAGGTGATCTTGTCGACAGCCCGACGGTCAGGGGCGGCGCGGCTCGCCGGCGTACTCCTGAGGCGGGGTGATGTGGGCGAAGCGCGCCGTACCTGTCAGGATTGACGATGGCGTGCGCGCGGCCGGCTCCCGGCCGGCGGCGGCGGGCGGAGGTCTCAGCTCGCGCCGCGCCGCCCACTCAGGCGACAGCAAACCGACGGAGGTAGCCCGCACCGTGGCCCAGTTCATCTACGTCCTGGAAAAGGCGCGCAAGGCGCACGGCGACAAGGTCGTGCTGGACAACGTGACGCTGAACTTCCTGCCGGGCGCCAAGATCGGTGTGGTCGGCCCGAACGGCGCCGGTAAGTCCAGCCTCCTCAAGATCATGGCAGGCATGGACAAGCCGAGCAACGGCGAGGCCCGGCTCATGCCCGGCTACACCGTCGGCATGCTCGCGCAGGAGCCCCCGCTCAACGACGCCAAGACGGTGCTCGGCAACGTCGAGGAGGCGGTCGCCGAGACCAAGGCCAAGCTGGAGCGCTTCAACAAGATCGCCGAGCAGATGGCGACCGACTACTCCGACGAGCTGATGGAGGAGATGGGCAAGCTCCAGGAGGAGCTGGACCACCTCGACGCGTGGGACATCGACTCCAAGCTCGAACTGGCCATGGACGCCCTGCGGTGCCCGCCGCCGGACGCCGACGTGACCCAGCTCTCCGGTGGTGAGCGCCGCCGCGTCGCGCTCTGCAAGCTGCTGCTGGAGGCACCCGACCTGCTGCTGCTCGACGAGCCGACCAACCACCTGGACGCGGAGAGCGTCTCCTGGCTGGAGCAGCACCTGGCCAAGTACGCCGGCACGGTCATGGCGATCACCCACGACCGGTACTTCCTCGACAACGTGGCCAACTGGATCCTCGAGCTGGACCGCGGCCGGACCTACCCGTACGAGGGCAACTACTCCACCTACCTGGAGAAGAAGGCCGCCCGGCTGGCCGTCGAGGGCCGCCGCGACGCCAAGATGAAGAAGCGCCTCACCGAGGAGCTGGAGTGGGTCCGCTCCAACGCCAAGGCCCGGCAGACCAAGTCCAAGGCTCGCCTGGACCGGTACGACGAGATGGCCGCCGAGGCGGAGAAGACCCGCAAGCTGGACTTCGAGGAGATCCAGATCCCGCCGGGCCCGCGTCTGGGCGGCACGGTCATCGAGGCGAACAACCTCAGCAAGGGCTTCGGCGACCGGCTGCTCATCGACAACCTGTCGTTCTCGCTGCCGCGTAACGGCATCGTCGGCATCATCGGCCCCAACGGCGTCGGCAAGACCACGCTGTTCAAGACGATCGTCGGGCTGGAGGAGCCGACCGGCGGCGAGGTGCGGGTCGGTCCGACCGTCTCGCTGTCGTACGTCGACCAGAACCGCGAGGGCCTCAACGGCGACAAGACCGTCTGGGAGGTCGTCTCCGACGGTCTCGACTACCTGATGGTGGGCAAGGTCGAGATGCCGTCGCGGGCGTACATCGCGGCGTTCGGCTTCAAGGGCCCGGACCAGCAGAAGCCGACCAAGGTGCTCTCCGGCGGCGAGCGCAACCGGCTCAACCTGGCGCTGACCCTGAAGATCGGCGGCAACGTCATCCTGCTCGACGAGCCGACGAACGACCTGGACGTGGAGACGCTGTCCAGCCTGGAGAACGCCCTGCTGGAGTTCCCCGGCTGCGCCGTGGTCATCTCCCACGACCGGATGTTCCTGGACCGGGTCGCCACGCACATCCTGGCCTGGGAGGGCGACGACCAGAATCCGGCCAAGTGGTTCTGGTTCGAGGGCAACTTCGAGGCGTACGAGAAGAACAAGATCGACCGTCTCGGCGCAGAGGCCGCCCGACCGCACCGGGTGACCTACCGCAAGCTGACCCGTGACTGACCGTTTCATCTACCACTGCACGCTGCGCTGGTCCGACCTGGACGCGTACGGCCACGTCAACAACTCGCGCTTCCTCACCCTGTACGAGGAGGCGCGGGTGGCGTTGATGTTCGCCGGCGGCCGGGCCTGGGGAGTGGGTTCGTTCGCCGACGGGGTGGTGATCCGCCGGCACGAGGTCGACTACCTGCGCCCGGTCGACTACGCGCTGGGTCGGGCCACCGCCGAGGCCGCGCCCACGGTCCGCATCGAGTTGTGGGTGGAGGAGATCAAGGCGTCGCGGTTCACCGTCGCCTACGAGTTGTACGACGGTGACGTGCTGGCCAGCCGGGCCCGCTCGGTGCTGGTGCCGTTCGACCTGACCCGTCAGGTGCCCCGCCGCATCACCGTCGAGGAGCGGGACTTCCTGCTGACGTACGCCCCGCAGGGCGGCGGATCGTGACGCGGCCGGGAGCGGACCGGGTGGCGTCGCCGTCCGGTCATGGCCTGGCCGGCGTTGCCGACGCCGGTGCCTTCCTGGCCCGGCTGGTCCGGCTGGACCCGGTCGCGCCGGTGCGGCTGCGCCCGGCCGGCGCTCCCGGGCGGGTCGTCCTCTGGGCCCGGCTGCCGTGGCAGGTGCTGGTCACCCGCACGGTGGCCGGCGACGCCGCCGGGGACGTCACCGTGGGTGCGGCCGACCTGCTGGCCGAGTTGGGACGCGGCGGTGCGGCGCTGCCCGAGCGCCGGGACGCGCAGTGGCGCTGGCCCCTGCCACCGTCGCGCAGCGAGCCGGTCGAGGTGCTGCCCGGCGTCGAGGTGCGCCGGATCGCCGTGGCGGCGGCGGGCACCCTGCGGACGGCGAGCCAGGAGGGGGTGGCGGGCCGCGCGGTGGGTCAGCGGGCCCTACGCGACGCGCTGCTCGACCACGTGGCCGTGGTGGTCACCCCGGACGATCGGCCGGGCCCGCCGGTCGAGGTGCCGCAGCGGCTGGTGCAGGGGCTGGTCCGGATGGGCTTCCTGGGTGCGGTCGACGACCCGAGCGCCCCTTCGGCGCGTGCCGGGGTGCGGGTACGGGTCGCCGGCCGCTGGGTGGGCCTGGTGGGACCGTACGGAGCGGCCTGGTTGCAGAAGGCCACCGATCTTGCCGTGACCCCCCTCACTCCTCGTCCGAACGGATGACCCCCGTTCATTCTTCTGGGCCGGTGGGGTCGTTGGGGGGGTGCTTCAACCCGGCTGTCCGGGTACCGTCCATCCTCGGATCCAACGCACCGTAGGCGGCTGGATCCGCTGGGGAGTGAGGTGCGACGAGCGATGCCGTGGTGGTCATGGCGCCCCGGTCCCGCCGACGGCGGTGATCCGGAAACCCGAAGCGGGATCACAGTGGAGAGCGCGGTCCGGGTCGGGCCGCCGAGTCCTCGCCAGCCGGGAGACGACTGCCCGGGCAGCGACCGGCCCGCACTGGCCGAGATGGCGGCCACCATCGAGCCGGTGAGCCTGCGTCGGGTCTGCGACGCACTCGACCTGCTCGACGTGCGGTACCTGGCCGACGGCGACGGCAACCTGCTGGCCATGTGGGAGCGCCACGCCGTGCTGGTGACCCTCGAGGGCCCGGAGGACGAGATCCTGGTGATGCGGGCCCGTCCGCACGCCACGGTTCCGCCGGACTGGGCCGACCGGGCCTACCGGGTGGTCAACGAGTGGAACCACACCCGCCGCTTCTGCAAGGCGTACATCGGCGATCCGACCGAGCGCGGGCAGCTACCGATCTACGCCGAGTTGCAGGTGCCCCTCGGCGCCGGCACGCACGACGCGCTGCTGGTCGAGATGCTCGACTGCGGTGCGGCCGTGGCGACCAGCTTCGTGGACTGGCTGCACGACGAGGGCGCGCTGCTCTGACACCGGCCGCGGCCCGGGTGCCCGGTGCGCGCGCCGTCAGGCGCGCTCGGCCGGGTCCTCCATGACGTTGACCATGAAGTACGCGGCCCGCTCCAGGTAGTCCCAGAGGGCGACGGCGAGCTGCGGTTCCAGGTCGAGACGGTCCACCGCCTGGCGCATGTGCCGCAGCCAGGCGTCCCGCTCGGCCGCGCCGATCCGGAACGGCGCGTGCCGCATCCGCAGCCGCGGGTGCCCGCGCTGCGCGGAGTACGTGTTCGGCCCACCCCAGTACTGCATCAGGAACAGGGTCAGCCGGTCGGCCGCCGGGCCCAGGTCCTCCTCCGGGTACATGGGTCGCAGCAGCGGGTCGCTGGCGACGCCGAGGTAGAACTCGTCCACCAGCCTGCGGAAGGTGGGTTCGCCGCCGACGGCTTCGAAGAGCGTCGTCGACGCGTCGGGACGGTCGGATTCACCTGCGGGGTTCACCGTTCCATCCTGCCAGGCGCGTCGGCCGTGGGCCCGACCCGGAGGCCGTGCGTCGGCTCACGCCGTGGCTCAGGTGACCGCGTGCCGGCGCTGGCCGCCGGCCGCACGTGGATCGGCGAGTGCCGGCGTGCCGCTGGCACCGACGTCGCCCGTCTCGCGGGCCTGCGCGATGTTGGCTGCCCTGGCTGTCGATATCGCGTCGTCCACCGTCTGGCGGTCCGGCCAGCGCACGGCCACGACAGTCATCAGCAGCACCCCGGCCGCGCTCCAGAGGCCAACCACCACCGGGATGGGGAACCGCTCCGCGAGCAAGCCGGTGACCAGCACGGCCATCCCCTGGATGACCTGTAGGCCGGTGGCCATCACGCCGAACGCGCGAGCCCGGAAGCCGTCCGGCAGCGCCTGGACGAACAGCCCGTTGGCCATCGGGAGCATGCCCGCGACCGCGAATCCGCACAGGGCGGCCAGCAGCGCCACCACCAGCGGTGGCGGATCGAACAGCGCCGGCACCAGCGCCAGCGGGGCGAGCACCGCGAGCGGCCGCATCAGGGCCAGCCGGCGGGTGGGGCCGAACAGCCGGCTCACCAGCAGTCCGCCGAGGACGAAGCCCACCGGACTCGCAGCCATGATCACCGCCTGCGCCGTGCCGGCGGCCATGCCGCTCCTGGTGTCCGCGTTCGCCCAGGCGGCGGCCAGCCCTTCGGGGACGATCGAGAAGAGCGTCGCGCTGAACACCAGCACCGCGATGGCCCGCAACACCGGTGTGCGGAAGACGATCCCGAAGCCCTCGGCGGTCTCCCGCAGCAGGTGGCTGCGGTGGGCGGTCCTCATCGTGGCCGGGCGGTCCCGCACGCCGAAGCGCAGCAGCAGCGCCGACAGCCCGAAGGTGGCCGCGTTGAACAGCAGCGCGACCGGCGGGTTGATCGAGGCGACGGCGGCGCCGAGCAGGTAGCCGACGACCTGCGCGGCCTGCCCGACGCTGCCGTTGAGCGACAACCCGACCACCAGCCGGTCACCGGCGAGGATCTGCGGCATCAGCGCGGACTTCGCCGCCTGACTGGGCGGGTTGGCCAGGGTGGCGGCGAAGACGAGCACGAGCACCACCGGGACCGGCAGTCCGGGGAGGGCGATGA
Organism: Micromonospora sp. WMMD729; assembly: GCF_049315225.1. Classification (NCBI taxonomy): domain Bacteria; kingdom Bacillati; phylum Actinomycetota; class Actinomycetes; order Micromonosporales; family Micromonosporaceae; genus Micromonospora; species Micromonospora sp. WMMD729. Next base: position 5,195,976 of record NZ_CP186059.1, on the reverse strand, counting down.
GCACCATGAGCGCCATCCGGACGACGTCGCACGTCACCATCACCCGCCGGTACGGGTGCCGTTCGGCCAGCGCGGCGAGCAGTGGACCGCCGAGCAGCCACGGCAGGTAGCTCACCGCGAACGCGGCGGCGGAGAGCGCGACGGACCTGGTCTGCTGATAGACGAGGAGGGTCACGGCGGCCTTGGCCACGTAGTCGCCGACCCAGGACAGGGACCCGGCCGTGAAGACGGCCCGATACTCACGTTGGGCGAACACTTCGCGAAAAGTGGCCGGACCTTCCACGGAAGGTCGCTCGTCGGGCACCGTCGCCTCCATCGGCCCCCGGATGCGGCTGCTTGTGGCCGCCGGGCCGGGAACACTCGTCAGATTCGCGGATCAGCGAGGATGTGACCGCGCTCCAGCGGAACGCGTGCTTCGGGATTCTGCCCGATCGTCTGACAACTAGCTAGGGCGAACGGATCGTTCGTCGCATCCCCGACTGAACGAACGGACGATACTCCAGGGGCCGGGTGGACCGCGACCCCTGGATTGCCGGCCAGGGTCACCGGGTCAGGTGGCGCCGCCCTGACCGGTCTCGCCCTCCGACAGCGGTCGGCTCGGCACGCCGGGATAGATGCGGGCGGCGGCGATCTGCGCGGTGATGCCGGAGTTCTCCAACGCCTCGGCCAGCCGGCGCCGCAGCTCTCGGCCCACCGCGAACTGGCCGTCGGCGGTCGTCTTGACCACCGTACGGATCACGGCGCCGTCCACCGTCATCTGCTCGACGCCCAGCACCTCCGGTGCCTCCACGATCTCCGGTGACAGCTCCGGGTCCACCGCCACGGAGGCGGCGGCCGTCCGCAGTACCGCGCTGGCCTCCTCCGTGCCGCTGAAGCCGATCGGCAGGTCCACCACCACCAGCGCCCAGCCCTGGCTCTTGTTGCCCACCCGGATGATCTCGCCGTTGCGGATGTACCAGAGCACGCCGCGTCCGTCCCGGACGGTGGTGACGCGCAGCCCGACCGACTCCACCACGCCCGTCGCCTCGCCCAGGTCGACGTTGTCGCCCACGCCGTACTGGTCCTCGATGAGCATGAAGAGCCCGGCGATCAGGTCCTTGACCAGGCTCTGCGCGCCGAAGCCCAGGGCGACGCCGGCGATACCGGCGCTGGCCAGCAGCGGCGCCAGGTCGAAGCTGAACTCGCGCAGGATCATCAACAGCGCGATACCGAAGACGAACGCCGTGGTCAGGCTGCGCAGCACCGAGCCGATCGCCTCGGCCCGCTGCCGCCGCCGTTCCGGCACGAACTCGGCCGGGTCGACCGCGGCGGTGGGCACCCGTTCGCGCAGCGGCCGCAGCATCGTCGGGACCGCGCCGTCGGTGGTCGTCCGGACCAGCCGGTTGATCGTCCGGTGCAGCGCCCACCGCGCCACCATCGCCAGCGCCAGGATCAGCACGACCCGCAGCGGCTTGAGCAGGATCCAGTAGCTGCCCTCGGCGAACCATTCGGACCTGGTCATGCGGTAGAGGAACTCGCAGGAGGTGCTGCCCTGACAGTTCACCGACACGGCGTCGGGCAGGGCAAGGGGCGTCACGCTGGCGGCACTCACCCTGTCTTCGTACCGCAACACCCCGGGCCGGCCGCTGCCGACCCACCAGCCGGGTGAGATGCGCCGGAGCGCCGGGTCGGACCGGGGCGAACCGGCCATCGTGACAGGTGCGGAAAAGAGCTTCGCATCCGACCCCGGATTAGTACGTGCAATCCGGGGTCCGATCAGGGACTATTGGCGCAACGGACGTCGGTGATCGAACGGGCGTCGACGGTGCGGGCCCTCGTGCCCAACTCCGGTCGGCGGCGGGTTCGCAGCAGCCGCTGAACCGGGAGGGTGAGCGCGATGCCTGACATACGACCCGCGGTGGGCTCCGGCGCGCTGGTTCTCAACGCCACCTACGAGCCGCTGTGTGTCGTGTCGGTGCGTCGCGCCGCGATCCTCGTCCTCTCCGCCAAGGCCGTCTGTGTCGCCGACGGCGACGGCATCCTGCACAGCGCCCGGGACGCGCTGCCGGTGCCGTCGGTCGTCCGGCTGACCCGCTTCGTCCGGGTGCCCTACCGCACCCACGTCGGGCTGTCCCGCCGGGCCATCTTCGCCCGGGACGGCTGGCGGTGCGCCTACTGCCGGGGGCCGGCCGAGACCATCGACCATGTCTTCCCGCGCAGCCGGGGCGGCCGGCACGCCTGGGAGAACGTGGTCGCCGCGTGCGCGCGGTGCAACCACACCAAGGGCGACAAGACCCCGGCCGAGCTGGGCTGGCGGCTGCACGCCCTGCCCGCCGCGCCGAAGGGCACCGCGTGGCGGGTCCTCGGACACCGCGCCCCGGACCCGCGCTGGGCCGACTGGCTCGACCTGCGCGAGCCCGAAGCGGCCGCCTGACCCGTGCCCGTGCGGGCCCGGCTGCACCCGCGCGGGCCCGGCGGCCCGGGACGGCCGCTCCGGACGACGGCCCGGGACGGCCGACGGCGGTCGGGCTCAGTACTGTTGGTCGGCCGCCCGACGCGTCGCGCGCTCGTGCCGGTCGACCGCCCGCCGATGCGCGATCGCGATCAGCCGGTCGACCTCGGGCAGCATCTGCGGACCGGGCATCACGATGCTGGCGAAGCCGTACAGCGCGTAGCCCGGATGCGGCGTGAGGGTGTCCAGCCGGGCGTAGTCGAAGTCGTCCCGGTGTTCCTCGAAGGCAGCCGGCGCGAAGCCGAACGCCTCTTCGAACTCGGCCCGGCCCAGCTCCAGGTTGAGCCGGAAGACGCCGGGGCGGTCGAGCTGCCCGGCCTCGTCGAAGCCGGGCACGTCGTGCTCGACGATGGTGGCGAACGGTTGACGACGGTCCGGCCCGACGTGGAAGAACCGGTCGCCCCACGCGCCCTCGGGTGACCCGTTCTCCGCGCTCGCCACCACCTGCTCGACGCCGGGCAGCGCGCCGATGCGTTCGGCCAGCACGGCCGCGTCGACGCCGGTCGGGATGTGCAACACCGCGTCCGCGTTGTCGATGCTCGCCTGGTCCAGCGGGACGTAGCGGTAATCGTGCGATCTGCGCTCGGCCGGCTCGACGTCGCCGGCCCGCACGTACCCGGGGAGGTCGCCCCGCTGCTGGAGCCGGCCCTCGTAGCTCGACGCGGCGGGCGCGTCGATGCCGAGCGCGGGACTCACGCCGAGGCTGCCGACGACCACCGCGTACCGCTCGCCGAGCAGCGCCCCGACGATCGCGCCGGCGCCGGCCCAGGACACCGTCGCCGCACCGACCGTCATGGTGCTCGGATGGCGTTGCAGGTGCGTGTTGTGCGCGAAGACCAGCGTCGGTCCCCGGTCCGCCTCGACCGCCCGGATCGCGAGCAGGTTCTCGGCCATCAGCGCGTCCCGGACCCCGGCCAGGTAGGCGAACCGTTCCTCCTGGGCGAGGTCGGCCGCCGCGGCGGCGGCGTGGTAGCGCAGCAACGCGACCGCGGAGGTGGCCTGCACATGCGCCTCCCACCAGCCCGTGGGGCGGCGGTGCGCCTGGCGGTACAGCTCGGTCAGCAGGTCGTCGGCGAGGACCCGCAGCCGCTGGGCGTCCGTCGAGCGTCCGACCGACCGGCCCGGCTCCCAGACGGCGGCGGTGTCGCTCCACCGGGTCTCGTCCCCGACCAGGTCGTCGATCTCCGCCGCACGGTCGAGGCCGAGGAAGTCGCACACGAGCGTCAGGTGCCGGCGCGGGCTCGGGGCGCCCTCCATCTCCAGCGGCGCGTCGAAGCCGTGGAACCTCAGCTGCTGCGCGGCGGGCCGTTCGGCGTTCCACTCGCGCATGCGCAGCAGCAGGTCGCGGTTGGCCGGTGCGGCGCCGAAACCGTGACTGAACCCCTCGGTGAGCGCGCGGTCGAGCGGCACCGCCCCACCCCGCACGAACTCGTCGGCGACCAGTCCGGCGGCCCGGTCGCTCTCCAGGGCGATGGAGCGGTAGCCGTGCTCGGCCAGCGTCAGGAAGGTGTCGTTGCGGATCTGGAGGAAGGCGGACTCACCGTGCGTCGGCTCGCCCAGCGCGAGCAGGGTCGGTCGGCCGGCCAGCAGGTCGAGAAGAGGGGTCATTGCATCGACCGTATCGTTGAACCAGCGATTGAGACTTTTCAGTGACGGAGCGCGGTGGAAACCACGAAACCCTCAAACCCAGGGGTACGGCGACCGATCGACCTCGCGCGGCGGCACGGGCTGTCGGCGCAGGCCGTCCGCAACTATGAACGCGACGGCGCGCTGCCACCGGCCGAGCGCACCGGCACCGGGTACCGCCGGTTCACCGAGGTGCACGCCCGGGCGCTGGACGCCTACCTCGCCCTCGTCGCGGGCCACGGTCACACGGCCGGCGGCGACATCATGCGCGCCGTCAACCGGGGCGAGATCGACGCGGCGTTCCGGACCATCGACCACGGCCACGACCTGCTGCGACGCGACCGGGAGACGCTGGACGCGGTCGAGGCGGCGGTCACCACGCTCACCGCCGGCACGCTCGCGCCGCCGACCCGGCAGGCGGTACCCATCAGCGTGCTCGCGCACCGACTCGGCGTACGACCGGCGACGCTGCGCAAGTGGGAGTCGGCCGGGATCCTGCGACCGGAGCGTGATCGGGTCACCCGCCACCGCGTCTACTCGCCCGACGACGTCCGGGACGCCGAACTCGCCCACCTGCTGCGCCGGGGCGGGTACCGACTGAGCCACATCGCCGACGTGCTGCGCCGGGTACGGGACGCCGGAGGTGCCGAACCACTGGCCGCGTCGCTCGCGCAATGGCGGGTACGGCTCACCGAGCGCGGCCGGGCCATGCTCACCGGTGCCGCCCGGCTCGCCGCGTACCTCGACGGCGGCGCGGGCGGTCACCCGTCACGGGCCTTGACCAGCGAGGCGAAGACCACCAGGTTGTCCGAGTAGCCGGTCTCACCGCCCACCCACCGGCCACCACAGGTGATCAGCCGCAGGCTGGGACGGCTGAAGTCGCCGTACACCTCGTCCACCGGCAGCCGTTCCTTGTCGAACCGCTCCACCGAGTCCACCTCGAAGACCGCCACCCGACCGTCGGCCCGGGTGATGTCGACCTCGTCGCCGGAGCGCAGTTCCCGCAGCCGGTGGAAGACCGCCGGACCGGTGGTGGTGTCCACGTGCCCGACGACCACCGCCGGTCCGTACTGCCCCGGGGTGGGACCCTGGTCGTACCAGCCGGCCTCCTGGGCGCGGGCCACGTCGGGCACCGCGATGGTGCCGTCCGGGGCGATGCCCACGTCGTGCAGCGGCGCCCGCAGGTCGATCGTGTCGATGGCGAGGGCGGTCGGTCGGCTGGCCGGCAGCACCGGGAACTTCTTCGGTGGCGGCCGCAGGCCGGCGCTGATCCGGTCCGGCAGCAGACTCACCCCGGTCACCCGCTCGACGCCGAGCATCGCCACGATCACCACCATCAGTGCGGCGATGACCAGCACCGGCAGCCCTGGCCGGTCGGCGAGCCGATGCCGGGCCAGCGGTGGCCCGCCGGGACGGCGCGGCGGCAGCGGTCGGGCGTCCGGGTCGGTGGTGGCGACACTCGCAAAGACCGCCTGCCCGGCGACCCGGCGCAGCCGGGCCATCAGCCTGCGGGTGGCGCGCAGCGCCCTCGCGGCCCGGGCGCGGGCCGGACGGCCCGACCGCGCGGAGCGGGCAGGGCGATCCGACCGCGCACGCGCGGATCTGCGGGTCATGGGAGCTCCGGGTCAGGAGCCGGCTCCGGGCCGACGCCGGCTGCCCACCATGCCGAGCGCGACCGCGGCGGCCACCAGGGCCACGCCGCCGAGGACCAGGACCGAGCCGGTGCCCCGGCCGCCGGCGGTGCCGCCGCCCCCGGTCGCCGGCCCCTTGCTGGGCGAGGCCATGTTGAGCACGGTCAGCATCGTCTGGGCCGTCTGGTTGTTCTGGCAGCGCAGGTCGACCTGGTAGTCACCGGGCTCCTTGTTGCCCGGAACGGTGACCTCACCCTTGAGGAAGCCGTTGTCCGGCCTGAGCATCACGTGCCCGAACGCGTCGGAGTGCACGTTGGCCTGCCGGTCGTTGTTGTTGTCGCAGCTCGCCCGGATCGTCACCCGGCCGCCCGCCGGGACGCTGTTCGGTGTCACCTCGACGAAGGTGTTCTCACCGGCGCGGGCCGGTGCGACCGACAGCAGGACGAACGCCCCGATGAGCCCGACCAGCGTCAGTGCGGACGAGAGCGCGCGGTTGATCGTGCGAAGACCCTGCATGATTTCCCCCCAACCGGCGACGACCGCCGGAACCCTCCCCTGGGCACGCGCGCTGCTTTCCCCGTCCCGCAAAGGCAAACCCCGCCCCACCCCGCGCCCGCCCCACGCCCTCGCCCCACCCCGCGCCCCGGCCCCGCCCCGCCCTGCCCCGCCCCGCCCGCGCCGCCCGCCCCGCCCGCGCCGCCCGCGCCGCCCGCGCCGCCCGCGCCGCCCGCGCCGCCCCGCGTCGATCATGGAGTCGTGGTGCTCCGCACAAGGTGCATATCACCACCATCAACCCACCACGACTCCATGATCGACCCCGTACACCATGCGGGCCCCCGCGATCTTGCACTTGCTGTGGCGACAAAGCGGGGCGCAAGGGGCTTTTCGGCAACAGGAAGTGCAAGATCGGCGGGGCGCGGGGGCGCGGGGGCGCGGGGCGCGGGGGGCGTGGGAGGCGTGGGGGAGGCACGGGGGTGCGGGGGAGGCGCGGGGGCGCGGGGGTTAGGGGTGGGGGGTTATGGGGTGCCAGGGGAGGGGGGAGGAGAGGACCATGGTGCTCGACGGTTGGCCGTACGGGGCCAGACGGTCGATGACCGCCTCGAAGTCCCCGATCGAGCCGGCGGCGACCTTGAGCATGCTGCACGCGTCACCGGTGATCCGGTGGATCTCCAGGATCTCCGGCCAGTCGGAGACCTCCGGGTCGTGCAGGATGCAGCGGGACCCGTAGCAGGACATCCGGATCAGGGCGACCACCGTACGGCCGGCGCGGGTCAGGTCGACGTGGGCGTGGTAGCCGGTGATCACACCGGTCTCCTCGAGCCGGCGGACCCGCTCGGCGACCGCTGGCGGGGACAGGTGCACCCGGCGGGACAGCTCGCTGAACGAGAGCCGGGCGTCGGCCTGCAACTCGCGCAGCAGCGCCCAGTCCATGTCGTCCACGCTCGAACCTTACTTTCGTGAACCGGATTCGCCCAGCTGCCTTCTGTTCGTCAGGTCAGGACGGCAAGTCCCGTTGATCCGGCATTCCGTACGCCGATCCCACCGCGAGATCATGACGTCGGCAGTCCGGGGAAGGGAGACGACTGGTGGAATCGACGGAGCGGCGGGCCGGGAACCGCGTCGCCACGGTGCGACCGGTGACCCCGCGACAACGGGCGGCCCGGGCGGCGCGCAACGGTGGCGAGCCGACCCTTGAGTTCGCCGACCTGGTGCCGTACGACGCGTACGTACGGGCGAGCGCGCTGCACCAGTTGCAGCAACCCCTGAGCGACGACCCCGGCGAGATGTCGTTCCTCATGGTCAGCCAGATCATGGAGCTGTACTTCGGGCTGACCTGCCACGAGTTGCGGGAGACCCAGCGGCTGCTGCGCGCCGACCGGATCTGGGACGCGCTGGCTCCCCTGCGCCGCGCCACCCTGCACCTGGAAGGGCTGAACGCCGCCTGGCAGGGCTTGCGCTGGATGACCCCGGCCGACTTCAACCGGTTCCGCAACCTGCTCGGCGAGGGCAGTGGCTTCCAGTCCGCCATGTATCGGCACCTCGAGTTCCTGCTCGGACTGCGCGACCCGGCGCTGATCCGCCCGTTCCGTCGGCAGACCGAGGTGCACGCCGCGCTCAGCGCCGCGCTGGCCGCACCGAGTCTCTGGGACGACGTCGTCGCGCTGCTGGCCCGGCGTGGCTTCGACATCCCCGCCGACCTGCTGAACCGCGACGTGGCGGTGGAACACGAACCGCAGCCGGAGGTCGAGGCCGCCTGGGTGCGGATCTACGCTGACGGCGGCCCGGACAACCACCTGCGGCTGCTCGGCGAGGCGCTCAGCGGTGTCGCCGAGGAGTTCGGCGACTGGCGCTGGAACCACGTCAAGGCGGTGCAGCGGACGATGGGCGCGAAGGTCGGCAGCGGCGGCTCCGCCGGCCTGGCCTGGCTGCAACGCAGCATGGCCCGGGTGGTCTTCCCGGAGCTGTGGTCGGCCCGCACCGCGATGTGACCGGAGAATCAGACATGCACACCCCACAACACGAGGCGCACCGCCTCGACGAGGCCGACCCCGGTCACCGGCACCTCTTTCTCGTGCCGCCCGCCGACGGGGGCGACCACCCCGAGTCGGCGTACCTGGCCGGCAACTCGCTCGGCCTGCAACCCCGGGCCACCCGCGACGAACTCCTCGCCGATCTTGACGCCTGGGGGCGGCTCGGCGTCGAGGGGCACCTGGAGGCCGAGCGCGCCTGGCTGCCGTACCACGAGCTGTTGACCGGCCCGGCCGCCCGACTGGTCGGCGCCCGGCCCGCAGAGGCCGTGGTGATGAACTCGCTCACCGTCAACCTGCACCTGCTGATGGTCAGCTTCTACCGCCCGGCCGGCGCGCGCACCCGCATCGTCATCGAGGACAGCGCCTTCCCCTCGGACAGTTACGCCGTGCGTAGCCAGGCCCGGTTCCACGGCCTGGACCCGGACGACACCGTGGTCCGGCTGCGCCCCCGCCCCGGGGAGGACGCGCTGCGCACCGAGGACGTCACCGACTACCTGGCCGCCGAGGGCGACCGGGTGGCGCTGGTGCTCCTGGGTGGCGTCAACTACCTGACCGGTGAGCTGCTGGACATCCCGGCGATCACCGCCGCGGGCCGGGCGGCCGGCGCGGTGGTCGGTTGGGACCTGGCCCACGCGGTCGGCAACGTGCCCCTCGCGCTGCACGACTGGGACGTCGACTTCGCGGCCTGGTGCTCCTACAAGTACCTGAACGCAGGGCCCGGCGCCCTGGCCGGCGTCTTCGTGCACGAGCGCCACCTGGGCGATCCCGACCTGCCCCGCTTCGAGGGCTGGTGGAGCACCGCGGCGGCCACCCGGTTCGAGATGACGCCGGTGTCCCGCCCACCGTCCACCGTGGAGGCGTGGCAGATCTCCAACCCGCCGATCTTCGCGATGGGTCCGGTGCGTACCTCGCTGGAGCTGTTCGACGCGGTCGGCATGCCGGCGCTGCGCGCCCGCAGCCTGCGCCTCACCGGCTGGCTGGAGTCGCTGCTCGACGAGGTCACCGCCGACCGGCCGCTGCGGGTGGTCACCCCGCGCGACCCGGCCCGGCGGGGCTGCCAACTCTCGGTCCGCGTCGGTGCCGGCAACGCCGCCGAGCTGACCAAACGCCTACGGTACGAACACGGCGTCATCGCCGACGCCCGGGAGCCGGACGTGGTCCGCTTCGCCCCGGTGCCGCTCTACTCGACGTACCTCGACTGTTGGCGGGCCGCCGCCGCGCTGGAGGCCACCGTGGGACAGGTGAACCCGTGACCGCGCGGCGCGACGAGATCGCGATCATCGGCGCCGGCCTGGCCGGCTGTCTGGCCGCCTGCTTCCTGGCCCGGCGGGGTTATCCGGTAGCGCTCTACGAGCGGCGGCCGGACCCGCGTACCGGCACGGCCGAGCGGGGGCGTTCGATCAACCTGGCGCTCTCCGAGCGCGGGCTGGACGCGCTGCGCCGGATCGGCCTGGCCGACCAGGTGATGGCCGACGCGCTGCCGATGCGCGGCCGGATGATCCACCCGGTCGAGGGGGAGCCGCAGTTCCAGTCGTACAGCGCGGCCGGTGACCGGGCGATCAACTCGATCAGCCGGGGCGCGTTGAACAACGCCCTGCTGGACGCCGCGAGCGCGCTGCCCGGGGTACGGGTCGTCTTCGACCACCGTCTCGTCGCGCTCGACCCGACCGACGGCTCGCTGAGCTTCGACACCCCGCACGGCACGGTCGCCGCCAAGGCGTCCGTGGTGCTGGGCGCGGACGGCGCCGGCTCCGCCGTACGCGGGCAACTCCTGGCACACGGGTCGCTGCGCGAGAGCGTGGACTTCCTGGACTACGGCTACAAGGAGCTGACCATCCCGCCGCTGGGTGGGGACTTCGCCCTGGACCCGGACGCCCTGCACATCTGGCCCCGGGGCACCTCGATGATGATCGCGCTGCCGAACCCGGACCGCTCGTTCACCTGCACGCTGTTCTGGCCCAACGAGGGGGCCGGCAGCTTCGCCGCCCTGGACAACCCGGCCGCGATCAGGGCGCACTTCGCGCAGCGGTATCCGGACGTGGTCCCGCTGGCCCCGAACCTGGTGGACGACTACCAGCACAACCCGGTGGGCGTGCTGGGCACGGTCCGTGCCACGCCCTGGCAGGTCAACGGCACCGTCGGCCTGATCGGCGACGCCGCGCACGCCATCGTGCCGTTCTACGGCCAGGGCGCGAACTGCGCCTTCGAGGATGTCGTCGAGTTGGACCGCTGCCTGGACGAGTGCGCCGACGAGTGGTCGGCGGCGCTGCCGCTGTTCCAGCGTCGCCGCCAGGAGAACGCCGAGGCGATCGCGCAGATGGCGCTGACCAACTTCGTGGAGATGCGCGACAAGGTCGCCTCACCGGTCTTCCAGACCCGGCGACGGGTGGAGCACGCACTGGAACGGGTCCTGCCCGGCCGGTACGTTTCGCAGTACGAGCTGGTGTCCTTCTCCACCACCCCGTACGCCGAGGTGCGCCGCCGGGTGCGCCGGCAGCACCGGGTGCTCGGTGCGGTCGCCGGTGGGGCGGCGCTGCTGCTGGCCGGCGCGATCACGGCGGTGTTCAACCGAGGGAGGCGCGCGTGACGAATCTCTGGGACCCGACGTTGATGACCGGCCACGCCCCGGACGGGCCGCCGCGGCTGCGTAACTTCGTGGGTGGCGGGTTCGTCGACGGCGGGACGACGTTCACCAAGGTCAGCCCGGTGACCGGGGAGCCGGTCTTCGAGGTGGCCGAGGCGTCCCGGTCCACCGTGGACGACGCGGTCGCCGCCGCCCGTGCGGCGCTGCGCGGCCCGTGGGGTCGGATGGGCGAGCGGGAGCGCGCCGAGGTGCTGCGTCGCGTCGCCGACGAGTTGGAACGCCGCTTCGACGACCTGGTGACCGCCGAGGTCGCCGACACCGGCAAGTCCATCGCCCAGGCCCGCACGCTGGACATTCCGCGCGGCGCGGCGAACTTCCGGGCGTTCGCCGAGATCGTGGCGACCGCGCCCACCGAGTCGTTCACCACGGTCACCCCGACGGGCGGGCGCGCCCTGAACTACGCGGTCCGCAAGCCGGTCGGCGTGGTCGCGGTCATCGTGCCGTGGAACCTGCCGCTGCTGCTGCTCACCTGGAAGGTCGCCCCGGCACTGGCCTGCGGCAACGCCGTGGTGGTCAAGCCCAGCGAGGAGACGCCCGCCTCGGCGACGGTGCTGGCCGAGGTGATGGCCGCCGCCGGCGTACCGGAGGGGGTGTTCAACCTCGTGCACGGCTTCGGCCCGGACTCGGCGGGTGAGTTCCTGACCCGCCACCCCGGCGTGGACGCGATCACCTTCACCGGTGAGTCGGCGACCGGCGGCGCGATCATGCGGGCCGCCGCCGACGGGGTGAAGGCGGTCAGCTTCGAGTTGGGCGGCAAGAACGCCGGTCTGGTCTTCGCCGACGCCGATCTGGACGCGGCGGTCGCCGGCTCGGTGCGGTCCAGCTTCACCAACGGCGGCCAGGTGTGCCTGTGCACCGAACGCATCTACGTGCAGCGGCCGGTCTTCGAGGAGTTCACCGCCCGGCTGGCCAAGCGGGCCGGCGAGCTGGCGTACGGCTGGCCGACCGACGAGGCCACCGCCACCATGCCGCTCATCTCCCCGCAGCACCGTGCCAAGGTGCTCGGGGCGTACGACCTGGCCCGGTCCGAGGGCGCCGAGGTGCTGACCGGCGGGGGTGCGCCCACCTTCGGCGACGCCCGGGACGGTGGCTCGTACGTGCAGCCCACCGTGCTCGCCGGCCTCGGCGCGGACGCCCGCACCAACCGGGAGGAGATCTTCGGGCCGGTCGTGCACGTCGCGCCGTTCGACACCGAGGACGAGGCGTACGCGCTGGCCAACGGCACCGACTACGGCCTGGCGGCGACGGTGTGGACCCGGGACGTCGGGGTGGCGCATCGGGCCGGGGCGCGGCTGGACGCCGGCATCGTCTGGGTCAACACCTGGTTCCTGCGGGACCTGCGGACCCCGTTCGGTGGGGTGAAGGCGTCCGGCATCGGCCGCGAGGGCGGCGTGCACTCGCTGGACTTCTACTCCGAGCTCACGAACGTCTGCGTGGACCTGTCGTGAGCCGTAACGAGGGAGCGGGCATGGAAGCCGACATCGAGGCCGCGAACCGGGAGTTGGCCGAGGCGCGGAGCAGCGGCAAGCCCTGCCCGCCGCTGCGCGGCCGGTTGCTGCCGGAGGGGGACGTCGAGTCCGCGTACCGCGTGCAGCAGTTGCAGACGCGGGCCTGGCAGGGCCGGGGCGAGCGCCGCGTCGGCGCGAAGATCGGGCTGACCTCCCGGGCGGTGCAGGAGACCTTCGGGGTGTTCCAGCCGGACTTCGGGTTGCTGACCGACGAGATGGCCGTCGGCGACGGGGTCGAGGTGCCCATCGACCGGCTGCTCCAACCGCGGGTCGAGGCGGAGGTCGCGTTCGTGCTGGGCGGCGACCTCACCGAGGAGCGGATCACCACTGTCGACCTGATCCGCGCGGTCGACCATGTGCTGCCGGCCATCGAGATCGTCGACTCACGGGTCGCCGGCTGGGACATCTCCATCGTGGACACGATCGCCGACAACGCCTCCAGCGGGCTGTTCGTGCTGGGTACCACGCCTCGTCGGCTCGCGGACGTCGACCTGCGGCTGTGCGGGATGGTGCTGGAGCACGCCGGTGAGCCGGTGTCGGTCGGTGCGGGCGCGGCCTGCCTGGGCAACCCGCTGCACGCCCTGCACTGGCTGGCCGCCACCCTCGCCCGGGCCGGTGATCCGCTGCGCGCCGGGGACGTGGTGCTCTCCGGGGCGCTCGGCCCGATGGTCCCGGTCACCCCCGGGGCCGCGTACGAGGCGCGGATCTCCGGGCTCGGCTCGGTCCGCACGTCCTTCAGCAAGGAGGTCTCGTCATGACCACCGGTGTGGCGGTGCTGGGATCGGGAAACATCGGCACCGACCTGATGATCAAGGTGTTGCGGCTGAGCGACACTCTGCGGATGGTGGCGATGGCCGGCATCGACCCGGCCTCGGACGGCCTGGCCCGCGCCCGCCGCCTCGGTGTCGTCACCACCGCCGACGGCGTGGACGGCCTCGTCGCGTTGCCCGAGTTCGCCGACGTCGAACTGGTCTTCGACGCCACCTCGGCCGGCGCGCACCGCCGCCACGACGAGGTGCTGCGGGCACACGGCCGGACGGTGGTCGACCTGACCCCGGCCGCGATCGGCCCGTACGTGGTGCCGCCGGTCAACCTGGACGAGCACCTGCACGAGCCGAACGTGAACATGGTGACCTGCGGCGGGCAGGCGACCGTGCCGATCGTCGCCGCCGTCGGTCGGGTGACCCCGGTGGCGTACGGCGAGATCGTCGCGTCGATCGCCTCGAAGTCGGCCGGGCCGGGCACCCGGGCCAACATCGACGAGTTCACCGAGACCACCGCCCGGGCCATCGAGGTGGTCGGCGGGGCCGAGCGGGGCAAGGCGATCATCGTGCTGAACCCGGCGGACCCGCCGCTGCTCATGCGCGACACCGTTTACTGCCTCTGCCCGGACGCCGACGCCGACCGCGCCGCGATCGCCGCCTCGGTCGGCGAGATGGTCGCCGCGGTGCAGGAGTACGTCCCCGGCTACCGGCTCAAGCAGGACGTGCAGTTCGACCGGGTGCAGGCGTACCTGCCGTCGCTCGGGCGTCAGCTCACCGCCCTGCAGGTGTCGGTCTTCCTGGAGGTCTCCGGCGCCGGGCACTACCTGCCCGCGTACGCCGGCAACCTGGACATCATGACGTCGGCCGCGCTGCGCACCGCCGAGCGGCTGGTGGCCCTGCGCGCGACGGGAGCGGTGGCATGACCGACCTGTACATCCAGGACGTGACCCTGCGCGACGGCATGCACGCCATCGCCCACCGCTACACCGTCGACCAGGTACGCACCATCGCGGCCGCGCTGGACGCCGCCGGGGTGGCCGCCATCGAGGTCGCGCACGGCGACGGGCTCGCCGGGTCCAGCGTCAACTACGGCCACGGCGCGGCCAGCGACGCCGAGTGGATCTCCGCAGCCGCCGAGGTGCTGACCTCGGCGAACCTGACCACCCTGCTGCTGCCCGGCATCGGCACCATCGCCGACCTCAAGGCGGCCAAGGCGCTCGGGGTGACGAGCGTCCGCATCGCCACCCACTGCACGGAGGCGGACATCTCCGCCCAGCACATCTCCTGGGCCCGGGAGAACGGCATGGACGTGGCCGGGTTCCTGATGATGTCGCACATGAACGATCCGGCCGGGTTGGCCGGGCAGGCCAAGCTGATGGAGTCGTACGGGGCGCACTGCGTCTACGTCACCGACTCCGGCGGCCGGCTGCTGATGTCCGACGTGGCGCAGCGGGTCGACGCGTACCGGCAGGTCCTCGACCCCCAGACGCAGATCGGCATCCACGCCCACCACAACCTGTCCCTCGGGGTGGCGAACAGCGTGCTCGCCGTCGAGCACGGCCGGATCCTCGGTGACGGTCCACTCGGGTCGCCGTCGGGTCGGACCGTCCGGGTCGACGCGTCGCTCGCGGGCATGGGCGCGGGCGCTGGCAACGCCCCGCTGGAGGTCTTCGTCGCGGTTGCCGAGCTGCACGGCTGGAAGCACGGCTGTGACGTGTTCGCGCTGATGGACGCCGCCGACGACCTCGTCCGCCCGTTGCAGGACCGGCCCGTCCAGGTCGACCGGGAGACCCTCTCCCTGGGGTACGCCGGGGTCTACTCCAGCTTCCTGCGGCACGCCGAGCGGGCCTCGGCCAAGTACGGCGTGGACGTGCGCTCGATCCTGGTCGAGCTGGGCCGGCGTCGGATGGTCGGCGGCCAGGAGGACATGATCGTCGACGTGGCACTGGACCTGGCCGGTGCGGAGGCTGGTGCGCGCGCCCCGCAGCCGCGAACGGAGGATGACGCAGCATGATCGGACCGGACATCGCGGGGATCGCCGAGAAGTTGGGCGCGGCCGCCGCCACGGCCACCGCGATCCCGCAGCTCGCCGCCGAGACCGGCCTCGACGTGGACGCCGCGTACGCCGTGCAGGCCGCGCTGGTGCAGCGTCGGGTCGACGCCGGCGAGCGGCTGGTCGGGCTGAAGATGGGGCTGACCAGCCGGGCGAAGATGGCCCAGGTCGGCGTGGACGAGGTGATCTGGGGACGGCTCACCGACTCGATGCGGATACCCGACGGGGGCGCGGTCGAGGTGTACGCGTTCATCCATCCCCGGGTCGAGCCGGAGGTGGCGTTCCTGCTGGACCGGCTGCCCGAGCCGGGCGAGCCGGTCGGCGACTTCGCCACGGCGGTCCGCGCGGTCGCCCCGGCCATCGAGCTGATCGACTCCCGGTACGCGGACTTCCGCTTCTCGCTGCCGGACGTCGTCGCGGACAACACCTCGGCCGCCGCGTTCGTGATCGGCCCGTGGTCGCCGGTGCCCTCGGGGCTGGACAACCTGGGCGTGCTGTTGGAGGTCGACGGGCGGGTGGCCCAGGTCGGCTCGACGGCGGCGATCCTCGGCGATCCACGCCGAGCGCTCGACGAGGGCATCCGGCTGGCCGGCCGGCACGGCGTGCGGCTGGAGTCGGGTTGGGTCTTCCTGGCCGGCGCGGCCACCGCCGCCGTGCCGCTGCGTCCGGGCGCGCACGTTCGTGCGGTCGTCGAGAAGCTCGGCACCGCCTCGTTGCGGGCGTCGTCGTGAGCGGCGTGGTGGTGGCCGGCAAGGCCGTGCCCCGGGGGGCGTTTCCGCACGTCAAGGTGGCGGGCGGGTTCGTCTTCGTCTCCGGTACGTCGTCCCGCCGGCCGGACAACAGCTTCGCGGGTGTCGAGGTGGACGAGTTCGGCACCACGAACCTCGACATCCGGGCGCAGACCCGGGCCGTGATCGAGAACATCGGTGACCTGCTGCGCTCGGTCGGCGCGGACCTCACCGACCTCGTCCAGGTGACGTCGTACCTGGTCAACATGAACGACTTCGGTGGCTACAACGAGGTCTGGGCGGAGTTCTTCGACGCGTCCGGGCCGACCCGTACGACGGTGGCGGTGCACCAGTTGCCGCACCCACACCTGCTCATCGAGATCCAGGCCGTGGCCCTTCTTCCCTCGGGAGGTCAGTCGTGAGTGAGATCGCCGAGCCGTTCAGCTTTCCGGGCTGGATCGCGGAGAACCAGCACCTGCTGAAGCCCCCGGTGGGCAACAAGGAGATGTTCCCCGGCGGGGACGACTTCATCGTGATGGTGGTGGGCGGGCCCAACCAGCGCACCGACTTCCACGTGGACCCGTACGAGGAGTTCTTCTACCAGGTCAAGGGCAACATGCACATCAACCTGATGACCCCGCAGGGGCCGCGTACGGTGCACGTGCGCGAGGGTCAGATGTGGATGCTGCCGCGCAACACCCCGCACTCGCCGCAGCGACCGGAGGCCGGCTCGATCGGTGTGGTCGTGGAGCGGGTCCGCGAGGAGGGCACGCTGGAGACGTTCCAGTGGTACTGCCCGGAGTGCGGGCACAAGGTGCACGAGGTGGAGTTGCAGGTCCGCGACATCGCAGCCGACCTGCCCCCGGTGTTCCAGGCGTTCTACGCCGACGAGTCGGCGCGTACCTGCGCCAACTGCGGCACCCTGCACCCGGGCAAGGGCTGATGCCGGCTGGTGTGGTCGACGTGCACACGCACGTCGTACCGAAGGGGTGGCCGGACCTCGGCGCGGCGTGCGGCGGGTCCGGCTGGCCGTGGTTGCGGGTGGACTCCGAACGCGCCGCCATGATCATGGTGGGGGAGACGGAGTTCCGCCCGATCGGCGCGGAGTGCTGGGACGCGTCCCGCCGACTCGCCGACATGGACGCCGACGGTGTCGCCGTGCAGGTGGTCTCGCCGACGCCGGTCTTCTTCAGCTACGACCGGCCGGCCGACCAGGCGGTGAAGGTAGCCCGGATCTTCAACGACCTGACCCTGGAGGTCACCGCCGACGGTGGCGACCGGCTGGTGCCGTTCTGCCAGGTGCCCCTACAGGATCCGGACGCCGCCTGCGCCGAGCTGGACCGCAGCCTGGCCGCCGGGCACGTGGGCGTGGAGATCGGCAACCACGTCGGGGACCGGGACCTGGACGACGCCGGAGTGGTCACCTTCCTTCAGCACTGCGCCGAGGTGGGTGCCCCGGTCTTCGTCCATCCGTGGGACATGCCGGGCAGCCCTCGGCTGGACCGCTGGATGGCCCGCTGGCTCACCGGCATGCCCGCCGAGACGCACCTGTCGGTGCTGGCGATGATCCTGGGCGGTGTCTTCGACCGGGTGCCTGAAACGCTGCGGATCTGCTTCGCGCACGGCGGCGGCAGCTTCCCGTTCTGGCTCGGCCGCGCCGACAACGCCTGGCACCGCCGGGGTGACCTGGTCCGGGGTGCGTCCGCCGCCCCGCCGAGCAGCTACCTCGACCGGTTCCTCGTCGACTCGGTGGTGTTCGCGGCACCGGCGCTGCGGCTGCTGGTGGACACCCTGGGGGAGGACCGGGTGCTGGTGGGCAGCGACTACCCGTACCCGCTGGGGGAGCGGCCCGTCGGCGCGGTGGTCGACGCGGCCGACTTCCTGACCGACGCCCAGCGCGACAAGCTCCGCTCCACCAACGCCCTGCGCTTCCTGTACGGGCGACGCTGAGGGCGTACCCCCTGGTGGTGGCCTCGGGCGGCGGACGGCGGCGACGGGCCGACGGACCCTGTTCTGTTGCCTTTGCTCTGCTTCAATCCACGCAACGCCACGTGTCCGATTAACGGACATCGGCTGTTGCGTCCGTTGAAGCAGAGCAAAGGACGCCGGCAGGGCAGCGCAGGCCGACACGGCCGGAGTCGGCATCGGGAGCCGCAGCCTGCGCCACAACGCCCGACCGCCGTGTCGGCCCGCTGACGAACGGTTCCAGCGGGCAGGATGGAGGGCATGGCCGAGCCGCACGACCTGACCGCGTTGGAGCAGGCCGCCGCCATCGCCCGCGGAGAGCTGTCCAGCGTCGAGCTGGTCGAGCATCACCTGCGCCGGGTCGCGGCGCTCGGCGACACCGTGGGCGCGTTCGTCACGGTCACGCCGGACCCCGCCCGGCAGGCCGCGCGCGCCGCCGACGCGGTGCCCGTCGAGGCGCGCGGCCCGCTGCACGGCGTACCGACCGCCTTCAAGGACCTCACCCTCACCGCCGGGGTACGCACCACCTTCGGCTCGGCCGCCTTCGCCGACTTCGTCCCGCCGGTCGACGCCGACGTGGTCCGGTTCATGAAGGCCGCCGGCATGGTCAGCCTCGGCAAGACGACCACCTCCGAGCTGGGCTGTTCGCTCTACTCGGAGGGCCGCGTCGCGCCACCGGCCCGCAATCCGTGGCAGTTGGCGTACACCGCCGGTGGTTCCAGCGGCGGCGCGGCGGCGGCGGTCGCGGCCGGCCTGGTGCCGGTCGCCCAGGGGTCCGACGGTGGCGGCTCGCTGCGCATCCCGGCGTCGCTCTGCGGTCTGGTCGGCTACAAGCCCAGCCGTGGCCTGGTCTCCGGCGGGCCGCTCGGCTCCGGCGCGTTCGGGCTGCCCACCAGCGGTCCGCTCGGGCGGACGGTGGCCGACGTCGCCGCGCTGCTCGACGTCATGGCCGTCCCGGTGCCCGGCGAGCCCTACCTGCCGCCGCCCGCGCCGCCCGGCGGATACCTGGCCGCCGCCCGCCGGGCCGAGCCCGGCCGCCTGCGGATCGGCCGGTTCACCACGCCGATGCTCGCCGACGAGCCGGTGCACCCCGACTGCGTCGCGGCCGTCGACTCCGCCGCCGCGCTGCTCACCGCCGCCGGCCACGAGGTGGTCGAGGTGCCGCCGCCGCTCACGCCGGCGGTGTGGCCGCTGTTCGAGATCATCTGGTACGTCCTGGCGCTCGCCCCGGTGCCGGCGCACCGTGAGCCGGAGTTGTTGCCGCTGACCCGGCTGCTGCGCGCCCGGGGCGCCGAGGTGTCCGCCGGGACGCTCACCGCGACCCTCGGCGAGCTACAGGCGCAGGTGCGCCTCGGCGCGGCCCGCACCGCCGACTGCGACCTGCTGCTCTGTCCCACCCTGGCTGCCCCGCAGGCACCCGTCGGCTGGTTCACCGCCGACGGCGACCCGGCGGCCGATTTCGACCGGCAGCGCCGATTCTCGCCCTACTGCGCCATCTTCAACGTCACCGGAGACCCCTCGGTCTCGCTGCCCCTGGCCACCACGACCACCGACGGCCTGCCCGTCGGGGTGCTGCTCACCGGCCGGTACGGCGACGACGCGCGGCTGATCGCTACCGCTGCGCAACTGGAGCACGCCAGTGACGGATGGGATCGGCACCCCGCAATCTGGCGGGCCGTCGACTCCGCTAACGTGAATGGCGACGGAGTTGGCCGGTCGCCATCATGATCGTCCATCCGACCCGCTTGTTCGAGGTCCTTCTTCCGCCTGGGGGCGTTGGGATTGTCTGTTACCGAGACGGTGCTGGTCTTCGTCGGCATCCCGTTGGCGGCAGTGCTGGTGATCGCCGGCCTGTCGTACGCCGGTAGCCGTGGGGGTGCCACCGGCGGTGGTGGTGGCGCCAAGCGCTACCGGCCGGGCCGGCCCTTCGACTTCACTCCGGTCTGGTTCCTGGGCCGCCCGGAGCAGCTGGCCGACTCGGCCGGCACCGCGCTGACGGCGGGCGCGCAGGCGCCCGCGCTGACCAGCCACAAGCTTGAGCAGGCCAGCGTCGAGGCGCCGGCCGGTGGAACCGGAGGCGCAAGTGACCGTTGGTGAGAAGCAGACCGGGACGGAGAATCCGCCCGAGGTGCTGGACGGGCCCTTCTCGACCCGACAGCTGCTGCGCATCGACGAGGCCCTGCGCCTGGCCGACCAGGGCACCGGGCTGGTCTTCTCGGTGTTCGTCGGCGGCCTCGACGAGCCGATCCGCGAGCACGCCCAGCGGCTGCACCGCCAGCTCGCCGACCCGGACAAGTCGGTGCTGATCGCCGTGTCGCCGAACCAGCGCCAGTTGGAGATCGTCACCGGGCGGCACGCGCGCAAGCGCATCCCCGACACGTACGCCAAGCTCGCCGCGCTCTCCATGGTCGGCGCGTTCAGCGGCGGCGACCTGGCCGGCGGCATCATCAACGGCCTCGACCAGCTCGCCAGCCACGCCGGCAAGGGCTGATCCTTCACTCCTCGCACGTCGAAGCCCGGCCCGCTCGCAAGCGGGCCGGGCTTCGGTGTGTCCGGGTGCCTCAGCGCGGCCAGGCGCTCGGGTCCAACCGCATCTGCCACGGCTCGTCCACGGTCACCGCGTCGTCCGGCCCGATGGTGCCGACCAGGTCGTAGTGCACGTCCTTGACCAGTCGGTAGCGGTAGACGACCGGACCGAAGTCACCGCGCTCCACCCGCCAGTAGTGCGCGATACCCGCCTCGGCGTAGAGCGCCGGCTTGGTGAAGCGATCGTGACGACGACTGCTCGTCGACTCGACTTCCAGGACGAGCGCGATGTCCACCGGTTCGGCCCACATCCGCTCGCGCGGTGCGCTCGGCCGCAACACCGTCAGGTCGGGGATGAGGTTGCCTCCGGGGACCCGCACCCCGATCTCCCGGATCACCCGCCAACCGCTAGGTGCCGTCTGGCGGATCGCCATCCGGATGTCGTCCGCCAGCTCGTGGTGCTCGGGACCGGCTGGAGGGGTCACGTGCAGGCTCCCGTCGATGATCTCGTAGCGGTTTCCGTCCTCGGGCAGGTCGAACAGGTCCTGCTCGCGCCAGCCCCGCTCCGGGGGCCGCCACTCGTAGGTCGGCTGTGCCATCGCGTCCACCTCCTCTCGTCACCATAATGGCCCGGGCCGGCGCGGGTTCGCACCCACGCCGGCCCGGGCCGCGTACTCCCTGCTCAGCTCAGCTCAGCTCGGCGTCCTTGGCGCGGGCCTTGAGCGCCCGCAGCACGCCGTCCCGGCCTTCGGCGACCAGGCGACGCAGCGGCGCCGGGTTGCCGTCCCCGGCCAGCCACGCGTCGGTGGCGGCCACGGTGTCGTCGTCCACCAGGTACGTCGGGTACGCGAGCTGGGCGAACTCCTGCGCCGGCTCGCTGTCCCGGCTGGCCCACACCTGGCCGACCGTCGCGAAGTACTTCTCCCGGTACGGGGTGACCAGCTCCACCTGCGCCGGGTGGGCCAGGCCCTGCAACAGCGCCCGGTTCCGCCAGTTCGGCAGCGCGTCCGGGCCGGTCAGCAGCGCCCACACGGCGGCCTTGTTCTCCGCCGTCGGCACCAACGCGTGCGCGTACGCGGCCTCCCGCTCGCCGCTGGCCGTACGGTCGCCGGCCAGTTCCGCCTCGATCTCGGGGGCGCCGGCCGCGCCGTTGGCGACCAGCGCGCCGAGCACCGTCCAGCGCAGCTCGGTGTCCACGGTGAGCCCGTCCGGCGTGCCGGTCCCGTCCAGCCAGCCGCGCAGGGTGGCCAGGTCCTCCTCGGAGCGGGCGGCCGAGGTGAACGCCCGGGCCCAGGCGAGCTGGAAGCCGCTGCCCGGCTCGGCGGCGGCGAGCGCGTCCTTGGCCGTCCGGGCCAGCCCGGCCCAGCCGGTGGCCGCCCACGCCGGGTCGGCGTAGAGGGTCAGCGCGGTGGTGGCCTGGCGCAGGGTGGCGGTGACCAGGTTGATGTCGGTCTCGGCGGGCAGCCCGGCCAGCACCAGCGCCACGTAGTCGCGGGTCGCCAGCTCGGCGTCCCGGGTCATGTCCCACGCCGCGGTCCAGCACAGCGCGCGGGCCAGCGACGAGTCGAAGCCGCCGATGTGCTGCACCACCGTCGCCATCGACCGGTCGTCCAGGCGCAGCTTGGTGTAGCTCAGGTCGTCGTCGTTGAGCAGCAGCACGTCGGCCGCCCGGACGCCCCGCAGCTCGGTGAGGTCGGTCCGCTCACCGGTCACGTCCACCTCGTACCGTTCGCGGCGGACCAGCCGACCGTCGGCCAGGTCGTACAGGCCCACGCCGATCCGGTGCGTACGCAGCGTCGGGTACGCCGTCGGCGCCTCCTGCCGGACGACCACCTGCTCGTACGTGCCGTCGGCGCCGATGGTCACCTCCGGGCGCAGCGTGTTCACCTGCGCGGTCTCCAGCCACTGCGCCGCGAACTTGCGCAGCTCCCGGCCCGAGGCCGCCTCCAGCTCGGTGAGCAGATCGTCGAAGGTGGCGTTGCCCCACGCGTGCTTGCCGAAGTACGCCCGCAGCCCGGCCACGAACGGCTCCTCGCCCACGTACGCGACGAGCTGCTTGAGCACGCTCGCGCCCTTGGCGTAGGTGATGCCGTCGAAGTTGACCTCGACGGCCTCCATGTCCGGCATCTCGGTGTAGACCGGGTGGGTGGAGGAGAGCTGGTCCTGCCGGTAACCCCAGTTCTTGCGGATCGACAGGAACGTCGTCCACGCCTCGGTGAACCGGGTGGCGTTGGTGTTGCACCAGTGGCTGGCCCACTCGGCGAACGACTCGTTCAGCCACAGGTCGTTCCACCAGCGCATGGTGACCAGGTCACCGAACCACATGTGCGCCAGCTCGTGCAGGATCGTGTTGGCCCGCTGCTCGTACTCGTAGTCGGTGACCTGCGAGCGGTACAGGTAGTGCGACTCGGCGTGCGTCACGCAACCGAAGTTCTCCATCGCGCCGGCGTTGAAGTCGGGCACCCAGAGCTGGTCGTACTTCGGCAGCGGGTAGCGCACCCCGAACTTCTCGTGGAAGAAGTCGAAGCCCTGCTTGGTGATGAGGAACAGGTCGTCGGAGTCCAGGTAGCGCGACATCGACGCTCGGCAGAACACCCCCAGGTCGATGCCGTCGTGGGTGTCGCGCACCTCGTGGTACGGGCCGGCGCAGAGCGCGGTGATGTAGGTGCTCATCCGGGGCGACTCGGTGAAGTGGAGGGTCTTCAGGTCCTCGCCGGCCGGCTCCTCGCGCTGCACCGGCATGTTGGACACGACCCGCCAGTGCGCCGGGACCGTCGCGTGCCAGGTGTAGACGCTCTTGAGGTCGGGCTGGTCGAAGCAGGCGAAGACCCGCTGCGCGTCGGCCGTCTCGAACTGGCTGTAGAGGTACGTCTCCCCGTCGACCGGGTCGACCGTGCGGTGCAGCCCCTGCCCGCTGTTGGAGTAGGCGAAGTCCGCGTCGACGACCAGGGTGTTCTCGCCGGCCAGCCCGGACAGGGTCAGGCCCTTCTCGGCCGACCAGTCGGCCAGGTCCACCGGTGCGCCGTTCAGCGTGGCGGAGCGCACCGACTCGGCGGCCACCTCGATGAACGTGCTCGCCCCCGGTTCGGCGCAGCGGAACCTGACCTCGGTCGTCGACCGGAAGGTGCGGCCGTCGGCGGCCAGCACGGCGGTCGACAGGTCCAGCCTGATGTCGTACCCGGTCACCTCGAGCAGGCGGGCCCGCTCGGTCGCCTCGACCTGCGTCAGGTTACGCACTCCCGGCACTGTTCGTCTCCATCCCACGTCTCGCCGTACGCCCGGCGGCGCCCGTCTGCCGACCGCTTGTGACGTCCGGCCCGGTCCGAGTCTTCCACGTACGGCCGGCCATCGGTGGTCGAGGTCACGCTCTCATTCCGGTGCCGGCCGGCGGCGCCCGGAGAGAGGATTTCTCTCAGACGCCGGAACGCCGGCGTCACCCCGTCGCGAAGGGACCGCACCGTGTCCGAACGTGTCGCCGTAGACATGTGGTTCGACCCGGCCTGCCCGTGGGCGTGGATCACGTCTCGCTGGCTGCTCGAGGTCGAGCAGATCCGGGATGTGGACATCCGCTTCCACGTCATGAGCCTGTCCGTGCTCAATGACGGTCGGGACCACCTGTCCGAGGACTACAAGACCTTCCTGAGCACCGCCTGGGGCCCGGTGCGGATCTGCATCGCCGCCGAGCAGCGGTACGGCAACGACGTCCTGCGCAAGCTCTACACCGCGCTCGGCACCCGGATCCACCTGGGCAAACAGGAGCGGAACCACGAGCTGTACGTGGCCGCGCTGACCGAGGCCGGTCTCGACCCGGCGCTGGCCGCCGCCGCGGACAGCACCGAGTACGACGAGGCGCTGCGTGCCAGCCACGAGGCCGGGATGCGGCCGGTCGGCCAGGACGTGGGCACTCCGGTGATCCACGCGCCCGGCCCGGACGGCGCCCAGGTCGCCTTCTTCGGCCCGGTGATCACGCCCGCGCCCAAGGGCGAGGCGGCGGGTCGCCTGTGGGACGGCGTGCTGCTGGTCGCCGGCACCCCCGGCTTCTACGAGCTCAAGCGCACCCGCGAGCAGGACCCGATCTTCGACTGACCACGACCGCACGCGCCCCGTCCACCCACGTGGGCGGGGCGCGCCGCGCCGGGCGCGGGGACACACCACGCGGTCCTGGCGTCACCGGTGGGCGGGCGGCGTCGTTTCCCTCGGTGTCCGCCGCAGCGACCCGCAGGGCCGCACACCGCAGCTCGTGGAGGCAGTCCCGATGGCCAAGCACCGTGCGTCCGGTGACGATCAGTTGACCCGGCAGGGGGTGATCGAGACCCCCGGCGCGGCGTACTGGTCGGTCGACGGTTCCCGCTGGCCGACGGTCCGCCCCGACCTTCCCGCCGACGTGGCGGACCTGCTCGCGCCACCCATCGTGGTCGGCGTGGCCCGGGTGCCGGTCACCTCGCGCCTGACACCCGCGCGGGTCGCGCCCGTGCCGGTGTCGTCCGCGCCGGCGATGTCCACGCCGGTGCCGGCGACCTCGGTCGTGCCGACGCCGGAACCGGTCGGGGTGGCGGCCGCGCCGGCCGAGCCCGCCCCACCCCCGCCGGCACCCACCGCGCCGCGTCCCGTGCCGACCCCGCCGCTGAACCCGCGGCCCGTGCCGGCGCCGCCGCCCGAGCGTCCCGTGCCGGGGCCGCCCGCCACGCCGCGCCGCAACGCCATCGCCGGGCCCGTCGGGGGCGGCCGGCGCGGCAACGCCGGACCGGTGGTCGCCGGGCGGCACCGCCGGCACAACGGCGCGTCCGGCCGCGCCGGCTGACCGCAGACCGACGCCCCGGGCGCTTTCAACTGGTGGACGCCGCGCGGGTCCCCGTCGTCCGGAACGTCGACGCCGGTAGCGTCAGGGGCATGACGGTCGTGCATCCGATCGCCCGGGCCTGGATCACCACTGGCGGCACCGGCGCGCAGAACTACGACGAGTTCGCCGACGACGCGGAGATCACCGCGATCATCGAGGCGAACCCGCACAGTGCCCTCGGCATCGAGATGCCGCACCGTGCTCCGGAGAGCCTGGGGACGTCGTTCCTCGACGCGTTGCCGGCCTCGGTGGCCCGGCTCGCCGAGGCCAAGGCCGACGGCAGCTACACCCCCGCCGAGCAGGTGATCGTGCTGTACCGGATCAGTGCCCCGGGTGAGGAGCCCGCGTACGGGCTGTTCGCGATGGTGGACACCGACCAGATCTCCACCAGCGCCGACGAGCCCGGCCTGGTCATCCGCAACGAGGACGTGTTCATCGCCAAGGTGCGCGAGCGCGTCGCCCTGGCCGAGGCGCTGGGTCACCTGCTCTCACCCGTACTCCTGCTGCAGACCGGAAGTGGCGACGAGCTGCACGCCGCGCTCGCGGCGGCGACCGACGCGGCCGGGGCGCCGGCCGCGACCGACACCGACCAGGCGGGCCGCACCCACGCCATCTGGCTGCTCGGCCCGGGCGCCGAGCAGGACGCGCTGACCGCCCTGGCGGGCGGCGGCGAGCTGGTCGTCGCCGACGGCAACCACCGCAGCCTGGCCGCCCAGACCGGCGGGTTGTCGCGCTTCCTGGCCGTGGTGACCACCCCGGCGTCGGTGGCCATCCAGCCCTACAACCGGCTGGTCAGCGAGCTGACCACCACGCCGGGCGAGCTGCTCGACCGGTTGCGCGCCGCGGGCGCCGAGGTCGCGCCGATCGACGGCCCGGTCGAGGTCCCGGCGGCCGGCGGCACCGTCCACCTCCGGCTCCCCGACCAGGGGTACGCGGTACGCCTGCCCGCCACCGCCGACGCCCGCCTGAAAAACCTGGACCACGCCCTGGTCGAGCGGCTGCTGCTGCGCGACGCCCTCGGGCTGGACCCGGGCGACAAGCGGATCACCTACGTGGGCGGCGACTACCCGGCGAGCTGGCTCACCGGGGAGGTCGACGCCGGCCGGGCCGAGCTGGCCATCCTCATCGCGCCGGTGACCGTGGCGGACTTCGTCGCGGTGAACCTGGCCCGAGAGAAGATGCCCCGCAAGAGCACCTGGTTCACCCCGAAGGCACGCGGCGGCCTGGTGGTCGCCGAACTGCCGCACTGACCGCGCACCGCCCGACCGTGTGACGTACCCGCCTCCGAAGCGCCGCCCCTGCGGCGCTTCGGAACGCGGCCTGACAGACTGCCCCGTATGCGCGTCTACCTGGGATCCGACCACGCCGGTTTCGAGTTGAAGGTGCACCTGGCCAACCACCTGGCCAAGCAGGGGTACGACGTGGTCGACGTCGGCCCGCACAGCTACGACCCGGACGACGACTACCCGACGTTCTGCCTGCACACCGGTGACCGGGTGGTCGCCGACGAGACCTCCCTGGGAGTCGTCATCGGCGGCTCCGGCAACGGCGAGCAGATCGCCGCGAACAAGGTCGCCGGGGTCCGTGCCGCCCTGGCGTGGAGCGTCGAGACGGCTCAGCTCGCCCGGCAGCACAACGACGCGAACGTCGTCGCGGTGGGTGCCCGCCAGCACACCCTGGACGAGGCCACCGGCATCGTCGAGGCGTTCCTGAACACGCCGTTCTCCGGCAACGAGCGGCACGCCCGCCGGATCACGCAGGTCGCCGCGTACGAGCAGACCCGGGAGTTGCCCGACCTGCCCTGACCGCGTTGTTTGTCTGGTCCGCTCGTCGTCAGCGCGGCGAGCGGGGCAGGTCCTCGCGGGGCACCCAGTTGCGGCGTACCACCACCACCCGGGCCTCCGCCTCGGCGAGGTCGTCGTCGCTCGGCCGGGCGGCGTCCCGGGCCCGTAGCGCCGCGCTCAGACCCACCTGGGACGAGCCGGAGCCGACCAGCCCGCGTAGTCCCCGTTCGCCGTCGCGGTCGTCGCCACCGCCCCCGCGACGGCGCGGCGGTGGGTCCCCGCCGTCGTGGACGCCGGCCGTGCTGGCCGTCGAGCCGTCGGTGCTCCGCGCGGCCGGGTCGGAGTCGGAGTGGTGGCGCAGCCGTCGCCTGCGTCGGTCCGGGTCACCCATCGTCCGACCGTACCTCGCGCGGTGTGGGATTCGGCACGGTCGTGCCGGGTTCGCGCCGGACGGCGGTCGGCGACCGATTTGCCGGCTGGCTACCCTCGGATTCGGGTGGTGCTGACGCCGCCCGTCAGGGGGAGGACGAGATGGCAGACCAGACGCAGCCGTGGGCGGAGCGCACCGTCGAGGTTCCACCGCAGGCCGGCGTCGGGGTGCCGCCGCAGCGGGACGGCTTCCGCCGGGGTGTCGCGCCGGTGGGCCAACCGCGCAGCCCACGTACCGAGCCGTTCCCGGTGGTCGAGCAGGAGCCGACCGGTACCGGTTGGCCGGGCGAGCCGACCCCGCGCCGGCCGCTGAGCTGGCGTCTGGCGCAACTGCGGCGCGGCGGCGAGTGGAGCGCGGCGGGTGGCCTGTTCGCCTTCGTGTGCTGGGGCATCTGGGCGCTCTCCGGCGGCGGTGACCTGTCCGGCCCGCTGCTGGTGCTGGTGCTGAGCCTGCTGGTGGCGGTCGGCCTGTTCGCGCTGGCCCGGGCGGTCGGCCGGTTGGTGCTGGAGCGGCAGCTCGGGCGGGTACGGCGCAGCGCGCGGGGCGCGCACCTGGCCACCGCGGTCTTCCTCGTCGGTCTGGGCGTGGCCTGGCTCCAGCAGACCGAGTGGGTCGTCTCGGCCTGGAACTGGATCACCTCGAACGTGTGACGAGGCGTGCACGGGCGGGCCGGCGTAGCGCCGCCCGCCCGTGCACCCGGTCGTCTCCCCACCAGGCAAGGCCGCTGCTTACCCGTCCGGCCACGGTTCATCCGCGGCCGGCCGGTGTGTCCGTCGTTCGGGGTCCACGGCCGGGGAGGTCAGCCCCGGGCGGCCTCGGCGGCGGCGTGGTCGCGGGCCACCCGGACCAGTTCGACCAGACCGCCCGCGTACTCCTGGGACTCGCCGTGCGCCTCGTCGAACGGTGGCTGGAAGCCGACGCCCTCCCACTCGCCGGTGGCCGGGTTCCAGCGGTCGTTGCCGACCTCGAAGTCCCAGGCGAAGATGCCCAGCTCGTAGTAGAGCTGGTCGGCCGAGTTGCCGGCGGCGGAGTAGAGCACGTCGGCGACCGGGCCGGTCTGCGACGGCCAGGTGACCGTGCCGCGTTCCTGCGCGATGGCGCCGACGATCCGTCGGGCGCTGTTCAGGAACAGGGTCGACTCGTCGATCGACGGCCG
This sequence comes from Micromonospora sp. WMMD729, assembly GCF_049315225.1. Taxonomy (NCBI): domain Bacteria; kingdom Bacillati; phylum Actinomycetota; class Actinomycetes; order Micromonosporales; family Micromonosporaceae; genus Micromonospora; species Micromonospora sp. WMMD729. Next base: position 5,167,299 of record NZ_CP186059.1, on the reverse strand, counting down.
GGGCAGGGTGATCCGCCCGTCGGCCCGGTACGCGCCCGGCGGCCACATGAAGTACCCGCCGTAGGAGTGCACGTTCATCGCGAACCTGATGTTCGGGTGGGCCTTGGCCAGCGCGATCACGTTGCCGCTCTCGGCCTCGGACAGCTCCGCGGTGCCGGCGTAGTTGCCGGAGAGGCAGTTTCCGCTGGCCCCCACGTACCCGTCGAAGTACGAGCCGACGGTGTAGTTGCGGTTCAGGTCGACGCCCCACGAGGTGCGGTACCTCGGGTCCCGGGCCGACCCGGTGCAGTGGTTGACCAGGTTCTTGCGTTGGAAGTTGTAGTCGTTGAACGAGTAGTTCGCCCCGTCCGGGTTGACCGTCGGGATGACGAACACGTCGACCTGTTCCAGCAGTTCACGGGTGGCCGGGTCGGTACGGGCGTTCGCCAGCATCCGTTCGGCGAACTCCAGCGTCACCAGCGGGGTGGCCCACTCCCGGGCGTGCTCCTGGGAGTACGCCAGCACGCCGATCCGGGAGCCGTCCCGGTGCACGCCGAGGCGTAGCGCCTGCACCGTCCACGGCTTCGCCGGCACCTCGGTGCCCTGGAGCCCGTCGTCGAGGCGGGCCGGGCCGGCGACCGGCATCGGCAGCCCCGTCGAGCCGTCCTCGACGGTGGCCCGGAACCGGTTCGCCTGCCGGGCGTTGATGGCCGCCGCGACGTCGTCGGTGGTGCTCACCGTCTTGCCGGCGGCGTCGGTGGCGAGGCTGACCGTGAGGACCCGGTCGCGGTAGCCGACGGACAGTGGCCGGTTGGGGCGACCCGGGTCGACCGTGCGCACCTGGACGCCGTTCATGCCCTGGTCGCCGAAGCGGACCGACTCCACGACCACGGCGGCGACCGCCGGGTCGCCCAGGTACGCGACGGCGGTCCGCCGGTACCCCTGGGTCTTGTTCGGCAGGTCGATGACGTCGACGAGGTCCCGGTACTGGCGCGCGAGCCGCTTGATCCGCGCCTGGATGTCCACCGGCGTCAGGTACGCGTCGATGAAGTCCTTCTGGTAGCCGGCGGGCAGCGGCGGCGGGGTGGCGTTCGGCCACAGCGTCGGTGTGACGGCCCGACTGACCCCGCCGAGGCTGGAGGTCGCGGTCAACTGGACCGGCCGGCTCGGTACCGGCTGGGGGAGGTTGTAGTGGTACTGGTACTCACCCGAGTCCTCGAACCGGTAGAGCGGGAACGACCCGGTGGCGCCGTCCGCGGTCCGCCAGCTGACGGTGATCTCGACGTCCGGGTCGTCGGTGGCGGTGGTGGCCACCTGCGCCTGGAGGAACGTCTGCCCACCGGTGGTCCACCAGTACGCCTGCTGCACCGCGAGGGTGTCGACCCCGACGGCCCCTGCCGTCCGCTGACCGGCGGCCGGGGCGCCCAGACCGGCGGCGGTACGCGCCCGCGCCGCGCGGACACTCTCGGCGAAGTGCCGGCTGCCGTCGCCGGCCCGCTGCACGACCTGCGTGGCGGTGGCGTCCTGGGCGGTGAGGTCGGCGAGCTGCGCGCCGGTCAGCACCAGGTCGGCGAGGATCCGCCCGTCCCGGGCCCGGGGTCGGTTGGCCAGGTCGGCGCCGGTGGCGACGAGCCGGTCGAGCTGGGCCTGGTCGCGTAACTGCACCCGGACCAGCGCGGTCTCGGTGGCGGCCAGGGTGATCGGTGTGCTGTCGGCGGCGGGCGCCGCCGTCGCGGGACCGGGATGGGACAGCGCCGCGCTGATCAGGATCGCTGTGGTGGCGGCAGCCGTCCACCGTCGTCGGACGATCATGTGCCCTCCTGTGACGGACGTCGATGCATCTGGTCCTTACACCAGTGCACGGATCGGCACATGTCAAGGGCGCTGATCGGTAAGGGCGGCGTAAGGTCGTCCGGTCGCGTCGACGGACATCATTCCCTCACACGTAGCCAACGAGGGGACCGTCGATGAGTCGACTACGCAGAAGCCTGGCCTTCCTGATCGTGCTCACCAGCGCGGTGGCGACCGCGCCGGGGGTCGCGACGGCAGCCGTGGCGCTGCCCACGTACACCTTCGTGGACCTGGGCACGCTCGGTGTGCCGAGTACGGGGGAGCCGCGCACCAGCGACGGCTACGCCCTCAACAACGCCCGTACCGTGGTGGGCGTCTCCACGATCGACGGTGTCTACAACTTCCACGCGTTCGCCTGGACGAACGGGGTGCTGAGCGACCTCGGCGCCCGGTACGCCGGCACGTACGGCGCGAGTTCCGCCGCCGGTATCAACGAGCGGGGCGTCGTCGTCGGGGCCACCCACGTCAACGCCACCGACCCTCCGCACGCCTTCCGGTACTCCGGCGGGATGATGGCCGACCTCGGCACCGGCTACGGGCCGGGCAGCGGCAGCGCGGCGAACGACGTCAACGACGACGGCGTGGTGGTCGGCACCCGGTTCGAGCAGCAGGGGGCACCGACCCGGGCGGTCGTCTGGCGCGACGGCAAGGTCATCGACCTGGGCACGCTCGGCGGTCAGGCCGGCCCGTGGGGCACGGACAGCATCGCGTACGGCGTGAACTCCGCCGGGCACGTCGTGGGCGGCGCCGCCGTGCCCGGCGGTGGCCTGCACGCCTTCGTCTACTCCGGCGGGGCGCTCACGGACCTCGGCACCCTGGGCGGTGTCACGGAGTCGACGTACGCCCGGGACATCAACGACCGGGGCCACGTCGTCGGCATCTCGCAGAACACGAGCGGCCAGCTGCGCGCCACGCTCTGGCGCAACGGCACCATCCGCGACCTCGGCTCCCTCGGCGGCAACTACTCCGAGGCGCGGGCCGTGAACGAGACCGGCCAGGTGGTGGGCATCGCCCGGACCAGCGGCGACGGGTCCTACAACGAGCGGGCGTTCCTGTGGCAGGGCGGTCGGATGGTCGACCTGAACACCCGCGTTGCGAACCTCCCGTCGACGGTGACGCTCCGCTCCGCCGAGGACGTCAACGACGACGGCGTCATCGTCGGCTTCGCCTGCCCGACCGACTGCGCCCAGGGCGGTGACCGCGCGCGCCGGGCCTACCTGCTGGTGCCGACGAACTGACCAGCAACGGGGGAGACCGGCGTCCGTCCCGCCCCCGCGGGACGGGTGCCGGTCACCGTGCGTCCGTCCCGCTGTCGTACGCCTCACGGGCGTCGAGCAGCTCGTCCCAGTGCTGCGCGACCCAGGCGCACGCGACCGCGATCGGTTCGAGCATGCTGCGGCCCACCGGCGTCAGCTCGTACTCGACGTGCGCGGCAGATCCGGCGTGGACGGTGCGGGTGACCAACCCGTCCCGTTCGAGCGAGCGCAGCGACTGGGTGAGGACCTTCGGGGTGACGCGACGCAGCGGCACGCGCAGCTCGGAGAACCGGCGCGGCCCGTGTTCCAGGCAGCGGATGATGAGCGCCGCCCACTTGTCACCGAACCGGATCGGATTGAGCGAGGAGGGGCACAGCTCGTCGAACATGTCGGCGGGCAGGGGTTGCCTCATGGTCCGACGGTAGCTGGTATCCCGGTGGTAACCAGGCCCGGCGATAGCGTCGCCGAACCGGCCGGGCGCACGGGCTCCGGCCCTGGGGAAAGGCGTTCGGCATGAACATCGTGGTTTTCGGCGCGGGCGGCCGGGCCGGGCGGCAGGCCGTCGCCGAGGCGCACCGACGCGGCCACCGGGTCACCGCCGTGGTGCGCGACCCGGCGGCCCACGCCGGCCTGGTCGACGCGCACCTGGTGCCCGGTGACGTCACGGACGCCGCGAGCGTCGCACACGCGGCCGTCGGGCAGGACGCCGCGATCAGTGCCGCCGTCGACCTGTCCCGGCCACCGCACGACTTCTTCTCGACCTCGTCCCGCGCCCTGGCCACCGGCCTCGCGGAGGCGGGCGTACGCCGCCTGCTGGTCGTCGGCCTCGCCTCGATCATGCCCGGCGCGTCCGGCGTCGCCCTGATGGACGAGCCCGGCTACCCCGACGAGTACCGCTCCTTCTACCTCGGCCACGCGGCGGGCCTGGACGAGCTCCGGGCCTGCGACCTCGACTGGGCGTACGTGGCACCCGCCGGCGACTTCGACCACGGCGGCACGCGTACCGGCCGCTACCGGTTCGCCGAGCACGGTGACCCGGCCAGCCGGATCAGCTACCCGGACTTCGCGGTCGCGCTGCTCGACGAGGTGGAGACGCCCCGCCACCACCGCGCCGCCGTGAGCGTCCACGAGGCGCCGAGTGACGGCGCTGCCGGTACTGACCGTGCGACAATGAGTGGCGGTGTGTGATGGAGGAGGTGGGTCGTGATGTCGAGCGGCGCCGAGCGAATGCCCGAGTGGCCGACCGCTGAGCATGTGCCCGCCGAGGAGTTGGCCCGCCGGCAGGGTGTGCGACCGGTCGCCTCCGTCGACGACCTGGCCCGGCCGGACCTGTTCGAGTCCGACGAAGAGTTGGACGAATTCCTCGCTGATCTGTACGCCTCTCGGCGGGCCAGCGCCGCGTGAGCCTGGTCGTCCTGGATACCGACGTCGCGTCGGCGATCCTGCGCGGCCGTCTGCATGATCGACTTCGTGCCCGGCTCGCCGGTAGGACCTTGTGCATCACGTTCGTCACGCTCGGCGAACTGACCAAGTGGACCGTCCTGCGGAGTTGGGGGCCGCGCAAGCTGGCTGACCTGGCGCAGTGGCGATCCGCCGTGGTCCTGCTGCCCTTCGACGATTCGGTGGCGACGACCTGGGGCCAGCTTCAGGCGCGGGCGCAGCACCGGGGGCGGCCCCGGCCGACGAACGACTCCTGGATCGCGGCCTGCTGCCTGGTCGACCGGCTGCCGCTGGCGACCTTCAACGGCAAGGACTACGCCGACTTCGCCGAGTACGACGGCCTACGACTGTTCGACGTCTCGTAGCACCACGACATTGCTCGCCGCGAAGCTGCCCGGTTGATGATGTTGCGCCGTATCTCGTGCCGATCGGGCGGGGGGAGAAGCGAGCGGCCCAGGCGCCGCGATCATGCGGTCTGCCTGGGCCGTTGTTGCTGGAGCGGGCGACGGGAATCGAACCCGCACCGTCAGTTTGGAAGACTGAAGCTCTGCCATTGAGCTACGCCCGCGCTCGGCCCCGCCGGAACGGGGCGCGCGGACAGCGTACCCAATGCCGGTCGTGGGCGCGCGACCGCGCCGCCGCCCCCGCGGCGTCGTGTCGTCGCGACGTCGCGCGACGCCCCTCAAGATCCGCACAACAACACCGAAGTTGTGGCATCCCCGCGCCGGGAAGCCGCAGTTTCCGCGATGTTGCGCGGATCTTGCGGCGCGCGTCGCGGGCGGATCTTGCGGCGCGCGGCGCGCGCGGATCTTGACGGGCAGGATGGGGCGGGATGGGTGATCTGTCCGGGTGACGGACGCCCCGGCACTGCCTGAGGCGCGGCGACGGCATAGACTGCACGTCGCCACGGGGTGTGGCGCAGCTTGGTAGCGCACTCGCTTTGGGAGCGAGGGGCCGTGGGTTCAAATCCCGCCACCCCGACTGTCGTCCGCGTCCGGGTCGCCCCGGGCGCTGCGAGCCGGCCCTGCCGGCTCGCCTACACTCGATGGGCCAATCGAAGGCCCAGAATCAAACCCAGATCCGTCAAGGAGTACGCCTGTGAAGAGCACCGTCGAGACTCTGAGCCCGACGCGCGTGCGGCTCGCCATCGAGGTGCCGTTCGTCGAGCTCGAGCCGAGCCTCAAGAAGGCGTACCGGGAGATCGGTTCGCAGGTCCAGGTCCCGGGCTTCCGCCGGGGCAAGGTGCCGACCGCGGTGATCGACCAGCGGGTGGGCCGGGGCACCGTCCTCAACGAGGCGGTCCAGGAGGCCATCCCGGAGAACATCATGGCCGCGGTGCGCGAGCACGACCTGAAGACGCTGGGGCGTCCCGAGGTCGAGATCACCGAGTTCAACGACGGTGACTCGCTGAACTTCACCGCCGAGGTCGACGTCCGCCCGGAGATCACCATCCCGGACGCCTCGACCATCGAGGTGACCGTCGACGAGCTGCAGATCGACGACAGCGAGATCGACGAGCAGGTCAAGAACCTGCGGGAGCGGTTCGCCACCCTCAAGACGGTCGAGCGGGCCGCCGCCGAGGGCGACTACGTGCAGATCGACCTGAACGCCACCGTCGACGGCGAGGACGTGCCGGGCGGTCAGGCCAGCAACATCTCCCACGAGGTGGGCAGCAAGCAGCTCCTGCCGGGCCTGGACGAGGCTGTGGTCGGCCTCGCCGCCGGTGACAGCACCACCTTCACCACCCAGCTCGTGGGCGGCGACTTCGCCGGCCGCGACGCCGACGTGGCGGTGACCGTGCGCACGGTCAAGGAGAAGGAGCTGCCGGAGCTGAACGACGAGTTCGCGCAGATGGCCAGCGAGTTCGACACGATCGAGGAGCTGCGCGGCGACCTGCGGGCCCGGGTCACCCAGGGCAAGCAGGTCGAGCAGATCTACGCCGCCCGCGACAAGGCGCTGGCGCAGCTGGTCGAGGCCGCCGAGGTGCCGGCGCCGGAGGGCGTGGTGCGCGAGGAGGTCGCCAGCCGCAAGCAGGCGATGGTCGACCAGCTCGAGCGGATCGGCGCCTCCCTGGAGGAATACCTCGCGGCCGAGGAGAAGACCGAGGAGCAGATCGACACCGAGCTGACCGAGGCGGCCACCGAGGGCGTCAAGGTGCAGCTCCTGCTCGACACGCTGGCCGACGCGGAGGACGTGCAGGTCTCCGACGACGAGTTCGGGCACGAGATCGTGCACCGGGCGCAGCGCGCCGGGATGGCCCCGCAGCAGTACTACGACCAGCTGGTGCGCTCCGGCGCCGCCGCCGCGGTCTTCGGTGACGTGCGGCGTGGCAAGGCGCTCGCGGCCGTCATGGAGCGCATCACGATCAAGGACTCGGCCGGAAACCCGGTCACCCTGGACGCGCTGCGCGCCGCCAACGAGGCCGAGCACAACCACGAGCACTGATCGTCGGGTGCGGCCGCCGTCCGCCGCTGCGCGGTGCACGGCGGCCAAACCCTTTTCCGGGTACGCCCCGACGCGACTGCGCTGAGAGCGAACAGTGCCCCGACCGGGACTCTGCCGCCCCGCACAGCGGTTAGTGTCGGGAAAGACGGTACGGAGAGCGAAGGGCTGCCATGACCGACATGCACATCCCCAAGAAGTCGCTCCGGGCGATTGACGCGCGCGGTGGCGACTCCATTGGCAACCTCGACGACTCGGTCTACAACCGGTTGCTCAAGGAGCGCATCATCTTCCTGGGCAGTGAGGTGACCGACCAGGTCGCCAACCGCATCTGCGCGCAGCTGCTGCTGCTCGCCGCGGAGGACCCGGACCGCGACATCAACCTGTGGATCAACTCGCCGGGTGGCTCGGTCTACTCGGGCATGGCGATCTACGACACCATGCAGTTCATCGACAACGACGTGTCGACCGTGGCGATGGGCATGGCGGCCTCGATGGGTCAGCTGCTGCTCTGCGCGGGCACCAAGGGCAAGCGCTACGCCCTGCCGCACGCCCGGATCATGATGCACCAGCCGTCCGGTGGTCTGGGCGGCACGGCGTCCGACATCGCCATCCAGGCGGAGCAGATGCTCTACACGAAGCGGATGTTCCAGGAGCGGGTCGCGCACCACACCGGCCAAGACCAGTCGCAGATCGAGGCGGACTCGGACCGGGACCGTTGGTTCACCGCCCAGGAGGCCATGGACTACGGCTTCATCGACAAGGTGATCATCGGGGCCGCTCAGGTTCCGGATGGCGCCGGGACCCTGAGCTGAGGAGCTGACGATGACCGACCTGAGCCTGCCGCCCCAGTTCGCGGCCGTGCACAACCGCTACGTGCTGCCGTCGTTCGTCGAGCGCACGTCGTACGGGGTCAAGGAGTCGAACCCGTACAACAAGCTCTTCGAGGACCGGATCATCTTCCTCGGCGTCCAGGTGGACGACGCGTCGGCCAACGACGTGATGGCCCAGCTGCTGACGCTGGAGGGCACCGACCCGGACCGCGACATCATCATGTACATCAACTCGCCGGGTGGCTCGTTCACCGCGATGACGGCGATCTACGACACCATGCAGTACGTCCGCCCCGACATCCAGACGGTCTGCCTCGGGCAGGCGGCCAGCGCCGCGGCCGTGTTGCTGTCGGCGGGCACCCCGGGCAAGCGGATGGCGCTGCCGAACTCGCGGATCATCATCCACCAGCCGGCCACCGAGGGCGGCTACGGGCAGGGCTCGGACATCGAGATCCAGGCCCGGGAGATCCTGCGGATGCGGACGCAGCTGGAGGACATGCTGTCCCGCCACTGCAACCGTCCCATCGAGCAGGTCCGCAAGGACATCGACCGTGACAAGATCATGACGGCCGAGGAGTCCAAGGAGTACGGGCTGGTCGACACGATTCTGACCAGCCGGAAGAAGGGTCTGCTGGCGACCCACTCCGCCAGCTGAGCTGTACCGGGTCAGAGGTTGGCCGGGGCGTGAAGTTCCCGGCCGGCCTCTGACACACCCGTTTTGGGGGTCGGAGAATGCCCCGCCAGCGGGTAACGTCGGGTCCGTACCGCTTCGCCGGTCGGGTCGACGAAGTGAACCAAGCCGGGCGGCGCGCAGCGTCCGCAGGTCAGGGCCGGGTCTCCGGCCGACGAGTGCAGGGAGAACGTAGGTGGCACGGATCGGTGACGGCGGCGACCTACTGAAATGCTCCTTCTGCGGTAAGTCGCAGAAGCAGGTCAAGAAGCTCATTGCGGGCCCCGGGGTCTACATCTGCGACGAGTGCATCGATCTCTGTAACGAGATCATCGAAGAGGAGTTGGCCGAGTCCGGCGAGGTGAAGTGGGAAGAGCTTCCCAAGCCGATGGAGATCTGCCAGTTCCTCGACAACTACGTCGTGGGGCAGGACCAGGCCAAGAAGGCGCTCGCCGTCGCGGTCTACAACCACTACAAGCGCATCCAGGCCGAGGCGGCCGGCGCGCCGGGCTCCGGCAGTGACGCCGTCGAGCTGGCGAAGTCCAACATCCTGCTGCTCGGCCCGACCGGGTGCGGCAAGACCCACCTGGCGCAGACCCTCGCCCGGATGCTGAACGTCCCGTTCGCGATCGCCGACGCCACGGCGCTGACCGAGGCGGGCTACGTCGGCGAGGACGTGGAGAACATCCTCCTCAAGCTGATCCAGGCCGCCGACTACGACATCAAGCGCGCCGAGACCGGCATCATCTACATCGACGAGGTCGACAAGATCGCCCGTAAGTCGGAGAACCCGTCGATCACCCGGGACGTCTCCGGCGAGGGTGTGCAGCAGGCCCTGCTCAAGATGCTCGAGGGCACGGTCGCCAACGTCCCGCCGCAGGGCGGTCGCAAGCACCCCCACCAGGAGTTCATCCAGATCGACACCACGAACGTGCTGTTCATCTGCGGTGGCGCGTTCGCCGGCCTCGACCAGATCATCGAGTCCCGCACCGGCCAGGGCGGCACCGGCTTCGGTGCCCGGCTGCGGTCGGTGTCCGAGCGGTCGACCGATGACATCTTCAGCCAGGTCATGCCGGAGGACATGCTCAAGTTCGGGCTCATCCCCGAGTTCGTCGGCCGGCTCCCCGTGATCACCAACGTGCGCAGCCTGGACCGGAGCGCCCTGGTGCGCATCCTCACCGAGCCGCGTAACGCCCTGGTCCGGCAGTACCAGCGTCTGTTCGAACTGGACGGCGTCGAGCTGGAGTTCGACGAGGCGGCGCTGGAGGCCATCGCCGACCAGGCCATGCTGCGGGGCACCGGCGCCCGTGGTCTGCGGGCCATCATCGAGGAGGTCCTGCTCTCCGCGATGTACGAGGTGCCGAGCAACCCGGACGCCGCCCGGGTGCTGATCACCCGCGAGGTCGTCCTGGAGAACGTCAACCCGACGATCGTTCCGCGCGAGTTCACCGGCCGTAGGGCCCGGCGGGACCGCGAGGAGAAGTCGGCCTGAACCGCTCCACGTCACGCCGGCCGTTCGTCACTGACGCGGCCGGCGTGACCGTGTACGGCGGTCCCACTCGCCCGACGGGGTGACCGTCACCATCATCAGCCGAGCTGGTTCGTCGGCGTCGTTGCGGTAGCCGTGCTCCCGGTCGGCGTGGAACTCGATGGTCTCCCCGGCCCGTACGGTGTGATCCTGCCCGTCCACGCGGACGACCACCGTTCCGGCGAGGACGTGCAGCACCTCCCGGGTACCCCGGGGATGGTCGGCCGAGCGGTGTCGCTCTCCGGGTTCCAGCCGCCAGTCCCACAGCTCGACGAGGTCGGGCTCGCCGAGCCCGCTGAGCAGGTGGCCGGTGCCGCCGTGCTCGCCCTGCCAGAGCACGGGCGCCTCGGCCGTGGAGCTGATCCGTACGGTCTGCTCCTCGTCGGGCTCGAGCAGCCGGGCGATGTTGACGCCGAACGCGTCGGCGACCCGGCACAGTGTGCCGACGCTGGGGTTGGTGCGCGAGTTCTCGATCTGCACCAGCATCGCCTTGCTCACCCCGGACCGGCCGGCCAGCTCCTCGAAGGACCAGCCGCGGGCGGCGCGCAGCTCCCGTACCTGTCGGGCCACCGCGGCTGTCACGGCACTGACCCGGTCACCTGCGTCGGTCATCAAACTATCCTTCACGGTCACTATTGTGGTACGACAGTGCTATGTTCTCCATTCTCCTGGCAGCGGTGTCCGCAGTCGCGTTCGGCACCGCCGACTTCTCCGGCGGCAAGGCGTCCCGCCGCGCCGACCCGATCGCGGTGACCGTGGTCTCCCAGTTGCTGAGCGTCCCGCTGCTGGTCGCTCTGGTGCTCGTGGTGCCGGGGTCACCGACCGCCACCGACATCGCCTGGGGACTCTGCGCGGGGGTAGCGGGCGCCGGCGGCATCGTGCTGCTCTACCGGGCACTCTCCGGCGGGATGATGGCCGTGGTGGCACCGGTCACCGCGATCACCGCCGCCGTGGTGCCGATCGTCGCGGGCCTGTTCACCTCGACCTTCCCCGGCGCCCCGGCGCTCACCGGCGCCGGCCTCGCGGTGGTCGCGATCGCCCTGGTCAGCCTCGGCGAGGGCGGCGGCCGCCGGAGCGTCCCCGCCCGACTGGTCGGGCTCGCCCTCGCGGCCGGCGCGCTCTTCGGCGTCTTCTTCACCCTGCTCGGACAGGCCAGCGAGGACGCGGGCATGTGGCCGGTGGCGGCGGTCCGGGCCAGCTCGATCGCGTTCGGCCTGCTCCTCGCCGCCGGCACCGGGGTGCGGCTGCGGCTCGGACGACGGGTGCTGGGCTGGGCGGCCGTCGCCGGCCTCCTCGACAGCGCCGCCAACGCGCTCTTCCTGGCCGCCGCCGCCCGTGGACACCTCAGCATCGTGGCGGCGATCGCGGCGCTCTACCCCGCCAGCACGGTGCTGCTCGCGCTCGCCGTCGACCGCGAACGGCTCCGGCCGGTCCAATTCGCCGGCCTCGGGTTCGCCGCGGGCGCGCTGGTGCTGGCCAGCATCTGAGGCTGTCCACACCGGCCTGTCCGGTCGTACTCTGGGCTCATGCGCGTCGCCGTCTGCCAGCTCAACGCCCGGGACGACCGCAAGGCCAACCTGGCCGCCGCGGAGCTGCTGCTGGAACGCGCCGCCGCCGGCGGCGCGGACCTGGCCATCCTTCCCGAGTACGTCGACTATCTCGGCCCCGAGGCCGGACTGCCCGAGCCGGAGCCGGTCGACGGTGAGGTGGGCAGCTTCTTCGCGGGCGTCGCGCGGCGGTTGGGCATGTGGGTGTTGGCCGGCTCGTTCCACGAGGCCGGCCCCGACCCGGCGCACACCTGGAACACGTCGCTGGTCTTCGACCGCACCGGCAGCCTGGCCGCCAGCTACCGCAAAATCCACCTGTACGACGTGGAGATCCCCGGCCGCGTCTCCTACCGGGAGTCGGAGACCGTCGCGCCCGGCAGTCAGCCCGTCGTGGTGGACGTGGAGGGTCTTCGGGTCGGGCTGTCGATCTGCTACGACCTGCGCTTCCCGGAGCTGTACCGGCGGCTCGCCACCGAGGGCGGCGCCCAGCTCCTGGTGGTGCCGGCGGCGTTCATGATGCACACCGGGCGGGATCACTGGGAGGTTCTGCTGCGGGCGCGGGCCATCGAGAACCAGTGCTTCGTGGCGGCGGCCGGTCAGACCGGTGACCACGAGCCGGGCCGCACCTGCTTCGGGCGCAGCATGGTGGTCGACCCGTGGGGGACGATCCTGACCCAACTGCCCGACGGGCCTGGGGTGGCCGTCGCCGACCTCGACCTCGACCGGCTCGCCGTGATCCGGGCCGAGCTGCCGAGCCTCGCCAACCGCCGGCTCTGAGACTCAGCCCTCGAGCAGAACGCCGATCGTCGCGAGGCCGGCGATGACGGCGGCGGTGACCAGCAGGGCGGTGGTCATCCGGGATCGGCCCCGCCGGGCCAGTCGGCCTACCGAGAAGACCAGGACCACCAGCACGACCGCGCCGATCACCAGTTGCCAGAACGGCAGCAGGACGCCGAGCAGTGCTTCCTCGGCGAACACCGCGGTTTTCAGCCCGGACTCATCCATGACTGACACTCTGGCACGTCGACGCGCGTCGCGTCGCCGACCACGGCGCACACCGCGCCGATCGGCTCGCCCCGAACCAGTGATGAACCCTGATTTGCCTTCTCCGGGCCGTCCGCGTAACTTTCTCTCTGCACGAGGGAGGCCGGACAAACCGGCCGAGAGCGGGCGCCAGGCTCGTGGCGGAGACGCCGAGCGAGACTGAGATCGGGCGGTGCGAAACACCTCGGAGACGGGGTTGCGGACGCGAAGCCGACCGGGTAGAGTGCTGAAGCCGGCAGGAGCCGGGCGGAGAGCCGCGAAGCGGCGATCGGCCGGTCTGCGGCTTCCCACGACAGTAACGACCGCCGGATACGGCGTGCGTCATCGTGGGTCCGGACGAACCAGATTGATCGCCTCGAATACGAGGTTGACAATGCAAGTTCGACCAAGTAGGTTTGAGCGGTTGCCCCGAAACGGGGTTCCACGGAATGTGGGGCTTCTGATCGGTGTGTGGTTGTTCTTTGAGAACTCAACAGGGTGCTTGTAAAGCCAGTGCCAATTATGATTTATACCCCGGACTGGCAGCCTGCTTTGGTGGGTTGTTGGTTGGGATTCCTTTGGCAACATTTTGTTGTCGGGATGACTGTTCGACAAGTTTTTGTTGGAGAGTTTGATCCTGGCTCAGGACGAACGCTGGCGGCGTGCTTAACACATGCAAGTCGAGCGGAAAGGCCCTTCGGGGTACTCGAGCGGCGAACGGGTGAGTAACACGTGAGCAACCTGCCCCAAGCTTTGGGATAACCCTCGGAAACGGGGGCTAATACCGAATATTACTTCTGGCCGCATGGCTGGGGGTGGAAAGTTTTTCGGCTTGGGATGGGCTCGCGGCCTATCAGCTTGTTGGTGGGGTGATGGCCTACCAAGGCGACGACGGGTAGCCGGCCTGAGAGGGCGACCGGCCACACTGGGACTGAGACACGGCCCAGACTCCTACGGGAGGCAGCAGTGGGGAATATTGCACAATGGGCGGAAGCCTGATGCAGCGACGCCGCGTGAGGGATGACGGCCTTCGGGTTGTAAACCTCTTTCAGCAGGGACGAAGCGGAAGTGACGGTACCTGCAGAAGAAGCGCCGGCCAACTACGTGCCAGCAGCCGCGGTAAGACGTAGGGCGCGAGCGTTGTCCGGATTTATTGGGCGTAAAGAGCTCGTAGGCGGCTTGTCGCGTCGACCGTGAAAACTTGGGGCTCAACCCCAAGCCTGCGGTCGATACGGGCAGGCTAGAGTTCGGTAGGGGAGACTGGAATTCCTGGTGTAGCGGTGAAATGCGCAGATATCAGGAGGAACACCGGTGGCGAAGGCGGGTCTCTGGGCCGATACTGACGCTGAGGAGCGAAAGCGTGGGGAGCGAACAGGATTAGATACCCTGGTAGTCCACGCTGTAAACGTTGGGCGCTAGGTGTGGGGGGCCTCTCCGGTTCCCTGTGCCGCAGCTAACGCATTAAGCGCCCCGCCTGGGGAGTACGGCCGCAAGGCTAAAACTCAAAGGAATTGACGGGGGCCCGCACAAGCGGCGGAGCATGCGGATTAATTCGATGCAACGCGAAGAACCTTACCTGGGTTTGACATGGCCGCAAAACCTCCAGAGATGGGGGGTCCTTCGGGGGCGGTCACAGGTGGTGCATGGCTGTCGTCAGCTCGTGTCGTGAGATGTTGGGTTAAGTCCCGCAACGAGCGCAACCCTCGTTCGATGTTGCCAGCGCGTTATGGCGGGGACTCATCGAAGACTGCCGGGGTCAACTCGGAGGAAGGTGGGGATGACGTCAAGTCATCATGCCCCTTATGTCCAGGGCTTCACGCATGCTACAATGGCCGGTACAATGGGCTGCGATACCGTGAGGTGGAGCGAATCCCAAAAAGCCGGTCTCAGTTCGGATCGGGGTCTGCAACTCGACCCCGTGAAGTCGGAGTCGCTAGTAATCGCAGATCAGCAACGCTGCGGTGAATACGTTCCCGGGCCTTGTACACACCGCCCGTCACGTCACGAAAGTCGGCAACACCCGAAGCCGGTGGCCCAACCCTTGTGGAGGGAGCCGTCGAAGGTGGGGCTGGCGATTGGGACGAAGTCGTAACAAGGTAGCCGTACCGGAAGGTGCGGCTGGATCACCTCCTTTCTAAGGAGCACCTTCCGACGAAAGTCGGTAAGGAGCCCGCACTGCCCGAATGTGGTGGTGGGGTGCTCAATGGCGGAGACACTGGCAAGTTTGTCCTCGGCAACGGCCGGGATCACCTAGTACAGCCACTTCGGTGGTGGGAACGGACATGATTCTGGTGCGGCTGAGGAAGAATGTAAGCACCCTGTTGGGTCCTGAAAGAACAACCGGTGGTTGTCTTTCAGAGACTGATCCGAGGTTGATGATCTCGGGAGTCTGCCAGGCATGGCCTGGTCTCGCATACCGGATGGCGCCCTGTGGGGTGTGGTTGCTGGTGTGGGGCTTGTGGGTTGTGGGTTGGTTGTTTGTTGAGAATTGCACAGTGGACGCGAGCATCTTTGTGGTCAAGTTGTCAAGGGCGAACGGTGGATGCCTTGGCACCAGGAGCCGATGAAGGACGTGGGAGGCCGCGATAGGCCTGGGGGAGCTGTCAACCGAGCTGTGATCCCAGGGTGTCCGAATGGGGAAACCTGGCACCAGTCATGTGGTGTCACCCACACCTGAACACATAGGGTGTGTGGAGGGAACGCGGGGAAGTGAAACATCTCAGTACCCGTAGGAAGAGAAAACAATTTAGTGATTCCGTGAGTAGTGGCGAGCGAAAGCGGATTGAGGCTAAACCGGCTGCGTGTGATACCTGTCAGGGGTTGCGTGGTCGGGGTTGTGGGACCCCGCTGAGTGTACTGACATGCGCTCGAGGAGTTATAAAGCCAGCTGCTAGCCGAATGGTGTGGAAAAGCCAACCGTAGGCGGTGATAGTCCGGTAGGTGAAAGTGGCTGGTCTTCTGTGGGTGTTCCCGAGTAGCGGCGGACCCCTGAAATCTGCCGTGAATCTGCCAGGACCACCTGGTAAGCCTAAATACTTCCTGGTGACCGATAGCGGACGAGTACCGTGAGGGAATGGTGAAAAGTACCCCGGGAGGGGAGTGAAATAGTACCTGAAACCGTTCGCCTACAATCCGTCGGAGCCTTGCGGGGTGACGGCGTGCCTTTTGAAGAATGAGCCTGCGAGTTAGTGGCATGTGGCGAGGTTAACCCGTGTGGGGGAGCCGTAGCGAAAGCGAGTCTGAATAGGGCGATCGTAGTCGCATGCTCTAGACCCGAAGCGGAGTGATCTAGCCATGGGCAGGCTGAAGCGCGGGTAAGACCGCGTGGAGGGCCGAACCCACCAACGTTGAAAAGTTGGGGGATGACCTGTGGTTAGGGGTGAAAGGCCAATCAAACTCCGTGATAGCTGGTTCTCCCCGAAATGCATTTAGGTGCAGCGTCGCGTGTTTCTTGCCGGAGGTAGAGCACTGGATGGTCTAGGGGGCCCACAAGCTTACCGAAATCAGCCAAACTCCGAATGCCGGTAAGTGAGAGCGCGGCAGTGAGACTGCGGGGGATAAGCTTCGTAGTCGAGAGGGAAACAGCCCAGATCACCAGCTAAGGCCCCTAAGCGTGTGCTAAGTGGAAAAGGATGTGGGGTCGCATAGACAACCAGGAGGTTGGCTTAGAAGCAGCCACCCTTTAAAGAGTGCGTAATAGCTCACTGGTCAAGTGGTTCCGCGCCGACAATGTAGCGGGGCTCAAGCACACCGCCGAAGCTGTGGCATTCACATTTTTACTTCGCGGCGCCTTGATGTGCCGTGCAGGTGTGTGGATGGGTAGGGGAGCGTCGTGCCGGGGGTGAAGCAGCGGGGTGACCCAGTTGTGGACGCGGCACGAGTGAGAATGCAGGCATGAGTAGCGAAAGAAGGGTGAGAAACCCTTCCGCCGGATGACCAAGGGTTCCAGGGCCAGGCTAATCCGCCCTGGGTGAGTCGGGACCTAAGGCGAGGCCGAGAGGCGTAGTCGATGGACAACGGGTTGATATTCCCGTACCCGCGAAAGAGCGTCCCTGATGAACCTCGTTGTGCTAACCACCCGAACCAGCTGATGTCTTCGGACGGATGGTGGGGAGCGTGGGAACCTGGCGGGTAGTAGTCAAGCGATGGGGTGACGCAGGAAGGTAGCTGAGCCCGGCCGGTGGTTGTGCCGGGGTAAGCGTGTAGGCCGGTGTGTAGGCAAATCCGCACACCATGGGGCTGAGACGTGATGCCGAGCCGATTCAGGTGAAGTCAGTGATCCTATGCTGCCGAGAAAAGCCTCTAGCGAGTTCTTAGCGGCCCGTACCCCAAACCGACACAGGTGGTCAGGTAGAGAATACCGAGGCGATCGGGCGAACTGTGGTTAAGGAACTCGGCAAATTGCCCCCGTAACTTAGGGAGAAGGGGGGCCGGAGACGTGAAGCCCCGCGCGGGTGGAGCGTTGTATGGCCGCAGAGAGCAGGGGGAAGCGACTGTTTACTAAAAACACAGGTCCATGCGAAGAAGTAATTCGATGTATATGGACTGACGCCTGCCCGGTGCTGGAACGTTAAGGGGACCTGTTAGCTCTTTTGGGGCGAAGCGGAGAACTTAAGCGCCAGTAAACGGCGGTGGTAACTATAACCATCCTAAGGTAGCGAAATTCCTTGTCGGGTAAGTTCCGACCTGCACGAATGGCGTAACGACTTCCCCACTGTCTCAACCACAGGCCCGGCGAAATTGCAGTACGAGTAAAGATGCTCGTTACGCGCGGCAGGACGGAAAGACCCCGGGACCTTTACTATAGCTTGACATTGGTACTTGAGTTAGCTTGTGTAGGATAGGTGGGAGCCGGTGAAGCTCATACGCCAGTATGGGTGGAGGCAATCTTGAAATACCACTCTGGTTGATTTGGGTATCTAACTTCGGACCGTTATCCGGTTCAGGGACAGTGTCTGGTGGGTAGTTTAACTGGGGCGGTTGCCTCCTAAAGGGTAACGGAGGCGCCCAAAGGTTCCCTCAGCCTGGTTGGCAATCAGGTGTTGAGTGCAAGTACACAAGGGAGCTTGACTGTGAGACTGACAGGTCGAGCAGGGACGAAAGTCGGGACTAGTGATCCGGCACTTGCGAGTGGAAGCGGTGTCGCTCAACGGATAAAAGGTACCCCGGGGATAACAGGCTGATCTTCCCCAAGAGTCCATATCGACGGGATGGTTTGGCACCTCGATGTCGGCTCGTCGCATCCTGGGGCTGTAGCAGGTCCCAAGGGTTGGGCTGTTCGCCCATTAAAGCGGTACGCGAGCTGGGTTTAGAACGTCGTGAGACAGTTCGGTCCCTATCCGCCGTGCGCGTAGGATACTTGAGAAGGGCTGTCCCTAGTACGAGAGGACCGGGACGGACGAACCTCTGGTGTGCCAGTTGTCCCGCCAGGGGCACGGCTGGTTAGCTACGTTCGGAAGGGATAACCGCTGAAAGCATCTAAGCGGGAAGCCTGCTTCAAGATGAGGTATCCCACCCACCTTTGGTGGGGTAAGGCCCCCAGCTAGACGACTGGGTTGATAGGCCGGAAATGTAAGCCCGGTAACGGGTTCAGTTGACCGGTACTAATAGGCCGAGGACTTGACTACTAAGCTGCTACGCGTCCACTGTGCAACTCTGAACAAACACCCACCCGTGAGTGTTGTGCCGGGTTGGTTGATATGTTCATAGAGTTACGGCGGTCATGGCGGAGGGGAAACGCCCGGTTACATTCCGAACCCGGAAGCTAAGCCCTCCAGCGCCGATGGTACTGCACTCGTGAGGGTGTGGGAGAGTAGGACACCGCCGGACAATCTTCCAGAAAAGGCCACCCCCGTTGGGGTGGCCTTTTCTGCATTCCCGCCCAAAACCGTGCGGGCCCTTCAACCCGCGCCGGCCCCATCCCCGGGCCCGCGCGCCTCGCACTGCGCGACCCGCGGGGTGATCATGAAGTTATTGCCACCGGCACCGGCGTGTCATGGCAATAACTTCATGATCACCCCGGCGAGAGGGCGAGAGGGCGAGAGGGCGAGAGGGCGAGAGGGCGAGAGGGCGAGAGGGCGAGAGGGCGGGCGTGGCGGTGGCGGGGGGGTTGGGCGCTTGCGCCAGGTGCCGGCACTCGCGGAGGCAGGGGTGGAGTTGGCGAAGGCGCGATCCGTCGGTGATCGACTCCAGATCGGCGACATCGGCCGGTCAGGCCAGCGGGACACCCCCACATCGGCGACGTCGTCTCGATCACGACAGGCCGGGGTCCGGTGGGCGGCTCGGCGATCTAGTTGCGGGTTTGCATGTCGGTGCGGAGGTCGCGGAGCAGGGCGCCGGCGTCGGTCACCGACCTGCCGGGGAACATCGCCATCACGACGCTGCCGTGGTCGGCCCAGCCGCACACCGCGAAGTCGCCGCCCTCACCACTCGTACTGCCGCACTTCATGACGCCACCCAGTTCGCCGGCGTCCACCTCGCGCAGTCCGGTGACCGCACCCGTCTCGTCGGACATCAGGCCGAAGAGGCTGTCCAGGTCGCGTTCGGGCTGCCAGAGCAGGGTGGTGCCGCCGAAGACCAGGACCGACCGCTTGTCGTCCGCGGGGTCGCGGTAGACGGTCCCGAAGCTGCGGTCCAGGTCGATGTCGGCGGCCAGGCCGCTGCGCAGGTAGTCCGCCGTGCTCTTGGCCCGCTCGCTGTCGTCCCGGGTCAACCCCGCCACCTGATCGGGCGAGGTCAGCCGGGTGTCCTTCTGCTGGGCCACACGCCACCCGCCGACCCCCAGCACACCCGCGCCCGCGAGACCGACGACCAGCGCGACCGTCCAGCCGATCTTGCGACGGCGGGACCAGCCTCCGGAGCGCTCGTCGGGGTCGCCGCCGGTGTCCCGCGTGCTCAGCTGGATCGGCTCCTCGGTCAGTTCGACCGGCTCAGGGCCGTGGTCGAGCGACCGGTCGGTGAGATGTGCGTCGGACATAGCCGACACCGTACGCGAACGACAGGTGGCGCACGTCAGGTCCGCGGAAGCCCTTCGTAGACTTGTCAGGTGACCGAGAGACTGGATGCCCGACGCCCCGACGTTCCGACCCTTGCCGGCCAGTACCAGCCCGGCGAGGTAGAGCAGCGACGGTACGAGCAGTGGGTAGCCGCTGGGCACTTCCGGGCCTCCGCCGACAGCGACAAGCCCCCCTTCACCATCGTCATTCCGCCGCCGAACGTCACCGGGTCGCTGCACATGGGCCACGCGTTCGAGCACACGCTGATGGACGCCCTGACCCGGCGTAAGCGGATGCAGGGCTTCGAGGCGCTCTGGCTGCCCGGCATGGACCACGCGGGCATCGCCACCCAGAACCTGGTCGAGCGTCAGCTCGCCGCCGAGGGCCTGTCCCGGCACGACCTGGGTCGGGAGAAGTTCGTCGAGCGGGTCTGGCAGTGGAAGGCCGAGTCCGGCGGCAAGATCCTCGGCCAGATGCGCCGCCTCGGCGACTCCGTCGACTGGGACCGGGAGCGCTTCACCATGGACGCCGGCCTCAGCCGGGCGGTCCAGACGATCTTCAAGAAGCTCTTCGACGACGGCCTCATCTACCGGGCCAACCGGATCATCAACTGGTGCCCGCGCTGCCTGACAGCGCTGTCGGACATCGAGGTCGAGCACACCGACGACGACGGTGAGCTGATCTCCATCCGCTACAGCGACGAGGTCGTGGTGGCCACCACCCGGGCCGAGACGATGCTCGGTGACACCGCCGTGGCGGTGCACCCCGACGACGAGCGCTACCAGCACCTCATCGGCACCGAGGTCGAGCTGCCGCTCACCGGCCGGCGGATCCCGATCGTCGCCGACGCGCACGTCGACCCGTCCTTCGGCACCGGCATGGTCAAGGTCACCCCCGCCCACGATCCGAACGACTTCGAGATCGGGCAGCGGCACGACCTGCCCTCGCTGACCGTGATGGACGAGCGCGGCGTCATCACCGTGCCCGGCCCGTTCGAGGGGCTGGACCGGTTCGAGGCGCGGCCGGCGATCGTGGCCGCGCTGCGCGAGCAGGGCCTGATCGTCGCCGAGAAGCGCCCGTACGTGCACGCGGTCGGTCACTGTTCGCGCTGCAAGACGACCGTCGAGCCGCGGCTGTCGTTGCAGTGGTTCGTGAACACCGCCCCGCTCGCCCAGGCCGCCGGTGACGCGGTGCGCGACGGCCGGGTGCGGATCGAGCCGGCCGAGCTGGCGAAGCGCTACTTCGCCTGGGTCGACAACATGCACGACTGGTGCATCTCCCGCCAGCTCTGGTGGGGGCACCGCATCCCGGTCTGGTACGGCCCTGCCGGCGAGATCGTGTGTGTCGGCCCCGACGAGACGCCGCCGACCGGCGAGGGCTGGCACCAGGACGAGGACGTCCTGGACACCTGGTTCTCCAGCGGGCTGTGGCCGTTCTCCACCCTGGGCTGGCCGGAGGAGACCCCGGACCTGGCGAAGTTCTATCCGACCAGCGTGCTGGTCACCGGGTACGACATCCTGTTCTTCTGGGTAGCCCGGATGATGATGTTCGGTCTCTACGCGATGGACGGCCGGCCGCCCTTCGACGTGGTCGCGCTGCACGGCATGGTGCGGGACCAGTTCGGCAAGAAGATGTCGAAGTCGTTCGGCAACGTGGTCGACCCGCTGGACTGGATCGACAGGTACGGCGCCGACGCCACCCGGTTCACCCTGGCCCGGGGCGCGAACCCCGGCCAGGACGTGCCGGTCAGCGAGGAGTGGTGCCAGGGCTCGCGCAACTTCTGCAACAAGCTCTGGAACGCCACCCGGTTCGCGCTGATGAACGGCGCGCACACGAGCGGCGACCTGCCGGCCGTCGAGCAGCTCTCCACCGTCGACCGGTGGGTCCTGTCCCGACTCGCGCATGTCACCGCCGAGGTCGACGAGCAGTTCGAGGCGTACGAGTTCGCCAAGGTGTGCGACCTGCTCTACCACTTCGCCTGGGACGACGTCTGCGACTGGTACGTCGAGCTGAGCAAGCCGGTGCTCGCCGAGGGCGGTGCACAGGCGGAGGTCACCCGTCGGGTGCTCGGGCACGTCCTGGACCAGTTGCTGCGGCTGCTGCACCCGGTCATCCCGTTCGTCACCGAGGAGTTGTGGCTCGCGCTGACCGGCGGCGAGACGGTGCAGGCCGTCGCCTGGCCGGTGGCCGACCGGTCGCTTGTCGACGACGCCGCCGAGGTCGAGCTGTCCGCCGTGCAGCGGGTCGTCACCGAGATCCGCCGGTTCCGTTCCGACCAGGGGCTGCGCCCGACGCAGCGGGTCGCGGCCCGGCTGGACGGCCTGGCCGGGGCCGGCATCGCGGCCCACGAGCCGCTGATCCGATCGCTGGTGCGCCTCGACCCCGCCGGCGACGACTTCCAGGCCAGCGCGACGTTGGCCATGCCCGGCGCGGTCGGTGTCGCGTTGGACACCCGGGGGTCGATCGACGTGGCCGCCGAGCGGGCCCGGCTGACCAAGGACCGCGCCGCCGCCGAGAAGGAGGTCGCGCAGGCCCGGGCGAAGCTCGACAACCCGGCCTTCGTCGGCAAGGCCCCCGAGCCGGTCGTCGCGAAGATCCGCGAACGGCTCGCCACCGCCGAGGCCGACCTGGTCCGGATCGACGCTGCTCTGGAGACACTTACCTCGTGACCGACCGTACCGATTTCGCCGCCGCCGAAGCCGAACTGAACGCCCGCGGGTTCACCCGCACGGTGTTCGAGCTGGACCGCATCGAGTCGCTGCTCGACCTGCTCGGCAGTCCGCAGCGGGCGTACCCGTCGATCCACCTCACCGGCACCAACGGCAAGACGTCCACCGCCCGGATGATCGACTCGCTGCTGCGGGCGTTCGGGTTGCACACCGGCCGGTACACGAGTCCGCACCTGGAGACCGTCCGGGAGCGGATCAGCCTGGACGGCGAACCGGTGAGCGAAGAACGGTTCGCCACGGTGTACGGCGAGATCAAGCCGCTGGCCGAGCTGGTCGACGCGCGGTCGGACGAGCCGCTGACGTACTTCGACATGACGACCGCGTTGGCGTTCGCCACGTTCGCCGACGCGCCTGTCGACATCGCCGTGGTCGAGGTGGGGCTCGGCGGCGCCGAGGACGCCACGAACGTCATCCAGGCCGGCGTCTGCGTGATCACTCCGATCGGCCTGGACCACACCGAGTGGCTCGGCGACACGCTCCAGGACATCGCGCTGGCCAAGGCCGGCATCATCCACCCGGGTGCCACCGTGATCGCCGCCGCGCAGGAGGAGGAGGCCGCGCGTCCGCTGCTCGAACGCTGCGCCGAGGTGGGCGCCACCATCGCCCGCGAGGGCGCCGAGTTCGGCGTGCTGAGCCGGGCGGTGGCCGTCGGTGGTCAGGTGCTCAAGCTGCAGGGGCTCGGCGGCGTCTACGACGACGTGTTCATCCCCCTGCACGGGGCGCACCAGGCGCAGAACGCGGCGGTGGCGCTGGCCGCCGTCGAGGCGTTCCTCGGGGCCGGGGCCCGCCGCCAGTTGGACATCGAGGCCGTCCGGGAAGGGTTCGCCACGGCCAGCTCCCCGGGCCGGTTGGAGCGGGTCCGCAGCGCCCCGACCGTCCTGCTGGACGGCGCGCACAACCCGCACGGCATGGCCGCCACGGTGACCGCCCTGCAGGAGGAGTTCGCGTTCAGCAAGCTGGTCGCTCTGGTGGGTGTCCTCGCCGACAAGGACGCGAGCAGCCTGCTGGAGCTGTTGGAGCCGGTGGCCGACCTGGTGGTGGTGACCCGCAACAGCTCGCCCCGGGCGATGCCGACGAAGGAACTCGCCGCCCTGGCCGCCGAGATCTTCGGCGAGGAGCGCGTCGAGGTGGCCGAGGACATGCCCGACGCGATCGAGTTGGCGGTCGCGCTGGCCGAGGAGGACGTACCTGGTGAGCTCAGCGGCGTCGGTGTCCTGGTGACGGGTTCGGTGGTCACGGTCGCCGACGCCCGCCGGCTGCTGAAGCGATGACCGGCCCCGAGCGCGACCCCCGCGCCACCGACAACCCGACCGACGCGGACGCCGGGGCCGGCGGGCCGGTCCAGGGCGTACCCGCAGCGGGCTCCGGGGAGCCGGAGGCCGGGCAGGTACGACGCTCCGGGCTCCGGAACCCGCAGGCGGCCGTCCGGGGTCTGGGCGCCGGCACGCTCGGCCTGGAGGCGCTGGTGCTGCTGCTGGCCATCCAGCCGATCCGGGTGGTTGGCGGTGACCTCGACGGGGCCGCGATCGCCGTGGTGGTGGCCCTGGCGGTGGCCGCCATCCTGCTGGCCGGCATGATGCGCCGCCCCTGGGCCTGGCACGCCGGCACCGTGTTGCAGGGCCTGCTGATACTGGCCGGGCTGCTGCACTGGTCCCTGCTCGTGCTGGGCATCATCTTCGCCCTGGTCTGGGCGTACGCACTGCACGTCCGCCGGGTCATCCTCGGCTGACGCCCGGGGCGGCCACGGGTCAGGCGTCGGCCCGTTCGCGCCACTGGGTCAGGGCGATGCCGTGGCCGTCCGGGTCCCGGAAGGCCGCCGCCCACACCTCCAGCTTGCTGCCCCGGTTCACCACCCGCGGGGCGTACGTGAAGCGGACACCGGAGTCACGCAGCCGCCCGTACGCCGCTTCGATGTCGTCGACCTCGAGGTTGACGTGCACGAGCCGCCGGCTGATCGGGGCCGCCCCGGTCACCTCGCGCAGCACCAGCCGGGTCGCGCCGAAGGCGAGCACCGCGTTGCCGGTGCCCTGGTCGACCTCGGTGAAGCCGAGCATGTCGCGGTAGAAGCCGAGCGACCGGGCCAGGTCGGTGACCAGCAGGGTCAGGCCGACGCCACTGATCGGGCCGGCCGGGTCCGCCGCGGACGCCCCGTCGTACCCGAAGATCGCCTCGTCCAGGGTCTCGGCGGTGACCGTCTCGCGGACCGCTCCCACCGGGGTCGGATCGTCGAGCGGCAGGTCCAGCGGGTCCAGCGGATCCACCACGACCGGGCCGGTCCGCTGCGTCGGCGGGGCCTCGGTCGTCCGGTCCGCGCCGGGCGCGGACCGGGCCTGCGCCGGCGTGTCCGGGCGGTCGTCGTCGGACTCGGTGGGGCGGTCGTCACCCGGGCCGGCCGGGTCGGCGTCGGGCTGCTCGAAGTGCTCCTCGGCCGGAGGTCGGGGTGCGGGAGTGGCCCGTCGGGGCAGGCCCGCGCCGGGCTGCTGCTCGACGACGACGCCTTCGAGGACCACCGGACCGCCCGGGGACTGGCTCACCACCACCGGCTCGCGCTCGTCGGGGAGGCCGGACCGGTCCTCGCGCAGGGGATCGCCGCCGCGTGGGTCACGGAACGGATCACCGCCGCGCGGATCGCGGAACGGATCGGGGCCGAGCGGGTCGCCGCCGCGCGCGTCCCGGAAGTCGTCGTCGGGCGCGCGGTCCGCCCACGGCGGGGCGTCCTGCTGGATCAGCACGTCGTCCACGGCGTCGACGTCGCCGAACTCGGGCGGGAGGTCCGCCACGGCCGCGGCGGTCTCGGCGTGGGTGGGCACCTCGTCCCAGAGGACCTTGACGTGCCGCTGGTCGTCGAGCGCGACCCGGATGGGCAGGGTCTGCCCCAGCGACGGCCACTTGGACACCGGCACCCGCGGCTCGATGATCTTCTTGGAGCGCGGTGGCAGGCCGGGCGCGTCGATGACCAGTTGCAGCTCACACCGGCCGAACGCGTACTGGGTGGGTGGTTCGGAGGCGCTGTGCACGTGCGCCACGCCGACCACCCAGGTGCGTCCGCCGCCCTTCACGGTGGCCAGCGCGATCGCCAGCACCAGCAGGGCGACGCCGAGCGCGACGATGGCCCAGCTGGTCATGCCCAGCCCGAAGAGGACGACGAAGGTGGCCACGGTGCCGAGCACCGTGCCGATCAGCTTGCGTACCGGCGCGATGGGCCGGTTCCCGCCATTCGCCACAGTGGACCTCCCGGGGGTCAGGGCCAGGCTAGGCCGGATCGGCCACCGGAGGAAAGACCGGCCGCCGCGCCGGCGCCGGGACCGGGTCGCTAGGCTGACCGTACCGAGCCCAAGCGTTCTGCGCGTACAGGAGGAACCCAGCGTGTCCAGCAACAGCCCGGAAGAGCGCAGCCTCGTGCTGATCAAGCCCGACGCGGTCCGCCGCGGCCTGGTCGGCGAGGTCCTCTCCCGCTTCGAGCGCAAGGGGCTGCGGATCGACGCGATGGTGCACCGGACGATGGACGCCGAGCTCGCGGACGCGCACTACGCCGAGCACGTCGACAAGGCGTTCTACCCGCCGCTGAAGGACTTCATGACCGGCGGCCCGCTGGTCGCCCTGGTCCTCTCCGGCGACCAGGTCATCGACGTGGTGCGTGGGCTGGTCGGCGCGACCGACGGCCGTAAGGCCGCCGCCGGCACGATCCGGGGCGACCTGTCGCTCTCCAACCGGGAGAACCTAGTGCA
Organism: Micromonospora sp. WMMD729; assembly: GCF_049315225.1. Classification (NCBI taxonomy): domain Bacteria; kingdom Bacillati; phylum Actinomycetota; class Actinomycetes; order Micromonosporales; family Micromonosporaceae; genus Micromonospora; species Micromonospora sp. WMMD729. Next base: position 5,141,278 of record NZ_CP186059.1, on the reverse strand, counting down.
CGCCTCCGACTCGCCGGACAGCGCCAAGCGCGAGATCGCGCTCTGGTTCCCCGAGCTGGGCTGACGCCGCGTCGTTCAGTCGGCCGGCGGTAGCTTTTCCGGGTTGCCCACCACGTAGACCTCGGTGATCCGGCCGGCTGCCGCGGCCACGGTCAGCGTGTACCGGCCACCGTCGGAGCCGCGCACGAGCAGCAGGGCGGGTTCGCCGTTCAGCTCCAGCCGATGCGCCGTCCACGCCCGGCGCGGGCCGTAGATCCCGGCGTAGTACCGGGCGACCCGGTCCGCGCCCCGCACCGGGTTGCGTGCCGAGCGGACCCGACCACCACCGTCGTTCCACGCCGTGACGTCCGCGGCCATCAGGTGGGTGAGCGTCGCCAGGTCCCCGTTCCGGGCGGCGGCGAGGAACGCCTCCAGCAGCCGCTCGCGTTCGGGACGGCTGGCGGTGAAGCGGCGGTCCTCCTGGTGTACCCGGGTCGTCGCCCGGTGGTACAGCTGACGGCAGTCCTGCGGGGTCCGGTCCAGGATCTCCGCGATCTCGGTGTACGGCAGGTCGAACGCGGTGCGCAGGACGTACACGGCGCGCTCCGGCGGGGTGAGCCGTTCCAGCACGTGCAGCAGCGCGGTGGAGAGCGAGTCACGCAACTCCGCGCGGTCCAGCGGGCCGAACGGCGAGGGCTCGGTCGGCACCGGCTCGGGCAGCCACGGCCCGACGTACGTCTCGCGGGCCGCCTGCCGGGCCCGCAGCCGGTCCAGCGCGAGCCGGGTCACCACGCGGGACAGGTAACGGCGGGGCTCGGCCACCGTCGAGCGGTCCACGCCCAACCAGCGCAGGTACGTCTCCTGGAGCACGTCCTCGGCGTCGTGTCGACTGCCGAGCAGCCGGTAGGCGAGCCCGAGCAGCATCGGCCGGTGCGCCTGGAGCGCACCGGCCGCCTCTGCCGCCGTGGTCGTCACGCCTGGGCCGGAGGCTCCATGCGCGTCGTCACCGCGATGCGATTCCACACGTTGATTGTGGCGATCGCGAGGATCAGGTCGGCCAGTTCCTTCTCCGACCAGACCTTCGCGGCGGCGTCCCACACGTCGTCCGGCACGCCGTGCTCGCCGAGGCGGGTCACCGCGTCGGTGAGCGCCAGCGCCGCCCGCTCCCGCTCGTCGAAGAACGGGGCCTCGCGCCAGGCGGCCACGGCGAACAGCCGCCGGTCCGACTCGCCGTTGGCCAGTGCCTCGCGGCTGTGCATGTCCACGCAGAACGCGCACCCGTTCGACATCGACGCGCGGACCTTGACCAGCTCCAACACGGTGGGATCGACGTTCGCCCGGACGTACTTCTCCAGGCCCGACACGGCCTGGTATCCCTGCGGCGCCACCTCGAAGAGCTTCATCCGTTGCACGGCAACCTCCCTGATCGGTTCGACACCGCTACGACGGTCCGGTCGGTCGCGCTGTGACAACCGGGGCTATGAGCCCGGTCACGTCATCGCGCGGGGACGCTGTCCGGGAGCACCTCGCGGGGGCGGGGGATCCGCACGACGCCGTCGCCGTCGGACGGGCCGTCCTGGTCGCGTGGCGTGGGCCGGGACACCCGGGCGGCCAGCTCGCGGCCCACCCTGATCATCGGTAGCTCGACCCAGCGGTAGAGCACGTCCGCGAGGACCAACGCCACCACCACGGCGGCCACGAAGATGCCGGTGCTGTGCCGACCCAGCGTGGGCAGCAGGCCGACCGCCGCGTGCGCGGCGATGGACTGGACCAGATACATCGAGTACGACCGTTCGCCCACGAACACCAGCGGCGGCAGTCCCAGCACGCGGGCCAGGACGCTGCGCGACAGCAGCGCCGGCAGGAGCAGCGCGGTCGCCGCCGCGTAGCTGCCGATCAGCGCCTCCTGGCCGAAGCGGGCCGGCCAGTACCGCACGGCCACCTGCACCGCGGCGAAGGCCACGATCACCACGCTGGCGGTGACCGGGTGGGTCAGCGGCCGGAGCAGGGCGAAGCCGCGCGGGTGGTGCATCAGCACGGCGATCAGGCAGCCGAGCAGGATCGCCACGTAGTGGATCGGCCAGCTCAGCCAGGCGATCTGCGGTGGGATCAGCGCGACGAGGAGCACGAGGAGCCCGAGGGTGACGGCGAGCCGCCGACGGAAGACGCCGGTCACCAGCACGAAGGCGATCGCCGGCCAGAGCAGGTAGAACTTCTGCTCGATACCGATCGTCCAGGAGTGCAGGTAGGGGGCGTTCGCCGGCAGGAAGTCGTTGAGCAGCAGCAGGTAGTAGCGCAGCGAGCGTTCGACCGCGTCGGCGGTGCCGCTGAGCCGGGCCAGGACCCAGGTCAGGAACAGCACGAGCAGGTACATCGGCATGATCCGGAAGAACCGCCGCAGGTAGAAGGCGCGCAGCGAGACCCGGCCGTAGCGGTGTTCCTCCCGCAACAGCAGCGTCGTGATCAGGAAGCCGGAGAGCACGAAGAAGAGGTGTACGCCGATCCAGCCGGTCAACCAGGCCCAGGACGGGCCGCCGAAGTGGAAGGCGAAGACCATCACGGCCGCCACGGCCCGCAGGCCGTCCAACGCGGGGAACCGACGCATGGCCTGGAACTCGTCATGGTTGAGCGGACGCACCGGCGAAGTCTGCTCGAGCCCGTCACCGGGGTCAAGCCGCGCAGGCCGCCCGCTCGCGCCCGTCGGACAACAGGCGTTCGGTCGGCTGTCACCCGGACCGCCGGCCGCGGTCATCTGCGCCCGGTAGACCCACGGGGTCAACCCATGACCGGGAGGAAGCATGACCGAGCTTGATCGACGTACCCTGCTGCGGGCCGGCCTGGTGGCCGGAGCCGGAGTCGCCGGCGGCGCGCTGCTGGGCGGCGCCGGCGCGAACGCCGCCCCGGCCTGGCGCCCGGCGGGACGCCCGGTGCTCACCCACGGGGTGCAGAGCGGCGACGTGACCGCGGACTCGGCGCTGGTCTGGACGCGGGCCGACCGCCCGGGTCGGATGTTGGTCGAGGTGAGCCGCCGCCCCGACTTCCGGGGCGCGCGGCAGTTGCGTGGCCCGGTGCTCGGGCCGAACGCGGACTTCACCGGCAAGGTCCGGCTGCGGGGTCTGCCGGACGCCGAGCGGCTGCACTACCGGGTGCGGGTGGAGAGCCTGGACCGCCACGGAGTGGTCAGCGAGCCACGAACCGGGTCGTTCACCACCGCGCCGGACCGGCACCGCCGCCGGGACGTGCGGTTCGTCTGGACCGGGGACATCGTCGGGCAGGGCTGGGGGATCGACCCCGCCTTCGGCGGGCTGTCGATCTTCCGGGCGATGCGCGCGGTCCGTCCGGACTTCTACCTGTGCAGCGGCGACACGGTGTACGCCGACGGTCCGCTCGTCGAGTCGGTGACCCTGCCCGACGGGCGGATCTGGCGCAACCTGGTCACCCCCGAGAAGAGCAAGGTCGCCGAGACGCTGACCGAGTACCGGGGGCAGTTCGCCTACAACCTGCTCGACGAGCACCTGCGGGAGTTCGCGGCGGCGGTGCCGCAGATCAACCAGTGGGACGACCACGAGGTGCTCAACAACTGGTACCCGGGGGAGATCCTGGACGACCCGCGCTACACCGAGCGGCGGGTCGACGTGCTCGCGGCGCGGGCCAGCCAGGCGTTCCACGAGTGGCTGCCGGTGCCGGACGACGGGCCGCTGTACCGGCGGATCCCGTACGGGCCGCTGCTGGACGTCTTCGTGCTCGACATGCGGACCCACAAGGACCCCAACGACGGCAACACGTACGCCGACCCGAGGCGCGGGCTGCTCGGCCGCGAGCAACGGGAGTGGCTGATCCGGGAGCTGAAGCGCTCCACCGCGACCTGGAAGGTGATCGCCAACGACCTGCCGATCGGCGTCGTGGTGCCGGACGGCCCGGGCGCGCAGGAGGGCGTGGCGCAAGGTGACCCGGGCGCGCCGGCCGGGCGTGAGCTGGAGTTCGCCGAGGTGCTGCGGGCCACCCACCGGGCCGGGGTGACCGGCATGGTCTTCCTCACCGCCGACGTGCACTACTCCGCCGCCCACCACTACGACCCGTCCCGGGCGGCGGTCGGTGACTTCACGCCGTTCTGGGAGTTCGTCTCCGGCCCGGCGCACGCCGGCGCGTTCGGCCCGAACGCCCTCGACGGCACGTTCGGACCGCAGGCGGTCTTCGTGCACGCCCCGCCGAGGGCGAACACCGGGCCGGCCGAGGGCTTCCAACACTTCGGCGACGTCCAGATCGACGGCGAGTCCGGTGCCCTGACGGTGAACCTCCGCGACCGCGACGGCGCCTCCCTCTGGACCACCACCCTCCCAACCCCCTGACCCCGGCCCTGGCCCCGGGGACGTCGCTCTGGTGATCAAGAGGTTCGCGTCAGGATTCGGCGCGGATCTGACGCAAACCTCTTGATCACCGGGGGCGGGTGGGGGCGGCGGCGGGTTTACTCGGCGGCGGAGTCGGGGGCGGGTCTTGTATCGTTGGGGGTCGTAAGGCGATGACCCGGCCATCACCGGTGAGCCTCCGGAAGAACAGCCGGGTGACCGGCCCAGTAGAACCGGACGGGTCCGGCCCGTCACAGCCGGCCAATGAGCGGGCGGTCGATCCTGACCGCCAAGCGGGGTGGTACCGCGGGCCACCCGGGGAGCGTCGTCGGCGTACCCCGGACGGTTCGTCCTCGCAGACCCACGTTGCGTGAGCTGCTGAGGAGAGCGACAGGCGATGGCCTATCCGTTGCACGACCCGACCGCCGCCGGTGTCCCGGCGAGCCCGGACCTGCCCGCGGTCGAGCGCCGGGTGCTGGAGCACTGGACGGCCGACAAGACCTTCGAGGCGTCGGTCGAGGCCCGTCCCGCCGGGACCGACGGCAAGAACGAGTACGTCTTCTACGACGGCCCGCCGTTCGCCAACGGCCTGCCGCACTACGGCCACCTGTTCACCGGGTACGTCAAGGACGTGGTGCCGCGCTACCAGACCATGCGCGGCCGGCACGTCGAGCGGCGCTTCGGCTGGGACTGCCACGGCCTGCCCGCCGAGGTGGTGGCCGAGAAGCAGCTCGGCATCACCAGCAAGGCCGAGATCATCGACCTGGGCGTGGCACGGTTCAACGAGGCCTGCCGCACCTCGGTGCTGGAGTTCACCCAGGACTGGGAGCGGTACATCAACCGGCAGGCTCGCTGGGTCGACTTCACCAACGACTACAAGACGCTCGACCTGGACTACATGGAAAGCGTCATGTGGGCCTTCAAGACCCTGCACGACAAGGGTCTGATCTACGAGGGTTTCCGGGTGCTGGCCTACTGCTGGCGCTGTGAGACCCCGCTGTCGAACACCGAGACCCGGATGGACGACGTCTACCGGGACCGCCACGACCCCACTCTGACCGTTTGGTTCGGGCTGACCGCCGACGAGTCCGCGCCGGAACTGCTGCGCGGGCCGGTCAAGCTGGGCGTCTGGACCACCACGCCGTGGACCCTGCCGTCGAACCTGGCGCTCGCCGTCGGCCCGGACATCGAGTACGCGGTGCTCGACCGCGACGGGGAGCGGTACGTCGTCGGCGCGGCGCGCCTCGGCGCGTACTCCAAGGAGCTGGACGGGTTCGAGCAGGTCGGCACGGTGTACGGCCGGGACCTGGTCGGACGCCGCTACACGCCGCTGTTCGACTTCCTGGTCGAGCAGGCCGGCGAGAACGCGTACCAGGTGCTCGGCGCGGAGTTCGTCACCACCGAGGACGGCACCGGGATCGTGCACCTGGCCCCGGCGTTCGGCGAGGACGACCAGAACGTCTGCAACGCCGCCGGCATCCCCACCATCGTGACCGTGGACGACCACACCCGGTTCACCGCGCTGGTTCCGCCGTACCAGGGTGAGCAGGTCTTCGACGTCAACAAGCCGGTGATCCGGGAGCTGAAGGAGCGGGGGGTGGTGCTCCGGCAGGACACCTACACCCACTCGTACCCGCACTGCTGGCGCTGCGACACCCCGCTGGTCTACAAGGCGGTGTCGTCGTGGTTCGTCGCGGTGACCCAGTTCCGGGACCGGATGGTCGAGCTGAACCAGGAGATCAACTGGACGCCCGGGCACATCAAGGACGGCTCGTTCGGCAAGTGGCTGGCCAACGCCCGGGACTGGTCGATCAGCCGGAACCGGTTCTGGGGCTCGCCGATCCCGGTGTGGAAGTCCGACGACCCGAACTACCCGCGCCTGGACGTCTACGGCTCGCTCGCCGACATCGAGCGGGACTTCGGCGTACGCCTGAGCGACCTGCACCGGCCGGCGGTGGACGACCTGGTCCGCCCCAACCCGGACGACCCGACCGGCACGTCGATGATGCGCCGGGTGCCGGAGGTGCTGGACTGCTGGTTCGAGTCCGGGTCGATGCCGTTCGCCCAGGTGCACTACCCGTTCGAGAACGCGGACTGGTTCGAGCACCACTACCCGGGTGACTTCATCGTCGAGTACATCGGGCAGACCCGTGGCTGGTTCTACACGATGCACGTGCTGGCCACCGCGCTGTTCGACCGGCCGGCGTTCCGCAACTGCCTGAGTCACGGCATCCTGCTCGGCTCGGACGGGCGCAAGATGTCCAAGAGCCTGCGCAACTACCCGGACGTCTACCACGTCTTCGACTCGTACGGGTCGGACGCGATGCGCTGGATGCTGATGTCCTCGCCGGTGCTGCGCGGCGGTGACATGGCGGTCACCGAGACGCTGATCCGGGACGCCGTGCGGCAGGTGCTGCTGCCGCTCTGGAACGTCTGGTACTTCTTCTCGCTCTACGCCAACGCCGACGGGTACACCGCCCGGCGGCGCACGGACTCGACGCACCTGCTCGACAGGTACATCCTGGCGAAGACCAACGAGCTGGTGTCGACGGTCGGCGCGCAGATGGACGCGTACGACATCTCGGGGGCGTGCGCCACCGTCCGGTCCTACCTGGACGCGCTGACCAACTGGTACGTGCGTCGGTCCCGGGACCGGTTCTGGTCGGGTGACGCCAACGCCTTCGACACGCTGTCGACCGTGCTGGAGACGCTCTGCCGGGTGGTGGCGCCGCTCGCGCCGTTGACCGCGGAGGAGATCTGGCGTGGCCTGACGGGCGAGCGGTCGGTGCACCTGACCGACTGGCCGTCCGCCGAGGAGTTCCCGGCCGACCACGACCTGGTGGCGGCCATGGACAACGTTCGGGCGGTGGCCTCGGCGGCGCTGTCGCTGCGCAAGGCCAAGGGGCTGCGGGTACGGCTGCCGCTGTCGACGTTGACCGTGGCGTCCCCGGCGGCGGATCAGCTGCGTCCGTTCGCCGACCTGATCGCCGACGAGGTCAACGTGAAGGCGGTGGAGTTCAGCGCCGAACTGGCTGCGTACTGCGAGCAGGTGTTGACCGTGGTGCCCCGGGCGCTCGGCCCGCGCGTCGGCAAGCAGGTCCAGCAGGTGATCAAGGCGGTCAAGGCGGGCGACTGGGAGCTTGTCGACGGCGCACCGGTGGCCGCCGGCATCACCCTGGCCGAGGGCGAGTACGAGCTTCGTCTCGTGGCCGCCGACGCCGAGCACTCCGCGCCGCTGCCCGGCGGCGAGGGCGTGGTGGTGCTCGACACCGAGGTCACCCCGGAGTTGGCCGCCGAGGGCCTGGCCCGCGACGTGGTGCGGGTGGTGCAGCAGGCCCGCCGCGACGCCGACCTGGACGTCTCGGACCGGATCGTGGTGTCGGTGTCGGCGTCCGAGGAGGTGCGCGCCGCGGTGGCCGCGTACCGGGAGTTCGTGTCGGGTGAGGTGCTGGCCGACTCGGTCGACTTCGCCGAGGGCCTCGACGGTTTCGCCGGTGAGGTGGGCGAGGGCGAGCGGGTGACGGTCACCGTCCGTCGGTCGTAGAACACGGACACGGATGCCTCCACACCTCCGTCTGCGGGGTGTGGAGGCGTCCGCTACGGTGACACCGCCTGCTCGCACCTCATCTGCCGGAGGACCAGTGCCCCTGCTCTACACCATCGGCAAGCTCACCGTGGCGCCCGCGCTGCGGTTGGCGTTCCGCCCGACCGTGGAGGGTCTGGAACACGTGCCGGAGACCGGCGGCGCCATCTTCGCCGGCAACCACCTCTCGGTGGCGGACGAGCTGTTCCTCGGCACGGTGGTGCCGAGGCACCTGGCGTTCTGGGCCAAGTCGGAGTACTTCACCGGCACCGGCGCGAAGGGCGCGTTCTCGAAGTTCGTCCTCACCGGTCTGGGTGCGATCCCGGTCGAGCGGGCCGGTGGGCGTGCCGCGCTGTCCGCGTTCGACGCCGCCATCCCGGCGTTGCGCGGCGGTGACCTGGTGGTGGTCTACCCGGAGGGCACCCGCTCCCCGGACGGCAAGCTCTACCGGGGTCGGACCGGAGCGGCCCGGCTGGCGATCGCCGCCGGTGTGCCGATCATTCCGGTGGGCACCATCGGCACGGACAAGGCGCAGCCCATCGGGGCTCGGGTGCCCCGCCCCGGCACCGCCAAGATCACTGTGAAGTTCGGTAAGCCGCTGGACTTCACCGGCCGCCCGGACGATCGCACCTCGCTGCGGCAGATGACCGACGAGGTGATGAGCGAGATCCAGAAGCTCACCGGCCAGGAGTACGTCCCGCGCTACGCCCCGAAGCGCGCCGACACCGACCCGGCCGCCGAGATCTGACCCGCGTTCCCTGCCTCGGGCGCCAACCGGACCCCGCACGCCCCGCGGGGAGGCGCTCGCTCCAGTGAGCCTGATGCCTGTCAGTCATAAATATGACTCACAGGCATCAGGCTCACTGGCCCGAGCCGTCCGCGTGACCTCACGCAGCGTCACGGATGCGGCTCAGCCCTGCTTCGGTTGGACGATCTGCGTACGCAGGGTGTCCAGCAAGGTCGCGCTGTCGGCGACGGAGAGCCGGGTGAACACGCCGGTGGCGATGCTGCCGTGGTCCACTGAGGTGCACACCACCACCTCGCCCTCGGCGGGCCGGCCGACCGCACAGCGCTCGTAGCGACCCCGTACGCCGGTCCGCACCGTTTCGGACGCCTCCAGCGCGTAGCGCTCACCGAGCCGCGTGATCTCCTCGTCCGCGTCCGCCTCGGGGGTCAGCCGGAAGCCGGTGCCGCCGAAGACCGTCACCTGTTTGCCGTCCGCCGTCCGGTAGACACCGGCGAAGGTGTCCTCGGCGAGCAGGTGCTCCTGACGTACCTCCCGCTCCAACTGCTTGGCCGTCTCGGCGCTGCCGTCGTCCTGCCGCAGGCTGAGGTCGGCGACCTGCTCGGGCAGCGCGGCGCTGGCCGGGTACTGGGACGAGATCGGCAGACCGTAGTAGGCGGGGCAGCCGCAGCAGCAGGCCAGGGTGAACAGCAGCAGCCACGGCCAGCGCCGCCGCCGGCGACGTGGTCGAGGGGGCGGGTACCCCTTGGGGGCCTCCCGGCCCGGCGGTGGCGTGGCCGGACCCCGCCCCCGGCGCTGTTTCGGCACCGGAGCCGGCGGCGCCGGCCGGACCGGCGCGGCGGGTCGGCCGGCGATCGGTGGTGGCGGTGGGGCGGATCGGGCGTGCGGCGGCGGGTAGGCCACCGGCGGCTGGTGGGCCGGCGGTGAGACGGGGTGCGTCCCGATCGGCGGCGGCGAGACGGGGTGCGTGCCGACCGGCGGCGCGGACCACTGCCGGGTGGCCGGCGGGACCGGATAGTCGAGCGTCGGCGGCAGCGGCGGCAGCTCGGCGGACGGCAGGTCCCAGCCGCCGGTGTCCACCCCGGCCCACGGGTCGACCGGGGTGCGGTGCTCGGGCGGCTGCTCCGGCAGCGGTGGCGGCGGGGTCGGCTCGGCCGATTCCCCCCAGGCGCGCCGACGCGGTAGCGGCGGCGGTACCGGCGCGGACCCGCTCCACCGGGGCGCGGGCTCGGGCGGTGCGGGTGCGGGCGTGGGTGGCGCGGCGGGGGAGTCGGGGCGGTCACCCACGCGCTCGCGGGCCGTCGGGTCGGGTCCGGCGGCCGGCCCGGGCTCGGCCACCGGCTCCTTGACCGTCGGCTCCGGCCCTGCTGCCGCCTCGGACGCCGTCGGCTCCGGCTCCGCTTTCGGCTCGGACGCCGTCGGCTCCGGCTCCGCTTTCGGCTCGGACGCCGTCGGCTCCGGCTCCGCTTTCGGCTCTGGCGTCGTCGGGTCCTGCGTGGCCGCGGGCTCGGGCGTCGTCGGGTCCGCCGGGGCCGTCGCGGTCCGGTCGGCCGCGGGTTCCGGCTGGTCGGGGGCGGCAGGCTGGTCCGGGGGTACGGGTGGGGAGGTCGACTCGTCGGCGACCGCCGGCGCGTCGTCCGGCTCCGGGCCAGGGGTGCGCCCGTCGGCCGGCCGTGCTCCCGGCTGGGGCTCCGGCATCGCGGCAATCTCCTCTCGCGCCGGTCCGAGGTTAGTACCGCGCCGCCACCACCGCCGCCCGGGCACCGGAGCGCGGAGCCGAGGGTGGCCGGTCGGCCGGCATCGTGGCGTGCGCGCGGTCCCCTCCGGGCGGGCGCGTACCCTTGGGCATCATGAGTGCCCCGTCCACGACACCTCGCGCAACCGCGACCAATTCGGTGTGGCCCCGGCTCGAGCCGTTGCTCCCACAGATCTCCAAGCCGATCCAGTACGTCGGCGGTGAGCTGGGCGCGGTCGTCAAGGACTGGGACGCGGCGACGGTGCGCTGGGCGCTGATGTACCCCGACGCGTACGAGGTGGGCCTGCCCAACCAGGGCGTGCAGATCCTCTACGAGGTGCTCAACGAGCTGCCGGACACCCTCGCCGAGCGGACGTACGCGGTCTGGCCGGACCTGGAGAGCCTGATGCGCACCCACGGCGTGCCGCAGTTCACGGTCGACGCGCACCGGCCGGTGCGCGAGTTCGACGTGTTCGGCATCTCCTTCTCCACCGAGCTGGGCTACACGAACATGCTCACGGCGATCGACCTGGCCGGCATTCCGTTGCTGGCGGCCGACCGCACCGACGCCGACCCGGTGATCGTGGCCGGTGGGCACGCCGCCTTCAACCCGGAGCCGATCGCCGACTTCATCGACGCCGCGGTGCTCGGCGACGGCGAGGAGGCCGTCCTGGAGATCACCGCGATCGTCCGGGAGTGGAAGGCCGAGGGCTCCCCGGGTGGCCGGGACGAGCTGCTGCTGCGGCTGGCGCGTACCGAGAGCGTCTACGTGCCGCGCTTCTACGACGTCGACTACCTCCCGGACGGCCGGATCCAGCGGGTCGTGCCGAACCGGGCGGACGTGCCGTTCCGGGTGCACAAGCGCACGACGATGGACCTGGACGCGTGGCCGTACCCGAAGAAGCCTCTCGTGCCGCTCGCCGAGACGGTGCACGAGCGGTACGCCGTGGAGATCTTCCGGGGCTGCACCCGGGGCTGCCGCTTCTGCCAGGCCGGCATGATCACCCGCCCGGTGCGGGAGCGGTCGATCACCACCGTGGGGCAGATGGTGCGGGAGGGCCTGGAGTTCTCCGGCTTCTCCGAGGTGGGCCTGTTGTCGCTCTCCTCCGCCGACCACTCCGAGATCGGCGACATGTGCTCGGGCCTCGCCCAGCAGTACGAGGGCACCAACGTCTCGCTGTCGCTGCCGTCGACCCGGGTGGACGCCTTCAACATCGACCTCGCGCAGGAGCTGTCCCGCAACGGGCGGCGTACCGGTCTGACCTTCGCCCCGGAGGGCGGGTCGGAGCGGATCCGCAAGGTCATCAACAAGATGGTGTCGAAGGAAGACCTGATCCGCACGGTCGTCACCGCGTACAGCAACGGGTGGCGGCAGGTGAAGCTCTACTTCATGTGTGGCCTGCCCACCGAGACCGACGACGACGTCCTCGAGATCGCGGAGATGGCCCACGAGGTGATCCGGGCCGGTCGGGCCGCGACGGGCTCCAAGGACATCCGCTGCACGGTCTCCATCGGCGGGTTCGTGCCGAAGCCGCACACCCCGTTCCAGTGGGCCTCGATGGAGCGTCCCGAGGTCATCGACCACCGGCTCAAGCTGCTCAAGCAGGCCATCAACGCGGACCGTTCGCTGGGTCGGGCGATCGGCTTCCGCTACCACGACGGCGAGCCGTCGCTGATCGAGGGCCTGCTCTCCCGGGGTGACCGCCGGGTCGGCGCGGTGATCCGCCGGGTCTGGGAGAACGGTGGCCGGTTCGACGGGTGGAGCGAGCACTTCTCGTACCAGCGCTGGGTGGACGCGGCGGCCGAGACGCTGCCCACCTTCGGGGTGGACCTCGACTGGTACACCACCCGTCAGCGCGACGAGCTGGAGGTCCTGCCCTGGGACCATCTGGACTCGGGCCTGGACAAGGACTGGCTCTGGCAGGACTGGCAGGATTCGCTGAGCGAGTTCGAGCAGGACGACTGTCGCTGGACCCCGTGCTTCGACTGCGGCGTCTGCCCGTCGATGGACACCGAGATCCAGATCGGCCCGACCGGCAAGAAACTCCTGCCCCTGACGCCGATCACCCCCCTGAGAACCCCCGCCTCCTGACCCGATTCCGTTCAGGTGCGGTGCTGAGTTTCGAGGAGCGAGACGATCAGTAAGAGAAACCAGCCGGAAGGTGGGCAGGCGCCGGTCGTCCAGCGCGCCCGCATCCGGTACGCCAAGCGCGGGCCGCTGCGGTTCACCTCGCACCGGGACTTCGCCCGAGCCTTCGAGCGCGCGCTGCGCCGTGCCGCCGTACCCATCGCCTTCTCCCAGGGCTTCACCCCGCACCCGAAGATCTCCTACGCCAGCGCCGCGCCCACCGGGGTGGCGAGCGAGGCGGAGTACCTGGAGATCGGCCTCCAGGCGCCGGTCGACCCGGAGGCGCTGCGCGTCGCGCTCGACGCCGCGCTCTCGCCCGGGCTGGACGTGCTGGAGGTGGTGATCGCCGAGGGGGGCAGCCTGGCCGACCGCATCGAGGCGTCGCACTGGCGGATCGAGTTGCCCGAGGTCGAGACGGCGACGCTGCGCGCCGCCGTGGACGCCTTCACCGCCGCCGACGAGGTGATGGTCGAGCGGATGACCAAGCAGGGACGACGGACCTTCGACGCCCGAGCGGCCGTCATGTCGATCGATGTCCTCTCCCCGACGCTGACGCCTTCCGGGGTGCCGGCCGTACCGTGTGCGATACTCGAACTGGTCGTGCGGCAGGTCACCCCGTCCGTGCGGCCCGATGACGTCCTTTCCGGCCTCCGCGTGGTGGCCGACCTGGAGCCGCCGGTCTCGCCGAGGGTGACCCGGCTGGCTCAGGGCACGCTGACCGCGCAGGGTGCGATCGTGGATCCGTTGGATGCGGACCGCGACGGGGCAGCCATCGTTGGGCACTGACCGACGGTCAGCGCTCTTGCAGGCAGACTTCGGCGGTCGCGCACCACGCGCGCCCGGCGGAAACACTTTTGCGGCGACCCTGCGTGGCAGCGCTCACCCGCGCCCGGGGCAGCCAGAACTGGAGAACGTCCATGCTCGAGAACGAGCCCGAGGGCGGCGAACGGACCGGTTCACAGCCGGCCGGCGACACCGCTGAGCAGAGCAGCACCACCGACAGCGCCACCGGCGCGGAGCAGACCGCCGGAGCGGAGCAGACCGCCGGAGCGGAGCAGGCCGCGGCCGAGAGCGGCGAGCCGGCCGCCAAGCCGCGCCGGGCGCGGACCACGCGGCGTCGGGCCGCCCCGCTCAACCAGCCGGAGCAGGCCGAGGCGCCCGTCGAGGCGTCCACCGGCGGGGTCGGCGCCGTCGAGTCGCCGCAGGCGGAGGTCTTCGCGCCGATCTCCGGTGATCTGGACGTCCCCCCGAAGGCCCCCCGCCGCCGCCGCAAGGCCGCCCCGGTCGAGACGACCGCCGAGGAGCCGCTGGTCGCGGCCAGCGCGGAGCTGGCGTCCCCCGAGGTCGTTCCGCCGGTCAAGGTGACCCGCACCCGGCGTAAGAAGGCGACGCCCGCCGTCACCGAGCCCGAGCCCGCCGCTGTCGTCGAGCCGGAGCCGGCCGTCGAGGAGCCGGCCGGCGTCACCGAGCCCGAGCCCGAGGCGGCCGTCCCGGCCGACGAGAACCCGGCGGAGTCCGACCTGCGGGAGGCCGAAGCCGAGCTGGACGAGGAGCAGACCCCGCCGGGCGCGGCCGAGCAGGCGTTCGGCGACGTGGCGCCCGGTGTCGCGGTGGCCAATGTGACGGACGAGCCGATCGAGCCCGCTGAGGCCATCGAGGCGGAGCCGCCGAAGACCCGTCGCCGACGCGCCGCGCTCTCCGCGCCCACCGTGTTGTTCATGGCGCCCCAGCCGGACGCCGTGCCGGTGAGCCGCCCGGCGGAGCCCGAGCCGGTCGCCGAGGAGCCGGCCGTCGAGGCCGAGCCGTCCCGTCGGCGTCGGCGCGGCCGCCGCGACGCGGAGCCGGTGGAGCCGGTCGAGTCCGTCGAGGCGGAGGAGGAGCCCACCGAGGAGCCCGACGAGACCACCGAGGTGGACGAGGACGACGAGGACAGCGCCGCCGCGCGCCGTCGCCGTCGCCGTGGTCGCCGTGGTCGGGGCCGGGGCAAGGGTGGCGCCGACGAGGCCGAGGACGAGGAGTCCGACGAGGCGGCGCAGGCCGAGGAGGAGACCGCCGAGGCCGAGGCCGAGGGCGACGAGGATGAGGAGTCCGAGGGCGGGGACGGGATGACCCGCCGTCGCCGCCGTCGCCGTCGCCGGGGCGCGGGTGACACCGAGGGGGCCGCCGACGACGGCGTGCCGACCGTGGTCAAGATCCGCGAACCCCGCCGTACGGTCGACGAGGTCCAGGGCGTGTCCGGCTCGACCCGGCTGGAGGCCAAGCGCCAGCGCCGCCGGGACGGCCGGGAGCAGCGGCGTACCCGCCCGCCGATCCTCAGCGAGTCGGAGTTCCTGGCCCGGCGCGAGTCGGTGGACCGGGTGATGGCGGTCCGGCAGCGCGGTGACCGTACCCAGATCGCCGTCCTGGAGGACGGTGTGCTGGTCGAGCACTACGTCACCCGCAACTCCTCCGGCACCATGGCCGGCAACGTCTACCTGGGCAAGGTCCAGAACGTGCTGCCCAGCATGGAGGCGGCGTTCGTCGACGTCGGCCGGGGCCGCAACGCGGTGCTCTACGCCGGTGAGGTCAACTGGGACAGCTCCGGGCTGGAGGGGCGGGCCCGCTCGATCGAGCAGGCGCTGCGCTCCGGCGACTCGGTGCTGGTCCAGGTCACCAAGGACCCGATCGGGCACAAGGGCGCGCGGCTGACCAGCCACATCGCGCTCTCCGGCCGGCACCTGGTCTACGTGCCCAACGGCAACGCGTCCGGGATCAGCCGCAAGCTGCCGGACACCGAGCGCAAGCGGCTGCGGGACGTGCTCAAGAAGCTGGTCCCGGACGGCGCCGGCGTGATCGTCCGGACGGCCGCCGAGGGCGCCAGCGAGGACGAGCTGGCCCGCGACGTCAAGCGGTTGCAGGCGCAGTGGGAGGACATCCAGGCCAAGGCCGCCGAGGGTGGCGCCCCGGTGCTGCTCTACGAGGAGCCCGACCTGGTCATCCGGGTGGTCCGGGACCTGTTCAACGAGGACTTCCGCGAGCTGGTCATCGAGGGCGAGCAGTCGTACGGCATGGTCGAGTCGTACCTGTCGCACGTCTCCCCGGACCTGGTCGACCGGGTCCGCCGGCACGTCGGCACGAACGACGTGTTCGCCGAGTACCGGATCGACGAGCAGATCATCAAGGGGCTGGATCGCAAGGTCTTCCTGCCGTCCGGCGGCTCGCTGGTGATCGACAAGACCGAGGCCATGACGGTCGTCGACGTGAACACCGGCAAGTACACCGGTTCCGGCGGCAACCTGGAGGAGACGGTCACCCGCAACAACCTGGAGGCGGCCGAGGAGATCGTCCGCCAGCTCCGGCTGCGGGACATCGGCGGCATCGTGGTGATCGACTTCATCGACATGGTGCTCGAGTCGAACCGGGAGCTGGTGCTGCGCCGGCTCACCGAGTGCCTGGGTCGGGACCGCACCAAGCACCAGGTCACCGAGATCACCTCGCTCGGCCTGGTGCAGATGACCCGCAAGCGGATCGGCGCGGGCCTGCTGGAGGCGTTCAGCGAGACCTGCGAGTGCTGCAAGGGTCGGGGCGTCATCATCCACACCGAGCCGGTGCCGGAGAAGCCGCGCAACGGCGGGGCCGCGGAGAAGGTCAAGGCCGTCGCGTCGTCGGCGCCGGCCGCCCCGGCCGCGGAGAACGGCACGCCGTCCGCCCGCCGCCGGGCGCGCAAGAGCGCCCCGGCCGAGCGCGCCGTGGTCGAGGTCGTCGACACCGACAACCACGCCGAACCGGACGCCGACTACCAGGACACCATGGGGTACGACCTGTCCCGGTACGAGACGGAGACGGAGGCCGCCCCGGCGGTGTCCGACAGCCAGCGGGGCGAGTCGGCCCGGCTGGCCGCTGCGGACGACCCGGACGCGCTCGCCGACGCCGACGGCGACGAGGAGGCCGCCGAGGGTGGCAGCGGACGTCGTCGTTCCCGCCGGGGTGGCGCCCGCCGGCGGACCCGTCCCTGACGGCTGACCGGCCCGGTGTTTGACGAGGTCCCTTCTTCGGCAATGTGCTGCCGGGAGGGACCTCGTCGCTCGGGTCACCCCGACGCGGGAACGGTCGGCCCCGGTCAGGAGAAGAAGATGCGTCGCCTGCTCGCTCGTACCGTGCTGGTGGTCGTACTCGTGGCCGGAGCGGGCTGTTCCGACGGCCGCTCGGGTGGCGCGGACCCGGCCGGGTCCGCGCCGTCGACCGGTACCCCGGTCGATCGGGTGGCGGGCGGTGACGTCCAGGTCTGCGCCGAGGCGCGGCGGGCCGGGGCCACCGCGGTCCGGGAGTACGTCGAGGAGCTGGGCCGGATGGTCGCGGCGGCGGGCGCGGGTGACACCGCGACGGCCGACGCGGCCCGGGCCCGGGCGCAGGCGGCGCTGGCCGGCTGGCAGGCCGCGCTGCGGGAGCAGCGGGCACGGGCCGCCGACGCGCAGCTCAGGATGCTGCTCAGTGACCTCGGCACGGAGGTCGCCGCGCTCGGCGGAGACGTCGAGTCGATCGACGAGACCGAGCTGGACCGGCTCCAGCAGCGCCTCGATCAGCTCTGCGCGCAGTGAGCCGGGCGGGCCGGTTTGGGGTCCACGGCGGCGATGCCGTACTCTTGCCTACGGCCCACCTTTGGTGTGCCGAGTTCCCGCGTGCCCGCGCCGCCGTGCACTGCTACCCGGCGAGCCGCCGCGGGGACGACCAGTCAGCAGCCTCAACGACAGGGAGTCCGCCTCCGATGTACGCGATCGTCAAGACCGGCGGCAAGCAGTACAAGGTCGCCGAGGGCGACGTGATCGAGGTCGAGAAGCTCACCGGTGCCCCCGGTGACGCGGTGAAGCTCACCGCGGTGCTCCTCGTCGACGGTGACGACCTGGTGACCGACGCGGCGAAGCTTGCCGAGGTCGCGGTGTCCGGCGAGATCGCCGCGCACACCAAGGGCCCGAAGATCCGGATCCACAAGTTCAAGAACAAGACCGGCTACCACAAGCGCCAGGGTCACCGCCAGCCGTTGACCCAGGTCAAGGTGACCGGCATCTCCAGCGGGAAGTAGGTCGTCCTCCAATGGCTCACAAAAAGGGTGCGTCCAGCTCGCGTAACGGTCGCGATTCCGCGGCCCAGCGACTCGGCGTGAAGCGCTTCGGTGGTCAGGTCGTCAGCGCCGGTGAGATCCTCATCCGGCAGCGTGGCACCAAGTTCCACCCCGGTGACCTGGTCGGCCGTGGCGGCGACGACACGCTGTTCGCCCTGGCCGCCGGCTCGGTCCTGTTCGGCACCAAGCGCGGTCGCAAGACCGTCAGCATCGTTCCGCAGCAGTAGCTCTCTCGCTGGGCGGGCCGCGGACCTCCGGGTCCCGGCCCGCTTCGCTTTTTCGTAGTGCGGGGTCGACCCTCGCTGGAAGGATTGACGCCGTGGCGACGTTCGTTGACCGGGTCGTCCTGCATCTGCAGGCCGGCGATGGTGGGCACGGTTGTGTCTCGATCCACCGCGAGAAGTTCAAGCCCTTCGGCGGGCCGGACGGCGGCAACGGCGGTCACGGCGGCAGCGTGTCGCTGGTGGTCGACCCGCAGGTGACCACGCTGCTCGACTTCCACTTCCACCCGCACGTCAAGGCCGACAACGGCAAGGGCGGCGCCGGGTCGAACCGGGACGGGGCCAACGGCCACAACCTGGTGCTCAAGGTGCCCAACGGCACGGTCGTGCAGACCACCGACGGCACCGTGCTGGCCGACATGGTCGGTGCCGGCACCACCTTCGAGGTGGCCCGGGGCGGGCGTGGCGGGCGCGGCAACGCGTCGCTGGCCAACGCCCGGCGCAAGGCGCCCGGCTTCGCCGAGCTGGGGGAGCCCGGTGACCAGCTCGACATCGTGCTGGAGCTGAAGAGCGTCGCCGACGTGGGCCTGGTGGGTTTCCCGTCGGCCGGCAAGTCGTCGCTGATCTCGGTGATCTCCGCCGCGAAGCCGAAGATCGCCGACTACCCGTTCACCACCCTCGTGCCCAACCTCGGCGTGGTCCGGCTGGACAACCACACCTTCACCGTCGCCGACGTGCCGGGCCTGATCCCCGGCGCGGCCACCGGCAAGGGTCTGGGCCTGGAGTTCCTGCGGCACATCGAGCGCTGCGCGGTCCTGGTGCACGTGATCGACTCGGCGACCCTGGAGCCGGGCCGCGACCCGGTCGCCGACATCGACGCGATCGAGGCCGAGCTGAGCCAGTACGGCGGGCTGGCCGACCGCCCCCGACTGGTGGCCGTGAACAAGGTCGACGTGCCGGACGGGCGGGACCTCGCCGAGATCGTCCGTCCCGACCTCGAGGAGCGCGGCTACCGGGTGTTCGAGGTCTCGGCGGCCACCCGCGAGGGCCTCAAGGAGCTGACGTACGCGATGGCCGAGCTGGTCGAGGCCGAGCGTAAGGCCGCCCCGCCGGCCGAGCCGACCCGGATCGTGATCCGGCCGACTGCCGTGGACGACGCCGGCTTCACCATCACGGCCGAGGCCGACGGGTCGTTCACCGTGCGCGGCGTGCGCCCGGAGCGGTGGGTCAAGCAGACCAACTTCGACAACGACGAGGCGGTCGGCTACCTCGCCGACCGGCTGGCCCGACTCGGCGTGGAGGACAAGCTCGCCAAGGCCGGCGCCGAGCCCGGTGACCTGGTCCGGATCGGTGAGCGCGAGTTCGACTGGCAGCCGACGCTGTACGCGGGTGTCGAGTTCGTGCCCGGCAACCGGGGCACCGACGTACGCCTGGAGGAGAAGTCGAGCCGGGCGTCGGCGGCGGAGCGGCTCGCCGCCCGCAAGGCCCGCCGGGTGCGCCCGGAGGACGAGATGGGCGCGGACGAGATGGGCGCGGACGTGGGCGACGACGACATCGAGGATGACGCCGAGTAGCCGATTGCGCTCCGTGATCGGGTTGACTGCCGGAAACCTCCGCGAAATCCACCCCGCCTAGCGTCGGGTGATGCTGATCGAGTCGCGGCCCGCCATCGATCCCGAGATCGCCGCCCTGGTCGTCGCCCAGCAGCGTGAGCTGCGCGAGGCGGACGGGGGGTTGGACGGGCAGGTCACCGTCACCCACGACGACATCCGCTACCTGGCAGTGGTGGTGCGCGGTCGGGCGGTCGCCTGCGGCGGACTCCAGTCGCTGGACGCCGTCACCGGTGAGATCAAGCGGATGTACGTCCGGCCGGCGTACCGGGGCAGGGGCATCGCCCGGCAACTGCTCGCCGCCCTGGAGGAGTGCGCGTTCCGGCAGGGGCACACGGTGGTCTGCCTGGAGACCGGCACGTACCTGCCGGCGGCCATCGGGCTGTACACGTCGTGCGGCTACGAACCGATCCCGGTGTACGGCGAGTACGTCGGCAATCCGTACAGCGTCTGTTTCGCCAAGCGGCTCCCGGTCGCGGCCTGACGGGCCACCGGCCGACCGGTCGGCCGCACTGCCGCCGTCAAACGTGTGAAGCAGCAGCTCAGGGCCGGTCGACAGGGGTGTCGAGGCGACCGCCGGTCCCGGCCTCGTTCGACAGCAGCAGGCCGAGCGCCAGCATGCCGAAGCCGAGCGCGAGGTGCAGCCAGTTGTCGGCGTCGTTGACCGGCAGGATGTTCGCGCCGCCGCTCTCGTCGACCGCCTCGATCGCCAGCCCGTACAGCCAGAGGGCGAGGTAGATCGCGCCGCCGCCGGCCAGGAAGACCCGCGCGCCCGCGACGCTGCGGGCCAGCGCCAGGCCCACCAGCCCGAACAGCAGGTGTACGGCGTTGTGCAGGATCGAGACCTGGAACACGCCGAGCAGTTTGGCCTCGGAGTGGTGCCCGGCGAAGCTCAGCTCGCCGTAGTCGGTCGTGATGCCGGGGATGAAGCCCAGGACGCCGATCAGCAGGAAGACCCCGGCCACGACCAGCGCGGCGACCTGCACCCGGGGTCGGGGCGCGGCGGGTCGGCGACCTCGCGCGTCTCGTGCCATCGGTGCCCCTTTCGTGGATCTGCCCGGTCCCGCGAACGTCGCTGTCCGCAGCGGCGACGTGACGCAGCCCGACGATCCTCCATTTTGAAGTCCGTCCCGGCGCTCCCGCAGAGAAATGCACGAACAGGTATGGAAGGCAGAACGCCGGGTAGGTGAGTTGTCAGCGGCCACGGCGACGCGGCCGCATCCCCCCAGCACAACCGCGAAGACACTTCCGAGCGGAAGGCAAATCATGACTTACGATCTGTCCCCCACGACCGCCACGTACGGCCAGGAGTCCAGCAACGGCGGCGGTGTCCGCGAGCAGGCCCGGCACGTCGGGTCCGAGGCGGCGCACGCCGGTGGCGCGGTCGCCCAGACCACCAAGGAGCAGGGCACCGAGGTCGGTCGCGAGGCCGTCCGGCAGGCCCGCAACCTCTACGGCGAGGCCCGCAGCCAGCTCGCCAGCCAGACCGGTGAGCAGCAGCGCCGCGCGGCCGGCGGGCTGCGGTCGATCGCCGACGAGATGCGTTCGATGGCCGAGCAGGGTGGCCAGGCCGGCCCGGTGAGCGAGCTGGCCCGCCAGGCCGCCGACCGGGTGCACGGCGTGGCCGGCTGGCTGGAGGAGCGCGAGCCCGGCGACCTGATCAACGAGGTACGCGACTACGCGCGGCGTAACCCGGGCACCTTCCTGGTCGGCGCGGCGGTCCTCGGTGTGCTGGCCGGTCGACTGACCCGGGGCATCTCCGCCGCCGGCGACGACTCCGGCAACGGTTCCGCTGGTTACCGTGGCGCGGGCGCGTACGACCCGGAGCGCACCGCCGTGATCCCGACGCCGCCGCCGGCGCCCCGTACCGCCGCGGACGCCACCCCGGCCGGTGGCTACCTCGACCCGACCCCGGGCACCTACGCCGAGCCGACCCCGGGCACCTACCGGGAGCCGGCCTCCGGCGGTTACGCCGAGCCGACGCCGGGTGGCTACACCGAGCCGGCCGGCACCGGTCAGCCGTTGCCGCCGGTGACCCAGACGGACCCGCTGCCGGGCGTGCCGTCCAGCCCCCGCCCGTGAGCCACCGAGTCATCCGAAGGGAGGCGGCGGCATGACCATGCCGACGCAGGGGTCCGGACTGGACTCCGGATACCACCCCGACGCGGGTGCGCCGCACACCGCTGCGGAGGTGAAGGGCAGCTCGCTCGGTGACCTGATGCGCCAGGTCACCACCGACCTGTCGACGCTGATGCGCCAGGAGGTCGAGCTGGCCAAGGCCGAGATCCGCCAGGAGGGCAAGAAGGCCGGCAAGGCCGCGGGCCTCTTCGGTGGCGCCGGCTTCGGCGGCTACATGGTGGCCCTGTTCGTGTCGATCGCCATCTGGCAGTTCCTGGACAACGTCATGGACTCCGGTCTCGCCGCGCTGATCGTGGCCGTGATCTGGGCCGTGGTCGCCGCCGTCCTCTACTCGGCGGCCAAGAAGAACGCCCAGCACGTACGCGGGCTCAAGCAGACCAACGAC
The DNA here is from genome assembly GCF_049315225.1 of Micromonospora sp. WMMD729. Classification (NCBI taxonomy): domain Bacteria; kingdom Bacillati; phylum Actinomycetota; class Actinomycetes; order Micromonosporales; family Micromonosporaceae; genus Micromonospora; species Micromonospora sp. WMMD729. Next base: position 5,119,309 of record NZ_CP186059.1, on the reverse strand, counting down.
AGCGTGCAGCGGATCCCCGACGCGCTCAAGCCCCACCCGGAGGGAGTCACCCGATGAGCACCGACCCCGACCAGATCCGCCGGGAGATCGAAGCCACCCGCAACAGCCTCAGCTCCGATGTGGACGCGCTGGCGTACAAGGTCAGCCCCAGCCGCATCGTCGACGACCGTAAGCAGCGGGCCCGCTCCGCGCTGCAGAATGTGAGGGACAAGGTCATGGGAACCGCTACCGACCTCGGCCACGGTACCGGCCACGCCGCCCACTCGGTGGGCGACCGGGCGTCGTCGGCGGCGTCCAGCGTCAGCGACGCCGCGCACTCGGCGGCCTCCTCCGTCAGCGACGCCGCCCACAGCGCGCCCCGGGTCATCCGGCAGAAGTCGCAGGGCAACCCCCTCGCCGCCGGCCTGATCGCCTTCGGCGTGGGCTGGCTGGCCTCCTCGCTCATCCCGGCCTCCCGCCGGGAGCAGCAGGCCGCCGCCCAGGTGAAGGAGAAGGTCGGCGAGCACAGCGGCGTCGTCAAGGAGAAGCTGGGCGAGGTGGCCAGTGAGCTCAAGGACGAGCTGCGCGAGCCGGCCCAGCACGCCGCCGAGTCGGTGAAGAGCACCGCCCAGGACGCTGTGCACACGGTCAAGGACGACGGCGCCTCGGCCGCCGAAGACGTCAAGAACCAGGCCCAGCAGGCCCGCCAGCAGGTGAGTTCCTAGAGACACCGACGTCGACGACGGCTCGCGGCCACCCCGGTGGCTGCGAGCCGTCGCCGCATCTCCCCGCGATCTTGCACTTTCTGTTGCTGTTATGTCGCTTAGCGAGGCTTTTGTCCCAGCGGAAAGTGCAAGATCGCGGGGACCAGGGGGTGGGGCTGGGCTGGGGTGCGGATTCTGGTTCCGGCGTAGGGGGTGCCACCTCGTAGAACGCGTTGGGTCAGTGCCAGCCAGCTGCAGGTGCCGCGCTCCAGCAGCCAGAGCGGGGCGGCCAGCGCCGTGGTCGGCGGAAAGACTGCGGTGCCGGCGGCGCGGCGACGGCCCGCCTCGGCCAGCGCGACGACGACGGCCGCCGCGCCGAGCAGCAGCCGCGGCCGGCGGAACGCGACCGCCGCGCCGAGCGCCGGCAGCACCGCGAGCGCGGTCAGCAGGCGGGCCGGCTGGGCCAGATCGTCGTACGCCTGCCGGACCCGCTGGCCGCGAAAGTGCGCCGCGTCCGGCGGCAGCCGTCGTACGTACAGCCAGGGCGGCGCGGCCTCGCTTCCGCCGTACGCGCGCACGGTGCGGATCAGCTCCAGGTTCTCGAAGAGCACGTCCGGGTCGTACCCGCCCATGGCGAGGAACGTGCTGCGGCGTACCGCGAGGGTGCCGGGATAGTCGTTGCCGAGGGCCCGGTTGAGCAGCGTCCGCCCGGTGTCCCACCAGGCGTGCCAGGGGAGCGGATCGAAGTAGTTCTGCGGCCGGACCAGGTCGACCCGGTGCAGCAGCCGGTGCACCGCGTGCAGCCCGGCCTCGTCGTACCGGACGTCGTCGTCGGCGATCACCACGTGCTCGTGGCGGGCTGCGTCGACTCCCGTGTGCACCCCGACCACCTTGCCGTTGAGCCCTCGTCCGGCGGGGTCGGGCCGCAGGTGCCGGACCAGCCCGTGCCAGGCCGCCGCGTGCCGGGCGAACAGCTCCGGCGGTGACCCGTCGACCACGATCACGTCCACGAGACCGCCCAGCCGGCGCAGGTAGCCGGTCAGCTCGTCCAGGTCGGCGTCGGTGTGCCAGCGCAGCGGCAGGACGTACGCCATCGGCAGGGCCGTCGACGGTACGGCGACCGGCGGCGACCCGTCGTCGCGCCCGGCTCGACGGGCGTCAGCAGCGGGCATCGGGGTCTCCTGGGCGGGTGGGTGCGGTCAACGGCCGTCCGCTGGGCCGGCCGCACCCGGGTCAGGCGCGGCGGACGTTGGTGAGGGTCATGCCGCTGGGCGGCAGCGCGGGCATCCGGCGCAGGTCCAGGCGGAGGTCCTGCGGCGGTACGTCGTACCGCATGCTGTCCGTCAGGTGGGTGACCGCCCGCTTCATCAGGTCGATGGTGATCCACTCGCCGGCGCAGCGGTGCCCGGTGGTGTGGTCGCCGCCGCCCTGTGCGATCAGCGCGAACGGGTCCACCCGGCGGTCGGCGAACCGCTCGGGCCGGAAGAGTTCCGGTTCGGGCCAGAGCGCCGGGTGGTGGTTGGTGCCGTAGAGGTCGAGCAGCACCCGGCGGCCCTGCGGGAAGTGGTGGCCCTGCCAGTCGAAGGAGCGCCGGACCCGGGCCGCGGCCATCGGGAAGAACGGGTAGTAGCGGCGTACCTCCTGGACGAACTGCTCGGTGGCCTCGTCGTCGCCATGGAGCCGCTGTCGCCAGGCGGGATGGTCGTGCAGGGCGAGTGCGGCGAAGACGATGTACCGGTCCACGGCGACGGTGGGACGCAGCAGGTTGAGCAGTTCGACGGCGGCGATCCGGCGGGGGAGCAGCGCCCCGTGCGCGTCGCGGTGTTCGGCGACGACCTGTAGCGGGCTGTCGGCCGGAGCCGGGTGGATGCCGCTGCGGGTCCGCTCGACGAGGTCGCCGATCCAGCGTTCGGCGCGGCGGCGGGCGAGCAGGCCCCGCCAGTGCCGTGGGCCAACGACCGCCGGGCCCTCGATCATGGCGTGCAGGTCGACGGCGCGGCGGTCGACCTGCGCAGTCTCCAGTGGCACGCCGGCCCAGGCGCAGACCACCCGGGTCAACAGCCGACCCAGTTCGTCGTAGAGCGGCACCGCGCCGGCCGCCTCCCAGGCGGGAATCCGGGCCCGCCACTCGGCGTCGAAGAGGTGCCCGAGCCGCCCGATCGCGCTCGGCGTCATGATCGACATGAACATGGCCTTGCGCTCGGCGTGCGCCGCGCCGTCCAACCCCTGCACGCCGCCCCGGCCGGTGAGCGTCCGCTGCACCCGCAGCGGCATGGCGCCCTCGCGCTGGAAGCGCTCGGTGTCGTAGAACAGCGCCGCGGCCGGCCGCCCGCGCAGGCAGATGGCCGGTGCGAGCAGGATCCGGGTGGCGAAGACGTCGCTGCCGAGGCGCTCGCAGCGCTCGCCGATGAACCGGTAGCCGGCGCGCAGCAGGGCGAGGGTGCTGTCCGGGCTGCGGTCGGCCGGCATGGTCGCCATCGGGACTCCTCGAGGTTCCGGCGGCGGCCCGCGTCGCCGCCGTGGCACGTCTACCCCCGTCGCCGCCGCGCAATCCCCGCGTCCACCGCACGTCCGCTGGCCCCTCCCACGGGCGGCGGAACCTGGTTTGCTGGCCGGTGGGGACGTCGCCGGTCGGCAGCACCGGTCGACGGGCGCGACCCCGCCGGGCCGACGGTCCACGACCACGGGGAGGGCGACATGCACGACAACAGGTCACCGCGCTGGCGGCGGCGGGCGGTCGAGACGCCGGGCGCGGGCCGCTCCGCCCGGCCGCTGATCGGCCCGCCCGGACGGCCGGCACGACCGCGCCGGTTCTTCACCGTGCACCTCGGCTTCACCGCGCCGGGCCCGGTCGACGCCCGTGAGCAGGCGGTGGCGTACGCGGAGGCGTTGAGCCTGCTCCGCCCGGAGTTGGCGCTCGGGGCGGCGGCCCTGTCGCCGGCCGACGCCTGGCACCGGGCCGCCCGATTGTTCTGCGGCGCGGTCGGCCCGGACGGCGAGCGCTGCGTCGACGTCGCCGACCACCCCGGCTTCCACCACGCGCCGGGCCCGGGCGGTCTGGGCTGGGGCGACGGCGACCGGCCCGAGCGCGGTTGAGCGTCCTTCCGCACACGGTGTGACCCATCGGGTGTCGCCCGTGCCGGCGTCCTCGCCGCGAAGACGCCGGCACGGGCGACGATCGCCGGTGGCTCAGTCCAGGTCGAATTCGCCGTCCTGCGCGCCGGCCACGAACGCGTCCCACTCGGCCTGGGTGAAGACCAGCACCGGGCCCTCGGGTTCGGCGGAGTTGCGCATCCCGATCAGGTCGTCGACGAAGGCGACCTCGACAGCGCTCTCGGAGGTGTCCCCCTCGGCCCGTTGCCAAACCGCTCGGGAGAGGTCGAAATCGCCCTTGGGGTGCTGCGCCATGCTTCTTTCCTCCACTGCCGGAGCCAGGTGGGGACCGCCTGCCGATCCCCATCGGGCAGGATAAGCGGATGCCGAGCCTGACCCGTGTAGAGGCGACCGCGCGTGGCGTGGCGATTACTGTCGAGTCCTATCAGGTGGACCTCGACCTGACCGGCGACGGGGATCTGTTCCGGTCCCGCGTCGAGATCCGGTTCCGGGCGACCGCCGGCGCCGCCACCTTCGCCGAGGTCAAGCCCGCAAACCTGCTTTCGGTACGCCTCAACGACCGCCCCGTCGACCCCGCCACCCTGACCGACAACCGGCTGCCGCTGGCCGACCTCGACCCGACGAACACCCTCGTCGTCGAGGCGGAGATGGTCTACTCCAACACCGGGGAGGGGCTGCACCGTTTCGTCGACCCGGCGGACGGCGAGACCTACCTCTACGCGGTGACGTTCCTCGACAACGTCCAGCGCATCTTCGCCGCGTTCGACCAGCCCGACCTCAAGGCCCCGTTCACCCTCTCGGTCACCGCGCCGCCGGAGTGGACGGTCTCCAGCAACGCCGAGGTGGCCGCCAACCCGGCCCCCGGGCGCTGGGAGTTCGCCCCGACCGCGCCACTGGCCACGTACTTCTTCTCGCTGATCGCGGGGCCGTACCACGTGCGCCGGGCCGAGCACGACGGCATCCCGATGGCGATCTACTGTCGACGGTCGCTCGCCGAGCACCTGGACACCGACGCCGAGGAGATCTTCGACATCACCGGGCGGTGCCTGGACCGGTTCCACCAGCTCTTCACCGAGCGCTACCCGTTCGGCAAGTACGACCAGGCGTTCGTGCCGGAGTTCAACGCCGGCGCGATGGAGAACCCGGGCATCGTCACCTTCCGCGACGAGTACGTGTTCCGGTCGGCGGTCACCGACAGCCAGCGCGAGCTGCGGGCCAGCACGATCGCCCACGAGATGGCGCACATGTGGTTCGGTGACCTGGTCACCATGCGCTGGTGGGACGACCTGTGGCTCAACGAGTCCTTCGCCGAGTACCTGGGCTACCGGGTCACCGCCGAGGCGACCCGCTTCGACCAGGCGTGGACGACGTTCGCCATGCGCCGCAAGGCCTGGGGGTACGCGGCCGACCAGCGTCCCTCCACCCACCCGGTCGCGCCGCAGGAGGTGGCCGACGCCGACGAGGGGCTGCTCAACTTCGACGGCATCTCGTACGCCAAGGGCGCCGCCGTGCTGCGGCAACTGGTCGCCTGGCTCGGCGACGAGGCCTTCCTCGCCGGCCTGAACGCGCACTTCGCCGCGCACCGTTTCGGCAACGCCACCCTGGCCGACCTGCTGGCCAGCCTCTCCGCCGCCAGCGGCCGGGACCTGTCCGGCTGGGCCGAGCTGTGGCTGCGTCGGCCGCAGGTCAACACGTTGCGGGCCGAGGTCGGCGTCGACGCCGACGGCCGCTACACCGAGGTCGCCGTGGTGCAGACCGCCCCCGAGTCCCACCCGGTGCTGCGTCCGCACCGCATCGGCGTGGGCCGGTACGCGGCGGACGGCACCGTCCAGCGCACGGAGGTGGATCTCGATCCGGCCGTCGACGGTGGTCGTACCGTGCTCGGCGCGTTGACCGGCGAGCCGGCGGCCCAGGTGCTGCTGCCCAACGACGGTGACCTCACCTACGCCAAGGTGCGCCTCGACGCGGCGTCGGCGGACGCCGTCGCGCTGGTGCTGCCGGGCCTGACCGACCCGTTGGCCCGGGCGGTGCTCTGGGGTGAGGCGCTGGACGCGGTGACCGATGGTGAACGGCCGGTCGGCGGCCTGGTCGATCTGATGGTCGCGGCGCTGCCCGCCGAGACCGAGGTGATCATCGCGGAGGACGTGCTGGTCCTCAGCCGTTCGCTGGTGGACCGGTATCTCGACCCGTTGGCCCGGACGGCGGCGCTGGCCCGGATCGCCGAGGCGTGCCGGCGTCTGCTCGACGGCGCGCCGGCGGGGGAGTCGCTGCAGCTCGCCGCCGCGCGCGGCTGGATCGCCGCGACCACCGACAGCGACCTGCTCGTCGGGTGGCTCGCCGGCCGGGACGTGCCGGCCGGGCTGGCCGTCGACGCGGAGCTGCGCTGGGCGGTACTGCGCCGGCTCGTGGTGCTGGGCGCGGCGGGCGAGGCGGAGATCGCCGCCGAGGCGCGGGCCGACGTCAGTGCCGCCGGGGCGGAACAGGCCGCGTACTGCCGGGCCGCCGTGGGCGACCCGGCCGCGAAGCAGGCGGCCTGGGAGATCATCGTGCGCGACGCCGAGCTGTCCAACCGACTGCTGGAGGCGACGGCCGAGGGGTTCTGGCAGCCCGAGCAGGCCGACCTGACCGCCGGGTACGTCCAGCGGTACTTCGCCGAGATGCCGGCCGCCGCTCGTCGGCGTACCTCCTGGACGGCCGACCGGGTGGCGAAGCTGGCGTTTCCCCGCTACGCCGTGGCGCAGCCGACCCGGGAGGCGGCCGCGGCGCTGCTGGCCCGCGACGACCTGACGGCGGGCCTGCGGCGGGTGGTCACCGACGCCGACGACGACCTGCGGCGGGCGCTCGTGGCCCGCACGGCGGTGGCCGCCGCCTCGGCCTGAGGTCGACGGGGTGGCGTGGCCGGCCCGGTCGAGTCCGAGCCGGCCACCCCCGGAGCGGTCGGGCGCGGGGTGGCCCGCCGGTCACCCCGCGCCCGTGCTCAGCGAAGTGCGGGCTCGGCCGTGACCGGGGCGTCGAAGTCGATGACGTAGCGCTGCTCGTGCGCGATGGTCCGCTCCGGGTCCATCGCGGTGCGCATCAGCAGCGGCATCAGCAGCGGCATCAGCGTCCGGGCGACCGGTCCGGGGGCCTTGGCGTGGTTGATCCGCGCCGCGCGGGCGGCGACCTTCTCGACCCGGGTACGCCGCAGCCGCACGTACGCCTCGAACGCCGACGTCACGTCGGGCAGGTCCCGTAGGCACCGGGCGAGCTGCACCGCGCTCTCGATGGCCAGCGACGCGCCCTGCCCGGAGCTGTTCGACGGCGCGTGCGCGGCGTCGCCGACCAGCACCATGCGGCCCCGGTGCCAGTGCGGCACGGGCGGCATGATCTGCAACGCGCCGACCGTCTGGAGATCGTCGGCGGAGCTGGTGGCCATCAGCTCCCGGCCCGGGTCGTCGTCGCCGTAGGTGGCGCGCAACGTGTCCAGCCATTGCGACGCGGGCACCGCACGGGCCTCGACGAGGCTCATCGGCCGTTGCCCCGGCAGGTTGGCGCCCCAGCGGGTGCCGCCACCCGGCTCCGGCCAGTACAGGTAGTAGCCGCGTCGCCCGAAGGCGAACGTCATCGTTCCGGCCTCGGCGTCCACCTGGTGCCGGGCGACCGCCTCGAAGCCGAGCAGGCCGGTGAACCGGGGGCCGGGCGCGGCCGGGTCGATGAGGCCACGGACCGTGGACCGGATGCCGTCCGCGCCGACCAGGACGTCGGCGGTCGCCGTGGTGCCGTCCTCGAAGCGCGCGGTCACGCCGTCGTCGGTCTGCGTGACGTCGACAAGTCGTCTGCCGTACGTGAAGGTGACGCCCTCGGCGACCGCCCGGTCGTGCAGCACCCGGTGCAGTTCGGCCCGGTGCACCACGCGCAGCGGCGGCACCCCGGCCAGCGTCGGCAGGTCGATGCGTCGGGCGCCGACGGCCATGACGCTGCGGTGAATGGGTGTGGCGATCGCCGTCACCGCCTCGTCCGCGTCGACCGCCCCCAGGGCGGCCACGCCGTTGGGCGCGAGCGCGAGGGTGCCGCCGATGCCGCCCGCGCCGGTGGCGGTCGCCGGGTACGCCTCGGCGACGGTGGCGGTGATGCCGGCGCGGTGCAGCGCGAGGGCCGCCACCGGCCCGGCGATGCCGCCGCCGATGACGAGCGCGGTTCGTACCGTTGTCATGCTCTTTCTCCCTGGTGTCGTCGCGTGGGTGCGGACGAACCGTCCTGGGAGGGAACCCGGTTATCCTCGTGGTTGCCGCTTCGGGCCGGGTGCCTGCTCAGGTGTCGGTTCGAGGTAGGGCTCCGGCGGGGTGTTGGCGCACCCCGCCGGAGCTTTTTAGTCAGTCGGCGGTGTCGGGCTCGCTGGTCCTCGCGGCCAGTTCGGTCAGTTCGGCCGGCATCTCGCCGGTCTCGTGGAAGGCCCGCCAGGTGTCCAGCCCCGGGTAGCTGCCCGAGGTCAGCTCGGCCAGCAGGGCGCGGAGCCAGGTGGCCTCGGCGTCCCGGATGGCCAGGTCGTACTCGCTCTCCACGAGGAACAGGCGCGGGATCTCCCGCAGGTGGGCGTCGAGCGTGTCGCGGTCGCGGCGGAGCGCGTCGTCCAGCCGGTCGAGCCGCTGCCGGAGCAGGTCGATGGCCTCGTCGGGATGCAGGGCGGCGAGTACGGAGAGGCCGGCCCGGAAGCGGGGATGCTCCGGCATGGGTGTGCCGACCAGTTCGCGTGCCCAGTCGACCAGCTCGGCCCGCCCCGCGTCGGTGATCCGGTAGACGGTGCGTTCCGGGCGTCGGCCCTCGCGGACGCTCTCCACGGCGACGATCAACTGGTGTTTGTCCAGGTTGCGGATCACCGTGTAGAAGGAGCCCCACTTGAACTCCATGTCCTGGTCCTTGCCCCAGGCGCGCAGCGTGCTGGCCATCTCGTAGGGGTGCATCGGCCGCTGGACGAGCGCGGAGAGCACGGCCAGCGCCAGCAGGTTGCCGACCTTGCGTCGTTTCGGCATGACGCACCTCCCAAATACTTGTCGACGAGTATACGCATGCGAGTATCCGCGCCACCAGCCCTCGGGCCGACACGACCGGCTCGGACGTCCGGCCTACGATCACGGGGTGGAGGAAGATATCCGGCGGATCGGGATCATGGGTGGCACCTTCGACCCGATCCACCACGGGCACCTCGTCGCGGCCAGCGAGGTGGCGGACCGGTTCGGCCTGGACGAGGTGGTCTTCGTCCCCACCGGGCAGCCGTGGCAGAAGGCCGACGAGCCGGTCAGCCCCGCCGAGGACCGGTACCTCATGACGGTCATCGCCACCGCCTCCAATCCCCGCTTCCAGGTCAGTCGGGTCGACATCGACCGCAGCGGTCCGACCTACACGGTCGACACGTTGCGCGACCTGCAGGCCGAGTACGGCCCCAAGGTGCAGCTCTTCTTCATCACCGGGGCGGACGCGCTGCAACGCATCCTGTCCTGGAAGGACCTCGACGAGATCTTCGAGCTGGCCCACTTCATCGGGGTGACCCGGCCCGGTTTCGCGCTGACCGACAAGCACCTTCCGGCGGACACGGTCAGCCTGATCCAGGTGCCCGCGATGTCCATCTCGTCGACCGACTGCCGTGCCCGGGTCGCCCGGGGTGAGCCGGTCTGGTACCTGGTGCCCGACGGTGTGGTGCAGTACATCGCCAAGCGACGCCTGTATCAGCCCTGATTGCGCCCGGTATGCGCCGGTTCGTGGGCCTAACCGACCAGAACTGACGGGTCGGGACCGCGCCGGGTGTGAGACGCTTGGAGGATCGCACGCCTGATCGAAGGAGAACGGTGACAGTTTCCGAACGCGCGCACGAGCTGGCGATCGCCGCCGCCCAGGCCGCCGCCGACAAGAAGGCGCAGGACATCGCGATCATCGACGTCGGCGACCAGCTCGCCATCACCGACGCGTTCCTGCTCGCCGCCGCCCCCAACGAGCGTCAGGTGCTCGCCATCGTCGACGCCATCGAGGAGCGCCTGCTGGAGCTGCCGGAGAAGGCGAAGCCGGTGCGCCGCGAGGGTGAGCGCGGTGGCCGCTGGGTGCTGCTCGACTACGTCGACATCGTGGTGCACGTCCAGCACACCGAGGAGCGCGAGTTCTACGGGCTCGACCGCCTCTGGAAGGACTGCCCCACCATCCCGTTCGTCGACCGCGACCTGGTCGAGGCCGACGCCAGCGGGTCCGCCGCAGCCGAATGACCCGGCTGATCGTCTGGCGGCACGGCAACACCGACTGGAACGCCGCGAACCGCGTCCAGGGGCAGACCGACGTACCCCTCAACGAACTGGGCCGCGACCAGGCCCGCGCCGCCGCGCCGCTGCTCGCGTCGCTGCGTCCGGACGCCATCGTCTCCAGCGACCTGGGCCGCGCCGCGGAGACGGCTGCGGCGCTGGCCGCGCTGACCGGGCTCGGGGTACGCACCGACGCCCGACTGCGCGAACGGCACTTCGGCCGGTGGCAGGGCCTGCACCTCACCGAGGTCGCCGAGCGGTTCCCCGGCGAGTACGCCCGCTGGCGGGCCGGCGACCCGGCCCCGGGCGCGGATCTGGAGCCGCTGCACGATCTCGGTGAGCGGGTCGCCGCCGCGTTCCTGGCGGCGGCCGACGCGACACCCGGCGGAACGGTGGTCCTCGCCACCCACGGCGGCGCCTCCCGCCAGGGCGTCGGCCACCTGCTCGGCTGGCCTCCCGAGGTGCTGCGCACCATCGGCTCGCTGGCCAACTGCCACTGGACCGAGGTGCGGCACGACGACGTCCGGGGCTGGCAGCTCCGCGGGCACAACGTCGGCCTCGTCACCGCCCCGGCCGTCGTCGACGCGGTCTGAGCGCCGATCCCACCCGGGCCGCCGCGCGCACCTCGGCGCAGCGCGTCGTGATCGGCTAGCGTGCCGGGCATGCCCGTCGCGGTCGTCACCGACTCCACCGCCTACCTCCCGCCCGAGCTGGTGCGGCGGCACCGGCTGACCGTCGTCCCGCTGACCGTCGTGCTCAACGGCGCGGAAGGGCTGGAGGGGGTGGAGACCCAACCCGCCGACGCCACCCGCGCGCTCAGCGGGCGGCGGGTGTCGGCCAGCACCTCCCGCCCGGCGCCCGAACAGTTCGCCCGGACCTACCGCCGCCTTCTCGACGAGGGCGCCGACGGCGTGGTCTCGGTGCACCTGTCCGCCGGTCTGTCCGGCACCGTCGAGGCGGCCCGACTGGCCGCCGTCGAGGTCGGCGGTCGGGTCGAGGTCGTCGACAGTCGCTCCACCGGCATGGGGCTCGGCTTCCCGGCCATCGCCGCCGCCACCGCCGCCGAGGCCGGGGCGGACCTGGCCGGCGTACGCGACGCGGCGCTCGCCGCGGTCGCCCGGACCACCGTCTGGTTCTACGTCGACACGCTGGAGTTCCTGCGCCGGGGCGGCCGGATCAACGCCGCCGAGGCGCTGCTCGGCACCGCCCTGTCGGTCAAGCCGATCATGCACATGCCGGACGGCGCTATCGTGCTGCGCGAGAAGGTGCGTACCGCCAGCCGGGGAGTCGCCCGGCTCGTCGACCTGGCCGTCGAGGCGGCCGGCGACGACGACGTCGACCTCGGCGTCCACCACCTGGCCGCGCCGCAGCGCGCCGAGGCGCTGCTCGCCGCGCTCACCACCCGGCTGAGCGAACGGGTGCGCGACACGTACGTCTCCGAGGCGGGGGCGGTCGTCGCCGCGCACGCCGGGCCGGGCCTGGCGTGCGTGGTGGTGCACCGTCGGCCCCGGAGCTGACCGGAGTGGCCGGCGCGTGCGTGGTGACCGGTGGCGGCCGTGGCGTCGGCCGGGCCGTGACGCACCGGCTGGCTACGGCCGGCGTCACGGTCGTCGTGGTGGAACGCGACGCCGAGGCGGTGGACTGGCTCGCCGGACATCCGGCCGTCGACCGGCTGCGTGCGGTGGTCGGTGACGCCGGTGACGAGCGGGTGGCCGCGCACGCCGCCGAGGTGGCCGAACGCGTCGCCCCGCTCACCGGCTGGGTGAACAACGCGGCGGTCTTCCGGGACGCGGACCTGCACACCGCGTCGGCCGACACCGTGCTGGACCTGATCGGGCTGAACCTGCGCCCGGCCGTGGTGGGCGCCGCCGTGGCGGTACGCCGGTTCCTGGCCGCCGGCACCGGCGGCGCCATCGTGAACGTCTCGTCGCACCAGGCCCGTCGGCCGGTGCCGGGTGCCCTGCCGTACGCCACGGCAAAGGCCGCCGTGGAGGGACTGACCCGGGCGCTGGCCGTCGAGTACGGGCGGCACGGCATCCGCGCCAACGCCGTCGCGCTCGGCTCGATCGCCACCGAGCGGCACGCCGAGTTCCTGGCCGCGCAGGAGCCCGCCCGGGCCGAGTGGATCGACGCCGAGCTGGCCCGGCTGCACCCGGTGGGCCGGATCGGGCGTGCCGACGAGGTGGCGGAGGCGGTCGCGTACCTGCTGTCGTCGGCCGCGAGCTTCGTCAACGGGGTGACCCTGCCGGTGGACGGGGGACGGGCGGTGCTCGGCCTCGACCCGGAGGCCCGCTGATCCGGTGCCGTCGGGCCGCCTCCATCGGGAGGCGGCCCGACGGCTGCCCGCTCAGCTACGCAGGGACCACTGCTGGTTCTGTTGCCCGTTGCAGGCCCAGAGGATGAGTTTCGTGCCGTTGGCGGTGGCGGCGCCGTTGGCGTCCAGGCAGAGCCCGGACTGGACGCCGGTCACCGTGCCGTTGGCATTGACGTTCCACTGCTGGTTCGTGCCGCCGTGGCAGTCCCAGATGATGACCTGGGTGCCGTTCGCGGTGCCCTGGCCGTTGGCGTCGAGGCACTTGTTGCCGTACACCTGGAGCTGCTTGCCGGCCGTGTAGGTCCAGCGTTGCGCGGTGCTGTTGCTGATGCAGTCCCACAGTTGCACCTGGGTGCCGTTGGTGGTGGTGCCGTTCGGCACGTCGACGCAGCGACCCGACTGCGCGCCCACCATCTGGGCGTTCTGCTGCGGGTTGCCGCCGCTGGCCGGCGTGTAGGCGGCAGCGGCGATGTTGGCCTGGACGGCATCCTCGGTGGCGGCCGACGGGTAGCCGGAGGTCAACACACCCTCGAAGAAGGTGCCGCGACCGGTGATGCTGTTGTCGCCGCCGATGCCGAGGAGGATGGCCCCCTCCTTCTTCATCGGGTTGTAGCCGTTGGGCCGGCGACCGTCGAAGTAGGTGGTCAGACCACCGGACTGCGCGTTGCCGCCGCGGATCGCCCAGTGGTTCGGCTCGCCCTTGACGATGGCCGTCACGAAGCGGTGGTTGATGGACGCGATGTTGTTGTAGCCCGCGTTCACGCCGGAGAAAAGGCCCCACTCCAGGTCGGCCATGATCCAGGGACCCGCTCCCGCGCCGTAGCCCCACTGCTTGTTCGCGCCGAAGTAGACCGTCTCCATGATGGCGCGTTCGTCGGCCTGCACGTTTGTCTGCGCGTTGCCGTAGTCGAAGCAGCACCACTGGTTGTAGTGCGTGCCGTCGACGACGGCGTAGATGCCCTCGGGCTGGTCGCCGGTCGCGACGCCGTTGGTGTTGTTGTTGCGGTAGCCGGTGCCGGGGGCGATGTAGACGCCGTACGCCTTCTGGCCGCTGATGGTGACCGGTGCTGCCTTCGCGTCGGCGAGGTTGTCGTACCCGCCGGGCGCCGGGCCGGTGAAGCCGCCCGGAGGTGCCTGGGTCAGGCGGTTGTTGCGGCCGGACTGGTCGTAGATGACCGTGATCACGCAGCTCGTGTTGGCGCAGAAGGTGTCCTGGGTGGCCGCGTTGGCGACGCCACCCGCGCTGAGTACGCCGACGTCACGGGTGGTGTTGTCCGACGATCTGCGGACCTGGTAGAGCGGGCCGTTGTACGCGCCGTACAGGGCTCGGGTGGTGCTGTGCGCGGCGACGCACGGCGTGCCGCCGGCGGCGTAGATGTCGCACGGGCCGGTGCCGGCCGCCCGGGCGACGCCGGGCGTCTCCGTGACCAGATAGACGCCGGCGCCGGCGACGAGGACCAGCAGGGTCCCCGCCGCGGCCAGCAGACGGCGCAGCCTTGTCTTCACGTCCATGGATTCCCCTTGCGGTGCGGCGGTGGTGGTGGGGGTGATGTCACGCGTGATAGCGCTAACATTAATCCCCGTCCATGAATGCGCGCTACCTCCCGGCGGTCCTCGCGCCGTAGCAGACACGAGCATGATCAGGGCGTTGTCCACAGAGGCGTCGACTGTCCACAGGCCGGCGCCGCGACGCACCCGTCGTGGCGTCCGGCGTCCTAGCGTCGCGGCGTGGCAGAGGACGAGGAGACAGCGGTACGGCAGCGTCTGCGCCGGCTGACGGCCGCGACGGGTGGCCCGCCGCCCACTTCGTCGGGCAGCGGTGTGTCGCCGACGTCGTCGGGCAGCGGTGTGTCGCCGACGTCGTCGGACGGTGGTCCGTCGGCGGCCGACGGGCCCGCCGGTCTCGGCGGCGGTGCGGCACGGCTGCCCGGCCCCGGAGCGTTCGACCCCGGCAGACGCGGTGTGCGGGCGTTGGCGGCCGTGGCCCTCGTGGTGGTGCTGGCCGCCGCCGGCTGGGCCTGGCGGTCCCGACCGCACGCGGAACCGCTCACCCCACCGCTCGGCGTGACCACCTCGGCCGTCGTGGCCGGGTCGGCCAGCGCGACGGCGTCCGGCGAGCTGGTGGTGGCGGTCGCCGGCAAGGTACGCAAACCGGGCCTGGTCCGCGTACCGGCCGGGGCCCGGGTCGCCGACGCCCTGTCCGAGGCCGGTGGCCCGCTGCCCGGCGTCGACGTGGCGCTGCTCAACCCCGCCCGCAAGGTCACCGACGGTGAGTTGATCGTCGTCGGGGTGACGCCGCCACCGGCACCGGGCCCCGCGGCCGGTCCCGCTGCCGGTGGAGCGCCGGCCCCCGGCGCGGTGCTGAACCTCAACACCGCCACCCTCACCCAGCTCGACGCGTTGCCAGGGGTGGGGCCGGTGCTCGCCCAGCGCATCCTCGCCTACCGGGACCAGCACGGCGGGTTCGCGGCCGTCGGCGACCTGCGCCACGTCGACGGGATCGGCGACGCGCGGTACGAGCAGCTCAAGGACCTGGTGACGGTGTGACCGGCGCACCCGTCGTCGGTGACCCGCCGCCACCGGATCTCCGGCTCGCCGGGCTGGCCGTGGCCGCCTGGCTCACCGCGCTCACCGGCCTGCACCTCGGCCCCCGACCGCTGCTGCTCGTGGCGGCCGGGGCGGCCGTGTCGACGGCGCTGTGCACCCTGCGCCTGCTCGGCCGGCTCGGTCGCCCCGGGGCGCTCGCCGGCCGGTACGGCTGGATCGTCGTCGCGGTCGGCCTCGGCGTGCTCTGCGGTGCGGCGGCGACCTCCGCCCGGCTGCTCGTCCGGGACGCGCCGCCGGTCCGCGCACTGGCCGAGCAGCGTGCCCCGGTCACCGCCGACCTCGTCGTGCGGGACGATCCGCGCCCGATCCGCTCCGCCGGGCGTCCCGGCATGCTGCTGGTGTCGGGCGAGCTGATCCGGCTGACCGGTCCGGACGGCCAGCGGCTCCGGGCGTCGGTGCGGGTGCTGGTCCTCGCCACCGACCCGGCCTGGCGCGGGCTGTTGCCGGGGCAGCGGCTGACCGCCGAGGGGCGGCTCGGCGTGCCGCGCGGCGGCGACCTCACCGCGGCGGTCCTCGCCACCACCGGTCCACCTGAGCGGCGGGGTACGCCCTCGTGGGCGCAGCGCGCCGCCGGCACCCTGCGCGCGGGTCTGCAACGGTCCTGCGCGCCGCTGCCCGACGACCCGGGCGGCCTGCTTCCGGGGCTGGTGGTGGGGGACACCAGCCGCCTGCCGCCCGCCGTCGAGGAGGACTTCCGGGCGACCGGCATGACGCACCTGAACGCCGTCTCGGGCAGCAACGTCGCGATCGTGGTGGGCGCGGTGCTGCTGGTCGCCCGCTGGGCGCGCGCCGGTCCATGGCTCGCCGGCCTGCTCTGCGGGGTGGCGCTGGTGGGCTTCGTCATCCTGGTACGTCCGTCGCCGAGCGTCGTACGGGCCGCCACGATGGGGGCGATCGGGCTCGTCGGGTTGGCCGTCGGCCGACCCCGGGCCGCGCTGCCGGCGCTGGCCGCCGCCGTCACCGTGCTGGTGCTCGTCGACCCCGAACTGGCCGGCGACGCCGGGTTCGCGCTCTCCGTCCTGGCCACCGGAGGGTTGCTGCTGCTCGCGCCGCGCTGGCGGGACGGGCTGCGCCGCCGGGGCGTACCGGCCGGGTTGGCCGAGGCGTTGGCGGTGCCGGCGGCCGCCCAGGTGGCCTGCGGACCGGTCGTCGCGGGGATCTCGAGCACGGTCAGCCTGGTGGCGGTGCCGGCCAACCTGCTGGCGGTGCCGGCCATCGCACCGGCGACGGTGCTGGGCGTGACGGCCGCCGTGCTGTCGCCGGTCTGGCCGGCCGGGGCCGGGTTCGTCGCGTGGCTGGCGAGCTGGCCGGCCTGGTGGCTGGTCGTCATCGCCCGCCACGGCGCCCGCCTCCCGGCCGGCACCCTGGGGTGGCCGGGCGGGGTCCGGGGTGCCCTGTTGCTGGCCGGGCTGACCGTGGCGCTGCTGGTGGCGGCACGCCGACCGCTGGTACGCCGGTTGGTGGCGGTGGTCGCCGTCGCCGCCCTGGTCGGCGCCCTCGGGGTCCGGTTCGTGGCCAGCGGCTGGCCGCCGCCCGGCTGGGTGGTGGTGGCCTGCGCCGTGGGGCAGGGTGACGCCCTCGTCCTGCCCGTCGCGCCCGGCCGGGCGGTGCTCGTCGACGCGGGGCCGGAGCCGGGCGCGGTGGACGGCTGTCTGCGGCGGCTCGGCATCCGGGAGGTGGCGCTGCTGGTGGTCAGCCACTTCCACCTCGACCACGTGGGCGGAGTGACCGGGGTGTTCCGGGGGCGACGGGTGGGCGCCGTGCTGACCCCATCCGCGACGGAGCCGGCGAGCGGCCGGGCGGCGGTCCGCGCGGCGGCGGCCGCCGGCCGGGCCACGATGCGGGAGGCCACGGCCGGGGCACGTCACCGGGTCGGCGGTGTCGAGTTGCTGGTGCTGGGTCCGCCGTACCCGCTGGGCGGCACCCGTTCGGACCCGAACAACAACTCGCTGGTGCTGCGCGCCACGGTCGCCGGCGTCTCGGTCCTGCTGCCGGGCGACGCCGAGACCGAGGAGCAGCACGCCGTCCTGGCCCGGACGCCGCCCGAGCAGCTCCGGGCGGACGTGTTGAAGGTCGCGCACCACGGCTCGGCGTACCAGGACGAGGGCTTCCTGGCCGCCGTACGGCCGGCCGTCGCGCTGGTGCCGGTCGGCACGGGCAACACGTACGGGCACCCGAATCCGGCGCTGCTGGCCCGGCTGAGCAGGAACGGCGCCCGGGTCCTGCGGACCGACACCGACGGCGACGTGGCGGCGATCCGGACGACCGACGGGCTGGCGGTGGCTCGTCGAGGGGCACCGCCGGGACGGCCACCACCGTTGGAGACGCGTGGAAATTGCGCGCACTCGACCCGAAATCCCATCGATTTGCGGATTGGATGGTGAACCGAGATAAATGTCTGGATTTGCGCTAAGTGCGGGCTGCGCTGACCGGGCGACGAATGAGCAGGCCCGTACCCGCCGCAGGCCGTGCGAATATGGGCGACGTGACCCCCGCCAGCCTCGCCCCCATTGTGCTCGTCCTCGGCGACGAGGAGCTGCTCGCCACGCGCGCGGTCTCCGAAGCTGTCGAACGAGCCCGCGCCACCGACCCCGAGGTGGACGTCCGCGAGTACCAGGCGGGTGCGCTCACCGTCGGCGAGATCGCCGAGATGCTCAGCCCGTCGCTGTTCGGCGGCCGGCGGCTGCTCATCCTGCGCTCCGGCCAGGACGCCCGCAAGGACCTGGTCGCCGCGCTGCTCGCGTACGCGAAGAATCCCGACCCGGAGGTACAGCTCCTGGTGCTGCACCTGGGCGGCGCCAAGGGCAAGGCGTTCGCCGACGGGCTGCGGTCGGCCGGCGCCACGGTGGTCCCGGCGGCCAAGCTCAAGGGTCACCGCGATCGGGTCGCCTTCGTCCGTGACGAGATCCGCCGGGCCGGTGGTCGATGCGCCGACGACGCCGCCGAGGCGCTGATCGCGGCGGTCGGCAACGACCTGCGTGAGCTGGCCGCCGCCTGTTCCCAGCTCATGGCCGACACCGACGGGCGGATCAGCGCCGAGACGGTCTCCCGTTACTACCGGGGGCGCGTCGAGGTGACCGGCTTCACCGTGGCCGACGCCACCATGGTCGGTGACGTGCCGGCCGCCCTGGAGGCGCTGCGCTGGGCCCTGCACGTCGGTGTCGACCCGGTGCCCATCGCCGACGCCCTCGCCGACGGGGTACGGACCGTGGCCCGGGTGGCGTCGGCCGGGCGGGGCAACGCGTACCAGCTCGCCAGCAGCCTCGGGATGCCGGCGTGGAAGATCGAGCGGGCGCAGCGACAGGGGCGCGGCTGGACCCCGGAAGGTCTGGTCCGGGCCATGCAGGTCGCCGCGGAGTGCAACGCGGCCGTCAAGGGGGGCTCGGACGACCGGGCGTACGCCCTGGAACGGGCTGTCTTCTCGGTCGCGGCGGCCCGGCAGGGCAGCATCCGGTGACCGGGCCGAACCGTACGGCGTGGGCCACCGTGTCCGCCGACGAGGAGCGGTACCGGCCGCTCTACGCCCGCCTCCTCGGCCTGCGGTTCGTCAACCCCGGTGGGGTGCTCTGCTTCCTGTTCTTCGAGGGCACCATCGCCCTGGCCGTGCTGCTCGCCCTCGCGGAGCTGGTCACCTGGTGGGCGGTGCTGGTGCTACCCGTGGTCGTGGCGGCGATGGTCAAGCTCAACGACATGGTGGCCGCGGTGGTGATCCGTTCCGCCGCGCTCGTACCCGAGCAGGAGCGGGACCGCTTCCGGCGGCAGATGGAGCCGGTGGTCGGCCGGGCCCGCGTCGAGTGGGGCGCCGTGACCCCGGTGGTGGTCACGACCGATCCGGTGCGGCCCCGGCGTCGTCGGGACCCGCTGGACTGACGACCGCCGGGCCCGGGCCGTGCCGACCGCCGGGCCCGGGCCGTGCCGACCGCCGGGCCCGGGCCGTGCCGACCGCCGGGCCCGGGCCGTGCCGACCGCCGGGCCCGGGCCGTGCCGACCGCCGGGCCCGGGCCGTGCCGACCGCCGGGCCCGGGCCGTGCCGACCGCCGGGCCCCGGCCGTGCGCCGGTCGGTGATCACTGCCGCGCGTTCGCGGACACACGGAAGCCCCGGACCGAGGGTCCGGGGCTTTCCGAAGCAGTCTGACGGTGAAGCGTCAGGCGGAGAGGGCAACCACGCGCTTCGCGATCGCGGACTTGCGGTTCGCGGCCTGGTTGGCGTGGATCACGCCCTTGCTGACGGCCTTGTCCAGCTTGCGCGAGGCGTCCAGCATGAGGGCGGTCGCCTTCTCGACGTCACCGGCCTCGGCAGCCTCGTGGAACTTCCGGACGGCGGTCTTCAGCGACGACTTGACCGACTTGTTGCGCAGCCGGGCCTTCTCGTTCTGCCGGTTGCGCTTGATCTGGGACTTGATGTTCGCCACGCGACAGCCTCGTCTTGATAGCTCGGGTTGGTCAGCTTGTGCGCGACATGACGACATGAGTCATCGCCGCGCGAAGAGCCAGGTTACCAGGTCGCCCGGGACGAGCCAAAACGGCTCCGCCGCCCGCGTGCACCCGGGCGTTCGGGTCGTGATCCACTCGGCTTCCTGGAAGCCAGGGTATCCGCCGTCCGCTGACTGCCCGACTTCCCGGAACCCGAGTGGATCACGGCTCGGGCGCGCGGGGGGATACCAGCCTCGGGCGCACCGGGGGATACCAGCGCAGTCACCGCCAGCCCTGCCGGCGGGCGAGCCAGTCGAGGGCCTGCGCACCACTGGACCGCTGGTGCGCCGCCCGGTGCGGCGAGGCCGTCACCGGTGTCGCGTCCGCCCCGGTGAGGTAGTAGCCGGCCAAAGCGGCGAGGGTGGCGTCCAGCGCGTCCGGGGGAGCGCCCGCGCTGGCCGGCTGCGCGGCGAAGATCCGGTCGACGTACAGGCCGCTGCCGTACGCGGTGAGCAGCAGGGTGACCAGGTCGAACCAGGCCGGCCCGGTGCAGGCCCAGGTCCAGTCGCAGAGCCAGGCACGGCCGTCCGGGTCGACGAGCACGTTGTCCACCCGCAGGTCGCCGTGGAGCACGCCGGTCGCCCCCTCGGCGTACCCGGGGAGGCGGGACTCCAGCGCCACCAACTCCGGGAGTCGGCCCCGGGCGGCGGCGGGCAGCGCCGGTGGCGGCTCCCGACCCGCGGCGACCTCCTCCCACCACAGGATGTCCGAGCGGGCCAGGTCGGCCAGGCGGGGCAGGCCGAGCGCGGTCAGGCCGGTCGGTGGGTCGGCGAGCGCGGCGGCGACCTCGGCGTACGCGGCGAGGGTGGCGTCCAGCTCGGCACGCGTCCAGGGCAGGCGTGGGACGTGGCCGTCGACCGCTTCGGCGCAGAGCGCGAACCAGCCGGCCGCGTCCAGCGTCCACCGCAGCCGGGGCACCGGTAGATCGGCCGGCAGCCGGTCGAGGATCGCGGCCTCCCGGGCGTACCCCTGCACCAGGTGCGGTTGCGCGACGGCGGGTGCCGCCTTGACGAAGGCCCGGCCACCGTCGGCGGTGTGCAGCACGGCTGCGAAGCCCCGGGTGAAGCCGGCGGCGGCGATCCGGGCGGTGACCACCGGCGCGCCGAGCCGGTCGGCGATGGCGGCCCGCAGCGCCGCCGGCAGCTCGGACCACGACGGGCGCAGCGCGCCCGCGTGGTACGGCGACGGGGAGGACATGCCACCATGCTGCCCCGGGGTCCGTGCGCGGCGCGCGGCGACACTGCCAGACTGCCAAGCCATGAGGACCGAGGACTTCTGGCAGCTGATCGACCAGGCCCGCGCCGGGGGCGGGGGTGAGCCCGGGCCGGTCGCCGCGCGGGCCGTGGCGCTGCTCGCCGAGCGCGATCCGGAGGACATCGTCGGGTACGCCCAGCACCAGGCGAAGGTGCTGGCGGCCTCGCACAAGGCGGACCTGTGGGGCGCGGCGTACCTGATCAACGGTGGTGCCTCGGCGGAGGGCTTCGAGCACTTCCGGGGCTGGCTGATGACCCAGGGCCGGGCGGTGTTCGCCCGCGCCGTCGGCGACCCGGACTCGCTGGCCGAACTGCCCCAGGTGCGGGCCGCCTCGCTCAGCGGCGAGGAGTTCTCCGCCGAGCAGATGCTGGCGGTGCCGTGGGACGCGTACCGCCGGGCCACCGCGGCGGAGCTGCCGACGGACCGCGAGCCGATCCGGACGCCGGACCTGAACGACTTCTGGGACTTCGACGACGAGGACGAGGCCCACCGTCGGCTGCCCCGGCTGGCCGCGCTCTTCGTGGAGCCGCCGGAGGAGTGAGGCGTCCCGGGGACCGATCCGTCGCCCGCGCAGTGGGCGTACCCCGGCGGCGTGGGAACATGGAGGGGGTCGGCGGCGCGCCGGCCTGTTCACGTCAGCCGACCAGAACGGACCGCTGTGCCACCGAAGCTCGATCCCGGCGCGAACGCCCCTGGTGCCACCGACCCCGGTCGCATCCGGAACTTCGGCATCATCGCCCACATCGACCACGGGAAGTCGACCCTGGCCGACCGGATGTTGCAGCTCACCGGCGTGGTCGACCCCCGGCAGATGCGCGCGCAGTACCTGGACCGGATGGACATCGAGCGCGAACGCGGCATCACCATCAAGAGCCAGGCCGTTCGCATGCCGTGGACCATCCGCGAGGGCGAGCGGGCCGGCGAGCAGGCCGTGCTCAACATGATCGACACCCCGGGGCACGTCGACTTCACCTACGAGGTGTCCCGGTCGCTGGCCGCCTGCGAGGGCGCCGTGCTGCTCGTCGACGCCGCCCAGGGCATCGAGGCGCAGACCCTCGCCAACCTCTACCTGGCGCTCGAGAACGACCTGCGCATCATCCCGGTGCTCAACAAGATCGACCTGCCGGCCGCCCAGCCGGAGAAGTACGCCGAGGAGTTGGCCCACCTCATCGGCGGCGACCCCGCCGACTGCATCCGGGTCTCCGGCAAGACCGGCGAGGGCGTGCCGCACCTGCTCGACGAGATCGTCCGGCAGTTCGTCCCACCGGTCGGCGACGCCGAGACGTCCGCCCGGGCCATGATCTTCGATTCGGTGTACGACGTCTACCGTGGCGTCGTCACCTACGTCCGGGTGGTCGACGGGCGGATCAGCGCCCGCGACCGGATCAAGATGATGTCCACCGGCGCGGTGCACGAGCTGCTGGAGATCGGCGTCATCTCACCCGAGATGGTCAAGGCCGACGGCCTCGGCGTGGGCGAGGTCGGCTACCTGATCACCGGCGTGAAGGACGTCCGGCAGTCCCGGGTCGGTGACACGGTCACCATCAACAGCCAGCCGGCGGCCGAGCCCCTCGGTGGGTACAAGGACCCGAAGCCGATGGTCTACTCCGGCCTCTACCCGATCGACGGGTCCGACTACCCGAACCTGCGCGAGGCCCTGGACAAGCTCAAGCTCAACGACGCCGCCCTGGACTACGAGCCGGAGACCTCCGGCGCGCTCGGCTTCGGCTTCCGCTGCGGCTTCCTCGGCCTGCTCCACCTGGAGATCATCCGGGAGCGGTTGGAGCGCGAGTACAACCTCGACCTGATCTCCACGGCGCCCAACGTGGTGTACCGGGCGATTCAGGACGACGGTGCCGAGATCGTGGTGACTAACCCGAGCGAGTACCCGACCGGCAAGATCGCCGAGGTGTACGAGCCGGTGGTGCGGGCCACCGTGCTGACGCCCAACGACTACGTGGGCGCGGTCATGGAGCTGTGCCAGGGCCGGCGCGGCAGCCTGCTCGGCATGGACTACCTCTCCGCCGACCGGGTGGAACTGCGCTACACGCTGCCCCTCGCCGAGATCATCTACGACTTCTTCGACCAGTTGAAGAGCCGTACCAAGGGCTACGCCTCACTCGACTACGAGCCCTCCGGCGAGCAGGCGTCCGACCTGGTGAAGGTGGACATCCTCCTGCACGGCGAGCCGGTGGACGCGTTCAGCGCCATCGTGCACAAGGACAAGGCGTACAACTACGGCGTCACTATCGCCGCCAAGCTGCGCACCCTGATCCCGCGCCAGCAGTTCGAGGTGCCCATCCAGGCGGCCATCGGCAGCCGGGTGATCGCCCGGGAGACCATCCGCGCGATCCGCAAGGACGTGCTCGCCAAGTGCTACGGCGGTGACATCAGCCGTAAGCGCAAGCTGCTGGAGAAGCAGAAGGAGGGCAAGAAGCGGATGAAGATGGTCGGCCGGGTGGAGGTCCCCCAGGAGGCCTTCATCGCCGCCCTCTCCTCCGACTCCGGCGACGCCAAACCCACCGGCAAGAAGTAACCCCGGCCCCCGGCCCCCCGGCCCTCCGGCCCACCCCACCCCACCCCACCCCACCCGCTCCCCCCGGTGATCAAGAGGTTCGCGTCATCCGAAGCCCGGATCCTGACGCGAACCTCTTGATCACCGGGGCAGGGTGGGGATTTTTTTTGGAGGTGGGGGTCGGGTTGTTGCTGTGGGCAACATGTTGTCTGACCTGTGTGGACGTGACACCGGACCAACCGACGCAGCCGTCCGGCATCGACGCCGGCGACTTCTTGTGCGGGTGAGTCGGTTTGGATTTTTGGTGGGTCGGGAACTTAGCGGTCACGACAGGAAGCACACATTGTGTGTCAGACATTCTTTGAAGGAGGGCGACCGTGGAGCTCACCGTGTGGGGCATCATCACTGCCATCGTTGTTGGTCTCATCGTCGGGGCGCTCGGCCGCCTGGTTGTTCCGGGTCGGCAGAACATGCCGATCTGGTTGCACCTGCTGATCGGTATCGGTGCGGCTCTGCTGGGCACCGTGCTGGCGCGGGCGATGGGTATCGCGACCGAGACCGCTGGTGTGGACTGGACGGAGTTGCTGGTGCAGGTCGTGGTCGCGGCGATCGCGGTCGCGTTGGTGGCCGGTGTGGGTGGCCGCCGCCGCGTCACCCGGTAACACCGCACACCTGTAGCACCGCAACACTTTCGAAGGGCGCTCGGCCATCAGGCCGAGCGCCCTCGGTGCTTTGCGGAACCCGGATCGCCGAGGCGTCGCGCGCCCGCGGGCCCGGCCCCCGTCCCGCGCAAGATCGTGCCCGACCCTGGTCCTGGTGGTCCCCGGCCGTGGCTCACCCCACCTGCGCCGATCTGTGAGTGGGGTTGTCAAGTGGCGGTGCGGTGGTGGGTGGTGATGATGCGGTAGAGCTGTCGGGCGATGTAGCGCTTGAGGCAGCGGTTGATTTCTTTGGTGGTGCGGCCTTGGGCGCGGCGGCGGTTGATGTAGTCGCGGGTTTCGGGGTGGATGCGGCGGCGGGTCAGGGCGATGGTGTGCAGGGCGCTGTTGAGGGTTCTGTCGCCGCCGCGGTTGAGGCGGTGTCGGTCGGTGCGGCCGCTGGCCACGGGTATGGGGGCGGCGCCGGCGAGGGTGGCGTAGGCGGCTTCTGATCGGACGCGGCCGGGGTGTGACCAGGTGGTGAGGGCGATGGCGGCGGTGACGGGTCCGATTCCGGGTTGGTCGAGCAGGGGTGGGCAGAGTTCGGTGACGAGGGTGCGTAGGCGTCGGTGGTTGTCGGTCAGTGCGGCGTCGAGGGTGTGGATGTGACGGGCGAGGGTGGCCAGTTCGCGGCGGCGGGTGTGTTCCTCGGTGGGCGGGTGGGTGTTGTCGGGCAGGTCGAGGGCGGCCAGACGGGCGATCTGGTGGGTGGTGCTGAGCCCTTGTATGGCGTGGCGTAGGGCGTCGTCGGCGGTCAGGATCAGCGCTTTGACCAGGTTGACCGTGGCGGTGCGCGTGTCGCTGTGGTGGCGGCGGCAGACCAGCAGCAGACGCAGCGCCTCGCGTGGTCCGTCGCTGCGGGGTGCCGTGATGCGGTCGGTGGACAGTGCCAGCACGGCGTGGGCGGCGGCGACCGCGTCCAGTTGGTCGGACTTGCCGCCCCGGCGGCGGGTCGCCGCGACGGGTTTGGGTGCCTCGCAGACCGGTTCACCGGCAGCGCTCAACAGTCGGCACAGCCCCTGACCGTGCGCCCGGGTGCCCTCCACCGCCCATAACCGGCGCCCGTGCGATGGGGTGTGCGTGGCGGCGAAGGCCAGCAGCTGGCTCAACCCGTCCGGGTCGGTGGACACGGTGACCTGCGCCAGCACCGCTCCGAACCGGTCGAGCACCGCCGCGGTGTGCGTGTCGGTGTGGGTATCCACCCCCACCACCACGTCATAGCGATCCGTGACCCGCTCTACGATCTGTGCCATCTCAGTTGTTGCTCCCTTTGCCAGACACGACTGGGACAGTCGGCGTCGGCTCGGGATGCAGTCACCTCGGCGGCAAATCTGTGATGGGCCACGTGTGCTCGCACGGGCAGGCTTCTGATCAGGCCAGCAAGGTGGGCCGGGCCGGCGCCGACGACCACCTGGGGACAGGTCTTGCACAAGGCACGCCCGCACTCCGAGCGGCCGGATCGGCAATGAGTCACCCAAGCGATCATCGACGCCGAACCTAACGGCAACCAGCCGAACCGATCACCACCGACATAGAAGCGTCTTGCACTTGCTGCTGCGACATACGGGGGCATCCCACTCCTACCGACAACACAAAGTGCAAGATCGGCGGGGTGTGGGGCGTGGGCCCGGGGCGCGGGGGTACGTGCCTGTGTTCACCAAGTCGTGATCGTCTGGGCGTTCAAAGCGGTTTGGATTTTTGGTGGGTCGGGAACTTAGCGGTCACGACAGGAAGCACACATTGTGTGTCAGACATTCTTTGAAGGAGGGCGACCGTGGAGCTCACCGTGTGGGGCATCATCACTGCCATCGTTGTTGGTCTCATCGTCGGGGCGCTCGGCCGCCTGGTTGTTCCGGGCCGCCAGAACATGCCGATCTGGTTGCACCTGCTGATCGGTATCGGTGCGGCTCTGCTGGGCACCGTGCTGGCGCGGGCGATGGGTATCGCGACCGAGACCGCTGGCGTGGACTGGACGGAGTTGCTGGTGCAGGTCGTGGTCGCGGCGATCGCGGTCGCGCTGGTGGCCGGTGTGGGTGGCCGCCGCCGCGTCACCCGGTAACAACCTGGCATCACCGCAGGACCCGAAAAGAGCGCCCGGCCGGCTGGCCGGGCGCTCTTTCGTGGCATCCTGCCCGGATTCGGCCCGGTTCCACGGGCTCCTCGCGTCGGCGACCTGCGATACGGTCGCCAGGCTTCGGCCTGCCCGCCCACTGTCGTAAAGGATTTCTTCGTACTAAGGTGCGGCGGAGAAGGTTAGTTCCAGGCGGCGCGAGGGGAGATGTGGCGTGAACAGGTGGAAGCGGCTGGCCCCGGTCACCGCCGTGGTGGCCTCGGTGGCCATGGTGATGGGCGGTTGTGGGGGCTCCGGCGAGGAAGCGACCGACGACAGCAAGCTCACGGTCTGGATGATGGGCGAGGGCGGCGACGCCCAGAACGCCTTCCTCGACAGCGTGGAGACCGAGTTCCGGCAGAAGCACCCCGACACCGACGTGGTGGTGCAGTACATCCCCTGGCTGGAGGCGCCGAAAAAGTTCCAGGCCGCGCTCGCCGGCGGTGAGGGCCCGGACATCACCGAGCTGGGCAACACCGAGACCCAGGGCTGGGCCGCGCAGGAGGCGCTCGCCGACGTGAGCGGTCGGATGG
The DNA here is from genome assembly GCF_049315225.1 of Micromonospora sp. WMMD729. Lineage (NCBI taxonomy): Bacteria > Bacillati > Actinomycetota > Actinomycetes > Micromonosporales > Micromonosporaceae > Micromonospora > Micromonospora sp. WMMD729. The sequence goes on along the minus strand of NZ_CP186059.1, from coordinate 5,092,744 downwards.
GCGGCTGGGCGGACGGCAAGGACCTGCTGCCCGACCTGGTGCGCAACGCGCAGCTCGACGGCAAGCAGTACGGCGTCCCCTGGTACGCGGGGGTGCGGGCGATCTACTACCGCACCGACTGGTTCGCCGAGGCGGGTGTGCAGCCGCCGAAGACGTGGGACGACCTGGTGACCGTCGCCAAGGCTGTGCAGGCGAAGAAGAAGGGCACCTACGGCATCGCGCTGCCGGGCAACTCCGAGCTGCCCTTCTACTCCTTCCTCTGGGGCGCGGGCGCGGAGATCGCCACCAACCAGGGGGGTACGTGGAAGTCCGGCTACTCGACGCCGGAGGCGCAGCGGGCCGTCAAGTACTGGACCGACCTGGTCACCGTCCACAAGGTCGCCCCGCCGGCCGCCGCCGGTTGGAACGAGATCGACGCGCGGACGCAGTTCGCCACCGGCAAGGCCGCCATGGCGTTCGCCGGTAGCTGGCAGCAGGCCGCCATCAAGAAGGACAACCCCGAGATCGAGAAGGTCTGGGGTACGTTCCCGATCCCCGGCCCGGACGGCAAGGCCGCGCCCGGTTTCGCCGGTGGTTCGGACGTGGCGATCTGGAAGGACAGCGAGCGGCAGGACCTGGCCTGGGACTACCTGACCGTGCTGCTGAACAAGAAGAACGCGCAGAGCTTCGCGAGCAGCCTCGGGTTCTTCCCCGTCTACAAGGATCTGGTCGCCAGCGACACGTACGCCAACGACAAGGTGATGGGCGCCTTCGCCACCACCATGCAGAACACCAAGCTCACGCCGCTCACCCCGAAGTGGGTGGAGGTCAGCCGGACGAAGACGGTGACCCAGGCGATGAACAGCTCGGTCATGAAGGGTCAGAAGACGGTCGAGAAGGCTACCGCCGACGCGGCCGGTGAGATGGAAAGCATCCTCAACTCCAAGTGACCACGCTGACCGAGGTGCCGGAGACGTCCGCCGCGCGGGAGAACCCCGCGCGGCGGCGTCGCCGGGTCGACCGCCTGCCCTACCTGTTGCTCCTGCCCGCACTCGTCATCATCGGGGTGCTGCTGCTCTGGCCGCTCGGTCAGGTGGTGGCGATGTCCTTCTACCGGCTCAACAGCGTCCGGCAGCTGCGCGGCGACCGGGAGTGGCCGTGGGTGGGGCTCGGCAACTACACCGACATCCTCTCGGATCCGTTCTTCCTGACCGTCCTGCGCAACACGGTGCTGTTCGCCGCGGCGAACGTGCTGCTCACGATGGTGCTGGGCACCCTGGTCGGCCTGCTGCTCAACCGGCTCGGCCGCAAGATGGCGACCTTCGTGGCCAGTTGCGTGATGCTCGCCTGGGCCACCCCGGCGCTGACCGGCACGATCGTCTGGAAGTGGATCTTCGACGACACGAGCGGCCTGGTCACCTGGCTGTTCAACGCGCTGCCGGACGGGTTCTCGAACGCCCTGTTCGGTCGCAGCGACTGGACCGGCTACGGCTGGTTCAACTCGCCCCTGCTGTTCTTCGCCATCCTCACCCTGGTGGTCGTCTGGCACTCGTTCCCGTTCATCGCGGTGAGCGTGCTCGCCGGCCTCAAGAGCGTGCCGAGTGAGCTGCACGAGGCGGCGCGGGTGGACGGCGCGAGCCCGTGGCGGGTCTTCTGGAAGATCACCTTCCCGCTGTTGCGTCCGGTCTTCGGGATCCTGATCGTGCTCTCCACCATCTGGGACTTCAAGGTCTTCACCCAGCAGTTCGTGCTGGCCGGTGGCACCCAGGACCGGCCGACGTTCATGCTCTCCATCTACTCGTACGCCGAGGCATTCTCGCCGCCGCCGAAGTACGGACTCGGCGCGGCCATCGCGGTGATCCTCACGCTGATCCTGCTCGTGGTCACCGGCTTCTACGTCCGGATGGTGCTCAAGCAGGAGGACGAGTCGTGAAGAAGGTCGCCCTCAACGCCGCCGGGCTGCTGGTCGCGCTCTTCGCGGCGTTCCCGGTCTACTGGATGATCTCGACGTCGCTGAAGCCGAGCAGCGAGATCTTCTCGTCCACCCCGCAGCCGGTGCCGACCCATCCGACGCTGGCGCACTACCGGGAGATCCTCACCGGCAACCTGATCCCCGGGGTGACCTTCCTCGACTTCTTCGTGAACAGCGCGATCGTCGCGGTGTCCACAGTGGTGCTCAGTGGTCTGGTCGCGCTGCTCGCCGCGACGGCGGTGGCCCGGTTCCGGTTCAAGCTCCGGACCAGCTTCCTGATCATGCTGCTGATCGTGCAGATGATCCCGTTGGAGGCGCTGGTCATCCCGCTGTTCCTGATGATCCAGCGGCTCGGGCTCTACAACACCCTGCCCAGCCTGATCCTCACGTACCTCGGCTTCTCGCTGCCGTTCGCGGTGTGGATGCTGCGCGGGTTCGTCGCGGCCGTGCCCAAGGAACTGGAGGAGGCGGCGGCGATCGACGGCGCGAGCCGGGCCCAGACCTTCCGCCGGGTGCTGTTCCCGCTCGTCGCGCCCGGTCTGGTCGCCACCAGCATCTTCTCCTTCATCACCGCGTGGAACGAGCTGATCTTCGCGTTGACGTTCATCAACGACCAGGGGCGCTACACCCTGCCCGTGGCGATGACCTTCTTCTTCGGCCGCGACGACACCAACTGGGGGCCGGTCATGGCCGCCTCCACGCTGTTCACCCTGCCGGTCATCATCTTCTTCCTGCTGGTGCAGCGGAAGATGGTCTCCGGCCTGGTGGCCGGCGCCGTCAAGGGCTGACCACACGGGGCTCGTCGGGACGGGTCACCGCTAGGCTGCCGGCATGACGGGCAGGGTGGCAGCGGTGAACCTCGGCATCGTGACCGAGGCGCAGTGGGCCGGCGACGCGAGCGGTCGCAGCGGCATCGACAAGCGTCCGGTGGACGTGCCGGTGTCGCTGCTGACGGAGGGCCTGGCCGGTGACTTCATCGGCGAGCGTGCCGTGCACGGTGGCCCCGACCAGGCGGTGTACGCCTACGCCGAGGAGGACGCGGCCTGGTGGTCCGCCGAACTCGGCCGCGGCATCGGGCCGGGGGGTTTCGGGGAGAACCTGACCACGTACGCGGTCGACGTGACCGGGGCGGTGATCGGCGAGCAGTGGCAGATCGGGTCCGCCCTGCTCCAGGTCACCAAGCCGCGGACGCCCTGCACCACGTTCGCCGGGTTCTGGGGCGTACCGGATCTGATCAAGCGGTTCACCGTCCGGGCTGCCCCGGGGGCGTACCTGCGGGTGCTGCGCGAGGGCGAGGTGGGCGCGGGGGACCCGGTCGAGGTGGTCGAGCGGCCCGCGCACGGGGTGACCATCGGCGAGGTGTTCCGGGCCACCAGCCTGGAGCCGGAGCTGCTGCCCCGACTGCTGGAGGCACCCGACCTGCCGGAGCCGATCCGGGAGAAGGTCCGCCGCCGCCTCGCCGGTCGCGGCTGAAGTACGAGGAAGGCCCCCGGCGAACCGAGGGCCTTCCTCCCAGCTGTACGTCAGCGCAGCCAGGGGATGCTGCGGTCGAGCAGACCGCGCTCCTTGAGCTCCTTGCGCAGCGGGATCTCGTCGTCGACGTACCCGTCCCAGTTGATGCCCCAGTAGTTGGCGGTGTGGGTGCCCTCACCGATCAGCTGGCGCTGCACGGGCGTGCGGTTGCGGTACCACTCGCCGTTCACGTCGGGGTGCAGCTCGTCCAGCGGACGGATCCACCGGTAGGTGTAGCCGACGAAGAGCATCTTGCGGGTGATGGTCGACAGGTTCGTCGAGCGCGAGTGCCACTGCCGGCGGTCGAAGATGAACGCGTCGCCCGGGTTGGCGGTGATCTCCACCGTGCCCTCCGGGTCCGGATTGTGCACGCTGAGGTCCTTGGGCCGGTCCAGCGAGTTCCACAGGTGGCTGCCCGGGATGACCTTGGTGGCGCCCCGGCCGGTCTCCGACAGGTCGGACAGCACGTACGCGACCTTCAGCGAGAACATCGGGCGCGGCAGGTTCGGGTCCATGGTCTCCGGGTCGGAGTTCTGCCGGTACCCGTCCTGGTGCCAACCCCAGTACGGCTTCTCCGGCTCGGCGGCCGGCGGGGTGACGTCCAGGTGGTTGTGGTGGGTGTAGATGTTCCAGCCGGCCAGCCCCCACATGTAGGGGAAGGCGATCGGGTGGGTGAGCAGCTCGCCGAAGAGCTCGTCGCGCTCCAGGAAGCCCAGCAGGTGCAGGGTGCCGTCCTTCTTGGTGGTGCCCTTGGCCTGCTCCTCCGCGTAGACGCGGTCGACCGCCGCCTCCAGCGCCGCCCGGTGGTCCTCCGTCAGGACGTTGCGCAGCAGGAGGAAGCCCTGCTCGTGGAACTCCTTGCGGTCAGTGTCGCTGATCGGTTCGTAGCCGGTCCGGTCGCCGTAATCGAACACCGCGTCGTACCCCTCCCCATGAGGTGAAACCATTTCTGGCACAGGCCGCCGATCGTAACGCGCGTGCCGGGGCGGCGGGAGGGCGAGCGGCGGCCGTACGGCCCGGGGCCGGACCGCGTGCAGCGGAACCAGTGCGGGGAGTCACATCTACGTGGTCGCCGGCCAGGTTTACGGATGTTTGTCCGATTGTGCGGTCACTGCCGGTTAAGAGATCCGGGTTCGGTCAGCCCTCGGCGAAGACCTCGGCCACCACCTGGCCGGCGGGGCCCTGCGCGCCGGTCACCCGGCCCCAGGTGCCGTTGCGGGCGGTCCACTCCAGGTCGCCGAAGCGGACCCGCTTCACCCCGTGGTCCTGGGCGTGCGAGACCAACCAGTGCGCGTACCGCCAGCCGTCGCGCTGGTCCTGCGCGGCCACCGCCAGCCCGGTCTGGCTGGCCTCGTCGGCGTTCGACACACCCCAGTCCAGCGCCAGGTTGCGGGTCAACTGCGCGGCCGCCGCCGCGCCGTGCATCACCGGGGTACGCCCCACCGTGCACGCCACCGCTTCGCCGGCGTCGCCGAGCAGGGCCTTGGTGAGCACCTCGGAGTCGTCGGCCCACTTCTGGTACGCCTCGGGGAACGCCGAGCGCTGCACCCGCTGGGCGGCGTCGGTGACCCGCATCTTCTCCCAGCCGCGCACCTTCTTGAGCGCCTTGTAGAACCTGTTCGTCGCGTACCGGGGGTCGCGGATCTGTTCCGGCGTGCCCCAGCCCTTGCTCGGGCGCTGCTGGAACAGTCCGAGCGAGTCGCGGTCACCGTGGTCGAGGTTGCGCAGCCCCGACTCCTGGTACGCGGTGGCCAGCGCGACCACCACGGCGCGCTCGGGCATGCCGCGCTGGACGCCGATCGCCGCGATGGTCGCCGCGTTCGCCATCTGCTCGACGTCCAGGACCACCCGGCCGTCGGCCTGGACCGTGCAGGTGCGCCCCGCCAGCGGCAGCCGCAGTTCGTCCCCGACCCGCTTGAGGACGAGCCAGATCGCGATCACGGCGACGAGGATGAGCACCACTCCGCCCGCCACGGCTGCCCGAGTTCGCACCCACACCTCCTGATCGACAGTTCGACAAGCGTACGTCCCCGTCGGCGTCGTCCGGGTCGTTCGACCGGTTCGGGCTCCGCTCAGCCGTCGCGTACGGATCGGGACGTTCCCGCTCCCGCGCCGAACTCACCTGCCGCTGGAGATCGTGTCTGCCACGTCACCCGCCGTCAATCGGCGGAAGATATTGCCTGGTCACGGGCTTTTCCCGATTGACACGTCAATCGGACGTGCGGAGCGAGGAGGAGTGCGATGGGAACGCTTGACGGCAAGGTGGTGCTGGTGACCGGCACCGGCGGCGGTCTGGGGCGCGTCGCGGCGCTGACCTTCGCCCGCGAGGGCGCCAAGGTGGTCGGGGCCGACATCCAGGTCGACGGCAACACCGAGACGGTCGACCTCGTCCGCGCCGCCGGTGGGGAGATGACGAGCATCGCGCCCGTCGACCTGACCGACCCGGAACAGGTCCGCCAGCTGGTCGAGGACGCCGTGGCCGCCTACGGCGGGCTCGACGTGGTCTACAACAACGCGGCCGCGCTGCGGTTCGGCCCGCTGCCGGACTTCTCGGTCGAGGACTGGCGGTACACGATCGCCGGTGAACTCGACATCCCGTACCTGGTGTCGAAGTTCGCCTGGCCGCACCTGGTGCGGCGCGGCGGCGGCGTCATCATCAACGCCGCCTCGATGGCCGGGATGATCGCGGGTCACGTCCCGCCGATGGTGGGCCACACCGCGGCGAACGCCGGCGTCATCGGCATGACCCGGCAGCTCGCGCTCGAAGGGGCGCCGCACGGCATCCGGGCGGTGGCGGTCAGTCCCGGGCCCATCCTCACCCCGGCCAGTGACCGCGACCTGGGGGACAACCAGGAGGCCCGGAACGCGATCACCGCGAAGACGATGCTGAAGCGGTTCGCCCGCCCCGAGGAGGTCGCCGAACTGGTGGTCTTCCTCGCCTCCGACCGGGCGTCGTACATCACCGGCGCCAATTACGCGGTCGACGGCGGCGCGAGCGCGTGGTGACCGACCTCGGGGCACTGCCGCGCCGGGGCCCCGCCCCTTCCGGGCGGGGCCCGGCCCTCATCGAGAACCTTTGCTCTGCTTCACCGGACGCAACACTTGAAGCCCTCGAGTGTTGCGTCCGGTGAAGCAGAGCAAAGGACGTGCGGGAGGGCATGGGCACCCGGCAGCCCGGCGATCACCGCGACCGGGCGACGCCCCCGGTCCTACCCGGCGTGATCAGCCGAACCACCGTCCAGAGCGGCAACCCACCGCGCCGGCCTCTTCTCCCGGAACGCCAGGACCCCTTCGCGGCCCTCGTCGGAGAGGAAGTAGCCGGTCGAGAGCGCGGACAGGCGGGCCAGCTCAGCGCGCAGCTCGGCGGTGCCCGGCCGGCGCAGCAGATCCTTTGTGCCGGCCAGCGCGCCGGGCGCGCCCCGGACCAGGGAGTCGCAGTAGCCCCGCACCACGTCGTCCAGCTCCTGGGCCGGCACCGAGGCCGTCACCAGGCCGACCTCGGCGGCCCGCCGCCCGTCGAAGGTGTTCCCGGTCAGGTACAGCTCGGCGGCGGCGCGGGGGTGCAGCCGGGGCAGCACTGTCGCCGAGATCACCGCCGGGATCACCCCGATGCGGACCTCGGTGAACGCGAACGTCGCCTCGTCGGCGCAGACCGCCAGATCGGCGGCGGCGACCAGGCCCAGTCCGCCGGCCCGCGCGGGCCCGGCGACCCGGGCCAGCACCGGCTTCGGGCACTCCCAGAGCGCCGCCAGCACGTCGCCCAGCATGCCGGCGGGCACGGTGCCGCTGGCGTACGCCGCGGCGGTCTCCTTCAGGTCCGCGCCGGAGCAGAAGACCGGCCCGGTGTGGTCGAGCACGATCACCCGGACCCGGTCGTCGGCCACCGCGTCGGCCAGCCCGGCCAGCAGTTGGGTCATCAGCGCGGTGGAGAGCGCGTTGCGGTTGTGCGGGCTGTCCAGGGTGAGGGTGGTCACCCCGCGGGCCGTGGCGACCCGCACGAGCACGTCGGGAGAGGTCATGCCGGGCACACTAGTGGCCATGCCCGGCGTCCTTCCAGATGGTGAGACCGTCCCCGTCGACGGTTCGCTGCCCGCCACCGCCACCACGGCGGTCGGCGCACGCGGCTTCGGCGTGTACGTCCACGTACCGTTCTGCGCCAGTCGCTGCGGCTACTGCGACTTCAACACGTACACGGCCGCCGAGCTGGGCGGGGGCGCGAGCCGCGAGGCGTACGCCGACACCGTGCTGGCCGAGCTGGCGCTCGCCGCCCGGGTGCTCGGCGACAGCCCGCCGCCCCGGGTCGACACCGTCTTCGTCGGTGGCGGCACGCCCACCCTGCTGCCCGCCGACGACCTGGCCCGGATCCTCGACGGCATCGACCGCACCTGGGGGCTGGCCGCCGACGTCGAGGTGACCACCGAGGCCAACCCCGAGTCGGTCACCCCGGAATCGCTGCGGCGGCTGCGGGCGGCCGGCTACACCCGGATCTCGCTGGGCATGCAGTCCGCCTCCCCGGGGGTGCTGGCGATCCTCGACCGCACGCACAGCGCCGGCCGGGCCACCGCCGCCGCCTCCGAGGCGCGCGAGGCCGGGTTCGACCACGTCAACCTGGACCTGATCTACGGCACGCCGGGGGAGCGGGCCGAGGACTTCGCCGGGACACTGGAGCAGGTCGTCGCCGCCGGGGTCGACCACGTCAGCGCGTACGCCCTCATCGTGGAGGACGGCACCCGGCTCGCCGCCCGGATGAAGCGCGGCGAGGTGCCGTACCCCAGTGACGACGTGGCGGCGGACCGCTACCTGGCCGCGGAGGCCGCCCTCGACGCGGCCGGCCTCTCCTGGTACGAGGTGTCCAACTGGGCCCGCACCGACCAGGCCCGGTGCCGGCACAACCTGCTCTACTGGACCGGCGCCGACTGGTGGGGCCTCGGGCCGGGCGCGCACAGCCACGTCGGCGGGGTGCGCTGGTGGAACGTGAAGCACCCCACGACGTACGCCCAGCGGCTGGCCGCCGGCGCGTCACCCGGCCTGGCCCGCGAGGTGCTCACCACGGACGAGGCGCACATGGAGGACGTGATGCTCCGGCTGCGGCTCGCCAGTGGGCTGCCGCTGGGGGTGCTCGACGACGCCGGCCGGGCCGGTGCCGCGCGAGCCCTCGCCGACGGCCTGCTGGACGCCGAGCGGTACGCCGCCGGACGGGCGGTGCTCACCCTGCGCGGCCGGCTGCTCGCCGACGCGGTCGTACGCGACCTGCTGCCCTGAGCCGGACACCCCACCCGGCCGGCGGCGGTGTGCCGGACCGGCCGGGGGAGCGGCCGGCCCGGATCACTTGATGAAGTTGGCGGACAGCGGGTAGCGGTAGAGCTGCCCCTCGTTGGCCTTGATACCGGCCAGGATGCCGCACACGGCCCCGAGGATGATGGCCGCCGCGACGCCGATGAAACCGATCAGGATGCAGGACAACACCCAACCGACCAGGCCGACGATCGACCAGATGAGCTGGAAGTTGAGCGCCGACACGGCGTGCGCCCGGACGGTCGGGGACTGGCTGCCCCGGGCCAGCAGCGCCACCAGCGGGGCGATCCAGCCCAGCACGCCACCGCTGATGATCGCGCCGGCCGCGCCACCGAAGTGCGCGACGAGCGCCCAGGTCTTGTCCTCGTTGTTGGCGTAGCCGCCACCGGGGCCACCGAAGGCGCCGCCGGTCGGATACCCGCCGGTCGGGCCACCCGGCGGGTAACCGCCCGGCGGGGGGTAGCCACCGGGCGGAGGGTAGCCGCCCGACGGCGGTTGGTCACCGGTGGGCGGCGGATAGCCACCGGCCGGGGGATAGCCGCCCGGGCCGGGTGCCCCGGACAGTGGTGCGGTGGGCGGCTCGGCCGACGAGGACGAGCCGGGGAGATTCGGTTCCGGCGGGTAGGCGCCGGGGTCTCCCGCGCCGGGAGGGCGAGGTGGTTCAGTCATGGTTGTCACGGTAGGTGCCGTGAGCAACGCCGCACCAGAGCGACATCGCCCTCTCGCCCGGGCCGATCGGCCCGCGCGAGGTGGCACGGGCCGTCGTTGATCATCGCGTCGGCGGGTCCGCCGACGTAGACTGGCACTCGTTACAGTCGAGTGCCAGGACGGTCCGTCGGCCCGGGTGGGCCGGCGGCCGACGTGCGACAGGAGGTGCGGAGGATGGGTCTGGACGACCGCAAGCTCGCCGTGCTCCGCGCCATCGTCGAGGACTACGTCTCGACTCAGGAGCCGGTCGGCAGCAAGGCGCTTGTCGAGCGGCACCAGCTCGGTGTCTCCCCGGCGACGGTCCGCAACGACATGGCCGTGCTGGAGGAGGAGGGCTACATCCGGCAGCCGCACACCAGCGCCGGCCGGGTGCCCACCGACCGCGGCTACCGCCTCTTCGTCGACCGGTTGTCCCGGGTCAAGCCGCTCAGCCCGGCCGAACGCCGGGCCATCGAGCGCTTCCTGGTCGGGGCCGTCGACCTCGACGACGTGGTGCACCGCACCGTACGGCTGCTCGCGCAGTTGACCCGGCAGGTGGCCGTCGTGCAGTACCCGAGCCTGGCCCGCTCCTCGGTGCGCCACCTGGAGCTGGTGCCGATCTCCACCACCCGGCTGATGCTCGTCATGATCGCCGACACCGGCCGGGTGGAGCAGCGGCTGGTGGAGCTGCCCGGTCCGGTGCCCGCCGACGACGTCACCGACCTGCGTCGCCTGGTCAACGAGAAGCTGGCGGGCGAGCGCCTGTCGGACACGCCTCCCCTGGTGCAGGCGTTGGTGGAGGAGGCGCCGGTCGCGCTGCGCCCGGCCATGACCACGCTCTCCACCGTCCTGTTGGAGACGCTTGTCGAGCGGCACGAGGAACGCATCGCCCTGGCCGGCACCGCCAACCTGACCCGGGGCGGGCTGCTCGACTTCCAGGGTTCGCTGCGGCCCATCCTGGAGGCGTTGGAGGAGGAGGTCGTGCTCCTCAAGCTCATCGGCGAGACCGAGCCCAGCACGACCCGGGTGCTGATCGGCGACGAGAACGAATTCGACAACCTGCGTGCCGCCTCGGTGGTCAGCACCGGGTACGGCCCGGGCGCCACCATCGTGGGCGGCCTGGGGGTGCTGGGCCCCACCCGGATGGACTACCCCGGCAATATCGCCATGGTGCGCGCCGTGGCACGCTACGTGGGCGAGCTGCTGGCCCAGAACTGACCAGTCAGGGCCGACGGCCGGCTGCGGCCGCCGGTCGGCGCAACGCGAGACGAACATGAGGACACGGAACGCAGTGGCCAGGGACTACTACGGCATCCTCGGTGTCAGCCGGGAAGCCTCCGATGACGAGATCAAGCGCGCCTACCGCAAGCTGGCACGCCAGTTCCACCCGGACGTCAATCCGGACCCGGAGGCCCAGGAGAAGTTCAAGGACATCAACGCCGCGTACGAGGTCCTCTCGGACGACCGGAAGCGGCAGATCGTCGACCTGGGCGGTGACCCGCTCGCCCCGGGCGGCGGGGGCGCGGGCGGCCCGGGTGGTCCCGGCGGCGCAGGCCCGTTCGTCGGTTTCCAGGACATCATGGACGCGTTCTTCGGTGGCGCCGGTGGCGGCGCCGGCCGTGGACCGCGTCCCCGGACCCGGCCGGGCGCGGACGCCATCCTGCGCCTCGAACTGGACCTGCACGAGACGGCGTTCGGCGTCGAGGCCCCGATCACCGTCGACACCGCTGTGCTCTGCACCACCTGTTCGGGCGCCGGCACGGCGGCCGGCACCCACCTGGCCACCTGCGAGGCGTGCGGCGGTCGGGGCGAGGTGCAGTCCGTGCAGCGCACCTTCCTCGGTCAGGTGGTGTCGGCCCGGCCGTGCACCGTCTGCCAGGGCTACGGCACCACCATCCCGCACCCCTGCCCGACCTGCGCCGGCGACGGCCGGGTGCGTACCCGCCGCTCGCTGACCGTGAAGATTCCGGCCGGCGTCGAGGACGGCATGCGGATCCGGCTGGCCCAGCAGGGTGAGGTCGGCCCGGGCGGTGGCACCGCCGGTGACCTCTACGTGGAGATCCACGAGCGTCCGCACGACGTCTACTCCCGCAAGGGCGACGACCTGCACTGCCGGGTCACCGTGCCGATGACCGCCGCCGCGCTGGGCACCCGACTCACCATCAAGACGCTGGACAGCGAGGAGACCGTCGACGTCAAGGCCGGCACCCAGCCGGCCAGCACGCTGCGCCTGCGCGCCCGGGGCGTACCGCACCTGCGCGGCACCGGCCGGGGCGACCTCTACGTGCACCTGGACGTCCGGACGCCCACCAAGCTCGACCCCGACCAGGAGAAGATGCTGCGCGACTTCGCCAAGACCCGGGGCGAGGAGGTCGCCGAGCTGACCAAGCAGGGCGGCTTCTTCTCCCGGATGCGCGACGCGTTCAACGGCCACGCCTGACGTGTCGGCGCCGCTGTTCCTCGTCGACGCGCTGCCCACCGGCGACGCGGTGACGCTCGACGGCCCCGAGGGGCACCACGCGGCCACCGTGCAGCGGCTGCGGGTCGGTGAGGAGCTGCTGCTCGCCGACGGCCGGGGTGGCACGGCCGCCGCCGTGGTAACCGCCGTCGGCCGGGGCAGCCTGGAGGCCACCGTCACCTCCCGGGGGTACGCGGACGCGCCGGTACCCCGGATCGTCACCGTGCAGGGCATCGCCAAGGGTGACCGGGGCGAGCTGGCCGTGCAGGCGATGACCGAGGTCGGGGTGGACGAGATCGTCCCCTGGGCGGCGTCGCGCTCGGTCACCCAGTGGCGCGGCGACCGGGGCGTACGCGCCCGGGAGAAGTGGGTCGCCACCGCCCGCGAGGCCGCGAAGCAGGCCCGTCGGCCGTGGTTGCCGGTCGTGGCCGGCGCGCCCGACGAGTCCACCGCCACGGTCGCCCGCCGGATCGCCGGCGCCGCCGCCGGGTACGTGCTGCACGAGGAGGCCCACGAGCCGCTGACCGGCGTCGACCTGCCGTCGGCCGGGGAGATCGTCCTCGTCGTCGGCCCGGAGGGTGGCATCGCCCCGGCCGAGCTGACCGCCTTCCGCGAGGCCGGCGGCCGGCCGGTACGCCTCGGGCCGGAGGTGCTGCGGACCTCTACGGCCGGCGTGGCCGCGCTCAGCGTCCTCGCCACCCGCCTCGGCCGCTGGTAGCCCGACCGTCGGTCGCGGCAAGCTGACGTGTCCGGCGGTCGTGTCCGGCTGCCGCATCGGGCCGTCGTGTCCGGCACCGGCAACCTCGTCCGCGTCCTTTGCTCTGCTTCAACGGAGGCAACAGTTTCGGCCCTTGAGTGTTGCGGTGGTTGAAGCAGAGCAAAGGATCCGATGAGTGACCCGGAGGGGGCCCTGCCGACCCGCCGGGCTGCGCCGGCCCGGACGGCCCTGTCGCCCCCGGTCAGCTGCGCAGGTACGAAGCGCCGTTCAGGTCGACGATCGTTCCGGACGCCCACTCCGCCTCGGGCGAGGCCAGCCAGTGCACCGCGGCGGCGATCTCCTCGGGCCGGGCCACCCGGTCGAAGGGGCTCTGCGCCCGGATCGCCGCGCCCCGGGACGACACGTTGACGATCCGGCCACCCCGCTCGCGCAGGTGCTGGGCGGCGCACCAGATCACGTTCCCGGCACCGGTCAGGTTGGTCTCCAGCACCTGCCGCCAGCGTGCCTGCCACTCGTCGTACGAGGTGCCGAAGATCGGGTGCGGAACGTCCCGGTCGCCGTACGTGCCCGCGTTGTTGACCAGCACGTCCAGGCCACCGAGCTGCTCGGCGGCCCGGTCGACCATGCTGCGGACCGCCTCGGGGTCGGTGAGGTCGGCGCGGACCACCACGTGCCCCGACCCGGGCAGCCCGGCACGCAGCTTCTCGGCCGCCTCGGCGGAGTCGCGGTGGTGGATCGCCACCCGGTCCCCACCGGCGGCGAACGCCTCCACCACCGCCCGGCCGATGCCGCGCGAGGACCCCGTCACCAGAACCGCCCGATCCGTCATGCCGGCCATCCTGCCTGAGCCGCGTCTGCCGTCCTTACACTGCCCCGATGGGATCCGACTGCCTGTTCTGCCGCATCGTCGCCGGGGAGATCCCGGCCACCGTGGTCCGCGAGACCGACACCACGCTCGCCTTCCGCGACATCGACCCGAAGGCCCCGGTGCACGTCCTGGTCATTCCGAAGGAGCACTACGCCGACGTCGCCACCCTGGCCGAGGGTGACCCGGCGCTGGCCGGGGCGGTGCTGGCCACGGCCGCCGCGGTGGCCGAGGACGAGGGGCTGCTCGGCGACGGGTTCCGGCTGATGTTCAACACCGGGGCGTACGGCGGGCAGGAGGTGTTCCACGCGCACGCCCACCTGCTCGGCGGTGCGCCGCTCGGCCCCATGCTCGCCCGGGACCTGACGTGACGGCCGGCAGCGACGCGTACCCCCGGTTGGACCGGCTGGTGCGCCGGGTGCAGGCCGACGCCCGCGTTCCGGCGGTGTCGGCGGCGCTGCACCGGGCCGACCGCCCTCTCTGGAGCTGCACCGTCGGCAGCACCGGCACCGACAGCGCGCTGGGGTCGGACACCCAGTTCCGGATCGGCTCGGTCACCAAGACCTTCACGGCGGTGCTCACCCTCCAGTGCCGCGACGACGGGCTGCTGGACCTGGACGACTCGGTGGGTCGGCACCTGGACCTGCCGGCGCACGGCGAGCTGACCGTACGCCGGCTGCTCTCGCACACCGCCGGCCTGCAACGCGAACCGTTCGGTGACGTCTGGGACACCCTCGACGCGCCGGACGGCGCCCGGCTGGTGGCCGAGCTGGGCCGGGCCGAGCGGGTGCTGCCGCAGGGGCGACGTTTCCACTACTCCAACCTCGGGATGGCCGTACTCGGCCTGCTGGTCGGTCGGCTGCGCGGCGGCAGTTGGGCGGAGGTGCTGGCCGAGCGGGTCCTGACCCCGCTGGGGCTGTCCGACACGACCGTGACCCCGCGCCCCTCGGCGGCCACCGGGTTCCTGGTCGACGCGTACTCCGACGAGGCGCACCCGGAGCCGCCCACCGACTTCGGCGCGGTCGGCCCGGCCGCCCAGCTCTGGAGCACCGCGACCGACATGGCCCGCTGGGCGGCGTTCCTCGCCGACCCGGCGGCGCTCGACCCGGCCGGCGCGGTCCTCACCCCGACCACGCTGGACGAGATGCGCTGGCCGTCGACCACCACCGACGAGACGCTCTGGGCCGCCGGCTTCGGGCTCGGCCTGATCCTCGTCCCGCAGGGCGAACGGGTGGTGCACGTGGGGCACGACGGGGCGATGCCCGGATTCCTCGCCGGGGTGTACGGCCGCCGGGGCGGCGACGGCACCGCCGGAGCGATGGGCGCCGCGGTGCTCGGCTCGTCCGGTACCGCGACCGAGCTGTTCGACCTGCCGCACCGGCTGCTCACCGAGGCGGTCGCGCACGACCCGGCCGACATCACGCCGTGGAAGCCCGGCGAACCCGCCCCGGCGGCCCTCCGGGGGATGCTCGGCCGCTGGTGGGGCGAGGGTTTCGAGTACGTCTTCTCCTGGCGCGACGGCGCGCTGCGGGCGCAGGGCGCGGGCGACCCGCCGGGCCGCCCGCCGGCGGTCTTCGCACCGCTGCCGGACCGGCCGGACGTGTTCCGCACGGTCTCCGGCCGGGAGGTCGGCGAACTGCTCCGGCTGACCCGCGACGAGACTCGGACGGTGGTCCGGATGCACTGGGCCACCTACCGGTTCACCCGCCACCAGGAGACCTTCGACAGGTACGACTTCCGGGTCGGTAGTTGATCGCGGCCAGCGGAAATGGGCGCGATGCGGCCCGCGTTGAACCGATACGATGGGTGTAACGTCCGCACGCCGTGCCAACCGGGCCGGCGCCGAGATCGAGAGCAGGTGCGCAGGGCCCCTCGGCCCGACCTATGACTGGCACCCCACCTCCCGGCCCGCCCCGGGTGCAGACCAGGATCACCGTGCCCGACCCCAAGATCATGGTCAATCTGCTGGGCGCGGGTGACGAGATCCTGCGCCTCGTCGAACGCTCGGTCGCCAGCGACGTGCACGTCCGCGGCAACGAGATCACCATCACCGGCGCCCCCGCCGACAACGCCCTCGCCGAGCGGGTCTTCAGTGAGCTGCTCGAACTCATCGAGAAAGGCGAGACCCTGACCACTGACGCCGTCCGGCGTACCGTCGGCATGCTCGAGCAGGGCAGCGCCGAGCGGCCCGCCGAGGTCCTGACCCTCGACATCCTCTCCCGCCGTGGGCGCACCATCCGCCCGAAGACGCTCGGGCAGAAGCGGTACGTCGACGCGATCGACACGCACACCATCGTGTTCGGCATCGGCCCGGCCGGTACGGGCAAGACGTACCTGGCCATGGCGAAGGCCGTCCAGGCGCTCCAGGCGAAGCAGGTCAACCGGATCATCCTGACCCGGCCGGCGGTCGAGGCCGGCGAGCGGCTGGGCTTCCTGCCCGGCACGCTCAACGAGAAGATCGACCCGTACCTGCGCCCGCTCTACGACGCGCTGCACGACATGCTCGACCCGGAGTCGATCCCGAAGCTGATGGCCGCCGGGACGATCGAGGTCGCCCCGCTGGCGTACATGCGGGGCCGGACGCTCAATGACGCGTTCATCATCCTGGACGAGGCGCAGAACACCACGCCCGAGCAGATGAAGATGTTCCTCACCCGGCTCGGCTTCAACTCCAAGATCGTCGTGACGGGTGACATCACCCAGGTGGACCTTCCCGGCGGGACGAGCAGCGGGCTGCGGGTCGTCCGGGAGATCCTGGGAGGCGTCGACGACGTGCACTTCGCCCAGTTGTCCAGCTCCGACGTGGTGCGCCACCGGCTGGTTGGGGAGATCGTCGACGCGTACGCCCGCTGGGACGCCGAGCGGGAGAACCAGCAGGCGCAGGGCGTCCATGCCGTACCCGGGCGACCCGCCCAGGGCGGCCGGGCCGGCCGCCGCCGCTAAAGCAGAGGAAAGCAGTTGTCCATCGAGATCGCCAACGAGTCCGGTGTCGAGGTCGACACCGACGCCGTGCTCGCCGTCGCCCGGCACGCCCTCGACGAGATGGGGGTCAACCCCCTCGCCGAGCTGTCCGTGCTGCTGGTCGACATCGACTACATGACCGAGCTGAACCACCGCTGGATGGGTGGGGACGGCCCGACCGACGTCCTCGCCTTCCCGATGGACGAGGGCAGCGTCGACCACGGCCCGGGCGAGACCGCCCCGGCCGGCGGCGAGCCGGCCCTGCTCGGCGACATCGTGCTCTGCCCCGAGGTCGCGGCCAAGCAGGCCGCGACCGCCGGGCACGCCCCGGCCGACGAGCTGCACCTGCTCACCGTGCACGGGGTGCTGCACCTGCTCGGGTACGACCACGCGGAGCCGGAGGAGGAGCGGGAGATGTTCGCCCTCCAGGCTCGACTGCTGGCGAGCTGGCGGTCGACCCGTACCCCGTGATGTCCACTCCCGTGTTACTCGCGGTCGGCCCCACGGCCGGCCTTCCCGACCTGCAACTGATTGTCTTCGCGGCCGGCCTGGTGGTGCTGGCCGGTGTGATCGCGATGACCGAGGCGGCGCTCGCCGCGGTCTCGCCGGCCCGGGCCGCCGAACTGGCCCGGGACGGCGTACGCGGCGCCCGTACCCTCCAGGCCGTGGCCGGGGACGTCGTCCGGCACCTCAACCTGCTGCTGTTGCTGCGTCTGCTCGCCGAGCTGACCGCCACCACGCTGGTGGCGTTGGTCGCGGTGGACAGCTTCGGCGCGGGTTGGCGGGCTGCGCTGGTCACCGCGGGCGCGATGACCGTGGTCAGCTTCGTGGTGGTCGGTGTCGCCCCGCGCACCATCGGCCGGCAGCACGCGTACGCCGTGGGCCGGGCGGTCGCGCCGCTGGTCCGCTGGCTGGGTCGCGCGCTCAACCCGCTCGCGTCGCTGCTCATCCTGATCGGCAACGCGGTCACCCCGGGGCGCGGTTTCCGCGAGGGGCCGTTCGCCAGCCAGGTGGAGCTGCGGGAGCTGGTCGACCTGGCCGAGCAGCGTGGCGTGGTGGAGCACGGCGAGCGTCAGATGATCCACTCGGTCTTCGCGCTCGGCGACACGATCGCCCGCGAGGTGATGGTGCCGCGCACCGAGATGGTGTGGATCGAGGAGGGCAAGACCCTCGCCCAGGCGCTGGTGCTCTTCCTGCGCTCGGGCTTCTCCCGCATCCCGGTGATCGGTGAGAGCGTCGACGACGTGCTCGGGGTGCTCTACCTCAAGGACCTGATCCGCCGCTCGCGGGGCGGCGACCCGGCGGCCGAGCAGTTGCCGGTGGCCGAGCTGATGCGTCCGGCGACCTTCGTTCCGGAGTCCAAGCCGGTCGACGACCTGCTGTCGGAGATGCAGGCGGCCCGCAACCACCTGGTCATCGTGGTCGACGAGTACGGCGGCACCGGTGGCCTCGTCACCATCGAGGACATCCTGGAGGAGATCGTCGGTGAGATCACCGACGAGTACGATGTCGAACGCCCGCCGGTCGAACGCCTCGCGGACTCCTCGGTACGGGTCACGGCCCGCCTCCCGGTGGAGAACCTGGGCGAGCTGTTCGACACCGACCTGCCCACCGACGAGGTGGAGACGGTCGGTGGCCTGCTCGCCCAGTCACTGGGGCGGGTGCCGATCCCCGGGGCGCAGGCCGAGGTGGCCGGTCTCCGGCTGGTCGCCGAGGGCACCACGGGCCGGCGCAACCGGATCGACACCGTCCTGGTCAGCAGGGTGGAGTCGGGCGACAAGCAGGACACCGCCGGGCGTGGCGACCACGCCGGCAACGGGGGCAACCCCGATCACCACCGAGACGACGAGAGGCAAGCCGCCGATGCCTGAGACCCCCGCCGCGCCCACCGCCCGGCCCACCCCCGGTGCGCCGGCACCGCTGAGCGCCGAGGACGGCAAGCTCGTCGTCCTGGCTCGGGGCGCCCGCGCGCGGGTCGGTGCCGTGGAAGGTGCCGCGGTCCGGGACCAGGACGGTCGGACGTACGCGGCGGCGAGCGTGGCGCTGCCCTCGCTGACCCTCACCGCGCTGCAGTTGGCGGTGGCCTCGGCGGTCGCCGCCGGGGCGAGCCGGCTGGAGGCGGCGGCCGTGGTGACCGAGGCGTCGACGCTTGACGGCGCGGGGCACGCCGTGGTGCGTGACCTCGCGGCGGACGCGCCGATCCACGTGGCCGCCCCGGACGGCACGGTCCTCGGCACGGTGACCGAGTGAGCCCGGTGCGCGAGCCGGAGGCCCGGCCGTACCGGGCCGGGTTCGGCTGTTTCGTCGGCCGACCCAACGCGGGCAAGTCCACCCTGACCAACGCGATCGTCGGCACCAAGATCGCGATCACCTCGAACAAGCCGCAGACCACCCGGCACGTCATCCGGGCGGTGCTGCACCGCCCGGAGTCGCAGCTGGTCCTGGTGGACACGCCGGGCCTGCACCGACCTCGTACGCTGCTCGGCGAACGCCTCAACGACCTGGTCCGGTCCACCTGGACCGAGGTCGACGTGATCGGCCTGTGCATCCCGGCGGACGAGCCGGTGGGTCGCGGCGACCGGTTCATCACCGGCGAGCTGGCCGAGCTGAAGGCCACCGTGCTGGCCGTGGTCACCAAGACCGACCTGGTGGACAAGCGCCGGCTGGCCGAGCAGTTGCTCGCGGTCAGTGAGCTGGGGGAGTTCGCCGAGATCGTCCCGGTGAGCGCGGTCTCCGGGCACCAGGTGGACACGCTCGTCGACGTGATGACGAACTACCTGCCGCCGTCGCCGCAGCTCTACCCGGACGACATGCTGACCGACGACCCGGAGCAGGTGCTGGTCGCGGAGCTGATCCGGGAGGCGGCCCTGGAGGGTGTCCGCGACGAGCTGCCGCACTCCATCGCCGTGGTGGTGGAGGAGATGATCCCCGAGGGTCAGCTCATGAAGATCTACGCCGACGTGTACGTGGAGCGTCCCAGCCAGAAGGCGATCGTGCTGGGCCACCGGGCCAGCCGGCTCAAGGAGGTCGGCACCACGGCCCGCCGGCAGATCGAGGAGCTGCTCGGCTCCCGGGTCTACCTGGACCTGCACGTGCGGGTCGCGAAGGACTGGCAGCGCGATCCGCGGCAGCTGCGCAAGCTGGGTTTCTAAAGGCGCCGTTTGGCTCGTGGGTCGGGCCGGGTAGGGGAGGGAGCACCCCGCGCCCCCGATCCAGATGCAGGCTGATGCGCAACAGATACCTCGATCTGCTCCGTTTCCTGGCCATCGTTCGAGTCGTCGTCTATCACGTCACCGGGTGGGCCACCCTCACCCTGGTGTTCCCCGCCATGTCGGTGATGTTCGCGCTGGCCGGCTCGCTGATGGCCGCCTCGCTCACCCGGTCCGGTCCGGTGGCGGTCGGCCGTCGGCTGCGCCGGCTGTTGCCGTCGCTGTGGGTGGTGGCGGTGGTCTTCGTACCGGCCATGCTGTTCACCGGGTTGGCGCTGTCGCCACGGGTGTTGCTGTGGCTGTTCCCGATCGCCGACCCGTCGGCCAACGGCTGGGGCGCCCTGGCGCTGAGCGTCATCTGGTACCTGCGCGACTACCTCTGGTTCGTGCTCGCCTCACCGGTCGCGTTCTGGCTGTTCCGGCGGGCCCCGCTGCCCACCCTGCTCGCCCCGTACCTGCTGCTGGTGACCATCGAGGTGGGCATCTACCCGGCGCCGGCGGTGGTCCGCGACTTCGGGTTGTACTTCGGCGCGTGGCTGCTGGGCTTCGCCCACCACGCCGGGATGCTGCGCCGGCTCACCGGCCGGGTGCTGTACCCGCTGGCGCTGGCCCTCGCCGTCGCGGGCGGCGCCTGGATCGTCGCCCACCCGGGGCCGCGCGGGTACGACCTCAACGACAACCCCCTCGGCAACGCGCTCTGGTCGGCCGCGTTCATCCTGGTCGTCCTGGGCCGGGCACCGGCCGGGGTGGCCTGGCTGTCGCGCAGCCGGCTGGCCGACCGGGCGGTGACGGTGGTCAACCGGCGGGCGCTCACCATCTACCTCTGGCACATGCCGTTCGTGGTGGCGCTCACCCCGCTGGTCGACGTGGTCGGCTGGTCCCACCAGAATCCGGTGGGACTGGCAATACGGGTGCTGCTGGTCTTCGCCCTGGTCGGTCTGGTCACCCTGGCCGTCGGCTGGGTCGAGGACGTCGCCGCCCGCCGCCGTCCGGAGCTGATTCCGGTCGGCTCGCCGCCCCCGACCGGTCCGTCGTCCCCCTCGGAAGACGGTCCGGCGGGCCGACCCGGCGCCGGTACGACCGTGGGGCGGGCCGTCGTGCCGGCGCAGCGGGCCGGCGAGGCGGCGACCGTCGAGATCACCGCTGGCTGATGGTCACGTTTCCGCTGCTGGCCGAGCCGTCGAGCAGCAGGGACGCCGCCGGGTCGTCCGCCACGGTGATCCGCGCGTCGCCGGAGCCCGTGCTGGAGCGGACCCGGTAGCTGCCCGCCGGTACGAGCAGGGTGACGTCGCCGCTGGAGGCGTGCGCCCGCGCCGAGTTCGGCGCCTCCATCTCGATGGTCACGTTGCCGGAGCCGGCCTCGGCGTCCGTCGCGCCGGTCACGCGGCGGGCGCTGATGTCACCCGAGCCGGCCCGCAGCCGTACCGTCGAACCGGCCTCGCTCAGGTCGATGTTGCCCGAGCCGGTCTCCACGTCGAGCGCCCCGGCGGCCTCGGTGACCCGCACGTCGCCCGAGCCCAGTCGCAGCTTCACCGCGCCCACCTTGGTCAGCTCGACGTCGCCCGAGCCGCTGTCGCCCTGCACGCTCACCCCGTCGGGAACCGTCACCTCGTACGAGACGCTGCACCGGTCGCCGCAGTCGGTGTCCAACACCAACTCGCTGTCCCTGATCTCGTACCGGGCCTTGGGTTCGCCGCCCTGGTAGCGCACCACCCGCTTGATCCGCGCCTCGCCCGCCGGGCCGCCGCCTCGGATGATCACGTCCCCGGAGCCCCCGTCCACCCGGATGGTGGTGATCTTCACCGGCTCGGTGTCGTCGTAGTCGAGCCGGCGGAACGACAGGTTGTCGCACCCGGCCAGCAGGATGAGGGCGGTGGACAACCCCAACGCGACGGGCGCGGCGGCGCGGCGACGACGGGCGGCGGTGGTCTGGTGCAGTGCCATGGCCAGCACGCTACGGGCGGTCGTCGGCCCGGCGCATCGGGGTTCATCCTCGCCCGCACCCCGAACCGACCCTGATTTCACACCCCGAGGGAGAATGGTCCGATGGCCGGGTACCGCCGACAGCTCTACCGCGACGACGCGGTGGTGCTGCGTGTGCAGAAACTCGGCGAGTCCGACCGGATCATCACCCTGCTCACCCGCCGGCACGGTCGGCTGCGGGCGGTGGCCCGCGGCGTCCGGCGCACCACGAGCAAGTTCGGCGCCCGGCTGGAGCCGTTCGGTCACGTCGACCTGCAACTCGCCGGTGACCCCAAGGGCAACCACGGCAGCTCGCTGCACACGGTCAGCCAGGTCGAGGGCATCGACCTGTACGGCAAGCGGTTCCTCGGCGACTATCCCCGCTACACGGCGGCCAGCGCGATCGCCGAGACCGCCGAGCGGCTGACCCCCGTCGAGCGGGAACCGTCGCTGCGGTTGTTCCAGCTCACCGTGGGGGCGTTGAAAGCGCTGTCCCGGGGTGAGCACGACACCACCCTGGTGCTCGACGCGTACCTGCTGCGGGGGATGGCTCTCGCCGGCTGGGCGCCGGCGCTGACCGCCTGCGCGGTCTGCGGCACCCCCGGGCGGCACCGCGCGTTCTCCGTGCCGGCCGGCGGCGCGGTCTGCCCGGACTGCCGGCCGCCGGGGGCGGCCCACCCCGCGCCGGCCACCATCGACCTGATGTCCGCGCTGACCACCGGCGACTGGGTGGTCGCCGATGCCACCGACACCGGGGTACGCCGGGAGTGCAGCGGCCTGGTGGCGGCGCACCTCCAGTGGCACCTGGAACGCGCGTTACGCTCGCTGCCGCTGGTAGACCGGGGCACCCCGGTCGCCGGCACGGTCCCGCCGCCGGGTGGCGGTGGGGCGGGGATGCTCCGGCCGCGCGGTGACGTGGAGGCCGGGGCTGCGATGCTCCGGCCGCGCGGTGACGCCGAGGCCGGAGCGGACGGCACGAGCAAGGAGAGAGCCGAGTGATCCGATCGACGAGGCCCGGTCGGCGCGAGCCGACGCCACCGACGCCCCACCCGTCCGGCGCCCGGCCGCCGGCGCTGCCCAGCGAGGCGGTGCCGAAGCACGTGGCCATCGTGATGGACGGCAACGGTCGGTGGGCCAAGGAGCGCGGGATGGCCCGTACCAAGGGCCACGAGGCGGGGGAGCACAGCCTCTTCGACACCATCGAGGGCGCGATCGAGATGGGCATCCCCTACCTGTCGGCGTACGCGTTCTCCACCGAGAACTGGCGGCGCTCGCCGGACGAGGTCCGGTTCCTGATGGGGTTCAACCGGGACGTCATCCGGCGACGCCGTGACCAGTTGGTCGACCTGGGTGTCCGGGTGGTCTGGTCGGGGCGGCCGGGGCGGCTGTGGAAGAGCGTCATCTCCGAGTTGCAGACCGCCGAGGAGATGTCCCGCGACAACTCCACGCTCACCCTGCAGTTCTGCGTCAACTACGGCGGGCAGGCCGAGATCGGCGACGCCGCCGCCGCGATCGCCCGGGACGTGGCGGCCGGTCGACTGGACCCGGCGAAGGTCACCGAGAAGACCGTCGCGAAATACCTCTACCACCCGGAGATCCCGGAGGTGGACCTGTTCCTGCGGCCCTCCGGCGAGGAACGGATCTCCAACTTCCTGCTCTGGCAGACCGCGTACGCCGAGCTGGTCTTCCTCGACACGCTCTGGCCGGACTTCGACCGCCGCCACCTCTGGTACGCGTGCGAGCTGTACGCCCAGCGGGACCGGCGCTTCGGGGGCGCGCTGCCCAATCCGGTGGCCCCGACGGCCTGAACGAGGCTTACCCACACGTCACGCTGGGTACCAGAAGCGTCAGGAGCCACTGACGGAGGTGAACCCACATGATCCAGAAGCGCATTGCCCAGTGGGCGGTGATGGCCGTCGCGGTGCCACTGGCCGCGGCCGGCGCGCGCCGGCTCAGCCACACCCTGGAGGCCCGGCGTGGTCCCTCCGGGGCGACGCGGCTGCTGACGAAGGGTGCGGACCTGATCCGCCCGCAGAAAGCCAAGCGCCGCCGATTCTGGTAACGCTCCCCACCCACCCCACTTCCCCAACCCGGCGCCGCCCCGCACATACCCGTGCGAGGCGGCGCCTCCCCATACCCCCTCCCCACGCCCCCTCCCCGCCCCTTAGTCCCGCCGATCTTGCACTTTCGGTGGCGACGAAAGGTGCGGAAGTGGACTGATCGACCACCATAAGTGCAAGATCGGCGGCTGAGGGCTGAGGGCTGAGGGCTGAGGGCTGAGGGCTGAGGGCTGAGGGCTGAGGGCTGAGGGCTGAGGGCTGAGGGCTGAGGGCTGAGGGCTGAGGGCTGAGGGCTGAGGGCTGTGGGCTGGGGGTGGGGGATTTTGGGGCTTGTCGGGGTGGGGGTCGGTAGGGTTCGGAAGGGGGAGCGGGAAACTGTCGGGTGGGGGTGGGTGTGCGGGATCTCCGGTACAAGATGATCATGGCGTTGAACGCGGCCGACCTGGGTGACCCGATCTGTGAGCAGGTCGCCGAAATCTGCGCCGAGATCGCCGAGCAGCACTGCGCCGAGTTCGGTCACACCCCCGCGCTGCGTACCGGTGAGATCGCCGAACTGGCCATCGGAGAGCCGGCCCTGAGCTGGGCGCCGTCGACCCCCGACGCCGGGCAGCGTGCCTGGTGACCGCACCCGCCCCGGCGGTCGACGTACGCCGCGCCGAGGACCGCTTCGCCACCCGGATCTCCTGGCTGGACTCCAAGCACTCCTTCTCGTTCTCCCGGCACTACGACCCGGCCAACACCCACCACGGGCTGCTGCTGGTCAACAACGACGACGTGGTCCGGCCGGGCGCCGGCTTCGAGACCCACCCGCACCAGGACATGGAGATCGTCACCTGGGTGCTGCGGGGCTCGCTGGTGCACCAGGACTCCACCGGCCACTCCGGGGTCATCTACCCGGGCCTGGCGCAGCGGATGAGCGCCGGCACCGGCATCCTGCACTCGGAGAAGAACGACGCCTGGCGCCTGAACAACCAGCAGCCGCACAGCGACCCGGTGCACTTCGTGCAGATGTGGGTGCTCCCCGACGAGCAGGGTGTCGACCCCGGCTACGAGCAGTTGGAAATCGAGGACGAGTTGCTGCGCGGCGGCCTGGTGCCGATCGCCTCCGGGATGGACCGCTACGACGGCGCGTCCGCCATCCGGATCCGCAACCGGTACGCGACCCTGCACGCCGCCCGCCTCCGCCCCGGCGACGAGGTCACCATCCCGGATGCGCCCTTCGTGCACCTGTACGTGCCCGACGGCACGGTCACCCTGGAGGGCGGCGGCCCCCTCGGCACCGGCGACGCGGCGAGGCTCACCATGACCGGCGGTCGACGGGTCACCGCCGACGAGCCGGCCGAGATCCTCGTCTGGGAGATGCACGCCACGGTGGCCTGAGTGTCCGCCGGGCCCTCATGATCGTGCTCGAACATGGATGTAGTGGCCTCCCTGCATTGCGGAGGCCACTACATCATGGTTCGAGCACGATCTTGCCGTGGGCCGTGGGCGTTACGCCGGGGACTCGGTCTTGTCGCCGGCCCAGGTGGTGTGGAACGAGCCCTCGCGGTCGACCCGCTGGTAGGTGTGCGCGCCGAAGTTGTCCCGCAGACCCTGGATCAGCGCGGCGGGGAGCCGCTCGGCCCGCAGCGCGTCGAAGTAGGCCAGCGACGACGAGAACGCCGGCGTCGGCACACCCGCCTGCGCCGCGTCGGCCACCACCCGCCGCCAGCTCGGCACGCCCGCGCTGACCGCCTCGGCGAAGTAGGGCGCCACCAGCAGCGTCGGCAGGTCGGGCTGCTCGTCGTACGCCTCGCGGATGCGGTTCAGGAAGCGGGCCCGGATGATGCAGCCACCCCGCCAGATGGTCGCCGTGCCGCCCAGGTCGATGTCCCAGTTGTACTCGCTGCTGCCGGCGCGGATGTGGTCGAAGCCCTGCGCGTACGCGACGATCTTGGAAGCGAGCAGCGCCCGGCGGACGTCCTCGACGAACGCGTCCCGGTCGGCCACCTGCCACTTCTCACCGGCGTCCGGGAACGCCCGGCGGGCCGCCTCGCGCTGGTCGACGTGCCCGGACAGCGAACGCGCGAACGTCGCCTCGGCGATACCGGTGATCGGGATGCCCAGGTCCAGGGCGCTCTGCACGGTCCACCGGCCGGTGCCCTTCTGCTCGGCCCGGTCCTGCACGATGTCGACGAACGCGCGACCGGTCGCCGCGTCGGTGTGCGCCAACACGTCGGCGGTGATCTCGATGAGGAACGACTCCAGCTCGCCGCTGTTCCACTCCCGGAAGATCTCCGCGATCTCCGCCGGGGTGGCGTTCAGCCCGGCCCGCAGCAGGTCGTACGCCTCGGCGATGAGCTGCATGTCGGCGTACTCGATGCCGTTGTGCACCATCTTGACGAAGTGCCCGGCGCCGTCCGGCCCGACGTGCGTGCAGCACGGCACACCGTCCACCTGGGCGGCGATCTTCTCGAACATCGGCCCGAGCTTCGCGTACGACTCGGCGGAACCGCCCGGCATGATGCTCGGGCCGAGCAGCGCCCCCTCCTCGCCGCCGGAGACGCCCGTGCCGCTGAAGTGCAGCCCCTGCGCCCGCAGCGACTCCTCCCGACGGCGGGTGTCGGCGAAGTGGGCGTTGCCACAGTCGACGATGATGTCGCCCTCGTCCAGCAGCGGCACCAACTCGTCGATGACCGCGTCGGTGGGCGCGCCGGCCTTCACCATCACGATCACCGCGCGGGGACGCTCCAGCGACGCCACGAAGTCGGCCATCGTCTCACCGGGCACGAAGGTGCCCTCGTCGCCGTGCTCCGCGACGAGGCTGCGGGTGCGTTCCGGGGACCGGTTGTGCACCGCCACGGTGAAGCCGTTGCGGGCCAGGTTGCGGGCCAGGTTGCGGCCCATCACCGCCAGCCCGGTCACGCCGATCTGCGCTGTCGCCTGCTGAGCCATTCGTGCCGCCACCTCTCGCCGTCGAACTGTCTCTGCGACGGTATCGCGGCATCCGGCATCACGGGCAGGTCGTCCCACGGCGGGTCACCGCCTGGTCGCGGGCCGTCCGTCCACCACGTACATCGCGGTCGTCACACCGGCCGCTCACCCCTGGGCGAGTCGTTCCTCCACCCGCGCCACCTTCGCCGTGAGCGCATCGGTGACCCCGGGTCGGACGTCGGCTTTGAGGACGACACTCACCCGGGGCGCCTGCGCGGCCACCACGTCGACCGCCCGCTTGACCACCGCCATCACCTCGTCCCACTCGCCCTCGACGGTGGTGAACATGGCGTCGGTCCGGTTCGGCAGTCCGGACTCGCGGACCACCCGTACCGCCTCGGCGACGAGGTCGCCCACGGATTCGCCGCCCCCCAGCGGGGTGATCGAGAACGCGATCAGCATGTGCCGATCGTGCCAGTAATTCGGATGCGCGTCCTCCCCGGCGGCGGTTAGGGTCTCGGCATGCGTAACTGACGCCCCCTTCCGAGCCGGTCCGCCGCCCCGCGTCGCGGTCCGTGCGCTCCCGGGCGTCGCGCGTCTTCCCTGCGCCGTCGACGGCGTCAGCCGCCCGATCCCGGTGAGCAGTCCCTTCCACTCCACCGTCGCGCTGCGACGGTCACCAGCCGATCCGACCGACCGCCGGAGCGCGGGAACGGCCGGGACGGTCGGCACCGAAGGAGGCCCGGATGCCCGCCAGGCGTAACCCGAAGAAGTCCCGTACCCCGAAGATGACCCCGTCCGGACAGGTCCCGGCGGCCGACCACGGCCCGGCCGGCTCCGCTGCCGAGGGCGAGTCGGCGCTGCCGGCGGCCTTGGTCGAGCCCACGCCGCTGGCGGCGTTGGTCGATCCGGCGGCGACCGTCGAGCCGCTGCGGCCCGGAGCTGTCCCGACCGACGTGGCACTGCCGGTCGACGTGCCGGCGGCGGTCGACGCGCCGGCGGTGGAGGACCTGCCGCCGCCGGCCAGGCGACCGTCCGCGCCCACGGCCGGACCGCCGACGGGCGGCAGCCGCTCGGCCGGTGGCCGCAGTCAGCCGGCGGGCCAGACCCGCCGCTACGCCTTCCGGCGTAGCTGACCGAGCCGTCCGGGCCCGTGGGTGCCGGTCGGTGACAGCAACGTCGGGGATGTAGTGGCCTCCCACGCTGGCGAAGCCACTACATCCCCGAAGTTGCGCGGATCTTGCCACCGGTCCACCGGTCCACCGGTCCACCGGCCCTGCCCAAGCCCGGGTCGTGGCCCGGCACGCCGTGGCCCCGCAGGCCGTGATGCTGCGCGGCGGTGTCAGCCGAGCAGGGGGCGGAAGGTTCCGGCCAGGATGCTCGTCGTCAGCGCCGCGCCGGCCAGCGCGGCCGCGCCGACGACCAGCAGCGTGTCGGCGAGTCCGAAGCGCTGTCGGCGGGCCACGGTACGGGGTGTGCCGGCGTCGAAGCCCCGGGCGTCCATCGCGACGGCCAGCCGGGTACCTCGACGGATCGCCCCGACCAGCAGCGCGAACGCCGTGGACGCGAAGAGTCGTAGCTTGGCCACGGGATTGCGTCCCGCGTCGACGCCGCGTGCGCGCCGGGCCATGCTGATCATCTGCCATTCCTGGCCGAGCAGCGGCACCAGCCGGAACGCGGCCAGCGCCCCGACGGCGAACCGGGCGGGCGCCTTCGCGTTCTGGATCAACGCGTCCGCCAGATCGGTCGGGTCGGTGGTGGCGAAGACGATCACGCCGGGCAGCGCCACCGCGAAGATCCGCAGCACCAGGCCGAGCGCGGTGAGCAGCACGCCGGTGCTCACCAGCACCGGTCCGGCGTGCAGCAGGACGCGACCGGACTGGTCGGCGGCGAAGAGCACCAGGGTGACCAGGATGCCGAGGGCGCTGAGCAGCAACGGCAGGGCCCGCTGGGCCAGCACGCGGTAGCGCAGGCCGAACAGCGGCAGCACGGCCAGTTCGACGGCGATGGCGATCGCGGGAGCCACCGGGTCGAGCGTGGCCAGCAGGGTGAACGAGAAGACCAGCGCGGCGGCGAGCTTCGCCACCGGGTTGCGCCGGGCCAGCGGCGCTCCGGGCCGGGCGACCGGTTCGATGCTGATCATCCGCGTGCCTCCCGCCCGGCGTCGAGGCGTCGGTCGCCCCGCGCAACCCCGTTCACGACCGCTCCGAGGCGTCGGTCGCCGCGCGCAACCCCGTTCACCACCGCTCCGAGGCGTCGGTCGCGCGCCACCATCCTCACGACCGCTCCAGGGTGACGGTGCGGTCGGCGAGCGCCGCGACGAAGTCCGGGTCGTGGGTGACGCTCACGACGCCGTGCCCGGCGTCGCGCAGGTCCGCGAAGAGGTCGACCAGCTCACGCCAGGTGCGCCGGTCCTGGCCGAAGGTGGGTTCGTCGCAGATCAGCAGGCGGGGCGCGGTGGCCAGGGCTGTCGCCACGCTGAGGCGTCGCGCCTCCCCGCCGGAGAGGGTGTACGGGTTGGCCGCCGCGAGCCGGGTCAGTCGCAACCGTTCGAGCAGCCCGGCCACCGTCTCCTTGACGGCCGCCTCGGGTTGACCCGTCCGGCGGGGGCCGAGCGCCAGTTCGTCGAAGACGGTGCCGGTGACGAACTGGTGCTCCGGGTCCTGGAAGACCGACCCGATCCGGCGGGCCAGCACGGGCGCGCGCCAGCGGTGCGGGGGAGTGCGCTGGTGGGCACCGGCCAGTTCGGCGGAGGCGGTCACCCGGCCGGTTCCCGGTTTGAGCAGTCCGCCGAGCAGCAGCGCCAGGGTGGACTTGCCGGCCCCGTTCGGTCCGCGTACGGCGAGGGCCTCTCCGGCGCGTACCGTCAGATCGGTGGGGCCCAGCCGCGACGGCAGGCCGAGCCGGTCGGCGGTGAGCAACACGTCGCCGGCGGCGGCGGTGGCCCGGCGCGGCGCGATGGGGTGACCGGGCACCCAGACGCCCTCGGCGGCGAGTGCGTCGCCGTGCGCGGCGAAGACCGTGGCGGGTGGGCCGTCCGCGCGGACGCCGCCGCCGGGCTCCAGGACGACCACCCGGTCGACCAGCGGCAAGGCCTCGGCGACCCGGTGTTCGACGAGGATCAGGGTGGTGTCGGCGTCCAGCGCGCCCGCCACCGCGTCCCGGACCAGGGCGGCCCCGGCCGGGTCGAGGTTCGCGGTGGGCTCGTCGAGCAGCAGCAGGCCGGGCCGCAGGGCCAGCGCGCCGGCCAGGGCGAGGCGCTGCTGCTCGCCGCCGGACAGGGCGGCCGTGTTGCGGTCCCGGGGGTACGGGAAGCCGACCCGGCGCAGCGCCTCGTCGACGCGCGGCCAGATCTCGTCGGTCGGTACGCCCCGGTTCTCCAACCCGAACGCGACGTCGTCGCCGCTGCGCGCCATCACCAGTTGGGTCTGCGGGTCCTGGAAGACGATCCCGACCCGCTCACGGCCCTTGCGGGGGTCGAGCCCGTCGATCTCGACGGTGCCCTCCTGCTCGCCGGAGTCCTCGGGCAGCAGCCCGGCGAGGGCGGCGAGCAGGGTGCTCTTGCCGGCTCCCGAGGGCCCGAGCAGCAGCACCCGCTCCCCGTCCGCCACCCGCAGATCCACCCCGCGCAGCGCCCACGCCCGCCGCCCGGCGTGCCGCCACCCAAATCCCCGCAGCAGTACCCCCACCACCCCTCCTCCCGGGTCGCCATCGTCGTTGATCAAGAGGTTCGCGTCGGAATTCCGCCTCGCGGTGACGCCAACCTCTTGATCAACGAGGTAAGGGCAGGTTCTAGATCAGGGCGCGGGTTCGGCCGGACGGGAGGCGGTCCAGGACGCCGGTGTTGGCCAGGGCGCGCGTCAGGGCCCAGCCGCCGACGCCCGCGATGATCGTGGCGCTGACGATGGTGAGCAGCGCGTACGGGATGCGGTAGTTGAGCAGCTCGGTCTCGCTGTTCCAGACGAAGAAGTCGAACAGCGCCGCGCTGAGGCCGGTGAGCGCGCCGGCCAGCACGGCGGTCGGCAGCCGGTACGAGCGGTAGCGGAAGGCGGCGAACGCCAGCTCGGCGCCGATGCCCTGCACGATGCCCTGCGGGATGACCGTGCCGGCCCACTGGCTGCCCAGCAGCGCGGAGACGACCGCCGCCACCGTCTCGCAGTAGAGCGCCGCGCCGGGCTTGCGGATGACCAGCCCGCCGACCACGGCCGGCATCAGCCACACGCCGTAGATCAGCGTCTGCGCCGGCGGGAAGAAGGCGAACGCGCCCTCGGTGGCGCTCCAGACCAGGCCCCAGGCCCAGAAGATGACGCCGAAGGCGACCGCGATCACCGAGGCGACCACGATGTCGATCGTGCGCCAACGGTTGGTGGTGTTGTCCATGCTGTGCTCCCAGTTCAGTGGAACGAACCAGGAGAAGACGCACGCCGCGCGTCCGGTGGCACCGGACTCACGGCGCGGCTGGAGGTCGACCGAACTCCCTGCGCTGGCATTACCCAGATCAGGTTCGAGGGTCTGCGGGCGTGCCCGCACTCTCAGCGCTGTGCGCTCCCCTGTCGGATGTGAAGTTGTCTCGCTGACGCTAGCACCGACCAGGGGTAACGGCCCAGCAGGGCGTCCCCGGAGCCCGCGCATCCGGGCCGACACGACCACGGCTGGGTAGGCTGACGATCATGCAGGTCGAGGCGCGGGGTCTGACATTCGAGGTACGCACCGGCGGCCCGTCCGACGGCGACCCCGTCCTGCTGCTGCACGGCTTTCCGCAGCACAGCGGCGAGTGGGACGAGGTCGTGCCGCGGCTGCACGACGCCGGCCTGCGCACGTACGCGCTGGACCAGCGGGGCTACTCGCCGGGCGCGCGCCCCGCCGAGGTGGCGGGGTACCGCATCCCCGAACTGGTCGCCGACGCCGTGGCGGTGCTCGACGCGCTCGGTCTGGACGCCGTGCACCTCGTCGGCCACGACTGGGGCGCGGTCGTGGCCTGGGCGGTGGCCGCCGCGCACCCGCAGCGGGTCCGGACGCTGACCGCGGTGTCGGTGCCGCATCCGGCGGCCATGGCGCACGCGCTCGCCACGGACGCCCAGCAGAAGGCCCGCTCGTCGTACATCGCGCTGTTCCGCAAGCCGGACAAGGCCGAGAAG
Source organism: Micromonospora sp. WMMD729 (assembly GCF_049315225.1). Taxonomy (NCBI): domain Bacteria; kingdom Bacillati; phylum Actinomycetota; class Actinomycetes; order Micromonosporales; family Micromonosporaceae; genus Micromonospora; species Micromonospora sp. WMMD729. The sequence continues at coordinate 5,061,015 of NZ_CP186059.1, read as the reverse complement.
GTGCTGTTGGCGTGGCACGCGACGGCGCTGCGCAAGCTGCTCGGCGGGGTGGGCGACGCCGCCCGGGTGAACCGGTACGCCGACCCGATGCGTGAGCCGGGCGCGCTCACCGCCGCCCTGAACTGGTACCGGGCCATGTCCCGCGCCGACCTGGCCGCCGTCGGCCCGGTCCCCGTACCGACCAGCTACGTGTGGAGCGACCGGGACGTCGCGATCGGCCGAACCGCCGCCGAGGCGTGCGCCGCCCACGTCACCGGCGACTACCTCTTCGTACCCCTGGCCGGGGTGAGCCACTGGATTCCGGACGCCGCGCCCGCCGCGCTGGCCGAGGCGGTCCTGGCCCGGGCCGCCGGGACGGCCTGAGCCGTGCCGGGCGGGGGAGAGCGGTGACCGTTCCCACCGGTGGGCCGGGCACCCGCCGGTCGATCGCCGCGCAACTCCGGCTGCTGGGCGTACGCCCGGGATCGACGGTGCTCGTGCACGCCGGGATGCGCGGCCTGGGTTACGTCTGCGGCGGGCCGCAGGCGCTGGTGCTCGCCCTGCGGGACGCGCTCGGCCCGGACGGCACGATCGTGGTGCCCACCCACACCCCCGACAACAGCGACCCCGCGCAGTGGCGGAACCCGCCGGTGCCGGTGGACTGGTGGCCGCTGATCCGCGCCGAGATGCCCGGCTTCGACCCGGCGGTCACGCCGAGCCGGTACATGGGCGTCCTCGCCGAGACGGTCCGCTGCTGGCCCGGGGCACGGCGCAGCACGCACCCCCAGGTGTCGTTCGCGGCGCTCGGCCCGGCGGCCGAGCGGGTGGTCGCCGGGCACGCCCTGGCCGACATGCTCGGCGAGGTCTCACCGCTGGCCCGGCTCTACGACCTGGACGCCGACGTGCTGCTGCTCGGCGTCGACCATGGCGTCAACACCTCGCTGCACCTGGCCGAGTACCGCCGTCCCACCGTCGTGCGGGAACGGCTGGGCGCGGCGGTGCGGACCGCCGACGGGGGCCGCGAGTGGGTGTGGTGGCAGGACGCCCGGCTCGATTCGAGCGACTTCGGCGCACTGGGCCGCGACCTCGACGACACCGCGGTGGTCCGCGTCGGCCCGGTGGGCGCCGGAACGGCGAGGTTGGTACGCCAGCGGGCGGCGGTCGACTTCGCGGTGCGGTGGTTCGCCCGCAACAGACGGACGGAGGACGTATGACGGTGAGCGCCGAGGACTACCTGGCCGTGGTGACCGAGACGATGGCCCGGGTGGCCGCCAGCCAGGCCGACGCGGTGGGTCGGGCCGCCGACCTGATCGCCGAGGCGGTACGCGCCGACGGGGTGGTGCACGCCTTCGGCACCGGGCACTCGGAGGCCCTCGCCATGGAGATCGCCGGCCGGGCGGGCGGGCTGGTGCCCACCAACCGGATCGCCCTGCGGGACCTGGTGCTGCTCGGCGGTGAGCCGGCCGACCTGCTCGGACCGCTGCTGGAACGGGACCCGGCGGTGGCGCACCGGCTCTACGAGTTGGCCCCGGTGCGACCCACCGACGTCTTCGTGCTCGCCTCGAACTCCGGGGTCAACGGCGCGATGGTCGAGTTCGCCACGCTGGTCAAGGAGCGGGGCCACAAGCTGGTGGCGATCACCTCCGCACAGCACTCCGGCCGGATGACCTCCCGCCACCCGTCCGGACGCAAACTGGCCGACCTCGCCAACGTGGTGCTCGACAACGGCGCCCCGTACGGTGACGCGACGCTGCCGCTGCCGGGCGGGGGCGCGGTCGGCGCGGTCTCCTCGATCACGGCCGCGCTGCTGGCCCAGCAGATCACCGTGGAGGTGGTGGCCCGGCTGCTCGCGGCGGGGGAGCAGCCCCCGGTGTACCTGTCGGCGAACATCCCGGACGGCGACGCGCACAACAACGCGCTGGAGGCCCGGTACGCGGGTCGGATCCGTCGCGGTTCCTGACGTTTCCGCCCGGTGAACGGCAGGTGTCGTGAACCTGTTTCGCGCTCGGCCGGGTGGGGCATTGGCGTTCTGCCGGCGGCCGGGACCGCCGGCAGTACCGTCTCACCGGAGGTAGCGGGTGTCCAAGGAGACCGAGAAGCAACGGTGGCAGCGCAACTTCGCCGACCTGCTCCAGGAGTTGCGGGTCGCCCAGACCGGCGTGCAGATCCTCTTCGCCTTCCTGCTCACCCTGCCGTTCAGCAACGGGTTCACCCGGACCAGCGAGTTCCAGCGCGACGTCTACATCGTCGCCCTGCTGGCCGCGGCCGCCGCCACCGCGATGATCATTTCGCCGGTGGCGTTCCACCGGGCGCTGTTCCGCCAGGGACGCAAGCCGGAACTGGTGCGGTTCGCACACCGGATGGCGACCGGTGGCCTCGCCTTCATGCTGATCGCGATGGTCAGTGCGGTGCTGCTGATCACCGACTTCGTGCTGGACCGGCCGATCGCCTTCGTGCTGAGCGCGCTCGCCGGGATCTGGTTCCTCGTCTTCTGGGTGATCCTGCCGTTCGCCCGCCGCAACTGGGGTGACGACGACATCGACGACGAGGACGACGACCCGGACACGCTCAGCGTCGGCTGACCACTCTCGATGTTCACGCGACGCTACCCCTGGGTAACAACCAGGGGTAGCGTGGCGTTAGTCGCGCACGTCGAGCAGCCGCACCGAGTTTCGAGGGGGCAGCCGTGACCACGACACAGGACGGCCGACCGGCACCGGACGGCCCCGATTCCGAATCCGCCGCCGGGCCTGCCGCTGGATCGGCTGCCGCTGGATTACCCGCCGCTGGGTCGCCCGTCGCCGGCGCGGCCGCGCCGCTGCCCGCCGAGGCCGGGCAGGTCTCCGAGAAGGAGGCTCGCCGGGTCGCCGAGGCCGCCCGCGAGTCCACCTGGGACCGTCCCAGCTTCGGCAAGGAGTTGTTCCTCGGCCGGTTCCGCCTCGACCTCATCGACCCGTGGCCGCGCGCTGACCCGGACGACGCGGCTCGCGCCGAGGACTTCCTCGGCCGGCTCCGCGCCTTCGTCACCGCCGAGGTGGACGGCGCGGCCATCGAACGGGACGCGTCCATCCCGGACTCCGTCTTCCACGGCCTCGCCGACCTCGGCGCGTTCGGCATGAAGATCGACCGGAAGTACGGCGGCCTGGGGCTGAGCAACCTGCACTACTGCCGGGCGCTGATGCTGGCCGGCTCGGTCAGCCCGGCGATCGGGGCGCTGCTCTCGGCCCACCAGTCGATCGGCGTGCCGCAACCGTTGAAGATGTTCGGCACCGCCGAGCAGAAGCAGCGCTTCCTGCCCCGGCTCGCCGCCGGCGAGGTCTCCGCGTTCCTGCTCACCGAGCCCGACGTCGGCTCCGACCCGGCCCGACTCGCCACCACCGCCGAGCCGACCGAGGACGGCACCGGCTACCGGCTCAACGGGGTGAAGCTCTGGGCCACCAACGGCACCGTGGCCACCCTGCTGGTGGTGATGGCCCGGGTACCCGCCGCCGAGGGGCGACGCGGCGGTATCACCGCGTTCGTGGTGGAGGGCGACAGTGCCGGCATCACCGTGGAGCGGCGCAACCAGTTCGTCGGCCTGCGCGGCCTGGAAAACAGTCTGACCCGCTTCCACGACGTGTTCGTGCCCGCCGAGAACGTCATCGGCGGCGAGGGCAAGGGGCTCAAGATCGCCCTGACCACGCTCAACACCGGCCGGCTCTCCCTTCCGGCCATGTGCGTGGGTGCCGGCAAGTGGGCGCTGAACGTGGCCCGGGGATGGGCCGCCGACCGCGTCCAGTGGGGCCGCCCGGTGGGCGAGCACGAGGCCGTCGCCCAGAAGCTCTCCTTCATCGCCGCCACCACGTACGGCATGGAGACCATGCTCGACCTGTGCTGCCTGCTCGCCGACGACGACCGCAACGACATCCGGATCGAGGCCGCGCTGGTCAAGCTCTACGCCAGCGAGATGGCCTGGAAGATCGCCGACGAGTTGGTCCAGATCCGGGGCGGGCGCGGCTACGAGACCGCGGACTCACTCGCCGCCCGGGGTGAACGCCCGGCCAACGTCGAACAGGTGCTCCGGGACCTGCGCATCAACCGGATCTTCGAGGGTTCCACCGAGATCATGCACCTGCTGATCGCCCGGGAGGCCGTCGACGCCCACCTGTCGGTGGCCGGCGACATCATCGACCCGGAGGCGGGGCTCGGCCGCAAGGCCCGCGCCGGAGCCCGGGCGGGAGCGTTCTACGCGAGGTGGCTGCCGACCCTCACGGTCGGCAAGGGCCAGAGCCCATCCGGGTACGCCGAGTTCGGCCCCCTCGCCGGCCACCTGCGCCAGGTGGAACGCGCGTCGCGCAAGCTGGCCCGTTCGACGTTCTACGCGATGTCCCGCTGGCAGGGCAAGATGGAGCGTAAGCAGGCGTTCCTCGGGCGCATCGTGGACATCGGCGCGGAGCTGTTCGCGATGTCCGCCGTCTGCGTCCGGGCCACCGCCGAGCGCGACACCCGGCCCGAGAACGTCGAGCTGGCCGACCTCTTCTGCCGGCAGGCCCGGGTCCGGGTGGACGCCCTGTTCGCCGCCCTCTGGGACAACACCGACTCGGTCGACACCGCCGCCGCCAAGCGCATCCTCGCCGGCCGCTACGCGAGCCTGGAGGAGGGCGTCGTCACCCCGTCCGCCGAGCTGCCCTGGGTGGCCCGCTGGCAGCCCGGCCCGTCCGCCGCCGAGGACGTCCGCCGCCGCATCCCCCCGAAGCCGTAACGGGCCGCTGCGCGAGGTCGCTGTCCGACCCTGACGCAAGCCCATGCCCGAGAGCGGTGCAAGATCGCGCTCGAGGGCGATGCAAGATCGCGCTCGATCCTGGATTCGGTGGCATCCCTCCGACCCCGAGGCCACTACTTCCTGGTTCGAGCACGATCTTGGGGCGGCCCGGGCGGCCGGGCCGGCCGGGCCGTGGCGGGTGTCGCGTGGCGTGGCGGGGTGTGGCGGGTTGTCGCGTGGCGTGGCGGGTTGTCGCGTGGCGTGGCGGGGTGTCGCGTGGCGTGGCGGGGTGTCGCGTGGCGGGGTGTGGCGTCGCGGGGTAAGGCGTGGCGTTGCCGTAGGTCAGCGGGCGACCGCCCAGGCCAGCACTCCCGCCAGGATCAGACCGTTGAGCACGGCCAGCGCGAGGTACGCGGCGGGCGGAATCTTCTTGCCCCGCCGCACGAAGGAGACCAGCACGGCGGCGTACCCGAGCAGCAGGACGGCGATGACGACCAGGAAGTAGAACACCCGACGACCTTACGGCCTGCACTCGCACCCCCGAGACGCCACCACACACCCCAAGCCCTTCGCCCTCGTCGATCTTGCCCACGTCCCTCGTCCACGCCCCCGTCCTCGTCGATCTTGCACTTTCGGTTGTCGACTTAGGACGTTTTGCCCCTTACGTCACCACAGAAAGTGCAAGATCGCGGGGCGGTCGCCGCCCGGCCTCGTGGATCATGGAGTTGTGGTGCCTGTTTTAGGGTTTTACGGGGTGCTTTGTCGCCCACCACAAGTCCATGATCCACGAGGCGAGGCGAGGCAGGGCATGGCGGGGCGCGGCAAGGCGGGGCGAGGCGAGGCAAGGCAGGGCATGGCGGGGTGGGGCGAGGCGAGGGCGAGGGTCGGGGCGGGGGTTTGGGGTTAGGGGGTTTTGTTGCGGAGGCCTAGGTGGCGTAGTTCCAGGGCGGCCAGGGCGTTGACGGTGTCGTCGTCGCCGCGGCGCCAGGCTTCGGCGACGTCGGGCGCGATCCGGGTGAGGCGGCCCAGTGGCTGGGTGGCCAGCGCGCGCAGTGCCAGCAGGTCCCGTCCGGCCGGTACGGCGGCGAGCTTCGCGGCCGAGCCGGCGCGGCGCATCCAGCGCAGCCGCAGTGGCAGCCAGCCGACGAGCACCAGCCCGAGCGGGAAGATCAGCACCCCGATGGCGAGGGCGAGGGCGAGCTGGTCGACGAGGTGCTGCTGCTCGCGGCCGGCGTCGGCGAGTCCTCGGGCGGCGTCGGCGGCACGCTGGAAGGGCGCGGTCAGCTCGTCACCGACCAGCGGCACCCGGCGTACCTTGCCGCCGGCGTCGGCGAGGTTGTCGGCGAGGCCACCGCCCGCGCCCTCCAGCTTCTGTCCGGGTACGGCGAGCTTCTGCACCAGGTCGTGCAGCCAGAGGGCGGCGCGGATCGCGGCGTACACCCAGACGACGACGAGCAGGTCGGTGAGCAACTGACGGACGGCGGTCGGAAACCGATCGGCGTAGATCTTCACGCCGGACAGCGTGCCACGAACGATGACGGCCCGGCACCCGTCGATACGGGTGCTCGGCCGGCAACGCGCAGCCAGCCTGCGATCAGGCGAGCCGCAGGTCCACGAAGGCGATGGTGTCACCCGGCAGGACGTACCGGTCGATCTCGACGAAGCCGTGCTGACGGGCGAACCGCAGCCCGTCGTCGTTGGACGCCAGGACGACGGTCTCGATGGTCTGCGCGCCCAGCTCGCGGGCCCGGTCCAGTCCGCGCTGGTAGATCTGCTCCCCGTAGCCGTGCCGGCGGCTCTCGGGCCGGACCCGGGCGATCACGGTCGCGGTGTCGGGTGCCGGGGGACGTACGGTCGAGCAGCCTACCGCCACCCCGTCGGCGTACGCGACCTCGAGGATGTGGCGTTGGGCGCGAGCGGCGACCTCGTCGACCGACAGGGGTGCCGTCGGGATGATCGAGTTGTGGATGTGCTGCCAGTCGCGCAGCGCCGTGTCGCTGCCCACCGGATGGACCGGCGTGAACCGGAGGCCCATCAGCGGACGCACGTCGGGCAGGTGCCGAAGATTTCCAGGGTGTGGCTGACGTCGGCGTACCCGTGCTCGGCGGCGACCCGGTCGGCCCAGCTCTCCACCGCCGGCCCGGCCACCTCGACCGTCCGGCCGCAGGCCCGGCAGACCAGGTGGTGGTGGTGCCCCTGGCTGCACCGGCGGTAGAGGTGCTCGCCACCGGGCGGGCGCATCACGTCGATCTCGCCCGCGTCGGCCAGGCCCTGGAGGGTGCGGTAGACGGTGGTCAGGCCGACCCGTTCGCCGCGCTGCCGGAGCATCGCGTGCAGATCCTGGGCGCTGTGGAAGCCGTCCATCTCCCCGAGCAGCGCGCTCACCGCCGAGCGTTGACGGGTGTTGCGTACCGCGGCGCCGCTCTCGCTCATGATCCCTCCCCGGCGTGACTGACCGCGTCCGCCACGATGTGCGCGACGTGCTCGTCGACCAGGCTGTAGGCGATCTCCCGGCCCCGTCGCGAGCCGCGCACCACGCCCGCGCCGCGCAGCACCCGCAGGTGCTGGGAGACCAGCGGTTGCGCGGCGCCCAGCTTCTCCACCAGCTCGTGCACGCACCGCTCGCCGTCCGCCAGCTCGCTGACGATGGCCAGCCGGATCGGCGCGGACAAGGCTCGGAGCAGTTCGCTGGCTCCGTCGAAACCCTCGTAGCCCGTTGCGCTGGTCATCTTGCAACGGTAACCAATACCACCGACATCCGCCGATCGGGTTCAGTCCAGGACGACCTCGTGCGGCTCCGCCGCCGGTACGGGCGCCGGCGCGGTGTGGCGACGCATCGCCCGCCAGATCGCCCCGGCCACGGCCACCACCAGGAAGGAGGCGATCGCCAGCAGCACCACCGAAGCTCCCGGTGGGGTGTCGGCGGTGGCGGCCACCCAGACGCCGGCGCCGGCGGCGAAGAACCCGAGCGCCATGGCGGCGGTCATCGTGCTGCGGAAACCCCGGGTGACCTGCTGGGCGGCGGCCACCGGGACCACCATCAGCGCGCTGATCAGCAACACCCCGACGGCCCGCATCGCGATGGTCACCGTGACCGCGGTGGTGACCGCGATCAGCAGGTTGAGCGTGCGTACCGGCAGGCCGGAGACCCGGGCGTACTCCTCGTCGTGGCTGATCGCGAAGAGCGCCGGCCGCAGGGCGATCATGGTGATCAGGATCGCCGCACCGAGCACACCGACGGTGACCAGGTCGCTGGTCGAGGTGGAGAGCAGCGAGCCGAACAGGTAGGCGTTGAGGTTGGCGCTTGTCGCGTCCGAGAGGCCGACCAGCAGCACGCCACCGGCGATGCCGCCGTAGAAGAGCAGGGCCAGGGCCAGATCGCCGGAGGTACGTCCGCGGGCGCGCACCAGCTCGATGGCGATCGCACCGGCGGTGGCGACGATCACCGCCACCAGCACCGGGGAGCGGTTCAGCAGCAGGCCGGCGCCGACACCCGTCAACGCCACGTGCCCGATGCCGTCGCCGATCAGCGTCAGCCGGCGCTGCACCAGGTAGATGCCGAGCGCCGGGGCGGCCAGGCCGATCACCAGCGCGCCGATCAGGGCACGCTGCATGTAGGGGTACTGGAAGAGTTCCATGGTCAGTTGCTCCACAGCCCGGCGGGCTCGTCGGGACCGTGCGGGTGCACGTGGTCGTGGTCGGGCTCCGCGTGGTGGCCGGCCGGGTCCGGGACCGTGCCGTCGTGACAGATGCCGCCCTGGTGGACGACGACCGCCCGGCTGATCACCGGTCGCAGTGGGCCCAGCTCGTGGGCCACCAGCAGCACCGTTCCGCCGTCGGCGACGAAGTCGCGCAACGCGCCCGCGAACGCCTCCTGGCTGGCCGCGTCCACCCCGGCGGTCGGCTCGTCGAGGATCAGCAGCTCCGGCCGGCCGGCCAGCGCGCGGGCGATCAGGGTGCGCTGCTGCTGACCACCGGAGAGGGTGGACACCGGATCGGTGGCCCGGTCGGCGAGCCCGACCGCCCGCAGCGCCGCGTCGACGGCGGCCCGGTCGGCCGCGCCGGGCGGGCGCAGGATGCCCCGGCGGGCCAGCCGGCCGGAGGCCACCACCTCGCGCACGGTGGCGGGTACGCCGCCGCCGGCGCCGAGCCGCTGCGGGACGTACCCGATGCGCTGCCACTGGCGGAACTGGCGCAACGGCCGGTCGAAGAGGGTGATCGAGCCGCCGCTGAGCGGGACCAGGCCGAGGATCGTACGGATCAGCGTGGACTTGCCGGAGCCGTTGGCGCCCAGCACCGCGACCACCTCTCCGGCGGTCACGGTGAGCGAGACGTCCCTGAGCACGGGGCGGCCGTCGTAGCCGACCGCGCCGTGCTCGACGGTGATGACGTTGGTGCTCACGAGCAGCTCAACGCCGTCCGCAGGGTCTGCAGGTTGCTACGCATCACCGAAAAATAGTCGGCGTCGCTGCCCGGAGCGAGTCCTTCGATCGGATCGAGCACCGCGGTCTTCGCGCCGACCTGACCGGCGATGGTCTCGGCGACCTTCGGGCTGACCAGCGCCTCGAAGAAGATCGTGGTGGCCTGGTGCTCCTTCGCCTCCTCGACCACCTGGGCAAGGCGTTGCGGTGAGGGCTCGACGTCGGGGCTCAGCCCGGTGATGCCGACCTGTTCGAGGCGGTAGCGGTCGGCCAGGTAGCCGAACGCGGTGTGGCTGGTCACGATCTCGCGCCGCTGGCAGGTCGCCAGGCCCTTGGTGAACTCGCCGTCGAGGGTGGTCAGGTCGGCGCGCAGGGCGGCGGCGCGGGCCGTGTAGTCGGCGGCGTGGGCCTTGTCGACCGTGCCGAGCCGCTGGGCGAGCTGGTCGCCGATGCCGGCGAGCCTGATCGGGTCGAGCCAGACGTGCGGGTCCTTCGCGTGCCCGTGCCCCTTTTCGCCCTCCTCCTCGCCCTCGTGGTTGTGGCCGCCGGCGCTGGCGTCCAGAAGCGGCTGCACGCCGGCCACGTCGAACACCGGGGCGTCGTCGTCCTGCGCGATCGCCTCGTCGACCGCGGGCTGGAAGCCCTTGAGGTAGACGATCAGCTCGGCCTCGGTGATCTCACCGACCTGGCTTGGGCTCAGCTCCAGGTCGTGCGGCTCGGCGCCGGGCTTGGCCAGGTTGGTCACCCGGACGGCGTCGCCGCCGACGCGCTCGGCGACGAACTGGAGTGGGTAGAACGCGGCCACCACGTCGACCCGTTGGGGATCGGCGCCGGCCGGGCCGCCGGTGGAGCAGCCGGCGGCGGCGCCCAGGGCGAGCAGGGCGGTAGCGGCGGCGGCCAGGACGCGGGGCGTGGTGCGGTTGCTCATGTTCCCCACTGTCCGTGGTAATGAGAATGATTGTCAAAAACGCATGCTTGCATGTCAGAGCAGCTTCGCCAGACCCACCGTCACCAGCAGGGTCAGCATCAGCAGCCGGACCACCCTCGTCTGCGGCGCCTGAACCGGCCAGGTGGTCGCCAACAGGGCGATCAGGGCGGCGGCGAGCGCCAGCGTCAGCAGACCGCCGACCACCCCCGGCGTGAAGAACGCCACCAGCACCACCACCAGGGTGAGCAGGAACACCGACGTCGGGTTCGCCCCGGCCAACCGGGCCAGCAGGGGGCGCTGCGTACGCTGCATCCCACAGACTCTACGAGGAGGAACCCCCGGTGCTGGTGACCAACCGGTTCGTGGTCGACGTCGATGTCGCCGACGGCTTCACCGAACGGGCGCACGCCGCCCTCACCGCGCTGGCCGCCTGCCCCGGCTACCTGCGCGGCCAACTGGTCCGGGCCCTGGACGACCCCCGGTACTGGTCGCTGGTCACCGAGTGGGAGTCGGTCGGCACCTATCGGCGGGCGCTGGGCGCGTTCGAGGTCAAGGTGAGCGCGGTGCCGCTGCTCGCCGAGTCGGTGGACGAGCCGTCCGCGTACGAGGCGCTGGCCAGTGCCGCGCCGGGCGGAGCCGTGGTGGTCGCCGAGAGTGATCGGGCCGCAGGTCCTTACCGCTGAGCCGTCGGGCACTACCCTGCTCCTATGACCGCACCCGCCCCGCCGCCCGGTCCCGGTGTGGCTCCGCCGTTCGCCGCGCCTCCCACCGAAGGGCGCCGGACCCGGCTCTGGATCGGCCTCGGCGTCGGCGCCCTCGCCGTGCTGCTCTGCTGCGGTGGAGGAGGCACGGCCGTGGTGGGCCTGGCCGTGAGCGGCGTGCAGGCGGTACGCGAGCAGGGTCGTACGGTGACCGGCGACTACTACCAGGCGCTCGTCGAACGCAACTACGGCCGGGCGTACGAGCAGCTCTGCGACGACGCGCAGCGGCGTGAGTCGCGCCCCGAGTTCGAGCGGCGGGCGGCCGCCGAGCCGCAGGTCACCGCCTTCCGGGTGGGTGAGGTGGACACCACCAACCTGACCGTTCCGGTGGACGTGACCCTGGCCGGCGGCGACCGGGAGCGCCAGCAGGTCAGCCTGGGTCAGGACGGTCAGACCGGCGGCATGGAGGTCTGCGGGGTGAGCTGACCCGCCCCCGGTATTCTGCTGGGCTCGGGGCGGCGGTGGTCGTACCGTTGTCCCGAACCGACCGTTCCATCCACATCTCGCCCCCGCCGACCGCCAGCCGGCGTAGGAGGAAACATGCCAGCCGACCGTATTGACGCCGTCGTCAGCCTCGCCAAGCGCCGAGGCTTCGTCTTCCCCTCCAGCGAGATCTACGGAGGCACCCGGTCGGCGTGGGACTACGGTCCGCTCGGCGTGGAGCTGAAGGAGAACGTCCGCCGGCAGTGGTGGAAGACCATGGTCCAGCAGCGCGACGACGTCGTCGGTCTCGACTCCGCGGTGATCCTGGCCCGCAAGGTGTGGGAGGCGTCCGGCCACATCGCCGAGTTCGTCGACCCGCTCACCGAGTGCCAGTTCTGCCACAAGCGGTTCCGGGCGGACCACATCGAGGAGGCGTACGAGGCCAAGCACGGCCACGCGCCCACCTCGCTCGCCGAGGTCAACTGCCCCAACTGTGGCAACAAGGGCACCTTCACCGAGCCGAAGATGTTCAACGGCCTGATGAAGACGTACCTGGGCCCGGTGGAGAGCGACGAGGGTCTGCACTACCTGCGTCCGGAGACCGCGCAGGGCATCTTCGTCAACTACAAGAACGTCGAGACGGTCGCCCGCAAGAAGCCCCCGTTCGGCATCGCGCAGACCGGCAAGTCGTTCCGTAACGAGATCACCCCGGGCAACTTCATCTTCCGGACCCGCGAGTTCGAGCAGATGGAGATGGAGTTCTTCGTCGAGCCGGGCACCGACGAGCAGTGGCACGAGTACTGGCTCCAGGAGCGCTGGAACTGGTACCTCGACCTCGGTCTCTCGGCGGACAACCTGCGCCTGTACGAGCACCCGAAGGACAAGCTCTCGCACTACTCGAAGCGCACGGTCGACATCGAGTACCGGTTCCAGTTCGGCGGCACCGAGTTCGCCGAGCTGGAGGGCGTCGCCAACCGCACCGACTTCGACCTCTCCACGCACAGCAAGCACTCCGGCGTCGACCTGTCGTACTTCGACCAGACCAAGGGTGAGCGCTGGATGCCGTACGTCATCGAGCCGGCCGCCGGTCTGACCCGCGCGGTGCTCGCCTTCCTGCTCGAGGCGTACGACGAGGACGAGGCGCCGAACACCAAGGGCGGCGTGGACAAGCGCACGGTGATGCGGTTCGACCCGCGGCTGGCCCCGGTCAAGGTGGCGGTGCTGCCGCTGTCGCGCAACGAGGCGCTGTCGCCCAAGGCGAAGGACCTCGCCGCGCTGCTGCGCAAGCGCTGGGTGGTGGAGTTCGACGACTCGCAGGCGATCGGCCGTCGCTACCGCCGGCAGGACGAGATCGGCACCCCGTTCTGCGTGACGGTCGACTTCGACACCCTGGACGACAACGCCGTGACCGTCCGGAACCGGGACACCATGGGTCAGGAGCGGGTCTCCCTGGACCAGGTCGAGCGGTACCTGATCGAGCGCCTCCCCGGCTGCTGAGACACCGGGCACGGGGCTCCGGCCGACGCGGAAAGCGCCGGTCGGGGCCCCGTACACTTGTGCGGTGACCGCCTCGACCGTGCCCGCGCTGCGCCCGTTGACCCTCGGGCCGTACCAGGTGTCACCGCCGGTGGTGCTCGCGCCGATGGCCGGGATCACGAACGTCGGCTTCCGCCGGCTCTGCCGGGAGCAGGGCGGCGGCATCTACGTCTGCGAGATGATCACGACCCGGGCGCTCGTCGAGCGGAACCCGAAGACGTTGCGCATGATCGCTTTCGGCGACGACGAGCAGCCCCGCAGCCTCCAGCTCTACGGCACCGACCCGGAGATCACCGCCGCCGCCGTGCGGATCGTCGTCGAGCGCAACCTGGCCGACCACATCGACCTCAACTTCGGCTGCCCGGTTCCCAAGGTGACCCGGCGCGGTGGCGGCGCGGCGCTGCCGTGGCGGCGCCGGCTCTTCGCCCGCCTGGTGAAGGCCGCGGTGGATGCCGCCGCACCCGCCGGAGTGCCGGTCACGGTCAAGATGCGCAAGGGCATCGACGACGACCATCTGACGTACGTCGAGGCCGGGCTCGCCGCCCAGGAGGCCGGCGTCGCCGCGGTGGCCCTGCACGGGCGTACGGCTTCGCAGCGCTACTCGGGCACCGCCGACTGGGACGCGATCGCCACCCTGAAGCAGGCCCTCGATGTGCCGGTGCTCGGCAACGGCGACATCTGGGAGGCCGACGACGCGCTGCGGATGGTCGCGCACACCGGCGTCGACGGCGTGGTGGTGGGTCGCGGCTGCCTCGGCCGGCCGTGGCTCTTCGCCGACCTGGAGGCCGCCTTCACCGGTTGCCCGGAGCGGCGGCTGCCCACCCTCGGCGAGGTGGCGGTGACCATGCGCCGGCACGCCGAGTTGCTGGTGGACCAGTTCGTGGCGGGCGCGCGCAACCCGGCCCGAGGTGAGCGGGACGGCTGCACCGACTTCCGTAAGCACGTCGCCTGGTACCTGAAGGGCTTCCCGGTGGGCGGCGAACTGCGCCGCTCGCTGGCGATGATCGAGAGCCTGGCCCAGCTCGACGACCTGCTGGGCAAGCTCGACCCGACCGAGCCGTTCCCGGTCACCGCCCTGGGTCAGCCGCGCGGCCGTACCAACTCTCCGGGCAAGGTCGCCCTGCCGGACGGCTGGCTGGCCAGCCGGGACGACGACACCGTCCCCGAGGGCGCGGAGATGGACGACTCCGGCGGCTGACACCGCTCGGCCCTTGACGGCACCTCCCGCCGTTGCCGGGCCGATGTCGCTCGCGCGGTCTTCGGTGGATGGCGGGGTGGGGCACGGGCCTCGGGCCTGTTTCTCCCCAGGTCGCCGCCTTGGTCGCGCGCCTCGGTCGCGCCTGGCCGCGCCTCGGTCGCGCCTGGCCGCGCCTCGGTCGCGCCTGGTCTCAGCCGGGGGCGGACGCTGATTCGTCTACGACATCAGCTCCAAAGGACCTGTGGCACCACCAACTGACCCTCGCCCGACCGCCCCGCGCCAAGATCCTCACAACTTCAGGGTTGTTGCTGCTTCCGGCGCGTCCGAGGCAGCAGTATCGGTGATGTTGTGAGGATCTTGGGCGCGGGGCGCGGGGCGCGGGGCGCGGTGATCTGGGCATGCTGAAGGGCCGGGCCCCGTGGTGGGGTCCGGCCCTTGTCGGTGGTGTGGTGGTGCGGGTCAGCTGGTGGCGTAGCCGCGGGTGGCGATCCAGTCGGCGAGGTGCTCGACGGTGATGTCGTAGGAGGCGGTGTTCGGGTCGGCGGAGTCGGCGATGGTGACGATGTTGCCGTTGTCGCGGTAGCCGGTGACGCTGATGTAGTGCCCGCCCTCGAAGGAGTGGGTGTTGCCGTCGGTGTCGGTGCTGGTGCCGGCGATGTTGGCGACCACGGCCCGACCGTTGTCCACGGTGCGGATGATGTCGGCGCGCAGCGTGTCGGTCTGCTTGGCGTCGGCGTCGGGGCTGCTGATCTCGACGCTGTGGTAGGCGTCGGTCTTGCCGGTCTCCTTGTTCAGGACCGGGGTGATGTCGTTGATGCTGTTGGTGCCGGCCTCGGTGGTGCCCATCTCCTTGGCCATGGCGTCCACGCTGATGTCCTTGCCCTGCACGCTCAGGGCGTTACGGGCCGCGGCGGGGCCGCAGTAGTAGAAGTTCGGCTGGGCCTCGTACCGCACGCCGAGCTGCCGCTCGCCGTGACCCTTGCGGTCGGTCTGGGTCTGCGACACGGGCTTGGCGGTGCTTTCGGCGGCGAACGCGGTGGTGACGGGTCCGGCGATGGCGCCGCCGGCGAAGGCGAGGCCGGCGGCGGTCAGGGCGGTCTTACGAATCAGATCGGTACGCATGATGGCGTGCTCCTCTGCTTCATCGGGGGATACGCGCGCGGCACACGGGGGGGTGTGCCGGGCGGGGAAAGTTCGTGAGGGGGATCTGCTCCGGCGACCCGACAAGAGGGGTCTGCGCGGAAGGTGGTGCAACGGTCCGGGGCGTCAGGTCATTCCCGCGCCGGGGACCGGGGGACGGCCCGGTGGTGCTCGGCCGTGCGGGGTTGTAACGACGGCGGCCTGGCGGGTGTTCCCGGGGCGACTCCGTCCCGGGCCAGCCAGCATGGTGCTCGGCCGTGCGGGGGTTTGTAACGACGCCGACCCGTCGGGTGTTCCCGGCGGCCACCCGTCGAGCCGGGGGTCGCGGCGGCGTGCCAGATATAACGACCCCGCCCGGCCCGCGATTCCGCCCGCACGGTGTGGCCGACCACAGCACCCGGCGGCCGGAACGGGACAGACCTCGCATCCGTGATGCCGCGCGCGAGGCTTACCGGCGTGATCGTCACCGGATCGCCGATCTGGGGGCATCCCCGAGCCGGGACACCCCCAGATCGCCGACCTGGAGTGGATCTATCTGCGCGACCCGGCGATGGGGGCATCCGTCGTCGGTCGAGGCGTGATCGACTCGACGTCGGCGATGTCGGGGTATCCGGGCGTGCGGGATACCCCGACATCGGCGATCCCGAGTCGATCACGCCCCCGGCTGGCGACCTCAGGCGTCCAGGCGCCGCCGCCAGCGACCCCGGGCGCCTCCCGGCTGGGCGACCTCAGGTGGTGCCGCGCCTTCAGGGGGTCGTCGGGTCCGCCTGGGATGCGCCGTGTTGGCGGGGGATGGTGGGGGTCGCCGGCCAGGGGATCTCGGGGCTGGGGTGGAAGGTGATCCCGGCGGTGGACCAGCGTGGGCCGTGCCCGGCCAGACGGTCCCGGAAGCCGGCCCAGTCGTGCTTCGCCCGGGGCGACCAGCCCAGCTCGGCGATGGCGGGCAGCCGGGGGAGCAGCAGGAACTCGATGTCGGCCAGCGAGGTGACCGATTCGGTCCAGAGTGGGGCCTCGACGCCCAGGACGGCCGTGCTGGGCACGTCGGTGACGTGAGTGCCCGGATCCCAGTCGTACGCGCGGCGTACGTCGATGAGGCCGGCCCAGTCGTGTCCGATCGGGGTGTCCTCGGCGTACTTCATGTCCAGGTACGCGTGGTTGCCGGGAGAGACGATCAGCCGGGCGCCCCGTCGTACGGCGTCGGCGGTGGTGGGGTCGTCGGTGTCCGTACCCCACCATTGCAGGACCCGCCCGTCGCGGTGCGGGGCCGGGGCGAGCTGGTGCCAGCCCACCACGGTCTTGCCGTTGTCGGCGACGAGCTGTTGCGCGCGCTCCACGAAACCGGTGTAGACCTTGCCCTTGACCTTGAACGCCTCGTCGCCGCCGATGTGCAGCCACGGCCCCGGGGTGAGGGCGGCGACCTCGCCGAGCACGTCGGCGATGAAGTCGTACGTCCGCTCGTCGGCCGGGTCGACGTAGCTGAAGCCGACCTCGGTGCCGGTGTACGGCGCGGGCGCGACCTTGTCCGGTGCGAGCTGCGGGTACGCGACGAGCGCCGCGTTGGTGTGGCCGGGCAGGTCGATCTCCGGGACGACGGTGACGTGCCGGGCGGACGCGTACGAGACGATCCGCCGGTAGTCGTCAGTGGTGTAGTGCCCGCCCGGACCGCCGCCGACCTCGCTCGCCCCGCCGACGGTGGCCAGCCTCGGCCAGGAGTCGACGGCGATGCGCCAGCCCTGGTCGTCGGTGAGGTGCAGGTGCAGGTGGTTGAGCTTGTAGCGGGCCAGGTGGTCGATCACCCGCAGGACGTCCTCGACGGCGAAGAAGTGTCGCGCCACGTCGAGCATCGCGCCCCGGTACGGGAAGCGGGGTCGGTCCACGATCGTCCCGCCGGGCAGCGCCCAACGGGCGGTCACCGGGGTGGGGCTCTCCACGGCGGCCGGGAGGAGCTGTCGGAGCGTCTGGACGCCGTAGAACAGGCCGGTGGCGGTGTCGGCGACGACGCGTACCCCGGTGGCGGTCACGTCGAGCCGGTAGTCCTCCGCCCCGAGGTCGGCGGGCTCGGGGTCGGCGGCGGGGAGCGGCGGGGTGGTGCCGACCAGGGTGAGCGCCAGGGTTCCGGTCGGGTCGGCCGTGAGGGTGTCGGTGACGGGCAGCGGGAACCCGGTCGCCGGGCGGAGCAGCTCGGCCAGGTGGTCGGCCACCTCCCGGGCGCCCGGGTGGGCGGTGACCCGGATGGCGGTCTCCCCGTCGAGGGTGAACGTCGCGGTCGGGTCCGCTTCGGCCCGCTCCGGCGCCGGCACCACGTCGTCGAGGCGTACCGGCGGGGCGAGCAGGTCGGCACCGGCCGTCCGCGCCGCGAGCGCGGCCAGGTCACCGGCCTCCGGCTGGTGCTGGCTGGGCAGCGCGACCGGCTCGGCGGCGGGGTCGGGGGTGGGGGAGGAGAGCGGAAGGGAGGACACGACGAAGGCTCCGGAAGGGGTTAGTTCGCGTCGGATATGGCAAAAGCGAGCTTCGGCAGAACCAGTGTCGTCAACAATACGAGGACCGGAGAAATTGCGTGATCGTGCTCGTGGAAGCGTTCCCAAAAACCGGTACGAACGCGGATAGTCGTGATGGCTGTGCCAATTGTCACCGACCGGTCCCAGGCCACCCGATCTTCGCTTAACCTTCGCCCTGAACCTTCGTTAAGTGTCAATCCGGCGCGCGTGGGAGGCTCTGGTGGCAGCGCAAGAGACCGACGATCACAAGTACGTCTACGACTTCTCCGAGGGCAACAAGGAGCTCAAGGACCTGCTCGGGGGCAAGGGCGCCAACCTCGCCGAGATGACCAACCTCGGCCTGCCCGTGCCACCCGGTTTCACCATCACCACCGAGGCGTGTCAGGCGTACCTCGCGACCGGTCGGGAGCCCGACGGCCTGGCCGGTCAGATTGAGGAGCACCTCCAGTCGCTGGAGCGCGAGATGGGCAAGCGCCTCGGCGACCCGCAGGACCCGCTGCTGGTGTCCGTCCGCTCCGGGGCCAAGTTCTCCATGCCCGGCATGATGGAGACCGTCCTCAATGTCGGCCTCAACGACCAGAGCGTGGTGGGACTCGCCGCGCAGGCGGGTCAGAACGACAGGTTCGCCTGGGACTCGTACCGCCGGCTGATCCAGATGTTCGGCAAGACCGTCTGCGAGGTGCCGGGCGAGGAGTTCGAGCACGCCCTCGACGAGATCAAGAGCGCCAAGGGTACGCACAACGACCTGGACCTGGACGCGAACGACCTGCGCGGGCTGGTCGACGCGTACAAGAAGATCTTCGCCAAGCACACCGGCCGGGAGTTCCCGCAGCAGCCGCGGGAGCAGCTCGACCTGGCCATCCGGGCGGTCTTCGAGTCGTGGAACGCCGAGCGCGCGGTTCTCTACCGCCGGCAGGAGCGCATTCCGGCCGACCTGGGCACCGCGGTCAACGTGGTGACCATGGTCTTCGGCAACCTCGGCCCCGACTCGGGCACCGGCGTCGCCTTCACCCGCGACCCGGGCAGCGGCGCGCAGGGCATCTACGGCGACTACCTGGCCAACGCCCAGGGTGAGGACGTGGTCGCCGGCATCCGCAACACCGTGCCGTTGCAGGAGTTGGAGCAGCTGGACAAGTCCTCCTACGACGAGCTGTTGTCGATCATGGCCCGGCTGGAGGAGCACTACCGGGACCTGTGCGACATCGAGTTCACCATCGAGCGCGGCAAGCTGTGGATGTTGCAGACCCGGGTCGGCAAGCGGACGGCCGCCGCCGCGTTCGTCATCGCCGGGCAGCTCGTCGACGAGGGCCTGATCGACCTGGACGAGGCGCTGCACCGGGTCAACGGCGCACAGCTCGCCCAGCTCATGTTCCCCCGCTTCCAGCTCGACCACGAGTTCGAGGCGGTCGCCACCGGCATCGGGGCGTCACCCGGCGCGGCGTCCGGCACGGTGGTCTTCACCTCCGCCCGCGCCGTCGAGCTGGCCGCCGAGGGTGAGTCGGTGATCCTGGTCCGCCGGGAGACCAACCCGGACGACCTGAACGGCATGATCGCCGCGAAGGGCATCCTCACCTCGCGGGGCGGTAAGACCAGTCACGCCGCGGTGGTGGCCCGGGGCATGGGCAAGACCTGCGTCTCCGGCGCCGACGAGATCGAGGTGAACGTCCCGGCGAAGCGCTTCACGGTGGCCGGGCACACCGTCGACGAGGGCGACGTCGTGTCCATCGACGGCACCACCGGCAAGGTCTACCTGGGCGAGGTGCCGGTCATGCCGTCCGAGGTCGTGCAGTACTTCGAGGGCAGCCTCGACGCCGAGCACGTCGACAACCCCCTCGTTCGGGCCGTACACCGGATCATGACGCACGCCGACGCACAGCGGCGGCTGGCGGTCCGCACGAACGCCGACACCGGCGCGGACGCGGCCCGGGCCCGGCGCTTCGGCGCGGAGGGCATCGGCCTGTGCCGCACCGAGCACATGTTCCTCGGCGACCGGCGGGAGCTGGTGGAGCGGCTGATCCTGGCCCGCGACGCCGACGAGCGGGAGACGGCGTTGGCGGCGCTGCTGCCGTTGCAGCGGGCCGACTTCATGGAGATCTTCCGGGAGATGGACGGGCTGCCGGTCACCGTCCGGCTGATCGACCCGCCGCTGCACGAGTTCCTGCCGCCGCTGGAACAGCTCGCGGTCAACGTCGCGGTCGCCCAGGAACGTGGCGAGGACGTGGCCAAGGAGGAGGCGCTGCTGGCGGCCGTCCGGCGAATGCACGAGGAGAACCCGATGCTCGGGTTGCGGGGCGTACGCCTCGGCCTGGTCATCCCCGGCCTGTTCGCGATGCAGGTCCGGGCCATCGCGGAGGCCGCCGTCGCGGTCGTCCGCGCCGGCGGCGTCGCCTGCCCGGAGATCATGGTGCCGCTGGTCGGGGCCGTGCAGGAGTTGGAGACGGTACGCGCCGAGGCCGAGAAGATCATCGCCGAGGTGGTCGGGGACAGCGGCGTCGAGGTGCTGATCGGCACGATGATCGAGGTACCCCGGGCGGCGCTGACCGCCGGCCAGATCGCCGAGGCCGCCGAGTTCTTCTCCTTCGGCACCAACGACCTGACCCAGATGGGCTGGGGCTTCTCCCGCGACGACGTCGAGGGCGCGTTCTTCTGGCGGTACCTGGAGCTGGGCATCTTCGGCATCTCACCGTTCGAGTCGATCGACCGGGACGGCGTCGGACGGCTGGTACGCATCGCCGCCGAGGAGGGCCGGGCGGCCCGCCCCGGGTTGAAGCTCGGCGTCTGCGGCGAGCACGGCGGCGACCCCGACTCGGTGCACTTCTTCCACTCCGTCGGCCTGGACTACGTCTCCTGCTCGCCGTTCCGGGTGCCGGTGGCACGCCTGGAAGCCGGCCGGGCGGCCGTGGAGACGGACGGCTCGGACAGCCGCTGACCGGCGGCGTCGACGGCGGCCCGGGCGACCGGGCCGCCATCGCGTTCACCACCCGTCGCCGCGTCGGGGGCACGTCAAGGAGCCGTGACGGGCGTAACCTTGGCTCGCTCGCAAACGGCTGATTGCGTACGCCGTCGAACGGGAAGGGTGACTGAATGACAAGCGTCTGGGAGAGCCTCACCGTCGACGCCCGTGATCCGGCGCGGCTGGCCCGTTGGTGGGCCGAGGCGCTCGGCTATCAGATCATCTCCGAGAAGCCGGGTGGCGTGGAGATCCGCCAGTCCGCGGATCGGTCCCCCGCCCTCTTCTTCGGCCCGGTCGCCGAGGGCAAGGTGCGCAAGAACCGGCTGCACCTCGACCTGCGCCCGGCTGACCAGGAGGCCGAGGTCGAACGGCTCGTCGACATGGGCGCCCGGCACGTCGACATCGGCCAGGGCGAGGTGGAGTGGACGGTGCTCGCCGACCCGGAGGGCAACGAGTTCTGCGTGCTCCCTGCTCGGTGAGCAGTGATCCGGCCGACCGGTTGGTGGCGGAGCCGCCGAAGGACACCGGCCACCGCCGGTCGCCGTACGAGCGGGACCGGGCCCGGGTGCTGCACTCGGCCGCGTTCCGTCGGTTGGCCACCAAGACGCAGGTGCACACCGCCGGCACCGACGACTTCCTGCGGACCCGGCTGACGCACTCGCTGGAGGTGGCCCAGATCGCCCGCGAGATGGGCGCCCGGCTGGGCTGCGACCCGGACGTGGTCGACGTCGCCGGGCTCGCCCACGACCTGGGGCATCCGCCGTTCGGGCACAACGGTGAGGCCGCGCTGGACCTGCTCGCGACGCCCTGCGGCGGGTTCGAGGGCAACGCGCAGACGCTGCGGGTGCTGACCCGGTTGGAGGCGAAGGTGCTCGCCCCGGACGGGTCGTCCGCCGGGCTGAACCTCACCCGGGCGTCGCTCGACGCGATCGGCAAGTACCCCTGGCCGCGCCGCCCGGGGCAGCGCAAGTTCGGGGTGTACGCCGACGACACGGTGGTCTTCGAGTGGCTCCGGGCCGGTGCGCCGGGAGACCGGCGCTGCCTGGAGGCGCAGGTGATGGACTGGGCCGACGACGTCGCGTACTCGGTGCACGACGTCGAGGACGGCATCCACGGCGGGTACGTCACGTTGGGCCCGCTACTCGGCGACGCCGACGAACGGGCCGCGCTCTGCGCCGACGTGGCCGCCACGTACTCGGGGGAGTCGGCCGCCGACCTGGCCGAGGTGCTCGTCGCGTTGCTGGCCGACCCGCTGCTCGCCCCCCTCGCCGCGTACGACGGCAGCCACCGCGCCCAGGTCGCGCTGAAGGCGACCACGAGTGGGCTGACCGGCCGGTTCGTGTCGGCGGCGGTGGAGGCCACCGAGGAGCGGTACGGCCCCGGCCCGCACCGCCGGTACGCCGCCGACCTGGTGGTGCCGAGGCTGGTGCGGGCGCAGTGTGCGCTGCTCAAGGGCATCGCCCTGCGGTATGTGATGCGGCGCAGCGGCTTCCGGGGTCGCTACGAGCGGCAGCGCACGATGTTGGCCGAGTTGGTGGCCGCGCTGGTCCGGCGGGCGCCGGACGGGCTCGACCCGATCTTCGCGCCGCTGTGGCGGGCCGCGCCGGACGACGCCGCCCGACTGCGGGTCGTGATCGACCAGGTCGCCTCGCTCACCGACCCGGGAGCGGTGAGCTGGCACACCCGCCTGGTGGACAACTCGACAACTTAGGCTAGCCTAACTACATGACGGAACGCCCCAGGAACGTCACCTCGGTCCGGGTGCTGCGCACCGAACGACCCACCCCGCACCTGATCCGGCTCGTCCTCGGTGGGGACGAACTGGTCGGCCTGCCGGTGGGCGAGTTCACCGACCACTACATCAAGCTGGTGTTTCCGCAGCCCGGCGTCGCGTACCCGCAGCCGCTGGACCTCGCCGCGATCCGTCGGGACCTGCCCCGCGAGCAGTGGCCCCGGCTGCGGGCGTACACCGTGCGCCGGTGGGACCCGCGCGCCGGGGAACTGACCGTGGACGTGGTGCACCACGGCGACGAGGGGCTGGCCGGCCCGTGGGCCGCCGCGCTGCGCCCGGGCGACCCGGTGCACTTCGTCGGCCCCGGCGGGGCGTACGCGCCGAGCCCGGACGCGGACTGGCACCTGCTGGTCGGTGACGAGAGCGCCCTGCCGGCGATCGCCGCCGCGCTGGAACGGCTGCCGGTGGGCGCGCCGGCACACGTCTTCGTGGAGATCGCCGACCCGGCGGACGAGCAGAAGCTGCTCAGCCCCGGAGCGGTCACGCTCACCTGGCTGCACCGTGGCGAACGCCCGGTGGGCGAGGCACTGGTCGAGGCGGTGCGCTCGCTGGAGTTCCCGGCCGGCCAGGTGCACGCCTTCGTGCACGGCGAGGCGACGTTCGTACGGGACCTGCGTCGACTGCTGCGCGGCGAGCGCGGTGTGCCCCTCGACCGGCTCTCCATCTCCGGTTACTGGCGGCGCGGCATGGACGACGAGGGCTGGCGCTCGTCGAAGCAGGAGTGGAACCGGCAGGTCGCCGCCGAGGAGCCGGCCGCCGCCTGAGCGTCGGCCGGCTCAGTCCTCGGCCGTCGCGGCGAGTCGTCGGGTGAGCAGCACCGCGTACCCGACGACCGCCACCGAGAGCAGGGACAGCATCAGCTTCGGCTCGTGCACCGCCGTGGTGATCAGGACGACCGAACCCACGCCGTAGCCGGCGATGCCCAGGCGTCCGATGCTGGGCCGGTTCCACACCCAGTGCAACGCCAGCCCGCAGAGCATCCAAACGCTGATCGAGGCGGCCAGCAGGAGTCGCAGCTCCATCGGCAGCCGCATCACCTCGTCGTCGGCCAGCCGGACCATCTGCCCGAGCGCCCAGCCGAGCAGCAGCAGCGCGCCGCCGAGCGGGATGTGCAGGTAG
This sequence comes from Micromonospora sp. WMMD729, assembly GCF_049315225.1. Lineage (NCBI taxonomy): Bacteria > Bacillati > Actinomycetota > Actinomycetes > Micromonosporales > Micromonosporaceae > Micromonospora > Micromonospora sp. WMMD729. The sequence goes on along the minus strand of NZ_CP186059.1, from coordinate 5,037,526 downwards.
GCGTACGTCTGGCCGCCGCGCAGTCGGCGTTGTGACTCGCGGGTGGTGACGAAGGTGGTGTAGACCCACCAGACGGCCGCCGGCACCAGGAACGCCAGTCCGGCCGTCACGATCATGTGCGGCCGGGGATGGTCGGGCACCGCGAAGAGCAGGCTGGCCAGCGCGCTGCCCAGCACGATGATGGTGAACTGCCCGATCCGCTCGGGCAGGTGCTGGTCGTCGACCGGAAACCGGTTGAGCCAGCGCTTGCCGACCCACGGGGTGGACAGCTCGATGATCATGGCGACGATCCACCACGTCGGACGCGCGGCGGCCGGGGCGGCCAGCGAGGCCAGCCAGATCAGCCAACCCGACCCGAAGCCACACAGGTAGATCGTGGTCACCGTACGGGCCTGCGGGCTGGTCGGGCGGGCCCGCAGGTACAGCAGGAGCAGCACCCCCCGCACGACCAGGTAGCCCACCGGCAGGAGCACGCTCTCCGGCACCTCGTCCACACCGAGCGTCATCGTGCCCGCGCCGACCAGCGCGACCAGCACCAGGATCCGGTGCGGTACGTCGTCCGGGTCGAATCGGGTGTCGTAGAACACCTGGCCCAACCAGGCCCACTGGACCACCACGAAGAGCCCCAGCACGGCCAGCACGGCGCTCGCCGACGGGGTCGGATCGTCGTCCAGCCGACGGGTGACCGCCGCCAGCGCGTACACGAAGATGAGGTCGAGGAACAGCTCCAACCAGGTCGCGTGCCGTTCACCGGTGTCGTCGGTCTGCGGACCCGGCCCGCGCATGCGCAGCCGACCGGTCACCCATCGCGGCGGCCGGGGCCCGTTGGCGCGTACCCTGCGCATCTGGTCATGGTCCCCGCGCGGGCCCGGCGGCCGGGCCGAAACGGGTGAGCCCGACGGCGGTCCCCGCCACACCGGCGTCCCCCGGCCGGCGTGTCGCCGGTCGGGCAGGGCAGGATGTACGGCGAGGGGGTGGCGCATGGCTGGGCGGATCCGGGACGAGGACATCGCGCTGGTCCGGGAACGCACCTCGATCGCCGATGTGATCTCCGAGACGGTAACCCTGAAGTCCGCAGGTGGCGGCAACCTCAAGGGCCTGTGCCCGTTCCACGACGAGAAGAGCCCGTCGTTCAACGTCTCGCCGGCCCGCAACGTCTGGTACTGCTTCGGCTGCGGGGCCGGCGGCGACGCGATCAAGTTCCTGATGGACGCCGAGCACCTGAGCTTCGTCGAGTCCGTCGAACGGCTGGCCGGGCGGGCCGGCATCCAGCTCCGCTACGTCGAGGACGACCGGGGCGCCCCGCGTCCACGCCCCCAGCAGGGCCAGCGGCAGCGACTTGTCGCCGCGCACGCCGCCGCCGTGGAGTTCTACCGGGCGCAGCTCAGCACGGCCGGAGCGCGGCCGGCACGCGAGTTCCTGGCCCGCCGGGGCTTCGACCGGGCCGCCGCCGAGCGCTACGGGTGCGGGTTCGCCCCGGACGCCTGGGACCTGCTCACCAAGCACCTGCGCCAGCAGGGCTTCACCCACCAGGAGCTGGTCACCGGCGGGCTGTCCCGGGAGTCGCGGTCGGGCACGCTGATCGACCGGTTCCGCCGCCGGCTGCTCTGGCCGATCCGCGACCTGACCGGTGACGTGATCGGCTTCGGGGCGCGCAAGCTCTTCGACGACGACGACGGCCCGAAGTACCTGAACACCCCCGAGACGCCGATCTACAAGAAGTCGCACGTCCTCTACGGCATCGACCAGGCCAAACGGGAGATCGCCAAGCAGGGCCGGGCGGTGATCGTCGAGGGCTACACCGACGTGATGGCCTGTCACCTGGCCGGGGTGACCACGGCGGTGGCGACCTGCGGCACCGCGTTCGGCGCGGACCACATCGGCGTGCTGCGCCGGCTCCTGCTGGACACCGACTCGGTGGCCGGCGAGATCATCTTCACCTTCGACGGGGACGCCGCCGGCCAGAAGGCGGCGCTGCGCGCGTTCGCCGACGATCAGCGTTTCGTCGGACGGACGTTCATCGCGGTCAGCCCCGACAACATGGACCCGTGTGAGCTGCGCCTGGCCAAGGGCGACCTGGCCGTGCGGGACCTGGTCGCCCGCCGCGAACCGCTCGTCGACTTCGCGCTGCGGCACGAGATCAGCCGCTTCGACCTGGACACCGTCGACGGCCGGGTCGAGGCCATGCGCCGGGCCGCGCCGTTGGTCGCGCAGCTCAAAGACCGGGAAAAGCGCCCGGAGTACGTCCGCAAGCTCGCCATGGACCTCGGCATGGAGATCGAGCCGGTGCAGCGGGCCGTGCTCGCCGCCGCCAACACTCCGCCGTCCGGGGCCCGGGACGCCGCGCCCGCTCCCCGGCCCGCCCCGGCCCAGGCCGAACCGTCGGTGGACAGCCCGCAGTCGATGGTCGAGCGGGAGGCGTTGAAGCTCGCCCTGCAACAGCCGGTGCTGGCCGGGCCGATGTTCGACGCGGTGGAGGCGACCGAGTACCGCCACCCGGTGCACATTGCCGTGCGTACGGCCGTGGCGGCGGCCGGCGGGGCCGCGTCGGCGACCGGCGGCGCGGTCTGGATCGAGAAGGTCCGCGACGCCTGCGAGGACCTGGCCGCCGCGGCGCTGGTCGGCGAGCTGGCGGTGGAGCCGCTGCGGATCGACGGTGAGGCCGACCCGCGCTACGTGTCGATCACCATGGCCCGCGTGCAGTTCGGCTCGGTGACGGCGCGCATCCGGGACCTCAAGTCGCGGATTCAGCGGATCAACCCGGTCAACAACAAGGACGAGTACTTCGCCGCCTTCGGGGAGCTGCTGTCGCTGGAACAGCACGCCCGGGCGCTGCGCGAGCAGGCCGCGGGAGGGCTCTGAGATGGGACTGTTCAGCCGCAAGCCGAAGCTGCCCCCGGCCGACCGGCCACCACTGGCCGCCGACGAGCGGGTGCTCGCCTGGGCGGCGGTGGGCAACGGCGAGGGCGACGGCGTGATCGTGGCCAGCAACCTCGGGCTGTGGCTGCCCGGCCGGGGGCACCGCATCGGCTGGCACGACCTGATCAAGGCGGTCTGGTCCGGTCGGGAGCTGACCGTCACGCCCGCCCAGACCGTCGTCGAGCGCGACGGCTACCTCGTGGTCACCGACGGGCCCGCCGAGACGTACCTGCTGCTCGACCCCGGGGAGCTGCCACACCAGGTGCGGGCCCGGGTGACCCGTTCCGTCGCGTACACCGAACGTCACCCGGTGCCCGGCGGCGCGGCGCGCGTCGCGGCCCGCCGGGTGCCCGGAGTGGACGGTCTGACCTGGACGGTCCGCCCCGAACCGGGCACCCCCACGGACGACGAGGCGTTGCTCGCCGAGACGGACCGCCTGGTCAGCGTCGCTCGCGCCGCCACCGCGCCGGCCGACAGCTGACCGCCCCGATCACCTCGCGCCGAGGTCGTTCAGCGCCTTCTCGGCGCCCCGGTGCAGCGGCACCGGGAGGGTCCTGCGGGCCTTCTCCAGCGAGATCCCCTTGGCCGCCGGATTGGCCTGGGCCAGGACGTCGCGCTTGTCGAACACCGTCCGGGTGATCGCACAGGCGACGTTGGCGTCCAGGTCCTCGCGGACCAGCAGCACGTTGGGCACGACGACGGTCGGGGTGTCGGTCGCCGTGCGGTACACGTCCCGACCGATCGTGCCGGCCTGGTAGCCGGGGCTCAGCGTGGTCAGCTTCGGCAGCAGCGGCGAGATGTCGACGAACGTCACCGTGTCGCCGGCCGTGGTGAACAGGTCCGTCAGGCCACCGGTGGGCAGGCCACCGGACCAGAAGAACCCGTCGACGCTGCCGTCCTTGACGCCGTCGACGGTCTTGGCGAGGTCGAGCCGCTGCGCCCGGACGTCCTTGGCCGGGTCGAGCCCGGCGGCCTCCAGCAGCCGGTTCGCGATCACCTCAGTACCGGACTTCGGGGAGCCCGTGGAGATCCGCTTGCCGCGCATGCCGGCGACCGAGGTGATCCCGGAGTCCTTGCGGACCACCACCTGCGTGTAGTTGTCGTAGAGGCGGGCCAACGCCCGCACCGGCTGCGGCGTGGTGAAGCTGCCCTTGCCCTCGACCGCGTTGACCGCCGTGTCGAACAGCGAGAACGCCACGTCGTACTGGCCGCCGACCAACTGCTCGACGTTCTGCACCGACGCGCCGGTCTCGGCGGCGGTGCCGGTCAGCTTGCCGCCGGTCGCATCGGAGAGCTGCCCGGCCAGGGCGTTGCCGACCACGTAGTAGACGCCGGTGGCGTTGCCGGTGGCGATGCCCACCCGGGTCTCCCGGGTCACCTCGCAGGTGACCGCACTGGCCGTGTCGTCCGTGCCCGCGCCGCCCTGCTGGCCCCCGCAGCCGGTGCCGCCCGTCAGGACGAGGGCGAGCACGCCCAGGCCCGCCGCGAGCCGTACGTCGGTTCGTCTCACAGTTTCTCCTCTGTTGGTGTTCGCGGTCGGACCTTTGTAGGTGTTCGCGGTCGGCCGGTGGATCCGCGTCGGACGAGCACTCCCGCTGCCGCGACGGCGGCCAGCGCCACGCCGACCCTGACCGGCACGGGTTCGAGCCAGAGCAGGGTGACCCCGCCGAGCGCGCCGAGCACCCGCTCCGGGACGCCGGCCGGACCCACGCCGGGCAGCCAGCCACCGGCGGCGACGGCGAGCACGGCCACGCTGAGCGCCGTCACCACGGCGGCGAAGGCGATCCGTGGCACGCCGCCGATGCCGAGCAGACCGAGGCCGGCCGGGGTGATGACGAACGCGATCGGGGTCAGGTACGCCGGCAGCGCGTACCGCAGGGTCTGCCACATGGTCGGCACCAGCCGGCCCCCGGTGACGGCGGCGGCGGCCACGGCGGCGAGCGCGGTCGGCGGGGACACCTCGGACAGCACGGCGAAGTAGAAGACGAACATCGCCGCGGCGGGCGCGGCCACGCCCAGGTCGAGCAGGGCCGGGCCGACGATCACCCAGCCGATCACGAACGAGGCGGTGACCGGTACGGCCAGGCCCAACAGGCTGAGCGCGACGGCGGCCAGCAGCGCCGTCAGCACCAGGACCAGCGTCGGGTCCGAGGTGGCCGCCTTCGCCCCGCCGATCAGCAGCGCCGCCGCCTGCGGCCCCAGTCCGGTCTTCGTGGTGGTCGCCGTGATGATGCCGGCGGCGGCACACACGGCGGTGACGGCGAGGACCCCGCGTACGCCGGTGACGAGCGCGGTCACCAGCCGGGCCGGGGTGAGCCGGTGTGTACGGTCCAGCCACGACAGCGCGGCGGTGAGGACGATGGCGAAGACCACGGCCCGCGTCGCCGATACCCCCACCGCGAGCAACACGATGATCGCGATCAGCGAGGCGAAGTGGTAGCCGAACCGACCGAGCAGCCGCCACGGTGAGCCGACGTCGAGCACCACCGGCCGTACGCCGGACCGGCGGGCGTCGATCTCCACGGAGAGCAGGATGCCCAGGTAATAGAGCACGGTCGGCACCGTCGCCCAGCCCAGCACCTGAAGGTACGAGACGCCCAGGTACTCGGCGATGATGAACGCCGCCGCCCCCAGGGTGGGCGGGGAGAGGATCGCGCCCACCCCGGCCGCGGCCAGCATGCCGCCGGCCCGTTCCGGCGGATAGCCGGCCCGACGCAGCAGCGGCCAGGTGACCGCGCCGATGCTCACCGTCGTCGCCGCGCCCGAGCCGGAGACGGTGCCGAGCAGGAAGCCCGAGGCCACCGCGGTCCGACCCGCGGCGGTACGGGAGCGGCGGAACGCGGCGGCCGACAGGTCGACGAAGAACCGTCCGGCCCCGGACAGCTCCAACACCGCGCCGTAGATGGTGAACAGCACGATGTACGAGGCGGCCACGTCCAACGGGGTGCCGTAGAAACCGCTGTCGGAGTTGTAGAACGCGTCGACCAGTTGCCCGAAGTCGAGTCCGGCGTGCGCGACCGGCCAGGACTGCGGCAGCAACCCGCCGTAGTAGCCGTACCCGAGGAACAGCAGGCAGACAGCCGGCAGGATCCAACCCGTCGTACGCCGGCACGCCTCCAACAGCAGAACCAGCAGTACGGTGCCGAGCACCAGATCGGTCGGCGCGAGCAGGCCCTGCCGGTCGAGGAACGCGTTGTAGCCGCCGCCACCCGTACCGATCCGGATCGGTAGGACGGGATAGAGGCAGGCCGCCACGGTCAGGGCGGCCAGCAGCCAGTCGGCGACGGTGGGCCGGGTGCTGGCGGTGCTTTCCGTGCTGTCGGTGCGTGCCGTGCTGTCGGTGAGTTCCGTGCTGGCGGCGTGGTCGGTGCGGTCGGTGGCTCGGCGGGGTCGGCGCGGGCGGGCCCAGCGTGGCAGGTCGGCCGGGTAGGCGAGGAAGACCAGCGGGAGGACACCGGCCAAGAAGATGATCAGGTAGTACTTGCTGCCCTCCGCGAGTGGGCGGAACACCTGCCAGAGCGCGAGCGCCCCGACCGCCAGTGCCACCGTGCCGAGGAGCAGCGCCGCCGGACCGGCCAACACCCGGCCGGGCTTCTCGTCCTCGAACTGGGCGGCCATGTCCCGGGTGGCCCGCTCGGCGGCACCGGCCGGTCCGGTCGGCTCTGCGGTCCGGGTCGGCTCTGCGGTCTCGTTTGGCTCTGCGGCCCGGGTCGGCTCTGCGGTCAGGGGCGGCTCTGCGGTCGCGGTCGGTCTTGCGGTCTCGGCTGGTTCCGTGGTCTCGGCTGGCTCCGTGGTCGCCGAGCGTGGCCGGGGTGGCCCGTCGCCGGATGAGTTGGCTGGTCGGGCGGGGGATGACGGGCCATCGGGCGAGCTGGCGGGCGGCACAGGGGGACGATACCTGTCGATCGGCCGATGGGGTGGGGCATCGATCGGCGTTTCGCCTCCGGCGGGCCGGGCGTACACGTATTTGCGTGGAGAGGTGTCGGACCGGGCGGTTAGGGTCGGGCGGTGATTACCGGGCGACCACTGATTCAGGCTCGCGGGCTGGTGAAGCGGTTCGGTGACTTCACCGCCGTGGACGGCATCGACGTCGAGGTGCAGGCGGGCGAGGCGTTCGGGTTCCTCGGGCCGAATGGTGCCGGCAAGTCCTCCACCATGCGGATGGTCGGCTGCACCTCCCCGCCGAGCGATGGGGAGCTGCGCATCCTCGGCCTGGACCCGGTGGTCGACGGACCGGCGATCCGGGCCCGCCTCGGGGTGTGCCCGCAGCTCGACAACCTCGATCCGGAGCTGACCGTCCGGGAGAACCTGACCGTCTACGCCCGCTACTTCGGCATTGCACGCCGGGCGGCACGGGCGCGGGCCGACGAGTTGCTGGACTTCGTCCAGCTCAGCGAGCGGGCCGACAGCAAGGTCGATCCGCTCTCCGGCGGGATGAAGCGCCGCCTGACCATCGCCCGTGCCCTGGTCAACGAGCCGGACATCGTGCTGTTGGACGAGCCGACCACCGGGCTCGACCCGCAGGCCCGGCACCTGGTGTGGGAGCGCCTGTTCCGGCTGAAGCAGCAGGGCGTCACGCTGGTGCTCACCACGCACTACATGGACGAGGCCGAGCAGCTTTGCGACCGGCTGGTGGTGATGGACGGCGGGCGGATCGTCGCCGAGGGCTCACCCCGGGCGCTGATCGAGCGGTACTCCACCCGCGAGGTGGTTGAGCTGCGCTTCGCCGCCGAGTCGCAGGCGCCGTTCGCCGACAAGCTCGACGGGGTGGGGGAGCGGGTCGAGGTGCTGCCCGACCGGGTACTGCTCTACGTGCCCGACGGCGACGCGGCGGTCGCCGAGGTGACCGCGCTGGGGTTGCAACCGGCGAACGCTCTGGTGCGACGCAGCAGCCTGGAGGACGTCTTCCTGCACCTGACCGGCCGCACCCTCGTCGACTGAGGTGGCCTCAGGTGTGCCGCCGAGCTTCGTCTACCGGGCTCTGGCCCAGGTGAGGAAGCGGTCGGTCAGCGGGGCGGTGTCCGCGAGGTCTCCGGTGGCCTCGTCGAGCAGCGTGGCGAGGTGGATGAGCAGGCCGGTCCGGTTCTCCCGGTACTCGCCGAGCAGCGCCAGCCGGGCCGGGGAGCAGGGCCACGCGGCGCCGCAGACCCGGCAGCGCCACGACGGGCGGGCCGCCACATGCGGACGGTAGCGGGGCATGAACGCCTCCCTCGGTCGTGAGCGGACGTGCTCGGGTCGGGCAGGTCCTTTGCTCTGCTTACACCGACGCAACACCCGAGGGCTCCCGGTGTTGCGTCCGGTGAAGCAGAGCAAAGGATGGGTGGGAGCGCCCCGGATCGGGGGTCACGGGGCGCTCCCGGCCTGGTTCCGCCCGCCGTCCGATCCCGTGAGCGGTCCCGCTGCGTGACAGTCTGGTGATGGCGCGACTACGGTGGGAGGTTCCGCGCGCCGACGACCAGCGCGTACGACGGTTGGCCCGGCACGGTACGAAGATGTACGGAGGTTGTCCGTGGAGAGTTCGTCCATGCTGGAGCACTTCGCGGAGGAGCTACGGCTGGCCCGGGCCGACCGGGGCCTGTCACAGGCGGCGCTGGCCGAGGCGTTGAGCTACTCGGGCGCGCTGGTCGCCAAGGTGGAGACCTCCGAGCGCCGGCCGAGCCTGGACTTCGCGCGTCGCTGTGATGTCGTGCTGGCCGCCGACGGTCGGTTCGAGCGCATCCAACGGCGGATCAGCCGCGAGACCGTGGTGCCGTGGTTCCGCGACTGGGCCGGCATCGAGCAGGAAACCACCGCCCTGCGCTCGTTCGAGCCGCTCTACCTGCCGGGCCTGTTACAGACCGAGGGCTACGCTCGCGCCATCCTGGCCGGTGCCGGGCTGTTCGCGGCGGATGAAGTCGAGCAGCAGGTGACCGCCCGGCTCGACCGACAGGGCGTGCTCACCCGGGACCGACCGCCGCTGCTCAGCGTGGTCGTCGACGAGTACGCGCTGCGCCGCCGTGTCGGTGGATCGGAGGTGATGCGCGAGCAGTTGCGACACCTGGTCAAGCTCGGCTCGGCCCTGCCGCGGGTCAGAATCCAGGTCGTGCCGTTGTCCACCGGTGCTTACGCTGGGCTCGATGGTCCCTTCGTGATCGCCACCACGGCAACCGGTGAGGATGTCGTCTACCTCGACGGGCAACGCCACGGGCAGGTCATCGACCGGTCCGAGTACGTCCGTCAGATGGTCGAGGTGTGGGAGTCGATCCGGGGTGAGGCACTATCGCAGCAACAGTCCCTCGACCTGATCGCGGAAATGGCGGAGACATGGAACTGACTGGTGCCCGGTGGCGCAAGAGCACTCGCAGCAATGGCAGCGGCGGCAACTGTGTCGAAGTGGCCGACAACTTGCCGGGCCTGGTGGCCGTGCGTGATTCGAAGGACCCGGATGGCCCGATGCTCGTCTTCGAGCCCGGGGCGTGGCGCGCGTTCGTCGGGCTCGGTGCCGGAGTCCGGTAGGTCCCCGGCCCGGTAGCTCCTCGGTCCGGTAGGTCGCCGCACCGGTGGATGCTCGGCCCGGTAGGTCGCCGGGCTGGTAGTTCGCGGGGCCGGTCGGTCCCTGGACCCCCGCGTGGCCCGGCGGCCTGGGCCCGCGATGCACCAAGGTCCACTCGGCTTCCTGCGAATCGGGGTGTCTGCGGAACCGGGACACCCCGCTTTCCGGGAGCCCGAGTTGATCTGCCATGAGGCACTACCGCAGCAGCGACGGAGGCGGAGAAGGTGGCGGAGACATGGAGCTGACCGGCGCGCGGTGGCGCAAGAGCACTCGCAGTGGCCCGGACGGCGGCAACTGTGTGGAGGTGGCCGACAACCTTCCGGGGCTGGTGGCCGTACGCGACTCGAAGGACCCGAGTGGTCCGGCGCTGGTGTTCACGGCCGACGCATGGCGCGCGTTCGTCGGGTCCGACTCCGCCCGTCGAGCGTGATCCACACCAGATCGCCGATCTGGGGGTGTCCGGGCGATGGGATACCGCCACGTCGCCGATCTGGAGTGGATCATCGGGCGGGCAGCCCTCGGCCGGCGCGGCGCGAGGTGATCCACTCGACTTCCCGGATGTCGGGGCTTCCCCCGGCCGTCGACACCCCGACTTCTGGGTAGCCGAGTCGATCACGCCAGCGCCGGGCACGCCAGCGCCGGGCACGCCAGCGCCGGGCACGCCAGCGCCGGGCAGGCCGGCGTCGGGCCGGGCACGCGAGCGCCGGGCACGCGAGCGCCGGGCACGCGAGCGCCGGGCACGCGAGCGCCGGGCACGCGAGCGCCGGGCACGCGAGCGCCGGGCACGCGAGCGCCGGGCACGCGAGCGTCGGGCCGGGCACGCCGGGACGTCGGGCCGGGTGCGCCGGGGCCGGGCCGGGGGCGGCGTAAAGGGGTCGCGGACTGTCGTACCCCGGGGGTAGACAGGTCGTGGTCGATGCGGGCGGAGGTGGCGCGGTGAGTGTGGCGGTGCGGACGCGGCCGCCGTGGGCGCCGGCGTCCGCGGTGTTCGGCTACTACCTGGTCGGGCTGCGGCGTACCTGGCGGGCCGGGGTGTTCTCGTCGTTCCTGCTGCCGGTGCTGACCGTGCTCGGGTTCGGGGTGGGTGTCGGGGGCTACATCGACCAGGGCGTCGACGGGGTGCGCTATCTGGACTGGCTGGTCCCCGGGCTGATCGCCTCGACCGCGCTCCAGGTGACGGTGGGCGACTCGACGTGGCCGGTGTTCAGCAACTTCCAGTGGGTCAAGAGCTATCAGGCGCAGAGCGCGTCGCCGTTGCGCGTCGGCGACATCCTGGCCGGGCACCTGGCCTTTGTGGTGTTCCGGGTGGTCACCACGATCGCGGTGTTCGTGCTGGTCACCGGCCTGTTCGGGGCGCTGCGGTCACCGTGGGCGGTGGTCACCCTGCCGGTGGTGGCGTTGCTCGGGCTGGCCGTGGCCGCGCCGACCTTCGCGTACGCCGCGGTGGTGTCCAGCGACAACTGGCTGGCGATGCTGTTCCGGTTCGCGATCATCCCTATGAGCCTGTTCGCCGGGGTGTTCTTCCCGGTCGAGTCGCTGCCCGACGGGCTGCGCTGGGTGGCGTACGCGACGCCGCTCTGGCACGCCGTCGACCTGTGCCGGGCGGCCACGCTCGGCGTCGCCCCACAGTGGTCGATCGTCGGCCACCTGCTCTATCTGGCCGCCTGGGCGGTCGGCGGGTGGCTGCTCGCCCTGCGTACCTTCCGTCGCAAGCTCGTCGTCTAGGGAGTCCCGTGGTCACGTTGGTCCTGCCCCGGCTGGTCGACGTCTCCGGCGCGTCCCGTCGGTCGGCGTCGGTGATCGGGCGCAACGTCACCGCCCTGAAGGCGGTCTACTGGCTGTTGCTGCTGTCCGGCTTCGTGGAGCCGCTGCTCTACCTGTTCTCCATCGGTCTCGGTGTCGGGACGCTGGTCGGGGACCTGCCACTGCCCGACGGACGGCTGGTGTCGTACGCCGAGTTCGTGGCTCCGGCGATGCTGGCCTCCTCCGCGATGACCGGGGCGATCTCGGAGACCACGTTCAATTTCTTCGGCAAGATGAAGTACATGAAGCTGTACGACGGGATGATCGCCACCCCCGTCCGCCCGTTCGAGATCGCCCTCGGTGAGCTGGGCTGGGCGATGCTGCGGGGCAGCGCGTACTCGGCGGCATTCCTCGTGATCATGGTGGTGCTCGACCTGACCACGGTGCCCCGGGCGGTCACCGCGTTGCCGGCGGCGGTGCTGGTCGGGTTCTCGTTCGGCGCGCTCGGCATGGCGGTTGCCACCGTGATGCGGAGTTGGCAGGATTTCGACCTGGTGGGGTCGGCCCAGTTCACGCTGTTCTTCTTCTCGGGCACGTTCGTGCCGGCGCAGGCGTATCCGACCCTGCTGCACTGGCTGGTCGAGGTCACCCCGCTGTACCGGGCCGTGCACCTGATCCGCGGGGTCACCGTGGGCGCCGGCGGTTGGCTCTGGCTGCTCGACGTGCTCTACCTGCTGGCGATGATGGCGGTCGGTCTGCTGGTGGCGTCGCGCCGGATGGGCCGGATGCTCTACAAGTAACTGGTTATCCGAGGCCGTCGACGGGGCATGTCCGCAGGTGACACCGCCGACGACGAGGAGGGGCGATGACCTCGGACGAGTCTTCCGCCCAGCGCGAGCGCGACCACAGCGCCGCGGGCGACCGCACCGCAGGTGACCGCAGCGCGCCCGAGCGCGGCGAGCGCGACCGGATCGCGCGGGCCGCGCCCGATCGCACGTACGGTCGGAGCGAGCACGACCCCCGCAGGCGCGGCACCGAGCGTGACCGTGCCAGCGCGGCGGTCGGGCCGGTGGGGCCCGACGACGGCCCGGACAGCCCTACCGACCTGCCCAGCAGCGGCTGGAAGGCGGCGATCCGTCGCACGGTCGGCGAGTTCCAGGACGACAGCCTGACCGACTGGGCGGCGGCGCTGACCTACTACGGGGTGCTGTCCATCTTCCCCGGGCTGCTGGTGCTGATCTCCATCCTCGGCCTGCTCGGGGAGAGCGCCACCGAGGGCGTCAAGGACACCGTCAGCCAGGCGGTGCCGAACGACAGCATCCAGACGATCATCAACGACGCGATCGGAGCGGCGCAGGACAACGGCGGGCTGGCCAGCGTCGCGGCGATCATCGGTCTGCTGGCGGCGTTCTGGTCCGCGTCCGGGTACGTGGGCGCGTTCATGCGCGCCTCGAACACCATCTACGACGTGCCGGAGGGCCGGCCGATCTGGAAGACGCTGCCGATCCGGCTCGGCGTGACCGCGGTGATCGGGGTGCTGCTGCTGGCCAGCGCGGTGATCGTGGTGTTCACCGGTCGGCTCGCCGAAGCGGTGGGGGACGTCGTCGGCCTCGGCTCGACGGCGGTCACGGTGTGGGACATCGCCAAGTGGCCGGTGCTGCTGATCCTGGTCAGCCTGATGTTCGCCATCCTCTACTGGGCGTCGCCGAACGCCCGGCACGGCGGGTTCCGCTGGGTCAGCCCGGGTGGCGTGCTGGCTGTGGTGATCTGGCTGGTGATCTCGGGCCTGTTCGCGTTCTACGTGAGCAACTTCGGCTCGTACAACAAGACGTACGGGGCGCTGGCCGGCGTGATCATCTTCTTGATCTGGCTCTGGTTGAGCAACATCGCGATCCTGCTGGGGGCCGAGTTCGACGCGGAGTTGGAGCGCGGTCGGGCCATCTCGGCGGGGCATCCCGTCGACGACGAGCCGTACGTGGAGCTGCGCGACGACCGCAAGCTCCGCAAGAAGGGCGCCGCGCACACCAACTGAGACACCCGCACCCGCCCCGTCAGCACAGACCCGCTGGCGGGGCGGGTTCGTGTCGGTCGATGAAACTGCACGCGAGCGCCTGCGGGCACGCCGTTATCCTTTTCTTGATCCACTTTTAGCTTTTGTTCCTTCGGACAAAAGTTGGGAACGGAACGGCTGAAGCTCTGGACACGCGGCGCGGCGCGCTCCTACTGTGTCGGACACAACACATCGGCATTGCGTCGATGTGAACGAGTCCGATGAAGAGGTGAACCGCGCGTGCGGACCGTCGACCCCCTGCACGTCCGACTGTTGCGGTTGCTCCGCGACGAGGGGGCCGTGTCCCGCGCCGAGTTGGGTGACCGGCTCCAGATGCCGCGCCCGCGACTGTTGGCCGAGCTGGACCGCCTGGTCGCGTTGGGGTACGTCGCCGAGGCCGGTTTCGCCGCCTCCCGGGGCGGGCGTCGCTCGACGCTCGTCGAGCTGAACCCGAAGCTGCGCTTCGCCGCCGTCGACCTGGGCGCCAGCTCGATGGACGTCGAGGTGGTCAACGGCCGCCTCGAACCGGTGGCCCACTACGCCGAGGCGGCCGACATCCGCAGCGGCCCGAAGGTCACCCTGCAGAGGGTCAACGAGTTGCTGCACAAGGCCCGGGTCGACGGGGCGTACGAGCGGCTGGACGCGGTCGGCATCGGCGTACCCGGGCCGGTGAGCTTCCGCGACGGCGTGCCGGTGTCGCCGCCGATCATGCCGGGCTGGGACCGGTTCCCGGTCCGCGAGCTGCTCAGCCGGGAGCACGCCTGCCCGGCGGTGGTGGACAACGACGTCAACATCATGGCCATCGGGGAACGCCACGGCGGGGTCGCCCACTCGGTGGACGACTTCCTCTTCGTGAAGATCGGCACCGGTGTCGGCTGCGGCATCTACCTCTCCGGCGAGGTCTACCGGGGCACCGACGGCTGCGCCGGGGACATCGGCCACATCCAGGTCGACGCGCACGGTCCGATGTGCTCGTGCGGCAACGCGGGCTGCCTGGAGGCGCTGTTCAGCGGTGCCGCGCTGGCCAAGGAGGCGACCGCCGCGGCCCGCAGCGGAGCGTCGCCGGCGCTGGCCGAGCGGTTGAGTCTGCGCGGCACGGTGACCGCCCAGGACGTCGCCGAGGGCGCCGTCGAGGGGGACGTCACCTGCATCCAGCTGATCCGCGACGGCGGACGGCGGGTCGGCGGTGTGCTCGCCGGCCTGGTCAGCTTCACCAATCCGTCGATGATCGTGATCGGCGGTGGGTTGGCCCACCTCGGGCACATCCTGCTCGCCGAGATCCGCAGCGTGGTCTACCGCCGGTCACTGCCGCTGGCTACCGGCAACCTGCCCGTCGTGCTGTCCGAGTTGGGTGGCCGGGCCGGTGTCGCCGGCGCGGCCGTGCTCGCCAGCGACGTCGCCTTCGGGGAAGCATCATGAGCGAGGAGGAGACCGTGGCCCTGTCCGACGAGACCGCCACCACCGGGTCGGCCGACGCCGACGCCGCCGCGCCGCTGGTCGAAGCTCCGCCCGACACCGTCGCGGGCGAGGTGGTCCTGCGCCTCACCGACGTGGTCAAGACCTTCCCCGGCGTACGCGCCCTGGACGGGGTCCAGCTCGAGGTACGCGCCGGAGAGGTGCACTGTCTGCTGGGGCAGAACGGCGCCGGCAAGTCCACCCTCATCAAGGTGCTGGCCGGCGTGCACCAGCCGGACTCCGGGCTGGTCGAGTGGCGCGGCGAACCGGTCACCTTCGCCAACCCGCAGGCCGCCATGAAGGCCGGCATCGCCACCATCTACCAGGAACTCGACCTCGTCGAAGACCTCTCGGTCGCGGAAAACGCGTTCCTCGGGCACGAGTACCGCAGCCTCGGCTTCGTCCGGCGCGGCCGGATGGCCCGGCACACCCGGCAGATCCTCAGCCGGCTCGGTCACGGCGAGATCCCGCCCGGTCGGATGGTCCGCTCCCTGCCGGCGGCCGGCAAGCAGATCGTCAGCATGGCCCGGGCGCTGTCGCACGAGGCGCGACTGATCATCATGGACGAGCCGAGCGCGGTGCTGGCCCACGACGAGGTCGGCAACCTGTTCCGGATCATCCGCGAGCTGACCGCGCAGGGCATCGCCGTCATCTACATCTCCCACCGGATGGAGGAGATCCGCGAGATCGGCGACCGGGTCACCGTACTCAAGGACGGCCGGACCACGGCGGCGAACCTGCCGGCGCGCGACACCCCGACCCGCGACCTGGTCAGCCGGATGACCGGCCGGACCATCGAGTACGTCTTCCCGGACCGCCCGGCCGACGACACCGCCGGGGCCGACCTGCTCCAGGTGGAGGGGTTGACCCGTACCGGCGAGTTCGCCGACGTCTCGCTGACCGTGCGGGCCGGGGAGATCGTCGGCATCGCCGGCCTGGTCGGCTCCGGCCGCTCCGAGCTGTTGGAGACGATCTACGGCGCCCGGCTGGCGGAGGCCGGCACGGTGCGGATGGACGGCAAGGTGCTGCGCCCCGGCGTCGGGGCCGCGGTACGGGCCGGCATGGGCATGGCCCCGGAGGAGCGCAAGAGCCAGGCGCTGCTGCTCGGTGAGCCGATCTACCGCAACGTCACGCTGGCCACCTTCGGCCGGTACGCGCGGCTCGGCTTCACCAACGCGGCGGCGGAACGCGCCGAGGCGGACCGGATCGCCGAGACCCTGGAGCTGCGGCCCCGGGACGTCGACCGGCCGGTCCGCACCCTGTCCGGCGGCAACCAGCAGAAGGTCGTGGTCGGCCGGTGGTTGCTCGGCGGCACCAAGCTGCTGCTGCTGGACGAGCCCACCCGCGGTGTGGACGTGGGTGCCCGGGCCGAGCTGTAC
Source organism: Micromonospora sp. WMMD729 (assembly GCF_049315225.1). Taxonomy (NCBI): domain Bacteria; kingdom Bacillati; phylum Actinomycetota; class Actinomycetes; order Micromonosporales; family Micromonosporaceae; genus Micromonospora; species Micromonospora sp. WMMD729. The sequence continues at coordinate 5,021,448 of NZ_CP186059.1, read as the reverse complement.
CAGGTCATCCGCTCACTGGCCGCGCAGGGCGTCGGCGTCCTGCTGGTCTCCAGCGAGGTACCCGAGGTGCTGGGCCTGGCCGACCGGGTGCTGGTGATGCGCGAAGGCCGGGTCGTCCGCGAAGCCGCGGCCGGCGAACTCGACGAGAACACTGTGCTTGACCTCGTGATGGCGGGGTCCTTGATGGAAGGCGCACCGGCATGAGCGACGCGACTCCCACACCCACCGCGACACCGGAGCGCCCGCAGCTTCCGGCCCAGTCGCCGCCGGTGGACCCGGCGGAGACGGCGGTGGCCAGCGACAAGGCGGCAGCCACCGGCAAGCTCTCCTGGTGGCGGGGCGACGGCGGCGACGGCGCGAAGCGCAACCTCGGCCTGATCGGCGTGCTGGCCGCGCTCATCGTGGTCGGCGCGATCACCAAGCCGGACCTGTACGGCGACCCGACCTGGGTCTGGAACAACGTCCTGGCGATCCTCCAGCTCGCCTCGGTCGTCGGCGTGGTCACGGTCGGCATGACCTTCGTGATCATCGGCGGTGGCATCGACCTGTCGGTCGGCGCGATCGTCGCGCTGGCCGGGGTCTGGTGCACCACGGTCGCCACCCAGAGCTACGGCGCCGGCGGCATGATCTTCACGGCCCTCGTGGTCGGCATCTGCGTCGGCCTGGTCAACGGCGTCCTGATCTCGTACGGCCGGTTGGTGCCCTTCATCGCGACCCTCGCGATGCTGGTGGCCGCGCGCGGCCTGGCGGCCTCGATCTCCAACAAGCAGACGCAGGTGTCGAGCAGCACGTTCATCAACGACATCGCCGCCCGCAAGGTGATCGGCATCCCGATCCTGGTCTACATCCTCGGCGCGGTCGTGCTGGCCGGGTGGGTCCTGCTCAACCGGACGACCTTCGGCCGGCGGACCATCGCCGTCGGTGGTAACCCGGAGGCGGCCCGGCTGGCCGGTATCAACGTCCGCCGGCACACCATGCTGCTCTACGCGCTCTCCGGGCTGTGCTGCGGCATCGCGGCCATCATGCTCACCTCGCAGGCCACCTCGGCGCAGGCGGCGATGGCCAACCTGTACGAGCTGGACGCGATCGCCGCCGCGATCATCGGCGGGACGCTGCTCAGCGGTGGTCGGGGCACGATCGTCGGCTCGCTGCTCGGCGTCATCATCTTCGCCACGATCACGAATCTCTTCGCCATCAACGGCCTCTCCATCGAGGCGCAGAACATGGTCAAGGGCGGCATTATCGTCGCGGCCGTCCTGATCCAGCAGTTCCAGTTCAAGTCAGTCACCCGGCTCCTCGCGCGGAACAGGGTCACCACCACGACCTGACGCACCGCACCGTTGTCCTGGCGACGTCGAGATCTTCGACGGTGGCCGGACCTCGCACACCCTCACCCATGTGAAAACCCGCTCCCAGGAGGTCGTTCATGACCCAGAACAGTCGCGACCTGTCGCGCCGCCGGTTGCTCTTCGGTGGTGCCGCGGTCGGCGCCGCCACCCTGCTGACCGCCTGCACCAGCAACGAGACCCCGGCCGCCAGCACGCAGACCAAGGCCGCCGGCAACGCCGAGGGCAACAACGCTCCGGGCAAGAAGGTGGTCATCGGCTTCTCCGCCCCGGCTGCCGACCACGGCTGGATGGGCGCGATCCACGCCAACGCCAAGGCGCAGGCCGCGGCGTACTCGGACGTGGAGTTCAAGGAGGTCGACGGCGGGTCGAACTCGGAGGCCCAGCGCTCCACGCTCGGCACCCTGATCGCCCAGAAGCCGGACATCATCGTCGTGCTGCCGCACGACGGCAAGGAGGTCAACGCCGTTGCCCTCCAGGCCATGCAGGCCGGCATCCCGATCGTCAACCTCGACCGGGCGTTCCCCGACGCGCTGGCCTCGCGGCTGGTGATCAAGGGCGACAACTACGGCATGGGCGTCTCCGCCGGCCACTTCATCGGCAAGATGCTCAAGGACAAGGGCGTCGCCAACCCGGTCATCGGTGAGATCGCCGGTCTGGAGATCCCGCTGACGGTCGAGCGCAGCGAGGGCTTCAAGGCCGCCCTGGCGACCTACGGGTTCAAGGTGAGCAACCGGCGTTCGGCCGAGTTCACCTCGGACAGTGGCCAGCGCGAGGCGGCCCAGCTCCTCCAGGCGCTGCCGAAGATCGACGCGATCTGGAACCACGACGACGACCAGGGCATCGGTGTGCTCGCGGCCGTCAAGCAGGCCAACCGGTCGGAGTTCTTCATGGTCGGCGGCGCGGGCTCCAAGCTCGCGATCGACGCGATCAAGGCCGACAACTCGGTGCTGAAGGCGACGGTCACCTACAACCCGTCGATGGCGTCCTCGGCGATCTCGCTCGCGCGGCTCATCGCGCAGGGCCGGGGCCTGGGCGACCTGACGGAGCTGCAGGTGCCCAAGGAAGTGACCCTCGCCTCCGAGACGATCACCAAGGAGAACGCGAGCAGCTACGACAAGCTCGGGTTCTGACATACCGGGGGGAGACCCACCTTGTCCACGACAGACAGAGAACTGCGGATCGGCATGGTCGGTTACGCGTTCATGGGCGCCGCGCACTCGCAGGCGTGGCGCACCGTGAACCGCGTGTACGACCTGCCGGCGCGGGCCCGAATGGCGCTGATCTGCGGCCGGGACACCACAGCGGTGTCCGACGCGGCGGACCGGCTCGGCTGGGACGCGTACACGACCGACTGGCGTGACCTGGTCAACCGGGACGACATCGACGTGGTCGACGTCTGCACCCCGGGTGACAGTCACGCCGAGATCGCCCTCGCCGCGTTGGCCGCCGGCAAGCACGTGCTGTGCGAGAAGCCGCTGGCCAACACGGTGGCCGAGGCACGGGCGATGACCGCCGCGGCGGACACCGCCCGCGCCGCCGGGGTGCGATCGATGTGCGGGTTCAACTACCGCCGGGTCCCCGCGGTCACGATGATGCGCCAGATGGTCGCCGAGGGACGACTCGGGGTGATCCGCCACGTCCGCGCGACGTACCTGCAGGACTGGATCGTCGATCCGCAGTTCCCGCTGGTCTGGCGGTTGCAGAAGGACAGGGCGGGCTCCGGCGCGCTCGGTGACATCGGTGCGCACATCATCGACCTGACGCAGTTCGTCGTCGGCCAGCAGATCACCGGCGTCAGTGCGATCACCGAGACGTTCGTCAAGGAGCGGCCGTTGCCGGCCGAGTCGAGCGGGCTGGCGGCCACCGTCGACGGCGAGTCGGCCGACGGCGGCGCTCCGGCCACCGGGCCGGTCACCGTCGACGACGCCGCGGTCTTCGTGGCCCGGCTCGACGGTGGCGCCCTGGCCACGTACGAGGCGAGCCGGTTCGCCACGGGCCGCAAGAACGCCCTGCGTGTCGAGATCAACGGCTCGCTGGGCAGCGTGGTCTTCGACCTGGAGCGGCTCAACGAGTTGGAGTTCTACGACGCCACCCGGCCGACGCTGGAGCAGGGCTTCAGCCGGATCCTGGTGACCGAGGGCGACCACCCGTACATGTCGGCGTGGTGGCCGCCGGGCCACATCATCGGCTACGAGCACTCCTTCACGCACCAGATGCGCGATCTCATCGAGGCGATCGCCACCGGCACCGACCCGGCGCCGTCCTTCGCCGACGCGTTGCAGGTCCAGCTCGTGCTGGACGCGGTGACCCGTTCGGCGGAGACCGGTTCCTCGTGGACCGACGTGGAACCGGCGCTGACCGTGGTCGCCGTCTGACCCCTGACCATCCGCGACGGCGGTGTTCGCGCCGCCGTCGCCCGACCGGCTTTCCGGAGCCGACCGGCGAGGGACCGGCCGCGGTTTGCGCCCCGCGGCCGGGACGAGGTCGGCTCCGGAGAGTGTGCAGCCGGGCCCCACGGCCCGGTGGCGCACGAGCAGGACGGTCGTCCGGTGCGACCGGACCGGGATTCCCCGGCCGCACCGGAGGACCGCCACCACCCCTGGCGATCCGGAGGACCCGATGACATCGCCCGCCGCTGCCCCCACCCGCACCGCTTCCGTCCGCCACCGTCCGGCGGACCGCACCCCGGTCGACGATCCGGTGGGCGCGGCAACCTGAGACGTCCGGTCGGGGCATGCCAACGCCCCGGCCGGCGGATGCGGGGGAGGCAGGGTCGAGACGCCGACCGACCCTGCCTGCCAGCCCCGTCTGCCCGTACCCGTGCCGAGATCCGGTCCGTCGTCGTCGCCGCCGACGCCGACGCCGGACCGGCGTCGTACCGGTACGGGTCGGGCGGGCGGGGCCCATCCATCCGGCCCGAAACTTTCCCGAAACCGGGCCGTATCTTTCCGAAACATATTCTGATATTCCTATATTTAGCGGTACCGACGGTTCCTCGGTAGTGGGGAAGGAGCACCATGCGAACAGGTGTCTGGCTGGTAGGAGCGCGCGGTTCCGTCGCGACCACCAGCATCGTCGGGGGGCTCGCGCTGCGAGCCGGCCTGGCCGGGCCGACCGGCTGCGTGACCGAGCTTCCCGAGCTGCGCGGGCCGGCCCTACCGGCCTTCGCCGATCTCGTCTTCGGTGGACACGACGTGGCCACCACGCCCTTGTGCAAGCGCGCCGAGGCGTTGGCCGACGCCGGTGTCATCCCCGGGCGGCTGGTCGCCGCGCTCCGCGACGAGTTGAGCGTGGTCGAGCAGGAGGTGCGCCCCGCGCCGGTCGGCGACACCCAGGCCGACCGGGCCGCCGCGGTCGCCCGGGACCTGACCAGTTTCCGGGAGCGCCACGAGCTGGACCGGGTGGTGGTGGTGAACGTCTCCGCCACCGAACCGACGCCGCGACCGCACCCGGGACACGCCGAGCCGGCCGCGCTGCGCGCCGCCCTCGACGGCCCCGACGAGGTGCTGCCGCCCAGCTCGCTGTACGCGTACGCGGCGCTGCTGGCCGACTGCCCCTACGTCGACTTCACGCCCTCCACCGGCCTGCGGCTGCCGGCGCTCGCCGCCCTGGCCCAGGAACGCGGCCTGCCGTACGCGGGACACGACGGCAAGACCGGCGAGACCCTGATCAAGTCGGTGCTCGCGCCGATGTTCGCGATGCGTAACCTCGCCGTCCGCTCCTGGTCCGGGATGAACCTGCTCGGCGGCGGCGACGGCGCCACCCTCGCCGACCCGGGCGCCAACGCGGCGAAGGTGCAGAGCAAGCAGCGTGTGCTGGGCGAGACGCTGGGCTACGTCCCGCAGGGCAACACCCGCATCGAGTACGTCGAGGAGCTGGGCGACTTCAAGACCGCCTGGGATCTGATCACGTTCGCCGGCTTCCTCGGCACCGGCATGCGGATGGAGTTCACCTGGCACGGATGCGACTCGGCGCTGGCCGCGCCACTGGTGCTCGACCTGGCCCGGCTCACCGCCGCCGCGCACGCCGCCGGGCACGTCGGGCCGCTGGCCGACCTGGGTTTCTTCTTCAAGGACCCGCTCGACACGCCGACCCACTCGCTGGCCGAGCAGTGGGCCCGGCTGACCGACTTCGCGCGGCGACTGCACGCCGGTCCGGACGGTGGCCATGACCACGCTGGCTGACCTGGCCGAGCTGGTCCGCGCGCCGGCCGCGCTCTCGGTCCCCGGGGACGTGGTGGCCGGCGCGGCCGCGGCCGGCGCACTGAGCCCTCGTACCCCCGCCCTGGCGGGCGCGTCGGTGCTGCTCTACTGGGCCGGCATGGCCGCCAACGACTGGGCCGACCGGCGGCTCGACGCCGAGGAACGCCCGGAACGGCCGATCCCCAGCGGCCGGGTCACCCCGACCGCCGCGCTGGGCCTCGCCGCCGGCCTCACCGCCGCCGGTGTCGGCCTGGCCGCCGCCGTGGGCGGTCGCCGCGCCGCCGCGCTCGCGGTGCCGCTGGCCGCCACCATCTGGGGGTACGACCTGCTGGCCAAGAACACCGCCGCCGGCCCCGCCGTGATGGCCGCCTGCCGAGGGCTGGACGTGCTGCTGGGGGCGTCCGGCGGTCGGCTGGCCCGGGCGCTGCCCTCGGCGGCCACCGTCGCGGCCCACACCTGGACGGTCACCGCGCTGTCCCGTCGCGAGGTCAGCGGCGCGGACGCCGCCCTGCCAATGCGTACCCTGGCCGGCACCGCCGTGGTGGCCGCGAGCGCCGCCGTCGCCGTTCCCGGCGCGCGCCGGCCCGCCGACACGGGCGCCCGCCGCGCTGCCGATGTCGAGGCCGGGCGGACCGACGAGCGGGCCGACGTGGGTGTGGGCCGGGCCTGGTCGAGCGGGATCGCCGCGGCGGTGCCCGCCGTGCTGGCCGGGTGGTACGCCGCCCGCTACGGCGCGGCCCAGGCCCAGGTGGTCCGGGACCCGTCGGCTCCGAAGGTCCGCGCGGCGGTGGGCGCCGGGATCACCGGCCTGCCCGCCCTCCAGGGCGCGCTCACCGCCCGGGGCGGCGCCGGCCTGCTCGGGCTGGCCGTCGCGGCGGCCGCGCCGCTGGGCCGTCGGCTGGCCCGGAAGGTCTCCCCGACATGACCGTGCCCCAGCCCCGCCGCGCCCAGCCCGACGTCGAGCAGCCGGAGGCTGCGCTGGCCGACGCCGGGCGGCCCGCCACCGCGCCGGCCGACGCGACGACGTTGCGCCTCGGGTACGGCACGAACGGCTTCGCCAACCACCGGCTCGACGACGCGCTCGCCGTCATCGCCGACCTGGGCTACGACGGTGTGGCGCTCACCCTGGACCACGACCACCTGGACCCGTTCGCGCCCGGCCTCACCCGCCGGATCGCCGCGGTCGGCCGGCGGCTGTCCGCGCTGGGCCTCGGGTTGGTGATCGAGACCGGGGCCCGCTACCTGCTGGACCCGTGGCACAAGCACGCCCCGACGCTGCTGCACGACGACCCCACCCGGCGGATCGAGTTCCTGCGCCGGGCGGTACGGATCGGCGCCGACCTGGGCGCGGAGGCCGTCTCGTTCTGGGCCGGCGTGCGGCCGGAGACGGTGTCGCCGCAGTGCGCCTGGGACCGGCTGGTGTCCGGCTGCGCCACCGTGGTCGACGCCGCCGAGAGCGCGGGCGTGACCCTCGGCTTCGAACCGGAGCCGGGAATGCTGGTGCAGGACATCGCCGACTGGCGTCGTCTGCACGCCGCGCTCGGCGGGCCGGCCCGCCTCGGCATCACCCTCGACATCGGCCACTGCCGGTGCCTCGAGCCGCAGCCGGTGCCGCAGTGCGTCGCCGAGGTGGCCGAGCACCTGGTCAACGTGCAGATCGACGACATGCGCCGGGGCGTGCACGAGCACCTGGAGTTCGGCACCGGCGAGATCGACTTTCCGCCGGTGCTGGCCGCCCTGGCCGATGCCGGCTACCGCGGCCTGGTGGCGGTGGAGCTACCTCGCGACTCGCACGCCGCGCCCGCCGTGGCTGCCCGGTCCATTGATTTCCTGCGCGCCGCGGCGGTCGCCTCAACAATCGGTGACCGCCGGCGACAGAAGGTACCCACCGACGCCCTTTGCTCTGCTTCAACGGACGCAACAGATCCGGACACCGACCGACGCGTGGAGTGAAGCAGAGCAAAGGACGCGCTCGGGCGCTCGGGCACCTGCGCAGCAGCACAGCAGCACAAGGGGAGGAGACGGGATGACACCGGATTCACTGCGGGCCGCGCTGCGAGGCGTACCCGATCCCGACTGGCTGGACACGGCGCTGCGCCGGGTCGCGGCCGAGCCCACCGCGATCACCCGGCTCTTTCCGGCCGTCGGCCGGCGCTGCGGTCGGGCCGCGCTGCCCGACGCGCCCGGCTGGACCGCCGATGACGCGGCCCGGGTGCTGCTGCTGACCAGCCTGCCCGGCGAGCACGCCGAGCACGCCGTGAGCCTCTACCAGCACGGTGACGCCGCCGAACGGCGGGCCGTGCTGCGGGCGTTGCCGCTGCTGCCGATCGGCGACGCCGGGGTGCCGCTGCTGCACGACGCGATCCGGACCAACGACACCCGGTTGGTCGCCGCCGCCCTCGGCCCGTACGCCCGGCACCTCGATCCGGCCGCCTGGCGGCAGGCGGTGCTCAAGTGCGTGTTCAGCGGGGTGCCCCTCGCCGCGGTGGCCGACCTGGACAGCCGGGCCGACGGTGAGTTGGCGGCGATGCTCGCCGCGCTCGCCGCCGAACGGCACGCCGCCGGCCGCGACCTGCCCGCCGACGCCACCGACCTGCTCCACCGGCTCACCGCCGCACTGCCCCGGGAGGCGTGACATGCGCATCTTCGACCCACACATCCACATGACCTCGCGCACCACCGACGACTACGAACGGATGGCCGCCGCCGGTGTGCGCGCGCTGGTGGAGCCGGCGTTCTGGCTGGGGCAGCCGCGCACCAGCGCCGCGTCGTTCGTCGACTACTTCGACTCGCTGATCGGCTGGGAGCCGTTCCGGGCCGGGCAGTTCGGGGTGCGCCACTTCGCCACCATCGCGCTCAACCCCAAGGAGGCCAACGACCCGCGCTGCCGTCCGGTGCTCGACCTGCTGCCCCGCTACCTGGACAAGGACGGGGTGGTGGCGGTCGGCGAGATCGGGTACGACTCGATGACGCCCGAGGAGGACGAGGCGTTCGCCGCGCAGCTCGCCCTGGCCGTGGCGTACGACCTGCCGGCGCTGGTGCACACCCCGCACCGGGACAAGGCCCGGGGCTGCGAACGCACCCTCGCCGTGGTCGCCGAGTCCGGCATCGACGCGGGTCGGGTGGTGGTCGACCACCTCAACGAGGTGACCGTCAAGCTGGTCAAGGACAGCGGCTGCTGGCTGGGCTTCTCCATCTACCCGGACACCAAGATGACCCCGTCGCGGATGGTCGAGCTGCTGCGCGAGTACGGCACGGAACGGATGCTGGTCAACTCGGCGGCCGACTGGGGACGCTCCGATCCGCTGCTGACCCGGGCCACCGGCGAGGCGATGCTCCAGGCCGGGTTCAGCGACGACGACGTCGACAAGGTGCTGTGGCGCAACCCGGTGGAGTTCTACGGGCAGTCGGGGCGGCTCGACCTCGGCGACCTGGCGGAGCCCGCCGCCGTGGACCCGCAGACCGGCAACTCGATCCTGCGCGGCGGCAGCTGATGCGGCTGCGACATTCCGGCGGCGAGACCGTGCACCTCGGCTACTGCACCAACGTGCACCCGGCGGAGGACCTGGCCGGCATCCTCGCCCAACTGGACACCTACGCCGTGCCGGTGCGGCAGGCGCTCGGCAGCGACCTGCTCGGGCTCGGTCTGTGGCTGGCCGCCCCGGTCGCCACCGAACTGGCCGCCGATGAGACGCTGCGCCGCCGGCTCCGCGCCGAACTGGACGCGCGCGGTCTGGAGGTGGTCACCCTCAACGGCTTCCCGTACGCGGCCTTCCAGGCCCCGGTGGTCAAGCAGGACGTGTACCACCCGGACTGGACGACCGAGCAGCGGCTGTCGTACACCCTGGATCTGGCCCGGGTGCTCGCGGACCTGCTGCCGGACGACGCGGCCCGGGGCTCGATCTCGACCCTGCCGCTGGCCTGGCGGCGGCCGTGGAGCGCAGACATGGCGGAGGCCGCCCGGCGGCGGCTCGATGCGCTCGCGGCCGGTCTGGCCGCCGTGCAGCGGGACACCGGCCGCGAGGTACGGGTGGCGTTCGAGCCGGAGCCCGGTTGTGTGGTGGAGAGCACCGGGCAGGCCGCCGCGCTGCTGTCCGGCATGGACACCGATCGGCTGGGCGTCTGCCTCGACCTCGCGCACCTGGCCTGTGCGTGGGAGGAGCCCGCGGCGGCGCTGGACCGGCTGCGGACGGCCGGGCTGCCGGTGGTGAAGGTGCAGGTCTCCGCCGCCGTCGAGGCGGCCGACCCGGACGGTGGCGCCGACGCGCTGCGCCGCTGGGTGGAGCCGCGTTTCCTGCACCAGACCCGCGGCGCCGGCTGCGCGGGCGCGGCCGACCCGGCCGACGAGGCGTACGCCGCCGACGACCTCGACGAGGCGCTGGACCGGAAGGTGCCCGGCCCGTGGCGGGTGCACTACCACGTGCCCCTGCACGCCCCGCCCGAGGAGCCGCTCGGCTCGACCCTGCCGGTTCTCCGTGCGGCCCTGAGAGCGCTCTTCGAGGGGCCGGTCGCCGGCTGCGACCACCTCGACGTCGAGACGTACACCTGGGGTGTCCTGCCGGCCGCACGGCGGCCCGGCACCGACGCGGAGCTGGCCGCCGGCATCGCCGCCGAGCTGGCCTTCGCCCGCGACGAACTGGTCGGCCTCGGGCTGACCACCTACCGAACCGAGAGCATGGAGGTGACGCGATGAGCCGGCGACTGGTGGTCCTCGACGTGGTGGGGCTGACCCCGCGACTGCTGAAGCACATGCCTCGGCTGCGTGGCGTCGCCGACGGCGGCTTCCGGGCCGAACTGGGCACGGTGCTGCCCGCGGTGACCTGCTCGGTGCAGTCCACCTTCCTCACCGGCGAGCAGCCCAGCGGGCACGGCATCGTGGGCAACGGGTGGTACTTCCGGGAGCTGGGCGAGGTGCTGCTGTGGCGGCAGCACAACGCCCTGGTCGGCGGGGACAAGCTCTGGCACGCGGCCCGCCGGGCCGAGCCGGGCTACACCGTGGCCAACGTCTGCTGGTGGTACGCCATGGGCGCGGACGTCAACTGGACCGTCACGCCCCGCCCGGTGTACTACGCCGACGGCCGCAAGGAGCCGGACTGCTACACCGACCCGCCGGAGCTGCACGACGCGCTCACCGGGCGGCTGGGCACCTTCCCGCTGTTCACCTACTGGGGGCCGACGGCCGCGCTGCCGTCGTCGAAGTGGATCTGCCAGGCGGCCGAGCAGATCCTGGCCGACGTGTCACCCGACCTGACCCTGGTCTATGTCCCCCACCTGGACTACGACCTGCAACGGTACGGTCCCTCGTCGCCGCAGGCCGCCACGGCGGCGGCCGAGCTGGACGCCGTCCTCGGGCCACTGCTGGACGCCGCCCGCGCCCGGGACGCCACCGTGGTGGTGCTCTCCGAGTACGGCATCACCGACGTGTCCCGGCCGGTCGACGTCAACCGGCTGCTGCGCAGCGAGGGGTTGCTGCGGGTGCACACCCAGGCCGGCATGGAGTACCTCGACCCGTGGACGTCGAAGGCGTTCGCCGTCGCGGACCACCAGGTCGCCCACGTCTACGTCAAGGACCCGGCCGATGTGCCGACGGTGGCGAAGCTCTGCGCCGGGCTGCCCGGCGTGGCCGAGGTGCTCGACGCCGAGGGCAAGGCCGCGCACGGGCTGGACCACCCGCGCGCCGGCGAGCTGGTGCTGGTGGCCGAGCCGGACTCCTGGTTCACCTACTACTACTGGCTGGACGACGCCCGCGCGCCCGACTTCGCCCGGCTGGTCGAGATCCACCGCAAGCCGGGGTACGACCCCGCCGAACTCTTCTTCGACCCGGCCAATCCCGGCGCGGCCAAGGCGCGCGCAGGGGTGGCGCTGGCCCGCAAGAAGCTCGGCATGCGCTACCTGATGAGCGCCGTCGGCCTGGACGCCGGCGCCCGCGCGATCCGTGGCTCGCACGGACGGCTTCCCAGCGACCCGGCGGACGCCCCGGTGCTGCTCTGCTCCGACCCCTCCGCCGCCCGGGACCGGATCGCGGCCACCGAGGTCAAGGGGCTGTTACTGGAGCTGGCCGGGTTAAGCGGTGCCGGTGCGCAGGGTCCGGGAGATCGGACGTGACCGTCACCGTCGCGCCCACCGACACCAGCGGTCTGCGGGCGCGCTTCGACGCGGAACTGGCCGCCTTCCTCGACCGGCAGGGCCCGGACTGGCCGGACGGCGCGCCCCGGGGCGTCTTCACCGCGCTGCAACGGTTCGTGCTGGCCGGCGGGAAGCGGCTACGCCCCCTGTTCTGCTACTGGGGTTGGCGCGGTGCCGGGGCAGCCGACGCCACCCCGATCGTGGTGGCCGCGGCGGCGTTGGAACTGTTCCACGCGTTCGCGCTGATCCACGACGACATCCTGGACGGCAGTGACCGCCGCCGGGGCGAACCGTCGGTGCACCGGCTCTTCGCCGACCTGCACACCCGTTCGTCGTGGCGCGGCGACCCCGAGGCGTACGGGCGCAACACCGCGCTGCTCTGCGGCGATCTCTGCGCGGCCTGGTCCGACCAGATGTTCCACGAGTGCGGGCTGGAGACCGAGCAGGTGCACCGGGGGTACGCGGTGTTCGCGCTGATGCGTACCGAGGTGATCGCGGGGGAGTACCTGGACCTGGTCTCCGGGGTGGGCGACGGCTCGGTCGCCAGCGCGCTCACCGTGATCCGGATGAAGGCGGCCCGGTACACGGTCACCCGGCCGTTGCAGATCGGGGCGGCGCTGGCCGGCGGCGGCCCGGAGCTGATCGCCGCGCTCGGCGAGTTCGGCGACCCGTTGGGGGACGCGTTCCAACTCCGCGACGACGTGTTGGGCGTCTTCGGTGATCCGGCGGTCACCGGCAAGTCGATCCTGGACGACCTGCGCGAGGGCAAGCCCACGGTGATGATGGCGCTGGCCCGCAGCGCCGCGGACCGGTCGCAGACCGCGCGGTTGCGGGAGCTGTTCGGCAACCCGTCGCTGGACACCGACGGCGCGGCGGACCTGCGCGAGATCATCGAGGCCACCGGCGCGCGGGACCGGATCGAGCAGATGATCCGGGTACGCACCGAGGCCGCGCTGACCGCGTTGCAGAGCGCGGCGGTCAGCGAGGAGGCCCGGGCCGCCCTGGTCGCGTTGGCCGCGCAGGCCATCGATCGGCGCGCCTGACCCGCCGACTTTCGATCAAATCGACGAAAGTTCATGCTGTCCTACCGGAAGGTATGGACACATCGACGCTTGCGACTTAGTGTCGGGGCCAACACGACAATGTTTCGTCGAGGTGAACCGGCGGCGCGGTAACCCATCGACCCCACCACCCGCTACGGCATCCGGCGCGACGGCGCGCGCCCCGCCCTGGCCTCTTCGTCAGGAAGGGACACCACAGATGTCCACGAAGGACAGATCCACCCAACGGTCCCGACGATGGTTCTCCGCCGGATCGGCCCTGCTCCTGGTGGCCGCGGCCGGCACGGTCACCCTCACCGCCAGCGCGACACCGGCCTCGGCGCACACCATCAACGCCAGCGACTTCCAGCAGGTCGAACTCGCCCGCGGCGTCACCGACATGGGTGAGCCGATGTCGCTGGCCGTCCTGCCGGACCGCTCGGTCCTGCACACCGCCCGCAACGGCACCCTGCGCCGCACCGACGCGAACGGCACCACCTCGGTGATCGGCACCCTGTCGGTCTACAACCACGACGAGGAGGGCCTGCAGGGCGTCGGCGTCGACCCGAACTTCGCCAGCAACCGGCAGATCTTCCTCTACTACGCGCCGCCGCTGTCCACCCCCGCCGGCGACGCCCCCGCGACCGGCACCGACTTCTCGGCCTGGCAGGGAGTGAACCGCCTCTCCCGGTTCACCCTCAACAGCGACTTCACGCTCAACCAGGCCAGCAAGGTCGACGTCCTCGACGTGCCGGCCGACCGCGGCCTGTGCTGCCACGTCGGCGGGGACATCGACTTCGACGCTACCGGCAACCTCTACCTGTCCACCGGCGACGACACCAACCCGTTCGAGTCCGCCGGCTACTCGCCGCTGGACGAGCGGACCAACCGCAACCCGGCGTACGACGCGCAGCGCAGCGCCGGCAACACCAACGACCTGCGGGGCAAGATCCTGCGGATCAAGGTGAACGCCAACGGGACGTACTCCATCCCGTCGGGCAACCTGTTCGCCCCCGGCACCGCCAGGACCCGGCCGGAGATCTACGCGATGGGGTTCCGCAACCCGTTCCGGATCAGCGTGGACAAGGGCACCGGGGTCGTCTACGTCGGTGACTACGGGCCGGACGCCGGCTCCACCAGCGCCACCCGTGGCCCGTCCGGCCAGGTCGAGTTCAACCGGGTCGCGGCACCGGGCAACTACGGCTGGCCGTACTGCACCGGCACCAACACCAGCACCGAGACGTACAACGAGTGGGACTTCGCCACCAACACCAGCGGGGCGAAGTACAACTGCACCGGCGGTCCGACCAACAACTCGTTCCGCAACACCGGCCTGACCACCCTGCCGCCGGCCCAGCCGGCGTGGATCCGGTACGCCGGCGACGCCGGCACGCCCACCGAGTTCGGCGGCGGCTCCGAGTCGCCGATGGGCGGCCCGGTCTACCGGTACAACGCCTCGTCGACGTCGACCACCAAGTTCCCGCAGTCGTTCGACGGACAGTTCTTCGCCACCGAGTTCGGCCGGGGCTGGATCAAGCCCATCCACGTCAACTCCGACGGCTCCCGGGGCACCATCGACACCTTCCCGTGGGTCGGCAAGCAGGTGATGGACTCGGCCTTCGGCCCGGACGGCTCGTACTACGTGCTCGACTACGGCACCGGCTACTTCAACGGTGACGCCAACTCGGCGCTCTACCGCTTCGACTACGTCGGCGGCGGCAACCGGGCCCCCAGCGCCGCGGCGAGCGCCAACAAGACTTCCGGCGCGGCACCGCTGACCGTGACGTTCTCCTCGGCCGGCTCGTCCGACCCCGAGGGCGGGGCGCTCACCTACTCGTGGGCGTTCGGCGACGGCACCACCTCCACGGCGGCGAACCCGACGAAGACGTACAGCACCAACGGCACCTACACGGCGACGCTGACCGTCCGGGACCCGCAGGGCGCCACCGGCAGCGCCAGCGTGCAGATCAACGTCGGCAACACCGCGCCCACGGTGACCATCAACAACCCCGGCAACGGCCAGCTGTTCAGCTTCAGTGACACCGTGCCGTACAGCATCACGGTGACCGACCCGGAGGACGGCACGATCGACTGCACCAAGGTCAAGATGACCTACGTGCTCGGCCACGACCAGCACGGGCACCAGATCACCTCGAAGACCGGCTGCTCCGGCTCGATCACCATCCCGGTCGACGGCGAGCACGACGACGCGGCGAACATCTTCGCCATCTTCGACGCCGAGTACACCGACGCGGGCGGCCTGACCACGCACACCCAGCACACCCTGCCGCCGCGCCACCGCCAGGCCGAGTTCTTCGGCAGCTCCTCCGGCATCAACGTGTTCAGCAAGACCCCGGCCGAGGGCGGCAAGACCGTCGGTGACATCAACAACGGCGACTGGATCGCCTTCCAGCCGTACCGGCTGGGCAACGTCACGTCCTTCACCGCCCGGGTCTCATCCGCCGGCAGCGGCGGCACCCTCCAGGTGCGGGCCGGCTCGGCCACCGGCACGGTGCTCGGCTCCGCGACCGTTCCGGTGACCGGCGGTTGGGAAACCTTCACCACCGTCACCGGGGCGATCACCAACCCGCCGACCGGCACCACCACGCTCTACCTGACCTTCGCCGGTACCGGCACCGGGGCGCTCTACGACCTGGACGCGTTCACCTTCACCACCGGCTCGGCCCCGACCGGCGGGACCGGCCCGATCAAGGGCCTGGGCGGCAAGTGCCTGGACGTGCGCAACGCCGCCACCGCCGACGGCACGCAGATCCAGATCTACACCTGCAACGGCAGCGCGGCCCAGACCTGGGCGGTCACGCCGAACTCCACCATCAAGTCGTTGGGCAAGTGTCTCGACGTCTCCGGTGCCGGCACCGCCGACGGCACCAAGATCCAGCTCTACACCTGCAACGGCACCGGGGCACAGAACTGGTCCGCGCAGGCCGACGGCACGATCCGCAACGCGACGTCCGGCAAGTGCCTGGACGTCTCCGGCAACAACTCCGCGGACAGCACGGTGGTCCACCTGTGGACCTGTGTCAGCGGTGCGGCGAACCAGAAGTGGACCCTGCCCTGAGCTGAGCGGAGGGGCTCCCACCGTCCCGGGAGCCCCTCCCACCGCCCGAAGGAGAGCGACATGCGCAGACTCCTGCGATCCGTTGTCGGTGTGAGCACCGCCGCCCTCGCCGTCATCGCCTGCACCACCCCGGCCACCCCGGCCAGCGCCGCCGACGCCCCGTACGACGTGCTGGTCTTCTCCAAGACCGCCGGCTTCCGGCACGACGCCATCCCGGTCGGCATCCAGACCATCCGTGACCTGGGCGCGGCCAACAACTTCACGGTCACCGCCACCGAGGACGCCGCCGCCTTCACCACCGCGAACCTCGCCCAGTACGAGGCGGTCGTCTTCCTCAACACCACCGGCGACGTGCTCAACGCCAGCCAGCAGACCGCCTTCGAGTGGTACATCGGCTCGGGCCGCGGGTACGTGGGTGTGCACGCCGCCGCCGACACCGAGTACGACTGGCCGTTCTACGGCAACCTGGTCGGCGCGTGGTTCGCCTCGCACCCGGCCATCCAGCAGGCCAACGTCAAGGTGGAGGACCGGGGGCACGCCGCCACCGGGCACCTGCCGCAGACCTGGACCCGCACCGACGAGTGGTACAACTACCGCACCAACGCCCGGTCCACCGCACACGTGCTCGCCACGCTCGACGAGTCGTCGTACTCCGGTGGCGGCATGGGCGCCGACCACCCGCACTCCTGGTGCAAGAGCTACAGCGGTGGCCGCTCCTTCTACACCGGAAGCGGGCACACCCAGGCGTCGTACGCCGAGCCGGCCTTCCGCAACCACCTGCTCGGCGGCATCCGGTACGCGGCCGGCCGGAGCAAGGCCGACTGCCGGCCCGAGACCGGCTACACCCCGCTCTACAACGGCTCCACCACCGGCTGGTCGCAGGCCGGCCCGGGCAACTTCACCAACTCCGACGCCACCCTCACCTCCGTCGGCGGCATGGGCCTGTACTGGTACAGCGCGAAGCAGTTCACGAACTACTCGCTCAAGTTGGACTGGAAGCTGGCCGGCGACGACAACTCGGGCGTCTTCATCGGCTTCCCGCCGTCGAACGACCCGCAGTCGGCGATCGACAACGGCTACGAGGTCCAGATCGACGCCACCGACGCGGTAGACCGCACCACCGGCGCGGTCTACACGTACAAGGCCGCCGACATCGCGGCCCGCGACGCGGCGTTGAACGCGCCGGGGGAGTGGAACACCTACGAGCTGCTGGTCGAGGGGGAGCGGCTCCAGGTCTTCCTCAACGGGGTGAAGATCAACGACTTCACCAACACCAATCCGGTACGGTCGCTGGCCGGCCACATCGGCATCCAGAACCACGGTACGGGTGACGACGCCTACTTCCGCAACATCCGGATCAAGGAGCTGGGCGGCAGCAACCCGCCGACCGGCAACACCACGGTCCAGGCCGAGGCGTTCAGCTCGGCCAACGGCGTCAGCGCGTTCACCAAGGCCGGCGCCAACGGTGGGCAGACGCTCGGTTACGTGGACCCGGGTGACTGGGCCGCGTACAACGGCGTGAATTTGACCGGCGTCACCTCGTTCACCACCCGGGTCGTCTCCGGCGGCGCGGGCGGCACCATCGGAGTCCGCACCGGCTCGGCCACCGGCCCGGTGCTGGGCACGGTCACGGTTCCCAACACCGGTAGCTGGGACACGTACGCCAACGTCACCACGACGCTGTCGAACGTTCCGTCCGGCACCCAGAACCTGTACCTCACGTTCAACGGCAGCGGCACCGGCCTCTTCGACGTGGACGACTTCACCCTCGTCAAGGGCACCGGTGGCGGTTCCGGCGTCGGCCCGGTCAAGGGCCTCGCCGGCAAGTGCCTGGACGTCCGCAACGCCGCCACCGCCGACGGCACCCAGATCCAGATCTACACCTGCAACGGCAGTACGGCGCAGACCTGGACCGTGACGCCGAACTCGACAATCAAGGCGCTCGGCAAGTGCCTTGACGTCAACGGCGCCGGCACCGCGGACGGCACCAAGATCCAGCTCTGGACCTGCAACGGCACCGGCGCGCAGAACTGGGCGGCCCAGTCCGACGGCAGCCTGCGCAACACGTCCTCGAACAAGTGCCTCGACGTGTCCGGCAACAACTCCGCCGACAGCACCATCGTGCACCTCTGGACCTGCAACGGCGCGGCCAACCAGAAGTGGACCCTGCCCTGACCCACCGAGCCCGCTGGGGCCGTCGGACATGACCGGCGGCCCCGGCGTACCACCCGATGACGCCGCCGGCGCGGCGGTACCTCACCGCCGCCGCGCCGACGGCGTCCCGCGCGTCGGGTGGACGCCGCCGGCCGACCCCCAACCGGCTGCCGTACCTTGACCGGCATGGGGCGTTACGCGCGATGGCTCCGGATGGTCCAGGCGCAGGGCCACCGGCTGCACGACGCGCTGCGTCAGGTCGACGAGCCCGACCCGCTGACCGGACCGACACCCAGCCTGAACCGCCTCGACGCCCTGGTGGAGGGTTTCGCCGCAGGTCAGCCCGTGCGCTGGAGCCTGGCCGGGGCGCCCCGGCCGCTACCCGAGGCGGTGGACGTGGCGGCGTACCGGGTCATCGAAGAGGCCCTGACCAACGCGTGCCGGCACGCGCCGGGCGCGGCGGTCGCGGTCCGCCTGCGCTACGACGACGAGGGCATCACCATCGAGGTACGCGACAACGGCGGGCCACCGGTGGGGCACACGCCGGGTGCCGGTGGCGGCCTGCTCGCGGTACGCCGTCGCGTCGAACGGGTCGGCGGCACCCTGAGCGCCGGCCCGAACCCCGACGGCGGCTTCACCGTCCGGGCGGTCCTGCCGGCCCCCGAAGAAGTGGCCGGATGACGGTCCCGGGCTTTGTGATGCGGCCTGGTGGCGGTCCGGGGGATTCGCGATGCGGTCGGGTGGTGGTCGGGGGCTTTCGCGATGGGCCCGGGTGACGATCCGGGGCTTTCGTGATGCGGCCTGGTGGCGGTCCGGGGGATTCGCGATGCGGTCGAGTGGTGGCTGGGGCTCTCGCGATGCGGCCGGCTGGCGATCCGGGGCTTTCGCGATGGGCCCGGCGGAAATAGGGTGGGGGGCGGCGACCGTGACGGTGGCCGGTGACCCGGTGGGAGGCGCAACCCGCCGGGCTCAGGTGCGCTCGGCACCCACCGGCGTTCCGCCCCGGTGCCGCGTACCGGTCTGACCGGTCACCCTCGCCCCGGTCCGCACAACGGAATCCCCATCACATCAGGGGAGAAGGACAATGGCGCGACCCATCACGCTCTTCACCGGCCAGTGGGCCGACCTGCCGTTCGAAGAGGTCTGCCGGCTCGCCTCCGAGTGGGGCTACGACGGTCTGGAGATCGCCTGCTGGGGCGACCACTTCGAGGTCGACAAGGCGCTCGCCGACGACTCGTACGTCGAGCGCAAGAAGGAGACCCTGGCCAAGCACAACCTCCAGGTCTTCACGATCTCCAACCACCTGGTCGGTCAGGCGGTCTGCGACCACCCGATCGACGAGCGGCACCAGGACATCCTGCCCGGCCGCATCTGGGGTGACGGGGAGCCCGAGGGCGTCCGCCAGCGGGCCGCCGAGGAGATCAAGGACACCGCGCGGGCGGCGGCGAAGCTCGGGGTGAACACCGTCGTCGGCTTCACCGGCTCGTCGATCTGGCACACCCTGGCGATGTTCCCGCCGGTGCCGCCGTCGATGATCGAGCGCGGCTACCAGGACTTCGCCGACCGGTGGAACCCGATCCTCGACGTCTTCGACGAGGTCGGGGTGCGGTTCGCGCACGAGGTGCACCCCAGCGAGATCGCGTACGACTACTGGACCACGAAGCGGACGCTGGAGGCGATCGGCAACCGGCCCGCGTTCGGGCTCAACTGGGACCCGTCGCACTTCGTCTGGCAGGAGCTGGACCCGGTGAACTTCATCTTCGACTTCGCCGACCGGATCTACCACGTCGACTGCAAGGACGCGAAGGTGCGTACCGGCGACGGCCGGCGCGGCCGCCTCGCCTCGCACCTGCCCTGGGCCGACCTGCGCCGCGGCTGGGACTTCGTTTCCACCGGCCACGGCGACGTGCCCTGGGAGGACTGCTTCCGCGCGCTGAACGCGATCGGCTACGACGGCCCGATCTCGATCGAGTGGGAGGACGCCGGCATGGACCGCCTGCTCGGTGCCCCGGAGGCGCTGCAGTTCGTCCGCCGACTCGCCTTCGACGCCCCGAGCGCCGCCTTCGACGCGGCGTTCAGCAGCAAGGACTGACGAGCCGCTGCCCGGCCCGACGACCACCGGGCCGGGCAGCGGTCCGGTCGGCCTTTTTAGCCGGTTGACCCGTTGGCCGGTCGGCCTTCTTGGCCGGTTGGCCTTCTTGGCCCGTGGGCCGCTTGGCCTTCTGGGCCTTCTTGGCCGCTTGGCCGGTTGGCCTTCTTGGCCCGTGGGCCGCTTGGCCTTCTTGGCCGGTGAGCCTTGGTCGGTGGACCTTCGCGGCCGGTCGGGATCCTTGGCCGGCGGGCCGGCGGGCCGGCGGGCCGACGGGCCGGTTGGCAGGTCGGTCGGAGCATCGTCCGGACAGACCACGGGCCGGTCGCCTCGCGGCGGCCGGCCCGTTGACGTGCGGGTGGGTCAGAGCGTGCTTGCGTTGGTGCCCGAGCCGGACGGCTTGGTGCGGGGGGTGGTGGCCGACGGCGACCCGGAGGTCGTGCCGACCGGGCTGCTGCCCGCCTTGGCGCCTACCGTGGCGGGCGTGCCGGCGAACGCGTCGTCGGCGGCGGTCAGCTCCTGCTTGCCGGTGCTGCCGTTGCCCAGCTTCTCGCCCAGCTTGGTCTGGCCGAGCTTGTCCTTGCCCTCGCTGTAGAGCCGGTTGGCCTGGGCCTGCGCGACCCCGGCCGCCTCCTGGACGGTCGGGTGGTCGAGCACCTTGCGGCCCCGGACCACGAGCTCTTCGTACTTCTCCCGGCCGGCACGGGCGCCCAGGACGAATCCCGCAGCCAGCCCGCCAAGAAACATGATCTTTCCGCGCATGGCGGCTCCTTCCGTACCTGACGCGCCGTCGCCCCCGTCGGGTCGCCCCGCCGGGCGCGGCCAATTCGCGCCTGCGTCCTCTGTCCGCAGCTAACTACCCATCCTGCTCCCCGCTCAAGCCTGCTTGTGCCCGGATGACGATTTGCCCTGATTGTGATCGCACCGCCGTCCCTGACCTGCGAACCTGGATCATGGCGGGTTACCGGTGGAACCCACTGGACCACCACCGGGGGATGTCCTGTACTCTTGTCCCCGTCGCACGGTGCCGGCGAGATCCGGTTTCGAGCGGTGCACGATCCCCTGTAGCTCAATTGGCAGAGCAGCCGGCTGTTAACCGGCAGGTTATTGGTTCGAGTCCAATCGGGGGAGCTCCTGCTCCACACCAACGCCCGTCGGCCCACGCCGACGGGCGTTCCCGCATACCCACCCACCCACCCTCCCGCCCGACCCCGCCCTCGCGGCCCACCCCTGCGCCGCCGATCTTGCACTTACTGCGGTGGCATATCGGGATTTAGTGCGCCTTTCGACAACCGAAACTGCAAGATCGACGCGATCATGGCGGCCGCGCGGCCGCGCGGCCGCGCGTGGGTGTGTGGGGTGGGCAGGTTGGCGTTCGTGGCAGCAACTTCGGGGATGTTGCTGCTTCCCGCGCGGCGGATGCAGCAACTTCCCTGATGTTGTGAGGATCTTGGCGTGCGCACCCGTGCCGGGGCGGAATGGGTTGGTTTGGGGTTCTTGGGGGTGGGTTGGCCGGCAGGATGGTCGGTGTCGACTTAGACTCCCGCTGCGTCGATTGATGCGTCGATTCTTGGGGTGAGGGCGGATGTCCGGACGAGGGGGCTTCGGTCGGGCCACGCTGGTCGCGGTGGCGGTCGTGCTGGCCTGGTTGGTGATCGGCGCGGTGGCCGGCCCGTACGCCGGACGGCTCAGCGAGGTTTCCACCAACGACAACGCCGCCTTCCTGCCCACCGACGCCGAGGCGACCCGGGCCCAGGATCTCGCCGGTGGCTTCGTCGACCGGCAGACCACCCCGGCGCTGGTGGTCTACGAGCGGTCGTCGGGGATCACCGACGCCGACCGGCAGCGGGTCGCCGCCGACGCCGCCCGGTTCGCCCAAGTGCCGGGCGTGGTCACCCCGCTGCCGCCGCCCATCCCGAGCGAGGACGGTCAGGCGCTACAGGTCATAGTGCCGGTGGACGACGCCGAGGGCGAGCAGATCGGTTCGGTCGTCCAACAGGTGCGCGACATCGCCGGGGGCGATCGGGACGGTCTGACCGTGGACGTCGCCGGCCCGGCCGGTCTGCTCGCCGACCTGATCGAGGTCTTCTCCGCCATCGACGGGCCACTGCTGCTCGTGACGCTCGTGGTGGTGCTGATCATCCTGCTGATCGTCTACCGCAGCCCGGTCCTGTGGATCTTCCCGTTGCTGGCCGCCGGGATGTCGTACGCCCTCGCCGCCGTCTTCGTCTACCTGCTCGCCGACGCCGACGTCCTCAAGCTGAACGGGCAGGCACAGGGCATCCTCACCGTGCTGGTCTTCGGTGCCGGGACGGACTACGCGCTGCTGCTGATCGCCCGCTACCGGGAGGAGCTGCACCGCCACGACCGGCCGTGGAGCGCGATGCGGGCCGCGTGGCGGGGTGCCGCGCCGGCCATCATCGCCTCCGGCGGCACGGTGATCGTCAGCCTGCTGTGCCTGCTGCTGTCCAGCCTGAACTCCAACCGGGCGCTCGGGCCGGTCGCCGCCATCGGGATCGCCGCCACGCTGTTGGTGATGCTCACCTTCCTGCCCGCGCTGCTGGTGCTCGGCGGCCGGTGGGCGTTCTGGCCCCGACGCCCCCGCGTCGACCGGGCGGACCCGCAGGCCGAGCACGGCATCTGGAGCCGGGTCGCCGGGTTCGTGGCCCGGCACGCCCGTCCGATCTGGTTGAGCACCGCCGTCGTGCTGGCGGTGCTCACGCTCGGCCTCACCCAGCTCGGCGCGACCATCCTCGGGCAGTCCGACCTGTTCACCCAACGCACCGACTCGGTGGACGGTCAGGAGGTGATCGCCCGGCACTACCCGGCCGGCACCGGCAGCCCGGCCACCATCTTCACCACCGAGCAGTCCGCACAGCGGGTGGCAGAAATCGCGCAGCGCGTCCCCGGGGTGGCCGACGTCCGCCCGTTCAGCGACGGCCAGCAGGGCGGGCCGCCCGACCGCAACGCCGCCCCGAAGGTCGTCGACGGTCGGGTGCAGCTGGAGGCGACCCTCACCGACCCACCGGACAGTGACGGTGCGGAGCGGACCATCCGTGAGCTGCGGGAGGCCGTACACCGGGTGCCCGGCGCGGACGCCGTGGTCGGCGGCTTCACCGCGATCAACGTGGACACCTCGGACGCCGCGAAGCGCGACCAGAACGTCATCATCCCGGTGGTGCTGGTGGTCATCGCGGTGATCCTGGCCCTGCTGCTGCGCGCCCTGCTCGCGCCGCTGCTGCTCATCGGCACCGTGCTGCTCAGCTTCGCGGCCACCCTCGGGCTCTGCGCGCTGCTGTTCCGACACGTCTTCGGCTTTCCCGGCGTGGACTCGTCGTTCCCGCTGTTCGCGTTCGTGTTCCTGGTCGCGCTCGGCATCGACTACAACATCTTCCTGATGAGCCGGGTCCGCGAGGAGTCGGTCAAGCGGGGTACCCGGGCCGGTGTGCTGGCCGGCCTCGCCGTCACCGGCGGGGTGATCACCTCCGCCGGCATCGTGCTCGCCGCGACGTTCTCCGCCCTCGCCGTGCTGCCCCTGGTGGTGCTCGTCGAGTTGGGTACGGCGGTCGCGATCGGGGTACTGATCGACACGATCATCGTCCGGTCGCTGCTGGTGCCCGCGCTCGCGTACGACATCGGGCCGAAGATCTGGTGGCCGGGCCGGTTGTCCCGGACGAACGGCGAGCGGGAGGCGCGCGATGCTGGCTGAGACCGACGTGGTGGTCGTCGGCGGCGGCCTGGCGGGCCTCGCCGCCGCCCGCCGGCTGCACCGCGCCGGCGTGCCCTGGCGGCTGGTGGAGGCCGGCGGTCGGCTCGGCGGTCGGGTCGCCACCGACGTCGTCGACGGGTACCTGATCGATCGTGGCTTCCAGGTGCTCAACACCGCCTACCCGAAGCTCGGCACGCTGCTCGACACCGACCGCCTGAACCTCGGCTACTTCACCTCCGGCGTGCTGGTCCGTAAGGGCGACGACCTGCTGCGGCTGGTCAACCCGCTGCGCGAGCCGAGCGGCGGCCCGCGTAGCGCGCTCGCCGGAGTCGGTTCGCTGCTCGACCGGCTCCGCTTCGCCGCGCTCGCCACCGGGGCCGCCACGCTGCCGACGTCCCGGCTGCTCGCCGCGCCGGAGACCAGCACCGAGACGGCGCTGCGCCGGGCCGGTCTCTCCGACGCGATCATCGAGGAGCTGCTGCGGCCGTTCCTGTCCGGTGTGTTCATCGACCGGGAGTTGGCGACCTCCAGCCATGTGTTCGCGATGGTGCTGCGCTCGTTCGCCCGGGGCCGCATCGGCCTGCCCGCCGACGGAATGGCCGCGCTGCCCCGGGCCATCGCCGAGCCGCTCCCGGTCGACCTGCTCGACCTGGACACCCCGGTCGCGCAGGTCGCGCCCGGCCTGGTCCGCACGCAGGCCGGCGACATCAGATGCCGGGCCGTCGTGGTCGCCGTCGACCCGCCCGCCGCGGCCGCGCTGCTGCCGGCTCTGTCGACGGTACGGATGGACAGCTACACCACGTACTACCACAGCGCTCCCGAACCGCCGCTTCGCGAGCCGATCCTGCTCGTCGACGGCGACCGCCGGGAGATCGTGGCGAACACGGTGGTACTCAGCAACGCCGGCCCGACCTACGCCCCGGCGGGTCGGCATCTCGTGGCCACCTCGGTGGTCGGTCCGACGGCCCCGCCCGAACCGACCATCCGGACCGAGTTGACCCGGCTGTACGGACGATCCACCGCCGACTGGACGCACCTCACCACCGTGTCCATACCGGACGCGCTGCCCGCCGCCCCGCCCCCGCAGGGGCGGCTGCGCAAGCCCGTCGCGCTCGGGCAGGGGCTGTTCGTGGCCGGTGACCACCGGGACAGCCCATCGATCCAGGGCGCTCTCGCCAGTGGTTGGCGTGCCGCGGGCGCGGTGCTCGGGGAGCTGCGCGCCGGCTGACCTGACGCCGAAAACGGGGGCACCGCAGCCGTAGTTGATCACTTATGATCCCCGCCATGCCCGCCACCCTCCCGGCGCCAACCTTCGACGTCGCCGACGCGTACCCCGAGGTCAGCGACCTCTACAAGGCGCTCGACGCCGCCGACTGGCCCGCGGTGCGGGCGGTGTTCGCGGACCGCGCGCCGGACGGCCGCACGCTGCTCGTCGCAGCGGCCGGCGACAAGCAGGGGACCGAGCCGTTCCTGCGCCGGGTGTACGACGAGGACCCGACCGACCCGCTCGCCGGGACGCTGCTGGGTAACCACCTGATCCGCGCCGGCTGGCGGATCCGCAGCGCCTACCGGGCCCGGTACGTCAGCCGGGAGCAGTTCGACCAGTTCCACGACCACCTGCGCCGTGCCGAGCGGGTCCTCATCGACGTCACCGCCCGGTTCCCCGACGACGCGGCCGCCTGGACCCAACGGATCACCATCGCCCGGGGTCTGCAACTGGGGCACAACGAGGCGCGCCGCCGCTACGACCGACTCGCCGCGCACCACCCCCATCACGCGCCCGCCCAGGCGACGCTGCTGCAGCAGCTCTGCCCGAAGTGGAGCGGCGACTGGGACCGCGCCTTCGCGTTCGCCCGGGAGTGCGCGCAGGCCGCGCCCGACGGCGCGCCCAACGCCGTGGTGCTCGCCGAGGCGCACCTGGAACGCTGGCTCGACTTCGACACGGAGCGGGAACGCACCGCGTACGTACGCAGCGCAGCCGTCGTGGACGAGATCATGCAGGCCGGGCAGCGGTCCGTGCTGCACCCGGACTTCGTCGACCGGCCCGGCTGGGTCTGGGTCCGCTCGTCGTTCGCGCTGATGTTCAGCCTGACCGAGCAGTGGTCCGCGGCGGCCAGCCAGTTCAGAGCACTCGGCAACCTCGGCTCCGAATTCCCCTGGACGTACGCGGACGACGCCGAGGGCTACACGAAGTACCGCGCGAAGGCGTACGCGAAGGGTGGTCAGTCGTGATCCAGCACCTGGACGTGGACGGGGTGCCCACGCTGCTCGCCCCCACCGGCGGGCCGATGCGCGCCGGACTGACCTTCCGGGTCGGCACCGCCGACGAGACGCTCGCCCGCGCCGGCATCACCCACCTCGTCGAGCACCTGGCGCTCGCGCCGCTCGGCCTGGCCGACTACCACGTCAACGGCGTGACCGCCCCGGCGTTCACCATGTTCCACACCCAGGGCTCCCAGGCCGACATCGCGGCGTTCCTGACCGCCGTCTGCGGGCACCTGTCCGACCTGCCGGTCGGGCGACTCGACGTCGAGAAGGACATCCTGCGCACCGAGTGGAGCAGCCGGGGCGCCGCTGCGATCGACGACATCCCGCTGTGGCGACACGGGGCCCGGGACTTCGGGCTCAGCAGCTACCCGGAGTGGGGGCTGGACGCGCTGACCGCCGACGACCTGCGCGAGTGGACGGCCCGCTGGTTCACCCGGGAGAACGCGGTGCTGTGGATCTGCGGCGACCAGGTGCCCGCCGACCTTCGGCTGTCGCTGCCCAGCGGGACACGCCAACCGGTCCCGGCTGCCTCGTCGGCGCTGCCGCAGACCCCCGCGTACTTCGTCCACGGCACCCGGGCCGTGGTGCTCGACGCCGTGGTGCGGCGCAGCGCCGCCGCGGCCGTCTTCTCCGGGGTGCTGGAACGGGAGCTGTACCGGTCGCTACGCCAGGAGTCCGGCCTCTCCTACACCACCACCACCGGGTACGACCCGCGCGGCGACGGCAACGCCATGCTGCGGGCGCTCGCCGACGCGCTGGCAGAGAAGCAGGACGCCGTTCTCGGCGGCTTCGTCGACGTACTCGCCAAGCTGCGGGTCGGCCGGATCGAGCAGGCCGACCTGGACGCCACCGTGGCCAAGCGCGAGGACCTGCTCGGCACCGCCGAGGTCGATGCCGCGCGACTTCCCGGGTACGCCCTGAACGTGCTCACCGGGGAACCCAACCTCACCATCGACGAGCACCGGGCCGAGTTGAAGGCCGTCGACCTCGCCGACCTGCACGCGGTCGCCGGCGAGGTGATGGGCTCCGCGCTGCTCATGGTGCCGCGCGGGCTCACCGCTGACTGGGCCGGCTTCGTCGCCGCGCCCACCCACTCCACCGACACGGTGGACGGCACCACGTACCGCGCCAGGGAAGGTGCCGGCGGCCTCCGCGTCGGCGACCTCGGGGTGAGCCACCTGGGGGCGGAAGGACCGCTCACCGTCCGGTACGACGACTGCTCCGTCATGCTCACCTGGCCGGACGGCGCGCGACAGTTGATCGGCGCCGATGCCATCACGCTGCACATCGAACCGACCATGCTCGAGTTGTCGCCGGGGACGATGGCGGCCATCGACGCCGGAGTGCCGGCCGACCGGCACGTCGCCATGCCGGCCCGCACCCCCGACCAGATCCCGCAGCCGAGGCCCATCGCCCGAGAAGCCGGGACCGCCCGACGTCCGTGGTGGGAGAAACTGGTCATGGTGCTCAGCGGACTCGGAACCCTGGTCATGGGCGGCTTCACCCTGTTGTTGACCTTCGCCACCCTCTCCGACGACACCGATCCGGACGAGGCATGGTTCTGGGGCGTCATCGCGGTCGGATGGGTGCTCACTGTTATCCTCGCGATGCCCATCGTGCTGCTGAAACGACGGCGGTGATGAGGTGGGGTCAGGTCGCTGCTGGCCCGTGATCCACCGGGCGGGATAAGATCCGCGCGGTTCCGGGGCGGTAGCTCAGCCGGTTAGAGCAGGGGACTCATAATCCCTCGGTCGCGGGTTCGAGTCCCGCCCGCCCCACAGGTCCGCCGCTCAGCGGCTTGCGTACAGGTCCCGTCGGCGCAGACGAGGTGCGACGCCGGTGGCGGGGTCGCCCCATCGATTTGCTCCCACGCTTTCCCGGTCCGGCCAGCGGTTCGTCGGGGGATGGTCAGGTCTTTCGCGGCTGAGTATGCTCTCCAAAAACGTGGCGGTCATCACGACAGGTCAACATCGCGGTGGCGTTCACCGGCGCCTTCGCCGTTGCGGACGAGGAGCCGGAAGACATGGACGCGACCCTCGTAACGATTCATGGCTTCTGGTCGTCGCCCTCCACGTGGGACAAGCTCGTTGACGTCTGGTCCCGTGACGAGGCTCTCCAGGGGCTGCGGATCCGGCCTTTCGGTTACGCTTCACCGAAACGTCCGGTCCTGCCGTTCTCCCCCACCCGGGTACCGGACCATGACGACATTGCTCAGACCTTTGCGACACAGTACGCCGTCAATCTGTCGGCCGAAGATGCTGTCGCAATCGTGACGCACAGCCAGGGCGGCCTGATTCTCCAGCGTTTTTTCGCGTGGATGGTGTCGCAGGGGCGGGCAAGCGAGCTGTCCCGAATATTCTCCGTGGTGATGCTGGCCTGCCCGAACAACGGCTCCGACTACATGCGTTCCGTGCGTCGCGCGTTCCGGTACAACCGGCATCCTCAGGCCGCCTCCCTGGAGGTCCTCGACAGGCAGGTGGCGAACACCACCAGAACGGTGGTCCAACGCATTGTCAACGCCGATCAGGTCACTGACCATGAGTGTCCCATCCCAATTCATGTATATGCCGGTGATGCGGACCGAATTGTTCTCCCTGCTTCGGCGCAGGGCGCCTTCCCCGGAGCCTCGACCGTGGTCGGAAATCACTTTTCGATACTCGACCCCGCAGCTCCCGGAAACTGCACCGCTGACGTGGTCCGACATCATGTGCGCGAGGACCTGGCGCGGTGGCGTGTCGCGGCCGCTGCTGAGCCCGCCTCTTCCGACCGGGTGGACGAGGCTGCGCCGGCGAACGCCAAGTACGTGGTCGATGTCCGGCACGGTCAAGGGGTTGTCGTGGGCGATCATGCGCAGGTGACGCAGACCTTCGATACCAGATCCGACGCGGGTGAAGCGGGATGAACGCCGCCGAGGACCTGGCGAACCTCATGCTCAGCAAGGGCTGGCACAGTCGCCCGGCCTACCACGTCGACGACCGGACCTACACGCACGGCTGGGTCCATGACATGGCCGCACGGGTCGCGGCTGTGCTCAAGACGCAGGGGGTAACCGTCGGAAGCCGAGTTCTCGTGGTGCTGCCGGACGGTGTCGAGTGGATCGTCACGTTTCTCGCCTCTGCTCGCCTCGGGTCTGTGGCAATCACCGTCAACCCGGACCTGCCGGCGAATGATCATGCCTTTTATGTCCATGACTGCAAGCCGGACCTGATCGTCTCCGAGGGCGCGTTGAGCGGCCGGTTCATGCCGCATGCTCCGACAATCAGCGCCGAGCGCCTGGTGGGCCTGGCCCAAGACGCAAGTCCGGAGGTCGCCGCACCGGTCGGCGCCGACGCGCCGCTGTACGTGCAGTACACGTCGGGCACGACGGGAACACCCAAAGGCGCCATCCACCGACATTCGGACCTGGTCGCCTATCATGCCGCCGTGGGGGACGGCATGCTCGGACTCGCCGAGGGTGACGTGCTGCTGTCAACGTCGAAGCTGTATTTCCCCTACGGCTTCGGAAATTCATTCGTCTATCCGTTGCACTCTGGCTCCGCGGTGGTGTTGCGCCGGTTGTGGCTGGATGTCAGCGACGTTCCTCTCCTCATCGCGCGCCGACGTGTCACCGTGCTGTTCGCAGTTCCATCGGTCTACTCCACGCTCCTGTCACGGGGGGATCCGCACCAGTTCGCCACTGTGCGGGTGGCGATCTCGGCGGGCGAGCCGCTCACCGTGGCGTTGGGTGAGCGTACGAGTGGTCTGATCGACGCACCCGTTCTCAACATGCTCGGTTCCACCGAAGTGGGCGGTGCATTCTGCGCCAATACCGTTGCGGACAACGAGCTGGGCACGGTCGGGTCTCCGCTGGCCGGATACGAGGTGGAGCTGCGCGACGACAGCGGCCGTCCTGCGCCGCCGGACGGTGGCGAGTGTGAGGGGCATCTCTGGGTCCGAGGTTCCACCGTCATGCAGGGATATCTCAACCGGGAAACTGAGACCGAGAGCGTCCTGGTGGAGGGCTGGTTGGCGACGGCCGACATGGCGCGCCGAAGGCGGGACGGACGATATATCCACCTGGGGCGTTCAGACGATCTTGAGATAGTCGCCGGTCTGAACATCTCACCCATCGAGGTCGAGAATGTGCTCGCCAGCCATCCGTCGGTGCGGGAGGTGGCGGTTGCGACCATTCCAGACGCCAGGGGAGCACGAATGCTCGTGGCCTTCGTCATCCCGTCCTTTCACCGGACTCCGGTCGTGGAGGATCAGGATTCGATCAGGACCTATCTGGCCGAGCGCCTGGCGGGCCACAAGATTCCTCGCGAGGTCCGTTTCGTAACGAGGCTGCCGCGCACACCCACCGGCAAAATTCGCCGCGCCGTGATACGCGGCGGGGTCTGGAATTCCGACTAGAAGCCTTCTGTTGAGGAGCGCGGTGTTGGCTGACGACCACTCCGGCGGCCCTCGCTATGAGATCGCCGCCTCCGAAGGACAGGGCGTTGTGATCGGCGAGGGTCACA
The DNA here is from genome assembly GCF_049315225.1 of Micromonospora sp. WMMD729. Taxonomy (NCBI): domain Bacteria; kingdom Bacillati; phylum Actinomycetota; class Actinomycetes; order Micromonosporales; family Micromonosporaceae; genus Micromonospora; species Micromonospora sp. WMMD729. The sequence goes on along the minus strand of NZ_CP186059.1, from coordinate 4,990,933 downwards.
CGGTCCATCAGTACTTTGGTGCGGCGCCACCCTTCCGGCCTACCGCGATGCACCAACTGCCGCCGGACACGGGACATTTCGTGGGACGGCAGCCGGAGATCGACAGGGTCCTCACGGCGGTCGAGTCGGAGTGGACCGGCAATCTGATCTTCACTGTCAGTGGGATCGCCGGCATGGGCAAGAGCGCTCTCGCGATCCATGTGGCGAACCGGTTGACACCCTCCTTCCCGGACGCTCAGCTCTATCTGGATCTGAATGCGTACGGTCCGTCGTACACGGCGTCCGAGAACCATGCGCTTGAGTCGTGCCTACGAGCGTTGGGCGTGGCACCGGAGGTGATCCCGGCGAGCCTCAGCGACCAACTCAATCTCTACCGGAGTCTTCTTGCCGGGAAACGTGTGCTGCTGCTGATCGAGAACGTGGCCGCCGCCGCGCAGGTGACCTCGCTGCTGCCGAACAGCGGCCGCTGCCTGGTACTGGTGACCAGCCGAACTCGCCTACCTGAACTGGCGGTGAGCAACAGTGCTCATCTCATGATGCTCGACGGACTGAGTGTCGCCGAGTCGGTCGACCTGCTGGCCAACATCTGCGGCGCCACACGTGTGGCCGCTGAACGCAAAGAGGCCGAGCGTCTCGCTGCGGCCTGCGGCTATCTTCCACTGGCTCTGCGGATCGCAGCGGTCAGACTCGTCGTCCGACCGAATCTGGCTATCGCCGACCTGTTGCACCGCCTGCTCGTGGAGGGGGGCCGGCTCAACGAGTTGGCCGTGGGTGATGTCGAGGTTCGGGCAGGCTTCAACCTCTCCTACCAGACCCTGGGCCACGAAGTTCGGCACATCTTCAGGCTTCTCAGTCTGTGCGTGGGGCCGGACTTCTCGCTGCCCGCGGCAGCGGCCTTGCTCGATATATCGTCCGAGCGGACGGAGCAGACGGTCGAAGGTCTCGTCGACGTGCACCTGGTGGACATCGTTCCCGGCACCGAGAGGCGTTACCGGATGCACGACCTGATCCGCGAGTTCTGCTGGGAGCGTTGCACCGACGAAGAACCTGAGGAGAGTCAACGGGCGGCTCGGCAGAGGCTGCTCGAGTGGTACCTCGCCATGGCGACGTCGGCCGAGGAACGGTTGATCCCGACCCGCATCCGGCCCTGGCGGGCAGCGACGCGGGGCGGCGTCGTGCCCGACCTGACCCGGGCCGCAGCACTCGACTGGTTCGAGGCCGAGCGCGTGAACCTGCTGGCGGCCTGCGAGGATGCGCTGCGATCGGGGTCGTACGACCTCTGTTGGCAGATCGCCGATGCTTCCTGGGGCTTCTATCAGTTGCGAAAGTACTGGACCGACTGGGAGGAGAGCCACACCTTCGGTCTGGACGCCGCCCGTCTCGCCGGGAACCGGCAGGGCGAAGCATGGATGCTCACCGGGCTGGGCGGTGTGCTGTGGGAACGGCACGACCTGGACCGGGCCGTCGAGAGCTTGAATCTGGCCCTTGAACTGCACCGCTTGGCCGCAGACCGATCCGGAGAGGCGCGCACGCTCAACAACCTCGGATTCGCATATCTGCACGCCACGCGATACGAAATGTCGGCATCAAGCGCCCGGCAAGCGCTCCGAATCGCGCGCGAACTGGATGACGATTACCGGAAGGGATGGGCGCTTTACTGCCTGAGCAAGTCCGAAGCTCATCTCGGAAATCGGCAGGAAGCCATCACCAGCTGCCGGGCCGCCCTTGAGATCTGGCGAGCCACCGGCAACCGGATGGCAGAGGGTTTCACCTTGGACAGTCTCGGCGAGCTCTACCGCGACAGCAACGACGCCGAGCAGTCGTACCGGTATTTCTTGGAGGCGCTCGCTATTCGGCGCGAGGTGAATGACGTGTACGGCGAAGGTGGAACTCTGTACAATCTGGGCCACGTTGCGAGCCTTCGACTGGGACCCCGGCATGCAGTGCCGTACTGGACGACGAGTCTGGCGATATTCGAGCGGCTCGGGGCGCCCGAAGCCGCGATGGTACGTGCGGAACTGCGGGCGCTGCCTGACGAGGTTCGGCCCGACCCCGAATAACTCCGGCGGCCGGTGTCAGGACGTATGTCTGGAGGAATGGCTCTTGAATATCGACCCTGCCGATGACGAGGACGCTCTGCTCGCCACGTCGGACCCGATACGGCTCACCCGCGCGTGGATCGCCGACGCGGCGAGGACCGGGCCCTGGTCGAACGCCGTGAGTCTGGCCACTGCGGATGCGGCAGGCAAGGTCGGCTGCCGCACGGTGCTGCTGTTTCTTCGGGACGACCGACTTTACTTCGCGACGTCGCTTGAGTCACGGAAAGGTCGCGATCTGATGGCGGTGCCCTACGCCGCAATGTCGGCATTCTGGATGAAGGTCAGGCAGTGGCGTGCCGAGGGCCCGGCCCGTCTCGCGTCGGAAGAACTCGCCGACACACTGTTCTCCGAGGCGCCGCTGCCGGAGCGATTGCTGGTCCGTGCTTCGGCGGACGGACGCCCGCAGACCCCAGATCAACTCAACGTGGCCTATCAGGACTGCCGTTCCCGGTATGCGGACGTGGTGGTTCCTCGGCCCGGCAAGTGGCGGGCGTTCCAACTGCTTCCGGAAACGTTCGAGTTCTGGGAGGCGGACGTGGTGAAGTGGCAGCACCGCTGCCGACGGTTCACCTGGGATGCGGAGTCAGCAAGCTGGTCGTCCTGCTTCGTCGGCCCCTGAGACGTGACGAGGACCGGTCCCAGGGCCCGTTTTCCGCGACGATCACGATGCCACCCCCCGTCACTTGCCGGCCCGTTGAGGCGACGGTGCCTCGTCGTCACGGCGATACCGCAGCAGCAGGCTTCCCTCGGAAGTGAGCACCGAGACGAGTTGCATCGCCGACGGTTCAACCTCCGGCCCGGCGGACAGGTTCTGTGCGCCGCCGACGAAGGGTGTGATCGTCAGGCACAGCTCATCCACCGCGCGTGCGGCTATCAGCGAACCGAGCAGAGTCGGCCCTCCTTCACACAGGACCCTCATCAGGCCGCGAGCCGCGAAGATCTCGTTGAGGCGGTCGATGTCAAGGCGTGTCTCCCCAGCGATCAGCACGTCTCCGCCGGCTGCCCGCAGTCGAGCAACATTCTCCTTGGGCGCAGCCTCGGTGGTGAGAACTATGGGAGGCACGTAGGTGTCGGTGAACAGCCGGCTGTCGGGTCGTAGGTTTGCCGACGCGCTCACCACGGCGACAGGCGGAACCTCTGACTGGCCGCGGGCAAGACGGAATGCACGGACGTCGTCCCGCCTTCTCGCGCCCCGGCAGTCCTCGGCCCGGACCGTCTCGGCGCCTACGAGGATGACGTCGGCGAGCCGCCGTAGGCGGCCGAACAGAATCCTGTCCGCGTGCGATGCTATTCCGGCCGACTGCCCGGCGGCGGCCACGTTTCCGTTGACGGTGCTCGCGAGATTTGCGCGGATGTATGGCGCATTCAACGGCTCCGGATACGAATAGAATGAGAGGAGATCCGTATCGGACAGGGTCGACGCCGTCGAGTCAGATTCAAGTGGCCATAGTAGTTCCATCGCGTCCATCACGTCACTTTCTCCTGCAACATAAGAACCGCGAAAGTGGGGCACGATCACGACCCGGCTTGTTGTTTCGCCCAGTCCGCCGACTTTCGGGCGTTTGGGATTATAACGCGTCGCCCTCGGTCGGCGACGGTGGGGATTGTAAAGTGTGGCGAATCATCCAGCGAGTTGGTTGTGTGGCGTATCGGTGTAAGTGTTTGGTACTGGCTTCACTCGTGCTTTGGCCTGTGCTTGGATGTGCCGTATGGATCTACTGTGGCACCGAGGTCCCGAGCCGAGGTTCGTGCGGGAAGAGGAGCTTTCCGATGTGTATGCCTACCCGGATGGTCTCGCCGCGCCGTACGTCCGCGTAAATGGAATCATGGCCTTGGACGGGGCGGTTGCGGTTCACGGTGTCAGTGGGCCGCTCGGCTCGCGGAGCGATCGCGCGGTGTACGACGAACTCCGTCAATTGGCGGACGTCGTTGTGGTTGGCTCTGGCACCGTACGAAGTGAACAGTACGGGACCGTGCGACTTCCGCCGGAGCTGCGCGAGAGGAGAATGCGCCGATGCGGCAATGAAGCTCCACCATTAGCGATCATCACTGCGCGCGCTGACCTCGATCCACTGTCGCCCGTGTTCTCCGGCGCTTCGGCGGCCCCTCTTGTCATCACCACCGAATCAGCACCCGCATGGCGGCGGCGCCGGCTTCAGGACGCGGGTGCCGTGCTACTCATTGCGGGCCAGGAGCGGGTCGAGCTGTCCGTGGCCCTCGGTTCGCTCAAACGGCGCGGTCTCATCAAGGTCCTGTGCGAGGGTGGCCCCCGGGTGCTCGCTCAACTGGTGGATGAGGGACTCGTCGACGAGCTCTGCCTGACGCTGTCGCCGCACCTCGTGGGCGGGGCAACGTCTCTCCTGGCCGGTGCGGCGGGGGGATTCCGGGCAATGCGACTCGACGGGCTCCTCACAGATTCCGGCTTCTTGTTCGCCCGGTATCGGCGCGCCTAGTCGCGGTTTCGAATTCGGGCTCCGCAACCGACCGGCCGACCCAGGTGGCGACGCAGCCTCGTTGCCCTCCACGTCGGCCAGGACCCTCCACGTCGGTGTGTACGCGTCAGGGACCAGCCGGCCACTCGCGGCCAGTGCGGCGGCGATCCGGGCCTCGTCACGGGCGCGGCGCCGCTGTCGAATCGAGGTCGGGTCGTTCGTGGTAAGGGTGGAGGCGGCCGGTGAGGGCCGCCCGGAAGAGGGGAGTTCCGACATGGCGCGGTACCTGATCTCGTTCAACGACGGCGCGATGGACCACATCCCCGCCGAGGATTGGCCCGACGTGGGTAAGGCGTCGCACGCCGTGGTCCAGGAGGCCGTCAACGCGGGCGTCTGGGTCTTCGGCGGCGGCCTCGAACGTCAGCGGGCCAGCATCGTCGCGACGGACGGGTCGGTCACCGACGGCCTCTACCCGGAGACCAAGGAGGTCATCGGCGGGTTCGCGGTCGTCGAGGTGCCCACCCGCGATGAGGCGCTCACCTGGGCTGCCAGGATCGCCGCGGGTTGCCGCTGCGCCCAGGAGGTCCGGGAGCTCATGGCCGACCCGGAGACGGACGAGATGATCCGCCGGGCCGCCCGCCGAGGCTGACCTCGTGTCCAGTGCGCGACGAACAGATCGGGGCTGCGGCCTGCGGAATTAGCCTGAGCCGGTGACATCGATCGCGGGCTCGGGCGTACGCGTCCGGCTGCTCGGGCCGGTGGAGGTGGTCGTCGCCGACGGTCCGCAGGCGGTGAACGGCGTACGCCGCAAGGCGGTCCTGGCGACGTTGGCGCTGCACGCGGGCCGGGTGGTGAGCGTCGACCGACTGGTCGACGTGGTCTGGGGTGAGCGTCCACCCGCGACGGCCGAGAACACGCTGCAACGCCACGTCTCCTACCTGCGCGGGGTGCTCGGCGAGCCCGGATCGATCGTGGCGCGTCGGCCCGGTTACCTGCTCGACACCGGGCCGGAGTCGACGGACGTCCAGGCCGCCGAGCATCTGCTCGACCTGGCTCGGCGTACGACGGATCGGGCCGAGCGGGTGGCCCGCCTGACCGCCGCGGTGGCACTGTGGCGTGGCCCGCCGCTCGCCGACGTCACCGGCTCGCCCTGGCTCGAGGAGCAGGCCGAACACCTGGCCAGCCTGCGGTTGGAGGCCGAGCGAGCACTTGCCGAAGCGCGCCTTGGCGCCGGGGAGCACGCGCGACTCGTCCCCGGACTCGAACGGCTCGTCCGACAGCACCCCTTCGACGAGCACCTGCACGCCCACCTGATGCTCGCGCTGTACCGGGACGGGCGGCAGGGCGAGGCGGTCGCCACGTACCGGCGGTTGCGCGACGCCCTCCGGGAAGGGCTTGGCATCGACCCGAGCCCACGGCTCAAGGAGCTCCAGGCGGCCATCCTGCGCCAGGACGCCGCGATCGCCGCGCCGGCCCCGGCCATCCCGGCCCCGACCGTGCCCGTACGGGCGGTGGCGGCACAGTTGCCTCCGCCCGTACCCACGTTCACCGGACGTGCGGCGGAGCTGGCGGCCCTGGACGCGCTGCTCGACCGCGGCGGCGCGGTGGTGGTGTCCGGCACCGCCGGCGTCGGTAAGACCGCCCTCGTCGTGCACTGGGCGCACCGCGTGGCCCAGCGTTTCCCCGACGGGCAGCTCTATGTCAACCTGCGCGGCTTCGATCCGGCGGCAACGCCGACCGATCCGATGCGGGTGCTGCGCGGGTTCCTGGAAGCGCTCGGCGTTCCGCCCGCACGGATGCCGAGCGATGCGGACTCGATGGTGAGCCGGTACCGGACGGTCGTGGCGGGCCGGCGTCTGCTGGTGGTGCTGGACAACGCGCGCGACGCGGACCAGGTGCGGCCGCTGCTGCCCGGCTCGCCGGACTGCCTCGTGGTCGTCACCAGCCGCGACCAGCTCGTCCCACTTGTCGTCACCGAGAGCGCCCAGCCGGTGGTCCTCGACCTGCTGAGCCCCGACGAAGCCCGCGACATGCTCGTCCGTCGACTCGGCGCGCGTCCGGTCGCCGAGGAACCCGCCGCGGCCGACGACATCGCGGACCGCTGCGCGCGGCTGCCCCTCGCCCTCGCCATCGTCGCCGCCCGGGCTTCCACCAACCCGCGCTTCTCGCTGGCCGCGGTGGCGGACGAGCTGGGCGGTCTGGACGCCTTCCACGGCGGGGACGCGACCACCGACGTCCGGGCGGTCTTCTCCTGGTCGTGTCGGATCCTCAGCCCACCGGCGGTCCGGCTGTTCCGGCTGCTGAGCCTGCACCCCGGACCGGACGTGGCCGCGCCGGCCGTGGCCAGCCTCGCCGGCTGCACCCCGCAGGCGGTCGGCCCCCTGCTCACCGAGCTGACCCGGGCGAATCTCCTCGCCGAGCACAGGCACGGGCGGTACGCGTACCACGACCTGCTGCGCGCGTACGCCACCGGTCTCGCCGACGAGGCGGAGCCGGCGGCCGACCGCCGTGCCGCCGTCCACCGGCTGCTCGACCACTGCCTGCACGCCGCGCACGTAGCCGACCTGGCGCTGCATCCGCACTTCAGCACGATCAGCCTGCCGGCGCCGCTCGCGGGCGTGACGCCGGAGGCCCCGCGGAACCGGTCGGCCGCGTCGGCGTGGTTCGCCGCCGAGATCCCCGTCCTGCTGGCCGCCGTGCCGCTCGCGGCGCGGTCCGGGTTCGAGGGGCACGCCTGGCGACTCGCCTGGTGCATGGCCGGCTACCTGCACCGGCAGGGACACTGGCAGGACTGGCTCGGGACGCAGCGGATCGCCCTCGCCGCCGCGTCCCGCATCGGGGATCGGGCCGGGCAGGGGCACGCGCACCGTAGCCTCGGTCTCGCCTGCTCCCGGCTGCGCCGCTACGACGAGGCCGACGACCACCTGCGGCGCGCGCTCGACCTGTTCGGCGAGGTCGGCGACGACGCCGGACGGGCACACACCTGCCTGAACCTCGGTCAGCTCGCCGAGCGGCGGGGGGACATCCGCGACGCGCTCGGCCATTCCCAACGGGCGCTGACCCTGTTCCGGCGGGCCGGGAACCGGGCCGGGCAGGGGTACACCCTCAACGCGGTCGGTTGGCAGGAAGGGCTGCTCGGCGACCACCACCGCGCCCTCACCTCCTGCGGCGAGGCGCTGCGGATGTTGCAGGAGGTGGACGACGTCCAGGGTCAGGCCGACACCTGGGACAGCCTCGGCCACGCCCACCACCAACTCGGCGACGACCGACAGGCCGTCGCGTGCTACGAGCGGGCCCTGGAACTCTTCGGCCAGGTCCACGACCGGTACGCCGAGGCGAGCACGTACGTCAACCTCGGCGGTAGCCATCGGGCCCTCGGCGACCTGGCCGCCGCACGTGCCGCGTGGCACCGCGCGCTGCGCATCCTCGACGAACTCGGCGACGCCGGCGCCGACGCGGTCCGCGCCGACCTCGGGCAGCTCGACGCCACCCGGTCGGGCTGACGACCCGCTTTCCGCGCGGTTTCCGGGCCGTTTCAGGGCGGCTCGGCACTCTTCGGACACGAGTTTCCCACCAGGAATGGAGTGTTCGATGAGTCGCTTGGCACGCCGCCTCGCGGTGCTGGGAGTGGCCGGCGCAACGGTGCTGGCCACGTCCACCACGGCGCTGGCGCAGACCGACAAGCCGCCGACCAAGGGCGCCGACTGCGTGGTCCAGTACGTCGACGAGCGCGGCGGGGTCGTCCGCACCGGGACCGAGCCGGAGGGCCGGGAGTACGGCCGGTTCCGCTGCGCCGGCGGACAGTGGACGTTCGCCTGGGAGCCGTACGGCGCGGACGACACGATCATGGCGGACGAGGTGGTCGTCGACCCGTCCGGTGCCGTCTCGGTACGGCGGTTCACCGGTCCGGCGCTCGGCAACGACCTGACGATCGGCGAGATCACCGCCATCGCCCAGGCCGTCACCGGCAGCGCGGAGGTGATGGTGGACCGCGCGATCGTGGCCGTCGACGACGGCAAGCAGCGGACCCCCGAGGAGATCGCGGCACTGCTGGCCGGCAAGGACGACACCGGGGTACGGGTGCTGGGCACGATCGACAAGCCGGACGCCGCCATGTCGGCGAAGGACGTCATCGACGAGGCCGGCGGCACGCCCGAAGGCACCGTCGTCTACTTCAGCATCTTGGGTGCGATCAAGTCGGTGTTCGCGTGGGTCGCGGACACGATCAGCGACATCGGTGACTGGCTCGAACGCCACTGCGACTGGGGGCTTTCCCCCACCGGCCTGGGCGTGGTGGTCACATGTCGCTGGTAGCGCGGGACATCACCAGGCGCGTCGGAATCGTCGCCCTGACCCTCGTGGTCGGGCTGGTCGCGTCGTACGCGCCGTCGCGGGCCGCCGAGGGGGAGGCCCGGACGACGGTCGTCGACCAGCCCGGTGCTCCGGGAATGATGCTCCGACAGTTCGAGGACCTCACCGGCCGGAGCGTCGGTGACCTGAACACCGTGCTGGCCGTCGACACCGGCGGTCGGAACGTCACGGTCGACGAGTTCGCCGCGCTCGTCGGGGGCGAGAAGGTCGACGGTGTCACGGTCCTGGGCACGATGCCCGGCAGCCGGGACATCCTCGGCACGACAATGGCCGACCTGGCCGACGGCGCGTACGACGGCAGGGACGGCGGCGGTACCGTCCTCTTCGCGTCCGCCGTCCCCGGCGGCCGCGAGTGGTGCCTGACCATGTGCGTGGCCTCGGGGAAGTCCGTGTATGAGTGCCTGCTGTCGCGTCGGACGGGCGAGCTGATCCGCACCCTCGACCTCGCCGGCGACACGACGGTCGGCGCGACGAAGACGGCCTTCGAGAAGGTCAACGGGATGGCCGTCGAGGGTCCGTACGCCGTCGACACGCTCACGGGTGACGCCGAGCCCACGGCGGACGAAATCCGGGCGCTGCTGGACGGCAAGGACGTCGACTCGCTGCGCCGGGTGGCGACCGTGCCGGCGCCGGACACCGGCTGGGCGTTGGCCGACGTCGCCGAGAAGTCCGGCGTGCCGTACCGGAAGACCACCATCCACATCTTCACCCTCGGCCTTCCCTTCATCGGGAAGATCCTGGTGGTCTGCGTCTCGCACGACGCCGGCAGGACGTGGAAGTGCTCGACCCGCCCCTGGAGCGGGTGGTTCTAGGTGCACCGAAGAGCGGTATACCTCAGCGGTATGAACATTCCCCTGAGGTATACCGTTCACCAGGTCAACGCCCCGCGCGCACGGGTAGCGCAGGCTGTACCCGAAGGTGGGTAGCTGGGGGGATCGTCCCTGTATCGGAATTCTTGAACCCTTGATGGCGTGAAGCGTTTCCGAAACAGAGGAGCAGTCATGCCGCCGCACGCCGTCACGTCCACGCGCCGCCGGGCCCTGCGGGCGGTCGCCGCGACCCTGGCCGCCGTCACCGTCCTGACCGGTTCCTCCGCGTTCGCCGCCACCGACAGCGGCCGGCCGGCCGGTCCACGGGATGCCGTTCAGCGGCAACTGGACGGCCTGGTCAGCGAGAGCGGCTTCCCCGGCGTCCTCGCCTCCGTGCGGGGACCCGACGGGCGGGTCCGCGACTACACCGCCGGGGTCGGCGACCTTCGGACGGGCCGCCCGGTGCCTCGGGACGGCCAGGTCCGCATCGGCAGCAACACCAAGACCTTCACCGCCGTGGTCGTCCTGCAGTTGGTGGGGGAGGGTCGCATCGACCTCGACGCCACCGTCGAGCACTACCTGCCCGGGGTCGTGCGGGGCCACGGCAACGACGGCAGGACGATCACCGTACGGCAGCTGTTGCAGCAGACGAGCGGCCTGCCGGACTACGACGACGTGCTGTTCACCGAGGCGCAGGACCTCGTGGACAAGAGCCACTCGTACTACCAGCCGCGGCGGCTGGTGGACGCCGCGCTGACCAACGCCCCGCACTTCACGCCCGGCGCGAAGTGGGAGTACAGCAACACCAACTACGTCATCGCCGGACTCATCGTCGAGCAGGTCACCGAGCGTCCCATCGGCGAGGAGATCACCAACCGGATCATCAGGCCCCTCGGCCTGCGCGACACCTACTGGCCCGGCGTGGGGGAGCAATCCCTTCGGGGTACGCACCCGCACGGTTACGTGGCAGTGGCCCCGGGTGCGCCGTGGGTGGACGTCACCGACATGGACCCGTCGCTGGGCTGGGCCGCCGGCCAACTGGTCTCCACCCCGGACGAGTTGCGGACCTTCTTCCAGGCGCTGGTCGACGGCCGGCTGCTCAAGCCCGCGCAGCAGAAGGCCATGATGACCACCGTGCCCGCGCCCGGCTTCGAGCCGACCGGCGAGTACGCGTACGGGCTGGGCATCGCCAGCCACGAGCTGCCCTGCGGTGGTGAAGCCTGGGGGCACGGCGGCGACATCCAGGGCTTCGAGACCCGCAACCTGGTGACCCGCGACGGTCGTGGGGCCGTGATCGCCGTGACCGGCCTGCCGACCGGTGAGCAGATGCTCGCCGCGGTGAACGAGAGCGTCGAGACGGCGCTCTGCGCCACCGACCACTGAGGCGTCACCAGTTCGGTGACATCGCACGCGGACCGCGACGGCTGGGGCCAGCCGTCGCGGTCCGTCCGTGTGCGGGTACCAGCCGCAGGCTCTGGCGTCGCCGGAGCTGATGTGCGCGCCTACCTTCTTCCGTACGTGGGCAGGCCGTACGTTCTCCTGACGGTCACGACACCGTCGCGGTGGCCTCGCGGCGGGTCGCGGTGACGCGGTGGCGGCGCACCGGGTACGGGATCGGGTGGGAGATGCCCCAGGCCGCGCCCTTGCAGACGACCTCCTTGTAGCGGGCCGCCAGCCTGCCGGTGAGCAGGGAAGGCTTGGCCCGGTCGTCGGCGGTCACGTACTGGATGATCCCGTCGCGCCGGCCGAGGCTGATGCACTGGTTGAAGTAGCGCAGGGGAGCGTTCGGCATCTTCGTCCGACCGGTCAGCCGGGCGGCGATGGCGTCGGCGGCCTGCCAGGCCATCGGGGTCCCCGAGGCGCAGGACATCCGTAGCGGCTTGCCGCCCGGCCCGGCGGCGAGTCCGGCGTCGCCGACCGCGTACACGTCGGGGTGCGAGACCGACCGCATGGTCTCGTCGACGACGATCTGACCGGTGGCCCCGACGGTCAGACCGCTGGCGGCGGCGATGGGATGGACGGCGAAGCCGGTCGTCCAGACGGTCACCGTGGCCGGGATCGTCGTACCGTCGGCGGTGACCACCCCGTCCGGCTCCACCCGGACCACGTCGGTGTGCTCGTGGACGGTGATCCCGAGCCGGTCCGCGACGCCCCGCAGGTGCTGTCGCGCCCGGTCGTTGAGCCAGTCGCCGAGGCCGCCCCGGGCGGCGATCGCGACCTGGAGGTCGGGCCGGGACTCGGCGATCTCGGTGACGGCCTCGAGGCCGGTGAGCCCCCCGCCGACCACGAGCACCCGCTGACCGGCCGCCAGGTGGGCGAGGCGGTCCCGCAACCGCAGCGCCGACGGTCGGCCCGCGATGTCGTACGCGTGCTCGGCGACGCCGGGGACGCCGTGCTCGGCGGCCGTGCTGCCGAGGGCGTAGACGAGCGTGTCGTACCGGATCTCGTCGCTGCCGTGCTCGTCGGTCAGCGCGACGGTGCGGCGGTCGACGTCGACGCCGGTGACCCGGGCGAGACGGACCCGCACGCCGGTGCCCGCGTACACCCGGCTCAGCTCGCGGCGTGGAAGGTCCTGGCCGGCGGCGAGCTGGTGCATGCGTACCCGCTCGACGAAGTCGGCCTCGGCGTTGACGACGGTGATCTCGATGTCGTCGGGGTGCAACCGGCGGGCGAGGCGCCCGGCGGCGGTCGCTCCGGCGTAGCCGGCTCCGAGGACGACGATGCGGTGCTTCATGGCGGCGCTCCTGTCTCGGCGATGGTCGCTACCTGAACCGGGCGGCGACGCTGTTGCTGACAGCGGGCGGCTATGACCTGGGTCACCAGACGTGCAGGAGCGGCTCGGAGTGTGGGGTGACGGACCACTGGCGGGTGACGCGTTCGAGCTTGTCGGGGTTGACCTGGACGCGGATCGCCGCGACTCCCTCGGGTGTCACCTCCAGCGCCATGACGCCGACGACCTGCTCGCCGGTCACCACCACGACCCCGGGACCGCCGTTGACGACCTCGGCGTAGACGGCGGGGCTGCTGCCGCCCACCAGGTGCCGTTTGACGTCGCTGGGCCGGAAGAGGCCGCGCAGGAACTTCGCCACCGCCAGCGCGCCGACGACCGGCGTCGTACGGGCCGGGATCTTGCCGCCGCCGTCACCGACGCTCGTCACGTCACCGGTCAACAACTCCACCAGCCGCTCGATCTGCCCGCTGTTGGCCGCCGTGAGGAACTCGGTGACGATCGTCCGGGCGGCCGCGTCGTCCACGGCGGCCCGCGCGCGGTCGACCGCGACGCGTTGCTTGGCGCGTCGGTAGATCTGCTGACAGTTCGACTCGGTGAGGTCGAGGATCTCGGCGATCTCGCTGTGCGGGTAGCCGAACGCCTCGCGCAGCACGTACACCGCGCGCTCGTTGGGCGACAGCCGCTCCATCAGGGTGAGCATCGCCATCGAGACCGACTCGCGCTGCTCGACGGTGTCGACCGGGCCGAGCATCCGGTCCCCGGCGAGGACGGGCTCGGGCAGCCAGGTGCCCACGTACGTCTCCCGCCGGGCGCGTGCCGAGGTGAGCTGGTTGAGGCACAGGTTGGTGAGCACCCTCGTCAGCCAGGCCTCGGGCGTCTCGACGCGCTCCCGGTCGGCGGCCTGCCAGCGCAGGAACGTGTCCTGCACCGCGTCCTCGGCGTCGCTGGCCGAGCCCAGCAGCCGATAGGCGATCGCCTCCAGCCGGGGCCTGGAGCGCTCGAACACCTCGACCTCGTCAGGACGCAGCGACATGGTTCGACAGTAGCCGCGCGCGTCGCGCGGCTCGGCGTGCGGCCGGCATCCGCCCGGTCCGTCGATATCGTGGCGGCGTGAACGTGCGGCGGTGGGCGTGGGCGGGGCAGGACCGCTATCCGGGCTTCTGCCTCACCCTCGTCCGGGGTCGAACGCCGGCGACCGTCGCCGCTCAGCTCGGCGCGGACGCGCTGCGGGAGCTGACGCTGGCCGAGGCCGAAGAGGCCCACCCGATCAGCGCGCCGGGGGCGTTGCTGCGCCTCGGCGCGTACGACGGCGGGGTCTACTGCTTCGAGGACCGCGCGCCGATCGCGAACCGGACCTTGGCGATCGCCCGACTGTCGCAGGGCACCCGTCTGCTCCAGGTCACCAAGAGTGGCGACGGGATGGTCATCGTCCGTGACGTGGTCGACGGGCGGACGGCCGAGCTGTTCGAGCCGGGCGGGGCGGTCTACGCCGACGGACCGTTGCGGCCCCGGGTCGCCCTGCTCCTGGCGGGGCACTCCCGGGTGGTCGCGGCGCTCGCCGTGGTCGCCGACGAGGCCGGCGTCGACCTGGAACGCGCGACCCTGGAAGGTCGGCTCGCCACGGCCCTGAGCATGCGCGACGAGCCGGCGCGCGGCTGATCCGGCGCGGTCAGCAGGCGGAACGCAGGTGGTTGTTCCGATACCACGAGCAGACCCTCGTCACCCCGGGCCCCTGCGTCAGTCGACGACGGAGCTGCTCCTGCCCGTCGGTCGACAGACCGGGCTCGAACTCGACGAAGCTGATCGGACCCTCGCCGCCGTCGGCGTGCCGGGTCTCCACGCCGCGCACGCTCAGGTCTCCCCGCTCGACGAGGTCGGTGAACCCGGAACCCGCGCTGCGGTGCACGACGAAGCCCACCGCCGGGGACGTCAGCGAGTCGCGCACCTCTCCGGCCGTCGCCACGACCGGAGCGGCGAACAGCGCCGCGCCGAGCAGCGCCGACAGTCGGGCCCGCCACGGCGACGACCGAGGGTCCGCGGTGATCGCCAGCAGCACCAGGACCGCCGGCAGGATCGCGGCCGGGACGGGCCCGCAGGCCAGGACGAGCAGCAGGATCCCCACCGCCACACAGGCGTACGTGAACTGCCGCCGCCGCGAGAGCAGCAGCGGCACCGCGGTCAGCGCGACCGGGAACCACAGGAACCGGAAGACGATGGTGTCGCCCCGGGTCAGGTACGACCAGGCGAGCAGAGCCAGGGCGGTCACCAGTCCGGCCGCCACCAGCGCTCGCTGCCACGCGTGCACCTTCGGCTCGGTGGTCGTCCGGGTCGTCGTCACGGCGGCAGTGTGCCACCCGGGCGCAACGGGCAGCCCGGGCGTGAGCTGACCGCCGATCCCACTACCGGCCGTTAGGATGTGGGCCATGAGCGCCGAGGCCGTTGGCATGCACATGCCCGCCGTCGTGACGCTTGACGACGTCGCGGCGATGAACTCCGCCGACCCGAACGGCCACCGCTACGAGACCAGCCCCGAGGGGGTCCTGTCGGTCATGCCGCCGCCCGATTCGGAACACGCCACGATCGCCAGTCGGCTCTTCGCTTGGCTGATCATGGCTGGTTGGCCCGCCGAGCAGGTGTTGCAGGCCGTCGGTGTCCGCATCTCCGGACCAGACGGTGACGGTGGCCGGATTCCCGATCTCAGCGTGTGGCGCAAGCCGCCGGGCCGCAGCGTCTGGGCGTCGGTGACCGAGATCGCGCTTGTGGTGGAGATCGTGTCACCGGGCTCCGAGGCGATGGACTCGGTGACCAAGGTCCGCGAGTACGCGTCGGCGGGCATCCCGCGGTACTGGGTGGTCGACCGTGATGGCGCGCAGACAGTGACTCTGCACCGGCTGGGCGCCGACGGGTCGTACGAGGAGCACGCCAAGATGCCGTTGGCGTGGCTGCTCCAGTCGGCACCCGCCGACCACCTCGACGGAACCGTCTGACGCTCGCCGCAGCCACTCAGGCGGGCTGCATCAGGCCGGCCCGGTAGGCGAAGGACACCAACTGGGCCCGGTCCTTGACGTTGAGTTTGCACCGCAGACGGTAGACGTGGGTGCGCACGGTGGTCAGGCCGATGGACAACTCGGTCGCCACCTCCTCGGTCGATTTCCCGTCCGCCATCAACAGCAGCACCTGCCGCTCCCGAGGAGTCAGGGTGGACACCGCCGGTTGGAAGACCTCTTCCGGGTACGGCTGTCGACGCCGGAACCAGTCGACCAGGCGGTCGGCGATCGGGGGAGCGAGGGTGGTCTGCCCGGCGGCGGCCGCGCGCACCGCGGCGGCTACCTCCTCCCAGGTCGCGTCCGGCATGAGGATCCCGTTGACACCCGCCTGGAAGACGCTGCTGACCAGGTCGTCGCTGTCGTCGGTGGTGAACACCACGAAACGGGGTCGCGGAGTCAATTTCTCGGCGTTGATTTTGTGAATGAGATTGACGGCAGATATGCCGCGCAATTTCAGGCCGGTCACGATGACGTCGACCCGGTGCGTTCGAGCCAACATTATCGCGTGGTTGCCGCTATCCGTGGTGTCGACCACGGAAACGTCGGGCTCGCTGCCCAGCAGCGTACGGAGGCCATCTCTGACAATTGGCAATTCGTCGCAGACAAGAACCCGGATTGACATTCCCCCGCCTTACGTACTGCCGCCGGTGAATTCAACACATCGATGATCGCGATGTTACTCGGTCGAACGCGGCTGCGACAGCCGTGTTACGCCGCCGCCTGCGGGTCATCGTGGCGTTGACCGGGGTGTCGACGGCGCGCGGACGCGGGACCAGGGGTGGGATTCCTATGGTCGGAGCGGTCCCCGGCCCCCACGAAGGAACGGAAGCCTCCCGTGACAGTCCAGGAACAGACCAGCGCCCGCTGCCCCGAGTGCGCCGCCGACGTGTCGTTCGCCCAGCCACCCCGGCTCAGCGAGCTTGTCGAGTGTGCGGAGTGCCAGGTCGAGCTGGAGGTCGTCACGGTGCAGCCGGTGACGCTCGCGCCGGCCCCCGAGGTCGAAGAGGACTGGGGTGAGTGAACCGGCCTCGGTGGCGGTGCTCACGTCCCGATTGCGGGTGGACGACAAGCGGATCCTGGAGGCGCTGGAACGCCGCAGCGTCGCGGTGGCCCACCTCGACACCCGGACGGCCTGGTGGCCGCTGGACGGTGTGGCGCCCGAGTGGCGGCTGGTGCTCAACCGGGAGATCGGCCAGATCCGCGCCGGCTACGCCGCCCGCGCCCTGGAACGACTGGGCGTGATCGGCGTCAACTCCGCCGCGGCCATCGAGACCTGCGCCGACAAGTGGCACACGTCCCTGGCGCTGCGCGCGGCGGGCCTGCCCACCCCGCGTACCGCCCTCGCCGCCACACCGGACGCCGCGCTCTCCGCGCTGGCCGCGATCGGCTACCCGGCCGTCGTCAAACCACTGGTCGGATCGTGGGGCCGGCTGGTCACGACGGTGCCGGACCCGGACCTCGCCCGCACGGTGCTGGAGTACGTCGCCGCGCTGCCCGGCCCACAGGCGCACATCGTCTACGTGCAGGAGTACGTCCGCAAACCGGATCGGGACATCCGGGTCGTGGTGGTCGGTGGGGAGGTGCTCGGCGCGGTGTACCGGCACAGCGCGGACTGGCGTACCAATGTGGCCCGGGGCGCCCGGACCGAGCGGTGCGGGCTCACCGATCGGATCGTCGAGTTGGCCACCACGGCCGCCGCCGCGGTCGGCGCGGACCTCGCGGGCGTCGACCTGGTCGAGGACGAGGAGGGTCGGCTGTACGTCCTGGAGGTCAACTCTGGGGTGGAGTTCGCCGGCTTCGAGCAGGCGCACGCCAGCGGCGTCGACGTCGCCGGTCGGATCGTCGACCACGTCCTGGCGAGGCTCGCGTGACCGCCGGGGCCGGCCCGGTCCGGGCGGCGGTCGTCGGCGGCGCCGGTTACATCGGTGGCGAGCTGGTCCGCCTGCTGCTCGGGCATCCGAGGGTGGAGCTGGTCACCGTCACGTCCCGCCGGCTCGCCGGCCGGCGGGTCAGCAGCACCCATCCCAACCTGCGCGGCCTCACCGAGCTGACCTTCAGCGCGCCGGAGGACCTGGGCCGGCACGACGTGCTGCTGCTGGCGACCGAGCACGGGCTGGCGATGGGTGCGATGCGTGGCCTGCTCGACCTGGCCGACACGGTGGTCGACCTGTCGGCGGACTTCCGGCTGCGCGATCCCGACGTCTTCGCCAGGTACTACGGCGGTCCACACGCCGCGCCCGACCTTCTCCCCGAGTTCGTCACCGGGCTGCCCGAACTGCACCGCAAGCAGCTCCGCGACGCCGACCGGATCAGCGTGCCGGGCTGTATGGCGACCGCCGCGATCCTCGCCCTGCACCCGCTCGCCGACGCCGGCCTGCTGGGCGCGGGGGAGGTGACCGTCGACGGGCGGACCGGTTCCAGCGGTTCCGGCAGCGCCCCGTCGGCGGCGAACGTGCACGCCGAACGCAGCGGCGCGATGCGCGTCTTCGCCCCGACCGGCCACCGGCACCAGGCGGAGATCGCCCAGGCGGTGGGCGTACCGGCGCGGATGACCGCGACCGGGGTGGAGGCGGTCCGGGGTGTGCAGGTGCTGTGCCGGGTACCGCTGGCCGACGGCGTCGACGAGGTGGCCACCCGGTCCGTGTACCGCCGCTACTACCGGGACGAGCCGTTCATGCGGGTGGTCGCCGGGCGGCGCGGCACGTACCGGCTGCCGGAGCCGAAGATCCTGGCCGGCTCCAACTTCTGCGACGTGGGGTTCGCCGTCGACCCCGACGGCGGTTCGGCGCTGCTCGTCGCGGCGCTGGACAACCTCGTCAAGGGGGGCGCCGGCAACGCGATGCAGTGCCTCAACGTCCGCTACGGCTGGCCCGAGCGGCTGGGGCTGGAGTTCCCCGGCCTGCATCCGGCGTGAGCGCCCCGAGCGCCCCGCCGGGCGAGCTGACCGTGGTCAAGTGCGGCGGCACCGCCGGGGTGGACGCGGACGCGGTCTGCGCCGACGTCGCCGAACTGGTCCGCGCCGGGCAACGGGTGCTGCTGGTGCACGGTGGCTCCGCCGACATCGCCACGCTCGGCGACCGGCTGGGCGTACCGCAGCGGCGGATGGTCACCGACGACGGGATGGACACCCGCTACACCGACCCGGCCACCCTGGAGGTCGTCGTGCTCGCGCTCGCCGGTGCGGTCAAGCCCCGTTTGGTCGCCGCGCTCGCCCGCGCCGGCGTCGACGCGGTCGGTCTGACCGGGCTGGACGCCGGGCTGCTGCGGGCCCGTCGTACCGCCGCACACCGGGCGGTCGTCGACGGCCGCCGGATGGTGCTGCGCGACAACCACGGCGGCCGACTGATCGGCGTACGCGTCGACCTGCTCCGGACGCTGCTCGCGGCCGGCGCGGTGCCGGTGGTGTCGCCACCGGCGCTCGGGGAGGACGGCGGGCCGGTCAACGTGGACGCCGACCGCGCCGCCGCCGCCCTCGCCGCCGCGCTGGACGCCCGCACGCTGGTCCTGCTCACCGGAGCGCCGGGGGTGCTCGCCGACCCGGGAGACGAACGGTCGGTGTTGGGCCGGTACGCCGTACCGGCGACAGGACTGCCACCCGGCGTGGGCCGGGGGATGGCGATGAAGCTCGTCGCCGCCCGCGAGGCGGCACTCGGTGGGGTGGGCCGGGTGCTGATCGCCGACGGCCGGCGGGAGGGCCCCGTCCGGGCGGCGCTCGCCGGTGCCGCCACCGAGATCACCACGAGGAGCGCAGATGCCTGAGGACGCCACGGAACCCGATCCGTCAGGTGCGCGGCCCGCGCCCGATCCGCCGCAGGCGCGGCCGGGCGGCGTCACCGACACCTTCGCGGCCGGGCTGCTGCGCTGCATGGTCGAGACGCCCTCGCCGTCGTACCACGAGGCGGCGTTGGCCCGATCCCTGGTGGACGCCATGGGGCAGCTCGGCTTCGCGGCGTACGTCGACCAGGTCGGCAACGTGGTCGGTGAGATCGGGCGGGGCGACGGGCCGGTGGTGCTGCTGATCGGCCACCTGGACACGGTGCCGGGCGGGCCGGTGGTCCGGGCGGAGGACGGCCGGCTCTACGGCCGGGGTGCGGTGGACGCCAAGGGACCGCTGGCGGCGATGGTGTGCGCCGCCGCGTCGGCGGACTTCGGCGGACGGATCGTCGTGGTGGGCGCGGTCGAGGAGGAGATCGCGTCGCGCGGGTCGCGGGAGATCCGACGTCGGCTACCCCGGCCGGACGCGGTGGTGGTGGGCGAACCGAGCGGCTGGTCGACGATCACGCTCGGCTACAAGGGCAAACTCGACCTGCGCTACCGGGTGTCGGTGCCGGCCACCCATCCCAGCAACCCCGTTGCCAAGGCGTCCGAGTTGGCGGTGCGCTGCTGGACGACGCTGCTGGAGCTGCTCGGCCCGGACAGCGGCAACGGCTCGTTCGACCGGCCCGGCGCGACCCTCATCTCGCTGCGCGCCGACCAGATCGAGGCGGAGGCGGAGCTGAGCGTCCGCACCCCACCGGGGTACGACGTGGACGGACTGCTGCGCGAGTTGACGCGGCGTACGCCGGACGGGGAGCTGACCGTGGTCAACCGCGTCGCCGCCTGCCGGGCCGACCACCGCAACCCGGTGGTGCGCGCGCTCTCGGCCGGCATCCGCGCCCAACGGGCCCGGCCCGCCCTGAAGGTGAAGACCGGCACGTCGGACATGAACGTGCTCGCCGAGCAGTGGGACGTTCCGATGGCCACCTACGGCCCCGGGGACAGCAGCCTGGACCACTCCGACGACGAGCACATCGTGCTGGCCGACTACCTGCGCGGCATCGCCGTGCTGCGGCACGCGCTGCGCGAGTTGGACGTCCCCGCGTCACCGCCGGCGGCCAACCGGGTCAACGGGTTCCGTCTCGCCCCGAGCGGGGCCTGACGTGCCGCCCCGGGAACGGCTCGCCGTGGCCGAAGCGAGCGATCAGGCCGCCACGAGCGCCGCCCAGGCCGCCGCTGTTGAGGCCGACGACGCCGTCGAGTTGGCGGCGGTCGCGGTCCGCGTACGGGAGCTGATCGTGCAGATGTGCGCCAGCTCGGACGGCGGACACCTGGGCGGGTCGATGTCGCTGGTGGAGATCCTGGTGACGCTCTATCACGAGGTGTTGCGGGTCGATCCGACCCGGCCGGAGCTGCCGGAGCGGGACGTGCTGCTGCTCAGCAAGGGCCACGGCGCGATCGCGCTGTACGCGGTGCTCGCCACCAGGGGTTACTTTCCGGTGGAGTGGCTCGACGGGTACGCCGCGGCGGGCGGGCCGTTCCTGGCCCATCCCAACCGGGCGGTGCCCGGCGTGGAGATGCCCACCGGGTCGCTCGGGCACGGGTTGGCGCTCGGCGTCGGGCACGCGCTCGCCGGCCGGCTCGACGGCAGTGACCGGCGCTGTGTCGTCGTCCTCGGCGACGGGGAGTTGCAGGAGGGCTCGGTCTGGGAGGCGGCGATGGCCGCGAGCAGCCTCGGGCTCGACCGGCTGATCGCCGTCATCGACCGCAACGGACTGCAACTGGGCGGCGGCACCGAGGACGTGATCACGCTGGAACCGCTCGCCGACCGGTGGCGGGCGTTCGGCTGGACGGTCCGCGAGGTGGACGGGCACGACCGGGTCGCGCTGCGGGAGGCGTTGACGGCGTCCGGCTCGGGCCGACCGGTGGCCGTCATCGCCCGGACCGTCAAGGGCCGAGGGCTGCCCTACGTGGAGGGACAAGTGCGCAGCCACTTCGCCCGGCTCGGCGAGACCCAACGCGGGCGGGCGCTGCGGGCCGTACGCCGGGGGATCCGGTGAGGGCGGCGGACCCGGCGGCCGGGCCGCGCGCCGGCCGGGACGTCTACCGGGACCTGCTCGTCGAGTTGATGGCGGCGGACGACCGGCTGGTCTGCCTGGACACCGACACCGGGCTGTTCAGCGGTGTGGACTTCGGGTCGGCCGCCGAGCGTTACGTCAACCTCGGCATCGCCGAGCAGAACCTGATGGGCGTCGCCGCCGGTCTGGCCCGCAGCGGGCGCATCCCGATGGTCAACACGATGGCCACCTTCGCCAGCACCCGCGCCCTGGACGCGGTGAAGGTCGACATCGCCTTCAACGACCTGCCGGTGCGGATCGTGGCCACCCACGGTGGGCTGGCCGCCGGTCACCTCGGACCGACCCACCACGCCCTCGAAGACGTGGCGATCATGCGTACGCTGCCGAACATGACCGTGGTGGTGCCGGCCGACGCCGACGCCTGCGCCCGGTTGTTCCGGCAGTCGCTGGAACTGCCCGGCCCGGTCTACCTGCGGCTCGGCCGCGCCGCGACACCGGATGTGGCGGCCGCCCTCGCCACGGCCGGCGGCCCGGACGCCCCGCCGGTCCGGCTGGGCCGGGCGCGGCACCTGCGCACTGGTGGTGACATCGTGCTGGCCGCCTGCGGCCCGTACCCGGTGCTGGCCGCGCTGGGCGCGGCCGACGAGCTGGCCCGTCGCGGTGTGCGGGCGACGGTGCTCGACGTGCACACCGTCCGCCCGCTCGACGTCGAGACGATCGACGCGGCAGTCCGGGCGACCGGCCGGCCGGCGGTGGTCACGGTGGAGGAGCACTGGCCCAGCGGCGGACTGGGCTCGGCCGTCGCGGAGGCGCTGACCGAACGACGGCCCACCCGCGTGCTGCGGGTGGCGGTACCGGACGGGTTCGTGGCCGTCGCCGGCGACCAGCGGTACCTGCTCGAACGCGCCGGGGTGACCGCCGCCGCCGTGGTGGACCGGGCGGTGGCGGCGCTGCGATGAACCCTCGGGGCGAACGCCGGAGCCTGGTGGCGCTGCTCACCGCGCACTACCTGTCCTCCTTCGGCAATGCGGTCACCGTGGTCACCGTGCCGCTGTACGTGCTGGCGCGCACGGACAGCGCGGCGGCGACCGGCCTCGCCGGGTTCGCCGGCGCCCTCCCGCTGATCTTCGCGGGCGCGGTGGGCGGCGTGTGGATCGACCGGCTCGGCGGCCGGCGGGTCAGTGTGCTCTCCGACGCCGTCGCCGGGCTGCTCACCGGCCTGGTGCCGGTGCTGGACGCCACCGTCGGACTCCCGCTGCCCGCCCTGCTGGTGCTGCTGTTCGCCCGCAGCCTGGTCGCCACACCGGCGAACGCGGCCCGGGTGAGCCTGATCCGGCCGGTCGCCACCGCGGCCGGGGTACGCCTGGAGACCGCGAACTCGTGGTACCAGGCCGCGCCCCGGCTCGGCCTGGTGGTCGGCGCGCCGCTCGCCGCGCTGCTGGTCGCCGCCCTCGGCGCGGCCGTCGGCCTCTACGTCGACGCGGCCGGCCTGCTGCTCGCCGCCGTCCTGGTCGCCGCCGGGGTGCCCGCCCTGGCCGCCGCGCCGGCGACCGGCCGCGCCGGCTTCGTGCGGCAACTTCTCGAGGGCATGACCCTGGTACGACGGATGCCGGTGATCGCCGCGATGACCGCCTTCGTGTTCGTCACCAACCTGCTGGACGCGGCGTTCACCCCGGTGCTGTTGCCGGTCTACGCGGATGACGTGCTGCGCGACGGGCGGTACCTGGGCTGGCTGATCGCCGCGTCCGGCTGCGGAGCCGTACTCGGCACCTTCCTGTACGCCCCGGCCAGCCGCCGCCTGCTGGCCAGCCGGCGGCGCACGATGTTCGGGTGTTTCGTGGTCATCGGCGCGCTGCGGCTGTCCATGGCGACCACCCCGCCGCCCGCCGTGATGATCGGCATCTGCCTGCTGCTGGGCCTGGCGGCCGGCCCGCTCAACCCGCTGCTCACCACCGTCACCCTGGAACACGTGCCGGAGGAGGCCCGGGGTCGGGTCTTCGGGCTGGGCAGCGCCGTCGCCCTCAGCGGCGCGCCGCTGAGCGTGCTGCTGGCCGGCTGGTCCGTCGACACGGTCGGGCTGGTGCCCACGCTGGCCGCCTTCGGCGGGGCGTACCTGCTGCTGGTCGCCGTGGCGCTGCCCGGCCGGTCGTTGCACGCCATGGACGCGTACGCCCCGGGCGGGTCAACCGATGCCGCGCGTCTTACCGCCGTCGACCAGCAGGCAGGTGCCGGTGACGAACGAGGCGGCCTCGCTGGCCAGGAAGGCGGCCACCGCGCCGAAGTCCCCGGCCCGGCCCACCCGGCCCAGCGGGATGCCCGCGCCGATCTCCGCGAGCCGGGCGTCGGCCGCTGAGCCGTGTTCGGCGCGTACCCCCTCGGTGTCGTGGTAGCCGGGCGCCAGCACGTTGACCGTGATGTCGCCCGGCCCGAGCGCCTGCACCAGGGCCCGGGTGAAGCCGAGCAGACCCGGCCGGACCGCGCTGGACAGCCCGTACTCGGGGATCGGCTGGCGGACCGTCTCCGAGGCGACGATGAGGACCCGCCCCCAGCCGGCCGCGCGCAGGTGCGGCAGGGCCGCCAGGGTGAGGCCGACGTGCGGCAGGAACGCCGCGTCCAACGCCTGCCGGTACGCGTCCAGCCCGAAGCTGTCCACCGTGCCCACGGCCGCGCCGCCGCCGTTGGCGACCACGATGTGCAGCGCGCCGAAGTGCGCGACGGTCGCGGCGACCCAGTCGGCCACCGCCGCCTCGTCGGTGATGTCCACCGGACGGGCCAGCACGTCCGGGGCGCCGGCGTCCCGCAGCTCCCGCGCCGCCTCGGCGAGCCGCCCGGGGTCGCGTGCCCCCACCGACAGCGCGCAGCCCTCGGCCGCGAGCGCGCGGGCCGTGGCCCGGCCCAGGCCGCTGCTCGCGCCCGCGACGAGCGCCACCCGTCCCGCGATGCCCAGATCCATGGCGGTCGCCCTCCCTACGGTCGCAACGGATAGCCGTACCGGCGCAGCACCGGGGCGGCGAGTGTGGTGGCGACCGCCGCGGCGCGCGTCGGCAACGCGTCCCGCCACGCCAGGTCGGGTCGGATCGTCGTCGGGCCCTGTCGCAGTCGGTCCGGGTTGCCGGTCACCGTGTGGTTGACGCCCAGCACAGCCCGCCCGTCCGGCCCGACCGGCGGCTCGCCGGGCAGGTCGGCCCAGCGCAGCACCCGGCTCAGCACGTCGTACGGCGCGGCGGCGAAGTCCTCGTAGCGCAGCCGCAGGTAACGCTCTCCGGCGGCGCGGCCGATCCGGTCCGAGGCCACGTTCATCGCGGTCCACATCCCGGTGCTGCGGGCCGCGCTCATCCGCGGCAGGTACTGCTTGGGGCGGGCGAACGAGTGGGCCACCGCACGCGGGTCGCGGACCAGGTGCAGCACCCGCAGGTCCAGCCCGCCGTCGCCGAGCAGCACGGCCGCCTCGGCCGGGTACTTGGAGCCGTCGACGATCACCTCGGCCCCGGTCTCCTCGGCCACCGCCCGGTACGTGTCGACCATGCGGCGGGCCACCTCCCTCACCCCCGCCGCTCGGGGCCGCCGCCCCGCGACCTCGGCCAGCCGTACGCGGGTGTGCCGGACCCGGACGTGCCGCTGCTGCTCGCCCACGATGCGCCGGGCCTCCCGGCTGGGGTCGTGCCCGGCGACCCGGTCGACGACGCGACTCCACAGTGCGCAGGCGGTGAGCGTCTCGCCGCAGCCACAGGAGGTATTGGTGCCGGTGCCCAGGACGCCGTTGCGCCACAGGTAGTACAGCTCGCCGACGTGCACGACGCCGGGCAGCTCACCGAGCAGGTTGCCCAGCACCGTCGAGCCACTGCGGTTCCAGCCGGTCAGGTAGACCACCTTCATCGCAGGTCCAGCAGCAGGAAATGCTGCGGCAGGTGCACGGCGAGGCCCAACCGCAGACCCGCGCTGATCACGTCGGCGCCGTCCGGGCCGACGCCCCGGCGCAGGGTGAGCTGCGACGTGCCGGACTCCAGCAGCGTGACCGCCGCCCGGAAGTCGCCCAGCAGCACCTGGTCCGGCGCGATCATCCTGGTTCGGCTGACCCGGATGCCGACCTCGCCAAGCCGGGCCAGCATCCCGCTGCCCAGCAGGTCCCAGTAACGGTTGGGGTGGGCGACGATCGCGTCGCACGACCCGCCCATCTCCTCGACCTCGCCGGCGGCGGTGATCACCTCGGCGGTCAGCTCACCGGGCGCGGCCCGCCGCCGCGCGCCGGGCAGCCCGATGAGGCCGGGGATCACCCCGTCGGCGCTGCCGTGCAGCAGCACCTCGTTCTCGATGGTGCCGAGGCGCACCAGCACCCGGTAGTCGACGAAGCCGGCCAGCAGCGTCGGGTCGCGCAGCAGCTCCGGCGGGACGGCCACCGCGGCGGTCACCTCGGTCAGCTTGGTCTCGACCAGCCGGGGTACGAAGGTCGCCTCGGGGCTGGCCCGGTAGCTGGTGCCGGCGATCTCCGGGGTACCCGGGGTGGGGGCCTCGCTGACGTAGCTGACCGGCTCCTCGGACACCGTCGCGCTCTTGAGCAGATGCCGCACCGTGTAGCGGGGTCGGTGCTTGGCCAGCGGAAACAGGGTGGGCAGCGACGCGGCGATCGGCACGTCGACGTCGCCACCTTCGGCGGCGAGCACCGCGCGGGCGAACTGTTCACCGGGGCCGTGCTCGGTCAGGTCGTAGTCGGCCAGGGCATGCTGCATCGACACTCCGTCCGTCGCGCGGGGCAGTTCAGCAGGGGGTACGGGCCTCCACCCACTCGTACATGGCCTCGAAGGCGAGCCGCTGGGACTCCTTGCCGAGGATGTTGAGGTTGCCGGGGATCGCGTTGCACTCGAGGATCACGTAACCGTCGTCGGTGGGCAGGATGTCCAGTCCGGACAGCGTGATGCCCATCGCCCGGGTCGCCCGGATCGAGATGTCCCGCAGCTCCGGTGAGATCTCCACCCGCTCGAAGCTGGCGCCGAGCAGGGTCCGGGTCTTCCACTGCCCGACGGCCGGATACTTCACCATGTTCATCGGCATGGTGTCGCCCGAGACGGTCAGCCGGTACTCGCCGTACTGGGTGGGGTAGTAGGGCTGGCACACCAGGACTCCGTAGCGGGCCAGCAGCGTCTCGATCAGCGGCAGGTCGTCGGCGACGTTGGTGATCCGCTCCACGTCGATGCCGGCGCGTCCGTACGACGGCTTCACCACGACGGTGCCCCACTCCCGGCTCGCCGCCTCGACGTCGGCGGGCGTCCGGCAGGCCCGGGTGGGTGGCACCGGCAGACCGGCGTCGGCGAGCACCTGCATCATCCGGAACTTGCTGTAGGCGGCCTGCCACACCTCGATCGGGTCGAACATCGCCACCCCGGGGATGTTGCTGGCCAGCATCAGCCGCTCCACCCGGTCGCGCCAGTCGCCGTGCAGTTGGGCCCGGGAGATGACCGCGTCGAAGGAGCGCCCCAGCTCGCCGTTGAACATGACCTCCGGGCCGCCGCCCGGTGCCGCCGCCACGTCGATCTCCTCGACGGTGAACAGGGAGGTGTCGTGGCCGCGCTCGCGGCCCAGCTCGGCGATGACCGGCGAGTCGTCGTCCTCCTCGCCGTGATCCCAGGCAAGAACACCGATCCTCATGACACCTCCACGCTTCCGCGCACCCCGACAGGCATCTATGACTCTGGTGAGAGTCGTCCATGTCTGATCATTTGTCAAGGTCACTGGATGATGCTCGCTAGCTGCGGGTTTGCTCTGTGTAACCGCCATTTTGTGGACGCGACAGCGGCGGATCCGGGTGGTAGCTTCGCCGGCAGACACATCTCATGTGGACGTGACGGGGCATGGCCGGGAGGCGACCGAACATGTGGGATTCATTGGCACCTGTCGACAAGCAGCGGGCCGAGGAGTACGTCGCGGCGGGTTGGTGGCGGTCGGAGACGTTCCTCGACGACCTCGCCGTGGCGGCACGCGACCGCCCGGACCACCCGGCCATCATCACGTACGAGGGCGGCGAGCACGCGCGCACGCTGACGTACGCGGAGCTGGCCACCATGGTCGCCCGGTTCGCCGGCGCGCTGCGGTCGCTCGGCGTCGGCCGGGGCGACGTGGTGATGATCTACCTGCCGAACCGCTGGGTGCTCACCCCGCTCTACCTGGCCTGCAACCAGATCGGGGCGGTCAGCTCGCCGGGCTTCCCGATGCTGAGCACCCGGGAGCTGCGTCAGGTGCTGGAGTCGACCGGGGCCCGGGTCTGCATCACCCTGGACACCTTCGCCGGCACCGACTACGCCGCCCGACTCGCCGAGCTGGACGTGCCGACGCTGGAGCACCGGGTGGTGATCGGCGACGCCGCCCGGGTCGGCGCGATCGACTTCCAGGAGGTGTTCGTCGACACCCCGTGGGAGGAGCGCTTCCCGGACGACGGTCGGGACGCCCTCGGCCCCGACGAACCGGCCCTGGTGCTGCACACCTCGGGCACCACCGGGCCGATGAAGGGGGTCGTGCACAGCCAGAACACCATGTACGCGTGCGTCCGCGCGTCGGCGGAGCCGCTCGGTCTCGCCCCGGACGAGGTGGTGCTGCTGCCCAGCGTGCTCACCCACATGGCCGGGGTCACGCACGCCGTCTACCTCCCCGTCCACCTGGGCTGCACCGCCGTGGTGATGGACTCCGGCGACGACATGGCGCTGATGGTGGCGCTGATCGCCCGGCACGGCGGCACCTTCGTGTACGCCGCGCCCGGCTTCGTCATCGGGATGCTCGCCGCCCAGCGTCGTACGCCGGTGCAGACCCCGACGCTGCGTCAGATCGTCTCCGGCTCGGCCCCGATCGCGCCGCAGCTCATCGCCGACGTGCGGGAGGCGTTCGGGGTGCCCATGCGGGCGCTGTGGGGGATGACCGAGAACGGCGCGGTCACGGTGACGCGGCTGGACGACCCGGACGACTGGGCGGCGCACAGCGACGGCCGGCCGGTGCCGTGGATGCAGGTACGCATCGACACCGACCCCGGCGAGGAGGCCGGCCGACTGTACGCCCGAGGCGCCTCCCAGTGCCTGGGCTACCTCAACCAACGCGACCTGTACGAGTCGCTGCTCGACGACGACGGCTGGTTCGACACCGGTGACCTGGCCCGGGACGACGGCCGTGGCGGCATCCGGATCACCGGTCGGCGGGTCGACCTGATCACCCGGGCGAACAGCCTCCGGGTGTCCACTCTCGACATCGAGGCGGTGTTGCAGCGGCACCCGCATGTGGTGGAGGCCGTCCTGGTCGGCTACCCGGACCCGGCCGTACCCGGGGCGGACCTGGTCTGCGCCGTGGTGGTCCCCGGGGGCGGTGACACCCCGACGCTCGCCGGCCTGCACGACTACCTGGAAGCCGAGGGCGTCGCCCGGGTGCTCTGGCCGGACCGGCTCCAGTTCGTCCGGATCCTGCCCAAGAACGCGCTCGGCAAGCCATTGCGCCATCCGCTGCGCCAGCGACTGGAGATCGCGGCGTCGGCGCGGAGCTGACCCGTGCGCTTCCGGATCCTCGGACCTCTCGAGATCTCCGGCGCCGGGCGCACTCTGACGGTCACCGCGGCACGCCAGCGGGTGGTGCTCGGCACCCTGCTGCTCGACGCGAACTGCGTGGTCTCCACGGCGCAGCTCGCCGACGCGCTGTGGGACGACGCCCCGCCGACCACCGCCCGTGGTCAGGTGCAGATCTGCGTGTCGGCGCTGCGCAAGACGCTCACCGGCCTCGGCCTGCCGGACCGGATCGTCACCCGCCCGCCCGGTTACCTGATCGAGGTGGCCGACGGCGACCTGGACCTGCACTACTTCGACCGGCTGGTGCTGGCCGGGCAGCAGGCGCTGGCCGAGTCGCGGCTCGACGACGCGGCGGAAGCGCTCAGCGCGGCTCTCGCGCTGTGGCGGGGGTCGGCCCTGGCCGGGGTGGAGAGCCCGGCGGTGCGGGCCGCCGCAGCCCGGCTCGACGAGCGGCGGCTCGCCGTCACCGAGGACTGGCTCGACGTCGAACTTCACCGTGGACGGCACCAGCACGTGGTGGGTGAGCTGCGGGAACTTCTCGCCGCCCACCCACTGCGGGAGCGGCTGCACGCACAGCACATGCGGGCGCTCTCCGGCGCCGGCCGGCCGGCCGAGGCGCTGGCCGCGTACCGGGCGGCCCGACGGACGTTCCTCGACGAGCTGGGGTTGGAGCCCGGCGGTGAGCTGCGCCGCCTGGAGCGGGCCATCCTCACCGACGGCCGGGCCGACGAGCCGGCCGACGACGTGCCGGTACCGCCGGCGGTGCCCCGGCTGCTGCCCGCCGACCCGGCCGAACTCACCGGGCGGGACGAGCCCCTGCGGATGGTCCGGACCGCGCTGGGCGACGGCGGTACGACGTCGGTGCCGGTGGTGGCGATCTCCGGCCCGGTGGGCGTCGGCAAGTCGACCCTCGCGGTCCGCGCCGCGCACGCGCTCGCGCCGGAGTACCCGGACGGGCAGCTCTACCTGCGGTTGCTCGACGCCGACGGTCGGCCGGTGCCCCCGGAGGCCGCCCTGGAGCGGTTCCTGCGCGCGCTCGGCCTGTCCGGCGACGCCCTTCCGGACGGCCTGGACGAGCGCGCCGAGCGGTACCGGGACCGGATCGCCGGTCGACGCGTACTCGTCGTGCTCGACGACGTGACCCACGAGCGGCAGGTGCTGCCGTTGCTGCCGGGCGCCACCGGCGCGGGCGTGCTCATCACCAGCCGGCGGCGGCTCACCGGCCTGACCGGGGCCCGCCTGATCCACCTCGACCCGCTCGGCGTCGACGACTCGGTACGGCTGCTCGCCACCGCGCTGGGCCGGCCCCGACTGGCCTCCGATCCGGCCGGCGCGGCGGCGCTGGCCGGGCTCTGCGACGGGCTCCCGCTGGCGCTGCGGATCGTGGCCGCCCGGCTCGCCGCCCGGCCGCACTGGACGGTCGCCCAGCTCGCCGGGCGGCTGCGGGACGAGGCTCGCCGCCTCGACGAGCTGACCTTCGGCGGGCTCGACGTGCGGGCCCGGCTCGCCACCAGCTACGCGACGCTCTCCCCGGCGGCCCGGCTGCTGTTCCGGTCGCTGGGCGCCCTACCGGACGCGGACCTGCCGGTCGCGCTCACCGGCCGACTGCCGGGCTGCGCGGGGCACTCCGTCGAGGACGCCCTGGAGGAACTGGTCGACGCCCAACTCGTCGAGGTCGGAGTCGACCCGACCCGGTACCGGCTGTCCGGCCTGATCCGGCTCTATGCGGCGGAGCGGCTGGCGAGCGACGAGCCGACCGGACTCGCCCCCGCCGAATCCGCCTGAGACCCGTTCCGTGGGTGGGGGTTGGGTGGCTGTCGCACATCCTTTGCTCTGCTTACACCGGCGCAACACTGACAGGCCATTTCCGTAGCGTCCGTTGAAGCAGAGCAAAGGACGGAAGCGGAGCAGAGGACGGAAGCGGAGCAAAGGACGGGGGCAGGGCAGAGGACGGGGGCAGGGCAGAGGACGGGGGCAGGGCAGAGGACGGGGGCAGGGCAGAGGACGGGGGCAGAGCAGAGGACGGAAGCGGAGCAGAGGACGGAAGCAGAGCAGAGGACGGGAGCCGCCTCCGTCCCGATCTGTCAGACAGTCTGACGCCGGGCGGGTAGCGGGTGGCGGGCCAGCACCGCGTCCGCCAGCACCTCGGTCACGTCGACCAGCGGCAGCGGCCCGAAGCCGGCGCGCGGAGCGATCACGGGCAGCTCGGTGCAGGCCAGCACCACGCAGTCGGCCCCGACCGGCCACGGCCCGGCCGCGATCAGCGCGGCCAGGCCGGCGCGCAGCGCCTCGACCGGCTCACCCCGCTTCACCCCGTCGATCAGCGCGTCCACCCGGCGCTGCGCCGCCGCGCCCGGGTAGAGCGGCCAAGTCCCAGCAGTCAGGTGCGGCTCGTACAGCCGCAGCCGCGCGGTCGGTGCGGTGGCCAGGAACACCGGGCGGCGGAACCCCCGCCCGGCCAGCGCCGCGCCCACCTCGGCCAGCAGATCCAGCACGGGTACGGTCACCGCGCGCACGATGTCGTCGCGGAAGGCGTGGGTGGTCGCCGACGGGATGACCATCGCGTCCACCCCGGCGGCCTCCAGGTGCTTGGCCGCCCGCAGGAGCGCCGGCACCGGGCTGGGCCCGACACCCCGCAGGAACGCGATACGGCTGGGCACCCGCTCGGCGACGAGCACCACCTCCAGGTGCTC
Source organism: Micromonospora sp. WMMD729 (assembly GCF_049315225.1). Taxonomy (NCBI): domain Bacteria; kingdom Bacillati; phylum Actinomycetota; class Actinomycetes; order Micromonosporales; family Micromonosporaceae; genus Micromonospora; species Micromonospora sp. WMMD729. Next base: position 4,959,382 of record NZ_CP186059.1, on the reverse strand, counting down.
GTCGTCCTCCATGGCCGGAGTGAGCTGGATGAGGCGTTGGTAGAAGTGGGCGACGGCCAGCGGCCCCACCCCACCCACCACGCCTAGTCGGCGGATGTCCAACCCCGCTCCCGCAACGCGTCGGAGATCCGGGCCGCCAGCACGGTCGCGTGTGGCGCGTACACCAGGTCGTGGTGGTTGCCCGGCACCGGCACCACGTAGACCGGGCCTCGGGTGCGGGCCCGCCAGCTGGCCGGGTTCACCTCCGGGTTGGTCAGCGTGGGATGCCGGTCGGTGGCCGTGAACAGGTGGATCGGGGCGCGGATCGGGGCGCGCGGCGCGTACCGGTCGGCGGCCCGGCCGTTCGCGGTGAACACCGCGACCATCCGGCGCAGCGTGGCCGTGTCCGCGCCCCGGGGCACCCGGCCCCGCCGCTGCGCGTCGCGCAACAGGATGGCCAGCGCCTCCTGCTCCTCGGCGGCGGCCAGCTCCGCGACCTGCTCCGGGGCCAGCTCGGCGATCAGCCCGTACCGTTCCAGCTCGCTGCGCCCGGTGAACCAGGACTCCAACTCCTCCCGGCCGAACGCCCGCGCGTCCAGGACGCCGAGGAAGTCGACCCGCTCACCGGCCGCCTCCAGCAGGTACGCCATCTCGAAGGCCACATTGCCGCCGAAGGACCAGCCGGCCAGCCGGTACGGCCCGTCCGGCGCCACCGCCCGGATCTCGTCGACGTACCGCTGGGCCATCTCCTCGATGGTGGCCAACGGCGGGTCGTCGGTGTTGTAACCGACCGCCTCGATGCCCTGCACCGGACAGACGACGGCCAGCTCTCGGGCGAGCTGCGCGTAACAGGCCACGTCGCCGCCCTGCGGGTGGACCAGGAACAGCGGCGGCTGCGGGGCCGGCCCGTCGGCCAACGGGACGAGCAGGCGGTCCGCGGCGGTCGACGCGCTGCCGAGCACCGCGGCGAGGCGTTCCACGGTGGGGTGGGTGAAGACCACGCTGAGCGGCACGGCGACGTCCAGCTCGACCCGGATCGCCTCGACGAGGTCGACCGCCCGCAGCGAGTGGCCGCCGAGGGCGAAGAAGTCGTCGCGTACGCCGACCGGGCCGTGCCCGAGGACCCGTTCCCAGATCCGTACCAGGGCCAGCTCCAGGATGTCGCGCGGCGGCAGCGCGTCGGCGCCGGCCACCGGGGCCGGTGCGGGCAGCCGGGCGCGGTCCAGCTTGCCGTGCGGGGTCAGCGGCAGCGCGTCCAGCGTCTGGAGCCGGGCCGGCACCGACTGTTCGGGGAGCAGGTCGGCGAGCCGGTCACGCAGCTCGCCCAGGTCGACGTCGGGGTCGGCCACGACGTACCCGACGAGGTCACCGTCGTGCACGGCCGCGGCGGCGGCGTGGACACCCGGGCCGGCGGCCAGCGCGGCCTCGACCTCGCCCAACTCCACCCGCACGCCGCGGATCTTCACCTGCTGGTCCCGGCGACCGTGGAAGACCAGCCGACCGTCGGCACGCCAGCGGACCAGGTCGCCGGTGCGGAACAACCGGCCGCCGGGCGGTCCGAACGGGTCCGGGACGAACCGCTGCGCGGTCAGGCCCGGCGTCCGCTGGTAGCCCCGGGCCAGCCCGGGCGAGCCCAGGTACAGCTCGCCCAGCGCGCCCGGGGGCAGCAGCTCGCCGCGCGGACCGAGGACGTGACAGCGCACGTACGGGATGGGCCGTCCGATCGGCACCGCGCCGACCTCGTCACCCACCTCGTGGTACGTCGAGGTCATCGTGGCCTCGGTCGGGCCGTACTGGTTGACCAGCGCGATGGTCGGCGAGAGTTGGCGGGCGGCGCGGACGTGCTGCCCGCCCAGCGCCTCGCCGCTGACCAGGCCGAGCCGTACCGACCCGGCCGCGCCCGGCCGGCTGCCGGCGGCGGTGGCCAGCGCGGTGAGCATCGGCGGCACCAGCGTCAACAGCGCCGTCACCCGGTGCCGCTCGATGGCTGCCAGCAGGGCGTACGGGTCGCGCGTCGCGCCGTCCGGAGGCAGCACCACCCGCCCACCGACCACCAGCGGGCCGAAGATGTCCCGGATGGACGCGTCGAAGGAGATCGCCGCGAGTTGGAGAACCACGTCCCGGTCGGTCAACCCGATCGGCCCGCTCAGGTACGCCAGGAAGTTGGTGATGCCCCGGTGCGGCGTCGGTACGCCCTTCGGCGCGCCGGTCGACCCGGAGGTGTAGTAGATCGCCGCCCGGTCGTCGGGGTGCGGCAGATGCCCGGGATCGGTGGCCGGCTCGGCGAGCACCGACGGCCACTCCTCTTCCAGGCGGTACGTCGGGACACCCTCGGCGGCGGCGGCCGGCCCGCGCCGGGCCAGCGCGTCGCGGCAGGTCAGGATCAGCCGGGGCGCGCTGTCCGCGACCAGGTGGGTGAGCCGCCCGGGGGGCGCGGCCGGGTCCAGCGCGACGTACGCGCCACCCGAACGCAGCACCGCGAGCAGCGCCACCACGAGGTCGATCGAGCGGGGAAGCGCCACGCCGACCACGACGTCCCGGCCGACGCCGTGTCGCCGCAGCCAGCGGGCGAGCCGGTTGGCCCGCCCGTCCAACTCGGCGTAGGTCAGCTCGTGCGGACCGTCGTCGGGCGCGGCCAGGCAGACCGCGACGGCGTCCGGAGCGCGCTGCGCCTGCTCGGCCACCAGTTCCGGCAGCGACGGCCGATCCGGCGCCGGCTCGGCGGTCCCGCCCCACCGGGCCAGCAGTCGCCGCTCGTCGACCGTGGGGCCCAGCTCGGACAGCCGCCGATCCGGCTCGGCCACCACCGCCCGCACCGTCCGGGCGTACGCGGCGGCGAACGCCTCGACGGTCGACGCGTCGTACAGGTCGGTCGCGTACTCCACGGTGCCGCGCAGGCCGTGCGGACCGTCGATGACCGACACGTTCAGGTCGTACTTCGCGCCGCCCGGTCCGAGGTCCAGCGTCGCCACGGCCACCCCCGGCAGCCGCAACGCCGCGCCGTCGCGCTCCTCGGGCCGGAAACCCACCTGGAACAGCGGGTTGCGCGACGGGTCCCGGGCGACCCGAAGCTCCTCCACCAGGCGTTCGAAGGGCACGTCGCGGTGCGAGAAGTCGGTGGCGGCGGCGCGGCGTACCCGATCCAGCAGCCCGGCGAAGGTCGGGTCGCCACCGACGTCGCCGCGCAGGACCAGCGTGTTCACGAAGCAGCCGACCACCGGCTCCAGGTCGGCGTCGTCCCGGCCGGCCACCGGGGTGCCGACCACCACGTCGTCCTGACCGGTGAACCGGGCGAGCACCACCTGGAAGGCGGCGAGCAGGGTCATGAAGGTCGTCGCGCCGCGCCGGCGGGCCAGCTCCCGCACCGCCCGCGCGATGTCGGCGGGCAGCGCGAAGTCCACCCGGTCGCCCCGCCCCGACCAGGTGGCCGGCCGGGGCCGGTCGGTGGGCAGCGAGCAGTGCGGCAGGTCGGCGAGCCGTTCCCGCCAGTGGTCGAGCTGGTCGGCGAACGCCGCCGGGCCGCGCCGCTGCTGCCAGTAGGCGTGGTCGGCGTACGTCAACGGCAGGTCCGGCAGCTCCGGCGTCCGGCCGGCGGAGAGGGCCGCGTACGCCGTGCCGACCTCCCGCCACAGCACGTCCAATGACCAGCCGTCCACCGCCGCGTGGTGCAGCACCAGCACCACCGTGTGGTCGTCGTCGGCGACCCGGATCACCCGGGCCCGAGCCTGCGGGCCGCTGGCCAGGTCGAACGGTCGGGTGGCGTCCGCACCGGCGAGCCGGAGCACCGTGGCGTCCCCGGCGTCCGGCAGGTCGGTGCATACGACCTCGACCGGCGGGCCGGGGATCTGCCGGTCACCGGTCCCGTCGGCGACGAACCGGGCGTTCAGCGCGTCGTGCCGCGCCAGCACCGTGCGGAGCGCCTCGGTCAACGCCCGCGTCGACAGTGCCCCGCGCAGGCGCAGCACGCTGGGCACCAGGTAACTGGCGTCGCCGGGATTGAGGCGGTCGAGGAACCACAGCCGACGCTGCGCGTACGACAGCGGGGCGGCGGCCCCGGCCGGCCGGGCGGTCAGCGGTGGACGTGCCGCGTCGGCGGTGACCTCGGCCGGGCCGGCGCCGCTGACGACCCCGGCGCCACCGCTGCCCTCGGCGCTGAGTGCGGCGGCCAGGGCGGCCGCCGTCGGATGGGCGAACAGGGTCCGCAGGGACACGTCCACCCCGGTCGCCGCGCGCAGCCGGGCCGCCACCTGCAACGCGCGCAGCGAGTGCCCACCCAACTGGAAGAAGTCGTCCCGCACGCCGATCCCGTCCCGGCCGAGCACCGCCGTCCAGGTCTGCACCACCAGGCGCTCCAGGTCGGTCCGGGGCGCGACGTGCGCGGCACGGGTCGGGCGTACGTCCGGTGGGGGCAGCGCGGCCCGGTCCACCTTGCGGTTGGGGCTGAGCGGCAGCTCCGGCAGCTCCACCACCAGGCTGGGCACGAACGCGTCGGGCAGGACGTCGCGCAGGTACGCCCGCAGCGTCGCCACCGCCAGCGGCGCGTCGCGCCACACCACGTACCCGACGAGCTGCCGGTCGGCGTCCTCGCCCCAGGTGGTCACCGCCGCCGCGGCCACCGCCGGGTGGGCGGCCAGGGCGGCCTCCACCTCGCCCAGCTCGATCCGGTTGCCGCGCACCTTCACCTGGGTGTCCGCCCGGCCGACGAACTCGATCGTCCCGTCCGGGAGCAGCCGGGCCAGGTCGCCGCTGCGGTAGAGCCGGCCACCGGAGCCGAACGGATCGGGCAGGTAGCGTTCGGCGGTCAGCCGAGGCTGCCCGGCGTACCCGCGGCTGACCCCCACCCCGCCGACGTACACCTCGCCGACGACCCCGACCGGAACCGGTCGCAGTGCCGGGTCCAGCACGTACACCGTGTTGTTGGGCAACGGCCGGCCGATCGGCATCGGTCGGTCCGGTCGGACGGCGTGCACCTCGTACGCCGTGCACCACACCGTCGTCTCGGTCGGCCCGTACAGGCACCAGAACCGGGACACGCGCCCGAGCAGCGCGGCGGCCAGCGTGCTCGGCACCGTCTCGCCGGACGCGCCGGCGCGGAGCGGCCCACCGGTCCAGCCGGCGTCGACGAGCATCCGCCACATCGTCGGCGTGGTCTGCATGACGGTGGCCCCGCCGTCGGTCAGCAGCTGCCCGAGCGCCCCGCCGTCGGTGGCCGTACGGCGCGACGCCAGCAGCACGGTCGCGCCGACGGTGAGCGGACTGAGCAGTTCCGGCAGCGACAGGTCGAAGGCGTGCGAGGCGACGGCGGCCACCACGTCGGTGTCGGTCACCTCGAAGAGTCGCCCGAACGCCACCGTGAGGTTGACGATCGCCCGGTGCGGCACCATCACGCCCTTGGGGCGCCCGGTGGAGCCCGACGTGTAGATCAGGTAGGCCAGGTCGTCGGCGGTCGTGGTGGTGACCGGCGGTGTGTCCGGCAGTTCGGCGAGCCGGTCACCCGCGCGGTCGAGGCGCAGCAGCCGTGGACCGGGCGGCGCGCCGAGCCGGTCCCACACGTCGCCGGTGGTCAGCAGCAGCCGGGCCGCGCTGTCGGCGAGCACGTGCCGCACCCGCTCGGCCGGGTGGTCCGGGTCGACCGGCACGTACGCGCCGCCGGCCTTGAGGACCGCGACCAGCGCGATCACCAGGTCCGGTGTGCGGTCCAGGCAGACGCCCACTGTGACGTCGGGGCCGATGCCGTGGTCGACGAGCAGGTGGGCGAGGCGGTTGGCGCGGCGCTCCAGCTCGCCGTAGGTCAGCTCGGCGTCGTCGCACCGGACGGCGACCGCGTCGGGGGATCGTCCGGCCTGCGCGCCGATCAGGTCCGAGAGCAGCTCGTCGTGCGGGTACGCGGCGGCGGTGTCGTTCCATCGGCCGACGATCCGGGCGTGCTCGTCGGGCGGCAGCACCGCCAGCGCGCCGACCGGACTGCCCGGACGGGCCACCGCGTCGGCCAGCAGGGACAGGTAGCTGTCGACCAGGCGCGCCACCGTGGCCGGCTCGAACACGTCGGTGGCGTACTCGACGAAGCCGCGCAACCGGCCGTCCCGGCGGGTCAGCACCAGCTCGACGTCGAACTTGACCGTGCCGGTGTCGACCGGCACCGGCTCGACCACGCAGCCGGGCAGCTCGAACGGCGCGGTCTCCTCGTCCTGCACGGTGAACATGGCCTGGAACAGCGGATTGCGGGACAGGTCCCGGGTCGGACTCAGCTCCTCGACCAGCCGTTCGAAGGGCACGTCGCGGTGCTCGTGGGCGTCCACGACGGCGTCGCGGACGTCGTGCAGCAGCGACGCGAACGGTCGGCCCGGGAGCACCTGGTTACGGATCACCACGGTGGTGCCGAAGAAGCCGACGACCGACTCCAGCTCGGGGTGCTCCCGGTCGGCGAAGAGGGTGCCGACCGCGACGTCGGTACCGCCGCTCCAGCGGTGCAGCACGGCGGTGAAGCCGGCCAGCAGCGCGTGGAACAGGGTTACGCCGTGCCGGGTGGCCAGCTCCCGTACGCCGTCGGCGAGCGCGTCGGGCACCGCGAAGTCGTACCGGTCGCCCCGGCCGGTGAACACCGGCGGTCGGGGATGATCGGCCGGCAGGTCCAGCGGTGCCAGTCCGGACAGCCGTGTACGCCAGTAGTCGAGCTGCCGGGCCAGCCGGTCGCCACGAAGCTGTTCCCGCTGGTGGTACGCGTGGTCCACGTACCGGACGGGCAGTTCCGGCAGGGCCGGCACGGTACCCGCCAGCAGCGCCCGGTACGCCGCCGCCAGCTCCGCCCAGAGCAGCGCCATCGACCAGCCGTCGACCGCGATGTGGTGGACGACCAGCACGACGTACCACTCGGCGTCGCCCGCGGTCAGCACCTCGGCCCGCAGCGGCAGCCCGGTCGCGATGTCGAAGGGCTGCCGGACCAGTTCGCGGGCCCGCGAAAGCGGGTCCTCGACGGTGCGCACGGCGACCGGGATCTCGCCCAGCTCGTGCGGCACCGGCTTGGGTCGGCCGGCCACCTCCGGGTAGCTGGTGCGGAGCACCTCGTGGCGCTCGATCACGATGCCGAACGCGAGCCGCAGCGCGGCGGCGTCGAGCGGGCCGTGCACCCGCAGCACCTCGGCCACGTTGTAGTCCGGTGCGCCGTCGAGGAACCGGTCGGCCAGCCACACCGACTCCTGGCCCGGCGAGGCGACGAACTGGTCGTCGGGGCAGCGGGGTCGGGTCGGCGAGGACGCCGCCCGGCTCGCCTCGCGCGCCGCGCGCAGTCGTTGGGCCAGCAGCTCCGCCGTGCTCGACACGTCAGGCCACGTCGTCCGGCTCGCCGTCCATGTGCCGGCGCAGGCTGGCCGGGCGCATGTCCACCCAGACCCGCTCGACGTGGGCGAGGCACTCCTCCCGGTTGCCGGTGGTGCCCTCGGCCCGCCAACCCGCCGGCACCGGTCGGTCGGCCGGCCAGATCGAGTACTGCTCCTCGTGGTTGACCACGACGCTGTACGACAGCTCGTCGGTTTCGCTCGTCACCGCGCTGCTCCCTCCAGGTCCGCCAGCACGAGCCGTTCCAGCTCGGCCGCGGACGCCGCGATCGTCGGGTGGTCGAAGATCAGCCGCAGCGGGATGTCCAGGCCGAACGCCTGCCGCAACCGGCTGAGCACGCGTACGGCGAGCAGCGAGTGCCCACCGGCGGCGAAGAAGTCCGTATCGACGCCGATCCGGTCGACGCCGAGCACCGCGCACCAGATCTCCGCGACGGTCTCCTCGGTGACCGTCCGGGGTGCCACCAGGGCGCCCTCGTCAGCGCCGGGTGCCGGCAGCGCCGCCAGCGCCGCCCGGTCCACCTTGCCGTTGGGGTGCAGCGGCAGCCGATCGAGGACGGTCAGGTGGGTGGGCACGGCGTAGCTGGTCAGCACCGTACGCAGGTGGGCGCGTACGTCGTCCACCGAGATGCCGTCGACCCGTCGGGGCACCAGGTAGGCGGCGAGGTGTCTGGTGGCGGTGCCGAGCGCGAGCACCACCGCGTCGGCGACCTCCGGGTGGCCGCGCAGCGCCGTCTCCACCTCGCCGAGCTCGATCCGTACTCCCCGGATCTTGACCTGGTGGTCGACCCGGTCGACGAAGGTCAGCGTGCCGTCCGGGCGCTGCGCGCCGCGGTCGCCGGTGCGGTACATCCGGGCGCCGAAGCCGTCCGGGTCCGGCACGAACGCCGCCGCGGTGCGCTGCGGGTCACCCTGGTAGCCCCGGGCCAGGCCGACCCCGCCGATGCACAGCTCGCCCACGTCGCCGGCGCGGACCGGCTGGTGGCGGGCGTCCCGCACGGTCACCCGGTTACCGGTCATCGGCTGGCCGATGGGCACGCTCGCACCGTCGGCGCGGCCGTCGGCGGGTCGACAGATGTGGTACGTCGAGTCGATCGACACCTCGGTGGCGCCCCAGGTGTTGTCGAGCGAGACCCCGTCCGGGAACCGGGCGAAGAACCGCCGCACCAGCTCCGGACGCAGCGCCTCGCCGCTGCACAGCACACTGCGCAGGCGGGTCAGCCCGGCCACGTCGGCGTCGGTGAGCGTCTCCAGGAAGAGGTCGAACACGCTCGGGACGAACTGGAGGTGCACGGCCCGGTGCCGGATCGCCGCGTCGATGATGGCGCGCGGGTCGCGGTGCGCGCCCGGGGCGAGCATGGCGACCCGACCGCCGTGCAGGAGCGGCCACAGCAGTTCGACCGCCGCGTCGTCGAAGGTCAGCGTCGTCTTCTGCAACACGGTCTCGCCGGGCTGGAGGTGATGCCGCTCCTGCATCCAGCGCATCCGGTTGGCCCAGCCGCCGTGGGTGCAGGCGACGCCCTTGGGCCGGCCGGTGGAGCCGGAGGTGTAGTAGATGGCGCAGAGTTGGTCCGGGTGCGGTGACGTCGGTGCCAGCGGCGCGCGGCCGGTGACGGTGGCGTCGGGGACCACGGCGGTCCGGCCGGTGGCGCGCACCTCGTCGACCAGGGCCGGGCCCACCACGCAGACGGTGGCGGCGGCGTCGGTCAGGATCGCCTCCCGGCGGGCGGCGGGCGTCTCCGGCTCGATCGGCACGTACGCGCCGCCGGCACGCAGCACGGCCAGCACACCGGCCACCATGTGCGCCGACCGGTCCAGGATGAGCCCGACGGGTTGGTCGGCGCGTACCCCCGCGTCGCGGAGGGCGGCCGCCAGCTCGCCCACCCGCCGGTCCAGGGTCGCGTAGTCAAGCGTGCCGTCGTCGTCCACCACGGCCGTCGCGGACGGTGTCCGGTGGGCCTGTCGCGCGAACATCTCGTCAAGTGATGTCACGGCACCTCCTCGCCGTCAGCCACCGTGCCAGAGGCCGCTATCGATGCGCTTTCGCCGCGGTATGTCGCGGACCGGCAGATATCGACGGGGGTTGTCACGTCGCTGCGGGGCTGGGTATGTTTCTGCGGCCGGCGTGACGGGGAGGCCGAACGTGAATATCAGCGCGCCGTCCGGCCTGACCGGACGGATCGACGAGCCACCCGGCCGGCTGCTCCACGACGAGGTGCTGGCGCCGCAGTTCCGTTTCGAGGTCGAGCATCTGCTCGGGTCGTACGTGGCGGTCGAGAAGGTGCTGGCCCTGGAGTACCAGCGGATGGGGCTGCTCACCGCCGACCAGGCGGCAGCCGTGGCAGCCGGGCTGGACAGCGCCGGCCCGACCGCGCTCAGCGCGGACCCGGTCGCCAATCTGTCGGATCTCGCGTTCGCCCTGGAACGGCACGTCGAGGCCACGCTCAGCGAACCGTTGCCGCTGTGGCACGTCGACCGCAGCCGCAACGACCTCCAGGCCACCGCGCAGTTGCTGTTCGGCCGGCAGCAGGTCGTGGGTGTGGCGCAGGCGCTGCTCGGGTTGGGGGCGGCCCTGCACCGCCGGGCCGGCGCGTACACCACGACGCCGATGCCCGGCTACACCCACTTCCAGGCCGCGCAGGTCATCACGCCGGGCTTCCACCTGGCCGCGTTCTCCGGGCACGTGCTGCACACGCTGCGCCGGCTGCTGAGCACGTACGACGCGATCGACGCCTGCCCGCTCGGCGCGGGCGCGATGGCTGGTCAGGACCTGCCGTGGGACCGGGACCGGATGGCCCGGCTGCTCGGCTTCCGGGCGGCCCAGCCGCACGCGCTGACCGCCGTGGCGTCCCGGCGGTGGGTGTTGGAGGTCACCGCCGAGCTGTCCCTGTTCGGCGCGGAGACCAGCCGGTTCGTCACCGACCTGATCACCTGGGGCGGCAGCGACCTGGGTTTCCTCGACCTGCCCGACGAGCTGAGCGGCATCTCCTCGGCGATGCCGCAGAAGAAGAACTTCCCGATCCTGGAACGGATCCGGGGCCGTTCGGCGCACCTCGGCGCGTTCCACACCGACGCGCTGCTCGGCCAGCGCAACACCCCGTACGCGAACCTGGTCGAGGTGTCCAAGGAGGCCGGCGCCCACCTGCACGCCGCGATCGGTGCCACCCGGTCGCTGCTGCGGCTGCTGACCGCCGTGGTGGACGGCCTGCGACTGCGTCCCGAGCGGATGCTGGCCGCCTGCGAGCGCGAGTTCCTGGGCGGGTTCGCGCTGGCCAACCTGCTGACCCTGCGCGAGGGCGTGCCGTGGCGGCGGGCCCAGGTGCTCGCCGGCCGGTACGTGGTGGCCGCGGCGGCTGCCGGTCGGGCGCCCCGCGACACCGATCCGGAGCTGCTGGCCGCGACCACCGCCGCCGAGGGGTACCGGCTGGTCGATCCGGCGACGCTGCTGCGCGAGGCGTTCGACGTGCACGCGGGGCTGGCCGCCCGGCGCACCACCGGTTCGACCCAACCGTCCGCGGTGGTCGACCTGCTGTCGACGCAGGCGCACGACTACGACGAGCTGCGCGCGCAGTGGGAGCGGCGGGCCGCGGTCGACCGGGCCGCGGTCGAGGAGACCGATCGGCTGCTCGGGCTGGTCCCGGCGGTCGCCGCCCACGGGATCGGCTGACGGCATGGGCGAGGGGGCGTGCACCGCCGACCCGGACGCGCTGCTGGCGGCCACCGGCCGGCTCGGCGTCGGCACGGCGTTCGGCACCTTCGGCGAGCTGTTGCAGGGCGTCCTGCCCGAGGCGGACCGGGATTTCCTGGTGACGTTCCCGATGGCCCAGTGGGCCACCGCCACCTTCTGGCCGACCAACGACCTGGACCACATCCGGGTCTTCCCGGGGCACAAGCGCAAGTCGGCCCGGCTGGCCGCCACCATCATGGAGCTGTTCGGCCTGTCCGGCGGGGGCGTGCTGGAGCTGGGCGGGGAGCTGGCCGAGGGCAAGGGTTTCGCCAGCTCGTCGGCGGACCTGGTGGCCACCGCGCGGGCGGTCGGCGACGCGTTCGGCATGCCGCTGAGCGAGCGCACCATCGAGTCGCTGCTGCGTCAGATCGAGCCCTCCGACGGCGTCATGTACGACGGGATCGTCGCCTTCTACCACCGGGAGGTCCGGCTGCGGGAACGGATCGGCGTTCTGCCCCCGCTCACCGTGGTGGCGCACGACGAGGGCGGCGCGGTCGACACGATCCGCTTCAACCGAATTCCGAAGCCGTTCGACGACGCCGACAAGCAGGAGTACGCCCGGCTGCTCGCCGCGCTCACCGCGGCGGTACGCGCCGGCGACCTGCCCGCCGTGGGTCGGGTCACCACCCGCAGCGCCGAGCTGAACGGCAAGCTGCGTCCGCGCCGGTACTTCGACGTGGTGCACCGGCTCTGCCGTGAGGTGGAGGGTTACGGCCTGGTCATCGCGCACAGCGGCACCGCCCTCGGTGTCCTGCTCGCCGAGGACGACCCGGAGCGTGCCGCGAAGATCGACCACGTGCGCCGGGCCTGTGCCGGGCTGCCCGGCCAGGTGACCGTGCACCGGTCGCTCGGCGCCGATGAACTCTCCGGGGGCGGCTGATGCGCTTCGACACGATCCGCGACGCCATCGGCCACACCCCGCTGGTCCGACTGCGGATGCCCGACTCGCCGGCCGTCGAGGTGTACGCGAAGCTGGAGTCGCAGAACCTGTACGGGATGAAGGACCGGGTCGCCCGCGCCATGATCCTCGAAGCCCGCCGGCTCGGTGTGCTCGCCGACGGCGACCCGGTGGTGGAGAGTTCGTCGGGCACGATGGCCCTCGGGGTGGCCCTGGTCGGCCGCTCGCTCGGGCATCCGGTGCACATCGTCACCGACCCGCGCGTCGACCGGGTGACGCTGGCGAAGCTGCGCGCGCTGGGCTGCGAGGTGCACGTGGTGTCGGCGATGACCTCGCACGGCTGGCAGAGCGCCCGGATCGAGCGGCTCCAGGAGCTGCTGGCCGGGCTGCCCGGGGCGTTCTGGCCGCAGCAGTACAGCAACCCGGACAACCCCGGCGCGTACCGCTGGCTGGCCGACGAACTGCTCGCCGACCTCGGCCCGTTCGACGTGCTGGTCGGCTCGGTGGGCAGTGGCGGGTCGCTCTGCGGCAGCTCCCGGGCGTTGCGCCGCCGCCTGCCCGAGCTGCGGGTCGTCGGGGTGGACTGCGTGGGCAGCATGCTGTTCGGTCAGCCGGACCAGCCCGGTCGGCTCCAGAGCGGCCTGGGCAACAGCCTGCTGCCGGGCAACCTGGACCGTCGGCTGATCGACGAGGTGCACTGGCTCAACGACCACGAGGCGTTCGTGGCCACCCGGGAGCTGGCCCGCGAGCAGCAGATCTTCGCCGGCAACACGTCCGGCTCGGTCTACCGGGTGCTGTGCGACGTGGCCCGCCGTACGCCGCCCGGTGGGCGGGTGGTCGGCATCTTCCCCGACCGTGGCGACCGGTACGCCGACACCGTCTACGACGACGGGTACTGGGCCGCCACCGGCGTCGCCGCGCTCCCGTTGGCCGCCGAGCCGGCCGTGGTCGAGCCGGACACCGTGGTCACCTCGTGGTCGCGGGCGGCCCTCGCCCCGCCGGCCGACCAGCGGCACCTGCTCTTCGTCGAGTCCAACACCACAGGTACCGGGATGCTCGCCCTGCGCCGCACCGCCGACCTGGGCTTTCATCCCGTGCTGCTGACCGCCGACCCGACCCGCTACGCCGGGCTGGCCGAGACGGGCGCCCAGGTCCTGGTCTGCGACACCGCGTCGGTGCCGGCGCTGCGCGCGTTCGTGCAGGCCCGCTACCGGCGGGAGGAGGTGGCCGGGGTGATGAGCACCAGTGACTTCTTCGTCCCGGCGGTGGCCGAGCTGACCGGCTGGCTCGGGCTGCCCGGTAACCCCGTCGACGCGGTGCTGACCTGCCGGGACAAGGGCCGGTTGCGGACCGTGCTGGACGCCGCCGGGGTGCGCCAACCCGGGTACGCCATCGTCGAGGAGAGTCCGGAGGCGACCCTCGCCGATCGGGTCGCGGCGGCGGTCGAGCAGGTGGGCCTGCCGTGCGTGGTGAAGCCGGTCGACGACTCCGGGTCCAACGGCGTCCGGCTCTGTGCCACCGTCGCCGAGGCGCTCGCCCAGGCCGAGCGCGTCCTCGCCGTACGCCACAACGTGCGGGGCCTGCCCACCGCCCGGCGGGTGCTCGTCGAGGCGTACCTGGACGGACCGGAGGTGAGCGTGGAACTGTTCGGCACGGGCGAGACCCAGCACTGCCTGGGCGTCACCGACAAGTGGGTCGATCCGCCGCCGTACTTCGTGGAACGCCAGCACGTGTTCCCGGCGGGACTGCCCGCGGAGGCCGCCGCCGAGGTGGCGGACCTGGTCCGCCGGGCGTTGGGCGCGGTGGGCATGAGCGTCGGGGCGACCCACACCGAGGTACGGCTCACCCCGGCCGGGCCGGCCCTGGTCGAGATCAATCCGCGGCCGGCCGGCGGCATGATTCCCGAGCTGATCCGGGCCGCGACGGGCGTGGAACTGCTCGACGCGCAACTGCGGGCGGCGACCGGCCTGCCGGTGACACTCACCCCGACCAGCAAGGGGTACGCGGGCATCCGCTTCCTGACCGCCGACCGCGCCGGCGTCCTGGCCGGCGTGGACGGGGTGGAGCAGGCCGGCCGCTGTGCGGGGATACGGGCGGTGCGGATCACCGCCGCCCCGGGCACGCGGGTGCGACCACCGGAGAACGCGTACGACCGGGTCGGGCACCTGATCGCCGTCGGGGACGACGCCGCACAGGTGCTCGCCGCCCTCGCCGAGGCCGGTGCCCTGCTCACGGTCCGGCTGGACGTGCCGTGATCGAACTGCGCAGCGACACCTTCACCCTGCCCACGCCGGCGATGCGCGACGCGATGGTCCGGGCCCCGCTCGGGGACGACGTGTACGCCGAGGACCCGACCGTCCGCGAGCTGGAGGAGCTGGCCGCGTCCACGTTGGGCAAGCAGGCGGCGTGCCTGACGCCCAGTGGCACGATGGCCAACCTGGCGACGATCATGGCGCACGCGCCACGCGGCGCGGCGATGCTGGTGGGCACGGAGAGCGACATCTACATCTACGAGGCCGGCGGCGCGTCGGTCTGCGGCGGCGTGACCTACCTGCCGGTGCCGAACCAGCCCGACGGCCGGCTGCTGCTGAGCGACCTGGCCGCCGGTTTCCCCGACGACCCGGACGACCCGCAGTTCGCCGTCCCCGCGTTGATCTGCCTGGAGAACACGCAGAACCGCTGTGGCGGGGCGATCCTGCCGATGGACTACCTGGCCGAGGTCCGCCGGTTCGCCGACGAGCGCGGGGTGCCGGTGCACCTCGACGGCGCCCGGATCTTCAACGCGGCGGTCGGCGCGGGCGTCGACGTCGCGGAGATCGCCCGGCACGCGGACTCGGTGCAGTTCTGCCTCTCCAAGGGGCTCGGCGCGCCGATCGGCTCGATGGTGGTCGGCGACGCCGACCTCGTCGAGCGGGTACGCCGGCTCCGCAAGATGCTCGGCGGCGGGATGCGCCAGGCCGGCGTCATCGCGGCGGCCGGCATCATCGCGATCCGCGAGCACGGCCGGCTCGCCGAGGACCACGCGAACGCCCGCCGGCTCGCCGCCGGGTTGGCCGTCATCGACGGGATCGAGGTCGATCCGGCGTCGGTGCAGACGAACATCGTGATGTTCCGGGTGCCGGAGCACCGGCTGACCCGCACACGGTTCCTCGCCGAGACCCACGCGGCCGGGGTGGCCCTGGCCGAGTTGGGGCACGGTCGGATCCGGGCGGTCACCCACTCGGGGGTGACCAGCGCGGACGTCGACCGTGCGCTCACGGTGATCGACGGGGTGCTCAGCCGGAGCTGAGCACGGCCCGCACCTCGCCCGTCGTCGCGTCCGGGCGGGTCACCACGACGTCGAGGACGCGGTGCAGGTCGGCCAGCAGACGCGCGCCCTCGGCCGGGCTCACCGCGTCGCCCTCGATCAGCAGGCGGAGCACCAGCTCCGGGGTCGGCTCCACCACCAGGGTCAGCGGGTAGCCGGTGCTCTCGACCACGTCCACCGGGGACAGTCCCGCCGGCAGGGGTGGGTGGTTCTGGAAGACCACGATGCTGTGGAACAGCGGTGTGCCCGGTGGCAGTTCGCCGGCCCGGGTGATGTCGGTCAGCGACTGGTGCTCGTACTCCCGGCTGGTGACCTGCTGGTCCTGCACGGCCCGCAACGTCTCGACGAAGGGTGCGGCGGGGTCGAGGCGCACCCGTAGCGGCACCGTGTTGATGAGCAGGCCGACGATCGATTCCGCGCCGGGCAGGTCGTCGGGCCGGCCGGCGACCGTCACCCCGACCACCACATCGTCGCGGTCGGCGTGCCCGGCCAGGACCAGAGCCCACGCGCCCAGCGTCACCGCGTACGGCGTCACGCCGGCGTCGGCGGCGCGGGCGGCCAGCGCGGCCCGCAGCCGGTCGCTGAGCGGCAGCCGGGCCACCCGGGTGCCCGGCAGTCCCACCTGCGCCGCGGCCTCGGCGGGCGGGTCGGCGGCGGCGGGGCTGCCCGGCGCGGGCACCGGCGGGTGCGGCAACGCCGTGGGCTCTCCGAAGCCGGCGAGCAGCCGCTTCCAGTAGTCGGTCGACCGGTTCGCGTCGGCAAGCCAGCGCAGGTGCCGTCGCAGCGGCGCCACCGGCTCGCGCCGGCCGTCCAGCACCTCGGCGAGCAGGACGGCCAGGCTCCAGCCGTCGAGCAGCAGATGATGGAAGGTGAGCACGAGGTCGATCGCGTCCGTCGTCCGTCGGATGAGAGTGAGCCGTACCGGCGGCACGGTGACCAGATCGAGCCCGTCCCGACGCTCGTCGGCCAGGAGCCGTCCCAGGTCGACGGGCCCGTCGAGCACCCGTACGTCGGGTGGGTGCCCCTCGTGGACGAGTTGCACCGGCTCGGCGACGTCGTCCCAGCGGACGGTCGTGCGCAGCGACGGATGCCGGCGAACCGCCTCGCGCCACGCGTCGGCCAGCACGGCCACGTCGACCGGCCGGGTCAGCCGGTAGACGTGCTGCTGGAGATAGTCCGCCTCGCCGGGGGAGAGCAGGGTGTGAAAGAGCATGCCCTCCTGCATGGGTGTCAACGGGTACGCGTCGACCAGCCGCGCGAGGCCGCCCGGCGGGCCGGCCAGCAGGGCCGGGTCGACCGGACACAGCGCGAACGGGGGACCGTCGCGCAGCTCCGGCGGCGGCCCGGTCACCTGGACGTGCGGCGCGAGCGCGGCGATCGTCGGGTACGTGAACAGGTGCCGGGTGGTCAACCGGAGCCCGGACCGACGCGCCGACGCCACCACCCGCATGGCCAGCACCGAGTCACCGCCGAGGGCGAAGAAGTCGTCGTGCGGACCCACCCCGCCCCGCTCCAGCACCTGCGACCAGAGGGCGGCCAGCCGGGCCGGCACCTCGTCGGCCGGCACCTCGTCGGGGCCGGACGCGTCGTCGGGCGGTTCGGGCAGCGCCCGACGGTCGGTCTTGCCGCTCGGCGTGACCGGGAGGTGGTCCAGCCGCACGAACAGCGCGGGCACCATGTAGTCCGGCAACCGACGAGCCAGTCCGGCGCGCAGCTCGTCCACGACCAGGTCCGGTGGTGCCACGTACGCGACGAGCTGCGGATGGCCGGAGGCGAGCTGCCGTACGGTCACCGCCGCCTCGCGGACGCCCTGGTGCGCCAGCAGCGTCTGCTCGATCTCGCCCAGCTCGACGCGGTTGCCGCGGATCTTCACCTGCCCGTCGCGGCGGCCCACGAAGTCGAACTCGCCGTCGGGCAGGCGGCGGGCCAGGTCTCCGGTGCGGTACAGCCGGCCGGAGCCGCCCGGGTCGGGCACGAACATCTCGGCCGTCAGCGCCGGACGGCGGTGGTAGCCGCGGGCCAGGCCGACCCCACCGATGTACAGCTCGCCGACGACGCCGGTGGGCGTCGGGGTCAGGCTGTTGTCCAGCACGTGCAGGCTGACGTTGCTGATCGGGGCGCCGATCGGCACGCTCGCCCCGAGCAGCGGTGCCCGGACCCGGTGGGCGGAGACGTCCACCGACGCCTCGGTGGGGCCGTACAGGTTGTGCAGGTCACCGGGGAGCAGCCGGGTCGCCTCCCGGGCCAGGGCGACCGGCAGGGCCTCACCGCTGCAGATCACCCGGCGTATCGTCGGCATGGGGGGCAGGTCGGGTTCGGCCAGGAACTGCGCCAGCATCGTCGGCACGAAGTGCAGCGTGGTCACGCCCCGCTCGACGACCGTCGCCGCCAGGTAGGCGGGGTCGCGGTGCCCGCCCGGACGTGCCAGCGCCAGCCGGGCACCGGCGGCCAGCGGCCAGAAGAACTCCCACACCGACACGTCGAAGCCGTACGGAGTCTTCTGCAGCACCACGTCGTCGGCGCGCAGGCGGTAGGTGTCCTGCATCCAGCGGATCCGGTTGACGATGCCGCGGTGTGGCACGCACACGCCCTTGGGTCGGCCGGTGGAGCCGGACGTGTAGATGATGTAGGCGAGGCTGTCCGGGGTGGCGCGTTGCTCCGGCGGGGTGTCCGGCTCCCGCTGCGCCGACTCGTCGTCGATGACGCACCACCGCGCCGGATCGACGCCGGGGATCCGGTCGAGCAGGTGGCGTTGTGCCAGCACCACCGGCGGGTCGGCGTCGCCGAACTGGTAGTCCAGCCGATCGGCGGGCAGATCCGGGTCGAGCGGCACGTACGCGCCACCGGCGACCAGGACCCCGAGCAGCGCGACAACCAGGTCGACCCCGCGTTCGGCGACGACTCCGACCGGAGTGTCCACGTCGACCCCGCGCGCCCGCAGCCGATGGGCGAGCCGGTCGGCGCGGGCCACCAGCTCGGCGTAGCGCAACACCCCGTCGTCGGCCAGCACCGCCACCGCGTCGGGCGTCCGGGCGGCCTGCTCGGTCACCAGGTCGTGCAGGCACCTGTCGTCGGCTCGCGGCACGCGGGTAGTCGAGCACAACCCGCTGTCGACAGGCTTTCGATCGGCTATCTCCGGTGCCGACGCATGCCCCGACACCGGGCCTATGTCGCTAACCGGACAAGACGGTAAAGCCCCTGGTAGAGGACGCTTAGGGCAGGCGAGGGGGCGGTGGATGTCGGGCCACATCCCCGCTCGTGCGCCCGGTACGGACAGCACGGTCCGTGCCCGGTGCCGCCCTCGCCGGCCCGGCCCCCGCCGGTACGGGCCCGGCACAGCCGCCGGCCCCGACCAGGCGTACGGCTCGGCCGAACCGCACCGCTGGAGGCGCCCGCAGCGGTGTCACCCGTCCACCGCCGGCGACGTCGCCCACCGGCACGTCGCGTACGTGCCCCGTCGACCACACGCATCGTGGATCCCGCCCGGTCCGGCGTCGCTCACCCGCGCGCCCGGGCCGGGCGACCAAAGCAGAGAGGCCCTGTCATGGCGGCTCCTACCGCGACCGCAGCCCTGAACGCATCCGTCTTCGCGCCGGGTGACCAGATGCTGCTGACCGTCACGTACTCCGACGCCGACACCAAACCGCTGACCGTCACCATCGTGGTCACCGACGCGCAGGGCAACAGCAGCGCGCCGGTCAAGGTCACCGCGGTGATCGACCCGCTCACCGTGACCGTCTCCGACAACTCCGGGCGTACCTGGTCCCGGGTCTCCGACAACGGCTCCGTGGCCGTGTACCGGGCGGTGGCGTGATGCCCCGGGTCACCGTTCAGGTCCGCGACGCCGCCGGCAACACGGCGACGACCGGGGCCGACTACACCCTGCGCCAACCCGTGCTCGGCGGCTACTACCTGTCCGGCGGGGCCGATCCCACCGCCGACATGGCCGGCGGCAACTTCCGCTCGCTGACCCAGTACCGCAGCTTCGCCGACGGCTACATCTTCCCCGGCTACAACCGGCCCTGGCTGGTTGACCTGGGCAAGGCCGGCATGCAGATCAACATGGTCCTGGAGTTGAAGCACTACGGCGCCGGCACCGCCGGGCCGCAGAGCTTCCGGGTGGACGTCACCGACTACACCGTCCCGGCGCCGTCGATGACCATCCAGCAGCGACCCGGGACGACCTGGCCGAAGGCGTACGGGTACGGCCAGGTCCTCAGAGGGCAGTGTGACGGGCTGTTCCACCGCGCGCTGGCGCAGTATCGGCTGCTCGGCTTCGGAGTGAACATCCAGATCGCCTCCGAGTTGGACACCGATCACGAGTTCGGCACCACGGAGGACGGCAAGGCCTACACCTGGGCCGAGTCGGACGCACGGGCGGTGCAGGCGGTGAACTACATCCTCACCTGGTTCAAGGCCCGGACGCTGCCCGCCGGCACCACCTTCTCGGTCGGGCTGGGCGGCTTCGACCGGGCGTGCTACCAGCGCACCCACCCCGAGTCGCTGATGTCCCGACTGGACTACCTCCAGTGGAACGCCTACGCGACCGCCTCCGGCCAGACCGCGCTGGCCCGCTTCCGCAGAACCAAGGACTGGGCGGTGGCGGATCTCGGCCCGGTGGCGCTGTCCCGACCGGTGATCATCGCGGAGTACGGCGTGCGGTCCGCCGAGATCCCCGACCAGGCGGCCTGGATCGCCACCGTTCCGGCGGCGATCGCGCAGCTCAACGCCGAGCGGGGGCCCCTGATCGCACGGACCAACTACTTCAACTCCGGGTGGGGCACCCTGTCGCCGAAGGCGGCCGGGTTGGCCGCGCTGCGGACCGCGTACGCCACCCGGCCGTACGTCTGAGCAGGGGCGGCGGTCATTCGGCGTCGAACTGCTCGGCGTACGCGTCGCGCAGCTCGGGCCACCCGAAGTCCTTGGCCTCCGCACCCCGGATGGGGCCGACCGGATCGCCGTCGAGCAGCCGGTCGGCCACGTCCAGGCAGAGGTGCCAGCCGGCGGCGACCATCGGCAGCACGCCCCGGTCCGCGACGGTGTGGCGCAGGGTGAGCCGGGTGCCGTCCCCCGAGGGCGTCAGCTCCCAGCGCAGCAGGTCCTCGCCCCAGGTGTATTCGAGCAGGTGGGGTGGCTCGGCGCGGCGTACCACCGCGGTCTGGTCGGCGGTCGTCTCGCCGTCGACCAGGGTGAGCACGGCGGCGCCGGGGCTGCCGAGGTCACGGTCGGCGAGGAACGGCGCCCACTGCGCGAGCTGGGCCGGGTCGGTCAGCGCGGCCCAGACCGCGGTGGGCGGGTGCCGCAGGTCGCGGACGAACACCAGGGTCGCGCCGCCGTCGGCGTGCTCGGTGTACGCCGTGCCGGGCGGGCTGGGGCGGAACGCGTCGCGGTCCATGTCACTGCTCCTGACTGTCGAGGTGCCGTTGCAGGGCGTCCAGGTGCCGGCTCCACAGCCGGCGGTACGGGTCGAGCCAGCCGTCGACCGCCCGCAGCGGTCCGGAGTCGAGGCGGTAGATCCGCTGCCGGGCGGCCACCCGGCAGGAGACGAAACCGGCCTCGCGCAGCACCCGCAGGTGTTTGGAGACGGCCGGCTGGCTGACGCCGAGCCCGTGGACCAGCTCGTTCACGCTCTGGTCGCGCTCGCGGAGGGCATCGAGGATCCGGCGGCGGGTGGGCTCGGCGAGCACGGTGAACGCGTCGGTGGACACCCGCCCAATATGCCTAGCCAGTCATATGTCTGTCAAGGCATATGACTGTGGCCGCCGTCCCGGAGCGGCACCGGAGGCCGCTATCTATGCTCGGAGCATGGAACTGCGGATCTTCACCGAACCCCAGCAGGGCGCCACGTACGACCAACTGCTCGCGGTGGCCCGGCGCGCCGAGGACGCGGGCTTCGGCGCGTTCTTCCGCTCCGACCACTACCTCAAGATGGGCTCGGTGAGCGGCGACCCCGGCCCCACCGACGCGTGGACCACGCTGGCCGGTCTGGCCCGGGACACCAGCCGCATCCGACTCGGCACGCTGATGACCGCCGCCACGTTCCGGCTGCCCGGCCCGCTGGCGATCACCGTGGCGCAGGTCGACCAGATGAGCGGCGGTCGGGTGGAGCTGGGCATCGGCACCGGCTGGTACGGCGACGAGCACACCGCGTACGGCATCCCGTTCCCGGCCCTGGGCGAGCGGTTCGATCGGCTGGAGGAGCAGCTCGCGGTCATCACCGGCCTCTGGTCCACCCCGGCGGGGGAGCTGTTCAGCCACCCGGGCCGGTACTACCCGGTCAGCGACTCGCCCGCCCTGCCCAAGCCGGTCCAGCAGCCCCGCCCGCCGATCCTGCTCGGCGGAATGGGCCCGAAGCGCACGCCCCGGCTGGCCGCCCGCTACGCCGACGAGTTCAACCTGCCGTTCGCGTCGGCGGCGGATTCGGCGGCGCAGTTCGACCGCGTCCGCGCGGCGTGCGCCGAGATCGGCCGGGACCCGGCGGAGCTGGTCTGGTCCAACGCGCTGGTGCTCTGCTGCGGGCGGAACGACGCCGAGGTGGCCCGCCGGGCCGCCGCCATCGGCCGCGACCCGGACGAGCTGCGGGCCAACGGCCTGGCCGGCACGCCCGACGAGGTGTTGAACACCATCGACCGGTACGCCAAGATCGGCAGCCAGCGGATCTACCTCCAGGTGCTGGACCTGGCCGACCTCGACCACCTCGACCTGGTGGCGAGCGAGGTGCTGGCGAACCTGTGAGTCGTCAGGCGCGGTGCTGCGCGGGCCGGTCCGGCTCGCGCAGCACGGTGTCCAATCGGCCGTCGCGGTCGCTGTCCACATAGGTGATGTCCGGTACGCCGTCACCGTCCACGTCGATCTGCACGACGTCGGCGACGCCGTCACCGTCGAGGTCGGTGACGATCTCGACCGACCCGTCCAGATGCCGCGTCACGATCGACCGCGACCCGCCGCCGGGCTCGCGGGGCGGCGGCCCGGGCGACGGTACGGGCGTCGGCGCGGGAGCGGGAGCGGGCGTCGGCCGGGGACCGGGCGTGGGCGACGGGTGGTTCGGCATCCGGACCTCCGGCGGCGCGCTGGCCGGCTCGACCGCGCTGCCGGTCGGGTCCAGCTCCTCCTCGGACGGGAAGACGTCGCCGCGCGGGGCCGGATCACGGTAGCTGCTCATGGGCGTAGGGTTCCCCGACGACGACGGGAACAACCGTGCCCGATTGTCGGGTGTCCTCGGTGCCCGGTGTGGCGGAAGATGTCGGGACCGACGCCACGGTCATGAAACGGGGGTCCACGGGTGGAATTGCGCCGGAATCGGGGGGCCCGTGCGCTCGCCCTGGCCTGCGTACTCGGTGGGGTGATCCTGCTGGCCTATCCCAGCGACCGCGCCCTGCTACGGACGATCATCGCGCTGGGTGCCATCGCGCTCGGCGCGGTGGCGCTGGTCAGCGCGTTGCGGCCGTTCCGGTTCGGCATCCACGCGGACGGGCTGAGCATTCGGCGGCCCGGCCTGCGCCGGGAGTTCCGCTGGGCCGAGGTCGACACGGTGGTCCTCGACGAGCCGCCCCGCCGGGACGGCTACCCGACGCCGCCGAGGCTGCTGCTGGTGCCCGTGCAGGCGATGCCGCGTGAGCTGGTGACCGCCCGCCACCCGCTCGACGGCCGACCGGCCATCGAACTGCTCGTCCTCGACCAGGTCCGCGAGCAGCCCGAGCAGGTGTCCGAAGCCCTCACCCGGCACGCCGGAGACCGCTTCGTCGACCTGCTCGCCCGGCGGCGTGCCGCCTTCGCCGTTCCGGACATCACGGTCGGTCTGCGCGGCTACGCCATGGACCGGGTCGACCGGTTGCTTCGGCGCGGCCAGGACGCCCTGCTCTCCGGCGACGCGGCGGCCCGGCAGGCGGCACGCGGTGAGATCGAACGTGCCACCGCCGCCGGTCTGCCGCGCGCCCAACGTGGTTACAACTCGGTCCAGGTGGATACGGTGCTAAACGCCCTCCTCGCCGCTCTGAGCGACCAGCAGTCCACCGATCGGGAGACCGCCACGTGACCACCCCGGGACCGAACGCCACGTCGACCGCAGCCCCCGAGGTGCCGCGCCGCAACTGGGCCGGCAACGTCCGGTACGCGGCCCGGGCGTTCCACCGGCCGACCTCCCTCGACGAGGTGCGCCGCCTCGTCGCCGGCAGCCGGCGGGTCCGCGCGCTCGGCACCGGGCACTCCTTCAACCGCTTCGGCGACACCGACGGCGACCTGGTGAGCCTCGCCGGCCTGCCGCCGAGCGTCGAGGTGGACCGTGAGCGCGGACAGGTCACCGTGAGCGGCGCGATGCGCTACGGCGACCTCGCCCGGCAGCTGCACCCCCACGGGTACGCGCTGGCCAACATGGCCTCGCTGCCGCACATCTCGGTCGCCGGCGCGGTGGCCACCGCCACCCACGGCTCCGGTCCCACCCACGGCAACCTGGCCAGCGCCGTCGCCGGCCTGGAGCTGGTCACCGCCGACGGCGACCTGCTGCGCGTCGACCGCGACGACGACACGTTCGCCGGGATGGTGGTGGGGCTCGGCGCTCTCGGCCTGGTCACCCGGGTCACCCTGGACCTGGTGCCGGCCTTCGAGCTGCGCCAGTACGTGCGGCTCGACCTGGACCCGGCCGCGCTGGACGAGGCGCTCGACTCGGCGTACAGCGTGAGTGTCTTCACCGACTGGCGTACGCCGCGCCTGCGGGAGGTGTGGCGCAAGCAGCTCGCGGACCAGCCGCCGCCGGCGGCGGACTGGCTCGGCACCACCGCCGCCGACCAGCCCCGGCACCCGGTGCTCGGGATGCCGCCGGAGAACTGCACCCCGCAGCTCGGCGAGCCGGGACCGTGGCACGAGCGACTGCCGCACTTCAAGCTCGGCTTCACTCCCAGCAGTGGGGACGAGTTGCAGTCCGAGTACCACCTGCCGCGTACCGCCGCCGCTGACGCGCTCGCCGCGCTGGCCGACGTGGCGCACCTGATCGCCCCCGTCCTGCACGTGTGCGAGCTACGGACGGTGGCCGCCGACGAGCTGTGGCTCAGCCCGAACCATCGGCGGGCCAGCTTCGTCGTCCACTTCACCTGGGTGGACGACACCGACGCGGTGCTGCCCGTGCTGGCCGAGGTGGAGGCGCGACTGGCCCCGTTCGACCCGCGCCCGCACTGGGGGAAGGTCTTCGTCACCGACCCGGAGGACCTGTCGGCCCGCTACCCGAAGTACGCCGACTTCACCGCGCTGCTGACCACCCTGGACCTGGCCGCCAAGTTCCACACCGACCAGCTGAACCACTACTTCCCCCGCTGACCGGCCCGGGCCCATTCGCCCGGTGATCATGAAGTTATTGCCTTCCGGCTCGGCGTGTCGGCGCAATAACTTCATGATCAGCGGGAGGAGGAGCGGGAAGCCGCCTCGGTGCGCAGGGTGTTGCGTTGGACGGCTCGGGCGATGTCGCTGGGGGAGACTATGCCTGCCAGGCGGCCGTCGTCGCCGACCACCAGGGCGCGGCCGTCGGCGCACTCGCTGAGGCGGGGGAGCAGGTCGTTGAGCTGTTCACCCGGCTGGGCCAGCACCAGTTCGTCCGCCCGGCAGGCCACTGCCGCCAGGGTGGTCGACGCGCGCCGGTCGGCCGGTACGCCCCGCACCCGGTCCACGGTGACCAGGCCGGTCGGCCGCCCCTGCTCGGTCAGCGGCAGCGCCGAGTGCCGGTACGCGAAGAGGTAGTGGTCGACGAAGTCGGCGACCGTCATGTCCGCCGACGCGGTCTGCGGCTGTGGTGTCATCACGTCGGCGACCCGGATCCCGCGCAGCGCCGTACCGGTGCGGGCCTGCCGTTCCTCGACCCCGGCGGCGCCGATCAGGAACCAGCCGATCAGCGCCAACCACAGGCCGCCGAAACCGATGCCGGACAGGAACTGCCACAACCCGAGGCCGATGAGCAGTACGCCGAGCACCCAGCCGGCCCGCGCGGCGACCACGGACGCCCGGGTCCGGTCGCCGGTGGCCTTCCACACCGCGGCGCGCAGCAGCCGGCCACCGTCCAGCGGCGCGGCCGGCAGCACGTTGAAGACCGCCAGCAGCACGTTGATGCCGGCCAGCCACGCGATCGCGCCGAAGAGCAGCCCACCCTGCCCGGCCAGCGCGAACAGCAGCGCGATGACGCCGAAGAACGCCCCGAGCAGCAGACTGACCAGCGGGCCGACGCCGGCGATGCGCAACTCGGCACCGGGGTCGCGCGGCTCGCCCTTCAACTCGGCGACCCCACCGAACAACCACAGCGTGATCCCGTCGACGGTCAGCCCGTTGCGCTTGGCCACCACGGCGTGCGACACCTCGTGGGCGAGCAGGCCGACGAAGAAGACCACCGCCGCGGCCAGTCCGGCAAGGGTGTACGCGACGGGCGAGCGGTCCGGGTACGAGCGGGGAAACTGGTTGGCGGCCAGTCCCCACGCGATCAGCGCGAAGATGACCAGCACGCTCCAGTTGACGCCGACCGGCACCCCTGCGATCCGACCGATCCGGAAACTCGCCCTCATCCCGGGCTCATACCCACGGTCGGCCGAGCCATGCGACACGCCGTGCCGAGGTCGTCGGTCGAAGTATGCAACGGATAGAGTCAGAGTATGACTCGCCGGATCACCATCAGCCTGCCCGACGACGTGGCCGCGTACGTGGAGCGTACGCAAGGCAACACCTCGGGCTTCATCGCCGGGATCTTGCGCCGCAAGATGCGCGCCGACGTCCTCCGGGCCCGGTGGGCGCGGCTCGGCTACGTGGTCACCGACGAGGACGTCGAGCGGACCCGGTCTCACCTCGCTACCCTGACGCCGATCTCCGACGAGCAGCACGCGCGCAACGCCGAGTGGCTCCGTCAGTTCGACCAGGACGGATCGGCCGCCGCGTGAATGGCCTGGTCTTGGACACGTCCGCCCTGCTCGCGTACGCCTCCGGCACCAGCGTCGAACCGGGGGCGATCCTGACCCTCGCCGAGGAGGACCCGGCGCAGGAGGTGTGGATCCCGGCTCTCTGCCTGGGGCAGGCGCAGCTCGAGGTGGCCGGCACGCCCGCCGCTCACCTCCTCGACCTGCTCCTGAGCGAGGAACGGGAGATCAAGGTCGCGGTGTACGACGCGCCGACCAGTCGCCGCGTGGCCCGGATCGCGGCACGGTTCGCCGTGCCGTTGGACGTCGCGCACGCCGTGGCGACCGCTGTGCTGTACCGCTGCTACCTGGTCACGCGTGAGCCCAAGCGGGTCGCGCCAGCGGCACCGCCGGACCTGGAAATCCTCGACATCTCGCTCGACTGGAGCTGAATTCCCAGCGTTCGGTTGGTCATTCGGCGCGGCTCTGACGCCTCAACGGCGCGGTGTCTCGCTGGCGATTGTCGCCTCGCGGGGGAGTGCCGCCGCTCGCATCGCCCAGTCCAGCGCGTAGTCGGCGATCTTCTCCCAGCCGGGCGCCCCGACCGTGAAGTGCGACCGGTCGGGAAACTCCTCGTACGCGGTCAGTGCGCGGGACTTCTGGTAGAGCCCGGCGTTGGCGCGGACCACCGACGCCGGCACCACGTGGTCCTGCCCGCCGGCCATCAGCAGCAGCGGCGCCCGGTCGATGCGCCCGGTGTCGACGCGGGCGGGTGAGCGCGGGTCGACGTTGGCGAACGCGCCCTCGAAGAACACCCGGCCCGCTCCGGGGACCGCGTACCGCTGCCAGGCCCGGTCGGACTCCTCGCGGCTCAGCGTGTTGCCGAAGGTGTAGGCGAAGTCGTCCGGGGTGAACGGGACGGCCTTGCCACGGTTGGCCGGGCTGCGCAGGATCGGGAAGCCGGAGCGCAACTGGCTCAACGGCACCTTGAGCACGCCCTTGATCGCCGCCGGGTGCACACCCACCACCGCCGCGCCGAGGCCCCGGTCGGCGAGGACCTGCGCGAAGAGCCCACCGAACGAGTGGCCCATGATGATCGGTGGGCGGGGGAGCGCCCGGATGATCCGGTCGTAGTGAGCGACGATCGTGGCCATGCTCTGCTCGGCGATCGGGCTGGGGTCGTCGCGCAACTGCTCCACCGAGCGGTCCATGCCGGGCCAGGCGGGAGCGATGACGTGCATGCCGCGCTCGGTGAAGCGATCGGCCCACCCCTCCCAACTCCGTGGGGTCATCCAGAGCCCGTGGATCAGCACGACCGTGTCGACCTGGCCCTGCGGCGTGGCACCCATCGCGTCCTCCCGGTGTCGCGGCGTCCGGCGGCGCGCTTACCCACTGCCGCTCTCGGAATGCCTGGTCGGGGGCGAATGTGCCGGTGGGCGTGATGCCTCAGGGGCATCTTGATGACGCAGAGGCATCACGCTCGTCGCGGTCCTCGCCCGCCGGCCCGTCACGCTGCGTGCCTGCCGGGCTCGGAGCCGTGCCGTCCGTGCCCTGACAAATGTCACGGCCGGAACGTGACGGCCGCTTCAGGACTTGCGGTCCGCGACACCCCAGCATTCATTCCATGACCAGTACGCAGCCGGCCGTCGAACTGAGCGGCCTCACCAAGACCTTCGGTACGGTCACCGCGGTCGACGGACTGAGCCTGCGGGTGCAGCCCGGCGAGGTGGTGGCGTTCCTCGGACCCAACGGGGCGGGCAAGACCACCACGATCGACATGTTGCTCGGCCTCGCCCGGCCGGACGCGGGCACGGTGCGCGTTCTCGGCGGCACGGCCGACGAGGCGGTGGCCCGGGGACGGGTCGCCGCAGTACTCCAGACCGGCGGGTTGCTCAAGGACCTGACCGTGGGTGAGACGGTGCGGATGACCGCGCACTTCTACCGGCGTACCCGCCCGGCCGCCGAGGTGCTGGAGCGCGCCGGGATCGCCGACATCGCCGACCGGATCGTCGGGCGGTGCTCGGGCGGTCAGCAACAGCGGCTGCGTTTCGCGCTGGCGCTGCTGCCGGACCCGGACCTGATGGTCCTCGACGAGCCGACCACCGGCATGGACGTCGAGGGCCGGCGGGACTTCTGGCAGGCCCTGCGCCGCGACGCCCGCGACGGCCGGACCGTCATCTTCGCCACCCACTACCTCGACGAGGCGGACGCGTACGCCGATCGGATCGTGCTGGTCCGCCGGGGACGCGTGGTCGCCGACGGCACCACCGCCGAGATCAAGAACCTGGCCGCCGGTCGTACGGTGCGGGCCACCCTGCCCGGCGCAAACCAGGCCGCGCTCGCCGCGCTGCCGGAGGTCGACGCCGTGGAGGTACGCGGCGACAGCGTGCTGGTGCGTACCCGTGACTCGGACGCGATCGCCCGGCACCTGCTCACCCGGACCGCCGCTCGGGACGTCGAGATCACCTCCCGCAACCTCGAGGACGCCTTCCTCGCCCTGACCACCGAGCCGATCGGAGCCTGAAGATGACCACCCTGCCCGCCCCGGCCGTCCTCGGCATCGAGTTGCGCCGGGTGCTGCGCAACCGTCGTACCCTCGCCTTCACGCTGATCATGCCGGGCGTCTTCTTCCTCATCTTCGGTCTGCCGCAGCGCGGGCAGACGCTGGACAACGGCCGGCCCGTGACGGCGTACATCATGATCAGCCTCGCCGTGTACGCGGCGATGGTGGCGACGACCAGCGCGGGTGGCGCGGTCGCCACCGAGCGGGCGTTGGGGTGGAGCCGGCAGCTACGGCTCACCCCGCTGCGCCCGAGCGCGTACGTGGCGATGAAGGTCGCCACCGCGATGACCCTCGGCCTGCTCGCGGTCGTCGTGGAGTTCCTGGTGGGCGCCGTGGCCGGCGTCCGCCTCCCGCTGGACGTCTGGCTGCTGGCCGGGCTGGCCGCCTGGATCGGCTCGCTGGTGTTCGCCGCGTTCGGTCTGTTCATCGGCTACCTCGTGCCGGCCGAGAACGTCATGCAGTTCCTCGGGCCGATCCTGGCGGTGCTGGCCATGTTCGGTGGGCTGTTCGTGCCGGTCGAGGTGTTGCCGCACGTGCTCCAGCAGGTAGCGACCTTCACCCCGGTGTACGGCATGGGTGAGCTGGCCCGCGCCCCGCTGACCGGCGACGGCGTGAGCATGGCCGCGGTGGCGAACGTCGTCGTCTGGACCCTGGCCTTCGCCGTCGGCGCGACCCGGCTGTTCCGCCGGGACACCGCGCGGGTCTGAGCGTCCCGACCGCTAGCGTGGACACGATGGACCTCCCGACGGGGCAGCCCCGGCCGATGACCCGCCACTGGCGGTACATCGGCTGGCTGCTGGCCGCCGTGTGGCTGTTCTTCCTCAACGTGCCGCTCGCCACCGCGCTGCACCAGCCGGAGCCGTGGCGGCGGGTCGTCGGGGTGACCGCCCTGGTCGTTTTCGGCCTGGGTTACGTGCTGCTGTTCCAGTGGGCCCGCCGGTTGCGCCAGTCGCTGCTGCCGATCCCGGCGGGTCGGGCGCGGCTGGGCCTGCTGCTGTTGCTCGCGGTGGGCGTGGCCAGCATTCCGGGCACCGACGGAGACTGGCTGGCCACGCTGGTCTACGTGGCGGCGGCCGGGGTGTTCCTGCTGCCGGCGGGGGAGGCGGCGGCCACCGTGGCGCTCTGCGCGGTAACGCCGGCGCTGGCGTCCTGGCTGGTGACCGGCTGGGAGGCGGAGAACGGGATCGTCTTCGCGGTGCTGCTCGCCTCGTTCGCCATGTTCGGCGTCTCGCGGCTGGCCCAGCGCAACAGCGAGCTCCAGGCCGCCCAGCAGGAGATCGGCCGGCTCGCGGTCGCCGAGGAGCGGGCCCGCGCCGCGCGCGACCTGCACGACATCCTCGGGCACTCGCTGACCGTGGTGGCGATCAAGGCCGAGCTGGCCGGTCGACTGATCGAGGTAGACACCGACCGGGCCGCCGCCGAGATCGCCGAGGTGGAGAGGCTGGCGCGGGAGGCCCTGGCGGACGTGCGGCAGACCGTCGGGGCGTACCGGGAGGTCACCCTCGCCAGTGAGCTGGCCGGCGCGCGGTCCGCGCTCGCCGCCGCGGGCATCGCGGCCGAGGTGCCGGCCGAGACGCCGGAGCTACCGCGCGAGTGGGACCGGTTGTTCGGGTGGACGGTGCGCGAAGGGGTGACGAACGTGGTCCGGCACAGCGGGGCGCGGTGCTGCACGATCCGGGTGAGCCCGGACGGGGTGGAGGTCGGCGACGACGGTCGGGGACCGTCCACCCCGGATGCCGCCGGGTACGGGCTGGTCGGCCTGCGGGAGCGGGCCCGCCGGTTGGACGCCGTGGTGACCGTGGGTCGGCGCGGCGACGGCACCGGCTTCCTGCTGCGGGTGCACGCCCCGGGGCAGGCCCGGTGAGCGGCGCGTCGCCGTCGATCCGGCTGCTGCTCGCCGACGACCAGGCGCTGGTACGGGGCGCGCTGGCCGCGCTGCTGTCGCTGGAGCCGGACCTGACCGTCGTGGCCGAGGTCGGCCGGGGTGACGAGGTGGTGCCCGAGGCCCTGCGGCACACGCCCGACGTGGCCCTGCTGGACGTCGAGATGCCCGGCCTGGACGGCATCGCCGCCACCGCCGCGCTGCGGGCCGCGCTGCCGTCCTGCCGGGTGCTGGTGGTGACCACGTTCGGTCGGCCCGGTTACCTGCGTCGCGCCATGGAGGCCGGTGCGAACGGGTTCGTGGTCAAGGACACCCCGGCCCGGCAGCTCGCCGACGCCGTCCGCCGGGTGCACGCCGGCCTGCGGGTGGTGGACCCGACGCTGGCTGCGGAGACGCTGGCCACCGGGGCGAGCCCGTTGACCGAGCGGGAGACCGAGGTGCTGCGGGCGGCCCGGGGCGGCGGCGCGGTCGCCGAGTTGGCGAAGGCGCTGCACCTGTCCGAGGGGACGGTGCGTAACCACCTGTCGGCGGCGATCGGCAAGACCGGCGCGCGCAACCGGGCCGCGGCCGTGCGTATCGCCGAGCAGAACGGTTGGCTGCTGGGCGAGTGAGCGGCCCGGCTCAGGCGGTCGGTGGTGGCGTGGGCAGCTTGTCGACGACCACCAGGCTGCTGCCGGGCCGGACCTCGGCGAGCAGTTCCCGCTGACCGCTGCGGGTCACCCGGATGCAGCCGTTGGTGGTGTTCTCGCCCAGCTCGTCGTCGTTGTGCCAGGTGTGCAGGCCGATGTGCGCCCCTCTGAGCCCGGTCGGCACCGCCTCCGGGTCGTCCGGCACCGAGCCGAGGGCGTAGATGTCCACCCCGCCGTAGACCTCCTCGGGTGGCGGGGTGCGGCCCAGGATGAAGGTGCGCCCGAGCGGGGTCTCCTGCCCCGACTGGCCGAGGCTGGTCTCCCACGAGCGCACCGCCTTGCCGGCCCGGTACCAGGTGAGGCGGTGCACCGTGCGCTCGACCACGATCTGGTCGCGTAGCGGCACGGTGTCGAAGCCACCCGGGGGCAGCCAGGCGAGCTTCCGGTTCGCCGACGGCAGCAGGACGGCCGTCCAGCCGGCCCGCCGCTGGGCGATCGGCACGGTCAGCTCGACACCGGCGAGCGTCGGTTCGACGAACGCCAGCGGTCGACCGCCGGGGGCGTCGTACGCGGCGATCCGCCGGGTCGGGTGCACGCCCTCGGTCAGGGGCGTGGTGTCCATCGTGGCCGGGTCGGCGGGGAAGCCCTTGGGCGCGGGGTCGTAGTCGAGCACCGGCAGCCCGTCCGGGGCGGGCGAGGCCGGCGGGACAGACTCCTCCGGGCTCTGGTCGACGCTGCTCGGCGTCGGGTCGGCGACCACCACGTTCTGCTCGTCGGGGGCCGTCGAGCGTGGGGTGAGAGCCTGGCCGACCAGCAGCGCGGCGACCAGCAGCACGGGTACGGCGATCGCGCCGGCGATCCAGCCGGCGCGACGACGGTACGGGGAGATTCGGTCAAACTGCACGAAACTACTCTATGGCGGTGGACGGTCCGGGGCCCCCGGTTCGGCGATACCCGCCGTCCGGAGGCCCCAGGGTCGGTCAGACCCGCGCGCCGATGTGGATGGCCACCGCGTCGTGCGCCGGCACGTTCGCGGCGAACCAGCCGCTACCGTCCACGGTGATCACCGGACCGCTGCACGATCCGTTCGCGTACGTGCCGTGGATGACGTCGCAGTACCGGCCGGCGGGTAGTCCGGTGTAGTACGAGCGGCCGTTGATCGCCGAGTCCTCGTCGTTGACGGTGAGGTAGCCCTTGCCGCTGCGGCTGAACGCGATGTGGTTGTTGCCGTTGTCGTACCAGTTGGCCACGCCCGCGCCCTCGGTGGCGTTGCGGAAGCCGACCATGTTGGCGATCACCGGCCAGCGGTGCTCGCACTCCCAGCCCGAGTAGCAGGTGGTGTTGAGGGTCTTGTTGCCGCTGTCCGAGGGTGGGCCGGCGTCGCGGTTGCTGAAGGTGTAGCTGGACATGACCGTCGGGGACCCGTACGGCCAGGCCAACATGAACGCGTTGGCGAGGGCGTAGATGCCCCGGTCGCGGTAGGTCAGCACACCGCTGGAGTCGCGCTGGGTGTCGTGGTTGTCCACGAACACCGAGGCCGACCCGCTGGGCAGGTGACCCCACCCCTCACCGAAGTTCTTCAGGTACGCGAGCCGCTCGGAGCGGAACACCCGGGCCAGGTCCTTGCCGTAGCGGAACTCGTGCACGTCGCCGTTACCGGTGTACTCGGTCGGCTGGACGGGCTCACCGGCACCGTAGATGACCTCCTGCACGAGGTACGCCGAGCGGGACAGCTTGCCCTTGATAGCGGCGATGTCGGCGGCCGGCATGTGCTTGCTGGCGTCCAGCCGGAAGCCGTCCACGCCGAGCGAAAGCAGGTCGTTGAGGTACGACGCGATCTTCGTACGGACGTAGTCCGACTCGGTCTTCAGGTCGGAGAGGTTGACCAGCTCGCAGTTCTGCACCTCGTACCGGTCGTTGTAGTTGGCGATGTCGTCGCCGCCGTTGCGCCCGCAGTGGTGGAAGTCCTGGGTCTGGTAGATGCCCGGGTAGTCGTAGTGCGAGTACGAGGAGCCGGCCCAGCCGGTGCCGCCGTTGTCCTGGCCGGACATGTGGTTGATGACGGCGTCGACGATCACCTTCACGCCGGCCGCGTGGCAGGTGTTCACCATCGACTGGAACTGGGCCCGGGTGCCCTTGCGGGACTCGATCCGGTAGCTGACCGGCTGGTACGCCATGTACCACTGGTTGCCCCGCACGTGCTCCTGCGGGGGCGAGACCTGCACGTAGCCGTAACCCTTGGGGCCGAGGGTGCTCTGGCACTCGCTGGCGACCGACGGCCAGTTCCACTCGAAGAGCTGGACGATGACCTTCTTCGTGCCGGACGGGCTGGCGACGGCCGGGGGCGCCGTCGCGGTGAGGGGGACCAGCAGGCTGGCGACCAGGCCGAGGGCGAGGATCGCCGAGCTGCGTCGACGGTGGCGCATCGGGACTCCTGTCGGGAGCGGGGCGGGGGTGGTGATGCGGCGGGGGAACGCAGGGCTGCTCGAATCTTGCAACCCATGCTGAAATTTGCCGAAAGGTTACAAGCGTGTTGCAAGGACTGTCAATGCATGGACGTTGATCACTGTCCGGTGGGGCCGCTACACGCGTCCCGACGCGGGTCGGTTCGATCCGGGCCAGAAATTTCCGTCCCCGGGTGATCCGCACGCCCCGCCGGTCCGTACTGGATGGGGGAGCAGGGGTCGGCCGGTGGTACGCCGCCGCGAGACGATCGAGGAGCAGATGGCCCGGGCAAAGCAGAACCAGAAGGCCACCGAGGTCCGGACCAGCACCAGCAGTCGCGGGGTGCGGACCCGGTCCCGCTCGGCGACGATGTTGCTGATCGCGTCGATGCTCGCCGCGTTCTGGGCGGCGACCATGCTGACCGGCGCCGGTCAGATGGCGTACGCGTACGGCTTCTTCTTCACCGAGTTCTTCGCGGGCGTGGTCGCCCTGGTGTCGCTGAGTCTCACCGTGATGCTGGGACTGCTCGCCACCGACCGGCTGGTGCTGAACATCTCGCACCGCGTGCTGATGCAGTCCGCGCACCGGGCCACCGGCGTCCTGGGTACGGCCGGACTGGTCTTCCACGTGCTCACCAAGATCGCCACCGGTCGGGCCGCGGCGAGCGACTCGCTCGTCCCGTTCATCGGCGGCCGAGGGCTCTACGTCGGCCTCGGCACGGTGGCCGCCCTGCTCATGGTCAGCGTGATCTGGACCGGCATCATCCGGGCCCGCTTCGCCGGCGTCGGTCCGAAGTGGCTGTGGCGCACGCTGCACTCGGCCGCCTACGTTTCCTGGCCGTTCGCGCTCGTGCACGGCCTCAACGCCGGCCGGGCCGCGGCGTCCTGGGTGGTCCTCAGCTACCTCGCCTGCGTCCTGCTGGTCGTGTTGGCCCTGCTGGTCCGGCTCTCGGTCACCATCGGCCGGCGCAGCCGCGAGCAGCACCAGGCCGCCGTGCGCAACGCGGCGCTGGCCGGGCGGGGCACCGACGAGGGTCGCGGGCGGGCGCTGCTGGCCGGGCTGGGTCGCCGCCGCGAGAAGAGCGAGGACAAGCGCCCGGCCTGGGCGGAGGCCACCACCGCCACCTGGACCGCGCCGACCGGCCCCCGGCGGCGGGACCCCGAACGGTTCACCGTTCCGGTGGTGCCCGAGCCCGGCTCGCTGGTCGAGCCGACCCGACCCAGCCGGCGTCGGCGGGACGAGGAGCCCGCCGCCCGGCAGGACCGCCGCGAAGAGATGGAGACGACGGCGACCCGCCGCTCCGCCCGCCGCAGCGCCGAGGAGGAGACGGCGCCGGTGACCCGGCGGCGCGCCTCGCGCAGCCGCGACCGGGACGAGGAGACCACCCAGACCGGGCGGCGGCGTGCCGAGGAGCCGGTGGCCGAGCGGAGCGGTCGCCGGTCCCGCACCGAGGAGGAGGGCACCCGGTACTCGGCCCCGCCCCGGCGGGCCGCCGACGAGCCCGAGGAGCCGTGGGACAGCCCGCGCCGTTGGCAGGCCGCCGAGCCGATCTCGGCCGGCCCGGTCTCCGCCGAGCCGATCTCCAGCGGCCCGATCTCCAGCGGCCCGATCTCCAGCGGTCCCATCTCGGCCGCCCCGCGCAGCGGCAGCGGCCGGCACAGCGCCGAGGACGACCTGCCGGAGGAGCCGGACTACTGGCGCCCGCCGGCCCGGTACGTCCCCGAGGACGTGCCGCCCGTCGACGACACCCCGACCCTGGTCGACCTGGCGTCACGGCGCGCCAAGCGGGCCGCCGGCGAGGGCCGGTCCAAGCGCCGCAAGGCCAGCGCGGACGCCGTGGACGGGGCGTACTGGGCCGGATTGCGGGGTGAGGCCAAGTGATGCGGACGACCGTCCCACCGGTGGCCTGCGTCGGTGAGCCTCGGCTGACCGCCGGCTTCGCCGAGTTCGGACGCCTCGACCTGGCCGCACACGAGGAGGTGCACGGCCCGATCGGCCCGATGGAGCCGGCGCAGCTGCTGCGGCTCGCCGAGGGCATGCAGCTCAAGGG
Organism: Micromonospora sp. WMMD729; assembly: GCF_049315225.1. NCBI lineage: Bacteria > Bacillati > Actinomycetota > Actinomycetes > Micromonosporales > Micromonosporaceae > Micromonospora > Micromonospora sp. WMMD729. Next base: position 4,923,706 of record NZ_CP186059.1, on the reverse strand, counting down.
CAAGGGCGGCGCGGGCTTCCCGTTCGCCCGCAAGATGCGCGCCGTGCTGGAGTCCTGCGAGCGGCAGGACCTCTCCGCCGTGGTCGTGGTCAACGCCACCGAGGGGGAGCCGGCGAGCTGGAAGGACAAGGTGCTGCTCACCCGCGCCCCGCACCTGATCCTCGACGGCGCGGCGTTGGCGGCGTACGCGCTGGACGCCGACGAGATCGTCATCGGTGTGGCGGACGACGGGGTCGGTCGGGACTCGCTGATGGAGGCCCTCGACGAGCGGCGCATGCCGGTGCCGACCACCATCGTCACCGTGCCGCACCGGTTCATCTCCGGCGAGGGCGGTGCCCTGGTCAACGGGATCAACGGGCTGCCGCACATCCCGCCCGGCACCAAGAAGCGTTCCAGCGACTCCGGGGTCAGCGGCCTGCCCACCCTGCTGTCCAACGCCGAGACGTACGCCCAGCTCGCGGTCGGCGCGCGACTCGGCCCGTACGAGTACGCGGCGCTCGGCACCGACGACGAGCCGGGCACCGTGCTGCTCACGGTGACCGGCGCGGCGGGCCGGCCGGCCGTGGTGGAGTGCACCGCCGGCATGCCGCTGCGCGACGTCCTCGACCTGTGCGAGGTCCCGGACGTCCAGGGCATCCTGATGGGCGGCTACCACGGCAAGTGGATCACCGCCGAGGCGGCGGAGAAGGCCGAGGTCTCCCGCAAGGGTCTCGCCGCGGTCGGCGGCACCCTCGGCGCGGGCATCATCATCCCGGTCGGCGTCGACACCTGCCCGCTCGGCGAGGCCGCGCAGGTGGTGCGCTACCTGGCCGGCGAGTCCGCCGGCCAGTGCGGCCCGTGCAAGATGGGCCTGCCGGACCTGGCCCGCGCGGTCGACCTGGCCGTGGCCGGCAGCCAACCGGCCGACGTCGTACGCGCCGCCGCCGGCGAGGTCAAGGGTCGGGGCGCGTGCAGCCACCCGGACGGTACGGCCCGGTTCGCGCTCTCCGCGATCGAGGTGTTCGCCGACGACCTGCGGCTGCACAGCACCGGCGACGGCTGCGGCCGGCGGGTCAAGGGCGTCATGGGGTTGCCCGGCGCGCCCGACCCCAACCCGCAGAAGCTCACCCTGGACTGGTCCCGTTGCGACGGGCACGGCCTCTGCGCGCACGTGGTGCCGGACTTCATCCGGCTCGACGCCAACGGCTACCCCGCCTTCCCGGCCACGCCGGTGCCGACCTGGCTGCGCGAGGGCGCCCTCAAGGCCGTCAAGGTCTGCCCGGAACTCGCCCTGCGTCTCGCCAAGGCCGAGTAGGGAAAGGCACTGACCAGCACACCTGCCGAACGGAGCTGCGGATGCGCAAGCGGATCGGGCGGACAGCGGCGGCGTACCCGCCCCGGGTCGCCATCGTGGGGGCGCTCGTCGCCGCCCTGCTCGCCACGGCGGCCTGCACCGGCACGATGCCGCCCGACGCTGCCGCCGCCGGGGCCGCGCCGACCTCGACCAGCGCCCCGACCCCCTCGGCAACCCCCTCGGCCGGCGCCTCGTCGACCCCGGCGGCCCCGGTCCCGGACACCCTGCGCTTCACCGGTACGACCCTCACCGGCAGCGCCTTCGACGCGACGCGACTGGCCGGCCGGCCGGTGGTGCTCTGGTTCTGGGCGCCGTGGTGCGCCACCTGCGCCAGCCAGGCCTGGACGGTGGCCGAGATCGCGCCGAAGTACCGGGACACCGTGCCGATCGTCGGCGTCGCCGGACTGGGCGAGCAGCGCGACATGAAGAACTTCGTCACCGAGTTCGACCTCGGCGACACGCCCCAGATCGACGACCGCAAGGGCGCGCTCTGGAAGCGGTTCAAGGTGACCGAACAGAGCATCTTCGTGATCATCGACCGGGACGGCAAGGTCGTCCACCAGGGCTTCCTGGACGGTGAGTCGCTCACCGCCCGGGTCGCCGCGCTGGCCGGGGCGTGACCGGCCCGCTGCTGCTCGCGCTGACCGCCGGCATGCTCGGCGCGGTCAACCCGTGCGGCTTCGCGTTGCTGCCCGCGTACCTCTCCCTGCTGGTCGCCGGGGCGTCGGACGCCCGCGGTGCGGTCGGCCGCGCGCTCATCGCGGCGGCCGGGCTCACCCTGGGGTACGTGGCGGTCTTCGGCGCGTTCGGTCTGGCGCTCGCGCCGCTGGCCGGCTGGCTGCGGCCCCGGTTGCCGTGGCTGACGGTGGTGCTCGGGCTGCTGTTGGTGGCGGCCGGTTGCTGGCTGCTCGCCGGTCGGCGGCTGCCCGCGCCGGGCTGGACCGCGCGGGCACCCCGGCTGACCCGGTCCTGGCCGTCGATGGCGCTGTTCGGCGCGGCGTACGCGCTGGCCTCGCTCGGCTGCGCCATCGCACCGTTCCTGGCCATCGTGGTGACCAGCCTCCAGGCCGGCTCGACCGGACGCGGGCTGGCGCTGTTCGGCGCGTACGCCCTCGGGATGGGCCTGGTGGTCGCGGTCGCCGCAGTCGGTGTGGCGCTGCTGCGCGATTCGCTGGTGGCCCGGCTGCGCGTCGCCGGTGCGCTGGTGCCCCGGCTCAGTGGCCTGGTGCTGCTGCTCGCCGGCGGCTACGTCGCCTGGTACGGCTGGTACGAGCTACGGCTCGCCGCCGGCCGCCGAGATGCTCTGCACGACCCGGTCATTCTGGTGGCCGCGCAGATCCAGCACGCCCTGTCGAACACCGTGGATCGGGCCGGCCCAGCGGTGCTCCTGGCCACCCTGGCAGCGCTGCTCCTCCTGGCAGCCCGCACCGCACGCTCCCGCCGCCGTCCCGCCCGCGATCTTGCACTTTCTGTCGCCGCAAAAGACGCGGATCGGGGCATCGAGACGACAGAAAGTGCAAGATCGGCGGGGTGAGTCGGTCTGGCTTTGTGGGTCTTGACATCTGGGAGCGATCATCAGAGCCTTCTCTGACAACGTTGTCACCACCGAAGGGCCACCATGCGTATCTCCGAATTCGAGCTGAGCAGGCGGCGGCTGCTCATGCTCGGCGGCGCCATCGGCGCTGGACTCGCCATCGCCCGACCCGCCGCCGCCCAGGCCGCGCCCGCCGCCGTCACGCCACCGACCGCGGCCACCGGCCCGGTTGCCGACACTTACCACGCGCTGCTGCTCGCCCACACCCGGTGGGCCGAGGAGCAGTGGGATCCGGCGATCAACGCGTACCGCCTCGCGGACTTCCGGTTCGCGGTCGTCCTCGGTAACGCGGTCCTGCTCATCTCGCCCGGGTACGACGCGACGGTCGCCGGTGTCGACCGGGACACGCTGCACGCCCGTACCATCGCCACCATTCGCCGGTTCGCGGCCACCAACCGGCTCACCGGCGGCACCGAGTGGGGCCGACAGCTGTTCTGGGACAGCACTTTCGAGCTGTACTTCGTCCTGGCCGCCCGCCTGCTCTGGTCCGACCTGGACGAGGTGACCCGCACCAACGTCGACCGCATCGCCCGTGGGCAGGCCGCGTACGCCCACTCCCTCGGCACGGGTAACGACCCGCTCAGTGGCAGTTGGACGCCGAACGGCCTCACCGGTGGCTTCAGCGGTGACACCAAGCTCGAGGAGATGGGGGTCTACGCCCAGGCGATCGCACCCGGCCTGGCCTGGGCGCCGGACGACCCCGCAGCCACGGCGTGGCGCGAGCGGTTCTCGATGTGGACGCTCAACGCGAGCGGACTCCCGGCGGCCGACCGGGCCAACCCCGCCGTCGTCGACGGGCGGGCGATCGCGGACTGGAACACCGCCCACAACATCCACGACACGTTCCTCGTCGAGAACCACGGCTCCTTCGGCCCGCACTACCAGGAAGAACTGTGGCGCACCGCGGGCCGTACCGCGGCGCACTTCCTGACCGCCGGCCAACCGGTCCCCGAGGCACTCAGCCGGCAACCCAGCGGCGACCAGTTGTGGCGGACCATGCGGCTGCTGGCCAGCGACGCCGGCGAACCCTTCATGCCGATGGTCGCGGACCGCTACCACCTGTACGGCCGAGATGTCCTACCGCTCGCCTTCCTCGCGCAGGTCCAGGGTGACCGGCACGCCGCCCGCGCCGAGGCGGACCTCGCCGAGCGGCTCATGCCGTACCTGAACTACCCGCCGGAGAACCGGCTCACCAAGTTCAGCGGCGAGCCGAAGTACGAGCCCGAAGCCCGGGCCGAGATCGCCATCAGTTACCTCTTCCACGCCTGGCGGGCGGCCAACGGCGGCGTGGTCCAGCCGGTCGCCAGCACCATGTTCTTCGCGGCGGCGGCGGGCACCCGGGACTTCGGGGAGCAGGCCGGGCTGACCGCCCACCAGACCCCGGCCGCCTTCGCCGCGGCGGTCAGCAAGACCGGATTCGTCTCGTTCCAGTGGGCCCCCGCCCACGACAACTGGTTGTTCGACACCCGGGCCGCCTCGCTGCTGCCGAGGCAGTCCGCGCCGGTCCTCGGCCGCACCTCCGCCGCGTACACCGTGGCCCGGGACGGCGTCGACGCCACGGCGACCGTTCTCCGCGTCGCCGGCGGCACCGCCGGATACGTCACGCTGCCCACCGGCACGGTGGTGTACGCCACCACCGGCATCAGTGCCGACGAGGGCGTGCTCACCCTGTTCAACCTGAAGATGCCCGGTGTACCCGGGCTCACCGGCACCCGTACCTTCACCGGCGAACAGGGGTCCGTCACCCTGGCCGGACAATCGGGCGTCGGCGACGGTGGAACGGACCAGCTCAGCTTCGCGCCCCGGTCGGCCAGGTACGTGCGGATGCTCGGCCGATCCGCCGCCAACCAGTACGGCTACTCGCTGTTCGCCTTCGCCGTGCTCGACACCGGTGGGGTCGACCGTGCCGTCGGCCGGCCCACCACGGCGTCGTCCGCCGACCCCGCCTACCCGGCAGCGCGCGCGACCGACGGCAACCCCGCCACCCGCTGGGCGGTCGCCCGGGAGGAACGGGCTCGCGCGGACAGTTGGCTCGCCGTCGACCTCGGCGAGCCGATCGACATCAGCGGCGTACGCCTGGACTGGGAGGCCGCGTACGGCACCCGCTACGTCGTCCAGACCTCTCTGGACGGCACCGACTGGAGCGAGGCGGTGGTGGTGCCGGACAGCCCGACCATCGCGGGCTCCTGGCTGGACATCGACGGACGAGCGGGTCTGGTGGTTCACAACGCCCAGAATCCGATCACCGTGACCGCCACCACCGTCACCCTGTCCAGCGGACCTGCCGCCGGCAGCGCTCGGCTGATCGTCGAGGGGTACGCGGGCACGAGCCGGTCGGCCCTGGCCGCCGCGGCGTCCCGCACCCTGCCGAGCGGTGGTCCGGAGGCGTTGCGGGTGAGTGACGCGGACGGCTACTTGAGCCTGTTCAACCTGTCCGACAACGCCATCACGGCGGCGGCCGTGACGCTGTCGCAGGGCGCCACCCTGCGGCTGTACCACGGCAGTCAGGTCACCGGAGCGGGGACCACGACCTACCAGGTCGACCTCGCCGCCGCGACCGCACGCATCGAGCCGCCCCGGTTCGCCGTGACCGCGGCACACCCGGAGAAGGCGATTCCCGCCGGTACCCGGTTCGAGGTCACCGACTCGCACCAGGTCCGGATCACCGCACCCGCCGGGCAGATCGTGAAGGTGCAGTTGGAGTCAGCGGTCGACGGCGCCCGACAGCGTGTGACGGTTCCCGCCGGACACCGCAAGGACGTCGCGTTCGCGGGTGGAACGGTGACACCGACCAGAGACCTGGCCCGGTCTCGGACGACCTACCCGACGTCACCGCTGCCGGCCGGCATGACCGACCCGTCGGCGGCCGTCGACGGCGACCCGGGGACCGCCTGGCAACCCGGCCCGAACGGCCGAATGGTGATCGACCTCGGATCGCCGCAGGAACTGGCCTCGGTCCGCCTGACCTGGACTCCCGGTCGGCGCCGGCCGATCACGGTATCCACCTCGGTCGACGGGCTCGGCTACCCGACGGTCGCCTCGGTTTCGAAGCCGAAACCCGAGACCACCATCTCGACGACGTCCTCCGCGCGGTACCTGGCGGTCGCGGTCGCCGACTGGCAGCCCGGTGACGCCCGGCTGACCTTCGTAGAGGTGTTCGGAGCCTGAAGGCTCGAACGGCCGGCGGGGCTGGTGCGGATCGCACCAGCCCCGCCCCCGTCGACACATCCGCGATCTTGCACTTTCTGTCGCCGCAAAAGGCGCGGATCGGGGCATCGAGACGACAGAAAGTGCAAGATCGGCGGGGTGAGTGGGTCTAGCGCGGGGTCAGGCGGTCGGTGCCCAGCCGGTCGCGCAGCACCTCGGGGATCAGGACGCTGCCGTCGGCCTGCTGGTACTGCTCCAGGATGGCCGGGAAGAGGCGGCTCGTGGCCAGCGCCGACCCGTTGAGGGTGTGCACGAAGCGGGTCTGCTTGCCACCCGGCTCGCGGTAGCGGATGGCCGCCCGGCGGGCCTGGTAGTCGCCGGCCCAGGAGACCGACGAGACCTCCTTGTACTTGCCGGTGCTCGGCATCCACACCTCGATGTCGAGGGTCTTCTTCATCGACGCGCTGGCGTCACCGGCCGAGAGCAGCGTGCGCTGGTAGTGCAGGCCCAGCCCCTCGACCAGGCTCTCGGCGTGGGCGAGCATCTCCTCCAACGCCGCGTCCGCCTGCTCCGGCAGGGTGAACTGGAAGATCTCCACCTTGTTGAACTGGTGCCCGCGCACCGTGCCGCGCTCGTCCGAGTGCGACCCGGCCGACTCCCGGCGGTAGCACGGCGTGTACGCGAACGCCTTCAACGGCAGCTTCGCGGTCTCCAGGATCTCGTCCTGGTACGCGCCGAGGATCGCCGTCTCCGACGTGGGCAGCAGGAACTGCCCGCGCGGGGCGGACGCGGCGTCCAGGTGGTAGACGTCGTCGTAGAACTTGGGGAACTGGCCGGCGGCGAAGCCGGCCGAGTCGAGCAGCAGGTGCGGCGGGAGCAGGAACTCGTACCCGGCCTTGATGTGCTGGTCCACGAAGTAGTTGAGCAGCGCCCACTCCAGCCGGGCGCCGATCCCCGTGTAGATCCAGAAGCCGGAGCCGCCGAGCTTGACGCCGCGCTCGTAGTCGACCAGACCGAGCGCGCGGGACAGCTCCACGTGGTCGCGGACCTTCTCGATCGCCGGCGGCGCACCGAAGGTCTTGACGACACGGTTCGCCTCCTTGCCGCCGGGGAGGATGTCGTCGGCGGGCAGGTTCGGCAGCTCGCTCATCGCGTCCCGCAGCCGTGCCTGCACCTCGTCCAGCTGGGACTCCAGCTCGGCGAGCTGCTTGCGCTCCGCCTCGGGGGCGGCGACCTGCGGCTCGGTGCCGGCGCGCTTGGCCTGCGCGTACGCCCGGGCCTCGGCCTTGCGGCGCTGCCGCTCGGCGTCGATCTCCGTGATCAGGGCGCGGCGTTCCTGGTCGAGCCGCTGGATCTCGTCCAGGGAACGGGTGACCTCGGCGGGATCCAGTCGCTTCGCCAACGCGGTCGCCACCGCCTCGCGATCCTTCCGGATCAACTCCATGTCGAGCATGCTGCTCCGTACGCCTCCGTCCGGGGTTCACTGGTGAACCATCAGATGTTACCGTCGCGCACGTTTCCACCCGACTACGGGGAGCGCGACCGGTTTCTACAGCCGGATCGGCATCAGCACGGAGAAGGTGTCCTCGTCGTCCGGCCGGCGTACGGCCAGCGGGGCGATCGGCCCGTCCAGCTCCAGCACCAGTTGCGGGCCACCGGCCGCGTCCAGCGCGTCGAGCAGGTACTCGCCGTTCACCCCGAACCGCAGTCCGCCGTCCGCGTCGGCGGGCGGCCCGGGCAGCTCGGCCGGGTGCAGCAGCCGCAGACCGCCCGCGTCGTCGAGGCCCAGGACGGAGACCGCCAGCGGGGTGCCCGCGTACTCGCGGGCCAGCGTGGGAGCGGCCGGGTCGCGCAGCGCGGCACGCAGGGCCACCACGTCCACCGGGATGCGGTACGCGGCCGGCCGCGCGCCGACCGCCTCGCGCAGCAGCCGCCGGTAGTCCGGGAAGTCGTACGGCAGGGCGGTGCCGGTGAGTGTCCGACCGGCCACGGTCACCCGCAGGTCGACGCCGGTCACCGTGAGACGTACCGGCCCGTCGTCGGTGTCCAGCAGCCGGCGCAGCCGGTCGACGAGGTCCACCGGCACCAGCACCCGCGCGGGCGGCCCGTCGACGGCGGCCCCGGCCCGGGCCAGCGCGAGGCGGTGCCGGTCCGTGGCGACCAGCCGTACCCCGTCCGGCTCGACGTCGAGCAGCATCCCGGACAGGGCCGGCAGCTCCGGGTCGACGCCGACGGCGAAGCGCACCGCGTCGAGGGCGGCGGCGAGCTCGGCGGGGGAGAGCAGCAGCGTGGTCGCCACGGCCGGGGCCGGATCGACCAGGGCGCGCAGTCGGGTGATCTCGCGGCGCGCGTCGGCCAGCCCGTCGGCCAGCCGGCGCAGGTGCGCGTCGAGCAGCCGGTGCACCTCGGCCGGCTCGGCGCGGACGGCGGCGGCGATGTCGGGCACCGGCATCCCGACCCGGCGCAGCCCCGCGACCAGCCGGGCCGGGGCGATCTGCTCGTCCGTGTACCAGCGGTAGCCGGTCACCGGGTCGACCAGGGCCGGCGTGAGCACGCCCGCCGAGTCGTAGAAGCGCAGCGCGCTGACGGTCAGGCCGCTGGCCCGGGCCAACTCGCCGATGCTGTGCAGGTCGCTCACCACGTCCGGCATCCTGCCCCCTCGACCTGGTAGAGGGTCAAGCGGCGGGCTCCGTGCCCCGCGTCGCCGCCTCCGCCGCAGGCGGGGCCGCCTCCGGGGCCGGCCGAGCCTGGGCCGCCTCCGGGGCCGGCCGGGCCTGGGCCGCCTCCGGGGCCGGCCGGGCCTGGGCCGCCTCCGCCGCCTCCGGGGCCGGCTGGCCCGGGGCCGCCTCTGCCGCCGGCTCGTCCCGTTTCAGCACCCGGAAGGTGAGCCCGGCGCGGACCAGCCGGTCGAGCAGCGCGTCCCCCATCGCGGTGACCGGGGTGAGCTGGCCGGCGGTCGGCGGCAGGTCGTCGAGCGCCAGGCAGAGCGCCGACTCGGCGAGCATCTTCGCCGTCTCGTCGTAGCCGGGGTCGCCGCCCGCGACCTCGGTGACCACGCGTCGCCCGCCCCCGGTGCCGACGAACCGGACCCGGAACCAGGATGACGCCCGCTGCTGCGCACTGGGCCCCTGCCCGGAGGCGAGCCGCCCGAGCAGCCACCGCCGGGTGGGCGGCACCTTCACCAGGCCGATCAGCGTGCCGAGCCCCACCGCGCCGACGAGCACCGTCGGGAGCCGCTTCAACGCCGCGAAGTGCCGGTAGCGGAAGTCCGGCCCGTACTCCGGGCGGGCCGCGGCCGACCGGCGAACGACCTGCGGGTCGATGGTGGGCAGCGGCACGGCCCAGACGCCCAGCTCCGCCGAGTGGGCCAGCCGGCCGGGCACCGCCCGGACCCGACGGTCGGTGGGACGCGGCTCGACCGCCCGGCGGGCCCGGGCGGCCCGGCTCGCCTCCCCGGTCCGGGCGAACGCGGTGAGCGCGGAGTGGTACGTGCCAGCGGAGAACCGGGCGCCGGCGCGCACGTAACCGTCCACGGTGACCGGTCCGCCCGCCGGCAGCTGCTTGACGGTGAACCAGACGCCCAGGTCGTGCGGTACGGAGTCGAACCCGCAGGCGTGCACCAGGCGGGCGCCCGTGCGGGTCGCCTCGGCGTGATGGCGGACGTACATCAGGTCGACGAACTCCGGCTCGCCGGTGATGTCCAGGTAGTCGGTGCCGGCCCGGGCGCAGGCCGCGACCAGCGGCTCCCCGTGGTGCACGAACGGCCCGACGGTGCTGGCGACCACCCGGGCGCTCTCGGCGACCGCGCGCAGCGACCCGGCGTCGGTCACGTCGGCGGGCAACAGCGGCAGGTCGGCCAGGGCGGGGTCGATCGCGGCGAGCCGGTCCCGGACGGCGGCGAGGCGACCGGGATCGCGCCCGGCCAGCGCCCACCGCAACCCGGGCGGCGCGTGCCGGGCCAGGTACTCGGCCGTCAGCCCGCCGGTGAAGCCGGTCGCGCCGAACAGCACCACGTCGTACGCCCGCTCACCAGTCATTCCCCGAGTCTGCCACCGGTCATCGTCCCGCGCCGATCCCGTACGCGGGTCACGGCGTGAACACGGCCCGGACGCAACCGTCGGCGCGGTCGGCGAACAGGGCGTACCCCGACGGGCCGTCCGCGAGCGGCAGCCGGTGGGTGGCCAGGTGCTCGGTCCGCAGCTCGTCGCGGGCCATCCGGTGCAGCAGCATCGGTACGTCCCGCAGGTCCGGCCGGCGCGCCCCACGTACCGTGAGCCGCTTGTCGGTGACCGTGCCCAGGGCGAACCCGGCCCCGGACCCGTCGGTCCCACCGAGCACCACCACCACGCCGTCCTTGCGGCAGGCGTGCACCGCCTCGCGCACCGGGTCCGGGCGGTCGCCGCCGGTCCACCGGTCGGCGACCGCGCGGGGTGGCGGCGGTCCCACCGCGACCACGCACACGTCCGGGCCCCGCCCGCCGCTGCGCTCGCGCAGCTCCGCCACCACGTCGGTACGGCGGTAGTCCAGCGGCTCCGCCCCGGCGTGCCGTTCGGCCATCCGCAGCCGCTCCCCGTACCGGTCCACGATGAGCACCCGGGCCGCGCCGCGCAGCACGGCGGCGTGGGCGGTCAACTGGCCCACCGCGCCGGCGCCCCAGACCGCCACCACGTCCCCGGGCCGCACCTCGCCCAGCTCGGCCGCCAGCCAACCGGTCGGCGCGGCGTCGGCGGCGAAGAGCGCCCGGTCGTCGTCGACCGCGTCCGGCACCCGGAACGCGCCCACGTCGGCGTACGGCACCCGCACGTACTCCGCGTGCCCACCGGCGAAACCGCCCGCCGCCCGGGGCCGGCCGAAGCAGCCGGCGTCCGGACGTTCCCAGCCCGGATCGACGCTCGGCACGTCGACGGCGGCGTTGTCGCAGCACGAGTGCCGTCCCCGGCGGCAGTACCAGCAGCCGCCGCACGCCACGCCCGCGCCGACCACCACCCGGTCGCCGATCCGGTGCTCCCGGATCGCCGGGCCGGCCTCGACCACCTCACCCACGAACTCCGCCCCCAGCACGTCACCGGTGCGCAGCAGCGGGTCCGGTCCCGCGAGCAGCGGCAGGTCACCCCCGCAGGTGGCGCTGCGGCGTACGCGCACGATCACGTCCCGCTCGTTGCGCAACTCCGGGTCGGGCACCTCGCGTACCGCCAGCTCGTCGGCGGCCACCCAGCACAGCGCCCTCACCCGCGGAACCTCGGGCGGTCCAGCGCCGAACGGTCCGCGCGCAGCACCTCGCCGGCCTCCGCGCGCTGCTTCACCTGGCGCAGGGTCCGCCGGATGAGCAGGTGCGGGTCGTCGCCGACCAGGTGGGCGGCGAGGCCGGCCGGCGCGGTGGCACGCGCCAGTGGACGGGCGGCCAGTTCGGTGCCCCGGTCACCCGGCGCCGGTCGCACCCGCACCTCCACCACGCCGTCCAGGCGGCGCAACGGCTCCGGCCACCGGCCGTCGGGAAGCACCTGCCCGGGCGGCCGGTCCACGGTCACCACCTCCCAGCCGGCCGCGGCCAGCTCGCGGTCCGCGTCGAAGCGGTCCCGGCGACGAGGTACGCGCAGCAGCCGGAGGGCCGCCCCGGTCAGGGTCGATCCCGCCCGCCTCAGGCGTCTCCTGGGTCCCATCGGTCCTCCCGGTCCACGTCCCCCGATCCTCGGTCGGAGCCGGGTGAAGCGGGCTCGCCCGGAAGGGGTGAACCGGCCCGCGTCGGGTAACCGCTCGCCGACCGGGGGGTGGAACGCGGGCGGTGGGGGTGGGCCGGGTGCCGGAACAGCAGGATTCCGCACGGGTCGGCACGGCGGCGGTGCGGCGGGGGGAGCACCCGCCGCTGCTGTCGTCGCGGCTGACGCCGACCGTGCCGCCCGAGCCGGTGGTGGCCCGGCCCCGCCTGCTGCGCGGCCTCGACGAGGGCAGCGCCGGACCCGTCACCCTGGTCGTCGCCCCCGCCGGATGGGGCAAGACCACCCTGCTCGCCTCCTGGGTTCGGCTGACCGAACCCGCGTACGCGTCGACGCCGGCATGGGTGTCGGTGGAGGCCGGCGACGACGGCGACCGGCTCTGGGCGTACCTGGCGGCGGCCCTGCGCACGGCCACCGGCGCGGCGGACGACGACCTGGTCGCGCCGCTGCCCACCGGCCCGCCGCGCCCCGACCAGCTGGAACTGCTCGCCGCCGGGCTGGCCGCCGCGCCGCAGCCGGTGCTGCTGGTCCTGGACGACCTGCACCGGATCACCGACCCGGCCGCGCTGACCGGACTGGAGTTCCTGCTGCGGCACTCCGGGCAGCGGCTGCGCCTGGTGGTCGGCGCGCGGGCCGGCCTGCCGCTGGCCCTGCACCGGCTGCGCCTCGCCGGCGAACTCACCGAGATCGGCCGGGACGAGCTGGCCTTCACCGACGACGAGGTGGCCGACCTGCTGACCGCGCACGGCGCTCCGCTGCCGGCCGGCGCGGTACACCGGCTGCGTGAGCGCACCGGGGGCTGGCCGGCCGCGCTGCGGATCGCCGCGCTGGCGTTGCGGGGGCAGCCCGACCCGGAACGGTGGCTGGGGCAGTTCGGCGGCGACCAGCCGGAGATCGCCGGCTACCTGCACGAGGAGGTACTGGCCGCGATCGACCCGGCCGATCGGGACCTGCTGCGTCGTACCGCCCTGGCCGAGACCGTCTGCGCCGAACTGGCCGAGGCGTTGACCGGCCGCGCGGACGCCGGGCAGGTGCTGGCCGACCTCGCCGGCGCCGGTGGCCTGCTGCGCCGGGAGGACAGCCGGCCACCCTGGTACCGCTGCGACCCCCTGCTCGCCGACCTGCTCCGCGCCGAACTGGCCCGGCTGTCCGTCGACGAGGTGCGGGAGCTGCACACGCGCGCCTCCGACTGGTACGCCGGCGAGGGCCGACCGGCCGACGGTCTGCGGCACGCCCTCGCCGCCGGCCGCTGGGACCTGGCCGCCGACCTGTTCGTCGCGCACTGGCCGGAGCTGACCCGCTACGACCACGAGCCGGTCGACGGCCCGACCCCACCGTCCCCGCCTGCGGAGGCGGTCGAGGCCGACCCGGAGGTGGCGCTGGCCAGTGCCACCGAGCGGGCGTACGCCGGTGACCTGGACGCCGCCACCGGCCACCTGCGTACCGCCGCGGCGCACGCGGACGCGCTGCCGACGCCCCGGCGGGACCGGTTCCTGCGGCTGGCCACCGCGCTGGAGCTGAGCCTGGCCCGGCTCGCCGGTGACCTGCCGCAGACCCGTTCCGCCGCCGCCCGACTGCTGCGGGCCCGCCCGACCGCCGCCCCGACCGCCGGCTCACCGGACGGCCCGCCCGCCGGGCCGCTGGCCGACCCGCCGAACCCCGAGGACGCCGATCTGCGGGCCTTCACCGGGACCGCGCTGGGCCTGGTGGAGATGTCCGCCGGTGGGCTGCCCGACGCGCGGTTCGTCCGGGCCCGGGCGGCGGCCCGGGAGGCCGGCCGGCCGCGTACCGAACTGGTCGCCGCCAGTCGCGCCGCGCTGCTGCTCGCCGTGCGCGGTGACCTGCGCGCGGCGGAGCAGGCGGCGCGGGACGCCCTCGCCATGCCGGCCTGCCGGGGCTGGTCCTGCCGGCTCGACTGCGGCCACGCGTACCTGGCGTTGGCGTTGGTGGCCCTGCACCGCGACCAGCCCGAGGAGGCCGCCGCGAACCTCGCGCTCGCCGCCGGGGCGACCGACGCGCCCGGCGGTGAGCCGGTGGCGGCGGCGGTCGCCGCGCTGTGCCGTGCGGCGCTGGCCCGGGACGCCGGTGACCCGGCCGCCGCCCAGCGGCTGCTGGTGCACGCGCGGGAGGCACTGCCCGACGAGCCGGCCGCCACCGAACTGTCGGGTCTGCTCCGGGCCGCCGAGGCGGACGCCCGCGCCGAGCGGGGTGACCTGGACGCGGCCCGGGACCTGCTGGCGGGCGTCACCGGCGACCCGGGTGCCCCGGCGCTCGACGTGGCCCTGGCCCGGGTGGAGCTGCGGGCCGGCGACCTCGGGGCCGCCGGGCGGGCGCTGCCGGACTGGTCGGGCCCGCCGGCCGCCGCCTGGCCCCTGTCGGTACGCCTGGACGCCGGCCTGCTGGAGGCGCTGCTCGCCGAACGGGCCGGGGACGTCCGCCGGGCCGGGCGGGTCCTGGAGCAGGTGCTCGACCTGGCCGGTCCGCAGGGCGCCCGGCGGGCGTTCACCCGGGCGCAACCGTCGGTACGGGACCTGCTGGCCGCCCACCTGGACGCGGGCACCGCGCACTTCCCGCTGGTCAGCGACCTGGTCCGGGGCGTCGAGGAGAGTGCTCCCCGGCCGGCGGTCGAACCGGGTGGCCGGCTCGACGAGCCGCTCACCGAGCGGGAGCTGACCATCCTGCGGTACCTGCAGAGCATCCTGTCCAACGTGGAGATCGCCGGCGAACTGTCGCTCTCGGTCAACACGGTCAAGACGCACGTGCGCAACATCTACCGCAAACTCGGCGCGACCCGCCGGCGCGAGGCGGTCCGGCGGGCGCGCGAGCTGCGGCTGATCTGAGGCCGCTCGGAGCATCGACCGTCAGGCGTTCGCCGCCGCGTCCACGGCGGCCAGCAGGTCGGGCAGGTCGTACCCGCCGTCGTGCCGGACGTCGTTGACGAAGAGGGTCGGCGTGCCGTTGACCCCGCTGCGGATGCCGCCCACGAAGTCACGGCGTACCCGGTCGGCGTACGTCCCGCGCTCCACCTCGCCGTTCACCTCGTCCGTCGGCAGGCCGAGCTGCTCGACGCCGAGCGAGAGGTGGACCGGGTCCAACTGGTCCTGGTGCTCGTACAGCCAGTCGTGCATCTCCCAGAACTTTCCCCGCGCCGCGGCCGCCTCCGCCGTCTCCGCCGCGCGCTCGGCGTACGGGTGGATGTTGGCGATGGGGAAGTAGCGGTAGACCAGTCGCACCGTGTCGGCGCGCTGGCGTAGCAACTCGTGCAGGTTCGGGTACGCGGCGCCGCAGAACCGGCACTGGAAGTCGCCGTACTCGATGATGGTCACCGCGGCGTCGGACGGCCCGCGGACGTGGTCCTCGACGGTCAGCGGCTCACGCAGCCGCGCGGTGACCTGCAGTGGCGTGGTCATCCGGCCATCACCTTCCGCTCGTTTGTCAGGTTGTCCAGCGCGTCGAAGATTCCGTCCGCGCCCGGGTTGACGTCGGGGGCCGACAGGTAGCTCCACGCCACCGTCCCGGCCTGGTCGATCACCACCAGCGCGCGGGCCGACTCACCCCGCGACGAGTACGCCCCGTACCGGCGGGACACCTCGCCCTTGGGCTCGAAGTCGGCCAGCAGCGGGAAGGCGATGCCCCGGCTCTCGGCGAACGCCCGGTGCGACCAGATGCTGTCCACCGAGATGCCGAGCACCATGGCCTGGTACTGGTCGAACACCGGCGCCGCCGCCTGGTAGAGCGACATCTGGTCGCCGCAGACGGGGCTCCAGTCGGCCGGATAGAAAGCCAGGACGACCGGGCGACCCCGGAACTGCTCGGGGCCGATCCGGCGCCCGTCGGGAGTGCTTGGCAGGGTGAAGCCGGGGGCGGGGTTCCCGGGTTGGATCAGCCCGTTCGGATCACTCATGCCACCAGCCTGCCGCCGGAACGGGTGAGACGGGCTCACCCGTTCCGGGTGGTACCCGCGCTCAGCGCAGGACCGGGGCGACCGCGATGTGGTTCTGCACCTCCCGGATGCCCGGCGCGGACCAGGCCACCTGCTCGACCTCGGCGCGTTCGGGCATGGAGTGCACCAGCCCGGCGAGCACGGCCGTGTCGCCGTGCACCCGGACGGTGATCCGCTCGGCCTCGGTGGCGCCGGCCCGGGCGAGGGCGTCCACGATCCTGCCGGCCAGGTTCACGCCGTCCGACGACGCGTTCGGCTGGACGGTGATGCCGTTGCTGACCCCACGGACGCCGGTCAGTCGACACACCGCCCGCTCGGCGGCCCGGCGCTGGTACTCCCACTCGACCTCACCGTGCAGCGTGACCCACCCGGCCGAGACGGTGACCTGGAGCTTCTCGATGGGCACGAACGCGTCCCACTCCAGGGCGTCGCCGGCCGCGGCGGCCAGGTCCGGGTCGGCGCGCTCGTCGCTACCGGCCAGTTGCACGGTCAGGTCGTTGGCGACCGCCCGGACCCCGGCGACCCGGTGCGCGGCTCGTTCCCCGGCCCACTTCTTCGCGTAGCTGTCCACCCGTCCGCTCAGCGTGACGACGCCCTCGGCCACGGTCACGCCGATCTCGTGCGGCTGCACCCGGGGTTCCCAGGTCAGCTCGTCGAGGACGGCGGACTGGATGTCCTGGTCGGTACGCGCGATCGTCGCGATGGCCATCTGCCCCTCCCATCGGCTCGCGTGCCTGGCGGACCGGGCTGTTGGCCGTGACCGGCCCGCCGAGGTCCGATCCTGCCGGTCGCGCGGGTTAGCCGTCCTCACCCGATGCGGGTGGGCCCGTGCGGATCCGGCGTGCCCGGCAGGTGTGTCGACCATGATGGGAGCGCTTCCATAGCGGCGTCGAATCGGTTAGTGTGAGTGCGTTCCTCGATCGCGGGAGCCTCGCGTCGGGTGGTTGGAGCCAGGGCAGCTCCGATCCGTCCTCCGCGTCGTCGTCCGTCCCCCGGGCCGCGACGCACCACCTTCCGGTCGATCCGTCCCCGCGTCGCCGTGCTCGTCCCCCGGGCCGCGACGCCACCCCGGTCGATCCCCGACTCCCGGGTCCCCACCCCCGAGAGGAACACAGATGCCCAGATCACTGGCCAGCGTGGTCGTCGCGGCGCTGACCGTCGCCACGGCCGTCGTGGCGGTCCCGATCACCGCCGCGGGCTCGGCGCCGGCACCGGCCGCCGCCGAGGCGTACACCTGGCGCAACGTCCCGGTCGGCGGCGGTGGCTTCGTGCCCGGTATCGTCTTCAACCCCACCGAGAAGAACCTGATCTACGCCCGGACCGACATCGGCGGGGCCTACCGCTGGGAGCAGGGCAGCCAGTCCTGGACGCCGCTGCTCGACTGGGTCGGCGCGGACCGCTGGGGCTACAACGGCGTGGTCAGCCTCGCCACCGACCCGGTGCAGACCAACCGGGTGTACGCGGCCGTCGGCATGTACACCAACGGCTGGGACCCGAACAACGGCGCGATCCTGCGCTCGACCGACAAGGGCGCCACCTGGCAGGTCACCGAGCTGCCGTTCAAGAACGGCGGCAACATGCCCGGGCGGGGCATGGGCGAGCGGCTGGCCGTCGACCCCAACCGCAACAGCGTCCTCTACTACGGCGCCGAGGGCGGCAACGGGCTGTGGCGCAGCACCGACTACGGGGCGACCTGGGCCAAGGTCACCGCCTTCCCGAACGTCGGCAACTACCGGGCCGACCCCAGTGACCCGAACGGCTACAACGGGCAGAACCAGGGCCTCACCTGGGTCAGCTTCGACAAAAGCACCGGCACCGCCGGCACCACCACCCAGACGATCTACGTGGGTGTGGCGGACAAGGACAACCCGGTCTACCGCAGCACCGACGGCGGTGTCACCTGGGCGCGGATTTCCGGGCAACCCACCGGCTACCTGGCGCACAAGGGCGTCGTCGACCCGGTCGGCGGTCACCTCTACATCGCCACCAGCGACACCGGTGGACCGTACGACGGTGGCAAGGGCGACGTCTGGAAGTTCACCCGGTCGACCGGGGCCTGGACGCGGATCAGCCCCATCCCCTCCACCAGCGGCGACGACTACTTCGGCTACAGCGGCCTGACCATCGACCGGCAGCGCCCGAACACGCTGATGGTGGCCACCCAGGTCTCCTGGTGGCCGGACGCGATCTTCTTCCGCAGCACCGACGGTGGGGCGAGCTGGACCCGTATCTGGGACTTCACCAGCTACCCGCAGCGGTCCAAGCGCTACACCATGGACATCAGCTCGGTGCCCTGGCTGACCTTCGGCACCAACCCGGCGCCGCCCGAGGAGAGCCCCAAGCTCGGCTGGATGAACGAGTCGGTGGAGATCGACCCGCACGACTCCAACCGGATGATGTACGGCACCGGGGCCACCATCTACGGCACCACCGACCTCACCAAGTGGGACACCGGCGGCCAGTTCACCATCCGGCCGATGGTCCGGGGCCTGGAGGAGACGGCCGTCCTCGACCTGGTCAGCCCGCCCAGCGGCGCACCCCTGATCAGCGCGCTCGGCGACGTCGGCGGCTTCCGGCACGTCGACCTGGACACCATTCCGTCGATGCTGTTCACCCAGCCGGTCTTCACCAGCACCACCAGCCTGGACTACGCCGAGAGCAAGCCCGCCGTGCTGGTACGCGCCGGCAACTTCACCGACTCCGACCGGCCCAACGACAGCCACGTCGCCTTCTCCACCGACGGTGGGGCCACCTGGTTCCAGGGCACCGAGCCGTCCGGCGTCAACGCCGGCGGCACGGTCGGCGCGGCGGCCGACGGCAGCCGGTTCGTCTGGGCGCCCGGCGACGCGGGTCAACGCGTCGTCTACTCGGTCGGCTTCGGCAACTCGTGGTCACCGTCCACCGGCATCCCGGCGAACGCGATCATCGAAGCCGACCGCGTCGACCCCAACCGGTTCTACGGCTTCAGCGGCGGCCGGCTCTACCTGAGCACCAACGGCGGCGCGAGCTTCACCGCTACGGCGGCGACCGGCCTGCCCAGCACCGATGTGCGGTTCAAGGCGCTGCCCGGCAAGTCGGGCGAGCTGTGGTTGGCCGGTCCGGGCGGGCTCTGGCGGTCCACCGACTCCGGGGCGAGCTTCACCAAGCTGGGCGGCGTCAGCGCCTCCGGCAACGTCGGTTTCGGCAAGGCCGCACCGGGGCGGACCAACCCGGCGGTCTTCCTGTACGGCACGGTGGACGGCCAACCCGGCGTGCACCGCTCGGACGACGGCGGCACGACCTGGGTACGCATCAACGACGACCGCCACCAGTACGGCAACCCGACCGAGGCGCTGACCGGCGACCCCCGCGTCTACGGCCGCGTCTACCTGGGCACCAACGGCCGCGGCATCCTGGTGGCCGACCGCACCGGCGGCACCCCGACCACCCCGCCTCCCACGACTCCGCCTCCCACGACTCCGCCTCCGACGACCCCGCCTCCGACCACGCCGCCTCCGACCACGCCGCCTCCGACCACCCCGCCTCCGACCACGCCGCCTCCGACGACGCCGCCTCCGGTCGGCGGGTGCGCGGCGACCTACCGGGTGACCGGCTCGTGGACGGGCGGGTTCCAGGCCGAGATCGTGGTCAGCAACCCCGGCACCCGGCCCATCGCCGGCTGGACGCTCGGCTGGACCTTCCCCAACGGCCAGCGCGTCAGCCAACTCTGGGGCGGCACCCACACCCAGACCGGGGCGGTCGTCTCGGTCGTGGACAGCGGCTGGAACGGCGCGCTCGCCGCCGGGACCAGCACCACGATCGGCTTCCTCGGTACCTGGACCGGCACCAACTCGCCGCCGAGCACGGTGACCTGCACGAGTCGCTGACCCGGTGGCCCGGCGTCGGCCGGGCCACCCGAGAACACCGGTCCGCCGGGGCTGCCTGAGGGGTCCGGCACCCCGGCGGACCGGGCTTAAGCCCTGGTGCCGCCACCCGATGCGAGCGGGCCCCGCCGACGTGATGTCGACGAGGCCCGCTCGTGTACCGCTCGACTAGTCGTCCAGGCCGACGGGGGAGTTGGGGCGGTCGACGTCGACGAACTCGACGTCGTCCACCGCGCGGTCGTCCCGGCTGCCGGCGGCCCGGGCGGCGGAGCCGACGGCCCAGCCGACCGCCGCGCCGACCAGCGCGACCCCGATCAGCAGCGTCCACGGCAGCGCCGGCTGGCGACCGGCGAGGGCGTCGAAGGCGCGCGTTGCCCGACGCCGTGCCTCCTCGGCGGCGGAACCCACCAGGTCGCCGGCGCCGTCGGCGAGGTCGCCGCCGCTGCGCCGGGCCGTCCGCGCGGTGTCCCGGACACTGTCTCCTGCGGAGCTGACGGCGGAGAGCAGCTGCTCCCACGCCTGGTCCGCGATCCGCTCCGGCTTGCTGCGCCGGTCCAGCAGGTTCGTTCCGAACATCGTGGTTACCTCCTCAGGTGCCGAAGCCGCCGGCCACTTCGGACCTCGGCGTCCGTCCAGCGCGACACGGTTCGCTCACTGCGCAGTGCCCCGGCCCGGCCGCGCGCAAACCCGGTCCGGTACGCCCTGGGTCAGCGCACCGCCACCGCGGCCACACCACGGGCGAAGTCGTCGTCGTCATCGTCATCGTCGTCTCCGCCGCCGAAACCGCAGGCCAGTACCAGGGCGAGCAGCAGGCCGACGCCGGCCAGCCCGGCCAGTCGCTTGATCATCGAAGGTCCTCTCCGTCACGGTGGGTGTCCCGGCCGATGCTAGGCAGCGCCGACAACCACCGGGGCGGACCGCGCCGTGCCGGGTCGGCGCGACACGCCGGGTCCACGCGGGACGGGCCGACCGGGCGGGACGGATGTCGGGCTCTCCGGGCCGCGACCGCTACCCTGGTCCGGCGACGCGTCGGTTCCGACCGGTCGTCGACTGATCAGATAACGAAAAGTATTGAATGATCAGATACCGAAAAGTGGGGATATGGGCGACTTTGTGCGCTCGGATCCGTGAATTGCTCATCCCGAGGGGTGGCGACCGAGGCCGTTGGAGGAATACTCTCGGTCGCGGCCCGCGTACTGATGAGGCGCCCGGGGGACGGGCGGGTGGAGGTGCTCGCGTGAGCCTGTCGATCGTGAAGTCGGTCCTGTCCGGTGGTGTCGTCGAGATCGCCCCCCGGGGTGAGATCGACGTCGACACAGCGTACGAGGTGCGTGAGGCGATTGCGGAGGTGCTGGCCAAGGGCCGTCCGCTCCGCATCGAGCTGAACATGAGGCTGGTCACCTTCATCGACTCCGTGGGCATCAGCGCCATGGTCGCCGGCTTCCAGACCGCCGAGGTCAGCGGCGTCAAGCTGGTCGTCACCGAGCCGAGCCGGTTCGTGCACCGTCAGCTCTGGGTGACCGGCCTGCTCGGCCTCTTCGGCGCGCCGGAGCCCTACTTCGCCGGGGCCGGCGCCCCCGAGGTGCTTCCCGGCGCCTGAGCGCCCCACACCACCGTCAGGGCTGCTCGTCCAGACCGGTCAGGTCCACGTCGGTCACCTCGGTGACCGCCCGGATGGCCGTGACCGACGCGTACCCGGCGGCCAGCAGCGCCACGTCGCTGCCGGGCTGCGGGGCCTCCCCGGGCTCCTCCAACGAGGTACGCACGAAGCCGTGCCCCGACTCCGCCACCGTCATCTGCACCTGGCCGAAGCTGGCCAGCGCGCCACGGCGTACCCCGTGCAGCCGCTCGTGCGGCAGGTCGGGGGCGTTGACGTTCAGCACGCTCTCCGGCGGCGCGGCGGTCAGCCGGGGGAGCAGGTCCAGGGCCACCCGTGCGGCGGTGCTCCAGTGTCGCTCGGCGTCGCGTACCCGGCCGGCGGCGTCCACGGCGGCGCCACCGCTGGCGGCCGTCGCCTCGCCCGCTCTCAGCACGTCCAGCGAGACCGCCATGGCCCGGCACCCGTTCGAGGCCGCGGTGAACGCGGCGCCCACCGTGCCCGAGTGCAGCACGGCGCGGCCGGCGTTGGCACCCCGGTTGATGCCCGACAGCACCACCGCCGGCGGCGGGCCGAACGCGCCGTGCAGCGCGATCAACGTGATGAAACCCGGCGAGCCGCCGACCCCGTACGCGGGCACGTCCGGCAGGTCGGGCAGCGGGTGCCGGTTCACCACCACCCGGCCGTCGCGCTCCACGGCGCTCATCGCGGCGCTGGTGCCGCTGGCCTCCTCCAGGGGTGCCGCGACCACCACGTCCAGCCCGCGCCGGGTGGCCGCGAGGGCCAACGCCTGGATGCCGGGTGCGCCGATCCCGTCGTCGTTGGTGACAAGCACCCGCAGTGTCATCGCTCGACCACCCGGTCGGCCAACTCGTCGGGGGTGGTCCGCTCCTGCTGTCGACTGTCCGCCGGGACGAGTCGGACCCGTTCCACCAGGCCGGTGATCGAGTCCATCCGTCCGGTGCCCAGCCCGTGCCGGGTGACGTTCAACGCGCCCGCCGCCGCGCCGGTGCGGATGGCCGTCCGGATGTCGCCGCCCCGGGCGATGACGGCCGCCACACCCGCGGTCATCGAGTCGCCCGCTCCGCGCGGGTCGGCGGCCTCCAGCCGGGGCATCTCCACCTCGAAGAGTTCCCCGTCGACAAGCGCCAGCGCCGGTTGGTCGGCGCGGCTCACCACCACCGTCTCGGCGCCGGCGGCGTGCAGGTCGTACATCGCCCGGGTCAGCTCCGGGCCGCTGCCGTCGCGGGCGCGACCGTCCCGGATCAGCTCCTCGTGGCTCACCTTCAGGAAGAACACGCCGCTGTCCAGCACCGCGCCGAGGTGGTCACCGGAGAGGTCGACCACCACCCGGCTGCCGTTGGCGCCCAGGTCGGCGGCGAAACGCCGGTACAGGTCGGCCGGCACGAGCCACGGCGCGTTCGGGCCACTGAGGACGCTCACCTCGGCGCGCAGCCCTTCGCCGAGCGCCAGGTTGTACAACTCGTCCAACTCGTGGCGGCTCAGGCGGTCCCCGGGCACGTCCACG
The DNA here is from genome assembly GCF_049315225.1 of Micromonospora sp. WMMD729. Lineage (NCBI taxonomy): Bacteria > Bacillati > Actinomycetota > Actinomycetes > Micromonosporales > Micromonosporaceae > Micromonospora > Micromonospora sp. WMMD729. The sequence continues at coordinate 4,900,987 of NZ_CP186059.1, read as the reverse complement.
ACCTCCCGCCGGGAGCCGCCGCGCCGATCGTGCACGTACGCGCCGCTGCCCGAGTCGCGTACCACGACCTTCAGGTCCACTCCCTCGCTGACCAGCAGCGGCTCCAACACCTGGCCGATCTCGCCGCCGAGCGCGGCGCAGAGCACCACGTCGACCCCGAGGGACAGCACCATGCGGGCCTGCCAGACGCCCTGACCGCCGGGGTGCAGGTGCAGTTCGGGCTGGTCGCTCGGCTGGTCCACGGTCACCGTCAACTGCGGTGTCGGCGCGAAGACCATCACGTGCCCGCTCACCGGTCGGCACCGTTCATACGTCCACCCTTCGTCACAGCCGGTGATTTCCCATCAGCCGACCGTAGTGGGAACGCTGCGCGAATGCCGGGACAACGCACGGTGTCCGTCCGGCCGTTGCCAGCCCGGGCGGGGTACGGGACGATCGTGCGACCAGCGACGTCGGGAGACGGTGTGCTCAGCAGCGATACCTTCAGCTACACGGTCCAGGCCCGCTGCTCAGTAGCCGAGGCGGCCGCGTTCCTGAGCGACCTGACCCGTCAGGGCGAGCTGCATCCCCTGATCGTGCGGGTCCGTGAGGTGACGCCCCGCCCGGGTGCCCGCGCCAGCTACACGATCAACGACAGGCTGGCCGCCGGCCCACTGCGCTTCCGCACCACGTACCACGCGGACGTGCTGGTCAGCGAGCCCGACGAGATCGTCACCGTGGCCCACCAGTGGCCCGCCACCACGGTCCGCAACCACACCCGGCTGCGCGCCGAGCCGGACGGCCTGGTCCGCATCGACGTCGACATCACCCTGCGCGCACCGACCCCGCTGTTCCGGTACGCCTTCCGCCAGGCCCGCGCCGCCCACCTCGCCCTGGCCGCGCGGCTCGGCGCGGCCCTCGACACTCTGGCCTCCTGATTGCGCAACCCGTCGCAGGCAGACGATCGACGCGGCCCCCGGGCCCGGTCTGGCGTGGCCCGGTCTGGCGTGGCCCGGTCTGGCGTGGCCCGGTCTGGCGTGGCCCGGTCTGGCGTGGCCCGGTCTGGCGTGGCCCGGTCTGGCGTGGCCCGGTCTGGCGTGGCCCGACCCGACCCGGATGCCTGAGCATGACCCTTTGCTCTGCTTCAACGGACGCAACGGTTCGCGCCGCTTTATGTTGCGTCGGTTGAAGCAGAGCAAAGGACGTGCGCACCCCCTTGGCTTCCGGCGCGCGGCCGTCGTGATCAGGCGGGTATCTCGCCGGTGAGCAGCCTGATCGTGATGGCGACGGCGTTGCTCACCGCGTCATCGCGCGATCGTGCCCGGTGCTGCCAGCGCGAGGAGTTTGCGTCGCGGCTCGTGCGGCCCCGGTGCGGCGGGGTCGCGCGGATCGGCGTCCCCAGGGCTTGTACGTCGACAGCACCGTCGCGATGATCATGAGGCTGGTCGACACCGCGGGCGCGATCACCAGGTCGGCGCGGTCCCGCGCGGGTAGGGCGGCGCCCAGCGCGGCCGCGTGCCGCAGGTTCGGAGTGAGCAGGAACAGCACCAGCCCGACCATCACCGTCGTGATCACGAGCTTGATCACCACCCACCGGTAGCGCAGCAGTCCCCAGGGGGTGAGCAGCGCGCTGGCGACACCGACGAGCCACACGAGCACGCTCAGCGGCGCGAAGAGTACGGTGCCGACGAGTCCGGCGACCGGGTAGACCACGGCCGGATCGGCGCCGCGCTGGGCCGCGATGCCGAGGGTGAGCAGCACCAGGTCGGCTCCGAGCCAGCCGAGGGAGGTGACCAGGTGCAGGGTGAGCAGGGCCTTGCGGGTGGTGGGCGCGATTCGCGGCATACCCCGAATGCTGCCGACCCGACCCGGCGGCGTCGTCCGACCGCCGACGACGTCCGGGGTACGCCCGCTGACGTACCCCGGACGGCCTCGGCGGTCAGTACACCGACAGGTGTACGTGGTTGGTGTGGTCGCTGGAGGGGTCGCCGTTCCCCCCGCTGTACGCCTTCCAGCCGCTGCTGGGTAGCCAGATCTGCTTGAACCAGATCACGTAGAGCACCGCGAGCCGGTCGGCGTTGCGGATGAAGTACGCGGCCAGGTTGTTGCCGTACGTCTTGTCCCCGCCGCTGGCGACCCCGCCGAAGCCGCCCTTCTGCGCGGCGAAGTCGCAGGCCCGGCCCTTGGGGTGCTCGCCCGAGCCGCCGTTGCGGTGACAGGAGACGTACCGGGTGAAGCCGGCGGCCTTGGCCTGGTTGAGCGCGTGCAGCGTGCGGGGGGTGATGCAGCCGCTGGCCGGGGTGGGGTCGTTGACGCTGCACGACTCGGACGGCCAGGAGCCGTCGGAGTTGCGGGGGGCGGGCTGGGCGTTGGCGGTGGAGGTGCCCCGGTTGGAGCCGGTGTCGGCGGCGGTGGTGCGTGCCTTGTCGTTGGCGACGGTCAGGGCCCGCTCGGCCTGCTCCTTGCGCTTGGCCATCACCTCGACCTGCTTACGCTGCTCCCGGATCTCGCCGTCCAGGGCGACGCGGGTGCGGTTCGCCTCGTCCCGGGTGGCGTGCAGGTCGCGCAGCACCCGGTCCTCGTTGGCGGCCACCACGTCGAGGGCGGCCGCCCGGTCCATGAAGCCCTCGGGGGTGTTGCTGTTGAGCAGGGCCGAGACGGTGCTGAGTCGACCGGTGCGGTACGCCACGCCGGCGATCTCGCCGACCTTGCCGTTGCGGACGGTCATCTCGGCCTCGGTGTCCTTGAGTTTGACCGCGAGTTGCTGCTGCCGCTGGACGGAGGTGTCCAGGGCGCGCTTCGCGTCCAGGTAGCCCTTGCTGGCGGCCTCGAGTTGGGCCCGCAGCGCGGGGGTGCCGCCCTCCTCGTCACCGTCCGGTGCCATCGCGGCCCGCAGGCCGCCGGGGGGAGCGGCGCTGGCGGCGCCGACCGGGAGCGCGACGCCGAGGGTGACCATCATGACGATCAGTGCCGCCAGTCGGGCGGCCAGAGGTCGTGCTGGTGCCACTACGCATGTCCTTCCGTCAGCCGCCGACCGGGTTAGCTGACGGGTTCGGGACGGAAGATCCCTACCGCTGACGCGGATGCACCCCAGGAACATGGTTCCCCGGTTCGCCCTGTCGGGCGATTAGGCGGCGGCCGCCACCGGCGCCGGGAGGCGCCGCCGGGTGGTGGCCGGGACAGAGCCTACCGGTGCTGGTGGGGTCTGTGCAGCCGTTGTGACGGACGGTGCGGGCGTGGTGACGCAGATGTTCACCACTCGATGGAGCCGCACGCCCCCGGGGCGGCCCCGGGCTCGGTCTGCAACGTGGCGTGTTCGATGCGGAAGTCCTCCCGCAGGGCGGTGCGCGCCGCGGTGAGCACCGCGCCGACCTCCGCGCCGGGCGCCATGGTCAGGTGCGCGGAGGCCACCTCCATGCCCGAGGTGAGCGTCCAGACGTGCAGGTCGTGCACCTCGACCACGCCGGGCACCGCGGCCAGCCGGTCGTGCACGGCGGTGACCTGGAGGTGTTCCGGGGCGGCCTGCACGAGGATGCGTACGGCGGCACGCCCCAGCCGCCAGGTGCGCGGCAGGATGAACACGCCGATGGCGACCGCGACCAGCGGGTCGGCCCACCACCAGTCGGTGACCGTGATGAGCAGCGCCGCGCCGATCACGCCGAGCGAGCCGAGCAGGTCGCCCAGCACCTCCAGGTAGGCGCCCTGGAGGTTGATGCTCTCCCGGGCGCCGGCGCGCAGCAGCGCGAACGCGATCACGTTCGCGAGCAGGCCGAGGACAGCCACCGTGAGCATCGGCCCGCTGAGCACCTCGTGCGGGTCGCCGAACCGGCCGATCGCCTCGATCACCACGTAGACCGCCACGCCGGAGAGCAGCACGGCGTTGGCCAGGGCGGCGAGCACCTCGAGGCGGTAGAGCCCGAACGTGCGCTGCGGATCGCCGGTGGCCCGTCGGGTGGCGGTGATCGCGGCGAGCGCCATCCCGATGCCGAGCACGTCGGTGAACATGTGTCCGGCGTCGGAGAGCAGGGCCAGCGAGCCGGTGTGGAAGGCGGCCACCGCCTCGACCACCATCAGGGTGGCGAGCAGCCCGAAGGCGGCCCAGAGCCGTCCCCGGTGCTGGTGGGCGGCGTTGGCGACCGACGCGTGGTGGTGGTCATGTCCTGCTCCCACGAAACCCACCCTCCGACGCCGCCCGGGACCGGGTCAAATGTATGCTCACATCGCTATGTGTGCAACTGTACGGGCGGCCCCGTCCGACCGGTACCGCCAACGCGACGGTCAGCCGGTCGGGTCGATGGTGGTGAGCCGCTGGGTGGCGCGCGAGAGCGCCACGTAGAGCGTGCGGACGCCAGAGCCCGGATCGGCCCGGATCTCACTCGGGGCGACCAGCACCACCCCGTCGTACTCCATGCCCTTGGCCTCCAGGCTGGTCACCACCTGCAAGCGCGCCGCGCCGAGCGCGTCGAGCCAACCGGCGACCTCGTCGCGGCGGGTGACCGGCGTGATCACCCCGACCGTGCCGTCGACCTCGCCCAGCAGGCCGGTGGCCGCCTCCACCACCGTGGCCCGGAGCCCGGCGGGCGGCACCACCAGCTCGACCGGGTCGACACCGGTGGAGCGGACGGCCGTCGGCAGGGAGAGATCCGGGTAGAGCCGGCGGATCTCCGCCGCCGCCACCGCGAAGATCTCGGCCGAGTTGCGGTAGTTGGTGGTGAGCGTGAAGTCGTGTCGTTTGCGCCGGCCCAGCGCCTGGTCACGGGACCGGGTCAGCTCCTCGGGGTCGCCGGTCCACGCGGTCTGCGCCGGGTCGCCCACCACCGTCCACGAGGCCAACCGCCCGCGCCGACCGATCATCCGCCACTGCATCGGCGAGACGTCCTGCGCCTCGTCGACCACCACGTGCGCGTACTCCCGGTAGTCCTCCGGCCGCTCCCGGGCCGCCGCGCGGGCGGCCCGCTGCCGGTCGGCCGCGGTGCTCAGCTCACGGACGCCGCCCGCGAGCTGGAACGGGTCGCGCCGCGCCCGCGCCGGTTTCACCGGCTTGCCGAGCAGCGCGTCCAGCTCGTCGAGCAGCGCCACGTCCGCGATGGTCGGGCCCTCGCTCTCCAGACTCTGGTACGCCGTGCCGAGCAGTCGGATCTCCGCACCGGAGAGGATCCCCCCGGCGTACCGGCGCAACCGGTCCGGTCGTGCCAGCCAGCCGAGCACGTGCCGGGGGTGCAGGCGTGGCCACCAGGCCTTGAGGAACTCGCGGAACTCCGGCCGTTCCGCGATCTCGTCCTCGAAGGCCCGCTGCTCGGGCAGCCGGCTGATGTTCACCCGCCGGGCCTGCGCCCACAGCGCGGCGAAGACACCGTCGAAGCCGGCGCGACGCACCTCGTTGCGCCGGGCGCCCCGGTGCAGCGCGCGGTCCCGGATCGCGTCCAGCTCGCGGCGATCCAACCGCAGCAGCCCGCCCCGGTAGAGCAGCCGCAGCTCACCCGGTGCCCCCGGGGCCGCGTCGCGGGCCGCCCGCTCCAGCACCCGGCGCATCCGCAGCGAGCCCTTCACCGCCGCCACCTCGGGCGAATCGGTGCGGGTGGCCGTCATCCCCGGGAACAGGGTGCCCAGCGAGTGCAAAGTCGCCGTGTCCTCGCCCAGCGACGGCAACACCGAGGCGATGTACTCGACGAAGACGGTCGACGGGCCGACCACCAGGATGCCGCCGCCGGCGTACCGGCTGCGGTCGGAGTAGAGCAGGAAGGCCGCCCGGTGCAGGGCGACCGCGGTCTTGCCGGTGCCCGGGCCGCCCGCGACGATCGTCACCCCGGAACCGGGCGAGCGGATCGCCTCGTCCTGCTCCCGCTGGATGGTCGCCACGATGTCGCGCATGCCCCGGCCGGTGGCCCGCGAGAGGGTGGCCAGCAGTGCGCCGTCCCCGACGACCGTCATCCCCTCCGGCGCGGCGTCCGGATCGAGCAGGTCGTCCTCGATCCGGGTGACCCGCTCCCGCTGGGACTGGATCGTACGGCGGCGCACCACCCCCAGCGGCTGGGCGGGGGTGGCCTGGTAGAACGCCGACGCGGCCGGTGCCCGCCAGTCGACGACAAGCGTGGTGGCGTCCTCGTCCCGGATGCCGAGCCGTCCGACGTGCAGCACCTGCCGGTCGCGCAGGTCCAGGCGGCCGAAGACCAGCCCCTCGTGCTCGGCGTCGAGGGTGTGCCGCCGCTGTGCCGCGTGGAAGACCATCGCGTCGCGTTCGACGAGCGCGCCGAACGTGCCCACCCGCGCCATCCGGTAGCCGTCCCGCTCGGCGCGTACCGCCGACTGCCGCAGCTCGGCCAGTCGGGCGTACACCCGGTCGAGGTGCCGTTGCTCGACGGCGATCTCCTGCTCCAGGGCGGTCTGGTCGGTCAACGCACGCTCCTTCGATGTCGCCGGCAAGCGGCGCGAACCGCGCGGGCCAACCGCAGAAGGGTACGGCCCCCGACCCGACCCGCCGCGCCCGAGGTGCGCGAACGTGCTCAGCGACCCGCGGCGACGGCGCTCACGTCCGGCCCGGACGGCGGCGGCGCGGCGCTCACGTCGGGCCCGGGCGGCGGCGTGGCGTACACCCGACCCAGGACGCCGGTCAGGGCCGCGTTCACCTCGTCCGGGCGCTCCATCATCAGCATGTGGCCGGCGCCGGGGCAGACGGTCAGCTCGGTGGCCGGCAGGACGGCGGCGATCGACTCGGCGCACGGCGGCGGGGTCAGCCGGTCCCGGTCACCGACCAGGGCGGCGGCCGGCAGGTGCGCGAGGGCGGCGAGGGTGTCCAGCCGGTGCTGGGCGCCGATCGAGGCCCGGAAACCGCCGATCGAGCGCAGCGAGGCGCGGGCCACCGCCGACGTGACCAGGCGGATGTCGGCGGGGTCGCAGCGGTCGCCGAAGAGCATCCACCGGATGCTCGGTCGCAGTGCGTTGAGCAGCGCCCGGGGCGCCCGCCAGGATCCGCAGCGGGCCAGCACGCCGGCGCCGGTCGTCTCGGCGAGCCGGATCAACCGGGCGATCCGCGGCGACAGCCCGTAGACGGTGTGCGTGTGCCCCTCGGCGGTGGTCGAGACGAAGACCAGGCCAGCCGTACGGGCGGCGAAGTGCTGCCGGTGGCGGTGCGCGTACTCCATGATCGTCATGCCGCCCATCGAGTGCCCGACCAGGACCACCCGGCCGGTCGGCGCGACCGTGTCGAGGACGGCGGCCAGGTCGTCGCCGAGCTGGGCCAGGGTGGCCGTGGGCAGCGCCATGCAGCTCGACCGGCCGTGGCCCCGTGCGTCGTAGGTGACCACCCGCAGCGCGTCGCCGAACGACGACGTGAGTGCGTCGAGCTGCCGGTGCCAGCTCCGTCCGTCCAGCGTCCAGCCGTGCAGCAGGACCGCGGTCACCGGGGCGTCCGCGGGACCGGTGGTCTCGACGTGCAGCCGTACTCTGTCGGGCATACCGACCTCGAACCGCTCCGGCATCGCCACCTCCCAGGGTCGCCCAGGCACCACCCGCACCTCCGATACCGGGCGGTAACACCGGCTACCCGCCCTGACAGCACGCCAATCGTCCCGGCGGAACATTCCCGACCCGGCCCGCGCCGGTGCGCGGCGGGCCAGGCTGGACGGCATGGAGCCGGCGCAGGGGAGTCCGCATCCGCCGATGGGTGGGCCCGGGGGGTGGGGACGGCAGGCCGGCGGCACGCCCCGGAACGCGTTGGCCGCTCTGCTCGGTGGCAACCGGCGGTTCGTCAGCGGCCAGCCGATCCACGGGCACGACGTCACCGCTGCCGCGGCGGCCGCCTCCGGCGACCAGCAGCCGTACGCGGTGGTCCTCGGCTGCATCGACTCGCGGGTGCCGCTGGAGGCGATCTTCGACCAGACCTTCGGGGCGATCTGCGTGATCCGCACCGGCGGGCACGTGCTCGACCGCGCGGTGTGCGGCTCCATCGAGTACGTGGTGGGTCAGCTCGGCGTGCCGCTGGTCATGGTGCTCGGCCACGAACGCTGCGGGGCGGTCGGCGCGACCGTGGACGCGCTGCGGGCGGGGGAGCGGCCGGGCGGCTCGCTGGCCCACCTGGTCGACGAGATCGCCCCGGCGGTCATCGAGGTGGGGCTCGACGATCCGGAGGCGCATCCTCTGGCGATCCGCCGGCATGTCCGGCGTACGGTCCAGACGCTGCGCGCGGACGACCTGCTGGCCGAGCCCGTGGCGGCCGGCCGGGTCGCGGTGGTCGGCGGTCTCTACGACCTGCGCACCGGCGAGGTCGCCCTGCTCGAGCCGTGCTGAGAAACGAACGACCGCCCGCCGGGATATCCCGGCGGGCGGTCGGTGATGCGGTGGGGGAGGGGCTCAGCCCTCGAAGACGCCGGCCGCGACCAGACGCTTCTCGGTGGCCTCCCAGCCGTCGTTCGGGTGAACGGTGGCCAGGTTGTTGATCTCCGCCCGGATCTTGGCGGCGTGGCCGGCGGCGGCCAGCGTCCGGATCTCCTCGACGAAGGCGTCGGAGTCGGTACGCAGGTGCGCGGTCTTGCCGTTGGTCAGGTTACGCACGTAGGCGTGCTTGCCGCCGTTGAGCGGGATGAGGTACTTGAACTCGCCCAGCACGCTGAGGGCGCCACCCTGGCCAGCCTGGCCGGCCCGGACTGACGCGCGCGCGGTCTTAGAGGTGTTGCTCGCCACGGAGGTACTCCTTGCAAGACGTACGGGAGGACTGGAACGTCCGGGGGCTGTGTGCGGGTGACACTGCGTCGGCCCGCAGAGGTGTAACGCGGCAGAAGCCGCCGATGGAACTGTACAGGACCACGACATCAGGCTGGTCGTCGCGGTGTCCTGTGAGGCAACGGAGACCACCCGTCCGGCTATTCCGGGAGGCGTTTTTTCCGATTCCCTGGCGCACCATCCGTCACAGCAGTCATCATGTGTTCCAGCAACCACTCGGGTGGACGAGGTCGTAGGGGAAGACGCACCTCGCTCTCCGGGAGGTCACCGTGCCAACGCGTGGCGTCGTATACGTCCACTCGACCCCGCTCGCCGTGTGCTCGCACGTCGAGTGGGCGATCGCGCGCGTCCTAGCCGCGCCGGTCAACCTGCAGTGGACGGCTCAGCCCGTCGACCCCGGCGCCCGCCGGGCCGAGTGCGGGTGGACCGGCCGTCCAGGGACGGGCGCCGAGCTGGCTGCTGCCCTCCGGCAGTGGCCCATGATCCGTTTCGAGGTCACCGAGGAGCCGAGTCCGGGCGCCGACGGTGAGCGTTTCATGTACGTGCCCGCCCGTGGCCTGTTCCGGGCCACCGTCGGCGCGGCCGGGGACATCCAGCTCGGCGAAGACCGGCTGCGGGCCCTGATGGCCTCCGCCCGGGCCCCGGAGGCGTTGTCGCACGCCCTCGACAAGGCGCTGGGCACCGCGTGGGACGCTGACCTGGAGCCGTACCGGTACGCCGGTGACGGTGCTCCGGTGACGTTGCTCACCCGGGTCGGCTGATGGCCGGGCCTTGCGCGCCGCCCACCTGCGAGTCGCGTCACCCGTACGGCGGCGACCGGTAAGGTCAAGTTGCCCCGATAAGGGGGAACTGGTGGGATGGTCGGCGTGCCGATTCGCCCGCGACACGCCGGTGTCGCCGTCGCCGCCCTGACCGCGCTGCTCGTCTCCGGCTGCTCGGGTACCCCGGACCGTCCCGATCCGACGCCCGGCCCGACCGGCACGTCGGCGGCCCCGAGCGCTCCCGCCTCGCCGTCGACCGACGACCCGGCCGCCCGGGCCGCCGCGCTGGTCGCGACGCTCTCCGACGAGGACCTGGTCGGGCAGGTGCTGATGCCGTACGCGTACGGCGACTCGGCCACGAAGGTCTCCACCGGCTCGGCGGCCGGCAACCAGGCGCTCGCCGGTGTCGACACCCCCGCCGAGATGATCGCCAAGTACCGCCTCGGCGGCCTGATCCTGGTCGGCTTCAGCGCCGACGACCCCACCAAGGGCAATCAGGAGACCACGAACGTCGACAACCCGAAGCAGGTCCACGACCTGACCACCGGGCTGCGCGCGGCCGCCGGGCGGCTGACCGCCGGCCCGGCGCCCTTCCTGATCGGCACCGATCAGGAGTACGGCGTGGTCACCCGCGTCACCGACGGGGTCACCATCCTGCCCAGTGCCCTCGCCGCGGGCGCGGCCGGTGACCCGAAGCTGACCGAGGCGGCCTGGCGGGCCGCCGGCGCGGAACTCGCCGCCATGGGCATCAACATCGACTTCGCCCCGGTGGCCGACGTGCTGGCCACCCGCAGCACGGTGATCGGCTCCCGGTCGTACGGCGCCGACCCGAAGATCGCGGCCGCGCAGGTCGGCGGCGCGGTCCGGGGCCTGCAGGCCAGCGGGGTGGCGGCCACCCTGAAGCACTTCCCGGGGCACGGCCACAGCGCGGACGACTCGCACAAGGACCTGCCGGTGCTCACCCAGTCCGAAGCGGCGTTGCGGAGCGGCGCGTGGCCGCCGTTCAGCGCCGGATTCGACGCGGGTGCCATGGCCGTGATGTCCGGCCACCTCGACGCGCAGGCCATCGACCCCGGCACCCCGGCGACCTTCTCGCACAAGCTGCTCACCGACGTGCTGCGCGGTCAGCTCGGCTTCAAGGGCGTGGTGATCACCGACGGGATGAACATGCCGCCGGCGAAGCGGTGGGCGCCCGGCGAGGCCGCCGTCCGCGCGTTGAACGCGGGCAACGACCTGATCCTCATGACCCCGAACGTCGGTCAGGCGTACGACGGGCTGCTCGCCGCCCTGCGCGGCGGGTCGCTGCCCCGGGCCCGGCTCGTCGACGCGGTCACCCGGATCCTGACCATGAAGTTCCGGCTGGCGGCGGCCCCCACCGAGCCGATGTCCACGCTCAACACCCCGGCGCACCGGGCGGCGGCGGACGCGCTGGCCGCCGGCGCGGTCACCGTGTTGCGCGGGGCCTGCGGCGGCGCGGTGCCCGGCCCCGTCACCGTCACCTCCTCCGGCGGGCGGGACGGCACCCGGGCCACGCTCACCGCCGCGCTGAAGGCGGCCGGGGTGACCGTGAAGCCGAGCGGCGGGACGGTGGTGCACCTGGTCGGCTACGGCGACGGCGAGAAGGACCTGAGCGCCGACGCGGCGGTCACCGTCGCCATGGACACCCCGTACGTGCTGGCCAAGGCCACGTCGCCGACGCTGCTGGCCACGTACTCCTCCAGCCGGGCGTCGATGACCGCGCTCGCCGCCGTGCTGGCCGGCAAGGCCCGCCCGGGCGGCCGGTCACCGGTGGCCGTGCCCGGCCTGCCGGCCACCACCTGCAAGAGCTGACGGCACCGGGAATCCGACCGGATCCCGGTCAGCCGGTCCCCCGGCGGGCGAGACCGAGGCTGGTCAGCGTCGTGATCGCCATCGCGCCGATGCCGACCAGCGCCGCCGTGGTGTAGGCGCGGTCGTCGGGGAAGAGGTGGCCGGGGCCGGTGCCGGTGGCGAGGATCAGGCCGCCGACGGCGCTGCCCAGGGAGTACCCGACGCTGCGGACGACGTAGTTGACGCTCATGGCGCTCGACGTCTCGCTCCTGGGGGTGACGGCCAGGATGACGCCGGGCATCGCGGCCGAGAAGCCGCCGACACCGAAGCCGAGTACGCCCATCACCGCGAACAGTTCGGTCAGGTTCGACCGGTCCGCCGCGAACAGGGCGAAGCCGACGCCGACCACGACGGCGCCACCGGCCAGGAGCAGCGGGTCGGCGATCCGCGTCCGGACCTTCTGGGTGAGCTTGCCGGCGACGAACCCCAGCACCGAGAACGGGACGAGGACCAACCCGGCGACGAAGGTCGTGAGCCCGAAGCCGTAACCGGCGACCGGTGCCGCCTGCGCGTACCGGGTGATGAGCGTGAGCAGGAGGTACATGCCGATGCCGCCGACGAACATGGCGAGGTTCGCCCCGGCGACGGCCGGATGTCGCACCGCCCGCACATCGACCAGGGGTGCCGCGCTGCGCAGCTCGATGATGGTCCAGCCGCAGAGCAGCACGACCGCGACGACGGCGAGTCCCGCCGCCACGGCGAGGTGCCGGCCCCACAGGTCCCGGTCACCGGCGAGGAACAGCACCAGGAGCAGCGCGGCGGCCAGGACGACCGCCCCAGGGACGTCCAACTGGGCGGAGCGGCCTTCGGGGGCGTCGGGCACGGAGCGCCACGCGGTCAGCAGGGCGGCGGCGGTGACGACCAGGCCGAGACCGTAGGCGGCCCGTACCCCGCCGACCTCGGCGAGCAGCGCGGCCAGCGGATAGCCGATGCCGGCTCCGATGATTGAGACCACCGAGAGGAGGGCGATCACGGCGGCGCTGCGCTCCTCGGGGAGGTGGTCCCGGGCCACCCCCATCATCAGTGCCGTGAGCCCGAGCCCGATGCCCTGGGCGGCCCGGCCGGCCAGGAGCCACCCGAACGGCAGCGGCAGCACGGTGAGCGCGCTGCCGGCGACGACGACCGCGAGCGTGGCGAGGATCGCGGCCCGCCGGTGCGGCCCGGCTCCGAGCCGGCCCAGGACCGGCGTGGCGACGGCGCCGCTGAGCAGCGGGACGGTCAGCGTCCACTGCGCGCTGCCGAGCGGGACGTGGAGCGACGTCGCCACGCTGGTGATGAGTGGCGTCCCGAGGCTGGCGACAGTCGCCACGACCAGGGCGACGAACATCAGGGCGGGGACCAGCAGCCGCGCCTCGGAGCGCGTCCCCGGGACAGCCCGCGCCGCGACGTCACCGACCGGTTGCCCGGTCACCGCGTGGGCCCGTCGCGGTCCTGGCTCTCGAGCTCGGCCAGATGTCTCAGCGCCGGAAGGGCTGCCATCAGCGCCTCGACCTCGTCGCCGGTCAGCTCGTCGATCAACCGCTCGAACGCCTGGACCCCCGCCCGGCGTCGCGCCCGGACGTAGGACGCGCCGGCCTCGGTCAGGCACACCAACGTGACCCGCTTGTCGGACGCGTCACCCCGCCGCTCGACCAGGCCGGACTGCTCCAGCACCCGGACCAGGGTGGTCATCGCGGGCTGGGTGATGCCCTCGGCCGCGGCCAGGTCGGTGATCCGTCGCGGGCCGGTCCGGTCCAGGGTGGCCAGGGTGGCGGCGGACGTCAGGCTCATGTCCCGGGGCAGGCGTCTCGCGGCCCGGGTGGCCAGCCCGTAGAGGGCTGCCCCGACGGCGGCGGACGCGCCAGGAGCGGTGTCCGGACGGCTCATGCGTGAAGCATAGCCATTTTATATTCACAATCTATGGAACTGGCGATCCGATCGTCGCGGAAGCGGCCGGTCGCTGAGGAATTCGGTCGCGCCGCGCGGGCCGCGCTGGCAGCGTGTCGGCATGGGTCAGGCGCAGGGCTTCCGGTACGACCAGCGGGCCGACGGCACGGTGGTGATCACCCATCACGGCCGGGTGGCGGGCACGCTGCGCGGCGCCCGGGCGACGGAGTTCCTCGCCGAGGTCGACGACGACCCGCAACTGGTGATGGCCCGCTGGACCGGCAACTACCGCCACGGCAACGAGCGCACCGCCCGCCAGCATCCCCGCAACCGGCGCTGAGCACGCGAACGGGCCCCCTCGGCGAGAGGGGGCCCGTTCGGGGTAGCCGCGGATCGGTCGGGTCAGGGCCGCGCGAAGACCAGCGCGACGTTGTGACCGCCGAAACCGAACGCGTTGTTCAGCGCGGCAGGGATCTCCATGTGACGTGCCTTGTGCGCGGCGACCTCCAGGCTGAGCCCGGGCTCCGGGTCATCCAGGTTGATCGTCGGAGGCACGACGCTGTCACGGATCGCCAGGATCGTGGCGATCGACTCCAACGCACCGGCCGCGCCCAGCAGGTGACCGGTCATCGACTTCGTCGCCGCCAGCACCGGGTGGTCGCCGAGCGCCTTGTGCAGCGCGCCGATCTCCAGCATGTCGCCGACCGGGGTCGACGTGGCGTGCGCGTTGACGTGCACGATGTCCTGCTTGGCGATGTCCGCGTCCGCGATCGCCTTGGCGATGGCCCGGATGGCGCCCTCACCCTCGGCGTGCGGCTGCACGATGTCGTACGCGTCGGAGGTGATGCCGGCACCCGCGAGGCGCGCGTACACCCGGGCGCCCCGCGCCGCGGCGTGGTCGGCCCGCTCCAGCACCACGATGCCCGCGCCCTCACCGAGGACGAAGCCGTCGCGGCCGGTGTCCCACGGGCGGGAGGCCCGCTCCGGCTCGTCGTTGCGGGTCGACATGGCCCGCATCGAGCTGAAGCCGGCGATCGGCAGCGGGTGGATGACCGCCTCGGTGCCGCCCGCCACCACCACGTCGGCCCGGCCGGCGCGGATGATGTCCAGGCCGAGCGCGATCGCCTCCGCGCCGGTCGCGCAGGCGCTGGCCACCGTGTGCACGCCGGCCTTGGCGCCCAGCTCCAACCCGACCCAGGCGGCCGGACCGTTCGGCATCAGCATCGGGATCGTGTGCGGGGACACCCGCCGCGGCCCGGACGCCTCCAGGATGTCGTCCTGGGCGAGCAGGGTGGTGGCGCCGCCGATGCCGGAGCCGACGCTGACCGCCAGCCGCTCGGCGTCCAGGCCGGCGTCCGCCAGACCGGCGTCCGCCCAGGCCTGCTGCGCCGCGATGAGCGCGATCGCCTCGGAGCGGTCCAGCCGGCGCAGCTTCACCCGGTCCAGTACCTCGGACGGCTCCACGGCCAACTGGGCGGCGATCCGGACGGGCAGTTGCGCGGCCCACTCCTGGGTGAGGGCACTCACCCCGGAGCGGCCGGCGAGCATGGCGTCCCAGGTCGACGCGACGTCCCCGCCAAGCGGGGTCGTCGCGCCGAGCCCGGTGACGACGACGTCAGGACGACTCATGATCAGGACTGCGCCTCGATGAAGCTGACGGCGTCCCCGACGGTCTTGAGGTTCTGCACCTCGTTGTCCGGGATCTTGACGCCGAACTTCTCCTCGGCGGCCACCACGACCTCCACCATGGAGAGCGAGTCGACATCGAGGTCGTCGGTGAAGGACTTCCCCTCGGCCACGTCGTCCGGGTTCACCCCGGCAACCTCTTCGAGGATCTCGGCGAGGCCGGTGGTGATCTCGTCACGGGTCATTGCGGTTGGTTCCTCTCATAGGGGGTTCTCCGGCGGCCGGCCGCGCCGACCGCCGCTCCTGGAGGGCGTACGCGCCTCAAGGGGGCTTCAGGGGCAGCGGACGACCTGACCGGCGTAGGTCAGGCCACCGCCGAAGCCGAACAGCAGGACCGGGGCGCCCGAGGGCACCTCCCGCCGCTCGACGAGCTTCGACAGGGCCAGGGGCACGCTCGCCGCCGAGGTGTTGCCGGACTCGACGATGTCCTTCGCGATGATCGCGTTCGGGATGTTGAGCCGCTTGGCGATGCCGTCGATGATCCGGGCGTTGGCCTGGTGCGGCACGAACGCGGCCAGCTCCGACGGGTCCACCCCGGCCCGCTCGCACGCCTGGAGCGCGAGCGGCGCCAGCGCGGTGGTGGCCCAGCGGAACACCGACTGACCCTCCTGCTGGATGTACGGGCGCCAGCCCTCGATGCGTACCGCGTCGCTCTTCTCCGGCGCCGAGCCCCAGACGACCGGGCCGATACCGGCGGGCTCGTCGTCGGCGGTGGCGGTGACCACCGCGGCGCCGGCGCCGTCGCCGAAGATGATGCAGGTGGAGCGGTCGGTCCAGTCGGTGAAGTCGGACAGCTTCTCGGCGCCGATCACGATCGCGTTGCGGGACGCTCCGGCGCGGATGGCGTGGTCGACGGTGCCCAGGGCGTACGCGAAGCCCGAGCAGGCGGTGTTGACGTCGAACGCGCCCGGCGCGGTGATGCCCAGCTTGCCGGCGACCCGGCAGGCCACGTTGGGGCTCCGGTCGATCGAGGAGCAGGTGGCCACGACGACCAGGTCGATGTCGGCGGCGCTCAGCCCCGAGTTGGCCAGCGCCTTGTCGGCGGCCGCGGCGGCCATGTCGGCCACCGTCTCACTGTCGGCGATCCGCCGGGTGACGATGCCCACCCGGTCGCGGATCCACTCGTCGTTGGTGTCGACCAGTTGGGCGATGTCGTCGTTCGTCACCACCCGGGAAGGCTGGTAGTGCCCCATCGAGACGATGCGACTGCCGGTCATGAGTGTCCTCCGATGCGGGCGAGCGGTTGGCCCGGCGTGGCGTGGCGGGCGATCAGGTCCCGTGCGGCCGGCAGGTCGTCCGGGGTGTTCAGGGTGACGATCTCCGGGGCGCCCTCGCCCCTGAGCTCCCGCTTGACCAGCCCGGCGAGGGTGCCGGCCGGGGGCAACTCGATCACGCCGGTCACCCCGTGCTCGGCCAGAGCGCGCATGCACAGGTCCCAGCGCACCGGCGCGGTGACCTGGCGGACCAGCCGTCGCACCAGCTCGTGCCCGTCGGTGACGGCGGTGCCGTCGAGGTTCGACAGCAGGATCCGGGCCGGGTCGACCGGCGCGATCCCGGCGGCGACGGTGGCCAGCGCGGTCTCGGCCGGGGCCATGTACGGGGTGTGGAACGCCCCGGCCACCTGGAGCCGGATGACCCGGGTCTTCGCGGGCGGCGCGGCGGCGAACGCGTCCAGCCCGTCCAGCGCGCCCGCGGCGACGATCTGGCCGGCGCCGTTGCGGTTCGCCGGGTGCAGCCCGTTGGCGCTGATCGCGGCCAGCACCTCGTCCGGGTCGCCGCCGAGCACGGCGGCCATCCCGGTCGGCTCCAGCGCGCAGGCTGCGGCCATCTCGCGGCCACGGATTCCGGCGAGGGTGATCGCGGCCTCGGCCGACAGCACCCCGGCGACCGCCGCGGCGCCCAGCTCGCCGACGCTGTGGCCGGCGGTGAGCGCCACGCCGTCCAGCGGCAGCTGCTCGGCGGCGAGCAGCGCCGCCGCGACCAGCAGCGGCTGGGTGCGGGCGGTGTCCTTGATCTCGTCGGCGTCGGCGGCGGTGCCCAGGTGCACCAGGTCCACGCCGGCCAGTGCCGACCACCAGCGCAGGCGCGCCTCGGTGCCGGTCAGGTCGAGCCAGGGGGTCAGAAAGCCGGGTTTCTGCGAACCCTGGCCGGGACTAAGTACGGCGAGCACGCCTATGACTCTCCCGGATACGCGTGGGTAAAGCTGTGCCGGGGCCGACCAAACCGCACTAGAACCTTTGGAGGTTTCTTACAAAGATCGGCGGGGATCATCA
This sequence comes from Micromonospora sp. WMMD729, assembly GCF_049315225.1. NCBI lineage: Bacteria > Bacillati > Actinomycetota > Actinomycetes > Micromonosporales > Micromonosporaceae > Micromonospora > Micromonospora sp. WMMD729. The sequence continues at coordinate 4,883,835 of NZ_CP186059.1, read as the reverse complement.
CTGGTTTGGGTAGATTTCCGGGCGGCCGGGGTCAATGTCTGGGTCGGGACCGACGAGGCCACCGGGACCACCGGGTCCAGCCGGCCCACGGTCAACGCCACCTGGAGGGCGAACGCGTCCCGGGGGGTGAGCGGCGAGAAACCGGTCACCTCGGCGATCCGGCGCAGCCGGTACCGCACCGTGTTCGGGTGCACGAACAGCGCCCGCGCCGCGCTCTCCAGGGTGCCACCGGCGGCCAGGAACGCGTCCAGGGTCTCCAACAGCTCGCCGCCGGCGCGCACCAGCGTCGCGTACACGTCGTGCCGCAGCCGCCGGCGGGCCTCCGCGTCACCGGCGAGCGCCCGCTCCGGCAACAGGTCGGCCGCCGCCACCGGCCGGGGGGCGGCCGGCCAGGCCGGTGCCGCCCGGAAGCCGGACAGCGCCGACCGCGCCGACTCCGTCGCCTCGTCCAGACTGGGTACGGCCGGACCGACCACCACCGGCCCGTCCCCGAACGCGTCCAGCAGCTTGCCGGTGGCGCTCAGCGGGTCCGCCGCGCCGCCCAGCACGATCACCAACCGGTCGCCGTGCACCCCGCCGATCACCTCGACACCGATCCGCCGGGCCAGCCGGTACACCACGTGCAGCACGGCCGAGACCTCCCCGCCGGGGGAGTGGCCCACCGCCACCGCGACCGGCGGCGCGTCCGCCCAGCCCAACGCGGCGGCCCGGCTCGCCAGCACGTCCGGCGAGTCACCCCGCAGCAGCGCGTCGACAAGCAGAGCCTGCAACCGGGCGTCCCACGCGCCACGCGACTCGGCGGCCCGCGCGTACACCCGGGCGGCGGCGAACGCGATCTCCCGGGAGAAGCGCAGCACCGCCTCGCGCAGCAACTGCTCCTCGCCCTCGGCGGCGAGCTGCGACACCTGCTCCTCGACGACGTCGATGGTCACCTTGATCAGCGCCACGGTCTGCTGGAGGGTGATCGACCGGGCCAGCGCCTGCGGCGCCGCGTCGAACACGTCGTCGGAGACCTCCTGCGTGCTGTCCGCCGTGCCGCCGCCCTCGCGCAGCCACTGCACCAGCGACCGGGCGCCCGCCTGGGCCACCAGCATCACCCAGGAGCGCTGATCGGCCGGCAGGGCACGGAACCACGGCAGCGTCTCGTCCATCCGGGCCACGCTGGCGGTGGCCAGCGCTCCCGCCGAACGCTCGATCCGGCGCAGCGTGGCCGCCAGCTCCCCACCCTCCGGCGTGCTCACCGCTCTAGCCTGACACGTCGTGAGCAGGCCACGAACGCCGGCACCGGTCAGCCGACCGGGCTCAGGGCTGCGGACGTGTGGGCAGGCCCAGCTCCTGGGCCAGGATCGCGGCCTGCACCCGGCTGCGCAGGTCCAGCTTCGCCAGGATGCGGCTCACGTGCGTCTTGGTGGTGCTCTCGGCCAGCACCAGCCGGTCGGCGATCTGCTGGTTGGACAGGCCGAGGCCGAGACAGGCCAGCACGTCGCGCTCGCGCGGCGTCAGTGTGTCCAGCGCGGCCCGGGTGGCGCCCGACGCGCCCGGCGCGGTGGCCGCGAAGGCGGTGATCAACCGGCGGGTCACCCCGGGGGCGATGAAGCCGTCGCCGCGCGCCACGGTGCGTACCGCCGCGACCAGCCCCGCCGCGTCGGTGTCCTTGAGCAGGAATCCGGCCGCGCCGGCACGGAGCGCGCCGAAGACGTACTCGTCCCGGTCGAAGGTCGTCAGCACCAGCACGTCGGCAAGCCGGTCGGCGACGATGGCCCTGGTCGCCGCGATGCCGTCGAGGCGTGGCATCCGCACGTCCAGCACCGCCACGTCGGGGCGTACCTCCCGACACAGCCGGACCGCCTCGTCGCCGTCGGCCGCCTCGCCGACCACCTCGATCCCCGGCGAGCCGGCCAGGATCAGCACCAGCCCCGCCCGCACCGCCGGCTGGTCGTCCGCGAGCACCACCCGTACCGGCGTGCTCACCCGCCCTCCCCGGTGGGCAGCGCGGCCCGCACCTGCCAGCGGCCGTCCTGCGGCCCGGCGGTGAACCGGCCGGCCAGCAGCGCCGCCCGCTCCCGCATCCCGATGAGTCCAGCTCCGGCGCCCGGCAACCCCGACCCGTCCGGACGCACCGGGTTCTCCACCGTCAGCACCACCTCCGCCGGCCGGTACGCGATCGTCAGCTCCGCCTCACCGGTGCCGTGCTTGAGCGCGTTGGTCAGCGACTCCTGCACGATCCGGTACGCGGCGAGGTCCACCGCCACCGGCAGCGGGCCCGGCGTGCCGTCGGTACGGAACCGCACCGCGAGGCCGGCCGCGCGGATGCGTTCGATCAATCCGTCGGCCTCGGCGAGCCGCGCGGTGACCGCCTCCGGCGTCGCGCCCACCACCGGATGTTCACCACCGTCCGGATCGCGCAGCAGCTCGATCATCTGTCGCATCTCGGCCAGGCCCTGCACGCTGCTCTCCCGGATCACCCGCAACGCGGACTCCACCTGACCACGCCCCAACCCCGGTACGGACAGCACGGCGGTGGCGTGGATGGCCACCGCGCTCAGGTGGTTGGCGACCACGTCGTGCAGCTCCCGGGCCATCCGGGCCCGTTCGGCGCCGACCGCCTGCCGACGGTCCAACTCGACCAGCCGGGCGGTCTGCTCGGCTCGGGTGCGCTCGGCGGCGGCCTGGTCCCGGTACTGCCGCACGCTGATCCCGGTCAGCACCGGCAGCAGCCCCGCGAGCACCACCGGCACCCCGACGGCGGCCCCGCGCCACTGACCGAAGCCGAGCACGCCGGCCACCGCGCCGATGACGCTCAACGTCACCGTGATCCCCAGCAGCCACCGCCACAGTCGGGGCGGCCCGTACACGCAGGCGTCGTAGAGCACCTGGGTGTAGACCACCACCGTGCCCAGCGAGTTACCCAGCGCCGTGTCCACCACCAGCGCCCCGGTGCCCACCGCCAGGCTGGTGCGGGGAGCGACCCGGCGCAGGCCGACAGCCCCGCACACCGCCAGCAGCGGCACCAGGAACAGCGCGGGCGGCACGTCCGGGTGCGGGACGATCTGCGGCTGCATGCCCAGGCCGTAGAGCACCAGGCCGCCGGCGAGCGACGCGCCGGCCAGCGTGAGGTCGCGGCCGGGCGTACCGGACCCGAGCCACGGTGGCGGTCGCATGCCCCGATCCCACCACAACCGCCGGCCCTCCGGCTCCGACCGGAGGAGGAGCCCGGTCGCTCCGACATGCGCCGAAAGGGGTACGCCGGACCGCCGGTCCATCGAAGGGAGGACCCCGATCTCGTCTCCGGTGTCGAGGTCCGGGCCCTGCCGGTAGGCGACGCTGGTGGCGACGACGGGGGGAGGCCGCCATGTTGGTCGCGGTGATCATCGGTTGTGAGATCGCGTTCTGGGTGCTGATCGCCGCCGGGCTGGTGGCCCGCTATCCGCTGCGCCGGCCACGGCTCGGCGCGGTGCTGCTGGTCTGCGTACCACTTGTCGATCTGGCACTGCTCGCCGCGTCGGTCCTCGACCTGCGGCGCGGCGCGACCGCCGACGTCACCCACGGCCTGGCCGCCGCCTACCTCGGCTTCTCGGTGGCCTTCGGGCACTCGATGGTGCGGTGGGCGGACCAGCGTTTCGCCCACCGGTTCGCCGGGGGCCCGCCGCCGGTGCGACCACCCCGGTACGGCTGGGCCCGCGCCCGGCACGAGTGGCGGGAGTGGGCCAAGGCACTCCTCGGCTGGGCCGTCGCGTGCGGCCTGCTCGGCGCGGCCATCCTCTGGGTGAACGACGCGGAACGAACCCGTGAACTGGGCAACTGGATCCGCAACCTGACCATCGTGATCCTGATCTGGCTGGTCGCCTTCCCGGTCTGGGAGACCGTCTTTCCGCGCCGCCCGAAGCGCTGACCCCGGGGTACGCCGTGCACACCCCGTCGGTCCCGGCCAGTACGGTGACAGGGCACGTACGGGGGGAGCACCTGCGCGTGAGTGCGAGCGTGAGGAGACCGGGGATGGCGCACGGGGAGGCCGAGCACGGCTGCGCCCAGGGTGAGGCCTGCCGCCTGGGGCACCACGACCCGCAGGCGACCGGCAAGCCTCGGCGGCCGGTCGGCCCGGCGGCGGCGCACCCGACCGAGGCGCCCGCCGGGCGGCCGGACGAGGAGATCCCACGCCAGCGGGCCGGTGAGCCGGCGGCTCTGGGCGAGCCGGAGCCGGGTGACCCCGCTGGTTGCCTCAGTGAACTTCCTGGATGGGCAGGTGCCCACCGGCACGGCCCGGTCCGGCCACGTCAGCGGGGCACCCGACGGGAGCGCCCGCCGCGCCGCTGGTGCTGACCCCACGGGGGCCAGGCGCTATGGTCCGCTGAACCGCGCCACCGCCCCCGGCGGTCGCGTCAGCGGGTCCGGCGGCGGATCAGCAGGGCGATGCCGGCGAGGCCGACCGTGATGGTCAGCATCACCCCGACGTTGAGCAGCAGCAACCGCTGCAACTCGCCGAGCGCTTCGTCGATGTCCCGCACCGGATCCATGGTGTCGTCCGGCAGCACCCGCTCGCCGCCGCCCACGCCGCCGCTGACCGTGTCGAACTGCCGCTCCAGCGGCACCCCGGCGGTGCGCAGCGTCTCGGACATGCTGAGCCGGCCCAGGAACCAGCCCGCGCTGGTCTTGCGGCCGTCCGGCTGCTTGGCCGGGCGGTAGACCCGCGGGCCGCCGGCCGCCTTGGGGTAGAGGTCGAAGATCTGCTTGGGGGTCTCCCCGGCCAGCACCACGACCGTGTACTTAGGACCGAGGTCGGCCGCCTTGGGGCCGGTCGGCATCCCGGTCCGACCGAAGAAGTTGACCTGGTCGATGACCGCGAGAACATGCGCGGGCTGGGTCTCGGACCGTAGCCGCAGCGGCTCGGTGAGCCCCTCACCTGTGACGTCCACACCGGCGGGCGGAGGCTTGGGTGCCGCGCCGGCCGGGCCGGCGATGCCGAGCACCAGCAGTGCCGCAGCCAGCGTGCCCGCCAGCACGGCGAGCCGGCGCCTCATCTGTCGGACCATCCCGCCTCCTCGCCCCGTTCGATGGATGGCTTCGCCGTGACGTCCGGGTCGGTCGGCCGGTGACGGCACCGACCGGGTCGGTCCCACTCTCACAGACTCCGCAGAACGTCGATGGATTGCAGCTTGTGGAACAGTATTTGGAACTATCTGCGATCTCTGCTCGACTAACGAGGAGCTGTTTGATCAGCGGGCGGATCGTACCCTTACGGAGGGGTTCATGGGGGGCAGGGTTACACGAATGGCACGCCTCGTGCCAGTGGTACTCGGCGTGGCGTTCGGTGTGTCGTTACTGGCCCCGGCGACGCCCGCTGCCGCGCACAACTCGCTGACCGGCAGCGATCCGCGCGACGGCGCCCGGGTGGCCACCGCGCCCACCCGGATCGAGCTCCGTTTTCTGGCCAAGCCGCCCCCCGCTACGACGAAGATCACAATAACCGGACCGGACAATGTGGTCGCCGGCGGGCGACCCACCTTCGACGGCACCCGGGTACGCGTGCCGTTCACGCCCGGTGCGGCGGGGCTGTACGTCGTCGGCTACCAGCTCCCGTCGTCCGACGGTCACCCGATCAAGGGCGAGGTGCGGTTCACCCTCACCACCGGCACGGCCGCCGACCCCTCCGCCAGCCCCTCTGCGGCCGGCAGCCCTTCAGCCGCCGACCCGTCAGCGGCCGGCTCGCCCACGGCGCCCCCCGCCGCGCCCGTCTCGCCGTCGACCGACACCGTGTCCGCCGTACCGGCAGCGGGGGAGCGATCCGACTCCGACGGCCCCTGGTGGCCCTGGGCCCTCGGCGGCGCGGTGCTACTGGCCGGCCTGACAGCAACCCTGCTACTCCGACGCCGCCCCCGCTAACCGCCCCGCCCCCCGGGACCCCCCCGCGGGACCCCGCCCCCGGACCCCGCCGATCTTGCACTTCCTGCGGCGACGTAACGGGCACAAAGCCCCATAACGACAACCGAAACTGCAAGATCGGCGCGGCGGTGGGCGGAAGCGGGGCGTGGCTCGGCGATAGTCGCTCCACCCCGGCGCCGATCTTGCGCTTTCTGTGGCGACATAGCGTACATCCCACTCATATCGGCAACCGAAAGTGCAAGATCGACGCGGCGGGGAGCGCGGACGGTCGATCATGGACTTGTGGTCGGGGCAAATCCCCTGTAAAGGTGCCTAACCCGGCACCACGACTCCATGATCGGCGGGGCGGGGCGGGGCGGGGCAGGGGCAGGGGCAGGGGCAGGGGCAGGGGCAGGGCAGGGGCAGGGTGGGGGTTAGGGGAGGCGGAGGCGGGCGGCGCGGATTCTGGTTAGGGTGCGTTCGCGGCCGAGGACCTCGAGGGACTCGAACAGGGGTAGGCCCACGGTGCGGCCGGTGACCGCGACCCGGACCGGTGCCTGCGTCTTGCCGAGCTTGAGGCCGCGCTCGGCGCCGACCGCCTCCAACGTCGACTTCAGCGACTCGGCGTCCCAGGACTCCAGTGCCTCGAAGGCCGTCACGGCGGCATCCAGCAGCTCGCCCGAGCCGTCCTTCATCGTCTTGGTCCAGGCCGCCTCATCGATCATCGGCGAGGCCAGGAAGAGGAAGTCGACGTTCGGCACGATCTCGCTGAGCACCGCGATCCGGGTCTGGGCCAGCGGCGCCACGGCGGCGAACGCGTCGGCGTCGAACTCGTCCGGCTGCCACGGCGGCGGTGCGATCGTCCCGGTACCGGTCAGCCACGGCTGACAGGCCTCGACGAACTCGGCCACCGGCAACGCGCGGATGTACTCGCCGTTGAAGGCACGCAGCTTCTTCTCGTCGAAGAAGGCGGGGGAGGGGTTGACCTCGTCGAGGCGGAACTCGTCCTCGATGACCAACCAGGGCACGATCTCCCGGTCGCCCGAGGGCGCCCAGCCGAGCAGCATGAGGTAGTTGCGCATCGCGCCCGCGAGGTAGCCCTCGTCGCGGTACGCCTCCAGGGCGACCTTGTCGCGGCGCTTGGAGAGCTTCTGCCGCTTCTCGTTGACGACCACCGGCACGTGCGCCCAGACCGGCGGCTTGACCCCGAGCGCGTCCCAGAGCAGTTGCTGCTTGGGGGTGTTGGGCAGGTGCTCCTCGGCCCGGATCACGTGGGTGATGCCCATGGTCATGTCATCCACGACGTTGGCCAGCAGGAACACCGGCGAGCCGTCGCCGCGGGCGATGACGAAGTCCTCGATGAGCTTGTTCTCGAAGGTGGGCTCGCCGCGGATCAGGTCGACCACGACCGTCACGCCCTCGTCCGGCGTACGGAAGCGCAGCGCGTGCCCCGGCCCCGGGCCGAGGCCACGGTCGCGGTGGTAGCCGTCGTAGCCCTGGTACTGCGAGCCGGTGCGGGCCTGTACGTCCTCGCGGGTGCAGTCGCAGTAGTAGGCGCGCCCCGACTCGTAGAGCCGGGTGGCGGCGGCCCGGTGCTCACCGGCGTTCTCGGACTGGAAGTACGGTCCCTCGTAGCTGCCCCGGGAGATGCCGATCCAGTCCAGCGCGGAGAGGATGCCCTCGGTCCATTCGGGCTTGTTGCGCGCCGCGTCCGTGTCCTCGATGCGCAGCACGAACACCCCGCCCTGCTGCTTGGCGTAGATCCAGTTCTGCAGCGCCGAGCGGGCGCCGCCGACGTGGAACATACCGGTCGGGGAGGGGGCGAAGCGCACACGTACCGTCACGTCCCCCAGCCTACGGCGGCGCGCGACCGCTTTCGGCCACGGCCCCCCGACTCTGGGCGTGCGCCAAAGCTGCCGGCGGCCCTAGGCGACAACTGCCGGCGGCTAGGACCTAGGCGACCGAGCGGATCTTGACGACCAGGGCGCTGCCGAGCACGGTGACCGCCGCGGTGACCGCGTACAGCGTGGGGTAGCCGCCCAGGTGGACCACGAGCGGGGCGGAGAGCGCCGGGCCGAGCACCTGCGGCGCTGAGTTCGCGATGTTGATCACGCCGAGGTCCTTGGCCCGGTCGGTGGCCCGGGGCAGTACCTGGGTGATCAGCGCGGCGTCCACCGAGAGGTAGACGCCGTAGCCCGCGCCGAGCAGCAGCGCGGCGACGATGGACATCGGCCAGGTGGGCGCGACGGCGAGCAGCAGCGCCGCCACCGCCATGATCAGGCCGGAGACGATGACGTAGATCTTGCGCCGTCCGGAGCGGTCGGACAGCCGGCCGGCGATCACGGCGGTCAGCATCATGCCGAGCGTGTAGAGCAGGATCAGCACCAGCAGGCCGCCCTCGGGGTCGGGGTACCGGACCCCGTCGGTGAGGAAGTACAGCAGGTACAGGGTGCCCAGCGCGTTGCCGAGCTGGACCAGGAACCGGGTGATCCACGCCCAGGCGAAGTCGGGGTGCCGGCGCGGACTGATCCACATCGAGGCCAGCAACGCGCGGACCCGCAGTGCCGGGCGGTGCGCGCGGGGCAGCGGGTCGTCGGGGGTGAACAGCGCGAACGGCAGCGACAGCAGCAGGATCGCCACCGCGATGGCGAGGTAGCCGGCGGCGTTCCCGGTGACCACGGCGGTGACCAGCACCGCGCCGAGGACCAGCCCGAGCGCCTGCGGGATGCCCACCCAGCCCGAGACGCCGCCGCGCTGCGTCACCGGTACCCGGTCCGGGATGGCGGCGGTGAGGCTGGCCAGCATCGCGTTGAAGCACACCTGCGCGGCGACCCAGCCGACGGCGACCCCGAGGATGGTGCGCTGCTGGGCCAGCAGCACCAGCGCCGCCGCGCCGAGCACCGCGCCGCCGGCGGTCCAGACGTGCCGTCGACCGAACTCCCGGCCGGCGATCCGCAGGCAGGTGCGGTCGGACAGCGCGCCGGCCAGGGGGTTGGCCAGCACCGCCGCCAGCGCGCCCAGGCCGGTGACCACGGCCAGCATGGTCTCCTTGTCGCCCGGCGCGATCCGTTCGATCTGCTGCGGCAGCAGCACCTGGATCGGGGTGAAGAACGCCATCCACACGCCCAGGTTGGCGGCGAAGACCAGGCCGATCCAGCCGCGCCGGACCGGCACGGTCGGCTCGGCGAGCGCCGCCGGCAGTGCCGCCGGCGTCGGGTCGAGGGTGGTCACCGCGCCGACCCCGGGGCGCGGCCCGCGATCACGTCCCGCAGCCAGGTGTACGACGACTTCGGCGTACGACGCTGGGTGGCGTAGTCGACGTGCACCAGACCGAAGCGCTTGGTGAACCCCTCGGCCCACTCCCAGTTGTCCAGCAGCGACCAGACGAAGTACCCGCGTACGTCCACCCCGTCGTCGATGGCGGCCCGGACCGCCCGCAGGTGCCCGTCGAGGTACGTGATCCGCTCCGGGTCCGCCACCTGCCCGTGCGCGTCCGGCTCGTCGTCGTACGCGCAGCCGCCCTCGGTGATCTCGATGGGTGGCAGGGCGTCGCCGTACGTGTCGCGGAGCCAGCCGAGCAACTCGTGCAGCCCGTCGGGGGCGACCGGCCAGTCGAACGCGGTGCGCGGGTAGCCGTCCAGGGGCATCAGGTCGAACGGCAGGGGCGAGCCGGCCTCGGCTGCCCGTACCCCGGTGGGGTTGTAGTAGTTGACCCCCAGCACGTCGATGGGGGCGGCGATGGTGTCCAGGTCGCCGGCGCGGACGACGGCCGGGTCGGCGCCGGGCAGGTCGGGGTAGCCGCGTCCGAGCAGCGGATCGGTGAAGAGTCGGTTGTGCAACGCCTCGTAGGCGGCCCCGGCGGCCCGGTCGGCGTCGCTGTCGCCGAGCACCCGCACGGGCGAGTAGTTGTTGGCGATCGCGACCGGGCTGGTGGTCCGGCTGCGCAGCGCGGCGACCGCGAGCCCGTGGCCGAGCAGTTGGTGGTGGGCGGCCGGGAAGGCGTCGAAGAGCAGCGCCCGGCCGGGGGCGTGCACACCCATGCCGTAGCCGAGGCTCATGTGGATGAACGGCTCGTTGAGGGTGATCCAGAGCCGGACGCGGTCACCGAGGCGGGCGGCGGTCCGGTCGGCGTACTCGGCGAAGCGGGCGGCGGTGTCGCGGTGCAGCCAGCCGCCGGCGTCCTCCAGGGGTTGCGGCAGGTCCCAGTGGTACAGGGTGGCCACCGGGTCGATGCCGGCGGCCAGCAGGTCGTCGACCAGCCGGTCGTAGAAGTCCAGTCCGGCGGCGTTGGTCGGCCCGGAGCCGTCCGGCTGTACGCGGGGCCAGGCGATGGAGAACCGGTACGCCCCGACGCCCAGCCCGGTCATCAGCGCCACGTCCTCGGCGGACCGGTGGTAGTGGTCGCAGGCGACCTCGCCGCTGCTGCCGTCGCTGATCCGGCCCGGTTCGCGGGCGAAGGTGTCCCAGATGGACTCTCCTCGTCCCTCGGCCGTGGTGGCTCCCTCGATCTGGTGGGCCGAGGTGGAGACGCCCCAGCGGAAGCCGGCGGGGAACTCGGGCATCGGTGCGGTCGACATGCGCCCTCCCGGTGAACGTGAAACGTGTTCGGGACTCTAGGACGCTGTCGATGAATGCGCCATAGGCCGGGCTGGCGTAATCCGCAATGGTTGATCGGCGTGTCTTTTTCCGAACCCGTCCAGGTAAGTCCGATTTGGCGCATAGAGTGCCGATATCGTGGGATGTCCTCACTGGAGGCAAGACGGAAATGATCCTCGTGGAACGTAGTGCGCACGTGGTGGCGCCGGTGGAAGTGGTCTGGGACGTCGTGCAGCGGGCCGAGCAGTTGCCGGCCTGGCTGGCGGGGGTTCGCGCGGCCGAAGTGCTCTCGGGAGAGGGCTTCGGGCGGCGACAACTGGTCCAGGCGGGGCGCGGTTCGGCGCATGAGGCCGAGGTGATCGCCTATCAGGAGCCGACTCTGATCGGCTGGCGGGAGCGGGCCAAGGGTGCCGGTGCTCGTGCGGAGGCGCGCACCGAAATCTACGTCCAGCTCACCGAGGACGAGGAGGAGGGCGGGACGATCGTGCGGCTCATCGTCGTGCGCTGGCCGGCCGGGCCCGTCAAGGCGGCCCTGCTGCGCCTCGGACTGCGTCGGGTCGGCGCCGACCTGGAGGACTCGTTGGCCCGGCTCACCGACCTGGCCGCCGTCGGCTGACGAGCCGCGTCCTCCCCGCGCCACCCGCCCCGGCGGTGGCCCGGCGTCCCCACCAGGAACGCCGGCCCACCGCCCACCCGCCCAGCGCCCGCCCCCGAATCGGGTCGATCATGGATTTGTGGTGCCCGGAACGAGGTGACTTCACCGCTTCGTCCCCCACCACAACTCCATGATCGACCCGGTGAACGGCGGGGGGCGACGCAGAAGGGCCCGGCGCGTCAGCGCCGGGCCCTTCTGCGGTCGTGCTGGTGGATCAGCTGTCGCCGCCGGTCTCGCCGACCGGGGCGGCGTTGACGTCGTCGATCGCGTACTTCTTGGCGGCCTCGGCCGGCACGGTGGCGTCGACCGCGCCACTGCGGGCGAGCTGCCGCAGCGTGGCGACCACGATCGACTCGGCGTCGACGTGGAAGTGCCGGCGCAGCGCGTGCCGGGTGTCCGACATCCCGAAGCCGTCGGTGCCGAGCGACGTGTAGTCGCCGGGTACCCAACGGGCGATCAGGTCCGGTACGGCCCGCATCCAGTCGCTGACCGCGACCTTCGGCCCGTCCGCGTCGGCCAGCTTCTGCGCGATGTACGGCACCTTCGCCTCGGCGCCCGGGTTGAGCAGGTTGTACTCCTCGGCCTGCACCGCGTCGCGGCGCAGCTCGGTCCAGGAGGTCACCGACCAGACGTCGGCGGCCACCCCCCAGTCCTGGGCGAGGAGCTGCTGGGCCTTGAGCGCCCACTGCATGCCCGTGCCGGAGGCGAGGACGTTGGCCTTCGGGCCGTCGACCTGCGGCGCGGGCGAGTAGCGGTAGATGCCCTTGAGCAGGCCCTCCACGTCCACGCCCTCGGGCTCGGCCGGCTGCAGGATCGGCTCGTTGTACACCGTCAGGTAGTAGAAGACGTTCTCCTGCGCGTCCCCGTACATCCGGTGCAGGCCGTTCTCCATGATGTGCGCGATCTCGAAGGAGAACGCCGGGTCGTACGCGACCACCGCCGGGTTGGTGGCGGCGATCAGCAGCGAGTGACCGTCCTCGTGCTGCAGACCCTCACCGTTGAGCGTGGTCCGCCCGGCGGTCGCGCCGAGCAGGAAGCCCCGCGCCATCTGGTCGGCCGCGGCCCACAGCCCGTCGGCGGTCCGCTGGAACCCGAACATCGAGTAGAAGATGTACATCGGGATCATCGGCTCGTCGTGGGTGGCGTACGCCGAGCCCGCGGCGGTGAACGAGGCGACCGAACCGGCCTCGTTGATGCCCTCGTGCAGGATCTGCCCGGTGGTCGACTCCTTGTACGACAGGAACAGCTCCCGGTCGACGGAGGTGTACCGCTGACCGTGCGGGGAGTAGATCTTCGCGGTCGGGAAGATCGAGTCGAGACCGAAGGTGCGCGCCTCGTCCGGGATGATCGGCACCCAGCGCTTGCCGAACTCCTTGTCCTTCATGATGTCCTTGAGCAGGCGGACGAAGGCCATCGTGGTGGCCACCTTCTGCTTGCCCGAGCCGCGCTTGACGTCGGCGAACCGCTCCGGACCGGGGATGGTCAGCCGCTTGGTGCTGGTCCGCCGGGACGGCAGGTAGCCGCCGAGCTGCTCCCGGCGCTCCTTCAGGTACGCCAGCTCCTCGGACTTCTCACCCGGGTGGTAGTACGGCGGCAGGTAGGGGTTGTCCTCCAGCGCCTTGTCCGGGATGTCCAGGTAGAGCCGGTCGCGGAAGGTCTTCAGGTCCTCCAGCGTCAGCTTCTTCATCTGGTGAGTCGCGTTGCGGCCCTCGAAGTGCGAGCCGAGCGTCCAACCCTTGATCGTCTTCGCCAGGATGACCGTCGGCTGACCGGTGTGCTCGGTGGCCGCCTTGTAGGCCGCGTAGAGCTTGCGGTAGTCGTGCCCACCCCGCTTGAGGTTCCAGATCTCGTCGTCGCTCAGCGGCTCGACCATCTTGCGGGTACGGGCGTCCCGCCCGAAGAAGTGCTCCCGCACGTACGCGCCGGACTCCGCCTTGTAGGTCTGGTAGTCGCCGTCGGTCGTGGTGTTCATGAGGTTGACCAGCGCGCCGTCGGTGTCGGCGGCGAGCAGCGGGTCCCACTCACGGCCCCAGACCACCTTGATGACGTTCCAGCCGGCGCCCCGGAAGAACGCCTCCAGCTCCTGCATGACCTTGCCGTTGCCGCGGACCGGACCGTCCAGGCGCTGGAGGTTGCAGTTGATCACGAAGGTGAGGTTGTCCAGCTCCTCGCGGGCGGCCACGCCGATCGCGCCCAGCGTCTCCGGCTCGTCCATCTCACCGTCGCCGAGGAACGCCCACACGTGCTGCTGCGAGGTGTCCTTGATGCCGCGGTGCTGCAGGTACCGGTTGAACCGGGCCTGGTAGATCGCGTTCAGACCGCCGAGACCCATCGAGACGGTGGGGAACTCCCAGAAGTCCGGCATGAGCCGCGGGTGCGGGTACGACGGCAGCCCACCGCCGGGGTGCGACAGCTCCTGCCGGAACCCATCGAGCTCGTGCTCGCTGAGCCGCCCCTCGAGGAACGCGCGCGCGTACATGCCCGGCGAGGCGTGGCCCTGGTAGAAGATCTGGTCGCCGCCGCCCGGGTGGTTCTTGCCCCGGAAGAAGTGGTTGAAGCCCACCTCGTAGAGCGACGCCGAGCTGGCGAAGGTGGAGATGTGTCCACCGACGCCGATCTCCGGACGCTGCGCCCGGTGCACGAGCATCGCGGCGTTCCACCGCACGTACGCCCGGATGCGCCGCTCGACGTGCTCATCACCCGGGAACCACGGTTCGCGTTCCGGAGTGATGGTGTTGATGTAGTCGGTGGTGGTCAGGGGCGGAACCCCGACCTGGCGCTCACGGGCCCGCTCCAGCAGGCGCAGCATCACGTAGCGGGCGCGCTTGGCCCCCCGCTCGTCGATGACACCGTCAAGCGACTCGACCCATTCGCTGGTCTCTTCAGGGTCGATGTCCGGAAGCTGGCTCGGTAGGCCGTCGCTGATCACCGGGCGCTTGCGTTCCGTAGCCACAGGCGTTCCCTCGGTTGTGTGTGGGATAGGTCTCTAGCGCCATCCTGCCCCCTGGTGGCACCCGTCGTCACGTCTAGGTCCCCCGGACGCGATGCTGAACACAGATACCCGCCGGTAACTTAGCGCTACGGCCGCTCCGGCCGACCGGTTGCCCGGGCTCGCTACCGTCCGGGACATGAACGGTCGGCGGGTGGTGAGCGGCGGCATGATCCTTTTGGTGGGCGCGCTCGGAGCGCTGGTCTCCGCGCCGGTGCTGCTGGCGGGGAATCCCGCCGTGCTGCCGATCACGATCCTCGGCGTCGCGGCGATGGCCCTCGGCGCGGTCCAGTTGCGCGGCGGGTTGCGCGCGCCCGCGCCCCGACGGGGCCCTCGTCGGGTGCCCGGTCCGCGCAGGCGGCACGCCGACACCAGCGTCCCGTTGACGTACTACGGCGCCGGTGACTGGCCCGGCAGCGGCGACCCCGGGAGCGGCGACTCCGGTGGCGGCGACTCCGGTGGCGGCTTCTTCGGCGGCGACTCCGGTGGCGGCGGCTTCTTCGGCGGCGACTCCGGTGGCGGTGGCTTCTCCGGCGGTGGTGGGGACTCCGGTGGCGGTGGCGGCGGTTCCTGACCGCCGGCTGCGGCAGAATGCGACGTATGCGCAGTGACGTGATCACCGTCCAGACCGGGTCCCGGCCGGCCGTCCGGGACATCACCGCCGAGGCCCAGAGCTTCGTCTCCGCCGAGGGGGACGGTCTGCTGCACGTCTTCGTGCCGCACGCCACCGCCGGACTGGCGATCATCGAGACCGGGTCGGGCTCCGACGACGACCTGCTCACCGCGATCGACGCGCTGCTGCCCACCGACAACCGCTGGCGGCACCGGCACGGCTCGGCCGGTCACGGGCGGGACCACGTCCTGCCGGCCTTCGTGCCGCCGTACGCCACGCTGCCGGTGCTCGGCGGCCGGCTGGCCCTGGGCACCTGGCAGTCGATCTGCCTCGTCGACACCAACGGCGACAACCCGACCCGCCAGGTCCGCTTCTCGTTCCTGCCCGCCTGACGCCCCCACGGTCCCGGTCCAAGATCCGCGCAACTAACCCGAAACTGCTGTCTCCAGGCGCGCCGAGGCAGCAGTTTCACCGAAGTTGCGCGGATCTTGACCGCCCCGACGGCCGTTGCGGATGCGCCGACGGGAGCCCGGGCGCGGCAAGACCTGATCGCTGAGCTGGGCGGTCGTCGCGGTGCGTACGATGTGGCGGTGGCGGGGGAGACGGCGGACGGGCAGGTGGACCGCGACGGGTTGGCCGCCGACGTGATGCGTCGGATGGCGCACCTGACGGCGTCCCTGCGGCATCGGCAGGGCACCGCCTTCGCCGACCTGGGGCTCACCCCGGCGGCGGCCCGGGCGCTGCACGAGCTGGACCCGGACCGTCCCCTGCCGGCACGGGACCTCGCCGAGCGACTGAGCTGTGACCGCTCCAACGTGACCGCGTTGGTCGACAAGCTGGAGCAGGCCGGCCTGGTCGAGCGCCGGACCGACCCGGCCGACCGCCGGCAGAAGACGCTCGTGGTGACCGGGGACGGTCGCGTCGTACGGGACCGGGTGGCCGAGGTGATGTCCGACTCCCGACTTCTTGCCGGCCTGCGTGACGAGGAGCTGTCCACCCTGCGTGACCTGGTGTGGAAGGTGTCCGACGGCGGTTGTCCGGAGCCCTGCGACCCGCAGTGAGTCGACCCGCGCCGGCCGTGTCCCACTGGGCGACGGTGGCCCGCGTCGGTAATGCTGTCGGACGTGACCACCCCGCAAGATCTCGACGACCGGTTCCGGGAGACGCTGGCGGCGCTGCCCGCCGCACCCCAACGGCGTGACCTCGCCGAACCGGTCACCGACGACGCCCCGCTGACCGGCGCCCAACTGCTCGACCTGTTCGACGCGCAGGTGGCCAGCCGGCAGCTCGACCTGGCCGGGCGCTGGCTGCGCAGCTTCGGGGAGGGCTTCTACACCATCGGCTCGGCCGGGCACGAGGGCAACGCGGCGGTCGCCGCCGCGCTGCGCCCCACCGACCCGGCGCTGCTGCACTACCGTTCCGGGGCGTTCTACTGCGTGCGGGCTGCCCAGGCCGCCACCGCCGCCCCGCCGCCCGCCACGGACGATCCGGGACCCGCCGCCGAGGCTCCGGAGCCGGCCTCCGACGCCGAGCCGGCCGGGTCCGCGACCCCCACCGGTGGGTTCGAGGTGTACGCCGAGGCGGCCCGGGACGTGCTGCGGGGGATGGTCGCGTCCAGCGAGGAGCCGATCGCCGGCGGCCGGCACAAGGTGTTCGGCCGGGCCGACCTGGCCGTCGTGCCGACCACCTCCACCATCGCCTCGCACCTGCCCCGCGCGGTCGGGATGGGGCTGGCCGTGGAGCGGCTGCGCCGGCTGGACACCGCCGGGCGGCGTACCGGGGCGGGGGTGCGGGTCGGCAGCGGCGCCGGCGCGGCGCACGTCCCGTGGCCACCGGACGCCATCGTGGTCTGCTCGTTCGGCGACGCGTCGGTCAACCACGCCAGCGCCACCGCCGCCTTCAACACCGCCGGCTGGTACGACCACGGCGGCCTGCGTATCCCGGTGCTCTTCGTCTGCGAGGACAACGGGCTGGGCATCAGCGTCCGGTCGCCGGAGGGCTGGGTGGAGGCGACGCTGCGCGCCAAGCCGGGCATCCGCTACTTCAGCGCGGACGGTGCCGACCCGGTGCGGGCGTACACGGTGGCGCAGGAGGCCGCCGCCTGGGTCCGCCGGTACCGTCGGCCGGCCGTGCTGCACCTGCGCACGGTCCGGCTGATGGGCCACGCCGGGGCGGACGCGGAGTCGGCGTACCGCAGCCCGGCCGAGCTGGCCGAGGACCTGGACCGGGACCCGGTGGTCGCCACCGCGCGGCTGCTCGTCGACGCGGGCGTGGCGACCGCCGACGAACTGCTGGCCCGGTACGACGAGACGGGCTGGCAGGTACGCCGGCTCGCCGAGGAGGTGCTGGGCGAGCCCAAGCTGGCCTCCGCGGCCGACGTGGTGTCGGCGCTGGCCCCCCGCCGCCCGGTGCGGGTGGCGCGGGCCGTGGCCGACGCGGCCGCCCGGGCCAGCGGGCCGGGCGCGGCGGCCCGGGAGGAGGCGTTCGGCGGCAAGCCGCCCGAGCTGGTCGGACCGATGACCCTGGCGCAGAGCATCAACGCGGCGCTCGCCGACGGGCTGCTCGATCACCCCCAGATGGCCGTCTTCGGCGAGGACGTGGCCGCCAAGGGCGGGGTGTACGGCGTGACGAAGGGCCTGCGCGACCGGTTCGGGCCGGCCCGCGTCTTCGACACCCTGCTCGATGAGACGTCGGTGCTCGGGTTGGGCCTCGGCGCCGGACTGGCCGGGATGCTGCCGGTGCCGGAGATCCAGTATCTGGCGTACCTGCACAACGCCGAGGACCAGCTCCGCGGCGAGGCCGCCACCATGCAGTTCTTCTCGCGGGGCGCGTTCCGCAACCCGATGGTGGTGCGGGTCGCCGGTCTGGCGTACCAGGAGGGATTCGGCGGGCACTTCCACAACGACAACTCGGTGGCCGTACTCCGGGATGTTCCTGGTCTGGTGGTCGCGGTGCCGGCGCGGCCGGACGACGCCGCGCCCATGCTGCGGACCTGTCTGGCGAGCGCGGCGGTGGACGGCAGCGTGTGCGTGTTCCTGGAGCCGATCGCGCTCTACCACACCCGTGACCTGTACGCCGAAGGCGACGGTGAGTGGCTGGCCGGCTATCCCGAGCCCGGCTCGTGGGTGGCCGGGCACGTGCCGATCGGCCGGGCCCGGGTCTACCGGGTCGGCTCGGCCGACGACCTGACGATCATCACCTTCGGTAACGGGGTGCGGATGTCGCTGCGGGCCGCGGCCGTGCTGGCCGAGGAGGGCGTCGGCACCCGCGTGGTGGACCTGCGCTGGCTGGCGCCCCTGCCGGTGGCCGACATCATCCGGGAGTCCGCGGCGACCGGCCGGGTGCTGGTGGTGGACGAGACACGCCGGTCAGGCGGGGTCGGCGAGGGAGTTATCGCCGCCCTGGTGGATGGTGGATATGTGGGCGCAGCGCGGCGGGTGGCCGGAGTTGACTCGTTTGTACCATTAGGTCCGGCAGCGCGTCATGTTCTGGTCTCCCCGGAAGCCATTACCGACGGTGCCCGTACGCTGCTGGCACGGTAAATTCCGTTCCACCCGGTGCGCCACTTGCGCGCAGACCCACAACTGTGTGGACTTTGCCTGACGGCGTCGGTCCGACGCCGCGAGCAGGGACGAGATGAGGAGGCACGCGACAGTGAGCGCGACCGCTGGTCAGGCCGCCGACGGGGTACGCAGCCTGGCGGACCGGTTCGGCATCGAACCGGGGATGGTCGTCATGGAGATGGGGTACGACGACGACGTCGACCAGGATCTCCGGGACGCCCTGACCGACCGCTGTGGAGATCTGGTCGACGAGGACACCGACGAGGTGGTCGACGCGGTGCTCGTGTGGTACCGCGACGGCGACGGTGACCTCTTCGAGCTGCTCGTCGACGCCCTCGGCCCGCTGGCCGACAACGGGGTCGTGTGGCTGCTCACCCCGAAGGCGGGGCGCGAGGGGCACGTCGAGCCGAGCGAGGTCGCGGAGTCCGCGCCCACCGCCGGCCTCCAGCAGACCTCGACCGTCAACGCCGGCCGGGACTGGAGCGGCGCCCGCCTGGTGCTGCGCCGAGGGGCCAAGGGCAAGAAGTAGCCCGCGCCGCTTCGTACGCCCGGCGGCCGCCCCCGCCGGGTGACAAGCTCGCCCCGCCACCCTGACGCCACCGAGGAGAGCCGCATGCCCATCGAGGTTGGCGCCGAAGCGCCGGACTTCGTGCTCAAGGACCAGAACAACCAGCAGGTCCGGCTCGCGGACTTCCGTGGCCGGCGCGCCGTGCTGCTGGTCTTCTACCCGCTCGCGTTCAGCGGCACCTGCCAGGGCGAACTGGCCGAGGTGCGGGACAACCTCCACGAGTACGCCAACGACGACGTCCAGGTGCTGACGGTCAGCGTCGACTCGGTCTACAGCCACAAGATCTGGGCCGACCGGGAGGGCTACCAGTTCCCGCTGCTGGCCGACTTCTGGCCGCACGGCGGCGTGGCCCAGGCGTACGGGGTCTTCAACGACGTGACCGGCGTCGCCAACCGGGGCACCTTCGTCATCGACAAGGCCGGTGTGGTCCGCTTCGCCGAGATGAACCGCCCCGGCGAGGCCCGCGACCAGCAGGGCTGGCGCAAGGCCATCGCCGACGCGACGGCCCAATAGGGGTACGCGTGCGGTCGGGTCGGAGGCGAGCAGGTAGGCTTGCCAGCCACCGGCCCGCCGCACACGGGGCGATCCGGGGCGCGTAGCTCAGCGGGAGAGCACTCGCCTTACAAGCGAGGGGTCGCAGGTTCGAAACCTGCCGCGCCCACCAGTCAGAACGCCCCGGGAGAGATCACTCCCCGGGGCGATGACAGCAACGAGTCTACGAGACCCAGGTCTTCCCCCGATGTCGCCGCCGGATTGGTCGTCCAGGCAGTCCGACACAGTCAGACGACGGCTGGGTAACGGCCGGCCGACTGCCGGCGTTGTCAGGTCTCGGGCCCTCGGTGAAGATCAGTCGCGGGACTTGGGTGACAGCCGTGGCTAGAAGTTGGCTGGGGCCTAACATCTGTGGGTGCCCGGTCGCTGGAGCGTCCCACGTGCCGTGAACCGCCTTCATCGCGATGTCCTGGCGCCGATTGGCTTCGAGCGCCACGGCAACAGCTGCACACGAACGGACAACGGACTCCTCCGAGAGATCCGGTTCTATGCCCCTCGATGGGGCGACCCTGCCACGAAGGGGATCCAGGTGTTCCTCAGCGTGCGGGTCATGGGCCTGCCGGAACCACTGGTGGAGTTTCGCCGCGAGGCGCTGTGGACTCACCTTGAGCCGATCCGCCAACTCAACGAGTACCCGCGTCCCGCGTCTGAGAGGCCGTTGCTGGCAGAGTTGGTAGACGACGTCGCCGGACCTGGCGTCGCCTTTCTGTGTCACGCCGCAGACCTCCACGCCTTCGGCAGGTGGGCGGTCGAGGTCCATGCCCAACAGGGGTCCTGGGGACCGTTCCGGCAGGTATACCCGGGCGGCACTGCGCCCTTGCAGGCGGCAGCGTTCGCGGCGGCGGTGGCAGGAGACGAGGCTCTCGCTCACCGCATCGCAGAAGCCGTGATGGTCCAAGAAGGGAACTCGCGCGAGCTACGCGACTTTCGCTCAGAGCTAGGAAGAGTCGACCGGCAGTAGGCACCCTGATGCCTGGCGACAGGCAAGCCCACGGCGGAGTGTCACGCAGGTCGTGAGACCGATGTGTCAGGCAGGTCCCGGGACCGACAGCCGACTGCCGGCGTGTCTAGTCCCACCACATGCTTGACGAATCCGCCCCAGCACATGCACGACAGCAGGCCGGCGTGCTCGGTCATTCTGGGTACAATCGGTGACGGTGCGTTGACAGCCAGTCGTGGTCGGACGTCTGTCTCTGCAGAGACTGATGCTGCATCGTCGTCGGTCGGTCGGGAGACTGAGCGGTATGGAAGCCATCTGGTCCACCTCAACGCCTTCGGTAGAGTCCTCCCCCGCTTGGGTCGAGTCGATGGGCGGTCCTTTGCTCGCGGTACCGGTTTCGGTGTTGAGCGAGTGGGGTGGCTGCACGGCCGCCGGGACGATCGCGGGTACCGGGGACGCCCTGGATGACTACGACCGCGCCTGCGAGGTTGATGGCCTTGCAGGCGTGATCGCTATCGGTAGCAGCGGCCGGCAAGGACTTGTCTTGGCGGACGAACCCGCCAGAACCTGCTATCTGCCGGAGTGGCGGACGTTCGTCCGTTGGCTCGCCGCCGACTCCGAGGCTGAGCTGATCAACGTCGCGAAGTCCATTCTCGACGACCCGGCCGCCGACTGGGCGCAATGTGGCATCTGGGAGACGGACGGACCGGCGGTGCTTATAGATTCCGTCACCCCTGGAACCGAGCTGACGGTTGCGTACCCCGGTGAAGAGACGATGCCCGACCAAGCCCCGATTCCGACACCAGCTGGCCGGTGGGCCGTCCGCGCCGTTCACACTTGGGCGAATGAGGAAGCTGCGGTAGGCCTAGTTCAACTCTTGCCCTTACCGCAGAACTGATCGATCGAGCTGATCAGCCACGATGCGCGCCTTGCACGGACCGTGAAGGCTTCCGCGACACGTCTTAAGGATCATGTCAGGCATCAGGTGGGACGCGAGTGTCAAGCATCAGCCGTGACGGGACAACCGAACTGCCGGCGATGCCTGGTCTCGCATGATGGTTGACGGAACGGCATCGCAGGACGTTTGACGTCGGGCCGTGATCGATAGGTCGGGTGCTTGCGGTCGGTGGTAAGGGTGTCAGGCCCCGAGTGCCGCTCCGCCGTAGGATCTGATGATGATCGAACCGTCCCTGGTCACCCGGTCGTCGTTGCGGCACGTGTTGCCGATCGTGGCGCCGATGCCGATGGCCGAGCTACCTACTCGCACGTGGTCCGACGAGGAGTGGGAACGGATCAAGTTCGGTTACGAGGCTCGCGACATGGACGAGAAGTGGAACGTGTTCGTTGAGGACCAGGTCGCCTTCCTGCATCGCAGCTGGACCGGCAACGGGGTCTTCGAAGCGTCGTTTTCGCCGGTTGGTGGCGGTGGTTGGCGTATCTCAGCGGCGATGGTGGAGTCCGACCCGTCGCGTTACCGTCGCAGCTCCGATCGATACGACCGGGTGATGGTCGAGCTTGTGCTCAGCGCGATCGTGCTTGGTGAACCTGCCGTGGATCTGCGCGCCGAGCTGGTCGCGCTGACAACGCAGGAGTCAGGACGCACCGACTTCCCTGCGGGCGTCATCGAACACGGCGCGCTCGGGCTGAGGTCAACCCGATAGCTGACGACACGTTGCCGGGTCACGCACGAAGGCGAGGCTCCTGAGCCTGAGCCGGGATGGTGATCTGGTGTTTGGCTCTGGTGCGGTTCAGGTCGGTGGTGCTGCGGCGAGGCACGGCTGCGATCGGGGTGTCGGCGTCGTAGACGGTGACGGTGTGCTCGTCGAGGGCGACGGTGACGAGTTTGCGGGCGTGGATTTTCCCGACTTGGATCTTCTGTCCGGCGATTTGGAAGCTGCCATTGACCGACAGGATCCGCTCGACCGTCGGGGCGGTGGCCGGTGGTGGGACTGGGGAGGCTGGTCGGGCGTCGCGGATGCGGCCGCAGGCCCCGGGAGAGATCACTCCCTGGGGCGATGACAGCAACGGGTCTACGAGAGCCGCCCCGTCGAGTTGCCGAGCGACTGACGGCTCGCGTCAAGGTTGGCGTGAGAGTGAGCTTCACCTCGGCGTGCCGGGCGATGGCCTGGACGACGTGCGGCGGAACGCCCGACTCCATCAGCAGGGATACGACGGTGTGTCGCAGGTCGTGCAGTCCCATGGCAGGGCGGCCGGGCTGCCGGCGATGTCGGGTCTGAGGACCTCGGTTACAGATCGGTCTCAGGACGTCTGTGACACCTTTGGCTAGACGATCATGTCCGCCAGGCGGCGTGCGAGAGGCGGCCTGCCGCAGAACGGGAGGGACCGACGTGGGCGCGAAGACAGCCCTACTGGCGTTCGCCGACGGCGACATCCGTCCGGCGCTGCGCGGTGCAACGCGGTCGGAGTGGGCCGAGACTGAGGCGTTGGTACGTCAAGTTCACCCCGGTTACGTGGTCGAACCCGCTGATGACAACACGTTGCTCGACGGCACCTACCCGCCAGATGACCTCACGTACGCCACGGTGCTGGCCGGGGCGGAGCTGTACTGCGACCGACGGTTCATGCTCGATCGCCCGTCTGAGCTACCGGAGCACCTGCGCGGAGCTGGAGCGGGCCGACGAATCATCGTCCACGGCATGCACTCGGTCGTGGACTGGCTCGGCTTCGCGGTGTGGGAGGACGGCGTGCTGATCAGATCGCTGAGCCTGTCGCCCGATGGCGGCATCCAGGAGAACATCGGCAAGCCCTACGATTTCGAGTTGCCGTACTGGGCCGGTGAACATCCCGTCGAGCCCGTACCAGGCTGGCATGACCAAGGCCCCTACCCGCTGCCGTTCCATCCCCTCGACCTCGGCGAGGAAGCATTACGTGCGCTGTTCGGGTTCGTCATCGAGGGCCGTTCTTCCCCCGACGACATCCACGCTGATGCCGTTCATCTGCATGGCTTTCGCGTGACCGACTCGGCCGGCGAGGAAGAGACAGCCCGTGCGGCCGCATATGCGCGGGCACTCCAGACCATGGGACCGCCTCGGAGGTACCGCATGGGACCAGACGGAACGATGCACGAGGTCAGCCCCGACAGCTACTGATTCGCCTACGAAACGGGTCGGCGACAGCTTCGAACCGTGCCCTCACCGGCAGGTGGAAGGCCAGCAGATCATGACGCTGACAAGAGCCTCGGGATAGGACGGTGGGCTCTGCCGTCAGTCGTCGGCATCTCGCCTGGCAGCGGTCTTCAACAGACCTTTGTAGAACCCGACGAGCTCACTATCGCTTTGGTCGATGTTCCGCATGCGTTCGATGACGCCCTCAGCGAGAGCGGCGCCGATACGCTCGGCTCGATCTGGTTCCCTGCGGCGCAGATCTAGAAAACTCATCGCTCGGGCGGGCCGCAGGTGCATGAGCAGATCATCGTCCTGGAGCATCCCGGCGGGCACTGAATCGACAATCTCTTCGAAGACGCGGCCCTGGATGTACCACTCTCGGTCATCGTCGAAGAGCACGATCATCATTGCCGTTCCCCCGCACCCCAGGCCCCTGGCACAACGTGATCTGAGGGTAGCTGTCGACGCGGACAGCTACCGGGGCGGGTGACTGACCGAGTGATAATCCGCGTGTCGATCGGTGGACGGGGCGGTAGCTTGCCTGCATGCGTGCGGAAGTGCGACGCGTCCGGTTCCCTGACCTGAGATTCGACGAACTCTTCGATCCTCGGAACACCCTGCAACTGGTCGAGGTGTCCGTCGGCGTCGTCGGCGAACCAGGTGAGGATCAGTACCAGATGACTGCGTGCACCCCTGCCGCCTTGGCCGACCTACTGGTCCGGCAGCCCTTCCAGGTGGGGCGGCACTGGCTGTTCGTGGCAGAGTTCTCGCCAGCGCTCGTCGAGGCAGCCTTGCGCAAGTTGATCGGCAATGTCGAAGAGACCAGCCGGGCCGAGCTCGCGGAGAAGATCGGCCGGATCGGCCTGTGGGAGTTCGAGGATTACCGCGACTGACAGACGCCGCCGGCCCTGCAACCGGTAGAGCCACCCGTACAGCCAAGCCGGTCGACGGCCGTGGGCCCGAACTGACGCAGGGCGACTGCAGGAGCAGGCCAGCCGCAAGGGCTGCGACGGCTGGGAATGGGAGGGTTCAGCAGTGCGGTACGTCAGCGTGGAGCGGACCAGCCACGGCGTGGCGCTGGATCCGGAGGCATACCTGCGCCAGTTGCCGTCGTTCGCCGACTCGTTGCCCGAAGGAGCGCGCAGGTTCGCAGTGGACCCCAACCATTACGACTTCTTCGGGCAGCGGTGCGTCAAGAACCTGAAGCCCGCGCGCCTGACCTCTGGTGAGACGGACGGAAGTCGCTGGCTGGAGTTTCACCTACGGCACAACTGCTGGAAGCACGAGGAAGACCTGACGATCCGCTACAGCGGCGTGCACAGCGTCACCGTCGAGCCCGCCGACCATGGGCTCGATGTCACCCGGCTTCAGGACGTGATGCTGGACGAGGTGCTGCCGGACGAAGACGGGTGCCGACACGAGGTCGTCTGTCTCTCGGGACGGCTGATCGTCACGAGCCAGGACCTGGCCGCAACCTGGCGGTACGCCGACTGCGCGGAGCGGAAGCCGACTCGGTGAGCCAGCCGCCAGGTTGGTGACATTCTTGGCATGAGCAGTACCTGATGCGGATCTGGTGGCAGAGCGACCTGCCACCAGACGAGGACGATGAAGACCTGTGACGGTTCATGAATGGCTCGTCTGAGGTGTCTGCAACCTGCCGCGAACAGTCAGGTGGCACCGTCAAGAAGATGATCAGTGGGGCTGTAGTTGATCCGCCAGTCGGCGTAGACGCCCATCGTGCCGTCCTGCACACAACGCAGTCCGACGCTGATCCAGCGGACCTCGCCGTCCTCGTAGAGGGCGAAGCCGACGGCGACGTGGAAGACTTCGCCGCCGCATGGGCACGCGCAGTCGCCCGGCTCGGCGTCCTCCCAGTAGTCGGCGCTGTCCGCGACGAAGGCACGTGCACCGCAGGCCGCGCAGCTCACCTCGGCGCAACCCTCCTCGTCGTCGACAAGGACGTCGAAGCTCCTGCCCGCGCACCGGGCGCAGACCATCTCCCTGATCCGCGCCACCGGGTAACCGCCGGGCTTGAACTCGCGGAGATAGTCGGCAAGGTCCGTGAAGTCCTCGCCCCGCCAGAACTCGCCGCTCCTGTCGATCGCCACCGGCGCAGCCTGCCGTACGCGTTCAGCGGTGTCGAGGGCAGGCGGCGGTGTCAGGACTGGGTGCGGGTCCACTGCTGGTTGGCGCCGGTGCCGCAGGTGTACTGGGTGATGTCGGTGCCGTCTGTCGTGCCGCTGCTCACCACGTCCAGGCACTTGCCGCTGTGTCGGGCGCGCAGTTGGTAGTAGTCGCCGGTGGCGACCCACTGCCACTGCTGGTTGGTGCCCCCGCCGCAGGTGTACTGGATGATGTTGGCGTTGTTGGCGGTGGAGGCGTCGGCGACGTCGAGGCATTTGCCGCTGTTCTGGTTGACGATCCGGAAGTAGCCGCTACCGGCATCGCGGAACTCCCACTTCTGGTTCGCGCCCCCGTTCCAGGACCATTGTTTGACTTCGGCGTTGTCGCTGACGGACATGTTCACCACGTCGACCACCTTGCCGCTGTTGCGGTTGGTGATGCGGTAGGAGAGCGGCGCCTCTCCGGTGACGGTGCCCGCGGCGGTGTCGATGGTGATGGTGGGATACCAGGTCAGGTTCATGGTCGTGGCGGTGGGGAAGGCGATCGGCAACCACACGTACTGGGAATCGTTGACCGGCCCACCCCAGGCGCCGGCCCAGCGGTCGCCCAGGTAGAGGTAGCTCGTCGTCGACGTGCCCTGGATGGGGAGCACGAAGGCCGACTGGGAGCGGAAGGTGGTCGAGTCCCCGACGTTGGTCATGCCGCTCCACGGACCGGAGATGCTGGACGCTGTGGCGTACCTGGCCTGGTTCGGGCTCCAGCCGGTCAGACCCGAGGTGAGCAGGAAGTAGGTGCTACCGCGCTTGAACAGAGCCGGTGCCTCACGGTTGCCGTCGTTCCAGAAGTTGCCGACCAGCGTGGCCGGGGTGAGGTAGTCGGCGCTGAGGCGGTAGATGAGCAGGTCGCGGTTCTCGTCGCCGGCCGAGATCATGTAGGCGGTACCGCCGTCGTTGTAGAGCGTGATGTCCCGCGACATGTTGCCCAGCGGCCGGAAGCTGCCGTGGTAGGTGTAGGCGCCGTCCACGGTGGCCGAGGAGGCGACGGCGGCCCTGGCCTCGCCGTAGTCGCTGCCGTTCTCCTTGTGCATCCACATCACGTACCGGTTGGTGCTGGCGTTGTAGATGACCTTCGGCCGCTCGATGTTGGCCGATTGCAGTTCCGCCGCCGACGACTGGGTCAGCACGTTGTTGCGGAACTCCCAGTCACGCAGGTTGGTGGAGCGGTAGACGGAGACCGCTCGGAACGTGTTGTTGGCGTTGCGGTTCTCGCCGAACCAGTAGTAGTAGTCGCCGACCTTGAGCACCCCACCACCGTGCGCGTGCACCAGATTGCCGGCGGTGTCGGTGAACTGCGTGCCGTTGGGGATCGTGACCGGCGCGGCCTGGGCCGGGGCGGCGGCCAGGGTGGTGACCGCCACGATCGCCGTTCCGACCAGGGTGAGAGCCGCCACCAGGGATGGAAGCAGTCTGTTGCGTATCACTACGTTCGTCCTTCCGTGGGCGGGCGGCGACCCGCCACCGTCCGAACCGATTCGCTCATCAATGTACATCCATTCCTGTCGATGTAGGTCGATGGCGATCAGCGGCGGCGTGGTGCCCCCATGGACCGACCGTGGTGCAGGATGCAACGGTGACGTCCATCTACCGCACTCCCGAGGGCAGAGACAGCATCCGCCGGTGGTGTGCGCGACAGGTGGACGCGTGGTCGACTCCGCACGAGCGACGCGTCATCCGCGCCCACGGTCACGACACGCACCTCCTCACCGCCGGCGCGGGTCCGGTGACGGTCGTCCTGGTCGCCGGTGACCGCTTCAGCACGGCCGCCTACCTGCCGTTGCTCACGACCCTGGCCCGGCAGTACCGGGTGGTGGCCGCCGATATCCCGGGTCAGCCCGGTCTGAGTTCCGACGCGGCGGACGTCGCCGACGGCGGGCTCGCCTGGTACGGCGCGTGGCTGGCCGAGGTTGTCGAGGAGGCCACCACCGGACCGGTCGTGACCTTCGGGCATTCGTTCGGCGGCGCGGTGACGCTTGCCGCCGAACATCCCCGCGTCAGGGGCGCGGTCGCGGTGGCGCCCGGAGGGCTGTGCCGGCTCCGGGTCACCCCTCGTGTCCTGCTGGCGTTCCTGGGTTGGCTGGCGCGGCCCCGGGCCGCGTCGAGCCTCCGGTTGCTGCGGCTGCTGTCCGCGCCCGGCCGCACGCCCCGCGCCGAACTGGTGGAGTGGATGACCCTTGTCGCCCGACACGCCCGTCCGGTGAGTACCGATGATCTTGTGCCGGCGGCGACGAGCAGGGCACCGGTCGTGATCGCGAGCGGTGACCACGACGTGTTCCTGCCTCCGGACCGGCTGCGCAGGGCGGCCGAACAGCGGCTGCACGCCGGCGTCGACATCGTCCCCGCCGCCGGTCACCTGGTCACCGACGAGCATCCCGACACGCTCGCCGCGCTGGTCGGTCGGCTGGTCGACTGACCGGGACGAGCGTCACGCGCGATCGGCGACCATCACCCGGCTGCGTGCCAGCGACGTGGTCCTGCGGGTCGGCACGGCCAGGGCCCGCGCCGTGGCGAGCAGGTCGTGGTCGTCGGTGACCGTGAAGCCGTGTCGGGCGAGCAGAGCGGCCATCGCGGCCGGTGTCCAGGTCGAGCGCCACGGCTCGGTCGCCCAGAAACTGCGCCGGCCGGTGGACGCCATCAGCATCCGCGCGACGAGGCGACCCAGCGTCAGGGCCGTCCCGGGCAGCTGGAAGTTGACGACCAGGCGGCTCGTCGGGGCCGAGCACGCGGCCAGCGCGGCGACCGTCGTGGAGACCTCGGCGACCGTGAGGTACGGCACGACGCCCTCCCAGATCCACGTCGTCGGCTCGTCGGGGCGGTGCCCGGCGGCTGCCAGCGCCTCGGCGAGCCGGTCACGCCCGAAGTTCACCGCCACGAACGTCGGCGGGGCACCCGGCAGACCCTCGGCGCGTTCGCGTTTGTCGCGTTGGCTGTTCGGGTGGTCGACCTCGAAGATCGACCTACCCGCGAGTTCCGGCATCCGCCAGGCCCGACCGTCCAGCCCGGCCCCGAGGATCACCACCTGCGAGCTGTGGTGGGCGCGTACGGCGTCGTCGATCGCCACCGTGCGGGGCACGATCATCTCGGCGCAGGCCCGTACCGTCTCGTAGTCGACCCGTTGCCGCCACGACCGGGGCGCGGCGTCGTTGCGTACCCAATCGACGGCCTCGCGCTCGTCGGCGCGGAGCAGGCGCATGGCCGTCGGATCCGCGAACCGGCCGGGAGCGACCAGGCCGTCCGCCGCCGCGCGGCCCTGACAGACGAGCACCGCCGTACGACTCGCGGCTGGCGTTCCCGGCATCGCTCGCGCTCCTGTCCGTGTCGGCTTCGGTGCCGACCGTACCGCCGCGCGGAACCATTTGACCGCACCCGATAGCCTTCGCGGCTATGGGCGCGATCAAACCGTGGCACCTTGCCGTCCTCAGCCTCTGCTGCCTGCTGCCGTTCACGGCGGCAGTCGCCGGCGGCGTCTGGGCCGTACTCCGCAAGCGCAACCGCCGCTGACTCCCGGTCGGCCCGTTACTGTCAACGGCCATGACCTACGTGGACGGGAACGGTCACCCCGAGCCGCCGATCGCGGGCGACGAGACCGCCACCCTGCTCGGCTCCCTCGACCGACAGCGCGCCACCCTGGCCTGGAAGACCGGTGGGCTCGACGCCGCCGGCCTACGGGCGACGCTCGGCCCGTCGTCGATCACCCTGGGCGGGCTGCTCAAGCACCTGGCCCTGGTCGAAGACCTCTACTTCTCCCTCAAGCTGGCCGGGCGCTCACCGGGACCCCCGTGGGACACCGTCGACTGGGACGCCAACCCGGGCTGGGAGTGGCGTTCGGCCGCCGAGGACACCCCGGACCAGCTCTACACGCTGTGGCGGGAGGCCGTGGCGCGGTCCCGAGCCACCGCGGCCGAGTTGCTGGCCGACGGCGGCCCGGAGCAGTTGGCCCGGCACGAGTGGCCCGACGGCCGGGTGCCCAGCCTACGGCGGGTCCTGGTCGACCTCATCGAGGAGTACGCGCGGCACGTCGGGCACGCCGACCTGATCCGCGAGTCGGTGGACGGGCTGACCGGCGAGGACCCGCCCCGCTGAGCGCCACGCGGGGCACCGTCAGAATGGGCGCGTGCAGGACACCGTCGCCGTTGCGCTGATCACGTCACTGTCCACGTTGGCCGCCGCCGCCCTGACCGGGCTGATCGCCGCCCGCAGCACCCGCCGGCAGCTCGCCCATCAGCTCACCATCGCCCGACAGGAGAGCGTCGACCGGGCCGCGACCCGGCGCGAGGAGCTGCGGCGGGACGCGTACGTCGGGTTCCTAGGCGCCTGCGACGCGGCCTACCGGCAGCTGGACCGGCGGTGGATCGAGCCGGGCGCGGACGCGGGCACGCCCGGCTACGACGAGACGTACGCGGCGATGCGCGCCGTGGACGAGGCGTACAACCTGGTGTTGTTGGAAGGCCCGGCGGACGTCGCGGCGGCGGGCCGGTCGGTGGTGGCCAGCCTGACGACGGAGTACGCCGAACAGCGCCGGCTCGCGGCCGAGCCGGGTGACGCGGCGGCGTCGCTGCGCGACCGGCACCGGGAACGCTGGCTCGCGGCCATCGAGGTACGGACGAATCGCCGGGTTTCGTTCGTCGACGTCGTGCGTCCGGTGTTGGATCGGGACGGGTGACCCCGACGAGCGGGAGGCTGGGTGGTCTACGCGCAGATCAACGGGCTGCAGCTCTGGTACGAGTCGCACGGTTCGGGTCGGCCGCTGGTGCTGCTGCACGGCGGCTACGGCTCGGGGGAGATGTTCGCCCCGATCCTGCCGGCGCTGGCCCAGCGGCGTCGCGTCCTCGCGGTCGACCTGCAGGGGCACGGGCGCACGGCCGACGTCGACCGGCCGCTGCGCTACGAGACGCTCGCCGACGACATCGCCGCGCTGCTCGACCACCTCGACCTGGCCACGGCCGACATGCTGGGCTACTCGCTGGGCGGCGGGGTCGCGCTGCGGACCGCCATCCAGCACCCGGCGCTGGTACGCCGGCTGGTGCTGGTCTCCACACCGTGCAAGCGCGCCGGCTGGTATCCGGAGGTGCTGGCCGCCATGGCCGGCCAGGACGAGCGGGTCGGCGCGCAGATGCGCGGCACGCCACCGCACCTGCGCTACGAACGCGTCGCCCCGCGCCCGCAGGACTGGCCACGGCTGTGGGCCAAGAGCGGCGACCTGCTGCGCCGCGACTACGACTGGTCGGCCGAGGTGGCGCGGCTGAGCGTGCCGACGATGCTGGTCTTCGCCGACGCCGACTCGATTCCGACCGGGCACATGGCGGAGTTCTACGGGCTGCTCGGTGGCGGGCACCGCGACGCCGGCGGGGACGGCACCGACCGGCCGGCGGCCCGGCTGGCCGTGCTGCCCGGTCACACGCACTACGACATCGTGGGCGCGCCGGCGCTGCCGGCCGCCGTGCTGCCCTTCCTCACGCACCAGGTCGGCGCGCCCGCCTGACCCGCCGATCGTCGAGCCACAGCGCGATCCGCTGGCGGCTCTGATACAGCACGGTCGCGGTGACCAGCACCGCAAGGAGACCGGTCCAGAGCCAGAAGCGGCCACCCACCCCGCCGGGTGGCCGCGCGTCGCGGATGCGCCCGCTGCGGAGCACCTGGTCGGCGACGTCGACGTCGACCACCTGGTCCGGTGCGGTCAGCACGGTTCGGGGCGCCGCGGCGCCGGGCGTCAGTGCCAGCACCCGTACGGTGCGTACGCCCCCGTCACGCGTGGACGGCGGGTCCGTCGACTCCTCGAGGGGCCGGTCAGGGGCGAGGGGTTCCGGCTGGTAGGCCGCCACCAGCGCCGACCCGTCGGGTGCCCAACCGAGCAGCCGGATGGCCACGACCCCGGAGACGGCGGGCAGGCGCAGTGCCCCGACGTCCCGTCCGGTGGCGGGATCGACGCGGCGCAGGGTCCACTCGTCGGTGCCGGAACGGCGGTTCGCCAGGGTCAACGTCGCGCCGTCGGGGCTCCACGCGCCCTTACCGGCCAGCCAGGTCCCGTCGGGCAGGGCGAACGAGGACCGCTCCCGGCCGTCCAGGCCGGTCACCGCGACCGTGCGGCCGTACTGGTAGGCGAGCCGGCCCGGCGCCGCGGCGACGACCGACCCGACGCGCGCCTCCTGCGCGCCGGCGGCCAGCCTGGTCCATCGGTTATCGCGGACGGTCACCGCGCTCAGCACGGAGGTGTAGGTGGCCCCGTCGAACGCGACAGGCACGTCGTCGCGGACCACAAGCGATCCACCGTCGGCGGACCAGGCGACAGGTGTGCTTGCCACGCTGTCGTCGACTCTCGACGTCAGCCGCCGGGTGCGCCCGGTGACCAGGTCGATGACCTCGACGCCCGGATCGTCCTGCTCCCCTTCGGGCCGGGCCAGGTAACGACCGTCCGGGGACAGGTGGACCAACCCGCCCGCCAGCGACTCCCCACCCATCCGCATGATCCGGTAGCGGTCGGAGTCCGCGTCGACGACGCCGACGACGTTCACGTCGTTCCACCCGTGCAGACGCGGTGCCGGGCCGCTGAAGATCACCGACGCGGGACCGAGCCGGGGACGGTCGGTGACGTGCAGCGTGCCGATCGGCGGCAGGGCGATCCGGTCGGGCAGCGCGGCGTCCGCGGTGGCGGCCGGCTCAGGTGCGGGGGTACGCCCCAACGGCAGCGCCACACCGGCCACTACGAGCACCAACAGCGCCCCGGTTGCGGCCGCCACCCGACGCCGACGGTCGCGGCGGGCGGTGGCGAGTGCCCGCTCGTACACCGGGTACGCCGGCACGCCCTCGGCGGCGGTGCGGAGGGCGTCGCGGAGCCGGGCGGTCATCGGGTGCTCCTCTGTGTGGCGGCGTCGACCAACTCCGGCGCGACCGAGCGCAGCCGGCTGAGTCCGTCGTGGGCGTGCCGCTTCACGGTGCCGATCGAGCAGCCCAGCGCCTCGGCGACCTGCGCCTCGGTCAGATCCTCGTAGTAGCGCAGCACGATCACCGCCCGCTGACGTGGGGTGAGGTGGTTCAGCGCCGCTGCCAGCGTCAGCCGGAGCGTCGTGGTCTCGCTGTGATCGGCGTCGGCGCGTTCGGTGGGCTCGGCCTCCAGCCGCTCGACGATCCGACGGCGCCGCCACCAGGAGACCTGCTGGTGGTACATCACCCGCCGCACGTACGCCTCCGGATTGCCGTGCCGAACGCGCCGCCAGTGCCGGTACGTCCGGGCCAGCGCGGTCTGCACCAAATCCTCGGCGAGCTGGTGGTCACCGGTGAGCAGGTAGGCGGTCCGGGACAGCGCCGCCGTGCGGTGCACCACGAAATCGTGGAACGACTCGACCATGCCCACCCCCTCGCACAGGACAAACGCCTCCCGCCCGGCGGATGGTTGAGGCGGGGATGCGCGGACCGTGCGTGATCCGCTCAGCTTGGCACCGCTCTATGCTCGGACACGTGGATCTGTCCGGCATCGGCGCGGTGCTCTTCGACATGGACGGCACCCTGGTCGACTCCGACGCCGCCGTCGAGCGGGCCTGGGAGCGGTGGGCGTCCGAGTATGCCGTCGAGCCGGCGGCGGCGCTCGCGATCGCGCACGGCAGACCCGCCGACCAGACGATTCGCCGGCTCCTTCCCGCGCTCGACGACGCGGCGGTCGCCGTGGCGGCGGCCCGGCAGTTGGCGTTGCAGTACGACGACCTGTCCGACGTGACCGCCACCCCGGGTGCCCTTGAGTTGCTGTCGACGTTGGCCCGGTCGGGGGTGCCCTGGGCGGTGGTGACCAGCGCCGACGTGCGGCTGGCCGAGGCCCGACTCGGTGCCGCCGGCATCGCGCCACAGGTGTTGGTGACGGTGGAGGACGTCGACGAGGGCAAACCGGCCCCGGACGGCTACCTGCGCGCCGCCGCGCTGCTCGACGTGCCACCGGGGCGCTGTCTGGTCGTCGAGGACGCCGAGGTGGGGTTGCAGGCCGGCCGTGCGGCCGGCGCGATGACCGCCGCGCTCAAGGGACTCGACGGCGACCTGCGGCTGGTCGACCTGACGCAGCTCACGTACGGGTTGTCGGGGTCGGCCACGGCACGCTGACCCGCCGAGGGGTCAGGGCAGGCGCTGGGCCAGCCAGGGGAGCAGGGCGTCGGCCTGGGCCTGCTGGAACGCCCGTACCGTCGGGATGCCGGGGGGCGGCGGTCGGCGGGCGCTGTCGGTGAAGAAGCCGGCCAGCCCGGCGTACACGCCGGTGAGCGCGGCGGGGTCGACGTCGGCGGTGAGCGGCAGCCGGCGCAGCAGCGCCTCGGTGTCGTGCCCGCCGTGCAGCCGTACGTTCACCAGCAGCAGCGCCGTGTCCAGCCAGGCGGGGCCCCGGCAGGCCCACGGCCAGTCGACCACGGTCACCCTGCCGGCGGCGTCGAGAAGCAGGTTGTCGGCCCGTACGTCGACGTGGCAGAGAGTGTCCCCGGTCAGCGCGGCGACGCCCTCGTCGGCGGCCGCGCGGAGTTCGTCGAGGTGCGCGCGGGCCCACGGGTCGAGCCGTGGCGGCGGGTCGGCGGCGATCCGGTGCCAGCCCGCGAAGTCCCGGGCCAGCAGGTCGGCGGCGGTCGGCACGTGCGCGACGGGGCTCGGGGTGAGCGCGACGGCCATCGCCTCCAGGGCGCCGAGGACGCGGGTCAGCTCGTCGGACCGCCATGGGGTTGCCGGGTGCCGGCCGTCCACGTCGGAGAAGACCAGCGCCACCCAGTCGCCGTCGTCGTGGCAACCCAGCAGACGGGGCGTCGGCGCGGACGCCGGGAGTGCCCCGGCGATGCGCGCCTCGGCGCGGTGCATGACCGGACTGTCCGGGTTCAAGGCCGGGTTGACCGCCTTCACGAACGCTCGCCGCCCGCCGGCGGTGCGAACCCGGTCGGCGGTGCCCGGCGAGTAGCCCCCCGGCTGGGAGACCGCCTCGACCACCCGGTCACCGATGATGCCCTCCACCGCGGCCCGGACCGCCGCCGGCAGGTCACCCCAACCGATCCGTGTCGCTGTCCCCTGCATCCGGCTACGGTGCGCCGGGCCCGGCCCGACGAACAACCCATTTCCCGGGACTTACCGGCAGATCGGGCGGGTCGAGGCCCCGTGGCGGGTATCCCGCTGGCGACGTCCCGCGTGGGTCTGCTGCACTACGTGCCGCATCAGACATCGAAGGGGAGGCTGCGGTGGAGTTGACACTGACGCCGATGACCGAGCGGGAACTGGCCCGGCTGCGGGAGCCGCTGGAGGTCGGTTACGCCGAGGACCTGGCCGCGCACCGGAGCATGTCGCCGGAGGCGGCCCGGGAGCGGTCGGCGGAGCAGCTCCGCGAGCTGCTGCCGGCGGGCGCGGCCACCGAGCGGGTGCTGCTGCGCGTGGCCCGGGTCGACGACGCCGAGGTCGGCTGGATCTGGGTGGCCCTGCCGGCGAACGCCGACACCCGACAGGCGTGGATCAACAACATCGAGGTACATCCGGAGCACCGGGGACGCGGCCACGCACGGCGGATGATCCAGCTCATCGAGGCCGAACTGGCCGAACTCGGCGTACCCGAGCTGGGGTTGAACGTCTTCGGCACGAACACCGTGGCGATCGGCCTCTACCGGAGTCTGGGCTTCGAGGTCAGGTCGCAGCAGATGGCGAAGCGGATCGACCCGCCGCGCTGAACCGGGAGTGTTCACCTGCCCAGCGGGAAACCCGCGCGGACCGCACCTGGGGAGGAGCGAGGAGATGACGCATGGCGCCGGACTGACCATCGGTGTGCTCGGCTCGTACGGCGGCCGGAACCTCGGCGACGAGGCGATCCTCACCGGCCTGCTCACCGATCTCCGTACGCAGGAGCCGAACGCCCGGATCATCGTCTTCTCCCGTCACCCGGAACACACCCGGGCCGCCCACCCGGACGTCGAGGCGGTGCCGTGGGAGGGCGTTAGCCGTACCGACTCCGCGTTGGTGCTGGCCCAGCTCGACCTGCTGATCCTCGGCGGCGGCGGGATCCTCTACGACCGGGAGGCCCGCCGCTACCTGCGGGTCGTCCGGGTCGCCCAGGAACGCGGCCTGCCGCTGATCACGTACGCGGTGGGGGTCGGACCGCTGAGCGACGCGGTCGACACCGGCATGGTCCGGGAGACGTTGGCCGGCGCGACCCAGGTGACCGTCCGGGACCAGGAGTCCCGGATGGTCCTGGAGGAGGCGGGACTGCTCAACCCGATCACGGTCACCGCCGACCCGGCGTTCCTGTTGCAGCCGGCCGACTTCCCGGCGCACCTGCTCGCCGAGGAGGGGGTGCCGGTGGGCAAGCGGCTGGTCGGGATCAGCGTCCGGGAGCCGGGACGGGCCGCCGAACGCCTCGACGTCGACGGGTACCACCGGCTGCTGGCCCAGATCGGTGACTTCCTGGTGCACCGGATCGACGCGTACGTGCTGTTCGTGCCGATGGAACGCGACGACATCCGGCACTCGCACGGGGTGCTGTCGCACATGGTCGCCGCCGAGCGGGGGCGGATCCTGCACGGCACCTACTCGCCGGAGCAGGTGCTCGGGCTGATGCGCCACTTCGACCTGGCCGTCGGCATGCGCCTGCACTTCCTGATCTTCGCGGCGATGGTGGGTACGCCGTTCCTGCCGCTGCCGTACGCCGGAAAGGTCTTCGACCTGGCTCAGCGGCTCGGTGTGCCGGCCCTGCGGGGCGTGGAACGGGAGGTGGAGGGGCCGCTGCTGGCCGAGGTCGACCGTCTGTGGGACGAACGTGAGCAGCGCGCCGAGGCCACCGCCCGCCGGGTCGCCGAGGTCTGCGAGCAGGCCCGGGGCACCTCCGAGGTGACCCGTGGGGTGCTGGACCAGCTGCGCAGTCAGACCCTCACCCGGGCCTGACCGACGGTCACACCGCCGGCCCGGTCCAGCGGTAGCGCCACTCGCGGGACTCCTCGCGGGCGGCTTCCAACTCGTAGATCTGCGCCTCGGCCAGTCCACCGGTACCGAGGTGGTGGTGGGTGAGCGGGGGGCGGCCGTTGGTGTCCAGCTCGACGGTCACGGTCTGCCCGTCCGCCGTGCCGCCGACGAGGGGAATCTGCACGGATGAAGCCATGCGCCCATCCTGCCTGTCGTGCGGCCACCTCGCAGCGGGATGCGGGGCAGCGCGGGACCGGCCGCGTGGTTAGTGTCGGCGGATGGCAGAGCAGACCATCGATCCGACGCTCGGCCCGGTGCTCGCCCGCGTCGGCGACGAACGCGCCGTCCTGGAGTCGTTCCTCGACTTCCACCGCGCGGTGCTGCTGCGCAAGGTGCGGGGTCTGTCCGACGACGAGGCCGCCCGTCGGCTGGTGCCCTCCGCGACCACGCTCGCCGGGCTGGTCAAGCACCTGACCCTGGTCGAGCGGAACTGGTTCCCGGTGCTGCTGGCCCCCGAGCCGGGCGACGTCTACCTGACCTCGGAAGAGGACGCGGTGGCGAGCTTCACCCTCGACGAGCGGGACACGGTCGACGGGCTCGTCGAGGCGTACGAGCGGGCCTGTGCGCGGTCCCGGACGGTCGTCGCGCGCTTCGACCTCGACCACGTGGTGCCGCACCCGCAGCTCGGCGAGGTGTCGGTGCGCTGGATCCTGGTCCACCTCATCGAGGAGACCGCCCGGCACGCCGGCCACGCCGACATCCTGCGCGAACTGACCGACGGCTCGACCGGCGCGCTCTGACCCGGGCGGGTCAGTGGACAGGTAGCAGGCCCGACGGGTACTCCATGCCGTCGTGGGTGCAGGCCGCCGCGGCGACCCGTGCCGCGTACCGGGCCGCCTGCGTCAGCGGCTCTCCTCGCAGCCGGCCGGCGATCAGCCCGGCGGCGAAGGCGTCGCCCGCCCCGTTGCTGTCCACCACCGGCCCGGGCGGCGGGGCGGCCGGCACCGGCACCCGCGTGCCGTCGCCCGGGTACAGCTCCGCGCCGTCCGCGCCCCGGGTCACGACCACGGTCCGGGGTGTCAGCGCGTCGGCGAGCGTCCCGGCCCGGTCGGCCAGTCGTACCCCGCTGACCAGGACCAGGTCGGCGGCCTCGGCGAACGGACGGTGGTACGGGTTGGTGCCGTCCCAGTCGTGCAGGTCGGTGGAGAGCGACACGCCCGGCGCGAGCGCGGCCCGCACCGCGGGCAGCAGCGGCACCGTCCAGTCCATGATCGAGACGTGGACGTGCCGGGCGTCCACGACCACCTCGGCCAGCTGGGTCGGCGAGAACGGCGGGCCGTCGCCGTGCCACGGGCGCGGGTCGTACAGGGAGGTGCGGGCACCGTCCGGGTCCACCAGGTTCACCGATCGCCGGGTGCCGCCCCGGTCCTCGGCCAGCACCGCCGGCACCCCGGCCCGGGTCAGTGCCGTCCGCACCACGTCGCCGGCCGGGTCCGTGCCGAGGGTGTCCACCACCCGTACCCGCAGCCCGAGCGCCCGGCCGGCCAGCGCCACCCCGGCCCCGGTGTTGCCGATCCGCAGCTCGATCGGCTCGACGGTGTGCGAGTCGGCGGCCGGCAGCGGCAGCGCGGGCACCCGAACCCGCACATCCACCCCCAACCCACCCAGCACCAGAAGATCGACCACGACGCGACCGTAGCCCCCGACCCGTCGATCTTGCACTTTCTGTCCCGGCGTAACGGGCATTACCATGCATCTCGACAACAGCAACCGCAAGATCGGCGCGGGCTTGTCGCGCCGGGCCGCCTATCCTGGGCCGGGGCGGCGACGAGGGGGAGTACGTGCTGGTCATCCACGGGCTGTGGTTGCCCGGCTCCGGGCTCGCCGTGTGGGCCGAGGACAGTGCGGCGCCGGTAGCCGTCGCGCGTTCCGGGCGGCCTCCCCGGGAGCGCCCGCACCCGTTCGCCGCCGGGCACGCCGACCTGGTCGCGGCCCTCGCCGACGCCGCCGAGCCGGCCCGCCCGGCCACCGCGCTGCTCACCCTGCCCACCCGGGCGGGCGCGCCGACCGACTCACCCGAGCTGATCCGGACCACCGTCGCACCCCCGGTCCGCGGCCGGCTCACCCTCGCCGTGTGGCGGGTGCCCACCCTGGGGTACGCCCCGGACGACGCCCTGCCCCTGCTCCGCGCCGTGGACGATCTCCCGGTGGTGTGCGGGGCGACCCTGCGCCACCTCGCCGAGCTGGCCGACTTCGCCGCCGACCTGGTGGCCCGGGGCCGCGTCCTGCCCGGCGTCCACGCCCCGACCGACCCGACCGCCCTGGCCGGTGCCGCCGCCCTGGCCGGTGCCGCCGCGGCGGGTGCTGAGGCTGGTGCCGGCCCGGCGGGTGTCGCCGTGGCTGGTGCCGGCGCGGCCCGCCCGGGCGACGAGCGGCCGGCCCAGGTCGTCGCGCGGGCGGTGTGGCGTCCACTGCTGACCGGCACCGACGCCGCCTGGGCCCGCTCGCTGGCCCTGGCCCTGCCGCCGGCCACCCGCGCAGCCACAGTTCCCGCTGCCGCTTCAGCCGCTGCCCGGGTGCCGGCCGGCGCCGCCTCTGCCCGCGTGCCCGCCGAGGTGGGGGCGTCCTCGGTGACCGGGGCCGGCGACGGCGAGCTGACCGCCGCCGACCTGGTGGCGGACGCGCTCGACGCGCTCACCGACGCCGCCGCACGGGCCGCCCTCGCGAGCACCACCCTGGGCCGGGGAGTGCGCCCGACCGGGCCCGCGCCGGCCTGGCTGGCCGCGTTGGCCGGGCCCCACCGCGACTTCACCGTCGAGCAGGCGGCGCTGGACCTGCTGCGTACCGAGCTGGACGGGTGGCAGCGCGACGCGGCCGGCGGGGCGGTACGGGCCAGCTTCCGGCTGGTCGAGCCGGCCCCCGACGAGGTCACCGAACCGATCCTGGCCACCCGTACGTCGGGCGACATCCCAACACCGGTCACCTCGACCGACACTGCCCGCTGGCGCTTGGAGTTCGGGTTGCAGGCCGCCGACGAGCCGGGCCTGCACATCGACGCCGCCGAGGTCTGGCGGGCGGACACGTCGGACCCGCTGGCCGGTCGGACGGGCAGCCCGCAGGAGACCCTGCTGGCCGAGTTGGGCCGGGCCAGCCGGCTCTGGCCGGACCTGGACGCCGCACTGCGCACCGCCGCTCCCGAGGCGATGGAGTTGGACATCGAGGGCGCGCACCGGTTCCTCAGCGAGGGCGCGCCGGTGCTGCACGCCGCCGGGTTCGGGGTGCTGCTGCCCTCGTGGTGGCAGCGCCCGTCGGCGCGGCTCGGCGCTCGGCTGCGCGCCCGCAGCCGTACCGCGCCCGGCACGGTGGCCGGCACCGAGGCCGGCGTGGGGTTGGACGCGCTCGTCGACTACCGCTGGGAGATCGCGCTCGGCGACCAGCCGCTGTCGTCCGAGGAGTTGGCGGCGCTGGCCGAGCTGAAGACCCCGCTGGTAAGGCTGCGCGGCCGGTGGGTGGAGCTGGACCCGGGGCGGCTCGCCGCCGGTCTGCGCCTGCTCCGCTCGGCCGGCGAGCTGACCGTCGCCGACCTGCTGCGTCTCGGGCTCAGCGACGGCGAGGACACCGGGGCGCTGCCGGTGCTGGAGGTGAGCGCCGACGGCGCGCTGGGGGACCTGCTCGCCGGGGCGGTCGAACACCGGCTCACCCCGCTCGACCCGCCGCCGGGATTCGCCGGCACGCTGCGGCCGTACCAGCAGCGGGGGTTGGCCTGGCTGGCCTTCCTGCGGTCGTTGGGGCTCGGCGGGGTGCTCGCCGACGACATGGGGCTGGGCAAGACCGTGCAGTTGCTCGCGCTGCTCGCCGGAGACCCGCCGGACGCCGGGCCGACACTCCTGGTCTGTCCGATGTCGCTGGTCGGCAACTGGCAGCGCGAGGCGGCGAAGTTCACCCCGGGACTGCGGGTGCACGTACACCATGGCGCGGAGCGCGCGCGGGGGGCGGAGTTCACCACGGCCGCGCACGGCGCGGACCTGGTCCTGACCACCTACTCGGTGGCCGCCCGGGACGCCCTCGACCTGGCCGGCATCGACTGGCACCGGGTGGTGGTGGACGAGGCGCAGGCGATCAAGAACGCCTCCACCCGGCAGGCCGAGGCGGTCCGCGCGCTGCCCGCCCGGCAGCGGGTCGCGGTGACCGGCACGCCGGTGGAGAACCGGCTCGCCGACCTCTGGTCGATCATGCAGTTCGCCAATCCGGGGCTGCTCGGCCCGGCCGCGACGTTCCGCAAGCGGTTCGCCGAGCCGATCGAGCGCCACGGTGACGCCGAGGCCGCCGAGCGGTTGCGCCGGATCACCGGGCCGTTCGTGCTGCGCCGGCTCAAGACCGACTCGTCGATCATCTCGGACCTGCCGGAGAAGCTGGAGATGGAGGTGGTCTGCAACCTCACCGCCGAGCAGGCCGCCCTGTACCAGGTGGTGGTCGACGACATGCTCGCCCGGATCGAGACCAGCGACGGCATCGAGCGACGGGGACTGGTGCTGGCCACCATGACCCGGCTCAAGCAGGTCTGCAACCACCCGGCCCAGTTGCTGCGCGACGGCTCCCCGCTGGACGGGCGCTCGGGCAAGCTGGCCCGGCTCACCGAGATCCTGGAGGAGGTGCTGGCGGCGGGGGAGCGGGCGCTGCTGTTCACCCAGTACGCCGAGTTCGGCGCGATGCTGCGCGGGCACCTGTCGGCCCGGTTCGGCCGGGAGGTGCTGTTCCTGCACGGTGGCGTCGGCAAGGCCGAGCGGGACGCCCTGGTGCAGCGGTTCCAGTCCGCCGACGGTCCGCCGCTGTTCGTGCTCTCCCTCAAGGCCGGCGGCACCGGCCTCACGCTGACCGCCGCCAACCACGTGGTGCACGTGGACCGGTGGTGGAACCCGGCGGTGGAGGACCAGGCCACCGACCGGGCGTTCCGGATCGGGCAGCGGCGACGCGTGCAGGTCCGCAAGTTCGTCTGCGCGGGCACGGTCGAGGAGAAGGTGGCCGCGTTGATCGCGGACAAGCGCAGCCTCGCCGAGCGGGTGGTCGGCACCGGCGAGCAGTGGATCACCGAGCTGTCCACGGGTCAGCTCCGGGACCTGTTCGCCCTGGAGGCCGGGGCGGTGGTGGAGTGAGCGACCGGTTCGCCGACTACGGCCGCCCCCGCAAGGTCGACGGGGGACTGAAGGCGCGCAGCACCCGGGGCGCGATCGGTCGGTCCTGGTGGTCCCGGCGCTTCCTGGAGGTGCTGGAGTCGTTCGCGCTCGGCACCCGGCTGACCCGGGGCCGGTCGTACGCGCGGGCCGGTCAGGTGCTCCGGCTCGACGTCACGCCCGGCCGGGTCACCGCCCAGGTGCAGGGCTCCCGACCCCGGCCGTACGAGGTCGCCATCGCGTTGGCGGCGTTCCCGGAGGCGCTCTGGTCCCGGATCGAGGACGAGTTGGCCGGGCAGGCGTTCTTCAGCGCCCGACTGCTCGCCGGGGACCTGCCCGACGAGCTGGAGGAGCTGTTCGCCGCGGCGGGCGCCCCGCTCTTCCCCGCCGCCGTGGACGAGCTGACGCAGCGCTGCAACTGCCCCGACTTCGCGGTGCCGTGCAAGCACCTCGCGGCCACGTTCTACCTGCTCGCCGAGGCGTTCGACGCGGACCCGTTCGAGCTGCTGCACTGGCGGGGTCGATCGCGTGCGGACCTGCTGGACCGGCTGCGCGCCCGCCGCGCCGAGGCGACCGGCGCCCCGGCGTCGCCCGCGCCGGTCTCCATCGTGGACCCGGGCCCGTCGGCGGTCGACGTCCGGCCACCGGCCGGCGCGTCCCGTGCGCTCGCCGGGCTGGCCGGCACGCCCGTCACGGACGCGGTGGACCGGTTCTGGACGGCGCCCGTGCCGCTGCCCGACCGGCCACCCCGGCTGGCGACCGGGCCGGATCTCCTGCTGCGCCAGCTCGGTCCGCCGGCGCCGGCCATCGGTGGCCCGGGCCTGTTGGAACGGCTGCGCCGCGCGTACCGGGCCTTCGGCCCGGGGTGAACCGTCACGTCCAGCGGCGGCGGAACCGCCACATGATCGCCGCGTTGGCCACCAGCACCACCGCGCAGATCGCACCGGCCAGCCGTCCGGCGAACACGGCCATCGCCGGGAGCGACGCCCACAGCAGGATGGTCAACAACATCAGATAACGGCCCCGACGGGCCCGGACCCGATGGTCGAGCCGGGCGAAGAACGCCGGGTCGCTCTCCCGGAGCTGACGGGTGATCTGGTCGAACCTGCGCTGATCCTCTTTGCTGAGCATGGCGCTGCCTTCCCCTCACGCGTTCAGCGGTTCGGCGGCATACCCGCTGCGACGGCGGCTCACGCTCCTGCTCGTCCTACTTTTCCCCAGCGTGAGAGCACCTCACGTCCGGCTTATCCGAACCTTAAGTTTGCCTGTGGTGGTGAACAGCGGTGAACGTGGCGCGTACGGCGGCGCGGTCCGATCCGTACCCGGCTGCCGCGCGTCGGCCCTGCTGAGAAGGTCGGAGCCCGACTCACGTTGCCCGCCGACCACGAATGCCGTGGTGAGGGCTGTCTTAAGTGCCCCCACGGGCGTGTGCGGCCCACCTTGAAGGCACCTGAGCGCTTGGTTACCTTGCCGTAGCAACCCCCTCAGGCAACAGTCGCCGCACCTGCCGCACCTGCCCGGTCGCAGCTTTCCGGCGCTCATCAGAAATCGGGATTGGTACATGGCCGACCAGAATGTGCCACCACGTCGACCGCGGGACGACCGCGGCTGGGACGGACGCCAGCAGCACACCCCGGACACGTACGGCGACCCCTCCGCGTCCGGGTCGTACGGATACGACTCGCCCCACCCCTACCAGGGCGGCTACCGGGCGCAGGGCGACCCGCGCGAGCAGTACGTCGACGGATACGCGTACAACGCGCAGCCCGCCCCCGGCCCGCGTGGGCCGCAGTGGGTCGGCCCGGAGGGCCTCGGTCGTCCCGCCCCGGCCCGCCCGGCCGGCGCCGGACTGCCCACTCTGGACGATGATGACGAGCCGGGCCGCAAGGTCGGCCGGCGCAAGGCGATGGCCGCCATCGGTGGTACCGCCGCCGTCGTGGCCGGTGGCGCGGCGCTCGCCATGACCCCGCAGTTCCGCGACCTCTTCGGTGACGAGGCGGCGGCCGACGCGACCGGCAACACGGTGACCGACGGGACCGCGGCGCGCCCCAGCGGCCAGCAGCCCAGCACGGTGCGTACCTACACCGAGCAGAACGAGAGCTACATGGGCTCGCGGGCCGGCGAGGCGCTGAAGAAGAACGCCCCCGCCGGTGGTCGTACCTTCTCCGGTCCGGCCGCGGCCGCCGCGGCGACCGAGGTGACCGTCAAGACCGTGCTCGCCAAGGACCCGGTCCTGCACCTGGCCCGGCGGGCCACCTTCGGCGCGACGCCCGCGGTGGTCGCCGACATCAAGAAGCAGGGCATCGACGCGTGGATCCGGTCGCAGCTCGACCCGGACAAGATCGAGCCGAGCAAGGCCGAGCTGAAGCTCTCCGAGCTGCCCACCCAGTCGCTCTCCGTGCAGCAGTTGCGGGACCAGCGGGACAAGCTCAACGACATGGGCGCCCAGCCGGAGCGGGAGGTGGTCGACGCCACCCTGGCCCGGCAGATCTGGTCGAAGCGTCAGCTCTTCG
The DNA here is from genome assembly GCF_049315225.1 of Micromonospora sp. WMMD729. NCBI lineage: Bacteria > Bacillati > Actinomycetota > Actinomycetes > Micromonosporales > Micromonosporaceae > Micromonospora > Micromonospora sp. WMMD729. Next base: position 4,839,615 of record NZ_CP186059.1, on the reverse strand, counting down.
AGGTGATGGTCGACTTCTGGAACGACTTCCTGCACGTCGCCGCCGACTTCGACGGTGGTGAGGTCTACCGCACCTCGTTCGACAAGGACGTGGTACGCAAGCACGCGCTGGGCAGCTACCCCGAGATGCTGGTGGCGGCGAACAAGCACCCCGCGCTGCTGATCTACCTGAACCAGAAGGACTCCCGCAAGGACGCCATCAACGAGAACCTCGCCCGGGAGAACCTCGAGCTGTACTCGGTCGGCGTCGACGGCGGCTACAAGGAGGGTGACGTCCGGCAGGCCGCCATGCTCCAGACCGGCCGTGGCGTCGACGACAAGGGCCAGTACGTCCTGCGCGTCAACCAGCACTACATGGGCAAGGTGAAGATCCTCGGCTTCACCCACGCCAACACGTTCAGCATCAAGGACGTCAACAACCCGACGGCCAAGGAGATCGCCGCCGTGGACGCGGCGATCGACAAGTACATCACCTACATCGCGCTGCACCCCTCGACCGCGAAGTACGTGGCGCAGAGCCTCGCCACCCGGTTCGTCTCGGACACCCCGCCGAAGTCCCTGGTGGACCGGCTGGCCAAGACGTACAGCAGCAACAACGGCATGATCAAGCCGGTGTTGATGACGCTGTTCAGCTCGTCCGAGTTCTGGGCGGCGGTGGGGCAGAAGGTCCGCCGGCCGATGGAGTACCTGGTCGCCACGTACCGCACCCTGGGTGTCTCGCCCGAGGCGTCGCCGAAGAACAACAACGGCGACAACAAGCGCACCCCGTTCGCCCGGGGCCTGCGGCAGATCCACGACAAGCTGCGCGAGCTGGGCCAGTACCCGATGGGTCAACCCACCCCGGACGGCTACCCCGACGTCTACGTCGCGTGGACCTCGGCCGGCACCATGGTCAACGGCTGGAACGAGGCCGGCGAGATCGTCGCCGGTTACCGCACCGTCTTCACGTACACCGCGCCGGAGAAGCTGGTCAAGGCGCCGGCCACCGCCGGGGCGTACGTGGACGCGCTGTCCCTGCGGCTCGTGGGCCAGAAGCTGAGCACCCGGGAGAAGAACCTCATCCTCGGCGTGGCCGGTGTGGCGGCGACCGCCAAGGTCGACGCCACGTTCAACGGGGCCATCACCGCCGTCGCGCGGGCGATCCTCGCTTCCCCCCAGCACCACCTCCGGTGAGGCACCCGATGGAGAAGACTGTGTACAACTCTTTCCCCCTGCACCCCGAATGCCCCGACGTGCGACGGCTGGCCGACAACCCGGCCGAGGCGCTGCTGCGCGCCGAGGCCGACCTGGTGGCCGCCGAGAACGCGGCCGAGGCCGACCGTTACCGCCGGCTGGAGGACCTGGAGGAGGCCCAGCAGGACGGGCGGGGCGTCACCCGACGCACGTTCGTCGCCGGTGCCGCGGCCACCGCCACCGCACTGGCCACCGCCCAGTTCGTCACCACCTCGGCGTCGTTCGCGGCCACCAAGACCGGCACGCTGATCCACGTCTTCCTCTACGGCGGCCTGGACGGGCTCAGCCTCGTCGCGCCGGACAACGACCCGGTGCTCGCCAAGGCCCGGCCCGACCTGCTGCTCGGCAACGACTCGCTGGCCCTGAGCCGCGGCTTCAAGCTGACCAGCGCGTTCAAGCCGCTGGAGAGCTTCCTCAAGGCCGGTCAGCTCGGCTTCATCCCGGCGGTCTCCGACGAGCGGCTGTCCCGCAGCCACTTCCAGGCCGCCGACGCCTGCAACCTGGGTGGTCTGCCCAACGAGACCGGCGGCCGGGGCTGGCTCGACGGCCTGGTCGACCACCTCGGCAAGGGCACCGCGTTCCGCAGCGTCGGCATCGGCAGCACGCTGCCCCGCTCGCTGGTCGGCAACAACGGCGCGCTCTCGCTGAACAGCGTCGGCTCGCTGCGGCTCAACGGCGACGACAAGTACCGGGCCGCCACCGAGAAGGCCATCAAGGGACTCTTCACCGGGATCAACCACCCGGTCGAGGAGGCCGTGCAGGAGGGCATGGGCGCGCTCGCCACCGCGCAGAAGCTCGCCGCCAAGCCGTACCAGCCCGCCGAGGGCGTCAAGTACGAGGGCGTCGGCAACGCGTTCCAGCAGCTCGCCCAGCTCATCAAGGGCGGTGCCAACGTCCGGGTCGCCACCGTCGGCATGGGCGGCTACGACACCCACGAGAACCAAGGCACCCAGAGCGGCGGCCAGCTGCACCGCCGGCTGAACGAGCTGGCCAGCGCGATGGCGGCGTTCTTCACCGACCTCGGCCCGCAGGCCGCCGACGTGACGATCATGGTGTCCAGCGAGTTCGGTCGCCGGGTCGGCTCGAACACCGGCGGCACCGACCACGGCCACGGCGGTGTGGTCACCGTCCTGTCCGGCAAGAAGCTGGCCGGATCGCTGCTGGGCACCTGGAACGGGCTGAGCAAGTTGGACTCCGGCGACGTGCCGGAATACAACAACATGTTCAACGTCTACGGCTCCCTGGCGCAGGGCCGCTTCGGGCTCACCAACGCCGAGGTGCAGAAGGTGTTCCCGCGCATGAAGTACGCCCCGATGAAGCTGTACGCGTGACGTACCCGGGCACCCACGCCGCCGGCCGCCGCACCGGGACCTCGTCCCGGCACGGCGGCCGGTCGGCTGCTCCCGTACCCCCGCAGGTCCCCGAGCGGCGCGGACCCGGCGGCCGGCGGTTGCTGGCCGTGCTGCTGCTGGTCGGGCTGGTGGCCAGCGTGCTGCCGTGGTGGCTGGGCACCCCCGCCGGCTCGCTGCGCAGCACCGCCTCGACCCTCACCGCCGGCGGCCGGATCACCGGGCTGATCGCCGGGTACCTGCTGCTCGTGCAGGTGCTGATGATGAGTCGCCTGCCCGTGCTGGAACGGTGGATCGGCGGCGAGCAGATCGGCCGCTGGCACCGCGACATCGGCGCGACGCTGCTGGTCGCCGTGCTGGCGCACCTGTCGCTGATCCTCGTCGGGTACGCCGACCTGCGGAACCACTCGGTGTTCGCCGAGGTGGGCACACTGCTCGGCGGGTACGAGGACATGCTCTCGGCTTTCGTCGCCACCGGCATCATGATGGTGGTCGGGTTCAGCAGCGTCCGGGCCATCCGGCGCGCGCTGCCCTACGAGCTGTGGCACCTGCTGCACCGCTCCAGCTATCTGGTGCTGTTGCTCGGCTACGGGCACCAGTTCAGCCACGGCGCGCAGCTCTACAAGCCGGGCCCGGTACGCACCGGCTGGATCGCGCTCTACCTGCTGGTGGTCGCCGCGCTGCTGTGGGGACGGGTGATCGCGCCGCTGGCGTTCAACCTGCGGTACCAGCTGCGGGTCGCCGACGTGGTCGCGGAGAGCCCGGACACCATCTCCATCTACCTCACCGGGGAGCGGCTGGGCCGGCTCGCGATGCTCGGCGGGCAGTACTTCCGCTGGCGCTTCCTCACCTCCGGCTGCTGGTGGCAGTCGCACCCGTTCTCCGTCTCCGCCGCCGCGAACGGCCGCTGGCTGCGGCTCACCGTCAAGGTCGTCGGCCGGCACACCGCCGACCTGCGCGACCTCGACCCGGGTACCCGGGTGTGGGCGCAGGGCCCGTCGGGCACCTTCACCGCCGCGCACCGGCTGCGCGAACGGGCGCTGCTGATCGCCGGCGGCAGCGGCATCACGCCGATCCGGGCCATGCTCGAGGAGTTGCCGCCGGGCGCGGCCCTGATCTACCGGGCCCGTACCCCGGCCGACGTGCTGCTCAGCCGCGAGCTGGACTGGCTGGCCCAGGAACGCGACACCTCGGTCTGGTACGTCATCGGCTCCCGCGACGACCCCGGCCCACGCCAGCTCATGAGCCCGGACGGGTTGCGCCAACTGGTACCCGACGTGGCCCGGCGCGACGTCTACCTCTGCGGGCCGTCCGGCCTCGTCGAGCAGTCGGTGCGCGCGCTGCGCCGCGCCGGCGTACCTCGCCGGCAGATCCACTTGGCCACCTTCGAACTGTAGGAAGGCATCGCATGCGTCGCGCGTTGCTCGCGATCACCGGCCTGGCCGCCAGCACCACCGCCCTGGTGGTGCTCAAGGGCTCGCCGGGCACCACCCAGGTCGCCCAGAACCTGCCGACGGCGCAACCGGTCAACCCCAGCGGGCCGGGGGTCGAGGAGAGCGTCGCCCCGGCCGCCGACCCGTCGGGTGCGGCGCCGAAGCCGTCCGAGACCGCCGACGCGTCGGTGTCGCCGAAGCCCGGTAAGACGACCGCCAAGCCGTCCGGCACGAAGACCACCGCGAAGGCGCCGACCGCGCCGAAGACCACCAAGGCGCCGCAGTCGACCACCCGCCGGGTGACCGGGCCGACCGTGGACACGGCCGACGACTACGGGTACGTGCAGGTGCAGATCGTGGTCTCCGGCAACAAGATCGTCGACGCGGTGACGTTGTCGCTGCCCAGCGGCGGCGAGTCCGACATCCACAGCGGCGACGTCCGCAACGCCTACAACGGCACCGGTGGCGAGGTGGTGAAGAAACAGAGCGCCAACCTCAACACCGTGTCCGGCGCGACGGCCACCAGCAACGCGTACAAGACGTCCCTGCGGGCCGCCATCGAGCAGGCGTTCTGAGGTGCCGGCCGCGATGACCCGGCCCGGGCTGTGCCGGGTCGAGCACATCATGGGTACGACCATCACGCTGGACCTCGCCGAGGACCTGCGTCCCGCGCGGCTGCGGGAACTGGCCGACGACGTCTTCGCCTGGATGCACGAGGTGGACGGCCGGTTCAGCACGTACAAGTCGGACAGCGAGGTGTGCCGGTTCGACCAGGGCGAGGTGCTGCTCTCCGAGGCGTCGACGGACCTGCGCTTCGTGCTGGAGGCGTGCGCCGACCTGTGGGGCGTCACCGACGGGTTCTTCGACGCGTACGCCACCGGCGGACTCGACCCGTCGGGGTTCGTGAAGGGCTGGGCCGCCCAGGTCGCCTCGGACCGGCTCCTCGCCGCCGGCGCGGCAAACCACTGCGTCAACGCCGGCGGCGACGTGCGCGTACGCGGCTTCTCGCCCACCGGCGAGCCGTGGCGCATCGGCATCCGGCACCCGTGGGACGAGACGGCGGCCTGCCTGGTGCTCGCCGGCACCGACCTGGCGGTGGCCACCTCCGGGGTGTACGAGCGGGGCCGGCACGTGCTGGACCCCCGCCGGGGCGCCCCGGCCGGCGGGCTGCGCTCGGTGACCGTGGTCGGCAGCGACCTGGGTGTCGCGGACGCCTACGCCACCGCCGCCCTGGCCATGGGCGCGGCGGGGATCGGCTGGCTGGACCGCCTGACCGACCACACCTACGCGGTCATCACCGACGACGCCCGCCAGTACCACTCCGCCACCCTCCCGCAGACGGTCTGACCCGCACCCCTCTCCCCGCCCCCGCGGACCCACCCCTTTCCCCGCGATCTTGCAGTTTCGGTTGCCGATCCGTCCCTTGTGGTGGGGAATGCCGCGACACAAAGTGCAAGATCGGCGGGGTGGGGGTGGGGCGGGTTTAGCGGAGGGGGCGGTGGGTGGTGGCGGGGCGGGTGCCGGTGGGGCGTGGGCGGCCCGGGCGGGAGCCCGTCGGGCGGGTGCCGGCCCAGCGGTGCCCTCGTTGGCCGCGGCGGGGCGGCTCGGTGCCGCCGGGATACGGCGAGCGGTCGTGTGTGGGCATCGTTCCCCCGTTCGTGGCGCGCGTTCGCGCCGTCGCCTGCTCAACGAGGACCGGTGGCCCGGCGACGTTGTCGGTCACCGGATCGGATCGTCGGCCGGCTCCGGCTCACCTGCCCCGGCGGGGCAGCGGCAGGTGGCCGGGGAGCAGGTCGTGGGTGAGGGTCACCCCGCTGGCGCGCAGCGCCTCGATCAGGGTGTTCTGCACGAGGTACGAGTCGGGAAGCTGCCAGCGGGCCTGCTCCGGGGCGACCGCCCAGCGCACGGTTCCCTCGGGCAGCCGGGTCGGCGGCGCGGGGATCCACGAACCCGGCCCGTGCCGGACCACGTGGAAGCAGTGCTCCAACTCCGGCCGCAGCGGGTCACCGGGCCGTACCAGGAACATCCATCGGCCGGTGGGGGTGACCAGCACGGGCCCGCGTACGCCGGTGCCGGCGGGGTGGGTCTGCACCGCGTCGAGCACGTGCCGGCCGAGGTGTGCCGGCACCTCCAGCACGTCGAAGGTGCGCCCGGTGGGCAGCAGCACGCCGTGTGGGCGGGTCCGCCACCAGGTGGCCACCCGGGCCGGGTCGGTGGTGGCGGCCAGTTCCCAGTTCTCCAGCGCAGGGTGGCAGCCGACCGTGGGACAGCCGGCCCGACCGCACACGAAGCGGCTGCGGGCGAGGCAGGCGCCGGGCGTCACCTCCCAACCGTGTACGGCGTACCGGATGGCGACCCGGCGCAGCCGGACGCGTTCCAGCGGCGACAGTTCGGCGACGCGTGGTCCGACGTTCCCCCACATGTGTGCCATCTCCCCTCGGTCGGGCCCGGCGGACGCCAGGTCGCAGTTCGAGCGCCGTCACTGCCGTAACCCACGATCGTTGAGGTTGACGAACGGCTCGTGCAACTTGCACGAAAAGTACGAGGACTGGCTGTCCGGCTGACGTACAGGCTGTGCGACCAGCGAAAACTGCAAGACGAACGACTGATCGCCGCACCCGCGGACAGCGCCCCGCCCGAAACGGCGGCGGCAGGGGGAGGGATGGGGAGATGGACGAGCTACCCATTGGCCGGCGAGTGGCCTACTGGCGGGGGCGGCGCAAGATGTCGCAGCAGGTCTTCGCGGACCGCCTGGGCAAGTCGAAGAGCTGGGTCGACAAGGTCGAGCGGGGCGTCCGCCGGCTGGACAAGTTCTCCGTCCTCTACGAGATCGCCGACATCCTCCAGATGGACGTGCAACTGCTCATGGGCCGGGACCCGGAGCGGCGTACGGACGCGTTGAACTGCATCGACCAGGTCGAGGTGCAGGAGATCCGGGCCGCCCTGGAACGGTACGACTCGATGAGCGCGTACTTCGACGCCGTGCCGTACCCGCCCCCGCTGGACGACATGCGCAAGGCCGTCAACCACGCCTGGCTCACCTACCAGTACGGCCGGTACGGGATGCTCACCCGCGCGCTGCCCAAGCTGCTGCGCGACGCGCAGGCGGCCGACGCCGCGTACGCCGGCGCGCAGGCCCCGGAGGCCGCGCACCTGCTCGGGCAGGTCTACCAGATCGCCTCCTCGGTGCTGCGCAAGCTCGGCGAGTTCGAGCTGGCCTGGCTGGCAGCCGACCGGTCGATGGCGGTGGCGCAGCGCGCCGACGACCCGCTGCTGGCCGGGATCGCCACCACCCGGGTCTGCAACGCCCTGGTCGCCATGGGCCGGGCCCGGCCGGCGCTCGAGCTGAACGTCCAGATCGCCAACCGGCTGGCGCCCGGCGGCAGCAACGAGGTCTCACCGGCTCGACTCTCCGTCTACGGGATGCTGCTGTTGCAGGGCGCGATGGCCGCGTCCCGGATCGGCGACTCGGCCAGCGTCGACGACCTGATCAGCTGCGCGCAGGAGGCCGCCACCCTGCTCGGCGGCGACCACAACCACTACTGGACCTCGTTCGGCCCGACCAACGTCGAGCTGCACCGGGCCGCCGCCGCCGTCGAGCTGGGCGACGGGGGACGCGCGGTGGAGGTCCACCAGCTCCGCATCGCCGAGCCCGACTTCAACGCTCTGCTGCCCGAGCGCCGGGCCCACCACCTGCTCGACATCGCCCGCGGGTACGCCCAGATCGGCGACGTGGCCAACGCCGGCGAGATGCTGCTGCTCGGTGACCGGCTCGCGCCGTCCGAGATCCGCTGCCGGCCGATCGCCCACGAGGTGATGTCCGACGTCCTTCGTCGCACACGGGGTGCGCCACCTTCTCCGATAGCGGAGTTGGCTGAGCAGATGGGAGTAGGGGTATGAGCGCGGAGCCGGTGTGACGACCGGCGCACCACACACCAGCGAGCACCGTGCGGTGCTCTACGTCATCGCCTGCGGGTCGCCGCTGGCCCGGCACGTCGGCCGCCTGGTCGAGCTGGCCCAGGGCGACGGTTGGGACGTCTGCGTGGTCACCACGCCGGACGGCGCGAAGTTCGTCGACCAGGCCGCCCTGGTCCGGCAGACCGGCCACCCGGTGCGGACGCACTACAAGAATCCCGGTGACCCGGACGTGCTGCCGCCCGCCGACGCCATGGTCGTCTGTCCGGCGACCGTGAACACGGTCAACAAGTGGGCGGCCGGCATCGCCGACACCCTCGCCCTCGGCCTGCTCGTCGAGGCGCAGGGCAAGGGCATCCCGATCGTCGCCGTGCCGTACACCAACGTCGCGATGGCCGCCCATCCGGCGTTCCGGGCCGGCGTGGCCCGGCTGGCGGACTGGGGGATCACGGTGCTCTTCGGTGACCACGTGGTCGCCCTGCACCCACCCGGTACGGGCGAGCAGCACCTGCACGCCTTCCCCTGGGCGATGCCGCTGGCCGCCCTGCGGACCGTCGCGTACCGCGCCGCCTGAGCCTGCCCGCCGGAGCCGGCGCGTCGGCGGCGCTGCCGCCCCGGCGGCTCGAACGGCGTCGCCAGTTCGCGGCCCGGCGAGGGCCTGCCGGACCGCCGACCGGCGCGGCCGGGGCCGGGTGTCACCGCCTGCGGGCCTCCGCGCCGGTAAGCTGGCCCGCCGTGAGCACAAGCCGATCCGCGCCCACGGTGAGCGACGTGGTGGCCGAGGTGGAGCGCCGCTACCCGCCGGCCTGGGCCGAGGACTGGGACCGCGTCGGCCTGGTGCTGGGCGAGCCGACCAGCCCGGTCCGCCGGGTGCTCTGCGTGGTCGACGTGGTGCCCGAGACGGTCGCCGAGGCGCTGACCGTCGGGGCCGACATGATCATCGCGCACCATCCGCTGCTGCTGCGCGGGGTGTCGTCGGTCGCGCCGACGACCGTCAAGGGCCGGATCGTCCACGAGCTGATCCGGGCCGGTGTGGCGCTGTACGCGGCGCACACCAACGCCGACGTGGCCTCCCCGGGCGTCTCGGACGCCCTCGCGGCCCGGTTCGGGCTGACCGGGCTGCGCCCGCTGCAACGGCCCACGCCCGGCTCGCCCGCGCACGGCGACGACCGTGGATTCGGCCGGATCGGCGACCTGCCCGCCCCGATGACCCTCGCCGAGCTGACCCGGCACGCCGCCGCCGTGCTTCCCGTCACGTCCTGGGGAGTTCGCGCCGCGGGCGATCCCCGGCGTATGGTTCGTACCCTCGCCGTCAGCGGCGGGTCGGGGGACAGCTTCCTCGGCGCCGCGACCGCCGCCGGGGTGGACGCGTTTCTCACCTCCGACCTGCGGCACCACCCGGCCAGCGAGCACGTCGCCGCCGATGGTCCCGCCCTGATCGAGGCCGCCCACTGGGCGACCGAACGACCGTGGCTGGACGACCTGGCCGCCTTCCTGCGGGAGGCGCCGGGCGTCGAGACGCTGGTGTCCGACCTGGACACCGACCCGTGGACCGTGCACGCCGCCGCACCCGTTGTGGACGACAAGGAGCCCGACCGTGAAGGCTGACCCCCAGGTCCAGCGCCGCCTGCTCGACCTGCAGGCGCTCGACACCAACCTCGCCCAGCTCGCGCACCGTCGCCGGTCGCTGCCGGAGCGGGCCGAACTGGAGGCACTGGCCCGGGAACTGTCGGCGCTGGAGGACGAGCGGGTACGCGCCCAGGTGGCGGTCGACGACCTGGACCGGGACATCGCCCGGCTGGAGAAGGACGTCGATCAGGTCCGCGCCCGCAAGGAGAAGGACCAGAACCGGCTCGCCGCCGGCACCGGCCCGGCCCGGGAGCTGGAGGCGCTCCAGCACGAGCTGGCCTCGCTCAACCGGCGTCAGGGTGACCTGGAGGACGCCGAGCTGGAGTTGATGGAGCAGCGGGAGACCGCCCAGGGCGTCCTGGACGGCGTCGAGCAGCGCCTGGCCGACGCCCGGGAGAAGCGGGCCGCCACCGAGCAGCGCCGGGACGACGCGTTGGCCGAGATCGCCAAGGAGGAGGAGTTCAAGCGGAGCGCCCGGCAGCCGCTCGCGGCCGACCTCCCCGCCGAGCTGGTCACCCTCTACGACAAGATCCGCGAGGACACCGGGCTGGGCGCGGCGCTGCTCACCGCCGGCCGCTGCGGCGGCTGCCGACTGGAACTCTCCGGCGCCGACCTGGCCCGCATCCGCAAGGCCGCCCCGGACGACGTGGTCCGCTGCGAGGACTGCCGCCGGATCATGGTCCGTACCAACGAGTCGGGCCTGTAGGTCGTGGCGCCGCGCGTGGTCGTCGTCGAGGCCGACGGCGGGTCCCGGGGCAACCCCGGGCCGGCCGGCTACGGCGCGGTGGTCCGTGACCCGGAGACCGGCGAGGTGCTCGCCGAGCGCTCCGAGTCGTTGGGTACGGCGACCAACAACGTCGCCGAGTACCAGGGGCTGATCGCCGGTCTGCGGGCCGCCGCCGAGCTGAACGCCACCGAGGTGGACGTCCGGATGGACTCCAAGCTGGTGGTCGAGCAGATGTGCGGCCGGTGGCAGATCAAGCACCCCGGCCTGCGTCCGCTCGCCGCGCAGGCGGCCGCGCTGGTGGGCCGCTTCGGCGCGGTCCGCTTCACCTGGATCCCCCGCGAGGAGAACCGGCACGCCGACGCGCTCGCCAACGCCGCGATGGACGCTGCCGCCGGCCGGCCCGCCGCTCCGCCGGCCGCCGTCGGCACCCCGGCATCCGCCAGCGCCCCGGCCGGCGACACCTCGACCGGCAGCGACCCGGCAACCGCGCCGGCCTCCTGGGAGCCCCGCCCGAGCTTCACCGCCACCCGGCTGATCCTCGTGCGGCACGGCGAGACCGCGTACACCGAGCAGGGCCGCTACTCCGGCCGCGGCGACGTGCCGCTCTCCGAGCGTGGCCGGGCCCAGGCCGCAGCCACCGGCGCGCGGGTGGCCGCCCTCGCCCCGTCCGTCGCGGCCGTGCTCAGCTCACCCCTGTCCCGGTGTACGGCCACCGCAGCGGCGATCGCCGACGCGATCGGTGCCGTGCCGGTGCGCACCGAGGCCGACCTGATCGAGTGCGACTTCGGGCAGTGGGAGGGGCGTACCTTCGCCGAGGTACGCCAGCAGTGGCCGGGTGAGATGGACGCCTGGCTCGCCTCGACGCGGATCGCCCCGCCGGGCGGCGAGTCGTTCACCCAGGTGGCCGAACGGGTGCGTCGGGTCGTCGACGCGCTGCCGAAGGCGTACCCCGGGGAGACCGTGGTGGTCGTCTCGCACGTCTCGCCGATCAAGCTGGCGCTGCGCGACGCCCTCGCCGCCACCGACGGCTTCCTGCACCGGCTGTTCCTGGACGCGGCCGGCATCTCGGTGCTCGACCTGTGGCCCGACGGCGGCATCGCCGTCCGCACGGTCAACGACACCGCGCACCTGCCCGCTGCCTGAGCAGCGCACCCACCCTCCCTTCACCGTTCGGCGCAGCCCGTGCGCCGTTCGGCGCAGCGCCGTCCGCACCCTGATCGTGACGGCGGTCACAGAGTCGTAGCCTCCGGCCGTTACATCGAGAGCCTCGACTCCCCGGAGGTGTGTCAGATGGCTGCACCCGAACCGGAGGCGCCCAGCACGGCGTCGTCCAGGGCGAAGGACCACAGCCCCTGGAACTGGTTGCTCCTGATCCCCATCGTGGTGCCGCTGGTCCCGGCGTTCTTCAACAGTGACGCGCCCCGGATCTTCGGCTTCCCCCGCTACTACTGGCTGCAACTGGCCTGGATCCTGCTCGGCGTCTCCACCACGACGCTGGTCTACCAGATGACCAAGAAGCGGGGGATGCGGTGAGCGCGAGGAGTGAGCCGGGTTTGCGAGCCCCGCAGTCGCGAACGAAAGGGGTCTGCTGATGTGGCGCGACCATCTCACCGAGATCATCGTCTTCTCGCTGCTGTTCCTGCTGGTCAGCGCGATGGGTTTCGTGGCCGCCCGCTGGCGCGCGCCGAAGGACATGGCACACCTCGACGAGTGGGGCCTGGGCGGGCGCAGCTTCGGCGGCTGGATCACCTGGTTCCTGGTCGGCGGTGACCTCTACACCGCGTACACCTTCGTGGCGGTGCCGGCGCTGATGTTCGGGGCCGGGGCGGCCGGGTTCTTCGCCGTGCCGTACACCATCGTGATCTATCCGATGGTCTTCCTGGTGCTGATCCGGCTCTGGTCGGTCTCGCACCGGCACGGCTTCGTCACCCCGGCCGACTTCGTTCGGCGGCGGTTCGACTCGCCCGTGCTGGCGCTGCTCATCGCGATCACCGGGATCGTCGCCACCATGCCGTACATCGCGCTGCAACTGGTGGGCATCGAGGCGGTGCTCAAGACGATGGGCGTGACGGGCGACAGCGCCCTGGCCCGGCACCTGCCGATCATCATCGCGTTCGCCATCCTCGCCGCGTACACCTACCAGTCGGGGCTGCGTGCGCCCGCGCTGATCGCGTTCGTCAAGGACAGCCTGATCTACATCGTCATCCTGGTGGCGGTCATCTACCTGCCGTACAAGCTCGGTGGTTGGGGCGACATCTTCGACGCCGCGGACGCGAAGTTCCAGGCTTCACCGAACCCGAACGACGGCATCCTGCTCAACGGCAACAACCAACTCCAGTACGTCACGTTGGCGTTCGGTTCGGCATTGGCCCTGTTCCTCTACCCGCACAGCATCACCGGGGTCCTGGCCAGCCGGAACCGGGACGTGATCAAGCGGAACATGTCGGCGCTGCCCGCGTACAGCCTGCTGCTGGGGCTCATCGCGCTGCTCGGCTACATGGCCATCGCGGCCGGGGTGAAGCCGCTGCCGGGGGCCTCGGCCGGCAGCGTGGACAACAACACGATCGTGCCGCTGCTGTTCGACCAGCAGTTCCCGGACTGGTTCGCCGGGGTGGCGTACGCGGCCATCGGCATCGGCGCGCTGGTGCCGGCGGCGATCATGTCGATCGCGGCGGCGAACCTGTTCACCCGCAACATCTACAAGGAGTACCTGAAGAAGGACGCCACCGCCGCGCAGGAGGCCAACGTCTCGAAGATCACCTCACTGGTGGTCAAGGTCGGCGCGGTCGCCTGCATCGTCTTCCTCGACCCGCAGTTCTCGATCGACCTCCAGCTCATCGGCGGCGTGATCATCCTTCAGACGCTGCCGGCGGTGGCGCTGGGCCTCTACACCCGCTGGTTCCACCGGACCGCCCTGATCGCCGGCTGGGTCGCCGGCATGGGCCTCGGCATGTGGATGCTGTACCAGGTCGCCAGCCCGACGAAGAAGCACTTCGGCGGCTCGGCGTTCCCGCTGGAGAAGTTCGGGTTCGACACGCCCAAGACGATCTACGTGGGCATCGTGGCGGTGCTGGTCAACCTGGCCGTCGCCGCCCTGCTGACGCTGATCCTGCGGGCCGTGAAGGCACCCGAGGGCGTCGACGGCACCGAACCGGACGACTACTTCGCCGACGAGGGCGACCCGCGGGTCACCCCGGGCGCCGACCGCGACGCCGACTCCGCCCGCGAGCCGGTCGCCTGACCACTGACCCGCCCGGCTGCCGCTGCTCAGGTCGTGGTCCGCCGGGCGGGTGCGTCTGGAGTGTCGGCCCGGTCCGGCCTGACCCGGGCTGGTCCGGGCTGGTCCGGCTCGGCTTGGGCTGGCCTGGCTCGGGCTGGGCCGGCCCGGCGGGTGGGCGCAGGACGCTTTGGAGCTGATGTCACAAACGAATCGAGATGGTCTCTCCCGGGAGTGATTCGTTGCCGGCATCAGCTCCAAAGCGCTCGTCCACCACCCCCAAGCCCCAACACGGCCACACGCTCCGCGCCCCACGCGCCGATCTTGCACTTTCGGTTGTCGATATAGGGCATTGTGCGGCATTTGTCGGCACAGAAAGTGCAAGATCGCCGGGCCGGGCCGGGCCGGGCCGGGGCGGGCCGGGGCGGGCCGGGGCGGGGCGGGCCGGGCCGGGCCGGGCCGGGGCGGGGCGGGGCGAGGCGGGGGACGGTTAGCGGGGGCGGTTGCGGTTTACCAGGGCCTGGTTGAGGCGGCCTAGGAGTCGCGCCAGGGTTTCGCGGTCTTCGGAGGTCCAGTCGGACAGCATGTCGCCGTAGAGGCGGGTGCGGGCGGCCTGCACGGCGGCCATCCGCTGGAGGCCGGCGGTCGTGGGGGAGATGACGGTGCCGCGCCCGTCCGTGGGGTCGGGGGCGCGGGCGATGAGGCCGTCGCGTTGCAGGGCGGAGACCTGTCGGGTCACCGTCGAGCCGTCCAGGTTGAGGCGCGCGGCGAGCGCGGAGACGTTCTGCGGGCCGGCGGCGTCGAGGTGCCGCAGGATGACGTACGCCGCGCGGTCGAGCACCCGGTGCTCGGCGGTGCCGGTGGCCCGCCGGGTGGCCTCGCCGAAGCGCATCAGCAGGGCCACCTCGGTCTCGATCAGTCCGAGGGTGCTCTCGTCGTCGTCGCTCATAGCTGTAGGATACAGGGTAAATACCTGTACGATACAGCTAATTGGGGAGTCGGAGTGGATCGGTCATCCGAACCAAACCGCAGTGCCATCTACGCCACCACACTGGTGGCCTTCCTCGCCATCGCCGGCATCGCCGTCGTCGACCCGATCCTGCCGGCCATCGGCGAGGCGATCGGGGTCACCGCCTGGCAGGTCGAGTTGCTGTTCACCGCGTACATCGCGGTCATGGCTCTGGGGATGATCCCGGCGACGCTCGCCAGCGGCCGGTTCGGTTTCAAGCCGGTGCTGGTCACCGGCGTCTCGGTGGTCGGCCTGGCCGCCATCCTCGCCTCGTTCAGCGACAACATCGTGCAGCTCTCCGTGCTGCGCGGCGTGTGGGGTCTCGGCAACGCGATGTTCTTCGCCACCGCCATGGTGGTGCTGGTCAACCTGGCCGTCGACCGGGAGTGGGTGGTCGGCCTCTTCGAGACCGCCCTCGGTCTCGGGTTCGCCGTCGGCCCACTGATCGGTGGCCTGCTCGGCGAGGTGAGCTGGCGGCTGCCGTTCTTCGTGTGCGGCGTGTTCATGGTCCTCGCCCTCGGCGTGGCCGCCCGCAAGCTGCGCGAGCCCACAAACCGCCAGGCCCCGGTACGCCTCGGCCAGATCTTCGCCACCTACCGCCGCCCGGCGTTCGTCGCGCTCTGCGCGGTCACCGCCGCGTACAACTTCGTGTTCTTCGTCGTGCTCGGCTACACGCCGCTCTTCCTGGGCCTCGACGTGATCCCGCTGGGGCTCGCGTTCACCGGCTGGGGGCTCGGTCTGGCCACCGGCATCCTGGTGATCGGACACCGGCTCGCCCACCGGATCGGCGCGGTGCAGACCGTCGGTGTGGCCATCGCCGGGCTGCTGGTCTGCATGGTCCTCTTCGCCACGTCCTCCAGCACCGCCGAGGCGCTGGTGGTGCTGGTGCTCGCCGGCCTGTGCATGGGCCTGGCCAACGCCAACCTCACCGACCTGGCGCTCGGCCTCGGCTCCAGCGACCGCCGGCTCGCCACCGGCGCGTTCAACCTGGTCCGCTGGGGCGCCGCCGCACCCGCGCCGATCATCTCCGGCAAGCTCGCCGAGCAGTCCCTGGCGCTGCCGTTCTGGGTCGGGTTCGGGGTGCTCGCCGTCGGGGTGCTGGTCTACCTGGCGTTCGCGCACCTGATGGCCGCCGGCTACGGCGAGCGGGTCCTCTGGTCCCGCTGGAACCGCGCCGCCGCAGAGAGCGAGCACGCTCCCGAGGAGCCGGTGGGCGAGGCCTACTGAGGGGCCTGGCTCGCTGCAAGATCCGCGCACTATCGGGGAAACTGCTGCCTCAGCGCCGTCCGAGGCAGCAGTTTCCCGGTAGTTGCGCAGATCTTGGGGGCGCGTCAGCGCAGGGCGCGGTAGAGCAGGTAGAGGCCGATCGTCGTACCAAACACCACGATCAGCGTCTTGAGCACCACCGGCGGCAGCCGGCGGACCAGCCGCGCGCCCGCGTACCCCCCAAGGAGGGTGGCGGGCGCGACCACCGCGACCGCCGCCCAGTTCAGCGGGCCGAACAGGGCGAAAATCACCAGCGTGGTCAAGCCCACCACGGCCGAGAGCAGATTCTTGATCGCGCTCACCCGGGCGAGGGTCGCGTCGAGCACCAGCGCCAGGCCGGCGACCAGCATCACCCCGAGCGCCGCGCCGAAGTACCCGCCGTACACCGCACCGAGCGCGACCATCGTCTGGACCGCGACCGTCCGCCGGCGTGGCGACAGGTCCCGCGGGTGACCGACCAGGCGGCGCAGCGGATCCTGGAAAGCCAGGACCGCGGTCGCGCCGAGAACCAGAAAGGGTACGACCAGCTCGAACGCGCGGGCCGGAGTCGCCAGCAACAGCAGCGCCCCGACAATCGTGCCGACGATCGTGGTGGGTACCAAGGTGGCGAGCGCGCGGGGGCGCGGCAGGTCCTGCCGGCTGCCCGCCACGCTGGCCACGTACCCGGGGAACACGGCGACCGAGTTGCTGACGTTGGCGGGCACCGGCGGCAACCCGATCGCGATCATCGCCGGGAACGTGATCAGCGAACCACCACCGGCCACCGCGTTGACCGTGCCAGCGGCGAGACCGGCGGCGAGCAGCAGCGCGGCGTGGGAGAGATCCATAGCCCCACGAGGCTAGTACGCGCGCCGAACCCGTCGTGAGCTGACCGGCGAGGAGGAACAGGGCAGCGGTATACCGGTCGTATACTCCGGTCGTGGATACCACGATCAAAGTCGACACCGAGGTACGCGACCGCTTGGCGCTCCTAGCGAACGAGCGTGGAACGACCATGCGGGACCTCGTCGCCCAGCTTACCCAGGCGGCACTCACCGCCGACGAACTGCGCGACCGCGCGGAGCGCGCTGAGCAGTACGTCCGGCTCAAGATCGCTTCCGACCTCAGCGCCGACGACCTCACCCGGGGCGAGGACGTCTGGGCGGCCGTCGAGGCCGGCAACGTCCCGGAATCTCTAACCGACGATGGCCGGCGGGCGGCGTGAACGAGGCCGCGGTCATCCTCGACCACACGGCGCTGCTCGCGCTCGGTGCAGGCAACCCGGCGCTCTCCGGGCTTGTGGTCACCGCACACAGGGGTGCGGGGCGGCACGTCCAAGTGCCGGCACTCTGCCTTGCCGCAGCCACCTCCGCCCGCCCGGCCCTGGGAGAGCACATCGGTGCCCTACCAGCGCTGGAGGTCGTCGAGCTGGGCTACGCGACCGCCCTGCTGGTGGGGCGTCTGCTACGTCAAGGTGTGGACTGGCAGCTAGCCCACGCCGCCGCGCTGGGACGTCCCGACGCCGAGTGGCCCAGCGGGCGTCCGGTCCTCACCGAGCTGCCGAAGGCGTACGCCGGAACCGGTGTCGTGACGATCAGCGTGAACTGATTGCTCGCTACCCAATGGCCGTCTCCACGGCGCGCTGCCCTGCGGGCGGGGTCTGTCGAACGCCCGACTGCGGGGCAGGTCTGCGCGGGCACCCGCCCGCGGGGCGGCAATAGGCGTGCCGGCGGCGTCGTTAGGATGGGGGCGCGACGGACGAGTCGACCGGGCGGTCGCGTCGGCGGGCTGCGGCCCGTCGCCGAGGAACGTCCGGACTCCACAGGGCAGGGTGGTTGTTAACGGCAACCCGGGGCGACCCGCGGGACAGTGCCACAGAAAACAGACCGCCGACCCCAACGGGGACGGTAAGGGTGAAACGGTGGGGTAAGAGCCCACCAGCACCCCGGGTGACCGGGGTGGCTCGGTAAACCCCACCCGGAGCAAGGCCAAGCAAGGGCCGTCACCGCAAGATGACGACCCGGCGCAGACGCTTGAGGGCTGCCCGCCCGATGTCTGCGGGTAGGCCGCTAGAGCCTGTCGGCAACGGCAGGCCGAGATGGATGACCGCCGCCGGCGCGAAACCTTTCGGGGTACGCGCCGGCCACAGAATCCGGCGTACAGGTCGACTCGTCCGTCGCCCACCAGTTCAGAGATCTGATCAAGGCTCTGAGCTGGCCGTTTATCTGGCGTCGTTGGTTGACCTTGGTCATCGTTGGGTGGCGTTTGACGGCCTGGCCACGGCCTGGGACGGCCTGGAGACGGCCTGAGCGCTGGCTCAGTTGGCCTAGCCTTGGGTCGGCCGGGCTGCGCCGTCGTGGGGGCTCTACGGGGCCGGGCGTGGGGTTCCGTGTAGGCGACCGGCGGCGGCGGGGGAGGGTCGGGCATGTCCTGGCCGTGGAGCTGGGTGCCGCGATGGGATGAGCCAGTGGCAAGCCAGTCCCGGGGTTGGACTGGCGCGGCAGCCGGAAGCCCCGACCACGTGACCAGTCCGACCCGCCGGCTTCCGTCACGGCCTCGCTGGGCCTGGTCCCTCTGGTCGATGGGGCGGTGTCCCGGTGGCTGTCGGCGGCTTACCGCCCCGGTGCCGTAGGCGTCCGGGGCGGCTTGCCGCCGGCCGGGCTTGCCGCCCCGCACCGCGCGAAGCGCGGTGCCTTGATCCAGAACAGAGCAAATCGGCAACAGCGGAGCTTCCCACGGAGCTTCCCGCTGCCGTCCTCGATGGCGATGGCGGTTAGTTACCTTCGCTGGCCGCTGCAACCCTGCCGCCACGCAAGTTCAGTCGCGTCGAAGATGAGTCTGATACCACAAAGCTCTCCGGGATTCAGGGCCCAAAGGAGGAAGATCAAGGACACCCATCCCAAGATGAGACGCCTAAGATCGTTATTTCGCTTCAGCATCGACAGGGACGATATGACAACTGATTTTATGCAGTCGAAGCTATGGCTTAGAACCTTAGGTGCGGAGGGTGCTGGGGTTGGGAGTGTGGAGCGCGAACAACTTCGTGCCTCGTACCTGCAATTTAGGTCCGTTGTGCGCGACCTTGCCGGAGAAATCTCAATATCGATGCCGATGTTTACCGATCACTCGATCGATCACATCGACGCCCTGTGGGACACAGCCTCGCTGCTGACTGGCGACGACTTCCCAATTAACCCGGCAGAAGCATTTGTCATGGGAGGAGCGTTTCTTCTGCATGATCTCGGGATGGGACTGGCGGCATTGCCAGGCGGAGTGGAAGATGTTGTCGCCGACCCTATTTTCGACGATCTTGCAACAATGGCGTTAGCGAAATTGAAAAGCGTCAGCGCCGCTGATGCCGACGACGAATCTCTGCGTAGGTTGGCACGCGAGGAGGCCATATCGACTGTACTTCGACTGCGTCATGCGAAACAGGCCGAGCGCCTTGCCTCTCAACGGTTTCGCATTCCAGGTGGTGGAGAATTTCCTCTCCTGGAGAACACTGAGCTCCGAACTGCGTTCGGTCCAATCATTGGCCGAATAGCCCACAGCCATTGGTTCGACGTGGATGATCTCCCTAACCACTTCCCGAATGTTCTAGGCTCGTACTCTCGACATCCTGACGGCTGGCACGTTGACGCGCTGAAGATCGCCTGTGTACTACGTTTAGCCGACGCTGTTCACATCGATAGCAGGCGAGCTCCCACCTATCTCCATGCATTCCGCCGACCGACGGGCGAATCAAGTCATCACTGGTACTTCCAACAGCGCCTAACTAGACCGCGCGTGACTGCTGACCGCTTGGAATACACGTCAAATCAGGTATTCCAGGTAAGCGAAGCGGCAGCATGGTGGCTGGCATTCGACGCAATCGGTACTATCGATCGCGAACTTGGCAAGGTAGATGCACTATGTGCGGATCTGGACAGGCCGAGATTCCTTGTTAAATCGGTCGCGGGAGCCGAGTCTCCCGACCGGCTTGCTCGGTTCATTCCTACCTCCGGGTGGCGGCCGATAGACGCAACGCTTAAGGTATCGCAAGTTAGCGATGTAGTTAGCCGTCTCGGTGGCAAAGAGTTGTATGGAAATCGCCCTGAAGTTGCCTTGAGGGAGGCGGTTGCTAACGCGGCTGATGCGGTGCGCGCTAGATCGCGTCTGTTCGGGGGAAGTGATCTATCCGTAGTAGTTCGTATGAAAAAGGAGAATGACTCATACTGGTTGACCGTCGAAGACCGTGGCATAGGAATGAGTGCAGAGAAACTGGTTTCAACGCTTACCGATTTCGGTTACTCCCATTGGCAATCTACCGAAATGGCAAGTGAGTATCCGGGCCTCATGTCTCGTGGATTTAAGTCTACCGGGCAATTCGGGATTGGCTTCTTCTCTATATTTATGATTGCGGACTACGTTGAGGTCAAAAGTCTCAAACACTTCGAGGCTGCTACCGAGACTCATATTCTTGTTTTTCCGAATGGTCTAAGCACTCGGCCGCTTCTGCGAGTCGCTGACGAGAATGAGCGGCTAAATGGTGGCGGCACCGTCCTTCGAGCAAAACTGAAGCACGACCCGTTATCCGAAGACGGGCTCTTTCAAACCGATATTCTCTACGAATCTCGGACCCGAATGCTTCGGAACCTACTCCTTGAACTCTGCGCGCTTGCTGATGTAGACATTCAGCTCGAGGGGCCAGACGAAGAGTCGGAGGCTGTCGAAACGTTGCTTCGGGGTAATGATTGGAAGACTCTGCCCCCGCGCGAGCTATTCCGCAGGCTATATCAGAGTAGCGAGCTTTCTCCATCTGATCAGGCAATGTATAACGCGTATGAGGATGTCTTCGCCGAACACGTGCGTGATTTGCGGGATGATAACGGGGACATCATCGGCCGCGCCATTTTGGCCGCTGGTCTAGAGTCGGAAACGGTGCAGGATCTCTGGTGGTGGCCGTCTCCTAGGGCGCAGGTGTATGTCGGAGGTTTCCACGCATATCACATCTATGACTGCTTGGGGGCCTTCTGTGGGGCGCCATTGAAAGCGGATCGTTTTTCAGCCTTTCCAATGGCGACGACAGACGAGTTGCGGCGGTGGGCTGAATCCCAAGCGGAACTGGTCCGCAGGAGCAAGTTCGCGACGGCGCGAAGCAGGTACGGCGCAGGCGATCTTGCTCGATCGGTTGGCGCGGATGTTCCCCTACTGCCTTGTGGTTTTGTGGACGGTGGCGAGATCCTTCCTGCTGCGCTCGTCGCGATGCTTCGAGAATGCGACGAATTCATCATGATTCCCAGCTGGGAGTTGCACGTTTTCCATCGAGAAGATGGAACGGCAGTATATATCGACCAGACGAGGGGCAGGCAGGTGACGCTTCCTAGCCATGCGATTGTATACGACTATCCTCATTGGTTCTTCCCGGAGGAAGTCTTGAAGCGGCCCAAAGATGACCGATTTTCTGACTTTGGGTCAGTGGAACGAGGGAAGTGGAATCCGCGTAGGTGGTGGTATTACTCAGGGAAGGTAGGTTCAACCAAAATAATTTTGGAGGCGGCACTTATGGCTTGGGGTTGCGACCCGCTGGCTCTAGCTGACGGATTTGAGTGCCTGGATTTCGGTGAATCAGGCGACCAGCGTCTAGTTCTTGAGTGTGTGGACGGCGTCGGGGAGGCTCGGGTAGACGCGTACCGGATGCACCGGCCGTAGTTGGACCTGTGCCTGTCCTTATAGGTGGCTTTTATTGAGGAAGCTAATGAGCAGGTCTAATCTAGAAGACTTTCAGTTGGGTGATGAAGTCCGACTTGAGAGATATCGCTATATTCTTCGCCAGATCGAGGCGACAAACCAGAACACTTATCGCTTTCTAGCGCTTTATCAGACGATCGCGACGGCTCTAGCTACAGCAACTGTCGGACTCTTTCTCGGCTATGACTCTTGGGGTATTGCGCAGGGCTTCGCGTACGCGGGACTTATCGCTCTAATGCTACTTCTTTCCATTACTGCGGCTTTCGCTATCCTCCTGATTCTCGCTGGGATGTTCTCTTGGATGGATTACAGGCGTGAGGAATGTGAACTGGTAAACTCCATTGTGGGGGAAAGCTTCCGAGCGCCGCCGCAGTGGAGAAGCTTTCTTAGATGGTATGAGACGTGGATCATTGCATTTATCATTGCCTCAATGGCTGCTATGTGGTTCTTGGTCACGCATTTTCTTATGCCGAACCTTAGTTCGACCAACTGATAAGAGTCGGCCATCGCTGCCGTCGCGGGCAGGCAGATTTGGCGATTCTGGGACTTCGACGAGTTTCCGAGGGGCATCCGGATCCTGGAGATTTACTCGGCGGTGCCGTCTAGTCGATAGCTCCTGATGACCGATTCGACGATCCCATTGCGGCGAGTGACGCGCTGCTGTCCGATCAGGGTTGCGCCGGTCTCGACGCCGAAGAGTGCTGCGAGCTCCGGATCGGCAGCAATCTCACGTTGCTCGGTGTCCGATTCGTGGGTCTGCTCTGCGCCGTGCCCGTGGATGATCGAACTCGCGGAGGTGCCCCGGCCGTGTTCGGTCGTGACCAAGCCCTCCTTGCGTAGGACCGCTATGGCCTGACGAATGGTGCCCCGACTCGCACGGAACTCAGCGGTAAGGGCGCTCTCCGTAGGCAGGAGCGCGCCCGGTGGGATGCTGCCGCTTTCGATGCGTTCCCTAAGCTGATCCGCGATCACGCGGTAACGGGGCTGTCCGTAGTGCGGGGTGGGCACCTGGCCACCGTACCTGGCACTTGTCGTATCAAGTGTCAACCATGGAGCCCGTTTCGATGTCTAGACAACTCATCCACTTGTAGGTACGTTTCCGGATGTGCGGTCAGGATGACGGCTCGTATCAGGGGTGGTGTCGCGCTGCTCCTGGTCGCACGTGACGCGCGGCGTCCTGTCGGACCGGTTGCGGTAGCTGCGCGTACAAGTTGGCTCGGCGATACCCGACCCGTCTGCGTCGGACGGTGCGCCGTGCCCTCATCCGGGACCGGTGGCCGACTGCGCACCCCGTGGCTGACCGCCGGTCCCGGCCTACCCGTGGAGGTGCGATGTCTGGCTCTCATCGTCGGCGTTGGTTCTCGGTCTGGAGGTCCCGCACAGGTCCGCCGTCCAGTCCCGGCGGGAACGCGGCCACCTCGGGCCGCTGTGCCCCCTGCCTGACGCCGTTGCAGGCGTGGGCCAACGCGCCGACCCGGAAACTGCCGCTGCTTAGGAGTGCGCCGCTGATGACTCCGGCTCAGATCTACCGGGGCAACGGTGGGCGGTGGGGGCGGTGAGCAACGGGGGCAAGCCGACCGGAGGCAGTCATCCGGCCTGGTGCGCGCCGGAGCGATGCGGCCACCTGGTGCCGCCGGTGATGGCCCACATGCAGCGTCGTCACCGTGGCGCGATGCACCGCCTCGGCGACAGCCGGCAGAGCGGCCAGGTCGTCACGTACCTCGTCGCCTCCGACGCTCGCGTGCCCCTCGTCGCTATGCACGTGACGAGCCGGGGCGGGATCGCCTGGGTGGAACTCTCCCTGTCACAGGCTGTCGAACTGGCCGAGCAACTGTGCTCCCTGTCGGCACAGGCGATCGACCGCACGGAGGCCACCGGTGACTGAACCCGAGGCCACGAACGAGCGCGGATCGACTCCGTCCGTGAATCCCGCCGACTGCCCGAGCTGGTGCCGAGGGTGCGGCCCGAACGACCCGATGCATCGGGGCCTGCTGCGGACCATCGGCCGGGAGCGGACCGGCTGGATCAGCGTGCAACTGCTGACGGACCGATTCTCCCGCCGCGACCTGGCCGTGAAGCTCGACGCCAGCCGCAGCGGTGCCACCGAGTCGGTCTTGCTCTCCCGGACTCAGCTCGACCGGCTCATCTACGAGTTGACCTACGCCCGCCTGGTGATGATGACCAAGGGGCAGCCTCTGGAAGGGTGCCATGAACACCTCTGAGCGTCGGCCCAACGGTCGGATGCCGTCGACGAGTACCCGGCCCGTGAAGCGCCCGGTGCCCGTCGTGCCCCCGGTGCCGGAGCGGCCCGCAGGCGGGACCGCCTGGCAGACGTTGGAACGTCTAGGGGGTACGGTGACCGGTGTGCAAGGCCGGGACTGGCGCCCTCGTTACCTGCAACTCGCGGAAGAGTTGCGGGCCAAAATCGTGGGCGGTGAGCTGGCCCCCGGCACGCTGATGCCGAGTGAGACAGAGTTGGCCGACTCGTCCGGCCTGTCGCGCACGAGCGTCCGTAACGCCATCCGGCAGCTCCGGGAATGGGGCCTGGTCCGCGCGGAGCAGGGGCGCGGCACCTACGTACGGGCACCCCGTCAGCGAGTACGGCGGCGCAACGCCGAGCGCTACCAGTGGGAGAAGGACCGGGCAGTGCTCGACGAGTCGGAGCGGCTGAAGACCGGGGCCACCGAGCACGACACCGGCCTGACCGTCGATGATCTGAAGTTTCACGCCGAGTACGCCCGCGTGGAAGCGGATTCGGACATGGCGGCAGCCTTGCAGGTCGAACCGGGTACGCCGTTGCTGCGCCGGGTCTACTGGACGACCTCGCGGCATGAGAACGCGCCGCTGACCATGTCGTACTCCTATCTGCCTTATGACCTGGTGGCGGCGAACCCGGACCTGCTCGACGCGGGCAAGGAGCCCTGGCCGGGCGGCACGCAGCACCAGCTTCACACCCTCGGTATCGAGGTGGACCGGATCGATGACGAGATCCGTGCGCGCCCGCCGTCGCCGGACGAGGCCGAGCTGCTGGACATCGACCCGGGCGTCTCGGTGCTTACCGTGCGCAAGACCTCGATCGACACAGGGGGTCGCGTCGTCGAGGTGGCCGACGTGGTCATGCCGGGGGACCGGACAGAGTTGGTCTACTCCCACAAACTTCAACGGTGGAAAACTTGACGCAGCTCGTCTCGGTCATCACGCCCGTCCACGCGCCGAGCATCGAGCATCTGACCGGCGCGTATGACTCGCTGGTCAAGCAGGAGATGCCGGACGGGTGGGACTGGCAGTGGCTCGTCCAGGAGGACGGGCAGACCGGCGCGCTGAACGGCGTCCTGCCGGACGACCCTCGCATCAGCATCGGCGGCGGTCGTCCCGGCGGGCCAGGTGTTGCCCGTACCCTCGCTCTTTCCCGTGTCGCCGGTCAACACGTCAAGGTCTTGGACGCGGACGACCAGCTCACGCCGGGTGCCCTTGCCCGGGACATCGCCGCTTTTGAGGCGCATCCGCAGATCGGTTGGACGACCTCCCGCGTCCTGGACCTGATGCCGGACGGGTCCACCCTCGGCTGGGACAAGGACCCGGAAGGCGGAACCATCGCCCGCGGTGCCGTCCTGGCCTTCTGGCAGGCGAACGGGTACCGGTCCCAGGTGCACCCCGCGACCCTGTGCATCCGCAGGGATCTGCTCCTGGCGCTCGGCGGCTGGATGGCGCTGCCCGCCTCCGAGGACACCGGCCTACTCCTGGCCGCGAGCGCGGTCAGCGATGGCTACTTCACCCGCGAACACGGTCTGCTCTACCGCAAGTGGCCGGGTCAGGTCACCAGCCAAGCCGCCCACCGCGAGCCCATCGAGTACGAGGGTCGGATGAAGATCATCGAGGCCAGAGCCGAAGCCCTGGCCTCGATGCTCCCGAACGGGCTGCCGGTCACTCCTGCGGCGTAACCTCGTGACCCGGCATCCCATGGGTACGCCGCCGCTCCTTCATCTCCGCCTCGTAGATGTGCCGTCGACCGCCGGCTAGCTTCTCCCGCGCATCTCGCTCGATCTCCTGGAACGCGGCGTAGTACCCATCGTCGAACTCTTCGACGATCTGGAACGTCCACCGTCCCGGGAGGACGTTGCGGCCCACCAGCTCGTGCTCGACCCGGTCGGCCACCTCGTCATGTCCAGCCTCACGTAGCAGTCCCACCACCCGATCAAGCGTGAGATCCGCACCGCCGACGAGTTGATGCGCCGAGTACAGGTGACCGCGCACGCGGTGGATCGTCTCCAGCGCTTTGCTCAACTCGCCGAGCGCTTCGATCGTCGTGGCATCGACATGCGCTGGACGCGAATGCTTCTCGTCGACGGATCGGCCTTTGTTGTTCATGTGATCTCTGTTCCCTGCCGTCGTGCGCGGTACACGCGCCGAGTCGGTGCCTCGGCGGCTTCATAAGTCATCGTCTTTCACGCGCGAGTCGGTGCCGTCAATTTCGGATGCACCGCTAGCATGACGATGGCACTTCAGTGATCACCAACCTGGCGAGCGGTCGCTTACTACCCCGCAGTAAGCGACCGGTGTCTCGCCGACTCATTGGAGGTCATTGTTATGCCAAACCGAAAAGGCCGGGGCCGCAGAGCGTGCGGACCTAGCCGGCGGCGGAAACCCCGAACGACTGGAGTTGGCGCGCTGATCGAGCTGATTGCTCTGATCATCAGACTGTTGACGCTGGTGGCGGTCGGGGTCGACGCCCAGGGTGAGGGGGATGAGCCCTCCGTCTAGAAAGGCCCATCCCTCCTCGGGGGGAGCCCTCGCTTATCGTCGCTACACGTCGCGCGAGGGCTTCCTCCGGGCCGGCCTGCGACGACCGGCAGCAGCTAGGCAGGTTGCAAGTTGTTCCTGCATTGCGTTGCGCTGAACGTTCAACGTCTAACGTTCAGAACTAAAGCTTCGCCGCGTAAGACACCTTACGCAGTCCTCCTTAGCAAGTCGCCAAACACGCCGACGTTACATCTACCAAGTTACGCAACTAAGTGCGAGTTCTGTTCCTGGTTGAGTGCACGGGCTTGTTCCTCGACTTCTTCGACCGCCTCGTGCGCAACGGGGCCACTGGCTGCGTGAGCGCCATCCGAAATAGACCTTGAGGCTCCGCCCGTCGTCGTTCGCGGCTTGGCTGCGCCCAGTGTTCTGCGAGGCGGTCCAGCCGCGATCTGCTGCAACTCAGACGCGCTCGCGTGCCTGTTGACTTGTCTGCCAAGTGCCTTCTACCTTGGAACGCACTTGGCAGACAAGCTAACAAGTGGAGGTTGAGCGATGGCTCTGCGAGGCGGAACGCGGTTCGCCGTGCGGTTCGAAGACGTGTTCCCGGCTGGGTGCGCGCTGGTGCCCGAGTCTCTGGGCAAGGTCGAGGACTACGACGAGAAGACGGGCCGACGGTCGCCGGCCAAGGACAAGGTGACCGGCCAGCGGGTGTGGCAGGTCCGGGTGATGGATCTCGACCCTGAGCTTGGCAAGCGGTCCCGGGAGACGACGGTGAAGATCTCGGCCAACTACCAGCCGGTGCCGCCCACGGGTGGCCTGTTCGAGGCGGTCGAGTTCGACGGGATGACCGTCACGCCGTACGTGGCGAATAACGGCCGGATGGCGTACTCGCTGCGGGCGACCGGGCTGCGTGCCCCGGCGGGCGTCAACCAGAAGGCGCCGGCGTAGCCGGTTCTGGTCAGGGCGGGGCTGTCAGGTCTTGGCGGACGGCAGCCCCGCCCCGGTGTCTCTTCCCCTGCTCTGTCGAGAGAGGTGCAGACGTGTCCAAGGGTAGGTGTCGGGCTGGCCGTGGCTGGCCCCGGTGCGGTGTGTGTCAGGCCCGGTTCAACTTGGCCGGTGGTGCCAAGTGATCGGGCGGCCTCGGGGTGAGGTGTTGATGACCTCGGCCGGGGATCTGCTGGTGATCCGGTCGAAGAAGCTCAAGCTGCCGTTCTGGATGGTGCTGCTCGGCCTGCTGCTGAGGTGGTCCGGGCGAATCCTCTGGTGGTGCGTGCGGCACCCGGTGGCAACGGCTGCGGTGGTGCTGGCGTGCTGGCTCTACGTCGAGTTCGACTGGCCCGGCCTGGTGGTGCCGCTCGTGTTGGCGGCTGCGGCGTCGGCGGTGTGGCGGTGGCGTGACGAGTCGTCCTGGTGGGCCTGGCTGGCGGGTCCGCTGCTCGGCTCGTGGCGGCGGGTGTTCGTCTACCGGCGGGCGTGGCGGGAGGCCGTGACTCTCTGCGGACTATCCGAGATGTACGACCATCGTCCGGTCCTGCCTGAGCTGCTGCGGGTGCGTTCGGATCAGGCGCTCGACGTGCTGACCGTCCGCATGGTCCGGGGGCAGACACCGGAGCAGTTCCAGGCGGTGAGCGCCAACCTGGCGTACGCGTTCGGCCGGCGGCACGCGCGGGTCTACTCCGAGCGTCCCGGCGACCCTCCGACCCGGACCGGTCGGGGCGCGTGGGTGCTGCGGCTCGTCGACCGGGTCCGGTTCCGGGATCGTCCGACGCTGGTCTACCTGGCGCTGGTCCGGACCGATGCGCTGCGGACTGTGGTCCCGCCGTTCGCGGTGCCGGCGGTGCCGGACTTCACCGCGCTACCGCTGGCGCGGCGAGAAGACCTGCGTACCTGGTCGCTGCACCTCCTTTCCACGCATGTCCTGGTGGGCGGGGCGACCCGGTCCGGTAAGGGCTCGGTGCTGTGGTCGCTGGTCCGGGTGCTCGGTGGGGGGATCGCCTCCGGCCTCGTTCGGCTGTGGGTGATCGACCCCAAGGGCGGGATGGAGTTCGCTCTCGGCCGTCCGATGTTCGCCCGGTTCGCCGGCAGGTCGTTCGAGGCCATGGCCGACCTGCTCGACGAAGCGGTGGAGGTGCTGCGGGAGCGGCAGAACCGCCTTGCCGGCCGGGTTCGCGTCCACGCCCCGACCGAGGCTGACCCGCTGGTCGTGGTCGTCATCGACGAGATGGCCGCGCTGACCGCGTACCTGCAAGATGTTGAGCTGCGCAAGCGCATCGCGTCGTCGCTGGGGCTGCTGCTGTCTCAGGGTGCCGGCGTCGGCGTCCTGGTGGTGGCCGCGTTGCAGGACCCGCGCAAGGACGTACTGCCGTTCCGGGACCTGTTCCCGACCCGGATCGCGCTGGGTCTGACCGAGGCGTCGCAGGTCGACATGGTTCTTGGCGACGGTGCCCGCAAGCGGGGCGCGCTCGCGGACCAGATGCCCCGATGGGCGAAGGGCGTCGGGTACGTCATCCTCGACGGCACTCCCGACCCGATGCGGGTCCGGTTCTCGTACGTCAGCGACGACGACATCCGCGACATGGCCCGGCAGTATCCAGCCCCGGTCGACGCGTCGGACATCCTCGCCCAGGTCGGCCGGGAAACCGCCACCGAACCGGTCCGGCTCCCGCTGCCCCGTAAGCCGTCCGGGCCGCTGCTCCCCGAATCCCTGCGCAACCTGCTCGACCGGGACACCGGCGGTGATCCCCGATGACCGCCACGACGAACGGCCGGCGCTTCTACCGGCTGCGTACCCCCGAACCGGTCACCGCCGTCTCCGTCCGCGTCGACCCGGAGCGGCCCGACCCGTACCCCGTCTATCTGGCGGTCGGTGCCGGCCGGCGACGCATGGCCCTGACCCCCGACGAGGCATGGGCGCTGTGGCGCTGCCTCTCCGAAGCGGTCGCCGCGCTCGGCACCCCACCCGACTACATCCGCACCGACATCCGACCGGCCCGGAGGTAACCGCCGTGAACCCCCTCACCCGCATCATCGACCGGCTCCGGCGACCGCTGCGCATCCGGCTCGTCGGCCCCTCCGACCAGACCGCCGCCGCCCTGCACGGCGTGGCGCACATGGTCAACCGCCGGCCCGACATGAACGGCTGGCGCATCCGCATCGACCTGACCATCCGCGAGAAGCCGCTGGAGGAATGGCGATGAGCAACGGCACCGAATCGGCGGTACGCCTGCTGATCCTGCTCGCCATCGGCACCATGGCCGGTGCCGCCGCCTTCACCCACGTACACGACCTGTCCGTCGCCCACGGCCAGCCCGACTGGATCGGCTGGGCCAACGCGGTAGCGGTCGAGCTGATGGCGATCTACCTCGGGCTGGAGATCCGTGCCCGGCGGCGTGCCGGTCGCCCGGTCGGCCTGGTCGGGTCGCTCCTGGTGGCGTTCGCGCTGCTGTCCCTCGCCGCCCAGGTCGCGGAGGCCGAAGCGTCGGTGTGGGGCTGGACCGTGGCCGCGGTGCCGTCGCTGGCGTTCCTCGCACTGGTCAAGGTCGTCTTGTCCAACGCCCCGGCCACCCCGCCGGCCGACGAGCCGGACCAGCCCTCCGCGTACCAGTACGAGGAACCCGTCGATGTCGAACCGGTCCGCTCGGCAGAGCCGACGCCGTCCATCGCTCCGGCGGTGGTGCCTCCGCGCGCGGTCGTCCCGTCCAATCGGCCGCACGTCGTCGGGATCATTCGATGACCGCTCCGACCCTGCCCGGCCTTGAACCCGCCTCGACCCCGGTTGCACCTCGGCCGGGGTCGCGGGCGGCCCGCATGGCGCTGCCTCGCTCGGTCGACGTGCTCAAGGAGATCGCCGCCGAGTACGGCGTCTGTGTCCGACCGCTCGCCATGCGCCGCACGGATCTCACGACCGGGCTGACCGAGGTCATCGACCTGCCCTGTGGAGCGACCCGTGAGGATAAGTGCGCGCCGTGCGCCAAGAAGAACCGCCGACTGCGGCAGGCCCAGATCCGGGAAGGCTGGCACCGCGACGACGAGCCGCTACCGCCGCCAGAGCCGGCGACCGAGGAACAGAAGGCGCTCGTCCTTCTGCGCGGGCATCTGGAGTTCTCCCGCGACGAGGCGTCCCGGGCGAGCCAGTGGGACCAGGTCGCCGACCTCGACGAGGCGATCCGCGAGGTGGAAGAGGCGATCACCGCCGAAGGGCTCCGGGGGCGGGTCGCGCCGCCGCACTCGACCGGCGACGAGGACCAGGACGACGAGGACACCGGCCGGCGCCGCAAGCGTTCCACCCGGCGGCGGCAGGATGCCCCGGACCTGCCTCGCCGCAAGGTCGAGCGCCGCACGGTCGGCAAGACCTACACCGCGCCGGACGGCTCGACCTACCGGCCGTCGATGTGGCTGACGCTCACCCTCGACTCGTACGGCCCGGTCCGCCCGGACGGCACCCCGCTCAACCCCGACCGGTACGACTACCGCCGCGCCGCCTGGGACGCGGTGCACTTCCCCCGGCTGCTCGACCGGTTTTGGCAGAACCTGCGCCGCTGCGAGGGCTGGAACGTCCAGTACGCCGGCTGCGTCGAGCCGCAACGCCGCCTCGCCCCACACGCCCACTTCGCCATCCGAGGCACCATCCCGCGCGACGTGCTGCGGACCGTGGCGGCGGCGACCTATCACCAGGTGTGGTGGCCGAGCGTGGATGTGCAGCGGTACACCCTCGGCCGGCTCCCGGTGTGGGACGAGCAGGCGTCGGCGTGGGTCGACCCGGACACCCGAGCGCCGCTGACCACCTGGACGGAAGCCCTCGACGCGATCGACGAGGATCCGGACGCCGAACCGGTGCACGTCGTGCGCTTCGGCTGCCAGGTAGACGCGCGTGGGGTCATGCCCGGCACCGAGGACGCCGAGCGGACCATCCGGTACGTCACGAAGTACATCACCAAGCACACCGGCGACGTCCACGAGATCACCAGTGGTCGGCAGCGGGCGCACCTGGACCGGCTGTGGCAGGAACTCCAACTGACCCCATGCACCGACCGATGCGCGAACTGGCTGCTCTACGGCGTCCAGCCAAAGGGGTCGAACGCGAAGCTCAAGCCGGGCCGGTGCAAGGGCAAGGTCCACCAGCGGGACACCCTCGGCATCGGCGGCCGGCGCATCCTCATCTCCCGCGACTGGTCCGGCAAGACGCTCTCGGACCACAAGCACGACGTGCGGGCCTGGGTGCGGGCTCTGCTCGGCGTGAGCGTCGGCCTGGATGGCGTCGACGACCAGGGCGCGACCGTCGAACCGGTCCGGCACGCCTGGGAACTCGCCCGACCCGACGACCCTGACGTGCCGGCCATGGCCCACCGGCTGCTGCGGTCGATCAGCGAACGCGCCCGCTGGCGCTCCGAACTCCTCGCCGCGAAGGACCGGGCCGCGCAGCTTCCCGCCGCCGAACCGAGAACAGGAACGGACGGCACAACGGGGGAGAGGCTTTGATGGCGACGAACGATGGACTCTGGACGGTCGCGGACGTGGCGGCGTACCTGCGGGTGCCGACCGAGACGCTGTACCGCTGGCGAAAGGTCAAGTACGGTCCGCCGGCGGCGCGGGTCGGCCGACACCTGCGGTACGAACCGGAGACGGTCCGGTCATGGGTACGTGAGCAGGCGGCGGCCTGATGGGGCACGTAGAGGACCGCTGGTACAAGGTGATCCGGCACGAAGGTGGCCGGAAGGAGCGGATCAAGTCGGATCTGTTCGGCAAGGGAATGCGCTACCGGGTGCGGTACATCGGCCCGGACGGCCGCGAGCGTAGCCAGTCCTTCCCCGACCGGGCGAAGCGCGAGGCTGACGCGTTCCTCGTCTCCACCGAGACGGACAAGCTCCGGGGCTCCTACGTCGACCCGTCCGCCGGTCGGATGACCTTCGCCGAGTACGCCGAGAACTGGTTGCGTACGCGCTCCTTCGACGAATCGACCCGCGAGAGCACAGAGTTCCGGGTACGGAAGCACCTGCTGCCGTTCTTCGGCTCTCGGCAACTGGCCTCCATCAAGCCGGGCCATATCCGGGAGTGGGACGCCGGCATGGTCGGCAAGCTGGCTCCGGCGACCCGGGCCGTCGTCTTCGCCCACCTGCGGACCATCCTCGGCGCGGCCGTCGACGACGAGCGGATCGCCAAAAACCCGTGTTCGGCAAAGTCGGTCAAGCCACCGCGACCGGTCCAGCGTCGGGTGGTGCCCTGGCGGTACGACCAGGTTTCGGCAATCCGCGGTGGCCTCGCTCAGCGGTATCGCCCTATGGTCGATCTGGGGGCCGGCTGCGGGCTGCGGCAAGGGGAAATCCTCGGTCTTGGGGCCGATGACATCGACTTCGACGCGGGCTGGGTGCACGTCTGCCGTCAGGTGAAGCTCGTCCGCTCTCGGCTCGTCTTCGGGCTGCCCAAGAACGACCGGGACCGCCGGATTCCGCTGCCCGACTCCGTCGCCCGTGTGCTGCGGCAGCACGTTGACGACTTCGCGCCGCTGTTGCTAACCCTGCCTTGGGAGGACCCGGCCACCGACGATCGGGTCACGGTGCCGTTGCTGTTCACCACCACCCGGCGGGGTGCGATCAACCGGCGCACCTTCGACAACAAGAGCTGGCGACCCGCTGTCGTGGCGGCTGGCATCACGCCGACCCGTGCCACCGGGATGCACGCGCTACGCCACTTCTACGCCTCGGCGTTGCTCGACGCGGGGGAGAGTATCAAGGCCCTCGCGTCGTACCTCGGTCACGCCGACCCCGGCTTCACGCTGCGTGTGTATACGCACCTAATGCCGGCTAGCGAAGAGCGCACCCGGAATGCGATAGATGCGCTCTTCGAATAAACTATCGAGCTTGGCTGCGCCGTCGAACATGAATCGCCCATACCAGTGACTGCCCTGGTTGGAGTGTCGGCTATGCGACTCGTTTGATTGAACGGCCGGAGGTCCAAGAGCTGTGCTGCGTCGTTGAGCCCACTATCTTGTCGGTAATCTGACTAGGAAGTTGGCAATCCCTGACTTAGGGCTAGGGTTCTAGACCGCCAAATTGCATCGGCCGCACTTTGTATCGATGAATCGGAAAGATATGAACATTCTGTCGCAAGTGGTCCCGGGCCTGCGCGACACGCGTACGCCGTTCTCGGTTGGGCTGCTCTGGTCAGGCACTTTTTGGTTGATCTTCTTCCTGATCCCGGAACAGGACTGGCGCAACTCGCATATCAAGCCTGTTATGGAGCCGCTCCAAGCCCTTCCTGATCAACTCCTGCTTGTTTTTGGCATCTTTTTGATCTACTTGTTGGGCGTCTTGCTGGAGATGTTTAGCAGGATTTTCTGGGGACTAGTCATGGTCGCCCTAGTGCTCCTAAATGTAGCACTAGTATTCGCCGCTCTTCGTAGCACCGCGGCGGCGTTTACGCTGATTTTTTTCATCCTTGCAGCGTTCGCAATATACGTCGCCTTAGCTGCGTCCAGAATGCGACGCAAGCTTTTAGATGAGCCGTATCGGAAGGTGCTCGAAGACACGGCTTTGCAGTCTATCGAGTCCGTTGGTGGCCGCATAGCCGCTTTCTTTCGACAAGTGCGAGAAATTGCCGAGCCCGACTATGGAAATTTTCGAGAACTGCTCAAGATTGATCTTGAGTCGGCGTTCGGAGAGAATCCAGGAATTCTTGACAATGCCCTCAAGGTGATGACTTCGGAAACATTGAGTAAGGCTGCCGAGGCGGTATACCTTAGTAGTCGGGAGGTGTATCCATTCGCGACTGAAGATCAGAAACCGAGAATTGCGAAAGCCGACGACATATCTTTACTGAGTTTCTATATTCGCCGTGATGACAGCATTGCGAAGGTGGCGCGTGCGGCCATCGCTCAGAAGTTGAAAGAAGATTCGGTGGCGCGGGTTGAATTTGCGGCTGCCGTATTCAATTTGAAGGCCCTGCGGGACCGGCTCCGCGCGCGCATGGAGCAGGCAGAGGTAGTGTTGCGAGTAAACTACAAGGATCTTCATAATGAAATTGATCGTGTTAGGTCGGAGGGTGAGTTCCGTAAGGGTGTAGCCTGGCCCCTGATGGCCTTCTCGATTGCAGCGGTTTTAACCACGTATGACTTCCTCGGCTTTCGTGTGACACCCGCTGCGGGACTAATTCTAGTCGTCGCCGCAGTCGGGGCGGGCGGGATGATTCATGCCGCTGGAGCGGAACGCACGCGACGTGCGAGTCAGTTGTTATACGCCTGCGTATTGCAAAATCTGGTAGGCGTGACGCGAGAGAAGCTTTACGGTGACGAGCTTTTTATTCCCCTGGAGCGACCTCGGATTGAGCGAACGCCAGAAATTAGAAGAAAAATAAAAGAAATTCTACGGGAAGCAGCCCTGCAAAGATTGAATCAGATAGCTTCGAGGCTTAGGTCTAAGTCGCAACAGGCTGCCTCGGCGGCGGTGCCGCCCCCGCAAGATTCGAATTTAATCGCCCAATTGGGTAAAGATGAAGAAGATGCCCCTGGAAAGCGTGCTTAGAGGTGGTCGGCGGTGAGCGACCTACGCGCGATGCCCGCCGTCGAATTCGGTGAAGGCGATGAAGATCGCCGTTGATCAAGGCTTTATTCAGGAGTCGCGCGGAAGCGCCGGGCCAGCCGTTGAAGCGAGGGATACGCGTTTGGCGATGTGCCTGATAGCGGGTGGTTCGGGGAGATCTACAGCGACGTCGTTCTTGACAAGGATCGGTGAAGCTTGCGTGGGCCTGTGGCCGAATCCTCGTGGGTGCGCCGCTGTGGGGTTCGGACCCCCATGGGCAGCGGCGCGAAGGTACCGGGACTTCCGGCGGGACATGAATGTCAGGCGCTACCAGTAGCAAGCCTCTGGCCCTGTCGGCTGCGCCGTCGCGCGTATGACACCGGACGGCCTGACGACGGCCTACGGCGGCCTTCGCTAGGCTCCGCCCCTGGTCAGCGGGGGTGCGATGATCTCAATCCGGCGTACAGGTCGACTCGTCCGTCGCCCATCAGCTCAGAGACCTGATCAAGGCTCTGAGCTGGTTCTATGTTCGGGTGTCGATGGTCGTTCGTGGTCAACATTGGGCGGCGTTTGACGCCCTGACGACGCCCTGACGCCCTGGAGACGCCCTGAGCGCCCGCCCAGTTGGACTCGCCTCGGGTTGGTCAGGCTGTGCCGTCGTGGGGTCTCTCCGGGCTGCGGCTCAGTGGTTCTGGGGTCGGGGCCAGCGGCAGCGGGGGAGGGCTGTTCACGTCCTGGCGGTGAAGTTGGCGCCGCGACCCGGTGATCCGGTGGCAAGCCAGTCCCGGGGTTGGACTGGCGCGGCAGACGGAAGCCCCAAGCTCGATGTAGGCCCGCCACGTCGGCTTCCGTACAAGTCCTGACCTTGGTCGGGATAGCCGCGGGACGGTCCGTGAGGCATCGTGAGGCTGTGGAAGCCGTTCGTATGCCTTGCTGGGTGGACGGGACTCTTGTTGGCTTGGACGAGGTCATGGGGTCGGTTGCCGAGGGGGGTGGCACCCTACGGTGGCGGTTGTACTGGGTCGAGTTCAACGGTGATGTTCGGCCTGTGTGGCCGCAGGGCACTCTTGCCGTCGAGGAGCAGTCGAGGGAACCGGGCGGTGTGCGGCTTCCCTGGTCGGACATGGTCGCGCTGGCCGCCTCGGGTGTGCAAGTCCTCGATGGCGATTTCGTCGCTACGACAAGGCAGGTCTGCCGCAGCTGCAGATCGTCATGGTTGATAGTGGGCATTGGAAGGTCTGGTCGGTGCGGGCGGCCGACTATGCGAGTATCCGGAAGACGTTTGCTCAGGCGGTGATGGTGCCTCACGTGCAGCCGGAGCCGGCTCTCCCCTGACTGTTGCTCTGTTGCGGCGCACGTGGCTTGGTGTAGTGCAGGGCGGTGTCCCGGCGGCTGTCGGTGGCTCACCGCCCCGGCGCCGCGCCGTAGGCGGCCGGGGCGGCTTGCCGCCGGCCGGGCTTGCCGCCCTCGTCGCGCGAAGCGCGGTGCCTTGATCCAGAACAGAGGGCTCCCGTGACAGCGCTGTTCCTGAAAGCCAGACTCGTCCGTGTGGAACTCGTTGGGCTGGGTGTAGTCGCTGCCCCGTCCGGTGTCCTGGTTCTCGCGACGGTGGGGCACCTCGACTA
This sequence comes from Micromonospora sp. WMMD729, assembly GCF_049315225.1. Taxonomy (NCBI): domain Bacteria; kingdom Bacillati; phylum Actinomycetota; class Actinomycetes; order Micromonosporales; family Micromonosporaceae; genus Micromonospora; species Micromonospora sp. WMMD729. Next base: position 4,803,251 of record NZ_CP186059.1, on the reverse strand, counting down.
CATCTGGCCGAGCATTGGCCAGCGGCTGTCGGATCGCGCGGCGGCGGTTGCTGCAACTGGTGGTGGCCATATTCAGGAATGGCTGTTCGAAGCGATCGCCATACCTGTCAACGCCGACCGTCGACTCCCCGTGCTGGCGGCCACCCAGCCGTCCCCGTTCTTCGGCGAGCCGGCCATCACGATGCTTGAAGTTCATCTGGGTGGAGAAAGCGCCGGCCGGTTGCTGGGTGACCTACCGGCCGACCGGTGCGGCATGGTCCTGGGCGACGCCGTCGCGCTCGATTCGTGGGCCGGCCCTTCCGTGGAGTCAGGTACTAACTACGACGATTTTCGCCGGCTGGCTGCCGACCATCCGCTACACGTCGGACGCGTCGAAGTCGGTGGCTGCCCGGTCCTCGGCATCGGTTGGGGCGAAGGTGACCATTCGATGCGTCACCGGGGAGAGCGGGCAGCGAGTCACGCCTACCCGGTGAGGATCACCAGTGAACGCTCGTCCGGGGCCGTTCTGCGGTGGGATGTTGACCCCGCCATGGCTCGACCTGAGACGGCGTGAGGGCGGTGTGATCCTCTCTGACGCCCTGGCGACGCCCTGAGCGGGCACCTGGCAAACGAAGCGCCCGCTCAGGGCAGTTTCACGTTCATGATCCGGCGTGCAGGTCGACCCGTCCGTCGCCCACCAGCTCGCAGCCGGTTGTAAGCCGGCCACCCGAAGGCGACCGGCCACACCGCGCTAACGCTGCGAAGGCCGACCAGCCGAGGAAGAGGCTCTCCCATGCTTCCCCTGCGCCTGCCACTAGTCCATTTTCACGATGTAACCCTCGTCCGCACACGCCGTCTGCAACCCGGATACGTGCGTGCCCATCGGTCCCAGCAACGCCAAAGCCCCGCCGTTCTCACCGTCCGGCATCTGATCCACCTGCCAGGCGATGTCCATCAACGCCGTCCCATGTTCGCGAATCTTCTCGTACCGGGAGTCCTCGAAAATCTTGCGGGCTTCCCGGTACTCGGCCTCGGTCATCTTGTCGTCTTCGCCGGACGTTTTGGGGCTGCCGTCGATCTTCTTGTCGGCGGCCATCGCCTTGCAGGCGGCGATCCCCGAGTCCTCTTTGATGAACCGGTCGTACACGGCCCACCCGCCAACGCCGAGGATGAGCACGGCGATGAACGCGGCCCCGGCGATGATCAGCGGTGTGCGGCTCGACCTGGCCGGCTGGGGCGCCTCCTGCCCGGGGCGGCCGTGCGTGTCGGCGGGCGGGCTGGGCCACTGCTGCGGCGCCGGGTAAATGGGCGGGGCCTGCGTGTACGGCTGGGCCGGCTGCTGCGGATGTTGGTCGGTCAAGGTGTGCTCCCCACGTTGCGATCGACCGTTGATGCTGGCCGGCGCGGGCACGGTGAGGGGACGGTCTGTCGGGTTGGTGACTGCGGGTGTGGCCGGTCAGGGGACGCGAGGTTGGCCCTTCTCCGTCGCCGGGTCGTACTTCCCTTCCAAGAACATGTTGAAAGCGTTGAGGTGCCCATCGTGGAGCTGCCACGCCCGCTCCACGTACCCGCCCAATTTGTGGCGGCGACGTACTGGTTGGTTAAGCGGCGCAGGCGGGCGATCTCTTCGGGTTCAGCTTCGGATGGGCATGTCAGTTCTGCTCGCGGTCAGGCAAACAGCCGGGCGGCCCTGGCAAGTAAACGCATCTCGTTCGCGCCGGCCTCCACGGGCGTTTCCGACTCGCGCCGATTACCGCCGCTCAGGGACCAGGGTGACGAACGCACGCCAGGCCGATGGGTCGAACGCGAGGGCTGGACCGGTGGGGTCCTTGCTGTCCCGTACACCGACGACGCCGGGCAGGTTGTCGGCGACCTCGACGCAGTTGCCGCCGCTCGCGCCGCTGCGGGTGGACTTGCGCCACCGGGCGTTACTGAGGTCCATGATGGCTCTCCACTTCCTTCAGCAGGTCGATGGACTGCCGGCGCGGGAGTGCTTCGTTCCGGACGCTCTCCCACCTTGCCTGAAGCGTAGCCACCTCATCGTCCTTGTCGATGACGTCCCCGCCAAGCTGGTTTTCGAGGTGGCCTACCCACGCGCCCTCCTTCGACCGGGCCAGCGCAAACGGTCCGGACAGCCCGATGTGTAGGCCGCTGGCGGCCGGAACGATGTGGACGTGAACATGTGGAAGCTCGGCCATCGCGATGAGGTGGGCGATCTGCTGAGCCATGATTCCGCCCAGGTCATCGCCGGTACGCCGTATCGCGCCTTCGTCCAGCACGGCGACGAACTGCGGCCGGCGCTCGCCGGTCAGGATTGCCTGCCGGCTCATGCGCGCCTGTACCCGTTGCTCTACCTCGTCGTCGGTGAGGCTCTCGTCCGTTCGTAGGACGGTGCGTGCGTAGTGCTCCACCTGGAGCAGGCCGGGGATCAGGTTGGGCTCGAAGTAGCGAAGCTGGGTCGCCTCTTGCTCGGCGTCCAGCCAGGGCAGGAACCACGACGGGGTGCCGAACGTCGTCGCCAGGCGTTCGAAGAGCCCGCCGTTCTTCAGCGCCCGATCACCGCCCTTGATGAAGTCCATCGTCAGCGCTCGGGTGCCGCTCTCCACGGCGCTGACGTGGGACGCGCTGAAGCCCGCCGCTCGCCCGAACGCCTCCTGTGTCATTCCCGACGCACCCCGAGCGCGCCGGATCTCGCCCACGATGAAGTCCGCCAGCGGGCTCGGCACGTCAGCCATTCAAGGCTCCTCAGCTCGGAGATCGACTACCCGAGGCGCTACACGTCCGGAGTCTGTTCCGCCAGCTCCGGCCCGGCGACCTGGAACACCTTCCGAGCGTAGTGGCCTCCACAGCAGAGTGTCACCAGGCGGCGCGGCTGGTAGGGACCACGAGACCGGCGGTCGCGTTCGCAGCGGGGCCGCTTCCGGCGGGCGAGCACTCACGGGAGCGGCCCCTTCTCAACGCCAGCAAGGGGGGACCGTGCCCGACGACAAGCACGAGAGGCCGATGAAGGCCGGCGACCTCGTCCACCTGACCGTCGCCGCGAGCGTGCAGTTTCTGCGCCCGATCGTCGTACGCGTCATCCGTGAGTTGCCCGAGCGGCACACGTACGACGGATGGGTCTGGATCGAGGGGTACCAGCTCAACGCGGCGAGCGACGCCGTGGCGCGACGAGAGCTGTACGTGAGGCGTGTGGGCGTGCGGCTGCAAGCCCTGCCGGTCCAACCGACCAGGCCGGCCAAGAGCAGGCGAGCCCGGGTGCGGGTCGGATGACA